>NZ_BJKL01000004.1 GCF_006538345.1 Alteromonas sp. KUL49 | reverse complement strand
AAAAAAGCCAGCTTTATGCTGGTTTTTTTTCGTCTCGCTTTTAGCGCTATCCTCGTACACTACATCGCTACAGGCTTTTCCAAAGAACGCTTAGTTGCTATTGTTATTGCATATTTTCCTACTTTTGGTTCGAAGGAATTCTTTATGCAAGCATATCCAATCGGTTCTCCAGGCGTGCCCTGGGGAGACGATGAAAAACTACAGTGGCGTAACGCCCAATCAATAAAACGCAGCTACAAAGAAGAGGTGCTCGACAAGCTGGCGTTACTTCCTGCAGGTTACAAACTGCAGCAGTATGGCGCACTGCCTTACAATGAATCTCGTTACCCTTTAAATGCCGTTGTACCTCAACAATTTGACACGAATAAACCTTCTGTTTTGGTTACTGGTGGCGTTCATGGTTATGAAACTAGTGGTGTGCAAGGTGCGATAAAATTCGTGCTTGAAAAATTGAGCACCGTATCGAGTGAATTCAATATTGTTGTTGTCCCCTGTGTTAGTCCGTGGGGATACGAAACCATCAATCGTTGGAACCCATTGGCAATCGATCCCAACCGTTCTTTTTATCCAGATTCTCCCGCTACTGAATCTCGCTTGGTGATGGATTTTGTTGCGTCGTTGGACGTTGAATTCGTAATGCATATCGATCTTCATGAAACCACTGACACAGATAATTCTGAGTTTAGGCCGGCGTTGGCCGCTCGAGATGGAATAACACAGAACAACTGGAACATCCCTGACGGGTTTTACTTGGTAGCTGACACACCAAACCCTCAGTTAGCATTTCAACAAGCGATGATCGAAGCGGTAGAGCGAGTTACTCATATCGCGCCGCCTGATGACCGAGGTCAAATTATTGGGGCAGATGTGGTCAGTAATGGTGTTATTTGTTACGACAAGAAATCACTTTTCCTGTGTGCTGGAATGACAAATGCTCTTTATGTCACCACCACAGAAGTCTATCCAGACAGTGCAAATGCTACCGCTGACAACTGTAACGATGCCCAAGTGGCAACAATACTTGCCGGGCTAGCTTATATCAGCAAAGCAAATTGAAGTTATAGAGCTGTAGACGTTTGAAAGTATAGACGTCTAAATGTATGATTGGCCTTCCTATACGGAGGGCCAAGTATGTTTTATTTTTCTGCACTCATCTATAACGGCTATTACCAGCAATTGGTAACGGGTGAATTTGGTAGTGAAAGTGACTTTATGCAGTATTTAGACAATAAATTTGGCGTGTATGTGTGTTTGTGGCACGATCAACGTTCAGTATCTGAACCTAATGAGTAGTTCTTTATGATTTCGCCCTGTCTAGCACAATGTAAATTAGATGAAGATGACAATTGTACAGGCTGCTTTCGTAGTCGGGAGGAAATCATGTCGTGGACACAGTACTCCGACGCTCAACGTGATGCAATAATGGCCCGTGTTACGCCAGCTATAAACACTAAGCTAACATCGAACAAAAATTAGCCCTAAACGCTCTGTTTTGCTAAAATCCCGCGCCGATTTTCTTAGCAGTGGGTTACCTCCCCACTAAAATTTATTACCAGTGTAGTCTCTAATGAAAGTAATGCTTGCTCCGATGGAAGGGGTTGTTGATCACTTAATGCGCGACATGTTGACTCGTGTGGGTGGATTTGATCAGTGTGTCACTGAATTTGTTCGTGTTGTTGACCAAAAACTTCCAAAGAAAACCTTCTATCGCTTGTGCCCTGAATTACACAATGGTGGTAAAACGCCAGCCGGTGTTCCTGTGCGAGTGCAATTACTCGGACAGCACCCAGAGTGGCTTGCAGAGAACGCACTCACAGCCATTGAATTGGGTTCGCCTGGTGTTGATTTAAACTTTGGTTGCCCAGCCAAAACAGTCAATAAAAGCAAGGGTGGGGCGGTATTACTACAACACACGCAAACCCTGTTTGATATCGTTCGGGCCGTGAGAGACGCGGTACCTGATGACCAGCCAGTGTCGGCAAAGATTCGCTTGGGATATGAAGATAAATCACTCGCTATAGAAAACGCTTGTGCTATCACGGAAGCAGGAGCCTCTGAACTGGTAGTTCACGCGCGAACTAAAACAGAAGGGTACAAACCCCCTGCATATTGGGAATGGATCGCCAAAATCAAGAAACACACTGATATTCCATTGGTCGCTAACGGCGAAATATGGAGTGAAGAAGACGCCAAGCTGTGCATGGAGCGTTCGGGTGTGACGAGCCTCATGATTGGCCGTGGTGCATTAGCATTGCCGAACTTGGCCAACTGTATACTTAATGGCGATGCTCCCATGCCTTGGAATGAACTCACATCACTCCTTATTGACTACTCCGGCTATGAAATCTACGGAGACAAAGGGCGCTACTACCCCAATCGCATCAAACAATGGTGTGGCTATTTGAAGCGTCAGTATCAGGAAGCAGACACGCTATTTTCGGATATCCGTCGTCTAACTGATGCAGATGATATCGTTAAGGTGTTGCGCAGTTATAGTGAATAGAGCTTGCACTTTATCACGTGCACGCTGATGTTTCGTATATACGTTGCGATGCTTTATCCTGACTCTCTGATAAAAGTTGTGTGGTTTGCTCACTAGTCAACGGTCTATAGAAGTAAAATCCTTGGAACTCGTTACAACCGTTGTCAGACAAAAACTCTAGCTGAGCTTGGTTTTCCACACCTTCGGCCACTGTTCTTAAATTGAGTGACTGAGCTAGCTCAATAATCGTTGAACAGATCTTTGCATCTTCTTTTACCGTAGCGCATTCGTTCACAAAGGCTCTATCTATCTTTAGTACATCTACCGGTAAGGCTTTTAGATAGTTCAATGACGAGTATCCTGTACCAAAGTCATCAATAGATATCGCAATATTAAGTGTCTGGAGCTGCTTCAATACAGTGATGCACTTGTCGATATCGTCTAGGAATACACTTTCCGTTACCTCAAACTCAATCCACTCACCAAGAATTCCATAGCGTGCCATTTGTTGCTCGATAAAACTCAGAAAACCATCAGAGAGAAGGTGAATTCCAGATAGGTTAATCGACACTCTGGGCATTGAGTAAAGTGAAGTTCGCCATTTTGCAATTTGTTCAAACACATTTTGGATGATCAATTGCTCGAGCCGTACTATCTGACCAGACTCTTCTGCTAACGGAATAAAAGCTGAGGGCGGTATGATCTCATTGTTCGCAGCCCTCAGTCTTACCAGCGCTTCTAAGCCTGTGAGTTGCTCATGACTATCAACCTTAGGTTGGTAGTAAAGCACTATGGCTTGTCCATCTTTAAGTGACTGATTTAACGATTGCTCTGCATCGAAGCTGTCTGACGCCTGTTGTGCCATACTTGATGTGAATAGCTTAAAGTTGTCTCTACCTGCTTTTTTCGCATGATACATTGCGATATCAGCTTGTTGTATCAGTGTTGCAGGGGATACTTCCGGATCAGTAGTAATACTTATGCCGATGCTCGTAGGGATGCGAAGTTCGTTCCCACACAATGTGACGTTTTCGCGCATCACTTGAAGGATTTTTGTAGCATGCGCTGCCACACTGTTTCTGTTGTGTCGCCCTGTCATCATGATGACAAACTCGTCACCTCCCCAACGCCCTACAGTGTCATTATTTCGAGTCACATTGGTGAGTCGTTTTGCTACTTCAAGTAGCAGCTCGTCGCCAGCTTTATGCCCAAGGGTGTCGTTTATTTTTTTGAAGCGGTCTAAGTCGAGAAAGAAAAGTGTGACACTCTCTTCTTGATTGGATAGTCGAGGAATAGCCGCTTTCAAAGCATCAAGAAAATAAGTGCGATTATACAAACCGGTTAACGGGTCACTGTAAGCTAGCTGTCTTAATTTCTCTTGTAATCTTCGTTGTCGAGTCACGTCGCGAATATGTAGAGTAAATTCATTACTGATCGTACTTCCAAACGTGGTTCCCGTAATGGTGAGTTCTGCCGGGAATTTGTCTCCGGTGGCTCTTAGTAGTTGTATGGTGTTTCTTCTGTTGATCAGAAGCCCAGTAGATTCCGCAAAACGGTTATTTAAGCTATTACGAACACGCTCTTGGTCTTCTTCCTGCACGAATAATTCGACAAAACTTTTATTTCTCACCTTTGAGTGTAAACAACCAAAGGTTCTTTCTGCTGCTGGATTAAATTCTAAAATTTGGCCATTGAGGCTGATAGTGACAATACTGTCCATGGAAGAATTAAGTATGGCGCTCTTGCGCTTTTCACTACTTTTAAAGTCATTCAGTGCTAAATCTCTTTGTTCCATCTCATGTTGCACTCTATCTATGACTCTATTGTACTGATAGGCAATTTGCCCAATCTCAGTATAAGGTTCCTCGGGAACCCGCTCACTAAAATTAGCGTCGGTTGCTTGGTCATTCATCGAGTTGAGTAGGTCTAGCGATTCTGTCGTTGCTCTGTGCTCGGTAACGTTCATACCGAGATATTCTTGCTCTGCATTTACTCGCAGGCGAATATGCTTGTTGATAAAACGGAGTAGTACCCAGCTTACGCTGAAACTATACATACCGATGACGGCAACACCAAGGCACTGCACCATAAGTTGTTGCCAAAAACCTTGAGAAAATAGGGGGATCTCTTTGTGAAATATAACAACTGCGATGGTTCCCCAAATTCCTGCGAAAAGGTGAGCAGGCACTACGCCAAGAGCATCGTCCAATTTACATTTAATGAGAAGCTGTTCGCCCAATACGATAATAATACCGGCAACTATGCCCAAAAGCGCAGCGCTGGCCGGAGTAACGACATTTGCACAAGCCGTGACTGCTACTAGCCCGGCGATAATACCATTGAGAATAAAACCTACATCAATGTACTTGTTACGGTAGTAAAAGATTGCGCTGGCGCTCAGCCCGCCAAAAATAGCAGCAATACAGGTGTTTAGGAGTATTAGGGGAACTTGGTCATTGAAGGCGAGTGTACTGCCACCGTTAAAGCCAAACCACCCCAACCAGATGAGTAATGTACCCAGCGCTGACAAGGGGAGATTGCTGCCTGCGGGAAAGGGGACGTCATTGCTGAATCGACCTTGCCTTGCGCCAATAATCATAATGGCAGCTAAGCTTACCCAGCCTCCAACGGAGTGCACAACCGTGGCGCCTGCAAAGTCGTAAAATCCGAGAGATTCTAGCCATCCAGTATTTTCGTTGTTGTATAAAGATGCCCAGCTCCAATGTCCTACGATAGGGTAAATCAGGGCACAAAGTACCAAAGTTGTTAACAAGTATCCGCGGTAAGACATTCTTTCCGCGACTGCGCCAGATACCAAGGTTGCCGTTGTACCACAAAACATCATTTGAAAAAGGAAGAAACTCACCTGCGGTGCAGACTGTTCTGCACCAAAAAAGAACTCACTTGAACCAAAATAGCCCCAATTTGACATGCCAAACATGATGCCGAAGCCAAACACCCAAAAGATAATTGATGACAAAATGAAGTCGGACAGGTTCTTGGCCGCTACATTTATGCTGTTTTTACTACGAACTTTACCCGTTTCAAGGCAAAGAAAGCCCGCTTGCATTAAAAAAACCAGTGCGGCACAAAATATGAGGAAAATAGAATCCATGAGTAGCTTCTATCGGGAATTAGGCAATGTAATAAATAAGCAATAAATGCACCGTAATCGAGATAGTTACCGTTATTTCTACGTCACCAAAGTTTTGTAGATTACTGTTATTTATAAAGTTTTAACATCTCAGCTATTTTTGGTTGATTTTTGTTCAACCTTGGGTTTGTTTTTAAAGTTGTGTTAATAATATGTTTTAAGTATGAATCAGTAGCACGCATTATTCGTTTAAATGAAGGATAGCTCGCTAAATAGTTTGTTTAGGATTAATCTATGCGCAAAATTGACCTATTGAGTAGCAAGTAATGTCTTTACCTCCCTGTCCTGCGTGTAATTCCGAATATGTATATCAAGACCAGAACTTGTTGATATGCCCTGAGTGTGGTCACGAGTGGGATCCCAATGAGGCCGATGAAGATGCCGTTCAAGTCAAAGACGCAAATGGTGCTTTGCTGAATGATGGTGACAAAGTCACCGTGATAAAAGACCTTAAAATCAAGGGTAGTTCACAAGTTATCAAGATTGGCACTAAGGCCCTTATACGCCGTGTATTAGACAAGAAAGATCACGAACTCGACTGCAAAGTCGATGGTGTAGGTGAAATGATGGTAACGGCTAAATTTGTTAAGAAGGCATGACCCTAAACACTTAATCGCTAACAAGGAGATGAGTGATGTATGCAGTGATTTTTCGCGCAAAAACTGGCGTACAAGATGCGCTGTATTCAGACACGGTCAACAAGATGAGAGCTTTAGCTTTCGATAAATACGGTTGTATCGACTTTATTGCGGTCACCGAAGGTGACGAGGAAGTAGCGATATCTTATTGGCCAGATGAACAAAGTATTCTCAACTGGAAAAAAGACCCAGACCACGCTCTTGCTCAAGAAAATGGCAAAAAGCAGTGGTACACCTCATACAAGGTTGAGGTCGTTGAAATAAAGCGTAGCTATGGGTTTAACGGCTAAGTGTATTCGTTAAACCACTACGTCGATCTGCGAACCTATACGACCATTTGATGACTCCAGTCGCTCCGCTGGCTCAGGTGGTGGCGGTGGAGGCGCCTCGCTAGCTTGTGCTTGGGTGTTGCGGGGCGATTGTTGCGGCGACTGTAATACCGTTGAAACTGGTGATGATGTTGCTGAAGATACGTCCATCGGATGTCCTCGAAATAGTTAACACCTAACCACCACAGTGTAGTGTATCTGGTGTGTTTTGGCTACTTGCTCAACGCAACCTGACCGAGTACGAGCGGTGTAAGTGCATTGTACATAAACTCTGCAATCATTGGTTGCGCTTCTAGGTTTGGATGAATTCCGTCGTTTTGCATAAGCTCGGGTTTTAGAGCAATGTGCTCAAGAAAAAACGGAATCTTTTCAATACCGTACTGGTTAGCGATTTCATCAAAGCTATTTGTAAACATTTGTGTGTAGCGACGTCCATAGTTAGTTGGTATCTGCATCTCTTGAATATAGACTTTGGCGCCTGCGTTTTGTGCAAGCTCAACCATGGATGAGAGGTTGGTTTTCACTTTATTGATATTATGCCCTTGTAGGCCATCATTTCCGCCTAACTCTAACAACACGTGCGTTGGTGAGTGCTGTTCTAGTAAGCGGGGCAAACGGGCCAAGCCACCATCAGTGGTCTCTCCACTCACCGCAGCATTTACTATTTCAATCGGAATTTGCTCGTTGTGCCACTTATTTTGTAACAAACTAACCCAACCTTGTTGTTGCTTCAGTCCATACGCAGCGCTTAGGCTATCACCCAGTACCAGTAACTTGGCCGAATGTGCAGGTGCGGCATCATTATGCTGATCTGAATAGGCGCTCGTTGGTATTAATAACAATATAAACAAGAACGTGATTACGTTTGAGTACTTAAAAAACACGAGTATAAGACCTCTTATGATTAAAACAGCCAATGTAACCAAAACAGTCACTACGACCGAAGGTGACCTTCAGATCCTTCAACCAATTTCATTCGAAGTCAATACTGGAGAGTCCATTGCCATTATTGGTGCGTCCGGTTCCGGTAAATCGACTTTATTGGGGTTATTGGCTGGGCTCGATGAAGTCTCTGAAGGGGAAATCTTTTTAGATGACGCTCCACTCCATAATATGGATGAAGAAGCTCGAGCTGTGCTTCGTGGTCAGAAGGTAGGTTTTATCTTCCAAAGTTTTATGCTGGTGCAAAGCCTAACCGCACTCGAAAACGTGATGCTTCCTGCGGAAATAGCTGGATTGGATAACCCCAAAAAGCGTGCGCAAGATATTCTTGAGCAAGTGGGCTTATCACACAGAGCTCATCATTACCCCAATCAACTTTCAGGTGGTGAGCAGCAGCGTGTCGCTATCGCTCGTGCATTTATAACGCAGCCCAAAATTCTTTTTGCTGATGAGCCCACCGGTAATCTGGATGCGGCAAACGGTAAGAAAGTTGAAGAGTTGTTATTCAACCTGAACAAAGAGCAAGGAACGACTCTAGTTTTAGTTACCCATGACAACACACTCGCACAGCAATGTGATCGTCAATTGACGATGCAAGGCGGTGTGTTGACAGAGTCTACTTTGATTGGTGTGGAAGACCGCAAAGAGGCCGTGTAAATGACAATGATAACAAATCTAGCATGGCGATTATTTAAGCACGAAGCTCGCCGTGGTGAGCTGACAATTATTTTGCTCGCTATTGTACTTTCTGTCAGTGCAGTGTTGTCACTATCCCTATTCAGTGAGCGCCTACAACAGGCACTTAAGTCACGTTCAGCGGCCTTCATTGCTGCTGATACTCAATTGCGTTCTGACAAGCCTGTGGATGAAGCTTGGCTCGCGGAAGCGCAGTCGCGAGAGTTACAAACCGCTCAGCGAATTTCTGCGCGTTCTATGGTATTCGGTGAAGAAAATATGTCCTTGGTGGATTTACGTGCAGTGAACAGTACGTATCCATTAAAAGGTGACATTACTGTTTCAGATATGCCTTTTGGATCGCCAGAAGTGATAGACGGACTTCCTGAGCCGGGGCATGCGTGGATACAGTCTCGATTGTTTCAAACCCTTGATATTGAGTTGGGCGATCAGGTGGAGATTGGTGACAGTCTGTTTACCGTAAGCCGTGTATTAATCGATATCCCTGATGCTGGCTTTAGCGTATTTAACACTGATCCTATCGTTTTAATTCGATTGCAAGATATTGAAGCGACCTCAGTGGTTGGCCCCGGTAGCCGCGCTGACTACGTGAGTTATTTTGCGGGTAATGATGGAGCTTTGGAGGATTACTACGACTGGTTATCGCCTCAGCTTAACCGGGAAGTGCATCGTTGGCGAGCGGTCTCAGATGACGATTCGGCTATTGGTCGTTCAGTAGCTAGCGCAGAACGGTATTTCTTGCTCGCGAGTTTATTAGCCATTGTGTTGGCCGCAGTATCTATTGCTGTGGCAGCGCAGCGGTATAGTCAGCGCCACTATGATCCGGTGGCAATAATGAAAACCTTGGGTGCAACGAAAAGTACCATCCGATGGGTATATTTATTCCAAGTGGTTTTTATTGCCCTTGCGGGGATATTCATTGGTGTGATCATCGGGCTTGTGGGGCAGCAACTTGTCGTATGGGCGCTGGCAGATCGTGTCGATGTTGCGCTTGACGTTTGGCACTGGCGTCCGTTCTTTATTGCTGTGTTTACTGGTGGTATTTGTGCCTTGCTGTTTTCTCTTTATCCGCTAATGCAGCTATTTTCTATCCCGCCACTACGCGTATTGCGACGTGATATGAACGCAAGTTTAAGTTCAAAGGGCATTCAGTTCTTGAGTGCTGGCTCGGCGATTTTCTTGCTGATGTTTGCATACAGCCGTAATTTAGAGATCAGTCTAATCTTGTTTGTTTCAGGTGTTGCGCTGGTTGTAGGGCTAGTCGCAGTAACCTATGGGTTAATTCTTATCGGCAGAAAACTCGGTGCTGGGTCGATGGGGCCTTGGCAACTCGCGTGGGCACGTATCAGACGCAGAGCTATGGACAACAGTGTCCAGTTGATTAGTTTCTCGGTAACCATAATGCTGTTGCTGGTCGTCTTGGTCATGCGCAACGACATGGTTGAGCAATGGCGTTCTCAGTTGCCCGAAGGTACGCCAAATTACTTTCTGATCAATATTACGCCAGAACAAAAAGACGCGCTAGATACTCATTTTTCACAGCGCGATGTCAGTATAGATGCTTTTTATCCGGTGACTCGTGGGCGCTTTGCGTCGGTCAACGGTGAGTCAGTTAGAACATCAGTCTCGAAAGAGGACGAAGGCGAAGGTGAATCTTCAAGACAAGGGCTTGGTCGAGAGGCCAACTTGACTTGGAGTAACCTGCTCCAAAAAGAAAACAACGTGGTTGAAGGTACATGGCATGGTGGCCTAGATACAACTGATTTTGCGGCAAGTGGTGTTTACCCTGTATCGGTAGAACAAGAAATTGCCATGCGCCTCGACATTAAAATGGGCGATAACTTAACGTTTAATATTGGCAGTGAAATCGTTAATACCGAAGTGACCAGTATTAGAACGGTGAATTGGCAGACTATGCAGCCTAACTTCTTTTTCATCATTCACCCAGAAGCGATGGAAGCGTTTAGGCCAACCTATATCACGAGTTTCTTTTTACCCACAGAGAGGAAACCTGAGCTGACTAGCTTGTTGCAGCCTTTTTCGTCTATCACCATGTTCGACGTTGACGCGCGAATCAACCAGCTCCGCGAAATTGTTGACCAAGTGTCGGTAGCGGTAGAGTTTATTCTTGTTCTCGTGCTTGCTGCGGGAAGCTTAGTACTGATTGCTCAAGTGCAAGCGAGTATGGACGAGAGAAGACAGGAGCTTGCCATTCTCAGAACGCTGGGTGCGAAAGGTAAACTTATTCGTCAGAGTGTAGTGTTTGAGTTTGTGATTATAGGGCTAGTTGCTGGTGGGATGGCTGCTCTTGCTAATGAACTCAGTTTATACATGCTGCAGTCTAGGGTGTTCCAAATGGAGAGCAGCATACACCTAGAATATTGGCTAATAGCTCCTCTTGTTGGTGCCATTGTGGTTGGCATTTTGGGCGCGCTAGGATGCTGGCGTTTGTTGGCCCTTAACACCTCACAATTGCTCAGAAAAATGGTTTAGTTAACAGAGCGTTTCTTAAAAGGGTTCAAGATTTCTTGAACCCTTTTTTTGTGTGCAGTGCCATTAAAAGGTTGAGCAGTAGTTTAAAGCTACTCCTTCTGTTTCCCCATTCAAAATGTGGAGATGTTTCGCAATTAAAGGAGATATTGTGCAGATTGCGTTACTTAGCCATCAAGTAAGGTAACATCAGACTTACTCACTTCTACGATAATCATTAGCGATGAAAACAAAATTACTATGCATTCTTTTCTCTGTACTCGTAATAACCAGCTGTGCGAGTAAAAAGCATGAACGGCCAGGACGTAACGTTGAAACGTTCGTTACTAAAATATTTAGTGATGGCTCAAAACAGTTTAACTTTAGTATGTCTATGGGGCGTGCGCGTGGTGGTCAGGACAGAGGCTCACAACGTGGAGCAAGAAGTGGTGGCAATGAAGGCCGCGGTGGACAAGGTGGTGGCGGTCGCGAAGGAAACAGAGGTCAAGGTGATCCACGAGGTAACAGTGCCAATAATCAGCAAAACGAGAAAACTCGCGTGTTGGATAGACTGGATATGATTTTACAAGACAATGGATATTGCCGAGAAGGCTATATGGAATTGGATTACTATTCCGCGGAAGGAACAGTTCAGTTGCGTGGGGAGTGTAATGAAGGCGCAACCGAAGAAGATCTTGAGAATTTTCCAAACTCTTAGTAAAGCGTTTGAGCTTACAAAGCAATGGCGTGTGTATGGACTTAACCTTCGAAGTTAAGCCACAATTCTTTTCGCTCAGTAGGGATATTGTGAGGCAAAAATGGATTGCTTAGACGATAGACGCTTCGGTTGTCTTGAATAAGTTTGTTAACCACGTCGCCATAAAATTCATTAAACAACTGTTCAAAGCTACCGTCAGATTGGGCTTGTTGTAATCCGACTAAAATGTCTTCGGCCAGCTGTTTGTTTTGTTTACTTACGTAAAAAACATAGGCGGTGGGGTAATAAATTAAGGCAGTCTGTTCAATAGCCAGCGGTAAATGTCGACGGCTATTGAAGTCCCATTCAATTTCGAGCACAGAGCGAGGAAAATAATCAAACCGCTGCCTGGCGAGCATGTCATACAATCCTTCCGCATTTGTCCCTTTGAATACAGTGATTTGATTGGCAGACAGGATCTTCGTATCCGTCCAGGTGTGAAACTGACCGGCTACATATGCTTTAAATTCTTCGGTTTTCTTCTCTTCAAATAGTCTTGGTTGGGTATCGTGTACCAATGCCATTCGCCAGCCATTTAATCCTTTGAGTAATGGAAACGGAATCATCTGATATTTAGATGCGCGCTCCAGACTGGCGCCACCCACGATAACATCAATACCATCATTGGCAGCCAGCAAGGCAAACACTCGTGGTTTAGGAATTTCGGCACCAAAGGCTTTCAGGTTATATCTGTCGCCGTGATATGACAGGGCGAGACTGAGCAATTGAGTCGTGTAGTCATCCCTAGCTGTTCCAGAATAAACCACATCATCTGATGAAAGCGCCAAAGAAGGAATAACCAGCAATAATGACGCTAACATTCCACAAAAAAAGCGTTTTACACCTTCACATTTAATCAAACTACTGACCTCAAACGACATGGCTTACATCATTTATAGCGAAAAACTAAACTAATTCCAAAAAGTTTGAGACATTCACTCGATGGCGCTAATCAGAGGCACAACTATCTTTGCTAAGCTTGACATCCACCCAAACCATTCTGTGGTCAGACGATGCTTGTCTGCTTTCCACGAGTCGATATTCATCTTCTGTAGATGTAGGCCAATATACGCCGCTTGTGACCACATTGAGAGTAGACGACGGTAACACGTAATCCGCACGCATGCCCCAGTATGCGGTATGGTTTGCAGCATAGCTATTGTCTGGGCGGTTTTCCTTTCCACCTTCACTGGTAGGGGCTGGGTAGTTGGCAACTCTTGGGTGTTTGAGTAGTTGATCCATCGCGCCAGGATAGGCATCACCCTCGACGGAACTGGCATTCAAATCCCCCAAAATCACAAAGTGACTGTCGGCAGCTAGGCCTCCTGTGTTGCCAAGATCATCATAGTGATAGGTTGCTGTTTGAGGCGTAATGTAGTCAGCCCAAAAGCGTATTTCATCAAAGTTCCTACGCCCATTTCTGTCCTCTGCTCCATCAAATACAGGTGGCGTTGGGTGGCTCGCGAGTACATGAATAGTTTCTCCACACACATTGATAGGTACGTCCCAATGAGATTTAGAAGATAGTCGCATGATGCTGACTGCATCTTCATCATACCAACTTTCTCCTTGCTCATTGGAAGGCATGATATGGCTGGGCATATCTTTCCAAAGAAACTTTTGAAACGTTCTTACTTGGTCGGTATTAATAGGGTATTGAGAAAGTAATACCATGGCGTATTGCCCGGGATATTTGCCAAAACCGAACATGCTCAGATTACTATCAGTGAGCTGGGTTTTTACTCCAGTATTGACTGGCGCTAAATACACATAGGGATAGTCGATGGGCGACAAACCGTTTTGTGGCTGGTTGAGATAGTTCGTCCTAAAGAGGTCGATGCCCTTTGACGAGTCTGCAATGTAGTCAAACTCATTGAGCAATATGATCTGTGGGCGAGTGCGTTGAATTATTTCCGCGATGTTTTGGATTTGTGAATGCTCGCCGTTTGCTAACGCTACCGTTAGTGCATCTGAAGAGACCTCACTAGCCCCTTCGCTAGCGTAGTTGTCGGCCTCCATACTGACGTTGAAGGTGGCTATTCTGAGCTCATATGGTTCTTGAGATTCTAGGTTCATAGGGGAAGTGGTTTCCGAAGAGCCGCAGGCGCTGAGCGAGAGCACGCCTGCACCCAGCAATGCAAAAAGTATGTGTCGCATAAGAACAAGGTTTCAGTGTGATAATGTCACACTATTGTTATCCTTACAGCACAGAATCACAACCCTTAACTATCCGTGTAATTATTGGCTGTAAATTGCGCCGAGTGCACCATCAAGGTTGGGGTAGCTAAATTGATAACCCGATGCTAAGAGCCGTTGGGGGACGACTTTTTGCCCTTCAAGTATCATATCTGCAGATTCCCCCATGGCTAACTTCATCGTAATACGGGGTACGGTAAATAAACACGGACGTTTTAACGCTCTGGCTAACGTCGACGAAAATTCACTATTTGTCACAGGATGTGGTGCCGTGAAATTAAAGTTCCCTTGGGTATCGTTATGAGTCAGTAGGTGCATCATCGCTTGCACCATATCGTCGATATGGATCCACGAAAGGTATTGTTTACCCGAACCAATTTTGCCACCCAAGCCAAGTTTGAAGGGGAGTGCCATTTTATCAAGCGCCCCACCTTCTGAGGCTAACACTACGCCCGTACGAAGTATGCATAAACGGGTTTTAGATGAATCAATGGTATTAGCTATCGCTTCCCATTTCACACATACGTCATGAGTAAATTCTTTGTGGGGAGTGGTCGTCTCGACGACTTCCGCGTCCCCTTGACGGCCGTAGTAGCCAATGGCAGAGCCTGACAAAAAAACGGATGGCGGGTTAGCCGACTGGTTAATCTTGTCGACTAGGGCAGAGGTTGTGTCCCAGCGACTTTCGCAGATAGTACGCTTTTGTTTTTTCGTCCATCGTTTATCTGCAATGGGTTCACCAGCAAGATTGATTACCGCATCAAATTCGCCAATGTCATCGATGTCATTAAGCTGATTGACAATGCTTACTGATGACGACAGTTGTTTTTTCGCGATTTCAGGAGAGCGGCTCAGTACGGTGAAGTGATGTTCACTGTGATAAGTATCGATAAAGTGCTTCCCAATTAGGCCGGTGCCACCAGTAAGAAATATTTTCATCTATGTCCCTGTTTTTATCCTGGTTTGTTACATGACAGCATGAGTGACACAGAATCTGAAAAACGCAGTGCATGTGGTTTGTCGACTTCGACTTCAGCATAGCGAACACTAGAGTGGTCAGCGGCAATAGCAAGAATATCAGCGGTGAGCTTTTCCAACAGCGAAAAACGATTATCTTCCACTAAGCGAATGATTGCTTTCGTAATAGTCTTATAGTTTAACGCGTCGTTCATGTCGTCTGAACTAGTCGCCTTTTCTGCGTCATAATCAATTTTAACGTTAACCACAACGTCTTGTTTGTTCAGTACTTCATCTTCATTGATACCAATGTAGGTTCTTAGGCGCAGATTTTTAATTCTGATGGTGGCTAAATTAAATGTCATGTAATTCTCGTGTTTGTAGTTGTATAAAACTCAAGGTAGAGTGTTGTCCATTGTTTAGGAATGTAGCACAAATAGATGATGGAACTCCGATCCCCCACCGCTAAAGTCATGATTGTATTGGCATGTCTAGTCGTTGTACTGGCTGGCATAAAAGCAGCCAGCACAATAATGGTACCTTTTTTCTTGTCGATATTTATCGCAATTGCGTGCAGCCCGATTATTAACTACACCTCTAAGTTCGGGGTACCGCGTTGGTTATCTATTACCTTTGTAATACTGATTATTGTGGTATTTGGTTTTCTTTTGGCGGGGTTAGTTGGTCAATCAATGACAGAGTTTCGCGAGAACTTGCCTACGTACCGCACTCAACTAGACAAAGAGTTTGCGTGGATTGTAGGCAAGCTTAGCGAGTACAACATTAATATCAACGGTGATTTAATCGCTGCACACCTAGACCCAGCAACAGCAATGTCGGTGGCAACTAACTTTATAAGCGGTATGGGCGGTGTGTTATCTAACCTATTTCTTATTTTGCTTACGGTTATTTTTATGTTGTTCGAAGCCAACAGTATGCCTCATCGACTACATATCGCCCTTGCCGATCCTGATATGAAAATGAAGCATATTGATCGCTTTATTCGCTCAGTAAATAGTTACCTTGCGATTAAAACCGTAGTGAGCTTGGGGACTGGCACCATCATCGGCATATGGCTTTACGTCATGGGGGTTGACCACTTTATGTTGTGGGCCGTGCTTGCGTTTATGCTCAACTATATTCCCAATATCGGTTCTATCATTGCAGCGGTTCCTGCCGTTATGATTGCATTTGTTCAATACGGTGTAGCCTCTGCTGGTATGGCTGCATTGGGCTTTTTGCTCGTCAATACCGTTATGGGCAATATCGTTGAACCACGATTGATGGGACGTGGAATGGGGCTTTCGACGCTAGTTGTGTTTTTGTCGTTGATCTTCTGGGGATGGTTATTGGGCACCGTTGGGATGTTACTTTCTGTACCTCTGACCATGGTAGTTAAGATTGCTTTAGAATCTCGAGAAGAGAGCAAGTGGCTAGCCGTTTTGCTGTCGAGCGACGGAAAGACAACGAGCTAAATCGGAAATCTCACGACTATTCTAGCGCCACCAAGAGGAATATCTTCTTGGTCTGGTGCTTGGTCAATGTGCAGTTGGCCGCCGTAAATCGCCACTAAGTCACTCACTACTGCCATACCTATACCTTGCCCTTCTTCGTAGGTATCTAAGCGCTCACCACGCTTCAACAGCGTACGTTTTTTGTTTTCAGGTATTCCCGGACCGTCATCATCGACATAGATTTCTAACCAGTTATTCTGTTGCTTTACTGTGACCAAAACATTGAGTTTGGACGCTTTGCACGCGTTGTCTAGCAAATTACCCATCAGTTCCATAAGGTCTGTTTCATCACCTTTAAACTGTGCATCCGAATCGCCATCAATACCGAGCACGAGTTGTTTGTGCTGATAAACCTTGTCCATGGCGTCTATCACACGGGTAATGAGTGGGAATACAGCAATTGGTTTTTGCCAACCTGCTTGGCCCGCAGAGGCGCGCTTGAGTTGTCGCTGTATAATTTTGTCGATTTGCGTGAGCGCTTCAGTGGTTTGTTCCGGAAGTCCTTTGCTACCAAAAGCTACAGCTAAGGGCGTTTTCAGACTGTGGGCAAGGTCGCCTAAGCTATTTTTGTAGCGGCTTCGTTGCTGGGCTTCTGTATGGATAAGTAAATTAATAGACGATTTTAAATGGTCAAATTCTTTAGGGTAGGCTGATTCGACCTCTTTTTGTTCTCCCCGTGCCGTCTGGCTTATTTCTGCTATTAGATTACGCACAGGAGATAAAACCAAACTTACACCAAAGATAAGCAATACCACTAACGCGGTAGACAGCATTATTAGCCACTGCCACGTGGTGTTTAGAAAGATACGACGCTCTTCGTTAAACACTTGCTTGTTGTTATAGATATAAAATTGCACAGGCTCGAAATCAGAGCTTGATGCAAACTCAGCGGTAAAGGCATAAGCAAAATATTCGTTGTCTGTATCGAATGGCACACTGAGGGATTCTAAAAATATTTCGTTTCCTACTCCCGGCTTAATATCAGGTAGGGGAAGATTAAAGTTGAGAGCAGACGCTGACTGCCATACTACTGTGTCACGAAAAACAATTAACCCCAGATAGCCAGAGTCGGGCAGATTGAGCTGCTCTTCATACAAAATCTCTGGGATGTAAGGCATATCCCCATCAAGTTCAAAGGCCGTTAACAGGCCCAAATTCATGAGTCTGAGTTCACCCATTTTGGCTTGAGTAAGACTGGTTGTATAAGCGCTCTCTAGTGTAAACACTGTGGCAGGTGTAAATATCGCTAGCGTTGCGATAGCGAACAACACACTGCGGGTACGAAGCGATAATTGCTTCATAAATGCCTGTTGATTCGATAACCCCTACCGCGAAGTGTTTCTATGGGTTTTAACGAACCTTTGGGGTCAAGTTTCTTGCGTAAACGACCCACAAAAACTTCAATTACATTGCTGTCTAAGTCAAAGTCCTGGTCGTAGATATGCTCAGTGAGTTCGGTTTTAGAAATCACTTTTTGAGGGTTCAACATTAAGTACTCCATTACCTTATATTCGTAGGCGGTAAGTACTAAAGGCGTTCCATTTACGGTGATTTCTTCAGCGACCGTATCTAAGGTAATGGGGCCAAATTCAACGGTAGGGTTGGCTTGACCAGACGCTCTACGAATAAGCGCTTTTACGCGAGCAAGTAACTCTTCATTATGAAAGGGTTTGGTAAGGTAGTCATCAGCACCAGCGTCTAGCCCTTCTACCTTTTCCTGCCAACGATCTCTAGCGGTTAATATCAGAATAGGGCTCTTAATGTCGGCTTTTCGGGCTTTGCGAATAACATCGAAGCCGTCTAATTTAGGTAAACCAATATCAATAATGGCGAGATCATAAGTGTACTCTTGAATGAGGAACAGCGCGTGTTCACCGTTATCGGCAAGGTCTACACTATAACCGTGCTGTTGAAGTAAAGCGTCTAGTTGAGTTAATAAGCGACTATCGTCTTCAGCTATAAGTATGCGCATAGGTACACTAATTTCCTTTGTCTCGCGGTATCACTTGGCCTGATTGAATATCAATATCTACAGACACTACCCGTCCTGATTTTTTGAGTACTTTTACTCGATAAAACTGACCCACTTTGTCAACCCGCAGCACTCTACCGTTCGCCACTTTACGAGCAACATCGGCAGCTTCTGCTTTACTCGCAATTTGCTGAGCGTAAGCACTGGAAATAGGACTGAGTGCCATGAAAAGCATGATAAGCAGGGCACTAAGTATTCTGACCATATTACCTCTTGGCGTTCAGTGTGAATGGGATGACATTACCGTTTCAGTATACCGATACGAGCTGAATCAATGCTGAACTTCGTATGTACACATCGCACAATAGTGTACATGAATTAATTACGATGGGTACAGGTAGGGAATAGAATTGATTGTGGACTGAGGACGCTATGCACTTTTTTTTAGTCGTCCGAGGCAGGGATGCCGAGGCCGAACCCCCAGGGATTGGGTTTACGGCGTGCAGTAAAAAGTTCACAGCATCCCCACAAACCTAATCGCCTAGTGAGGCTTTTGTGCTGCGCCTAAGGCAGCACTTTTTTGTACGGCTTAACAATCACGCTTTCATAAACGCCAGCTTCGATGTATGGGTCGCTATCAGCCCATGCCTTCGCGTCTTCCAGCGAATCGAACTCAGCAACAACTAGCGAACCGGTAAAACCGGCAGGGCCAGGGTCTGGGCTATCAATGGCAGGAAGTGGGCCTGCCATCGTTAATCTGCCTTCACTTTTAAGGGCGTTAAGTCGCTCAAGGTGCGCAGGTCGCGCTGCAAGGCGTTTTTCTAAGCTGTTTTCCACATCTGTCGCGCAAATCATATACAACATTGTTAGTCCTTTTGCGTGGCTGCTTTCATTGAACCGACAAATTCACCCAGTGCAGCGAGCATAGAAGCCGGCTTATCTAAGTTATCTGCGATAATATTAACGGTAGCTGAGCCTGAGATCGCACCTGCTGCACCTGCAGTAATGGCGTCTTTGACCTGAGCTGGTGTTGATATACCAAAGCCTAGAAGTGGCGGTGCACAGCGATGTGCGTTTAATCGCTCTATAAGCTCTGATGCTGGAATGTTAGCGGCAGTTTCCGCACCTGTTACACCCGCGCGGCCAAGTAGGTAGGTGTAACCTTTTGAGTGTTCACCGATTTGTTCCATGGTTTCTTCCGTCGCATTAGGCGGAGCAATGAGTATCTGTGCTATCCCGTACTCTTCGGCAGCCGCATTGAATGGACCTGCTTCTCGGATAGGAACGTCTGCAATCAAAATTGAATCAACACCGGCATCTGCAGCTTTCTCGTAAAAACCGGAAATACCTTTTGCCATCACCAAGTTGCTGTATAGCAATAGCCCAACCGGAACCTCGGGAAAGTCATTGCGAACGCGCTTTAGTAACGCGAAGCATTCATCAACAGTGACCTTGTTGTCCAATGCGCGAATACTCGCCGCTTGGATCGTTGGGCCATCAGCAATGGGGTCAGAGTAGGGTATTCCAAGTTCCAGCGCATCTGCACCACTCTCGATTAACTGACGAATAATGGCTTCAGACTGATCAATATCCGGATCGCCAATCATTACGAACGGAACAAAGGCACCTTGATTCTTTTCGTTCAAGCCCTCGAACATAGTTGCATATCTGTCCATTAGAGTTGGTCTCCTAAAATATTGATAACGTGCGCTAAGTCTTTGTCCCCGCGACCAGATAGGTTAACGACGATAATAGTTTCGTCTTCAGCCTCGTCAGCCATATTCAATGCGTGAGCAAGTGCGTGGGATGATTCAAGGGCCGGGATGATTCCTTCTTTTCTTGCGAGTAGTTGGAAGGCGTTAAGCGCTTCTTCGTCGGTAGCGGCGACATATTCCGCGCGTCCGATGTCAGCAAGATAGGCGTGCTGAGGCCCTACTGCAGGGTAGTCGAGACCGGCAGAAACAGAATAACTCTCTTCAATTTGCCCTTCGTGGTTTTGCATTATGTAGGTATATGCACCGTGAAGGATCCCTTTGGTACCAGTGACTATGGTGGCACCGTGTTCACTAGTGTGCACACCTTTACCCGCAGGTTCTACACCCACAAGCTTGACTGATGGAGCGTCGATGAAATCGGCAAACATACCAATAGCATTTGAACCGCCGCCTACACAGGCAACCACCGCATCGGGCAAACGGCCTTCTTTTTCAAGAATTTGTGCTTTGGTTTCTTCACCAATCATTCGGTGATATTCACGTACAATGGTTGGGAAAGGGTGAGGACCTGCCGCAGTACCCAGCAAGTAGTGCGCTTTGTCGTAGTTGGCAGACCAATCGCGCATGGCTTCATTTACGGCGTCTTTAAGAGTACCAGAACCTGCATTTACTGGGATAACTTCAGCACCCATGAGTTTCATTCTGAACACGTTTGGCGCTTGACGCTCTACGTCTTTTGCACCCATGTATATTCTTGCTTTAAGTCCAAGTAAGGCACATGCTAACGCAGTTGCTACCCCGTGCTGTCCCGCGCCAGTTTCCGCGATAACTTCAGTTTTACCCATGCGCTTAGTCAGTAGTGCCTGACCCAAAACTTGGTTTGTTTTATGAGCACCGCCATGAAGAAGGTCTTCTCGCTTTAGGTATAGCTTTACTTTGGGGTTGCTCACTAAATTACGCGTAAGTGTTAGTGACGTTGGGCGTCCCGCATAGTCTTTCAACAGTGATAAAAACTCTTCGTTAAATGACGGATCGTCCTTGGCGTCTAAGAACGCTTTCTCTAGCTGGTCTAACGCGGGTATAAGGAGTTCGGGTACGTACATACCACCGAAATCACCAAACTTAGTCTCTAGTTGATTCATTTGTTTTCCTACATTTCTCAATCTAATAGCGTCGACAAGCAGCGAATAATGCTGCGAGCTTTTCAGAAGACTTCTGTCCTGGAGCGTCTTCTACGCCTGAATTTACATCTACAATGCCGCAATTTAGCGCAAGGGCTTTATTTACCGATGTTGTCGAAATTCCGCCGGCAATGACTAACTTACTGGGTGTTGATATGTCTTTGACAAGAGACCAATCAAATTTCTGGCCTGTGCCTCCCTTGGCATCACCCACTTGGCAATCGAGTAAAACGCGATCAAGGTTTTGCTCAGCAAGCAAATCTTCAAGGCCACTGGGCAACGTATCCTTTACCCCCACGGCTTGCCAAATTTCGATATCTTGGTTGAGCGCATCTCGCAGGCTTTGTCGGTACTTGCTATCTTCGCTACCATGAAGCTGCACAGCTGCAAGATTTAAATCATGGGCAATAGAAACGAGTTCATCTACATCATGATTGACAAAAACGCCGACAAAACTGCCTTCTAGACTATCCGTGATAATTTTTGCAGCATTTGGCGTCACATAGCGAGGCGATTTTTCTGCAAAAATAAGACCGCCGTACGATGCTCCTTGATTAAAGGCTACCTGAGCCTGCTCCGCCGAAGTTAATCCACATACTTTGATCGCACCAAATACTAGTGTTTTCACCGCGCGTACTAAGTCATTTTCCGCCATCAGCGCACTACCTACTAAAAACCCGTCGCTAACGGGCGACAGGCGTAACACATCCTCGTGGGTGTAGATACCAGACTCTGAAATCACAACAAAGTCGTGTGAAGCTTTGGCTAACATGGGTACAAGTCGTTCAGTGGTTGCCAAGTCGGTAGAGAGATCGCGCAAGTTGCGATTATTGATTCCTATAATTTTCGCTTGAAGCGCGATAGCACGCTGCATCTCTTCTTCGTTACTGACTTCAGTGAGAATATCGAGCGATAAACTGTCTGCGAGTGTGGCGAGTTGAGAATATTCCTCGTCATTGAGTACGCTCAACATCAGCAAAACGGCGTCAGCATTGTAGTGACGAGCAAGGTACACCTGATATTCGTCGACAAAAAAGTCTTTGTTGAGCACAGGCTGCTTAACGCGAGAGGTTACATAGCTCAAGTACTCATAAGAGCCTTGAAAGTACTTTTCATCGGTAAGTACTGAAATACCCGCAGCATGGGGAGTGTAGGCCGCTAGAATTTCATCGAGGTTGAACTCAGGGCGAATAAGGCCTTTTGACGGCGATGCTTTTTTACATTCAAAAATAAAGCCCGCATTAGGACCGTTTAGCGCGTCGAACAGACTTTTGCTCGACGCTGTTAAATTGGCCTTAAAACTCTCTAATGGGAATGCTGTTTTTCGTTGCTCAACTTCCAATCGTTTGTCGGCAACGATTTTTTCAAGCACATTAGGCATCAGTGGATTCCTCCTGGGTTAACTTCGCCACTTTGCTTAATACTTCCATGGGGGCGCCATCTTTCATTGCCGCCATGGCTTTTTCTGTACCTTCTTTGAAGTCAGATGCCTTATCGGTAACCACCATCAGTGCAGCTGCATTCATGGCAATGGCAGCACGGTGTGCCTCTTCGCCTTTACCTGACAATGCCTCTTCAATGAAAGCTTTATTTTCTTCCGGTTCACCACCTTTTATGGCAGTGAGCGGGTAACTCGGCAAACCGAAATCTTCGGCAGTAACCGTTCGTTTACGCACGTCACCGTGTTCTAGATCGAGAACAATGGATTCACCGTGGAGTGCCAGCTCGTCTAAACCATCACCATGCACAATAATTGCTCTATGTTGACCAAGTAACATGAGCGTTTGTGCGTAAGACTCCAATAAGTCGGGGGAGTATACGCCAAACACGCCATGGGTGGGACTTGATGGATTAGCGAGCGGACCTAGTATATTGAATAGTGTTCTTGTCTTCATTGCAGCTCTGACGGGGGCTGCATGGCGCATTCCCGCGTGATAAACCGGCGCGAACAAAAACGTGAAATTTGTTTCATCTAAACACTTTCGTGATAATTCAGGTGTTATATCGAGTTTCAGGCCGAATTGGCGAAACAAATCGGCCGAGCCAGATTTACTCGACACACTGCGATTTCCATGTTTCGCGACTTTAACACCACACGATGCTGCTACAACGCCAGCCGCACTAGAGATATTGATGGTGTTGTGACCGTCGCCACCCGTACCTACAATATCGGCAAATGCGTACTCTGGACTTGGAAAGGGGAGGGCGTTAGCCACCATTGCACTGGCTGCGCCGGCAATTTCACTGGGTGACTCTTGTTTAATTTTCAGTGCGGTTAGCAGTGAAGCGAGCATGACTTCGGATTGTTCACCATGCATGACACTGTTGAACAATGCGTAGGATTGAGCCTGAGATAATGACTCTTGAGCAAGCAGTTTTTCAAGTAAAGGGCTGGCATCAAACATGTTTCGCTCCTTGTTGTGTTAAATAATCAATACTTTGCTTTAGGAGTTTACTGCCTTGGGCGGTAAGAATAGACTCCGGATGAAATTGAAACCCGAGAACGGCATGCTCTTGATTGTAAACGGCCATAACCGTGCGCGTTTCATCGTCTTCTTCGCAATATGCGCAGGCCGTTAACTGCTCTGGCAACGACGAGGCTGCCAACGAGTGATAGCGCGCTACGTGCAAAGGTTGTGGTAAGTTGCTAAACATAGCCTCACCACTGTGTTGTACTGCCGAAGATTTGCCATGCATCACTGCGCGGGCACGTTCAACCACACCACCGTAGTGTTCAACGATAGCTTGATGACCAAGGCAAATACCCAATACAGGGAAACGGCCGATAATTTTTGACAGAAGCTCCGGCATACAGCCCGCGTCACTGGGCTTACCTGGCCCTGGTGAAAGTAACAAAAGCACAGGGCCTTTTGCTTCTTGTTCACACATTTTTTCAAACAATAATGATGCAGGAACGGTATTTCTGTATACCTTGATATCTAATTCTAAGGTGCGAAGCTCGTCTACTAGGTTGTAGGTAAAAGAGTCCACATTATCGAGTAAAAACACGGTCACTTTCTGGTTCATAGCGCCTCCTCCTGAGCAATCGCGGCACTGACAGCGCTGATCACTGCTTGTGCCTTCGCACGAGTCTCGTCAGCCTCAGCTTGTGGGATTGAATCGTACACCACACCAGCACCCGCTTGAATGTAGGCCGTGTCGTTCTTCACAAAGGCTGAGCGAATGACAATACAAGTGTCCATGTCACCATTTCCGTTGAGATAGCCCACCGCACCGCCATAACTACCGCGGCGTTGCTTTTCAACATTGCGAATAAGAGTGGCTGCGCTCACTTTAGGCGCACCTACCAATGTGCCCATGTTCATGCAGGCTTGGTAGGCATGAAGTGCGTCTAGATCGTCTCGTAGCTGACCAACAACACGACTCACTAAATGCATAACGTGTGAGTAACGGTCGACTTTCAACAAGTCTTTGACGTGTCTACTGCCCGGTCGACTCACTTTAGCAATATCGTTTCTTGCTAGGTCAACCAGCATAATATGTTCGGCTTTTTCCTTGTTGTCTTCTCGAAGGTTGAGCTCAAGGCGACTATCTAAGTCAAAATCAATGGTGCCGTCTTCTCGCTTACCACGAGGACGTGTACCTGCAATAGGGTATACCTCAACCTGATTAGAGCTGCTATCGTACTTTAGTGCTGACTCCGGCGACGCTCCGAAAATAGAGAAACTTTGGTCTTGCATAAAAAACATGTAGGGGCTTGGATTATCTTGTTTTAGATGGGCGTAAGCTAACAGCGGTGATTTACACGGTAGAGAAAAAGTACGAGAAGGCACTACCTGAAAAATGTCACCTGCAAGAATATTCGATTTCAGTGCGACAACATCATTACAGTATGTTTCGTCATCTTTGTTCACTGTCAACGCCGAGCTAGATTTGCCCGCTTTGTTGAGTACCAATTCGGGCATTGCTGGCGTTGTTTTCAATAGCTGTTGAATAGCTTCCAGGCGTTGGCTTAATGCAAAATATTGCTGTGCTACATTTGGCCCACTGAAAACGCTGCCGATGAGGTGAGTTTCTTGGTTTGATGATCAACTGTGAGTAAAGTCTCAGCGAGGTAAAAAACAAAGTCTGGGCAATCGTTGTCGCCTTCACCTACGTCAGGCAGTGATTCAAAACCGGCGAGCAAATCGTAGGCAAATACGCCGCCTAAGAACAATGCATGTGGATGTTGACGAATAGGTGCTACAGAATTGATGATAACTCGCAGCGCTTCCATTACGCTGGCGGCTTTTAAACGACTGTCTTCGTCAAGGGAGAGATCAGCGGCTTCACACACTAACTCAACACCATCGTAAGTTTCTTCAACACTAATGCCCGTTGGACATTGGGTTTTAAACAGAGGCAATAGAGAAGCGCCATTTTCGGTAAGTGCTTTGATAGACACCTTATTGCCGTTGCACTCCATTCGAAGTGCCGCATCTACCAGTAATAAGCTTTGTAAATCATCTTTTGAATCTATTTCTGCCGATTCCAACAACAGTGAGTTGGGGCTGTCTTTGCACAAGTGTGCAAACGCCGCCAGTGGGTCGTCAATGTAGTTGCCTACTTGTTCTATGGTTTCGACTTTTCCGGGAACCGTTCCCAGCTCTGCTAAGCTCATTTTTGCGCTTCTCCGTTTGCAAAAAAGATAAAAAAAAGGCCCGTTTAAAAACGGGCCTCTTGTGTTTTGTTTCATGCACTCACGTGCACACCGCCCGTTAATTCAGGAAGTGCCACCACCAAGCTGTTGATGCGATTACGACCGCAAATTTACTTTGTTGCATGAAAAAATCTCTGTCTGTATAGAATCTTCGATAGGCATCGAAGTGGTTAGTCCGTATACTTTGCCCCTATAGAAGAAAACAAATTTGACTTTGTGTCAACTTAATAATTGCATAAGACATTGAAAATCGATCTACATAGCCATACGAATTTCTCTGATGGCCACCTCTCTCCCGAAGCATTGGTGCTTCGTGCGCACACAATGCAAGTGGATGTATTAGCCATTACCGACCATGATACGGTTGCTGGGTTAGAGGAGGCGCATCTCACTCAAAAAGCGCAAAAACGACCCATGACCATCATTGATGGTGTGGAAATTTCTACCTTATGGCATGGCTTTGATATTCATATTGTTGGGTTGAACGTGGATAGGCACGATCCTCAATTTCTATCTCGATTAGCGACACAAGCGGAAACGAGGCTACAACGAGCGCAAACCATTGCAGATAAACTCGCTAAATGTGGTTTTGAAGGTACGTTAGAAAGAGCGCTTAAACTCGCGGGGCAAGGACAGGTTACCCGAGCGCATTTCGCTAGAGTCTTAGTGAACAACTATGGCGTAGCGTCCATGGAAGCGGTGTTTAAAAAATACTTAGGCAAAGGAAAACGCGCTGCGGTAAAAGCCCAATGGCCATCGATTGAAGAAGCGATTCAGTGGATACATGATGCAGGTGGGCAGGCGGTTTTGGCACACCCTGCGCATTATGACATGACCGCAAAGTGGTTGCGTAGGTTGGTGGCACATTTTAGGTTTTCATGGAGGCGACGCCATGGAAAGTGCGTTTCCCGGAATGAGTAAGGACAAGCAGGGCCTTATCAACGAACTCGTCAGTACACATAATTTGCTCGCCTCTGCGGGCTCAGATTTTCATTTTCCTTCGCGATGGACCGAACTTGGGCGTAAACTAGGTATTAACAGTGAGCTTACGCCGGTATGGCACAATTGGGCCATACTAGAGCAAAACAAAGTGCCTTACTCAGCACAAGGCGAGGAAATGCAATGAGTCAGTTTTTCTACGTTCACCCCGATAATCCTCAGCAGCGCTTGTTAAATCAAGCGTGTGACATGATTCGTCAGGGCGCGGTTGTGGTCTATCCCACAGATTCGGGTTACGCCATTGGTTGTCAGATGGAAGATAAAAAAGCCTTGGATCGACTTTGCCAAGTGCGCAAAATAGACAAGGATCACAATTTTACCTTGATGTGCCGAGATATGTCTGAGCTGTCTATTTACGCAAAAGTGGACAATACGGCATTTAGGCAAATTAAGAACAATACGCCCGGCGCTTATACTTTTGTGCTCAAAGCCACGCGGGAAGTTCCTAAGCGACTGCAAAATCCCAAGCGTAAGACCATCGGTCTTCGCGTGCCAGACAATAAGATAGCCCTAATGTTACTAGAAACGCTGGGTGAGCCTTTGATGTCGACATCATTAATACTTCCTGACAGTGATGTAGCAGAGTCAGACCCAGATATCATTCGCGACAACCTTGAGAAACAAGTGGATTTGATTATTCACGGTGGATATTTGGGCGAACAACCTACCACTGTCATCGATTTGTCAGAGGGAGATGTCACTATCATTCGTCAGGGCGCTGGCGATGTGTCTCCCTTCGAGTAACAAAGGAATAATGTGAATAGTCCCGCCAATCCGCCATCTACGCCTATTCAACAGCCCTTACCGTTGGCTTTTATCAACGGTGAGGCGCTCATCGAGAAGCCCGAAGACCTGTTTATTCCGCCTGATGCTCTGGAGGTGATATTAGAAACCTTCGAGGGGCCGTTAGACTTGCTTCTGTACCTTATCCGCAAACAGAAATTTGATATTACTACCTTGCCCGTGGCAGATATCACCAAACAATACATGTCTTACGTTGAGGTAATGAAAACACTTAAACTGGAATTGGCGGCAGAATACCTCTTGATGGCTGCAATTTTGGCAGAGATTAAATCTCGATTATTGTTGCCCAAACGGAGTGATGATAGTGAGGAAGAAGAAGATCCCCGAGCTGAATTGATTCGTCGATTGAAGGAATACGAATTGGTGAAAGAGGCCGCGGAAAGTCTTGATTTGCAACCCCGCATGGAGAGAGATCTGTTCAGAGCGAAAGCGAAAGTGAGTGACGAAGTCACTCCTCTTCGCGTAGAGCCTGATGTGTCGATGCAAGAGCTAGTTTTGGCATTTAGCAGTGCTATGCAGCGCGCCGCGGCATTCGAACATCACACAATTGAACGAGAAGCTCTGAGCACAAGAGAGCGCATGTCTATGATTTTAGAGCAGCTCACTACTCAAGCGTACACCCCCCTAGAGTCCTTGTTTACCGTGGAAGAGGGTAAAGCGGGTGTGGTGGTGTCATTCCTCGCAATTTTAGAATTGGTAAAAGAGCAGCTTATTTTTTGCGTTCAGGCAGGCCCTTACGCGCGAATTCATGTAAAATTGGGCGACGATGAAGAAAATTAATAAAACGCAGCTCAAACAACTGGTGGAAGCCGCCATATTTGTTGCAGACAAACCGATTAGCCGCCAGCATTTAAGAGATACCGTTCTCAGCGAATTTGCAATAGCAGATCGCACTTTATCTGCTGTAATTAATGAATTGAAAATAGACTATCAACCACGAGGCATACAATTGGTTGAAGTTGCCAGTGGTTTTCGTTTTCAATCGCTCGATGCATTGAGCCCATGGATTAGTCGATTGTGGCAGGAGACTGCCCCCCGTTATTCCAGAGCTATGTTGGAGACATTGGCGCTAATTGCTTATCGGCAGCCCATAACCCGTGGCGAGATTGAGCAGGTTCGCGGTGTAGCGGTAAGCAGTAATATTATTAAAACCTTGTCGGAACGCGAATGGATAAAAATTGTTGGTCATAAAGAAGTGCCTGGAAGGCCTGCACTTTATGCAACAACCAGAGCGTTTTTAGACTACTTTTCGTTACCGTCACTGGATGCCTTACCAAGTGCAGACGCGTTTGCCGACATGGCTGCGCAGCAAGACAGTGATTCGCTAAAGGTAGTAAAAGAGGCACCGTCTGAAGAAGTAGACCGTGCGACCGTAAATAAGCAAAACGAGAGTGAACACGTTAATGACTGAAAAGTTGCAGAAAGTACTAGCTAATCATGGACTAGGCTCGCGACGAGAAATGGAACGATGGATTGATGAGGGGAGAGTATCGGTAAATGGTACCGTCGCTACATTGGGAGACAGAGTCGACGCCAGCGCGCAAATTCGCGTAGATGGCCATATAGTTTCTCGCCAAGCTGAGAAACCAGTATGTCGTGTACTTATGTACAACAAACCTGAGGGTGAATTGTGCAGTAGGCACGACCCTGAAGGAAGAGATACGGTGTTTGACCGTTTGCCCAATATTCGTGTGGGTCGATGGATCACGGTAGGGCGCCTAGATATGAACACCAGTGGCTTGCTGTTGTTTACCAATGATGGCGAGCTTGCCAATCGCCTGATGCACCCAAAATGTGAAGTGATTCGTGAATATGCCGTTCGCGTATTCGGAGAGGTCACACAACAAACACTTAATACCTTACAAAAAGGTGTCACCCTTGATGACGGTGAAGCTAAATTTACCAGTATTCAAGGGCGCCCCGTAACGCCGGGTAATGAAGAAGACAGCATGAACCGCTGGTTCAACGTGACGCTGAAGGAAGGGCGTAACCGAGAAGTACGTCGACTGTGGGAATCTCAAGGTGCGCAAGTTAGCCGTCTAATTCGCGTAAAATACGGCCCTATTGAGCTACAAAAGCGTTTACCTCAAGGTGCATGGGTTGAGTTGGATTTGGCGTCAGTCAATGCGCTGAGAAACCACGTTCAGCTTGCTGATGAAACGGAAACGATGATCGATGCCCGACAGAACAAGCTCGATCATACACGATTAAGTCGAATGCGCCGTTCTGTTAAAAAGCACAAAGTGCGCAAAGAGAAGGGCGTTCAAAAAGGAACACCAAAAACAGAGACGAATAAAAAACGTCGGGGTGGCAGTCGCACGCGATAGAGGTCGAGTATGAACGCTGTAATGTGTGATTGGGCATTACAGCTCTGCTAGATGTAACTATTGATAGCGTGACTTGGCTTGGTGGTAAAGGTTCTTCGCGAATTCTGAGTTGAGCGCCTGCGTTAGAAATTCTTGCCACGCTTTGCCGCTCGTGTTTTGTGGCGAAATTGCGGTAAAAAATGGAATTTCTTTAAAGCAGCTGTATCTGGTGAGTTGTGCTTTTTCAGGTTGTTCGCGCAGCATACTGGCAACCACCATTCTATCTTCAATAAATAAGTCTATTCGTCCTAGCTTCGTCATTTCGATTAATTGATGCAATGCATCAGAACTGGTTATCGGGTAGATAGTCTCTCCATCTAAAGGCGCTTCAAGGATGCTATCAATGGGCGCCCCGTAACCATAATCGTGAATTACACCAAGTATCTTGCCTTGCAGAGCGCTGCGGTTGTTATAGTTAAATTCGAGGCCGGGTTTACCGAAAAAACACATTTGATAGCTGCCTGTAGCTACTGAGCTAAAAATAAATTCAGGGGCTTCAGAGTGAACTGCGGTAAGCAAGCCATCATACTTTCCTTGTCTTGCTGAAAAAATAGCCCTGGACCAGGGTAACACCACTACATCAACAGAAATGCCGTAATGTCTGAAGAGCTCAGTTATGTAATCTGAGACAAATCCCTTCTTTTGTTCGTTTTTGCAAACGTACGGGCACCATTCTGTGGCGGCCAGAGTTAGATTATCCGAAGGCGCATTAAGGCTTAGTGCTGAATGTCCATATGCATGCATTGATACAGTGAGCAATGCCACAAATAGCCAGTTGAGCATAGAGTGCCTTTAAACTTAGGGAAAGTTCCTAAACTTTACGCCAAAATGATAACCAGATAAACCAAACAATTATGAGCCAGAGGTATCAATCGTCTTTATGACACTTGCTGGGTTTCCACCGATTACCACATTGCTACCAAAACTCTTGGTGACTACCGCACCTGATGCAACAACAACATTGTCACCCAAGGTCACTCCCGGGTTTATCACTGCCATACCACCAATCCAGCAGTTATCACCAATGGTAATGGGCTTAGCAAACTCAATACCGCTAATTCTCTCTTTAGGGCAGATGGGATGGGTAGCTGTATAAATGCCTACTTGCGGCGCAATCATACAGTCTTTGCCTATGGTTACCTTGGCTGCATCCAAAATCACTACGTTGAAATTGGCGTAGAAGTTTTCTCCAACCTCTATATTGCGACCGTAGTCACATTTGAAAGACGACTCGATATATAAGCGTTTCCCCGTTTTTCCGAACAGGTTTTTGAGTATGAGTGAACGAGCTTTAAAATCTGATTGGCTGGTTGCATTCAATGTATCGAGAGATTCTCTACATTGATTGCGCATTTGCGTTAGCACTTTGTCTCTAGGGTCATAGGGTAACCCTGCTAACATTTTCTCGCGTTCTGTCATTGTGGGAAAGAAGAGTGGGTTAGATTGCAAACGAGTGTATTCGCTTGCAATCTTTAATCAAGGGTTTTATTGGATTCCAAATTGCTCGATCACCAGGGCATAGTGCTCAGGGTTTTCAAGTGTTAAATCCACAGGGTGCTCAAGAACGATTCGGCCGAGAATAGTGACATCGGCATCGATATGAAGTGATGGTTTGTCATCGCTGTCGCTCCAGTCCCAACGACTATTGGGACGCTTAAACGTCACGTCTCCAGTAACTGTTGACGCTCCAGCAATATGTATATCTCCATTTACCGTCATAACCCCACCCACAGAACTACCGTCAATAGTCATATCGCCATTGACAGATTCAACTAAATCGTGAATTTGGCTGTTTGGACTAATTGATATGTCACCATTAACCGTGTCTATTTTTCTTGCAGTAAAATAGGTGCCAGCCGTTACATTCCCATTAACAATATCGATAGTGTCTAAAGTAACGTGTTGGTCAAGATTGACATCGCCATTGACCACACTGATGTCCTCCGCCATTCCATATTCTGAAATATCTACGTTGCCATTAACTGTAGAGATGTCTCCAGCATGTTGGTGACTACTAACACTGATGTCTCCTAATACACTGCTTGCATCTCTGCCTCCACTTGCTTGTGAGTTACCTACGTGAATAACACATCCAGATAGGGAAAGCGTTGATGCCAGGGTAAGTGCTAGTAGCGAGTGCTTCAAGTTCATTGAGTAGACCTTAATATATTTATTTTGTGTTTTACTGTTCCTGCTACTCAGCGATTGAGTGGCAAGGTTTTGTTTGAATAAACACAATGTGTACCAAGAGTATATTATTCTTATTAATCAATATTTTAATAAATTTCGAGTAAGCGTTAGTACATTTTGGATTGAGTAAATTAACTAAAAAATGGCTTATATGATTAACTAATGTAGAAAACTAGATTATCAGCATCTACTTTGCCTTTAATTTTTTCAGGGGCAGGGGATTGTTCAAGGAGACTTATCGTATAATCACGGTAAAGAGGCTCTATCATGGACCTAGTTACACTGAATGGTGGCCCTGCCATTAGCGACTGCTCATAGGAAAAACTAATTATTAGCATGGGGGCTTTATGGGTTAGGCTCGATAAGTGCTCAGCGTATTTTTTTCTCAACGCTTCTGGAAGTGCAACTAGCGCAGCTCTGTCGTAAACCGCTGATATCTGGCCAAGTTGTGCGCTAGTTAACTTGAATATATCGCCAACAAATATATTGATGTTGTCGGCAGAATAGAGCAGTAACTCGCCGCTTTGAGTCACCGTAGGCTCAATATCCAATTCGTTGAACAGTTGTTGTATGGCCAGTTCGCTGAGCTCTGCTCCAACAACTTGACAGCCTTGAGACAAAAGCCAATGAATATCGCGGGTTTTACCACACAAAGGAACGAATATCCTTGGCGCAGGACAAGAAAGAAGGCGGTTAGCATATTTTACAAGTAACACATTACCTTCGGGCTCATGAAAGCCAATCTCGTTCTTATCCCACTTGTTGTGCCAGAAGTCGTGTTCCATATGTGCAGCGTCTCTTTGATTCCATCCGAGAGGTATGATTGGTGCTAGAAATTGCTCTTAGCTGTCCAGTGGTATGTTGAATTCTTCAGACAGTTCAAAGTCACCTTCAACGCTTACAATTTTATTGTTTTCGAAGTTGATGATCATTTGTTTTCGGAAGTCTGGGCCGCGTTTAGCCATTCCACGTTTCATGTCGTAAACGTAGTACCAAGTGTCACTGTCAAATGTATCTTGAACTACAGGGTTACCGAGTACGTAAATTACTTGTTCTTTAGACATGCCTACACGAAGTTTTTCTACGTCTCTCTCATCAAGAAAGTTTCCTTGCGGAACATCGATACGATAAATCCAGTTTGTGCAAGCAGTAGAGCAAAAGGTTAAGCCGAGGATCATCAGTAAATGTTGCAACTTCATGGGTAAATCGTTCCAGTAATACTTATCTTTGTTTTGACGGTACAGTAAATACACCGCTTCATTTTTAACACGCGTTGGCATGCTACCTTGACAAGTATGACCAATCAACTTCAATTTAGTTCGATTCGGCGCTTTTCCGTAATTCTCTCGCATTTGCTACGGCTGAGTCTGTGATTTTATCCCCTGCGAGTAAGCGTGCTAATTCATCGATTCTGTCTTGCTCCGTTAGAGCAAGCATATGAGTTTCAGTGGTTTCACCATCGGTTAATTTAGTAACAAATAACTGATTGTGCGCCTGTGCTGCCACTTGGGGTAAGTGGGTTACACACATAACTTGTGATTGACCACCCAAACGACGCAACAAACTTCCAACTATTGAGGCTGTCGGTCCACTTATTCCAGTATCCACTTCATCGAAGATCATCGTCGGCGCAGAAGTGCTGTCACTGGCGATAACTTGAATCGCTAGTCCTATACGAGATAACTCACCGCCAGATACCACTTTCTCAAGTTTATCTTCAGGTTGCCCGGGGTTTGTTGCCACTTTGAAAGTTATCGTGTCTAACCCAGATGCTGTTGGCTTTTTAACTTCGTCGTATTCAACATTTATTACAACCCGTGCATGAGGCATGTTCATTTGTCGAATTTGCTCTTCAATCTCTGCTGCGAACTTAGCAGCAGTGTTAGTTCGCTTTGAAGACAACTTGCTTGATACTTGATAATAATCTTGTAGGGCTTGTTCGACACCTGTTTCTAAATCACCTAGCAACTCGTCCTGTTTGTTCAACGCGTCAAATTCATCCCGTAAATCCCTGTGATACAGATGAAGCTCTTCAGGTATCACGTTGTGTTTACGTGCCAGCTCCATTGCTTTTGAGTAGCGAGCTTCTACTTGTTGAAGCCTGAGTGGGTCAATCTCTAACGCCTCGCAGTAATCTCTCAACTCGCTTGCGGCTTCTTCAATGTGAATGGCTGCATCGTTAAGCATTAAAACAATTGGCGTTAAGTTAGAATCGTGTGATTCCAGCTCGCTAAGACGCTCAATACTACTCTGCACCACTGATAAAGCATTCCCTTCATCGCTTTCATACAAGGTGTAAAAGCTTGTTTGCGCTTGTTCTAACAAGCTCTGGCCATTGCTCAATCGTTTGTGCTCGATTTCTAGTGCTTCAAATTCATCTTGTTCAATGGCAAACTCATCCAGCTCCTGAACCTGATAGGTGAGGAGTTGAATTCGGTCATCTCGCTGTTGGGCTTTCGCACGAAGCTCGATAAGTTGATTCTTCTTGTCTCGCCACACTTTGAAAGCTTCGGTTGTTTTGCTAAGTTCCGTCGCTAAATTTCCGTAATGGTCAATCAATTGGCGTTGATGATCTTCTTTCAACAACTGCAAATGTGTATTTTGACCGTGTATTGCAAGTAAGTTTTGACCCAATAATTTGAGTTGTTGCAAAGATACGGGAACGCCATTAATGAAAGCTTTTGAGCGTCCCTCTTTTGAAATTACGCGTCTAATAAAACAGCTGTCGTCCTCGTCATTTGTCAGTTCATGCTCTTCTAAAAAAGCCATGGCTGGTGCATTTCCACGTAAGGAAAAGTGTGAAATTATTTCTGCTTTGGTGGCTCCCCTGCGAACGGCATTTGCGTCTGCACGTTCGCCCAAGCAAAGACTTAGGGCATCAATAGCGATAGATTTACCTGCACCAGTTTCACCGGTTATTGCGGTAAGACCTTGTTCAAAATCTACATCAAGCTGTTTCACGACAGCGAAGTTGCTAATTGAAAGATGGGCTAACATTATTGATACCTGACATTTATACAGTATGTGTAAATATATACAGTATTTTGGTTATGTAAAGTACAAATTTGTTTTCGCGTTTACTACCTGCGGAACCCGCGCTTCTGGCGTAGCCGTTCGCTCTACTTTAAACGCTACGAACTCGCGTTTGATTAGACGGTGTAATGTGATAAGTGTTTGAGGTTGAATAGAGTTTTAGTATTTGAATGTTGACCATCTAGTTGCAACAAGGTAATTAGCCTTGTATGCTTTTTCGTCAACAGTAACAGTTTTTTAATCTATACTGTTGTCAACATTACGTGCTTTAAGAAGTTATTGCCATTTGAGGTAGCGCAAGAATAGCCTCGTAGGTTTGGGTCGCAGTAAGTCACTAATAGCACAGTGTAAACTTGGTAGTGGAACTATGAATAAAGCGACTAACACCTCTTATAAACTATCGTCTTCACCCATCGTAAAGTGTTTTATTTCAGCTTTTTTCCTTTTTTTAGTTTTGCAGTGGTAAGCGTCGCAAACGGTCAAGATAATCAATTGAACGTTCCTGAAACGGTTTACTTGCTGGCACATGAGTTCGAATATGGATCGACAGATGGGGATACCGACGAGCAACCTGTTGTCCGAGTTCAATTAGATAGTTTTTACATCAGTCGCTTTGAGACTACAGTGGCTCAATACGCGCAGTTCGTTGAAGACACTGACCGAAGTCTTCCCGCCGAAAATAGTATCGAACAACCCAATTTCCCTATTGTTAATGTCACTATTGAGGACGCAAGAAATTATGCTCGTTGGTTATCGAGACAAACGGGAGAAAAGTGGCGACTTCCCACCGAATATGAGTGGGAGATGGCAGCGGGTTTAGGTGTTCACAAAGCGTATGTGAATGATGTTGAACCCACCGAGCTGTGCACTTATGCCAACATTGCCGACGAGAGTGCGGTTGAGGATATGCCTAACATTACCTCCTGTAGTGATGGAAGTCAGGGAGTTGCTGAAGTCGGAAGTTATGCACCTAACAATGCCAGTATTTATGACTTACATGGAAATGTGTGGGAATGGACAAGTAACTGCTACAGAGAAACAAATGGTGGGTATAAGCCCTTCTCTTGTGACGCATATACAGTAAGAGGGGGGAGTTTTATGACACCCGCTATTCACGTTAGGGTGACTAACAGAGAGCAGTTGGAAAAAAACAATAGGTTAGCGCAAGTAGGATTTAGGCTCGTTAAAGAGCGCTAAAAAGGAGTAGTAATATGCGCCGCAAGTCAGGTGAATTAAATATTTTTAGTATGTCGGCGCTAGATTTATTTGCGTCGGCGCTAGGGGCGTTCATTCTCATAACACTCATACTGATGCCTTATTACAAGAAAGAAGTCCTTTCTGAAACACCAACTACGTGCCCGGTATGTCCAACCTTTACCTGTGGGGAAATGTGTCCCATGCCAACGATACCTGAACCAACAGTCTGCCCTGAAGTTGTACCTATACCTACACCCGTTTGTGAACCAACCCCAACCACAGAACTTGTTGATAATTTGATGGTGTACAACATGCGATGGAATGTGTCGGGAGACATTGATTTGCACGTGTATACGCCAGATGGTCATTTCTCATACGAAAATCCGACCTTACCTGGTGCTCCAGGCGAAATGACACTCGATAATATTGATGGCGGTGATAACTCTTTAGAAATTTGGATGAGCTACAGCCCCACACCCGGTGATTACAAAATTTGTCATAAAAATTTGGCGAGTAATACCATTACTGTTGCAGGTGTACTCAACAAACCCAGTGGCCCTGTGGCAGTTGCTCCGCAGCCAGTAAGGCCTGATGCCATGGTGTGTGCACTTCGCTTTCGGATTGATAGCGACTATACCTTTACACAGTTAAATTAAGGCGGAAAAATGTACATCAACAAACACACATTTTTCTCTCGCTCTTTTTTAGGGGTGTTGTTTTGTGCCTTAACAAGCTTTTCCACAGCTGCTCTCGCACAGTCAGGCATTGCCATCCCAATTGACGACTGTGTACTGGTGTCATCAGACGAGCGTACTAGTGTGTCTTGTGAGCTATGGCCAGCATCACCTTCAGTGGTAAATGCAGTCTCAGTGTCTGGCCAAACTGAGATTTCCGAACAGTCTTTTACAGTCTCTGAACAGGGCAGCAGTATTGCGTTTGTTACTTCACTAGCTTCATTGTCAGACAATCAGTTGGGTGCACTTCGACAAGCGTTGAAAGTCCAGTTAGCGTCTATTTCGGATATGCCTGTGGGGCTCTATCAATTTGGCCAATCACTTGAATTATTGTCTCCCTTGGGAGGCTCTGCCCAAATGGCAAGTCGAGGCGTAAATGCCATAGTCAATAAACCTGTGCAAGATAATAGCGAGCATCTAGTTCAGTTATTGACCGTGATGGAAAACCAATCCACGCAGAATAACGTCATTATCCTACTGAGTGACCAAATTGAACTCGAAGCAAATCATTTTGAAACTTGGATTGAAACTCATGGGGATAAGGTTCGCTTGGTCTTCGTGCAGCTAGCGGTCTCGGAATTCCTAAGCAATCAATTTTCGACGGTGACTAATCTTGCCTCACTAACCGGTGGCTATGATGTGCTTGCAAGTGAAAGCGAATGGTTAACCGCTATCGCCAATGCGGTGGCAATGTCTGGCAAATCATTGCGTTTCTCATTTTATATCGGACAGACCTGTGGCTTACATACGGTTGCTGTGAATATTGCTACCGAGCGTGATGAGTACAATAGGGTATTAAACCTTCAATTAGGCGATTGCCCAGTTGCTCCTCCTCAAATTGAGTCACCAGAGATTGCTACACCTGCACAAGATAATGACGTTGAAGTGTTAGATGCTGATATCACTAATGGCGATGCTACCGCAGAAAACAATGACGAATCAGAGGACTTATCTAACGATCAGCCCTTGGTTCCAGAGCTTGACGTTAATGACGAAGCACCTGTGCCACCCAGTTCGGAATTAGACAGTCCAGAAATAGATAGCGCTGAAGTTGTTGCAGAATCACCAGAAACTGGCGATGAAAACACCAGCAATACCCTTGAAAGTGACACAGAAGTAGAGAGTAACGAGGTCAACCCAGATGTTTCTGGCGAGAGTAGTGAGATATTAGAGAGCGATCTAGAAACCCCTGCCAATGAAGAGGAGATTAGACCTGAACCAGAAGAGTCAAACAATCTTGTGGTCTTTGTTGCAGTTGGTGGGTTGGTGGTTTTACTCGCTTTGATTGTCATGGTAACGCGGAGAAAGCGGGTTAATGTTCCTAGTGTAGATAACACATCCTCTGCAGTTGACGTTGGAGGTGCGATTCCCAAAGCTCTATTGTTGATAAAGGACTCGAGTGTGGTCGAACAGCCTATTACGGGAGAACTTACCTTTATAGGCCGTTTAGATACTAACAATATTGTCCTTCAGAACGATACCGTATCGAGTAAACACTGTGTGATAAAAGTGATAGACCGACAGTTTATCATTGTTGATTTATCATCAACCAATGGAACCCGAGTTAACGGACAGCAAGTGGACGAAACCATATTGAGTAACGGGGATATTGTCGAATTAGGCGAAGTGGAAATTAACGTTGTGATTGGAGGTGAAAATGCGTGAATTTACAGTGGGTCGCAGCGCGCAAGCAGACGTCACTATCGCTAACGATACTGTGTCTGGGATTCATTTAAAAGTAGTTGTACAACCCGGACGAATTACACTAGTAGATTTAGGCTCGACTAACGGCACGAAATTAAAACGCGGAAGCGAAGTTAATCTCGCACCACAAGTTGCCCATGAAGTTCGCGCCGACGACACCATTATTTTGGGGCACTACACGGTCCCAATTTTAACGCTGGTCAATCAGTTTAACCAAGGAGGCGGGGGTGTTGTCCACGGTAATAGCAGCAATGATACCTCGTCCAAAACAAACGAAAAGCGACAAAAGCCGGGAATTAGTCGCTATATACGCCATGATGATGGCACCTTTGAGGAGAACTAACCGTGACCCTATCTAATGCAGTGTTGATTAGAATCATAAGCTTTATATTTTCTATCCTCTGGATAGTGTTACTGAGTTTTGGATTACCCATCGAGTCTGGTGATGGTACTGAAGGTGTTGCGTTTTCATGGCATGCCTTCTTAATAGCAACGCAAGATCCAATGTACCCCTTTAACTTACAGGTTATGATGTGGGTCGCCTTCTTTTTTTGCTTGGGTGAGCTCATGATTCATTGGTTAAATATTTCTGAGCAGAATGCCCACACCGTGTCTTTTTCACTTTATCAAAATCCAAATGTTGTTGTGGTTAAAACAGAACAGGGAGATTTTCAGATTGCACTGAATAAAAATGAGGCGCTGAAGCCCGAGATATTAGCGGCAATCTATCGCGCAAAAAAAGAGTACTTACCAGAATCGACACTAATGGGGCACTTCTTTAAAACCATTAACTATCAATTTCATAGCAGCAATAGTGTGGCAGATGTCTATAGTGCACTGACATCAGCCATAGAGCTAAAGCTGCATCAAGTGGAGTTGCGTTATACCGTTGTTAAGTATCTTGCTTGGCTTATTCCTACTTTGGGTTTCATCGGAACTGTGATTGGTATTGCTGTGGCACTGGGCCAGGCTGGAGCCATGGGATCCAGCGATCCCAATCTATTAGCAGAAGTGGTTCCACTACTTGCTACCGCCTTTTACACCACCCTATTAGCGTTGCTGCTTTCAGCAATTGTTATGGTGCTAATTCAGGTTATTCAGGCAAAAGATGAAACCACAGTAAATGATGTCGCAACGTTTTGTTTAGACAACATTGTAAGAATGTTGAAAGAGCGCAAAGAATAGGGCAGAACCTAATAAGGAATCACGACGATGAGTAACTCAAATAACTTACCTCCTACACGGGTTATCCGTGGTGACAGTACTGTTGATGCCACTCGCAAAATTGATACTGAGTCGGCGAAACCTGCCAAGCCAACAATGAAAATTGATGAAGATAGGCCAATTCGCGGTGATAAGCCGGTGAATGTTGATATATCAAAAGACACGCATTTCAATGCCAGTGTAAAGGTAGATTCGCAGGCCGCTAGTGCAAAAAGCGAAGGAGGGAAGAGCAAAGCGAATCCGCCCAAAACTACCCTATATCGTCCCGGAGCAATTGTTGAGCCAGAGGCGGCTGTTGCTGCTCAAGATACGGATGCTCCAGTCATTGGTTGGTTAGTGGTTATCGACGGTCCGGGAAAGGGAACGGGGTTTTCTTTTAGTTATGGTGATCAATCTATTGGTAGAGAGCCTTCAAACAGCATTGCTCTCGATTTTGGTGATACAGGAATTTCACGAGAAGGCCATGCTAACGTTATATATGACCCACAAGTACGGGAGTTTTTCTTAACTCGCGGTGGAAACAATGTTTATCACCAAGGCAATCGTGTGCCCGGCAATGGTGAGGTTAATTTACAATCTGGCGATAATATATTACTCGGTACTACTACCTTAAAGTTTGTAGCACTGTGTGGAAAAGACTTCGATTGGCATGACTCGCAATAGCTTTGTATTGTTGATTAGTCGGTGACTATGTCAGTGAATATTTATTGGAGTGCTGATCAGATTCAGGGTGAGCGTCAATATCAAGAAGATGTATACGCCATAATAGACGGTGATTACGTTTGGATGCCGGGGCAGCGCCTCGATCTGTCTGAGATGGCTCTTGCTAATAATATATCTGTGTATTTATTAGCTGATGGCATGGGAGGCATGGGGCACGGAGACTATGCGGCCAAACTTGCTGTGCAGACGGTGGTCGATCACTTAATCGCCAACTGGAGTGAAACACTATCACTCAACGATTTGTCGCAAGCCTTGGTGCTAGCGAACGAGGCAATTCACGCAGCGGTAGCGTCTAACACGTCATACGCGGGAATGGGGTGTACTTTTATTGCCGTAGTGGTAGACAGTGCTAGCGGGCGAATGGACTGGGTCAGTATCGGAGACTCACCTTTGTTACTTAATAAAGGCGTAGAAACCAAGATGCTCAATACAAAGCATATCTGGGAAAATTGGACTGCGGTAACAGGCAATCTGCCCGGTGAAAAGGAAGCGAGTCTTGTCGCGAATCACGGTGATGCACTGTTCGCTGCCTTAGACGGGACATTGCCTCTACTACACGTACAGACAAGCTCAGGACAACATGTGTTGGACGATGGCGATATTCTTGTGATTGCTTCTGATGGGGTGGAGGTTATTGATTCCGAGCGTCTCTTGGATGTGATGAGTAGTGCGACATTAAGGTTCAGGAATAGTAACTGTGGTGACACAGTTGAAGATGCTTTGTGCGCTATGCAGAAAAGTATACTGACTCGTGTCGAGCGGCTTGAGCTTACGCACCAAGATAACACCAGTGTGATTTTGGTAGGTGCGAGGCAGCCTAACTAAATAAGCAAAGGCTTGTAGTTAAAAGGACGATAAAGTGAGGTATCCAGTGTCGAATAAAGTGTTACTTGTTGCGCTATTGGTTATAGGGATCGCTATGATGGTTGGTGGTATCACATGGCAAATGTCAGGTGGTGCAACTGTTGCTGGTGGCGATGTGAGCATGGAAGCTCAGGAAAAGGCCGGTGGCCAGCAAAGCCCTGCTTCTGACTCATCAAAAGTATCCACCGAGCCCGCAGGGGATTTAGAACTATCGCCGGTTGGCTCGTTACCCGTGTCTTCCGACATTTCTGTTGTAGACGATGCTAGCGCCGAACAAGTACTCGCAGAATCAAAAAGTGATATGGGTTTAGGGGAAGACGACACACTTCCTATTCTGAGTCACTCTGATGATGGTTATGGTCATACTTTTTATCACACCCAGCAGTATTACAAAGGCATACCTGTTTACGGTACCGAGATGGTGTTGAACACCCAAAATAACCAAGCGTCAGAAGTGATTGGAACTTGGTTGACCTCCATTGAGTTAGATGTGGTTCCTACTCTAGATGCCGAACAGGCCTTAATTGCCGCTTATAGAAGTCAGGGGGTTCCCGATAGTCGTCAAGTTGTGGTTACACAAGACCCAACAGCCTTGGTAGTTTACCCCACAGAAAATCGAGTCATTCTTGCATGGATCATCAATGGTAGATTAACCGACCCGCAAACCGAAGATTATCGCCATGTGGTCAATGCGCATGCGGGTGAAATGATTCTTAAGTTAGATTTGGTTCATCAATAATGAAAACGATAAAGCGCCTTGTAATAGCTGCCTTGTTCATTGGGTTGAGCGGAACGGTTAACGCAGAGATTTATGCCTTTGATTTTAAGGGGCAGTGTTTAACTACGGAATTTGATAATTTTATTCCTCGACATGAAGCCGACAGCTGGGCGCAAACTGCGTTTCCTGAGTACCGAGAACTTGGTGAAAAAGCCCAAATGGCAAAGTTTAATGTTCAGGTGGCCTACGATTTCTTCTTACAGGAGTTTCAATGGCGCTCTATCGATAATCAAGATACGGACATTCTGCTTTTCGCTAACTATGCAGGCACACGTAGTGATGATTGCGATTCGTATAATGCGTATTTTTGGCAAAACGAAGTTAGCGCTGCGGAAATCTCTATCCTTGCTGGATTTAGCGATGCGCCAACGGGGATCGGTCATGACTTAGACGTGGTTGGACACGAGTTTGGGCATGGAATTTACCGTGCGGGTTCAGGTGGCGATGGACACTTAGCTGGGCGAGCGTTAAACGACTCGGTTGCAGATATGGTGGGCGTTACAGTTCGTGCTTGGTTCGAGTCGGGTAAATCCTTTGAAAATACTGTAGTCAGAGCCGATAGTTTTGAATCGGGTAAGCACTTCATGACAAATATGCGCATGGCTGGTTATGATGTTGATGTCGACTTTTTGCGTGACATCTCAAATCCAACGCGCCATGGTGGGATTAGCCATACTGAAGATCTTGAGGCCTACATGCTCTTCATTCGCAGTCAGAATGCAGAAGCTGACCATTATGATGTGGGTGGGATCACCTCGTTAGCGTACGCACTTATGGTTAACGGTGGTCAACACCCAGTAAAAGGTGGTGATTCACTTGAACCAATGGGGTTTAAAACCTCTTTTAGCATTTTAATGTACGTCATTAAGAATAAGCTCCCCTTCAATGACAATGAAGATTTTGCCAGTGCGTTGGCTTATGCAGCTAGTAACATGTATGGAGCACAAAGCCTTGAACATCTTGGAACGGTTGCTGCGTTTAATGCGGTAGGCGTGTCTGTGACTGCAATAATGCCACCAGCAGTACCAACAGAGCCAACCGTGCCCGATGTGAGTTTACCCGCGCCTCCTTTGGAACAAGAACCCTCTGTACCTACACCTGATGTGAGTGTGCCAACTTCGACTCCCATACCTACTGACACCAGTGAACCAAATAGACCCCAAACAACACCATCTGCGTTGTCGCTAAATGGACCTATGGTGCTCATGATGTTGGGTGGTGTCGTTGTGTTGCTATCCGTGACAGTAATCTTGTTGTCTGGCAAACGAAACAAAGAAGTGCAAGCTCAGATGAGAGAGGCTGATGTTCCGTTTGGTGCGGGGTTAGATACTGTTCTGCAAGATAATCGCAAGGTAGAGAAAACACCCCATGTACCTGATCCAAAGCCCAATATTGTGAAAACCCACAAAATTGCTACCGAGCAGCTTAGGTTGGACATAAATGGCTACGCTAAAATGGTAGAGCTACAAAATAGCTGCGTCGAGGTGGGTAGAACAGCCCTAGCAGACATTGATCAAGACTTATCCAATCGTTTAGCGGACGACCCATACATCAGCCGTCGCCACGCTAGAATTGACTATTTTGAGGCGCAACAAGAAGTGAAGATCACCTGTTTGAGTGACAATGGATTAACTATTAATGGTATGCATGAGTTAGGTGCAAATGAGAAAGCAAGAATTTCAATAGACCGTCCGGTAGTGATAACACTTGGCAAAACTAAGATAACGGTATCAAAGGTATAGAAGGGCAATAGGATTCATGCTTAGCAATATGACCGCCAGCGGTGGACAAATACAAGGTGCAAGAGACTATCAGGAAGATAGCTATAGTATTGTCGAAAAAGTATCCCATCATGATGAGGGGGCGTTGTACGTACTCGCCGATGGAATGGGCGGCCATGAGGGGGGAGCTCAAGCCAGTGAACTGGCAGTGAGAGGCTTTTGTGATTGCTTCAGAAGTAGTGAGGGTGAAATAGCAGAGCGCCTTACTGAAGCACTTCACGCTGCTAATCAGGGAATAGCGGAGTTTGTCGCCGATAATCCAAGCTTCGAAGATATGGGAACCACACTGGTTGGCGTGTACATAGAGACCAACGGAGCACTTTGGTGGATTAGTGTGGGAGATTCTCCTTTATGGCGCGTGCGCAACGGGCAGCTTGAGCAATTAAATGATGACCATTCAATGGGGCCTGTGCTCGATAAAATGGTAGAGCTGGGTGATATGACTGCCAGCGAAGCAAAAAATAGCCCCAAGCGAAATGCACTTCGTTCTGTAGTACACGGTAAAGAAATTAAGTTAGTGGATGTCAGCGCTGAACCTGTCCAACTGATACAGGGTGACTGCATAATCGTGGCTTCAGACGGTGTTGAAAGTTTATCCAGTCTTGAAATACAAACTCATGTTGAACAGCAAAGATCTGCCGAGCATCTGGTGTCTGCCATTCTTCACCACATTGACGGCAAGCAGTTATCACATCAAGATAACGCTACGTTGATTGTAATAAAAACCCCTGAAGCTGATAAAGGCTCATCCGTACCGCCTATCACCAATACTTCAACAGATACTCAACAATCACAGGGCGTTAAATCTACCAATCACCAACTGCTGACAATAGCAGTAGTGCTACTCTCTTTGATGGTCGTTGTTTTTGGTACCATGTTGCTTTTCTCTTCCGACGAAAACACAGCTCCTCAGAGTACGCCACCTCCAGTGACAAGCGAGTCTAAAGAGACGACAAAAAATGTGCCGGCAGATATCGAAGTGATCGTTGAAGAAGAACAACACGAAATTGATAATGAACCTATCGATTTTGATGAGGATACGTTAAATCAAGAAAGCGATTCACCTGTAAAGCCAGAAGAAAAACCAGTACCAGACAACGACATTGTTAGCGACGTTAAAGACCCCGTGGTTATTGATGTTGAACAAGCGCCCGTTGAAGGTAAAGGTGAAAGCGATATATTAGAAATCAACGGTGAACAGCCATCTGATAATGATCAAGAGAACGATAACCAAGAAGTTGTTTGTGATGTGCTGTTGGAAGACGAGCAAAGCTGCGCTCAGGCGCAATCAATCGATGATGGAACTGAGTAAATAAGGCTGGAATATGGAATTTAATCATCAAGCATTGGCGATGGGGAGTACTCTTGGTGAGTACCGACTCGACAAAATTCTCGGTGTTGGCGGATTTGGAATTACCTACCTGGCAACTGATACGTTTTTAGATAAACAAGTCGCCATCAAAGAATATTTACCTGGTGAATGGGCGGTTCGAGACGAAAGCAGCAACATTATTGTTAAAACCGCATCGCTGGAAAAAGACTTTTCGTGGGGTAAACAAACCTTCATTGAAGAGGCGAAAATTCTTGGCAAGATGAAGCATCCCAATATTGTTGAAGTATTTCGCTATTTTGAAGCCTTGGGTACTGCTTATATTGTTATGGAGCTTATTGAGGGGGGGAGCCTGCTCGATAAGATTGAAAACAACGCCATTACTCCAGCATTGCTGCAAAAACTCGCTGATGATATCGCTGACGGTTTGTCTTACGTGCATTCCCAAACGTTCAGTTCAGACGATCCATCCTCTATTTTAATTCATCGGGATATCTCACCAGATAATATTCTTTTTCGCAAAGACGGTACTCCTGTACTGATTGATTTTGGCGCGGCTCGCCAAGTCGTTGGCCTCAAAAGCAAAGCAGTTTCCGCCATTGTTAAAGACGGATACGCGCCGGTTGAGCAATACGGAAGAGCGAGTAAGCACATGGGGCCGTGGACCGATATCTATGCATTTGCTGCGGTAATGTATGAATGTGTATCAGGTATTCGCCCCCACACGGCAACCGACCGTTTACTTGACGACTCTCAGACCAAGCAACTGAAAGATATAGATACACAACAATTCAACCAAGCACTCATTCGCGCAATAGATGCGGGTATGAAAGTTCGCCCTGATGAGCGCCCTCGTACCGTCTCTGATTGGCAGTCAACCTGGCAAGTATCTGAATCAGCTGAACCACAGCCGACTATCCCTGAATTAAGTGAGCTAGACACCTTTATTGAAGACTGCGTTTCAGATGGAAAAATTGGCCAACTAGAAATGCAGGCCCTAGTGAAAACCGCGTTGTCTAGAGGGCTTATGGCTCGTGATGCGCATCAGTACATTGTTACTTTTGCTATGAGCAGAGGCTGGATGGTTAATCTAGAGGACTATACGCCTCCAATTCCACCCAAAAGAACTGTTAAGAAGCCCGTTACGGTGAAGGATTTGTCTGGCGAGAAAAAGCGCTCTCAATCTAGTGCGTCTTCATCTGCCTCGAATTCAGCTTCAACCTCATCGGCACCATCGTCGGATACCAGTGAGCCTGCATCATCAAATGTTATGCTAAAAGCCTTCTTTGTGTTGCTGTTGGCTTCAGGCATGCTAGGTGGTGCTATTTATTATCAAAAAACACTGCCCGTTGAACCCACCGTGCCTCATTACAACCTAACCGTTAATGTGTTGCCCGAGTCGGCGAGTATCAAAGTTAATGGATACAATGGCCTCATTGGATTTGGCAGTGTACTGTCATTACCCGAGGGCGGTCATGACATTGTGATAGATTTTCCCGGTTTAGGGACTATCTACAAAAACATTGAGTTGAACCAAGACCGTGTGGTGACGTTTAACTGGGAAGCGCCAGTGGTTGAATTACTCTCATTAACCGTTAATGCTGACCCAAGTGATGCACGTGTTAGAGTGATGAACATTGTTGAAACATACTCTCGTGGTATGGCGCTGACAGAAGGTGAATATCAGATTGAAGTTAGCGCACCTGGCTATGTACCTCAAACACGATGGGTCACTTTAGCGCCCGGTAGTGAAGTGTTCAATTTTTCATTAGAAAGAAGAGTTTCTCGTCCAACGGATTCATTATTTTCCAGCTTAGTTACTATTCCAGCTGGGCAGTTCTACATGGGGTGTAGCGATGGAGACGATACCTGCTACGACGATGAAAAGCCTCAGCATTTAGTCAACGTGACGTCATTTAGAATGATGGAGCGAGAGGTGACCCGTAGAGAGTTTAGAGGCTTTATTGAAGCAACGGGTTACGTAACGTCTGCACAGCAAGATGGTAGTCAGGGGTGTTACGTCATGCTACCGGATTACAGCGGTTTTGATTATGTGGAAGGTCGATACTGGGGTAGCCCTGGGTTCAGTCAAACTGACGATCATCCAGCGACTTGTATCAGCGAAGATGATGCACAAGCGTATTTAACGTGGATAAACGAGGATAGTTCAATCACCTTTAGACTGCCCTCTGAAGCTGAGTGGGAGTATGCGGCCAGAGCAGGCAGTAGTACTCCATATGCATACGGCGAGCTAGCGGGTGGTATGTGCCGATACGATAACGTAGCCGATTTGACGGATTTTGAGGAAGACGCAACACGCAGCTGGTCAACACCTTTCGAGTGTAGTGACGGCTATGGTTTGGGCACTGCGCCAGTGAAGAGCTTCCAAGCTAACGCTTTTGGTCTTTACGATATGCACGGTAATGTAGGTGAATGGACTTACGATTGCTTGAATGAAAGTTATGTGGATGCCCCTACTGACGGTAGTGCATGGATATCGGGTAACTGCTCAAGTTCTATCATTCGAGGCGGCAACTGGAGCAATAACCCGCGTAATTCACGGGTTACCTACCGCTTCTGGATGAGCACTAGTGACTCTTATTCAGAAATTGGTATGCGATTAGCTGCCGACCTTTAACCAAGGTATACGGTGGGGCTAGTAGAGTTTACTGCCCCAACTGAGCTTGCTCCTTAGCACGTTAAAATAGTCATACCCTTTGGGGTGAACAAGTGTGAGTTTTTCGCGGCTTTTGTTTATCTTAATTTCATCGCCCGGCAACACTGGCAATACAATGTGACTGTCACAACTTACTTGTAGTGAATCACTGTTCACCTTTGACACCTTCATTGAAATAGTACTGTTTGCATCTACCACAATGGGGCGACTACTCAATGTGTGTGGAAACATAGGTACAAGAGTTAGCGTATCTAAGGTGGGCATAATAATCGGACCACCGGCAGAAAGTGAATACGCCGTTGAACCCGTTGGCGTAGCGACAATTAAACCATCAGAACGCTGGCTAAATACAAACTGGTCATCAATGTAGATTTCGAATTCCATCATATGAGCGACTTTACCGTGGTGAAGAACCACCTCGTTCACAGCGGCATTATTGCTCTTTAACTTTTCATGCCTAAAGACGCCTACCTCGAGTAGGAAACGTTCTTCAACTACGCACTCGCCGTTAAAAATCATATCGAGTTTTTGCGTCATTTCGTCGGGATGGATATCAGTGAGGAAACCCAAGTTACCACGGTTCACGCCCACCACATGAATATCAAAGCGAGATAACACCCTCGCAGCACCTAGCATACTGCCGTCACCACCGACGACCACCGCTAAGTCGGCCTCTTTGCCTATGTTTACTAGATTGGAAACTTCGTGGGGAAATCCTGAAAGAACGGCAGATAGGGTATCTTCAACGATGACTTTACAGCCTCGGTCCAATAAATACTTTGCGAGCAAAATTAGGCTGTCGTGAATAGCTTCGTGCTGTGGTTTACCGATGAGTGCAACAGTTTGATAGGGCATAGAATGCTAATGTCCTTCCTAGTACGTAGGTCGGACATTAGCACAGAAGTTTTATCATGGAAATGATTTACCTAGCGGTCCATCCGCCATCAAGTACCAGAGTTTGCGCAGTGATGTTTCGCGCACTGTCCGACATCAGAAATGCCGTTGTATCAGCTAGTTCTTGTAAACTGATGAACTGTTTTTTCGGCATAGGTTCAAGCATGATTTTATTGATGACATCCTCTTCGGACAGGTTGTTCTCAATAGCTTGGGCGGCGATTTGTTTTTCCACCAGTGGTGTCTTTACGTAGGCAGGGCAAACCGTATTGATGGTAACGTCACAATCGCCAGTTTCTAGGGCAACGGTTTTCGCAAGCCCGAGTAGCCCGTGTTTCGCCGCTACGTAAGCTGACTTGTAGGGTGAGGCAACAATCGAATGAATTGATCCTATATTGATTATTCGACCAAAGTTGCGCGCTCGCATTGATGGCAAGAAGGTTTGTGTTAGCAGCGCAGGTCCCACCAACATTATATTGATAAGTTGCTGCCATTTTTCGGGTGGAAATTCCTCAATTTTACTCACGTGTTGAATGCCTGCATTATTGACTAAAACATCCACAGGTGTCTCTTTTAAGGTTTCAGTTAGCGCTGCAACACTCTTTGCGTCGCAAACATCAACGGTAACTGCGCCTGCACTAAATCCCTGTGAAACCAATTCACTTGCCGCTGATTGTGCTGCGTCTTCATTTATATCAGCGATGATGATGTGATGACCACTTTGTGCCAGTGATGTGGCAATACCAAAGCCAATTCCGCTTGCCCCACCGGTAATAAATACATTGCGTTTAATCATTGTTGGCCTCTGTTGAGTTAGCGTTTAGAGCACTGATGATAGAATTTACTGCTTTGATTTGGTCGCCATTTTTGTTGGCGTAATCTTCAGATGTATATCCCCACCAATCCCAACAACCTTGTGGATTAAGTGGCATGAATAACGATTTCTTTGTTTGTGGATATAAAACAACAATTTGGTTGTCATCTGCCCACTGGTTGATGCCCGTTTGTGTCACGTAAGCCATGTCCACGGCGTCAGCATATTGATTACAGCCGTGAAAACTGACGTGAAGCTCACAAGTCGTCCCACCTTCACAAGTCTTAGGCACAAATACATAGCCTTCTTCAGCCATTGTTGTTGCATCTGACCCTGCTAGCTTGTGTTGATCAATGGTATAAACGCTTCCTGTTAGCGCATCATCAGGAGGCGCCAACCCGTCTATCAAATGATTGAGCATGTCGCCTGCAGCATCGTAATCACACCTACCGATATACGGGCTTTCTGAAACTTCGCAGGCGCCACCATCTGCCACTGTTGGGAAAACGTGACTTATGGATTTGTCCCTAACATAGACGATATTTTCTTCTTGTGTCCAGCCTTTGTATTGGCTGAACAGCAAATTGCTCACGTCCTCAATAACACGGTCGTCAAGCGTGCCGTGAAAAAGCCATACTTTGTCATCTTTCAGATTAATTAATGGGTCAATTTTACCTTGATTAGCATAATCAGCAGCAATTTGGTTGAGCGGTGCTAGCGTTAATCCGTCAGTGGTTTTATTAACGCACTGCGCAAGTGCAGTACTGATATCGCCCTGAGCACAATAATAGGGCCCTGCGGCGAGAATCCCTGCACCAGAGACCATCTCACTGTGAGCGAGGTGGAACTGTATTGCCATGTAGCCACCAGAAGAAAGCCCCGATAAAGTGATTGAATCGGTGTCTAGTGTAAGTTTTGGTAGCGTTTCGGCAGCGCTTGCGACAGATACACTCAAACATACCGAGGCAAACAACGAATAATATTTCATGGGTATTTTCCTGTATTACTGTTTGAGAAATTCGGAAATAAGGTTGGCTTGTTCTGTGATATCCAAAACACCTTCTAAGTGTCCCAAATCACCTTCTAAAGTGGCATAACTGGATGAAACTTCGCCATCAACCAAAAGCTCATGAACATTTTGGGCGAGGTAAGGCATCAACAACAAATCATTGGTCGCCGGAATAAACAGTGTTTTTGCTTTAACCGATGCCAATCCTTCTTTGAGCGAGCCTTTATGCCCAGCCACAAAAAGTTGGCAGGCTCTCACCAAGTAAAGCAGATGATTGGCATCCATTTGCTGTGCTCGACTTTCTGCTCTAGAGCGCAGCCAATTCACAATAGTATGGTTTTTGACGAATGTCACGCATCGGAGCTTCTTCTAACTGTTGATAACCCAGAGCTTGTCCCTGTTGATTAAAAAACGCAGGTGTTAATGCGTGTTGAGTGATCAACATGAGTGAACCGACTAAACCGTCGATAGGTTGTTCTTCTTGAGAGTAATTCCCTTGCTTCCAACGGCTATCTACTTTAATTGGCGTTGTCCATTGTTCTAACGCAGCGGTTGTCCAAGCATCGGACTCTCCAGCACCAATCACTGAAATCATTCTCGGCACCCAATCAGGATAAGCACTTGCCCAGTCTATCGCCTGCATGGAACCCATCGATGCCCCCACAACAGCGTGTAACTTTGAGATACCAAGACTTTCAAGCACCGCTTTTTGCACATTCACGAAGTCTCTGATTGTTACCACGGGAAAGTCGAGTCCCCAAGGCGTCCCTGTCTCTGGATTTACTGAAGCTGGCCCTGTTGTTGTTACCGTATCGCTGTATGCGTTTAGGTTAACGAGGGTATCCACGCTGATAACATAGTAAGTGGACGTATCAATTGCTTTACCAGGACCAATTAGGGCATCCCAATACCCTAATGCTCCCTCTGGTGTATATCTTCCAGCAGCATGGGACGACCCTGAAAAGTAGTGGGTAACAAGAACAACGTTTGATTTATCTGCGTTGAGTTCACCATAGGCCTCCCAACCAACACTTACGTTGGATATAGTGGCTCCATTGAGAAGGGTTAAAGAAGGTAGGGTAAATACCTGCTTTTCCACCAACGGCAGTATGTTCTGTTCCTTGCTCTCAACATTAGCAATAGCGATGCTCGACAACCAGCATAAGGACACCAGTGCAAGCCGAAGCATATAATTTTGAACGTGAGTGACTAACTGCAATGTCTCAATCCCTTGTTAGAAAATACTGAATAACGCAATGGCCATAGAGAGACCGATGAGCGGAACCACCACAGTGAGTGCTGCCATAGACCAATACGCGGCTTTATGTGTCTCATGGCATATGGCCCGTATAGTTGTTACAACATACCCATTATGAGGTAGAGAATCTAGCGCGCCAGACGAGATGGATACAATACGATGTAGCTCATCAGGTTCCACTCCTTGGTCAAGGTAGTGCGGCCCAACGAGTGGTAGAGCGATGGCTTGTCCGCCAGAGGCAGAACCGGTCAGCCCAGCAATAACACTCACCGCGATAGCGGCGCCAATCAACTCATTACCGGGAATTTGTGTCATTAGCGTGACCGTGTCTTGAAAGGCTTCGGTATTTTTAGCAATAGCACCGAAACCTACCACCGCAGCGGTGTTACCTATGGCAACTAGCGCGCCAGTGGTTCCCGCATTCACCGCTGTTGATAGATCGTAAAAGTGTTTAAAATTAATTGCTAGCAAACAAAGCACTCCGCCGCCCAGTGCAACAATTAGGGCAAGTTGCGCCAGTTCTTCGTGAAGTGTGAACGATAATACCAATACCACTACAAGGGGCAAAATACCGGTAAGTGGGTGAGGGTAGTCTCTCTCTCGTAGTTTCGGATCAGAATCCCTCGCTTCAAAAACTTCGCCATTGGCTACCGCTTTGTTGATCATTTTTGCCAACCACCAGTAGCCAAATAGCGCCATAAAAAGAGCCACAACAAGGCTAACTTCCCATGCAGCAAACGGAGAGGTTCCCAAATATTTGATGGGAATCCAGTTTTGGATTTCCGGTGAACCAGCCGAAGTCATAGTAAAAGTGATAGAGCCAAATGCCATTGTGGCGGGAATAAACCGGCGAGGAAGGTTTGCGTCTTTAAATAAGCTCACGGCCATAGGGTAGACTGAAAAAGCCACCACAAATACGCTCACGCCACCGTAGGTTAATATTGCACACGCCGCTACTACGGCGAGTACGGCGCGTTTGTACCCCACTTTTTCTATAATCCATCGAGAGACACTGTCTGCGGCACCACTGTCTTCCATGAATTTGCCGAATAATGCACCGAGTAAAAACATAAAAAACCATGAAGCGATAAACCCGGTAAATCCGCTCATGTAGGTTTCAACAAAGTTGGTATCACCTAAAAACAGGGTCATGTTGTTGGTAAGCGCAACAACAAGGGCACAAAGTGGCGCAGCGATAAATAAATTCATCCCTCGAATCGTCAGTGCGATGAGAAGCGCCAAGCCTCCAGCCAATCCAATCATACTTAACATAGTGTTTTCCTTTGAGTAAATCTGTGACCGCAGCTAGCTCTGGAACTGTTAAGCTTTCACGATTAACCCGAGGATAAAAGGCTTGCGATTTGACATCGCTCAGAACGTGATAAGCCTGCTTATCTTCAGGAGTGTAAAGAAATCTATATTCAAAAACAGATAGTTAGCGCTTAGAAATATAGAATTAATTTGCAAGAAGTGTGAAACTATTTCAAAAAAATTCCCATAGTACGATGGTACTACATACCCCGTTTAAAAAGTGCCCTATGGTAAATAACGACCGCAGTAATTTCGACATGCTCTAGAACTTGATATCTAGACACATAGAAGAAAAAGGACACATTATGTCATTTACTCAACAAGCACGACGTTATTTCACTGGTTCTCACTCTTTGTGCGCTATCGCTGTTGCCTCAGCGCTTACTGCCACTCCCATGGCAGTCGCACAAGAGACCACCGAAGAAGACGACAGAGGAAAATTAGAACGCATTGAAGTCACCGCGCGTAGAACCGTGGAATCACTTCAAGAAACTCCCGTAGCCATTACTTCGGTTGGTGCCGTTGAGTTGGCTGAAAAGGGGATTAGCGTTCTTACAGAAGTTCAACAATTTTCGCCAAACACCACACTGCAAACCAGTCGTGGTACTAACTCTACACTTACCGCATTTATCCGCGGTTTGGGTCAGCAAGATCCATTGTGGGGATACGAGCCAGGTGTTGGTATTTACATTGATGACGTGTACGTAGCGCGTCCGCAAGGGGCTGTGCTGGATCTGCTAGATGTCCAGCGTATCGAAGTGCTGAGGGGGCCTCAAGGCACGCTATACGGCAAAAACACCATTGGTGGAGCGGTAAAATATGTTACCAAACCAATGTCTGGAGAGGCTGAGTTTAACGTTGAGGCCACTGTGGGTAGTTACAATCAGCGTGACGTTAAACTATCTGGACAATATCCGTTAATGGAAGATACGGTTTATCTTGGTTTTGGTTACGCTAACTTAAATCGCGATGGCTTTGGTGAGTTTTTGGAGTCAGCATTACCTAACCAAGACAGAGAGAACTACAACAAAGACTTATGGGCCGCTCGCCTAACACTTGAAATTCATCCAAGCGATGACCTGTTTTTGAGATTCGGCTGGGATAAAACCGAAGATGACTCGAATGCGAAGGGTGGTTACCGTTTGTTGCCCAGTATTCTAACCGACGCGCCAGTGCCTGACTCAGTGTACGACTCATACACAAGTATGCCAACGTGGAACAAGGTAGAGCTCGAGGGATACAACTGGCTGGTAAGTTATGATGTAACAGATAGCTTAGAACTTAAATACGTTGGTTCACACCGTGAAAGCTACTCCCCTACAAATATCGACTTTGACAATACACCACTCGTTATTTTTGATGTACCGGCAGAGTATGACGACGAGAACGACACTCACGAGCTTCAAGCTAACTATTTAGGTGAGAGTTTCTCCTTAGTGTCGGGCTTGTACTACTACGATGGTGAATCCTGCGGTAACTTTGATGCCATCCTAGGTGTTCTTGGTGCATCACTTGGGGCTGCAGGTTTAACCCGAGAAGTGACAGGGTGTAACAATTCAGAAAGCTGGGCTGCATATACGCAACTTAACTATGACATCAATGACAGTTGGTCACTATCTTTAGGTGCTCGATATACGGATGAAGAAAAATCAGCCTTTGTAAACAACGGTCTTATTTTTGACAATGTTTACCCATCTACTGGTTGGGTTGACGGATATGTGCGTCCCCCGGGTCAACTAGTTCCTCAAGTATTGGGTACTGATACCGATGGTGACGGTGTGCTAGACGCTCCAGCGGTACAGAGTTGGTCTCGCTTTACACCACGTGTGGGCATTGAATATCAAGCAAGTGATGACACAATGTTTTTTGCTAGCTACTCGCAAGGTTTCAAATCGGGTACGTTTAACCCAAGAGCTACCGTTAATGAAGCGGGGGTTGAGCCTGAAGTGGTAGATAGCTACGAGTTGGGTGTAAAAAGCGATATTACTGACACATTCCGTGCTAACGTGACCTTGTTTTCCTACGACCATTCAGATCGCCAATACATAGGAGTGTCTGGTGATTTGTCAGACCCAACAGCCCTGGACCAAGTGCTTCGAAATGCAGCTGAAACTGCAGCGAAAGGGTTAGAGGCCGAACTTACCTGGGTAGCAACAGACAATCTTCAATTTGATGTGGCGTACGGCTACATTGATTTTGAAATTAAAGAAAACAACGCCATTCCACCGCTTATCGGTCTAGCAAGCACACCTGAAAATACGTTGAATATTAATGCGAATTACCTGATGGAAACCACCTTCGGTGATATTGTGTTCAATGCAAACTACTATTACCGCGATGACTATTTGTTGTTTGAAACCAGTGATTTAATTCAACAAGACGCTTACGGCATGGTTAACCTAAGTGCTCGCTGGGAAAGCGTAGAAGGCGACTGGTACGCTGGGCTGTATGTTAAAAACCTGACCGACGAAGAATACTTAGTTGGTGGTTACGACTTTGTAACCCGTGGTGACGATGGTTCATTTGGGCCGGGTTTGGGTGGTGATACCACACTTATCGGCTACTACGGCGACCCACGCACTGTTCACCTAACGGTGGGTTATCGCTTCTAGCCAACATATTGATTGGTAGTTAGCTCTTAAAAACCACGGGATAAATCATTCCGTGGTTTTTTTCGTTCACCGCAAATTTAGATAAATTCACCCATCCCAGCTCATTATTGACAGCAATTAGTGTTACATTATCACATTCAAGACATCGTAAACTAATAACAAAAAGGACAGATATGCGAGCTTTCACTTCTCGTTTATGGCTGCTTTGTATTGTGCTTTTTAGCACAACACTTAGCGCTCAAGAGGCTAATACTGACCCACGGGCGGAGTACATTCGCGCCAACTACACCAAGTTTGAATACCAAATTCCCATGCGCGATGGCGTTAAACTATTCACGTCTGTTTATGTACCAAACGACGACAGTAAAACCTATCCCATGATGATGAAGCGCACCCCTTATCGTGTTGCTCCATACGGTGTGAGTAAATACAAAACATCCCTTGGACCGAGTGAGGCGTTTGAGAAAGAGGGATTCATTTTTGTGTTTCAAGACGTGCGAGGCAAATTCATGTCCGAAGGTGAGTTTGTCAATATGCGTCCACAAGATGCCTATCAGCGTGGTGAGAGTGCCACCGATGACGCCACTGACACCTATGACACTATTGATTGGCTAGTGAAAAACATCGCAAATAACAATGGCAAGGTAGGAATGTGGGGAACATCTTACCCCGGGTACTACACCTCTGTTGGCTCAATCAATAGCCATCCAGCGTTGAAAGCTATCTCGCCACAAGCACCAATTGCTGACTGGTTCTTCGACGACTTTCATCGTAATGGCGCCTTTGTTACGCCAATGGCATTTATTTTCTTTGATACCTTCGATAAAAAGCGCGACGGTACGCATGCCGCTTGGCCGAAAGGTATGGACGGTACTACCCCAGATGGCTATCAGTTCTTTGAAAACCTAGGACCACTCTCAAACGTCAATAAAAATTACTTTCACGGCGAGCGTCCATTTTGGAACGAACTGACTGAACATCCCAATTATGACGATTACTGGAAAGCCAGAGATGTACTTCAACACTTAGGTGACACTAAGCCCGAAACCTTAGTTGTTGGAGGGTGGTACGACACAGAAGACCTATACGGTCCGTTATACACGTATCAGTCAATGTCGCATAACAGCACTAAAGACAACGTCAAAATTGTCATGGGGCCTTGGTACCACGGTCAGTGGAACAGCACGAATGGCGGCAGGAGCCTTGGCGAAGCCGACTTTGGCTTTGATACCAGTGAGTGGTTCCAAAAACAGGTGTTACTCCCTTTCTTTAACGACCATTTGAAAGGTAAGGGCGACGCCAATGTAGCTACTGCTACTATGTTTGAGACTGGCGCAAATCGCTGGCGTAAGTTTGATGTATGGCCGCCCAAAGCCACTCAAGCGCAAACGCTCTATTTACGTGCCAATGAAACACTGAGTGATGTTAGTGGCGATACGGGTGAGAGCGAATACATCAGTGATCCTAACAAACCTGTGCCTCATTCAGCGAAAGTAAGCCGAGGGTGGGACCGTCCGTATATGGTTGAGGACCAGCGTTTTGCCGCTCGTCGTCCAGATGTACTAGTGTTTGAAACACCAGTGCTTGAGGATGACTTAACTATCGCAGGCGCTATTGACCTAGATTTGTGGTTCTCAACCACACAAAGTGCTGCGGATATTGTAGTGAAAGTGGTTGATATATTCCCTGGCACTAACGACAACGACAATAAAGTTGACGCACAAAACGGTAATCGTCATGAACTTGTGCGTTGGGGAGTGATCCGCGGTCGCTTTCGTGAAAGCATGAGCGAACCTAAACCTTTTATGCCCAATACGCCAACACAGGTTCAATTTGAATTGTATGACTTACTTCATACCTTCAAACGGGGACACAAGTTGCAGATTCAAATTCAGAGTACTATGTTCCCATTTATTGACGTAAATCCTCAAAAGTACGTAGACAACATATTTGAAGCTAAAGAAGAGGATTTTGTGAGGGCGTTTCACACTATTTATCACAATGACAAGTACCCAAGTGCTATTCACTTCAACACGCTGAACTAACCAATGACAGCCGCCTCCAAAGGCGGCTGTTTTAGTCTATCCACAAGGAGTGCTCTATGATGTATAGAACAATCTGTTTCGCTGGCATTTTCATGGCGCTCATAACGCCAGTCCATGCACAAGTTGAAGATTCACCTATCACGCCAATCCAAAATTTGTTTGATGCGATGCGAGAGCACAATGGCGATAAGATACTCGCTCAGTTTACCGCTACCGCTAGTTTACAAAGAGCACAATCTGATGGCTCTATTAAAACCACGGAGCTTGATAAGTTTGCTAAAGGAATTAGTAACGCAACGGCTTATTTGGATGAACATTTACTTGCGTTCGATGTTAACCAAAACGGTAATTTAGCGTCGGTATGGACACCCTATGTGTTTTATTACGATGAGCAATTGAGTCATTGCGGGATCAACAGTTTTCAACTGGTACATACCCAAAATGGGTGGAAAATTCAGTATCTGATCGATAACACTCACCAAGGAAGTTGTGAAGCATTTATTGCTGACAATGGATAAGGTTAAAAGCACGGCAAAGCACCTTTAGGTTTTAGTGCAAGAAGCTTGTTGGAGGATTACTGTCGCCTTTCTGTGGTGAAGTGGTATGATGTATTTAACAAAATTGCTACGAATATATTACAAGCCAAATGCAAACCCGCGTACTTATTGCTGATGACCATCCATTGTTTAGAGCCGCTATGTATCAAGCACTTACTGATATTGTGGGTACTGATATACTGCAGGCAGCATCTCTCGATGAGGCTATCGAGCAACTCAATGCGCACCAAGATATAGAACTGGTATTTTTAGACTTGAGCATGCCGGGAAATGATGGAATGTCTGGGCTGTTAGAGCTCAGGTCTAAGTTTCCCGACGTGATGACGGTAATAGTAACAGCTCATGAAGATCCTGAATTGGTTCAGCGCGCGTTATTACTCGGTGCAAGTGGTTTTATACCAAAATCCGCATCGGTAGAGCGTATTGCTGATGCTGTAGAAACCGTGCTAGACGGCGAACAGTGGCTTCCTGAAGAACTGTCGTTTGAAAATGTAACGCAAGATGCCAATCTTACGGCCCTCTCTCAGTCTTTATCTACGCTTACCCCTCATCAACTCAAAGTTTTACAAATGATTGCAGATGGACTGCTCAATAAACAAATAGCATTCGAGCTGAACATTTCTGAATCTACCGTCAAACAACACGTATCTGCCATTCTGAAAAAAATGGGTGTTATTAATCGTACTAAAGCAGGAATTGCTTATAAACACGCGATGGCAGTCAAAGAAGAATCTATAGTCTGATAATTGTACGTTGAGGCTTTTGAAAGGGTCAGAGCAGTTCGCGTTTAATCAAGCGTTTGAGCGCGACGGGTTTTAAAGGCTTCGATAGGTAGAATAGTTCATTTTCCATGGCCTCGTCTCGTATGCCTTCACTGCGGTTAGCGGTAACAAGTATGCCTAGTGGTATTTCGCCCCATTGCTCGCGCAAGGCTTTGACAACATCAATTCCGGTTTCTCCATAATCTAAGTGATAGTCAGCAATCACAATATCAGTCTTTACGGGGCATTGCTCTAGCGCAGAATCTGCAGATGAGGCCGTGATAACCTTGGCTCCCCAATCTGACAATAAGGTGTGCATTGCTTGTGTGATTTGTGCATCATTTTCAACCAACAATACGCGTTTATTGACCAATAATGTGGAATCATCGGTTTGCGGTGTAGGACGCCACTGTCCCAATTTTTGCGGCTGTGATGCCCTGGATAATGTAACGCTAAAGACACTACCTTTTCCGACTTCCGAGGTCAGTGACACTTGGTGGCTTAATAAGTGGCAGAACCTTTCTACAATCGTTAAGCCTAGCCCAAGGCCTTGACTCGTTTTACTGTTTGACAATTGATGGAACTCATTGAATATTTCTGCTTGTTGATCTTGAGGAATACCCGGGCCTGTATCGTATACACACAAAGTAACGTCATTGTTACTTAGGCGACGAACGCCAATCAATACAGTTCCAGCAGATGTGTATCGAATAGCGTTTGAAATGAGATTTTGTATCACACGTCGAAGCAGCTTTTTGTCTGAACGTACAGCAACCTTGGTTTTCACTAAACGAAGGCTAAGCCCTTTTTGTTGAGCAATAACGCTAAACTCTGCCACTAGGGGCTGTAAAAGATCTTGCAGGCTAAATTGTGAAATTTGAGGTTTAAGTATGCCTGAGTCGAGTTTTGTCATATCCAACAGCATGCTCAACAGACTCTCAGCACTGTTTAGCGAACTGACCACCCCATCTGACAAGGTGGCTAATTCCGAGCCTTTGGTTTTTTTTAGCGAGCATAGCAGCAAAGAGTGTTGCGGCATTAAAGGGTTGCATAAGATCGTGCCCCGCCGCTGCTAAGAATTTCGTTTTACTTTCGTTAGCTTTGTCAGCATCTTGCTTGGCCAGTTGAAGCTCTTTAGTCCGTTGCTCAACTCTCGCTTCTAACGCTGTTTTTGCGTCTTGTAATTCTTCTTGAATAGCAATGTATTCGGTAATATCACTGTATGTTGTGACGTATCCGCCAGCAGGTAATGGACTTCCGTTAAGTTCAACCACTTTGCCATCAGCTTGTCTACGTACATGCTTATATATGTGACCCTCTTTCATAAAGCGAATACGTTTTTCAATGTCTCGAGCAACATCGCTCCCATCACCAAACAACCCTCTACGGGCATTGTATGCCAACACAGAAGCGATAGGCATACCTGCTTGTAAGTATGTAGCTGGGTAGTCAAACAACTCTACATAACGTTCATTCCAAGCCAGTAGGTTCAATTGTTCATCGAGTACGCAAATGCCTTGTTTGATATGCTGAACTGACGACTGAAGAACCTCATGGTTAAATTGAAAGGACTGTGAGGCTTCTTCAACCCAATCCACTAATACGGGCAACTTGTTGTCACCTGTTTGTGCGATGGTGCCAAGCAAAATTCTTGAGCTGGGGCTTCCCACTTGTGCTGACATCAATTGCTCTGCCCGTTTGAGTAACGAGTGGCTCGCGTATCCGTGCTGTTCAACTGTGTCTAACGAGGCTGAGAGTTGGTTGACTAATTTGCGATGAACTTCTTCATTCAGTACTCGTTTTGTTAGTGTCATTAAATCTGAAATGCGAACGGAAAGCTCCGGTTGGACATCGTCCGTGTCAGCGGGTTGGGTCTGCGCTGGTTTACTGGTGAGTAATGCAGTAATTACAAAGGTTAAGCAGTTTGCGGCAAGTGCAATAGCGAACCCTTTGCCTAAATCACCGTCGCTAGGCGGTGGTTCAAAGTAATAGCTGGATAACAAGCTTGGGTAAAGCAACAATACCAACCAGCAGATAAATCCTGTACCGAGACCCATAAATGCAGCGACTTTGGTACTACGATGCCAATACAAACCAAAGAGTAAAATGGGTAGGCACTGACCAAGCAGTGCAATCGCTATTGTTCCACTATTAACCAATGGCGCGCTCTGACTCACGTTTAGGTGATACCAAAGGGCAGTGGATATCACAACTAATACTGTTAGTCGCCTAATGAGGAGTATGCTCCTTGGCTTCATACTATCTTGGTTCGGTTGTCGCAGCTTTACCTTCAACCACAGTGGCGTAATGAGATTGTTTGAAATCATGACCCCCAAGGCTAGCGTGGCAACAATGATCATACTGGTTGTTGCAGACAATCCACCGATAAATGCTACGATAGAAATGCCGACATTTTCGCTTTGAAGCGGGAGTGATAAAACGTAGGTATCAGAGGTGACCTCAGGTGAGAGTAATATTTTTCCCGCGAGTGCGATAGGTATTAAAAATATTGTCATGCCCACGAGGTAAAGTGGAAATAACCATCGGGCCGTTTTGAGTTCGCCCTCACCATTCAATTCAATAAAGTTCATATGAAACTGGCGGGGTAGCACGAACATGGAGCACACTCCTAAGAGTACGTGAGAAAGATAAACCCACGGCGCTCTATCTGCATAAATGACTTGCCTAGCAGCTTCGTTAGTTGCGGCTCGAGTAAACAGGTCAAATACACCGTCAAAAAGGTAAAAACATACAAAAACACCAATGACCGATAAGGCAACGAGTTTCACCAAAGATTCAACGGCGATGGTCAGTAGTAATCCAGGGTGCTTGTCAGTAAGGTTTAGCGTTCGCGTACCAAACATGATGGCAAAAATTGTCATTAAGCCAGCAACATATAAACCTACCTGCTGTGTATTGTTTTGCGTGTCAGGGGTTATCAGATTAATGCTTTTGGTAATGGCATCTAATTGCAACGCTATGTAGGGAATAACCCCAACCAAACTCAACAGTGTAATGAAAGCCGCAAGTAAGTGAGCATTTTTGTATTTGAGACCAATAAGATCTGCCAGAGAGCTTACATTATGCTGCTGACACAAACGGCTGATGCGAAGAATGACAGGAAAGGCAAATGCCATGGTAAGAATAATGCCCAGATACGTTGGGATCATCGCCCATCCGTACTGTGCAGCTTGGGAGGTGGTGCCAAAAAATGCCCATGACGTGCAGTGAACACCCAATCCAAGACTGTATAAAATTGGATGTTGCTGGTTGTCTTGAAGCCTCTTTTCACCCCAAAACGCCAGTAAAAACAATGCCAGTAGATAAATGGCGATAACGCTTCCCACTGTCCATATACTTAGCATTGCTTGCTCCCTCGAACCTGAATAGGCAAGTGCTAGATTACCATCTGACTCATTAATTAAAAGCGCTTTTGCGCGTATAAGGAGTACATCGTTAAACTTGTCTTACATCGGTCGACAACAAAGCTGAAAGAGAGTTGTGTTGCAAGAGAGTGGATTTAAACGGTTTAATTTTTCATTAGCAAATCTGTTTCCGACGGCTTTTTCAAATGAGTAGATGTTTACAGTGTGAGCGAGGAATACATCATCAAACTTCTGTGACACGGATGTCGCAGCAGAGCCTACATGGAAGTATTTACGGCGTTTTGGTGATGTATTCCTCGCTTCACACCTCTGAAGCAGAATTTTTTTCAAAACTAGCCACAAAAAAATTGTGGTTACCCTTGAAGGCGCATAAAGCAACCCCATAAATAGCTCCATCTGAGAAATCCCGACGTCACAATGTACAGTTTGGGATGAGCCAAATTATAAATTTAAGCTTTGGAGGTAGGCATGAGCGATCAGCGCGACGTGCAGGCAGAACAAGAGAATGCCGCTGTAGAAGAAAATGTAGAAACTGTTGAAGTCAATGATGCACAGGAAGCAGAAGCACCAATGGATGAAACTGCGCAGCGCATATACGAGCTAGAGACTGCATTGTCTGAGGCACAGGCAACGGTTAAAGAGCAGCAAGACAGCGTACTTCGCGCTCGTGCCGACATGGAAAATGCACGCCGTAGAGCTGATGCTGAAGTAGAAAAAGCACGCAAGTTCGCCCTTGAGCGTTTTGCCGGCGAACTACTTCCCGTGGTTGATAACCTAGAGCGTGCTATTGAAATGACCGACAAAGACAACGAAGCAGTTAAGTCGTTACTTGAAGGCGTGGAAATGACGCACAAAAGTTTCTTGAGCACTATTGAGAAATTTGGATTGGTCCTTATTGATCCGCAAGGCGAAGCCTTCGACCCCGAATTGCACCAAGCAATGTCGATGCAAGAGAGTGCTGATCATGCGCCAAATACGGTGATGGCAGTGATGCAGAAAGGCTACCAGATTAACGGGCGATTGCTACGACCTGCCATGGTAATGGTGTCACGCGCTCCAAGTGGCGGTGTAGATACACAGGCATAATGCCGCGATTTGCGACAAAACCACTAAAATTTCAGTTTTTTTACTGACAAGTATTGAAAAGGTGGGTGAATAACCCCACTAATTTTGCAGAATTAAGAATTACATTTTTCGGAGACACGAAATGGGTAAAATCATTGGTATCGATTTAGGTACAACGAATTCATGTGTCGCAGTTTTAGACGGCGACAAACCTCGCGTAATTGAGAACGCTGAAGGCGATCGTACCACACCCTCAATCATTGCTTACACCAACGACGGTGAAACGCTAGTAGGTCAGTCTGCTAAGCGTCAAGCAGTTACAAACCCTGAAAACACGCTGTTCGCTATCAAGCGTCTAATTGGTCGTCGTTTTCAAGACAAAGAAGTACAACGTGATATCGACATCATGCCTTTCAAAATTGTTGGCGCAGACAATGGCGATGCATGGGTAGAAGCGAAAGGCGACAAAATGGCGCCACCGCAGATTTCTGCTGAAGTACTTAAGAAAATGAAAAAGACCGCTGAGGATTTCCTTGGTGAAGAAGTGACTGGTGCAGTAATTACCGTACCTGCGTACTTCAACGATTCACAGCGTCAAGCAACTAAAGATGCTGGTCGTATTGCTGGTCTAGAAGTTAAGCGTATTATCAACGAGCCAACTGCTGCTGCCCTTGCTTACGGTATGGACAAGAAGCAGGGTGACAATGTTGTAGCGGTTTACGACTTGGGTGGTGGTACTTTCGATATCTCTATCATCGAAATTGATGAAGTAGATGGCGAGCACACGTTTGAAGTACTAGCGACAAACGGTGACACTCACTTAGGTGGTGAAGACTTCGACAACCGTGTAATCAACTACCTTGTTGAAGAATTCAACAAAGACCAAGGCATCGATCTACGCAAAGATCCGCTAGCGATGCAGCGTCTTAAAGAAGCTGGTGAAAAAGCGAAAATTGAGCTTTCGTCTTCACAACAAACTGAAGTCAACCTGCCTTACATCACTGCTGATGCAACAGGTCCTAAGCACTTGGCGATTAAACTGACTCGTGCGAAGCTTGAGTCTTTGGTTGAAGATTTAGTTAAGAACTCGCTTAACCCGCTTAAGCAAGCTTTAGCTGATTCTGACTTGTCTGTAGGCGATATCAACGACATCATCCTTGTTGGTGGTCAAACACGTATGCCGCTTGTTCAGAAGTACGTGACTGAGTTCTTCGGCAAAGAACCACGTAAAGACGTTAACCCTGATGAAGCAGTAGCCGTAGGTGCAGCGATTCAAGGTGGTGTTCTTTCTGGTGACGTTAAAGACGTTCTACTACTAGACGTTACACCTCTGTCTCTTGGTATTGAGACAATGGGTGGTGTTATGACTGTGCTTATCGAGAAAAACACGACGATTCCAACGAAGAAGTCGCAAACATTCTCTACTGCTGAAGACAATCAATCTGCGGTAACAGTACATGTACTGCAGGGTGAGCGTAAGCAGTCGAGCGGCAACAAGTCTCTTGGTCAGTTCAACCTTGAAGGTATTCGTCCAGCGTCACGCGGCGTGCCTCAAATCGAAGTAACTTTCGACCTAGATGCTGACGGTATTCTACACGTGTCTGCGAAAGACAAAGATACTGGTAAAGAGCAGAAGATTACGATTAAAGCGTCTTCTGGCTTGAGTGATGCAGAAGTTGAGCAAATGGTTGCTGACGCAGAAGCGAATAAAGAAGCTGATGCGAAGTTTGAAGAGCTAATTCAAGCACGTAACCAAGCTGACGGTATGATTCACGCAACTCGTAAGCAGCTTGAAGAAGTGGGCGAAGCCCTTTCTGCTGATGATAAAGCGCCAATCGAAGCTGCAGTAGCTGAACTTGAAGAAGCGACTAAAGGCGAAGATAAAGCGGCTATCGAAGCGAAGACTCAAGCGCTAATGGAAGTGTCTAGCAAGCTTATGGAAGCAGCTCAAGCGCAAGCAGGCGCGGCGGGTGCTGCCGGTGGTGCTGAAGCGGGCGAACAGCAAGCAAAAGCAGACGACGACGTTGTTGACGCTGAGTTCGAAGAAGTAAAAGACGACGATAAGAAGTAATTCTTGTTATGTCACTAGTGCAGTTAAGTGAAGTTAGCTGCACCAAGTAAGCAGTTCGGGCGCAACAGGGATAGCTTGTTGCGCCTTTATTGTGTTAATGAATGCAAAGAAAAACGACATTACGAAGTCGAATCGGTGAAACACTAACACCGAAAGTAACGCAGGGTAAGTAAACACTATGTCTAAACGTGACTACTACGAAGTACTTGGGGTAGCTAAAAGCGCAGGCGAACGCGAAATTAAAAAGGCGTACAAAAAGCTTGCGATGAAGTATCACCCCGACCGTACACAAGGCGATAAAGCGCTAGAGGATAAATTTAAAGAAATCCAAGAAGCCTATGAAGTCTTGAACGATTCACAAAAGCGCGCTGCGTATGATCAATACGGCCATGCGGGTGTGGATCCAAACCGTGGCGGTGCTGGCTTTGGTGGCGGTGGTGCAGACTTCGGTGATATTTTCGGTGATGTTTTTGGTGACATCTTCGGTGGTGGCGGTGGTCGTGGTGGCCGTCAGTCTCGTGCACGTCAAGGTTCTGATCTTCGCTACAACCTAGAACTCTCTCTTGAAGAAGCAGTTCGTGGTAAGAGTGTGGATATTCGCGTACCTACCCTTGTAGAGTGTGAAGTATGCGACGGCTCTGGTGCTAAGAAAGGTTCGTCGCCTAAAACTTGTCCTACGTGTCATGGTGCTGGCCAAGTGCAAATGCGCCAAGGCTTCTTTGCCGTTCAACAAACCTGTCCAACCTGTGGTGGCAAGGGCAAGATTATTGAAGACCCGTGTAACAGCTGTCACGGTCAAGGCCGTAAAGAGAAGACCAAAACTCTTAACGTTAAAATTCCAGCGGGTGTTGATACTGGTGATCGCATTCGTTTATCAGGTGAAGGCGAAGCAGGTGAGAACGGTGCACCGGCAGGTGATTTGTACGTTCAGGTGCATGTTCGCGACCATGATATCTTCCAGCGCGATGGTAATAATTTGTATTGTGAAGTACCTCTTAGCTTCACAACAGCCGCACTTGGTGGTGAACTAGAAGTACCTACCTTAGACGGTAAAGTAAAGCTGAAAATCAGTGCGGAAACCCAAACTGGCCGCATGTTCCGATTACGAGGTAAAGGCGTAAAATCGGTTCGCAGTGGCTCTATTGGTGACTTGATGTGTAAGGTCGTGGTAGAAACTCCAGTGAACCTTTCTTCTCGTCAAAAAGAGTTGTTGCAAGAGCTCGAAGAGTCTATGGGTAAAGCGTCAAGCAAGCACAGTCCAAAGGCACAAGGTTTCTTTGACGGTGTTAAGAAGTTCTTCGACGATTTAACCAACTAAATTAATCCATTCATGCAAAAGCCCTCAGTTGAGTAATGCAAGCTAGTTGAGTGATTAAAGGCTGTCGCGGTCTCACTGAGGGAAAGTAATGAACTTTTTACTGCACGCGTAGACCCTTCCGTGGGGCTCGTCCTCGGCATCCATGCCGAGGACGGCCGTAAAAAGTTCATTACTTCCCCTCGCTCTTATCAAGCGCTCTACCAACTGATTGGTATTGCTTAACTGACGGGTTTTTTGTCGATAATGTATGTTTCCACAAAGCATTCATTTCCATACCTAAGCACTCCCATTCAAACCTGTTTTATTGACGACACGTGCTAACGTGAACGAAAGCCAAAATATCAGTTAGCACTATGATTAAGTCACTCGTTGTAAACACTAGCTTTGCCACTTCTCTATTCTTAAGCCAATCAGTAGTTGCCGATTGGTATTGGGGAGAGGCAAGTATTATGGGTACTAACATTGAAGTGCAAGTGTGGGCAGACTCGCAAGCGCAGAGTGCACTGGCCATCGATGCGGTGTTTACTGAAATGGAGGCTGTTAATCAGTTAATGAGTCCTTACATTGCGTCGAGTCAATTAGCACAGTTGAATGCGAAAGCTGCCAAGTATCCGGTCATTGTAGACGCAAACTTGTACCGCCTTATCAGCGAATCTATTGAGTTTAGCGAAGCGTCTAACGGGGCTTTTGATATAACTTTTGCCAGTGTGGGTTTTAAGTATGATTACCGGCAACAGCTAAAGCCTGATGATGACCAAATATCTGCGTCCTTAGAAGCCATTAATTATCAGCACATTGTATTAAATGACGAGGATTACAGCGTTTACTTTAATCACCCAGACGTGAAAATAGACTTGGGGGGGATTGCTAAAGGGTATGCGGTTGATAAATCGATCGAAGCACTTCAAGCTATGGGAATCGAACACGCATTAGTTACCGCTGGTGGCGACACACGGTTACTCGGTGACAGGCGAGGGCGTCCATGGTTGGTGGGTATTCGCGACCCTCGAAACGAAGAAAAGCAAGCAGTGACAATTCCCCTAGAAGACTTTGCCATCTCAACCTCTGGTGACTACGAACGCTTCTTCGAAGAAGACGGCACTCGATATCACCACATCCTTTCACCCAAAACAGGTACGTCAGCTCACCAAGTACAGTCTGTATCTATCATCGGGCCATCAAGTACTATCAATGATGCCCTTTCAACATCAGTGTTTGTCATGGGAGTTGAAGCAGGCATCAGCCTTATAAACACCTTACCTGACTATGAGGCGATAGTATTGGACAATAATCGGAAACTGCATTTTTCAATGGGGTTAACGCAGTAGATTGTCTTTAATATTCACAGTATTTTTTCTCATATAGCTGAGAGGTTCATTTACTTCGTCACACTAGTGATATGCGCAAGGCAAAATTGCGCCCAGACCATATGGTCGCGTCTATCGATAAACTAGAGGAAGTAAAAAATGCAAAGAGGTAAGCAAGGATGGTTCTGCTTAGCCATTATCATTGTTTCTGGCTATGCGGTGACAGCAAATGCAGCGCTTATTAATCGCGGAAGCGGAATGATTTACGACGATGTTTTGGATGTTACCTGGCTTCAGGATGCTAACTATGCTAAAACAACTGGCTTTGATTTTGATGGACTATTGAATTGGGATCAGGCGTCTACATGGGCCAACAATTTGGTATTTGGTGGCTATAGCGATTGGCGATTGCCCTCTGTGAGTCCTATCAATGGCACCAGTTTTAGCACGTTGTATTCATTCAATGGTTCCTCTGATCGTGGCTACAACACCAATCCTGATTTCTCTGAATTGGCCCATATGTTTTTCAATAATTTGGGCAACGTCGCTTACTTCACTCCTGCTGGGATTGGTCCACAATCAGGTTCTGATTCGTTTGAGTCTAATTTTGTCGATGGCGAGTCTGGTGAAATCTATTCGTTCGAAAATATCGGTAATGTGTACTGGTCGGGCACTGTTGACGACCCGTTTTTGAATGCAGCATGGGCGTTCAACTTTAAAACTAACAGTGGGTTGTCCTTAGGTGAACAAAGTCTATATAACGACGCATCAAGCTTAAGCGTATGGGCATTGCGCGATGGGGATGTCGCTAGCACACTTGTAGCGCCTGACACCAACGTTGCCGTATCTAATCCTAATACCCTTGGACTGTTGGTATTCAGCCTGTTGGGTGTTATTGCCGCTAGACGCGAAACACGGGTTTAATAACGTTTTCGGCCAGATATGTAGGATTTAGAATCGCTTATCTGGCCGATAAGCAAAGCTATTTTTGTAAATGCGGTAGCTATACTCAATCAGACACAGGCACTATCTTTAGTGTGAGTTGCGTCACCAATGGCCCAAATAAAAAAGAGACTATCCAAGCTACAGGCCACGCATACATGAAAGCAAGTCTCCAGTCATTGAAAAATGACGCTGTAAAACCAAGGTTTATATAGGTTACCCATAGCGTCATTAACAGGCTTAATATCAAAGACATTAACATTGAATTTAACAGGCGAAATACCAATTTTATTGCTCCTCGCCAGAGTGGTTAGTTAAAATTTTAAAGTAGTCGGGAAGTAAAGTTGTGAGCGTAGATTTTCCACTCTGGGTAAGGGTTAACACCACTGCTCGCCCGTCTTTTGAATCTTTGTGTGTTGATAGGTAACCTTTTTCAGTAAGGGTTTTTATGGCTCGGCTCAATACTGGCTTTGAAACGTCTAACCGCTCAGAAATTTCCACCGCATACAGCCAATCTCTATCAAGCTCTCGGTCAATCACCATGAGTATCAGAAATTTAAGCTGGGACATATTGTGACTTGCGAAGTACGTATCTAATTGCCTTACAAGAATACTGGCTTCGCGCATCATTTTGAGTTGATTAGTCACTTTTTCCGCGTACTCAGGGCAATAGATTCCACTGTATTTATCTACCATAGCTTTGGTAGGCAGTTGCTTTAAAAAAAACACCGTTGCTCAATCCAGTAAGGTAAAGCTTTTTATGTCAACCGGTTTAGCCAACCAATGTTCGTACGACGCAAATACTCGTTTTGTGTAGCCTTTTTCGTAATGGCTTTTTAACGCCGCTTGGTCAATCCATTGTTCATAAAGATACAAAACTGAAAACTCCTCGTCAGTGTGAACATCGAATTGATTGCAGCCAGTTTCACTTCTAGTCGGTTCTAAAATGGATAGTATGGCGGCCCTAGCATCGCGAAAGTGCTCTTTTTTGGGGGTGATCGTAGCGAATATACAGTACATTTTTTGTATTCCAATACAATAAATATAGTTATCATGATAACTATATTTATTGCGATAGCAAGGCTAAAATTGGAAAGTGTAAGGAAAATGATTGTTGTTGAAGAGTTGGTATTTGACGGGGATGCGATGACTGAACTCTCTGTAAATATACTAATAACGTCAAATTTACACTTTTATGCACTATAAATTTACATAGTCTTTGCAAAGCTTTACAAAACTGCGACGCTTTATCTGAGTGCAGTTTTATATAATTTGATGATTGCCTAATAAAAAGATTGGACACACTATGAATCGCATAATTCAGCGCTCTATCATCTGCTTAAGTTTACCTATTCTATTCTTATCTGGCTGTGGTGGCTCTGGAGGTGGTACTTCATCCGATGATTCTGTTCAATCTCCTGCACCGGTTGTAAACAGTCCGGTGACCGGCAGTGTATCAATTACAGGTAGCAACCAAGTCGGCAGCGTAGTGAGTATTGAGCAAAATCTTGCCGATTCAAATGGGCTGGGTAGCTTTGAGTATCAATGGCTTCTTGATGGAGTCGCCATTGCCGGTGCAACGGGAGACACCTACACTATAATTTCTGAAGATGTTGGACAGACTCTCGCGGTAATAATCCGGTTTACGGATTCAGATGGTTTTGATGAGTCGGTGTTGAGCGGCGAATTCCGTATTCTAGAAACTCCATCGGAGCAGGCGACGAACATTCTATTTATCATTAGTGATGATCACGGGCTAGATGCTTCAAACCAATACAACTACACAAATGATGCGCCAGTAACGCCAAATCTCGACCAACTTGCTGATAGCGGTATAGTTTTTGAAAATGTTTGGGTAACTCCGGCTTGTACCACGACAAGAGCGGCGATTTTAACAGGAATGCATGGCATCAATAGTGGCGTTTCTTTTGTGCCTGCGACGCTTGATACCTCTAGCCAAACTATTGCCAAATATTTAAAAAGTAGCGGTGTGCCAGATGCCTATGCCACTGCAGCCTTTGGAAAGTGGCACCTTGCAGGAGGCCGTGACACTAATCTTTTGCACCCCAACGAAAGTGGCTTCGACCACTATGCAGGTAATCTTTCTAATATTGATGATTATTATCAGTGGGAGTTAACGATAAATGGTGAACAGCAGACGTCGTCAAATTATCACACGTCAGAAATCACCACATTGGCACTCAATTGGATCCAAGAGCAACAACAACCTTGGTTCGTATGGTTGGCTTACCAAGCGCCTCATTCTCCATTTCATTTGCCTCCTACCGAACTTCACGACAGAAATCAGCTAACTGGAGATGCGTCGGACATAAATGCCAATACCCGAGAGTACTACCTCGCAGCAATAGATGCTATGGATACTGAAATTGGGCGTCTATTGGACTCCATGGATGACCAAACCCTTGATAATACTCTAGTGATTTTTATAGGAGACAATGGTACGCCAAGAGGGGTTATTGATACCGGAGTCTATCAACGAACTAGAGCTAAAGGCACGCTTTATGAAGGTGGAATTCGAGTTCCTATGTTCGTGGCGGGACGAGGTGTGACAAGATCTTCGGCTAGAGAGGAGAGACTTGTCAATGCCACGGATTTCTATACTACCTTGGGTCAAGTTGCCGGTATGCAAACGGCACAGCTATACGATAGTACAAGCTTTTTTGACGTATTAACTGATGCCAATGCAACGAGTACGAGAGAAAATAATTACAGCGAATTTGAAAGTGATGATGTGACAGGATGGACGGTCAAAGACGACACCTTGAAGTACATTCAGTTTGAAGACGGTAGTCATCACCTCTTCGCTATTGATGGTGTACTCGATGAGGGTACAGACTTGGCTGGTGATACTGCGTACTCAGACGATATTCAGCGGTTCGTCGCATTGGCTGCAGATATCCGTAACGAGCAAAACCAGTCTCCTATTGATATTACTAACCAGTTCTTTACGAGTCGCAGTACGGATTGTGAGAGCTACGTAGAGTCTTATCAATCCTCTGTTATGGACATAAATAACAGTCGTGTCTTTAGCGGTGCGTTGATGATCACTGTCGATAATGAAAAGTGCATCTTTCAGACCAACGCTATTCCCCACCACGATTTTAATGATGGCGACCAGTCTTTTCCAAATGACGTTTCAGAACAAGACGATCGATATGAGGTTACCACTCAGCCGACGTTTGCCGCTCAAAACACATCGCTGAGCCTGCGCACTGATAATGCAATTATGCTCAATGGTGTAAAAGTCGACCTCTTGGCTGCTGGGTGTTTTGGCGTAGGCAATGGAAGAACGGGATGTGCCGATTTGAATCAGCCTTGGCGTTATGATCCTGTATCAGCGCGAAGTGGCTTTAATATCGATAGCCATAATGCCCACTCGCAGGGCGATGGTACCTATCATTATCACGGTGCGCCTCCCGCTTTTTATCAGCAAGAAAATACGGGTGAAGTATCGCCAGTTGTTGGCTTTGCCGCTGATGGATTTCCTATCTACGGCGCGTATTTCGATGATAACGGCACGGTCAGAAAAGCGGTATCTAGCTATCAACTTAAATCGGGTAGCCGGCCAGAGGGTGACGGCCAGCCCGGCGGCGATTATGACGGTACTTTCAGAGATGATTATGAGTATATCGAGGGAGTGGGCGATTTGGACGAATGTAATGGAATGACGATTGATGGTCATTACGGATATTACATGACTGACGGTTTTCCCTATATTCTTGGCTGCTTAAAAGGTACCCCAGACCCTTCCTTTGATAAGTAACATCAATGAGGCAGTTTACTAGTAACTGCCTCATTACCCTTACTTAAGAAATCGCATCCCCAGTATGACTAATCCTAAACCGACGAAGTGAATAGGGCTCAAGGGCTCATCAAGTAGATAGTTTGACAAAATAATGGTCCCCAGTGGTCCTATAGCACCTACAATGCCCGCCTTACTGGCTCCGACTATTTTTACCCCAGCACTGACCAAAAAAGTGGGGATGAGAGTACAAAACACCGCAATAACCAAAGCACCTGAGTACATGGGTAATGTCAGTGCGGTTAAGTCTTCGGTGCCCTGAATGGTAACGTGTAGCAGTAAACTGAACACTGCGCCTAGCATAGCAATGCAAGTAAAGCGCTGACTTCCCATTCTTCGTGAATATATTTGATTGGCTACCATGAACCAAGCCGTCAGAATACTTGCGATAAAAATGAGCAAGCTGCCGAACAGCAGGTTTTCTCCGCCAAAGCTGGCATCGCCGTAAAAAAACAATACTACACCTGAGTAAGCAAGAATTAATGAGATCCACATGCGCTTTGTCACTGGCTCTCTTAGTAATAACCACGCCATCAACATAGATATCGCAGGGTAGCAGAATAAAATCATGCGCTCTAAACCTGCGCTAATGTAGAGCAGCCCCTGCAAATCAAGAAAACTCGCAACGTGATAACAGGCAATACCAGCAAGTACCGTCCATACTGTGTCTTTCAGTGTGACGGACAGGTTTTCTTTGTACCAAATCCAGCCAAGCACCGCTAAATAGAACGGAAGTATCATCAGCATTCTCAACGCCTGAAGCTCGAGAGGGCCCAATCCGATACTAAAAAGGATTTTTACAATCACGGCTTTACTGGAAAACAAAATAGTGCCGAGTACAACGAAAAGTATGCCTTTGTGCTGTGGTGTGTGAATCATGTTGTTTCGAGGGATTAGCTCGCTCCTAGATAATAAAATTTAGAATGCGGCTAAAAAAGAGGAGAGGTGTTTCAATAGTGCTGGCTCTTTTTTAGCCAGCACACAGCGCTGGCAGTCTATACGACGAGCCAGAGCTTAATGGTCAACAATGTAATTAACGGTCTAAAAATGAAACCCATTGACATGTAAAAGTTAATTTCCCGAAAAGTTACTCGTTTAGTAAAACATGAAAAGTTAGCTTTGAATAGCGCTAATCCCATGTTTTACACTCAACTCAGGTGAATGTGCTTATTAACCTCAAGCTGATGAAACGTCAATGGGTGAGAGCTACGAGGTAGGCTAAATTGTGCATTCTCTTTGGGAAGGCTATGCTTTAAACGGAATACAATAAGGAAGTAGAAGCTATGCCACAACGGCGAGTTCTTTTGTTGTTAGCAATCATGTGGTTGTTTTCGGTAAATGCATTTTCCTCGGACAATACCGTTACCCTTGTTGCTGCGGAGCGGCATCCCTATGTGTCGAAAAACCTACCGAATTATGGTTATGCCTATGAGATAGCCAGTACGGTATTCGCCCGAGCCGGCTACCAAATAGATGTTGTTTTTTTGCCTTTAGCGCGAGCCAATAAAATGGTTTCTGATGGCAAAGTTGACGGGCTACTGTCTGCCTTTCCCTCTTTGCCAGTAGCGTCCAGTATTGCGTTATCTGAGCCTTTTCCTGGTGATGATATTGGTTTGTTGTGGATGAAAAACCATCAGCCTAGGCGTTTCCCCCCTTTTTCTAACAATGTAGAAGAGATACTTAACGCACTGCAAAACTCACAGATTGGGCTTGTCAGGGGCTCTAGCGTTTCACCATTTTTTGATAATGCTGAGGCAGTTTCAAAGAGTTATGTTTTAGATGATTTGACCAATATAGATATGGTGCACAAGGGACGAGTCGATTACGCTGTCATTGATAAATACACTGCAGAAGAATTGATTATCGGTAACCGTCCTCAGCTCGCAGGAATGGTTGAGTTTCAAGCGCTACCAGTTTTAAAGCGGGATTTTCATATAGCGTTTGCCACATCCACTGACAGGCAAAGAGCGTTACTACAAACGTTTAACCAGCACTTAAGTGAGCTTATTGCAGAGGGGCAAATTGCAGAAATACAAGCGAAACACGGCCTAACGCCTATTCATAACCTACAAGAAGACAAAACAATACTTAGAATCGCTACAGTAAATAACCCAGACATGCTGAACTTACGTGAGTTATCAAAAGCATTCGAACAAGCTAATGTTGGTGTTGCACTTGAATGGCAGGTATTTGACGAAAATACCCTGAGAAAACGAGTGTTGGGCGACATGGCGGTAAGTGAAGGGCGTTTTGATGTTGTCACTGTCGGATCTTTTGAAGCGTTCACTTTTGCACAAAATGGTTGGTTACAAAGCTTTGAGAGCAATAACATTTTAACCGACGCACAAGATATACTCCCGCCGGTACTCGAATCCCTAAAGTATGACAATACGTTACATGCTTTACCTTTCTATTCAGAAAGCTCCGTACTTTACTACAGGCAAGACCTTTTCAGCGCCCTGGGTTTAACAATGACAAGCCAGCCCACTTTCGCCGATATCACACAGTTTGCAAAACAGCTTCATGATCCAGAAAAGGGAATCTATGGGATTTGTTTGCGCGGTAAAGCTGGCTGGGGAGAGAATATTGCACTCATTTCAACCATCGCAAATACGTATGGTGGCCGTTGGTTTGATGCTGAATGGAATCCTCTCATTCACTCTGCAGCTTGGGAAAAAGCACTCAAGACTTACGTTGAATTGGTCACAAAGTACGGGCCACCACAGCCATTCAATAATGGCTATCAAGAAAATTTGGCAATGTTTGCCGATGGTAAATGCGGTCTTTGGATAGACTCGTCTGCTGCGATAGGCGTGTTGTTTGATAGCTCTCAATCTGCTGTATACGACAGGGTAGGATTGTCTCCTGCGCCTATTGAAATCTCTTCAGAAGGTTCAAGTTGGTTGTGGACCTGGGCACTGGCTGTACCTATAGCATCAAGCAATTCTGAAATGGCAAAGCAATTTGTAGAATGGGCTACTTCAAAGGAGTACGTATATCGTGTTGCTGAAACGTTAGGGTGGAAGTCCATTCCGTCTTCACCTCGTTTTTCAATCTTTAATCATCCAGATTATGTTGACGCTTTACCTTCTTCGAAATTTGTATTGGCAGGTATAGAGAACGCAACCCTTGAGCCCAATACGTACGATGGCATTCAGTTTGTTGAAATTCCTGAGTTCCCAGCCATAGGGCAACGGGCAGGCTTAAACTTCTCTAAAGTCTTATCAGGAGAACTCTCCATTAATGAGGCTTTGAGTGATTCGCAAAATTTTGCCGTAGAACAAATGCGTCGCTCTGGACGCATTCAGGCCAATGTAACAATCAATAATTAGTGCTATTGTTCTAGGCTGCCTTCATCCGCTATATGGTCCCAGACACAATTGGCTCAAACGCAATCAAGCTGTCCATCAAACTCGTATTGCCCAGTCCGTGATTGGGGAAGTACTGGGCAAATTGTCCTTGCTCACCGTGAAGTGCAAGATAATTCAAGATGACGGTTTCTACCAGCAAGTTGACGTTATTTGCAGCTGGTGTAGAGCCAGTTTCTACAGCGCCATCACTGCGCATAAAGCCTAGTTGCTGATGTTGAGCCTGTGTTTCGGGGGTAGCACCAATAAGCTGCGGTGTACCGTCCGGGTTGTAGACTAAAAAGAAGGATGCTGAGGTAGATGAATTATCGCCCGTCCATACCCCTTTACCCCGACCATTCTCAGAGTCGTCTATCATCCCATTACTAAACACGGAGCCATCACTGCACACATAAAGCATAATAGGCATGCCCACACGAGCGGCATATTCTAGACACGCACCAATACAGCGGCCGGCGCGTCTATCTCTCACCTCGCCGGTGGCTCTGCTGCCATCATGGTAATCATATCCGCCCATGGTGACTGTACCTGCGCCAGCGTAACCGTTGATAACCAACTTCATTACGGACGCTGTTTTTCTAAACTCGCCATCACTATTAAATTCTTCTTCGGTGAAGATACCTGCATCACCCACAATATTTGGGTCAATGTTTGGATCGAGGGTGGTGGGGTCTCCAAAGCGGTCAGTGATATCAGCACTTTTCACATAGCCACAACGGACCATGTCTTTAACGACCTCGTCAGTCGATATATTGGTGTTTACGTTATTCAACTTCATATCACTGATACGTTGAATAGATTCCATGACAGCCACTGAGTCGTCTTGACTGAGCAACCCTACCAAATCGCCGGTATCCACTAGGCCAGTAACGTCCGACGGACGGTCAATTTTTGTGGGGCGCACTGCTGAATCTATCATGCTTGCAGGTGCCATGGAGTTACCACCAGAATCGCTGTTTCTCGACCCAATTAATGAGAGTAGCGAACCATCGGCACCCACGCGATTAATGCCATACATTGGGTTATGTGGGTTATTACCTGTGTCATTTTCTGAGCGCGCAGGAATAACTGCACCATTAATATTAGCTCGGTTAGTCGTGCTCACTTTATCCAAAATACCCTGTAGCATGGCGCTGTCACTGTGAAATGACAATCCCAGTTCGTTGTTAACAAAGTCAGAAAGCCCAGTATCAGGGTTGGCAATTGATGGCACCATGTCTCCTGGTAGGCCTTGCCGGCTGTACCCCGCGGTACTCAAAAAATCTAGCTGCCCGCCGCGACCACCGACCAATACATTTGAACCTGCCATATTTGCGCCACCCGCTAGGTCAAAGGTGATAAACGGGATCTTGCCAGCTCCTTGCGACGCAATGCCACACTGCGCTTTAAGTGCTTCCAAGTCAGGAGATAGCGCAGCATGCGCACTCTTTGGATTTGCAAATAAACTGAGGGCAGATCCCCCCATCACCGCAGCTGCACCTGTACAAAATCCTTGTGCAATAAACTCTCGCCGAGTAACGGGACGGCTATGGTCGTTGTGAAATAAAGGAGCATCAGCGCTTTTGGCTTGTTTAGGGCGCTTCTTAAAAAAGTGTGAAGTGAGTTTTGACATGGTGATACTCCTACTTTATCAGCATTGATGCACTGCCCAATACTGCGGCGCAACTGGCTTTGGCAACGGTTCGGGAATAGTCTGCGTTACACTGGGTTGAATCTGAGCATGTGGTGAGGCGGTCGATAAGCGCGTTTACTTCGCTTCTAACCTCACTTTCATTCGATTGACTTCCAATATTGGTGCCCAACATATTGGTGACTATGGGGTCGATAATGTGGTTTCTCGCAGTGCCATTGAAGGCAACATTCGCGGTTTGAGAAAAATCAAAATCAGGGAAGTAATCTTCCCGTAAATTTGGTGTTTCTAACAACGTATCACAGTAGCGGATCGCAAGTTGAGTCACTGCCATTTGATTGGCGGCGACAAAGCTGGTGATATCATCCACCGACGGAAGCTGTTGCTTTAAGTCTGTGAACGTTGTTGCCACAGCAGGTGTGTTAGCGGGTACTGATGTCATTGCCGACATAGACGCATTAATTTGCGCAAAATGTTTAGTGCCTATATCAGACTGGGGGGCTAAATCTGCCGGTGCAGCAGGCGCTGGTGGCAGGGCTTCAACCCGTACATCGGTATTATCACCTAAACGTTCAAAGGTAAGGAAAAACTCGTCTTGTTCCGGCCCTTTCTCTACTGGAATAATAGTGCCCTGACGCGACAATGCCATTCCTGATGCGACAACATAGTTGGCTGCGGAGATTTGTGTATCTAACGTGGAGAAAACCTGACCGGCATAAGACTCCCGCCCATTAATGCCGATGCGGATCCCTTGCAGAGGAATGTCTGGAATACTTGCGCCACTGTCTAATGATACAAAAAACGGCTCTGAAAAAAGATAACTGTAGGTGTCAAACTGACTAACATTAAACACTACATAGGCTTGAGGTACGTCAATGAGTTCACTAATACCAAATAGTAAGAAGTATTGTTGCCCAACACCCGCGTCAAAATTCTGCGCAATTTCTTCAGTGCTTAGTGTGCGGTTGTGAACCGCAACCATACGAATGATACCTGCCCAAGGAACATTTCCCGACACCTCATTGCCTAATACAAAGGCAAAGCTATCATCCCAGTCGAGAAGATTTCCACCCTCTGTATCATCATTATCACCGGTGAATTCGCCGTTCACGTAAATGGCGCGACCATTGCTACTATCGTAGTTTACTACTACATGTTGCAGGGCTGCTTGCAAGTCTTCATCGGCGTCAGCGGTTGAGAGTGCTGGCTCACCATTAACGTCGGTATTTTCCGAACGCAGCAAAAAGTCGTAGTTGTAAAGAGTTTGCCCAAGCGTGAAGTTACGACGGTCTCGCCCACCTGAATAGCTCACGATTCTCGCAGGACCTTCTTGTGTAACATTAGCTGGAGCCACCCAGGCTTCAATAGCAAACTCTCCGCTACCTAAGATAAGGTTGTATAGCTTACTACTGTTGGTGGTGCTGCCCTGCGCTTTGCCGTTACTCAATTGAATACCGTATCCACCTACCCAGTCGTAGGTTCCGGATAGGGTTAAATCAAGGGCAGGGTCCACACCTGAGGTGTCAAATGCCGTATTACCCGAGCCTGTCTTGAACTCCCATTTTGCTATCACGTTCTGTTCAAAGCGCCCACCACCGCTCGCCAGTGTACCGTCGAAGAGTGTTAATGCATCAGAGTTGACTAAACTGGCATCTAATTCAGTCACGTCTATATTGGCGGCCATTTCAGCGATGGCTTGTTCAAGCGCTAAGCCGTCTTGGGAGCAGTCTGTCCAACAATTGTGGAATTGGTCACGTACCCTAACAACAAATCGAGAGTCTTGTGGTTGGTCTAGGTTGATGCGATCTTTAGACGCTTCATAAGCCTCGGAGATATCACTCGATGCGAAGAATGGTGAGATAGGTATAGTGGCACTGTTGGTGTGGCAACTGGCACAATAGGTCTGGAGTAATGGGTATATTGTGCTTTCAAACTCGGCTGTGCTATCAGGAAAGTTTCGCGTAGCACCAGGCAATTTAGACTGCGGTGCTTGAAGCTCAATTTCAGTCGCTTGGTTTTGTTGGTTTGATTGACCGGCCCAGTCACTGATCCAGGTTGTCATGATATCTGCGCAGGCACTGTCACTCGTTAGCCAACAGTTATGACCTCCGGCAACTTTAGTGACTAAACGAGACTCACTGGGCTGATTAAGGTTAACTAAGCTGCCGGTGTCTGCATAGGCTAAATTTATGTCATCATTTCGTGCAAAAGTAGGGGACTGAGCTTCTTGCACATGACACGCACCGCAACGTTCAGCGGTTGCTATATTGTCCCACAGCGCACGTTTAAAGTTAGACACATCGTCAGTGGTAGCGGTAGGTCCCGAATAGTTTACAACGGGTTGCTCGGCAGGAGGTGGAAGTGGTGTGGGAGTCGCTTCTGTTTCACTACCACCACACCCCACAAGTGACAGAATAACCAAGCTTATTGGAATGTATTTGTATATTGATGTTGATAAGATGAATGGCTTGGTCATGGTTACTCTCCCTTACAGTAATTCGCTGTGTGCGCGAAGACTGTCTTCATCTGATAGCCCGACGAGATGAATTGTGAGGTTATGGTGTCAATCTCAGTGTGATCTGCGCTGTCTTGTGGTGTACGTAAGCATATTTCTTCAAACACTTTGGTCACCTGACACGTGGCAAACTGCTCACTGTTGGCAAGCTCTTGCCCCATGGATTTTGCGCCAAAACCAAAGCCATCAAGTGCCTCAGACCAGCCCAAATTGTAATTGGTACCATTGCGCCAATAGTTGTCCCAGCGGTCGCTTTGAGTGATAAATCCATGCACAAAATTGTTGGCATTGATTTGATATTTTTCTTGAACCCGCGACCCAGTAACGGGGTCAATTTGACCGTCATCGTTGTAGGCTATTGATCCATTGTCACCCTCGGGATCATTGTCGGCATTGTAGTTATAGTTGTAATAAGCAAAAGCTTGAGCAAGAGGGTCCATACCCGAGTGACAACTTACACAGTTGTTGTGAAACAGCCGACTATCTCCACCCGGGCTACGGCTCACGTCTTGTCGAATGCGGTCGGGTGGACGAGTAATATCCGCCACCCCTTCAAGGTCGGTGCACATGTGATTTATCAGAGTAAATCGGAACATAGCGCGGTTAGTACCGTCTTTGAAAAAGGCTTTGGCGGCAGCGCGAGTGGTCATTACACCGGCCGTAGCCACGGAAGGCAGCCCCGTAATAGTAGACTGTTCGCGGCGAACCAGGTTGGCGTATAAATCAGTCCCTGAGTTTTCCATACTTAGGTAATGATCGTTATTGCTGTTGCTGTAAGACGGAATATTTAAGCTGGCGTCACCTACATACAAAATATCGCCAGAAAGTACCTCTCTAAAATCCACATCATCTCTTACCATACCTATCACTGTGGCCACATAATCGTTCAGTGGAGCGAACTTATCGGCGGCTTCGTTTGTCCAAGGCGTGACCCAGGTTTTTAGCGTTACGTTGTAAAAAGAGGGCGTATTCATAGCAACGTAAGCTGCTTCTGTAGGGTTACCCTCTTCAATGTGATTTTGCATAGTGGCGAGTATATCTGCCGTTGCTGGTACCCCCGCAAGCCGCTCATGCATACGAGCTGCTTGCTCTCTTGCACCGGCGTAAGCGTATGAAACTAATAACGTTGATAAGCAAATTGACAGTACTAGCTTTCTCTTGCACTTTTCCCTGTAGTACAAGGCTTTATTGCTAAATTCATCTGGCTTTGCGGTGGGGGGAACGTATTTTTTCACGGTCTATATTCCTATTTACAGCACTTTTACTATGAAAGCAGTGGTGTTTTAGTGCGTAAATAGTCTCTACGTATAATAGGTGTTTAAATTAATAACTAATTGGTGAGGTGTTCAATTAAATTTGTGTCAATTCGACTTCAAAGTAAGCCTGTTTTTTAGACAATATTGTCGCTGGGAAAAGGACTACTTTACGCCAACTAACATTTTTGATTGTTATTTCAACAGTTTTTCTTGTCCTATCACCTTAGATTATAATTTTAGCAACCCAAAGACACCCTGTTAGTCACCCTCAACACTACGTATTAATTTAAATGATATTTAATTGAAGCTTTAAAGGGTATTTTTTGAAATACCTTTTTATAGGTTTGAATCTTGTTCCATTGTCTTCACGGTGAAATGCTGAAAGAGCAATCAACGGTAGAGTAGTACGTGAAGGTAATCGTATGAGAGATAATGTGTTCACACGTGGGGTTTTGAGTCTTGCAGTAAGTCTCAGCTTGCTTACTGCATGCGGTGAAACCGTCGTGTCACAGAGCAGCGATGAACCTGATCCCGTTGTTCAAGATATTCCCATTGCGTTTGTTAAGCGCACGCTCCCCATTGACGAAGACAACCTTGTGGTAAGTACTGACCTCAGAGAGCCAAGTCAATTTATCCCAGGTGCTGCTTTGTATATCAAAGCCCGTGCATCGGTCAGTAGTGTTGAGGTAAACGTCACTGACAGAGCGTTTATCGATGAAGACAATAGCCAAACAGACGATAACGGTAACCCTGTTTCTCCCCAATATGACGTGAAAGATGTAGAAGTGTCGTACGACGGTAATCGTTTGTTGTTCGCAATGCGAGCACCTAACATTGAAAACGCAGATGACGATGAACAACCTACCTGGAACATCTGGGAATACAATCTTCAAACCGACGAGCTTCGCCGTATTATTCAATCAGACATCGTAGCTGAAGCTGGACAGGACACAGGGCCTGTCTATTTACCCGATGGTCGCATCATGTTCAGCTCTACCCGTCAACGTACCAATCAAGCAATACTTATCGACGAGGGTAAAGCACAATACTCAGCACTTGAAGAGAGCCTAAATACTTACGCATCTGTACTTCATGTAATGGACGCTAACGGTAACGATATTACTCAGGTTTCGTTCAATCAGAGTCACGATATAGATCCTCTTATCATGCCAAACGGCAAGGTATTGTTTACCCGCTGGGATCAAGCCTCGGGTGACAAAGGCATGCACCTGTATCAAATGAACCCGGATGGCAGCGAACTTGAGATTGTTTACGGCCGCCACAGCCACTCACTGAACGACGATACCGTTCATTTTGTGCAAAGCCGACTAACGCCCGAAGGTCAGGTCTTGTCTTCAGTACGAGAGTTTGAGCGAAACACACTAGGTGGCAATTTCTATCGAATTGACGTTCAAAACTACACTGACAATACCACTCCAGTAGCGTCTAACAGCAGCTTAACCGGCCCAGCGCAACAGCCTGCGCTGTTCGACAACATTGATACTCACGCCGATATTTCCCCCGGCGGTTATGTGGCCGCCCTATACCCTTTGTTTGACGGCAGTGGGAGACAACTATTTGCATGGAGTCAATGCCGAGTGTATGACCCAGAGCAAGTGGTGAATGAAGGTGAAGTTCGCACTATTTTGCCATGTAGCGAGACTTTGCTAAGTACCGACGGTATTGAGGCTGCCCCTTTGCTCTACGGGTTGTGGATTTATGATCCGCAAACCAACACTCAACAGGTGGTGGCAACACCCCAAGAAGGCGTGGCTTACACTGAACTGGTTTCGATGGAATCTCGGGCCTATCCCAATGATTACTCTGCGAGTGAAAATTATGACGCAGACTTGGCCAATCAAGGGCTGGGGCGTGTGCATATCCGCAGCGTATACGACGTAGCAGGTGAAGACACTACTGCGCAGGGCCTTACAGTAATGGCCAATCCATCGCTAACCTCGGTAGACCAGCGGCCTATAAGGTTTGTACGCGTGGTGAAAAGTGTATCTATTCCCGACGAGGATATTGTCGATTTAGAGCGCAGCGACTTTGGCCCGTCTAGAAATCAACTCATGCGAGAAATCGTAGGTTACGGAACAGTTGAGCCTGACGGCTCAGTGATGTTGGATATTCCAGCCAATATTCCATTTGCGCTTAATTTTCTCGATGCCAATGGCAAGCGCATTTCGTCAAGACATGATAACTGGTTACAACTGGTACCGGGTGAAGTAAAAACATGTAATGGATGTCATCAAAACAATAATACCCAACCCCACGGGCGTTTAGATGCCGAATATCCGTCAATAAATTTTGGTGCGCCGTCCACGGGCTTACCTCACCCCGGTACTAATCCTGCCTTGTTCGCCGATTTAGGTGAAACCATGGCGCAAACCCGCACTCGTATCAACGGAAATGCACCAGTCACCGCCGACATCGTCTTTGATGATATTTGGGCCGACCCAGCAACAACCAACGTTTCGACCTCGTTTACTTATGCCTACGGCGATATGCGTTCAGCTATTCCTATTTCACAAAGTTGTGCACAAACCTGGACGCCGTTATGCAGAATTGTGGTGAATTATCCAGACCACATCCAACCCATTTTTGAAGTCAATAGAGCGACTTTTGATGATGCTGGTGAGCTTGTCAGTGACACCACCTGTGTATCTTGCCACTCCCCAATGGATGCCGATGGTGTAACGCAGGTGCCTGCTGCTCAACTTGATTTGTCCAATCAAACCTCATTAGACAATGCTGCGCATTTGACTGGCTACAGGGAGCTACTCTTCTCTGACTTAGAAGTTGAAGTGGTAGATGGCGTGCTACTTGACCGCCTTATTCCTGCGCTAGATGGCAACGGCAATCCTATTTTTGAAACGGACGAAGATGGCGAGCTTATATTAGACCCAGAGGGTAATCCTATTCCCGTCATGGTTAGTGTGAGAGTAGGTGCCGCCATGCGTGCAAACAGCGCTAGCGGGAGCAGTCGATTCTTTGCTCAGTTTGAGGTAGGTGGTTCACACGCCGGATGGCTGAACCGTGCTGAATTGAAGACCATCGCCGAATGGTTAGATGTGGGTGCGCAGTACTACAACAACCCCTTTGATACACCGCAGGATTAAGCTATGCAGTACATTATCCTCGTTCTCATTATTGTATTTAGTACTCACGTAGGCTCGGTTAAGGCTGATGAGCTCGTTGTCAAAGTCGTTGAACCCTACGCTGATATGCATACGGGGCCGGCGCGAGAGTTTCCTATTTTTAACTCGATAGCTCGCGGTGAAACCATCACTGTCATCAAATCTCACACCGCTTGGTACAAGGTGCGCACGGCAGACGGTATTGAAGGTTGGGTCGCCCAATCTGCACTCGCTGCCACCTTGGATCTGAACGAACAAACATTACAACTCGCTGAAAGCAGCTTTGACGGCTACCAAAACCGACGTTGGGAGTTTGGTGTGTTCGCTGGAAAGCTCAACGATGTTGCTGCGCTCTCTGTAATCGCAGCGTGGGCGTTTACCGACAACATTGCTGCAGAGCTAAGTGCAACACAAGCCTTGGGCAATTTTTCAGACAATCGAATTTGGCTAGTGCGCGTTCAACATTACACCTTTCCTGAATGGCGCGTGAGTCCTTACTTTTCTATTGGCGCAGGGCAAATAAATACCGAGCCCAGTGCCACCTTGGTAGAGAGCGGAGATGAATCTCGGGTCAGTGATTTACTCGAAGTGGGTGTAGGAGTTCGCTATTACCTCACCCAAAATTTTGTAGCACGAGCTGAGTACAAACGATTAACAGCGCTAACCGCGCGAGATGAACTAGAGGAGCTAAATCAATGGACGCTAGGACTATCCGTAGTTTTTTTAATGGGCGCGGCGGCATTGTTGCCTGTCTCAGACGCTTTTTCACAACAATCCGCGTCTCCAGTGATTGAACCAAATTTAGATCGCCGAGAAATCAGAGAGGCCGACATAGACAGTGAGAATATCGAAATCGGTGTGTTTGCTGGCCAAATAAGTATCGAAGACTTTTCCACATCCTCAGTGGTTGGAGTGACTTTGGGGTACCACGTTACCGAGAACATTTTTGCAGAGGCAAGCTATGCAACTGCAACCGCGGGGCAAACAAGCTTTGAAATACTCTCGGGCGGCGCACCATTTTTGACCGACGAGCAACGTGATTACACCTATTACGATCTATCGGTAGGGTACAACTTTAATGGTGAGTTGTTCCTGACTGAAGGGCATGTATTCAATACTGATTTTTTCCTCACTCTTGGTGGCGGTAGTACAGATTTTGGTGATGAAAGTCAGTTTACCGTGACTTTGGGAGCGGGCTATCGGGTTCTGCTTACAGACTATTTTGCGCTGCGCCTCGATGTGAAAGATCACATTTTCAACAGTGAACTGATAGGCGAAGAAAAAAACTCGCACAACCTCCAGTACACCCTCGGTGCAACTTACTTCTTCTAGGGGCTAACAATGAAACTAAAATCGCTAAATCGAACCTCCAGTTTTGCACTTATCGTCATATTTCTGTTTGGCGTTACCTTGGCTACATCAACAGAAGCTGACGAGCCACAGGTAAATATGCCTGCACCTGATTTCACCCTGAAAAGTCGGGATGGCAATAATCTTCGTCTTGCTGAAGAGGTGGGCAATATCGTTATCGTTAACTTTTGGGCCTCTTGGTGTGGGCCGTGTCGTGAGGAGCTTCCCGCCTTTGAAGCCCTATATCAAGACTATGTGGACTTAGGGGTTACCGTGCTAGCCGTTAATGTGGATGACGACTCGGCGAAGGCGCAGTCCATGCTGGCAGATATGGATATTAGCTTTCCCGTACTTTACGACCCAAACGGTGATGTGAGTGAGCTGTATGACGTATCTGCTATGCCCACGACTGTGATGATTGACCGAAATGGTGATACTCGCCTAATCCACAAAGGTTACAAATCGGGTGACGAGAAGCAGTACGAAAAAGCCATCAAGTTACTGCTAAGAGAATAGTCATGAAAAGTTACTCTTACCGACTGCTCATTACCGCCTTTTTGACCCTCATTTGTTCAGGTTGTGCGAACACGCTCACTGCGCTCAGCGATATCGAGCCTTGGGTTAAACCATACGAGCGAAGCTGCCTGGCCGACCCAATCATGAGTATGAATCGCAACCCCATTGCCGCTGCTTATACCAAACACGTTTTTGAGGCGAGAGAAGGAGCACGTGGTGCAGATGGTGGCGCAGGAGGTGGTTGTGGCTGTAACTAAATATGCCTTGCTTGCAACTCTGCTTTTTGTGAGCGTCACAACAACTGGCGCAGTATTACCCGAAGACCGCTCTGATGCCATGTATCACAGCTACTCAGGTGATGGTGTAACTATTGACGGTCCGTCAATATTACTGCGTAAAAAAGTAGGCAACACCGTGTCGTTTTCGGCTAACTATTACGTAGATACAATCTCGGGCGCATCCATTGATGTGCGTGCACAAGCCAGTGAGTATCAGGAAGAAAGAACGGAAGCTACCTTAGGTGCAGACTTTCTGCACAATAAAACACTGGTCAACGTGAGTTTTACCAACTCCAGTGAGAATGACTTTGAAGCCAACAGTTATCACCTAGGCATCAGCCAAGATTTCTTTGGTGACCTAACTACCTTGTCGATGAGCTATTCCCGAGGCGAGGATGAAGTGCGTCGTCGCGGAGACCTTAACTTTCTCGAAGAGGCCCAGCGACAAAAGTTTGGAGTTGGACTGACTCAAGTGATCTCTAAGAACTGGATCATGGGGTTTAATGTTGAAAACGTGTCAGACCAAGGTTATCTCAACAACCCTTATCGCGCTATTCGCTACGTAGACGATGACAGCGCTCGCGGATTTGCTTTTACAACAGAGATATACCCGAACACTCGAGTGAGTAATGCGTTCTCGATAAATACCAATTACTACTTACCCTACCGTGCCAGTATTTATGGCGATGTGCGTTACTACTCAGATACCTGGGGTATTGAAGCCAGTAATCTTAAGTTGGGTTACATCCATACCTTTGGCGACGCGTGGATCATAGATGCTCATGTACGTTTCTACCAACAAGAGCAAGCCAACTTCTATCAGGACCTATTTGCCCGCGCTGATGAGTTTACGTACATGGCTCGCGACAAAGAATTATCAACCTACTCTGGCGTGTCGGGTGGCATTGGTATCACGTATCAATGGGCCTTTTCTCAGTCGTTCTTCTTAGAAAAAAGTACCTTCAATATTGAGTACGACTACATGCAATTCGATTATGACAATTTCCGTGATGTGACCACTGGCGAGGCCGTTGGTGAAGAAGCGCTGTTTGGCTTCTCGGCCAGTGTGATTCGTGCTTACGTGTCTATCTGGTACTGAGGTAAATGTGATGAAAAACAACAAAGCTCACGCTAAACCACACACTTTTTTGAAACGCATTGGACTCACTCATTGTTCTTTGATCATGGCGTTGATTTTAGCGATTGTGTTGAATGTGGCGTCATTTGTAGCGAAAGCCCAAACTACAGAGCAAGACGGTCAACCACTCTCATCTCAAATTGAAGACTTGAAAAAAGCGCTGATTACTCTCAACCGAGACCTATTCATTTTAGAGGAAGACTTATTGTTTCCCTCAAGTAGTCAGTTAGCGGTTTATTTGTCGGTTGATGTAGGTACTTTCTTCACACTGGATGCTGTTGAGTTAAAAATTGATGATGAGGTTGCTACCCACTATTTGTATACCGAACGCCAGATAAACGCGCTCCACAGAGGAGGTGTACAGCGTTTGTACTTAGGAAATATTCCCCAAGGGGAACATGAACTCACCGCGTTTTTTGTGGGCATAGGGCCGGAAAACCGTCCTTACAAACGTGCAGTAAGCATACAGTTTGAGAAAGACGACGACCCGCAAGCGGTAGAGTTGCAAATTGTTGATTCCCCGGCTAAACAGCAGCCTGAGTTCAGCGCAGTTGTCCTTTAGGTAAAGTTCGCTATGGTTCAACGACTTTTTACTCATTCACTCTACGCCGTTTGCACATTGGGCAGTGCATGGGCAATGGCCCAATTATCGGATACCACCGAGGCAACCCCCATTGAAAACACTCATTTTGGCACCGCGGTGTATTCCCTTTACACCGATGACCCATTGTCGAGTTTGAGTGCGTTGTCACTTGCCAAGTTCAAAGGCGTGAGTGAGGCACAAGGCAAAACTTTGGATTTGTTAGAAGGTGGCATTGCCTTGTCCTACGACATGCCCGAGTTAGCCCAAAGGCATTTGAACGAAGAAGCGCTCAGCGATCACAATGAACCTTTGGCACTTTACTGGCTCTCTAGGCTCAATTTTTCTCAAGGTAGATTGCAACAAGGACTCACAAACTTTGAGCAGTTTACGGATGTCACCGATAGCAGTGATATCGAAGCTCTTCTTACGCCAGCGCAGTGGTATGCACTGAACTATGAAGGTGCGCAGGCGAGCTTGGCGCTCGGTCAACGTGATGTGAAAAAGTTCAAGGATGCTATCCCCAGTGAACACATTAATCAGCAATATTTGCACTACAACGAAGGTGTGGTTTCGCATATCAACGGAGATACAGAAAGTGCACTTATTGCATTCAAACAAATAGAAGAAACCTTACATCTAGGTTTGCAGAAATCATCAGCTATTGGCGGCCTTTTTGATTGGGTCACGTGGTGGCAATTACCCGAAGATAGTTCAGTGACCGAAGAAGAACGAGAAGCCTTGCTCAACGAGGTTTATCTGACTCAAGGACAACTACTGTTATCTCAAGGCAAATTGTCTGAGGCACTGGTTGCGTTATCAAACCTCAATCCAAACGATAGTCGGTTGGCCAGTAGACACGATGAAGTCCTGCTCAATTACGCATGGAAACTCGCTCAATCTGGCGACTGGCCAAATGCTATGGGGATTTGGTCCTATCTGTCATCTCAACCAGTGAATATGTTTACCTTGCAGGCAACACATGCATTGGCGGTGGGTTACTCGGCGCAAGGTGGTGAAGTGCAAGCGTTTGAAACGCTTGCCAAACTCAACCAAAACATTTCCCAGTCAATGAATGATTTAGACATCTTATTGAACGCCGTTGAAGTTCAGGGGTACTGGCGTGAGATAACCCGTCAAGTGCAAGCACTGGGTAACGACGGCGACGAGGCTCTAAAGGAAGAAAAGAGTACTGAGCCGGGTGCTATTGTTTGGCCAGATTCTCACCACGATATTTTCCTATCACTGCTTAACACCGTCGATAACGGAGATAAAGAAGAAACAGAAGACACCGACTCGGCTCAGCCTCACCGATTTAATGATTTAGCGTCGCTGTATGCCATCCGCAACCAACTCCTTGAACAAAAAAAGGATATTGGGATCTTTCATCAGCTCTTAGATGAGCGAGACCAGGTTCATCAAAACCGTGTTGTTCAAAACTCTGGAACTTACGTTCAACATCAGATAGCGGGGTTAGTGTCTGAATATGAATCAATCCAATCAATGGTAAACGCGTCCAATGCTGATATTGAAACCGCCAATAATATCAATGATCTACTCTCTGGGCTGGCAGTATTTGCATCGCCCGACCAACGCAGTGGACTGACACGGTTGCTAAAAGCACAAAATACCAAAACCTTAGTCGCAGAAGCGTTAGCCCTTGAAAATAGGGAAATCCGTCCGGCCTATACCACCAGACTGGATAGGCTCATGGGTATTCTATTGTGGGAATTACACGAACAATATCCAAAAGCGAAGTGGGAAACTCATCAACATTTGCAAGGGCTTGCCGGTTTGCTAGCGCAGGCGAATGAAAAACATGATTCTTTTACCGCATTGCTTACTCAAGGACAGGTGAATCAACGAGAACGACAGCGTCTAGGTGACATAGAACAACTGCTTCAAGGGCATTTAAACACTACAGAGTCATTAATTGCGGCTTTGGAAAATGTGCTTACTAAGGATGTGCGCGCTGCTATTGCTGACAGAAAAAGCTATTTAAGTGAGCAATTCAATGTTAATCGACTGGCGATGATCCAGCTACAAGACTCTCGTAACGAGGAAGCGCAATGAGCCGTGCTGTAACAAATAGACTTATGCTTCTATCGCCACTGGTGATTGCACTGAGCGGTTGTTGGTCAACAGCAGATAATTCTGTGACGGAAGATAAAGTCACCCCTAACAATCAAGCCTTGATGGACGTGCTGGGGGTAGCACCTATCATAGTTGAGAAAACCCAATTACCGCCCGCGGATTTGAGTGCGTTAAGGGACAATTACGCTGATTTAGCCTCTACCGTTGATGACCCGTCCTTATCCCGTCAATTACTCATGCGGTTAGCCGACGTAGAAATGTTGGTAGCCGAAGAAGAACAATTGCGGGGAGACTCGGATAGTCAGCACACCTTTGAAAGAGCCATTGATACCTACAAAATGACAATTGAAAGCGCAGAGGATGAGGAATATCGCCAGAGTGCGTTGTATCAATTATCGCGAGCCTATGATCTGCAAGGTAACTCTCAGCAAAGCGTCGATATCTTAAACGACCTACTAGAAACCTCTCCTGAATCTTTACATGCTACCGAAGCGTGGTTTCGTTTGGGAGAAGCACACTATAGCAATGGTGATTATGCGCAAGCTGCAAAAGCCTACCAAAAGGTGCTAGACGCAGGCGAGCAAGAGACTTTTTATAGCATGTCAGCCTACATGCAAGGTTGGGCGTTTTACAAACTCTCTGATTACACCAACGCGCTGCCTTCATTCGACCGTATGCTGTCTGCCAGTTTTGCTCAAGCCCTCGATATTAAAGGCAAAGGTTACTTGCCCAATGTTGATGTGTTGTCGAAAGGGCAGCGGAAGCTAGCACAAGACAGTTTGCGTGTGATGGCGACACTTTTCTCGTATCAAGGAAATGGTCAAGCAATCGTTGATTACTATGAGGTTCACGGGCAACAGCCTCATAGCTACCTGGTATTCGACGAGCTTGCCCAGCAGCACTTAGACAATGATCGCTTTCTCGATGCCGCCGAGACCTATGTGGCGTTCGCAAATACCTACCCATTGCATCCCAATGCCGTTTCATTTTTTGTTAAGCACATCGACGCATTTATTCTGGGGGATTTTCCTAGCGAAGTGATGGGTGCAAAGGCCGCTTTTGTGAAGTTGTTCGGACCTGATCAAGGAGTGTATGAAGAGCTATCCAAAACTGAGTCGAGCAGCGCACTGGAGCAAGCCAATAGCTATTTACATACATACTTACGAGAGTTAGCTCAGAGCCATCACAGTCTTGCTCAAACGCTCAATAACTGGGAAAGCAGTACATCACTGCCTGAGTTCTTTAGTACTTTGTCTGAAAGTGAGCGAGAGGAACAGGCCAGGTTGGCATATGCTAGTGCAGCAGAATATTACCTGACCTTCATATCATTGTTTGGCGACGATCCCCTTCGTCCACAAATGCAGTTCAATCTAGCAGAGAGCTATTTTGAAACAGAGCAGTTTGATAATGCCATCATGCACTATGAAGACGTGGGATACGGGTACAGTGATTCCACATTTGCCAATGACGCCGCCTACACAGCACTTTTGTCTTATCGAGCCTTGCTTCAAACGTTAGTGAAAGACACAGACCAATACGCTCACTGGTTGGCCCAACAGCAACAAAGCCAGAGACAATTTGTGCAGAACTTCGACACTGATGTGCGAACTATTGCTGTTGTGCAAACATTAATGCAAGACCAATTTGATGCCAATCACTATCTAGAGGCTATTCAGTACAGTCAGTGGTTACTGAATGCCTCAGCAGAAATTGCTCATGCGGTTACGCCCGACATACTGCTCTCCGCCCGATTGGTGCAAGCCCATAGCCATTTTGGTTTGAAAGACTTTGTTGCTGCCGAACAAGATTATCAAGGGCTTCTTCAGACCCTAGGAGACAGTCACAGTAGCTTTGACCAACTAGCGCGAAACTACGCCATCAGCATTTTCAACCAAGCTCAGCTTGCCGTTGAAAACGAGAAGCTGGACGAAGCGGTAACTCATCTTATGCGTTTGATGACAGTGGCTCCTGACAGGGACGTCAGCGTTACCGCTCAGTATGATGCGGCAAGCTATCTGATTGCCCTGTCTCGTTTTGAAGAAGCACAAGCGTTGTTGTTGGATTTTGCGTCTCGTTATCCAGCGCACACACTCACACAAGATATTGATACAAAGTTAATGTTTGTTTACGAACAAACCGAACAGTGGCAAGCCGCTGGCGATATTTTGTATGCTCAATGGCAGGGTGATGAAACGAGTCTTGAAGGCCAACAGGCGTTGTTTCAAGCCGCACAATACTTCCAAAAAGCAGGAAATCGCAACGCGTCGCTCCCTGCATTTAGAACCTATGCCCATACCTATCCTGACCCCTTCGAACAGGTCACTGAAGCGCGCTTTATCATGAGTGAGTTTTACCGTACTAGTGGTGAAGACAGCAAACGTCGTTACTGGTTAAACAAACTGATACTAGGTCACGATAGTGCTGATAGTGGCGGAACCTTGCGCTCTCAAACGTTGGCAGCAATGTCGGCTATGGTATTCGCAGATGATGCACGGGTGGCATTTAGCCAAATCAAGTTAACCATGCCATTGCAAACCAGTCTGACTAAAAAGAAAGATGCGCTGCAACGAGCCATCGATTCACACAACAAAGTACTGACCTACGGCGTGAGAGAGTTTGCTACAGCTGCAAATCACAACTTAGCCACGCTTTACATCACTTTGGCCGAAGACTTGATGGCCTCTGAGCGCCCCACGAGTTTGTCTGCATTAGAACTAGAACAATACGAATTGTTGCTCGAAGAGCAAGCTTATCCCTTCGAGGAACAAGCGCTATCTGTTTTTGAAGCCAACGCACAACGCGCTTGGTCTGGCGTATACGACGAATGGGTGCAAGCCAGTTTCGAACAGTTAGCAGCCTTATATCCCTCTCGTTATCGCAAGCCTGAATATATCGAGGAACTCAGCCATGACATGTATTAAAGGCCTCGGTTTTAAGCAGCTATTTATTGTTTCGACAAATATCCTGCTTTTATCTGCCTGTGTGACCACTACTAGTGAGCACGGGGAAAATGCCTTATCTCCGACACAAGACAATGAAGTTCAGGCTAGCGCTGAAGAAACGGCGGTTGCTTCTGCTCAGAATCATTACCTTGCTGCGAAGCGGACATTTAGTGCAGAGCAGCAGAGGGTATTTAATAGTGCGATTGCATTAACTACATCGGGGGATTTTGAGCAGGCTTCTCATGTGCTTCACGGCATTACTGTAACCGATGAAACTCCATCTGCTTATTGGGTGTTAACGGGAGACATCGCAAAAGCACTCGGTGACACTCAGCTAGCACAATCGGCATACAAAACTGCGGTTGAGCACAATCGATACAATCATTTTGCTCTAAATAGACTGGGTGCTTTAGCTAGAGAACAAGGCGATTTTAAGACGGCAAATCACTATTGGAATGAAGCACTGGCGGCATGGCCAAATAATCCGTTAGTGCATCTGAATATGGGGATTCTTCACGATTTGTATTTGGGCGACAAAGTCACAGCACTACGTCATTACCACCAATATCAAACCATCGCGCAAGCACTAAACGCTAACCCAAAACAGCGAACTTTAAAAAGTGTGCAGCGGTGGATAAAAGACGTAGAGCGGCAGATTGCGATGCAGCAACAAGAAGGAGCTACCAATGGTAACTAACCCACTAACTAAAAGTATTGCGGCTGTACTTCTTCTAGGCCTGTCCAACCTAGTGTTGGCTCAGCAAACTGAGGAACCTATCCGACTTGAAGTCACCATTAAAGGTAGTAAGGAGCAGCCACAGGTACTGAGTATTGTTCCATGGCAGCTACCTGAGCATAGAAGCATCGACGGTACATTAACTTGGCCACTCAAAGCCATGGAGCTTTCTCTCATAGAGCGAAAATCATTTATGCGGAATCTGGCGCTCACCCAACATATGGGGCAAGTCAATAGTGCCAATCATTCAGCGGGTGAGGCACAACAATAACCCGCTAACCATTTTTTAACGTTAAAACAACACACTGTTTTACATAACAAAGAACACAATGATAACGAGGTAGTATCATGCAAATTTTTGATGTAATTGTACGTTTTTTCCAAGAGGGCGGTGCCTTCATGTTCCCCATCGCAACTGTATTGGCCATCGGCCTGTCTATTGCGCTAGAGCGCTACTTCTTCTTAGCATCAGCAAAGCACACCAATAAAAAGGCATTTTCTGAGCTAGAGCCCTTGCTGAATAATCAGCGATTTGACCAAGTAGAAAAACTATCAGCTAAGGGCTCTGCGCCAGTCGCTCGAGTTATCGGTGCTGGTATTGCCAGACTACAAGTGAGCCCTCGAAGAGAGGATATTGAATACGCGATGGAAGAGGGCTTGATGGAAACCATTCCTCGATTAGAAAAACGCACGCCGTACTTGGGTACCTTGGCAAACATTTCAACCTTGCTTGGTCTACTTGGCACTATTATCGGCTTGATTGCAGCCTTCTCTGCGGTGGCGAATGCGGACCCTTCGGAAAAAGCGAGCTTGTTGTCGCAAAGTATCTCTGTAGCGATGAATACCACTGCATTTGGCTTGATCGCGGCGATTCCGTTGCTAGCACTGCATTCGATACTACAAACCAAAACAGTGGAAATTGTCGATAGCATGGAGATGGCGGGTGTGAAATTTCTTAACGCATTAATGGCCAAAAAATCAGTGACTCCGTTTAGCCGTCAAGCAGACGAGTAAATCATTATGTTGGGTCGTCAAAAACGTCATAAAAAGCCAGACGCAGAGTTAGATATAACCTCGTTTTTAAATCTAATGATTGTCTTAGTACCAGTGCTGTTGATGATGATGGTGTTTTCTAAGATTACCGTGATTGAATTGAGCCTTCCTGGGTTAGAGGTCGCAGGCGATGGTGGTGACATTGAAAATCAGCACATAGAGCTTGTGGTAACGCCTCAGGGGAGTGCCGTGTATTTCCCTTCCGGTTATTTGGTGGAGCAGATCCCCGCGGTGAGTAACGATAGTGACAGCTCATACCACAATGATTGGGGCAAGATTCAGTTTGTCTTAAAGCAGATAAAACAAACCTTGCTAGCAAAAGGTATTGAGAAAGACGACATTGTTTTGATGATTGATGACTCGCTAGACTATCAGAGTGTTATTACGCTCATCGAACAAGTTCGGTCATACAAAGATGTAGTGGCTGCTTCGGTAGTAGATGCGGCATTGTTTCCCGAGGTCTCTTTTGCCGAAGCACCGCCGAGTATGGCAAGTCTTGACTGGACTGCAACGCCTAGTTCACCTATGGAGTATGCGCAATGAAGCAATCTATGAGAGCGAAGCGTATGGATAGAAATCATAGGCGCAACGCCCAGCAAACCAAGCTAAGCCTTGTGTCATTAATGGATATCTTTACCATATTAGTGTTCTTCTTAATGCTCAATGCATCTGACGTACAGGTGCTTGATAACCACAAATCGGTCACGCTACCCCAAGCTACCTCGGAACTAGCCGCCAAGGAAACTCTACTTATTCTTGTTAACGGCACAGATATTCTCATTGAAGGTCAGCATGTTGCAGACGTAGATGCGGTAATGCGCGACGCCGATAGCACCATTTCCTTATTGGCTGTTCAGCTTGAACTACATAAAGCGGCGTTGCCTGAAAATACAGTAAATGATGGGCCAGACGGGCACCCGATTACCATTATGGGTGATAGAAGTGTACCTTACGCCTTGCTTAAAAAGATAATGACGACCTGTGCAAGTGCTGGTTTCACCAATGTTTCATTGGCGATAGAGCAGATCATTGGGGCTGACGTTGAAAGTGAGGTGGCTGCATGAATACGGTGTATTTTGACAGCCAGCTTCCATGGTCGTCGAGCGAGCGGGAAAATCGACGATTTACTCAGATAACCTATGGCATATTAGGCGTAACCCTTCTGTTAGCCGTGGGCGTTTCCGTCGTTCAGCTTCCACAAACACTGGTGCAAGAGGATTCGCGAAAGCCGCCTCAACTAGCGCATATTTTAGTGGCACAGGAACCACCTCCGCCGCCGATCATTGAACCAGAACCCGAACCTGAGCCAATACCCGAGGAGAAGCCCCCAGAGCCTACCCCCGAAGAGAAACCACCAGCACCTGAAGAAATAATAACTCCAGAGCCAGAACCTATTGTAGAGCCTGAGCCTGAGCCCGAGCCAACGCCGGAAGAAACGGTAGCGCAGGCCCGTGAAAATGCGCGGCAAACCGGTGTGTTAGCGTTTCAAGATCAACTAGCCAGCTTACGCAGTGACGCGAATTTAACTAACTTGGCGGATGTTCAAACCGTTGAAGGGGCAGGGCAAGCCGAGCAAACTCAACGTCAACGTATTGGTCAGGAAATGGCAACGAGCACCAGTGGAGGACTATCACAGGGTGATATAAGTACAGAAATAGGTGCGCGTGGTGAGTTGGCTGGTCGAAGAACCACCGAGTTTGACGCACCAGAACAAGGAGCCGCCTCACTTGCTGCCAAGCGTATTCAAACAGAATCCCAGGTGATAGGCGACAGAGATATCGAGGCCATTAGAAAAACCCTAGATGCAAACAAAGGAGCGGTTTACGCACTATACAGGCGTGCATTGCGGGAAAATCCTGATCTGGAGGGAAAGCTGACGGTGAATCTTACTATTGAACCCAATGGGAGTTTGTCACTGGTTACCCTAGTAAGTAGTGAGTTGGACTTCGAAGCATTGGAGCAAAAACTCCTTGCCCGTATCAGGATGATAAACTTTGGAGAAGCCAAGGTTAAGCAGACTAAACTGGAATACGCTTTTAACTTTTTGCCTTTTTAACTGAAAAAGTACGCTTAATATCGTTTAAAACCTTGCTAAAACTATGCTTTTTGTCAGGATAGAGAAAACAACAAAAACTCAGGGCTCGCCCTAAACGCTTTCTATACTAAAAACTATCCAGAGTTAATAAAACGGAGAACAGGCATGACTTCAGGAATTAAACGCAAGGTAATCATGGGATTGGGTGCTTCATTGGTATCGCTTATTGCGGCCAGCGGTGTATATGCAAATGAAGCAACCTCTGAGCGTCATGCGGCAGCGGCGACTCAGTATCGTCAAGCATTGTTTCAGTTGGTTCGCAGCAATATGGGGCCATTAGGTGGCATGGCGAAGGGCGCTATCCCTTTCGATGAGTCAGTAATGAAAACCAATGCGGTACGTCTAGAGCAATTGGCAGACATGATGAGCGATTATTTGGTTACAGATACTCGCAAATTCAATGTTGAGACCAGTGCTAAAGATGAAATGTGGGAAGACTTTAGTGATGTTGAAGCTAAAATCGAAGCCATGCGTGCTGCAGCACAAAATCTAGCGAGCGTTGTTGAAGCTGGCGATACTGATGGCTACCGAGCAGCTATCGGTAAAGTGGGCGGAAGCTGTAAATCTTGTCACGATGCTTACAAAGCTGACTAAGCTATATCCAAAAACTGGGTAACTGTGACTGTTACCCAGTTTTTTATCTTGTATTGAAAAACTCACTCTCCCGCTCCCTATACTCATTGCTGCCCTTTTAAATTTAAATAATTGTTCTATTATTCATTGGGTTACGCCGTATAAGGCTGAAGTCTTATGGGGTAAAACAGGAAAACTGTTCTAGTGTAGCTGATAAAAGCCCTACATTGGACATGGTTATGAATTATAAGAATGAACATCAGCAATCGACTGAACATCCTGAGCAATTTTGGTTATCACAAGCTGAGCAGATTGCATGGTATACCAAACCTATTATTCCTTTCTGTAATAACGACAACGGCTACGTGAGCTGGTTTCCTGACGGTACGTTAAACACCTGCTATTTAGCATTAGATCAGCATGTTGAGTCAGGTAAAGGTGACCAATGTGCCTTGATATACGATTCTCCCGTAACGCAAACCAAGCAAAAATTCACCTATGCCGAATTACTATCTCATGTTGGGCGGTTTGCCGGTGTATTGAAAGCACAGGGCGTAGAGAAGGGGGACAGAGTGATTATTTACATGCCGATGATTCCCCAAGCTGTCATTGCAATGCTCGCCGTGGCCCGCTTAGGAGCGGTGCACTCGGTGGTCTTTGGCGGTTTTGCAGCTAATGAATTAGCGGTCAGAATCGATGATGCGAAGCCCAAGTTAATTGTTACAGCGTCATGTGGAATTGAGGGCCAGCGTGTTATTGAATATAAACCAATGGTGGATGGTGCAATTGCCCTAGCGTCTCATAAGCCAACGGGCTGCATTGTTTATCAACGCCCACAGGTTGCCGCAAGTTTAAACCCAGAATTCGATATCGATTGGGTATCTGCGATGGAGAAAAGCGAACCTGCTGATTGTGTACCAGTAAAGTCGACGGATCCGCTTTATATATTGTATACCTCTGGGACTACGGGAAAACCAAAAGGCGTTGTGAGAGACAACGGTGGCCACGCGGTCGCACTTAATTATTCTATGTCTGCGGTATATAACGTGGATGAAGGCGATACTTTTTGGGCTGCCTCGGATGTTGGCTGGGTGGTAGGGCATTCTTATATTGTGTACGGACCTCTACTCAAAGGTGCAACAACCGTCTTGTATGAAGGCAAGCCGGTAGGAACACCAGATGCAGGCGCATTTTGGCGTGTAGTTGAAGAATACAAAGTGAAAGTACTATTTGCTGCCCCAACGGCGTTTAGAGCCGTTCGCAAAGAGGACCCCAACGCCACATTTATTAAAGACTATGATCTTTCATCCCTTGAAACCATATTTATGGCAGGTGAACGTCTTGACCCGCCAACCTATCACTGGACTCGCGAGGTCACCAATAAGCCGATTGTTGACCATTGGTGGCAAACAGAAACAGGTTGGCCTATTTGTGCCAACCCAGTTGGCGTAGAAACGCTCCCTACCAAACCAGGATCATCCAGTGTACCCACCCCAGGGTTTAACGTGCAGGTGTTATCGGAAAGTGGTGAACAAAAGCCTGCCAATACTCAAGGCGCAATCGCTATCAAGTTGCCTTTGCCACCCGGTTGCCTCGCTTCTATATGGGGGGATCACGAACGATTTGTACAAGGCTACTTATCGGAGTTTCCCGGCTATTACTGCACCGGGGATAATGGTTACATCGATGATGAAGGCTATGTATTTATTATGGGACGAACTGACGATGTAATTAATGTGGCTGGGCATCGATTGTCTACCGGTGAAATGGAAGAGGTGCTGGCTTCTCATACCGCTGTGGCTGAGTGCAGTGTTATCGGAGTAAACGACAAACTAAAAGGGCAAATCCCAGTGGGTTTGGTATTGCTCAAAAATGGTGTTGAAATAGAAGAACAGTTACTAGAGCAAGAGCTGATTGCACAAGTCAGAGAAAAAATCGGCCCCGTGGCAAGCTTTAAGCGAGCCATAGTTGTTGAACGTTTGCCAAAAACTCGGTCTGGAAAAATCTTGCGAAAGCTTTTACGTCAAATAGCCGCCGACGAGCCCTTGGCGGTACCATCGACTATTGACGACCCGTCGAGTGTGGACGAAATCGTAGCCCTAATGAAACAACGGGGTATGGTGCAGCAAGTAACAGTCTAATGCTCAGCAATGGCATTAGACCGTCAATACACTGGGTTAGTAATAGAACTCCTCTAATGCTGGCGCGGGTGGTGCTATTTCAATGGCGTAATACAGTCCAAAACCAACGATAAGTGCAATGACCAGCGCTAGCAAAAGTTTCGATGAAGGGATCCCTGACGCTTGAGTTTGCTTTTTACCGTGAATCATAGGTGGTACAAGCTTTTGTTTTTTAAACACGGCGTAGAAAACAATGGCGGCAATATGAAAGCCAATCACCCAAAGTAAAACATCAAACACTCGGTGATGCAGAGTATTCATTACGTCTAATACAGACTCATCAACCAAATGGCGATAAGGTCCGTCAAGGTAGATATCGTCGGTCATAAAGAGTCCGCTCACTGCTTGCAGTCCAATCATGATGAGCATGATGATGACTGCATAACCACCCAGTGCATTGTGTCCTGTTGCTGGGGCACTGTCTTTTCTACCCAATGTTTTCATGTAGGAAAATACTGCACCAGGACCTTTAACAAAGTGACTAAAACGAGCGTAAGTGGGACCAACGAAACCCCATATCACTCTAAAAATAATGAGTCCCAATGTGAAGTAACCCAAATAGAAGTGCCATTGAACGGCATCGTCCATCCACTCTGCGGTGGCATAAAGGCCGAAAATACTGGCCACCAATAGCCAATGAAATAATCGGGTTGGGATATCCCAAATGAGACGCTTTTCCATAAGTTAAGCTCTAGCATTAAGTATTTGTTATCTGGATATTCATCCTATCTAAAAAAACTCAAATTGGCGAATAGTTGGAGTTAGCCAAAAACTCCCCATAATGCGCGTTGCAATCGCGGTGATATCATGCACAATGCCCTCATTGTTGAAGGCTAATACATGATAAAGAGTAAATAATGAAAGTTGGTTTGTTTGGTGCAAACGGCCGCATGGGTCGCGTACTTATCGAAGCACTCGATGCGAGTGAAGATGCCCATTTATCCGTAGCCACGGTAAGAGATGATTCACCTTGGGTCGGAATGAACGTGGGTGAACTTTCGGGTATAGGTAAGAAACATATTGATTGTTCAGGTATCTCGTCGCTTAAAAATACCGATGCAGATGTGATGATCGACTTTACACTACCTGTAGTGTTTGAAAGCAACCTTGCTTGGTGTGTTGAAAACAAAGTTCCCGTAGTGATAGGTACCACAGGACTGAACGAAAGCCAGTTACACTCACTGGATAATGCAGCACTACATATCCCTATTGTATTTGCGGCGAACTACAGTGTTGGCGTTAACCTGATGCTCTCTTTGGTACGAAAGGCTGCCAATGTTCTGGGTGGTACTGCTGACATAGAAATCACCGAAGCCCATCACAGGTTCAAACAAGATGCCCCTTCTGGTACCGCTATGGCCATAGGTGAAGCCATTGCTGACGAACTTGGTCGCGATTTAAAAACTTGCGCGGTGTATGGTCGTGAAGGCAAGGAACCCGAGAGGGAACACAACACGATTGGTTTTGCTACCGTAAGAGCCGGAGACATAGTGGGAGAACATACAGCTTTGTTTGCGGATATTGGTGAACGCCTTGAAATTACCCATAAAGCGTCTAGCCGCCTCACGTTTGCAAAGGGAGCGGTACACGCAGCTCAATGGTTGTCTGGCAAGCCAGCAGGTCTGTATTCTATGGAAGATGTGCTGGGCCTTAAAGAGTAAACGATGTAATTATAAGTAAATTAGCAACTTGCAAGCGTTGAGCACGCATAAAATAAAACCCCATAAAAGTTAGGGTATTTGTAGTTTTTGCTATGTTAGCGGTAATTTTGTGTTTAAAGGTCTATTTTAATAAATTTTGTAATTGAGTTAGACCTTTTTGAGAGTGTCATGTATACTTGTCGGAATTTGCCAGAATTTCGCATTTTGCGGCCAAAATATTGGCTGTAGAACGCGGTTTTATTAGCTGCAAAGATCGTAAAACAGGGCGTAGTATTTTCATTGCGGCCTGTTTTTTGTGGGGTTTGAGCAGAAAAGATGCTCAAACACGTAGTTATCCTTATCTCTGGAGGTTGACTTGGCTAATTCTGCCCTTTTGGTGTTAGAGGATGGTTCTGTTTTTAAAGGTACTGCGATAGGCGCGCAAGGTACTGCTGTTGGTGAAGTAGTTTTCAATACTTCAATGACAGGTTATCAAGAGATCATCACTGACCCATCCTATGCTGAACAAATAATCACCCTTACTTATCCACACATTGGTAATACCGGTACCAACGACGAAGACGTTGAAGCGGACACGATTTGGTCTAAAGGCCTAATCATCCGAGACCTACCACTGGTTGCCAGTAACTTCCGTCAACAACAAACGCTTTCTGAATATCTTGAATCAAAAGGTGTTGTTGGCATCGCAGACATTGATACCCGTCGCTTAACACGTATTCTACGAGACAAAGGTGCCCAGAATGGTTGCATTATTTGTACTGACGATGCGAGTGAAGCAGATGCATTAGCGCAAGCTCAGGGATTCCCTGGACTTAAAGGCATGGACTTGGCCAAAGTTGTTAGTATCAAAGCACCTAAAACATGGACAGAGGGTAGTTGGGAACTGGGCAAAGGCTATGTAACCCCTGAATCGAGCAAGTATCACGTTGTTGCTTACGATTTTGGTGTGAAGAACAATATCTTACGCATGCTTGCTGACCGCGGCTGTAAGATTACATTGGTTCCTGCTCAAACACCTGCACAGCAAGTGTTAGATATGAATCCAGATGGTGTATTTTTATCGAATGGCCCTGGTGACCCAGAGCCTTGTGATTACGCTATCGAAGCTATAAAGACTATCGTCGAAACTGGTATTCCAGTTTTCGGTATCTGCTTAGGTCACCAGTTGCTTGCATTAGCAAGTGGCGCGAAAACGGTGAAAATGAAGTTCGGTCACCATGGTGCGAACCACCCAGTGAAAGACTTAAAACGCAATGTGGTTATGATCACAAGCCAAAACCATGGTTTTGCTGTTGATGAAGCTAGCCTGCCAGAGAATTTAGAAGTAACGCACGTATCATTGTTCGATAAATCGTTACAAGGCATTCATCGTACCGACAAGCCTGCGTTTAGTTTTCAAGGGCACCCAGAAGCAAGCCCAGGTCCACATGAAGCGGCACCGCTTTTTGACCACTTTATTGACCTAATCGAACAACACAAGCAGTAGGAAAGAGCCCGCTATGCCAAAACGTACTGACATACAAAGTATTCTTATCATCGGCGCTGGCCCTATTGTTATTGGCCAAGCCTGTGAGTTTGACTATTCGGGAGCGCAAGCGTGTAAGGCGTTGCGTGAAGAGGGTTACCGCGTCATTCTGGTTAACTCTAACCCTGCTACCATCATGACTGACCCAGAAATGGCTGATTCGACGTATATCGAGCCAATTCACTGGGAAGTGGTACGCAACATTATTGCTAAAGAGCGTCCAGATGCCATTCTTCCTACCATGGGTGGTCAAACCGCACTTAACTGCGCACTTGACCTAGAAAAGCATGGTGTACTTGAAGAATTCGGTTGTGAGTTGATTGGTGCAACTGCTGACGCCATCGACAAAGCGGAAAACCGCGAACGCTTCGATAAAGCAATGAAAGACATCGGTCTAGAATGTCCTCGTGCTGAAATCGCACATTCAATGGACGAAGCCCACGATGTACTGAGCCGCATTGGTTTCCCATGTATTATTCGCCCGTCTTTTACCATGGGTGGAACCGGTGGTGGTATCGCCTACAACATCGAAGAGTTCAACGAGATTTGTGCAAGAGGTCTAGACCTTTCACCTACCAGTGAGTTGCTCATCGATGAATCTTTGCTTGGTTGGAAAGAGTACGAAATGGAAGTGGTACGCGACAAAGCAGATAACTGCATTATCGTTTGTACCATTGAGAACTTCGACCCAATGGGTGTTCACACAGGTGACTCGATTACCGTAGCGCCTGCACAAACGCTTACCGACAAAGAATTCCAAATTATGCGTAATGCGGCAATGGCCGTGCTACGTGAAATCGGTGTAGAAACCGGGGGTTCAAACGTACAGTTCGGCGTATGCCCGAATACTGGCCGTATGGTCATCATTGAAATGAACCCTCGTGTTTCTCGTTCATCAGCGCTTGCCTCTAAAGCAACAGGTTTCCCTATTGCCAAAGTAGCAGCGAAACTTGCCGTGGGTTACACCCTCGATGAGCTGGCAAACGACATTACTGGTGGCTTAACACCAGCGTCATTTGAGCCGTCAATTGACTATGTTGTGACTAAGATCCCTCGCTTTAACTTCGAAAAATTTGCTGGTGCAAATGACCGTTTGACCACGCAGATGAAGTCAGTGGGTGAGGTAATGGCCATTGGTCGTAATCAGCAAGAATCATTGCAAAAAGCACTACGTGGACTTGAAGTCGGTGCTAATGGTTTAAGCCCTGTGGTTGACTTAGAGGACCCAGAAGCACGCAACAAGATTGTTTACGAGCTTCGCGAACCAGGCGCAGAGCGCATTTGGTACATTGGTGATGCATTCCGTTTGGGAATGACAGTGGAAGAGGTTTTCAACTTAACCAATATCGACCGTTGGTACCTAGTTCAGTTAGAAGACCTCATTAAACTTGAAGCTGAAGTGGCTGAAAAAGGTTTAAGCGGCATTGATTCAGACTTTATGCGAGCGCTGAAGCGTAAAGGTTTCTCTGATTCTCGATTAGCTGAGCTTACCAAAGTTGCTGAAGATGATGTACGTGAAACACGCCGAGGCTTTGGCATTTCACCAGTGTACAAACGCGTAGATACTTGTGCTGCAGAATTCTCTACGAGTACGGCTTACATGTACTCAACCTACGACGAAGAATGTGAAGCGCAACCTACCGACAATGATAAGATCATGGTGCTAGGTGGCGGCCCCAACAGAATCGGTCAAGGTATAGAGTTTGATTACTGCTGTGTGCACGCGGCGTTGTCAATGCGAGATGACGGTTACGAGACCATCATGGTTAACTGTAACCCTGAAACTGTATCAACTGACTATGATACGTCTGACCGCTTGTACTTCGAGCCGGTTACTCTTGAAGACGTGCTAGAAATTGTAGCTAAAGAAAACCCGAAAGGCGTTATCGTACAATACGGTGGTCAAACTCCACTGAAACTAGCGCGTGCCCTTGAAGCAAACGGTGTACCGATTATTGGTACGTCACCAGATGCTATTGACCGTGCAGAAGACCGTGAGCGCTTCCAGCAAATGGTTAACAAGCTTGGTTTGAAACAGCCTGCGAATGCAACGGTAACAAACGTTGAACAAGCACTAGCAATGGCTGAAGAAATCGGCTTCCCATTGGTTGTTCGTCCATCTTATGTTCTTGGTGGTCGTGCAATGGAAATCGTATACGACATTAAAGACCTCAAGCGCTACTTAAACGAAGCGGTGAAAGTGTCTAATGACGCTCCGGTATTGCTAGACCGCTTCCTCGACGACGCTATCGAAGTAGACATCGACGCCATCTGTGACGGCGAAGAGGTCGTTATCGGCGGTATCATGGAACACATAGAGCAGGCAGGTGTTCACTCAGGTGACTCGGCTTGTTCTCTACCTCCACACTCATTGTCTAAAGACATCCAAGATACTATGCGTAAGCAGGTGAAGGATATGGCGCTAGAGTTGGGTGTTGTTGGCCTAATGAATACCCAGTTCGCGATTAAAGATGGTGAAGTGTACCTTATCGAGGTAAACCCTCGTGCTGCACGTACTGTTCCTTTTGTCTCTAAAGCGACAAGTGTTCCTCTTGCAAAAGTAGCGGCACGGGCTATGGCGGGTCAGTCACTTGCATCGCAAGGCGTTACCGAAGAAGTGATTCCTCCTTTCTACTCAGTAAAAGAAGTGGTACTTCCATTTGCTAAGTTCCAAGGTGTTGACCCACTTTTAGGACCAGAAATGCGCTCTACTGGTGAAGTGATGGGTGTGGGTGATACTTTTGAAGAAGCTTACGCTAAGGCTAACTTGGGTGCAGGTGCGCCACTACCTAAAGCAGGTAAGGCATTGCTTTCTGTGCGTAACAATGACAAAAACAAAATCATCGAGCTTGCAAGAGCCTTAGTTGATGCTGGTTTTGATATTGAAGCAACTCGTGGAACAGCAACAAACTTGTACGATGCTGGCATTATGAGCTCTGTTGTGAACAAGCTTTCTGAAGGGCGTCCGAATATTGTGGATGCCATTAAGAACGGTGAGTACGCATACATTATCAATACAACAGAAGGTCGTCAGGCGATTACCGATTCGGTATACATTCGTCGCGAGGCACTATTGAACAAGGTAACGTACACAACAACCATGAACGCCGCGTTTGCTACCATCCGCGCCAAGTCAGCGGACGACCGTAGCAAGGTATCTTCGGTACAAGAGCTTCACGCACGTATTAAACAGTGATGACATCAAACAGGATATTGGTTATCCTGTTTGCATGACACTTATGTGAATGAACTACAAAGTGCGCCAAATGGCGCACTTTTTGTTGGTTAGCTTTGGTTTTGTACTAGTTAACTAGTAATGGATTAAAGGTAGGAGTAAACAATAAACAAAACATTGCAGGCATGGATGCCTGCACTGAGCCAACATGGATGTTTTTACGGCGTTTTTGTTTATGTTTACTCTTACCTAAGTAACCAAACCTAATCTTTTTTCGTAACAACTAGCCAAAAATGAGATGGGAACCATGAGTCAGTACCCAATGACAGCTCGTGGCGCGCAGCTATTACGCGACGAACTGAACGAACTAAAATCAAAAACACGTCCTCGTATTATCGAAGCTATCGCTGAGGCACGTGAACACGGCGACTTGAAAGAGAACGCTGAGTATCATGCTGCTCGTGAACAGCAAAGCTTCTGCGAAGGCCGAATTCAAGACATTGAAGGTAAGTTATCTAACGCGCAAATTATCGATGTGACTAAAATGGAAAATACCGGAAAGGTTATTTTCGGCACTACCGTTACCATTTTAAATGTAGATACTGACGACGAGACTACTTATCGTATCGTAGGTGACGATGAAGCTGACATCAAAGCCAACTTGATTTCAGTGAACTCACCGATTGCCCGTGGCCTTATCGGAAAAGAACTGGATGATATGGTAACTATTCAAACCCCAGCGGGGGCAATTGAAGTAGAAATTATTGAAGTAGAATACGTTTAGTGTTCTAGCGCTTTAAGAAACGCCGAGGATATCCTCGGCGTTTTTGTTTGTTGCTAGCTGAGTTTGTGGCGATTAGACTTTACACAAACATCATGAGGAAAGTTACTATGTCAAATAAGGAAATCGAAACTCTGTCGTCGGAAGTGAAGTATCAAAACAAATGGATGACACTTCGGGAAGACGTTATCCGCAGACAGAGTGGGCAAGAGGGTATTTACGGTGTTGTTGATAAACCTGATTTTGCCATTATTCTTCCGATAGATGGTGATGACGTGTATTTGGTAGAACAATATCGTTATACCATAGGTGAGCGTCAGTTGGAGTTTCCTCAAGGCGCTTGGGAGAGTAATCCAGACGCAGACCCCAAAGTGCTCGCCGGTGGCGAATTGAAAGAAGAAACTGGACTAGATGCCAGTGAACTTATTTATGTTGGTTTCCAATATTTGGCGTATGGATTCTGTAGTCAGGGATATCACATCTTTGTAGCAAAAGGGCTGACACAAGGTGAGCAGTCATTAGACCCAGAGGAAGAAGGGTTAACACTGCATAAGCTGTCTCTTACTGAAGTAGAACAAAAAATTAGAAATGGCGAGATAAAAGATGCTTCGACGTGTAATGCACTTGGGCTTGCTAAGCTAAACGGTATTATCTAAAAGAAAACGGCGCCTTTTGGCGCCGTTTTCAGATGTCAGGGAAACATCATAGAGAATTAGTTTTCTATAAGTCGAGAACCAATCTCAATTTGGCGAGGTTTCTTCGCCTCTGGAATGACTCGCTCCATATCGATATGCAGAAGGCCATTTTCCATGTCTGCTGCTAACACTTTAACGTGATCACCAAGCTGGAACTTACGCTCAAAATTACGCTCAGAGATGCCTTTGTGAAGGAACTTACGTTCAACTTGGCTTGGTTCTTCGGCTTTACGCTTACCTGTAACAGTCAACGTATTTTCCTGAACCTGAATTGCCACATCATCTTTGCTGAAACCGGCAACTGCCATAGTGATACGGTATTTGTCTTCCGCCAACAACTCGATATTGTATGGGGGATAAGAACTTTGTTTTTCAGCACGTGTTGCTGCATCAACAAGAGATGCTAAGTGGTCTGAACCAATGAATGAACGGTATAGTGGAGATAGATCGATAGTACGCATAGTCATATCCTCGAAATTAAGCAATATGTTTAAAATTTTAGTGCCCCGATACTTCGGCGGCGGTTTTGTCGACCTGACCTTTCAGCGCCGACAATACCTATATGTGTCTACGACAAATGTTTTCAAGCATAAATTCTAAGAAAAATTGCATTTATTTTTTCTTATTCATACAAATCAGTAGGTTAGGATGATAATTTTTTATAAAATTTATTCATTATCTTTACGTCTGTGTCGGAAGAATTAGCAGTATCTTAACAACGTCTAGTGTTCATAAATGCTACAATGAGAATGTGTCGTATTTAAATTGCTGTGAAGTAAATAAATGAAAAAAGATGTAGTGGTACTGAATTGTGGTAGTTCGTCAGTAAAGTTCGCAATTATTGATGCAACCAGTGGTGAAGCGCAGATGACAGGGCTCGCAGAGAGCCTAGGTAACCAAGATGCGTCTGTCACAGTAAAATACAAAGGTGAAAAGCAGAAGATAGCATTGAGTGAAAACGCTATGCATGCAGAAGCTTTGGAAGAAATTAGTCGAATCATTGCAAAAACAGGTGTAGAGCCTGTTGCCGTGGGGCACCGTGTGGTTCACGGTGGTGAGAAATTCAAACAAGCCGTTCAAATTGATGAGAGCGTGGAGCAAGCCATTCAAGAATGCGCTGCTATGGCGCCCTTGCATAACCCTGCCAACCTGACGGGTATTCTTACCGCAAAAACGGCTTATCCATCACTTCCTCATGTTGCCGTATTTGATACTGCCTTTTTTCAAAGCATGCCACAGCACGCTTATCTTTATGCGCTACCGCGGGCCCTTTATCGCGACCATGCTATTCGTCGCTATGGATTCCACGGTACCAGCCACAAATATATTCTTGATACGACTGCAAGTGAACTCAATAAGTCGGTAGATGAAACGACGATTATTAGTGCTCACCTAGGTAATGGCTGCAGCGTAACTGCTGTAGTGAAGGGTAAAGCTGTTGATACTAGTCTTGGATTCACACCACTCGAAGGTTTGGTGATGGGCACTCGATGTGGCGATATTGATCCGAGTTTACCCACGGTGCTTCAGCAAAAGCTGGGTAAAAACGCCGAAGAGATCAATAAGCTTTTAAATACCGAGTCTGGATTGTTAGGTATCTCAGAATTAAGCAATGATTGCCGTGCTTTGGAAGAGGCGGCAGAGCAGGGACATGAAGGCGCAATTATCGCGTTAGAAATATTCTGCTACCGATTGGCAAAATACATCGGTGGATACATGGTAGCTACACCAGATTTGGACGCGATAGTTTTTACTGGCGGTATTGGCGAGAACTCTTCGTTGATCAGAGAAAAAACACTGGGCTACTTCTCTCACTTAGGCGTAAAACTTGATGCAGACAAAAACCTAGACAAGCGCTTTGGCGCGCAAGGTGAAATTACAGCGGCGGATTCGCCCATTGCATGTTGGGTTATTCCTACCAACGAAGAATGGGTAATTGCGCAGCAAGCAGCACAGTTTGCCTAATCGAGGAGAAGAAGTATGTCTCGTAGAATTATGTTGATACCCGTAGGTACCAGTGTTGGTCTGACTACCGTAAGTATGGGTTTGGTGAGAGCGCTCGAACAGCAAGCGGTTAAATTGAATTTCTTCAAACCTGTAGCACAACCTCGTCGCGGGGATAACGGTGAAGAAAAGTCTACGGCAATCCTGAGCCATCACTGTAATGTGAATCCAGTGACACCGTTTTCTCTTGGTTACGTGGAGCGAATGATCAGCAGTGACCAAACGGATGAACTGCTTGAAGAAATCATCGAACGTTTTGAACAAAACCAAGAACCAGACGCAGTTACTGTTATCGAAGGGTTAGTAACCACTCGCCATCACCCATACGCTGAACGGTTGAACCTTGAAATTAGTCGTGCCCTCGACGCCGATATGGTGTTTGTTTGTGTACCCGGTAATGATTCTCCCGTAGATATCAACCACAGATTAGAGATAGTACTTGATACCTACGGCGGTCACAAAAGTAAAAACGTGCTCGGTTGCATATTCAACAAAGTTAATGCCCCTCTCGATGAGCACGGTCGACTACGCACGGACATGACCGCTGAAGAGTCAGTGCCAGAGCGTGAGGATATTTTTGACATGCTTCAAGGGCTGCCTATTTTCTCAAAAAACTTTGCGTTGTTAGGCTGTATTAACTGGCAAAACGATCTGTTGTCGCCTCGAGCGATTGATGTGGCAAAACACCTGTCTGCGAAAATTATTAACGAAGGGCATCTTGCCACTCGTCGTCTTAAGAGTGTTAGCTTCAGTGCACGTGAAATTCAAAACATGGTGCATACGTTAAAGCCCGGCGCTTTGTTAGTTATGTCTGGTGACCGCAGCGACGTGTTCGTGTCTAGTTGTTTGGCAGCATCGAATGGAACCAAGCTTGGCGCTTTATTGCTAACTGGTGGTTACCTTCCTGATGAAAAGGTAATGAAGCTCTGTAGTCAAGCCATGGAGACCGGCTTACCAGTGCTATTGGTAGAGAGTAACACTTGGCAAACGGCTCAGCATTTACATGCGTTTAATCAAGAAGTGCCGGTGGATGATACCCAGCGTATCGAGCGCGTGATGGAACACACTGCCGATGCCTTAGATACTGAATGGGTAGCATCTCTTACGCACAAGGTATCTCGTCAGAAGAAGCTTTCCCCTTCTGCATTTAGATACTCATTGACCAATCGCGCACGTTTGGCTAATAAGCGAATCGTTCTACCAGAAGGCAACGAACCAAGAACAGTCGTGGCTGCAAGTATTTGCGCTAAGCGTGGGTTGGCTAGACCTGTGTTACTCGGTGATGCGAACGAAATACATCGCATTGCAGAACAGCAGGGTGTAGTACTTGATGATGGCGTTGAAATTCTCGCGCCCGAGGCAATTCGCGAAAAATATGTACCACCCTTGGTTACACTTAGAGAGCACAAAGGGGTGAGTGAGGTAGTAGCAGAGGAGTTACTACTCGATAATGTAACCCTAGGCACCATGATGCTACAGCAAGATCACGTTGATGGCCTAGTATCAGGCGCAGTTAATACCACTGCCAATACGATTCGCCCAGCGCTGCAGTTAATTAAAACCGCTGAAAATGCCTCTTTGGTATCCTCAGTCTTCTTCATGTTGTTACCTGACCAAGTATTGGTTTATGGTGACTGTGCTATCAACCCTGATCCAAATGCCGAACAACTGGCTGATATCGCTATTCAATCAGCAACGTCAGCGGCGACATTTGGTATTGAGCCACGTGTTGCGATGATTAGCTACAGCACGGGAAGTTCTGGTGCGGGTAGCGATGTAGAAAAGGTCAGGGAAGCCACGCGTATTGCTAAAGAAAAGCGTCCAGACCTCCTCATTGATGGACCATTACAATACGACGCTGCGGCTATTGAAAGCGTTGGTAGAAGTAAAGCGCCAAACAGCCCTGTTGCCGGTAAAGCAAATGTGTTTGTATTCCCAGATTTGAATACCGGTAATACCACCTACAAAGCGGTTCAGAGAAGCTTTGATTTGGTCTGTATTGGCCCTATGCTTCAAGGAATGAGAAAACCTGTCAACGATTTGAGTCGTGGTGCATTGGTGGATGATATTGTATTCACCATCGCGCTTACCGCTATTCAAGCCGCCGGCGAGTAACTAAGTGAGTTGCATGCAGCAAGTATTTTGCTTGCTGCATGTCGGCTACAGCTAACTGAAAATACGTCTTTCTCTAGTACGTAGGGTATAGCCCACCACAAGCAGTAGTAAAGCGATAAACCAAGCGAGTACATCACCGAATTTTTGGTAGGGTGTAATACCTCTGGTTGATTGCACGGGAGACGATATTCCGGCTGCTTCAAATTGGGGGAGTGCCGAAGTAACTTCTCCTTTATGGTCGATGAATGCAGTGATGCCATTATTGGTCGCACGAACGACTGGGCGACCAAACTCAAGGGCGCGCATTCGGGCAATTTCCAGATGCTGTGCAGGGCCATGAGAACGACCAAACCAAGCATCGTTACTTACCGTGATAATCATGTCAGTATCTCGATACACATTTGCAGACACTTGCCGTGGAAACGCAATTTCAAAACATATCGCCGGTGCTAGCTTGATGCCATTTGCTATCAAGTTTGCTTGCTGATAATCCCCACGGGAAAACGAAGACATTGGAAGGTCAAAAAGAGGCGCCAAGGGACGAAGCAAGTCTTCAAATGGAACAAATTCTCCGATGGGAAGCAATTGATGTTTAGCGTATCGATTTCCATGAAAATATCGGTAAGCAGCAGAGTCTTGTTCGGTATCATGCTTACCCAATACAATAAGGTTGTTCCACGCTTCGTCTGATTCCCAATTGTAGTTAACAATACCTGTAATGAGGGCGGTGTTTTTTTCGACAGAAAGTGCATCTACTTCAGTTAAATAGTCGAACGCTAGCAATTCTAGTTTAGGGACTGCCGCTTCAGGCCAAATTATTAGGTCACTCTGCCAAAAAGGCTCTGTAAGCGCCAAATAGCGTTGCATCGTAGGCTCGTCTTGTTCCGGTACCCAGCGAAGTGACTGTGGAATGTTGCCCTGAATCATGGCAACTTCGTGCGTATCTTTTATTGTTACCCAAGAGTGTTGTTTGGCTACCCAACCACTACCGTAAGTAATACAAATAACAAATATCGCCGATAAACACTGTTTTAAGTTTCTAGCCATTGCTAAAAAGCTTGCCATAACAATGACAAATAGCGTCATTCCGGTTTCCCCAATAATTGGGGCCCACCCCGACAACGGAGAATCAATTTGACTATAACCAAGGGATAACCACGGAAAACCTGAAAGTAGCCAGCTTCTTAACCATTCAAGCAATAGCCAGAAAAATGGTAATGACAGCGGGAGTAGTCTCTTAGGGGAAAAGCGACAAGACAACCAGATTGCTGTTGCGGGGAATAGCGCCAGATATCCGCAGAGTAGTAGCATTAGCGCGATAGATACAACGATTGGCAAGCCGCCAAAATCCGCAATACTCACGTGTACCCAACTGATTCCGGCACCAAACCAGCCTAAACCGAAAAACCACCCGAGCTTGAAACAATGTTGCGATGAAGCGACTATTTTCCTGAATGCAAAGGCAGGGGCGATAATAGCTAAAGGCCACAGACTAAATGGAGCATAAGCAAAAGTTAAGCTCGCTCCACTCAGCGCTAGCAGTATAAGAGTTATCATGGGATTACAAAATTACTCTAATGAAGGAAGTGTGACCTTCAGTTGAATGAGACGACGCTTGTCTGAGTGCGTGACTTTGAACGTAATGTCACCAATGTTTACTTCATCGTTTGTCTCTGGCATATGCCCAAAGGCTTTAAGAACAATACCACCTATAGTATCGGCTTCTTCTTCGCTGAAACTGGTCTCGAAAAAGGTGTTAAATTCATCCACCGGTGTGAGAGCCTTCACCGAATAGGTATATTTGTTGAGGGGGCGAATATCATCGGTGCTGTCTTCCTCAACATCATGTTCATCCTCAATCTCACCAACAATAATCTCTAGAATGTCTTCAATGGTCACTAAGCCCGAAACACCACCGTACTCATCGACGACAATAGCCATATGGTAGCGCTGTTGACGAAACTCTTTAAGAAGCACGTCTACCCGTTTACTCTCAGGGACGATAACCGCCGGGCGAAGCACATCACTGAGGTTGAAAGACTTTTCTGGATTAAATGCAAAGCTCAATAAGTCTTTCGCAAGCAAGATCCCTTCAATATGATCTTTGTCTTCACTAATGACTGGAAAGCGTGAGTGGGCTGATTCGAGCATAACAGGCAGAAACTCTTCTACTTTTTGCTCTATGTCGATAGTAATCATTTGAGCGCGGGGGATCATAATATCTCGCACTCGCATGTCATTTACGCCGATAACGCCTTCTATCATCTCCCGAGTTTGGGGATCAATAACATCATTTTGTTCAGCGTCAGAAATGACTTCTACCAAGTCTTGTTTATTTTTCGGCTCGCCAGAAAAAGAAAGTTTTATTTTATCCAACCAACTTTTATTTGAAGAGCCGTTGGTAGAGTGGGGATTATCGTCGCTCATAATGTCCAATAGGTAATTTATTCAAGGCCTAAGTTAATGATCTTCGATGGGGTCGTCAATGGTTTATTCGTGGGAATATGTGTCGATATGTTTTGAAATACTACGAAACCAAGTGCAGGCGAGTGTTGCACATCGCCTGCTCTGGTAAAAAATTATTAGTAAGCGTTTTTGTTGGTAAAACCTTTAAAAATTGTCATCCAAATAATCTTGAGGTCGAGCCACACTGACCATCGGTGAATGTAATCCAAATCGTACTCAACTCGCTTCACCATTTTGTTAATGGTCTCTGTTTCACCACGAAAGCCATTAACTTGCGCCCAACCTGTGATACCTGGGCGTACTTTATGTCGTAGCATGTAGCCCTTGATAAGCTTGCGGTATTCTTCATTGTGAGCAACTGCGTGTGGACGAGGGCCGACAATAGACATCCGGCCTTGAAGCACGTTAATGAACTGTGGAAGTTCATCTAGCGATGTTTTGCGAAGAAAGGCGCCTAGTTTTGTAATTCGTGGATCGTTTTTGGTCGCCTGCTTAACCACTGGGCCGTTATCTTGGACTTTCATCGACCTGAACTTATAAACCAGTATTTGCTTCCCATCTAACCCGTAACGCTTTTGCTTGAAAATAATTGGACCAGGTGAAGTCAGTTTAACTGCTGCTGCAATAAACAACATAGGGATAGTAAGCATGGTAAGAATGATAGAACCAACGACAATGTCTTCTGCACGCTTTAAGAGGTCACTTGCGCCTTGGAACGGCGTGTCAAAAACGCTAAGCGCTTGCACTGAACCAATACTTTGCCAACGAGCATTAAGCAGGTTGTAAACAAAAAGTTAGGCACAATGTATACGTTGGCAGTGGTATCAGAACACTTTTCTAAGATATGTTGGATACGTTTTTCAGCACTCATAGGCAATGCAATGTAGATGTAGTCGACTTTGTTCGCTTTTGCGAGATCTATGGCTTCTTCAATGGTACCTAAAACTTGGTTCTGAAATTCATGGTCGAGTCTGTCCGGAGAACGATCGTCATACATGCCTTCAAAGCGAATACCTAATTGGTCGTTCTCTATAATTTGATGGGCTAGGCTGTAACCTGTTTTAGTTGCACCGATAACAATTGCCTGCCTGCTATTCATGCCACTTTTCCGAACTCTAAACAGCACAGTTCGCATTACTATTCGCCAGCCTATGAGCGCAATAAGTGACGTTGTTGACCATACAACGATGGAAGTTTGTCTTTGGGAAATGCTGTCAGCAAGTAGAAAAGCCATTGTTAAGGTTAGAACGCAGGTCAATGCCCAGCAGTAGGTAGTAGATTTCGCGATATCCGTGCTGCTAAATCCTCTCCATGACCTATATAAATCAAGCGCTTCAGCAACGAGTTGAAAGGAAACTAGAAACGTGAAAAGAACCACGAGATCTGCTGCATCAGCGATAGGGTGGCCAAAATATAAATAAGATGAATAGTAGATAACGGCTACGAGAGTAAGATCAATCAGTCGATATAATGTCGAGAATCCACTCTGGTTTCTAACGATAAGCCCGCCGCTTCTTTGTTTTGATGCTTTTTCAGAGTCCAATTCTTGCACTGTAAATGCCTTCTTTTAATTTGAAGCCTTTTTTGGATTAATAGGTCTGCTTGAAGCAGCACCCCAACAATAATTTCTCCGCTGTAAATACCTTGCCTAGAGTCAGAACAAGAATTGACGGGTACTTTATGCTCCTATCATATCCGTTTAATAATGGGTTAATCAACACATTAGCGTTCGTAGTCTGACCAATAATAAATGTCTTTTGGTTTATTTCGAAAAATGATAAGAGCCTGCTATTTGATAATAAATGGTCCACACAAGCTAATTATGCTTTGTTTTTTTTAAAAATTGATGACATGATAGTTAAGTAGCATTGTGGATGGATGTTTAGTACAAAGAACGTACGGAAGAATCGGCAAGTTGAACTTAGAGAGCCGTCTGTCATCTTTTGGAAACAATACCCTTCTACGTTTAAACCAAATAAGAAAGAATCACCCAACGTCACACAGCATTACTCAAAGCTTACCGCAGTACCTAAGTTAAAGGGACAGCTGTATGGGGTGTTTTCATAAAAACAGTGAAAACCACAAAGGACAAAGGTATGCAAAAGTTTTATTTCGCGGCCGTAGCCGCAGCTATCGTCGTTGGGGGAAAAGCACACGCTCAAGAGGCTGGAAGCGTCGACTTGGGTGGATTCGAACTTTTTCCGTCAGTGGGAGTAGGGCTTACTCATGATAGCAATGTGACTCGTTCTGATACAGATGAAATAGAGAGTTGGAAAAGTACGATTAGCCCAGAGTTTGTCTTAGTTAATTCCTATGGATTAGACCAGTATCAAATTGGTTATAAAATGACGCGTGCCGATTATTTCTCTAGTCAAGAAGATAGTTTCACTGATCATCTCTTAACGGCAAATGCAGTTGTGGAATTGGACGTGCGCAACCGAATCAGCTTAGCGGCAGAGTATGACGACGGACATGACGACAGGGGGACACTGTTCTCTATTGGTCGTGGAGAGACCCTCGACAGTGTCGATACCTACAAGAATTACTCTGTGAGTGGAACGTATACGTACGGTGCGCCCACCTCCAAGGGAAGAATCGACGTTACGGCAGGCTACTTCGTAACTGACTATGACATTAACACCGATGCTTATCGTAGCCGAGACCGAGACACTGTAAACTTAGGTACGACATTTTACTACAACGTCTTACCAGCGACGGACTTGACGTTTGATGTCATTTACAACGACATTACCTATGATTTTGCATTGGATGCTGACAATCCTTTAGATAGTGAAGAAACAAGAATTCTTGTAGGTGCCGAATGGGAAGGTACTGCGCAGACCACTGGGTATGTGAAAGTAGGTAATCGAAAGAAAGAATTTAAAGATGCTACTCGTGATGATTTTAGTGGCCTTGATTGGCAGGTCGGAGTAATCTGGGCTCCGAAGACCTATTCAACGGTTGAGCTAACAGCGTTCACAAATACTAACGAAACCTTCGGTGAGGGTAACTTCATTGATACAGATACTGTACAGATGACTTGGAATCATGAGTGGTTGGATAGGGTTTCTACAACATTCAGAGCGTCTCATGTCGTTGATAAGTTCACCGGTGGTACCGATAGACAAGATGACAATATGACGTTTGGTGCGTCACTAAATTATCAAATGCAACGTTATGTATTAGTTCAACTGGGTTTTGATTACGACGAGAGGGACAGTAATAGAAACGAAATCGATTTTGATAGGAACTTACTGACGCTTTCTGTATCTATCACTTTATAGGTAATCGTTCTGGAAATTAAGATGAAATCTGCAGTACTCTTTGTCTTGTTGGCGTTTCTCACGCCAACGTTTTCTTACGCTCAGGTAAATACTCTGAACCAATACAAGCTTGGTGCAGGTGACTTGGTCAGGATATCTGTGTATGGGCAGGATGACCTTACTCTGGAAACTCTCATTCCTGATGTAGGTGTTGTTAATTATCCATATCTTGGCGAGATAGCTTTACTAGGTATGACTATCAGTGACTTAGAAAGTTACATATACAATGGCCTTAAACCTGATTATTTAGTGGAGCCTTCTGTATCTGTATCGATTGTTGAATACCGTCCATTTTTTATTAACGGCGAAGTTGAAAAGCCGGGTGGTTACGCATTTCAACCGGGGCTTACAATTGACAAAGCTGCAGCACTCGCAGGTGGTTACACTGAAAGGGCCTCAAAAACAAAAATATTTATTGTTCGCGATATTAATGGTGAGCAAGTCACTATAAGCGCTGATCGAAGTATTGCTATTCTTCCTGGTGATATAATCAGTATTGAGCAAAGTTTTTTCTAATACCTAACTAACTACGGAAGTACTATGCAGGCCAATGGAACAGAACATCTTGTTGACAAAGATGACGCTGAAGATGTAATCGACCTCTCACATTATTTTAAAATAATTAATCTGGCAAAATGGCGCATATTTGCACTATCGTTTTTCATCACGCTACTCGCTGTTCTCGTTGCACTTTCGATGACGCCAATATATCGGGCAACATCATCGTTACTGATAGAGTCTGAAGAGACTAATATCGTCTCGATTGAACAGGTATATGGAATAGACTCGAGTCGTCAAGAGTATTTTGAGACCCAGTTTGAAATTTTGAAGTCGAGACATATCGCTGCACGTGTTGTCGATAAGCTTTCATTGCAAGAAAATGATATTTTTATTGCGAAATTAGAAGATGACGGAGAAAATCCTCTAGCTGCGTTGCTTAAAAGTCTTCGCCAGACTCTTCCTTTCCTGCCAGAGAGTAAAGCACCAATCTTTTCTCAGGAAGAACTTGACGCGCAGAAGAAAGAGCAAGTTATAGACTTGTTTATTGAAAACCTGTCAATTTCACCTGTTGCAAATACGCAAGTAGTTAAAATTTCTTTTTTGAGCGAGTCTCCACAATTGGCTGCGCTTGTCGCTAACACGGTCGCTGAGGTATACATAGAAAATTACCTAGAAGCTAAGTTCGACATGACTAGCAAGGCAACAGCATGGCTTAATGATAGTCTACAAGGTTTGAGAACTCGTCTTGAACAGTCTGAACAAAAGTTGGCTGAGTTTTATGAGAGAGAGCAGCTTGTTGACCTAGATGGTGTTGTTGGGTTGGCTTCTGAAGAGCTTCAGGGACTGAGTGAACAGTTGTTGAATGCTGAAAATCGACTGAAACAAAACGAAATTATATTCGAGCAGGTTGAGAATTTTGATGGAAATGTCGAAGAACTCGCAAAAATACCAGAAGTACTCAATCACCCCTCGATACAAAATGTGCGTGACTCTGAGTTAGAAGCAGAAAGAACGGTGTCCGAACTCAGTAAAGTATACGGCCCCAAGCATCAGAAAATGATTTCGGCTAGAGCGCAGCTTGCGTCTGTTAATGAGACTTTAAATCGTCAAGTTAGGGCGCTAATATCAGGTATTACGAGCGAGTACAGGCAGGCCGAATCTCAAGTTTTAAGGTTACGCTCCGCTGTTGAGACTGCCAAAAGAGAGTTCAGAAAACTCACAACATTGGACGCCCAAAGAAAAATTCTGCAACGAGAAGTAGATATCAACCAGCAGCTGTACAATTCATTCTTTACTAGGTTAAAAGAAACCAGTGAAGTAGAAGGATTCGAAACAGCAAATGCTCGAATACTTGATGAAGCTAAAATACCGTTAGAGGCGGCAAAACCGAAAAAAGTTTGCTTGTTTTGGCTGCGTTTGTTGTGAGTTTAGGGTTTGGAATATTCGTTGCCATTGCTTTGGATTTTTTAAATAGTGGAATACGCTCAGTTGATGATATCGAGCGAAAGTTAGGCTATCGTATGATGGGCTTGATACCATGGCAACCTCATAAGAAGAAAGAAGATCTTGCATTGCGAGAGTATTTTAACTCGCAAAACCATACGTTTGCAGAGTCTATCCGTACGCTGAGAACTAGTATACAACTACTGGATTTCACTGGAGAAAGAAACGTTGTAATGATCACTTCCAGTGTCCCAAAAGAGGGTAAAACTACAGTTTCTACAAACCTAGCATTTGCATTGGGGCAGTTGGGAAAGACAATATTGATTGACGCTGACCTTAGAAAGCCTTCAATTGCAAAGCGGTTCGATATTCCTAACTTCCAACCTGGATTGGCGAATGTAATTGCAGGTACTCATACATTCGAAGAGTGCTTAACCAACGATACAAACTCCGGCATCGACATTCTCACATCAGGACCCGTGTCGCCAAATCCGCAAGAAATGTTAATGAGTCAGAAGTTTAAATCGTTAATTAAGGCTTTAAAGAAATCCTACGACCATGTGATCATAGATACTGCTCCAACTCAAGCGGTTAGTGATTCTATTATCGTCAGTGATACTTGCGATTCGTTACTTTATGTTGTCAAAGCTGATTCAACGAGTGATAAGCTGATATCTGGTGGTTTGAATAGATTTATGCATGTAGGCAAACGTATTGATGGCATAGTACTGAACCAAGTCGATATTAAAAAGGCGGGTGCAAACTATGCATACACTGGATATTATGATAGCTACGGTTATGGAGTGGACGAAGAACATAATAAAGCTTAACTATGATTGATCTACATTGCCATTTACTCCCCGGAATTGATGATGGAGCCGCCAATTTGGCGGCTTCGTTAGATCTTGCTAGAGCATCTGTTGATTCCGGAATTACACACGCTGTTTGTACTCCACATATTCATTTCGGTTACTTTAATAACGACATCGATATAATTAGAAGTACTCATGATATTTTCGCTTCGGCGCTCGACAGAGAAAACATTCCTCTGAAGACTCACTTCGCGGCTGAAATAAGAATTACCCCTGAAATCGCCAAGTTGTTTGCCAACAAAACACTTCCGTTTTTGGGCTATTTGGATGGTTTGCCAGTGTTACTTGTCGAGCTCCCGCATAGCCATATTCCACCAGGTACTGAACAGTTAATAGCTTGGTTAATCGCTAACGGTGTAAGGCCAATGATTGCTCATCCTGAAAGAAATAGAGACGTACTGAGTAACTTTAACAAGGCGTCTTGGTTGAAAGGGAGAGGGGTAATGTTTCAGATAACTGCTGGTGCGTTTACCGGAACTTTTGGGTCTCGTGTTCAAAAATGTGCCCATCGAATGTTAAAAGAGGGATTTGGAGATATAGTCGCTACAGATGCGCATAACCTGCACAAACGGCCACCAGAGATGAAAGGCGCTTACGAATTCATAAGCCAAGAGTTTGATGCAGAGTACGCTACAAATTTGTGCAAATTTAATCCATGGAGAATGGCTAGCTGTTGGTTCGAGGGAGAATAAACGTGCGCCCACTACGTAAGCATGTCTTGGTCTTCATTGTATCACTCGTAGTTATCTTTTTGGCTACTCAAGCCGTTTATAGTTCACTAGCTTCGCTACACTATCATTCAGCCAGAGCATATTTGTTAGAGTGGACTCAAACACGTTCGGTTGGTAGCGAAGAAGACTATAATGACGCGCTAAATTCTGCTGAAAGAGCACTAACGCTACAACCAGATCTTGCTTTGTACAATGATACTCTTAGCGAGGTTATCCAATGGGGAGCGTATTCACTCTCATTAACAGAAACTGAGAGAGAAGCTAGGTTGCGTAGAGCACTTGCTCTAACTATGAACTCCTTAGCGTTGAGGCCGAGTTGGGCTGTTTCTTGGATGAATGCCGCTTATATAAAATGGCAATTAAATGAATTAGACGATGAATTCTATGGTTTTTTGGAAAGGTCTAATCAACTTGGCCGAAATAGCCATGAAGTTAATCTTTTCTATGTAGAGTTCGGTTTTTTTCTTATAGACTCTGATATCGATGTATACTTGGCTCACCGTCTTGAGGTTGAGCGCAGACTTAAGTTAGCCCTCGAGAGTCGATTAACCCGAGGGCGAGCTTATGAAATTATTGAAAGATATAAAAAAGAGAACCTTGTTTGTTCAATCGTAAACACTAAGGCTCTCGGCGTCGATCGACGCCTTTGTGGCTAGATTTTTTTGTTAATAAACCCAAAGCTAATATCGTAACAAATAAACTTGTATTTGCAGGAGCCTGTAAGGGGAAATCGACGGATATATGTATAAGCATTCCAATAACTCCCATGAGGACTCCAAAAGCCACTCCCTGAATTAACTTGTTCCTCCGCTTTCTCATCGCTTTGACACATCTAGTAGCTGCTATCAATGGAACCATCAGAATAATGAAACTGGATACGCTTCCAGCTTCGATTAAGAACTGTAAATAATCGTTGTGAGCATGGTCATAAAAAAGATGTACTTCATCACTTTGATAAACTGGATAAAGTGAATAGTATGATCCCATACCAGACCCGGTAACAGCATAGTCTTTTAGCATTGGTAAGCTATCTCGAACTACCTCATCACGAGTTTCATGTGTTAAGGAAGTAGTTTCTATGCGCTCTTTTATTTTATCTAGTCCAAACCATGCGCTTAAAATAAACATATCAATTACAAAGAGGCTAATGATTAATATCGAAAGTCCTCTCGTTCTATTCTTGAATAGGAACCACGCAGCAAAACCAACAATAGTCATAGAAGTAAAAAATGCCGTATTTCCCATTCTAGAGCGGCTCATTACTAGTGCTATAACCATGATTGCTAATCCTATTCGCACAATTGCTTTGGTACTAAGAAATGTCGATAGTAATGTCCGTAATTTATCTCTCGATGTACTAGATTGGGATGATAGAGTGGCAATAAGATATCCTACACCCATGCTAAGGCAGAGCATCAAATAGTTGGCAAAATGATTTTTGTAAACAAACGAACCTGTTGCATTAGTTTTCACTGGCAAATCAAATACTGGACTGCGGTTAAGACCTGACAGTACTTCTACAGAGCCATACAATGCCTGTAGAACTCCTGTCATCACGATTGCCAATACTAGAAGTCTAATACGACTATCTGTTTCACAGAGTAGTAAAACTGATATGAAGAGCCCAAGATATGCGATCCCTTTATAGAGTGACACCAGTGACTGGCCACTATCTATCGATAATGTTACGAACGAGACCACCCCAGGTAAATGTTCGTAAAACGTAAGTGCGTTTGGAGATATTATCGAGATTAAACTCTTAGGCAGGGGAACAATCTGAATTAGGTTCCACAAAACGAATAAAGAAAAGCATAAGATAGGTATTGAATGATGAGAAAGTCTGTCTTTCCAACTATTTTTAAAAGACCATATTGATAGCAAGAATAATGTATAACACATTATCTCCAACAAACCCCAAGCCCATGGTCTATTGGACCCGAGAGGTATAGGCGCCCAAAAAATGATAAATAGAAGTAGATTAAAAGCAAACCTTTCTATGTTTGAAACACTGGGATTTAAATGCCGAAACACTTCATAACTCTCAGATTTTAAATTATTCGCCAATGGTATCTGAAACTTAGAAGTATAAAAACAAAAAAAGCTCTCAAAAATGAGAGCTTTTATTCGGATTATTAGTTTGGGTTTAGTTGCCCGACCCGGTAGTACCGCCACCACCAGAACCACCACCGTTGGTGCCACCACCGACTGGAGCAGTAGTTGTACCAGTACCTGTAGTTGGCCCAGCTGCAGTTTCTGTTTGTAACTCAGTGGTATTTTCGCCGCTCTCAGTGTTAACGAACTGACCCGAAGTATCTTGCTCGCCAGAAGACTGAGTTGAAGTGGCAAGTTTGGCAACCAAATCGCCAGCATCAGCGTTGTTTGCACCTGCTGTAGATACAGCGATAATCGCCGCGTCGTTAAATGATGAGCCATTCGCTACGGCGTTAAGAAATGCTGCACCGGCATCTGAACCAAGAGCAGCAAGAGCGTCTTTTTGTTCCTGGCTTAGGACAGTACTTTCAGCAGAAATCAGTTCTGCATAAGCTGCCGCTGCACCAGACTCAGAAACCGCTGATGTTATATCAGCTTCGAGACTTGATTGCGCAAACGCAAAAGACGACAAGCTCATAGCTACGAATGTTAGTAAAGTTAAAAGTTTACGCATATGTTCCTCTCCATTGAGTTACTACAATATAAGTCTGGCAACTCACTAATCCTGTGTTTAGAAACGAAGCCGCAAGTTTTTTTGCTTGCTCTTTCGATATCTAGTTTACCAGCTAATTTTTTAAAAGCTAGGTAGCTTTTTAAACCAATTTGTTCTGACTCACGTCCAGGAGTTAGGCTGAGAGTATAAGTACCCTTGGACGTAATCTACGAATAATTCTTGCAAAGTCTGTGCCTCAATTTCTTCTTCTACTAGCTCAGCTATTACTGATACATTCAGGCCATGGGCTATATTTACCAGAGAACGAACAAAAAACTGATTATCTTCAGACAGATGGATGTTTCTTGTATAGCTACCGTCCAGTTTTACGAAGTCTGGTCGAAGCTTTCTAAGATGACTAAACGCTGAGATACTACTACCTAGTCGTTCAATTGTTACCTTAACGCCAATTTCTCTAATTACATCAGTTAGATAGTGGATGTTTTTTGGTGCTTTTTGTAGACAAATTTCTGGTATTTCGACGATAAGATTGGATGCAACATTTCTATACTTCTTAAGAAGTGTAAGTAGTTGGTCGATTGTTGATTTTTCACCCAAAGAAGCTGAAGACAGGTTAATTGCTACAGGTTCTCCGCCATTTTTGGAAAAAAGTGTCAGTATTTTTTCCAAAATAACAAGATCAAGTTCGCCAGAACAGTGTAGGTGTTCTGATTCAGCGATTAATTGCGACATAGGAAGGTAATCTTTACCATTTTCCGCTTTAAATCGCGCATAACACTCGTGATACAGAATTCGGCCGTCGAAATCTTTTACAGGTTGTCTGAAGATCTCTACCGCTTTTTGCTCAATAATTCTCGAAAACTCTTTGCGCCATGCGCTCTGACTCATCTGTACTTCCATCTGACTTGCGAGTTGCCAACGATTAGGTTGATTTTTCGCTGTAGTCAGCGCTGCGTCAGCATTTTCAAGTAATTTTGCTTTGCCAGTTAGCTCGGTAAATCGAGCAGCTCCAATATGTGCAAATCCATTGGTATAGATAGGTAGTGTCTGTGCGACAAACTCATTTGATAACGTGTTCAAGAATTTACCACAATTGTCCTCAGATATGTTCTCGATAACGACAACGAAATCCCCGCCTCGGACTCTAAAGGTTTCAGCATCAACTTTTGCGCTCTGCTGAGTGAGGATATGACTTAGTGTCTTTATGTAAATATCTGCGGTTTGTCCGCCCTCTGATTCATTCACATGGGCGAGGCTAGATAGCCTAACGATCAGCAAAAAGCCCGAGGGAGTATTTTCTTTGTCTGCGAACAAGCGCGCTAGTCTATTATCTAGCGCTAGCTTGTTGCCCAATTGAGTCAATGGATCCAAGTAAGCTGTTTGATAATAGCTTTGAGCCTGTGCTGTAAGCTCTTTATGTTGTTTATTAAGAATTGCAGCCATCTTATTGATGGCTCTTACCATCAAACTAAGTTCTTTGGTCTTGGGTATATCAGTAATCTCGGAAAAGTCTCTTGCACTAATTCTCTCGGAAGCTCTCACAACTGCAAAAATGGGCGTAATGATCATTCTAAGGACGGCGTACAAAAGTGTAGTCCCAACAATGAAAAGGAGCAGTGTAAATCTAAAAGTACTCTGAGCATTCTCCCACAACTGGTTATAGCCAATTCCCGGATGACTCTTTACTTCCATGTTTCCAGCAATATTCCATCCAGAGTTAATTTCTGTTGTCGCTACAGGAGGATTTAATGGAAACATATCCATAAACCATTCGGGAACAGACTCAGGGGCCGGAGGATTTTCCTTTGCGTAGATAATTTTGTTGTCTAAGTCCGATAACTCTATCGATTCATAATATCCACTGTCAAAAATTGCATTGATCATAGTCTCGACTATCGAGCTCATTGATTCGTCGCCAACATAAGGTGATATCGACAGTCCCAATGATGTCGCTGTATCTTGGGCATGAGACGAAAGTTGATCGTTAATGTACACTCTGAAGCTATTCACGTTGATCCAAACCGTACCAAAGAATACGAGTATCAAAACAACCATGAAACCGAGCGAGAATTGTTTGGTAAGTGACATTTTAGAACCTTCTTATTGTTAAAAGTCTCGCTCTATACGAGCTGTAAGATCATCCCACATTTTATGTTTTGAACCACCAAGTTGCGAGCCTCTACCTTGCGCTTTCGCAAGCCAAAGCCCTTCGCCATTAAAGCTGTAAACGGGGCGAAGATCACGACGCTTACTTGCTGGAAGAATCCGCCTGTTTATATTGTCGAGTATGAGTGGAATTGCATTTGGTGTTGGGTAGTAGGCAAGTACCATGTGCGCTTGATTGTATTCGAGTGCGCTCACAAACATCATTCTGAGGTTTTCTTCTGGCACACCAAGCGCACGTAGACTAAAGTATTTTGCAATGACGTAGTCTTCACAATCTCCACCATTTGTTTCCAACATTTCTAGGGGTGTTGCCCAATAATCAGACTTGCCCCAATGTTGTTTATCGGTATAGTAAGGAAGTTGATTGAAAAAGTTGTTTATCTCATAAATCTGTGTCTCTACATCTTCATCTATGAGGTTTCTAAGCTCACGATCCCACTTTTCAACTCTGCGTCTTGCCGCTTTCCCATAGTGAAGCTCTGTGTTGTCTAGAAGGGTTTGTGAAATGTTTAAGTTCAGTGATGCTGAAATGGTAAAAGAAAAACAGATAACGCAGCATAACGCTGTTAACGCGCTTGCGAAGCTGTAATAGTTCTTAAGCAATTTGTGTTTACCATCTATTGACCATTAGATTAAATATACTAAAGATACTGACAATACGCTACGCTAATCGAGTTTGAGTTGTTTAAACAGTAAAGTCGACAAACGCTATTAGCTTTATGAAAATTGTCCACTTATTAGGGATTTTGTTGCTTCGTCATGTTGTAGTTTTATCCTCGGGGTGCTTAGTTAGTTTGAGCATCTCACTGAATAGCGGTATTTTTTACTGATATTATGCAGGCTCTTCTGTGAATGATTTTCTATCTTATTATTTTTTATTGAGTTTTTATTGAGTTTTTATGAGTTTGATGTTGATTAGGAAAGATGAGTTTTTATCAAACTTAATCGGAAAATATTATCCGCTGTTGTGGTACACAGGTTTTCATATTGTTCTTTCTCCTCTGGCCGCTTGCTTCGTCTATCTGCGTTACAGGGATAGAGATCGCTCTCCCGAAACATTTATATATTTTGTTTTTTTTCTCTACATGTTTATTAGAGCAATAGCATCTTTGATTAGTGGTGATGCAGGAAGAGCTATTGCTACCTTCTATAATTTTCTTGTTTTATTTTCAGGGTTTTTATTGTTCCAAACTATAAAGGGGTCTGATAAATTTAGTTTGCAAATCATAAAATCGTTCGCAAATTTATTTCTGTTTACAGTAATATCCTATCAGCTTATTTACATGTTCGTTCTTGTTTCAGGGGAATATTATCTTTACCACAAATCGCTTCTTGGAATCATATTTCAAAACGCTGAATTACCCGGATTGTTAGATGCGGCAAAAACGGCTATATATACAAGATTTGAATGGGGGTTTGGAGATGTTGTCCCCAGAATGGTCTTTCTTGCAGAGTTTCCCACCACATCGGCACTTATACTATCTTTAACCTACGCATTTTTTATTTTATATAAGTTCAAAAAATTAAGTTTCTTTCAACTTTTAATGATAGATTTTATAGTTTTAGTTTCTTTAACCTACACGCAAAGTAGAGTTATGTTACTCGCATTCCTTCTTTCGTTACTGCTGTCCTATTTATTAATTCTTCATAGGAACAATAAAGTTCGTGCTTTTCTCTACGGAGCATTCCCTTTCCTGATTGTCATGATCGGTCTTGGAGTATTCTATCTCACTGACTATCTGAGTAGTTTTAGGGCTTCATCTGCCAACGTAAGATTTCTGTCTTACATGATGGGCATAGAGCTCGTATTAGATTCAAATCCATGGTTTGGGTTGGGAGTTAAGCCAAGAGTTGATTCGCTTATAGACATCCCTATAGGTTCGCATTCAACTCTTATATCTTCGCTGGTCAAGTTTGGAATAATAGGAGCCTTGTTTAGCACTATTTTATTCTTTATTTTTCCCATCAAACATGTATTGTTAAAAGTATTTAATCATAACATTCCGACAGAGTATCGGGTCTTCTCCGTGAGAGTTCTGCCTGTTATTTTGCTTTGGATGGTATTTCAAGATTTAGATGCTTACACAATAGCGTCATTATTAATTTTCAGTTGTTTTGGTATCCTTTCAACAGGCAATAAAGTTAAATGAAAATCAAGTATAATAAACATTCCAAGCTGTATCATGCTATGGATTATGTAATTAACCCAATAGGATTTGCAGACCAAGTTTGTAGGAATTTCCACGATAGAAATTTTGTCTCTGAAAATGAGTTTCTATTCGTAGTTGGAGCGCCCCGCTCTGGAACCACTATATTATATAAGACTATTCGCGACAGAATAGATCTTTTAGGCTTTGAATTTGAAACTGAAATTTTAAGTCAAAAACGTTTGTCTAATTACGAACGATACAAAAAATATATTCCAAAAGAGACTTTCGATAAATTATTAGATGAAACTAAATCAAATTGTGAGTTTTTGGACTGTTTACATCAAACACTAGGCGAAGGTTGCTATGTTGAAAAGACGCCTCAACATATATTTAGTATTAAAAAAATTAAAAAAAGTTTTCCTAAGGCTAAAATTATTCACATTGTCAGAGACCCTAGAGACGCATTTATTTCTGGCTTTTCGGCGAAAAATATCCCACAAGCAAAGAATATTAAAAGTTATTTTTCATACTGGCGAAAGTGTATTGATTCTATCAAATCAGCTCAACTGCAAGAATCCGATATCCTAACGGTTAGGTATGAGGATTTCGTAGTCGATGATCATGGTATCGTAAAAAATATCGGTGATTTTATAGGTCTTAAAGTCGAGGGTAATATAACTGACTGCTCGATCGACGAGAGAGGGTTGCTTGATGAATTCGCCAAACTCAACAAACCAATAGATGCAAAAAGCGTTGGACGTTGGAGAGAATCTAAAGATTCAGCTTTAATCCAAGAAGCGGCTCTTTTGCACAAGAACGTTTTGGAGAGTTATGGCTACATACTGTAAACTAACGCTAATTTCCGAGATTTATAGGGCTGTTTAGTCGACCGTTAGACTTACTCACGTTTCCACATCGAGTATATGTGTCAAATAAGTTTTTTAAACAGGGTGGTTTTGAGAATTTTTTTCGAAAAGGACTACCAGACTTAGAAAAATATAGTTAAGAGATACATTGGTTAGGGCACGTTGGTAGTATTTTTATTAAAAATACAAGAGGTCAGGTGCTAGTACAATATATAAATTAGTATTGTGCTAACGATTAATTTAAAAAGTTAAAAGTCAGTGTAGAGACCATTAATTATGAAAACAGTAGCAAGTCATGCCTTTATTCCGAACTAACAAAGAAAACGTTTTTTTCAATCAATACTTACTTTTTTACTAAAGGCGTTGCGGCTTTCGCGTTGCTCGGTTTTAACTTTGTCGTTTCACGAGAGTTAGATGTTATTAGGGCGGGAAATACATTTTTTCTCTTTTCTGTTGTTTTGATTCTGTCTTCAGCTTTACGTGTCGGTGCGGACAATTTTATCTTAAGGCATGTTCCCTCGCTTTATTCAGATAATGAAAAGCCTTTTATATCTGGCTTGTACATTATGCTTGCCAAAAACTGCTTGGTTTTGTTTCTTGTTACTTTTCCACTAGCTTTTCTATATTTTTTGCTCTCGGATATCGATAATAAATCTATTTATTCTGTGGTATCATTATGTGCTTTTTTTCACGCTTTACTTTTTATAAACTCGTTTTTCATTCAATCTTCTAAGCGTGTTAATGCCTCTCTGTTTTTCAATTCAATTTTAGTTCCTCTTTTAATTTCAGTTTTAATACTCGTTACCGATTTAAAAGTTGTTAATATTTTTCTTTACTCTATTTTTGCGAGTCTAGCTTTTTCTTATTTTTTTGTTAAAAATACAGTTTTCCAGTCAAAATGTAATTACTCGTACTACAATAAGAATAAAGGGGAAATAAAGTTTTTTGCATGTATAACAATGCTTAATGTTTGCTTGCAATGGTTGCCTGTCTCATTAGCTGGATTTATATTGGACAGTAATTTTGTTGCAGGAATATCTGTCTCACTTAGACTAGCCATGGTTTCCACCTTCTTTTTGATAGCAATAAACGCGTTGATGGTGCCGTCTTATTCAAGAGAGTTCAAACTAAAACGCACAGACAAGGTGCAAGACTTACTAAACAAAAGCTCGTTAATACTATTTATATTTACGACTCCAGTATTTGTTTTATTTTTCATTTACGGTGAATTTTGGCTGTCGTTGTTCGGAGAGGACTATGTTAGTTATGCTAATTGTTTCCGTATTCTCTTGATATCACAGTATGTTAGCGTTTTATGTGGGAGCGTTGGGTACCTTTTACAACTTTCAGGTCACTATAAGCTTTTCTTAGTGTCGCTTTTTCTTTCAATACTTATTATGATTTTCTCTACTGCTGGAGTCGCTTTAATCTCAGAGTCATATACTCCGGAAATGTTTTCGTTCGGAATCTCAATAGCGATCATATTCCATAACTTGTTCTGTTGCATATTTGTGAAGAGAGACCTCAATCTGATAACTGTTCCCTTCCTAGGAAAATTACTTCGCCCAGTTGGTTCAGATTTTGCTGGAAGCTAGATACTACGAGTGACGTGTTATTTCCTTTCGTTTAGGAGTGCACTCGCTTTTTTACATTTAAAGTTTTTAAAACGACCTGTAATAGGCAACGTAAAAAGCTCTTAGTATTTTTCAATTGAATTAACTTGGAAATTTACTCTTCAAGTGACCTTCAAATTTTAATTATTGTTTATTATTTGTAGAAATAAATCTTTGGTATAGGTGTGATATGGAATTTAGTTTAGTTGGTGGGTTAAAGACAGCTGTGGTATCAAGGTCTGATTTGGCCAAAACCATGTTGAAAGATTGTTTAGAAGCAAGGAGTGTTAGTCTACAGCCAAAAGTGGTTTTTTCATCTAACGGGCAGGGTGTTGCGTTAGCGGCTCAATCTGAGACCTTTAAAAAGACGATGGAAACTGCTGATATTATTCATGCTGATGGTCAATCATTGGTGTTTGCATCTAAACTATTTTGCAAAAAACCTCTTCCAGAGAGAGTCGCCACTACAGACTTTTTCCATGATGCCGCTGAAATAGCAGAGAGTAATGGACTGAGCTTTTTTATTCTCGGCTCTAAAGAGGAGGAAAACCTCAAAGCAGTGCAAGAGATGCAGAGAATGTATCCTAACTTAAAAGTAGTAGGCAGGCATCACGGTTATTTCGAGAGAGACTCGAAGGAAGAAGATGAAGTTATAGAAATGATTAATAGTTCTAAGGCTGATGTTCTTTGGGTAGCACTTGGCAAACCAAATCAAGAATATTGGTGTGAACGAGTCAAGGCTCGTTTAAATGTTGGTTGGATAAAAACGTGTGGTGGACTTTATGAGTTTTTATCTGGCAATGTAAGTAGAGCTCCGGAAGTTATGCAAAAGCTAGGTTTGGAGTGGCTCTACAGAACAAGTCAAGACCCAAAGCGTTTACTTTGGCGTTACCTGACAACAAATCCACTTGCACTTTACAAGCTCGTTACCAAGTCCAAATAGCTGTCGATATATATTTATTCACAACCAGATTAGTGTTGACCGGATTGTTTCACCAATAGCAAAGGGTACTAACGAGGTATCCTTTTTTTATTTTCGGAAGTTTCAGGTCGGTAGCTCTGTCTACTCAAGTAAACGAACGTTTTAAACTAGATTTTATTTTGCTATCTGAGAGGGGGCGGTCGAGAGGGCAGGGTTTGTATGGTAGCCCCAAAGAGAACTCTTTGGGGCTTTCGGGATGTACTTTACTTATTTAAACCTTCTTCTTAGCGAAGTTATTCCAAACAGAGCACACGCTATCAAAAGTAGAGAGGCAGGGGCTCCAACTTGCACGAAGGAAGGTGTTGCATTGAAGCTATAATCGACGAAATCAGATCCGAACTGAGTTGGTGTTGGGTCAGAAAAAGGTCCTATAGCCCAAGAGACATCCAACAGGCCGTCCGCTGCAATTGAGTCCCATAATGACTGAGCAATTGCGAAAGTCCCGCTAAGAGTATAATCACGTGTTGCACTATTAGTTACAACCGTAAGGCCAGCTGTTGATGTATTCCACTCTGCGAGCAAATTACCGTCGGCGAAAAGTCGAAACCACTCTACATTAACATTATCAAAGTCGCCTTTTATAATCAGGTCGACATAAACGCTTGAGTAAGTGTCATTGAGTGACACGGTTTCTGAATATGTCTGGCCTGTAGTTGTCAATTCTGTAAAGTCACTCGTGATGACCGCTGCGTTAGCTGACATACACATAACAGCGCCGAAAAATGTGATTAAAAACTTCTTCATTTGTTTTTTCCCGAAAAGTAAAAAGTACACTCGTTAGTAAGCATTTAGTGTGCCAGTTTATTAGTGTTATGATATATAAGGTTTTTTTGAAGTTGACTTAGTTTATTTTATTCTGTGTAAAAATATTTGACAAGATTTAGACGCCGGTGTCGTTAATAAATACTTAGTTAATTCAGCACGTTTTTAAATTATCACTTAACGGAAATAAAAAATATTCCTCTAAACCAATCCCACAACCCTAAACTCCAGCCCTCGATCAAATTAATGCCCAATGCCGATTTAATCAGATACAAAACTATCAACCCAAACAGTACTGAGATACACACAAACCCAGTAAACAGCATAGCGTTCAACAGAGCAGCTATACGCAACTCTTTGTCTGATAGTGTTCTGCGGTTGCGTCCAGCGAGTATGACGTAATAGTAACGCCAGCGGAAGAACTTGATGGTGCCTCTTAAATCAACTTTGTGTACACCCCATTCACGCGCGCCAATGGCATTGCGTATATGAGATAATTGCTCCTCGTCGAACGAGTCTGCGACTCGTTCAGGCATCTTCTCTAAAAAACGAAGTATGACGGGGTCGTGTTTTATGTCGTTGATTTCCAGCACAGCATTATCCCTTAATATTTCTTCCCATGATTCTGGGGCTATTAATGAATAACTTACTGTGCTTGATAGGGGTCGTCTATACCCAAAGTTAACAAAATAGCGATTTCTTTGGCTTCCATTGCTTCCGCTTCGTCATTTTCGATATGATCGTAACCAAGCAGATGCAAAAGTCCATGCACTATCATGTGAGCGTAATGAGCATTGGATGTTTTTGACTGTTCTGATGCTTCACTGATGATCACTGGTACACAAATGACTAAATCTCCGAGCAGTGGGATTTCTATTCCCGGCGGAGCTTCAAAGGGGAATGAAAGTACATTGGTAGGTTTGTTTTTACCACGGTACTCATTATTGAGCCCTTGAGATTCTTGTTCGCCTACGAAGCGTACCGTAAACTCTTGCTCGTCTAGCGCCTCTGCAGTGAGTACCGCATTTGCCCATAACTGAATATCTGCAAGAGGAGGGATGGACGCTATACTATCCGAGTCCCCCTCGTAGGCTTGCTGTAAGTCGACGATTGCGCTCACTCGTCATCACCACTATTGGCATTCGACCCAGAGTTATCTTCAGCCTGCTGTTTGAGCGCTTGCTCTTTCTTCTCTTTGCGAATGCGCTCTTGTTCAGCGTCGTGTACTTCGTAAGCTCTGACGATACGAGCAACCACTGGATGCCTCACAACATCATCGGCATTGAAGAAATTAAACGATATGTCGTTCACGCTTTCAAGCACTTGAATCGCATGTCGTAAACCTGAACGTGCACCGCGAGGTAAATCGACTTGGGTGATATCCCCTGTAATTACCGCTTTTGAATTAAATCCTATGCGGGTGAGGAACATCTTCATTTGTTCAACAGTGGTATTTTGACTCTCGTCCAAAATAATAAACGCATCATTTAATGTACGACCACGCATATAGGCTAGGGGAGCCACTTCTATGACGTTCCGCTCCATGAGCTTTTCGACTTTTTCAAACCCAAGCATTTCAAATAGCGCGTCGTATAAAGGGCGCAAGTAAGGGTCGACTTTTTGTGACAAGTCACCAGGTAAAAAGCCGAGTTTCTCTCCGGCTTCTACCGCTGGACGAGTGAGCAGAATCCGACGAATCTCTTGGCGCTCTAGGGCGTCTACTGCAGCGGCGACGGCTAAATATGTTTTACCGGTACCCGCAGGGCCAATACCAAACGTAATATCATGGTTGATAATATTGGCTACGTACTGGCCTTGGTTGGGGTTGCGAGGCTTTATAACACCGCGCTTGGTCCGGATGTTGACTTCTTTTCCGTAGGCATGTGTCGACTCTTTCTCTAACACTCGAGCTTCCTGAATGGCCAAATGAACTTGCTCAGGCTCTAGTTCAGGAATGCGCCCTTTAATCGGTTGAGTCTCGATATAGAGTAACTTGAGTAATTCGGCGGCACTATTCATTTGTTGTGGCTCACCTAACACCTTGAAGTCATTGTTGCGATAGGTGATCTCAACGCCGAGTCGACGTTCTATTTGTTTGATATTGTCATCAAACGGGCCACATAAACTAGACAGGCGCTTTGCATCTGCCGGTTCTAAACTAAATTCGCTGCTTACCAAAGTACTCAAGTTTCTTATTTCCTCTCTAATCTTTTATTGAGACGGTGTGTATTGACCAACACCGAGTTCATCTGGCTGGTTAGGTTGATGTTTCGCCACAATAGATTGAGGAGAAACTGCAACGCGTAGTCCCATATCTTTTTCACGACGAACTAGCTCACCACGAAGTGAGTTTGTGAATACGTCAGTAATTTTTACATCCACGAATTCACCAATCATATCCGGGCTACCTTCAAAGTTAACCACACGATTGTTTTCAGTACGTCCTGAAAGCTCCATTGGGTTTTTCTTTGATGGTCCTTCAACAAGAATACGTTGTTCTGTATCTAGCATGCCACGCGCAATGCGAAGTGCTTGTTGAGTTATTCGTTGTTGAAGCAAGTAAAGACGTTGTTTCTTGGTGTCTTCTGTCACATCGTCTACGGCATCAGCTGCTGGAGTGCCAGGACGCGCACTGTAAATAAAGCTGAAGCTCAAGTCGTAATTTACGGCTTGAATGAGGTCCATAGTAGCTTCGAAATCTGCATCGGTTTCACCTGGGAAACCAATGATAAAGTCTGACGACATACAGATATTTGGGCGAACTTTACGAAGACGACGAATTTTAGACTTATACTCAAGCGCTGTGTGACCGCGCTTCATAAGGTTGAGTACGCGGTCTGAGCCGCTTTGTACGGGTAGATGAAGGTGATCGACTAATTCTGGAATAGACGCATAGGCTTCGATGATGTCGTCGGTAAATTCTACCGGGTGCGATGTGGTGTATCGAATACGGTCAATACCATCTATGCTGGCAACTAGTTCTAACAACTCAGAGAAGCGGCAAACCGTGCCATCGTGATGATCACCGCGGTAAGCATTTACGTTCTGACCCAGCAAATTCACTTCACGTACGCCTTGCTCAGCAAGCTGTGCGATCTCAAGTAATACGTCATCTACTGGGCGGCTGACTTCCTCACCTCGAGTGTAAGGAACCACACAAAAAGTACAGTATTTCGAACAACCTTCCATAATCGATACGAATGCCGTAGGCCCTTCAGCGCGTGGCTCAGGTAAACGATCAAATTTCTCTATCTCGGGGAAGCTAACGTCGATAACTGATTTGGCACCGCCGTTAATTTCGTTAATCATTTCTGGGAGGCGGTGAAGGGTTTGTGGACCAAATACTAGGTCAACGTAGGGCGCTCGCTGCCTGATGGTGTCACCTTCTTGTGACGCTACGCATCCTCCCACACCTATAATCAAGTTGGGGTTGTCTTGTTTTAACGTTTTCCACCGACCTAGTTGGTGAAACACTTTTTCTTGTGCTTTTTCACGAATCGAACAGGTGTTGAGCAAAATAACGTCTGCATCTTCTGGCTCTTGCGCCGCAGTGAATCCGTGAGTCGTATCTAATAGGTCAGCCATTTTCTCCGAGTCATACTCGTTCATTTGGCAGCCCCACGTTTTTATATACAGCTTTTTAGTCATAACAACTATTCATCAACCTGTTGTAGCATCCTGTAACGCACTGACATTACGTATTTTTAAGTTCGCTCAGCACCTTGCTGATATTGCCGTGGCGTAGAATCAGGGAATATGTTCAAAATAGCCGCGTATTTTAGCGCTAAAGAGGGTCGTTGCCCAGTACTATGAACGAATAGACCAAGATTTTAATGTACAGGTTGCCCGACTTAATCTAACGCAAGCGTCGATTCGTTTTTAGTTAACTATGAGGGTGTAAATGAGTAATATTACCTAGCGTATGCATACAGGAGTGAAGATGTACGATTTTTGTATCAATGGTGGAGGTATGGTCGGTGCAGCTACGGCGCTTGGTTTAGCAAGCAAGGGCTGCCGCGTCGCGATAGTCGAGCCGCATATGCCCTCGCCATTCGATCGGGAAAGTAAACCAGATATTCGGGTATCAGCAATCAGTCAGACATCGGCTGATTTACTGGATGCCCTTGGAGCATGGCGTCATATCGCAGCCATGCGGGTTAAAACCCTACACCGGACTGAGTGTTTGGGAAAAACGCTGACTCACGCACTGACTTTACCGCAAGCAGTATTGGCATGCCTCAATTGGGCTATTTTGTAGAGAATCGCCTGATTCAGTTGGGCTGTCACCAAGCACTAAAAGCGTTCGATAACGTTGTGTGGTTTACTGATGACCATATTACTGATTTGTCTATTGGCACAGATAGTTCAACTATCACAGTAGGAAGTCAGTCTTTTGAGGCGCGCTGGTTGATAGGGGCGGATGGGGCAAACTCTCATGTTCGTAACGTTGCTCGTATTGGACAAGCAGGTTGGCAGTACAGGCAACATGCCATGGGTATCTTGGTCGAAATGGCTAACAAAGCCGAACCAATAACGTGGCAGCAATTTACACCGACGGGCCCTAAAGCATTTTTGCCTTTATTCGGTCGTTACGCGTCGCTTGTGTGGTATGACAGTGAGAATACGCTGAATGGTCTTAAAAAACTCTCGCCTGATCAGCTCAAAGCCAAGATTATATCTGAGTTTCCAGACGAATTAATGCTTAACAATAATGATTTCGATGTGCTGGAGTGTGCTTCTTTTCCTCTCACGCGTTCTCATGCAACTAAGTATGTCTCTCAATCGTCTATCTTGATTGGCGATGCTGCGCATACCATTAATCCGCTTGCGGGCCAGGGAGTTAACCTCGGATTTAAGGATGTGAGTGCGCTACTCGATTGTGTGGAGCGTTGTTCAGACATTAAGTCAGTAGAGTTTTCAAACTTGCTAATTACTGATTATGAAACTCCAAGACGTAGAGATAACCTATTAATGATGTCTGCGATGGATGGGTTTTATTCTGTGTTTAGTAACTCAAATTCTTTGGTATCTTCAGCTAGGAACAAGGTATTAAAACTTGTACAACGCTTTACCCCTCTAAAACAACAAGTGCTGGCTTATGCAATAGGAGCTCAAAAATGGAAGTGATAATTTTACTAGCAGTACTTTTCGGACTGTTGGCTATTGTGGTACCGCTATTAGAACGCTCCAAAATGCGTATTAGTAACGAAGATGCTGCAAAATGGGCCCGTTGGATATGGCCCCTTATGGGGATTTTACTCTTTATACAGCTCATTCGAATGCTTTTTTAAATCAGGTTCGTGTCGTTTATTGCTTTGTAATTGTAAATTAATTGTCAATAAAATTTACAATTGTAATTGAGCTAAAGTTAAAGGTGTTTAAATTTCAGTCAGTTATAAAATGGCATAAAAATGGCTTAGACCTAAGTATAAAGCGAACCTTCTAGTGGTAGCGGAAATACTAAGGAAAAACTGGGCATGAAAAACACCGTTAAACTCACACTTGTCTCTGCAGCAGTTGCCGCTGCGTTCTTATCTTCCACAGCTCATGCAACTCACTTTCGTGGGGCCGCGGTTGTTCCAAGCGTAAGTGCTACTGGCCTTGTGTCTGTTGACGCTACATCGTTTTGGCGACTTCAAAATGGTACTTCTGCAGGTAGCTTCCCTCATAGCGGTATTGCAAGTTTATCCGTAAGTGGAGGGGTTGGCAGTGTCAGCCGCACTACAGTCACCCAGAACACGAGCGATACCCGAAGAGCTGCCGTGTTTGAAGATTTTAGTTTTCAGCTGCCCTCTGCTGGTTTGTATACCATTTCCTGGGGCTCAAGTAGCTGGGTGGGCGGCGTTCCAAATGCTCGCAATAGTTACGGTACTACGTCCTCTATTTTCTGGGATGGAAGTAATGCTAACTCACCCATTGTTTTCGATATAGAAAATATTCAACAAGAGGTTGTTCGAGGAACGACATATAGCGACAATTTAGATGTGATCGGTAATGTTACCTACGACGATACGCATCTCTCTTTAGGAATGACTGCACAAGCTTCTGGCTACAGTATTGATAGTACGGGTCAAATAACGGTTACTAATCCACAATTCGCTGACAATTCGGGTAATGATGGTGCCGACCAAGCCTTCAGTGGCACCATAGACGCTGCTGACGGAAGTTCCGTAGAATTTGTATGGCTTTTTGATGCGGTTGATACGGGCACTGTCACGAATCAGGCTCCAACGGTGGTTGACGATGTAGTTAATGCGCTTGTAGGCGATACGATATCTGAAACCATTGTCATGACGGACCCTGATTTGGATACTGTGACGGGGTCGTTTGTGAGTTTTCTTGATAGCTCGGGCGGTGCGGTTAATGCCTCCACCTATAGTTTCACTCCTGGAACATACGCTTTTGAGTGGGATTCAACTGGCTTTGCCGCAGGTACATATCAAGCGGTATTTGAAGGCACTGATGGCAGCCTTACCGACCGCGGTACACTCACTATCAACTTGACTGAGCCAGTGGCCGCGGTATCCGCACCATCTATCTTTGCTCTTGGTGGGTTAGCTGGGTTATTTGTGTTCCGTTCCCGAAGAAACAAGCGTAAGCTTTAAGTACTCATTCGTTTTCGATGAAGGCAGCCAATGGGCTGCCTTCCTTATTGAGTGGTCATAAATGCCTCGATGTCAGTGTGGCAATAATAAAACACCTTCGTCGTGTTGCTTGATAAAGATATCTAGCAAGCCGTGGACAGGCTTACCTAAAAAAGTCCTTATTAAGCAAGCGTTATCCGATGCTCAGAGTCTCGCACAGCAGGGTAACTGGCGACTGTGCCTTGATATATGTGAACATGTAGAACGTAAGGTTAAAGACCATCCTCAAACGATTTATTTGAGAGCCTTACATGCTGCTTCACTAGGTCATGCCGCTAAAAGTGCTGTGCTTTTTAAGTCAATTTATGACAGTCAAAACGGTAAACTTCCGTACCTGCTTAACTATGCCAATGCACTTTATCAGTCTGGCAACCGCGCCGATGTTTTAACGCTCATTGAAGCTAATGAGAAAGCCTTTTCTTCTGATTTGAGAGGCTTAAAGTTAGCAGTGGATATTTACACGTATTTAAACCAAAACAAGTGTGCTGCTAAATACATTCGCACCTTGATAAAAAAGCAACCTGATGAAGTAGTACACAGATTAGCGTTAGCAAACACTTACCATCGTTCACTCGATGACGAAGCAGCGCTCGCAGTGCTCGACGACGCGTTGCGAAAGTTTCCAAATCATCCTGAGCTGCTATTTACCAAGGCGAGTATTTTGGAAATACAGAATACTGATCAACAGGCGTTAGACCTTGTTATTGATATACTCGAGCAAGGTAACCATAGTGCTCATGGGTATATTTTAGCGGCAAAACTATCCAGAAAACTCAATCGCATGAGCGAGGCATATCAGTATCTAGATAAGGCTAAACAGGAACTATCAAATAGCAACCAAGATACACAACGTGCATATCTAGGTGAGCGTTTAGCACAGGCAAGACTATCAGGGAATTACAAATTAGCGTACGAAACCGCAGTAGCGCAAAAACAGGGTAGAAAGAAATCAACTGATAGGGATTGGCAAATATTGGAGAAACACCGGGCATGCGTGTCTCAATTTGTACCCTCGACCCGCGTAGTAAAAGAGGAAAGTGATAGCAGCTCGCCTCATCTATTTATTGTTGGCTTTCCGCGCTGTGGCTCAACGCTGTTAGAAAGGTTGCTTTGCTCGAATTTTGTAGCGAGCAGTTACGGTGAGTCAGATGTGATACCGAGAGTCATTTCTTCTCTCACTGTTAACAAGACTGATGAATGGTGGAGCTTAGCTGACGATGCATGGAATTGTGCGAACCAAAAAACGTTGAGCGATCCTACTTACTATGACCAAAGCACAGCTAGTGTAGACAAAAACCTATTTAATGGGCTTCGAATACCTTTTATACGTCATCTTGATACAAATGCAGTGGTAATTAGGTGTCTTAGAGATCCACTATCAATAGTTATGTCTAATTTTTTTGCTAATTATATGCAATACGAACCTTGGCAATACTCGGTTGAAAGCATTACCAAGTTTTTATTCCATGTAGACACTGTGTGGGACGCTACCGTAAACCCGTGTGATGAACGGATTGTGACGGTAAAGTACGAAGAGGTAACACAGCGCAACGGTATACCATCAACGCTTGATGTTTTTTTAGGTAAGTACTGGGGCGCTCAAAGAGTGGAGCGCGGTGTGATTAAACAACGAGCTTTGGCATTCTCCACGAGAACCGCTTCGTACGAGCAAGTTACAAAGAACATCACAACAACAGCAAACGATGAATATAAGCACTATATTTCTATGATACCCCCATCAGTTAAAATAAAAATCGCTGAACTACAGGAAAAGTGGGGATACGAACTGGCAGTTTGATTTATGTTAAGGACACTTTATGTCGTGTACTGTTCGAGGAAAATTGCGTTTAGTAGTTAAGTCTATAGCCTTTGCGACGGCGTTGATAACCGTATTATTGTCAACAAGCTTGCATGCTGGTCTAACCGCTACTCCAACTGAATTAGAAAAGCGGTATAGTTCAGGGATTTGGTCAGACTCTGGTTTGATGGAATTACTTTCAAAAAGTCAACTTAACGATATTAATCGCGGTATGGCTGAATATATCGTAGCCCCCCCATTGCAAGATAGTGTTAAAGATCCGGAAGCACTTTCGTTTATAGCTCAGCTCATGTTAGCAGGTGATCCAAGAGCATCTCAAGGATTGGCAAATTACCTTAAACGTTACCCTGAAGATATGTACGGCCTTTATCTGGCATCCGTTGCACTGATCAAACAAGAGAAGTTTTCTCAAGCTGAAGCTGCGCTAAAGCGTGTTATCAATGCTTATCCTGATTTTAGTACGCCCTATGTTTTGATGGGAATTATGGCGTTCAATGAACAGCGATACGCCAAGGGTGTTCCTCATTTTAATCGAGCAGTAAGTGCCGAACGGCCAGATTTACGTGGTTATAAGTATTTAATTTGGTTCAACTTACAGCAAGGCAACATTTCCGATGCTATTGATTACACTGAGCAACGCAATCAGTGGCTAGACGGTGAGGCACTATCGTTAGAAGTACTCGAGCTTGCAGAGCTTTATCGGGTAGCGCAGCGATATGTGGACATTACGCATCTGCTCTCGCCTTATGAATCTTTACCAGTGATGAATGATGAGAATAACCTTCATTACGAAGCGAAAATAAGGCTGCTGGAAGCCTACAGCCTTATTGGCGAAACTGCGAAAGGTCTGGCGGTCTACAGTTCGATAAGTCAAACAGACGCTGTTAAGTTGTTTCCATCATTATTAGCGCAATCCCGACTGTTAAACCAACAGGGCAATCACGACGAAGCAATTGCTCTGCTAGAAGGACTTGAGCCACGGTCTAACCAGCTTATTCGCTTGAAGGAACTTGAATTATTAAAGAGTTACACATTAGCAGGTAATAATAATGGCCAACAAATAGCAGTCGCGCGCTACTTTGACAGCCTATCTCGTCCACTGCAGCCATCGGAAATAGCGCCACTAGGCGAATTTTCCATGCAAGTCGGCCTTGGTAACTCATTGATTCAATTGGTAATGAGCGAACTAAACGAGTCAACTAACAACCTATCAACATTACTAGTGTTGTCTGATTTGCATCTTGCGGCAGGCGACACCTACGAGGCAAATCGATTGCTGTCTCAAGGATTAGTGAAATACCCCGATGCACACGAAATACACTACAGACAAGGAGTGCTGTTTTACAACGATATGCAAAATGATGAGGCAAAAGCGGCTTTTACAAAGGCGACTTCTCTGGCTCCTACACAGATCGATTATTGGATGGCGTTGATTGGTGCTGCGCATGATCATCGAGAACATAGTCACTCGTCTGGTATGGCCGCAAATGACCACAAATCCGTATTGCCACTTTTTGACCAAGCAATCGCTGCAAACCCTTTATCTTCAGAACTCTATTACGAAAAGGGGCTTACGGCCTATTCTGGAAGCGAACTCGCACTGGCACAGGAGCTATTCGCAAAGTCAGTTTCACTTACACCATTTAGTGTCCCCGCACTAGCGATGCAGGCGATGACGATTATTGATAGTGATGGCGATTTGTCTTTGGCGTCTGCCTTGCTTGATAAGGCCAGTAATATCGATAGCACTAACCCAGCAGTCATCGATACTCAAGGCTGGCTGTTAACAAAGCAAGGAAGTCTTGATGAGGGTAAAAGTGTGCTAGAAAGAGCGTTGGCTCTTATGCCATCTGATGAAGCTGTGCTGGCTCACTTGGCTGTTAATCGAAAAATGATGAGCGATACAAAGGGGGCTTTGGATTATTCACTTTTAGCACTTCGCGGTAACTTACCTGATCATATGGAAACACCGCTCCGAGAAATTTTGACAACACTCGATCCAAGAGACGTTCTACAGTTTCCTATTCACAAAATTAATAATTTAGGTGTAGCTCAATCATTGGGTACTGCTGAAATCACTGCCGTGGATGAGGGAGTCATGGTAAAGGTAGATGCTGAAGGCCTTCCACCAGGTCTCAATGGATTGCACTTTCATGAAAACCCTTCATGCGATGCGGGAATGCTAAATGGTGAGCAAAAAGCGGGTCTAGCCGCAGGTGAACACTATGGACACGATATGACTATGATGGCAGGTATGGATATGTCTTCCATGACGCCAGAACAGCACCGCATGCACATGGCGATGATGAAGCCTAAAGGAGACTTGCCACCTTTAGAAGTTGATGAGAGTGGGAGTGTTGTAGCGCCTGTGATAGGTAAAGGGCTCACTTTAAATGAGTTAAGAGGCCGTTCTCTAATGATACACAGAGGGCCCGATGTAGATGGTGTTTCTGGCCCTAAATACGCTTGCGTAGTGATTGAGTAGTTGTACGGAAAAGCAACACACTTTTTACTGCACGCCGAAAAGTGTGTTGCTTATCATTAAGCGCCAATGGCTTACCAAATACCTTCTTCTGACTTACCTTGAATTTCACAGTCGCCAGTTTTGTACTCAGGTTTTTCACCCTTATCATGCTTTGTAAAGTAGTCTTTGCTGATTGATACAATCGTAGGTGTCATCCATACAATGGCAATGATGTTAATGACCGTCATTAATCCTAGCGCCATGTCTGCCATTGCCCACACTTGAGGTAGGGCTGCTTGCGCACCCCAATAAATCATTGCGAGGTAACCGATAGTATAGGCAGCGCGACCAGCACGGTTGTCCAGTTTAAACATGTGCAGGTTACTCTCGCCATAGGCGTAGTTAGCAACCACTGAGGTAAATGCAAATAAGCTGATTGCTGCTGCAACAAAGTCAGTGCCGCCAGTGCCTAAATGACTACTCATGGCTTCTTGAGTAAGACGAATACCTTCCATTTGATCAGAGCTAGAGCCGCCAGCAAGAAGGATGATGAATGCAGTGGCCGTACATAGGATCATAGTGTCAATGAATACCCCCAGCATTTGTACATACCCTTGCGAGACTGGGTGGTTAGGGTAGGGAACCGCACTTGCAGCAGCATGGGGAACTGAGCCGCTACCAGCTTCATTAGAGTATAGCCCTCGCTGAATACCGTTCTTTATCGCCGCTCCCAATGCGCCTGCACCGGCCTCTTGAAGACCGAACGCAGATTTAACAATATCTAGTAGCATGGCGGGGAGTAAATCTATGTTTAGCACGGTAATGACCAACGCCACTGAAACATAACCCACAGCCATGAACGGCACCACGTATTCAGCAAATCGCGCAATGCCTCGCAAGCCGCCAACTACGATAAGTGCAGCCATTACAATGATCACAATACCGGTATATTCACTGGGGAATTGATACGCATTATTCAGTGCATCTGTAATGGTGTTGGCTTGTACCGCACTGAACACGAATCCGTAGCCAAAAAACAAAAACAGTGAAAACGCTACTGCGAGCCATGTTTTGTTCAAACCTTGTTTTATATAATAGGCTGGCCCACCACGAAACTCGCCGTTTTCATCTTTAACTTTATAAAGTTGGCCTAAAACACTTTCAGCAAAGCCGGTGGCCATGCCTAAAAGTGCAATCATCCACATCCAAAAAATAGCACCAGAACCGCCCAGAGATATTGCCACGGCGACACCAGCCAAGTTTCCTGTGCCCACTCGTGCAGACAAACTAGTACACAATGCCTGAAATGCACTAATGCCCTCACTTGATGATTTGTTACTACCTTTGAGTAGGGTAAACATATGACCGAAATGGCGTATTTGGACACCACCGAGCTTAACGGTAAACCAGACACCACAGGCGATAAGCATGAAAATAAGAACCTGGCCGTTGCCCCAAAGCACATTATTGACGGCCGATACAATGTCGTTGATCACAGAAATTCCCTTGTTGTTTTATTTATAGTCGCGCTGAATAGCGGGTAGTAGGCATATTTTTATTATTGTGTATGGCTTTATACTATCACGGAGGGGGAAAGATTGAAGTGATTAAAATTAAAGGTCGGTAGAAAGTAAAAAACCGGTCATAAGACCGGTTTCTTGAATATGGCTGGGGTAACAGGACTCGAACCTATGAATGGCGGGATCAAAACCCGCTGCCTTACCAACTTGGCTATACCCCAATAATGGTGCGGAAGGAGAGACTTGAACTCTCACGCCGTGAAGCACTGGAACCTAAATCCAGCGTGTCTACCAATTCCACCACTTCCGCGCAGTCAGACTTTCCTTTAAGAGTGTAAAAAAAGAGTGGTGGCTATGGCGAGATTCGAACTTGCGACCCCATCATTATGAGTGATGTGCTCTAACCAACTGAGCTACATAGCCTCCGGGTTTTTTTCTTTTCCCTCTCAGGAAGTGGCGCGTATTATGCTGATATGAATGCGCACCGTCAACCCCTTTTTTACTAACTTTTTCTAAGTGCTCAATATCTGTTCTTTGCAGTCGTATTTATCAGCAAACTGGGTTTAAATTGAACATAATTGGCAAAATAAAGGCATTGCTACCAAGGTGTTGAGGTAACTTTGAGTTGGTGATAACACACATCAATGGCTCTTGGGCCGAAAATATTGTCGTGAAAAAATGGGTTATCTAGATTTCTACCCGTATTTATTCGTTTTTCATACTCAGGGTGACTGGTTTTTTGGATGAAAATAGGGCGATCGGCACCTATAGTGGCTGAAATGATTTTATTTTTCTCTTCCATTACATCCAACACGCCAGCATTTTCCATATTGCCACGTAATAGGCTTTGCAACACAGGCATACCGCTTACTACTTTACCTATCACCGACATGTTTCTGTCCAGATGGCGGGGTGCTTGCCCTATTACCGCATAAAATTCTGTGCTTGCTGTGTCTTTAGCAACATCTCGAGCAAAAGCGACCGTGCCAGGGCAGTGTAAACCCCACATTTCGTTACGCTCGGTATCTAAGCCAACGGGAAAGCCAACTAAAAAGCCTGTTGCGGGTGCGAACATATCGTTATGTTCTATCACCACGACGTCTTTTGACGGCTTAACGACGAATTCTGCGTCTAGTGTCCCAGAATTTCTTGTGTCTTCTGAGTGATTGCCGTTACTTCCGCCTTGAGCAACAAATCCGTCGACTACTCGGTAAAAAAATTGGTCGTTAAAGAAGCCTTGAGCCGTCAGTGCTTTAAAACGCTGCACATGTTTCGGGGCCAGTCGTTCTGAAAGAGCAAAAACTACGTTGCCTTCTAGGGTTTCAAGTGTAATCAAATCCTCATTGGGCACAGAGTACCAATGTTGATCAATGTTCTGTTCTTGTGCTCCGCTTTTTACAGCAACGAGTAGCATCAGCGTTATTAATGTCGACTTCATCATATAATTTTCGTTATCTTTGTTGATGGAAAAGGGCCTTTGAAAAGCCATGTACAATCGTTATAAGGATTACTGTGAATAGATTACTACAAAACATCAAGGTGTCTAAGGTACTCAGCACAATACTGATGTTGCTGAGTTTTCATGCGAATGCGCTTAATCCAAATGGTAATTACTCTTCAAATAGTGATGAGTTTAGATACAGTGGGAGAATAAGCTTTAATCAAGAAAGTGCTTATTTAACATGGCCTGGAACCAGTGTGTCGTTTTCGTTTTCAGGGCGCAAACTAGTGCTCGATTTAGATGATGATACGGGTAACAACTACTTCAATGTGATTATTAATGACAATCAGGACTTTCCTTTAGTGTTGAATACGAAGAAAGGACGGCATCAATACGACATCAGCTATGCAATAAACACTGATGTTTCCTCTGTAACACTCTTTAAAAGAACGGAAGGGGCAGAGGGCGGTACGTTTTTCCATGGTGTTGCTCTTGATAGTGAAGAAGTACTTTTAGACAGTGCTCTAGTATCAAGGAGGAGGATCCTTTTTTATGGTGATTCGATTACTGTGGGTATGGGCAATGAGGCTGCTGATAATAATCGGGATAATTTAGCCTCAGAGAAGAATCACTACCTGTCTTATGCTGCGATCACAGCCCGAAATCTCGACGCTGAGTTTCACTCTATCGCTAAGAGCGGTATCGGCTTTATGGTGAGTTGGTTTGATTTCATTATGCCTGAGTATTACGACCAACTGACTGGCGAGAGTAATAATGATTCAACATGGGATTTTGAACAATGGCAACCTCATGTCGTGGTGGTTAATTTGGGACAGAACGATAAGTGGCTTATTGAAAATGAGCGAAAGTTGTTGGCAACACCTCAGGAAATTCAGAACGCCTATGAAGCATTTATTCGAGAGCTGATGCGACTGCACCCTGATGCAACCTTTGTATGTGCTATAGGAAGTATGGACGCTTCTCGCGATGAGCGTTGGCCCGGATATATTGATAATGCAGTCAATAAGATAAAAGTATCACCAGATAACGAGGGAGATAGCACGCGCATCTATACGACTGTCTTTGAGTTTAATGGATACGGTGCGCATCCAAGAGTTGCTCAGCACCATCAAAATGCCGAGAAGCTAACCTCAATACTAAAAACAGTGATGGGCTGGTAGGTTTACCTTTTAAAAAAATCCCAGCTAAGGCTGGGATTTTTTAACGATAATTGGCGAGTTACACGTTAAAGCGGAAATGAATGACATCACCGTCTTGTACAATGTAATCTTTACCTTCTAAACGCCACTTACCAGCGTCTTTAGCGCCTTGTTCACCGTTGAACTCAACATAATGGTCGTAGCCAACGATTTCTGCGCGAATAAAGCCTTTTTCAAAGTCGGTGTGTATTTTACCTGCTGCCTGAGGTGCGGTTGAACCGTCAGGGAAGGTCCATGCACGTACTTCTTTTACACCTGCCGTAAAGTAGGTTTTTAGCGTAAGTAGGTTGTAACCTGCGCGAATAACACGATTAAGGCCTGGTTCTTCAAGGCCCATATCTTCCATGAATTCGTCACGTTCTTCGTCGTCAAGTTCAGCAATTTCTGATTCAATTGCAGCACATACCGCAACAACCACAGCGTTTTCTTGCGCTGCAATTTCTTTGACTTTGTCTAAGTAGGGGTTGTTTTCAAAACCGTCTTCGTTGACGTTTGCAACATACATGGTTGGCTTAAGTGTGAGCATGTTCATGTAGCTGATGGCTGCCAATTCTTCAGGGCTAAGCTCTACAGAGCGGAGTAACTTGCCTTCATCAAGGTGTGGCTTGATCTTTTCAAGCACTTTAAGTTCGTACTTGGCATCGGCATCACCGCCTTTAGCGCGCTTAGCTACGCGAATGAGAGCCTTTTCTGTGGTCTCTAGATCAGCAAGTGCAAGCTCAGTATTGATGACATCAATATCGTCCTGCGGGCTTACTTTACCTGCAACGTGAACAATGTTTTCGTCATCAAAGCAACGCACCACGTGTCCGATGGCATCGGTTTCGCGAATGTTAGCGAGGAACTTGTTACCTAGGCCTTCGCCCTTTGAAGCGCCTTCTACCAGACCCGCAATATCCACAAACTCCATGGTGGTGGGAATCACTTTTTCTGGGCTTACAATAGCGGCTAATTTGTCCAAACGTAGGTCTGGAACAGGCACTACGCCAGTGTTAGGCTCGATGGTACAAAAAGGAAAGTTAGCTGCTTCAATGCCCGCTTTAGTCAGCGCATTAAACAATGTGGACTTACCCACATTTGGCAAGCCTACGATACCGCATTTAAAACCCATGGTCGTGGATCCTTGTTAGAAGGTTATTCTGTAAAGGCTACCCTTTGTGGGAATGTAGCCGGTTTTGTGCTTGCTTTAGGTCGCCCTTCAACAGTATTTCTGTACAACGAACTGCTTCGTCAATGGCACTGTCAATGGCCTCTTTTTCATCTGCGGGCGGTTTACCTAATACATGGCCGGTAACTCGGCTTTTGTGGCCAGGGTGCCCAATACCTATGCGCAAGCGCAAGAAATTCTTATTGTTACCCAGTTTTGACACAATGTCTCTAACGCCGTTCTGGCTAGAGCTGCCACCTACCTTAAATTTTGCCACTCCCGGTGGTAAATCCAGTTCATCGAAGGCAACTAGGATCTGTTCTGGTTCAATTCGGTAGAAGTTCGCGAGCGCAGCAACGCCTTGACCGCTTTTGTTCATAAAAGTAGTAGGGTAGAGCAAGCGAATATCGTGACCTGCAATGGTGATTCTTGCAGTTTTACCAAAGAACTTAGATTCGGGTTTTAGTGGAGTGTTGTAGGTGCTCGCCAGTTGGTTGAGATACCATTCTCCGGCGTTGTGTCGGGTATTATCATATTCGGGGCCTGGATTACCCAGACCCACGATAAGACGAATATCAGACAAGCTGATTATTCCTCAGTTGCTTCTTCGCTTTCGTCAGAAGCAGCACCTTTAGGCGCCTTAACAGTAACAACAGCTAGGTCGTGTGACTCGTCGTCTTTTGCTAGCTCAACAGAAGAAACGCCTTCTGGAAGTGCTAGGTCAGAAAGGTGAAGAGTTTGACCTAATTCAACGTTAGCCATGTCTACTTCGATGAACTCAGGAAGTGCAGCTGGAAGACAAGTTACTTCAACTTCAGTAGCGTGGTGTTCTGCAACACCGCCTGCCTTGATTGCAGCAGAGCTATCTTCGTTGATGAAGTGTAGAGGCACGTTAGTGTGTACTTTGTGGCCAGCAACTACACGTTGGAAATCTACGTGCATGATTTTTGGCTTGAACGGGTGACGCTGCATGTCTTTAACCAAAACTTCTACAGACTGACCGTCTACATTAAGCGTAAGAACGTGTGAGTAGAATGCTTCAAATTCAGAAGCTTGGAAAACCTTGTTATGAGCAAGGGTGATTGATACAGGCGCTTCTTCGCCACCGTAGATGATACCAGGAAGCTTGTCTTCGCGACGTAGGCGGCGGCTCGCACCTTTCCCTAGGTCAGAACGAACGGTAGCGTCCAAGGTAAAAATTGCTTCAGACATTGACTGTCTCCAAAATAATAAAATGTAATTTGTAGATTTTTGCGACCAAAACCTACGCTATCGGGCTTTTCAACTGCTTAAAAAAGCAAAAAGCCGCCACTCAAAATTTGAGGGCGGCGAATTCTAACACCATAGCACCGCAGTTACAAACGTTATACTGTTGGTTTGAACTACAAAATCGTATTGTTCTGAATAATACTTTTCGCGGCGCTGTCGTCTAATACTTCCACACTAGTCACTTCAAATACAGTTCCGAATTGGGTGATTGTCATCATGTCTGGTTGAGGCGTACCCGAAACTCGAACGATCAATCCGTCTTTTTGGTGAACAGATTCAAGATTGTGAAGGGTATAATGTGCGCCTGACTCATCAATAAATGCAAAAAAGCCACCTTCAACATCTTTGTAAATAATGGTGCCTACTAGTGTTGTCTCTGCCATGCCTGAAGTATCCGATTTTTCTGTTTCTACTGGCGCAATGGTTTGCTCTGCGGGTGTTGCTTCTATACCAGTTGGTGCTGAAGACGATGCCGTCTCATCAACGTCTTCACTGGCTTTTTCATTGCAACCGACAAGGAAAAAGGGAACTGCAATCAATGCAATCAGTGTTTTTGCAGAATTGTTTCGCATGGTTAAATCCATCTATCAATGTTGTGAACGTAACCTAACTTTATCTTCTACGAAAATAAAGGCAAATAATGGCTGAGGTTTTAGAAGGAGACGAATGAGCTAATGTTCATTCAGTTTCGCTGACAATAACTAAGAAATACGAGAGAAGGAGCGATGAGCTTTTTATTGTCATCTAAGGCAAGGATGCTGAAGCTGAGCCCCACGAATGCCGCTAGCGTACAATAAAAAGCTCATCGCTCCCTCTCAAAACGGGCGAATAAGCTGTTGCGCTTTGTTCTTAGTATTCGAACATCGCAGAGATAGACTCTTCGTTGCTAATACGGCGAATCGTTTCTGCTAGCATGCTTGAAAGGGTAAGTTGTTTTACTTTACCTATGGCTTTCATGTCATTGCTTAGTGGAATTGAGTCGGTAACAATGATTTCATCGATCACTGATTCTTTGAGGTTGTTGGCAGCATTACCCGAAAAGATAGCGTGCGTGGCATAAGCGTATACGTTACGAGCACCATGGCTCTTAAGCGCTTCAGCTGCTTTTGCTAATGTACCACCAGTATCAATCATATCGTCAACGATAATACAATCACGGCCGTTCACATCACCAATAATGTTCATTACTTGAGCAACGTTAGCCTTTGGACGACGCTTATCGATAATCGCTAAATCAGAGTCGTTTAATAGCTTCGCAGTTGCGCGGGCACGCACAACACCACCAATGTCTGGGGATACTACAACCGGATCATCAAACTGACGCTGTACCATATCTGCAAGTAAGATAGGTGTGCCGAATGCGTTATCTACTGGTACGTCAAAGAAACCTTGAATTTGTTCAGCATGTAAATCGATAGTCAGTACGCGGTCTACACCGACGTTAGACAGGAAATCAGCCACAACTTTTGCGGTAATAGGTACACGAGCTGAGCGCACTCGGCGGTCTTGGCGAGCATAACCAAAATACGGAATAACAGCAGTGATTCGGCCAGCAGACGCGCGACGCAGGGCGTCGATCATCACGATAAGCTCCATCAGGTTATCATTGGTCGGTGCGCATGTAGATTGAATGATGAAGGTGTCCGAACCGCGGACATTTTCATGTATTTCTACGGCAATTTCGCCATCACTGAAACGGCCAACACTGGCGTTTCCGAGTTTAGTATATAGGCGATCGGCGACTTTCTGGGCAAGTTCTGGTACGGCATTACCTGCGAAGAGCTTCATATCTGGCACAAGTGGTTCCTCAGTGCATTGATAAAAAAGAGGTGGCTGGGGTAGCAGGACTCGAACCTACGAATGGCGGGATCAAAACCCGCTGCCTTACCAACTTGGCTATACCCCAATTGTTCAATTCATGTCCGATGTGGCGTTCACGAGTTTTAGTTTTTCTTGTAATGGTGAGATATTTACACCTTTTGAGACAAAACTTGACCAAGAATTGGGCATAAGTGCCTGAATTTTCTCAGCTTCCATCCTACTCTTAAAGGTAGCAAATACGCACGCACCTGTGCCCGTCATTCGCGACGGTGCGTAGTGTAACAACCACTGTAATAATTTTGCAACTTCGGGATAGCGATCCTCGACGAATTGCTGACAATCATTTCGTGTTTCTTCGAAAGTATAGTCGCTCCATTCCATTATCGGAGTGTTTCTTGGCAGTTCCGGATCGCGAAAAACATCTGCAGTTGAGATGTGAACGCCGGGATTTGCCACGAGGAACCATTGCTCTTTTTGAGGCGCTGGAGTTATTTCCTCCCCAACTCCGCCGGCAAAAGCGGTTAGACCGTGAATAAATATAGGAACATCAGCACCTAGTTGTAGCCCCAAGTTGGCAAGGGTTTTTACTGACAAATTACACCGCCAAAGGTGGTTCAGTGCTACAAGGGTGGTGGCGGCGTTTGACGATCCGCCACCAATACCGCCACCCATCGGTAAGTGTTTTTTGAGAGAGATAGCCACTCCCGAGGTTAGGTTACAGTGTTTAGCAAGTAGCTTAGCCGCTTTAATAATCAAATTATCCTCGTCTGGAACACCTTTTAGTGGTGTTTCCATAACGATATTTGACGAATCAAGTAGGTCAAAGGCTAGCGAATCACCACAATCAAGCATTTGGAATAAGCTCTGAAGTTGGTGATAGCCGTTTTCATACCTGCCCACTATGTGAAGAAATAGGTTGAGCTTTGCTGGCGCAGGCCACCAGTCTTTATCAATTGTTAGTTGATTGTCCATTGGTAAACTTTAATCTTTATTGTTGTGTTTGGATCATACTTTGACGTTAAGGTTACATTGCGAGGCAGCCACACAGTTTGATCCTGCTCATTCTCAACCGCCATGTAATTTTGATAGCTCACCGACCATTGTTCGCATTGATAGCAGAACCCCTCAAGTGTTTTCAGTAGCCCTTTGTCATTTACCGTGTAAGTATCTTCCCGCAATGGTAATCCTTTCATCCAGAAGAGCAGTTGATTGACCGGAACGGTCAGGCCCGACGCTTGATAAATAAGATATGCGGGATCGCTTCCTTCATACGTTTTACCGTCGGCTTTTAATACTGCACCACCATCATTTGATGACAAATTGACAAGGGTGACACCAAGCACGTTTGTTAATCGAAAATTGAAATCAAGTTCATCGGTATTCCAGTTAACTGTAGCGCTAAGCGAGGATTCTGGGCTGATGAAAGCCATTTTTCCTCGTAGCGTCCATGTCGAAATATCAGCAGCCCGTTGTAGTTGAGAGCTCAGGTTAACTGGGTGTTGTGGGCCTGTTGGTCGGTTTGCACAGCCGACAAGAAAAAGGGCAACCACGATAAATAAGGTGGCAATTCGAAGCATGTTCGCATGGGTAAAATAAATCGTAGGGATATGGGAACACATAACAGTCGATACTTTCAATCATTTTGGCTTTTTCGTACAATGCCGCCCCTACGACGTAACCATATGAATCAATGACGCTACTCACCCTAGGTATCAACCATAAAACTGCCCCTGTCGCGTTGCGAGAAAAAGTGGCTTTTACACCAGATTTGCTGGTGGAGGCGTTGGCATCTATGAAAAAGCTGACTTGGGTTGAATCATCGGTGATTGTTTCTACGTGCAATCGCACTGAACTATATGTCAATGCTCCTGATAACAGTGGCGAGGCGCTGATTGACTGGTTGGCGAATTTCCATCAATTAGATAAGGACGCTATTTGCGACAATAGCTATGTGCTGCAAAAAGACGATGCCGTAAAGCACTTAATGCGAGTTGCCAGTGGTCTTGATTCATTGATATTAGGTGAGCCACAAATACTCGGTCAGGTGAAGCAAGCCTTTGGTGATGCAAAACACTCGGGTGTTGTTAACAGTGAATTTGAAAAGCTGTTCCAATGCACATTTTCAGTAGCGAAGCGCGTAAGAAGCGAGACTGATATCGGTGCCAATGCTGTCAGTGTGGCTTATGCCGCTGTGCAGCTTGCTAAACATATTTTTGCTGAGCTGCCAAAACGTTCAGTGCTTTTGGTTGGCGCGGGAGAGACTATCGAACTTGTTGCTCAGCATTTGAAAGAGCAGGGAGTGGGGCGATTAGCGGTTGCCAATAGAACGGTTTCCAGAGCAGAAGAACTTGCGGCTAGTCTCGACGCCAGTGTATACACACTCGCGCAAATCCCTGAACATTTGCACGAATTTGACATAGTGATCAGTTCTACGGCGAGTCAGTTGCCACTTATTGGAAAGGGTATGGTTGAGAAAGCGTTGAAAAAGCGCCGAAACGTACCTATGTTTTTGGTAGATCTAGCCGTGCCCAGAGATATTGAAGCTGAAGTCAATGAACTGGGGGACGCTTACCTGTATACCGTAGATGACCTGCAACATATCGTAGAGCAAAATATTCAAAATAGAGAACAGGCAGCGCAAGATGCTGAAAAGCTTATCGAGCATCAAGCTAACGAATTTTTTACCTGGAAGCATTCACTGCAATCCATAGATTTAGTGAAAGAATACAGAGAGAAAGGCACACAGCAACGGGATGAGCTTGTTGAGCGTGCATTAACGCAGCTTGCGGAAGGAAAGTCCGCTGAAGACGTTTTAAATGAAATGGCGTACAAACTCACCAATGCGTTGTTGCATCCAACGACATTGGCGTTGAAAGAAGCTGCTAAACATGATGAGCCGCATATGAGTCAGTGGTTAGGTCAAGCTCTGGCCTTGTCTGGTAGCTCAGCTGACATAAAGAAATAAGGTAAATACACAAATTATGAAAGAGTCGGTAGTAAGAAAGTTAGAAAACCTGGTAGAACGCTTTGAAGAGGTTCAAGCGCTGCTAGGTGACCCCGACGTGATAGGTAATCAAGACAAATTCCGTGCCCTGTCAAAAGAATTCAGCCAGCTAGAGAGTGTTGTTGCAGGCTTTAATGCTTATCAACAAGCCCAAGAAAATCTATCTTCAGCATTAGAAATGCTTGAGGAAGATGACGCGGAAATGCGTGAAATGGCGCAAGAAGAGTTAAAAATTGCCAAGGCCGATATCGAGCGTCTAGAAACTGAGCTGCAAGTTTTGTTGCTACCTCGCGACCCAAATGACGATCACAACTGCTTCCTTGAAATACGTGCAGGGGCGGGTGGTGATGAAGCTGCAATCTTCGCCGGAGATTTGTTCCGTATGTACAGCCGCTACGCTGAGACTCGTGGTTGGCGTGTTGAATTAGTGAGTGCTAATGAGGGTGAACATGGAGGCTATAAAGAAGTTATCGCTAACCTGAGTGGCGAGGGCGTTTACGGTGTAATGAAGTTTGAATCTGGTGGTCACCGTGTTCAACGTGTACCCGAGACAGAATCACAAGGTCGAATTCACACCTCGGCCTGTACCGTTGCGGTACTACCTGAAATTCCAGAGTCAGAAGCTATTGAGATTAATCCTGCCGATTTACGTGTGGATACTTTTAGAGCGTCAGGTGCTGGTGGTCAGCACGTTAACAAAACCGACTCTGCTATTCGATTGACTCACTTGCCGACGGGCGTAGTGGTTGAATGTCAGGACGAGCGCTCACAACATAAGAACCGTGCTAAAGCCATGTCGGTGCTACAGGCTCGATTGAACCAGATAGAAGAGGAAAAACGCGCCGCTGAAGAAGCCTCTACCCGACGAAATCTCGTTGGTAGTGGTGACCGCTCAGAGCGTATCCGTACCTATAACTTCCCACAGGGACGCGTTACCGACCACCGAATCAACTTAACACTTTATCGCTTGGATGAAGTGGTTGAAGGCGATTTAAAACAGCTAGTTGATCCTATCTTGCAAGAACATCAGGCCGATTTGTTAGCGTCACTCTCTGACGAATAATCCTTCCCTCAATGAGAATAGACGACGCATTAGCATGGGCAAACGGGGAATTACAGGCATCTAGCTCCAGCGATCTAGATGCCAAAGTCTTGCTTTGCCATGTGTTAGACAAACCTACGAGCTTTCTTTTTGCCTGGCCAGAACATGAGTTAGACGATACTCAAAAAAACACATTTATCGATTATGTGAAGCAACGAGCAAAAGGCAAACCCGTTGCATACATTACAGGTGTGCGAGACTTCTGGACACTCACACTAAAAACGTCACCAGTCACCTTAATTCCTCGCCCTGACACTGAAGTGTTGGTTGAGCAAGCGCTATTATGTGCCTCAACTTTTAAAAGTAAGACATTAGACATTTGTGATTTGGGCACCGGCACTGGCGCAATTGCCTTGGCGTTGGCCAGTGAATTGCCAACGTCGCATGTACTTGGTGTGGATTTTGTTGCTGATGCTGTTGAGTTGGCTACACAGAACGCGACGTTAAACAGAATTAATAATGCATCATTTAGACAAAGCAATTGGTTTGATAGTGTTGGAGACGCTAAATTTAATCTAATCGTAAGTAACCCACCGTACGTAGAAACTAATAGTCCCTATTTGCAACAAGGGGATTTAAGGTTCGAACCTGATAGTGCACTTACGTCGGGTGAGGACGGGTTAGAGGACATTCGTAATATTATCCACCTAGCACCATCGTTTCTTGTAGATGCTGGCGCGTTATTGTTTGAGCATGGGTTTGAACAGGGCCAAGCAGTGCGAAATTTGTTTGTGCAACGTGGTTTTTCAGAAGTGAAAACGGTACAAGATTACAGCGGCCTCGACAGGGTAACATTGGGTTATTGGAAAATTTAACCTAGTATGTTTAGAAAAAGTACTGTAATTGTTAAGACTCATTGGTATCTTAGCAATTCGAAATCGCGCAGGATGTTGTAATGGATGATGATTTATTTTTCGCCGACGATGATGATGACATCGTCGAAGAAGAGCTTGGTCGCTGGAAGATCTTAATTGTAGACGATGAACCTGAAGTTCACGTGGTCACTAAATTAGCGCTTAGTGATTTTGAACTAAACGGTAAGTCTCTCGAGTTCGTCAGTGCCTACAATGGTGATGAAGCGAAAGAAATGTTTCGCACGCACAAGGATATTGCCGTTGTTTTGCTAGATGTGGTGATGGAAACTGATGATGCTGGCCTAAAGGTCGCAGAGTATGTTCGCAACGACTTAGACAACCACTTTACCCGAATTATTCTTAGAACAGGTCAGCCCGGGCAAGCACCAGAGCGGGATGTCATTGTTAATTATGATATTAATGATTACAAATCAAAGACCGAGCTCACTGCTCAAAAACTGTTCACTGTAATTATTGCTGCACTCAGATCCTACCGCGATATTATCGTGATTGAAGAAAACAGGGCCGGTCTTGAGAAGATTATTGATGCTTCTGTTGACTTGTTTTCTTCAAGCTCTCTCGAAAAATTTATGCAAGGTATTATTCAGCAGCTCTCGTCTATACTGGGTTGTTCGAAAGATGCCGCTTACATTACTACCGCCGTTGCTGTAACCCCAGACGCCTCTCCTAATCCCATGATTGGTAAAAAGGCTGGGGAGCTTTACGTGTTTGCTGGTAACGGAGAATACGCAGACAAAGAAGGGGTTCCACTCAAAAACGCTGTGACCTCGGAAGAGTACGCGCTATGCCTCGAGGCCATGACGAAAAAAGAAATCGTTTATGCCGAAGATCATGTAGTGGCTTACTGTAATAGTCAATCTCAACAAGGCTCGTTGCTTTATTTATCGGGTTTACCTCGGCGTATTGGTGAAAGCGACAAACATTTGGTGAGACGTTTTTCTAATAGTGTTCAACTTGCCTTTGATAATGTACTGAAAACTATTGAAATAGAGGAAACTCAGCGGGAAATCATTGAGCGATTGGGTAAGGCATTAGAGCATGATGACCCAGGAAGTAGACATTTACTCCGTTTGGCACACATGGCGCACTTGATGGGCAGGGGGATTGGCCTTAGCGAAAGTGCCAATAGAACGCTGAAACTCGCTATACCACTGCACGATGTTGGCAATTCAAAAGTACCTCGAGCAATACTCCGTAAAACTGAACCTCTGACTGAGGAAGAAATCTTTGCGATAAGACAGCATGCCGAGTTTGGTTATCAAATTTTAAAAGATTCCTCCCGACCAACGGTACAACTTGCTGCAACTTTGGCCAAACAGCATCATGAACGTTGGGATGGAGAAGGCTACCCTGATAAAATTGCAGGCGCTGATATTTTGTTAGAGAGTCGCATTGCAACACTCTTAGATGCGTTTGACGCCTTGCTCAATGTTCGCCCGTATAAAGATGCTTGGCCAGTTGACGCAGTCATGGAGATTCTTGAACAAGAAAAAGGCAAGCACTTTGACCCGAAACTAGTTGACTATCTGCTTGCCAATGTCGATAAGTTTATGGCGATTCAAGATGCCTACCCTGACGAGCCAGAAACCGATTAATCCAATAATAATATTAATAAGGCGTAGTAACCTATGTATATGATGGCTAAACACATCCATTTGACGGCAGTAGCGCTGAGTATTCTGCTTTTCGTTATTCGATTTGTGTGGTCTCAGTTTAATGCTGATGTTTTGCAAAAGAAGTGGGCGAAGATCCTTCCCCACGTGATCGACACCTTTTTACTTGTTAGTGCTATCACGCTTTGCGTTATTCTCTCTCAATATCCGTTTGTCACCGCATGGGTAACCGCAAAATTAATAGGTGTTATTGCCTATATAGTACTTGGGTTGTTCGCACTTAAGAAAGCCTCTACAAAAATGGGTAAATGGCTGTGCTTTGCCGGCGCGCTCGCGGTGTTGGCGTTCACAGCTAAAGTCGCAATTCTTAAACAAGTCCCTTTTATTTCATAATTTTATCGTCGTGCAATAGTGCACGACGATGACACAACACAGAAAATTATCTATGTCAGTTTCGAATCAAGTGATAAAGGTTGGTAACATCGAGGTTGCCAATCATCTTCCTTTTGTACTCTTTGGTGGAATGAACGTATTGGAGTCTCGTGACCTTGCAATGAGGATCGCCGAACACTACGTCAAAGTCACCGAAGCACTTAACATTCCCTACGTGTTTAAAGCGTCTTTTGATAAAGCTAACCGCTCTTCTGTGACTTCGTATCGCGGTCCGGGAATGGACGAAGGCTTGAAAATCTTTGAAGAGATCAAGCGCACTTTCAACGTGCCTTTGATTACCGATGTTCACGAGCCCCATCAGGCAGCACCCGTCGCTGAAGTGGTCGACGTTATTCAGTTGCCAGCTTTTTTGGCTCGCCAGACTGACTTAGTCGTCGCTATGGCAAAAACAGGTAATGTGATTAACGTTAAAAAGCCCCAGTTTTTAGCACCTCATGAAATGCGTCATATTATTGGTAAGTTTAGCGAAGCGGGTAACGACAATATAATTCTTTGTGAGCGCGGTAGCTGTTTTGGGTACAATAATCTTATTGTCGATATGCTAGGTATGGATGCAATGAAGTCTTACGCGCCGGTTATTTTTGATGCTACACACGCGTTACAAATGCCTGGAGGTAGAGCAACGTCTGCAGATGGCCGTCGAGCTCAAGCCGCGCAATTAGCGAGAAGTGGTATGGCGTTAGGTCTAGGTGGCTTGTTTATTGAAGCACATCCAAATCCGGATGAAGCAAAGTGTGATGGTCCGTGCGCTTTACCGTTGGCAAAATTAGAACCTTATCTAGCGCAAATGAAAGCGCTTGATGACCTTGTTAAGTCTTTCGAACCGTTAGATACCAGTAATACCTAGCGAGTGGTTTGTACCGATACAATGAGTTAAGTTTCATTGTATCGGCCAAAAACCAGGTGTGAATTGGGCTTATTCAGCGCTAACTGGTGCCTCTTCGTAATTCATCGCTAGTAGACGCTTGGGCTGTGCTTGAGATAAAGCTTCCAGCAAAGAGTCTTTTGATTGTTGTTGCACTGAAATATGTGCGTCATTTACAGGCAAGATTTCCTGTAGGTTAATGCTAGATATTGCTTCGATAACTAGCGCTTGAAGCTCAACGGGTTGTGGTTGTTCTACAGCCTGAGCGGTTACGCTAAAGCATGCTAAAAGAGATAAACCTAATAAACGTAATTTTTTCATGTTCACACCTAATTAAATTAATATAAAATGTTAACGTTAATGTTAAATTTATTAACGTAAATGAAATGTAAAAATCTGAGTTTTAAATGGGATTTTTGCTTTCGGGGTGAATATTAGACATTTGCTGGTCAAAAATAAAACGAATTAAAGTATGGCTTGTCATTAGAAAAACTTATGCTAATGTCATGCTGATGTAACAAGAGAAAATAAAGTCATGCAGCGACGTTTACCCCCTCTCAATGCGCTCAAAGCGTTTGAAGCCGCGGCTCGCCACCTAAGTTTTACCAAGGCTGCCGATGAATTATTTGTCACTCAAGCTGCGGTAAGCCATCAAATCAAAGCACTTGAGGAATACTTATCCATGAAGTTGTTCCTCCGACGTAACCGTACTTTGCTGTTAACCGAAGAGGGGCAGTCGTATTTTCTCGAGCTCAAAGATATCTTCAAGCACTTGCAAGAAGCGACTGAACGACTAGTGGCCAAAGGAAGTAAAGGTGCAATCACTGTGGCCATGCCTCCGAGCTTTGCGAGTATTTGGTTAGTTCCCCGTATCAACAGTTTTTCGGCGATTCACCCGGATATCGACGTGCGGATAAAAGCGGTAGATTTTGATGAAGGTTTTTTAGAAGACGATATTGACGTGGCCATTTATTACGGCAAGGGCCGGTGGAGCGGCGTGCAAGCAGACAAACTGCATCGAGAGTTCCTCACGCCATTGTGCTCACCAAGCTTGTTCAATGGCCCTAAACCTTTAAATGATTTAACTGACTTAAAACATCACGTGCTTTTACACGATGAAACCCGAGCTGCGTGGAAAAATTGGTTGAAGCAAATTGGTGTACCGGGTGTCAATGTAAATCATGGTCCCGTATTTAGCCACTCTATGCTCGTCTTACAAGCGGCTGCCCTTGGTCAGGGGATCGCTCTAGGAAATACCGTGCTAGCCAGACCAGAAATAGAAGCTGGACGTCTCATTATGCCCTTTGAAGACAAACTAGAAAGTAGGGAAGCTTTTTATGTGGTGTGCGATGAGTCTCAAGCAGAACTCGGAAAAATTGCTGCATTCCGTGATTGGATCTTAGCGTTAGTTGAAGAAGAGCAAGACGATGTTTGATACTCAGGTATTCACCGCAGTTAATCCAAAAGCAAGGTTTGTATTTGCGCATGGTGCTGGGGCTGGTATGCACCACGACTTTATGCAACAAATGGCCACTATGCTGGCAAGCAAAGGCACAGAAGTCGTGTTGTTTAACTTCCCCTATATGCAAACTATAAACGAGACGGGGAAGCGCCGTCCTCCCGATAAACAGCAAAAGCTCACTGATCATTTTGATGCCCTGTTAAATCACATCAAAAATGAGAAGGACGATTTGCCGCTCTTTATTGGGGGAAAGTCAATGGGAGGCAGAATGGCAACCTTATTGGCAGATCAGTATCAAACGGCGTCAAACTCACTCGCAGTGAAAGGCGTTATCGTTTTCGGTTATCCGTTTCACCCACCAGGGAAACCTGAAAAGCTTCGCGTGTCACATTTGGAATCTCTTGAGACACCAACGTTAATCGTGCAAGGAGAGCGAGATACTTTTGGTACACAAACTGAAGTACTCGGTTATTCATTGTCATCTGTGGTCAATTGTGAATTTATGCAAGATGGCGATCACAGTCTAAAACCCCGTAAGGCAAGTGGTCGTACTTTGGATGACAATCTAGAGCAGGCCGCTACACTAGCTAACGAGTTTGTCTCAAATCACCTTAACTGATAATTACTCGGGTGAAATCTTTACATGTTAATTAAAAAAAATCTGTTGATGATCGGCGCGCTTCTGGGCGGGCTTGCGGTAATATTGGGGGCATTTGGCGCCCATGGTTTAAAAAGTGTGTTGTCTGCAGCGCAGTTGGTAACATTTGAGACAGCGGTTCGATATCAAATGTATCATGCCTTGGCAATTTTAGTCTTACCCAGCCTGCTAAGTGTGGCTAGTGTTAAATGGTTAACTCGCGCTGCTATTGCCTTTCTCATTGGGATTTTTTTGTTCAGTGGCAGTTTATACATGCTTGTTATGACGGGTATCAAACTGTTTGGGCCGATAACGCCTCTTGGTGGAGTAGGGTTCATTATTGGCTGGCTGTGTGTAGCAATGTCCATCAAAGTAGGTAATAGCAATGAATAGCATACTGGCCTACTGTCGCCCCGGCTATGAGAATGACACCGCCAATGAGCTGACCTCGTTGTATAGCGAGCGTGGTATTTATGGGTATCCCGATTTTATTCCAAAACAGGGTTTTACCAAGTTCCAATTATACGAGGCTGAAACCCTTGATAAAGCGCTAAAAGCTTATGCAATCGACCACACTGTATTTCCGCGACAGCTCGTTGCTGTGTTTGCAAGCACTCAGCATTTAGAGAAAGAGGACAGAGTAGGGCAGCTGTTGGCGCTGCTTGAGGACTGCGAGGTTCCAGATATTACTTTCGGTGCCTTTGATGTGGAATATCCAGATACGGAAGACGGAAAAACACTGGCTAAGTTTTGTCGGAAGTTTACCGTTCCTATGCGACAAGCCCTAAGAAAAAAAGGCATTTTGCTTCCTAAAGAAAACATCAATAAGCCAAAACTGCATATTTTCTTCGAGAGCTTTGCTACTTGTTACATTGGTTACAGCTACCCAACCCACTCGTCTCCTCATCACTTGGGTATATGTCGTTTAAAATTTCCTGCAGAAGCACCCAGTCGGTCTACGCTCAAATTAGAAGACGCCATTGTAAACATGCTTACAGATAAAGAGCGTAACCTCGTTTTTCGAGAGGGGGCACGTGGGGTAGACTTGGGCGCATGCCCGGGGGGATGGACCTATCAGCTAGTGACGCGCGGAATGTATGTCGAAGCCATTGATAATGGATTAGTGGATGAAAGTTTAATGAAAACTGGTTTGGTTGAGCACTATGCAGCAGACGGTTTTACGTATAAACCACAATATGGCCGTGTAGATTTGCTGGTTTGTGATATGATCGAACAACCCGATAGAGTTGCTAAGCTCATGGCGAATTGGTTAGTCAAAGGTTGGACGACCCACGCCATTTTTAATTTGAAGCTGCCGATGAAGCGCCGCTTTGAAACCGTAAGCGAAGCAATGCAAGCAGTTAAGGCGTGTTTAAACGAGACAAGTGATACGTTTAACATACGCGTTAGACATCTCTATCACGATAGGGATGAAGTAACCGTTACCGTTATCCGCACTTCAAAAGAGGTGTGATTGTGTATTGGTTAAAAAAATATCGATTTTTATTAAATTGTTGATATTTATAGTTATTATTTGTTATTGGCCCGTGATTGGGAAAACTGAGCATCAGTTTGTGCATAAAAAGGTATAAATGTGATGCAAAAATCCTTTATAATCCGGCCGTTTTTTTACTCTGAACCAATGAAAGTGAACTAATGGCAGACTTATCTCATTACAGAAACATTGGTATTTTCGCCCACGTAGACGCGGGTAAAACTACCACTACAGAACGTATTTTGAAGCTAACTGGTAAAATCCATAAGACAGGTGAAGTACACGACGGTGAGTCGACTACTGACTTCATGGAGCAGGAAGCAGAGCGTGGTATCACTATCCAGTCAGCAGCGACAACCTGTTTCTGGAAAGATCACCGTATGAACATCATCGATACTCCTGGACACGTTGACTTCACTGTTGAAGTTTACCGTTCATTGAAAGTACTTGATGGTGGTATCGGTGTATTCTGTGGTTCTGGTGGTGTTGAGCCTCAGTCAGAAACTAACTGGCGTTATGCTAACGAATCAGAAGTTGCACGTTGTATCTTCGTAAACAAACTTGACCGTATGGGCGCAGATTTCTATCGCGTTGTTGGTCAGGTTAAGAAAGTACTTGCGGCTAACCCACTAGTTATGACGCTTCCAATCGGTATCGAAGACGATTTCGTTGGTGTTGTTAACCTACTAGACATGAAAGCATACATCTGGGATGACTCAGGCCTACCTGAGAACTACGAAGTTACAGACATCCCTGAAGACATGGTTGAAAAAGCTAACGAATATCGCGAGCAGCTAATCGAATCAGCTGTTGAGATGGACGACGACCTAATGATGGCTTACATGGACGGTGAAGAGCCTTCATTAGAAGACATCAAGCGTTGTATCCGTATCGGTACTCGTGACATGACTTTCTTCCCAACATACTGTGGTTCTGCGTTTAAGAACAAAGGTATCCAGTTGGTACTAGATGCGGTTGTAGATTTCCTACCTTCTCCAACAGAAGTTGACCCTCAAGAACTAACTGATGAAGAAACTGGTGAGCCTACTGGTGAAGTAGCAACTGTTTCTACTGAAGAGCCGTTCCGTGCATTGGCGTTCAAAATTATGGACGACCGTTTCGGTGCTCTTACCTTTATCCGTGTTTACTCTGGTGTACTTAACAAGGGTGATACTATTCTTAACAGTGCAACTGGTAAGACTGAACGTATCGGCCGTATGGTTGAGATGCACGCGGACGAGCGTACTGAACTTACTTCAGCGCAAGCGGGTGACATTCTAGCGGTTGTAGGTATGAAGAATGTTCAAACTGGTCACACACTTTGTGATCCTAAGAACCCTTGTACGCTGGAGCCAATGATCTTCCCTGAGCCGGTAATCTCAATCGCTGTTAAGCCAAAAGATAAAGGCGCAACTGAGAAGATGGGTATCGCGATCGGTAAGCTAGTTGCAGAAGATCCATCGTTCCAGGTTGAAACTGACGAAGATTCAGGTGAAACCATCCTTAAAGGTATGGGTGAACTTCACTTGGATATCAAAGTAGATATCCTTAAGCGTACTTACGGCGTTGAGCTAGAAGTTGGTCAGCCTCAGGTAGCGTACCGTGAAACTATCACTACACCTGTTGAAGACAGCTACACGCACAAGAAGCAGTCTGGTGGTTCTGGTCAGTTCGGTAAGATCGATTACCGCATCAAGCCAGGTGAAGTTAACTCTGGCTTCACGTTCACATCAACCGTTGTTGGTGGTAACGTACCTAAAGAATTCTTCCCAGCAATCGAAAAAGGTTTTGCTGGTATGATGGAAACTGGTCCTCTAGCAGGCTACCCAGTACTAGACGTTGAAGTTGAACTATACGACGGTGGTTTCCACGCAGTTGACTCATCAGCAATCGCGTTCGAAATTGCAGCGAAAGGTGCATTCCGTCAATCAATGCCAAAAGCTGGTCCTCAGCTTCTTGAGCCAGTGATGAAAGTTGACGTGTTCAGCCCAGAAGACAACGTTGGTGACGTAATCGGTGACCTTAACCGTCGTCGTGGTATGATCAAAGACCAAGAAGCTGGCGCTACTGGCGTTCGCATCAAGGCTGACGTACCGCTTTCAGAAATGTTCGGTTACATCGGTCACTTGCGTACTATTACTTCTGGTCGTGGTCAGTTCTCTATGGAATTCAGCCACTACTCAGCATGTCCTCAGAACGTTGCTGACAAAGTAATTGAAGAAGTTAAAGCGCGTAACGCTAAGTAATTACGCCGCTTAACACGCTTTTTAAAAACCCGCCTTTTGGCGGGTTTTTTGTTTTTCTCCATCCTGAATATTTTAGCCCTTGATTAAGTGCTGCTTTAATTTACTTCCTTGCTATAATGGGCTATCAAATGTAGGAAGTAGTTATGAAAAGCATTGAAATAGATGACGATTTATATGCGTTTATTGCAAGTCAAACAAAGCATATTGGTGAAAACGCCTCACAAATTCTTCGAAGACTTTTGCTGTCAGAAGAGCCGAATGAAGCTCCCGCAGCTGCACCAGCGCCGCAGAAAGAAGCAGTAGAGTCAGAAAAAACAGTACAAGCCGTTGTGGAAACACAAGAAAAGTCAGTAGACAAGCCTGCTGAGGAACTTGAAACACCACCAACAGATACTCCTGTGGAAGCAACTACGGTAGACGTCGATAACGAAATCTTGTCTCAAGTTACACCTGAAGCGGTGTCCGCTTATACCAAGCGTGTCGACCAGTTCTTATTTATTCTTGGTGAGGCGCATCGCTTAAATCAAGGTAGATTTGAGGCGGTTGAAGCTATCAAAGGTAAAAACCGAACTTACTTTGCTAAAAGTAAAGAAGCGCTGCTCCTGAACGGCAGTAGCACTAATCCAAAGCAAATCCCAGACAGCCCTTTTTGGGTGGTTACCAACAACAACACTGCGAAGAAAATTAACATGCTACAGAACGTGTTGCTGACTTTGGGATACGAGCAGAATATAGTAGAAACTCTTGTTTCACGCTTTTCATAGCGTGTTTTTTCAAAACGGGAAAACCCTTTCATAACACAACAAGGACTTTGTCATGGCATTACACCCGCAGGCTGGAAAGCCAGCCGCGCAAGAACAGCTTATCAATGTTGCTCAGCTTGTGAGCCAATACTATAGTTTTAAGCCCAACCCCGAGGCGGCCGGTGAAGCAGTTAGTTTTGGCACTTCTGGCCACCGTGGTTCTTCAGCCTTGTATACCTTTACAGATACCCATATAGCGGCGATTTGTCAGGCGCTGGCTGAATACCGAAAAGAGCAGGGTATCACTGGGCCTCACTACATAGGTAAAGATACTCACGCATTGTCAGAGCCTGCCATGGTAACTGCCATTGAAGTCCTTTGCGCCAACGGTGTTGATGTGGTTATTCAAACTGCTGATAACGCAAGTCGTGGTTATACGCCGACACCGGTTATCTCTCGCACTATTATTCGTCACAATCGCGAGAACACAGAAGTACTAGCTGATGGCGTGGTTATCACACCTTCTCACAACCCTCCTGAAGATGGTGGATTTAAATATAACCCTCCTCACGGTGGCCCTGCTGACAGTGATGTGACTAAGCTCATTCAAGACCGAGCAAATGCGCTAATTGCTGAAGGCAACAAAGACGTCAAGCGTGTTGATATTCGCACTGCGGTTGCTGATAAATTGGTGCGTGAAGAAGATTTCATGGAACCCTATATTGCCGACTTAGCGCAAGTTATCGATATGGAAGCCATTGCAAAAGCAAACCTAAAACTAGGTACTGATCCGCTAGGCGGCGCGGGTATTGGCTATTGGTCTCGTATCAGTGAACTTTACGGTTTAGATATTACCGTAGTTAACGACGCAGTTGACCCTCAGTTTGGTTTTATGCGTCGTGACAAAGACGGCAAGCTTCGCATGGATTGCTCGTCAGCCTATGCCATGGCGGGACTCATTGAGCTAAAAGACAATTTTGATTTGGCGTGGGGTAACGACCCCGATTTCGACAGACACGGTATTGTGTGCAAAAGTGCGGGGTTGATGAATCCAAATCACTACTTGGCTGTAGCAATTAACTATCTATACACCAACCGTCCTGAATGGCCAACAGATCTCAAAATAGGTAAGACCTTAGTTTCAAGTAGCATGATTGATCGTGTTGCTGCTAGCCTTGATAAACCACTGGCCGAAATGCCTGTAGGATTTAAATGGTTCGTTGGGGGGCTGTCAGACAGTGAAATAGGTTTTGCCGGTGAAGAAAGTGCTGGTGGCATCTTCTTACAGCGTGATGGCAATACATGGGCGACCGACAAAGATGGCTTTATTCTTTGTTTACTAGCTGCAGAAATACTTGCCACTACGGGTAAAGACCCAGGTGAACACTATCAAGCCCTTACTGAAAAGTTCGCTGCACCTGTTTATAAGCGCGTAGACGTTGCTGCAACACTAGAGCAAAAGCAGAAGCTATCAGCAATGGATGCTTCTGTCGTAACCAGTGAATCTTTAGCGGGTGAGCCTATTACTAACGTTCAGACTCACGCGCCTGGAAACAATGCGGCTATTGGTGGCGTTAAGGTGTCAACGGAAAACGGCTGGTTTGCTGCGCGTCCGTCTGGTACTGAGCAAATCTATAAAATCTATGCAGAAAGCTTTAAGGGTGAAAGTCACTTACAAGATTTGATTGCCGAAGCAGAAGAACTTGTGGGAAAAATTATAAAATAATGACCAATCACGCCGATTTCAAATCGATAAATTGTGAATAAAATGTAAAATTAAGGGGTGATGCATACGTTTTCACCCCTTTTTTGTGGTTTTTTAACAATTATTTTACAACTTTTTGGTCTCGTCACTGCTATATTGCTGTCATATTGTTGAATTATTCTGTAATTAAATTACATTTTCGCGCTAATTAGCGCCTAAAGAGTGAGACGCAAAATGAACGCAAAAACAAAAGCGAAAGCTACGCCAGATTTACCAAAAATCGACAAAGCAGCTTTTAAAGAAGCCGTTGTTAAACATCTTCACTGTACGCTAGGTACAGACGAAAACAAGGCAAACAACCACGCATGGTGGAAGGCAACTTGTGCAGCAATTCAAGAAGAAGTGCTTGAAGGTTTGCGCAAAACGCAAAAGAGCCATTATCTGAACGACACCCGCGCAGTACACTATTTCTCTGCTGAATTCCTTATGGGTCGTCTGTTGTCAAACAACCTTCAAAACTTTGGTTTGTTTGATGTGGCAAGTGAAGCGCTTAAAGAGCTAGGTATCGAAATTTCAGACATCATGGAAGAAGAGCCAGACATGGCCCTGGGTAATGGTGGCCTTGGCCGTCTTGCGGCGTGTTATATCGATTCATTGGCAACCATGGAACTCCCAGCTATTGGTTACGGCATTCACTATGAACACGGTTTGTTCCGCCAAGAAGTACAGAGTGGTGCACAAATTGAACGTCCAGATAGCTGGCGTGATTACGGTAACCCGTGGGAAATCTGCCGCCCTGAATCAACCCAAGAAGTGTCGCTTTACGGTTATGTAGAAACCAAATACGGTGAAAACGGTCGCATTCAAAAAGAATGGCACCCTGGCTCTATCGTCAAAGGTGTTCCATGGGATATCCCTGTTGTAGGTTACGAAGGTAAAACGGTAAACGTATTGCGTTTGTGGCAGTCGAAGTCTTCTGGTTACTTTAACTGGGACGTTTTCAATGCGGGTGGTTACGTTGATGCACAAGTAGAAAATGTGCAAGCAGAAACCATTTCTAAAGTACTGTATCCAAACGATGAGACCGAAGCGGGTAAAGAACTGCGCCTAATTCAGCAGTACTTCTTCTGCTCATGTTCATTGAAAGATATTATCCGTCGATACAAGCGTGCTCATGGCGATGACTGGAGCCGTTTTGTCGATCAAGTGGTTATTCAGTTAAACGACACACACCCAGCGATAGCTATTCCTGAACTTATGCGTATTCTTGTTGACCGCGCTGAACTGGATTGGGATTACGCATGGGAAATCTGTACGCAAGTATTCGCTTACACAAACCACACTCTATTGCCTGAAGCACTAGAAAAGTGGCCAGCGCGTATGATTGAAAAAATCTTACCTCGTCACTTGGAAATCATCTATGAAATCAATCATCGTTTCATGGATGAGGTTGAGAAGAAATGGCCGGGCAATAACGCTATCAAAGCCAAACTTTCGATCATCGAAGAAGGTAACGAGAAAATGGTTCGCATGGGCCACCTATCAGTTATCGGCTCTTTTGCGGTTAACGGCGTTGCAGAAATCCACTCTAAGCTGGTTAAAGCTAACTTGTTCCCTGAGTTCGACGAACTATGGCCTGGTAAATTAACCAACGTGACTAACGGTATTACACCGCGTCGTTGGTTGAAGGCATGTAACCCTAAATTGTCTAAGCTAATCGACAAAAAGATTGGTAACGAATGGCCAAGAGAGCTGCACAAGCTAGAAGGGCTTGCTAAGTTTGCCAACACTAAGACGTTCCAAAAGCAATTTATGCAAGTGAAGCAAGAAAACAAAAAGTTACTTGCTGCTGAAATTAAAGAGACTCTTGGCTTAGACGTCGATGTAAATGCAATCTTTGACGTTCAAATTAAGCGCCTTCACGAATATAAGCGTCAGCATTTGAATTTGCTGCACATAATGGCCTTGTACCGTCGTTTGCTTGAGAACCCTGATTACGACATGCATCCTCGGGTATTCATTTTCGGTGCGAAGGCTGCACCGGGATACAAGCTTGCGAAAGATATTATTTACGCCATCAACAAAGTAGCAGACAAGATCAACAACGACCCTCGTGTGAACGACAAGATCAAAGTTGTATTTATGCCTAACTACCGCGTATCTATGGCTGAGAAAATGATTCCAGCGTCTGACGTCTCTGAGCAAATCAGTACGGCAGGTAAAGAAGCTTCTGGTACAGGTAACATGAAGCTAGCGCTTAATGGCGCTATTACCATTGGTACATTAGATGGAGCCAACATCGAAATCGCTGAAGAAGTAGGTGATGAGAATATCTTTATCTTTGGTATGACGGTTGATGAAGTGCAAGCACTTAAAGCTGAAGGCTACAACCCTCATGACTATTACTACCGCGATGGTGAAATCAAAGCTATTTTGGACTGGTTAGAGTCTGATTACTTTACACCAGGCAAACCAGGTGCATTGGTATCAATTAAGCAAAGCCTATTGGATCACGGCGACCCGTACATGGTATTGGCTGATTTCCGCAGCTATTCAGATGCGCAAATCAAAGTAGACCAAGCTTACCGTGACAAAGAAGGCTGGGCGAAAATGGCTATTATCAATACGGCTAAAATGGGTAAATTTACCTCAGACCGCTCAATTAGCGACTACGTAGATAGAATTTGGAAACTGTCTGCTTGTAAGATCGACTAATAGTCAATAACTTAGATGAAAGCCTCGCAACTGCGGGGCTTTTTTGTAAGACCAATAGCGTTAAATTACAGTTGTTGTTTAATTGAGCAAAGGATAACGAGGTATAAAAAAATATACGTTTTGCTGTTGATATGCGCGAAGGAATTTGGTCTTATTGGCTAACTCTTATTATTGTTAGTACCCAAGCTCTGTAGTAGCGGAAGGAAATAATCATGAGCCGACTGCATCAATCGCTGGCGACTATTCCGAACAGATACGCTTTTATAGACAGTGTTTCTCGCTGTGCATCTCAGCACGCTTCTCTTTCAATAATGTTAATTGATGTGGTTCGTTTTTCCGATGTCACTACAAGCTTAGGTATCAAAGTTGGCGACCACTTACTGCTAGATATTGCCAATCGAATTCATTTCCTTTTTGATGATATTGCCACCATCGGACGTACCAGTGGCGATGTATTCGGCGTTGTGTTTCCGAACCTTCACAGTGAAAAGAAGATGCGGGCTATGTTCGAGCGCTTGATCGAACATTTTAAAACGCCTTTACACTGCGACAATCATGCCTTCATTGCGGATTTTAATGTGGGTGTAGTGATGGGCGATGGAAAGCAAAACGATATCACCGCTATGTTTTCTCGTGCAGAGGCTGCGTTAAAACAGGCAAAGCAAAACAAGTATGAGAACTACTTTCAGCTAAGTATGCGTGATGATACCAATACTGGACGTAGTTTAGCGTTAAAAGCCGACTTAAAAAGAGCGTTGTCGCAGGACGAGTTGGAACTGTACTACCAACCTAAGGTTGATCTACGAACGCTTAAAGTCGTTGGTGCCGAGTGTTTGCTGCGATGGAACCATCCTCTTGATGGGGTGTTATTTCCAGGGCCATTAATTGAGGCCGCAGAATCTTACAATATGATGAATGAACTGGCTTATTGGACCCTTGAACAGGCGTTTAAAAGCTTAGTTGAGCTGGATTCACAACGTCTTCCCATAAAGATCTCTGTTAATATTTCACCCACCCAGTTGTACGACAACCAACTTATCCCAACGTTAATCACACTAGAGAAAACGTACAATATTCCACTCTCAAGAATTGAGCTTGAGCTCACCGAAGACGTGGCACTGTCCAATTCACTGATGGTCAAAAATCAACTTTCTCAGTTGTGTCACTTAGGTGTTGAGATATCGGTAGACGACTTTGGTAAAGGCTATTCGAATCTTGCGTATATTCGAGACCTTACCCTTGATGCATTGAAAATTGATAAGACCTTTGTCATGGAGTTGGGCTTACACCCGGTAAACCGTGCCATTATCGAAGCGGCTAAAGTGATTGGTGTAGCCAAAGGATGTAAAGTCATTGCTGAGGGGGTAGAAACCCTAGAACAGCTTCACATACTCCGTGAACTTGGTATTTCTCAAGGGCAGGGATATTTGTTTTCAAAAGCCGTACCGCTCTCTGACTTTGTGGAATTAGCACACAAAGAAGTCATTGTTGGCGACTCTCCTTTACGCGCAGCAATTTAGCATTCCCCTATAGCGTTGGCATTTAATGGGTAAACCGTTAGACTAGCGACCCTGTTTTTCTCGGGAAGCGTCAATGTCTACTGCGTCACAAGTACAATCTGTTATCTCTCTGCTCCAACAAAAAGGGCATTTTCTGTCACTCTCTCGTGAGCAGCCCGAATACTTTTCTGAAGAAATTGCGTTTACGCTGAATAACGGCACTTCAGTCAATATTACTGATGCCGGTATTGTGTCATTCGAACCTCCTGTTGCCTCTAATAAGCATATTGTTCTTTCCTGTGGTGTGCACGGTAACGAAACTGCACCTATTGAGATCTGTAACGATATGGTGCAACGCATACTGACAGGCGACTTAGTTTTAGCACATCGCGTATTGTTCTTATTTGGAAATTTGCCTGCGATGGATATTGCCGAGCGATTTGTCGAAGAGAACATGAACCGTTTGTTTAATGGTGCGCACTCTGAAGGGGAAGGTTGTAATAACGCTGAGAGAATCAGAGCAAGAGCGCTTGAAAATTCGATTGAGCACTTTTATGGTTCAGCAGACATCCGTGACACCAAGCTACACTACGACCTCCACACGGCAATCAGAGAGTCGAAAAACGAGAAGTTTGCGGTCTATCCATTCTTACATGAACGCAACTACAACTTGGAACAGTTGGGTTTCTTGGCGGCTTGTGGCGTAAAAACAATTCTGTTGTCAGAAAATCCTACCACTACTTTTAGTTACTTCTCATCGGTTAACTTTAACGCTCACGCGTTTACCGTTGAACTTGGTAAGGTTCGTCCATTTGGACAAAACGACATGTCGCGATTCGAGGCAGCAAAATCTGCTTTGGTATCACTGGTGAGTTTGTCCGATTTCTCTCCTACCGTTTCTCTAGATGACTTGGATATTTTTCGGGTAAACCAAGTGATAAATCGCCATGAGGAAGACTTTGTCCTTCATTTTGATGACGATACACCCAACTTTACTGGCTTTGCGAAAGGTGAGCTATTAGCCAGTGAGACAGGACGTGAGTACCGAGCTGAGTTTGAAGGGGAGGCCATCGTCTTTCCAAATGCCAAGGTGGCGTTAGGTCAACGTGCGTTGCTAACGGTTATTCCTACCATCATTGAAAACTTTGATAATTAAGTAAAAGTGTAACAGCACGTTAGTCGCCCGTTGAAACTCAACTGACTAACGTGCAATGATAACCACACTCTCATCACATCATTTTGATGTTAACTTCTAGGGAATGGTTATGATTATTTCAACTACACCGTCTTTGCAAGACAAGAAAATCACTGAATACTGCGGCATTGTTGTGGGGGAAGCCGTGATGGGTGCAAACGTATTTAAAGACCTTTTTGCATCAATTCGAGATATTGTTGGTGGACGTTCTGGGTCTTACGAAGCTGAACTTACACAAGCTCGCAAGCTTGCCTTCACAGAGCTAGAGCACGAGGCAAGAGCTATGGGGGCGAATGCGGTAGTTGGCATTGACCTTGATTATCAAGTTATCGGTGATAAAGGTAGTATGCTAATGGTGAGTATTAGCGGCACAGCAGTTCGCGTAGAGTAACGCTAATAAGCTTAAAGTGCCCATCAATTTCCCGGGCACTTGTATGCTTATTGCTCCGCACGATATTGTTCAAGAATGGCATCCCAAGTCCCTTCGACTTTTATCCGTTTCAATTCAGCGTCGAGTAAGGGGACTAAATCCCTATGGCGTTGATGAATATAATGATAAAGCTCAATCTCAATAACAGGCACAATTTTATAGTTCTGCAGATTATGTGACTGAGAGAGAATATCGAACTCAGGGCTAAACACCCCATCTACCTTTCCATCGAATAAATCTCGCCACATTGCAAAGCTTGAGGAGTAGTGTAGCAATTCGGTTTGGTTCTCATTTTCCCACCAGTCACCTACCGTGGAATTGATGCTCGTTGCAATTTTTTGTTTACTTCTCGCCGTGTGGTTACTGCATATGTCATCGGTTTTACATACCAGATAGAACGTACCTTTACCTATACTCTCTGAAAGTCTGATCAGGTCGGGATATTGTTCATCGTACCCGGATTGGCGTAGGAACTCTCCGTCGAGCCCTTGGGCATATGCGTGAGTAAGTGCCTGTTCGTTCTCTACGTAATTTACATCTAACTCATAGCCTATGTTTTCATACAGCTGCCTGAATAGTTTCACCACAAGATGAGTTCCAGTAACGCCAGACAGCGCGCCTAACGTAATAGTGTTTTGCTGGGGTGGGGGTAATTCTTCTTGATGAGGCTTTGGGTCCGATAAGAAAGACGCTAAAGCTGAGCTATCATCTTGTTGAATAGAGGCTATCAATGCAGATTCAAAGGCAGATGCGTAATAACGGCTCACGTCTCTGTCGAAGTAAGAAACATGAGTTGTCGCTGAAGTTAGCGCGTTTAATGCTGTTAACTCTCTTTGAGAGAGTGGAAGCGCTTTTGTGTTTATGTTCGACACGGGTAACCAGTCTAAGCTTACCGCAAGCTGAGCACTTTTTTCTGGATCAGACAGCATTTCCAATAGCTTTATAAGGGCAGGAGACTTCTGTGTAATCCGCGGTACAACCCATAATTCAAGGGCAGAAATTTGAATGTTTGGAGACAAGGGAAGCGGGAAGTAGCCAATTCTATCACTCAAACTCGCGGGAATTCTGCCCTCAGCAAACTGGCCCAAAAGCACCATTGCAGCCTGACCTCTCAATACATTTGGGATCCCTTCCGTCCACTTCCAGGCATGACCTGGGGCGTAAAAGAAATCTTGGCCAAGCACCTGATTAGCGCGGTTTAGCAATGGCTCTATATCTTTTGGGTCATTGCTTGGTGTGTCAGAAACCCAGTTAGAATGTAACGGCTGACTACCCGCGGCAAGTGTCAACAAGTCTATCCATGCACCCACAGGCCAACTGTCGTCAACAGGTTGGATAAAAGGAGAAATATCGTTTGCCTTTAACTCAAGCATGACGTTTATGAATTCAGACCATGCTTTTGGAGGGGATAGAGCCAGTTGGGTGAAAATTGCTTTGTTGTAGTAAAAGCCCCAGGAATACTGTGCCATTGGCAGCGCATAGACAAAGTTATCTTGTGTGACCCTCTCTAACACGTTTGCTTGGTATGCATTTTCGATATGTGTTTTTGATATTAAAGTGTCGATAGGAACGAGTAGTTGTTTTTCGATGAGGGACACAAGGCGTTCTCCGCCTTGCCAGTAGAGCACATCATAGCTGCCATTTTCCATCCAGTGATTAATATCCCGTTTGTATCTCGCATCACTGTAATAATCTACGGTAACGGATATATCTGGATGTTGAGCATCGAAGTCTGTGAAGAATTTGTCGAATACCTCAATGTAAGCAGGGTCTACAGTCATAATCGCAATGTTTAACGAGTTGCTGTGGGCAGAGAGGGAAACAACAGGGCTACTGAGAATCAGTAACCAAAGAATAAATGTGAGGCTAAGCTTTTTCATTAATTATCACAAACTTGAGATAGGTTTTAAGCATAGCGCATAAACGTACTATTCGATAATTAGATATAAGTTTAGATTACCAACTACTGTCTTCGTCATCCTCATTTTCAATTTTCTTCACTTTATCTGCGGGCATTTTCAAATTTGCGCTGTGCTTGAGTAGCAAAATATTGCCAATGATTACGCCAAGAACGATGGCAATAATGATAAGGATCCAAGTTAGGCTCATAATGTTCCTCGGTTTAAAACGAAGCGCGGAAATATCTCAGTAAAGCATGCTTCTATGGTTGATAAACCTGAAATGTTGGCGGACTGCAAATGTTGCAGTAGTGCTTTTGCGTTTCGCTCTTTCTCGTAGGTTTCTGCCGTAGTTTTGAAACTAATGTGCCAGGGCTCAGCAGCGACTCCCCCTGTGTATGCATCGAATGGCCGATAAAACCCAAAGCTTTCCATGTTGTCTGATAACCAGAATGAAAGCTCGGCACAAGGGCCGTTGCCTTCATACTCAGCGGTAACTAACTCAAACGGTTCACCCCACGCTTTTACTCTTTGGTAGTCAAACACGTCCATATCAGTACCCCAGTGATGACGACTTGCTCCGGGGAGCGCTGACCAAGTGAGAATCGCGAAGAGTTTTTGTTTATCAGTGAGTGTTTCAAAAACAAGTGGCTGGCCTAACGGATCATAGAGCGTGGCACCACCATTCCATTTGTTGTTCCAAATAGCTAATTGGCGATCAAAGCTTCGGTAACTACTGACTAACTGAAGATCTATGCCGTCGTTAATTGCACTCAGCTGCATTGCTTTGTAAGCAAGCAATGCCTCTGAATGCAGTTGATGGCGTTCTTCTACCTCATGTAAGTGGTTTCCGTGAAGCCCCATCCAATCAATCATGCGAGCAAGCGTACCAAAATGCCGTAGTACATCTTCGCTAACGCTTCCAAGTCAGCCATTTTCACACACTCGTTGATCTTATGAATAGTGGCATTTACTGGACCTAGCTCAATAACCTGTGCACCAGTGGGGGCAATAAAACGTCCATCAGAAGTACCACCTGCAGTGGATAAAGTGGTTGGTATACCGTTAACTTCTTCTATGGCTGCTGTAGTTGCTTCTAAAAGTGCACCAGTATCTGTGAGGAAAGGTTGGCCGTTAAAGGTCCATTTAATGTCGTATTCTAGGTCGTGCTTATCTAGGACTTTTGTTACTCGGTCGATAAGAATGTCATTGGTAACTTCTGTTGAAAAACGGAAATTAAAACAAACGTGTAGTTCACCTGGAATAACGTTCCCTGCTCCTGTACCTGCATGAATGTTAGATATTTGAAAGCTAGTGGGAGGGAAGTAATCATTGCCGTTGTCCCAGTGACTCTCGGCCAGTTCAGCAAGGGCAGTAGAAGCCTTGTGTACTGGATTACTAGCGAGATGGGGATATGCTACGTGTCCTTGTACGCCCTTAACGACAAGATCGCCGGTGAGTGAACCTCTACGTCCATTCTTGACGATGTCTCCCACATTGTCGGTAGAGCTTGGCTCACCCACAATACACCAATCAATTTTCTCGTTACGAGCTTCTAGCGTATCTACAACACGAGTTGTACCGTTGATAAAAGGCCCTTCTTCATCACTGGTAATTAGGTAAGCAATACTGCCTTTGTGATCTGGGTAATCGCGCACGAACTCTCGTGTTGCCACCAACATAGCTGCAAGACTACCTTTCATATCCGCTGCACCGCGACCATGAAGATAACCATCGACTTCTGTGGCAGTAAATGGAGGTGTTTCCCAAGAAGACTCAGGGCCGCTTGGTACTACGTCAGTATGACCAGCAAAACAAAAAACAGGACCTTCGGTTCCTTTGCGAGACCATAAGTTCGTTGTATCTTCAAACACCATAGTTTCATTGTTAAAGCCAAGGGAGCCTAAAAAAGCCTTCATTTCGTCTTGGCAACCAGCATCTTCAGGAGTTACCGAGCGACGGTTGATGAGCTCTTTGGCAATTTCAATAACGTCTAAATCAATCAAAATATGCTCTCGTATTGTGCGGGTTTAAATGCAATGTGAAATTGACCTTCATGAGACAGAATAGGGCGTTTTATCATTGCCGGATGCTCTTTTAGAAGTGCAAGAGCCTTATCTTTAGTCAAGTCTGCTTTGTCCTCGTCACTCAATTGACGAAACGTGGTTCCACGTTTATTAAGCATGGCTTCCCAACCTAACGCCGCCTCGGCATCGTTTAGAAATTGGTCTGTAATTCCGTCTTTTCTATAATCGTGAAACTCGAAGGCTACTTGGTTTTCAGTAAGCCATTTTTTGGCTTTTTTGATGGTATCGCAGTTTGCGATGCCATAAAGAACAGTACTCATTTGAATGCTCATACATCGTAAATAGGCTCACAGTCTAGCCTTAGGACTTTTTCGATGCAAAACATAAAAGTATGGTGATAGACAGGGAAATTATATAGCACTTAAACGTACACGGTAAATATAGGATCGATATTCGCATTTACATGTTTCTGTGCCGATGGAACAACACCCAGTATGCGTTTGGCGTTGGCTACGGTCACAATACACAGTGGCTGTACGCCGTTCTGCTTGAGCCAGCCACCGTTTACGGTAAACAGTGGTTGCCCGGCAACTATCTGATCTTTGGGGTTCACCAAACACATAAAACGCTCACCATGAAGGTGTGCAGTGTTGTCGCCGTATTTTACTCTGCATATAAGCCCAAAAGACGCCTTAATTGTAACTGAATAATCAAGTGGGGAAACATCTACAACTGTGCCGTTGAAAGGGCTCGTTAGTTGGGGCGACATGGTGTTTATTGCGCAGCCGGGCCCCCAAACTTCGTGACGGGTTAGTACACAAGAAGATGTGTCGAGTGACGTAACTTTGCCCGACGCAGGGCTTGCTACAGGAACGGCTTTGCGAAAATTTTCTGGGTGCTCAGTAAGCGTTTTACTGCTGTTCATAGGGACTAGTAAGATTTGATGGTGTAACCCGCCGATTCAAGCGCCTTTACCGCGTCTTTTAGCTTGTTGCTTTTTACCAGGAAAAAGTCGGTTTCAAAGGTTGAAACCACAAATATAGCAACTTTTGCTGCGGCAAGCACTGCGCCAATCTGCGCCATAATTCCAACCATGGATAAATGCAGCGGACCAATAAGCTCCATCGCACGCCAATGCTCATCCTTGTCGAGTGAATCGACCGCCACAGAAGCAGGGACAACAATAGAGAGTTCCTCTTGGGTTTTACCCAGAAAAAAGAGTGGGCTCGTGAGTACTGAACTAGGGATCCCACTGTCAGCATCAAGGCTGTGGATCGTGAACTCTTCGCTTAAAACTGCCAGGGTCTGCTTGGCCATGTATACCTTTTGAAAATGTTTGATAAGCAACGTGCCCATTAAACACTAACTGTGACTAACTACCAAGTGTTATCCACTTAATCTGTGGATAAGTTTGTTGAGTAGTTTGGATGTAATTGCTAACTGCATGATTTTTAAAGGTTATATAAATTGTACAAACAATGTTCAGTGGATAAGATTATAAAAATACCAAGCATTTTCCACAGCCCCTGTCTATATCTTAAATAGAAATAGTTTTTAATTTTTTCTTATTTGTTCGCTTGACATGCACTAATGTTTTACTGTTGCTTGATTAAAATTGTAGCGATCTTACTGGTCGAAATACGCGAATAACTGCAGGGAATTACTATGTCTGAAAATACGTGGATCGATATCACCACAGATAATGCGACAGAACTCGCAAATTTTTATCAACGGGTCATGGGTTGGACGTGCGACGCTGTTAACATGGGCGACTACTCTGATTTCGTGATGCTTAACAGTGAGGGTGAACCCGTAGGGGGAATTTGCCATCGAAAAGGACCAAATAAAGACTTGCCATCTGGCTGGATACCTTACTTTGTAGTGTCAGACCTAGATTACGCATTGATCGAAGTTAGTCAGTGTGGCGGCATGCAGCACAGCGAAATTCGATATCACGGTAAAGCTGCCTTTGTCATTATTAAAGACGTTAGTGGCTCGTTTTGCGCACTGTATGACAAAGCTTATGTGGACGAAGAGGATTAATTGAAAATAAAAAAGCCGACTTAGTTGGGATTAAGCCGGCTTGAAATCACACTGTAAACAGTAACCTTTTAATTATTGCGCAGTTTCTAGCACGCCGCGATTCAGTTGGTCGCGCTCAATCGATTCAAATAGTGCTTTAAAGTTACCTTCGCCGAATCCATCGTCTTGTTTACGTTGAATGAACTCAAAGAACACGGGACCAAACACCGTCTCTGAAAATATCTGAAGTAGTAGTTTGGGCTGTCCACCTTCTGTGGTTCCATCTAGCAATATGCCTCGTGCTTGTAGTTCGTCGACAGGCTCTCCATGACCGGGTAGACGCTCTTGCAACATTTTGTAGTAAGTTTCTGGCGGTGCAGTCATAAACTTCATGCCTTTTGCTTTGAGCTTGTCAAGGCAAGAGAGCAGGTCGTCACAAGCGAACGCGATATGCTGGATACCTTCACCGTTGTACTTCATCAAGAACTCTTCAATTTGACCGCCACCACCGACAGCTTCTTCGTTGAGTGGGATACGGATCTTTCCGTCCGGTGCAGTCATTGCTTTTGATAGTAAGCCGGTGTACTCGCCTTTAATGTCGAAGTATCTGATCTCCTTAAAGTTAAACAAACTTTCGTAGAATTTTGCCCAATAATCCATACGACCGCGGTAAACGTTATGAGTGAGATGGTCAAGGGTATGGAATCCGCAGCCTTTAGGGTGGCGATCTACGCCCTCTAACCAATTGAAGTCGATGTCATAAATAGTACTACCGGTTTCGTAGCGGTCAATGAGATACAACATAGCACCGCCAATTCCCTTGATTGCAGGTAAGCGAAGCTCCATCGGTCCAGTATGGGTATCCATCGGCTGAGCCCCACGTTCAAGTACTTCTGAGTACGCTTTCTGAGCGTCTTTTACTCGGAATGCCATGCCGCATGCAGATGGCCCGTGTTCTTCGGCGTAATAAGATGCGTGGCAGTTTTTCTCGTAGTTGCTTAATAAATTAATATCGCCTTGACGCCAAAGCTCAACGTCTTTTGATTTGTGGCGAGCTACTAGCGTAAAGCCCATCGCTTCGAAAATAGGCTCTAACATGCCTTTTTCTGGGGCAGTGAATTCTAAGAACTCGAAGCCATCTAATCCAATTGGGTTGTCAAAAAGGTCTGCCATGTTTGTCTCACTTGTTGAAACTGCATCGGTTCTAAAGTGACCGATGTTCGATTTGTAGATGCCTGATTTTATGCATGAGGTGACAACAGGGGCAATGAAGTGGCGAAACCAGACATTGGGCTAGTGGCAAGTGTATCTGTAACGAAAAGTTGATAGCGGTATTTTGTAAAGAATTACCTTACTGACGAAGTAAGGTAATTCTATATAAAACAGTGAATTAACTCTTATATGTACAGCCTTTTTGTGTAAATATAATGTTACGCATGTTCTTGTTTACAGCTTCCCATTAAAGTGTTTTTGCAAACCTTTCCAGCAATCTATGTAGTTGTTTTGTCGTTGAGGGGCGTTTAGTGCAAATTCAGTGGGTGCGATGGGATATCGGCTTTCCAACATAAATGCTAACGTGTTCTCGTACTTCTGAGGTGCTAAATCAGCTCTAGAAGCCTTATCAAACACTTCCGCCTCTGGACCATGGGGTGTCATACAATTGTGTAAACTCATTCCGCCAGGCGCAAAACCTTTCTCTTTCGCATCGTAGGTTCCCTCAATTAGCCCCATAAACTCGCTCATGATATTTCTGTGGTAATAGGGGGGTCTGAAAGTGTTCTCTGCCACCATCCATCGTGGTGGGAAGATAACAAAGTCAACATTGGCCGTTCCTTCCGTATCAGACGGGGAAGTGAGTACTGTAAAAATGGATGGGTCTGGGTGATCAAAACTTACGGTATTGATAACGTTAAAGTTGGCGAGGTCATACTTGTAGGGAGCGGAGTTGCCTACCCACGCAACAACATCAAAAGGTGAATGACTGAGTGGTGCACTGTATAAATGCCCGCAAAACTTGTTAATTAATGTATGAGGGGTGTCGTCATCTTCAAATGATGCCGTTGGGTACAAGAAATCTCGCTGATTGCTATAGCCATTGGCTCCTACCGGGCCACGTTCCGGTAACTCAAAAGGGTGGCCATAGTTTTCACAAACATAACCACGGATCGCTTTGCTTTTGGGTGAAATAGAAAACTTCACACCACGGGGAATCACCATGATCTCGCCAGGAGAAAGGTTCACGTTGCCAAATTCAGTTTTAGCGACAAGTTCACCGAGTTGAGGAACAAACAAAAGCTCACCGTCAGATGAGTAAAATACCCGTTTCTCCATTGATTTGTTGGCAGCGTAATAGTGAATAGCCATTCCAGTTTGATGAGAGACGTCGCCACACGTTGAAATGGTCACCAAACTATCTACAAAATCAGTTGGGTTTTCGGGTAGTGGCATGGGGTCCCATCGCATCACATTTGGGGGGCAGGGAATATTCGAAGGCGCCGTTTCAATGCCATTGTTTTCATACGGCGTAAAATCTCCCATGGCGATGGATGGCCGAATTCGATATAGCCAACTCCTGCGATTCTTGGCTCTAGACATAGTAAATGCTGTGCTACTCAACTGCTCGCAGTAGAGGTTGTAATTGACACGTTGTGGATTGAATTGCCCTTTGGGTAGTGCGTTGGGAAGGGCTTCGGTTTCATGTTCGTTGTTAAAACCACAAAGGTATTCAGGGTGAGTCATGTTTTTTCCTGTAAACTAGTTACAAATGAAACTAATTGTCTTAGAGTAGTGACCTGTAAAACGTAAATCAAATGTAAATAGAAAATGCTGAAAGGCAGTTTTGGTTTCACTGTTTTGATAACTTTACGATAGGAGCGCAGAGTGCAGACATTTAAGTTAGAAGATATGTTGGCTTATCGCGCTGTTTTTTTAGCGGAAGGTTTAAGCCAATCCTTATCTCAGGTGTACAAAGAGCATCTTTCGCTATCTACGCCAGAGTGGCGGATCATGGCAACGATACAACAAAAAGGTGAGTGTCGAGCAAGAGACGTGGCAGAATTAACCTTATTGGATAAGGTGAAAGTTTCCCGCGCTATCCAACGTTTAGTCGATAGGGGCTTTTTGTTAAAGCGTCAGCATTCAACGGATAAACGAGCCTTCTTTTTATCCTTAACGCCGCTAGGAAGAGAGAGCTACAACGACTTAGTTCCAAAGATTCAAACGTGGCAAACACAGATTAAGCAAGGTATTTCTCAAGAAGAGTTCGATGTTTTTTCTAGAGTACTGGGTCAACTAACCAATAATGTGAATGGCGTTCAGCGTTAAGTATGAATGCAAGCGTGACTTATAGCCATTGTGTTGAAAAACAAAACACTAAATAATAAAGAAAAAAGAAAGTAAGGATAAAGGTTGGAAGCGCTAGAGATATTTGCTGGAAGCAAAGCTATTGAGACAATTCGAAATCAGGGTTTTCACCCTTCACTTTTTCGCTATTTTTTGGGAGCGTCGGGAGGCCCAAAATGGTTTACCTTAGCAGGGTTAGACCGCGTTATATTCCCCGAGTGGTTTCAACAATCTCAACATAGAGTTGATGTGATAGGCTCATCGGCTGGTGCGTTTCGAGCAATATGTGCGGTACAAAGAGATCCTTTAGCCGCGATTAATCGACTTGCCGATTCATATTCAAGTACAGAATACAGCCGTCATCCAACACCTCGAGAAATCACACAAAAAGCAGAAGCTTTAGTGAAGTATATGGTCGACACCGATGGCAAGATTGAAGTACTCGACAATCAAAGATTTAAAGCACATATTATTGCCGCTCGTTGTGAGGGAAAAGATAAGCAGAGAGGTAAGCTGGCGCAAATGAGTGGCTTAGCCATGAGTGCGACGGCTAATGCTATTGGAAGGAAGCATTTAGGAAAGTTTTATACCCGTTGTATTTTCTCTTCTCCTAATGCAACACTGACATTCCAAGACCCCTACAATATTCCTACCGAACACTACAAGTTAGGAATAAATAACATTCATAGTAGTTTACTCGCATCGGGTGCCATACCCATTGTGCTTGAGGGAATGGAGGATATTCCTGGCGCGCCAGAGGGTATGTATCGTGACGGTGGAATTATTGATTACCACTTTGACCTAAAGTTTGGTCAGGGTGATGAACTGGTGCTTTATCCTCACTTTTACAACAAGGCTATTCCAGGTTGGTTTGATAAGGGATTAAAGAAGCGTTATCCCCACCAATCTAGTTTCGATAATGTTGTCATGTTAGTTCCGTCACCAGACTTTGTGGCCTCACTGCCGTTTGAAAAAATACCCGATAGGAAAGACTTCGAAAAAATGGAAGCTGCCACGAGAATTCGTTACTGGCGTCGCGTGTTAGAGGAAACCGACAGGTTAGGTGAGTGTTTTATGAATTGGGTAAGAAATGGTCAAATCGTAGACAAAATTCAACCGCTCCCTTTCAATATGAAGTGAGTTATGTGGAAACTGCACGTGAATTAATCAATTGACACTTGATTTCACAACTTTTTCTTGCACGATATATGGCGCGTAGTTATTATACGCGCCTCAAATGCAACGCCCGTTGCAACATGATGCGTCTATAGCTCAGTTGGTTAGAGCGCTACCTTGACATGGTAGAGGTCCCCTGTTCGAGTCAGGGTAGACGCACCAATCCTCATTTCAATTTCTATGCTTTACCTTTTAGTGCTTGTTCTAAAACACATAAAATCTCATTGAAATTATTCTTCTCAGCAATCTCTATGGGTGTTTGTTGGGGGGGAATATAATCTTCCATTTTAAAGTTGGCTTCGTAGCGCCAAGTGAGCGTGGAAGGTTCACTTATGGTGGTGGGGTTAGCACCGGCATCTAGCAGTGCTTCGACTAACGCTAGTTGATTGGCGGTGACTGCGGCGTGGAGTAGCTGATTGCCGTCTCTGTCGGTTTGGGTTAGTACATCATTGACCGCATCGGTTGGTAATAGGTTAGTAAGTTCTGATGCAAACCAGACTAGAAACGGGTAGTTTTTGGTGTATACCCCTAGTTGAGCTGCGGTCGTTCCGTCGTCAGCGGTTGCAAGAAGATCTGCGCCGCTTTCTACTGCTTCTTGAACCGTATCCAAATGATGGCTTTTGATGGCGAAGAACAAAGGGCTATAACCTTCGAGTGTTTTGTGGTTTATATTTGCGCCTTGATTAACTAGTAATCTCACATTCTCTGGTTTACCTGAATTTGCGGCCCACATAAGCGCCGTTTGACCATACTGATTTTGTGAAGAGACCTGCGCGCCAAGACTGACCATTCGCAAGAGTAACTCTGGCGTTGTGCTTCCAGCACACAGTTGAAAGGCAGTTGTGCCATCTTCTATGGCATCCATAGGATTGGCGCTATGATCAAGTAAGGTGGATATAATGCTGGGGTTACCATACCGGCACGCCTGAATAATCGGAGTAAATGGGTTTCCCGTGTTGGCATTGGTATCTGCCCCCTTGCTCAATAATAACTCCACTAATTCGGGTGTTTGAGTTTCCACCGCCCATGCAAGTAACGTGGATTTATCGGGAAGCGGGTGGTTTACATCTATTATTGACGTAATGGTAGCTAAGGCGTCTATGTCGAGGTCGAGTATAGCTTGCTTGGCCTTAACGAGTGCTACCTCTTGTTGTGGTGAAAACTCAGTCATTATTGATGAGTTCTTTTCACCAGAACATCCCGCTAGGGCGAATAGCGAGAGTGCACAGAGAGCAATTCTATTAATTTTCACAACAATACCTTACGCCAAAATTTCGGAAAGTGGGCCAGTGCTATCACCAAACTGCTCTATAGGAACGCCCATTTGTTGCAACACAGACACCAGTAGATTACACATAGGGGTGTGTTTTTGGGCTGCTATATGGCGATTACCTTTAAGTCCACCGCCCGCAAGCATGATAGGTAAGTCCATGTGATCGTGATCGTTTGATTCACCGATACATGCACCTCTAACGACAAAAGTGTTCTCGAGCAAATTTGAGTCTCCGTCGGGAATACTTGCCATTTTTTCTAAATAGTCTGCGAATAGCTGCATGTGGTAGGCGTTTATATTTACCAGCTTATCTATTTTTTCGGGTATGTTGGCGTGATGACTTAACGCGTGATGGCCATCGGGAATACCCAGATTGGTGTAGGCATGGTTACTGAGTTCACGGCCTAACATAAATGTACTGACTCGAGTAATGTCAGTTTGTAGGGCAAGCATTTGTAAGTCGAGCATGATTTTTACATGCTCTTCGTAATCGGAAGGAATATTCGCAGGTACGGAAAACCCGTCTAAATTCATTTCAATTGAAGTTTCTTTTGCTTTTGCAATACGCCGCTCTACATCGCGAATAGACTCTAAATACTGGGCCATTTTGTGTCGGTCGTTGGTACCTAGGTGACGATTTACTCGTTTTGCCTCTTCATTAATAAAATCGAGGATACTGCTTTTATGTGCAAGGCGCATTTGGCGAGTTGATTCGTCGATACTATTGCCATCACCGAACAAATGTTCAAATACATCGCTCGGCGCTACCATGGCCGGAAGGGCTTGGGTCGGGCTTTTCCACGATATGGTATTGGTATAGGTACAGCTGTAGTTAATGTCACAGCTGCCCAGTAAGCTGGGCGGTTCAATCCCCAGCTCTAACGAAGCAAGTTGGGTGTCTTTGGCAAAGTATTGTGCAGCCACTTGGTCAGCGGATATTCCGCAGTAAATATCTGAGCCTTCAGTGGCTTTTACGTGCACCCCAGTAAGAAACGCAGGACAGCTCCTGCCGTGCCCAGCAGGCGGAGAATCAAACGCACTGGCTTGATAATGGGCTAGCCCAGAGATAACGGAGAACTTGTCTCGCACTTTTTCTAAGGGTTTGAGGATCGGTGTAATATCATAGTTTTCACCCACCATATTTGGGGTATAGCTTTGCATTCGCACACCATTAGGCGAATAAAATACTGTCATGCGTTTAGGGCGTTTTTCAAACGATGCGGCATGGGCTTTCGGCATCAGCGACTCCATGCTCGGCAACGCGATAGACACGCCTAATCCTTTCAAAAATGTGCGGCGGGATAATCTCTCTCTAGTGAGCTGTGGCAATGTGTTGTTCATCTCTCGCCTCTGGTACTTTTTTGAAATTAAATGGGGTACTGGTAACCACTGCTTCTATAATGCTGTGAATCTGGTAGTTGTGTGTACTCGCTTGCTCAACTATCTGTCTCACCGTTGGTTGGTCATAGGGCTCTAAACCTCGCCCAAGTGCAAAGGTGAGTAATCTTTCGGTAAAGGCATGAGCAAAGCGCTCTCGCTTATCCCACAATATGGTATGCAGGCCCTGCAAGCCTTCGAATTGCGTGCCGTTAGGCATTTGTGCACTAACGTCAATCTCTTGTCCTGCGTAAACGGTGCGAAAAGCGCCAACAGCATCGTACTTTTCTAAAGCCAGCCCTAATGGATCCATACGCACATGGCACGCGGCACACACGGGATCTTGTCGATGTTGTTCTAACTGTTCACGGGCGGTAAGCGCAATACCGTTGTGTTCTGCAATAAGCGATGGTACGTCCGGTGGAGGAGGCGGTGGGCTCGCCGCCAATAAATTATCTAAAATCCATTTGCCCCGTTTTACTGGTGACGTGTGATTGGGATTTGAGGTTAACGTAAGTATGCTTGCGTGCCCCAATAATCCGCCGCGGTTTTCATTCTCTCTCAAATCAACTCTACGAAACGCATTGCCTTTTACACCATCAATGCCGTAATGCTCGGCTAACCATTCGTTTAAGTAGGTATAGTCAGCATTAAGAAAGTCAAAAATTGACCGGTTGTCTTTCAATATACGAGTGAAAAACAGCTCTGTTTCACGCTCAATAGATTGGCGAAGTGGAACGTTAAACTGGGGGAACTCAAATACGTCAGGGAAGTGATAGGGCAGATTTCGCAAGTATAACCATTGGCCTGCAAAGTTGTCGGTGAGTGCACGAGCTTTATCGGACGCTAGCATACGTTGTATTTGCGCTCGCAATACTTCTGGCTCACGTAACGTACCTGATTGGGCAGCTTCAGCCAGTTCGACATCGGGTAAACTACTCCATAGAAACAAGGCTAGCCGTGCTGCAAATTGAGTATCATTAATTTGGTATACGTTATTGGAAGTAGGCGTTTGGGTCATAGGCTCTTGAATGTACAAAAAGCCGGGGGAAACCAGCAATGCCTGAATGGTAGTGGCGATACTGGATTTAAAATCGAGATCAACTCTAGCTCGTTGGTAGACAGAAAGCAGCGGCGTAACATCGTTGTGCGTCACAGGGCGGCGATAGGCCTTAGCAGATAAGTTTTCGATAATAGTGGTGGCGCAATCGAGTTCACTATCGGGCGTATTGTCTGGTTCGCAGATGAATATTTTCTGTGTACTTGGCGTTTGGTTTTGGGCAAACGTAAGACTTGAACTACTGCTTGGCTCGTTATTGAGATGTGTATTGCTTAAAGGCCCAATAACCTCAATTTCTTGCACGTCTCGTAAAAAGGCTGCCTGCGAAAAACGGTCAGACATGTTATATGAAGGTACTTTCACTGAGTGAGTACGGGCACCATCTACAATGAAGTCGAGGTCTAATGTTGTTGGGGCTCTATCGGGTATTACTACGTAGCTCGTGCCCTCTCGCACAGTGGGTACATGCTCTGATAGTGCCAGCCGTTTGCGAAAAGACAAGCCAATGGTATGGCTGCCCGCTGATAAATGGAGTTGATGGCTATATCGGTGAATATCGAGTCGGTCTACTTCATTGTTAGTGTTGGCATTGATAAAGCCCGCTATTTCATACTCACCAGCGACGGGCGCATAAAAATTAAAACTACCACCACCGCGAGAGTCTAGTGGTAAATCGTCACTCATCCTCAAGTCGAAGGACGGCACCCCGCTGTTTTTTACTGAGCCGTCTTTGGGAATCAAGTACACCGTCTTACTTGCATTGTCTCCAGCAGTGCCGGTGGCCAGTCGGCTGACTTTACCTGCCACAGAAATGTATCGTTCAAGTAATGTAGTTGACACACCTAACACATCAGCATTGTTGTCGAAACCGTAGCCCGAATCGTCACCCGGTAGCCACCCACTAATATCCACATCTAGTGCCAGTAGGTCTCTTACTGAATTGGCGTATTCATTGCGATTCAATCGCCTCAGTGTTGCGCGCCCGGGATTGGGATGATGTTCACTGTAACTATTGAGCGATACCTCAAGCCACTGTAACAAGCCCGCTTTTTGTTCGGCGGTGAGTGGCTTTTTATCGGCTGGGGGCATGTCACCCATTTCAACGGCTTTTAATATAGACTCCCAACGCCCCAGGTTTCTGCCGTGAGCAATGTCCTCGGCGCTGATGTCTTCAACCGACCAATTCCCTGAAAATATGTAGTCGTTGTGGCAACTTTCACAACGATCATATAGCAGTGCTGCGGCATCTTTAGTTTGAAATGACAAATCATTGGTCTGAGCCATGGTATGTGGCGATGTAGCAAGCAAACCGCACCAAAGTAATGAACTAAGGTATTTTCGCGTATGAACGTAGACCAATTTTGGTGAGGATTTCAGCACGTTTTGCACTCTCTTTGCGCATTTTGGCGGGTAACCGCAGATATCTTAAGGAACTTAGGTGAATGGTGCAGTTTGTATGCCAAAAGCTGACTGTTTGGTCATGGGGGGAGTGACTTTTCAAACACGATGCATTGACTTAATTTGACGTTAACTTGAGTTACTAAAACGGTTAACTCACGTATAGTAGTAGGGTGTATCCAGGTAGTTGTTCCATGTCTATAAAACTTCGTAAAACTAGTCGCTCCCTTCATTTATGGGTTTCTTTGGGAATTTTCATTCCAGTGCTTATTGTACTGGTGAGTGGTTTATTACTGCAGGTTAAGAAAGAGTTTGATTGGGTACAACCGCCTACGCAAAAAGGACTGAGTGCTGCTCCAGAACTCAGCTTTGAAGCAATACTCCGTGCTGCAAAAGAAGTCCCACAAGCGGGTATTACTCAATGGGATGATATTGACCGACTTGATGTTAGGCCCAGCAAAGGGATTGTGAAAGTGCGCGCTAAAAACCATTGGGAAGTACAACTCGACACACAGACGGGTGAAGTACTCCACGTGGCTTATCGCAGAACCGATACCATTGAAGCCATTCATGATGGAAGTTGGTTCTTCGAAGGTGCAAAACTTTGGGTGTTTCTGCCTGCTGCAATACTACTTTTGGTGTTATGGATAACCGGGATGGTAATGCTCGTTACATCATTGAAAAGTAAGTATCGCAAACAGCACTATCGTCTACAGCGAGACCGATAAAGACATTTCTATGTTACGCCCTAGGGCAAAAGGCGCTTGATCATCAGCGGTGGTGGAATAGCTTTGATTAGTTACATTTTGTAACCGCAGCCCAATAGCTGTTGTTTGAGACACTTGCCATTCTCCTCCTGCGTTTAAGGTAGTTACATTGCGTAATTCTCTCTCGCTGTCACCTATGTTTGTCTTTTCAGCGCGGTAGTTTAATGCGGTGTAGATGCGTAGATTGCTAAACGTTCGACTTATATCTAGACGCAGTTTATGCGGAGGGATATCTTGAAGTGGATTGTTAGCATGATCCTGACCTTTTATCCATGCGCCACTTAGGCCCGCCATCCAGCGTTTATCTTCAGACTGCCAGTTCACTTCAAAACTCAGTCCGTTAATAGTCGCACTACTAAGGTTAGTGTATCGAAGTGTATCTTCAGCCACTTCTATTCGCTCTATGTAGTTTGATATGTGTTGATGAAAAAGCTCGATGTTGCCTTGCATGTGAGTATTGGTATAACTAATGGTGCTTTGCACATTATTCGCTTGCTCTGTGTCGAGAGAGGTATCGCCAATAACAATGCCTCTAGGCGTTTCGCCCCTATAAAAACGTTCTGTAAGAGAGGGGACGCGATACGCGCTAGACCAATAAACACTCGCTAACCAATGATTTCCTATTGGGTGACTGAGGCCAATAAAACCGCTGAGGTTGTTGTCGTAAATAGCGATATCGCGCTGTTTTTGTTGATTCCAACTTACGCCCATTCCCCACGCAAGGGCTGTGGTGCTCAAGCTTGTAGATGCGTCAAAAAGGCCATTAACAGTCAATTCGGTGGCGTCGAGTGTAGTCAGCTTATAAGTAAGTTCATCAGTCAGTGTGCGCTCAGTTTCATCGGTTTTTACGCCGTCTCGGCCGGCTACCTTTATTTGCCAATTGGTCTTCCATCGGCCCAACAAATGCTTGTTTCCGATATCTGCACCAAAGTCCAATGCTTGGTTTTTGCTGTCATTGATTCGCGAATCTACGCGAAGTGTCGACGTTTCAAGCGAAGATTGGTGCCACCAGAAGCTGCCGCTATGATTCAAAACAGAAAAGCGAGCTTTGCCGAGCCAGTGTGAGTAATTTGGGTATATAGTGATGCGGTCGTTGGGAAAGTCGCTGCTTGATTTTCCAACTTCGTCATTTGTTGAGTACAAAGACCATAGTTCATTCACGGGGCCGGATTCTGGATTGTGTCTTACAAATAGCGCGCGTTGAGTGAATTGATTGTAGAGCGTGTTACCGTTCGCATCTTCGCCATTTTCCGCTTTTCGATACGTCAATTTCCAATCAGTATTATCACTAGCGTCGCTGTAGGTAATACCATGATTTTGCTGATTCGAGCCCCATTGTAGTTTCCACACTGGTGACTCGGCCCTTGAAATCTGAATGTCTGTGGCTCCTCCGATAGCACCTGAGCCCAAGTAAGTAGATGCAGCACCGGGTAACACAAGAATTGAACTCACAAAATCAGAGGGCAAAAAGCCATAGCTCGAGCCTGCTCGTCGATCACTAATGATAGGCACGCCATCCAGCAAGGTTTGGACTCTCCAGCGTGAGAATCCTCGAACACTCACGTTTTGCAGTAGCCCACCTTGGCCGTTTAGGCTGATTACCGGGGAGCGGAGCAAGGAGTCGTTAACGTACCCACTCAATGCAGCTTCATCAACGGGGTAGGTTTGTTGCGGGAAAATCTGTTCTAGCGTGTCGTAATAGTAGGGGCGCGATGAGGTGACCGTGACGTTTTCAACATCAGTGGCATAAATAGGCACAGCAAATAGGCTTGTTATAGCAAGGAGTAATACTTTCATTACTGGGTAAGTAAACAGCGAGTTATGAATAAAAAACGGCAGCATTATTGCTGCCGTTTTAATTATACTGAATAAATCAGTAAATAGTCTGCGCTTCTTATTCCGTGATCACAGACAATCCTGCTGTCCAAGGGCCGCCAGCGTTCATCACAGCCTGTTGCAGAGCTGGTACTGTAGTCTCTTGAAGCATTTTAACGCGCTTGCTTACATCATCGAGTCCATCGTTGGCATAACCTAGTTGGTCTTTATGCTGCTGAGTTGGACCGTAAGAAGACATTAAACCTGAAGTTGCATAGGTTAATCTGCTTGTAATATTGGCAGGCTTTATACCCATACGATTACGAGATTTCAGACCATAAAGTGCTTTCTTGATGGCGTTGATTTCGTCTTGAATTGCAGCAAACTCTACTTCTAGCGGTGCAATATCTCCCGGCGTACGATCAATCGCAGTGCGCAGGTTTTCCATGGTAGTTTCCATGTCGCTTAGCACGTTCGTTGTAGTGGTAGAGCGTTTATGTGCTTTTGCCACCGCATCGCCAAAGGCCATCATCTCTTCTTTAGAAGCGCCTTCAAGTGCACCCTCATAAATCGACTCAAGTACAAACTCAACCGGTGTTGTAAGCTGAGTGATTTCAGTGCCTACGCGTTTGAACATAGTTGCTGTATACGTACCTGGTAGCGCCGTCATTGTGCTACTGAACCAACTTGAACCTTCTGCGCCTGTCACCGGTGTGGTTTTCGCGTATTTCATGTCCCACGTTACACGGTGAAGACCTGATTTAGTCGACCCTTCAATACGATTAACGAAAGCGCCGTCAGCATCGCGAATTTCAAAGTAAACCGCTGGTTTAGCTTCTTGGTTTTCTGCTTCGATGGCTTCCCAGCTTGGGTACAATGGATATTCTTCATCTTCGATCATTGCTTTTTCAGCTTTTTGACGTTGCTCTTTCGCAGTCAACAAGCTGTCTTGCAAGTAATACGTAAAGGTAGCTCCATGTTCAGGGTTTTCCGCTTGGTAAGTATCATCACCGTCCGAATCACTGTGATTGCTATCTAGTTCAAACCATTTCACTGGGCGGCTAGGTGCAAATAGCAGTGCTTCTTCTTCAAAAGATGCTTCGGTGAGTGAACGCAAAGGCGCGTAGTCATCAAGAATGTAGATACCACGGCCGAAGGTACCTGCCACTAAGTCGTTTTCACGACGCTGAATTTGAACGTCGCGGGTTGAAATGGTTGGCATACCACCATCAAGCTCAACCCAGTTTTCACCACCATTAACAGTGAAGAAAATGCCGAATTCCGTACCAATGAACATAAGGTCTTTGTTCACGTGATCCTGCACAATTCGCCACACCAGGTGCTTCTCTGGAATGTCGTCAGCAAGAGAAGTCCAGCTGCGGCCAAGGTTAGTTGACTTAATTAGGTAAGGCTTGAAGTCGCCATACTTGTGGTTATCAAGTGCTACGTAAACCGTGTTCGGATCGAATAAATCAGCTCGAATGTCGTTAACGTAGGCGTTTTCTGGAATACCGCGAATATCGTCAAGTTCGATTTTCTTCCACGTTTTACCACCGTCTTTGGTAACTTGAATCAAACCGTCGTCAGTACCAACCCAAAGAATATTTTCATCAACAGGGCTTTCAGCAAAGTTGGCAATGGTGTGAAACTCGGTCATTGCATAGATATCCCAACCGGCTTCAACCGACCAGGTTCTGCCCATCATAGGCGTGTGCATTCTGTTACCATTTTTGGTGAGATCGCCTGATATTGCTGTCCAGCTGTCACCGCGATCGTCAGAGCGCCATACACGTTGTGATGCATGATAGATTCTCGCTGGATCATGAGCCGATACATTGATTGGCGCATCCCAGTTATGACGCTCAGCAGGATCACCCGGTAAAGGTTGTGGCTTAATGTAAACTCCTTCGCGAGTGGTAGTGTCGATACGCATCAAGTTACCTTGCTGCCACTGAGAGTACATAATACTTGGGTTACCCGGCTCAACCGCAGGTTGGTGTCCGTCGCCGCCAAGGGTCAGGAACCAATCTTTGTTTTTGATGCCGTCTTCACGCATGGTACGCGAAGGACCCCCTTGAGTAGAGTTGTCTTGCGCACCTGCATACACAGTGTAGAACGGGTAGCCGTCGTCTGGAGCAACCTTATAGAACTGAGTCAGTGGCAGATTAGCCATGAAACGCCAGTGTTCCATGCGGTCATGAGACATATAAATACCGCCGTCTGAACCAATCAATACAAAATCTGGGTCAGTAGGGTGGAAGGCCATCGCATGGTCGTCTACGTGCTTGCGTTCGGTGCTGATAGGAGTCCATGTTTTACCGCCGTCGTCAGACACTTTGCTGTAGTTACTGGCAATATAAACACGGTCAAATTGATGTTGGTCAGCGAAGATTTCTTGATAATAGTGAGGGCCAGTACCGCCGCCCACTTCATCAGACATTTTGGTCCAACTTGCGCCTTGGTCTGCTGAGCGATAGAAGCCACCGCCGCGATTGTCTGTTTCAATTGTCGCGTAAATGACATCAGGATTCATCGGAGAAATCGCCATACCGATTTTACCCATGTTGCCTGTTGGAAGACCTGTTTTTAGTTCTGTCCAGGTTTCACCGCCATCATCAGACATGTGAATACCTGCGCCCGGTCCGGTACCCACGTAGGTACCAATAAGTCGTTGGCGCGACCATGTCGCTGCGTAAAGTCTATCAGGGTTACGAGGGTCGATAAGTAGTGAAGTTACGCCGGTCCACTCGTCTTCAGTGGTAAGTACTTGGTTCCAAGTCTCACCGCCATCAGTAGTTTTGTACAAGCCACGTTCACCGCCACCAGTCCAAAGTGGTCCCTGAGCTGATACCCATACAATGTCAGGATTGGTAGGGTGAATAATAATGTCAGAGATATGCTCAGACTTTTCTAGCCCCATGTTTTTCCATGTTTGGCCGCCATCAAGTGATTTATATACACCGTCACCAAAGCTGATGTGACGTCCACCGTTGTTCTCACCCGTACCTACCCAAACAATATTTGAGTTACTTGGCGCTAGTGTTACATCACCGATAGAGTAGACCGCTTGGCTATCAAAGATAGGGGTCCAAGTAGTACCTGCGTTAACGGTTTTCCACACTCCGCCAGAACCAACGGCAGTGTACCAAGTTGAAGGGTTGTTTTGATCAACGGCAATGTCTGCAATACGACCAGACATATATGCTGGCCCTATGTTTCGAAGTTCCATTGCCGAGAAAGTGGCGCTATTAAATTTCGTGTCGTCAGATTCAGCAAACACAGCCGCTGATGTCAGCGTTATGCTCGCTGCAATCGCAGCCTTTATAAATGTTCTCATTATTATTACCAATAAGTGGACCCTAGAATATCACTTCTACGTTAACGTTAGGTGTGACAACCTGCAATGCTTTACACGACCAAAGGGCTAATATTAGAGTTTAAAGTGAGCGCTGATATAACGGTTAAATCTGTGATAACCATCAAAAAAACTGTAGGTATTAAAAAATGTTTAAGTCTTGCTAATTTCGATAAGTAATGAAAATGTAAGACATGTCATAGAGGGAGTCATAGGCTTTTTATTGCCATCTGAGGCATGGATGCCGAAGCTGAGCACCATGGATGGTAATGGCGTGCAATAGAAAGCCTATGACTCCCTTGCAAAATGGCTGTAAAAAGGCACCAGTCCCTCTCTAGTGCATCGTATATTGGTGTGCCCTCAACTGGGTTTTCTTTACTGAAGCGCTTCAGCATCGTAGTAAAGTGGCTTCATTGGGCCGCACATACTGAGTGCCATAAACGTCTCTCCTTGCTGAGGGATGGTGCTCGATGTATTGAACTGAGTAAGGCAAGTCTGGTTGGTGTAGAGCAAAATTAGCTGATCATAACTGGGTGATTCTGTAATTTGATGAATCAAAATGCGTTCGTCGTTACCAATATCTATCGAATCATAAACTTTTGTCCTAGATGACGGAGCAAGTTCGGTAAGTTCTCTTACGTAAAGTTGTGTTTCAAAACTGAATTCAATTTGCTCATGAGTCATCATCGCACCGCGGTCATAATGTCCCAAATATACATCGGCAATTACCGAGATTGTTTCTCCGCGCATCAGGCGCTGTATATTGAATGGCTCTGGTTTTATGGTGACCAAGTCGGCATCTTTCACCATTATATTGACTGCGGAAGTGGATGCTTTGACTCGATACACTAATTGCACATCGTGAGGTGAGTCATAGCTTGTCAAATTAGACGCAAATAATTTACCGCCAGAATTCATTAGGACCATGCCATGAGTACCCATGTATTTAGCGTCTAGCGGGCCATATTCAATGGGAGCTTCTTCAGTACTTTCTTCATCTTGAGCGATGATAACTGAGGAGAAAAGACCGGCCATTAATAAAATCAATAATTTGCGCATGGAAACCTTTTATTTATTCGCTTCTTAAAATTCTGACTAAAGCACAGTGTAACTCAGCTTTGTGAGTAAACTATGAGTTTAAACGTACAAACCTCACTATAGCCGAGCTAGGCGATAGGTTTTATGTTTTTTACCATTTCGTTAGGCTTTTTTCGCTATTCACCTTCATCCTGTTTTTATTTTGTTACTCTCTCGTTAAAAAAACGGTTTGAATAACGATGTCAAAACATGTCATTTGCCTTTTGGTGGGGTGCTTTTATTTGTCACTTTCTTCAGCGCTGGCTAACGCCTACACGCCTAATACCGACGAAATCCTGATATTTGTTGGACAGGACAATAAGTCCGTTGGTGGTCATGGAGTCTGGCGAGATGGTTACATTGATCATGTGGGTATGCCTGCTGGAATCACTCATTATGTTTATTTCTCTGAGGGAAAAACCAATGACTTTGGTTATTCCTTTGATATTGGCAGTGTTGATGGATTAAATCGCCAAACGCGCTGGGGTGCGGGACCCATGTGTCTTCGTTGTTATTTGGAGGCTCCAGGCTTTGAAAACACTTTGGTGCACCTTTCTATATCTATGGAGCTAGATGAGGAGGGGCGAGTAGCAAACGGTGATTACGATCATTTAATCAAAGAGCTAGCCGATTTCATTCAAGAGTACCGCCAGCATACCTTTTACCTTCGCATTGGTTACGAGTTTGATGGCAGTTGGAATCACTACGAGCCAGAGGCTTTTAAAGGCGCGTGGCGTCGTATCGTCGATCATTTGCGACGGGAAGACATAAGTAATTTCGCCACTGTTTTGGGCGCATCTCGTTTTTACTTAGAGAGAAGCGTTTGGGACGCATACTGGCCTGGTGATGAATACGTTGATTGGCTAGGGTACTCCTATTGGCACAATGAAACGCGATCACCAGTAGTATTCGAGTTGGCAAGAGAGAAAAACCTTCCAGTATTTGCCGCTGAGGTGACACCCCGAGGTTTTTGGATGGATATGGTTGATGGCAACTTAATTTGGGTTGATTGGTTTTCTCTGTTTTTTGACCACATAGAAGCAAACAAGGATGTAGTTAAAGCAATCTCTTTTATAAACGCTGACTGGGATGCAGATCCTATGTGGAAAGGCAGAGGGTGGGGAGACAGTCGAATTCAGCGAAACGTCCAGCTTAAAAATCGCTGGCTAGAGAAAATGGCGGAGCCCATATATATCCACACACCACCCAATGGCAAAGACTAAGCGCAGAGACGCATTGAATTTTTTCACGCTCGTCGGCTAATTTGGCATTTGATTATAACCAAGGCTATGTTTAGTTGATTAAACTGCATAACTTAACTATTGGTATGCGCAACCATTGAGTATGAAGCAACACCTATGACTAAACAGATTTGCATTTACCTGATTTCAATGTTGTTTGTGCTTCAATTGGCCCATGCACAGGAACAGACTCCAAGTAAAGTTCAGATTGATCTAGCCGACGGTGAATTTGTTTTGTACAAAAATGGCCAGCCATATACTGTTCGTGGTGCAGGGCTGAACACCACTGACGAGAACAAAATTAGAGCGCTTCGAGAGGCCGGTGGCAATACATTCAGAACCTGGTCAACAAATGATGCAGTGACTCATCTGGCGTTAGCGCAAAAGTATGGCTTGATGGTGCTAATGGGTATTGATTTGCAAAAAGAGCTGCATCACTTTGATTACAACGATGACGTCGCAGTTGCCGAGCAATTTGAGTGGGTAAAAGCGCAAATATTGGCTTATAAAGACCATCCCAACTTACTCGGTTGGATAGTCGCGAACGAACCTAATTTGTTGTTCAACGATGATGGTAGCCTCGCCGATGTTAACCCCAAAGTGTATGACGCCATTAATGATATTATTCAATTTATTCACGAGGTTGACCCTTATCATCCGGTAACCTACAGCTTTGCTGGCGTGAATGAAGGTCATATCAAAACAGCGCTCGCTAGAACACCCTCTGTAGACTTTTTATCGGTTCAAGTTTACGGCGATGTAGATACGGTAAACACTGCTATTTCTGACTTAAATTTGAACTTACCATTCATGGTTACCGAGTTTGGCTCAACAGGGCATTGGGAAACACCTTCTACGTCTTGGGGAAGGGAAATCGAAGAGCCTAGCGGATTGAAAGCAGACCGTTTGGCAAACCGGTTAGCATCTGTTTTCGCAGATAATCAGACTAATCAAAATATTGGTCATTTTGTGTTTTATTGGGGGCAAAAGCAGGAAAGAACACCAACGTGGTATGGACTCTTCGATAAAAACGGAAATGCCGATGCCAGAATCGATGAAATGACCAAGTTTTGGTCGGGGAAATATCCACAAAATCACGCGCCTAGAGTGTCGGAGATTTTACTGAATGGCAGTACTGCAATCACTAACCTCAATGCGTTAGTTGGTAGTGAAATGAATGCTATCGTGTCATTTCAGGAGCACGACAACGACCTTGTTGAAGTTGAATGGAAGGTATCTCAAGAGGTCGATGTGAGGAGTCAAGGCGGTGCCTTTGAAAAAGAGCCTGACACACTGAATGTTCAATTCGGCGAGACCACTCTTACCGAAGCACCCGAAGGGTATCAAGTTGGTGTTAGCTTCGTCGCACCAGAGGTAGCAGGTCAGTACCGTCTATTTGTTTATATTTATGATGACAAGGGGAAAGTAGGTACGGCAAACTTTCCCTTTTTGGTTAGCATTAAATAATTAACTCGTGCATGACAGCCAACGACGGAAGTTTGTATTCCTCCTGATAAAACAATCGGTTAAGCCTTCCTAATAGGTTGACCTTGCGAGTAGGGTCGTGAGCTTTCAGCCTGCTTTTACTACGTGTCTGTAAAAACTCCGATGGCTTTAGATTCCAGTCCGCTATTTGTTCGTCAGTAACTCCTAACTGTGAAATAGTTGATAAAATACGCTCTGTTTTGCTTTCATTACACGGAATGATTTGTTTGTTGTAAATCCCTTCAACTGGCACACTGATAGCTTCAATAGCATGGTCGATTGCTTGCCAAAGCGTGTTGTGATCTATCTCTTTTCCCGCCGGAGCAAAGTAACCCATGACTTCCCATTCAAGTTCCGCGTTGTGAACTGCAATTGAACTCGCTACTTGCTCTGAATAAGATAAATCTGGGTTTGCCCCTATGTTGTAGGCATCTAGTGAGAATCCAATACAAATGGCGATATCACCCATATTTTTTTTGTCGATTAAAATGGCTTCAAAGGCGGCGCGTTTTACCCCCATCCAACCATGTACTACCGGGGACTGCGCGGCAAAAGCTAATACATCGTCAGGTAAGTCCTCACCATATTTATCCAAAAACAACGAAGATACATTATCTTCTAACACATCCTCTGAAACCCAAATTTCGTACTCTTGGCGGTTGTCTGCTTTACCACGGCTTTTGATACCGTAAGATAAGTTTATCGGTCGGCAAATATCCCGTTTTTCATCGGCTTCATGAAAATACTCAGAGCGGAAACGTTTGATGAAAGGGGCTTGGTTTCCGGCAATAGCGGCCGTAGGGTATCTAAAACCGATATCGCTGTTGTTGATAATGTAAAACCCTGAGATGGCTTTTTGCAGCGTGGTTTTTACTCCGGCCAAATCGCGGTAATGGTTCACTACAATACTTCGCTCTGGCTCGATGGATAGCCTTCGACCGTCTTCCGCTAAGAATTTTGGCGTCTTGTGGTATTGGTAATTGTGCATACCCAAACTTTCAGCATAACCATTTCTTATCATGGCAAGCTCTGTAAATAATACATCGTGGTTCTTTATGTATTTAAAAAGTGGCCTATATGCAGTCATTAAACGCCTTGTCGCAATTAAAAATAACCCTTCAAAACTACGCTAATTTAGCAATAAATTCCAGATCTTGAATAATTGTGTGTTGTTGAATAAATGTACAAATAAGGTTGTATATTTTTAAAAAAGTAGCGTATATTTTATACAAATAATAATCATTGAATGAAATGGAGTTCATCATGTGTGCATTATCTAGCTCTCATGCTGATATCAATTTGCGCTTCAAATATCCCATTCTATTTGCCATAACTTCTCTTTTTTTATCAGTTATTTCAGGTTGTACCGTTATTCCAGATATGGAAGTTGAAGAAGTGTTTTACCTCGCTGTTGCCAGTGGCGAAAATACTAATTATTACCGAGTCACTATTAAGGCCGATGGTGATTACGGTGTTGCCAAATACGAATCAGGTTGGTTTCCACGAGAGGCGGTTGATAGGCTCTATGGTACTGGTGATGATTTTGGACCCAAACAACTTCTTGAAGAAGAAGCACTAGACAATGCCTTTGATGAAGCATACCGAAAAGCTTATCAAGCTTATCTCAACGCGGCGAGTGACCCAATGGCAACCGAAGAGGAAATAAGTCGTCTGTTAATTGCATTAAAGCGGGTTCGCGCGGTGCCTGGTGAAGCGACTCCCTTACCTAATGGGGCAAAAGAAATAGAGTTTGACCCGCTCTCGAACAAGACCCTGTTTCACTCTGGAGAAAAGTTTGTCATTGCTTTTTCTTCGGATCCTACTGAAACACTAGAGCACATCGGTTCCATTGCTAAATCTAATGAAGTGGGAAAATCAATTTTTACTCTTTCTGAGATCATTACTCAGCAATCCCTCCAAGAGGTACAAATTCTGTCGGATGAGGATCAACATTTAGCTCGTTTGCTGTCGTTGATTTCCAAAAAATTATCAGCTGCTGAAACGTCTTTATCGGCAGAGCAAACGGTTAACAATGATAATGTGGCCTCAGAACTTAATGAGCTCAGAGGTGAACTAGAACTCATGCTCTCGCTAGCGGAGAGTGCGTTATGAAATTGATATACAAATATCTTTGCATTATCACTGTGGTTAGTTTCGTTGGGGGATGTGCTACCACCACACTAGACATCACTGTGGATGTATTTGAGAAAAGCCCCAGCATTGAACAGCCTTTATCTGACAGAAAGGTCGAGGCAATGCTACAAGATTTGTATTCATTACAAAAAGGTGCTGATTACACGCTCCAACTCAAAACTGAAATGGCCGTGACGTCGGCAGCCTTATACGAGGACGCGTTAAACCTTCTTCCAAAGCCTCTACTCACACCATCCACCTACGACTGCAATGTACTTCAAGATAGTCAATCCAACAGTTCAGATGTCTCGCCAGTAAGTCAACATTTGGCAAAATACCTCGATTGTATAAAGCAGAATCATACAAATTTTACTGACGACTTTAATGACGCAATTGATGCACTATCGTTTTACTTAACCACATATAGAGCGATTTACGCTGTTGAAGCTAGCACACAGTGCATCCTGCTTGGATATAGCCTTGATTATTGCACTTCGGTAGAAGTGATGACAGAACAGGCTCCAACCTCTCCGTTACACAGTGACACGTCAAATCGCGTGAGAACTATTGAAGTTACCGAGGACGGTGGACAGCCTTTTCTGGTCGATAAAGACTTTATATTGCAACGAATGAGACTGTATCTTGTTGAGTCTGCCCCAATGGGGGAGAGTTGTGTACGTATAGTAGAAGGCGAAGAGAGCAAAGTCGTTCGGCATTACTGTGATGAAAACCGCGAGCTCGGTCACGTTCGTCTGTTTACTGATTTAGAAGTAGATACACTTGCTGCAGTGTCTCAGGTTGCAGCCGCTTATCAAAAAATTAGTTTGCCTACTTTCTATCTGAACTGGGTTGCCTTAGAGCACCTTATGAATGCTCAACTCGTAGCATTGAATTTAGAGAGGGATTACGAGCATGTAAGGCTATGGCAACAGTTTTCCAAGAATCTTCAACGCGAGCTAACTGCATTAGCGTCAAGGGCTGGTGCCGATGTTTCAACCCGAACATTATCGAGAACTTTTGATAACACTAGCTTTCAAGGGGCAAATTTAACTTTAGCCAATGAACTTGAGGCTCTGAGAAATGATATGCCATTAAGTGCGAGTAGCCAGTTGGCACTCGAAGGTTTGGTGAAGAACAAAAGCTCACTCAATGCACTAATTGATAGATTGCAAAATGCTGGGGACCCAGTGTGGCGACTCATTACTGACTCAGCCTATGAAGATAATTGGAACAACGTTAATTCACTGCATTTCTCCGCAGATGGAAAATCTTCTATCGTCGTTATCCGGGATACACCTACGCGTTTTAGAACATCTAATGCGAGAAACAATCCACAAGTACTGGTTGAGAACCAGCTGATCATTTCACAGGCAGTGACGCAGGCAGCAATAGAGACAGCTGGTGTTGTTACTGGGTTGAGAATGCCACCTTTAACGGGAGAATCTGTTCCTGAGTCTCAAGATGGAGCATCCGATCAGCAAGCCTCTGCGCAAGATAGGGTGATTGCAGCTCGCATTGCACAGAAAAAACAAGCGCTGCAGAATTTGCATGAGGAATTACGGGCACTCATTTCAGAACTCGACAGCGCAGATGCTAGCTCTACACAAGCCTATGAGCGTTTGAAAGTGAAAACTCAAGCTAAGTTTAGCGCCTATGCTGAAGCACTTGCTTTGTATGGTGACGGCTCATGAATATGGAAAACATAAAAAGTGTTTTTATTAGCACAAAGTCCTTTGTACTCAGATATCTATGGGTTGTCGTGTTCCTCGGTGGCGTTACCTTAGCACTGGACTATTTTTTTGAGTTAAATACAGAAAACAACCTTGTGTTGTTGTACATCGTTCCTTTCTTTCTTTTTCTTGTCGTGTGTTATTTCACCGCCGAAATTACTACCGACCCCAGTGACGACACTAAGTTACGTTCGTTGGTTCGCGGGGTATTAGCGCTAGGGTATGGATTCCTTATTGTTGTTTTATGTGTAGCGATATGGATTATGTTTGTCAGTACTCAGAACAACGATTTAGAGTCGGACAATAAGCAGCCAAGTACTAATAGTTTCACTCCATGGGTGGTTTTGGGTTGTGAATATAAATCTGACAGAGGTGAAAACAGCAAAACCATTGTTCCGGTAACGTCTCCTCTAGATGGTGAAAACTATTGCGGTGATAGAACACCGCAGCGGTTAATTGTGATGGGAGCGATCTTAACGGGTTGCTCTTTAACCAATACATGCCCAGCGGCCCAGTTACCTCAAGTTAGTGCCGAGGACTTAGTGGATATCAATAAATGTACCACTGGGGTATCAAACAATGTTGCTGCGCTATTAGGCTTGATGGGTCAGGGTTCTGCGTTACCTGAAAGTGCTAAATCGCTAGTTAACCTTTGTCCTGAGGATTCTGTGTTGCGCGATATTAGGCAACGAATGGTCAATACTCGAGATAGAATTCAAGCCTTAGAAATAAGGCAAAGGCATTTTGAAGCGAATTACCGCCCTGAGTTAACTAACCTGAATAAAGAACTTAAAATCTACAGTTTTCTTGACGATCTTGTGTCTACCAGACAACGAACGCTTGCTACATTCACTGAGCAAACTTCACTTCCCAACCAGTTGCCAGCACAACTCATTGTTGGAGGAATCGTAGTACCTGCATATTTTGTCTTTTGTGCCTTATTGGGAGCCATGATTGCAATGGCAAGAAAACTTCCCGAGTTTCAGGCGCGCCTAGTCATTAATTGCGGCGATGAAGCTCCTGCCCAAAAGTCTTTCCGAGGACAAAATTATTCGCCTCTTTATCCTATGGATATTCCAGAACTCGTATTGTTTCAAATGATACAGGTGGTTTCCGCCCCCATACTGGCCATACTCGCATACGGTTACTTAAGCGATGACATACTGTCTGACTTTACTGCAATTTCTGTTGGATTTGCCGCTGGTTTCTCTTCTGAATGGGTACTGGTAATGGTAAGGAATATTACCGATAGACTCGCAGGTGCAACACCAAAACAACCACAGAATATTGCTGTTACGACGCCCCCCGTCGCTAGTCAGCCTCCCGAGGTTCAGCTCGCTAGTGGAGTTGCCGTAATAGGAAGTACTCTTATCCTTAGACAGGACGCAGAAACATTCACCGTAGGCCAACTTTTCCTATTGACGGCAATAGAAGGGGATATGTTGACGGTAAAAGAACTCAACGGCTCAAAGACGTTAGTTAAAGAGAAAAACTTCTTTGACCTTTACAGTGGAATGACAGATGGCGATTTTGTTAGCTTGTCGCCGAGTGGCAAATTGGATGGCTAGCAAATGACTAAATTATATAGAACAACGAGCTCAAATGGACTCAGACTCAGAGCTTCACCTTTTGATGGAAATACACTCACGGTACTTCCCAATAATACGAAGTTGACCGCTATCGATGAACAAACTTGGGTCAAAGTGCTCACACCTAGTGGTGAGGTAGGTTTTGTGTTGAAGGACTTTCTTGAACCCGATACAAGCTCTACCGCGCAGTCCAATGGTATTGTGATTTACGAGTCGAAACATGGCGCCTTGCGCAGTGAGCGCGAAGTCAAGGTGCATCAAGACTTTGTTCCGCGTCTTGAGTTTATGGAAAAAGAGGCAAAAGCCAGAGCCATAGAATTGTTTATCACTAGTAGTTTACGAAGGCCGAACGCTCCAGTGACTAACGCTATTGTAACACCGGCAAAAATGTCCAATCATTTCGTTGGTCACGCGGTTGATTTGAACTTTATATTTCAAGGAAAATGGTATGGCTCGCGCTCATTTAGAGAAGCTAAACCTTTACCCAATGAAATTTGCACCCTAATAGAAGCTATCAAAGGCAATCGACATTTGCGCTCGGGGGGGGGACTTCTCCACACCGGACTATATTCATTTTGATGACAAGATTAACGCGCAGGATCCAGAGTCATATAGAGCTAAACTAGCCAGCATTTGGGGCGCTTAGTTGCTCACAACGGGTGTTAGCTCATATTGCCCTTTTCGACGAAGTGCACTAACTATTGCTACTGCAATGAACGCAAACAACATAGATGGAGCGCTAACTTCAGTGTTTTCCTCTGACGGTGTATAGCTAACAAACTGTACGTTGGCAATAATGTCACCAACGGTGATAAATCGCGTGCTGTTGAGTGTGGCACCATCGCCGATGATATAGTCGCGGCCGTTAGATAGGTAAGTGCCGCTAATGTCGGCAGCGCCCACTTCAAAACTCGAATAAAGGCCGCCATCAACAAAGTTGAACAAGACGTCTTGTGAACGTATTCCATCAATGAGTTCGATACTAGAACCTGAGCCGAGTTTTGCTTGTCCCCGAACATTGATCACAGTTGTGCTACCAGCGGAGCCTGAGATGCTCAAGGTTTCCCCTGAATCTAACAGCAGGTCGTCTAGCCAGTAGGTACTTCCGCCATTAAGGGTGCTGGTTTGAATTATGGACTGATATTGACCTTGTGTGCCTAATAGCGCCATTTGTTCAGATGCCGCGATAATGTCTTTATGCAAGCTACTGACATAGTCACATTCGCCCATCAGGCCAGTGTCACCAGAAATACTTGCAGAGGGCGCAACACTGACACTCGGTGCACAGGCGTTGTTTTCAATGATTGCGCCGGTAGCAATTCCAATGTGGTATGACGACGCAACCGAGCCATTAATGTGAGCTTCCGAGCCCAATATAATTGCCCTACTGCTGGCAAATACATGGTCCTCTGCTGCACCTAAATCTACGATGGCAGCGAATACGTTTGCGCAGAAAAGTAAGGATAGGGTACTGGCGGCAATTCGAAATGTGTTTACAAGCATCGGTTAATACAACTCTATTTAACGTCTGAACAAATTTTGGTCGGCAGTTTAATGTCAGCGTTGTCATTTTGCAATAAAAACACACTGCGTTTGTGTATTTTTCAACCAGCTTGCTGAGCGGAAGTGTCAGTTTAACCTTCCGCCTTGTTAGGTAATTGTTAACTAGAACCTGATCAGCAGGTCAGCGGCGCTTTTGAATAAGAAATCTCAAGAATAAGCCCGTCTTTGTTCAATGCAAGTTGCACCTGATCTCCCACAGCTAGCCCGGGAGAGATGCGGTTAAGTGACTTCAGATCTTCTACCAATCTGTCAGAGATTTTTATTGAGACGTCATTGCAATCTGATAACGCCCAACCGTCTTCCACTTGTTCTAATCGAGCAAGACGCATAGAGTGCACATCGAGCTGAGTCAGTTGTTGTCGATACGAGTTTTCATAGGCAGTGAGTTGTTCCCGATACTGGCCAATATCGAAGCTAGGGCGCTCTTCCTCATAGGCGTGAAACTCAATATTCACATCCACAATATGGCTCGGGTTTGTGGTATTCATAATATCCGACATGTTGTAAATCACGATAAGTACCGCAAGTACGAAAGCAGCAGCGCCCATCGAAAGCGTTTCTCTATTGAACCATTCTGGCAGGGCAGGCTTTTGCTTTTCAGCTTCACGTATCACCTGGCGTTGTATTCGGCTGGGTGCAGCATATTGGCGCTTACTTTTTTGATAAGCTTCTGAGAGTTCTTTATCGATATCGCTCATTGTTTCTCCTCCAGCGCCTTTTTCAGTTTTTCCTTTGCATAGCGCAGGCGAGTTTTAATAGTTTCTTGGGGAACGTGACAAATATGACTAATTTCAGCCAGACTAAACCCTTCCTGTTGAAGGGAGAACGCTTCTTTTTGTTCCATAGGTAATCGTTTCAGAGCACTATGAAAATCGTCATTCGTGGCGTCTTCTGTGTCATCGATAGTGAGTGTATCAACCGCAGCATGGTCGTGTTCAAAGCGGCTTTTTCGACGTAATTCATCCAGCAACGCATTTCGTGCCATAGTAAAAAGCCAGGCTTCGAATTTACCGGCATTGTTGTACATATGCTTCTTTTCGATGACTTTTAGCCAGGTTTTTTGCGCAATGTCGGCGGCAAGGTCAGCATCAGACATTACCAACAAATAATAATACAAGGCGTTGTTATGCTGATAAAACAGTGCAGACAACGCGCGAGAGTCGCCTTTTTTAACAAATCGACTCATCAAGCTCTCGGGGCTAGGCGCGCCCGAGAACCAATCTTTTACTGAATTAAATATTCCTATGCTGGTATAGCTCATCAAACATCTCCTTATTGATCGAGCTTGAACTCCAATACTACCTGCATATTTCCCTGACTGATAGGCTTACCGTCTTCCATTTTTGGCTTGTACTTCCACTTGCCCAACGCGCGTCTAGCGGCGCGGTCAAACATGCGTTTTGGTTGAGCATCCAGCACTTGTATGTCAGTCACTGAGCCATTGGCCGCTACCGTATATGAAAGTTTTACCCATCCCTCAATACCATCTCTTGCAGCATCAACTGGGTAGGTAGGATCTACGCGAAATGCTGGTGTGGCTTGCTGGTCGGCTAAACCATCCCCCATACTTGTATCTAAGATAAACTCAGTACCAACGCCAATAGTTGGCACTTCAGCGGTACTGAATGTTTCGTTAGGTGTGCTCTCTTCTATCATTGGTGGCGAAGGGGGCAGAGCCGTCGGTGGTTCGATAGGCTTCAATGGAGGCCTCTCAACCGTAACCTCCTCCTCTAGTTGCAGTGTTATTGGGCCAATAGTAGGTAGTGGTTCTGGTGCCACATACACTTGATCTTGTTCAACTAACTTGGCCATTAATACGAACAATCCGAAAGTCATAATCACGCCTAAAGCAATACTTCCAAGGGCGCGAACATTAATGTGAAAGTTGGGTGTAGCAGTTTGATGTAAGTACATAGACTTCTCCTCTTTTTTAATCAACGAATCAGATTTAGAAAAGGGGTGAATTATTTTTCGTATAAATCCATATACCTATGTATGCGTTCAAATTACTACAATGTATGAAATTAGATTGATTCATTTTCATCAAATAACTACATTGTAGGAAAATAGAAAAGGGACATAGCAATGAGTCAAAAATCTTTAGGTGAATTTGAGCAAGTGGTTATGCTTGCCTTAGTAAAGCTCGGCGACAATGCCTATGGAGCTGCCATTCGCGCTTTTTTACATGAGTCTATCAGTCGTGATGTAGCGTTAGGTGCATTGTACGCAACATTAGAGCGTATGGAGAAAAAAGGGCTAGTGAGTTCTGAACTTGGTGAGTCTACGGCTCAACGAGGGGGCAGACCTAAGCGCTTCTTTGCTGTCACAGGGCAGGGGAAACTGGCGTTAATTAGTGCAAAACAAGCCATGGATACACTATGGCAAGGTATCTCAATGGCAGAGCTAGGAGGTCATCATGGCTAATCATATTTCTCATACGAATCAAGCGTTACCAAAGTTAGCCGAGTTGCTTATCCGCAAACTAGGTGTGCCTAATTACAGTGATGAACTGATTGGTGACATGCAAGAAGAATACGGAGAGTTAATGATGAAAGATCCGAAAACTGCTTCTCGTTGGATGTGGCGTCAAACTCTCTTGGCGTCGTGGGAAGGTCAAAAATCCCTATGGCAAACCCCTTTATTTGTGAGTGTTATTACTGGAGTGTTTACTGCGATGTTGTTGTTTGTGATTGTTGGTTTTGTAGTGTGGTTATCGAATATGGATTCAACGACTCCGTTACTTTGGGAGCAAATACTAAACGGGCAAATTCATTACATTGTGTTTTCTCCCGATTTTTGGCAACAAGCAACGTTTGCTGTGAATAACACACCAGTGGACATATTTATGTTCATGAATGTGCCGTCGGTGGGCTGGGCATTGGCATGGGCTGTCGCTATGTTCTTGTTATCTAAGCGATACACTATGAGCCCCAGAGTGTTCTCTGTGGTGGGTATGGCTTTGTCTGCTGTGCCTTATCTTGTTGGGTACACCGTAATCAATACGCAAAACCTCGATCCTAAGCAAATTGGTCCAATACTCGCGTACATGATTATTGCTCCACTGTACATTTTACCTATGCTAAGCACGTGGGCGTTCTTTCGAAACAAAGGAAGTATGCACTTAGCCTAAAGCTCAGGTATAACTAAAAAAAGATTAAGCCGTTGCGTTTGAAAGCACATTTTCAGCAACGGCTTGTTAACGCTTAATCGTCCAGCCAATCGTCCTCATCCTGAGACTCATACTCTTCATCTTCAATTAAAATAGTTTCACTCGAGCTGTAATACATGCTAGCAGGTGCAGAATAGTTGGGAATGTCATCATAGGTAAACACTGAGTAGTACTTTGGAATATTAGGGTTCCCAAAATTATCGTAAGTGTATTCATCTTTACCCGCATAAAGTTTAACCCCGTCCATGGGCGAACGTGGAGGGTGAAAGCGATTTCGAACCACAAAAGCACCCACGAAATCTTCGTGTGTGGGGTTATTCCACGTCAGTTTAAGCTGCTTTCCTTCCAAAGTGGCATTAAACTCAGAGGGGGCTTCCAGCGGATACTTTCTTCGCTCAATGTATTTGATCACTAACTCTGCTGCGTTGTCGTCTTTCAATCCGTGCCAATCCACTAAAGAGCTCTCACCATCAGATGACGCGGTTGCTCTTATCACGAAATAAAGAGGCGAGCCTTGCTCGTAGAGTGCTTCCACGTGCTGCTTACAAAAACTATCAAAAATAAAGTGGTGTTCGTTACGATCTTTGAGCTGCCCATTACTGACTTCGTAGCCGATAAATTCTTTCTTTTCACGGGTAACAACGCCTTGGTAATCCAGTGCTTCTAACTGGGCAAGCTCAATGGTGAATCGGATGTCTCGTTGTGTACTGAGGGCATTTTTGTTTTTCAGCACTAAATAGGCATCAGTAATGACCACTTTCTCGGGCGCCGGCAATCCCTCAAAGGTAAATGCCAACTGGCCGTAGACAATGTCACCATTGTCATCAAAGCCAGATTTCAGCGATTGCGATTCTACGTTATGGGTAGATATGGTATTCACGTTAATGGGCTTAAATGACACTTCTTTAGGCTGTGTAGAATAAATAATGTCGAGGTTAGGGCGGTAGTGTATGCCTGCGCCAAACCTTCCATAACCAATATCGAACTGCATCATTTGAGAGTCAGCGCCCAATGGCAGCTTTATTGGCCCTTCTATGCGCAGCAGGAGCTTTCCGCTGGATATGGCGTCTTTTATGATTCTCCTTTCAGTCACATTAAGCTGCCATCGTGACCATATGCCCTGAGTAAGTTGGTCTGATGCAATGGACTGCCCTAGAGTTTGAATAACAGTTGCTTGGTGGATTTGATTGAAATCAGTGATGTCACTCACTTCATTGTGATCAATCACAGATACCGTCCATTCCCCAAAATTTTCCACTTTCGCATTTACTCGATTCATGGGATAAAGGTAAAAACGTACCGCTTTTACTTTGGCATCATCGGGTAAGCTATCCAAAGAAAACGCTATCACACCATAGCAAATGCCTTTGCGTTTATTCACGCCCACAAACAAGGAGTTATGGCCAAAGTGGTCGCGGTTTTTCTCAATGGTGTATTGCCCTACGTAACCTACATCTCGCTTCGCTGGGAACAAAGAACGAGAGAACTCGTCATTTGATAGTCGTGTTTTTAGCTTAATCTCTGGGCTAAAAGGGGACTTGATCTTCGACGTAGCGTTAACTGCTCGAATATTGTAATAGTACTTATGCCCGCTTTTTAGTTGCACATCAGTGAACGCTAGCCCGCGGGTTACTGCAACGCGATTTTCTATCTGACACGCGCCTTTCACCGATTGTGATCGATAGATTTCAAAGTAAACATCTTCATCACTCTTGTACTCCCAAGACAGGGTCAGCGAGTAAACGCCTATTTCAGCAATGGTGAAATTTTCAACGCGTTTTGGGGCGATATCTGAATAGTTAATCGCTTGCGACAAAGCATATTGCAGGGCGGGAATGTTCTCATCCACACTTTGAGACATATTGGTCAAGTAATCAGGAATATTACGGGTTCCCACTTCAACAACCGTCGCTAAAATCCCCAACGAATAGTAGTACTCTCTACCGCTACCATGAATTAGGTTGGCGGGTGGTTTTCCACGGTGGATGCCATATTTTCGGCCCGTAACACGAAAAATTTCACGGTTCATATTGGCACACAATACGTTTAAATCAGTACCTTCTATTTCTGACTCGTGATTGAACTTATGTGCCGGGAAAAACACATTACCTTGTGAGTGGTAATCCAATGCCACAGTAATATTGTTGTGGGCGAGCACAAAATCGCGGATAGCGGCAGTTTCGGGTTCAGAAAAAGCTTCTGGTCCAGAGTAAGTACTTAGACTCGTGTCAGTTCCTTTTTTAAAACGTACGGCAAAGTTTCGATTTAAGTCTACACCGAAGGTACCGTCACCATTATTGCGGCGGTTCTTGCGCCAAAACGAAAAATGGGTGCGTGAATATTCAAAGCCATCAGGGTTTAAACACGGCACTATGTACAGGGTGTTACGGGTCAAGATTTGTGCAACTTCCGGATTTGTTTGATAGTTGTCGAGCAAATATTCAATAAATGAGATCCCCAGTTCATTGCCAATCCACTCTCTGGCGTGAATGGTTCCCGTATAAAGCATTGCGGGCTTTTTGTCGGCAAACTCAACATCAAGTGACAAAGTAGCCAGCATGATTGGGCGATCCTCCCAGGTGTTACCAATGCTTTGTACTCGAATGAGGTGAGGGTAACGACCCACTGCCTCTTCCAAAAAATCAATGGTTTGCTGGTACGAGGTATATTGCTTTTTCATACGGTGGGTGTCCGGTGTTAGTTACTGCTATTTTTATGGCACGCCTCGCAATAACTTGCTGGCGTGCCCTTTGGTAATGTCGTTTAGCGAACAAAGTCTTGCCAATGGGCCATGATCACGTCGAGTTTCTTCTGCTTTAGGTTTTTTACATCAAGCAGTTTCTCTGGCGTGTTAGTCAGTGCGTCGACGGTGCCTGACACACCAAGGGTGTCGATAATCGACGACGTCATTTTCGGGCCAACACCTTTTACACCGTCAAAAAACGACAGAATGTCTTGCTCGGTAAATTTCATTGAACTAGCCTGCTCAAGATTCAGCTCAACGGCCTCTACGTCTTCTAAACCCACATCTTCATGTTCTAAATGAAGGTCCACAAGTACCGATTTTTTTAACCTTTGGAACATAGTTATCTTGATAATTCCAGATATGACTTGGCCATTCCTCTAGCCCTTCTCTAAGCTCAATAGGCAATAATGGGAATAACTGTGAATCTACTTGAGCCAAATTATCTGCACAGTCATAGCTAGGTGTTGATTCGCCAAAGGTAATGTGGCGCATAGTTCTTAGCATTGATGATGAGATCTTTCCCAGCTCTTCCCAGTTGTACAAAGGCACAATAGGGCGCTTCATGGCACCATTGGACAAATCCCACATAAGGTATTGTCCAATCCAGTCACGTACGTAAGGGAAGGCAGCAAAGGCGGTGGCACATTCTAAAATGCGGTAGTTGCCATCAACACCTAAGGCAATATCACAAGCCCAGTATTCTGCATTGGCGGCTTTCGACGCTCTTACTGCAATATCCAGCGCTTGGCGAGGTACCTTTTGGTAGTCCATCTCGCCACCTTGACTAGTGTTGGTAAGCCACTCGCCCTCTGGAGGACGCCGCCAAAAGGCACAAATGGGCTTGTGACCCACGAGCATTACCCGAATGTCTGCAAGCATGGGTACAAATTCTTGCACGTATACGGGATAGTATTTCTTCTCGGCGAGCAAAGCCCGCGCTTCTGCTTCGCTGTCTACCTTATGAACGAAGTAACCACCATAGTTTGAAGGCCCGTACGACTTCTTGATGATTTTTGGATAGTTAGTTTTAGCTAGAAAGGCAAAAGCGTCGTCTTTCTCGTAAAAAATATTAGTGGTGGGAATGGGCAAATCGTGCTTTTGGCAAAAATGAGTCACATTCTCTTTCGACTTATTGGCAAACTGAGTATCTAAAGAGGGGACAAATCGCACCTTTGGTAGCGCTTTAGCGATTTCCCTGAAGGTCTCGTACGCCGTTGCTGGAATATTACCGATAAGTACATCAATGTTTTTTTGTTTTACTTCATTAATGAAGCGTTGTTTGTCATTACCCCAGTGATAGGTGACCTGTTCTATTTTATTTGGCCAACCTTTGAAGTTAGATTTATCGAAAAAGCGAAGAACGTGATCTAAGTACAGAAAGCCGATTTTTGGTAAAGCAGAAGTTGAAGGCATTATTAATTGCTCGCAAGTTTCAAGGTGTGTTGTGTAGTGCTGGTTTGCTTGGCTCGTTTCTCAATTAAGTCAACGATGCAGTCTATTTTTCTGTCGTTAAAGTTGATGCCAATAGCTTCCTGCTCTGGTGTGGCAAACGCAGGAATACCATTTACTTCAAGTACCACATACTCTTGATTAACCTCGTCAAAGATAAGGTCGACACCGGCTATTTCTAACCCTGTAACCGCGGCGGCTCTTTTGGCCAATGCGACAATTTCATCGCTTGGCTCTCTCGGTATTACCGTACCCCCGCTGGTGACATTAGTTTTCCAATCATCAGACGGCGCTTTGCGTCCGTAACACCCCACAAACTCACCGTCGACAATATCAACTCGATAATCTGTCATGTCGTAATTCACAAAACGTTCGACAAAGTAGTGGCGAATATTGGTTTGGTCGAGAAACGGCATCAGCATATCCAGCGATCGTTCATTCTCAATTTTTACAATGCCCATACCACCCCAACCATCGGTGGGTTTGTACACCAAGCGACCGTCCCATTCTCGAATGGTGTTTTTTAAGGTGTGTTTGTCGCTGCGATTACACAGTCGGTAGTCGGCAGTTTTAATACCTGCACGAGTCAGCTTGTGAGATGTTCTGAACTTGTCTTCACATAGCGCAAACGAATCAAAATTGTTTAAACAAGGAATGGCGTCGTTTAACGCTTGATAGATATACATTTGATAAGGCGATTGTTGCCCAGCATTGTAAGAGAAGAATGCGTCTAACTCTTCCATCGCCACGTTGTGGCAAATAATAGAGCCGTCTTGTGCTTTTGCATGGGCAAGGTTGAGATCGGTAATTACCGCGATATCTCGCTCTCTCAGCTTATTCACAATTTTGGCTTGTATGACCTCTCCACCACCGTTTTTATACATCCACATGCCAACTGTGTATTTAATCATTGCTCATTGCGCTCCTCTAAATTTTGGGTGAACAGGTAATTTCGGAGCCGATTAGATGCTTAATTTGTGACCGTTTTATGAACTTTGATGCACTGACATATAACATTCATACAACAGGGCTTTACTGCGTGAAATTTTTACACCAACGCGAAAGGTAACGCCGTGCCAAACTATGATTTTTCTGAGCTTGCAAGCATCATCAATATAAATTCCTACACCAAAAATAAAGCGGGTGTAGACGACGTGGCAGGAGTATTTTCATCGTTAATGACACCATTAGGTTTTGAAGTGGTCACCCACGAGCGGGAACACATAGGCAATCACACACATTATGTTTCCCCGAAAAGGGCAGGGCGAAAAATACTCGCTCTGGGTCATTTTGATACGGTGTTTCCACCCAATACCTTTACCGATTTTAGCGAAGACGACGCTTGGATCTACGGGCCGGGGGTTTGCGATATGAAAGGCGGAAACCACGTATTGCTAGAGGCGTTACGCAAAGTTAAAGCGGAAAGCGGGGAAATTAGCAATATTGATGTTTTGATGGTGAGTGACGAAGAAAGTGGAAGTGACGACAGTAAATCGCTGACTCGCGACATTGTGAAAGACTATGACTTGTGTTTGGTTTTTGAGGCGGCGGGTATCAATCAAGATGTGGTCATTGCCCGAAAAGGTATCGCAACTTTTCACATTGATATTGAGGGCAAAGCCGCCCACGCGGGTAACCACTATGAAGACGGTGTTAATGCAAACTTAGCAGCTGCTCATATGCTTATTGCATTAACTAACCTAACTGATATTGAAAAAGGTACCACGGTCAACGCTGGTAAAATGCAAGGTGGTATTGGAGCCAACACTATTTCACCATCTGCAAAGCTTATTGTCGAAGCTAGATTTACCCAGTCGAGTGAGCGTGACAGAGTACTCAAGGCATTTGAAAACATAACAGAGACACCGCACATCGAGGGAGTAAAGGTTAATCTTTCCGGCGGTTTGCAGCGAGATGTTATGCAGCCTTCTGATCATCAAAAAGCATACATCAGTGAATTAGAAGCGCTGTTGGGCAAATCATTGGTGCTCGAAAAACGCGGCGGTGTGAGTGATGCAAACGTGGCGTCGTCGACGGGCGTAGCCACCCTAGACGGTTTTGGCCCTTACGGCGATGGCGATCATACTGTTCATGAACGAGCGTGTAAGAAGAGTTACATTGAACGCATTGAAGACGTGGCGACAATTTTAAAAGGGGTAGCGGGCACTAACGCTAAGTAATTGCAGCTCTGTAAGGCACGTTAAAAAGCAAAAGGCGGCCTTGGCCGCCTTTTATTGTAGATGGTTTGCATCTACACCATGTTGAACTGGTTTATGAATTAAATTCGGTTGTTGATTACCGCTGCAATAGGGCTGTCGGTTAGGCCATTTTCAGTCACCCAAGCCAGAAGCGTTTTACCGTCTTTCTCTGGCGCACTTAGCTCACTTTTAGGCATTTTCTTAACTAACAGCGAACCAGACTCTACCGCACCACTTAGCATTGCTGTGCGAATGAGGCTGTTGCCGTTACACGTAATGCCAGAATAGTAATCTTTCAGTTTTAGACGGTAGTCAGATTCTACTACACGCATTTTTTTACGAAGCTCACCTTTGTCATCTGCTTGAACGATAGTACAGATATTGGCTAACGCTTCATTTACGTTTGCCTGTGCCATACCAGAAATGCCAAAAGTCGCTGCGATAAATAAAGAAGCTTTAACAATTTTCAACATGGTTAATTCCTCAATTTTTTGTTTAGAAGTTGTGTTGTTTGTTCGATATCTATTAAACAAAAATTAACATGATTGAAAAATCTACAGCGCGATACCAGGGTATGTAAATGAATACCAATGTCTCTGTGTTGAATATATAAAAAACAATTATTTCATAAGCTTATGTGAATTATTTCGGTTCTTTTACAGTGCTTGAATAATCTCTATTGATCTTTTTATGTACCACATGTACCATTTGATGTTGTGGCACATGTGGTTTTAAGGTTTCAGCGAAAGGAGGGAATATGCTGCAGATTATGGTTGATATAGACAGCGATGTGCCGTTGTTCACACAGCTGACTGACCAAATAAAAAGCGCCATTGCGTCAGATACCTTGTTGCCGGGGGCAAAGCTTCCATCGATAAGGCAACTGGCGAACGATTTAGATCTAAACAACAAAACGGTAGCGAAAGCTTATCGATTATTGGAACGAGACGCTGTGATTCAATCAAAAGGATATCGAGGAACCTTTGTTCACCCCGATGCAAAACAAAATTGTGGGCAGGATATTAATGATTGGATTTCAGCCGAAGTTCAAAAACTAGTTGGTGTGTTACGAGAGGGTGGCGCAACCGATTCAGAGATTCGAATAGCATTCACGAATGCGATGAATAAATAGGGAATAAATGATGATTTGGAGTCAGACAATGTATTTACTTTTATTGATACAGTGCGCGTTATTGTCTTGGTACTTACCATCACTGCTACACAAACGTATGCGTAGAGTGATTACCGAGTATCCACCGAGCGACTTTCCGCTACTTTACCCAAAGGAAGAACACGAATATCACACCTTTCATGCAAAATTCTTACTGATGAATCGCATTATGTTTGTCGTAGGAATTGCGGTGGTAATAGGTTTGATGGTGTGGGGCATTAACGTAATGCAAGAGCACTGGATGATGCTTCCTTGGGGCATGTTTATGGTACAGATGATACCAATAATGGTGGTAGAGGCGTCAGAGTTTAACCACTTAAAAGCATTAAGAGAGAAAAACAAAAGCCCAATCAGAGTGGCTGGTATGCAATCGCGCGGGATAAAGGACCTCGTTGCTCCAGGGTTGTTTATTGGTTGGATAGCAAGTTTTGTTGGCGCAATCGTGGTTGTTGCATGGACCGATAATTTTGAATTTGCATTTTTAGGCGATGCATTTAGCACGGTACTCATAGTCGTCGTTATGAATATTTTAGGGTATTTGTATCTACGTTGGCTTCTATCAGGTAAGCGTTTAGACCCCTATCAAGATCCTGAAGATAAACTGCGCTATAGCAAAGCAGTAACAAAAAGCCTGATGTTTTTGAGTATTGCGGTGAGTGTGTTTATGGCGGTTACTAGAGTACTTGATGTTAACGAGGCGCAATATCTGCAACCGGTACTTATGACCTTTTACTGTCAGATTATTGCCTATGGCAGCATTACCACTACGTTAAAAGGGGTAAAGCTGGAAGACATAAACTTTGATGTTTATCGACAGTCTTCTCAAGGGTATTAAAAAAGGCGGCCAAGGCCGCCTTTTCGTTGTAGATGATTTTCATCTACACCATGTTGAACTGGTTTATTAATTAAATTCGGTTGTTGACGACTTCAGCAATAGGGCTGCCAGATAAGCCGTTTTCTTCTATCCAGGCTAGTAGGGTTTTGCCGTCTGCCTCTGGTGCACTTAGCTCACTCTTGGGCATTTTCTTAACTAACAGAGAACCAGACTCTACCGCACCACTTAGCATTGCTGTGCGAATGAGGCTGTTGCCGTTACACGTAATGCCAGAATAGTAATCTTTCAGTTTTAGGCGGTAGTCAGATTCTACCACACGCATTTTTTTACGAAGCTCACCTTTGTCATCTGCTTGAACGATAGTACAGATATTGGCTAACGCTTCATTTACGTTTGCCTGTGCCATACCAGAAATGCCAAAAGTCGCTGCGATAAATAAAGAAGCTTTAACAATTTTCAACATGGTTAATTCCTCAATTTTTGTTTAGAAGTTGTGTTGTTTGTTCGATATCTATTAAACAAAAATTAACATGATTAAAAAATCTACAGTGCGATACGAAGGTATTTAAAAAATACCTTTAAGTTATCCACAGCAAACATTAGCTCATGAGCAAAACTGAACTATAGTCACAATTGCACCTTATGCTGTGGTGCAGCATATTTTCATCTTATTTCTTAATCATTAGGCCAGGAGGCATTATGAATAGGGCTTTACGGATTGTTATTTGCTGTGTTTCACTTTTTTACCTAAACGGTGCATTAGGTACAGAGGTAGATATGGAATCACGTTCACATCTACCCACACTTAATGCATTAACCAATCAAACATCAATCTCAGGGTTATCGTCGGGTGCATTCATGACCGCCCAGTTTCACATCGCATACTCAGAAAACTTAGTGGGCGCGGGTATAGTTGCTGGTGGACCGTGGTCTTGCGCATTTACTAACCCTTTGCTAGCTCCGTTAGTTAATGCCACCACCAGTTGCATGAATCCATGTCAGGGTAATGCACCATGTGCGGGCTTTCCCGATGGCAATTATTTAGCGCAGTTGGCAAGAGAGCACGAGGCTGATGGTGATATAGATGCTCTCAGCAATATTCTAGACGACAAATTGTATATTTTTTCTGGCCAGGCTGATGAAACTGTAAAGAAAGGCGTAGTTGACTCCCTTGTCAGTTTTTACACCGCCCTTGGCATGAATACTCAGCAAATGTATTACAACGCCAGTGTAGATGCAGGGCATGCGTTTATTACGGCTAACCCATCTGACACCGAGTGTGATCTTACTCAATCGCCTTACTTGAACGACTGTGATATTTATCAAGCCCAGCGCATTTTAGCGCAAATATATGGTGAGCTTGAGCCGCCTTCCTCGGAGTTATCAGGGGAATTACTCGTATTCGATCAAACCGAGTTTTTTGACTCATCGTTGGCAAGTATGGATGAAGTTGCGTTTGCGTACGTTCCATCTTCCTGTAGTACTGAGCAATGCAAGGTTCATGTTGCTGTTCACGGATGCGCTCAAGGAGTAGAGGAAATAGGTACTGAGTTTGTCACAGACGCAGGATATAACGAGGTGGCCGATTCAAATGGCATTATTGTGTTGTACCCACAAGCGATAAAGTCACCTTTAGTACCATACAACCCACAAGGTTGTTGGGATTTTTGGGGATACACAGACAACAGCCTGCCACCGTTTAATTTCTATAAAAAAACGTCAATCCAAATGACCGCCATTAAAAGCATGATTGACCGTATTACTTCAAGTAGTGAATAAAGGTTAGTAGGCGGATATTCGCTCGCCCTGCAAGGCAACTCTGATTGTCTTGCAGGGTAGAGCATAGACAAACTAAAGCTTGCGCTTTAACTTTTTGATTTCGTCTTCGAGCCTTTCATCGTCTTGGGTATCAATGCTGGCTATCAAAGAACCAGCTTGCTCTGATTGGTTGTTATAGGCATGCAACTGCGCTAAACGCAGTGTGGCCCACGATATTGATGGCATATCTTGGCCGGCGGGCTTTGCTTCAATGTATTGTTCAAGAGATTGCTGTGCTGCTAGTGAGTATTGTTCTGCTAAAACAGAGGTTCGGCCAATTTGATACAAAGCTTTTAGCTTAAAGCTTTGGCTATCCTCATCGGTTTGTTCGTTGGCAACCGCTTGGCTAAGCAAAACTGCCGCTTCGTCGAATTTTTCTTCTTGTTGCAACATCATGCCTTGCATGTAAGGGTACTCAGGAAGCTCGCCGAGCTGCGCTTGTGCCTCATCAATCCAAGTTTGTACTTCAGGGAGCGACTTGTTAAAGCCAAGTGATACTAACGATTGATAACCCTTGCGTGCATCAATTGCTATCATGCTCTTGGCAACGTCAATGGCTTTCTCGGTGCTGCCCCCCGCCATACTTGGCGCACCTTGATAGAAAGAAAATACACCTCGAAGATAGGTGAGTTCTTGTGGTTGAAGTTGCGCAGCTTGCTCGAAGGACTTGAGGGATTTTTTAGCATGCGACAGTGCTGAAAAAACACTATTCATGGCTTGATTTGCATGAATTCGACCTCGCAAGTACCACAATTGCGCTGACTGAGGAAAGTCTTCAACACCGTCGTCGGCCAGTTCTTCAACACGATCCGCATCTTGGGTGAGTAACCACTCAATCAGTGGTTGATTAACGGTTTCGGTGTTCAGTACCGTTGCTAGTGCCTCATTGCCTTTACTCTCTGAGAGGGTTTCCCATTGTTGCTGAAGCGCTATAAGGTTTTCGTCTTCCGTTTCTGCTGCATGTAAATGAGAGAAAATACCAAGAGAAACAACAAGAACAGCTGCTTTACGCCAAAATTTTTGTACATCAATATCGCCTTTTTTTGGTGATGATACGGCGGGAGCTTAAAACTCATTTGCTGGATGAGACGTGCTAAAGGGCAATTGGTTCAATTGAATACCTATGAACACAAGTATCTTGCAATGGTTTAGCCTTTGGCACAGAACAAGATAAGAGTGCATGGCCCGCTGCAATACAACCATTGTTGCAAACTGCGCAGAGGCCATCATCTCTGTGTGCAGACCTTAATACAGCATTAATATGGATTTTAGTTTGCTGTTGTTGGGGCCAAAGTGTGTTTCACTCTGTAATTACATTAGCGATGGAAATCTGAACCTAGGATGAATGGTTACTCCTGCCTTGCCTCATACCATCGCAGAAGCTCGGCACGTTCTTCTTCAGTCATGCCTGTTTTGTTCATAAATGGCATGTCTTTGGTCATACTAGTACGGCGAACAATTTGCGGGGCAAAACGCTCAATGTCTGCCCATGTATCTAGCACAACACCCAGTGGCGCCACTTTAAAAACTGTCGTCGGTAGGTTCAACTGAATGGCAGCTTACACAGTGTTTGTTGACTAAGGCGATAACACGTTCTTGTGTTACGGGTGGGTAGGTTACTGCTTCAACCGTGCCATCTTCAGAGTGCGCTGGTGCTTGAGACGTTAGCGGCTGTGACGGCCATGAAACCCACAGTGCAATGGCAAGCATGGCTACCGCACCAGACACTAAAATACTCGGCTTTTTCACACCTACATGTTTAAGGTTGAAGTAGTGTCTTATCCAGGCTGCGGCAGCCATTAACGCAATAAGCACTAACCAGTTAAGTTCATGCTGGTAGGTCATTGGGTAATGGTTTGAAATCATGATGAACAGCAGTGGCAGGGTGAAGTAGTTGTTATGCACTGAACGCAGCTTTGCACCTGCACCCCATTGCGGATCAATGTCTTGCTTGTTAGCTACCGCGGCAACCATTTTGCGCTGATTTGGCATAATGTTGAAAAATACATTGCCCGCCATAATGGTACCGATAAGCGCGCCCACATGAATAAAGGCACCACGACCGCTAAACCATTGGGTCGATAAGTAGGTTACCGTGCAAACTAGTGCAACCAAGCATAGTCCAAATACGACCGGATATTTGGCTAAGGGGCTTCTGCACGCCAGCTCATACAAAGCTAAACCGCCAAATATAAGGCCTAGACCCATTGAAATAGCTTGGGTGGGGGGTAAGGCATTGACGCTTGGGTCAATTAAGAAGGCAGACGCGCCAAAGTAGTACACTAAAACGAGTAGGGCAAAGCCCGACATCCAGGTGGTATAGGCTTCCCACTTGAACCAATGCAGGGTTTCGGGCATTTTTTCAGGGCCATACGAATACTTAGCCACTTCGTAAAAACCGCCACCGTGGATGGCCCACAAGTCGCCTTTTATCCCCTTGTCTTGCTTCCATTTAGGGGGCGTGCGTAGGTTGTTGTCTAGCCAAATAAAGTAAAATGAGGCACCTATCCATGCCACACCTGCAATAACGTGAAACCAGCGAACAAATAAGCTAATCCAATCAAGCCATGGCATGGTTATTTTCCTTATTTTCGTAGCAGCAACGGCCGCTTATCCAAGTTTGCTTTACGGCGCGCTGCGCCCCTAAAATGCTGAGCGCAAAAAACATATCGCTAAAGCTAGCGTGTTCTTCAATGCGTAGTGAAGTGAGTTCACAGTAACGAGGGCTCACTACAATAAAGTCTGCGTCGGTACCTGAGTTTAGGTTACCAATGTGATCGTCCCATTGATGGGCAATAGCGGCACATTGGGTCATCATGTAAAAGCCTTCGAGTGGGCAAATAGGCTGCTTATTGAGTTGGCTTATTTTGTAAGCTTCGCCGTAGGTGCTAAACATGCTGAAGCTCGTACCAGCGCCAACGTCGGTGGCAAGGGCTACGGGCACCTCGTATTGTTTTGCTACGGCGTTATCAAACAGGCCGCTACCCAAAAATAGGTTAGACGAAGGGCAAAAAGCCACGGTTGCGCCCGTGTCGGCCATGCGTTGCCACTCGTCATTGGTAAGGTGTACACAGTGGCCGAAAACCGCTCGCTCACGCACCATGTGGTACTGGTCGTATACGTCTAAATAACCAGTGGCATTGGGGTAGAGTGATTTAACCCAATTGATTTCGTCCACGTTTTCCGACAAATGGGTTTGTATGTATACATCTTTATATTGCTGGGCAAGCTCGCCAAGGCTCGCCATTTGCGCTTCACTGCTGGTGGGCGCGAATCTTGGAGTAATAGCGTAGCGATTTCGCCCCCGATTATGCCAGCGGTCGATCAATGCGGCCGAGTCTTTTTGTGCACTTGTGGGGCAGTCTTGTAACTCTTCTGGGCAGTTTCTGTCCATACATACTTTACCCGCAATCAGCGCCATATCGAGTTGACTTGCGGCAGTAAACAGGGCATCGCAGGCCTCTTTGTGTACGGTGGAAAAATCAAAACCAGTGGTGGTGCCGTTTTTTAAACTAGCTGCTGTAAAAATCACTCGCTACTTTTTGCGCATGGGACAAGTCACTAAACTGCATTTCAGTAGGAAAGGTATAGTTTTCAAGCCAACTGAGGAGTTGGTCGCCATAGCTAGCAATACTCTGGGTTTGTGGATAATGCAGGTGACTGTCTATTAGCCCAGGAAGTATCCAGCATCCTGAGTGATCATTCAGTTCGGCGTCTGGATAGGTGCTGCGCATTTTCGCATAGTCGCCCACCGCTAGAATTTTTCCGCCGTCGACAACTAAACCGCCATCTAGTATCACTTGAATATCATCGCCAAAATTTACTGTGGCGTGAGGAAAATGAGCAATATTTGCTCGAAACAATAGCATTAATTAGCTGCCTCTGTAGCTACTGAAACCAAATGGCGAGATAAGCAAAGGAACATGGTAATGCCCACCGTTTTCCTCTAACTCAAATGCAATATCAATATGGGGGTAAAAGCTTTTGCCATGGGTGTTAGTAAGGTATTCACGGCAATGAAAACGCAGGTGGTAGGTGCCTGCCTCAAAGCTTGATTGCGGCCATTGCTTAAAGCGGCCATCGGCGTCGGTAATGCCCGTATGTATTTGCCCATCTGGGCACGTCAGGGTCAGTGCCATACCTTCAACAGGTTTGCCAGAGGTCGTATCTAATACGTGGCTTGATAAGGTGTTCATTGACTAGTGTTCCCCATCGTTCAGCGCTTTGTCTAAGCGCAGTAGTGTAATCTTAATTTGTTCTTGAGCGGCAGTGGCAATTTCTTGAGCAGTATCATTGGGCAAACGCGCCTCTAATGCTTGTAGCATGGCGTCTGCCGACAACCCGGTGGCACATATAATGAAAATAAACCCATGCTTTTCTAGGTAGGCTTGGTTATTTTCTTTGAGAGACAATAGGGTTGCTTCTGACGCTACCGCAGTACCTGACTGTTCTCCCGCCGCAATTGTTTTGGTGTTCGCGAATTTTTTACGCAGTGAATCAACATCACCAATCATTGGGTGAGCGGTAAACGCTTCGAGAAAGTCGTCACTATCGCACTTTGACCATACGTGCCGCGCGGTTTCTTTTACGTTGGCTAGGCTTTCATAGGGGCGATTTTCCACCATTTGATGAATCCAAGTTTTAGCCGCGCAAGTTTGCTGAAACCAATCCGCAGCTTCAGCCTCATCTAGTTGGTTTAATGCTTCAACATTCATAGTACAGCTTCCTTTGAAACGATGGTTACTTCGAGTTGTTCTTTTTCTATATGTAGCTTTTGGATGACTTGTGCAGAGATAGACACAGCAACTTCAATGGGAAGTTTACCCGGCACCGATAGTTCTCCAACAGGAGAGATAAATCGAGATAATGCGGCGGCATCATATCCGCGATGAGTGAGTTTGGTTCTGAATCGCTTGGCCTTGGTGTCTGAACCAATAACGCCAACAAATGTTAACGCAGGGTATTTTAAGGCTTGTTCGGTAATACGGTAATCAAGCTGATGATCGTGGGTTAAAATGAGTACGAGTGTGCCCTCTGTAAGGTGGCGAACTTCGGTTTCTGGCTCTTCTTCAACAACGATTTCTACGTTGTTTGCCACTTCATTAGGAAACAAGTCTTCGCGGTTGTCTATCCAACGTATTTTTACCGGAAGTTGAGCCAAAATTGGCACTAACGCTTTAGCAACGTGTCCTGCGCCAAAGATAGCGAGGGTTTGCACGTTAACATTGCATACATCAAAGAGCACTTTAACCGCACCACCACAACATTGGCCTAATTTGCTGCTTAATGGATAAGATTCGATATGTGTTTGATTTTCACCTTGTGCCAAGAGTTCTCGTGCTTTTTCGATACACGCATATTCAAGATGGCCACCACCTATGGTATCAACATGGCTCGTATCACTGACCACCATTTTACTCCCTGTTTCACGCGGGGTAGAGCCTGCTGCACTGACCACGGTAACTAGCACATAGCTTTGTCCGGCGTGCTGGTGGTGCTGAATGGCATCGTACCAATATTGAGGTTTCATTGTTACGCCTCGCCTTCAGTATTTATTGCATTTACCGCGTTTAACACACGCTCTGGTGTTGCAGGTGTGTCTAATTGTGGGTCAATGGTGTAATCGGACAGGCTAGAAATGGCGTCTTTTAATGCGCACCACACTGAGTTCGCTAACATAAATGGTGGCTCGCCCACCGCCTTTGAACGATAGATACTGTCTTCGGCGTTATCAACACCGTACAAATCCACATTAAAGTGCGCTGGCGTATCGCCAATCGCGGGGATTTTATAGGTGGCCATGTTGTTGCTGATGAGTTTACCGCTGCCATCCCATATTAGATCTTCGGTGGTTAGCCAGCCCATACCTTGAATAAAAGCCCCTTCGATTTGCCCTTTATCAATCGCTGGATTCAAGCTCTTACCTACGTCGTGGAGTATATCTACTCGGTCTACATGATATTCGCCAGTCAGCGTGTCTATGGTGACCTCGCTCACCGAAGCACCATAGGCAAAATAGAAAAATGGACGGCCTTGGCCTGTATCGCGGTTGTAGTGGATTTTAGGGGTTTTATAAAAACCGGTAGAGGACAAAGAAATTCGCTCGAAATATGCCTCTTGAATCAGTGTAGTAAAGGCTTTTGTGTTTTCACCAAGTACTACCTCTCCATCGACAAATTTCACGCTATCACCACTTTCAACACCGCATTGCTGTGCAAAAAAGTCAGCTAGTCGCTGCTTAATGGTAATACATGCATTTTGTACCGCTTTACCATTGAGGTCGGTCCCGCTCGATGCCGCTGTCGGAGAGGTGTTGGGTACTTTGTCGGTGCGGGTTGACGTTACATCTATCATATCGATGGGCAAGCCAAACTCGTTAGCGGCAATCTGCCCTATTTTAGTATGCAACCCCTGACCCATTTCGGTACCGCCATGATTCACTTGAATGCTTCCGTCGGTGTAAATGTGAACCAGCGCACCGGCTTGGTTGAGGTGCTTTGCGGTAAATGAAATACCAAATTTTACTGGGGTAAGCGCCAAACCTTTTTTAAGGATTGGGTTTTGTTGGTTAAACGCAGTTATTGCTTCACGGCGTTTCCAGTAGTCGGAACTCGCTTCGAGTTTTTCGATAAGATCTGGCAAAACGTTGTGTTCAACTTCCATCCCGTAAGGCGTAGTGACTCCATTATCTTCGCCATATAAATTGAGCTTTCTTACGGTAAGGGGATCTTGTTTTGTGGCTCGGGCTACTTTATCTAGCACAGCTTCAGCCATGATCATCCCCTGCGGGCCGCCAAATCCACGGTACGCCGTATGCGACACCATATTGGTTTTAAGTCGGTGGCCAGTGAAATCCGTAGCGCCAAAGAAGTAACCGTTATCCGCGTGGAACATAGCGCGATCAACAATGGCGTCTGATAGGTCAGGGGAGTGACCACATATACCGTTAATGGTCATATGTGCCGCAGTGACTTTACCCGAGGCGTCAAAGCCGATGTTGTAATGATTATCGAAAGGATGGCGTTTACCGGTGACCTGCATATCCATACTACGAGGTAGTCTTAGTTTAACGGCGCACTGATTTCTTGTAGCAAGCAAGGCTGCAATACAAGCCCATTGTGCGGCTTGGGTTTCTTTTCCACCAAAGCCACCGCCCATTCGACGCATATCTACCATTACATGATGAAGTTTCACATCTAGCACTTCAGCAACAAGTTTTTGTACTTCACTGGGGTGTTGGCTTGATGTATAGATATTCATTCGGCCTTCTTCACCAGGCACTGCCAAAGATACTTGCCCTTCAAGATACATGTGCTCTTGGCCGCCTATTTGTAGCCGCCCGCTAGCCGTATGTTCAGCTTTAGACAGTGCTGTTTGCACTTCGCCCATACCGAATTGATGGGTAGGCCGTACAAAAAAGTTTTGCTCATGGGCCTGGTCTGCGTTGAGTACGGGCGCTTTTTCTTTAATTACCAGCTTACCCTTGAGCGCAGCGCGACGAGCAAGAGTGACAGATTCTGCAAGAACGGCAAAATACGGTTGGCTATGAAACTTGATTTCTCCGTCAGCCAACAGTGGATCGCCTTTGAATACTGGACCGATATCTCGGTGACCCGGTGAGTCATCAATGGTTATAACGTCGACCACACCTTCACTTTTCCAAACGTCAGACAAGTCGATGCTTTCAATATCACCACAGGTAGATGCACTCAGCCCTACAGCCGCGTAAAGCGTACCCTGAGGTTCAACAATGTCATCCACATAGTTGGCCAAGCCTTTCACTTGGCGCTCAGCACTTTCATGTTTGGTCGAGCGATGGACAGCACCACTATTGTTTGAATGTTGCGTGGGTTGAATTAATTTACGCATGGCTAACCACCCTCGTTTGAATGGTGTTATTTGTTTGGTTTTCTAACCAGAACCTATGCCATAGATTGGCTAACACAGTATTGCGATAGTCAGCGCTGGCGCGCACGTCATCAATGGGTGAAAAGGCGTTCTCTAGAATATTTTTACCTAGGGCAACACAAGATTTATCGGACCAAGTTTTACCTACTAGAGCGTCAGCCAGGGCATTGCACTGTACTGGTGTTGCAGCAACACCGCCAAACCCCGTTTCTACTTGCTTAATGGTGCCATCGCTTAATGTCAGTTTGAATACTGCACACACGGCTGATATATCGTCTTCCATACGCTTAGAAATTTTAAACGCTGCAAGTCTTTGCTTGGGTTTTAACTTTGGTATTTCAATATGCGCTAGCCACTCGTCTGACGCTAATTGAGTTTGTCGGTAGCCGGTGAAAAATTCTCTAATGGGTACTATTCGTTTGTCTGTACCGTTATCTAAGTGTAGTTTGGCGTCAAGGGCCAACAGTACGGGCGGTAAGTCGCCAATAGGTGAAGCGTTGGCTACATTGCCACCTATGGTTGCTTGATTGCGAATAGGTAAGGAAGCGAATCGGGTGAGCAGTTCTGCCAATGTTGGGAAGTATTTCAACAAAGTTGGCATTGCATCATTAAGTGGTAATGCTGCCCCAATCGTGATCGAATGCTCGTTTGTGGTGCAAGTTTTTAGTTCGCTCATAGCGTTTAGGCTAATGAGCGTCTCGCCCTTTTTCAGCTGTTGAGTAAATTGCAAACTTAAATCGGTGCTACCCGCAACAAGCTGAGCGTCTGGATGTTGCGCTTTAGCGTGAGCCAGCGCTTTACGATCAGTGGGCATAATAAGATTCGGTGTACCTTGTGTGCCGGTATCGAAGCTTAAAAGCTGCTTTAATGTTTCGGTCTCGTTTCGAGAAAACTGGTCATCAGGCGCTTGAGCACATACTGCAAGCGTTGCATCGATAATGGGCTTGTAGCCGGTGCATCGGCATAAGTTGCCTGATAACGCATTGAGCACGTCATCTCGGTTTGGCTGCGCGTTTTGATGGTACAAGGCAAACATAGACATAATAAAACCCGGTGTACAAAAGCCACACTGGGAGCCGTGGTGGTCAACGAGCGCCTGCTGCACTGGATGTAACGTGTTGTTTTCACTGAGGTGTTCAACGGAGATTAACTGCTTACCGTGAACCGCTGACATGAGAGTAATGCAGCTGTTAACTGTACGATAAAACAATCCATCGGATTGTGAATTGGGTTCTGCTAAAACAAGGGTGCATGCACCACAATCACCAGCGGCACAGCCTTCCTTCGTGCCACTGAGCCTGCGCTGCTCTCTGATGTAGTCAAGAAGGGTAAGATCAGCGTCTGCACTGCTCAATGATACTTCTTGTTGATTAAGTAAAAAGCGAATCATGGTTGAACCTTGTTCTTATAACTCGTGTTATATCCGTTGCTATACGGCGTATTAGTATCAAAAACTAGACCATATGGTCAATTTTTAATGGTAAAAAAAGGCCAATAGTTACTAAACTCCGGTTAGTTAAGCTTAACAGGCTGTATAGACCCGAAGAGAGAGGGAGCGATAGACTCTTTATCGCACGCCAACACCATCCATGGGGCTCGGCTTTGGCATCCATGCCTCAGACGGCTATAAAAAGCCTATCGCTCCCTTTCTTTAATGTCTTTTGCTTAACTGACTGGCATTAGATAGTTACTAGCCTAATCATGTTTTCCATTATGACGATGTATGGAACTGCGATTAATACCGTTTTGTTAGTATTACCGAGTTCATTGCACACAGTATGTAAAACAATAAGCAATATTCGTGCAAAGCCTGTGAGAAGACTAGGCTCAGTCGGTGATTAAGACTGAGCCTAGTTTAAACAACAAAGATTAGAACGCGTAGGTTAGCGTCAGTGAGAATGTTCTACCGGCTGACGGCTTGACTACTACTGAGTCAAACAAGTCGGCAGACGTGTAGTATTCCTCGTCTAATAGGTTGTTTGCTTGAAGTAGCGCAGTGAATGGGCCTGTCGCGTAGCTTACCGAGCCATTCCAAACCGTGTAGCTAGGTAGCATTACGGTTTGCATCACGTCAGTGAAGGTTTCGTCAACCCAAGTGAAACCAAGGCTTCCGGTAATATCACCACCACCAAGCTCTTGTGCCCATGTGCCGTATACACTGATGATGTTGTCAGGCAAACCGCCACGGTCTAAGCGCACATTGCTTCCTACGAAGGCTGCTCGTGGACCTGCGATTCTACCGCCGTATACATCTTCAGGATTTAAGCCATTTTGTGCGGCAAAGTCAGCACCATTAATAACGGCTAACGCGCCATCACTGACTTCTTCTGTACTTGTGTTAGTTGCCGTTGCCAGTATGGATAGTTCTTCGGTCACTAGTGCACGTAGTTCAAGCTCAAAACCGTCGCCATAAACAGCAATAAGTGAGTTAGTTTGGCTATCACGATAGGTTTTATCTTGGTCGTAATAGGCGAATGCTGCATACAAGCGGCTATCCCAAAGATTCATCTTCACACCGAGTTCAGACAAGGTTGATTCTTGAATGTACTGACTGTTTTCGATGGTTGTAGGAATGATGCCGCCAAGTTGGTTGGTACTCAATGAGTTGGACTCAGAGTAGGTGATGTAAGGAATGATGCCGTCAGCATTGTATGACAAGCTAGTGTTAAAACTGAACGCAGTATCGTCGCCAGTAATTACGCCATCACCCTGAGGTTGACCTAAATAGCTTACCCAACCGTTTTCAGACTCTACGTCGAAATAGTCGTAACGGCCACCAAGCAATAAACTGAACTTGCCGTATGTTATGTCGGTGAGGAAGAACACGCCAGCATTAGTTGATTTAGACAAATAGACTTCGTTGAAGTTACGCTCAAGGGTACCTTCTACACCAGTGACGTTGCCTTCATCATCATAAAGTAGCGTAGCGTTTTGGTATGGGTCGAAAGTCGCTGGTGAAATTCTATCGTTTGGCGTTGGCCCTACTGAAATATCACGGAAATCAAAGGTTTCATCGAACCAAGCTGCATAGTTGTCTAGGTCTTCAACGCGATAGTTCACACCAAACACATTTGTAGCTTCAAAACTATCCCCTTCGTAATCAAAGGTTAAGCTACTACGAAGTTCGTAAAGATAGGCGTCTGGATAGAACGCAGTGAAACCCCAACTTTGATACTTGGTGTGATCCATGTAGTCATAAAAGGCTTCATTTTTCCACACTGCGCCATTTTCAAATTCATGAGTGATATCAAAATATGCAGTAATTGCCGTAGTATCTGCGTAATCTTCTTCATCAATAAAGGTGGTTTTATGATCTATAGTAGTGGTACCCACATCAGTGAGTGCATAAGGGTTTGCTAATGTACGGTCAGCGAGAAAGTCGCCGAAGCCACCGGCACAACCGATTGATAAGCCATTGTAAGTTGCGTTACCAGCACCTGCTTCTGCTGCGGTACACCATGTATTGATGTTACTAAACGCATTATTTAGAAAACCCGGTGCAAACGATGCTATGAAGGACGTTTCTTGGGGCAACAAGGTATTAGCGCCGATAGAGTTATCAGAGTTTCTGATAGGCGCAGCACCGGTAATGTAGGTGCCGTTATCGATAAGGTCTTGTGTTACACGGTTCCACCCCGGTACCTGAATACTGTCTGACTCTTGGTACTGTAGGCCAAATTGCAACGTGGTATTGTCACTTAAATCAAAATCTACCGCGGCTTGGAATAAACTACTGCTTGGCTCATAACCGTGAAAGAAAGACTCTGAGTCTTCGACTTCCGCGAAGAATTGTACACCACCATACTTACCACCAATTTCTAGTGGGATACCTAGACTACCTGACACGATACGTTGATTGTATGAGCCTACCGTGACTGACAAATCGCCAGTCACTTCGTCAATGTACTTGCTACCGTCAACTTTGGCAGATTTTGGAATGTAGTTGAGTTGTCCACCTACGCTACCGCTGCCGTATAATGGAGATACTGGGCCACGTAGTACTTCTAATTTTTCTGCACCTCGAACAATGGTGTTAAAAGCCCCTGGGTTGGCAATACGTCTGAAGCCTCTAAAATAGTTATCGGCCGCTTCACCACGGATATCCATGGCACCTTTAATACCAAAAAATGAGCTGGTGAATGCTCCCGGTGTTAGACGTACCAAATCATCGACACTGCGAAGAGCGAACTTTTCAACTAAGTCTTCACTAATTTCGGTCACTGAGCGAGGAGTTTCGTATAGGCTTTTGGTTAAACCAAATGCGCTGCTGGTGTCTTCGCTTGGGATGATAGATAGATAATCAGATGCTTTTCCAACCACATCGATTTTCTCTACGTCTTGTTCAGACGTTTCTTGCGCGAAAGAAGAAAATGAACCAGCTAACAACGTGACTGCGAGTGCAGCCGAGATCTTGTTGAGTGGGTAAGTGCGTTTCATACTGTTCCTTGTTGTAAGTCTATGTTTATTAGTGTGTTGCTATTCCCCCTTGAGCATTTAATGTGCCATTTATTGACCATATGGTCAGTAGGCTTTTGACAACAGACTCACTCACAATAAAAAGTTTAATAAATTTGTAATAAAATCATTGGTTTACTTGTGTTGAAAAATACTTCGGTGAGAAGGATTAGCACAAAGATCAATAGATTCATTAGCTTAAGTTAGATAGGTTCGCATCGGCATTATTAGCGTTCTGCACCAAGCTACCGTGCAACTGCATCATTTCTGTTCATTTAGTGTGCAGAGTAAACCATTTGCGTTAGATCGGTTATTTTAAGTGTGTACGGTAATGTAGACCAAGTGGTCTGCTTCTTGCTGTGTTTTATTGTGCTGACCATGCTTTTTGCATGCTGGAAACTAAATGTATTGGCAGAAAGCAACAATGTAAGTTGGTGTCAGTCGGTTAATCGTCGTAAAGCAATACGTATCAAACGCTAGATTCAATGGTTTGATTACGTGATAATCGACAAACAGTATCATTAGGTTTGCACATCGAAGATGATAACTAGGTTACCATTACTGATTTTATCGAGGTAATTGAAGTTCGCTGCAAGTACTAATTTTAATCAAGGATATTAAGTAGGAATGGCAAGACAAAAAAGCGCTGACATGGGAGTGGGCGCGATGAATAAGAGAAAAATTCTCCAAGCCGCTGAAAAGTGTTTCGCACAATTTGGATTTAAGGGTACTGCTGTTCAGAAGATTGCTGATGAGGCAGGACTTCCGAAAACCAACGTACTGTATTATTTCAAAACTAAACAAGACCTATACGTAGCCGTTCTACAAGAGACACTCTCTTTGTGGAACTCACAGTTTGACCGAGCTACTGTCGACGATGATCCCGCCGAAGTTTTAGCAAGTTACATAACCGAGAAAATGGAAGTATCGAGAACGCATCCTTTGGCTTCTCGAATCTTTGCTATGGAGATCATTAACGGTGCGCCAAACCTCAACGGGTATTTTGACGAAGACCATGCATCTTGGATGAATGGAAGAATTTCAGTTATTGAGGGGTGGATTTCCGTGGGTAAACTCCAGCCTCTTGACCCAGAGCATCTGCTTTATAACATTTGGGCATGTACTCAGCATTACGCTGACTTTTCTACGCAGATCACTAGATTACGCGGTAAGAAGATGGTGAAGAGTGATTATGAGCATGCTACCAAGCAACTCATTACGGTTCTGCTTACTGGGTGTGGCCTTGAAGTTCCGCAAACGTTGAAGGAATTGGAAAGTGTCGAAGAGTAACGGGAACTATCCCAGAGATCTTATTGGTTATGGTGCTAATCCTCCACACGCACATTGGCCAAATAACGCAAAAATAGCGGTACAGTTTGTTTTAAATTATGAGGAAGGTGGTGAAAACTGTGTACTTCATGGTGATCAACACTCTGAAATCTTTCTTTCGGAAATTGTGGGCGCACAAGCGTTTGAAGATCGTCACCTTAGTATGGAGTCTATCTATGAATATGGTTCTAGAGCGGGCTTTTGGCGCTTGCATCGTCTGCTCACCGAATACAAGGTACCAGTAACTGTATTTGGGGTAACTATGGCCATGCAACGCCATCCTGATGCAGTACAAGCTATGCTTGACGCTAAATGGGAAATTGCCAGTCATGCTATGCGTTGGATTCACTATCAGGACATGGATGAAGCCACCGAACGCGCTCAAATTGAAGAAGCCATCAATCTTCATCAAAAGCTAACAGGTAGTAAACCTGTAGGTTGGTATACTGGGCGTACCAGTCCCAACACCTTGAAGCTCATCGCCGAGCGAGATGATATTCTTTATTGTGCTGACTCTTATGCAGATGATTTGCCTTATTACGACAATCATTACAGCAAACCGTTACTGATGGTGCCTTACACTCTTGATACTAACGATATGCGTTTCGCAACGCCTCAGGGCTTTAATAGCGGAGAGCAATTCTTTCAATATTTGAAAGATGCATTCGATATTTTGTACGAAGAAGGCGAAACAGCACCCAAAATGTTGTCGATTGGTCTACACTGTCGGTTAATTGGACGTCCCGCTCGTATCGCTGCGCTAAAACGATTTATTCAATACGTACAGTCACATGAGCGCGTCTGGTTAGCTACAAGAGAAGAAATAGCTCGGCACTGGTTGTCGATATCAGACGAGAACGAGTAGTCGCGCATATAACATCACCTGGAATGAGAGAACGCTTCTATGAAATCAAAATTACTATTATTAGCTGTGTTGGGTCTTGCTGTTACCGGTTGTTCAAAGTTAACGAAAGAAAATTACGACTCCCTTGAAATGGGTATGACTAAGAGTGAAGTAGAGGCCGTCATTGGCAAAGCAGACAATTGCTCTGAGGCTATCGGAACCCTAAGTTGCTTGTGGGGAAGTGAAGAGAGTAAAAATATCAAGATTACGTTTATGGCGGATAAAGCCGTAACTTTTAGCTACGACGGTTTAGAATAAAACGGATGCTAAACAACGAAAAGCGGTGCCCAGTTCGGCACCGCTTTTTTGTATCTACTTCAAGTCGAATACGTAGCGCAATACAAAAACCAGTGCTAGGAAGTAGGTGAGTTTGCTCACTTCTTTAAACTTGCCCATCCCCATTTTTACACCAACAAAGGTAATAAAGCCAAGGGCGATCCCCTCGCTGATACTGAACGTTAGTGGCATGGCTAAAAGTGCAACCGATGCCGTTGCTAGCGCGCCCATATCGTCAAAATCCAGTTGACGAATTGATTCCATCATGAGGATCCCCACCATGATTAACGCTGGTGTGGTTGCCATCAAAGGGATAACTTTCATCAGTGGGGTGAGAAACAAGGCAAGTAGGAAGCTAAGTGCCACCACAATTGCGGTTAAGCCCGTTCTTCCGCCTGTTGCAGCGCCCGTTGCAGACTCTACATAGCTGGTTACAGGTGAGGTACCCAAGGTTGCACCGACCACACTGGCCGTTGCGTCAGCGGTCATGGCAGAACCTATTTTAGGCAGTTTCCCGTCTTTATTTAATAGATTTGCTCGACGTGATACGCCAATCAAAGTACCAATGGTATCGAACATGTTAACGAACATCAGAGCGAAGATTAGATCCCATGTTTGCGCAAAGTTTTCAATGGGATACCAAATATCCATTGCGAAAAAAGTACTCGTAATAGGCTCAGGTAAACCAACAATGGCGTCTGGCGTTTGAGTTAACATTCCATTTTCGGTGGGGACAAAAGCGCCAATCAGGGTAAGTAGTACAATCGACATCAAAATACCGCCATTGATGTTTTTAGCAACCACTACCACGGTAAACAACACGCCAAGTAACGCCAACATAACTGCGGGATCAGACAAGTCACCTAAAGAAACAAAGGTTGCTGGATTATCTACGACAAGGCCGGCATTTTTTAAGCCGATAAAGGCGATAAATAAACCAATACCACATTGAACACCAATCTTTAGGGAAGGTGGGATGGATTCGGCGATTTTAGTTCTGACACCGGTTAGCGAAAGTAATAGGAAGAGTATACCGTTCCAAAACACTATGCCTAATGCTGCCTCCCAATGAATCTCCCGCGACATGCAAATAGTGAATGCAAAGAACGCATTAAGTCCCATTCCCGGCGCTAGTGCAATAGGGTAGTTGGTCATAAAAGCCATGAGTAACGTACCCAGACAAGCCGCGAGCGCTGTGACAGTAATCAACCCCTCAACGGGCATACCACTTAACCCTAGAATACTGGGATTAACGACTAAGATGTACGACATTGCTGCGAAGGTCGTTAGTCCCGCCACTACTTCTTTTTTAATTGTTGTACCGTGAGCCTGCAATTTAAACAGGCGATCAAAAAGTGTGTTCGACATGGAAAGTTCTCTGTTTCAGCGTCATTTATAGTTATTCGCGTAGAACAAGCAATTTTCTGACCATTTGGTCAGTTTGTGGCTCAATATATGCTATGTTTTACATAACTAGACACACAAGGTGTTGAATAGGGGTACAATCCTAGTAAAAATGGAATCGGCTAACTGCCAAAGATATTCCCTTTCGCACCAAATTGTCGCAATATGCTTATGCGTGGTGCAATATTACGAGGTACAGCCATGTCACTAACAACACTCATTCATCAGATTCCCAAAGCAGAATTGCACCTTCACATAGAGGGTACACTTACGCCGGAACTCATGTGGTGTCTAGCAGAAAAACATGGTATCACACTGCCTTATAAAAGCGTTGAAGAAATACGCCAAGCCTATTTATTTGAAGATCTTCAGAGTTTTCTCGACTTGTATTATGCAGGTGCTGATGTGCTCCGAGATGAAGATGACTTTTTTGAGTTAATGTGGGCGTATTTGGAACGGTGTCATGAACAAAATATAGTTCACGCTGAAGTGATGTTCGATCCTCAAACCCATCTTCATCGTGGGATTGAGTTTGATGTATTTATATCGGGTTTCACCCGTGCCATTAATAAAGCAAAAGATGAATTTGGCCTTTCGGTATATCTAATATTATCTTTTTTGCGTCATCTGCCAGAAAGCGATGCTATCGAGACGCTTCGAATTGCACGGCCTTACTTGGATAAAGTACACGCGTTTGGTTTAGACAGCTCTGAGCTTGGTCATCCGCCTGCAAAGTTTGAGCGCGTTTTCAATCAAGTCAAAGAACTTGGCTTCAAAATTGTCGCACATGCCGGTGAAGAAGGTCCTCCAAGTTATATTTGGGAAGCGATTGAGCTTCTCAATGTTGACCGAGTTGATCATGGAGTTCGTTGCCAAGAAGACGAAGCCTTATTGGATTACCTTAAAGAACATCAAATCCCCTTAACTGTTTGCCCACTCAGTAATCTAAAATTGTGTGTGGTAGATGACATGAAACAGCACAACATAAAATGGCTTCTCGAACGGGGTTTAAGAGTGACGGTAAATTCAGACGATCCAACCTATTTTGGTGGATTTTTGAATGAGAACTATGTGGCGATTGTTGATGCGTTAGATATCAATGCGCAGCAGTTAAAGCAGCTAGTGATAAACAGTGTATTGAGTAGCTTTTTACCTGAGGATGAGAAGCGGACGATAATGAGCGCGATTGAAGACGTTTATTCGCAACATTGCAACTAGAGCGCTAGTTGGTCATCGCTTCGATGGTTTGTGTAATGATAGATTCAAAGTTCTTCTTTTGTTGAATGATTTCCTCCAGTACACCTAATTTGGCAAGCTGTTCAAATTCAGAAGCTTTGAAGCGCAACGCATTCGCACCAACATCGGCGGCTATACCTTTTATGGCATGACTCACAAAAGCTACTTGGTTGGCATCCATTGATTTCAGGGACATGGAAAATTCATTGAGTTTTTCGTCAATCTGATTCAAAAAGAGTTCGACTATTTTATTGAGGAGCACTTCATTGCCACCAAGTCGTCGTAATGCTTCGTCTTTTACCCAAAGAGCGTTTGGGTCTAGTGCATTACTACTATCCATGAGTTTTTCTCCCGCAAATTTGCCAATGCGTTCTACCTTACTACGAACTATAGTCAGGATTTAATTTTTATGACATTCAATCTACTAACACTATCAAATTCTTAATAAATTATACTTATTTGGGTTTGGTGTTATGCTTAGGTTAACGTTTTTAATTCATTCGCGGAAATATGCATCAGTTACCACTAGATAGGCTATCTATTTATGCAGCTAGATATTAAGCCATTCGTTTCATGCAAAGTCCTTATAGTGGATGATGAGCCGTTAAGCCGCTTGTTACTCTCGACTATATTGGAGCCCATTGTTGAGTGTATTACAGCAAGCACTGGTAGTGAGGCCATTGGCATCTGTGAATCAGTGCAGCCTGATTTGATTTTGCTCGATATGAATATGCCAGATATGGACGGATTGAGTGTTTGCCGAACTCTCAAAGCGAATGAAAGCACCGCTAATATCCCTGTCATGTTTGTTACCAGTACCATTGACGTAGAAACTGAAAACGATTGTTGGGAGGTTGGGGCGTGTGATTTTGTGATGAAGCCGGTCACGGCCTCTACGCTTATTCACAGAGTTAAAAACCATTTACAGAGCAAGTTGAGAACGGAATTGCTAGAGAAAATGACGTTCCATGACCAACTGACTGGTTTGTATAATCGACTTTACCTTAGTAACGAAATTCCACTTTTGATAAAGCAAGTGGCACGAGACAACGGCGCAATTGGCGTCATAATGCTCGATATTGATTTCTTTAAGCTTTTTAACGACAAATACGGACATGTTGAGGGCGATAGTTGCTTACAGCAGGTGGCTCAGGCAATTGCAGAAAATGTTAAGCGACCCAAAGATGCTGCCATTCGCTATGGTGGTGAAGAATTTATGGTAGTACTCCCTTACACGGATTTAGAAGGCGTTGAAAAAATTGCCTTGGATATCCAAGCCTCTCTCGCGGTTAAAGATATCGATCATTATGCAGGTATCGGCAATAAGGTAACGTTAAGTGCGGGATTCGCGGTAATGGATGCCAATGATATTCGAGAGACAGGCATTGTTACTTTGATTGAAGCTGCGGATGCGCATTTGTTTGCTTCGAAAGAGAACGGCAAGAATCAAGTCAATGGGTAGTTTTGTATCCCGTTAGCCGTTCGAATATTTTTGTTTTAGTGGATACGCACTATGCTTTGTTTATTGCGCAGTTTTTTTTGAATTAGATTCATTAGTTTTTGGTCCTCAACGAATGGTCATACAATCTGACAACCTGGATGTTATTAGTGCTGTACCTATCTCTGCAGGATTGCTAGAGGCAATTTCGTTAACCAAGCACCGTTTGTCGGCTGAGCGAGGTTTAGTACTGTATTTTTCCTCAACCAAAGCTCGCATTATTCTTGATACTAATGATAGCCATAGTAGCGACAAACCCACTCTTGACTTCTCACGCGTTTATGATGCTAAGTTCAGCTGCAAACTCTCTACAATAGAATGTCCTAGCGATACATCACACTTCCCAAATGAATTAAATGTTTGGTTTGAAAACCATTTCAATGCCAAAAAAGTGATGCTCGTCTCTACACAACGCGTCAATGAAGGAAGCCTTATTTTTGTATTGCTGGGTGAAGCGGTCTCTTACTCACAAGGAGAGCATTGTACAGCACTGGAGTTGTTAGTTCCTTGGATACGCAGTGAGCTAATCAACCATATAGAGCGCGCGAAATTTGAAAAACAGCGTAAGCTTTTCGATAAAATGCAGGTCGTTGCCAATATAGGTACGTGGGAAGTTGATGTAGTCAACGATAAGCTGAGTTGGTCATCTCAAACCAAAGTGATTCATGAAGTTGAACAAGACTTCGAACCACAGTTGTCTACTGCAATTAATTTCTATAAGGAAGGATACTCTAGAGACAAGATCACTGAAATCGTCTCTACAGCCATTCAAGAAGGGACACCATGGACAACAACACTAGAATTGGTTACCGCCAAGGGAAATACTGTTTGGGTTGAGTCAAACGGTATGGTTGACATAGTAGACGGGCAGTGCGTTCGACTGTTTGGTACCTTTCAAAACATACACAAAACAGAAACTCAGCGGCTTGAGCTTGCTAAAAGTAAACATGAGTTAGAATCAGCGTTTAAAGAGCGTGGTGTGCTGCTGTCTAGAATTAGTCACGAGTTGAGAACGCCACTTAACGGTATCACTGGTATGTTACAAGCGCTGAAAACTGAACAGCGTGAAAGAGTACGGGAACGAAAAACCGAGTTTGCGCTTCAGAGCGCCGACAGGTTGCTCGACCTTGTTAATGATGTTCTTGATTATACGGATATATCCGACGGGCATTTCGAGCTTGAATTCAGTGATTTCTCTTTGTCATCTCTGATAGATGAGCTAAGTGCCGTATTTGAAGCAGCATGTGAGGGTAAAGGAATTGGGTTTACTGTGACTCACAATCTGGTAGAAACCGACTACTTTTACAGTGACCCAGCTCGGATAGAGCAAATTTTTACTAATCTGCTGAGTAATGCCGTTAAATTTACGGAAAAGGGGCGTGTTACCCTAAACCTAGCGTTGGATAAGTCTGAATCTGGTGAGACGTTAATTGCAACCGTGGATGATACAGGTGCAGGAATAAGCCAAGATATAAAAGAAAATATTTTTATGCCCTTCTTGAATGCTGATGATATGGCCTCTGAAAAAGATAGCGGCACGGGGCTAGGTCTTTCCATTGTCAAACAGCTTATCGACAAATTTGAGGGAACGATTGAAGTCAATTCCGAAGAAGGCGAGGGGGCAACTTTTGGTGTATCCATTCCGCTAACTCGTTCCGATATTACTACCGCTGTCCTCTCGGGAGAGGACACCTTGCCTTCTAAGTTGTTAGACACACCACTGTCGATTCTCGTAGTTGACGACAACGACATTAACCGAGTTGTGCTAATGTCTATGCTTGAAAAATACAATTACCAAGCTGACGAGGCGGAGAACGGAGAGGTCGCTATCGCTCGAGCTAGAGATAATACGTACGACATTATTTTTATGGATTGTGCAATGCCAGTCTTAGATGGCGTAGGTGCTACAAAAGTAATTTTAAAAGAGGGGTTGCTGTCTAAATGGGGTTGTGTCGTGGCAGTGACTGCAAATACATCGCCTGAAGACAGAGCTGCATGCAGTGACGCCGGCATGCGTTCGTTTTTAGCTAAACCAATCGCGCAAAAAGAAGTCACCGGCGTACTGCGTTGGGTGCTGCAGAATAAAAGCCAAGATAATTAATAATTTCCTGGCTTAGGGCAGTCTAATTAGAAGGTAGGTTGTCCCTTGTTGTGTCCCAATGTGCGACGATATAGTTAACTATTGGAGAACCTACAGTATATGCGGCTGAAATCGCTGAATCTAAGCCAGCATAACCACTCCCAGAACTCTCGTTTTCAAGGTTTTGTGCTGCCGTTATTCCTGGCGGAGGTTGCGTAAAATTACTTGCAGTGCGCAAAATCATAACGCGACTAAGATCAACTTTGTTGGCGTTTGCCAAATAGGTGAGTGATTGTAGCGTTGCTGTATCTTCCATACCCGATGTTACAAAATTGCCTTTGCTATTGGTCCAGTAGCTCACCCAATCATTGGCCCATTCGGTGAGCAATTCGCCGTGCCAGAAGGTAGATGCTGCTAAGTGGTCGCCCATTATTACCTTGGGCTTAGCCAGTGCATTTGGAAAACCCTTGTATTGCTTGGTTAATTCGAACATGGCATCCGTGCTAGATAGCGCTATATCTTTTGTGAGGTCGTAAGCCCACGCAGATAGGGCCGAATTTAAGACATATACCTCACCATTCGGAGAGTTTGTCGGGTTGACTTTATCGCTATTTGGGTAAGGTGACGTGGTGAACAATGGAAAGTAACCTGTATTCCAATCATCTGGAATTTCTCGTCCATCAATTTCATGAGCCAGGTCGCCATCGACAACATAGTCAGTCCACACTGCCGTTCCAAGAGTTCCGTCCATAGGGTCTATTCCTGCAATACCAGCGACTAGCCAGTATGCATTAGTAAGATCGAAACGAGGGTCGAGTCCTAATGCCATTATCGCAGCAGCTGCACGGGCTATTCCCATCCCCGTTACTACTCCGAGCACGCCTGTATCTTCATTCACAAATATATCGTGATGACCGTGTTGTACTGGGTATCTCGAATCTAACTTCTGACCCGCTTTCCACAGCTGAAATTCACCTGCTCTGTCGCCTTCATCTTCACCAATTTCAAACATGTTCACCACAACCACTTTTATTTCTAGCGGCTGGGTGCTGGTTGCGAAAACTACGTTTGAAATCAGTATAAGTAGAAGGAATGTCAGTACTTTTTTCATGTTGCACCTACTTAAATAAAAAAAGGCAAATCTGCAGGTGCAGACTTGCCTTTATTATCAACAATAATCAGTTTTAGAACTTGTAGCTAAACTTCGCATTCCAGTGGCGAGGAAGCTCTGGAAGCACGATTTGGCTACCGAACAAGTCAGGGAAGTTAGAACGGAAGTAACGCTCGTCTGTAAGGTTTTTAACAGTTAGGTTAACTGACCAATCTTCAGCTTGATAAGAAAGACCTGCGTTAACTAGCGTATATGCAGGAAGTTCTACTGCGTTTGAGAAACCAGAGGTTGTTGAATCCGCATCTACAACGCTTACGTTAGCAGCATAGCCATTTTGGAAATCGTACGTTGCGGTTAAGCTGTAAATATTCTCTGGAACACCGGCTTTACGTGCAGATGGGTTAGAATCTGCTAGTTGAATGTTACCAATTGCAGAGCCACCATATAACATCCAAGGTTCAACTCCTGGAATATCTTCTGCACCAAAGAAACTAAACTGAACGCCATTTGCTTGAGCAGTTAAGTTCTCTACCGTGCTGTTGGTATAGCCCGCAGTAAGTAGTAAGTTATCGTTAACTACCCAACGTAGCTCAACCTCAACACCTTCATTCACAGTAGTGTTGTTTGTTACTGTGTTTTGTGCACTAAAGTCAGTTCTCTCTTGGTCGTATACAGACAGTGCGAAGTAAAGGGTGTCTTCAAGGAAAGAACCTTTCACACCGTACTCGGTTAACTTCGATGCCGCAAAAGCAGAGTCAGACAGTACCTGACCAACACCGATTTCTGCACCTTGACCAGCAACGATCGTAGCCTGCTCAGCTTTTGTAAAATATGGAATCAGACCAATTGGTGTTTTGTATGAAATACTGGTATTCCATGATATGCCATCAACAGTATCGCTTGCTTCAACGTCTTCAGCTGGAACTGGATCCGGGTCAAAAACACGTGTTCTTACGTTAATCTTTTCACCAACTGTTTTGCTCTCGATATCTATAGAGTCATAACGAACACCAAGCACTAGGTTAAGACCAAAGTCCCAAGTGATGTCTGTCATGAGTGCAGCACCAAGGTTTAGGTAATTACCCACGTCATAGTTGTCGAAGTTTTGTCCTTCACGAGTTGCCAATAGACGGCGATCTAGCGCGGTTGATGGTCCCGTAAGGTCACGACGGTCAAAGTATTCGTTAGCAAAATCGTCGCCGTGAACAAAATCGGTGTAACGAATCGACGGTGAAAATTGAACTTGAGCAATCATGCTGTTAGTTTCATATTCATTTGCGAAGATGAGTTTATCTTCGAAGACCCAGCTGTCATGGAACTGAGAGAAACCATAAGCGTTTTCGTTTAGGTTTTCATAACCCTCATAAAACATCTGGTTTTTGATTTCCCAGCCACCGTCAGAAAAGTAAATCAGATCGAAGTAAAGTGTAGTAACTTCGTTTTGAAGAGTATCGTCTGGGGCTACAAGCACTTGGTTACCGCGAAGCGTGGTTGTGCCAGGGTTATCCAGCGCCATCGTATCGCTCAATGCAGTTGGGTCAACAGTACCTGGACCAGCAAAGAAGAATGGGTTGATAAGGTGGGCAACCGCATCGTATTCACGGTGAGAAATTGAACCATCACCATCAGTATCAAGAGGTTTTGCGGTTCCAGTGGTATAAGTACCATTATCAATGAGGTCTTGTGTTAAGCGGTTCCAACCTGCTACCTGGTTACCATCGTAATCGTGATACATACCACCAAATTCAGCGCGTAAGTTATCAGTGATGTCAACGTCGAAAGCTGCTTGAAGAATCGTTTGGTCAGTAGCTGTGTTGTCGTAATAGCTATCAGAGTTTTCTAATTCTGCATACAAGTAGTAGCCAAATTCTTTCTCAGATAGTTTGCCAGGCCCACCCACTTCTGCAGTAAGCACACTTTTATCCCACGATCCCGTGGTATAGGAAAATGCGCCTGTAGGTGCATCTAGGTATTGACCACCACTTGCACGTGCTGATTTGGGGTTAAAGTTTAGGTAACCACCAATTTTAGATGGGCCGTAAATAGGAGAAGCGGGTCCGCGAACGATATCGATTCGACTAGACGCACCGATAGGCGTTGGGTAGTTACCCGGGTTGTCGAGACGTCTCACGCCACGGAAGTAAGTTTCACCCGGTGTACCACGTACATCAAGTGATCCAGCAACGCCGAAGAATGATTGTGTAAATGTACCTGGTGCGAATGCTACAAGCTCGTCGATGTCTGATACGTTGAATCGTTCCATTTGCTCTTGAGAGATCGTAGATGCAGAACGAGGAGTTTCTAAGATGGATTTACCAAAACCGAATACTGATTCAACGTCCTGACCAGGTAAGCTGCCCAGAGAGCCGGTGACTTCAATTTTTTCAACTTCTTCTTCGCTAATCTCTTGAGCGAGAGCTACGGTAGGCGCGCTCAAAGCCAATCCGAGCGCTAGCGCTTTGGCTAACGGGTTTAAGTTAAATGGGTTATTTCTCATGGTTTCCTCGTTATTTTTGTTGCCACAAGGGGCTTTATGTCGCTAAATGTGTACTTGCTGTTTGTCAGTAAAGCACGATGGATGCCAATTCTTGTCCAGCTGGTCAACAATTGGTCATTGTGTAAAGTATTGAATTTATTGGTATTGTGATTTCCATTTTTGTAAATGCCTCTATTAAAAATTAACAACCAAGTTACAAGTTGATTCTGTTGCTCTTTTTTGGTGCTTCTAATGCTCTTTATTGGTGCAATGCTCTGGTTTGGTTCGCTTGGATTCAAGTGATCTTCCAGGCAATGTTAAATCAAGAAATATGGCTGTTAGTCCGGCTGATGTTACTGGCGAACTTAAGATATTTTTAAGCCATGTTGGGAGTTGCGATAGTGCATCTGGTACCATCATTACACCAATACACATGCCTAGTGAGCATGCTGTTAGTAAACTACTCCGTCGGTCTAAGGCGTAGCTGGTAAGTAGCTTTAAACCACCGACTGCTACCATGGCGAACATGACTAACGTCGCGCCGCCTAAGACAGGCTTCGGAATGGTTTGTAGAACCGCGCCCACATGAGGGAAAAAGCCCACAAACACGAACATTCCTGCGACAAAAAAACCAACTTTTCTGCTAGCGATCCCGGTAAGTTGTATCACGCCATTATTTTGTCCAAATGTGGTGTTGGGAAAGGTGTTGAAACAACCAGCAATCAAAGAGTTAACCCCATCACCAAGTATTCCACCTCGTATGCGCTCTAAATAGATTGGACCTTCAACAGGCTCTTTACAAAAACTGGCTATTTGCCGTTAGGTCGCCAGCAGTTTCAATAGCGCTGAACAGGTAGATGAGAGCAACAGGAACAAACAGGGATACATCAAAATCGATACCGTAAGAAAATGGTGCTGGTAAGGAAAAAACGGGTGTTGTAGCAAGGTGTTTGAGATCAATGCCTCCGTTTAACAGTACATAGAAGTAGCCCAAAATCATACCAATGAAAATAGATGATAGGCGTACCCAATGGTTTGTACTGGCGTTTAAAAACACGATGATGATGAGTACACATGCGCCCAATATTAGGTTGCTCGAATTGCCAAAATCACTGGCATTGAATCCGCCCGCAAGATCGGTCATTCCCACATTAATGAGCGAAAGCCCAATGGCGGTAATAACAATGCCAGTGGTGAGCGGTGTAATAATTCGGCGTAAATATTGGACGAAAAAACTAAACACAATTTCAATGGAGGCCCCAGCAATAGTGAGCCCAAACAGCATAGCCAGAACCTCTTCATCACTTCCCCCTTGCTGGCGCACATGTGCACCAGCGAGGATAAGCGCACTGATGAAGGCAAAGCTGGTACCTTGTATTGCCACTAAGCCACTACCAACTTTATAGATGCGTTTGGTTTGAATAAATGTACCAATACCGGTAACCATCAACGCCATGCTAATGAGAAAAGCAGTATGCGCCAGAAGGTCTAAGGAAGCAGTGATGATAAGAGTGGGGGTAATCACTCCAACAAAACTTGCCAACATATGTTGAAAAGCGGCTGCTAAACAGGCCGGTGTGGCAGGTTTGTCGTTGAGTCCGTAGATGAGTTCGTTTTTAGTCATTACTGGTGTATTCACTTATTCACACACTGCCGGTTCGTACCCGCAAATGAATTGCCCAAGATAAGTGCCTGAGTTTCGTTGCGGAATTTCGCCGGATTGAATCTGCGCTACAAAGTCACTCATGTTTTTCTCCAGTGCTTCAAGTTGCTTCGCTTTATCTGAAGGGCTCAAAAAGCTATAAGAAATACTGTTCTTTACCAGTATCAATAGTTCATCCCAACTAAGGTTAAAGTGTGTGACGGCAATGAAGAATTCGTCTGAGAGAGTAGAGTCCCACATTCCTCTATCGTCTGTTGACAGGGCAACGGGTATACCCAGTCTTAGGTATTCTGGAAACGGGTGCTGATTAAAGTTATCGACATATTCCAATAGCAAGTTTGAGATTAAGTTAGATTCAATAAGATAAGGACCATTGCGCATAAGCAGCAGTGTTTCAGGATCGGTTATGGTGTTAAAGCCATGACCGATTCTATCTGCACCAATGAGCAACGTGTCGCGCACATGATAATTTGGCTCGTCTGACTCTCCAGCATGAATCGCCAGTGGGATACGCGGATAACGTTTACGCATTTCACGTAACGTTGATAAGAACCTAAGTGGATACCCTTTGTCATTATCCTCTCTGCCTACCATATTGATTCCAACGTATCGCTGGCGTTGTGTATCTACAAACTCATACATCCAAGCGAGTTGTTGTTCGGCGTTAGGCAGGAAGCGAAGTAGGGCGTATTGAAATCTCACCTCTACTTGAGTTTCTAATGCTTCTTCACTATTCAATAGTGCTTCGTATACCGCGAGTGCTTCCTCTGGCGTGTACGGGGTGCCGTCACTATGAGTAGCTCGCTGTAAATTAACCTGGGTCTCAAGGTACTGAACGTTTTCTTGAGCATAAGCTTGCATATTTTTTAGCAGTATATTCGCCATGAGAGTGGGGTTTGCTGTCATCTCTCCTAAGCGTCGCCAATGACGTTCAAAGAACTCATCTCGGCCTTCATGGGGTTTATCCAAACGAATACTGTTTTGAAATGCCGCTATTTGCTCAGCCGTTAACCTGTCTAACCTTTTGTATTCTGACTTTTGACAATCACTCAGAGCGTCCCACGTATGGCCTGAAACCGTATGAAACATCATGTATTGCGGTGTTGGACCGAATTCATTACTGCCATAACCTTCGCAATGTGAAAACGACACTTTGGTGTAGTAGTGATAACCGCCGTTTTTGTTTGGGTCAGAGGCTAATTCAAACCACCACTCGCTCAATCCAGCACCCGATAAATGATGGTGAAGGTCGCCGCCTTTAGGCATAGCAACAAGAAAACTATGCATGGCTTTCGCATCGGCATTTTGCTTGAAAGCTCTAAACCAGGAGTTCATTGAAAAAGCATCGGAGGTGCTATTACTCTGCGCACTCAAATCGATGGATAGGGTCAATGCTAAAATAGCGATGCCAAGAGTTATCAAACGCATAATCAGTTAGGCCTAAAAATTAGTTCTTAACTGGATAGCAATTATCTGACCAATTGGTCATGCTTTTGTGTGTCTATAACTCTATGATTATTAATTGGTTATTTTTGTATGTATAGAAAATTAAAGTTTTCTAGTATCAGGCTGCATCAGTATGGTGCTATTTATGAAAAATGCGCCATATTGGCGCAATGCCGGTCAGCTAGCAGGGGACGATATAAGCGAGGGTAAGTGACAAATTTTTTACGGCCGCCCTTGGCATGGATGCCGAGGCCGAGCCCCATGGAAGGGTTTACTGCGTGCGGTAAAAAGTTTGTGACTTGCCCTCAGTGAGATCGAGACAACCGTTCTGCGCTTAAATTACTTGCATCACGCCATATTGGCGCATCTTCTAGGAAGTAATGAATAGTTGTTAAAAGGTAACACTGTCGTCAAGGGTGACAAAAATTGAGTGTCGCACTTCATTGTACATCGCTTTAGAACAATGACCTTCACCTTCGGTGTCTTCAAGCAAAAGTACATCACCCGCACCAAATACATGACGCTCGCCGTTAGACACAGTGAACTCTGCGCGTCCTTTGATGATGAAAAGTAGTTGTCTTGCAGGTGCCGGATGCCACTTGAAATCATAATCGGCAGGAGTTTCACGAAATATGATTTTTCCTGCCGCATACTTCTCTGAGAGTAGGCCGATTGGTCCGCCATCTGCAAGTGGTATTTCTACCTCGCCGAAGTGACTCTTTCCCTCTGCGTCGTTATATATCCGTTTTATTATCACGCTGATTCTCCTGTGTGTCTTTTTCCAATATTAATAATCGAATGGTGCAGAGCTTCAACCGTGTATCTCACATCGTCTACTGTGATGGACTCACCAGGATGATGACTGATCCCACCTTTACAGCGAGTAAACAACATGGCTACTGGACAGATAGAGGCCATAGCCATGGCGTCATGACCGGCGCCTGAAGGCAATATTCTTGGTGAAACACCGCTTTGCGCTACACCGTCAATCATGTCGCTTTTCAGTTGTGTGTCACAATGAACTGCGTCTGCACTATGCGTTTGTTGTATGTCGATAGCGATATTGCGCTTTTCTGCAATGGTATCGAAAGCTTGCAATATATCTGCCAATACCTTGTCTCGCTTATCATCTTGCTCGCTGCGAATATCTAAGGAAAAAGACGTGCGACCTGATATCACATTGACACCGTTTGGCGCATTCTCAATTTTGCCGACGGTAGCAACCACGTCACGCGCTGAACTTGCGTGAGTTTCTACCGCGAGTATCATTTCTGATACTGCACATAACGCGTCATGACGCATCTCCATTGGGACTGTACCAGCATGGCCAGCCATACCCGTTACCGTAATGTTGAAGCGTTTTGCACCCGCAATAGCACTGACAATGCCAATCGGAAGGTTTTCATTTTCGAGTATTGGACCCTGTTCAATGTGAATTTCTAGATACCCAAGAATGTTTTCCGGTGTCAGAGTTGCCGATTCAATATTTTCAAAGGAGGAGCCAAAAGAGACAAGCGCATCAGCCAAGCTGATACCCTGTTCATCAGTAAGATCGCGCCAAGATTCTTTCCATTCGCCCGTTAGTGCAAAGCTACCAAGCAGGGTAGAACCAAAACGAGTGCCTTCTTCGTCACCAAAACCTACTACATCGATATGAAAAGGAAACTGAACTTGGTCTCGACTGAATTGCGCAATTAAACTGATTGGCGCAATGACACCCAACATTCCGTCGTATTTACCGCCGTTTGGAACGGTGTCTAAATGGCTACCAATGATTAAGCGAGGAGCATTGGCATGACTAGCATTGTAACGCCCCCATTGGTTACCAGCAGCATCTTGCCACGTGGTCATTCCCGCTTCTGTCATCCAGCCAGAGACTAGACTGTTGGCTTGCTTATGCTCTTTGGTTAAGTAGCGCCTATCCAAACAAGTGGATTGCTGGCTTATATTTCCCAATGCTTCACAGCGAGCCATTATCTCTTCTGCAGCAATCTCGAAATCAAGCATTCGAAGAAGCCTCGTTATACACCGCAAGTGCGGCATCTACACCAGCGCCAAAAGGCATTGCAAAACCCTGCATTCTGAGTGTGGTTTCAAGAGACTGCAAAGTATGTAACACCGCATCTTCACGTGCGTTGTAGCCCATGGTACCAATGCGCCAGATTTTTCCTTTTAGAGGACCAAAGCTGGTACCAATTTCAATATTGAAGCGAAGTAGAAGGGTTTCGCGAACGGCTTCACCATGCACTCCGTCAGGAATAACCACACCCACAACATTGTTCATCTTATTTGCAAGATCACCAAAGGGGGTTAAGCCCATGGCTTGTACACCTGCTAACATGGCGTCTCCCGCCACTTTGTGACGAGCGATAACGGCATCTTGGCCTTCCTCTAGATGCACGCGAGCGCATTCTCGTGCACAGAACAGCATGCTCGCTGCTTCGGTATGGTGGTTGAGTCGTTCTTCGCCCCAATAATCCATGATCATCGGTAAATCGAAATAGTTTGAGCGAATACGAGGTCCCAGAGCGTCAACGTGATGTGCGTCTCTGATACCCGCCTCAACGTGATGACGTTTTCTTACTAACTCTACAAATTTGTCACTCATAGTAACTGGCGCGCTTCCCGAAGGCCCACCCAAACATTTTTGTAATCCCACAGACACTGCATCAAGATGCCATGCGTCTGTTTCAAAAGCATTCCCGCCAATAGACGCCGTAGCATCGCTATAAAACAATACATCGTGTGCTTTACAAATGGCGCCGATGTCAGCGAGAGGTTGAAGCATAGTCGTAGAGGTATCGCCTTGAACGACTGCGAGCATTTTAGGCTGCACACGTTTGATCGCTTCTTCTATTTGTTCAGGCTTGAACACTTCACCCCAAGGTACTTCAATGGTGTGTACTTCTGCATCTGCGCGCTGTGCAATTTCAGCAAGTAAATGACCAAAGCGTCCAAATACGGGGACGAGCACTTTGTCGCCGGGTTCAATTGCTGACACTAAAACGGCTTCAATACCCGCGCGAGATGTACCGTCAATCAGTAGGGTTTGTTGGTTATTGGTATTGAATACCTGACGGTACAAGGCCATCACATCGTTCATATAACCTGTCATGACTGGGTCATATTGACCCACCAACTGAGTCGACATAGCAGTGAGTACCCGTGGGTAGCAATTTATAGGGCCGGGGCCCATTAATAAGCGCGGTGGAGGAGAAAGTGGAGCAAAGTCTGAAGAAGCGTACAAAGACGTCATGAAAACACCTATAAGTTAAAGCACAGCTTGCGCAAGCATGCGCACGCCAGTGATGATTAGTACAACAGCGAATACTTTTTTGAGCATGCCTGCGTCTAGTCGGTTAGCGATATTGGCGCCAATGGGCGCGAACAATACCGTGAGAGGCACAATACAGGCGAAGCCAAGTAAGTTAACAAAGCCTATGGTTGCGAAAGGGGCGTCTGCTGGTGTTTCACCAACAAACAGGAGTGTGATAGCCGCTGGTAGCGAGATAATTAATCCTACCGCCGCAGCTGTGCCTACCGCGCGATGTGCTGGGTAGTTGCAAAACGTTAAGGTTGGTACAGTGAGTGTACCGCCGCCAATACCCACTAGTGAGCTAAACAGTCCTATACACGCTGCCATTATCGACTGCCCAATACGACCGGGGAGGCCACCAAAAAGGGCATCTTTTTTACCTAAAATCATATTGATGGCAGAGAGCGTGGCGATTACACCGAATAGAATCGTTAAGTAAGTCGCATTGACTACAGTAACCGCGTAGCTGCCCAATAGCACGCCTGCAAATATGAAAGGTGCCCAGGCTTTGAGTAATGGGAAATCCACATTGCCCTTGGCGTTATGGGCCCTTATTGAGCTAATTGAGGTAGGTACAATAGTGGCCAGTGACGTTGCCGTAGCAATGACCATTGCACTTTCGGCAGATACACCAAGGGCCTGAAACAAGAAATAGAGCACTGGTACAATGACAATGCCACCCCCTACACCGAGCATGCCAGCAAGTAGACCAGCGAAAATACCAGTGCCTATGAGTGATAGTATGGTTGGGAGGTTATCTAAAATAAACTGCATTGGTATTGGCTCTTTAAGGTTTTACATTTACAAAGGCTTTGCCATCACTGCGCGGATCGCTCGCTGCACTGACACTGCCTGTTGGAGTTCGAATAACGGCGCCTGCATGACCCATAAGCTCATTACATGGGTCAACCATGACGGTATCGTGCCCGCGAGCGACAAGGTCTTCGCCAACGTATTCTGCTAAATCTCGCTCAAGTTTTAGGTTGTGACTCTCATCGCCCCAGGTGCGACCAAGAAGCCAACGGCCCAACGCAATCGCCTTATCAATCGGTTGATTGTGATAAATATGTCGTGCAAACAACGCCGCTTGAGTTTGTGGTTGACCTTCCCCACCCATAGTGCCGTAGCTCATTCTTCTGCCGTCTGATAGCTCAGCAAAAGCGGGGTTAAGTGTATGGAATGGCTTGAGTCCCGGCGCTAGGTATTGATTACTTGACGGGTCCAAAGAAAACGACGTACCGCGATTATTCCAAACAATACCAGTTTGTGGACTTACTACCCCTGAGCCAAACTCCCAGTATAGGGATTGAATGTAACTCACCATTCTACCCTCACTATCACACGCACCCATCCAGATGGTATCGCCAAGTTTGGCAACGTGAGGCCACGGCTGTGCTGTGTCGAGTGAAATGTGTTTTACCATTTCCTCTAAACTTTCATCCGTCAACAATGATTCCAGGTTTACTGGTGTACGTGATGGGTCAGTAACATTGGCATTACGAGCAATGAACGCTTGTTTGGTACACTCAATCAGTAAATGCACCATGTCCGCATCGGTAGTACCAAGATGCTGAACTCGGTCGTAAAGGGCTAAAATAATTAAGGACGCTACGCCTTGGGTTGGCGCCGGTAAGTTGTAAATTTTTCCCTTGCTAGTGGTAACTCCCAGCGGTGTAACTCGCTTAGCGCGATAGTTGTGAAAGTCTTCTATGGTGATAGGGGAGCCAACTGCGGCAAGGTCAGCGGCTAGCGTTTGTGCCATTGCACCACGGTAGAAATCGTCTAAACCATTTTCGGCTAAGTGCTCAAGGGTTTTGGCTAGCTTAGGCAGCTTCACTATTTTGCCTTTCTTTAATGCCTTTCCCTTAATTAAAAACTGAGCAAAATTCTCATCAGAGGACAAGTCATCAAAAGTTTTATTGCTTGCATCAGTGAGGCTTTGAGTAACTTCAATACCCCACGTAGCTTGGTTGATTGCAGTATCTAAAAGGGTCTTTAAAGGCAGTGGCTGTTGCCATTCTTCACTGATTGACAGCGCTTCTTGCCAGCCGGCAACAGCACCTGCCATTGTTAGTGCAGCTTTAGGTCCACGACTAGGGATAGCATCTAACCCTTCGTACCATGATGGTGTAGCAGCTTTAGCACTCACTCCGGCAGCATCTATTCCAATGGGGGCTTTCCCTGGCTCACTAATAAGCCAGAAACCATCGCCACCCAGACCATTCATGTGTGGGTACTCAACGGCAATTGATGCTGCAGCTGCAACCATGGCCTCTATGGCAGTACCGCCTTTTTCCAATATATCTAAACCCACTTGGCTTGCAGCAAAGTGCGGTGCAGTAAAGGCAATATTAGGTGATTTGTTCATTATGTGTGTCCGTAGGGTTAAAAGTTTACTCGCCTTCGGTGAGTCGCTTTGCTGTTTTTATTAGTGCGAGCTCACTGTTACGCTTCCCGATCAGTGATATTCCACAAGGAGCGTCTTGTACGCTAAACAAGGGCATATGTAACTGGGGAAGGCCAACCAGACCGGCTATTGCGGTCATTGCCAGTAAGGCATTTCTGTCGTTGGCAAGTGTTTCTGCCGAGGCATCACAGCGTGGTGCTGGCCCCGGTGTTGTTGGTATTAGAATAGCGTCAACTTGAGTCAATAGGCTATTGAGTGCATCAATCACAATTTGTTGTTGCGCTTTGGCGTTCGAAACATCCTCAGTCGTAATGGTCTTGCACCAGTCAAACCGTGTTTGGATATCTAGGGCAATATCAGGAGATGTTTGTGAAATCCATTCACCGTGTTGCTGCCAAATTTCTGCACCCTGCAAAACTCTGAAGGTCGCTGCGGTTTGGAGTTTAATCGGATCAAGTGCTATGGGAACTAACGATGCTTCGCTCGTAGACTCCACTGACTCCAACCAATGGGTAATAAGCGCACTATGGGCAACAGATGAATTGAGTGTATCCACAATGCCTATTTTAGTGATCGTCTCATGTGCATCATGCTTCGACATGTATTTTGAATTCTCGAAACAGGTGCTGGTCACTGCTTCCATAGTATCTAAATCACGGGTCATCCAGCCAATGGTGTCGAAGGAAGGGGCGAGTGGAACCATGTTGTCACAAGGAATCGCAAATTGTGTGGTACGAAGCCCCCAAAGCCCTTGATAGCTGGCTGGAACTCGAATTGAGCCGCCTGTGTCAGTACCCAATCCTACATCAGCAAGGTGTGATGTTACTGCAACTGCAGAACCTGAGGATGAACCGCCAGGAATATGAGCAGGTGCAGCTGGATTCACCAAAGGCGCATAATGTTTATTTTGTCCGTGAAGGCTGTACGCCAGTTCATCAGTAATTGTTTTACCTGCAAAGATACAACCAGCCTCTAACAGTCGCTCAACTGTGGTATTGGTCGCGGTTGGTATTGGATGTGTGGCTAACCAATCGGGGTTTCCGGCTGCTGTAGGTAAGTCGCTCATGTGAAACAAATCTTTCACTGCAAGCTTGTATGAGTTCAGCGGCGCTTCGGGTGATGATTTTGCTGGAGCGCTGTAGCTCGGCGTTTTTACGAAAGGAGTAGACACGGTTCTCGAAATGATGACTGAATAATAACTATCATGAAACACCTGTTTCTAAAATGTGTCAAGTGAAACTGGTGTTTCTTTTTTTGTGTGGGGTCTATTTGGCGAAAACTTCTTTATTACTTGCTAAATAATCCAATTCTGCTTGGGTTGATTCACGTCCCAGCACTTTATTCCGGTAAGGATATCGACCAAACTCTTTTATTAAGGCAATGTGTTGTTTTTCAAAGGCGAGTTGTTGCTCGAGCCCCGGCATTGAAAATAGCTGAAGTGCCACGTCGTGCATTGCGAGCGATTCGCTGTGCATAAATGGCATGTATAGAAATGCGCACTGTTCAGCGGTTAATGCTTTATCTGCTTCTACGCTTATTGCTTGCTGTGCCAATATAAGTGCCATGCCGTCGAATGCGAAAGCATTTGCGGAATTTCGGTATAGGTTGCGAGAAAACTGGTCTAACACAATGATCTCAGCTAGGCGTCCTCTGGGTGTGGTGCGCCAATGCCAGAGTTCGCCATGAGTTGCGGATTTATGCAGAGGTAAGAATCGAGAGGCAATAGTACGATCTATGGCTGGTTCTTGGGTAAACCATTGTTGTGGGGTTAAAGTCTCGAACCAAAAGTTTAGCACTTGGTTTGCTTCTTCTACGATAAGGTGTGCGGTTTCCATACTAGCTTACTTCCTAGGTGCACAATCACCATCACTCACATAACTGGTGATTCAAAGGGCCAAACAACATAACTTCTTGGTAGAACCCAAATTTTATTGTTGTTATATATTCAGCGCTAGTATTGCGTAAAAAGTGAGCAAAGGGAAGAGGGTAGTATCCCCCGTGGCTTGACCAGAGCTTATTGTGCGGAGGGCGCTAGCTCATTCATTTCGTTGTAAGAATCTCTAATTGACTCAACACGCTCCACTGCTTTATCTCCCAACAGGGAATAACTCACATTACACAGACAAGAGAGTAAACTCATGGGAGCAGCGTAGCTGTCGAAGGGAGCGTCGTTCCCTACGTGGCATACTAACAAGTGGTTAACTTTGTCACGATATTGTTGGCCGGTAGGGTCTGTAATTAATACCACCCGCTGTTGAGTAAGTTGATCTAGCAATACATTAAACCGTTGAATACGACGTCTGAAGCCAAACAAAATCACGATGTCTTTCGGTGAAATGTCGATGATGTCTTCACTCAACGTCTGTCCGGGTTGGGGGAGTAGGTGCACATTGGCGCGAATTTGCTTTAATTGCTGGCGCAAGTGCAGCGCAAGCGGGAAACCGTTTCTAAATCCAATAATATGTACCTGTCTACTGGTGATAAGCTCCCTAGCGATAGTATTTAATTGATTGTCATCGATATTCGAGAACGTACTGTTTACGTTGTTCAACTCGCTGTCAAGCATCGGGGTGTTGGTAGATGAGCGAGCTAATGGTACACCCTCTTCGCGCAACGTATCTAAAGCTAGTTTTGCTTCTTGATGGGAGGCAAAGCCTAGTTGCCTGAAAAATCGGCTTACCGTGGCTTTAGATGTGTTGGTATTTTCTGCTAACAGCGCAGTCGACTGGGTAATGACAGCAAGGGGGTTCTTTTGTAGGTAGTTTGCGATAGTTTGCGCTGAGGGCGACAGACTTGGGTAGTGCTCGGCGATACGTTCGAGCAAGTTCGTTGTTGTTATAGATGTCATAAACCCGACTACATACTAAAAAGACCTTGTGCACCGAAAACTACTTTAAATCTTCTACTTTGCCAACTAACAAAACTCACTGGCACATACATTTCGTCAATGACCAGCAAATATCGCTGTATATTTTTTGAGTGTTTTATATACTTCATAAAAGTGTCATAGCAGTGACATGTATGTGTGAATTTTGGTTTTGAGTGAGTGATACACGTGCCTAATAGTGTTCAAATTACAAAGGTGAGTAGTTTTCGCTACTGGTATTTATGGTCAGAAATGACCGTGATTTTTTGTGTGCTTCCACTCTCTGTTTACATGCTCATTGGCGAAGTTGCTAGCTATTTGATGGTGATGCTGTTCTCTGTAGGTGTAATTTGCCTCTGTGTATTGTTGGTTGATAAACAGTTCAATCGTCAGCGCTTAGTCAATTGGCGGTTTGAAAAATCTCAACTCATTTCTTGTTTGTCTTGGTTTATTCCACTGTCGGTGTTGATGAGTATTTCATTGTATTTCATCGCACCTGAAGAATTTATGCGTTGGCCAATGCAAGAAACAGGGTTATGGCTTACGACCCTTATTGTGTACCCCATTGTGTCGGTTATCCCTCAGGAACTCATTTTTAGGACGTTCTTTTTCCATCGATACAAACCACTTTTACCATCTAAGTACACCCGTTGGGGCGTGAGTACCTTCTTATTTGGTTTAGCGCATGTGGTATATGGCAACTGGATTGCTGTGATTTTATCGTGGTGCGGTGGTGCGCTATTTGGCTACCGATACATAAAAACACGCTCGACACCGGCGGTGGTACTAGAACACACCTTATGGGGAAGCTTTCTATTTACTGTTGGTTTTGGGTCGTATCTCGTTGTAGCTACCCGCTAACTGTGGGAGATAGGTTGCAGCGAGCAAGAAAGGTTTGCCACAGTTTTACATGTTGCTCTACTGCGGATTGATATTCAGCAAAGCCAACGCTGTGATTCCCTTCGATAAACGCTTTAAACTCCACACTCAAAGTGGGCTCATCTAACCAGGTGCTAAACACAGGGTCTATTTTGTAGTGTAAGGCGGTCAGTTTACTTGCCACAGGTTGAACTTGTTCTATAAAGAAAAGATAAAATACGTTCCTTAGAATTTTGGCCGTGTCGCTGGGCCTACCGTCTTCACAGTTCACCTCGGGAAGCGCCGACGACAGTGATGAATTCAACGCTAACAAATGACTTGTTATCAATGACTGCTCGTTCCAAGTAGACGCTGGAAACCGTACCTTTTGTAATTCATATAAATGGTTTTCTAATTCAATGACATTTTCCAGAACTATGGTCGCATCTTGCATTCCAGCGATTCTGCTATTGAGTTTGTCGAGGTAGAAGTACCCTCTTAATGCAGCATCTTCACTGGCGTTTACCTTTAAGCTTTGTGTTAAAGACGCTCTAACATCTTGACTAGACTGTAGAAAGTTGCCCCAACGATAAGACAGTTGGCTTTCCTTCGCTAATCGCCAAGACCGCAGTTGCTCATGAATACTGGAGGATGGCGGAGTTATCGCTTCACAGTCTCGAAGTGCCTTCACAAGAGACAGCTCATAGATAAGTTGTTGGGATGGTAGTTGTACCTTACCCAAGGCGGTATTTTTATTAGCCACCAAGGTTGATAATTCACATTGTCGCAGTGAGAGCAGTTCAGTTATTTCAATGCTAATGGATGGCAGTGTCTTCACCATTTGTGAAGCTGGGGGCAATTGGTACTCTGGCTGAGCAGCGGGTGATGGAGTATCGATGTCCAATACTCTGCTCAAACGACTAGCGTATTCGTCAAGACTGCTATTTAACTGGGATTTATCTGCACACGACGCCAACAAGCAAGAGCAGATCATTATTAGTGTAATCGCTCTCACTGATCTTTTTCCTTCTCGTTTGTCCATCGTGACCTCATTTTCTTGCTAGCAACTACCAGTGGGTTTTACGTTTTCAACGCAACTTTATACGACAGTAACTTTCCTTTTAGTTTACACAATCTTACCAATTTCATTGCACAGAGGTATGAAGTCGTTATAATCCACCTAATCCGTTGGCGTTGTTGCATAACGCAGCGAGATTTTAGTCAATAGCACCCGTTAGAGGGTGTTTTTTTATGGTTTCATATACAAGTGGCACAGTGTAGGTGTCACCACTGTTAAAGGACAATTATGCCAGTTATTACTCTTCCTGACGGAAGCCAACGCGCTTTCGAAAACCCCGTATCTGTACTTGACGTAGCAAACGACATTGGCCCTGGTTTAGCCAAAGCAACCATTGCAGGTAAAGTTAATGGTGAACTTGTAGATGCTGTTGATATGATCGCATCAGACGCACAGCTTCAAATTATTACCGCAAAAGATGACGAAGGTTTAGAGATTCTGCGCCACAGCTGTGCGCATTTATTAGGTCACGCCATCAAGCAGCTTTGGCCCAATACAAAAATGGCCATTGGTCCAGTTATCGACAACGGTTTTTACTACGATGTTGATATGGAAGAGAGTATCACCCAGGAAGACTTGCAGAAGCTTGAAAAGCGCATGCTTGAGTTAGCTAAGACTAACTACAGCGTTATTAAGAAAACGGTCAGCTGGCAAGAGGCGCGCGATACTTTTGAAGGACGCGGCGAAAGCTACAAAATGGAAATCTTGGACGAAAATATTAGCCAAGATGATAAGCCGGGTTTGTACCACCACGAAGAATACATCGATATGTGTCGTGGCCCTCACGTGCCTAATATGAAGTTCTGTCATCACTTTAAGTTGATGAAAGTGGCTGGAGCATATTGGCGTGGTAACAGCGATAACAAAATGCTTCAACGTATTTACGGTACGGCATGGGCTGATAAGAAGCAGCTAAAAGCGTATTTACAGCGCTTGGAAGAAGCTGAAAAGCGTGATCACCGTAAAATTGGTAAGTCACTAGATTTGTTCCATTGGCAAGAAGAAGCTCCGGGCATGGTGTTTTGGCACAACGATGGTTGGTCAATATATACAGAACTTGAATCTTTCGTCCGTCAAAAGTTACGTGAATATGGTTACGATGAGGTAAAAGGTCCACTAATGATGGACCGCAGCCTGTGGGAAAAATCAGGCCATTGGGACAAATACGCAGAGAACATGTTCACGACTGAGTCGGAAAAGCGAGAGTACGCTGTTAAGCCGATGAACTGCCCTGGTCACGTACAAATCTTCAATCAAGGTCTTAAGTCTTACCGTGACCTTCCATTGAAAATGGCGGAGTTTGGATGTTGTCACCGCAACGAGCCATCTGGTGCATTACACGGACTAATGCGTGTTCGTGGCTTTACTCAAGATGACGCTCATATTTTCTGTACAGAAGAGCAAATTTTAGAAGAAGTAAGCGAATGTATTCGTATGGTATATGAAACTTACGCTGCTTTTGGCTTTGAAAAAATTGCCGTTAAGTTATCGACTCGTCCAGAGAAGCGCGTAGGGGCGGATGAGATTTGGGATAAATCAGAAGCTGCATTGGCCGATGCCCTGAAGGCTAATGATATTGAATTTGACTATCAGCCGGGTGAAGGTGCGTTTTACGGGCCTAAGATTGAGTTCACCCTACATGATTGTCTTGATCGTGCATGGCAATGTGGAACGGTTCAGCTAGACTTCTCTATGCCAGGACGCTTGGGATCGACTTACGTTGCCGAAGACGGCGAACGCAAAGTACCGGTGATGATTCACCGTGCAATTTTGGGGTCGTTGGAGCGTTTCATCGGAATTTTGACCGAAGAATTTGCGGGTTTCTTCCCACTTTGGTTGGCGCCGCAACAGGTGGTTGTGATGAATATCACCGACTCACAAAGCGAATATGCCAATAATTGTGTAAAAAAACTGCAAGAATTCGGTTTTAGAGCCAAGTCTGACTTGAGAAATGAGAAGATTGGCTTTAAAATCCGCGAGCACACATTGAAGCGTGTTCCATACATGCTCGTTGTTGGCGATAAAGAAAGAGAATCTGGCCAAGTGGCAGTGCGTTCTCGCCGAGGTGATGACTTAGGGTCTATGCCGATTGAAGACTTTATTGCCTTAGCTCAGCAAGAAGTTGCTGAGAAGACTATCAAATAGTCGATTCCGTGAATTCACGGTGGTGCCTGTAGTTGCAAAACAAAGAGTAGTGAGTAACTGCAGGCAAAAGAATTAGTTTTTTGGAGGAATAGCACATTAAAGGCGCTAACAACAAGGCTCAGGGCGACAAAGCCCGCATTAACGATGAGATTAAAGCCAGAGAAGTTCGATTAATTGGCAGTAGCGGGGAACAGGTAGGTGTTGTTTCGTTAAACGAAGCTACACAGGCTGCGGAAGAAGCAGGCCTGGATCTTGTAGAAATCAGTCCAAATGCCGAGCCGCCAGTCTGTAAAGTTATGGACTACGGCAAATTCCTCTTTGAAAAAAGTAAGGCTCAAAAAGAGCAAAAGAAAAAACAGAAGCAAATTCAGGTCAAGGAGATTAAATTTCGCCCTGGCACTGATGAAGGCGATTACCAGGTCAAACTGCGCAACCTGCGTCGCTTTCTTGAAGGTGGTGATAAAGCCAAAGTTACGATCCGTTTCCGCGGACGTGAAATGGCGCACCAAGACATTGGTATCGAACTTTTAAACCGTGTTAAGACGGATTTGGAAGACGTTGCCAACTGTGAGTCTTTCCCACGTCGTGTGGAAGGACGCCAGATGATCATGGTGCTAGCCCCAACTAAGAAGTAGTAATGGTCTAAAGTTTTCAGGAATCTGCACCCTGAAACACCTTGCTGCAAATATTAACCGACAAACGGTGACTGCACACCCAAGTCGATACTTAAACAATGCGGAGTTTTAGCAATGCCTAAAATGAAAACTGTAAGCGGTGCCGCCAAGCGTTTCAAGAAAACGGGTTCTGGCCGCTTTAAAAGCAAACAGTCTCACTTGCGTCACATTTTGACCAAGAAGAGCTCTAAGCGTAAACGTCACCTTCGTGGCAAAAAACTGGTTCATGATTCTGATACCAAATTGGTTCAGCGCATGTTGCCTTACGTATAAGACTTAGGAGACTGATTAATGGCTAGAGTAAAACGCGGCACTATCGCACGTGCTCGTCACAAAAAAGTCCTCAAGCAGGCAAAAGGTTATTACGGTGCTCGTTCACGTGTTTATCGCGTAGCGGTACAAGCCGTAACTAAAGCTGGTCAATATGCTTATCGTGACCGTCGTCAGCGCAAGCGTCAATTCCGTCAACTATGGATTGCACGTATCAACGCTGCGGCACGTCAAAACGGTATGTCATACAGCCGTTTCATCAACGGTTTGAAGAAAGCGTCTGTCGAAATCGATCGTAAGATCCTTGCTGACATCGCAGTTCATGACAAAACAGCATTCAGCGCACTAGTCGAAGCGGCTAAAGGCGCGTTAGCTTAATTTTAACTAATTAAGTTTAAGTTCTTTCGGGAAACGGCGAGCAGGATGCTCGCCGTTTTTCGTTTCAACGATCAGTTGCTATCTATCGGCGACGACAAGTTCACCCCCGCACTCATATACATATCGTCATAGGCCAAACCACCATTCCCGTAGGGCTTTTTGATGGGGCCTGTGTTGGTGGTCGACAGAAAGTATCGCAAGGGTAGTTCTCGTTTCATTCTAAAATCCGCACTGGTGTACACCAGCGTTTGGACGTCAAATTCTCCACCTTGCATGTAGACATCATAGCTTTGACCGCCGTCATCTAGCGGAGCATTATTAATGACAGTCCACACTGAATACCACGTACCTTCTTCCATCACTGATGCATCTTTACCGGTCTTGGGGTTGATAATGTTTTGGTATTGACGGTATTTGTCGTCACTGTCGACCTTGACCATAAAAACGCCGGTGTTTTTGTATCCGTTACTTTCAAATTTGTCGGTTACACGCAGAGTTGGTTCAAATGCGTTGTAGGCGAGTTCCTCGATGTTTACAGGCGTCTGATTACTGAGCCCAAAGGCGTGGTTATTTGGAAAGTTTTCTACGTTAATGCGGGTGTAAAACGTATAGGTTTCGCCAACGGGAATAGACGTTGGTAGTTCAAGGTAGCTCAATGCCTTTCTGTTGCCCACAATACCATCCTGTGCAGGTTTTTTGAGGAGGTAGTGGTTACCGTTATCTTCCATTCGAATTTCGGTAACTTGCGGATTTTCAACAAAGGGGTCTGTCTCGTTTTGGGTATCAACAAGATGCCACTGTGTTAAATGGCCCGATTCGAAATTGTCTATGAGCTGCCACTTGTCTGATTCAGCAGCACACAATTGAGCGCTCACCACAAACGTAAAGCTGCAAAGAGTTGGATATTTTATGTTCATATTGTAGGGGACTTTGTTTTTCTTTCACCATGACGAAATTTTGAAAAATGCGCAAGATTTTCTTTTATAACGGGAAAGGTAAATATCGCGCAGGCGATTTTTACACTTATTTGATGAAAATCAGTCAATATCAGGTAACTAGGGTAGCCGTAGACTTCGTGACTCGTGTAAACTAGCGGCTTTATTTTCAGGCAACCCCTGTACTGTGTATATTGCCGATTTGGCGAACCAGTCATCATGTGAATTGAGGAAAACATGGAGCTTGACGCGATTATCAATCAGGCACAAAGTCAGATTGACGCTGCTGAAGATGCAGCCACACTCGACCAAGTAAGAGTCGAATTTATGGGTAAGAAAGGTAAACTTACCGATTTGTTAAAAGGTCTTGGTCAACTTTCTGCAGAGGAACGTCCTGCTGCAGGTCAAAAAATTAACCAAGCCAAGCAAGCTATTCAGCAAGCGATTTCTGTCAAAGGTGAAGCACTAAGAACCGCAGAGTTGAATCGTAAACTAGAAGAAGAAGCGGTCGACGTTACTTTACCCGGGCGTACTGAACTGCCGGGTAACCTGCACCCAGTGAGCCGTACCATTGCTCGTATAGAGTCTTTCTTTGGTGAACTTGGTTTCTCTGTGAAAACGGGCCCTGAAATCGAAGACGGCTTCCATAACTTTGATGCGCTGAATATTCCAGCGAATCACCCGGCACGTGCCGACCACGATACTTTCTACTTTAATCCAGACATGATGTTGCGTACACAAACATCAGGTGTGCAAATTCGTACTATGGAAGCGGAAAAACCGCCCCTTCGCATTATTTCGCCGGGTCGCGTATATCGAAACGATTACGATCAAACGCACACACCAATGTTCCATCAGGTAGAAGGTTTGATGGTAGATAAAAACGTCAGTTTCACTGAGCTGAAAGGGATCTTGCACGATTTCCTGCACCACTTCTTCGAAGAGTCGCTAGAAGTGCGTTTCCGTCCGTCTTATTTCCCATTTACTGAGCCTTCAGCTGAGGTTGATGTGATGGGTAAAAACGGTCAATGGTTGGAAGTATTGGGCTGCGGTATGGTCCACCCCAATGTATTGAAAGCTGTGGGTATCGACCCTGAAGAATACACCGGTTTTGCCTTTGGTATGGGCGTAGAGCGTCTGACTATGTTGCGCTATGGCGTAAATGACTTACGCGCGTTCTTTGAGAACGATCTTCGTTTCCTTAAGCAGTTCAACTAAGGCAGAGTAAAGCATGAAATTCAGTGAAAAATGGTTAAGAGAGTGGGTTAATCCATCACTTTCAGCGAGCGAACTGTCTGAACAGTTGAGCATGGCAGGACTCGAAGTCGATGGCGTAGACCCTGTAGCTGGCGATTTTTGCGGCGTTGTTGTGGGCGAAGTGGTTGAGTGTGGTCAACACCCTAATGCAGACAAACTTCGTGTCACCAAAATCAATGTAGGTGGTGAAGAGCTACTTGATATTGTTTGTGGCGCACCAAATTGTCGCCTAGGCCTAAAAGTAGCCGTTGCCGTTGTCGGTGCAGTGCTACCTGGCAACTTCAAAATTAAAAAAGCGAAACTTCGTGGTGAACCATCGTTCGGTATGCTGTGCAGTTTTTCAGAGTTGGGTATCAGTGACGATCACGATGGTATTATTGAACTACCGCTAGATGCGCCAATTGGTCAAGACATTCGCGAATACCTTGACCTAGATGATAATACTATTGAGGTTGATTTAACGCCTAACCGCGCAGATTGCTTAGGTATTCGCGGTATTGCTCGTGAAGTTGGTGTGTTAAACAACCTAGATGTTTGCGAGCCGAACATTGCTCCAGTAGCAGCAACTATCGAAGACAGTATCTCTATTTCCTTGAACGCACCAGAGGCTTGCCCTCGCTATCTTGGCCGCGTACTTCGCAACGTCGATGTCACTGCTGCTACGCCGTTGTGGCTGAGCGAAAAGCTGCGTCGTTGTGGAATTCGCAGCATCGACCCTATTGTAGATGTGACTAACTTTGTGTTGCTTGAACTAGGTCAGCCAATGCATGCCTTCAACTTGGCAAGCATCGATGGCAACATTAACGTGCGCCTAGCGAATAAAGATGAAGCACTTACGCTGCTTGATGAAACTGAGGCCAAGCTAAGCGAAAATACACTAGTTATCGCCGATGATAACAAAGCGTTAGCGATTGCAGGTATTTTTGGTGGCTTACACTCTGGTGTAAATGCAGAAACCAAGGATATCTTACTTGAAAGCGCCTTCTTCAGCCGCGATGCCATAATGGGACGTGCCCGTCAATATGGATTGCATACGGATGCATCACATCGCTATGAGCGCGGTGTCGATCCTCTACTACAACAAGCTGCAATGGAACGAGCGACCGCTTTGATTCTAGGGATTTGTGGCGGTGAAGCTGGTCCAGTAGTAGAAGCTGTGGATGAAGATTCACTCCCAGTACAAGCAAATGTGGTATTTCGCAAAGCCCGTTTGAGTCGCGTGTTGGGCATCGACATCGATGATGGAAAAGTCACAGAGATTCTAACTCGTCTTGGTTTAAGTGTGACAGAGACAGAGCAAGGGTGGGAAGCTGCTGCTCCAAGTTATCGCTTCGATATTGCTATTGAAGAAGACCTTATTGAAGAAGTTGCTCGTGTATATGGCTATAACAATATTCCTAATGTGGCACCTGTAGCAACCTTGGGTATGTTGCCGTCTAAGGAGTCAGAACTTCCTTTGGCAAGCTTTAAGTCATTACTGGTTAGTAATGGCTACAATGAAGCGATTACCTATTCATTTGTAGACCCTAAAGTACAATCTGCTTTGTTCCCAGATATTCAAGGTATGGTGCTTCCGCACCCTATCTCTGCTGACATGTCAGTAATGCGTGTTAGCTTGTGGACGGGTCTTTTACAAGCGGCAGCTTACAATCAAAAACGTCAACAAAATCGGGTACGTATGTTCGAATCGGGTTTGCGTTTCTTACCCGATGAAAATGCGCCTAATGGTGTATTGCAACAGCCAGTAATTGGTGGTGTAGTAGCCGGACGTCGTTATGAGGAACACTGGGATAAGGAAGACGCTCCAGTTGATTTCTTTGATGTAAAAGCTGATGTGGAAGCGTTACTCGCGCTAACGGGAAAATCAGGCGAAATTAGCTTTGAAAAAGCACAGCACAGTGCACTCCATCCAGGAATGTCTGCAAAAATTTTGCTTAATACCCAAACAGTTGGCTATATTGGAGCTATACACCCACAATTTTCTAAATTGCTCGGTGTAAACGGTAGAGTTTTTGTTTTTGAGCTAGAATTAGAAGCGATAACCGACAGAAACTTACCGTCGGCAGTACCGGTATCGCGCTTCCCGTCAAACCGTCGTGACATAGCTGTCACGGTGAAAGATGAAGTGCATGTAGGAAATATACTTTCTTACATAGAAAAATTTGGCGTAAATCAACTAGTTGGCCTAAACTTGTTCGATGTGTACAAAGGAAAGGGAATTGAACCTGGTTACAAGAGCCTTGCTTTGTCACTTCATTTACAAGATCCAGAGAAAACCTTGGAAGAAGCTGAAATTCAGCAAGCTGTAGATTTCGTGGTAAAAGCTTTGGAGTCTGAGTTTGGGGCTGCGTTAAGAGAGTAAACTATGGCATTGACCAAAGCCGAGATGGCTGAACACCTATTCGAGAAGTTAGGCATTAACAAACGAGATGCAAAAGAACTGGTAGAGCTTTTTTTCGAAGAGATAAAAGGCGCTTTGGAATCAGGTGAGCAAGTAAAACTATCAGGTTTTGGAAACTTTGACCTGCGCGATAAAAACGAACGTCCTGGCCGTAATCCAAAAACCGGTGAAGACATTCCTATCAAAGCTCGTCGAGTGGTAACCTTCCGTCCTGGTCAAAAGTTGAAAAGCCGTGTAGAGAATTCATCTCCTGTAGATGAGTAAGCTGAGGGCTTTTTAACCACTAAAAGAGCGAGGTTACTCGCTCTTTTTGTTTTCTTTCCTCGTTCGTGTAAAGTGGACGCATGTTCACTTTATACTGGATCCTATTTTGAAAAAGCCTTTGTTGTTAGCCGCAATCCTTGTCGCCATGGTGTGCGCTTGGTTTGTATATTTGTCTGTTGACGCATCCCGCACACAAACTGAAGAAGCTTATGTCCCTGTGATATCCGTCATGGATATTTTAAGTGCTTCAGATTTGCAAGCTGGGGTAAAAGAGGCAGTTCAATCAGGACAGCTTTCGTTGGTGGATGAGTGGTTAAGTAAGGCACTTGAAGTGGGAAAGGCAGCAAAGTTGTCTCAAGATGACTTAAATTACCTGCAATCGGCGCAAAGCAGAGAATACGTTATTTTTACTGCTAAACGCGCATTATTTAATGATGCTTTTGAAGTCAGATATCTCAACCTCGAAGGTATTGATGATCTCAAAGCTATGTATCCGGAAGCGCAGGATTTATTTCCCAAAGCTGAGAGCCTGCTAGAAAAAAGAGACAGTATTATCATGCAAATTGCCTCCACCCTATCGCCCAGTAGTCCCCCCAATGAAGAGACTATAGCGTTAGCAAAAGAGCAATGGAAATCACGAGCTACAGTTACCAATTAGTCGGTGATAGAAGCTTGTAGCCCTCGTGTCATTTTCAGTAAGTCTGAAGGGGCAAGTGCTATTTCTACGCCCCGTCTACCACCACTTACATAAATACGGGCAAAGTCATTTGCCGAATCATCCAGAACGGTTTTGAGTGACTTTTTTTGCGCTAAAGGGCTAACACCACCAAGTATGTAACCTGTGGTATTTTCTACATGGTTAGCTTCTGCCATGGCTACTTTTTTAAAACCAAGCGCCTTGGCGACTTTCTTAAAATTGAGCTTTTGGGCCACGGGCACAATCGCTACCGCCAATTGAGCGTTGTCGTTGGTGACCACAAGTGTTTTAAATACTTGTTCGCACGGAACGTTCATTTTCTCGGCCGCTTCTAACCCGTAGGCGTTGGCATTTGGGGAATGATCAAACTTAACCACCTCATGTGGAATCTTTTTCTTTTTAAGTAAATTGATTGCTGGGGTCATTCTGTTTTCGGGTACCAATGTCGTACAGCTTCGATAGCTCCAGGAAGGAGTGGTGTAGCAGCCTGAGTAACATAATCGTCAAAGCCGGTAGTGTAGTAAGGCGATAGAGGGTGACCAGATTGTCCACCAGGTAAGGTCAGTATGGCATCTTCTAAGTGCCCGGGGCTAACGAATAGACGCTGGGATGCACCAAAGCTGCGACCCTGCACTGATGGCATATATGTATCGCCAAAGCCTTCTACTTGACGCATGTTGAGCTTGTCGCCAACGATAGGGATTTGAGCGGCGAATGGGTGCACAACCGTTAGCTTATTTACGTTCCCCCAACGTAAGGTACTGAAGTCTTCACTCTCACCATATTTTTTAAACAGCTCTGTGCGGCTATGCTCATAGGTCGCTATCAGAAACTCGTTATAGGTTGCAAAACCATCAGGTAACCATGACTCAGGTTGGGTCGCGAGGATTTGCCAAGCAGCTGGCTCTATGCCTCTTAACAAAGATCTGCTCCGAGCGCCTGCGTCATCGACTTGCGTTAATATAGGGCCGAACAATGCTTGAATGACTGAACGTCTAAAGTGTTTTACTAAGGTGTAACCCACTGAATCTGCACACGCACATGCCCCCCATTGTGTGAGCAGCGCTCTGTCTCGCGAAAAATCACTACCACCGTCTTGCACTGTGTTAATTAACAAGCGATGCCATGTCGAGAGAAAGGCCGCATGATTGTCGAGTTGGATAGCGTAGAAGTCGTTTTCGTTAAATGTTGATTTTTCGAATAGCCTGTCTCGGATTTGCAGCCCTCTTGCACCTAATGCATAGCCTCCGTCGCCTAATCTGTCGTAGTCGTTGGCAGATATTACACGGGCATTCGCTGTCCAGATTCGACCGTTTTCTGGGTTTTGATATACGGGTAAATCAGTGGTTCTTTGCAGCGTTGTTGACGATGCTTCACTTTGGGTTATGGCTGTAAAGCTTGCTTTGTCTCGCTCTAATACGGCACCGCCGGGCGTCCAAGCAGCGTTACCTTCGGCATCCACCATGACCAGATTCTGCGTTGGAATTGAAATAGAGCGTCCAACAGCAATGGCGTCATCCACGGTAAGGGCTTGGTCCATATTATTCACAGTTAGGTTAACCGCAAAGGGTTGATGCGCTACCCATCGCAGCGCGTACTTTTGACCGTTGGCTTCTTTCACAGGACCAAACTCACTCAATTCAAGTTCCATGGACTCCTTGCCATTTGGAAGCATGATATCTTCTGTCACGGTTTGCGTGGTAGCTTCGGAAGAAAGTAGTACCCAATCAACATTGTCTAAATTTGCATTCGTAAAACCCCACGCAACATTGTCATTCGTTCCTACAATGATACCGGGTAGGCCGGGCAGGGAAACGCCAGTCACAGAAACTGAAGATTGATTGATCTCGTAATTGAGCTGGGCACGATACCAGATAATGGGTACGCGCAGACCCAAATGCATATCGTTAGCAAGCATAGCACTGCCGGTGTCAGTCAATGCCCCAGTGACTGCCCAGTTGTTACTGCCAATATCCGGAGGCTCTGTGCCTGTGTACCTCGCTTGCTCGTCTTCATTAGAGCTTATGCGGAGTTCTTCTGGAAACTCTGGTACTCCCATGGTGTAGGGCGCTAACACGCTGCCATCGAGTGCCGCTTGAAAATTACTGGGCTGTGTCATGAATTGATAGATATGCTCGCCAAATCTGTCCTTCAGCACTGTTCTTGCCAAGTCATGATTGATTTGACCACCCTGTAAATCCAGATACATACTAAATGCGACCAGAATACTGTCTTCAGGTGTCCACTTTTCTATATCTCCCCCTAGTGCCAGATACTCAAAGGGTTTTACTGAGTATTCATTGATTGCTTCGTTAACCCCTTGGGTGTAAGTAATAAGCAAATCTTTCTGCCACTGAGGAAGGTACTCGAAAACCCGTTTCGCGCGGGCGCGAAATTGATGAAACCGCGCTTGTTTATCTACAGACAATGCAATGCGACCAACGAGGCTCGACAATTCGCCAGCAGCGGCTTTGCGTTGAAGATCCATTTGGAACAGTCGGTCTTGCCCATGAGCAAACCCTAAAGCGTAAGCAGCGTCCGCTCGGCTTTCAGCGTTGATGATGGCATGACCAAGACTATCTCTGGCAAGCGATACAGGGGCAACGACATGGGCTGATGCGTCATTTCCCTCTAATCGAGGAAGGCTGAGTCTCACTGAAAAATAAACGCCTAACAAAGCAATAACCACTAAGGCAATTACGCTTAAAACCAGCCACTTAATCCAATTAAACACGTGAGTTACTCCGCTTTTTTCTCTATCCTATCGGCACAAGATATAAAGTTAAAGTATTGTTTGATGATGAGGTACCTATGGGTCCATTAATGCTTGATTGCCAAGCCGAAGAACTTAGTGCTGAAGAGAGGGAGAAGCTAGCACACCCTGTGACTGGCGGTGTGATCCTCTTTAGTCGCAATTATGCAGACCCTAAGCAAGTAGCCGCACTGATTAAAGATATTCGCTCTAGTGCTAAAAAGCCCATACTCATTGCCGTTGACCATGAGGGTGGTCGGGTTCAGCGGTTCAGAGAGCACTTTACGCAACTACCAGCGATGGGTGCCATTACCGAAGTTGCAAAAACTTCTCAAGAAGCAGAGCAGCTTGCTAAAGCCTGTGGCCTTGTGATGGGATATGAACTTAAGCAGTTGGATGTGGACTTTAGTTTTGCGCCTGTACTCGATGTTAACGGCATTTCTGAAGTAATAGGCGACCGCGCGTTTAGTGACTGTCCTCAGCAAGTGATCACGTTAGCAAGCGCCCTAATCGATGGGTTAGATGGGATGAGTATGCCTGCCATCGGAAAACACTTCCCAGGACACGGCAGTATTGCGCCTGATTCTCATATTGCACTGCCTGTTGATGAGCGTAGTTTTGGCGATATTCAAGCTTTGGATCTGGTGCCTTTTACATCACTTATTCGCGATAATCGCTTAAGTGGAATTATGCCCGCCCACGTTATTTACAGCCAAGTTGATAGCCAGCCTGCTGGCTTTTCTCGTGTATGGTTGCAAGAGATATTGCGAGAGACTCTGGGATTCAAGGGGGCTATTTTTTCCGATGACTTGTCTATGCATGGAGCGAGTGTGGCTGGTGACTATGTAACTCGAGCTCATGTCGCTCTCGATGCGGGGTGCGATATGGTATTGGCGTGTAATAACCCTAAAGGAGCAGAGCAGATCTTGGATGCTCTATCTCATGATATTTCTACACCTAAGTCACTCATGACTATGTATGCTAAAAAGCTGGATGGCGCCGCCTCTGGTCTATATAAAGAGGCGAAACAACGCATTCTAAATGCCTTTGGTGATACTGTTTAAGTACTCTTGATGAGCAGACATGCAGTCTGCTCTATCCACGTTTGCTATTCTGCCCGTTCCACGATATTACTTTCAGTTATATCCACAACCCTGGTCGCTAAGTCGTATTCATTCATAAAGCGAGCAATGGATGAAAAGGTGGCTGTTTTCACTTTTCCGTGATGATCACTCAGGGTAACACCGTCTGAAAATAGGCTACCTAATCCCAGTTTAAAACGACTCATATGTACCCGTTGTGGTTCGAAGTAAGCTTGATTGTTACTTTTAATTCTAGAAATATCCGTAGTATCGTAAATAGCTGCTTGCAGCATATCTAGCGTAAATTCAGTACAGTTTTGCATTTCACTGTTGAGCGGATTTGCCACTACCGAATAGTTGGGGTTGTGTAGTGAAAGGTGTTGCTGGCTGGCAACTAGGTTAACTAGCTTTTTTTGGAGTTCTGGCGTAGGGATGATAACGCCAGCTTGCATTACTTTCGCCCCCCAAAAGAAATCTACTGGGTAATCGACGATAATATCACTGGTGCCCATGTCATTCGCTCTTTGATACAAGTTGTGAATGGCATATCCATAGGCCGTCTCGCCATTATCTAGTTGAATGGTTGAGTAAATCGCCACCGCCGTATGGGTGTATTTAATGCCTTTTGGTAGCTCACTCTCAGGTCGACCTGTTCGGCCAATAATAAACGCGTATGCACCTTGATTAGCAGCGTATTGCTCCACTTTTTTAGAGAACTCAATGATGGTTTCAGGTGTGTAGCTAGGTTTAGCGGTTGCCTGGCTACCAGCGGTCGTTGGGAAAGCTAGAAAAGATATGATAATTGCAATGACAAAGCGCATAGTTAATCCTTTTAGCGAGTGTTAGTTGTCGTTCATTTCGTCAGACTCATCCATGGCTTTAGACGGCGGAGGGTCACGAGTGATAACGGTATCTGTTAATTGTAATGGCGCTGGCGAGTCGTCTTCTAAACTGCGGTGTGAATCGTCAATAGCACTATCGATACTTTCTAGAGCTACAACGGTGGCTAACGTCCCTACAATCACTGGTGCTGCGTAAACGGCACTGGCAACTGACACTGCCGTAGAAGTTCCTTCTACACTGGCAAGTACACTGTGTTTACTCGCTGTTTGACTGTGATCAACAGAGTCATCAGCAATGGCATTTAGGCTGAACCCAGTTGCGATTAGCGCGATAAGTAGTTTTTTCATGTTTCATTCCTTTTCACTGAAGTTGAACTAACACTAGCCGTCGGTATGAAAAATGTAAACTATTACCTTTTTTGTAGTATATTTCAGTACCCAAGGTATAAATATATAATACTATGAGTCAAATTAAAGCGGCTATCCACGTTATCAAGCTTCACCTTAAACAACGGGGTATTACCTACAAAGACTTGTCATCGAGACTAGAGCTTAGTGAAGCGAGTGTTAAACGATGCTTTTCTCACAATAGCTTTACTCTCGAGCGCTTAGAGCAAATTTGTGATGTTCTGGGAATGACCTTAAGCGATGTATTTATCGAAGTCGTTCAACAAGAACCGCAATTGGAACAGCTCACAGAAGCGCAAGAATATGAACTCTTGAGTAATCCTAAGCTTTTATTAGTAGCGGTATGCGTGAGAGATGGGTGGGCGTTTGAGGATATTATTAGTCATTACGCCATCAGTGAACATGAGGGAATACAATTAATGGCCAAGTTAGATAACTTGCGATTGATTGATTTTTTACCGGGCAATCGTTATCGACTTCTACTTACCCAAGATTTTCGTTGGATCCCCAATGGGCCACTTGAGCGTTTTATGGAACAGGAGGTTATGGTGAAGTTTATGGCACCAAAAAAGAACGAACAATGGATGTTCCGTTTTTATCTTCGCGGCCGCTATTCTCAAAGTTCTCTTGATATTATCCAGCGAAAGTTGAATACACTCACGAAAGAGGCGGCGGCATTAAACGAAGAGGATGCTAGGTTACCCATAGAAGACAGAACACATACTGGATTACTTATGGCAATGCGCCCGTGGGAGCCTTCTCTTTTTGAACAAATGAGAAGGCGTTAGGCGAGTTTAGTCCTCGCCAGACTGGGGATCCGCTGGGCGACGATATCTTCTAATTTGTACCACCATACCAAACAGTGGGTGGTCAAAGTAGTGCAATTGCTTACTAATAACCCGCCGTTGCTCACTAAAGGGAAGGGATACTAAGGTCACTGGTGCAATAGCATCAGTGACTTCATCGCTACCCTTGATTCCATAGGGTACGCGTAAAAAGACTTCACTATCGATGTGAAGATAGGGAACCGAGTTGATGTACTTTAAAAATACCTTTAGATATCCATCAAGTTCCCAAATGGACTCTGGACGTTCATAACTGTATTCATCGCCACTCATGCCCTCTGTTTCATTCGCGGCAGTTCCCTGCATTAAATCTCTCAAACTAACGGGTTCAGGTGATGACAACCTGTCACTGATTCGATCGAAAATCGTTGGGTTTTCTATTGAAGTAATTTCACCACTGTTTTCAATAACTTCAGCTAGCCCTTCGCTAGCGTCATTGTTCATGAAAATACCAGTTGTGATTTGAGGCCGCTTTGGGTGTGGCTCACCGTTTAAATTGAACTGCAAACCGAGGTCGTGCCCCCCTAAGAGTCTCACTTTAAAGGCATTATTTTCTCCAAATGCCACAGGTTGTCGCCATGTAGTATGCAACAATCGCGTTAGCGAGCGCTGCTGTCGAATTTGACGAGACAAGCTCTCGAGCTCAAAAGATTCTGAACTGAGTATGTGAGCACCGGGATGACGTTCCCAATCAACGCCTTCCGGAACCACTGCTAAATATTCAGGTAAAGGAATGAAGTGATTAGGCGTATGTCGAACCCATTGGTTATTTTCAAATGCGAGCCAAGGTTTCTCGGTTCTACAGGTTTTAGCAGGTGTTATAGTAACTAAGGGCTTATACTCACGGACACCTTCAACATTCCGCGGTAGCCAAAACGCATCTAACCAATAGTCGGCTATTTGTTGCTCGTCTGGGAATACAACAGGTTCAGGCAAACGTTCTAAGGTGTCTATGACGTCAGTCACTAGGTCGCTAGGGAGCTCTTCAGGAGACGCCTCGTTAAAAGAAAGTTCGGCTTCTGGTGTTAAAGTTTCAACAGGCTCACCGGAAAGTGCTAGTTTGTCATCTTCGAGAAGAGCTTCTTCAATGGTAAGGGCTTGTTCAGCACTCTCTTCGGATGCAAGCATATCATTTGTTGCGAGCGCCCCATCAGTATTTGAGTCCGCTTCAGGCTCATTGTCTACTGTAACTTCATTCTCTGTTGTGTCTTCAGGTTCCGGTGTGTACTCAGGCCAACTTGGGTAAGGGGCGCATCACAAATATCTAGCCCCTGTTTCAGCCAAGCGATATTCGGCTGTAGCCGTGCTGAAATAATATCTTTGGCATTGGTGTAGGGTGCCAATGAGTCAGCTAGCTGAAATTGCTCATCCAATTGGGACAGAGATATATCTCGCTTGAACACTATCACTTCAACATCGAACCACCAATCGTCGTTCGCGCTGGATGTGTTACAACAAAGTCCTGTTGTAATACCAAGCAACAATGATGTGATTATTTTTCGCGTCCCTTTGAATGACATGCTAGCGCGACTCCTTTGCAAACTCGCTTAACAATTCTCTAATGAAGTTAATCCGCTCTTCAGCAGTTTTAGTAGCCTTAACCACTCTCAGTTTTAAACTACCTTCGAACTTGAAGGTATTGGGCTTTGTTTGAACCAATTGAATAATGAAGCCCGGGTCAACTTTGGTGGTCTCTTTAAATTCAATGGTACCGCCTTGGGCAGTTAAGTCTACTTTTAAAATACCTAAGTTACTGGCATGAATCTTTAATTCTGCCACATTAATTAGATTTTTTGTCGGTGGTGGGAGTAGTCCAAATCTGTCTATACACTCCACCTGGAACTCATCAATATCATCCTGATTCTGGCAACTTGCTAGGCGTTTGTACAAGGAGAGTCTGGTGTTTACATCGGCAATGTAATCATCCGGTAGAAGGGCGGGGATACGCAGTTCTACTTCCGTTTGGCTGGCAATGGCTTCGTCCAGCGATGGCTCTTTGCCTTCTTTCAGTGCCTTAACCGCTTGGTCTAGCATGTCCATATACAAACTAAAACCGATACTCGCGATTTGGCCTGATTGATCGTCTCCTAAGAGCTCGCCCGCACCACGAATTTCAAGATCATGGGTAGCCAGCGCGAAGCCCGCGCCTAAGTCTTCTAAGTTTGAAATAGCATCCAGACGTTTAACTGCGTCTTTTGTCATTCGCTTAGGATGTGGTGTCAACAAATAGGCATAAGCTTGGTGATGAGAACGCCCAACACGACCTCGCAATTGGTGCAATTGTGCCAACCCTAAATGGTCGGCCCTGTCCATGACAATGGTGTTGGCGGTGGGGACGTCGATACCTGTTTCGATAATGGTGGTACACACAAGCACGTTATAACGCTGGTGGTAGAAATCACTCATTACGCTTTCTAACTCGCGTTCGCGCATTTGACCATGACCAATGGCTATACGTGCTTCGGGTACAATCTCAGCAATTTCTTCCGCGGTTTTTGCTATGGTGTCGACTTCATTGTGAAGGAAGTATACTTGCCCACCGCGAAGGATTTCACGCATGATAGCTTCGCGAATTACGGTTTTATCTCTTTGCTGAACAAAGGTTTTTATCGATAGTCTTCGCGCTGGTGCGGTGGCGATTATCGACAGATCACGCATTCCCGATAACGCCATATTCAGTGTTCGTGGAATTGGCGTTGCAGTTAATGTGAGAATGTCTACGTCAGCGCGAAGAGATTTGAGCTTTTCTTTTTGACGAACACCAAAGCGGTGTTCTTCATCAATAATGACTAATCCGAGGTCACTGAAGTTGAGCTCACCAGAAAGTAATTTGTGTGTGCCCACGACAATATCAACTTTGCCTTCGCTGATGCGGTGCATCACGTCTTTTTGTGCTTTGCCGCTTACAAAGCGACTCATAACTTCTATTTCGAATGCCCAATTCGCAAAGCGGTCTTTAAAGTTTTCATAGTGTTGCTGGGCTAATAGGGTAGTGGGAACGAGGATAGCGACTTGTTTACCTTGGTTGGCAGCTAAGAAAGCTGCTCGCATGGCAACTTCGGTTTTACCAAAGCCCACATCTCCACACACCAGCCTATCCATTGCGTTATCGCTACCCATATCTTGAATAACGGCGTTGATGGCTTGCAGCTGATCCGGAGTTTCTTCAAAGGGGAAGCTGTCGGCAAAGCGTTGGTAGTCTTCCCATTGAATCGTGTATTTGAACCCCGGTTTGGCTGCGCGTCTGGCGTAAACGTCGAGCAGTTCGGCGGCAACGTCGCGAACTTTTTGTGCCGCTTTTTCTTTTGCTTTGCGCCATGCTTCTGAACCCAATGAATTAATTGGCGCATGGTCGGTATCACCACCGGTATAACGGGAAATAAAGTGTAATGAAGATACGGGTACATACAACTTAGCGCCTTTGGCGTATTCAATGCACAAGTACTCGGTGGCAACACCGCCCGCATCAAGTGTTTGTAAACCAAGATAGCGTCCTACGCCGTGATCTAAGTGAACCACAGGTTGACCGATAGACAGCTCTGCAAGGTTGCGAATAATGGCACTTTCATCGGTTGCAGAGCGTTTATCTCGCAAACGACGTTGACTAACTTTATGCCCTAAGAGCTCTGTTTCAGTAATGAAGAGCAATTCGCCTTCATCACTTTGCCAACGAAAGCTGTGTTCTACCATACCTACGGTAATGCCTATAGGATCGTGGCTGGCAATAAAATCATTGAAAGATTCTGCGGGGGCTGGCTTTATGCCTGCTTTGAGCAGAATAGTAAGTAGTCCTTCTCGTCGGCCTTGGGTTTCCGCACAAAAGAGTACTTTGGCACCTCGCATGTTCGCACTAGATACAGCTTGTTGAAGTAACTCTGCAGGTATTTTTTTCTGAGAATTAATGGCGATGTCGGTGAGTTTGTCACAACCTAAGTTGTTCGACCCGGCTTTATTTTCAATAGGATCAGCGTGAAGCGATACTCTCGGCCATTGTTTCAATTCACCAAAGAGCGTATTTACTGGCAGAAACAGTTGGTCGGGTGCCAATAATGGACGAGCAGTGTTGTACCTGTGTTGTTCGTAACGCTCTTGAATGTCTGCCCAGAAGAAATTACTCGCTTCTTCAATATCGCCGTGTAGCATGACCAGACTATCGGCATGCATATAGTCAAAAAGTGTGGCGGTTTGCTCAAAAAACAGAGGCAAATAGTATTCAACACCACTGGGCATAGTTCCTTTACTGACCTGAGAAAATACTGACTCGCTAGCATTGCTGGCGTTAAACTGAGACAAAAAGTTTTGTCTGAATAAGCTCAAAGCAGCCTTGTCTGTGGGGAATTCTCGAGCAGGTAATAGGCGAATTTTGTCAACCGCGTCGCCTGAGCGTTGAGTTTCAGTGTCGAAGTAGCGAATGGAGTCTACTTCGTCATCAAACAAGTCGATACGGAAAGGCTTGTTGCTGCCCATGGGGTACAAGTCAATAATACTGCCACGTATTGAAAACTCACTGTGGCTCATGACTTGACTGACGTGCAAGTAACCCGCTTGTTCTAAGTTTCTCCTAAATTGATCTCGGTCTAGTACGTCCCCTTTGTTGAGCATTAGCAAATACTTAGCTAAATAGTCTGTGGGCGCCAAACGCTGCATTAGCGTATTCACTGGAACGATGAATACGCCGCTACCTTGTTGAGTGAATCGGAAAAGGGTTTCTAAACGCTGAGATACAATATCCTGGTGCGGTGAAAAGTTATCATAGGGTAGGGTCTCCCAATCTGGGAATAGCACTACCGGAGACGCATTACTTTCGTTGAAAAACGCGAGCTCTTTCTCAATTTTCAGTGCAGAAGGAGTATCTGCGGTGACTAGTACAATTGGACCCTGGTATTGCTTTTGCGCTTGGCTCACGCAAAGGGCAAGGCTGCTACCTTGAATTTGTCCCCATTGCTGGTGGTCTTGAAAATTCGCTGTGGATTTTGCCGAGGGTAGAGGCAATGCGAGTAGATTGGCTGTCATGTCGTCCCGTAACGGTGTTTTATAGGCAATGAATATGCAGGTTTATGACTTTTTGTCTTTTGCACGTTTGCGTAATTGTTGTGTTTGTATATGCAAGCTCGCGCGAACAAGAAGCTCCTGATCCTGCTCTCGAATACGGTTAAAAATAAAGGCTATATGGTAATCATCTTGCTCTTGGTCGCAAGTGATTACTTCGCCGAAGCAAAAAATGGCTGCTGCCTCTGAATCTAAAAAAACTTTTAACTCAACGTTGTCACCAATATTCATAGGGGATTTGGATGTGATGACTACACCACCGCCGCCAAACTTACTGGTTTGATAACGATACTTCTCGTCATCTTGCTGGTGAAGAATGAACGACATCATTAAGTCAATCTTTCGTGCTTGATGATTGAGGTATTCTGCGAGTGTCTCAGCATGGTCACTTAAATGACGGAGGGGGCGGAGTGCTTGCGCCTCGATTGTCGCCATTTCACTGGCAATCCTGAATGCATTGGGCATAGCAGTTTCTAGGTTTTCTACATCGGGTAACTCAAAGTCTTCTTTGCAAGGCGTCACGTTGACATTAATCCCGTGAGCAATCATGAAGTATTCTTCAAATTGCGCCTTTTTCTGTTCTAACGTTAAGTTATCCATTGTATTGGTTACCACTTATCTTGTACGGCCAGTAGCTTACACGTAGTATACGCACTTTACTATTTTGGGATCCTTCCGTCATCCTCTGTGTTTATTTGGTGGCCACACAAAAGGTTAAACGACTAACTTATATGTTTTATCCGCTTTCAGCTTTTATCGCCTATCGTTACGCTCGCTCTGGCAAACATAACAGTTTTGTATCCTTCATTAACCGTTTCTCTGTAGCGGGTATCGCGCTTGGCCTGATGTCTCTAATTGTTGTTGTGTCGGTAATGAATGGCTTCGAGGCCCAACTCAAGCAGCGTATACTCAGCATAGTGCCCCATATCGTGGTAAGCAATGATGGCAATGCAGTGTCAGAAGAGGTGAGGTCATTGGAAGGCGTCATCGATACCATGCCTTTCTTAGAAGCGGAAGCGTTAACTCAGTCACGTAAAGCACTGCGGGGCGTACAAATACAAGGGGTTATCCCAGATGATATGTCTCAAAATACGCTTGTGGCAAACAGCATGCGGTTTGGTAGATTCGATTCTCTCTCGCCGGGAGACTTCAATGTTGTGATAGGCAATGCATTAGCCACACAGTTGAATATACGCGTCGGCGATAAAGTCAGAATAATGACTGCAGGGGCGAGTGTTTATACACCGTTTGGTCGTATGCCAAGCCAGCGGTTATTTACTATCACAGGCTTGTTTGATGTGGGTTCTCAGCTAGATAGTAGTGTGGTTTATATGCATTTAGATGATGCTCGTAGATTGCTTCGCAAACCGCAAGATTTTGCCACCTCTGAACGTTTGTTTTTAGAGGATGCTTTCGAATATCAAACTACTGTTGATTCACTTCGCCAACAGGCAGCCTTCGAAAATTTAGAGGTGAATACTTGGCGTGAACGACAGGGGCCGCTATTTGATGCGGTAAAAATGGAAAAGAACATGATGTTCTTAATGTTATTGCTAGTTATTGCGGTGGCTGCGTTTAACATAGTATCTGCGCTAGTCATGGTAGTTTCGGAGAAACAGGGTGATATTGCGGTACTTCAGACTCAAGGTATGTCTGGTAGCGTTATCATGTGGATCTTCGTCCTTAATGGCTTATTCAACGGTATCAAAGGTACTGGGATTGGCTTGATTCTTGGCGTCGTGTTGGCACTCGGTCTCAACGGCATATTAACGGCTTTGGGAGTAAATTTAGGGTTATCAGCAGACGGCGCAGGGCTGCCTGTGGTAATGAATCCAGCTCAAATAGCGAGCGTTACCTTGCTTTCTTTGTTGCTATGCGTTTGCGCAAGTGTCTATCCAGCGAGAAAAGCGATGAAAATCAAGCCAGCAACAGCGTTACAAAACGAATAGACCGTGCAAATTTAGCTGAAATTCACTATACTCCCGATCTTTTATATTCAAGCCAGTGGTTCGACATGAACAAAAACTTTATTACTTCGCAATCCCTGCTTCAAGACTCTTTTCGCCTTGCGTCGAAAGTGTATGACGATGGCTTTCGCCCTGACTTTATCATAGGTATTTGGCGCGGTGGTGCTCCTATCGGTATTGCAGTTCAAGAGTTCTTTGAGTTCAAGAATACCTCTACAGACCACATTGCTGTTCGCACGTCTTCTTACTATGGAATTAACAAGCAGTCGAAAGAAATTCGCGTCCATGGTTTGCACTACTTAGTTGAGAATGCAAATGCTGACGATAAGTTACTTATTGTTGATGATGTGTTTGACTCGGGAAGAAGTGTCGACGCACTTATTAAGCAAGTGCGTAAACTCATGCGTTTGAACATGCCTAAAGATATCCGCATTGCGTGCCCTTGGTATAAGCCTGCGAATAATAAAACTGAAATTGTTCCTGATTACTACGTTAATGAAAGTGACGAGTGGTTGGTGTTTCCTCACGAGATTGCCGGACTTTCAGAGGAAGAAATTCGCGAAGGAAAGCAGGAGCTCGTTGACGTTATGGACATCTTGTTTAAAGAGTAATTAGTCTAATTTGTTGTTGGATTTTTTCGACAGTTTACCAAAGTTTAAACCCTTCATTATTATGAGGGGTTTATTTTTATTAGTTTACGGTTGTTTTAATTTCTCTAACTTCATCCTGTAGTTAAGCTTAACAAACGCGTTGGTTGATTTACCCCTATTTATCTCCTAACCTTAGGCAACAGTGCTCCTAAATGCTTTGAAATATCATAGCGTTTTCGACTGGCATAGGGATAGTGGTATGGTCAATAAATCTATTTTTGTATCGACAGTACTCGCATTTACTGCAGTTAATGCGTTTGCGAATGATGCATGCGATGAAATTCGTATTTCCGCACATCCTAATTACCCTCCATTTCATTGGGAAGAAGATGGTACCTTAACGGGGGCATCTATTGAAACCAGCGTCAATATATTTGAAAGTCTCGATTTAAGGGTCAATATCCTGTTTGTTGGTCCGTGGAAAAGAGTATTGAGTAATGCTCGTCACGGAGCTATTGATTTTATTCCTGCGCTAAAAAAATCACCCGAACGAGAAACTTACTTAGTGTTTTCCGAAGAAGCTTTCTCATACAACCCTGTATCGGTTTTTGTGCGACGAGGAGAATTCCAAAACATTCAAAGTTTAGAAGAATTAGCGGGAAACTACGGAAGCATAAACGCCGGTGACAAGCATGGCGAACCCGTTGACGGGTTCGTAGGTGAACAGCCGGAGGTTCAAAATATTCACGGAATAGTCGGAAATTTTATGATGCTCAGGCAACACAGAATCGACTATTTCATTACGGGCAATTTAGTTGGCAGGGACTATATTCAGGCCCATAACCTCGAAGATGAAGTGGATATCGCATTAACGGTGGATAGACTAGAGATCCATAATGCTTTTACGCAAGAGTTTGCTTTTAAATGCCCCCACATAGTCGCGTCGTTTGACGAGAAGTTACGAGAGCTCAAATCTGAGGGGAAGATAGGTCAAAGCATCGTGAGACACAACAATAGATGGTTAGCGCAGTTTAGTATTGATTAGTTTGCGCGCTATTCTGGGGTTGCACTGTTGGGTTACCTACTTACCATCGAGATAGAATTTGTCGTGGAAGGTATACATCCAATGGGGGCGGTAAATAACAAGCAGCGTTGCCGCCATACCGTTCAGCAGAGCTTCTGGAAATGCGAGTAATGGGATTAGTGTGATATAGCTATCGCGAATGACGTCCCATGTGTAAGTCGCTGTGAACCAATAGTATCCCCCAAGCATCGCTGTTTTGAGTGCTATAGTTAGCGCACCTGGGAAAAAACGCACAAATGAAGATATATACAAAAAGATGACGTGGAATTTTGTGGAATGCGAGCATGTATACCAAATAAGTAAAACCTATTGGCACCAGAACACTAAATACACCTTGCACAGCAATTTCTGGCATTGACGTGCCACTTACCAACGAAATGCCAACGAGAGTCAAGGTTCCTGCGATAACACTGTATCTAAATCCGAGTAGTAGAGTAACCACACTCAAACCAAGAAAATGTACCTCAAGGCCATCGTGAATACCTACTCTTAAAACCCAAAACAAAAACAAGACCGCGGCGGTGCCGAATACAAGATGTTGTTGTTGCTTATCAGCGGCAAGCCCTTTGAGAGATATTTGCGTGAGTACGCCTATTACAACAAATGTGTAAAGCGCTAGGCAAAGCCACTGAATTGCAGTCATAAGTCAGTTTACCGATAAATCATAGTAATACGTTACTAGTAAGTCGCCCAAATCGGTGCGTGGTCTGAGGGTTTTTCTATGCCTCGAAGCTCATAGTCTATGCCCGCATCTTTAAGTGTGGCATGAACAGCTGCAGTACCTAACACCAAGTCAATACGTAAACCTCGGTTGTCGTCAAAGCCCTTAGAGCGGTAATCGAACCACGAGTATTGATCATCAGTATCAGGGAATAAGCTTCGGAAACTATCGTTAAATCCCCAGTCAAAGACGCGATTTAGCCATTCCCGCTCCTCTGGTAAAAAGCTGCATTTTCCGGTCTTTAACCAACGTTTAGCGTTGGCTTCGCCTATACCAATGTCTTTATCGGTGTGCGATATATTGACGTCTCCCATGATGATGACTTTGTCATCTGGCGTGTGATTGGCGTCTAAATAGCCCATCAGGTCTTTATAGAATTTGCGTTTTGCCGGGTACTTGAGTTCGTGACTTTCGTTCTCACCTTGAGGAAAGTACCCATTGAGAATAGTGACAGGTTCGCCTTGTTCATCTTTTACCGTCACCATAATCATTCGACGCTGTGCATCTTCTTCATCAGTAGGAAAACCCATCTGAACCGAATCCGGCGCTTGTTTAGTGAGCATGGCTACGCCGTAATGACTTTTTTGACCGTGGTAAAACACGTGATAACCCATGGCCTCAACGGCTTCTTTGGGAAATTGCTCGTTGTGTACCTTGATTTCTTGTAAGCCGATAACATCAGGTTGATGCTTTTCGATGAGCGCCTCGAGTTGATGCAGGCGAGCGCGGATGCCGTTGATATTAAAGGATACAACTTTCATACTTTTTTGTTCTCGTTGTGTCAGGTTCTCACAGTGAGCGCAAGTTTACCATCAGCACCCTACGAGATCATTTCTCATCTGACTTATCAATGCGTATAATCGCGAAAAAATTTACTAGGTTAATTTTCGTGTTTCCACAAACTGTTACTCCGTCGTTGAATGAGACGACCCTTGAGCAAATCCAAACCTTGTCTGCCGAAGACAGACAGGAATTATTTATTACGTACGTACCAAAGGCCAAACAAGTTTGGTTGCTAAAAGGCGAGGCTGGATTTGTCATGTTTGAAGCGCAAGGTGAAACTCGCTTGCCCGTATTTCCACACAAAGATCTGGCCGCTTACTGGTTAAAAGAGGCAGACGAAGCTGCTGAGCTTGAAGTGGTGGCGCTCGAGGATTTTACTCAAACTTGGTTACCTGGCTTAGAGAAAAATAGCGTCGAGTTAGTTATTTTACCTGTACAGGGTGCCGAACAAGACATGATCATGTCAGCGGTAGAGCTAGCTGATGGTATCAAAGCCGAGCAGTTAAAATAGGTTGGTGTTGATGAATACTGCCCCAGATTTATTACCCCTCGCGCAATCTGTAGCAGACGCCAAAGGGTGGGACAGTGCTACTCGAGCTGTCATGATGGCAGGTAAAGCATTGCCCATTGTTCCGCCAGATTTACGTAATGATGAAAACGCAGTGCCTGGGTGTGAGAGTCCGGTGTGGTTGAATATTGAGACTTCGGACGGTAAGGCGAAGTTTAGTGCCTATTCACCCAGTAAGATTATTCGCGGAGTATTGGCTGTTTTGCTTGAAATAGCGAACAGTTTGAATGATCCAGAACGCAGAAGTTTTGATTTTTCAATCTACATGGAAAAATGCCAGTTGCAACGACACCTGAGTCAATCAAGAGGCAATGGCATTCAAGGTGTTATCAAACGGCTTCAGTCTATCTGAGGCGCTTAATTGCGTTCTTCGCTGCGATCCACTGAGACATATACTTTGATGCTGTCAGTGTGTGATGCCAAAGCATTGATTGCAAAAACAAGGGTGCTCTGTGTTGATCAATGGTCAATACAAGGTGTTCCACAGTGTCAACCAAACTATGCTCAGGCGCGCCTTTAACAAGGCTCTGTAGTAAGTTAAACCCGTTTGTTTGTGCGTTAGTCCACGCGTTTTCATCATTGTATAGTTTACTTACTTCATGGATGTAATCGTCATTGTGATGACATATCGCACCGCCCCATGTTGAATGGGAGGCGGGGTTTTCAACATCTTCCATGATGCCTTCAGCACCAATTGATGTGGTAATTGAAGGAGTTCCACATTGCATGGCGTCAATGAGCTTGCCTTTTATACCTGCACCAAAGCGCAATGGAGAAATAAGTAGTCTTGCATTAGCAATAACTTCGTGGGCATTTTCAGCCCATCCCTCCACGTAAAACCCACTTTTCGCATCGTGTAACTGAGTTGCTTTCTTCGGCGGATAAGCGCCGTAAACCCTTAAATTTACACCAGGAACTTTGCGTCTAATGTGAGGCCACAACTGTTTGAGTTGCAATACCGCATCCCAGTTAGGTGCATGACGAAAGTTACCAATAGTAACAATGTCTTTTCTAACCTCAAACGTTGGGACATCGCGACTCATTGATGCCGGGCGTAACGGATGGTAGCGCAATTGACTTGTTGGAACTTGGTAGTGTCGAGCCAGTAACTGATACTCGGCTTTTGATATCACCAGTGTTAAATCGCTGCGAAGTATAGCGGCAACTTCCCGTTGTGCGAGTTCAGTATTGAGTTCCGCCTGGAATGCAGATTGTCCCTGTTTAACCGCATTGTGTCGTGCTTGGCGTAAACTGTGTAGATCCTCGGTATTAAGTATTCTTAGTGCCTGAGGGCACTGGGCTTTAACTCGCCAAGAAAACTGCTCTTCTGTCATGTAGCGGTCAAATATGACTACATGAGGTGAAAGCATTCTCACCTGTTGGTCGAAGCTATCGCAGTTGAGCGCGACAGGAATGACATCAATTTGCTTTGCGTCTAAGTCGGCTTTGTGCACACTGTCGGTGGCTGCAGTCATAAAAGTAACTTGATGCTTTTGGGCAGAGAAGCCCTCTAATAAAGACATCATATTTTGACCGGCGGCAGAGGAATTTGGCTCGGGCCAAACATAGCCGATAACAAGTATGCGGAGTGTTTCGGTTGACATAAACGCTTAACGATGGTGTTTTAAAAAACGTGTACTGTATCACAGCATAGGACGTAGTTATGCAACATTGCATTGTTGGAAGTGGCTTGATTGGTAGTTTTATTGGCGGCGTTATGACTGCAAATGGTCAACAAGTAGACCTAGTCGCCCGCGGGCAGTGGAAAGCGAGGCTGCAAAAGCCAATAACACTGACCGACTATCTTGGCAACAGGGCAGTTGTGACTTGTTCCATAGCGCAGAGTAAAACAGCTGATGTCATCTGGTTAACGGTTAAATGCACCGGGTTGCATCAAGTTATTGACACGCTGCGAGACCGTGTTGAGTCTCACACGGTAATCGTTTGCTGTCAAAACGGGGTAGGCAGCCACAGTATTATTCAGCAAGCTTTTCCTCAGCACCAAGTACTGAGAGCAATGGTACCTTTCAATGTTGTTTTGGAGTCAGAACAACATTTACATAAAGGCTCAGAAGGTTCGCTGACCCTTGAAAAATCAAATAATACGCATTTAACTCAACAACTCGCTGATGCCCTGTCTCATTCGTTAATCGAAGTGCATACGACTGAGAATATTGACGCTGTGCAATGGGCTAAGCTGCAACTGAACTTAGGCAATGGCGTCAACGCCCTTGCCGACTTACCTGTTAAGTCAATGCTGGAAGACCGAGGTTATCGTCGTGTTATAGCGTCGCTGATGGACGAGTTATTAACTGTGGTTGAGCACAGTAATATAACTCTTCCCAAAGTAGCAAAAGTGCACGGAAAGTGGCTTCCTACCATTTTACGACTTCCAGATTGGTTGTTTTCTCGGGTGGCAAAACAAATGCTTGATATCGACCCCACAGTTAAAACATCAATGTGGTGGGATTTACAGAATAAGAAGCCTACTGAGAAAGACTTCTTGTACGGTGCAGTATTAAAGCAAGCTAACAGTCTTGGAATTGAAGCTCCAATGAACGAGGCGATGATCCGACTGATTGAAACAACAGAAGTCAATATATCCAATGATAATAGTAGAAGTGGATTATTGTCCCCTGAACTCTGTAACATGCTGAACATCTGCGCTAAAAATTAGCGTAGATTGACGCTATCATTTTACTAGTTATTCACTGTACAAAGTATATATTGGGCGTCACCAAAATTTGGTTTCTGACATTAAAACAAGAGCGATACCCGCGGCGGCCCCAGAAACAAATACGTTCCAATCTCGTTGCTTAACGCGCAGTATATTCATCAGAACAAAGCCAACGCTCAATATTATTGCGACAATCATCAGCTGCCCTAACTCAATGCCCAAGTTAAATCCTAAGAGGGGGAGCGTAATAGCATCATCTCGCATTAATAGGGCGCGGAAGTAGTTTGAGAAACCCATCCCGTGAATAAAGCCAAAAAAGAGCGCCATGGTGTAGTACTTCCACATGCCCGTTTTTGACTCGTTTTTTGGTTTTGATAGTACGTTGTGTAGAGCGGTTAACAATATTGTTGTGGGGATCAAAAATTCAATCACATCTGAGGGAATGGTAATAGTGCCCAATGCTGAGAGCGCCAAAGTAACACTGTGTCCCACGGTAAAAGCAGTGACTAAAATGAGCACGCGGCGCCATTCTTCAATTTTGTAAATTGCACATAGGGCGATCAAAAACAAAATGTGGTCAAACCCAGCTAAATCAGAGATGTGCTCAAACCCGAGCGTAAGATAAAGGTCAAATGACTGCATATTATAAATCCAACCTGTGGATTGGTGTGTCCTTGTTTAGCATTAAACTTTCGGTTTCTTCTCCCAAGTAAACGTAGACGATGTTACTTTGGTCAAAGAAAAGGTCAGTGAACACGGCATTTTTTATTTCCAGCGAAGATATATGCTCCGTTAGCGGAAATTCAAACTCGACTGCTAGGGCAAGGTTTATGCCTTCACCGTGAAGTCGCTTGCTGGCTATATTTAAGTCAAGTTTTTTATCATTCACTTTAATGTAGAAAAACTGATCTAAGTATGAAAGCAATAGAGACTCGGCATTTTCCGCTTCGTTGGGCTGGCAGAATGCTAGTTCATCGTTCTCGGGGTCGAACAGCAGCGCTTCCCTAATGTCCATAAGAAAAAGTCGTAAGCTTACCGAGAGTTTTTCTTGGTCAGTCGCTTTTTCGATTTCGCTCAAAGATAGTCTTAACGGATGCGCTAGCGCTGTTTGCACAGTTAGCAAAAAAAGCAACGCGAGCACTGTCGCGTTGCCTGTATACTTAGGTTTCATATAGTTTTAAACGTTTGACGATTGAATTTCAGCCGCTATTCGCTGAACGTCACGGAATACGCGCATTAGATTGCCGCTCCAGATCTTCTCAATATCTTGCTCAGAATAACCCCGTCGAACGAGTTCGATGGTGATATTCATCACTTCGCTAGCATCAAATATACCGTCGATACCGCCGCCACCGTCGAAATCGCAACCTATTCCCACATGATCAATACCCGCGATTTTTACTATATGGTCGATATGATCTACTACGTCATTGACGTTTGCAGCGGGTACAGGAAATTGCTCGTTGAGTTCATTAAATGCAGCTCTTGCTGCTTTTCTCTCTTCTTGATTCATTTCACCAAACGGCTTCATTCCCGCACGCAATGCTGCAACTGCAGCATCTCTCTCGGGGTTTTCTGGTGCATCTCGAAGGTAGTCTGACAACATAGTCAACTGAACCACACCACCATTTTCGGCCATCAGTTTAAGCATGTCATCCGACATATTTCTATCGTGTGCTGTTACCGCGCGCGCATTGGAATGACTTGCAATAATAGGAGCTTTTGAAACGGCAATGGCGTCATAAAACACCTCTTCACTACCGTGAGATACGTCAACCATAATGCCGAGTCGGTTCATTTCAAGCACCACTTGTTCGCCAAATGGGCTTATGCCTTGATGTTCAGGGCCTTTTGAATCAGTAGCTGAGTCGGCAAGGTCATTATTTGTAGAATGCACAAGTGTAATGTAGCGAACTCCTTTATTGTAAAAGAGCTCGATGTTGGAAATATCGTCGCCTATGGGGTAGCCGTTCTCAATGGCAAGATAGATAGCACGCTTTCCTTCTTTCTCTAGCGCGTAGGCATCATCCGGAGTAAGTGCCAAACCTACAGTGTCTGAGTTAGCTTCTGTTGATGCAATTACCGCGTCGATCATCTGAAGACCTAAAGCTTTTGCTCGGCTATTCCCCTCATCGTCTCTGATATTTTGAGCTACAAATGCTGCAAAAAATATCGCGTCTAAGCCACCCTCTATCATACGGGGGTAATCAACTTTAGACCCTGACTCATTCGGATCGTGTCGCTCTGCCATATCAAAGCCCGGTTCGATCATGCGTAGAGGCGTGTCAGCGTGAGAGTCGAAGGTAAGTACTCTGTCGTGGATCTCTAATGCTCGTGCTACCAACTCATCTTCAGATTCTACAGAGGTGTCATTCTGAATTGTCGGAGCGTTTGGACTGCATGCAGCTAACACTGTGAGAATCGCGGTAAAAAAGAATATCCGTTTTTTAAGCATAGTGTTTTCCGTTCAACAAGTTACGTGATTGGGATGTTTGTGTGACGTGTTTAACGACATTAAACCTATTTAAATTCAAAAGCAAAGGTTGGATGAACATTGACAACGTTGATTTAATGAGCTGTCAAGTTGCCGAGTTTTACTTCGAAGATTACAATGTAAGCAAAACGAAGGAATGAGGTATCTTTCATGGAAATGATGTCTAAGGAAACTCCCATATCTAAAGGGTACATTGCTGACCGAGCATTGCACTGGATTTCGGCGATTCTGCTGCTTCTCATGCTCTTGAATTTGTCATCACAACTTCACAACGTAGACTGGGATATTAAAGGGCAAGTGGAGCACAGACAGGATGCCGTCGAAATGCACGCTATTTTCGGAGTTGTACTCGTTGTGGTAACACTCATTCGTTTGGCGTTACCACGTATTGTGAAAGTACCCTTGAAACGAATTGTACCCAAATCTCCTCGTCACAGTCTTTTTATCACGGCCACTCATATTGCAATGTATACATGCATATTTATGTTGGCTGGTACAGGTGTATTACTGGTAAGTAACTACGAGATACCGTTATCCATTTTCGGGGTTGATTTAGCACCTGACAGAGAGGCTTTTTATGGGGTTTTCCCAGATGTGCATGTTGTACATATGCACCTAAAGCAATCAATATGGTGGTTAATCGCCATTCATTTTGCAGGAATAATGTACGCAAAACGCTGAGCTATTTTGTCTTGTGCTAAAACGGTTAGCGCGATAGCCGTTTTTGCTACTACACTGAAAACGAAGCGATATCTAATTATAAATTGCGTGGTCATAATATCGGGTATTTGATTTTTAAAAAGTGATCGCGCGTAAAATAAGCGTTTGGTATTTGTGTGCGATTAGTAAGCTTTTTATCTATTTTAATTGTGTTTTTGACATCTTTTCAGTGTTCAGGGAAGGAGCCTCTCATCTATTGGGGGATTGGTCACAAGCGTAATCCATACATCACTGAGTTATTAACGCTTGTTTTAAATCAAGCGCAGCCAAATTCTTATCAGGTTTCCCCACTTACTCCTGACATTCCTCACTTTAGAGCGTTTCAAGCATTAGAAGCGAATAACACGATAGACATTGTTATTGGTTACGCTACTGAGGAGCGCCTATCAAAATATCGAGCTATTGAACTCCCTATAATGAAGGGACTAAACGGTTGGCGTGTTTCAATTGTTAGAGACAATAATATAGATTTGTTAAAAGGGGTTGAGACGACGGAGCAACTTAGTGCATTTAAGCCTGGACTGTTTCACACTTGGACTGACAACCAGATATTGCTCGCCAATAAACTCACTACAGTGACAGGTACCGATTACGAGGGGCTCTTCAAAATGTTGAGTAAAGAGCGTTTTGATTATCTACCTCTGACAATTTTAGATGTTGAAGATGAGTATGCAGTAAGAAAGGACTACCCAGACCTAGATATTGCTATTGACCCTCATGTGCTTATTGTCTACCCGGTATGTTTCTATTTTTACGTTAATAAAACCAACACTGAGTTAGCAACGCTTATAGAAGATGGCTTCGAAGCGATTATTATTAATGGTCAGTTTGAGGCGTTGTTTCATCGGTATTTCAATTCATCTATTGAGAAACTCGCTGGCCCGACACGAACTATCATTCAACTAGAAAATCCACTATTGCCTGAGAGCGTGCCGTTAAACCGCGATGATTTATGGATGCACCAGTTATTGAACTGAACCTAACCAATCAGCGATAGCATTAATAAATTTAAAATCGTCCTCGGTAAACGGGTCTCGTGGCATAGCTGCAGAGAAGTTGACCGTACCTAAAATGATCCCACTGTTCGACGTGATTGGTGCACCAATATAGGATTCTAATTTGAAGTGGGTGTAACATGGATGTGTTGCTATTACACTTTTCCCCGCATTGTGAAAACCCACCGCATGATTTGCATTAAGTGTATGACAACAGTAGGTTTCACCCACAGAAAATTGGGTGCCCGGCGTGATCATATCGCCAGGGCTGACTGCATACTGCACGGTGTATACATCATCATTTATGCGACTGACAATAGCGATACCAAGGCCTAGAGCATCTAGGCCCAATTCAAGTATGCGAGACACCTTGACGTCAGTCGTGGAATCATTGTCGGTAATTGTTGTTTGAAGTTGTTTATACCAGTCCAATTTAGGTCTCCGTGATACTGCTCTTGAGAGTGAGTAGATAACACAGATAGGCTTGCGACAATTAGACTTTAGGTAATGCTCAAACGGTCAATGGCGCTAATATTTGTTCAATAACTCCGACTAAGTCTTTGTTTTTATTTTCATTCAATGCATCAGGGTGTGGCGCTGCCCAATCACCGTAGTCATTGTCAAAATAACGCCCAGTGATGCCTTCAAAGGATGGGTCGGTTGCGAGACGAACAAGGATATCTGCGCCAATACTGATATCTTTCCCTTCCGTTCCGTAAGCATCTTTTACCATCTTACTTCCTAGAAAAGACGCAGGGTTTACCGCGATAAATGAGGGAACATCGCTAGAGTTCGACGTAGCTCTAAGGGTAGTTGCAAGATAGAAGGTCCACATTGTGATGGCGAGTTTGCTTTGAGCGTATGCAGAGCTATCCGAGAGATTGATATTGTGCTGCATTGCTTCGAGGTTAACCGGTGCTTGTGCTGCCGATGATAAATTGACGACTCTGCTGTTTGCTCCAAGTATCGGTAATAATGATGTAGTGAGTAAGTAGGGAGCAATCGTATTAACAACGAATCTGACATCCATGCCATCTTGAGTGATGGTTTGATTAACCTTAAATACGCCTGCGTTGTTGACAATGACATCTAGCTTGTCGTGTCGAGATTTGAGCGCCGTTACCATTCGTTTTACGTGTTTCAAATCAGATAAATCAGCGTCATAGGTTTCTATGGTCACTTGTGGATATTGAGCTTGGAGAGACGTCTTTAGTTGAGCTAGCTTATCCGTGTTGCGACCGTGAAGTAGCAAGTGTTGGCCTTGCTTTGCGAGCTTCTTCGCTGTTTCTAACCCAATGCCATCTGTTGCACCAGTGAGTAAAATAGATTTTTTCATAAGATAAATGAAGGCTCGTTAATATTCGATATTGAGTAGCATAGAAACAAGCTTAAACTCAAATTATTGCATTGTATATTTAGCTTAATAGAATTCATTATATAGATTTCGGATATAATCCTGGGCACACAAAAAAGCTTACTAAACTCACCAATAGGTATATTCAACTTATTGATGATGACTATCTACATTGACGGAAGGTAAAATAACAACCACTATTTAAGTGTGGCCATTTTTGAAGGGATGTTTATTGGCGTTAACCCGTTGTAGTAAAAGCCAACAGGAGTGACAGAATGAATATCGACGATATTGCAGCTCAGGCGAAAGATACTTTTGTGTTACCTGAGTCAGTGACCCGCTTAAAAAACTGTATGGATGACCAAGCATCTACTATGGATGATATTGCTGATATCATTGGTTTTGACCCGTCATTGGCAAGCCAACTTCTCAGAGTGGCAAATTCAGCCTTGTACCGTTTTCCAAGAAGTATCGATACTATCTCAAGAGCGCTCCAAGTGGTGGGAACAAGAGCGACCTATGATTTAGCTCTCGCCTATGGTGTGAGTCATGCATTCAGCGATATTGATGGCAAGACAGTCGATTTAGACAAGTTCTGGGAGCAAAGTGTTTCTTGTGGGCTGTTGGCAAAATACTTCGGTGAGCTTCGCGGGAATAAACAGTCAGAGCGTTTGTTTGTGTCAGGGTTGCTTCACCATATTGGAGAATTAGCCACTGTGGCTCTCGCACCCGAAAAGGCGCAACGTTGTCAGGATTTCAATGCGCGTGTTACACCAGCTCAGCTTCAGCAAAGCATACTGGGTTTTTACTATACAGAACTGTCCGCAAAACTGATTGAAAACTGGGGTATTCCAACGGAAATTTCAGACCCTATTAGTCATATTCATTTCTCGCAGCAATATGATGACGAGGAATCTCGAATTCTACAGCTTTCTTACACATTAGCTTTAGACAATGTAAATCCTGAAGTCTACCCGAGCTATCACAATCTAGAAGAGGGGCATTATGAACCTCTTGCGCTCGATAGGGAGTCACTTGAAGATGCCCTTGATATCACCAATCTACAGTGTATCTCGGTGATATCTTTGTTTAACCCCAGTTCTTATGTCCTGTATTAACGCTAGTCGAAGATAGCAACAGTTTGGCGACTGATGGCGATAACTTCGTTGTGTTTGTCCCAAATAGTCGCTTCCGTATGGCCGTATCCGTCGGCTGCCTGCCGTGTACTTGCCTGATATGCAAACCAGTCTGTAGGGAGCACAGGGTTGTGCGGGTGAATAAATTCAATGTTCCAGCTGACTGTGCTTGCAGGCGCGGGTAGTTTCATCATTTGCAGTACAGTAGGAGGCCAAGAGTCAATCATTGAGACAATATGGGCATCGGTAATTTTTTCCGGAGGCTGTTTAAAGCGCATAAAACCGTGATACTCGCTCCCTTTTTTACGAGTAAATGGAAGGCCTCCTTTATCAATAGATAGGTCGAAATGACGCAAGAATTTTGGTGTCACTTTCGGTATTTGGGGAATAAATTTACCCTTTTTAGGGATCGGCATTTCATGCCTTTCATTGTTCTCGACCTTAATGCCAGATTTACGTGCAACACCAAAGCATGCTTGAACGAAAACACAGACTTTACCGTCTTGCTTGGCTTCAGCAACATATTGAGAGACGCTTTTACCTTGTCGCAATAATCTGACTTCAATTGAAAAGGGAGTTTCTAGGGCGAGTGGCCCAACAAAGTTAGTGGTAAGTGAGCGGAGTACTCTACCGTCCTCAACCTGTTGCTGAATAGCACTGAATACCATACCTGCGGAGATACCTCCGTAAGCCGTTCTCCCTTGTGCCCAATCTTTAGGAATGGCCAGTCCATCTACCTGCCAATGGTTGTCGCTGGTTTGTGATAGCGGAGGCAAATTTAATAGTTCGTCTACTGTCATTGTCTGGTCTGATGAGTTTGTCTTGCCGTCATCCTAACTCAACCCACAGCGAATACAAGATGTGACTTGCTACTTTTGTTATATTTACAAATAAATAACAATTAGTTGTTGTTTTGTTTACTTGATGCCTAGACTGGAACCTATCAAAAAATAAAGGACAGACTATGTCAGAGTTAAAGGCTCAAGCCCTTGATGTAAATGAACGAACTAGTTCGAGAAGTTACAGAAACTATGTTCTTTTTATTCTAACCTTAGTGTACGCATTTAATTTTATTGATAGACAAATCATAGGAATTTTGTCGCCTTTCATTAAAGCCGATTTAGGTTTAGACGACGCACAGCTAGGCTGGTTAAAAGGAATATATTTTGCCTTGCTGTACACCATAGTTGGTATTCCAATCGCGTGGCTCGCCGATAGGTATAGTCGGGTTAATATCATCGCTATCTCGCTGACGCTGTGGAGTGGGTTTACCGCAGTGTCTGGTTTAGCGTCTAATTATGTTCAACTCGCCTTGGCACGCATAGGTGTGGGAATCGGCGAAGCGGGTGGTAGTCCACCATCGCACAGCATTATTTCTGATTTATTTCCCAAAGAAAAACGTGCAGGTGCATTGGCCATATATTCTCTGGGTATTCCCTTCGGTATTATGCTCGCCTTTTTTGCTTCTGCGTTTTTTTTGCAGGGAGGAAGTGCCGATTGGCGTATTGTCATGATTAGTGTTGGGCTGCCAGGTATTTTGTTGGCGTTGCTACTTAAGTTTACCGTTAGGGAGCCTGAGCGAACCCAAGTGGTAAAAGACGAAACTAGCAACGCGCCAAGCGTCAAAGCATCACTAAAACAACTTCTAAAAGTGCCAACATGGTGGGGGATGGCGTTAGGTATATCATTTGGTTCGTTCGGTAACTACGCTATTTCCACATGGGTTATCGACTACTATGTGAGAGCCTTCGCGGGACTTGATATCACACAGCTACTTGTCGCATTTGGTATTGTGAATGGTACTGCTTATGCACTAGGTGTTTGGTTGGGAGGCGTCATTGCTGATAAGTGGGGCAAGCACAATAAAAAGGCCTACGCATTGTTACCTGCAATAGCGCTTATCATTGGTGTTCCTGCATTTTATGCGTCTCTTCAGGTTAACGACCTGTGGTTATCCGTGGGTCTGATGACATTCCTACTATTTACCAGTGGCTCTTACTTAGGACCTAGTTTTGCAATGGCGCAGACACTCGCGCCAGTAAATGTGAGAGCAATGTCAACAGCATTGTTTTTCTTTGTATTGAATATCATTGCTCTGGGCGGCGGTCCAACACTTACCGGAATCATCAGTGAAGCACTGGTGCCTTCTTTAGGGCCCGTTGAAGCATTGCGCACTGCACTGTGCTATCTGCTTATTCCATACACCTTGTCAATTGCTGTTTTCTTATGGACAAGTACAAGAATTGAAAATGATTGGGCGATGGCGGAAGCGAGAGGGCTGTAGTACGATTCGGTCCGCGTTTTAAGGAGAAAATTACACCGATGAGTAAAGTCACGTTTCATTTTGCACACGCAAATGGATTTCCTGCGCCAAGCTACAATGTGCTGTTTTCTGCATTGCCCAATGCATATGAACGTATTCATGTTGATAAGTTCGGTCATGACCCGTTGCTGCCCGTTAATAAAAACTGGCGCAATCAAGTAACGGAACTCATTAATCACATTGCCTCTTATAACAATGCTGATGGTATATATGCTATTGGGCATTCATTTGGTGCGGTCATCTCATACATGGCCGCATGTGAGGCGCCTCATTTATTCAAGGGATTAATCATGCTCGATCCGCCCTTAGTTGTAGGGCCAATGAGTACCTTTTTGCGTCTAGTGAAAAAAACACCACTCATCGACAAGGTTACGCCTGCAAATCTTGCTAAAACTCGAAACACTCAGTGGGACAAGCAAACGGATATGGTTTCTTATTTCCAGAGTAAAGCCTTGTTTAAGTACATGGATGAGCGTTGCGTAAGAGACTATGTAAATGCGGTGACAGAACACAAAGACGACAAAATAAATCTGACGTTTAGTGCAGATGTGGAAGCGAATTTGTTTCGAAACGTACCTCACAACTTAAATCGCTACCAAGGTAAATTGGCGTGTCCAGCGTTATTGGTGACCGCTAAAAACAGTAAAGTGTGTCATCCAATGATGATCAAAGCGTTGCGAAAACAGAATAATGTCGATCATATGGTTGCTCCTGGGGGGCATATGTTTCCCCTTGAGCAGCCTGAAAAGGTGGCAGAAATTATTACTGCCACCTTGGAACGGTGGGAGAGTTAACCTTGAGCGCTTAAGCCGCCTACAGGTTGACCCAGCATCTCACGGGTGACTAGTACCACGCCTTTTTCAGAGACTCTGAACCCTTTTTTCCTATCCTCGTCGTGGTTGTATCCAATCACTGTGCCTTCGGGGACAATACAGCCACGATCAATAAGCACTTTACGTAGCTTACAGTGAGGCATGATTTCTACGTCAGGAAGAATAACCGCGTCTTCTATGAGACTGTACGAATGCACTCTAACGTTCGAGAAGCAGATAGAGCCTCTTAGTGAAGCGCCCGAAATAATACAGCCACCGGAAACGACTGAATTAACTGCATCACCTCGTCGTTCTTGACCTTCCCATACAAATTTCGCTGGCGGGAGCTGCTCTTGGTATGTCCAAATCGGCCATTTTTGATCGTAAAGATTTAACTGTGGAACCGGTGATACCAACTCCATGTTTGCTTCCCAAAAAGAATCGATGGTACCCACATCGCGCCAGTAGGCTTTGTCACCATCGCTACTTTCAAATTGATATGCATAAACTGGGTGATCTTTGATAATCGCTGGAATGATATCCTTACCAAAGTCTCGCTGTGAGCCAGAGGTTTCTGCGTCTCTGCGAAGCTGTTCAAATAAGAAGTCTGTGTCGAATACGTAGTTGCCCATTGATGCCAAGCAACGCGTTGGGTCATGGGGTAGAGGGCTAGGATTGGCTGGCTTCTCCTCAAATCCGTTGATGCGATATTCTTCATCAACAGACATCACGCCGAAGGCGCCTGCGGCTTCTTCGACAGGCACAGACATACATGACACTGTCATTTTGGCACCTGTTTCCACGTGACGAGCCAGCATGCTGCCATAGTCCATTCGATAAATATGGTCGCCAGACAAAATCATTACATATTTTGGTAATTCATCTCGAATAATATCGATGTTTTGAAATACAGCATCTGCGGTACCTTCATACCAACTATCTGAAAAGCGCTGCGATGCAGGAAGGATTTCAACTGACTCGCCGAGCTCCTTTTTAAAGTGTCCCCAGCCCCTCACCAAATGGCGGATAAGAGAGTGAGATTTATACTGTGTTACAACGCCAATACGTCGAATTCCAGAGTTAACACAGTTGGATAAGGGAAAATCAATTATTCGAAATTTGCCGCCAAAATAGAGCGCCGGCTTAGCGCGCCATGTTGTCAGTTCATGCAAACGTGACCCTCTACCACCAGCCAAAATAAGTGCGTAGGTATCTCGGGTCAGATTACTAATATAGCGTGAACTGTTGTCTGCCATATTTGGAATCTCCATGTGTGGGACACAATACTGCCAGTGTCAGTGTATATGTTGATGAAGCAGCCAGCGATGCTGCTTACGGTGCTAGACATGAACAATGTCTAAGAAAAAAGGTTTTTTGTGATAACCTAATTCCATCTTACACAAGTAAAATCAGAATGCTACGGCCATTCTTAAAAGAATGTAAGAATATCGTGAATAAAGTTAATAAAGCGTAGATATACAATGACATCAGACCACAGAACCCCCGTCATATTTGACCATGACGGCGGAATCGATGATTTACTCTCTTTGCTTCTTTTGTTGAGGCTCCCCAATATTCAGGTAATTGGCGTAACTATTGCCCCCGCTGATTGCTATCCTGATGACGCACTTATCAGTACCCGAAAATTACTGACATTGACTGGCAATAACCATATTCCGGTAGCAGTAGGTAACCTAAGCGGACCTAATCCTTTTCCTCCAGAATGGCGTGCTCAGCCTAAAATGTGCCATGCGACTCCCGTTATGCTTCGTACCTCCCTCGATAGTGTGGTTGTGAGTGATTTATCTGCGGATGCATGGATGGAACGTACGCTGTCGCAATCCACTGGTGGGGTTACCGTGCTCAAAACCGGTCCCGCGACGAACTTAGCCGCTGTGCTTAGTCGCAATCCTGAGCTAGCAAGCAAGATAGAGAAAGTAGTATGGATGGGTGGCGCGGTAGATGTTAAAGGTAACGTTGCCATGCATGACCACAATGGTACTGCTGAGTGGAATGCATACTGGGATCCAAAGGCGACGCGAGAATTAGTGAAAAGCGGCGTACCACTTTGTTTGGTCCCGTTGGATGCTACAAATGCGTTGCCAGTCAGCTGGCCTTTCTTACAGCAATTAGCCGAGAAAAATACACCAGTATCTGACCTCGCTGGGCAATTCTGGGCTGCGACGGTTACGGCAATACCATCCTATGAATTTACTTATTTTTTGTGGGATATTTTATCTACCTGCGTGTTGGCATTACCCGCAGATAAATTAACCGTTGAGTCTGGCTCAATTAATGTCAGTACAGTGACACCTAACGCAGGACAAACATTTAGAGATGAAGAAAGTGGATTTTCTTGCACTTGGGTATCAGAGGTTGATGCTGAGTACGTCAAGGCGATGGTAATTCACTACTTAAGTGGAGAATTTATTCACGCGCCCATGCCATTTGTTAAATAATTGTTATATATTCTCCTTAGGAAATTGGAACAGGAGATTTAAATGGCAGCTTTGAAAAAACTTATTCTAGGGTTTGTAATACTAGTGGTCACCCTTTCGGCTATCGGATTGATATTACCCAAGCATTACAACGTTGAACGCAGTATTGTGATTAACGCAGGCCCAGATGTTGTTTACCCAGAAGTTGTCAATCTCAAGGCTTGGCCAACGTGGGGGGTGTGGTTTAAACGCGACCCAGCGATGGAGCTTGTTTACTCAGGTCCAGATAGAGCGATAGGCATGCGCTCTGAGTGGAAAAGCGTTTCCGAAGGCAATGGTGAAATGGAAATTACCGCTCTAGAACACAATAAAAAAGTCGTTTATAGCTTGTATTTTCCTGATATGGATATGGGGTCTACTGGCACTATCGAATTTATGCCAAGCAATTCAGGTACAAGAGTCGTTTGGCGTGATGAAGGCGAGGTTGGATATAATCCTGTAGATCGCTACGTCGTACTGATGATTGACAGTTTACTTGGCCCTGACTTTGAAGCCGGTTTAGAAAACCTTAAGGTGGTGGTTGAGAATCGGGGCTGAGTAAAGCCTTAAAGGGAAAGCAACACACTTTTTACCGCACGCCGCAATCACATCCTTGTGGGCGCGGCTTAAGTTCTTATAGGTTATACAAAGTATAATGCCCTTTGAATTTAAAGAATGGCATTAGCGACTTTTGACTGGGGTTTGCGCCCAAGCACTCCAGTTATGTAGTTTGTTGCCAAAAGCAATTTGCTCATATCGACGTTAGAAGATATTCCCATACCATTGAGCATGTACAAAACATCTTCTGTGGCGACGTTGCCGCTAGCACCCTTCGCATAGGGGCAACCACCTAAACCTGCAACTGCGGCATCGATTACACGGATGCCCTTTTCCAGGGCGACATAGAGGTTAGCTAACGCTTGCCCATAGGTATCGTGAAAATGAACTGCCACTTTGTCTATTGATACTTTGTCTAACACTCGATCTAACATTTGCGCAGTTTTTAGTGGCGTTCCCACACCGATAGTATCCCCTAGAGAGACTTCGTAGCAGCCCATATCAATCATCAACTTGGTAACATCTGCGACTTTTTCAGGTGCGATATCTCCCTCATAAGGGCATCCTAAAACACAAGAGACATAACCTCGCACTTTAAGATTACGTTCTGTGGCTGATTCAATGACAGGTGCAAAGCGCTCCAGACTCTCTTCAATAGAACAGTTGATGTTCTTTTGTGAGAACTGCTCAGATGCCGCACCGAAAATAGCCACTTCATCCACATTGGCTGCCAAGGCAGTCTCAAAACCTCTCATATTGGGAGTAAGTGCCGAGTAGGTCACCCCAGAGCGCCGGTTGATAGCACTAAAAACCTCATCTGAACTGGCCATTTGTGGCACCCATTTGGGTGACACAAAACTACCTGCTTCAATACGCGTGAGACCAGTATCTGACAATAAATCAACTAGCTTACTTTTCTGCGCTACCGTCAGGTGTTCTTTCTCATTTTGTAGGCCATCTCTAGGACCTACTTCAACGATGGATACGGTGCTCGGAAAGGTCATGACTCACCGCGCTTATTTTCACTACTGGCGGTAAAGTCGAGAAGTGTCGCTCCGCCGTCAACCAGTTCTCCTGGCTGGTAATAAAATTCAGCGACTGTACCGTCAGCGGGTGCATTTATTGTGTGCTCCATCTTCATCGCCTCCATAACTAAGATTGGCGTACCTTTGGTTACTTCGTCGCCTTGGCTACATAAATGGGTAACAATCGTGCCATTCATAGGGGCAGTAAGAGAAGCGTCGCTATCTACATTGTTGTGATCTCCGAGGTCTGGCAACAGGTGCTCGAAAGCCAGCTTGCCGCTTGGCGTGAAGATGACGTAATGAGTATTTCTCTCTGATGCTTCCGATTTACGTTCGGCAAAACGTATTTTCTGAAGTACATCGTTTACTGTAATGTGTAATTCATTGCCAACCAGTTGCCCCTCGGCTAGCCAAGAGTATTCGCCAATTTTGATAGACCAGTGCGGTGACAAGGGCGCGCTTGAGTCAGCGATAGTGCATACCGCTTCCAATAATTCATCATCAATGGCAAATCTGATGTGAGCGGAATAGCACAGATTACTCCGCCACCCAAGAGTAGACTGCCACGGTGCGCTAGCAGCATTATTTTGAGCTTGATTACGCAGTAGCGCTAGCATTGCCATTACTGGCAAGTCGTCTTGAACGTGGCGAGGTTTAGACGCCATTAATTCATCAATGTGTTTGTCTACAAACGTGGTCGTTAGCTCAGCACGCTGGAAGGGTTCGAATCGGGTTAAATAGGCTAAAAAGTCAATATTAGTCGTTACGCCATCGATGTGATACTGCTCTAGTGCTTGGCCTAAGCGTTGAAGCGCGAGTTCTCTATCATCACCCCAAACAATCAACTTGGCAATCATAGGGTCGTAGTAAATACTGACTTCGTCCCCTTCAAGAACGCCGGTGTCGACCCGAACGAGTTCAGTTGATTGTGGTGGTGACAGTGTATTTAAAGTGCCAGTAACGGGTAAAAAGTCATTGTAGGGATCTTCCGCATATATACGGGCTTCAAAAGCGTGCCCGCGGATTTCCAATTGGTCTTGAGTTTTTGGCAGTGTTTCACCTTGTGCGACTTTGAGTTGCCACTCAACCAAATCTTCACCTGTAATCATTTCGGTGACAGGGTGTTCTACCTGTAGACGGGTATTCATCTCCATAAAGTAGAAACTACCATCCTCATCAAGCAGGAATTCCACCGTACCAGCACCCACGTAATCAATGGCTTTGGCTGCTTTGATGGCAGCTTCACCCATTTGTGAGCGTATTATCTGAGTCATCCCCGGGGGCAGGGGCTTCTTCAATAATTTTTTGGTGTCGACGTTGAACAGAACAATCACGTTCGAAAAGATATACGCCGTTACCCTGCTTATCACAGAACACTTGAATTTCAACATGACGAGGTTTGGTGAGGTACTTTTCCACCAACATGTGATCATCACCAAAGCTGGACAAAGATTCTCGCTTTGCTGCGTCTAGCGCATTTTGAAAATCGGCCTCATTCCAAACTTGGCGCATACCTTTACCGCCACCACCAGCAGCTGCTTTAAGTAAGACGGGATAGCCCATGTCGTCGGCGGCCTTTTTGAGAATGGCTGTGCTTTGGTCATCACCGTGATAGCCAGGTACGAGAGGCACACCCGCATTTTCCATAATGTGCTTGGCAGCAGATTTGGAGCCCATGGCTTCAATCGCGCTTGCAGGCGGACCTACAAAAATAATGTGGTTTGCTTCACAAGCGTTGGCAAATGCAGCGTTCTCAGACAAGAAACCGTAGCCCGGATGTATGGCGTCTACACCATGAGTTTTGGCGACATCAATAATATGTTCAGCACGCAAATAGCTGTCTTTGGCAGGTGCCTCTCCTATATAAACGGCTTCATCTGCCATCGCAACGTGGAGCGCGTTTCTGTCGGCGTCAGAGAATACGGCTACTGTTTTGATGCCTCGTTTTTTTGCTGTTGTGATCACGCGGCAGGCAATTTCACCGCGGTTAGCAATTAGTAACTTTTTAATCATTTTCTGTTTCTCGCCATGCTGCTGGGCGTTTTTCAAAAAACGCGTGTAGGCCTTCTTGCCCCTCTTCAGATACTCGCACTTTAGCGATTCGTGCGCTGGATTCATGAAGCAGTGAATGGTTGATCTCGCGCTGGCTAAAATCTTGTACTAGTAGTTTTGCCTGCGCCATTGCTTGAGGGCCGTTGTTTAGTATGTTGTTTACCATATCGTCAACGGTACTATTGAGCGCATCTTCCGATACTGATTCACTGAGTAGTCCCAGTCGCCTTGCTCGGCGTGAAGAAAACACCTCTGCGGTTTGGAAATATCGCCGACAAACCCGAGCGCCCATCGCTTCAATCACATAGGGGCTAATAGTGGCCGGGATGAGTCCTAGTTTGACTTCGCTCAAGCAAAACTTGCTCAGTTTACTGCCTACGGCAATATCACAGCAGGCTATAAGCCCTACAGCACCACCAAAGGCTGCGCCTTGTACTTTCGCAATGGTAGGCTTAGGTAGCGTATATAGTGTATGAAGCATGGTAGCCAGCGCCATAGCGTCTTGTTGGTTTTCTGCTTCGCTGTAGGACGCCATGCGTTTCATCCAGCCAAGATCCGCACCCGCGCTGAAGGTTTTTCCCTCTGCTTCCAAAACAACGACCCGAACGGCTGCGTCCTTTGCTGCTGTATTGAAGTACTGGGTGAGCGTGGCGATCATGTCATCGTCAAAAGCATTGTGCTTTTCGGGGCGGTCTAATCGAATTCGACAAACGCCCTTAGAATCAATGTTGTAGTTTACTACTGAATCCATGATTCGCCCCCTACATTCTAAACACGCCAAAGCGTGTGTCTTCGATAGGTTTGTTAAGCGCTGCGGATAAGGATAATCCCAGAACTAGGCGGGTATCTGCAGGGTCGATCACGCCGTCATCCCACAAACGGGCAGAAGCGTAGTAGGGGTGACCTTGGGTTTCATAAGTGTCTATGATTGGCTGTTTAAAGCTTGTTTCTTCTTCGTCTGACCATTGTTCGCCAGCACGTTCTTTTTGATCGCGCTTAACTTGTGCCAGAACACCCGCAGCTTGTTCACCCCCCATGACTGAGATGCGCGCATTTGGCCACATAAACAAGAATCTAGGGTCGTAAGCACGTCCGCACATGCCATAGTTTCCGGCACCAAAACTACCACCAATCAGTACGGTGAGCTTAGGAACATTTGCACAGGCGACCGCAGTCACCATTTTGGCACCATGCTTGGCAATACCGTCGTGCTCGTATTGTTTACCCACCATAAAGCCAGTGATGTTTTGCAGGAATATTAAGGGGATTTTTCGTGTTGCACACAACTCTATAAAGTGAGCGCCTTTTTGCGCACTTTCACTGAACAAGATCCCATTGTTTGCCACAATACCCACAGGAAAGCCAAAAATCCGAGCGAAGCCACATACCAGCGTCGTTCCGTAACGTGATTTAAATTCGTCAAAATCCGAACCGTCCACAATACGAGCAATGATTTCTCTAACATCAAAAGTCTGTCGCGTATCTTTGGGGATTACGCCATAGATTTCTTTACCGTCGTATTTAGGGGCAACTACATCGGCAATATCAATGGACGTCGACTTTTTACGATTGAGTCTTGCTACGGCGTTTCTTGCTAGCTCTAGTGCGTGATGATCATTATTAGCTAGGTGGTCAGCTACGCCTGAAATTCTGGTATGAACGTCACCACCGCCAAGCTCTTCGGCACTGACCACTTCGCCCGTAGCAGCTTTCACCAAGGGTGGGCCGCCTAAGAATATCGTCGCTTGCTCTTTCACGATAATACTCTCATCAGCCATCGCAGGCACGTAGGCACCACCTGCGGTACAAGAACCCATTACCACAGCTATTTGTGGGATATTTTTAGCTGACATGTTGGCCTGATTAAAGAAAATACGACCAAAATGCTCTTTGTCTGGGAATACGTCGTCTTGTCTGGGCAAGTTGGCACCGCCTGAATCCACTAGGTAAATACAAGGCAGGTGATTTTCTTCAGCAATCGCCTGAGCGCGTAAATGCTTTTTCACAGTAAGTGGGTAGTATGTACCGCCTTTTACCGTGGCATCGTTGGCGACTATCATACATTCAATGCCGTGTACTAAGCCGATACCTGCAACGACTCCGGCGCATGGAACATAGTCTTCATATACTTCCCATGCTGCCAGTTGGCCAATTTCTAAGAAAGGCGAACCCGCGTCGATAAGGCCGTCGATGCGATCGCGAGCCAACAGTTTGCCCCGCGCTACGTGGCGTTGGGCGGCCTTTTCTCCACCACCTTTTGCTATGGTCTGGAGTTTTTCTTTAAGGTCATTCACCTGCGCTTGCATATGCGCCGTGTTGTCAGCAAATGCTGACGATTTCGTATTTATCGAAGAATGAAGAACGGGCATGCCCCCTCCCTTAACTACTTGGATTCGTTGAACAATTCGCGGCCAATTAGCATGCGTCTGATTTCTGACGTGCCAGCGCCAATTTCATATAGCTTGGCATCTCTTAGCAGTCTGCCGGTGGCGTACTCGTTGATATAGCCATTCCCACCCAATAGTTGAATGGCATCAAGGGACATTTTGGTGGCAAGTTCTGCTGAATAAAGAATGGCACCAGCGGCGTCTTTGCGGGTGGTTTCACCGCGATCACAAGCTTGGGCTACCGCGTAAACGTAGGCGCGTGCTGCATTCATTTGTGTGTACATGTCGGCGATTTTGCCTTGCACTAGCTGGAACTGGCCAATAGATTGACCAAACTGCTCTCGGTCGTGGATGTAGGGCACCACAATGTCCATGCAGGCTTGCATAATACCCAGTGGACCACCTGATAAGACTACGCGCTCGTAATCAAGTCCGCTCATGAGCACGCGTACACCTTCGCCCTCATTACCCATAACATTCTCAAAGGGTACTTCGCAGTCTTCAAACACTAATTCACAAGTGTTTGACGAGCGCATGCCCAGTTTGTCGAGCTTTTGAGCACGAGAAAATCCGGGAAAATTTCGTTCAACAATAAAAGCGGTTATACCCCGTGGTCCTGCGTTTACGTCAGTTTTCGCGTAAATGACAAACGTATTAGCATCTGGGCCGTTGGTTATCCACATTTTGTTGCCGTTGAGAATGTACTTGTCGCCCTTTTTCTCTGCGCGTAGTTTCATGCTCACTACATCTGAACCAGCGTTGGGTTCACTCATCGCTAATGCACCAATGTGTTCGCCAGACACCAGCTTAGGTAAGTACTTTTCTTTTTGCGCTTCACTGCCGTTTCGTGCAATTTGGTTAACGCAAAGGTTAGAGTGGGCACCGTAACTCAGACCAATACCCGCAGACGCGCGACTCACTTCTTCCATAGCGATAGTATGAGCCAAGTACCCCATGCCTGAACCACCAAATTGTTCATCAACGGTAACGCCGAGCAATCCCATCTCACCGAGTTTCGGCCAGAGTTGATTGGGGAACTGATTGTCAGCATCGGCTGATTCTGCCAGTGGAGCAATCTCATTTTGCGCAAACTGATAGACCTGGTCGCGAAGCATGTCCATATCTTCGCCTAAACCGAAATTAAGTGTAGGGTAGGGCGTGTTCATGGCTATTTTCCTTTTTGTAATTCTGCTAGCTCTTCTCGACAACGGGATTCTACATCGTCAAGTTCTGTCATAAGCATTTGAATATCTTCTAATTGTTGGTTCAATACAGCGCGTTTTTGCGCTGTCATTTCAAGCATGGCTTCAAGTTGAACCGCGGAATTTGGGTTGCTGTCGTACATCTCAAACAGAGTTTTTACCTCTGCTAAAGAGAAACCTAACCTCTTACCACGTAAAATTAGCTTTAACCTGACGCGGTCTTTGTTACAGTAGATACGATTCTGGCCAGTACGACGCGGGCTTAGTAAGCCTTGCTCCTCGTAGAAACGGATAGAACGAGGAGTGATGTCGAACTCCCGAGCCAGTTCGCCGATGGAATAGGTTAGTTCATTGTTGTGGTCGTTCATTCATACGTACCTTTTGGCGCACACCCTCTTCTTTGTAGTATTCGGTCGACTCTCACCGTGCTGGTAAGAATCGTTGACACACATACGCTTGGGTTTACGTTAACGTTAATTACAATTTACGTTAAGGTAAGGTAACATTTTGCTAACGTCAATTTTTCAATTGAATTGTGTCATGCAAGACCAAAGTATTGTGTCTACTTTTGTATACGCGCAGTACGCTATGACGATGTGAATCAATACCTTTTAACTAAATGTGAGGCTAATTATGAGCAATGATGCGGTAGTAATTGTGGCGGCGAAGCGCACTCCAATGGGTGGCTTTAATGGAAGTTTATCAGCAGTACCGGCAACAACGTTGGGATCGGTAGCCATAAAAGCCGCGTGTGAGAGTATCGATGTGGCTAACATCGACGAAGTTATTATGGGATGTGTATTACCTGCAGGACAAGGGCAGGCACCGGCACGCCAAGCAACATTAGGCGCCGAGCTACCTTTGGCTGCGGGAGCAACTACCATCAATAAGGTGTGTGGTTCAGGTTTAAAAGCTGTAATGATGGCACATGACTTGATAAAGGCGGGTAGTGCATCTGTGGTTATCGCAGGTGGTATGGAGAGTATGAGTAATGCACCTTATATGCTACCAAAAGCTAGAACTGGTTATCGCATGGGGCACGGACAAGTCCTTGACCACATGATGATGGATGGCCTTGAGAATGCTTATGACGGCAAAGCCATGGGCTGTTTTGCGCAAGACACTGCAGATGCTGAGAGTATCACCCGTGGTGAAATGGATGAGTTTGCGCTGAGCTCGCTATCTAAAGCAAACACGGCTATCAGCGAAGGAACCTTTACTGATGAAATCGTTAGTGTAACTATTTCTAGTCGTAAAGGTGATATCGTTGTTGATACTGATGAAGGCCCAGGCTCTGCCCGTCCAGATAAAATTCCTTCACTTCGTCCAGCGTTCAAAAAAGACGGTACCGTGACTGCGGCAAACTCTAGTTCAATCTCTGATGGTGCGGCGGCACTTCTAGTGATGTCTGAGTCAAAAGCGGCGGAACTAGGATTAACACCACTTGCTAAAGTGGTTGCACATGCCACAAATGCTATTGAGCCAGAGTTGTTTACCGTTGCACCAGTAGGTGCCATGGAAAAAGTGCTTGAAAAAGCGGGTTGGGCAAAAGAAGATGTTGATTTGTTTGAAATTAACGAAGCCTTTGCCATGGTAACTATGATGGCTATTCGCAAGCTAGGCTTGGATGAAAGCAAAGTAAACATCAAAGGTGGTGCATGTGCATTGGGTCATCCTATTGGAGCCTCTGGTGCACGTATTTTGGTCACGCTTCTACACGCACTTAAGCAAAAAGGACTTAGCAAAGGTATCGCATCTTTGTGTATTGGTGGTGGTGAAGGCGTAGCGTTAGCCGTAGAAATGGTATAACTGCAATCCCCATAACGAGTGAGCTTTTCACTCCGTGATATTGAGGGAAATAATATCGAGGGAAAAATGGCACCGAAGGGTGCCATTTTGCTTATTGGGGATTAGGTTACATTGACCTTTGCATTCTACGGAATTGATTGTGTAATATTGAACAGTAATATCCGCAAACGTGTTATGTTTTAATCTCTTAGCAATAGGGCAGTGATTTACGTTGGACCAGCTTACTCGCGTGATTCGTTTTATCTCACTTTTTATTTGTGCGGTCTTGTCGTCTTTTGCGCATTCAGAAATTACCCCGGTGAAATACTGCATTGATCCGAGTTGGGCACCTTATGAGGCCCTTGTCGGCGGTGAGCATGTGGGCATATCTGCGGAATATATGAAAGCCATATCGGCGATCTCGTCTATCGAATTTGAGCTAGTTGAAACAGAGACTTGGGCGCAAAGTTTAGAATTTCTTCAGCGCGGTGAATGTCAGATGCTTTCCATGCTTACAGAATCTGAACGCCGCCGCCAATTTCTAGCCTTCAGTGATGCATATTTCGAAGCGCCAAATGTACTGGTCGCTGCCGTAGGTACGCCAATTTTGCAAGGTTATGACGGCGTTGGTTCTCGTTTGCTGGGTGTGGTTAGAGGGTATCGCCAGATGGAGTACATCACGCGATACTACCCGTCGCTTCGAATCAAGGTAGTTGAGTCCGAAAGGGATGGTCTTAATATGCTCTTGTCCGGTGAACTAGACGTTATGGTTGGTTCGCTTCTTACCGTTAATACTTTTATTAATATGCACAACTTGGATTCGCTCGCGATTGTAGGCTACGCAGAGCCTTACGATGTGCTCTCTTTCGGTGTGGCAAAATCACACACCCACATCCTTCCACTTTTGAATGATGCTATCGCCAAAATCCCTGAAGACAAAGAAGTCGCAATATACAAACAGTGGAGTAGTAGTAAAGTTCGTTACAACGCCACTTATATGCCGTATGCACTTGGTATGGTTTGTTTTGTTGGTTCATTGTGTTGGTTTATCTGGCGAGCCAGAGTCAGACAGCATATAAGGCGGTTGCTTCGCGAGAAGAATGAGGAAATTCAGTTATTAAAAGTTCAGCTGAGCGATAAATCTCGAACTCTTGAATTTTTAACCACCAGAGATGGTTTAACGGGCCTATACAATAGAAACCACATGATGCAGAGGGCAGAAGAGGAGATTTCTCGGTTCCAGCGCTTTCACTCTTCAGCATCGTTAATTGTATTCGATGTAAATTTTTCTGCAGCATCAGAAGATGTGGAAACTACGTTAGACGCATCGCAAAAACAAATTGCGACCACTTGCTTGTCAGCCGTGCGTGAGGTTGATGTTGTTGCTCGATTTACCAGTGAACGATTTGTCGTGCTGTGTCCGCAAACGGATATTGAGGCCGCAAAAATACTGGTTTACCGATTGAGAGACAGCCTTATGGCACAAGGCGTCGTAAAAGATCAAAATTTAGGCGTTGTATACTCTGTCTCAGAGCTTCAATCGGCAGAAACTTTTCTCGATTGGGAAGACAGAACGGTAAAAGCACTGTATCAATCAAAGCGCTATGGTAGCGGTACTGTTACCATAGCAGACTAGCAACGACTATACGTCAGCAAACAAAAACGGTGATTGTGCTAGACGATGGGTTCGTAATGCCATTTGTGAGAATCAAAGTGAATCATCGCTCTATCGTACTCTCGTTCAGAACGCCAGCTACGGGTGTTTAACTTAGCTGAAACGCCCGGATACAAACGTTTGTTGGCAATAAGCTTAATCTCTTTTTGATAGGCATCTCTCGCTTCTTTCACTTCGAGTGCTTTAGCTTCAATCCACGCGAGCAGTGCAGATTCATTGTTAAACATTTCCAGGGCATCAGACACTTTGTCTTGTAGCACTTGAGGCACTTTCTTGCTCTTGATTAGCTCGATCTTTTCTTTGTGCTTGAGATTATTTTTACGCAGCTGGTCGAGTAGCTCGTCAATGGCATTTTTGCGTTCTAATAATTGATTGTAACCAGGACTAAAATCCACTTTCAGCGTGCTGCCTGATACTGCACCTAGCGTACCTGCAATAACTTTGTCTTGGGTGAATACGTCACAAGCAAACAAGTTGCCTTGAGGGTTATCTATTTGTCCTACTATAACGCCACCGCCACTACGGAGGCGGCTGTATGTTAGCTGACGACCAACGGTAATAGTGCCTTTACAATGAATATCAAGTCCTTGCCCGTGCTGAACGTGAATACTCCCAGCTGCAACGAGTTTGCAAGTAAATTCTCCGTCAGCATCGTTAACCTTACCCATGGCTCCTTCAGTGATAATAATATCACCTTGGGATTCTATATAAGCAGACTCGACAAATCCGTTTATCGTAACGTCACCAGATGCTTTTATTTCCATTTTCTCGGTAACATCACCATTCACTAGGACGGCGCCGTCATAGGTGATATGACCCGTTCCAACATTAACACCGTTACAAATAAAGGTGTCATCAATAGTCATAGTCTGATCTTGATACTTGGGCATGCCAGCAATGGTTGAGACTAAAAGGTTCTTGTCAGAATCACTGACCGCTGTACCTTTTGCCATTTTGAACTCGAGCCATTCACCCGAGATAGGCTCGACAATATTGCCTTTAACGTCGAAACCGCTACGCCCTGGCGTCGGTTCTGTACGCCGTAAAACAGGTGTATCCACTTTGACGCAAATGACCTCACCCAAGTTACGCATATCAACTCTGTCGCCGTCACTGGTCTGCGGCTTCAATACACGTTCGAGCGCATTAGGTACTAATGGTCTAAATCGAGATGATCTCCCGTTTTTCGCTGGTAATCCTTTAGCGACCACTCGCTCTATCACTTCGCCAGCAGATGCGTTTTGAGCTCTAGCGAGAACGCTTTTGATCGCTTTTGTACCAATACCTTTCTGTATTTTTTGCTTACTCGCAAGAAGTTTAATCGCCCCCAATGAAGGTAACTTACCGCCGTATGGACAGGTGAGCACAAGGGTCGCGGTCATCTTATCCTCGGAAACTTTGAAAGCGACTTCCGCATTTCGGCGTTCTCCTACACACTCTTTCACTACGTTAGGACTGGCCGTTTTGTAGTTGTGATTTGCGGCGTCGATAGCCGCTTGCAACGAAGAGTTCGAAATATAAAGATTCTTGGTATCAGGTTGGTCGAAGAGCGTTTTAACTTCTTGAAAAACCAATTCTTTGGAGAATTCAGAAGGGTCTAGCGTCAGATAGATATTATTTTGGCTTTTGTCTAAGCTGATGGTCACACCATTCATTACTGCAATTTTCCTTTACTTGAAAGTGATAGTGCCGAGGTGCGATATAATCACGCTCAACCTAAAAACTGGTTAGTCATGTTATCGACCAAGGATACTTTATACTTAAGTAGAAATATTCAGTTCCTAATTTAATTTGAACGCCGAGTTACGTCAAAGGTTTTCGGCGTATTGATACAGTGCTCGGAGGATTGCCTGTTTGTTTGGGTCGTCACTGTGTTCATGAGCTAGTTTTTCCAGCGTCAATAAATAACTCTCCATCGTAATACTGGCTTGTGAGTCAGCGTCCGTGAGACGAGAACGGCGATGATGTTGCCAACGGGTCATTTCGCTGTCGTCTAGTGTCTCAGGGTAGTTTCGGGCGCGGTATCTGAACAACAGCGAACGAAGACCCACATGCTGAGTCTCATCAGAAAGAGCGGCCAAACTATTGGGTGAGGATTCTAGCACCTGATTACACCAACCCCTGTCCTCATTACTCAGAAAGCCGCCACTGTAGAGAGCGTGGTCAATATCAACGTCTTTTTCATCAAAGGGCTGGTTGTAAACCTCACGTAGTAATTGAGCTAGGTGTTGATGATTGACGAGTGCTTGATAGTTGTTTAAACAAGCTTCTCTATCCAAACCCAATCGCTTGGCATTCTCGGCAGTCATTGCTTTGGCCGTCGTAACAAAAGGTGATTTGTTGATATGGATGAGCTTTAAACCCGGCCGCTCATCGCCACTTTCCAATTCGTCAGACTTTGCATACAGTTTTTGTCTAATCGTTTCAGCATCATCGTTGAGTAAAGCTTCAATGGGCTTGGATAGATCAACAGCAATAATTGCATTTGGGTTCGTTGGATGCTTTGCAACGGGCATGATCCATGTACAACAGCCCTGACTGGCAGGGATTTTTGACGATATGTGTAACACTACTGATGGCTTAGACAAGTCGATCTGTGATAGTACTTCCTGCTTGTTTCTCAGTGAGAAGGCATAGTTAAACAGTTTTGGTTGCTTATCCTTGATTAACTTTGCTAATCCGATGGTCGCGTATACATCGCTCAGCGCATCGTGCGCATTGTCGTGGGACAAACCGTTGGCTTGCGTCAGGTGCTCTAGCTTAAAGCTCGGGCTGCCATCTTCTCTTAGTGGCCATTCAATGCCATCGGGGCGCAGGGCGTAACAGGCACGAGCTAAATCAATTATATCCCACCGACTGTTGCCATTTTTCCATTCGCGGGAATATGGGTCGTAGAAATTTCTGTAAAACATGTGACGAGTAACTTCGTCGTCAAACCGAATACTGTTGAAACCAACACTGCATGTATTGGGTGTTGCCATTTCACTGTGCATTCTTGCTGCGAAATCAGCTTCGTTTTTACCATCTCGAATAGTCTGCTGAGGCGTAATTCCTGTGATTAAACATGCCTCAGGATGAGGTAAGTAGTCATTCGCAATTGCACTCATAATATTTATTGGCTTTCCGATGGGGTTGAGATCCAAATCAGTTCTTACCGCGGCAAACTGGCAGGGCAAATCTTTTTGCGGATTAGCGCCAAAGGTCTCTAAATCGTACCAAAGAAAAGTGGGTGCATGCATAGTATTGAGTGTGTTGATTTACAGATAAAAATTCGAAGGGTGCAGTTTACACCTAGCCCTCATGAATACCAACTGATAGCGAGTACGGGACTAACAATTTGCGCCTAACACTACAGATACTATCGATTCGAATAAATAAACAGCAAAATACTCGCTGAAATCATTTTCCCAGTCTAGGCTTATAGTTATCGGCAATATGCGCCGAGAAGAACAAAAAATAAACACATTATTTTGCTCTTAACTGAAATATCAAGCGTAGTCATTAACAGGTAGAGCAAGGGGAATGAAAAATGGAATCGTTGCAAGTCAGTGATTATATGAATACCCACCCGGTCAATATCGGGTTAGAGATGCCTGTCGCCGAAGCAGTTGAACTACTGCTAGACAGCAAACAAAGTGGTGGTCCAGTTGTAGATAATAAAGGTAAAGTGGTCGGTTTTTTGTCAGAACAAGATTGTATTGGAAACATGATTGCGTCCAGCTACTACCGAGAACAAATCTGCCGTGTCTCTGAAATTATGAAGACGCCAGTGGTTTCTGTTAAGCCTTACATGTCGGTACTCGAGCTTGCTCAAAAACTACTGAAGGACAAACCGAGAGTATACCCAGTCGTCGATGATGATGGTGTTTTATTGGGCACTATTAACCGAACACAGGTACTGAAAGCCATAGACATACAACTGCGGTCTGGCTATCAACAAGCGAGTTGAATTGGCGCTGGGGGAGTACTCCCCCAGTGTATTTAATATTTATTGACGCTCTAGCATCATTCTTATTGCTTGCTCCACTTGTTTTCCATCTACAAATTTGAAATTTTGATTCTCTGTTGGCATCACATTACGACCATCTTGAACGACGAATAAACCATCTGTGTAGCGACCACCTAAGTTTGCATTGGTGATATCTAATCCATCGGTCTCTGATACGCCATCGATAAGCGTGTTCCAATCGGCCGCTATCTCTATCATACCCATGTGTTTAAAAGGATATTTTGATTGGTATATAGCGTACTGATTATTTCCTTGGCTAGATGCGACCAAATATTGCACTCCATCAACCTCGTATAAGCCCAAACCTTCAACGTCTGCCTCTACGGGCGCACTAATACTAATGATTTTTTCAGGTGTTGCTTCACGAGACGTTAAATCGAGCTGCCAGATTCCAGCGCTCTCTTCTCCCATGTATACCACGCCGGCAACGTCATCTACTACGCACCCTTCCGGCTGAGAGGGGAGGCTGAAACTACGAACTAGAGTTCCACTGGCGCTCTCGCGATTAATAGATAACTGATACTGTTCATAGTCGCCCGATGTATCATTAACTAGCCCATAAAGTGTTCCTGCATTGTTATACAGACAAAAACCGTAGACGTCTTTAAGGCCAGTCGCAATATCTGAAATATGGGTAAGCTCACCGTTCTGTGTAGAAATTAAAAACACGCTCATTGATTGGTTTGTTCTATTACTGGCGACAGCCACGTCAAACATTACTCCATCTACGGCTATGATGTACTTAATGTCAACATTGTTGACCCGTCCAACGGCGTGCCAAGCCGTTTGCTGTCCATTGAGATTATAAACGGCTAGGCCGCCTTTTTTGTCTGTACCAAGGACTAGGCTTTGTTCTGGAGCAATGCTGTTTACCCATATAGCTGGGTCGTCTGCTGCATCGCCAGTATGACTTACCGGCGATGTCTCAGACGTTGGTACAAGTAATATAGGGTTGGCTATCTCTGCGCTGTTATTCTCGCAGTTGAGTGAGTGGGTTCCATGGAATGTTCTGCCGCTCTCATCGTCATATACAGATATGGAAATACCCGTAGGAGTAGTTCCGAGAGTCAGTACTTCGGGTGAGATAGTTTTACTAAACTCGGTAAAGGTTCTAGTACACTGAGTGTTAACCCAGATTCCACTGACGTCAGGGCTTACCCATGCGGTCACAGGTCCTATTTTCGATGAAGTGGCAGTGGCGACACTTTCCACAGCATAGTCGGCACTATAGAAGCCAAGTTCTCTTGTAATCTCTGCTTCAGCGCTGGCGCTCATGGTCCAAACACCCGCCGTTTCGTCAGCCAACCAAAGTTGATTGTGAGTAGTGTCTACAGCGCAACTTTTGATTCCTGGACCGATGGCGAATTGCCGCACTGGGATAGGTCTAATACCTTCACGTAAGGCATATTGATGAAGCACACCGAGTTCGTCTATGACAAAAGTTTGCAACTTTCCATCGACCTCACCTGAACACAGTGTTTCAACACCGCCGATGTTCAATCGATGTTCATCGATTTCCATTATCGAGTCACTACTGGCCTCCCAGTATTGAATATCTTGTGTATTGTTATCGTAGGTTGTAATACGTAAATTTTGGCGGTAAACAACACTACTTACTGCGCCAATAGACACCTCAACAATTAATGATTCATTATCGTTCAGAATAGACAAGCCAGTTTGCTCAGTGGCATCAACCCAGTGCGTATTTACACCACTTGAGGGCAAGAATAGAGATAGCGCATTTGTCTCTTTCTCTTTGAGTTGAATGATATTGTTCGCAACGGTCGCGTTACAAACTGGGTGACAGGTTAGGGCTGTGATAAGACACAGAAATCGTATGGTGTTACTCATTTTATTGTGCCTCGTGGGTGTAAATCAGATTCCCATTGTGGTCGATGAACCTGAATAGCACTGATGTATCGCTAAGTGTTACTGCAACAAATCCACCTGTTGATTTAGCGAATTTAGTAAATGGATAGGTGCTAACCGGTCTAACTTCAGAACCGCCACCCGAGACTATGTGTATTAGGTCACTACCTTGAATTTGATTGTGCTGCAAATCGTGCTCGTGGCCTGCAATGTAGGCATCAACGTCATATTTTTCCAAAAGAGGTTCAAGCACACCTCTGATTGCATCAGTCTTACCGTAACGCTTTCCGCTCGAATAGAGTGGGTGATGACCAATCACTATTTTCCACTTAGCGTTTGACGACTTAAGCTGTTCTTCAATCCACAACAACTGTGTTTGTGACCCCTGAGTATATGCAGCTAGGTATTTGGGTTCATTTGCATAATCAGGGTTTAAAGGGCTTGTGTCGATAAATAGGAGCAGAGCGTTTTCGTTACCTAGCGCTATGTTTTTTGCATAATACTGGGACGGCATTTCCCAGCGACGACTCACATTACTGTAGTCAATTTGCGCTTGCCAGTTGCCCCGATAGTCGTGATTGCCCAGTACTGGGTGCCAATCGATAAACAAATGGGGCTGATGATAGATGTCTTCAAAAGACGTTTGCCAATAGGGATCTGAGACAGAGGCAATACCGTTGTCGTAAAAGTTGTCGCCTGTAGTTGCAATGAATTCAGCATCGAGCTGATAGCTCGCAATGTCCATCCATTTCGCGACCGGTTTTTGATAGAAGTGGCCGTTTCGGCCCCAATCGCCCAGCACGATGAAAGAATAGCCATCGTTGCCAGTTAAGGCGTTTATTGAGTGTGTTTGATAATAGTGATCATCTATGTGTTCAGCGCTATTGCTAACAAAAGTGACTAACAGGCTGAACAGTACTAAGTAACGCATGATTTTACTCTCACTGTGAGTGACTCACAGTGTTTTTAACCTTTGAAAAATGAAAACACACAAAGTGTGTGGAAAGTGGTGTAGCACATGTGTGCTACACCCAAATAGCACTTACATTTGCCAGGTGAAACCCAACTGGAAAGTGCGTCCATACTCTTCATATTGAGCATTACGCTGACGCTCATCGAAGTAGTTGTAGAATGGCTCGTCAGTTAAATTGATTGCATTGAAATACAACTGCATATCTGCATTGATGAAGTATTTCGCCATGAAGTCTAACTGGGTGTGGTCATCTTCCATGCGCAGCATGTCACCATCGATTTCCTCTAAGTTTTCGCTCTTGTAGGTCATAGACAATCTAGCACTGTAAGTATCAGCTTCATAACCTAAGGTTAAGTTCCCGATAGTGTCCGATTGGTTTGGTAGCGATGTATCAAATCGCTCACCGTCTAGGAAGGTAACTGCGTCTGAATCAGAGAATGTCGTGTTTGCCGATACAATAAAACCGTTGTTGAACGCTTTTACATATGACAATTCAATACCTTGCAGTGAAGCCGTTTCACCGTTAATCGGCTGAATAACTTCTTCAAAGCCTTCCCATCCAGACGTACCCGCTACATCTGCAAAAATGACGAAGTTATCGATATTCTTATAGAAGTAACCTGCTGAAATTACACCAATATCGCCAGGGTAGTATTCAATAGAAAGATCGATATTTTCAGCTTCATACGGTGTGAGCTGCGGATTTCCTACTTCAGCCTCACGCTCGGTCACAAAAACACCGTCGTCTTCCTCTGTCTTGCTTTCAATGATTTGGAAAGCGGCGACGTCTTCAAACTTAGGTCGAGAGAGCGTATGTGTGTATGCAGCTCGTACCAAAAGTTTGTCTGTCACGTCATATCGAAGGTTGATACTTGGTAACCAGTGATCATAATCACGTTCCGCTTCCCAAGGCGTATTAACGACTTCTTCTGTGTCGGTTTGTTCATTTTCAACTAGCTCAACACGCATACCTTGAGTGCTGAAATCGGTGGACTCGTAACGCACACCAGCAACGATTTGAAGTTTGTCGACGTTAAAAGTACCCATTAGGTACGCAGCAAAGATATCTTCTTCATTCACGTAAGTGGCGCCGTTAGACTCAAGTTCACTGTCTAAATCGGCCAATTCTAGGTTAGCTCGCTGTGAACTAAAGTAATTGCGCAGCGCTGAGCGCGATAGGCCGGGGCCAAAGTTACCAATGCTATAGTCTGGTGAAGATGCGCCAAACTGCTCTGCGTCGATACCATCAAAATCGCCGTCATAGATAAAGATTTGGCTGCTTCTGTCTTTCTCTCGGCTACGGTACTTGGTACCAAATTTCAGCTCACCTTGATTTCCGTTCCATTCGATCGGACGAATGAAATCAAGTTTGAAGCTTGTCTCGGTATCTTTGGTGTAATTGTCTTCAAATGATATTTCGTCGAGCTCGTAGGTGGACAAATCTAATGCATCACTATTCTGTGTGATAGTGGGAATGATTTGATTCAAATCGCCGTCAATATTTTCATTTTCGGTAGCAAAAACGTAGTAAAGCGCATTGGGTTCGTCTTCATCAGATTTCGCATAGCCCAATTGCCAATTTATTTGCCAAAGCGGAAGTTGGTGTTCACCACCGAGTGCGAATGAGAGAATACTCTGACTTTCATACCTGTCTTTACTCTCTCGTTCGATTTCACTGTCTTCACCATCAAATGTGAACGTATTTGCTAAGCGATATTCGTCATCGGAAAACTCGCTGTAAAGGGTGCGTAAAAAGTACTGATTGTTGAAATCTGGTCGGTAGTCCAAGTTAACCGCACCACCAATACGCTCTCGGTTAATGCCATAAAAGCGCTGCTCTACTTCGTCATCGCCATTTGATTCGATGTTATCTGACCCAAAATCTCTGTCAAAATAAGACAGTGCAGCAGCAATACCAAAGGTAGAGTTAAGTTTGTGAGTGAAACTCCCCGATACTTTTGGATTGATTTCATCGCGAAGTTGATTTTGTCCAAGTTGGACCGTAACGCTGGCGGTATCTTGCGTTTTATCGAATGCACTGATGCTCTTAACGGCCACGGCACCACCGATAGCGTCACCATCCATGTCAGAAGTAACAGACTTTGATACTTCAAGGGTTTGAATCAGTTCGGAGGGAATGACATCCAGTGCAACCGCACGAACACCCGATTCAGGTGATGGAATGTTGAGTCCGTTAATTGTCACATTGTTTAAGTTGGGGTCGATACCACGGATACCCACAAAGCGACCTTCTCCTTGGTCGCGCTCAATAGAAAGTCCAGGCAAGCGTTGAAGGGCTTCCGCTGCGTTTTGGTCTGGAAACTGACCAATGGCATCAGCTGATACGATGGATGAGATTCTATTTGAACCACGCTGTTGGTTAATAGCACTTGCTTGGCTACTGCGCTGACCAAGTACAAAAATTTCGTCCATTGCCTCATTTTCACCAAAAACTAGCGTTGGGGTAATGGTTTGATCGTCTTCAACCACTACTGCCTGGGAAATGGGGGATTCACCCAAATACTCTACTGAGAGCGTGTAGCTACCAGCGGGGATTGCTTGAAAACGGAAACTTCCGTCGCGACGAGTGATGGTTGAGAATGACACCTCATTGTCGGAGGGTGAAACTAACTCCACCTTTGCCCCAACGTATATCGTGTTTTGTGAAGCGTGGGTAACTTTACCTGCAATGCTACCGTCGGCAAATGCGGTATTGCTTAGTCCTAAAGCGGCAAGACAAGCAACAGATAATGCTGTGTGGTTAAACCTTTTAATCATTGTACGTGCTCTTAAGTGTGTGTTTTCCATAAAAGTAGAAACACTCCATGACACTTATGTGACGGATTCGTGGCATTTCCTTTTATTATCAAATACTTTGGCAAAAATACTTTATTGATGAGCTATTTTGACCCCTTCGTTATCACATTGAAATATATAAGGTAATTGACTATTTCGTTGTTTCTAGCTACCTCAATGCCATACCCCTGTCACATTGCTGAGCCAAACTGACCCTAGACAAAAATGAGTGTGCTGAGATAGTGCGCTCAATTGAAAGGTTTTGACTCATCAGTGATGAGCGGAAGAGAAGGTTATGTTAGACAAAGCAAAAACAACCCATTTTATTCACCATAAAGGATGGCTTGTGTTTACCGCTGCAATTGTTGCTTGTGCCATGATTCTTGGCATGTGTTATGGGAACGGCAAATCCATAGGTGAGATATCTGCATTGGATATTGTGGGTGAAGGCTGCGTTGTGGTGCTTACCTTTGGGTGGATAATGGCCGTACTTGCAAGTCGGCCGCCGGGCAAGGTAACGAGCTTACTTACCTTTGGGTTGGGATGCTTTCTATTTTCTATGTCGTTAGATGTGCTTGATGAATTTCTGCGTTATCCCGATTCGGTGCAGTGGTTGAGTCATATCGAGTCTTACCCTGCAGCGTTGGGAATGGTAGTGATGACAGTTGCACTGTATTTGTGGCACCAAGAGCAGCGAGCGATCACTTTGCAGTTACGAAGACGAGAGTGGGATTATCGCAGTCACCAAGATATCGACCCAATTACTCAATTGTACCGTGGAGACTACTGGCGTTCTCGGGTTGAATCACTCCAGTCTGACTGTCGTAGTGGCTTTGTGGCGCTTGTTGACATAAACGATTTTTCACAAGTGAATCGGGAACACGGTCAATTTGAAGGTGATCGCTACTTAAACGAGATTGCTCAACTTATTGTGATGGGGTTACGTGAACAAGACTTGGCGTGTCGGTATGCAGGAGACCGCTTTGCCATTCTTTTGCCCGATACTGAAAAAGCTCAAGCGCAATTAATCGTAGAGCAACTAGTGGAGGGTATTCGCCACGTAGCGTTTAGAAGCAAAACTAAAAGCGATGCGGTGTACTTGCCCGTTCGCTGTGTGCTCGGGGCTTTGTCTTCTTGTGATTCACTCAGTAGCATTCTTAACAGACTAATCATTCGCTTAGATAACCGTGAGCGGAATGTGGCGTAATGGCTCTGCCAAACAGAACAAAAATGAACGGTGTCGTGAGTTTAACCGACAAGGTTGTTCCAGCATATTACTTGATTAGTGCGGCAATAGAAGTCGCAGTACCTAGAGGAGCGAACAAAGAAAAACTGCTGCGTGGAACCGGTATTTTCCTGGAGCAACTAACCCCGCAGAGTTTTTTGAGTGCACGCCAATGTCTGACGTTACTCGCAAACGTACAGTCTCAGTGCAACAGTAAAGATGTTAGTTTTTTGATTGGTAAATCCCTAGCAGATGCCTGGCAATCACCTTTCCTTCAGTCTTTAGAACACGCAAGAAACCTCAATTGCGCTAGTAAGCTGATGTTTCAATATCGATGGCATTGTTTTCCCTTTATATCGTTTCGACCATACCGTGTGAACAACAACATTGTTTGGGCATTGGAAAACACCATGGGAAGCAAAAAGCAATTCAGTTTTTTGCTTGAGATGTCTCTATCAATGCTGGTTTCGTTGGTAAAACAATGGCTGGGTAAACGAACAGATCTAATGTGCCATCTTGATACCGGGCGCCCGAGGAATATTAGCGACTATGAAACCTACTTAGGCCTGAATACTCGATTTGATTCTCCAATATCAAGCGTGTCGATTTCAGAACAAGCGATGTTTATTGATTTTCCAAATGCTAATAATGTCTCGGTAATTTCAGATATTGATATTAACACCGATTTACCTCAACAAAGTTTAGTGGATCTCGTGCGTTTCGAAGCGATTAATATGCCAACCAAATCACAATTAGACATAGCCACCGAACTTGGTGTGAGTTCAGCAACGCTGAAACGCAGTCTTAGTGAATACGGTACGAGCTTTAGAGCATTGCAGGAACAAGCTAAACGACAACAGGCAATTATTCTACTTGCACTGCAAAAACTGAATAATTTGCAAGGTGCTTCACGTATGTCGGTGAATGATTTACCCAATTTTCGTCGAACTATTAAACGTCTAACGGGGTACACCCCCAGCGAACTTCGAGCTTTGCTACCGTAAAGTTTTTGATATTGCTCAATTTTACTTTGCGTACCCCGTTAAAACCTATATGCTTTTGGGCTTTGTTTATTTTTATAACGTGGGCGATAGTTCGTGAATAATCACTCTGAAAACACAACACCAACGCCAAATGCTTGGGGCTTAACTCCCATACTCCTCTTTGTTGTTTTAGTCGTTGCGACTGGATTAGTCACTAACGATATTACTGCTATGCCTATTTTGGTGGCCTTTTTTATCAGTGCTGGTTTTGCGTTGTGCTTAAACCCAAAAGATCAAAAACTTAGCTTTGCCGATAAAATTCAAAGGTTCTGTGAAGGTGGTGGTAACAAGAACATCATTTTATTGGTGTTGATCTTTTTGCTTGCCGGCGCGTTTTATGCGGTAACTATTGATATTGGTGCCCGCGATGCCACGGTCAACATGGCACTTCAGTTTGTTCCCAGTGCGCTCATTCTTCCCGGTTTGTTCCTGATTTGCTGCTTTATCTCCTTTGCCATGGGGACATCCATGGGCACGATTACCGCGTTATCGCCCATTGGTGCTGGATTAGCAGAGAGCTTGGGTTTACCCGTTGAACTTGCCTTGGGCATTGTTGTGGGCGGTGCAATGTTTGGTGATAACTTATCTTTTGTCTCTGATACCACCATTGCTGCAACTCGTACCCAAGGTGTGCAACTCAAAGACAAATTCAAGGCGAATCTCATTGTTGCCATTCCTGCATGTATTGTCACTATGGCCATGTTATTGTTTATCGACGTTGATACATCTGGTTTAGTCGAAGCCGGTGACTACGATGTGTGGCGCATATTGCCGTACTTTTTGATTATCGCCTTTGCGCTTGGCGGCTTTAATGTGATTACCGTACTAGCCGTAGGCATTGCCAGTGCCTGTATCGTAGGTCTAGTGCAGGGGAGTTTCACAGCCCTATCTATGATGCAAAGTATTCAAAAAGGCATGGGCTGGATGCAAGATTTGGCCATGATTGCCATTACCATAGGCGGTATTGTGGCCTTGATGCATCAAAACGGGGGGTCTTACTTGGCTGATTAAAAAGCTAACGTCTGGGGTGAAAAGTAAAAAAGGCGCTGAGTTTAGTATTGCCGGGTTGGTGAGCTTCCTCGATGTGACCACTGCTAACAATACCATTGCTATTGTGACCGCAGGCCCAATCGCCAGTGATTTAAACAAGAAGTACGGCGTAGACCCTCGTAGAACGGCATCCCTACTCGATATTTTCTCGTGTAGTTTTCAGGGGCTAGTGCCTTATGGCGCACAGTTATTAAGTGCAGCGGCAGTGGTTGGCATCTCCCCTCTGGCCATCACGCCTTATTGCTGGTACCCCATGCTCATTTTTGTTTTTGGCGTTATTGCTATAGCGTTTAATCTTCCGCGATTTACACAGGCATCTAACGACACTCTCGCTTAGGGCTATACTCGATCCCTGTTAGAAGAAGCGCATAAATCATTGGTATTTTGAACGCGCTTCTTCTAGGATCTGCGCCGATTATTTTCTTCATTTTTTACGTCAGGGTAGTGTTTTGTCTGCGTCTATTACTATCAAGCCTCTTTATGAAAAACTTTCTCAGTGTTTGTCGGCGGATACGTTTCGCTTAAAGCGCCGTATCCAAAAGCTTGCTAGTGAATTAAAAAACCAAAAAACGAAGTGGATAGCTCGCTTGAGAACAAATGGAAGTCCTTGGTTAATGATATTGATGCTTCAGCAAATATGCATCAATGGCGTCAGGAGAATCTTCCCGAGGTTACTTATCCACCGCTCCCAGTCAGTGACAAGAAAGATGATATCAAAGCAGCTATTGCTTCTCATCAAGTGGTGATTGTAGCGGGAGAAACCGGCTCTGGGAAAACCACTCAGCTACCTAAAATTTGTTTGGAGTTAGGTCGAGGGGTGAAAGGCATGATTGCCCATACTCAGCCTAGGCGTCTTGCCGCTCGAAGCGTGGCCACTCGAATTGCGGAAGAGCTCAATACGCCTCTGGGTGATAAAGTCGGCTTTAAAATCCGCTTTAGTGACCAAGTGAGTGATAGAAGTTACGTTAAGCTAATGACAGACGGTATGTTACTGGCCGAAATGCAGCAAGACCGGTTCTTGAACCAATATGACACCATCATTATTGATGAGGCACACGAACGCAGCTTAAACATAGACTTCCTGTTGGGGTACTTGCGCCAACTCTTGAATAAGCGCCCTGATCTGAAGTTGATTATTACCTCGGCAACTATTGATCCTGAACGCTTTTCTAAGCACTTTAACAATGCGCCTATCATTGAGGTCAGTGGCAGAACCTATCCGGTGGAAATTCGCTACCGCGACCCCGAAGAACTCGACCGAGAAACCGACCAAGCGGATGCGATTGCGCTGGCCGTTGATGAACTCATGGGCGAAGCGCCGGGCGATATTCTTGTTTTCTTAAGTGGTGAACGAGAAATTCGCGATACCCAAGATACCTTAGAACGCAGAAAATACCGCAATACTGAAATTGTGCCTTTGTATGCCCGTTTGTCAGCGTCGGAACAAAATAGGATTTTTCAGCCCCATTCAGGTCGCAGAATTGTATTGTCGACTAACGTGGCTGAAACCTCCCTAACGGTACCGGGGATAAAATACGTTATCGACCCAGGAACAGCGCGTATTTCTCGCTACAGTGCACGAAGTAAAGTGCAACGTTTACCCATAGAGCCAATCTCTCAAGCGTCGGCGAATCAGCGCTCAGGTCGTTGTGGTCGTGTTTCTGAGGGTATTTGCATTCGATTGTACAGCGAAGATGATTATTTAGGGCGTCCGGAGTTTACCGACCCAGAAATTCTGCGTACTAATTTAGCGTCTGTCATATTGCAAATGCTAGCTCTTAAACTAGGCGATATTAGCGCCTTTCCTTTTGTGCAGCCGCCAGATAACAGAAACATCAACGACGGTTTCCGTTTGTTGGAAGAGATACAAGCCATTGTATCTAAACAAGGTAACAATCAGTTGACCAAAATTGGTCGTCAAATCGCTAAATTGCCGATTGACCCTCGCTATGCTCGCATGGTGATTGAAGCAAATCGCACAAATGCTCTGATGGAAGTGGTTGTTATTGCTGCCGGCCTATCTATTCAAGACCCAAGGGAACGCCCGCAAGAAAAGCGTCAACAAGCAGATGAAAAGCACAGCCAATACCATGACAAAGACTCGGATTTCATTAGTCTTTACAACTTATGGCAAGAGTTTAAAGCACAGCAATCTGAATTGAGTCAGAACCAATTAAGAAAGTGGTGTAAGCAAAACTTTATTAACTACTTACGTATGCGTGAGTGGCAGGATATCGTGAGTCAGCTGAAAAAATCAGTGGCTGAGTTAGGTTTTGGTGTGAGTAGCCAAGAGGCTGACTATCAGGGCGTGCATGAGGCTATTGCTTCGGGGTTACTATCTCACATCGGGTTCAAAGATAAAGATCGCGAGTATTTGGGATCGAGAAATACCCGCTTTATGATTTTCCCTGGTTCGGGCTTAGGAAAATCTCAGCCTAAATGGGTTATGGGCGCTGAGTTAGTAGAGACGTCTAAGTTGTTCGCCCGTATGGTGGCAAAAATAGACCCTGCATGGATTGAACCTCTTGCTGCTCATGTTACCCAAGCCAGTTATTCCGAACCCCATTGGTCTAAAAAGCGCGGCGCTGTGATTGCCTTCGAAAAGGTCACGCTTTTTGGTTTACCTATTGTGCTCAAACGGGCCAAAGTTTACAGCCTGATTGACCCTGCGATATGCCAAGAGTTGTTCATACGAGAGGCCCTCATTGAAGGGCACACCAAACTCAATTACGGTTTCTTGAACGACAATAATGCCTTGCTCGAACAAGTGGATGAACTAGAACAAAAGTCTCGTCGACGAGACCTTTTGGTCGATGAGGATGAATTGTTGAGTTTCTACGCTGGAAAGCTTCCTGTAGAGGTTAACAACGAGGCGTCTTTCAAAAAATGGTATCGACATAGAGGTAAATCGGTTGATTTGCTGTTTAAAGAAGATGATGTCTATCGACAACAACCCAGCGTTAGCTTGGCGACCGCTTATCCTGATGTATGGCGTCAGGGCAACATTACCTTACCACTGCGTTATAACTTTGAGCCTAATGCCATTGATGATGGTGTGACTGTATGTATTCCGCTGCCGGTGCTCAATCAGGTGGATAATGTTGGGTTTGATTGGTTAGTATCGGGGCTGCGTCATGAGTTGATCGTTGCACTTATCAAAGGGTTACCAAAAAGGCTTCGCAGAAACTTTGTACCCGCCCCAAACTACGCAGATGCTTGTATTGCAGATATACAAGAGCAAGACAAAAATGGACGGCCCATGCGTTTATTAGACGCAGTGACGAGCAAGCTTCTAAAAATGACCGGTGTACGGGTTGAAGAAGACGATTGGAACCTCGATGCCCTCGACCGCCACTTAGTGATGCATTTCGCTGCAGTTAACGAAAAAGGCGATGTGATCTCTACGTCTGACAATCTTGACCTTCTCAAAGAGCAGTGTTCTGGACAGGTAAAGCAAACCTTTGAAAAAGCTGCTACCCCAGAACTCGAACGTTCGGGGATAACAGATTGGGACTTTGAATCGCTTCCCGAGACCTTTGCGCAAAAAATTGGAGGCTTTGAAGTACAAGCATTCCCGGCATTGGTGCAAAAAGGTGACAAAGTGGATATTGAGCTGATTGATGAGGCTGATAAAGCCGCGTTGCTTCATCGCAAAGGCACTAACGTGTTGGTGAAAAACGCCATGCCATCACCACTCAACTACCTGCAAAATAAGTTACCTAACAAAGCCAAGTTGGGGCTGTATTTCAATCCGTTTGGGCAAGTGAAAGCACTCATCGATGACTGCATTTTTGCGGGGATTGATGCGTTGGTGCAGCAGTTTGTCGATACGAATCAAACCGATATTAGAAACAAGGCTGACTTTGATAGTTGCGTGAACTTTGTCAAAGGTGAAATTAATGAAACCGTATTGGATATTGCCGAAAAAGTAGAGCAGGGACTTACGCTAGCCCATCAATGCCAAAAACAGATGAAAGGTAATGTGCCGCTAACAATGATCCATGCGCTGGGCGATTGCAAAGCGCATTTATCGAGTTTGGTGTATCCGGGGTTCGTTTCTGATTTAGGTATGCACAGATTGGACGATTGGAATCGCTATATCAAAGGGCTATCTCGTCGCTTGGAAAAGTTACCCATTGATCCAAATAAAGACCGTATGCACCAAATGACGGTAGAGAAGTCACACGACAGTTGGGCAAAGACAAAAGCTAAATACCCTAAAGGTAAAGTCCCTAGTGAATTAGAAGACATCAAATGGATGATTGAAGAGTTACGAGTATCTTTATTTGCTCAACAATTGGGTACCTCCGTTCCCATCTCGGCCAAGCGTATTTTATTGGCATTAGAAGCATTTTAGTCCAATTTAGTGGTTGTTAATTACTCGTTAACTATCACAGGGTTAGCGCCTAATCATAGGGAGTCAGTCAGGTAATAACCAATTCGCTAATTGACAAGTTCTAAGCCTCGCCCTATAAATGATGGAGTAGTAGAGGTTTTAGCGCACGTTAGGAGAGGTAGTACATGTTAGGATACGACGATAAGCGTAATTTTTTCAGGATGATGGTGAATTCGCCTTGTCAGTTGCAAGTAACCGATGACGAGTCTAGTCGCACAATGCAAGCCGTTTGCAAAGACATAAGTGCCACGGGAATGTCGTTAGAAGTAGATGAACCTTCTATCGAGATCGGCACACAAATTAGCGTTGCAATCGAATCAACAAGTTCTCAGATTCCTTCGCTCTCTGCAATCACTACAGTAGTGCGTTGCGTCCCATCGACTGATTCGAGCTGCGTGATAGGCGTTGAAATCTCAGAGATGAAGTAAAGTCGTTTGGCAGCGCTTGTTTGCGAAACTTATTCTTCTGGAGGCCCAGCACCCGAAGCTTGGGCCCCACATACTCACCTTAATCATTTTTATCGAATAACAGCTTCTAAAAAATTGGTTTTAAATTACCTTTTCAATTGATAATAATTCTCATTATTGATTTTTTTGCTTGAGAATTTTCCAATGAAAAAGACAATGACATTCGCGGTAATGCATTTTTCTGTCGCCTTTTTGGTAGCGTACTTGCTCACTGGTAGCTTAGTGATTGGCGGGGCGGTAGCACTCGTAAAGCCTATGGTTAATACAGTAGCGTTTTATTTTCATGAAAAGTGTTGGCAACGTTGGCAGAGTAAAACATCTGCCAACGATATCGAAGTAGAAGCAGGTACAGTTTTTAGCGCATAAGCAAACGGGCTTAATCTGTGACCTCACAAACTAGCCCTTTAAGATAATAGCCTTCAGGATAACTCCCAATGATTGGATGGTCACTCGCTTGATTTAAACGCTCGATAATCTTGATGGTTCGTCCTGCGTCGAGTGCGGCATCGGCTACGATTTTCTGGAACAAATCAGCGGGCATCAGTCCTGAGCAACTAAATGTGAGTAACAAGCCCCCAGATTTCACGGCATGGATTCCGTATAGATTGATGTCTTTGTATCCTCTTGACGCGCGTTTGAGGCTAGCTTTGCTATCAACAAATTTGGGTGGGTCGAGGATAACCATATCAAACTGCTGCTTTTGCTCGTGGTAGTGGCGGAGCGCTTGAAACACATCTTGATTTACGTAGTGCGCTTTTGCGGCATTCAACTGGTTAATGTCGACATGTTGCTTGGCAATATCTAATGCAGGCTGAGATACATCCACATTGGTTACCGATGCAGCTCCACCTTGCAGTGCAAAGCACGAAAAAGTGCCAGTGTAACTAAAGCAATTCAGGACGTGTGCACCTTTGGCATAACGTGCCGCTGCGGCACGGCTATCTCTTTGGTCAAGATAAAAACCAGTTTTGTGTCCTTTCTCAATATCAACAATGATGTTGAGCCCATTTTCTTTTACGGTCACTTGCGCGGGTGGTTCACCGTGTACTACACCAGTAGTGGGCTCCAGGCCTTCTTTTTTGCGTACGTCAACGTCGCTGCGTTCATAAACATGAACGTCAGGCATGAGTTTGGTGATTGCCCAAACAATTTTACTGCGATGCTTTTCTGCACCAGCACTGAGGAGTTGTAGAACTGCTACGTTGTCATATAAATCAACAGTCACGCCTGGTAAGCCGTCATTCTCTGACGCTATCCAACGAAAGCTGTTAGTTTGGTCAAGGTCGAAAAGTCGAGTTCTCAACGCTAGTGCCTGAGTAAACTTTTTCAAAAAGAATACATTGTCGATACTTTCAGACTTATCAAAGGTCCACATGCGGACTCTGATCTGTGACTCTGGTGAATACGCACCTCTTCCCAGCCATTCTCCCGTACTGCTTAGCACTTCTACTGTATCGCCACTTCTAGCTCGGCCTTTAACAGTAGCAATGGCACTTTCAAACACCCATGGATGACGTCTCTTTAACGATTTTTCTCGGGTAGGTTGAAGGGTAATGGTGGCTGACATAAATGAACTCTTGTAGTAGACAAACAACGAAAACACGCATAGGGCGTAGGTGGCGCGAAGTATAGCGGTATTCGACAGACGGTGCGAATCCAATTCGAATTAGTAGCGTCGAAAGTGATAGTCTATGGCTATGAATTGAAGGAACCCAGAGTGAGCTCTATGACAATGCGTTTTGTTGATTACGAAAAAGGCGGTAACGCAAGCAGTCTGTTTATTGGGACTTGTGACTTGCCGGAAATGACCGCAAATAAAGTGATGATTCGAGTCATGGCATTTGGTATTAATCGTGCCGACACGCTTCAGCGACAGGGGCGGTATCCACCTCCTCCAGGTGAAAGCGATATTCTTGGTTTGGAAGTCGCAGGCGAGGTAGTGGCGGTGGGCGAAAACGCGGGGCGTTGGACCATAGGTGATAGGGTTTTCGGTCTCGTTGCCGGGGGCGGATACGCTGAGTATGTCGCGGTGGAGCCAAGTCACCTCATGTCTATACCTCAAGGATTCAGTTATGAGCAAGCGGCGGGAATTGCTGAAGTTTACCTCACTGCATTTCAGTGTTTGAAAACCATCGCTAATGTGTCTAGCAGCGACAAGGTATTGATCCACGGCGGGGCTAGTGGTGTGGGGTTAGCCGCTACTCAATTGGCAAAATATTTTGGGGCGTTCACTTGCGCCACCGCTTCATCGGAAGAAAAGCTTCACCACTGCCGCTCATATGGTGCGGAGCTTACCGTAAATTACAAAAAGCAGAATTTTGTTGAAATGATTAAACATCATTGGTCTGACGGTGTTGATATTGTGGTCGATATGGTGGGCGGCGAGTACTTGAATAAAAATCTCAAGGTTCTGAGACAAGATGGCCAAATCATAAATATCGCCATACTGGGTGGGCGTTATGCGGATGGCGTAGATATGGCGTTGCTACTGGCAAAGCGAGCGCGTATTCAGGGAACGACATTAAGAAATCGGAGCGACGAATATAAGACGTCGCTTGTTGAAAAGTTTAGTACACAGTGCTTGTCAGCGTTTGACAGTGGTTCACTGAAAGCCACTATAGATACAGTGTATACAGTGGCTGATATTGGTATTACTCACCAACGTCTAGAAAACAACGATACCGTGGGTAAGCTTATCGCTAAGTGGTAATCACGGCTACTCACACTTTGGGGGGTTAGCCAGTAAACCCCGTATCTTCTTGTGACGGGTTTGCCTCTGCAGCGTTGCGGGCAAGGGTATCGCAACGTTCGTTTTCTGGGTGGCCAGAGTGGCCCTTAACCCAATGCCAATTTACAGTGTGTTTTTTTACTGATTCATCGAGTTGCTTCCACAAATCAGCATTTTTTACCGGCTTCTTGTCTGCTGTGCGCCAACCATTCTTTCGCCAGTTTTTAATCCATTGATTTATGCCGTTTTTGACGTATTGGCTGTCTGTAGTGAGTTCAACAACACATTTTTCCGTGAGTGAATCTAGCGCTTTAATGGTGGCCAGTAACTCCATACGGTTGTTTGTAGTGTGCTTAAAACCGTCACTTAGCTCCTTTCTGTGTTGCTTGTAGATGAGCACTGCGCCATAGCCACCGGGTCCGGGGTTGCCTAAACAAGAGCCGTCGGTATAGATGTGTATTGTTTTCGTTGTCACTGGGTTGCCTTAATCGCGCATGCAACACCTTATGGGGTGTTGAGCTGACATATTTCGTTTAGCGTGTGTTGGTTTCGGTTGGTATACTAGCAAAAAGCAGTGAAAACATCAGGCTAATCATGCGTCAAATTGTCTTAGATACAGAAACCACAGGTATTGAACCCAAAGAAGGTCACAGAATAATTGAAATCGGCTGTGTGGAAGTTGTTAATCGCCGACTCACGGGAAATCATTTTCACGTGTATATCAATCCTGGTCGACAAATAGAACAAGAGGCGATAGAAGTTCACGGTATCACCAACGAATTCCTCGCTGACAAGCCAATCTTCGCCGATGTGGCGCAGGATTTTGTGGAATTTATAAAAGGCGCTCAACTTGTCATTCACAACGCCCCCTTCGATGTTGGCTTTATGGACCATGAATTTGCCATGGAGCCTAAAACCAGAAATGTCGTAACCAAGGACATTTGCGACGTATTAGACACGTTAGTGATGGCTCGTCGCATGCACCCAGGTCAGAAGAACAACTTGGATGCGTTGTGTCGGCGTTATGGTATCGACAACAGTCACCGAGAGCTGCACGGCGCATTACTTGATGCGGAGATCCTTGCAGACGTCTACTTGATGATGTCCGGTGGGCAAACGAAACTCAATTTGGCAGGCAAAGACAGCGGTGATGGCAACGTTGGCGCTATTCGACGAGTCACTCGCGGTGCAAATAAATTAAAGGTTATTCGTGCGACAGCCGATGAATTACAACAACATGAAGCTCGTCTTGATATTGTTGAAAATGCCGGCGGAGCGTGCTTGTGGCGCACCCCTAAACAAGACGTATGATTTTATAACATTCACGCAGGAGCCGCGCTTTGGGCAAACGGATACAGGCACTTCTTTTCGCTTTTATGATGACCACAGCATTTGCACAAGATAGTGACCAAATGCAAGACATGCCTGAGTCTGCCGATAGCACGCCAAATCCTTTATCTAACTTGGGGGATGAGTATCAAAACTCAATAAAGCTGCTGCAAAATCGGTTTCGTATTGACCACAATGTGGAAGAGATCACCATGATCTTTTTCAGACGTCGTGGCTCTGCCCCCGTGGTGTTGGTTCGACCGGATGGTTCCAAATTGTTTCAAGGACGTGTCGATACCCGAAAAGTTGATTGGTACGACGATGAAACCTTCGACATGATTTCTATCAAGAATCCCGTACCTGGACCGTGGCAAGCGGTCGGACAAATACTGCCAAATAGTCGGGTTATGGTACTGTCTGATTTGGCGCTTCACGCCGAGTCTTTACCCTCTATGATGTTTTCGGGTGAAATCATAAAGTCTACTGCCTCGCTCACCAACGGTGGAAATCCCATAGCAAACAATGAATTTCGTGATGTGGTTGAGTTAACCATAGACTTTGTCAGCTCTAACAACCCAAACTATGACAATTTTGGTTCAAACGACGTTGAGATAGCCCGATTTGAGGATGATGGTCGGGGAATGGATGAGAGGCCTACGGATGGAGTGTTTACGGGGCAATTTAATCTTGGTGTTGCGCCTGGCGAATGGCAACCCATTTTTCGCGTGACCACACCTATGTTTACCAGAGAACAATTGGATCCACCTATTGTTTTGCATCCAAACCCAGTGGTGGTTGACGTTGTTCATGACGGTGGTGGTGAGGGTTACCATAAGCTCATCGTTGACGTTAATCGCGATCAAGTAGACATAGAATCTCTACTCATCGACGGTAAAGTGCGGTACCCCAATTCTGAAATGCAGAACTTCTCGCTGACTGAGGGTGGTGATCAGCCGAGAGAATATTTAATGCCTGCCTACGATGAGGGCATTTTCAGAGTAAAAATGACCGCCTACGGCACCACGTCTGACGGTAGAGACTTTATCTTAGATGTACCTGAGTTTACCTTTTTGGCTGAGAGCCCTGAACCTGACGTTATAGATCCATTGGCACCGCAAGGAGAGGGAAGTGATGAAGAGAGTATGCCCATGGACGGTGAACAGGAAAATCTTCCAGAGATGCCGATGGAGGAGGAGATGGATAACAACACGCTGGTGATAATGTTGGTAGTCGTTAACGGGGCTATTGTACTTGTTGGTGTGTTGGTGGTGACAGTGATACTTGTCATGCGTAAAAGAGCAAATAAAGCCAATGCTCCCGTCATATTATCAGATCAGGATCTGACGCTATCGGAACAGCCAAAAGGGATTGCTAAATTACTCGGTATGTTTAAAAAGAAGAAGGATGGTGATACTGCATAAAGCCAGAGTGGTCGTGCGTTTTACGAGCAGTCTTGTCCTTGTTTGCATTTTATTTCGTCACAATGAACAATTATCATGCAAACGATACGCATATGACGAATTTATTTAAAAAAAAAGCGTTGACACTATGGGGCCGAATCCGTAATATCTGCGCCGCGGTGAGGGACAACGGTTTGAAAAAACTTTAGTAACTCACTGATTACATTGAAAATGTGGAGCGGTAGTTCAGTTGGTTAGAATACCGGCCTGTCACGCCGGGGGTCGCGGGTTCGAGTCCCGTCCGCTCCGCCATTTCTTTGGCAAGTCCTTGCACTAATAATTATCCGAAACAAATCACATCTAATTCTTTTTCAGTGATTTTCAACATGATTGTTGGTTAACTGACGCATACACGTTACCATTCGGTCTTATAGAGTTTTCTAATCAAAAGACGAGTTAAATGCAGGACGTACTTACTTGCCGCAACATCTCAAAGACTTATCACGACGGCAACAATAAAACCCCAGTACTCAAAAACGTTTCTTTATCCATTAAGCCCTCAGAGCACGTTGCAATATTGGGTAGCTCTGGTTCGGGAAAAAGTACCTTGCTTCACTTACTTGGTGGCCTCGATTCTCCGTCGGAGGGCGATGTACTGTTCCACGGAAAATCCCTTTATTCGCTCTCTTCCAATGCTTTAGCAGCACTCAGAAACAGTGACATTGGGTTTATTTATCAATTCCATCACCTTCTTGCAGAATTTTCTGCACTGGAAAACGTGATGATGCCTTTGCTTATTCGCAAAGAGAACCCTGCGATTGCCAAAAACGCTGCTTTGAACCTGCTTGAACAAGTGGGATTGGCACATAGGGCAGAGCATCTACCTGCGGCTCTCTCAGGAGGTGAGCGTCAACGAGTCGCCATTGCTCGTGCTTTGGTCACGCAACCGAGCGTAGTATTGGCGGACGAACCTACCGGCAACTTGGACTTTGAAACCGGGCAGCAAGTTTATTCACTGCTGAAGTCTTTGAGTGACTCACACAAAACGAGCTTTGTGGTGGTTACCCATGACAGAGAATTAGCCAGCCAATTAGACAGAACCTTGTATATAAAAAATGGCAGCTTGATTGCTGATACTGACCAAGAGGCCACTGCATGAGGTTAGCATGGCAATTGGCGCGTCGTTTTAGGCGTGCTAAACAACAAAATCGCTTTATTTCGTTTATTTCCCTGTCCTCTACTTTTGGTATTGGGCTAGGTTGCTTCGTACTGATCGTGCTGCTTAGCGTGATGAACGGCTTCGAGCGAGAACTTACTCAACGTATTTTAGGCGTTGTACCTCATGGAGAAATTTTTAGCTTCAATTCTCAAGGAATTGAAAATTTGAACACCCATATACAACTATTCTCTAACGACCAACGAGTCGCCAAAGTTGAGCCTTATACACCGGTAAACGGTATGATTCAGCATCGAGGAACGTTAAAGTCGGTGGCCCTTACGGGGATTGATGTAAGGGTAGACGACAAACGCTGGTCACAACAAGTATCTGAGGCGGCCTGGAAGCGCTTTGCTGTGCAAACTGATGGAGTGTTACTCGGTAGAGGTATAGCTGAGAAGCTCTCTCTTGACGTAGGGGATAGCATTCAGGTGCTGGTTCCTGCGGCCACTGAAAGTTTGCAGTTCAGCGCCCCTAAAAACGTAACATTAAAAATTTCTGGCATCATGAAGGTGGGGGGAGAGTTAGACAATCAGATCGGACTTATGCACCTTGCTGCGGCATCAAATGCCGTAGGAGCCACTATGCCGGCGATGGGGCTGAGGTTTACACTTCACGACCCGTTCGCTGCTAATGGTGTTATGCGAGAGATTGGCTATCAATTCCCACAAGCCGTCTATATGTCTGATTGGACGAGAACGCAGGGGCATTTGTACAACGACATTCAGTTGGTCAGGGTTGTCGTATACATAGCACTAACACTGGTGATTGCCGTTGCCTGTTTTAATATCGTTTCCTCGCTGGTCATGGCTGTTCGCGAAAAGCAGCAAGCTATCGCTATTTTGAAAACCATGGGAGCGACGGATTCCTTGATAGCCCAAGCGTTTATATTACAAGGTGCAATTAATGGCGTAATTGGCACGACCGTCGGTGTGGTGCTTGGGGTCATAGTCGCCCCAAATTTATCAAACATCGTGGTAGCATTAGAGAGCGCGTTGGGAGTTGAGGTGCTATCTGGTGATATTTACTTTATCGACTTTTTGCCGTCACAATTGGCGTGGAGTGATGTGGTAATAACGGCGGGTGTTGCGCTTTTACTGTCTGTATTAGCGACACTTTATCCCGCCAAAAAAGCAGCGAGTTTGAACCCCGCCACTGCACTTAACTAATTCATACTCGTCTTCTACAACTGCTGTGTAGCAATAGCTGTTGAAGACCGATTAACAATTATTGGAATTGCTTTTGACGTGGGGGTAAACGACTTATCGCCCACGCTGTCAAAAGGTACTAACGGATTGGTTTCCGGGTAGTATGCCGCTGCGTTTCCTCTGGGAATATCGTATAACACCACTGAAAACCCATCGACTTTGCGGGTAACCTTGTCTTGCCAAATAGAGGTGATATCAATTTTGTCACCCTCCTTCAGCTGCATCTTTTTAGCATCTTGAGGATTTAAAAATAGGACGTTACGCTTGTTTTCAACGCCTCGATAGCGGTCATTCATTCCATAGATTGTTGTGTTGTACTGATCATGTGAGCGAAGGGTTTGAAGGGTTAGAATTGGACCTCGCTGTTTCTCAATTTCGCTAACAACATTTGCCGGATAAAGATCCTCAGGCAGCGGAGTTGCACTAAATGTGGCTTTACCCGATGCTGTAGCCCATTGACCCTCACGAGCAGTATTACCCAAGTAAAAGCCACCAGGTTTGCGTATTTTACTATTGAAGTTGTCAAATCCAGGAATGGTTCTAGCTATTAGGTCTCGAATGCGTTCATAGTTCTCAGCTAAATGTAGCCAGTCTACAGGTTTATTACCGAGGGTAGCGTGAGCAATATTGGCAATAATTGCAGTTTCAGACATGCAATTCAGCCCTTCTGGCTCGGTGCCGCCATGAGATGCATGCACCATACTGAATGTATCTTCAACGGTTATCGCTTGCTCTACACCTTTTTGGCGGTCAATTTCTGTTCTGCCTAAACAGGGTAAAATGAGCGCGTCTTTACTTGCCAATAAATGGGTTCGGTTGAGTTTAGTCGCGATATGAATACTCAGTTCCGCCTGCTTGATGGCATTACATGTGAATACTGTATCTGAAGCCGCTGCGGCTAAGTTACCGCCCAAGCCAATAAAGACTTTACTCTCACCTTTATTCAGTGCGTGTAGTGCTTGGTGCACATTGTGCCCTGCAGTTTTCGGTAAGCTAACACCAAAGGTTTCTTCTAGCGTCGCGATGAACGCTGGCGTAGGGGACTCGTTGATACCCATGGTTCGATTGCCCTGCACGTTACTGTGTCCGCGTACAGGACATAACCCCGATCCTTGATGACCAATCTGCCCCGTTAACAAATGTAAATTTGTAAGTTCTCTGATGGTATCTACCGAGTGTTTGTGTTGGGTCAGTCCCATGGCCCATGTACTTATGGCTTTATCACTTTCGGCAAATAGGTTTGCCGCAGAGGCTATGTCCTCTTGTGTCAGCCCTGATTGCTCTTCAATATGTTCCCAGCTTGTAGTGCGTACCGTATCTAAATACTCTTCTGCACCAATGGTATTCTCATCAACAAATGTTTGATTCAATCCAACGGAATTCTCGAGCAAATGCTTTACCATGCCTCGAATGGCAGCCATGTCACCACCGAGTTTTGGGGTTAAATACATGTGACTGATATTAGTTGCCGATGGCGTAAGTAATTCTACGGGATCTTGAGGGCTAGCAAATCGCTCGAGCGCGACTTCTTTTAAATTGTTGAACGTGACAATTTTGCATCCGTTTCGCGCTGCTTTTCTCAGTGCATTCATCATTCGAGGATGATTACTGCCTGGGTTTTGCCCAAAAACGAATATGGCGTTAGCGTGATCAAAGTCCTCTAATACTACAGTACCCTTACCAACACCGATAGAAGCGTTTAATGCCACACCACTGGCTTGGTGACACATATTCGAACAGTCTGGAAAATTATTGGTACCGAATAGTCGGCCAAAGAGTTGATAAAGGTATGCTACCTCGTTGCTCGCTCTGCCAGATGTGTAGAGTTCAACCTGGTTAGCGTCATATTGATTGAGCCGCTCGCCGATAAAAGCAAAGGCATCTGCCCAATCAATGGGAACATAATGGTCGGTGGTAGCATCGTACTTCAGTGGTTGAGATAAGCGTCCTTGGTACTCTAGCCAAAAATCGCTTTGTTTGAGTAACGATGAAACCGAATGAGTAGCGAAAAATGACTCGCCAATTTTCTTTTCGGTGGACTCCCAAGCTACGGCCTTAGCACCGTTTTCGCAAAATTGAAATGTTCCCGATTTGTTATCACCCCAAGCGCAGCCGGGACAGTCGAATCCTGACGTTTGATTAACGCGAAGAAGATTTCTGATATTCCCGCGTATTCGCTTACTTTTTACCAGTGCGGCAAATGTGGATTTTAGCGAGGGCATACCGCCCGCTTTCATCGCGCGTTTTTTCATTGTGTTCTGCCTTTAAGCAAGTAAGGGCTATCGAGCTTGGGTATGTGAATAAGGTGAAGGTTGTATTTTGCTGCCATCGACACTGCCAAGGTACTTGGTGATGCTAAAGATGCCAGTCTGCCAACACCAGAAATAATCGCTTTTTGTACCAACTCTGCACCACACCGACTGGTAATAACCAGGGTACCGTTGCTCGGTTTGATACCTCGCTTGTGAAGTGCTCCAAGGAGTTTGTCCATGGCATTGTGCCGCCCTATATCTTCTCTACTTAGTGTAACTTCACCTTCGTTATCTATCCAAAAAGCACCGTGCAACGCACCACTTGATTGGCCTTGATGCTGCCACTGAGGGATGATGTCCCGAATATTCGATAGGTAGTTTACATCTGGTATGACTGAATCTGGTAGCGGCGTAAGCGCAGGAAATGCATCAGCTAAGGCCGCTTTGCCACAGAGTCCGCATCCACTTGCTCCTTTTAACGTGCGCTGGCGGTGCTTGAAGGCCTCAATCCGTCTATTGGCAAGAGTGACGTTCACATAAATTGTGTCAATTCCATTGGCTGAGGTGTAATTAACATCTATATCGTGCACGTCTACGGGAGATTCAATAATCAGCTCACTGAAAAGGTACCCAACAACAAAGTCTTCTATGTCGAACGGGCTCACCAGCATTACGCTAAAGTGAATGTCGTTAAGTGTTATAACTAGCGGGATTTCCTCGACCAAATTGTTATTGACGGTATGTGAGAGCATCTGATGTTCTGAATTAATTCACTGACGCTATTAGAACATAAATTTTACTACTGAGAATGTCATTTTATGGTGTAAAAGTATCACTTACTTTTCAGGATTTTGGGTTTTGGAGTGACTCATCTATTTCATATGTTACTCAGATGTCCTCAGCAACTTGTATGTTTTGAGTTTTGATAAGATGTTTTGAATATGTTGGGACAAAAACAGCCAATATGTAGTTAATAACAATGGGAAATAAGAGAGGAAGCGTTAGTTTTTTTACAGCCGTCTGAGGCATGGATGCCGAAGCCGAGCCCCCATGGAAGGGTTTACGGCGTGCGGTAAAATGACTAATGCTTCCTCTAAAAGCGACGCAAAACATGTGGCGCCGCTTAAAAATAGCCAGTGTTATGCGTTTTTGTCGAAGTGTTTGAAATCGATTTCTTCTTCTTTTGCACCAGCATTGGGGTCGTTGAAGACGTCAACGTCTAATTCACCTTCGCCTTTGGCAACCGCACATGACACCATACAGTCACCGGTGATGTTAACTGCAGTTCGGGTCATATCCAGTAAGCGGTCTACGCCGATAATAAGCGCGATACCTTCAACCGGTAAATTGACTTGTTGTAGTACCATAGCCAGCATGATAAGGCCAACACCGGGTACACCCGCGGTTCCAACAGACGCGAGGGTTGCAGTGAGTATTACCATCATGAAATCGCCGAAGCTCAAGTCAACGCCGTATACTTGAGCGATAAACACAGTAGCGACACCTTGCATAATTGCAGTGCCATCCATATTAATCGTCGCGCCTAGTGGCAAGGTGAAAGACGATACAGAGTTACCAACGCCTAACTTGTTTCGTGCAGTTTCCATGGTTACCGGCAGCGTGGCACTACTACTTGACGTACTAAATGCAAACAAGGCAGCGTCACGCATTTTCTTGAATAGGGTGATTGGGCTCAAACCAGTAAGCAGTTTTAGCAGCAAAGAATAAGTACCTAGGGCGTGCAAGATAAGTACAAATAATACTAAGAAGAAGTACTTTGCCAGACCGAAGATAGTGTCTGCACCAATAGTTGCGAACAGCTTAGCCATCAATACAAATACACCATATGGCGCTAAGTTCATGATAATGGTAACAAGGCGCATGATCACTGTATTGATATCTTCAAAAATTGCGCTTAAACGTTTGCCTGCTTCGCCAGTCATTGCCATTGCAACACCAAATAACACCGCAAATACAATGATTTGAAGCATGTTGCCCTTTGCCATTGAGTCGACGGGGTTGCTTGGGAACATGTTTACTATAACCTGTGACAGACTTGGCGCTTCTTTTGCGGCGTAGCTTGCTTCAGTGGTTAGATTCAGCCCTTCTCCCGGCGACACCAATAAAGCCATGCTCATAGCCAGTGTGATGGCTATTGCTGTTGTGACAACATATAAACCAACAGATTTTGCACCGAGTCTTCCTAACTTACTGGGGTCAGATAGGTTACTTGTGCCGCATACCAGCGAGACAAAAACAAGTGGAACAACCAGCATTTTCAAACTGGCGATGAAGATTTTACCTAAGGTTGAAAATATACCATCTACTAGAATGCCATACGTTGATAGCTCGCTACCGAATATCGAGATTACAAAATCTCCGCTATCATCAAAAAGAAGTTGAAGAAGTACACCAAGGATGATTCCGGCAGTCATGCCGATGAATATCCGGGTAGTTAGACTATATTTATGTTCAGATTGCGTCATGAATTATCCCTGTGGATTTTTCTTATAGTTTTAGACTTTTTTAGTGTGCCAGATTCTATTGATTTTTAAACTGAAAAAAGACGGTTATCGTCAATATTGAGACCTTCAGGAAGGTATTATGCGCGCATGGTTAAAAACGCCAGTATTATTTTGTTCTCTTTTCTTCCTTGTAAATTGCGGGGGAGGCGGAGAAATATCGAGAGATACCGCTACACCAGACCCCACAGATAATAACCCTACCATCTCTATCTCGTTGGCGATAGAGAATAATACAGGCGATCAAGACAGAAATTTGTCTGATGATAATCCTTTGACAGTTATCGCCACGGTAACCAGTAGTGATGGCGCTTCACAATCTGACAAACTTGTGACTTTTAGCCTCAACAATCCAGATTTAGCGGGCTTTAACAACGACACTGGCACAGCACGTACCGATAGTAGTGGAGTAGCACGTATTGGAATAGAAGCAGGGACTATTTCCGGGGATGGGGAGATTACTGCCACACTATCTTCTGGGGAAACAGGGAGTACTACGTTCAGTGCAACGAGTGGTGACATCGTGGTCGTCCAACCCGCTTCGTTACAACTATATGCCAGTGCTGTTCAACTGGCTTCAAGTGGTTCAGATGAAGTTGAGCTTATTGCCTTAGTTAAAAACGCTCAGAGTGTATTGATGGAGAATATCGACGTCATGTTCTCTGCTGGTGATACGGATGGCGTGGAATTGCAATTGGTGCAATCGACAACCGCTGCAGATGGCACAGCACGGGCAATACTGACCACTCAAAATGATGCCTCAAATCGCATTGTGACTATCACTGCACAAACAGAAGATCTTGTTGAAACCGTTGAAATCGAAATCACAGGGACACAAGTGACGATCAACGGTACTGCCTCGGCGATTCTAAACGATAGTGTAGATTATACGATTCGAGTACAAGATTCTGACGGTGTGGCAATTCCTAATCAGCAAATAGATATCTCAGCAACAAATGGAACACTGACAATAGACAATCAAGCGGTGACATCAGTAACGAGTGGAGGTGATGGACAAGCCACGGTAACTTTCACTGCAACAACCGCAGGAGAGGCGGTTATTGAAGCGAATGCACTCAATGCAGAGATTGCCTTTGCTGTTCAGGTTCAGCAAGATGCATTTAGTTTTGTGTTAGTTCCCTCAGAAGAAGTACCACTTGCTGAAGATGCCACGATTGAGGTCTTGTGGGAGCAAAATGGTTCGCCAGTGGTTAACGGCGATGTACGATTTAGCGCATCAAGAGGCGCTATCACTGCTGGTGCTACTGGTGTTACTGATGCCAATGGTGTTGCTACAATGACCATATCTTCTGACAACGCTGGACTATCCTCTTTGACAGCCACGGGCAGAGACAGCGACGGCAATGTGGTAGTCACGGCAACCACCGAGATAGAGTTTGTTGCTGTAACCCCTTTCTCGCTCAATGCAGATGCATCACCAGATATTCTTGGGCCAGATGGTCAAACGAGTACTATCACAGCCATAGTGCGTGATGAATCAGGCAATTTAGTCAAGAACACCGTGGTAAACTTTAATGTCAGCGATACCTCTACTGGTTCTATTTCTCCTTCACAAGCCACCACTGACAGTAAGGGCGTAGCATCCACAGTATTTACGTCAGGTGCTGTAAGCAGTGAAGATTCTGTGGCAATTCGCGCAGAAGTGGCCGATAACACAACTGTCACAGATACTGTCTTCCTTACCGTGGGAAATAGAGCCTTTGATATATCGGTAGGTACAGGAAATATTATTGAGTCACCAGATACGAGTACCTATTTGAAACGTTTCTCCGTATTTGTTTCTGATTCCGCGGGGCAGCCCGTGAGCGACGTAGCCTTAACCGCATCTGCGACTCCCGTTAAATATGTAGCTAACGGTGTCTACATGAAAGGCTATTGGGTATGGAACGAATTACTGGGATTATGGGAACAACAAGTCACTGCCGTATGCAACAATGAAGACGTCAACGGTAACGGCATTCTTGATACTTCACCGTTTGATGAAGACAATAACCAAGATGGCTTTTTGACTCCTGGCATAGTGGGAACGATATCCGTTTCGGGAGCTGGAGTTACTGATGAAAACGGCCAGGCTGAATTGGAGTACCGCTACCCAAGAAACTATGGTTTTTGGTATGAAGCTGTCGTTACAGTGTTTGGTCAGTCAAATGGTAGTGAGGCTAGTGCAGATCACTACTATACCTTGGGGATCCCTGCCGCTGATTTAACCGTGGATGGCGCATCACCGCCAAACAGTCCATTCGGTATTACTTCAGACTGCTCGACAATAGATTAATCGCCGACACGCATCGGCAAATACAAATCATTCTTTACTACATGCCGCCCCATTCCAGGGGGCGGCGTTGGCGTATATGCTGTTTAACTACACTCGCTGGAACGGGTAAACAGAGCCTAGTTCAAGTAGTTGTGTTAACTCGTCTAGTGCTGTGCGAGATTCGATAAGCAGGTTTGGATCTCTCAAGTCATCTTCTGAGAGCACATCGCGATAGTGTTTATCTACCCATGCATTGAGCCTTTCAAATTGAGCATCATTGATGAGTGTTGCGCCGTTAACTGCGGCGAGTTCTTGCTCGGTCATGGCTACGCGTAAACGCAAGCACGCAGGACCACCACCGTTACGCATACTTTGCTTTACATCAAAGTAGTTAACTGACTTTATCGGGGTAGATAAGGTCACAAGCTTGTCTAAGTAAGTTTTTACTGCAGGGTTGTCCTGACACTCAGTAGGCGCAATAATCGTCATATCCCCCGAAGGCAGAGTGATAATTTGCGTGTTAAAAAGGTAGCTTTTCACAGCGTCGTTTACGGAGACTTCACTGGTAGGAACTTCAACAAAGTGGAGTTCTTCTTCGCCGAATTTGCTGCGAATTTCAGCCAATCCAGCGTCGGTGTTATGAAAGGCCTGTTGGTGATAAAACAATACATTTTGATTACCAACTGCAATAACATCGTTATGGAAAACACCCTGATCAATAACATCTGGATTTTGCTGCATATATACAACGTTCTCGTCACTTAAACCGTGTAGACGAGCAACTGCCTGACAAGCTTCAAGTGTCTGTCTTGCTGGATATTTTTTAGGTGCAGGCATGCTAGGGTTGAATGCATGACGACCGTAGACAAACACTTCTACTCCTGCACGCCCATATTCGCTGCAAAGGCGAGTATGGTTAGCCGCACCTTCGTCACCGAAATGTTCGTTGTCTGGAAGGTGCTGATGGTGGGCAAAGTACTTCTCATCGGCAAAGGTTGCTTTTAATATTCTACCCGTAACTTCTGGCTCCAATGAACGGTGGTATTTGTTGGTTAAGTTAGCCGGGGTAAAGTGAACTTTCCCGTCCGACGTATCTGCGCTAGGAGAAACTGTCGCAGCGTTTGCCGTCCACATTGAAGATGCAGAGCAACATGCTAAAAATATCTCTCTTGATTGCTTTGCTGCATTTTCCAAAACGGTAGCGTCAGAACCAGAAAACCCGAGTCGTCGAAGTGCGGCAATGTCGGGGCGTTCCTGAGGCGCGAGCACGCCTTGCATCATACCCATATCAGACAGTGCTTTCATCTTAGCAAGGCCTTGCTTAGCAGCTTGTTTCGGGCTGCTGTTTGCGTTGGCATTGTTAAGAGAGGCGACATTACCAAAAGATAAACCGGCATAGTTGTGTGTAGGTCCGACTAAGCCATCAAAGTTTACTTCAAATTGCTTCATGCTTGTTCTCTCTGGTTTTTTGGCGTTTTCACGCTACCTTATTTTATGAACTCATCACTGAGCGATTCTGTGGGGAAAACTGTTTTATAACCCCTTCAGATGGCGGCATTATACGGCTTTTGGGGCCTTTGCCAATCGAGGTGATTAATTTTTGTACTGATTTTGAGCGTATTTAGTACGGGCAAAAGAATAAGTATGAAGAAGATCTTGTTTTCCATTCACTTTGTAGATATATGTTAAAAAAGAGAAGGGGCCAGTACGTTACTGTCTGACCGCCTGAAATTACAATGTTAAAGCGAAATATTCGTTAAAAATCAACGGGTTTAATTCAAATATATGGCAAAATCACTGGTCATAGTCGAGTCGCCAGCAAAAGCAAAAACGATAAATAAATATCTCGGTAAAAATTTTATCGTAAAAAGTTCTGTGGGCCACGTTCGCGACCTACCTACCAAAGCATTAGGTAAGGTAGAGCCGAAAAAGACGGCAAAAGAACTGAAAACATATAGCGACTCAAAACGCGCCGAATACTTACGAAGACATGAGTACCTCAAGCTCGTGGATCGTATGGGTGTTGACCCTGAAAAAGACTGGAAAGCGCACTACCAAGTGCTTCAGGGTAAAGAAAAGGTAGTCAATGAACTCAAGAAGCTAGCCAAGGATGCTGACACCATCTATCTCGCAACCGATTTGGACCGCGAAGGAGAAGCAATTGCATGGCACCTTCAGGAGTTATTGGGTACCAAAGGCAAGACATACCAGCGCGTAGTCTTTAACGAGATTACGAAGAACGCAATTCAAGAGGCGTTCTCGGAGCCTGGTGAACTTAATGTGGACCGGGTGAACGCGCAGCAAGCACGACGTTTTCTTGATCGCGTTGTGGGCTTCATGGTTTCTCCATTATTGTGGAAAAAGGTTGCCAGAGGACTTTCTGCAGGCCGCGTCCAATCCGTAGCGGTTCGACTGGTCGTTGAGCGTGAGCGAGAAATTAAAGCGTTCGTTCCTGAAGAGTTTTGGGATGTTCACGCTGACCTCAACAGTGAAAAAGCTTCCGCGTTGCGCATGCTGGTGGCTAAACATCTCGGTAAGAATTTCAAACCAGTTAATAAAGCGCAAACTGATAAAGCATTAGACGAGCTGAAACAAGCACAGTATGTGGTTGAGAGTCGCGAATCTAAGCCGACACAAAGCCGTCCATCTGCACCATTTATTACGTCAACACTTCAGCAAGCGGCAAGTACTCGTCTTGGTTTTGGCGTTAAAAAGACCATGATGATGGCCCAACGCTTATATGAAGCTGGCCACATTACCTACATGCGTACTGACTCAACAAACTTGAGTCAGGAAGCGCTTGATAGTTGTCGTGCGTACATCGACGATAATTTCGGAAGCAAATATTTACCTGACAATCCACTGCGCTACGGCAGTAAAGAAGGCGCTCAGGAAGCTCACGAAGCGATTCGACCTTCAAACGTGCAAGTTACCGCTGCCAGCCTAAAAGACATGGAGCGTGACGCACAGCGCCTATATGAGCTTATTTGGCGTCAGTTTGTGGCATGTCAAATGACTCCAGCGAAATATGACGCTACAACTATCAAGGTTGCAGCGGGAGATTACGGACTGACTGCCAAAGGTCGGGTACTTAAATTTGATGGTTGGACAAGAGTACAACCTCAAGTGCGTAAAAAGGGTGAAGAAGAAGTCATGTTGCCTGATGTACAACAAGGCGATGTGCTTACACTACAACAATTTGACCCTAAGCAGCACTTCACCAAGCCGGTTGCTCGATTTAACGAAGCGTCACTGGTTAAAGAGCTTGAGAAGCGAGGTATTGGCCGACCTTCAACTTACGCAAGTATCATTTCTACCATTCAAGACCGCGGTTATGTGCGTTTGGAAAACAAACGTTTTTACGCTGAAAAGATGGGTGAAATTGTTAACGACCGCTTGTTGGAAAACTTTGACGACCTAATGAGTTATGACTTTACGGCTAACATGGAGCAACAGCTTGATGATATAGCCGACGGTCATAAAAACTGGAAAGACGTACTCAATTTATTTTATAGCGACTTTTATAACAAGTTGCTAACCGCAGAAAAGGATCCTGAAGAGGGGGGGATGCGCCTCAACCAAGCTGTTCCTTCTGGGGTAGAATGTGATAAATGCGGTCGTGAAATGAACGTCAGAACAGCCTCTACAGGTGTATTCTTGGGGTGTTCAGGTTATAACCTGCCACCTAAAGAGCGCTGTACCAATACCATGAATCTCACCGCAGGTGACGAGGTGGTTAAGGTCGATGACGAAGATGAATTAGAGACTGAAGCGCTTCGAGCCAAGAAACGCTGTCCGAAATGCGGCACCGCCATGGATAGCTACCTAGTTGATGAAACTCGTAAGCTCCATGTATGCGGTAATACGCCCACCTGTGATGGTACCTTGATTGAAACAGGAACGTTCAAAATTAAAGGCTATGACGGTCCGATTATCGAATGCGATAAGTGTGGCAGTGACATGGAACTTAAAAATGGACGGTTCGGTAAGTACTTCGGTTGTACTAATACTGAATGTAAGAATACGCGTAAACTGCTAAGAAGCGGTGAGCCAGCACCACCAAAAGAAGATCCGGTATTTTTACCCGAGCTACCGTGTGAAAAATCGGACGCTCACTTTGTGTTGCGCGACGGTGCGTCTGGTATTTTCCTAGCGGCACACAATTTCCCTAAATCAAGGGAAACCCGTGCTCCGAAGGTTGCTGAACTAGCTCGCTTCCGCGATCGAATTTCGCCTAAGTTTTACTACTTAGCGGATGCTCCACAAGAAGATCCAGAGGGTAATCCTGCGCTGGTACGTTATAGTAGAAAAACTAAGCAACAATACGTGATGTCTGAAAATAGTGCAGGTAAGGCATCTGGCTGGTCTGCATGGTACAACGACGGTAAGTGGGAAGTGCAAACCAGCAGTAAGTCCACTGCCAAAAGTAAAGCGAAAAAGTAAGAGATTGAAGTATGGCGTCGTTACAGGACCAACTACTTAAAGCGGGTTTGGCGGACAAAGCGTCTGCCAAACAAGCTCGTGCAGACAAGCGCAAAAAGCAAAAGCTTAAAAATAAACAAAAACAGCCTGTTGTGGATGAAGCAACACTCGCCGCACAAAAAGCAGCGGAAGATAAAAAGGCGCGAGACAGAGCACTCAATGAGCAGCAACAACAAGCGCGAGAACAGCGTTCAATTGCGGCTCAAGTTCGCCAACTCATTAATGTAAACAAGCAAAAACGAGATGGCGATGTGTTGCTTAATTTTACTCACGACAATGTGGTGAAACGCATGTACGTGAGTGATGAAATACACAAGCAAGTGACTAAAGGCCGTTTGGTTGTGGTGATACAAGATGAAGCCTATGAGCTTGTACCCACGCCAGTCGCCGACAAGATTGCTCAGCGTGACGAATCTTCAATTGTTTACCGTGCTGACCTTGATACTAAGGATGCTAGCGGTGCTGAAGAAGATGAGAATGACTGGTACGCGGATTATGAAATTCCTGACGACCTCACGTGGTAATTTTTGACCGAGCGTAATCTTGACTGGGAATTGGTAGTTCCGGCCCTGCGCTATGAAGCCAGTTTTCGTGAATATCTTGCTGAATTGGGTAACGAAGAGCGTTACCCATTTGTTCTTGATTTAGATTCTACTGACTTCAATGCGTACCTGCAGCAACTAGATGATCTGTCTAAAGGGCATTGGGTGCCCGAAGGAGGCGTCCCAAGCTCTACTTACTGGTTAGTGAAAGGTGAAACCTTGATCGGTGTGGCTAACCTACGTCATTATCTCAACGATAATATTGCTCATGTTGGAGGACATATTGGCATGGGCGTAAGACCATCGTACCGCGGCAAAGGATTAAGCAGTTTGCTATTGCACAAAACCGTCGAGATCGCACGGTCTAGGTCAATAAATCCTGTTCATATTCACTGTTACACCAATAACTTACCGTCAAACGGCATGGTATTGTCGGTAGGTGGTGTATTGGATTCTAAAGTTACTGAAGGTAATGTTCAGGTGTCTCGCTATTTGGTTGAAAACTAGCAAGCCTCGCAATTCTCATTGCTCAAGCTCACCACCGCTCAGGTTTGTGAATGCCGTACCCTTGCGCATAATCAACACCAATATCACGTAATACTGTAAGTATCTCCTCATCCTCGACAAATTCAGCGACTGAGGCTAATTTAAATTGGTGACACAAATTGACCATGGTGGACACGATCATTCGGTTTTTGGTGTTTTTATGAATGTCCTTGATAAAGCAGCCATCAATTTTCAGCTTACTGATAGGAAGCGATTGGAGGTAGCTAAATGATGAAACACCTTGACCAAAATCGTCCAAAGCAAACTGGCAACCAAGAGCACGTGCCCAAGAAATAAAAGCTTTCGCCTCGTCAATATGGGTTACTGCGTATGTTTCGGTAACTTCGAAGGTGATACGAGCCGGTGCAATGTCATATTGTTTAAAACCGTCTTCAATAAAGGTTTTAAGATTAGGGTGTGTCAGGGTTTTTCCTGAGAGGTTTATAGATAAGGTCGTCTGTAACGACGATTCGGTAAGTTTTTCTAGCGACTTTCTAAACATGTATTTATCTAGCGAAACAATTAAGTCAGACTGTTCTGCCAGTGGGATAAATTTCATTGGAGAAACTATTTCTCCATCTAACTCTAGCCGGCACAACACCTCATATTGTTCAACACTGTTACCTTCATGCCCGACCTCTGAAATCGCCTGACGATAGAGAAGTAGGGTCTCATTGGCAATGGCCTCTGATAAACTCTGTACTAGATACTGATCCTCAAAAACTTGTTTCACTTCTTCACTATCGGCATCTACCACGGTTAATGGTGTAGGTTGCCGATTGGCTTGAATACCACATACTGCTCGAACGAGTTCTAATCCCGCACTAAATTTTTCGTTGAGTGGGATAGCAACCATCTGAATGTTCAAATTATCATTGTATCGCATGTTGAAGTCTTCTACGTATTTCAACGAGGCTTCTGCGAGGTGGTTGAGTCGTTTAGTGCCGAGTTTTGATGATATGACAAGTATGATGTCGTTTACCCGACCATAAGTATATTCATCACCAAGGAAAGTCATGAGCGCAGAGGAGAAGTGCTTTACGTAATACTCTTCATGCAAGTCTTTGTCGGAGGTATTTACGTCTTTCGCAAATTTAAATGACACTAAAAACTTATCTGTTCTGTTACTGGTTGAAAGAAAACGAGTGACCTGATTTACAAACGCATTTTGTGTGAAAGCGCCTGTTAAAGGATCGTATTTTTGCTGTTGGTACAGGTAATCCCGTACTTGTATTAACTGCGAGGTAGATCGGCGAATGAGGCGATACACAAACAGCAAAATTAGACAGAAAAACACTGTCATTAAAACAGCACGGGTAACGGAAGCTTTAATGATTTGAGTACGATAGCTTTCGGACAGTCTGATTGCCAGATTCCAACGGGTATTTTCAATAGGTTCAATAAAACTAAATTGCTCGATTTCGTCCGTGGTCATGACTAGACCAGCAATATTATCAGAAATCTCATTGGTTGAGCTGAGCTCAATCTTCCCAATATTGTCATTTCTCAACAGAAATAACTCTTGATGAGGCAAGCTAAACTTAGTCAGCATTTCTTGAATGGGGTCCACATTAAATGCCACGAAGAAGTAGGCGCCGGGGTGGTCAAATAGAGGAAGTAACAGGTCGTAATGTATGCTCTTACTGCTACGGTGCAAGAACAACTCTTCTTGTTCTGTGTTGTCGAAGGTAGAACGAATTTCTTCTTTGCAGTCGGGTAAAAAATCTCCAGTGATATGTTGAAATACACCTGAGCGCGCTGGAGAGATAATGGAAAACAAACGAATGTTTTCATTTTTCTCCTTTAACGCTCTGAGGACTTCCATGTATTCTGCCTGACGGGCTAGTGGACCCTCTTCATATAATTTGGATAGCGTTTCTCGATGGGTTTGTTGAAACTCATTGAGTACACTTTTGTTAGCAGCAACAAGTAACTGATATTCACTTGAAATACGAGCGATAACACTTTGCATGAGACTTTGCTGATAACGCTGATGTACTTGGAGGGCCGAATAACCTTGCCAGAACGCGAAGCACATAAACACAACGACAGAGGCAAAGAGGGCGTATTTGTAGGTTTTTTGTTTTTGTTTAAGTTGAGCTTCTGTCGTAATTACCATCGGAAACTATAAAATATTAGATACGTTGAATTTTCGCGCTTTTCAAACATGCAAGTATAGAGGAATTTTACGTGTTTGCCGTTACTATTACGCTTAACTATTAGTTTAAATTCAACGTATCTAGAGCGAGTTGGGCTTTGCGTTACAAAACGGGTCGCAAAGCCCGAGCTATCCAAGGGTGCTTATCGTTTGGTTATACCGATAAACTCTGCATACCTTGTAGGTAGCAGAGCCTTGCTGACTCCAACAACGAGCTACAACTTCTTTTAAACTGTTGTGCTGTGGTGTGCTCTTCTAGTCTCGGTGTATTTTGCATTTCAACGAAAACACAGCGGTTTTGAGCTCCGTCAATATGGCGACCAATAAAGTAAAGTTGATCATAGTGCTTAGCCATTGTAGAGAGTGTATGGTCGTCACAATACACTGAGTGAACAAATACTAAACTGCACCCTTGCGCGAGTAACGAAGTGATTGCATTGAGTTCATCGTTCGCATGGGCGCCCGCACTTCTTATCTGTAAGGGGGCATTGTCTGCTTGCGCCAAGGTTTCTATCTCGTGAACAATCCCATTATCAAAGTCAGCATTACGCTGATAAGCGAGACCGACAAGTGGATTGGCACCCGTAACCAAAGCGCGGGCGTGTTGATTTGGTTTATAACGATAATGCGCAATAACAGCTTGAACTCTTTCCCGTGTCTCTTTGCAAACGGGCTTTGTTCTGTTAATTACTCTGGATACCGTGGCCGGTGATACACCAGCTTTACGAGCAATATCTTTAATCGTCACCATCTCTTATACCTCTATTATTATAATGTGTTAAGAAACCTGCTGTGCACCAGACACTGATTTGTAAATCAGCCCGTCCATGCTTCTCATGCTCGCTTCAATGAGTACCATTGAGCGATAGTGCCCTTGCTCTAGTGCTTCAATAATGATGTCTTTATCTAAACTTAGAAGCTTCGCCGTATCTGGGATAAGCATGCCCTGCCGCGACTGTGCTTCACCTTTGTGGTCGATAAAATTAACTTTTAAGTCTCTATAAAGGTCATATGTTTCAATAAATGATATTAATCTATCAGTTTCTTTCTGACTTTGGTAGGCAAGTGATAATTGTTTTTGAATTTTTTGTAAAAATTCTGATGGAAGTCCGTCTTGGGTGAATAGGGGAATACCTGCTTCATTAGCAAAGCAGGGGTGCTCTGGTGATAACGAAATACTTGCTTGATTGCCCTGAATCGTCGAGAGGTAGAAGGGATGCAGTTCAACGTATAAAGGCACAGCGTCGGCGAGCCAGACTCCGTTATTGATAAACGCGTTCTGTCCTTCATCTAAACCAGTAAGTAGGTGTAAGCTGAGTTTTCCAGACTTTGGTGATTTGAGAAATACAACCGGGTACTCACGCTGCAGTGTTTCTAGCTCGCAGGCAAGAACAGGAAACGTATTTTCCCTGAACAGAGGTAAGCTCTTGTAGTTCGGTTTTACTTTAAGGTCTTTATGCAGTGTCGCACTGAGTTGTTGATAGTCTGTCATGCCTTTTCCTTTTGTTTTAGTGAGCGTTGACTAGGTGGTGCAGTAAGGTACGTTGGTCGTACAACTGTTGTGAAAATTGAGAAATTTGTTGTTTAACATTTGCCTCTGCGCGTTTAATTTGCTCTAGCGCTCCGTGAGGTTGATTAGCACTAGGTCGCGTGTAGCGTGGCCGCATGCCGTATAGCACATATTGGTAGCTTGCTGAGGGAAACACTTCTCGAGCATGGTCAAAGTCGCCATGCCATGGGACGTTATACTTCCATAGCTCGAGTTGCTCTTTGAGGCTATCTGTCCACGTGGACTTGTCTCGATGACGTTGCCAGAACGGACTAGTTCTCTCGCTCAATACGTAGTGTAGCTTCAGAAAATCGATGATCTGAGACCAGCGATAACTAAATGTGTTATTGAAGCGGTTAGCCACAATAGGAACAATATTTTTATGATTGGGAAACTGCTCAGCGATAAAATGTGCAGACATTTCAACGAGCACCAATGATGACGCCTCTAGAGGCTCCAAAAAGCCAGCACTTAAACCGATGGCAACACAGTTTTTGTGCCAAAAGCGCTCTCTATATCCGGGCTCGATATTGAAAAGTCGAACGTCATCTGCAGAAATGGTTTGGTTTGCGTAGTGAGATAGAACGTTGACTGCTTCGTCGTCAGACATAAATTCACTGCTGTAGACGTGGCCGGTTCCTCGCCGCGATGGGAGACCGATGTCCCAAATCCAACCTGCATCTGTAGCCGTGGAAATGGTGTAGGGTGCAATGGTGTCGTTTTGAGGGTAAGGCAAATGAATAGCGGCGGCACGGTCGCTGAAAAGAATATCTTTACAAGACTTATAGGGTACGTTGAAGTGTTCGTTGATCAGTAACCCTTTGAATCCCGAGCAATCAATAAATAGATCACCACTTATCCGCTTGCCGTCGTCAATGAGAAGTGCAGCGATATCTCCATCGGGTGCAGATTCTACCAGTTGCACGTTGGCAACAACATGCTGTACACCTAGCTCTTTGGAACAATGGCTTTGAAGAAATTGAGAAAACTTGGTGGCATCGAGATGGTAGGCGTAGTTGAGATGACCTTGGTAGTCTTTGTGGCTCATGTTTTTCGGCGAAAGATTTAAATCGCAAATTGCCCCTTGCGCACAGAGTAGTGATGCAAAATCTTGCTCGGGTGCACTATTCACAAAGTGTGTCGCTAGATTTTCAAGGTCGTATCGGTGGGGAAGTACAAGGGGATGGTAGTAGCTATCTTCTGGTGAACCTGTGACCCAACCCGAAAACTTAGCACCTTGTTTGAATGTGGCATCACATTGGGTAATGAAATCGCTTTCCCGAATACCCAAATGTTTCAGGGTACGGCGCATTGATGGCCATGTTCCTTCACCAACACCTGCAATAGGAATATTAGGGGATTCAACAAGAGTGATAGTAGGGAGCTTTGTTTGGTTATTGCGTTTAAATGAGGCCGCTAATATGCCAGCAGTAAGCCATCCTGCGGTACCGCCACCAACAATAACAATATTCTCTAGCGTAGATTGCATAATGAAAATGGCCAGCAGTGTTAACTGCTGGCCCTCCAACTTTAGAACTTACCGCGAATACCCACGTTGTATCGTGGACCATAAACTTCATAGTCTCGGATTTGATTCGAGAAACGCTGGTGACGGCGGGTTGCTTCGTCAGTTACGTTTATCCCTTCAACAAATACAGACAAGCTGTCGTTAATGTCATAGCTCGCAGAGATATCTATTTGGCTGTACGCTTCGGTGAATAACGGTTCTAAACCGCCAGACAATAAGAAGGCGTCACGCCAGTTGTAGGCAACACGAACTTGATAATTGTCTTGCTCGTAAAAGGCGATAAAGTTCGCAGAGTCACTTAGGCCTGGCAGTGCGAAGTCGTTTTCAAGTGAATACACATCGTAGGTATCATTACTGTCCACCATGGTGTAGTTAACAATGGTACCGAAGCCAGTATCACTGAACATGTGTTGAACATTGAATTCCCAGCCGTACACTTGAGTCTCGTCTAAGTTAAGCGGCGTAGACACTATCCATTCAATGGCAGGATCACCGGGTTGAGAGACACAGTTTGGATCGGGGTTATCTGCTGCGCCGCCTGGGCAACCAGGACGTGGATTCGCTGCAGGGTTGGTCAATGGACCATTTGGACCCTCGATAACACGTTCTTCTTCACCAACTGCAATAAAGTTGTCTACTTGTTTTCTGAAGTGACCTACAGACACATAACTGCCTTCGTCGTAGTAGTACTCGAGTGAAATATCGATGTTGTCTGAAGAGTAAGGTAGTAAGTTCGGGTTACCTTGTGATGCTCTGAACGGACCCGTCGCCAAGTGATTATTCAGACTTGTTGCAGGGAACATTGCGGTGATATCACTTCGCGCAACAGTTCTGCTGTAGGCAAAACGACCAACAAGTTCGTCGGTAAAGCTAATGCTGAAATCTATGTTTGGCAGGAAGTGCTCATAAGCGCCGTCTAGCGTTTCAGACACTTCGGTGTCGGCAAATACTTTTGACATTTCAAGTGGCGTTAACCAGTTGAAACCAACAACAGGGCGGTTGATTGAGTATGATTCAACATCGGTTTCTTCGTAGCGAAGACCCACATTAGCGCGAACTTCCATATCATTAAAGTCGGTAACAAAATCAAAGCTAACAAATGCCGCAGTAGTGGTTTCTTCAATACCATTTAGGCTTTTGTTAGGCTCAATGAATAGGCCTTGCTCTTTAACCAAATCGATGAACTGAGCGGCGCTGTATACCGGTACAAATTCAAAACCAATGTCGCCAGGGTTAAAGGTCAAATCGAGGTTACTGATATCAAGGGCACCGTTACCTAAACCAAAGTTTGCACCATTAATTTTTACTGAGTCTATGGTGTAAATGGTATGGGCTAAGCCAAAGTTAATGGCGTCTAATGCACCATCTTCTTGGTTCATCCATTTACCCGCAAACTGGATTTGCTCGATGTTGTTCTCTACCTCAAAACCACGCTCTTGGTACAAGTCACCCTCAATGTTTGCAAGAGCGTATGCGCCACCATCTAACGCAGAATCGTCGTAACTCACTCGCGGAATGTCGCCGCTAAAGTCTGCACCAATGGTGACAGGAGCTAGAGCACCAAACGGATTCTTCAAGTTAGCTAAGCGCTCCGCAGGCAAGGCGCCAGGGTTCGAGTGAGAGGTTGAGTCATGATAATCGAGGGTAAAGCGAAGAGCATCAGTGGCTCGCCAGTCCACATTCAAGCCGTATGAATCGTTCTCTGTCTCGAAGTTGTACTCCCACGACCAGAAGTTAAGTTCATCATTCATGCGACCAGGATTGATAATGGTACCGTTAACGTCCGCAGCACCAGTTTCCACGTTGTCGAACCAGAAGCTCATACGGTTCATGTTGCCTTTGTCATCAAGGCGAGACATCACGTAATCTGCGGTAATGGTTACTGTGTCAGTGGGTGCATATTGAAGTACTAATGCGCCGTTCTGACGCTCACGCTCATAGTTAGCATCGTCCAAATCAACGGTAGGTGTGCGCCATGTGGTTAGCGTTGGGTTACGTGAGGTATCAATGGCACTGGTATCAGGATCTGCTTGACCTGGGTAGCCTTGTGCCCAGTTAAATGCACCGATACGGTCCACATGGCTGTGACGCTCTGCATGTGAGAAAGACGCTAGAATACCAAACTTCCTGTCGCCGAACGTCCTGCTTATCATGCCAGAGACTTCAGGAGTGACGTCGTCGCCTACCGTCACACTTGTGTCCATAACTGCTTTAGCACTCCAAACAGCAACAAAAGGATCTAAAGAGAATGGGCGAGCGGTATTGATGTTTATCGTTGCGCCAATACCACCTGACGATACATGAGCTTTACCTGTTTTATAGACTTCAACGCCTGAAACACTCTCTGCAGCAATTTCTCTAAAATTGAAGCTACGTGAAATGCCTGCGGTTTCCAACGCTGATGAGTTTGGCATTTGGCGATTGTTTAACGTAACCAAGTTGAAGCTTGGTCCAAAACCACGCACGGTAACTTGGTTACCCTCGTTGTTCGTTCTGTCAATGGATACACCAGTAATACGCTGTAATGATTCTGCGAGGTTGGTGTCTGGGAATTTACCGATATCTTCTGCTGAAATAGCATCAACAATACCTGATGAGTCACGTTTAACATCCATGGCGGATGAAAGTGAGCCGCGAATACCTTTTACTTGAATAACTTCAACGTTGGCATCTGCCTCTGTGTCCTGCGCAAATACTGGGGAGCTGCCCAATGCACTGGCTATGGCTACCGACAACGCCGTCAATCCTACTTTCTTCATAGTGTGTGTCCTGCTGCTGTTTGTTAATTGTAAACAAAATGTCGACGGGATGTAGTATTTGATCGATAGTGTTAATTGTCAACAATAAAATGTATTATTTGGATTGGGTGCAAGTTATAGAGACCAAGGTGTTTACTCGCGCTTAAATCAGTTTATTTATCGAGTTAAAGGAGCACATAAATGATTCTAGGGCAGGGCGATTGGCAGTTTGAAGTAGATGAAAACTGGGGACAACAACAAATAAGTGACGTGAAATTAGAGAACGCACACGCGCTGGTGCAAGACAAAGATAAAATATTGCTCGTTACCGACAATCCCGCAAATAACATTGTGGAGTATGATTTTTCTGGTCAAATCACCGATGGGTGGGGTACCCAGTGGCCCGGTGCGCACGGTTTAGAGATAGTCGAGGAGGAAGGCGAAACTTTTTTGTTCATTGTGGATAGCGGATGGATTGTTAATCCTCAGTGGGACGGAGTGTCTACGGAAGCGTGGGATTCGCCTTACAACAAAATGATTCCTCAAGCGGGGAGTGTTGCGAAAACTACAAGAAACGGCCGAGTTTTATTCTCTCTCGGGCATCCGCAAACACTGGGTGTCTATACTCCAGACATGCCTTTTAATCCTACCGATGTCACAGTTGCCAGCAATGGTGATATTTACGTGATAGACGGCTACGGAAGCGATTTCATTCTTCAATATAACGCTCAGGGGCAGTTTATCCGCGCATTCGGCAAAGACAGCGATAACCCAGAGCAATCTATCAAGAATGGTCATGGCATTACCATAGACAGAAGAGGTGAAGAACCACTACTTTTGGCAAGTTCCAGAGCCGATCATGCGTTGATCTGGTTTACCCTCTCCGGTGAGTTTGTCCGCAAGCTGACAGTGCCGGGAGCATACATTCACGCGCCTATTTTTTATAAGAACCATATGCTAGCAGCCGTGTGCTGGACGGGTGATAAAGGTAAGCCCGAAGACAACTCTGGTGTAGTTTGTATATTCGATGAATCAGATACTCTGGTGTCGGTATTGGGAGGAGACTTGCCTGAAAGTGGCACGGCAGTAACCAATAACAAAGGTAGTTTCTACCATTGCCACGGACTGTTGATGGCCGACGACGGCAATCTATATTTGGCGCAGTGGAAAGCGGGACACTTGCACCCGATGAAACTTACCCCTTGCGTGGGGAGTTAGCTGGTAAAAGCAGAGAATGTGGCCCTTGGTGAAAGTTCCTTCTAACCAAAGGCCACATCGCCACTGGGCTTACGCCGTCCAGTTAAGGATGGCATCGTCTTCAACTTTCTCAAGTGGACGATATACGAGGGAATTCTCTTTAAAGGGTTTGGCAGACTCGCCACAATATGCTGCGATAAACGCCCAGCGCGGATGTTCAGAGCGGTTTTGATTAGACTTATGCAACAAATTACAGTGGAAGAACAAGGTATCGCCCGGTTCGAGTTCCACATTAATCAATTCGTGATGCTTCATTGCCTCTTCTACAAACGTCATGTCAGCGCCTTTCTGATCGCCGGTTCTACCATGGTCTATCCGCCCGATATGATGTGAGCCTTTCAACACTTGTAAACAACCGTTTTCAATGGTCGCTTTATTGATAGCTATCATGCAGCTGACGAGTTGCGGATAGAGGTGGAAGTTGTCGGTGGCCCAATAGCCGTAATCCTGATGCCATTCCCACGCTCCACCAACGAACGGCTCTTTCATCATTATCTTAGTAGTTGTGTGAAACACAGGTTCCTCAAGTAACTGTTCAACGGCGTTAGATAGGCGCTTGCCTCTTGAGAACATGGCGTAAAAGTCATCGCCCAAATCTTGCCACAGGCTCACTTTACTCACTGTTCCTGAGGCGTCCTTTTTATCCCAAGCATTACTATAAAGGTTGTCATCACTAAACACCGCGCTTTGCAATTTTCCAATTTCGTCTTCGTTGTAGTAGTTGCGAATAATGATGTAGCCGTCTTTATTAAACTGCTCGATTTGCTCTTGAGAAAGATAAGGGTGTGCCACGTTGGCCTCCGTAATAGTTACTTTTGTTATTTAAGTTTTATGTTGAATGTAAACAATCTTATGTGTATTTCGGGTTAATTCAATGTTATTTTTGCTGAAAAAAGTGAGTTTTATATATGAAATATGTTCAGCACTCATGCTGCATGGCATGTCCAAGCACAAATTTTTTTCGCTTTTACAGATGAAATTGGAGGAATTGTGGATATTGCAAAAGCACAGCAAGAAATCAGTAAAAAGTACGCCGTTCCGGCGCTCGACAAGTGTTTTGAAATTTTTCAATTTCTAGCGTCTTCCTCACACGCCTATACTCAATCTGAAATTGCTAAAGGCGTGGGTAGAAGTACTAACGAAATTTTTAGAATCCTCGTCAACCTAGAGATGAACGGTTATCTGAGACGAGACGCTACCAGTGGGAAATATCGGTTATCATTTAAGCTGTATAATTTATCTCGTTCAATATCTCCGTTAGATGAACTTCGTCAACAATCCATCCCATTAATGGACGACCTAGCCCATCAAACAGGCTTATCTTGTCAACTGAGTATCCTACATCAAAGTCAAACTATGGTGCTTGTTCATGCCCGGAGCCCAGGACCAGTCTCTCTTTCTGTTGCCGAAGGCGCTGTATTTTCTACCCTTGAATCTAACGCGGGTAAAGTGCTACTTGCGCACAGTAATGACGAAGTAAGACGATTGATATTCGAGCGCGATTTAACATGGCACTCGATGAGCGACATGGAACGGCAAACCTTTATTAATACCTTGAACGACATACAAATGTCCTCCAGTTATAGCGGATCCACGTCTTACATACCTGGTGTAATTGAGCATGTTGCCTTGGTAGGAAAAAACAAAGGGAAACAGATTGGAGCACTCAGCTTGTCAAAGGTGGAAAGCGTTGACGCTAAAGGCTTTAGTGAGATGGATATTGACGCTTTAGAGACCACTGCGTTAAATATTTCAACTATTCTTGGACTGTAAAATTCAGTAATACGAGTTCAACACGATTGACTCTTCTCCAAATAAACTTTGAATTTTGTAAGTTATGATTGTAGATTGTTAACAGTATGCAAAGTGGTTTTGAAAGTTTGTACTTATAGGAGGAGTAAAGTGAAGAATACACGGCATTGTGAGTTACCAGTGGTGCGCTGCGAAGACCAAACTTTAGGTTTTACAAGTCGACGATCGAGAGTAAGCCGCGTTGTTACCGGCGCACTCGCTAGCATTTCCACCTGTCTATTGTTGGGGTGTAGCCCAGCCTCACAAGAGACTATAAGCGAACCAATGACGTCGGCGGCCGCTAAAGAAAGCCAACCTTATTTGTCTTTCCATGTCTCTGGTGACGACGCATTAACGTTAAATAGTGACGGGGCTGTTTATAGCCTCGAAGAGATAGACAATGAGTCAGTGTTGGCACTGACCTTCCCATCAAACGAACATATGCCTTCACTGGTGTTAAGTAACTCATCTAGCTGGGATTTTACTAGTTACCCAGAGAGTAATCTTGCGTTCAATGTTCAAAATACCAGTGATGCTTCAGTACATTTGTACGTGGATTTGCTCGATGAAAAACATGTGCTTCAACGCCATGCTGTGGCTATCCCGCAAGGGTTTGACGGCGTATTGTATTTTCCTGTAAGTGGTGTAGAAGCTGAATCTCAAATTGGTTTTTGGGGTGATCCGCCATCGTGGGACAGCAATGAACTTCGAATGATATGGCGTTCATGGAAACCACTTGAGTCAAATTTACAGCGTGTTACTGGTCTACGACTTCTCACTATTGGCAATGTAACCTCTAAATCATTGACCGTAAGTAACTTCCGTTTGAGGAAGAACCCAGACATCAATCCAAACTGGCTAACCAACTTAGTGGATGAATTTGGCCAGAGTACTCGAGTTGATTCGTCGGTAGTTGTTAACAGTGAGGCACAGTTGAAGCAGTGGGCTGAGGAAGAGCTCGCTTCATTAAGTGGTGAGCAATGGCAAGAGCGCTCCCAATACGGTGGTTGGAAAGATGGTCCTAAGTTAGAAGCAACCGGTTACTTTCGTACCACTAAACTGAACGGTCAATGGTGGATGGTAGACCCTGAAGGGTATTTGTTTTTCTCTCATGGGCCAGCCAATGTACGTATGGCTAACACAACGACTTACACCGGCATCGATTACAACAACGATGACATCAGGCGTGTGGATAGTGGTGAGTTAACCCCAGAAGATTCACTGGGTATCGTGCAGATCTCTGATGAGATAAAGCAAGGAGCTCAAGTCGCCTATCCTCAACGTCACGGCATGTTTTCTTGGTTGCCAGACTACGATTCACCCTTGGCGAAACACTATAGTTACCGAAGAACGTCTCACAAAGGGCCTATTGAAAGTGGAGAAACCTATAGCTTTTATCGAGCTAATCTCGAGCGCCGATATGGTGCAGATTACTTAGATGTTTGGCGTGATACTACCTTGAATCGCATGCATGACTGGGGATTTACCTCGTTCGGAAACTGGGTAGATCCTGCCTTCTATCAAGCCGACCAAGTGCCTTATTTTGCCAATGGCTGGATTATCGGTGATTTTAAAACCCTATCTGGCGAAGTTAATCACTGGGGAGAAATGCCAGATCCTTTCGACCCTGCTTTTGCCGCTCGTGCGAAACTCACCATTGATAAAATAGCCGAAGAAGTTCGTTATTCACCTTGGTGCGCTGGCATTTTTGTTGATAACGAAAAGAGTTGGGGAGAACGAGAGGGCAGTGTAGCGGCGCGCTATGGTGTCATTTTAGATGCCCTGTCTAAGTCTTCAGAAGAAAGCCCAGCAAAAGCGGCCTTTACCACCTTGTTAGAAGCCAAATACTCGAGTATTTCCGCGTTGAATAGTGCGTGGAATACTTCGTTTGCTGATTGGAGAAGTCTATCTCTTGGCGCAACGTTTTCGAGTCATACAGATGCTCAAGTAAAGGACTATTCTTATCTTTTAGAGCAATTGGGTGAGCAGTATTTTAAGGTTGTTCACAACACCCTTGAAGCCGTATTACCAAACCATTTGTACATGGGGGCACGCATGGCAAATTGGGGGATGCCTGATGAAATTATCAAAGCATCGTTAAAATACTCCGATGTATTGAGCTTTAATATTTACGAGGAAGGTATGCAACCCCATTTCTGGTCTTTCTTGGAAGACGTCGACCTACCTGTCGTTGTGGGCGAGTTTCATATAGGAACCGCGACAGATTCGGGAATGTATAACCCCGGTATTGTTCATGCTAGTGACCAAGCAGACAGAGCTCGGATGTACACGCAATATATGGAAACGGTGTTGAGTAAACCCTACATGGTTGGTGCACATTGGTTTCAATACATTGATGAGCCTATTACCGGGCGGGCCCATGATGGTGAAAATGCGAATATCGGCATGGTTACCGTTGCGGATGTTCCCTATCCAGAGCTAGTGGGTGCCATGAAGGCATTTAATAAAAAGCTCTACCAGAGCAGGTTTGATCAAACCGAGGACTAAGAGGATGTGCGCATAACCCCGAGTGGGGTTATGCGTAAAGTGAATTATTTGATGTTCTTACGGATAGCGTTTATCGCATCTTTTACATTGCGTTCGCGCATAGCGTTAACAATGTCACGGTGCTCATCAACTAAGGTGCTCGACGTTTTAATACGCTGATAATTCATTCGCATTCTGATCACGATGGGATACCACAAGTTAATGAGGTTTTCGCCGCCTGCCAGCTCGATGAAGTATTGGTGAAAAGTAATATCTGCTTTGGTCAGTTCAGTGTATTCCTGCTTTTCAAAGTGCTCATGCATTACGTCAATAATGCCATCCATTTCATTGAGTTGGTCAGATGAAATGCTTTCAATCACGGCCTTCACAGCGAATTCTTCTATCTTTTTACGCAAATCGATACTGAGTTTTTGCAGCTCAGGAGAGAGCGGGCTATTTACCGACGCACCCACATTATTCTTGCTGACTAACAAGCCCTCTTTGGTGAGCTTTAATATAACGTCTCGGATTGGGCCGCGTGAAACACCGAAGCGTTCAGCCAATTGAATCTCGTTCAGTTTAGTATTTGGCGCAAGTTCGCCTGAAATAATATCTGAACGAAGCACATCGGCAATTTGGTCTCTCACTGATAGAATCTTGGGTTTCATAGGCGGCTTCACAGTTAGTATTAAAATTATCCGCTAAATTGTTAACGTTTTTTTGTGTAATGTCCAGATTTTTCCCAGACTTAAGTTGCTGAATCATGCCAATATTAGACAAGGTGAAGGGTAAATTTAGAACTAATTCATGTTGTTATAAATAAATATTGTTAACAGTTTTATGTTGTCAAAAAGTTATGTATACTCGATTTTCAATGTAAATAGTTTGTGAGTTAGGACATGAAAAGGACCATATTAGCGCTTTCTCTGATGACTGCATTAGCAGGTTGTCAGACCCAAGTTTCAACAAATGATACGGACCAAACCTCCAGTGCATTGGACGTAGCCAATACATTTCAAGGTAAGTTGATGGAGGCAGAGTTACCCCTGCTTATCTTAGATTCAGAGACTGTTTCTTCCTCTGTCGCCCTGATAAACGCCGAAGCAAAAATACAACAAAATGGTCTGGCGGTAACTTTTCTTTCGAAAGCCAACTCATATAGCGGTATCAACTTGAGCCCCGCAGAGCCTTGGGATATGAGCGAGTGGAATGACTTCAACCTTGCTTTTGATATTGAAAATCCCGGTCCTCATTCAGTGCAGCTTTATTTAAACGTCACCGACATCGATGGTCATACCTATACCCGAAGTGTTGCCGTTCCCGTGGGAGCTTCAAACACCTACTATGCGAAAATGCGCGGTCATGACTTAGGCACACCTGATGGCAACATCAATCAAGAGCTCAATTTCCTCTCAGGCCTTCGCAGCAACCCTGAAACCTGGGACTCTGAGCATGTGCAGTTTATTTCTATGTGGGGTAAGAAAAACCTCAACCTGAAGGGCATAACCAATATTAGTTTATCGGTACAAAGCGCACTGTTCGATAAGCACATTGTATTAAGTAACGTAAGACTGCGTCCTAACCCAGAAATGAATGAGGCGTTTCTTACGCATATCGTTGACGAATTTGGTCAAAACGCCAATGTGGAGTTCGACAGCAAAGTACATTCTCTTGAAGAACTCGAAGCGACTCGAGACGCAGAACTCGCTAAATTAGACGGCAAATTAATGCCAGACCGCTCACGTTTTGGAGGATGGGCTAATGGTCCGAAATTAGAGGCAACGGGTTACTTCAGGACCGAAAAGGTTGATGGTAAATGGGCCATGGTAGACCCAGAGGGCTATTTATACTTTGCGACAGGGTTAGACATCATTCGTTTGTCCAACTCATCAACAATGACCGGCTACAGTTTTGACACCGCAAAAATCAATATTCAAGGTGACGGGGTTACGCCAGAAGACTCCAAAGGGCTGAATAGAATTAACCAGGATGCATTGAATTCTCGTTATGTGGCATCTGACGTTCGGGCAAATTTGTTTTCTTGGCTACCCGAGTATGATTCACCATTAGGACAATGGTATGGCTACCGAGCTTCAGCTCATTCAGGGCCTGTGAAAGAAGGTGAAACTTTTAGCTTTTACGCCGCAAACCTGGCAAGAAAATACGGCCATGATGATCCATTGCAAAAGTGGGAAGAAGTGACGTTAGATCGTATGAAGTACTGGGGTTTTAGTTCATTGGGCAATTGGACCGACCCACGCTTTTACGACAACGAAGAAGTGCCTTATTTTGCTAATGGCTGGATTATCGGTAACTTTAAAACCGTATCGAGCGGTAATGATTTCTGGGCTCCACTTCCTGATGTTTTCGACCCTGAATTCGCTAAGCGGGCGGACGTCACGGCAGCTACCATTGCTCAGCAAGTTAAAGGCAGCCCGTGGTGTGTGGGTGTATTTATCGATAACGAAAAAAGCTTCGGGCGCAGTGAATCGCCTCAAGCCCACTACGGAATCGTACTTCACACTTTAAAGCGTGATGGTGCCGATGTTCCTACAAAGGCAGCGTTCACCGCCCATATGCGCGACAAGTACAAGGATATTGCTAAGTTGAATGCAGTGTGGGGGACTTCAGTTGCCTCATGGGCTGAGTTTGATGCGGGTGTAGACTCGACGATAAACAATGACGAGCAACTCAAAGACTATGCAGAGCTTTTGTATTTGTACGGTGAAAAGTACTTTGCTGTTGTTAACGGGGCAATGGATAAACATTTACCGAACCACATGTACTTAGGTGCTAGATTCCCTGACTGGGGTATGCCTATTGAAGTTGTGCAAGCGGCGACTAAACACGTTGATGTGATGTCATATAACGTCTACAAAGAGGGATTACACCCTAAATCTTGGGAGTTTTTGGCCGACATTGATATGCCAAGTATTATCGGTGAATTCCATATGGGAGCAAGAGATAATGGCTTGTTCCATCCTGGCTTGATTCAAGCGGCAACCCAAGAAGACCGTGCGCAAATGTTTATTGATTACATGCATTCGGTGGTTGATAACCCGTATTTTGTTGGCGCCCATTGGTTCCAATACATGGATTCGCCAATCACAGGTCGTGCATACGACGGCGAAAACTATAACGTAGGTTTTGTTAACGTCACCGACACGCCTTATGCACCTATGGTAGATGCCGCCAGATTTATTAACGGCAATATGTATACTCGTCGTTTTGGCGAAGATAAGTAATTGAACTATGGTGTAGCGCTGTTAGTGAGCACAACAAATCAGTTCATAGAGTGTTGGCTTAGTTGAGGGAGAGTCGTGAACGTTTTACAGCCGTCTGAGGCATGGATGCCGAAGCCGAGCCCCATGGACGGTTTACGGCGTGTGGTAAAATGTTCGCTACTTCTCCCTCGGTGAACTTATCACAACCATCTATCTTAACTGACAGACATTGATGCTTATCAGCGTTCCTCTCTTTAGCAAACTCCAAGGATAACCTATGTCCGATAAACCTGATTTAATGCGTCGCAGAACGGTTAAAATGGCTTTGGCCACGGCGATTGGTTCTACACTAGGTTGCAGTACCGCAGCCACTACCTCTTCCTCACCTCAAGCGTCTATTCGGTCTGAAGATACTGTCTTCAGTGACGACTGGCAGAGCCTTAGCGATCAAGTATGGCTAGGTGACAAGATGTGGGCTAATCCCATGGAAGATTGGCGAGTGGAAAGCGGCACTGCCATCTGTGACAGCCAGTTTGGCAGTCGTAATGTACATTGGTTAACCTTGCAATTAGACAAACCTCAAGCGGGATTTGTTACCCAAGTTACCGTCTCAAATAAGAGCCAGACTGGTTTTGTCGGTGGTGCAGGGTTCAAGTTAGGGATAAAAAGCGAAATAGATGACCATCGCGGTCACTGTTTCGCAAACAATGGCATCAAGGCGGGTGTTGATAACAAAGGTCTATTTATCGATAACAAGCACCTAGCGCTAACAGAGGTTTCCGAGCTATCTGAAGTCAATCTTGTCTTATCAGGTCAAAAGCAAGGGCAGGGGATAATGCTTACATTGACCGCCAGTAACGTTGAAACGCACAGTGTTCTTGGCAGTATAACTAAACTTACTGATTCAGATTCATTGGTAGGAAACATTGCAATTTCTGCGAATAGTCACATTCCACATCAAACTCATTTAGAGGCGGAGAAGCGAGATAAGGGTAGCCTGTTTAGTTTTGCGAACTGGCAAGTCAGTGGATTAGGGGTACAGCACACAGCGCAAAACGCCTGGGGGCCTATACTATGGGCCATGTACACCATTAACGAGCCGTCTAACAAAAACACAAAAGACGTTGCGCTAACTGCTGTAATGGCACCTGTAAGTCCGTTGGACAACCAAACTGTTGAACTACAAATCGCGTCAAATGGAGAGTGGATTACTGTTGCCCAAGACACTATCGACCCTTTGTGCTTTGTCACGAACTTCAGAGTCAAAGACCTAGCGATGTCATCTGATACACAATATCGTGTAAAGTACACCAGAGACCTTAGTAAACCTGATTTATCGGTGTTTTACGAAGGCGTATTGAAGGCTCCGCCAGCGGGCAATAACCTCAAAATGGCCTCGCTAACATGCCAAAATGACTACGGGTTTCCTTACCAACCTGTGGTAGATAATGTACTTCGTTATAATCCGGATATTGTGTTTTTCTCCGGTGACCAAATTTACGAGCATCACGGTGGCTATGGCATTGTTCGCTCGCCGACTAAGCCTGCACTGCTTAACTATTTGCGTAAGTACTATCAGTTTGGCTGGGCCTTTAAAGAAACCATGCGAAACAACCCAACGGTTTGTTTACCGGACGATCACGACGTACTTCAGGGCAATCTTTGGGGTGAAGGCGGTAAGCCTATGGAGAACCTTACCAAAGACCCTAGTGCGTCTTTACTGGGGGGGTATGCAGAATCACCAGAAGTGGTTAATGCCATTCACAAAACTTGTGTTTCTCACTTACCAGACCCCGTTAATCCCGACGCATCTGAATATGGCATCGGCGTATACTTCACCGAACTCAACTATGCGAATGTGAGCTTTGCAATTCTAGCTGACAGACAATGGAAAAGCTGGCCCTCTCAACTGGGTATTTTAGTGGGCGAGACCGGTAATGAAGAATCTCCTACTGAGGTTAATGAAGCCTTTGATCGCAATGACATGCAACTGCTTGGTAGTAAACAAGAGCAGTTTCTCAAAAATTGGGCGCAGCGCTGGGACGGTCACAAACTAAAAGCGGTACTCAGTCAAACCGTATTCGCCGGTATTGCAACCCACCAAGTGAACCCACGAAAGTATCTAAAATATGACTTCGACAGTAGTGGTTGGCCCGCCAGTGCACGAAACCGTGCGGTTGAAATCATGCGGGAGTCAAAAGCCCTTCACATTTGTGGAGACACCCATTTAGGCACATTGTCCCAGTACGGCGTGAATGGTCAAAGAAACGCTAACTGGGCATTTTGTTCACCGGCTATTTCTGCGGGATGGCCCCGCTGGTGGCTACCTGACAATATTGATTTACCCGTGGGTAATCGACCCTCACACAATCGCCCTAATACTGGCGAATACAAAGATGCCTTTGGCAATCCCATATACGTATACGCAGTAGCCAACCCTGAAGAAGGACGCTCTAAACATCGTTACATAAAAGCACATGAGAAAGGTAGTGGGTTTGGCGTAATCAACTTCAACACTGAAAATCTCACTTATGAAGTGGCGGCCTATCAGTTTAATGTGAATATCAGTGAAGACCCCACTGGTAGTTTGTATGAGGGGTACCCAATTACCATCCATCAAAACGAAAATATTGGAGAGAACAAGCTTTATTAAAAATGACAAAATAATGCTATTTTTACGCGTTATGTTGCCATTAACGGTATAAAAATGTTGTTAATCTGCACTCATGTTTGGAACAAGACCCATTTTACTTTGCTGTTTGAAAGTAAAAATACGGTGTAAAGGTGACAATATGAGTGATGATAATCAAGCTTCGACAGCTGCCTCTGGTGGCTGTCCTTTCTCTCACAGTCAGGGTGTTGGTGAGTTCGCAGACGCGTTCGCTACGGTTCGCAGTCAGCAAGGCACTATGGACATCGACGATCAAAATGATCCAGTGAAAATGGTACTGGGTTTGAAGTCTGTGCGCAAAGCCGCGCACAATTGGAAGACCTTCCAGTCAGGCGCAATTCCTGGTCGTATTGTTGTACCGTCGGAAGTGGCAATTCGTACGATTCGACAATTACCCTTTGAACTTGACCCACCTATGCATGGCGATTTTCGAGCGCTGCTTGAGCCTTGGTTTAAGCGTCCTTTGGAGCCAGCCTATCAAGACAAACTGATTACTACGATTCACAGGTTACTCGACAATGTTCAAAACAAAGAAGTCGACGCAGTAAGTGATATAGCTCTCGTACTTCAGTCTCAAGCATTGACAACACTACTTAATGTGCCTTTTGCAGAATCTGATACTTGGATCAGTTGGGGTACCCACGTATTCAGAAGCGAGGACAACCCCCTTGATGCCGACAAAGCGAACATTCTGTATGACTACTTAGACGAGCAAATCAATCGCGCCCGTAAAACGCCCTCTGATGATGTTTATTCGCTGCTTTGTAGTGCCGAAGTCGCGGGTAAAAAGCTCACCCATGATGAAATTAAAGGGATCATGGTACTTACTTTTGCAGGGGGGCGGGACACGGTCATCAATATGCTCACCAACACCCTTGCATATTTTGCAGATTACCCAAATACCCTAGCGCTGCTGCGTGACAAGCCCGAATTTATAACCAGTGCGGTAGAAGAGCTTGTGCGTTATTTCTCACCACTCACTCACATGGGCCGAGTGGCCACTCAAGCAACGGAAGTAGAGGGGCAAGCAGTTGACCAAGATTCCCGTATATCTCTGTGTTGGGCATCGGCAAATCGCGACGAGCGTGTGTTTGAAAACCCAAATGAAGTAGATGTAACACGGAAGATGAACCCTCATGTCGGTTTCGGCTTTGGTATTCATACATGCTTGGGAGCACACCACGCGAGAACATTACTGCGCCTTTGGATCCAAGCACTTATCGAGCGTATTGACATGATATCAGTGGGCGATTTTGAAGAAAATGTCGAAGTCTGGGCCGGTGAATCTGACACCGTTGAGCGGAAAGTCGGCTTTCACGCACTGAACCTTACCCTAAAAAGTATTGCTGATAAGCAATAGTAAATACAAAAAAAGAGACCGATCATGACACAAATTATCTTTATAACTGCTGATGAACAGGAACATGTATTAGAAGCCGATTCAGGTTCGCTAATGGAGTTGGCTGTAGCTAACAACATTGCCGGAATCGATGGTGACTGCGGTGGTGTTTGCTCTTGTGCTACTTGCCATGTGCACATTGCGCCAGAAGACAAAGCAAGAGTAGGGGAAGCCAGCGAGATTGAAGCCGACATGCTAGAGCTTGCCGAGAACGTTACTGAAAATAGTCGTTTGTGTTGTCAAATCGCTATCTCTGACAAATTAGAGGGCATTCGCGTTACGGTAGCAGAGGGATAAACCATGAGTGGTAACACGTGTGTCATTGTAGGTGCAAGTCACGGTGGTGTGAACTGCGCCTTTGAATTGCGCAAACAGGGGTTTGACGGTGATATCGTGCTTATCGATAAAGATCCCCAATTGCCGTACCACCGTCCACCGCTTTCGAAAGCATTTCTACTCGGTGGTGATCCAACAGCCTTACAACCTTTAAAGGCACAAAGCGCCTATGCCCAATCAGATATCGATCTTAAACTTGGTGTCGAAGTTGAGTCTTTGGATGTGAGTGCGAAGCAAGTTGTTACCTCTGAGGGGGCTATTGATTATGACTCTGTTGTGTTAGCTACGGGAGCAACACCTTTTATACCACCTATTTCAGGGTTGTCTGAAGCCAAAAACAGTTTTGTTCTTCGCGATGCCAATGATGCAACTGATATCCTAGCAGCGGTGCAAAATACTGAAAACACAATAAACCATGTGGTAGTGGTTGGTGCTGGTTATATCGGTTTAGAAGCCGCAGCATCGCTATCAAAGTTAGGTGCGAAAGTTACTGTGGTCGAGCGAGAGCAACGTATTTTACAACGCGTTGCCTCAGAACCTTTATCTACATTTATGACTCACAAGCACAAGGCCAATGGTATTGAGATTGTTTGTCAGAAAACCGTGTCAGCAGTTAAAACCAGTGAAGCGAATCAGCTTGTCGTACTTGATGATGGTACTGAATTGAAGGCTGATATGATTATTGTTGGAGTGGGTGTAAGGGTGAATACTGAACTAGCACAAGCTTCTGGAATAGAGACATTACCGCAGGGTATTGTTGTTGATGCTCATATGAAAACCAGCATTTCAAACATTTATGCTGTGGGTGATTGTACTGTGTTCCCGCATCCTACACTGGGAGACAAATGTCACATTGAATCCGTCCAAAACGCTGTTGGGCAGGCGAGAATAGTGGCGCAAACAATCACTGGCAAAGTATCAACCTATGATGAACAGCCTTGGTTCTGGTCTGATCAATTTGATGCCAAACTGCAAAGCGTAGGTTTACCAAAAGATGCCGACAACATCCTAGTGCGAGAAGAAGGGGATAACGCCCTGTCGGTCTGGCATTTTGATGGAGAGGCCCTGGTGTGTGTTGAAGCCATTAATGCGCCAAAAGCTTATGTGCTCGGTGGGCGATGGATTGCAAAAAAAGTGTTGATAGATAAAGAAAAACTCACCGATGTCAACGTGGCTATTAAGGATTGTGTACTGTAGCAGTCGTGCTGGTAGTCAGTTAACTGAGCGACTACCAGCTTGTTTAAAAAAGACCTTAGAAACCATTTGCTAGACCTGTATAACAGACAATCCCAAAGCCATTATTGATCTTGTCTAAAGTGAGTAGACAATTGTCGAGCTACGGGTAGTAAATGGTGTATATTGAAATTTGTATCTGCTGTTCCAAACCAAGCAATCACCAGGTCATTGGCTGGAGATACATAAACTCCTTGACCAGAGAATCCATCTTTGTACATGTCTCCATCAGACCATATGAGGTCCCATTGCATTTTGCTGTAGTGGGGAGAGTCACCGTTAAACAGTTTGTTCAGGTGGTCTTTGCGTTGTGGCGAAAAGGTATCAGGCTGATTAATGCTAAGTCCATAGGCATTTTGGTCAAGCACTAAGGGGATGTTTGAGCTTTTTGTATATAGCATACCAAAACGCGCAACATCGTTTAACCTGGCACTAATTCCACCCCCTGCATACAATTCACCAAAGCGGTTAATCATCATCAACCCATCGGCTTCAGCACCCATAGGTTGCCATATAAGTTCGGCTAGCGATTGGTGTAATGGCTTCTTTGTCACTGCTTCAATAATGAATCCAAGAATAAGGGTATTGGCAGAATTATATTCTGTGTAGCGAGTGGCAGAAGCATTTGCGCTTACTGACATGAGATATTCTTTTGCATTTGTCAGTGTGGAGTTTTTTTTGGGCATGATGCCAAATATTTCATCGACGCGATAAACACAGTGTAGAGGGTTATCAAAACCCTGATTGTCATTGCAGTTCATTTGTGACCGCATGTCGGCAACTTCCTGAACAGATTTTTGTCCCCAATCACTGTTGGAAAAGGCGGGTAAATAGGTCTTTACCGGTGCATCAAGGTTGAGCTGTTGCTGGTTTGCAAGTTTTGCAAGAGCGGTCGATACCATGACTTTTGTCACCGACCATATGATATGACGGTCCCAAGGTTGGTGTGTGTTGTAGTGTTGAAAAATAACATCGCCTTTGTGTACTACAACAACGCTATCTATGCGATTGTCTGACGTTACGTAGCTGGTGAGTGATTGTGCTACACCCTTAACGTGTATTTGAGTGTGCGCAAAATCTGGGTCGGTTTTTACATTGAGTGGCAGAGTTTGATGCGCGGGAATAGATACGTGATGAAAAAAAGCCGGCATGTTTAGCCACACAAAACGGGTTTGTTCACCACCAAAATAAAATGACTCAAGTTCAAAATTTTCAACACCGTGCTCAAATTGACTGAGATGAGTGGCAGGTGGACTCGCTTTAATAGGCAAGGGTGTAACCAACATAATGGCAGTAAGTATTTTGAAATGATTCTTCATGATGCGCCCTTTTAGTCCACTTCCATGATAAGCATTGGCTTTTTGTATCTCAACCAACCTAGATTAACTTTACTTTAGTCAACGCAGCTCGATTGAATTGATCGCCACCTGCACCTAAACTTGGGTTAGGATTAACACTAAACAGCAGTAGGTTGATTGAAAATTATTAAATCATTGTTCGCGTTAATTTTATTTTTAGTGGTTTTTAGTGGTGATGCAGCCGCTACAACTACTACAGTTCAATCAGCCGAAAAGCAGCCTATTACACTTGCGGTAATCGACTTTCCTCCATTCACGATTCTAAATCGAGAGTCTATGGTATGTGACGGGCCTTTTGTCGATCGAGTATTGGAGATATTCGAAGCAAGCCCTTATTCCATCAATGTGGTTTGTAATCCGCCAGCACGCTTATTCAGGCGTTTAGGTACCGGAGAGGTGGACTTTACAATCAATATATCTTCTACAAGAGGAATTCAAGGGAAAGTGGAGTTTTTTAATCGCCCTTTCTCCTTTATTAACCTGAGTCTTGTCAGCTATTTAGATGCACAACAAGATACGGTAGCCTCCGTTCGGGCATATGACTACGCAGGTAGCAGGCAAGTGTTATCTGAACAAGGCTATCGATTTATTGATGTGCCCAGTCCCGTCGACGCGGTCCGAATTTTTTTGCACCGTAGAAGTGAGCATATCATTACCTATAAGGGACCTTTTGAATATATGTTGAAACAGATGGGTGAGACCTTTGAGGATAGATTTATCGTTGAAACCATCGCATCAATTCCTACGTATTTCGCCGTAAGTAAAACCTCTGTTCATTCAGAAGGGATAACTGCTTGGATAGCAGATTATTCATCGACACTGGAAGAGGATGTTAGCTTTATGCGTGAGCCATATATCATTCAACGGGACTACAGCCGTGACATTCGCTAATAAATAGAAAATTAAGCGTAAACCTCTGCGCGGTTCCTTCCGCTATTTTTGGCACTGTAAAGTGCGACATCTGCATAGTTACATAGTTCAGGGAAGTCTTTGCATTGGGTAGAGTTGGGGGCCAATCCGATACTGACAGTGACAGATGCGACACCAAGCTTAGAGCGAAGCGATTGACTTTCTATATTTTTACATAGCCTACGTGCGAGATTCAGTCCCTGCTGTGCCGAAGTGTTGGGCAATACAATCAAGAATTCTTCGCCACCAATTCTACCAATATAGTCGCTATCTCGAAGGGTTTTAGTTGCAGTGGTAGCCACAAATTTGAGAACTTCATCGCCCACGTGGTGGCCGTAGTTATCGTTAATAGATTTGAAGCTGTCAATGTCTAACATGAGTACACACAACTCTGAATCATAACGTCTGCTCACTGCAAACGACTGATTTGCTAGTTCCATGATGCTTCTTCGGTTGTGGATCCCCGTTAATGCATCTCGCGTTGCCAATAGTTGATTCTTTTTGTAGAGGGCGTAAATCAAAAATATAAAGCAAACTACAAAAACAAGCAGTGTGGATAAACCCACCATGGTCCACTTTTGACGTTCTTGTTGTTGCTCTTTTAACAAGAGTTGTGCTTCGAGCATCGCATTTTCATTGTCGAGTGCTCGATTGCGAAGTTGCTGCTGTTCTAGGTTAAATTCACTGTTGAGCCTCGCGGTCTCGGCGGTTATGTCCAGTCTTGCTTTTCTTAGTAGTGTGCGTTCACCTTTGAACATATATTCATACGCACTTTGGTATTCACCCAACTCGGCCAGTGTAATCGCATGAGATACATAGGCATCCCATTGCCCTGACAAATCTTGGTTTTGTTCAGCGAGTCTAATCGCTTTTAACCCGTAGGTTCTTGCCTCTTCAAGCTTGTTGTTTTCTAAGAGTGTTGAGGCGTAATGTACGTAGGCGTTGGCAATATCAATATCATTGCCGAGAATTTCTCTAATCTGAACGGATTGATAGATCCATGCTAATGACGCCTCATGGTTATTTTCTTTACTAAAAAAATAGGATTTAAGAAGATAAGCATAGGCTAATGCTACAGCGTCCTGATATTGATTGAAGGTCGAAATTGCGTTCTGTAAGATTTCAAAGGCTTGCGCTCTTTCCCCAACGATATTGAGCATTTGGGCTTCTGCCATTTGAGCTTCGGCAATTAGCAATACTCTGTTATCGGGGTAGTTAGTCAGTGCTCTTTGATAATGAATTAAGGCGGTTTCGTAGTCTTTGATTTCGTAGCTCACGCTGCCAAGAAAATAATCCGCTTTTGCTTTTATCGTTTTCCATCCATTTTCTTCCGCCTCATCGCGTATCGCGGCCAAATCCTCGATAGCTTTTGTGTAGCGTTGTAAATAGGCTTGATTCACTGCCGCATGCAGTGAAAATGAGGCTCGCCACTTTGCATCACTAGTAAACCGAGGTGAGATATCTTGGCTGTCAGACAGCAAAGATAAGGCACTTTCATAGAATGTTTCTGCGTCGGCGTATTGGCCCGCTGATGCCGCGCTGAATCCTTGAGCAAATGCGTGAAGTATTTTGTGGTCACCTCGGTTGAACTGTTCGGATTCGAGTAAGTGAGGAGTTAATAGGTCGACTCTGTGATACTCAATCAGCAAACGCACTAAAGACTCGTGTGTTTCGAGGGTAGGCTGGCTCTGATAGCGAGTGTTTAGCTCAAGGTAGGTAGGTTCAAACGGTCTAGGCGTGTAGTGATCTTCGAGTAAACCAGCATAGCTTGGGCTCAAAGTCATTGCGCCCAGTAATAACGTGAATAGAATAAATCTAAACACATTTCTATGTGATTTTGTCATCACCCACTCCGTGTGACTTATTGTTGTTGACTAAATAATAAACCGCATTTGCTCGCTTTGTATACAATTCTTGTTCGCATTTACGTTAAATATCTTCAATAGGCTTTAGCGCTGGTGATAAGTGTTCATTGATTAGTTGTTGTAGACACTATAGAAGTGACGGCGTCGATAAATTCTCTCACTCGCAAAGACTGATGTAATTTCTGAGGGTGAATGATGTACAACTTGTGTGGAGTAGGTGTGTGCTCTTCTAATACTTGAACGAGTGAACCATTGCGCAAATGCGCGCTAACAATATAGTCGGGTAATCTGGCAATCCCCCTGCCATCAAGTGCTCGATTAATGAGATTGACATTATCATTGAGCTTTACTGAACCTTTGATTGGGAAACGTTTTCTGTTAATCGTCCACGTATCTATGTCGGGGCCATGTAAGCATTGATGCTTCAGTAATGCATTGCCGTCCTTTGGCAGGCCGTATTCGTCCACATAACTCGGAGCGGCAACGATAACGTGTTGATAGCTCATGAGGGGTTTCGCCACCATATCTTGTGGTGGTGTGTTGGTGGAACGGAAAGCCAAATCGAAGTGACCGCGATTCAAATCATGTCTTTGATAACTTGAGTCAATACTGAAAGTCACTGCGGGATGTGTACGGGTAAAGTCGTAGCAAATGTCGCTGAGTATATAGTGAGCAAACATATTTGGAGCGGTGACCGATATTTCACCTTTTAACTCGGTTTGCTCTTTGTTGAGCTTTTTCTCCATAGCAACCATGGCGTTATTGATCAGCTGAGCATCAGCGTGTACTTGTTTTCCTTCACTGGTTAAATTGACTTGCCTAGTAGAACGCTGAAGTAGTTTTACACCCAACGCTAGTTCTAGCGCTTTAATTTGCTCTGATAGGTAGCCCCGTGAAATGCCAAGTTTTTCAGCCGCTGTACCATAATTCAGGGTTTCAGCGACGGCAGAAAATAGCATGAGCCTTTCTACTTTTTTATGAGATTTCATGGTGTGTAGCTCGGAAAAACGGAATGTTACGACCTTAATCTATAGTTATAGTGAATTCAATTGATTGTTATAGCGAATGGTGATTTCGGCTTTTTACCCTGTAACTATTCATGTCAGTCGCTACACTTTATTCAAATTCACAAAAAGAGCGCGCGATGAATACATTACCTATTCAAACGTATTTTCCGAGTGCCAGCCAATTGGTTTACGGTTGTATGGCCATTGGTGGCGACTGGGATACTAACCCCACAACTTCAGAACAAAAACGTCAAGCGCATTGCGCAATAGATGCAGCATTAGACGCAGGCATAAATGTTATTGATCATGCCGACATATACAAAATGGGCAAAGCGGAAAAGGTATTTGGAGAACTCCTAGCACAGCGTCCGGCATTGCGTTCTGAACTCATTATTCAATCTAAGTGCGGTATTCGTTTTGATGATGAATTTGGACCCAAACGTTATGACTTCTCAGCTTCGTGGATACTGCATTCTGTTGAAGGCATTCTTAAGCGCTTGAACACTGACTATCTCGATATTTTACTACTTCATCGTCCAGACCCGCTCATGCAACCTGAGGAAGTGGCTGAAGCGTTTTATCAGTTACATCAATCAGGGAAGGTTCGTCATCTCGGTGTATCTAACATGAATGGGGCGCAAATGCAGTGCTTGAATCATTACCTAGAGAAGCCACTGGTAGCGAACCAAATAGAGATGAGCCTGACTAATCTAGGTTGGTTGGAAGAGGGCATTTATGCAGGTAACCCTGACGGTCAGCATGTGAACTTTACTGCGGGAACCATGGAGTACGCCAAACTCAATGGTATTCAGATGCAGTCATGGGCACCGGCTAGTCAAGGTAAGTACTCGGGTGCAAATGTATCTTTGAATGCTAAAGAACAGGCAACCCGAGATTTGGTAACCAATCTTGCCAATAAATACGGTGTTAGCCCTGACGCACTTGTACTCGCTTGGCTGATGCGTCACCCGTCAATGATTCAGCCAATTATTGGCTCTGCCAATCCAGATCGCATTAAAGTAAGCGCCCAAGCAACAACAATAACTATCACCAGAGAAGATTGGTATGCCTTGTATGTGAGTGCTCGTGGAGATGAATTGCCATGATGAATACTTTAACTTTAGATATTTCACATGCCCTAATAGGTGCTTCACTCGATTGGGCCAATATGAACAATGAAAACATTGCTGTAGCTGTGGTTGACAGTGCGGGTGAGCTGATTGCCTTTTCTCGTGCTGATGGTGCCAGCCCGCAAAGCTGTGTGTTGGCACAAAACAAAGCATATACATCGGCAAGAGACAGACAAAAAACTAGTCAATTGGCCGCATGGGCAAAAGAGACTCACAAAACGCTTGGGTTCTGGACCGACCCCAGAATCACAGGTATGGCTGGTGGTGTACCAATTGAAAGCACCTCCGGGAAGGTCATTGGTGGTATAGGCATCAGTGGTATGGCTGAGGAAGCGGATGAGCGTCTTGCGATGGACATCATCGCGGCTGTGATGAGAGACAGGACGGAGTAGATCATGAGATTGATAGAGTCATTCCCCAAAATTGTGTCGCTGAGTTTAAGTATTGTTCTATTGGGGTGTACACCCGCTCCAGAGCATAATGACCAGATTGTCTCTCCTACATCTCAAAACCCAGACAATTATCTTACTCGGGATGTCCGAGAGGATGTGTTTTATTTTGTTATGCCCGATCGATTTTATAACGGAGATCCGTCCAACGATTTGGGGGCGCCAGAGGGGTCTATTTCACATGGGGGGTTTGACCCGTCATCAAAGTGGGCATTTCACGGTGGCGACATGCAAGGTATCGAGCAAAAACTCGATTACCTCAAAGGTATGGGGATCACTGCCATTTGGATGACGCCAATACTACGCAATAAAGCGGTTCAAAAGGATGGCTTTGCACATCACGGGTACTGGATTGTGGATTTTGGTGAAGTTGATCCTCATTTTGGTAGTAACGCCGACTTAAAACAGTTAATAACAGCCGCGCATCAAAAGGGCATTAAGGTCTTCTTCGATATTATTACCAATCATACTGCTGACGTTATTAAGTACAGAGAATGTCACGAAAGTGACGGTGCTTTTATCGAAGGTCTAACGTCTTGTGAATATCGATCTCTAGATACGGTTGCAAAGTCGGGTACTTACACTCCGTTTGTGCCAGACACAGAACAGGGGGTAAAGTCTCCGGCATGGCTCAATGACCCTAGCTACTACCACAATCAAGGTGACACAACTTTTGAAGGTGAAAATAGCCTTTATGGTGATTTTAATGGATTGGACGATGTTAATACTGAAGATCCTCGAGTAGTGCAGGGAATGATAGATATTTACAGTCAGCTCATATCAGAGTTTAAACCTGATGGCTTACGTGTAGATACAGTTAGACACGTGCAGTTACCTTTTTGGCAGGCGTTTTCACCGGCGATTATGGCACATGCTCAACAGGTTGGAATTCCCAATTTTCATATCTTCGGTGAGGTTTACGACCCAGATCCACGAGTGTTAAGTGAGTTTACTACAACAGGTCAGTTACCCGCGGTGTTAGACTTTGGTTTTCAGGCGGCAGTAGGCGGCACTTTTTTTGCCAACAACCCAGTGAGTCAAGTGAGTGACTTGCTTGACCACGACCATCTCTACAACGACGAAGACAGCAATGTGAACCAATTGCTTACCTTCTTGGGTAACCACGATATGGGTAGACCAGGTCATTTTATTGCACGTTACTTACCCAATGTTTCCTCTGAAGAAAAGCTCAAGCGCAGTATACTGGCCCATGCCATGATGTTTGTATCACGAGGAATTCCTGTTGTTTATTATGGTGACGAGCAAGGCTTCACTGGTGATGGACATGATGTGGACGCAAGGGAAGATATGATGCCATCCTCAGTGGCTAGCTATAACGACAATACCTTACTGGGCACATCTGCAACCACCGCACAGAGTAACTTTGATACTGACCATCCAATTTACCGGGCAATTAGCGAGTTTGCTGTACTGAGAAAGTCTATTCCGCTACTTAGCTATGGTGATCAACGCGTTCGTTGGTTAGACAATCAGCAACAGGCCTTTACCTTTGTACGTGCGGATGAACAGGGAAATGAAGTTTATATTGCGTTCAATCTATCACCGAACGCGCAGGTAGTGCCTGTCGTGGGAGATTACGCTACGCTTAGTCTGGTGGGCGGTGATGCCAAACTGATTGGAGACGATGACGCTAGTATTTTATTAGCGCCATTGAGCTTTGGAGTGTTTACTACCTATTGATAATGCACGGTGGAGTGTTTGTTGCACATCGCGCAAACACTCCTCAACAACTTCTGCTGCAATCAACTGAACAACAAGGCTGTCGCTAAAACAGCAAGAATGAGCCCCATCAGTTTATTGAACAACTTTATGTGCCGATGTGACCGCAAAACACTATTCATCTTGCTTCCCAACAATGCCCAGCTTGCAATACCTACAAAGCAGATCACTAAGTAAATACCGATAAACAGACTAAACCTCGTATCCGACTCGTAGACACCAAAAGCGCTGCAGCCAGCTAGACAAGCAACCCAAGCCTTTGGATTGAGCCACTGCATCAACCAACCTTGCGAGAAAGAAAAAGTGTTAGACCTTGGATCTTCATTTGGCTCAGCTACTTTGCTGGTAGATATAGCTAACGCTAGATAAAGGAGGTAGCCGCAGCCAAGATACTTTAAATAGTCATACGCACTGGGCAAATACAAGCTTATCTCACCTAAGCCCATTCCTGTGGCGAACAACAAGGTAACAAACCCCAAGGTTGAACCGCTAACAAAAGGTATGGAGCGCAATAAACCATTATTGAACCCACATGTCAGGGCGACAAGGTTGACTGGCCCAGGGCTGATCGACAGAACCAGTGAAAACAACATCATTGATAGCACCATAAAGTCTACTCGTTAAATTTATACGGGCAATTAGTGTTACCCATTGTTGTTGAAATGATTAGATGGTTTAATTTGTTTTTACTATTCTAATTTTTGGGATAATTAAGTGATTAATGAACTTAAGGCCATGGCGATTTTCGCTGAAGTAGTCAAGTTAGGGTCATTCAAAGCCGCAGCCACTTCGCTAAATTTATCGCCGTCGGTGGTTAGCTATCACATTGCTAAACTCGAAGAGAATACAGGCAGCGCACTGCTGTACAGATCGACAAGGAATGTATCACTAAGTAGCGAGGGAGAGCGCTTCTACCAACATGTGAAAAACATGCTAAACGCTGCCCAACAAGGCATGGCGCTTTTGTCGAGCCAACAGAGTCAACCCTTTGGCAAACTTAAGATAACCATGCCAACTGCACTCAGTCGTTCGTCGCTTAATGATCGAATAGCAGATTTTGCATTGGCGTACCCTAAGATCGAACTACACATTGATTACTCAGATACAAGAAGCCGAATTATTGATGAAGGCGTAGACATCACCATTAGAGCAGGGGCACTGGAAGACAGTGACCTTAAATCTACTAAGATAGGTGAGATAAAGAGGCTACTCGTTTGTACTCCTGAGCTATATCGAAAGCATAGTAAACCAGTGAAACCAAAAGACCTCACTTGTTGGAATTGGATCAAGTTACAGCAACTTTCCAACAGTCGGGTGTTTGTACGAGAAGGACAACGTCAAACGTTGGTCTTCAATAGCCAAATTGAGGTGAACAGCGTCGAAGCTATTTATCAGTTTTGCCTAAAAGGTTTGGGGTTAGCTGTGTTATCAGACTCTCAAGTCATCAATGAGTTAGACACAGGTAGACTGATTCACGTGCTCAAAGGCTGGAACATTGAACCATTAACGCTCTCAGCCGTTTGGCCCAAAAACATCCAGCCAGGGAGTAATGCAAAGTTGTTGTTGGACTATCTCAAAGGATATTGAGGAGTAATGAAAGCCAGGAGACTAATCGTCTTCTGTCAGCTTTCTTAACAGTATAAGATAGGGTTTTTATAAAAGTTAACTAAATCAGAGTTTTATTGGCTTGGTGTGAAGCTTGCTTGCCCGCTTTCGAATAAAAATTAGTTCAAAGAGTGGTAAAGTACATTGAAAAAAATAATTCTAATCGCCTCACTTTTACTCACATCATCATTCTCCCATGCCGCTGTAATCGCAAGCTGGGACTTTGAAAATAACCTTACATCAGATCCAGCTTACAATGTCGTCGGCGCTAGTGGAATAACCTATGGTTCCGGTGTAGATGGTAATGCTGCCTATTTTAGCGGTACTAGTTCATACATTGATCTGGGTGACAACAACAGCACACTCATGGCAGACAATGCAGATTTTACTGTTTCGATGTGGATAAAGTCGGATCAACTAACGAATCAAGCGTTGATAAGCTTTGACGATGACTCGGGATGGTTTTTAAGAACTACTATTTATACTGATAGCACGGGCATACGAGCGGCATATACTAACGGCCAAAATCAAACCGCTATCGCTGGTTTTGATGTGAATTATCTTGATGTATGGACGCACGTTGCACTCACACAAGATTTTAATGATGGGACAGGTAATACGGTACTTTCTTTGTTTATAAATGGTGTGCTATCTGATTCCTCGTCAGTCACATCGTCAGGACAAGGTAGGGTGATCGATAGCGGCGATATAGGTCGTTATCACATTCGCTCGGATATAGCTGCGTTTGATCCGCTTCAATCATCGGGAAGTTTGGTTGGAAACGGATCTTTTTACTCGGGAGGTATGGATAGTTTGGCTATTTATGACCAATTACTAACAGCGTCTGAAATTGATGAGCTTGCGACTCTTCAAAGGGTGTCTGCACCTTCCGTTCTCGCTTACATGTCCCTCTTTGGTGTGTTTGTTTTGATTAGGCGAAATGTGAGTGCCTAGGGGCTGTTGATCTTAGATCTAAAGCGACATTTAGGGCTCTCGCTTTACAAGGAAATATCTAGTGTTAAGGGAAATAACACCAGCTGATTTTGATGCTTTTTGGCCAACTTTTGTAGCGGTGATTGAAGCTCAAGAGACATACGCGTTCGACGCAGATATGACAAAAGATCAAGCGTTCGAACTGTGGTGTCAATTACCCGCCAAAACCTATGTTTTTGTTGAGGGCGATAAAGTACTGGGTTCATACTACATCAAAGCCAACGCCAAAGGGCCAAGCCGACATATTTGTAATTGCGGTTACATGGTTGCCAGCGAAGCTCGTGGCAAAGGTGTAGCACGACAAATGTGTGCTCATTCACAGAAGGTTGCATTACAGCTTGGTTTTGACGCCATGCAGTTCAACTGTGTGGTGTCGACCAATGAGATAGCGGTAAACCTATGGAAAACGATGGGGTACGACATTGTAGGCACGCTTCCTAAAGCCTATAACCACCGTCGGTTTGGGTTGGTGGATTGCTTTGTAATGTATAAGTGGTTGGCACAGTAGTTCTCACGATGTTATTGAAAGTTGTTGAACTTAATCATTTATCCACTATGATTTCCCAAGTGCATACTTTTGCTTCACCGGTGGTAAGTAAATGAACAATAAAATAAAACTCTCTTTGTCACTTCTTGTGGGTGTTTTAGTTTCAGGGTGTAACGGTAGCAGTTCCGACGATACTCCAGTTATTGAAACCGGCACTAATCTTACTATCTCTGAGATTCAGGCAAATAATTTGCGTACCTACGAAATGGGTCAAACCTTAGTGGTTGACTATGTGTTGGAAGCGCAAGAAGCCGCCGGAATGGACGTTGTGGTGGATTTTTACCTTGTTCACAGTGAATCGGATAATGCCGAGGGCGACCAAGAACTTGAGATAACTGAAACTCACTTTTTGTCATCGATTACCCACGCTGCGGTTGAAGACGGTAGTAGTATTGAAGCATTCGACGTGGAAATCCCCTCCGTTTCCATTAGTGGAGACTACTGGATTGTCGCTATTGTAGACCCGAATGACGACATCACAGAAATCAACGAAGATGACAATCACCCCAGTATTGATAATGAAGACCATGTTAACGGTGATTTCCCGGCAGTAGAGATCGATGTGCTTGCGCCACCAGAGCATGATTTTGATGTAGTCTCGGCGTACATTGATGACGGTGTGGTCGTTCTTGATAGCCCGGAAGTGCACGCGGGAACCGGTGAACATCACACCGACATAATAGGACACATGGATGCCATCTATCATGGCCCGCACTCTGCAACAGCCTACCTTTCAGCCGAAGTATTAATTAATGGAAACTACCAATCGGTAGAGCTATGGGATGCCGCAAGTGCTGATTATGTTATGAATCAGCCCATTGACTTTGCGTACAATGGTGATGAGCATTTCTTTGGTTTCGATGTCGCATTATCTGATACGCAATTGGCATTATTGTACGAGAGTTACGACGCGGAAAGCCAAGATAACGAGTTGACGATTAGAATGTCGTTAGAAGATACAACGGCTACTACCGATGATGACGAGCACACAGAGCATAATAATGACGTTGTGCTTACTGTGCCGCTGTTCTTTTTTGAGCGAGTTGACGAAGAAACGTCAACAGTGTCAAACAGTGAGAATAGTGACTGGGTAGATAGCAAAGATATTGAGTTTACTGGTAACAAACTCACCGTAGATGGGTCGTACGATAAAGGCTATGGTGATCAAAGTAAGTTCAGAGTTGGCGTTGAGCTTGCTGGTGAGCTTCAAGTAGATTTACTCGACAAAGCAGCATCGCTGGAAGCGGGTGGAAGTGTTGATATGTGGGTGTTTAATGCTCATAACACCATCTTTGGGGTATCTTTTGACGGCCAAGCATACGTGACTGGGTTAAATACTGGTTACGATTCAGAGATGATCATCTTTAACACCACGGTTTATGAAGATGCTTATTGGAACGCTCAGTTTGAAAAAACCTTCGAAAAGTCATGGGAAGAAGAGCGTATTCTCGCCCAAGCAAAATTCACTGTGGGGCCTATCCCCATAACAGTATCAGCGGGTATTGAAGGAGGGGTAGGCTTCGAACTTACCTTGGGTTATGCGCTTAGTGAGCTGTACAGTGAAGGTGATATATTCTCAGCAAACTTTGGTGGTTTTGCCACAGGCGGTGTTGACCTTGGCTTGGTTGCTGGCGGTGTCATCGTGCAAATCAACATTTTAGACAATGTACTCGCACTGGAGAGCTCGGCTGAATTGGCATTGTTGGAAGATGGCGTTGCAAATCCCAGAGTAGATTACAGTTTCTTATTGACTGACGATATTGATGCAATCAGTGGCCAGTTTGGCTTGTATGCTGATGTTAGGAGTATCAAGTGGTGTAAGAAGTTCTTTATTCCGTATCCATGTGGGATTAAGACAAATACGTTTTATTTATGGCTTTATCAAACACCAAGCGTGTTCGAAAAACAGTGGGTAATCTTGTCAGCAGAGGACTCGATTTCTATCTAGTGAGATTTGGTAGAAAGCGTTAATAAATCACTCTGAACTAATGATAAGACTTATTTCCCGTAGTTTTGGATTCGCCCTGTTAAGCTTCTGTTTTTCAGGGTTCAGTCTCGCGCAGGAGACACTGGAAACTCAGTGTCTTCGAAGTTTTAACATACGAATCAACACGCAAACTGAGTTCGATTTTGGTGATAAAAGCCGTACCCATCACAATTTGAGTGGGCAGTTAACTCTCGTGCCTGTCACGCATTCTACCATGCCATCACATTTAACGTGGTGGGCCCTGCAAATGACAGATGTAAAGCAAGTAGGAAATGGCGTAACAATGCCATTCGACCCGACCTACGAACTCCCTTTTGCCGTAGGGTTAAACGCACAAGCACTCATTGATAGATTCTACTTTCCTGTAGAGCTTCCACAGCAAGAACAAGACAAGCTTAAAGGATTAGCTTATTACTTCCAGTTTGCTAATTTTTCGCAAGTGCAATCAATAACGCCAGATCCTTTTGCGCGCATAGAGAATGACACTGTTGGTCTAAGTTCCGCGCGTTATGTTATCGAAGTATCCGAACAGGGTGTGGAAACTATTGTCAAAGAAAAGTACGAATACAGTGCCAACAGCGGAGTCTCGGGACGAGGGGGGGACAGCAACACTGTACAGAGGATCGAAATCCTCTCTAGCCAACACCGTATGGTTCCTGATGAATGTTGGTTTACATCGGTGAAAGGTGAAGAATCACTGCATTTTTCGGGATTGGGCGACGCTTTCTCTCTAAAAACTGATCAAAGCTATTCAATTTTACGCTCATCTTCATTGGCTGAAAGCTTACTTATTCAATTACCTGGCGACCTGTCTTCATGGCAAATTGAGCAAGAGGCAACCGAACTGTCTGAAGAAGAACTGATAGCATTGGCTGCAGAGTTTAGAACGCAACTAATGACATATCCACTGACAGATTTACGAGCATCAGAGCTTGCCCTATGGCTCGAAAAGTTCGACCCAGTCATCGATACACTCGGCACTTTGCTAATAGAGAAAGCCTTTGATGATGAGACAAATATGCGTTTGTTTAACGCGCTTGGACACTTAGATTCTGATAATGGTAACCAATTGTTGGTCAATCTCATGCAAACCAACACACTTACAGAAACGGAAAGATTTAGAGCGATGCGAGCCATAACCACGGGGACTCGAGCACTTACTCCGCAACTCACCGAACAACTATTGGTGATGCTAAATGACCAGCCATTTGAGGGAAGTGAATCATTGTGGGGATCGGCGATTATGGCGATGGGCGCGGTTTTAGAACGCAGACAAAACAACGAACTGACTCAAGATATTCTGAGTGCCCTTCAGGATAAAGTGGGTGTGGCCTCAGATGTTAATGAGAAAGCAGCGTTGATTGCGGCATTGGGAAATGCCAGTCACGAAGATTCGTTGAATATCATCATTAATCACCAATCTGATGAAACTCCTCGCGTGAGAGCAAACGTGGCTACTGCACTCGGACAGATTGGAACGCCGAGAGCACACCAAGCATTATCTGGTATGCTGTATACCGAAACTGATAATCGTGCACAACAAGCCGTCTTTGGTGCTATTGGACAGTTTGAACTAGAGCAATCCGACATTGAAACTATCACACAATTGGCCAGTGAGAGTGATAGTGAGAGAACAAGGGCTAGTGCTATAAAAGCTATTGCAACGCAAACACACAAAAAAGAAGTCGCTAGTGCATCGCTAAAACGACTTATGCGAAATGAAACAAGCCGGAGAAACTTTACCCTCGCTGCAAAAGCGCTAACTGCTCTTAATGATACCGACAACTAAATGAATACCCACATTATTGTTTTGCCTTCTCACATTTCTTGCAATTTTTTTAGCTACTCTTAATACTTAGAGATAGATATTTCACGTTCGCGATACAGAAATTCATATCGCTACAAAACTCGGTGATACAGTCTTCTTGCTATTGGTGAGTGATTTCAGGTGGCCTAGTTTGAGAAAAATTTTTACGTTTTTCGCAATATTGTTTTCTTCATTGGTGAACGTGTATGCGCAGGACACTTCATTTATTGACGCATTTTATGAGCATAATGCTGTCAAACTACTTATCGATCCCGCAACAGGAAACATTGTTGCCGCCAATCAGTCCGCTGAACTCTTTTACGGTTATGCTGATTTAACTACTATGGCTATCCAACAGATAAATCAGCTGTCGCCCGAGCAGGTTGCAGAAGAGCGACAACTCGCAGAATCCGAAGGGCGAAACTTTTTTATTTTTAGGCACAGATTGTCTGATAACACCGTTCGTACTGTGGAAGTTCACTCTTCTCCTATCATTTACCAAGGTGAGCGCGTACTCTTCTCGATAATCAGAGATATCAGTGATAGGCGTAACGCTGAAAATGAACTCTGGCACTATCAGGATCAACTCGAACTCATGGTAGAAAAGCAGACCGCTGAGATTCAGAAAAAAGCTGACCTTATAAACACTATTTTTGGCGTTGCCCTTATTGTCTTGCTCGCAGTGATCGCACAGATGGCGAGGTTGATAGTCCTCAAAAAGCGCTCTGAGCGCAGTCTCATTGAAAGTAAAAAACGTTATGATCTCGCTGTTGAAGGAACCGGAGTAGGGGTATGGTCGTGGAAAGTAGGCCCCAATAAGAATCATTGGTCTGAGCAGTTTTTTTCTCTATTGGGTTTCGAAGAAAACGAAATACGGCCAAGTTTAGATGAATGGAGATCACGCTTGCATCCAGACGACCGAGACTATGTATATGCAGCATTAGATGCGCATTTTGCACGGGGTGCTAAGTATCAAGTCGAGTTTCGATTACTGAATAAGCAAGGCGAGTACAAGTGGTTCAAAGCGTTAGGTCACACGCTTCGCGATGACGACAATAAACCCATAGAAATGGCAGGTTCACTGCAAGACATTCACACGCGTAAATTGAGAGATATTGCGTTAGAGAGTACTGCAAGTGAATTACAACAAGAGGTGGGAAAGCGAGCTGATGCTGAAAAGCTCAGTAAAATGCAAAGGGACCGTTTGCAAGTCATATTGGAACAAGCTAGTGATGGGATTCACATTGTTGACGGGAGCGGGCGAATTATTGAGTGCAGTCGCGCGTTCTGCACAATGCTCGGTTACACGAAAGAAGAAATTATGAGACTCACTGTTGATGATTGGGACCAGAATTATCCAAAGCGGTCCTTACAACAGCAGATTTCTGATCTGATGAGAAACCCTACAACCTTTGAAACAACACACCGAAAGAAAAGTGGAGAAACGTTTCCTGTAGAAATTAGTACTCAAAAAGTGATGATTGATGACGAAACTTTTCTGTTCGCGTCTGCAAGAGATATTACCGAACGCAAAAAAATTGATAATGCAGTGAGAGAAGCCAATCAAAAACTAGAGGCTATTGTGAATTCTGCGGCAGTGGCTATCGCATGGGCAAATGATAGCAATGAAATCGAGTACGTAAACCCGACGTTCACTAAGATATTTGGTTGGGAGCTCGAGGAAATTCCAACCGTAGAAGATTGGCATGAAAAAGCCTATAAGGACGAGTCATATCGCACTGCTGTTGTGGATGCATGGAATCAAAATGTTCAAAACTCACTTAATAATGGAGGCGCGATAGAGCCTGCAGAGGTTACTGTAACCTGTAAAGATGGCTCTGAGCGTTACATGTTGCTCAACGGTGCGTGGGCCGGAAATTTATTGCTCGCTATGTTTAGTGATATTAGTGAACAGAAAAGCCGCCATGACGAGATGGAGTGGTTTGCATCACACGATCCACTCACAGGTATACCTAATCGAACACTACTAACACGGCGCCTAGTCGACTTTACCCAAAATTCTAGACGGCGAGATGATAAAATAGCAGTAGCTTTTATCGATTTAGATGGCTTTAAGCAGGTAAATGATCAATACGGGCACGAAGCAGGTGATTACTTGCTGAAAAGCTTGTCGGCAAGGCTTATTGAACACGTTCGAGAAACCGATACGGTAGCAAGAATTGGGGGAGATGAGTTTGCCGTTATACTTACAGATCTCTCAAATTTCGACGAGTCACTACCATTTATAAACAGGTTGTTAGCATCTGTGGCAACTCCAGTAGAGTTTCAAAATCATATGCTGAAAGTATCTGCGAGTATCGGTGTGACTTACTTCCCTCAGAAGTCAGGTGTTGACCACAATACGCTATTGAAACAAGCAGATCAGGCCATGTATGTAGCAAAACAGCGAGGTAAAAACCAATATTCGGTGTATTCGCCATTTTCAGAGGAATAGTGAAATCACTATCGGGGTCTACTCCCAAGTGGAAAAGTGCTCAACAAGAAAATCAATAGCAACTCTAACTCGCTGAGGCATGAATCTTTTATTTGGGTAAACTATCCAGCTGTTTGAGCCCTTTCCCCAAAATGGCTCAAGAACAGGAACAACTAATTCTTTCTGCACCGCCTCTTCGAAAGTACTCTTGGGCATGTAGGCTATACCCAATCCTTTTATGCATGCGTCTAGAATCAAATTGGCATTATTGCTTTTCCAACGACCTTTGACTTTTACATACTCAGCCTGTCCATCATGAATGAATTCCCATGTATCCTTGTTGGCAATTAAACAATCGTGATGTTTTAGGTGTATCGGATGTTTGGGGACGCCTCTGTTACTGATATAGGATGGGCTTGCAACTGCCATCATTGGACGGCTAACCAACTTGCGAGCGATTAAACTTGAGTCCTCTAGTTCACCATAACGGATAGCAAAGTCGATTCCGTCTTCAAGCAAGTTAACAAGGCGACTATTTAAGTCAATTTCCACTGTAACGTCTGGATACTTTTCTGCGAATTCCATTAATGCAGGTGCAAGGTAGTGCTCGGCAAACCCTCCTGCTGCCGAGACTTTGAGTGAGCCGGACAGATGTGTTTGCTTTTGTGAAACTGTATCGTTGGCTTGTTCTATACCTGCTAGAAGGTCTTTGACTTGTTGATAATAGGCGTTTCCACTCTCTGTCAATGTGACAAGACGGGTAGTACGTGCTAACAAGGTACAGCCCAGTCTTTCCTCCAACCGAGAGACCTGGCGGCTAACATGACTCGTACTACAACCGAGTTGCTTAGCCGCAGCAGAAAAGCCGCGACTTTCGGCAACCGCTGCAAATTCTACGATACCCTCGAAGCTGTTTATCATCTTATTGTTGCTATATGGCAATACTCTTTATCCATATTAGCGGATTATCGTCCAAATGAATATGAACTAACATAAGTCATGTGAAATTAAGGCCATATAAACACGATTGGAGTAGTGATGAAGAAAGTATTGATTCCCGTAACTAACCACGCAACCTTAGGCGATACTGATCAGCAAAATGGTACCTATGCCCCTGAACTTACTCATGTTCTGCATGAACTCAATAATGCGGGCATAGACTATGACATTATCTCTATTCTTGGCGGTAAAGCGCCTTTGTACGGCACGGATATGGACGGTGATGACGTAAACAATCAAATAATGGCTGACGAAAGTTTTCAAAATCGTATTAACAATACGATTCCAGCTAGCCAGATCGACATTGACGCCTACGACGCAATTTTTTATCCCGGTGGTTTTGGTTTACTCAGCGATCTTGCGATTAATAAAGATGTCGCCCAGTTGGCCGCATCACATTACGAAGCTGGTGGTGTTATTGCTGCCGTATGTCATGGGCCCGCGGCGCTGTTGCCAATTGAATTAAGCAACGGGGAGTTGCTCTTAACAAGCACTTCAGTGACAGGTTTTACTCGTGAAGAAGAAGTTGATTTTGGCACTATTAATGATATCCCATTCTTACTTGAAGAAGCGCTCACGAGAAAGTCAGCGCGATTCAACAAAGTACAGCCTTGGGGCAACTTGGTTATCGAGGACAACCGAGTGATAACCGGCCAAAATCCAACAAGCGCAAGTTCTGTTGGAAAGGCGCTCGTAAAAGCGTTGGTGTAATACCTTATCAATCTGCGGTGTGAGCTTTATGCTCTCACCGTAGAATTGTGTTAAAGGCTATAACAGCAAAATTGAAGTCCATGTAGCTATTGCGAGGAATATACTCACAAACACTGCGGCAGAGCCAATATCCTTTGCTTTACCGCTTAGCTCATGCATGTCAAAACTGACTCTGTCTACGACAGTTTCCACTGCCGTATTCAGTAGTTCAACAATAAGCACCAGAAAAAGGGTGATAAATAGGAGTAGTTTTTCGACAACTGTGGTGTCAGATAGCAGGGCTATTGGTGACAGTACAATGATGGCGAGGAACTCTTGTCGTACGGCTGCTTCACTTTCAAATGCTGCTTTAATTCCTTTCAGTGAATACCAACTCGCATAGACTATGCGTTTTAATCCAGTGTGTTTTTCCATCTGCGCTCGTTCATTTATTGGTTAATTGGTCAATTAAAGGCTGAATACTTGTTTTCCCTATTGTAGAGTAGTCGTTGATTGTTAAAGAATTAATATACAACCGTAAATAAATTGCCAAAGGGAGTGAATAGGATGGAGAAGGAAACGTCGGGCAAGGAATTGTCGCTGTCTCGATTGAGTCAATATTGGTGGTTTAAAGCCGTTTTAGCGATCTTGGCGTTAGCAGGGATATTCCAATTGGGCTATATCTTAGGAAACTTGGCTTTTGGTGGAGTAGACTGGCAGAGCATTAGTGTATTGCAAGCCGCTATTCTTGGTTCTGGGGTATGGGCGTTCTACGAAATTATCGCCATTATTCGAAAGCCCAAAACTCAGTAGAGTAGGGCGCGCATGCAATAGTCAGGTAATCCCTCATCACCTAATCAGAACATGAACGCCCGAGACTTATAAAATGAAATTGCGGCAGTGGTTACTCAGCTTCGTTCATGTAGACCGTTTTCTTGTCTACATACTGCTCTAGGCCATATTTGCCATCTTCACCGCCCATACCACTCATTTTCCATCCATTATGGAAGCCTTGGTGTTGTTCACCAATGCCGCGGTTAACGTAGACTTCACCCACTTCCATTTCCGCGATAGCTTTGTGGATATAGTTCAAGTTTTTAGTATAGAGATACGCTGATAGTCCGTATTCACTGTCGTTAGTGAATTCAATGGCTTGCTCTATACTACCTACCTTAATGATAGGCAAAATGGGGCCGAAGGTTTCCTCATGAACCAATACGTTGTCTTGGGAAACGTCTCCTAATACAGTGGGTTCAAACCAAAATCCGCCGTCATGACCTTCAACCTTGGCCGCACTACCGCCTGTGAGTACCGTCGCACCATCACTGAGTCCTTCATCGAGTAAACGCTGCAAATTAGCAATCTCGTTGCCGTTTACTTTAGGGCCCATTTCCGTTGACTCATCCATAGGGTTGCCCACCTTAATGGCTTTGACCTTTGGAATAAATGTCTCGAGAAACGCGTCGTAAACATCTTCGTGAACGTATAAGCGTTCAGCACAAGTGCATACCTGGCCACAGTTTGCAAAGCGAGTGGTTACAGCGTCTTCTGCGGCTTTCTCAAGGTCAGCGTCTTCCATTACCACGAACGGCGCTTTGCCGCCAAGCTCAAGCATTACGGGGATCATATGCTTACCAGCGCTTTGGTATATGTGTTTACCCGCACGAGTACTACCTGTCATAGTGATAAGCTTGGTGATTGGGCTCTCACATAGGTATTGACCCACGTTACCGCCAGTTCCGTTAACAATGTTAATGACGCCCGCTGGAATGCCTGCCTCGTTAGCGATTGCACCCAAAGCTAGAGTCGTTAATGGTGTTTCCTCGGTAGGCTTCAGAACGATAGTGTTGCCTGTAATCAGTGCAGGGCCTATTTTTCTTCCAGCCAATGCAAGAGGAAAGTTCCATGCGGTAATACCAACCACAACACCTCGCGGAACCTTGTGAATATAAATGGTCTCATCAGGGTTATCTGACGGAAGAATATCACCTTGCAATGTAAGCGCATTATCGCACGCATACTCAATAAAGGTTGCGGTGACTTCTACTTCCATCTTTGCGACGCTAATCAATTTACCCTGCTCTTGAACAAGCAGTGGCGCCAGAATATCTGCGTTAGCACGGATTTTAGCGGCAAAGTTACGCAATGTTGACGCTCTTTGACGTGCGGTCAGCTTAGCCCATGCTTTTTGCGCTATTTGTGCTGCGTCCAAAGCAGATTGAGCATCCTCTGGCGTTCCCGCAGGGATATGCCCCAATGTTTCTCCCGTGCTAGGGTTAAGTACTGGTATTGAAGCGTCGTCACTCGAAGCGACATATTCGCCATCAATAAAATGTTGTTTGTTGTAAATGGTCATCACTTATCTACCCATCCAGCCGCCATCAACCAATAGTGTGGCACCATTCATGTAGTCTGACGCAGAAGATGCTAAGAATACAGTAGGACCTACAAAATCTTCGGGCTCACCCCAGCGGCCTTGTGGAATCCGGCTTAAGATAGATTCGGCGCGCTGCGGATCGTTTCGCAGTGCTTCCGTATTATCGGTAGCAATGTAACCTGGCGCGATGGCATTCACATTAATGCCCTGCGACGCCCACTCATTAGCTAAGGCTTTGGTAAGCTGACCAATGGCGCCTTTACTTGCAGCATATCCGGGAACGGTAATACCGCCTTGGAAAGTGAGAAGTGATGCCGTGAAAATGATTTTGCCTTGTTTACGAGTAAGCATTTGCTTACCGATTTCTCGACTGAGCACAAATTGAGAATTCAAGTTAACGTCAATTACGGTATCCCACAATTCGTCACTGTGCTCGTGAGCAGGGTTACGTAAAATGGTACCCGCATTGTTAACCAAAATATCGATTTCGTGACCATCATTGTTAATTGCTTCGATAAAACGATATACATCGTCTCTGTCAGAGAAATCACACTGGTATGCTGAAAAAGACTGACCGGTTTCTAGCACGTCTTTTTCTACTTCTGAGCCAGATGAGGCCAGTGACGCGGATACGCCGACGATATTTGCGCCTGCTTTCGCTAGGCCAACAGCCATAGCTTTGCCGATTCCACGGCTACAACCGGTTACTAATGCGGTTTTACCCGATAAATCAAATAACCCTTGCATACTTTATTCTTCCCCTTGAAGTGAGACGAGGGCCTTCATTCCTGACGGGTTTCCGTCCATATTTGAGAAGGCATCAGCGATATTTTGTATTTGGCTAACAGAGCTTACAAACGGCTCAAGATTGAACTTGTTTTCTGCGATGAGCGCAATGGCGTCTTCAAAATCTTGATACTCGTACACTCGAGCACCAACTAATTGTAATTCCTTCCAGAAAAACGCGAATAAATCTACGTTGGGTTTCTGAGTGTGAATGGCAACCATGCAAATACGTCCGCGCACCGCAGCAATGTCGGCCATCACATCTACTGCAGGTTGAACGCCCGATACTTCAAAAACTGCATCTGCGCCTTTATTTCCACTCCACTCTTTTACGAATGCAACGATATCATTGTTTAATGGATCAATGGTTTCAATGCCATACTTTTCGGCAAATTCTCGGCGTGGTGCAGAAACCTCTGATAAGAGCACAGTTGCACCTTTTGCCTTGGCTACCAAGGCGATAAGTTGCCCAATGGGACCGCCACCGATAACAACGACATGTTCACCAGCGGTTACATTGGCGCGAGAGACGTCGTGGCACGCAACAGACAATGGCTCGACGAGTGCCCCCATTTTCAGAGTAACGCCGCTTGGCAGTTTGTGTAGAGTACGGGCTTTTACTGTCCAGCTACTTTGAAATGCTCCGGGTGTATCAATACCCATAAACTTGAGGTTCTGACACACGTGAGAGTGTCCTGCTTTACACGCTGGGCACTCACCACAGTAATCTAAGGGGCGAACAACAACTTTGTCGCCAACGGCGAAGTCTGTTACTCCTTCACCTAGCTCGGCAACGATGCCTGACATTTCGTGGCCGATGATTTGTGGTGGTGCAACTCGTGCGTCCATCGCGCCATGATAGATGTGCATGTCGGTACCGCAAATACCAACGTAACCTACGTCTAATCGCACTTCACCTTCACCAGGTGGAACAGATGCACCAGATTGAATAGAAAATGATTTGTTGCCAGTATATTGGGCTGCAAACATGGTGGTTCCTTAAACGAGTTTGTACTGAGAAAGCTTTTCGAAATCGAACTCAACACCTGTGCCAGGAGTATTGGGAGCTACGGCATAACCCTGCTCATCTAACACCACTGGTCGCTTTGTATATTGGTCGATAGGGAAGGAGTGGTATTCCATCATGCCTGCGTTAGGTTGAGACGACATGAGCGAGACATGAAGCTCTTGCATACCATGGCTGCATACGCGAAGGTTATTGACGTGTGCTAATGAAGCAACTTTCAGCCAACCGGTAATACCACCGATATTCGATGCGTCAGGTTGCAGGTAAGAGAGCTTGGACTGGTTTACCGCATACCCGAATTCATAAAGCGTATGAAGATTTTCGCCCATGGCGATTGGAATATTGGTCGCATCTGCAATACGAGCGTAGCTTAAATAGTCGTCTGGAATGGTAGGCTCTTCAAACCAGCCAATATCATATTTTTCTATCGCATTGGCGAAGGTAATTGCCTCAGATGGAGACATGGAATAGTTGGCATCTACCATAAAGTCGATATCGGGGCCTATGTGTTTGCGTATAGCTGCCACACGGTTGATGTCGTCTTCCATATCGGGACGACCAACCTTTATTTTCACCGCCTTGAAACCTTTATCGAGGTATCCGTCTATGTTGCGAATGAGTTTCGGTAAATCGAAGTTGAGGTCTATGCCACCTGCATAGCATGGCGTACGGTCGCTGTGACCACCCGCTACTTTCCACAATGGCTGGTCTATGCGTTTACAGCGGATGTCCCACAGTGCAATATCAACGGCTGAGATAGCAAAGCTTACCAGTCCACCTCGACCTATATAGTGCAACTTGTATTGCATTTCTTCCCAAAGCGCATCGATACAGTCTGCATCTTTGCTTACTAAGAACGGAGACAGATCATCTTGCAGTAAGGAGTAGATCGCCTTACCACCACACCCTCCTGTGTAGGTGTAACCCGTGCCTTGAACGCCGTCGCTACAGGTTATAGTACAGGTGATGAGTTCGAAGTCTGTGTGATCACCGTGCTTGGCATCGCTGAGTACCTCTGGGAGAGGAATTCGAAAATAGCCTACATCAACACTATCGATCAGGCTCGACGGTGTAGCTAAAGGTTTGCTAATAGATATTGCTGTCACATGCATACCCTTTTGATTAATTATTTGTTAATTGTACATTGTTAACAATGAATAGCAAACGATAAATTGTAGTTGAATTACATAAAAGTATGATGTTTGCGGTAAATGCTTTAATTTTCAGTTGGTTGGGAATGCCTAATTAACAGCTGCTTTTTATAGAGACGTAGCGTGTAACGTGGTGGTTTACACCATACATGTGGTTAATAGAGATTATAGTTTGTAAATAGAATGATAAAAGTTGACAATGTGGTAGCTCAAAATAATGCACAATGTTTACAAGAAACCCTATGAATAGGTGAGTTTGATGCGACAAAAGTCTAATTATTGTTAACATTGCTACAAAAATTAATTTAAATAATTTGAGCAAAAAATTATCGAATGAATGAAAAGCGGCAATGAGTTTTCAAAAGGCTCTTTGATATTTAAGTTTTTGAATTGTATTGGTTTTATTATGTTTTTTCGGTTTTTTTGTAACATCATTTTTTCAGGTTATTGTTAACTTTTAAAGCAAGTTTAATTGAAAATTGTTAACAAAAGGTTGTTGACATGTCGATAATTCAGCGTCTAAAGTGTGCCTTAATTGGTCTGATGGTTAGTGTTATTTCACTAGCAATTTCAATTCACACAAAAAGCAATAACCTGTTTTGGGGCACATTTTATGGTAAACGCACGCAATAACTTTCGTCTCAGCGCAGTCTGTGCGGCAGTGGCAACCGTATTGAGCGTAAACACATACGCGCAAGAACAAGAAGCTAATGCCGAGTCGACTGATGAGCAACTCGAAGTCATTGAGGTTAAGGGGCTAAGAAGTAGTCTTAAAAAGTCTATTAATGACAAGCGCTTTTCTAGAAACATTGTTGATACAATCAACGCCGAAGATATTGGTCGGACTACCGACCAAAATATTGCTGACGCGTTAGGTCGTGTTACCGGTGTTACTGTGGTAAGCGCAGACGGCGAAGGTACGCAAATTACTGTGCGCGGTGCCGATGCTAACCAGAACTCTATAACGCTAAACGGCCAGACATTAACATCTACCGACTTTTCACAAGCGGTTGATTTGAGTTCGTTCTCAGCAGACATCCTTTCTAAACTTGAAGTAGTAAAAACGCCAAGTGCCGACCATGACGAAGGCTCACTCGGGGCATCTGTCAACCTGGTTACGGTTCGCCCGCTCGATCAAGCAGAGCCTGTTCGCTCTTTCAACGTGCAAGGCCGCTACAATGATTTCTCTGAGGAAGAGAATCACAAGTTACAATTCTCGATAAGTGAAAAGTTCTTCGACGAGACCTTAGGTGTAGCATTAACCATGTTTGATGAGACCAATGCCTATCGTCGCGACCAATACCGCTCTGAAAATTTCATGGAATCTCCGATCTACAACCAAGCGTTAGATCAAGATGGCAACGTTATTTCGGGTGTGCGTGCTATTGTTCCAACGACAACGTCTTACGAACTGCATCGCAACACGAGTGACAGACAAGGTTTAAGTTTAGGTATCCAATACCTTCCATCAGACACTACCGAAGTCATGTTCGATGTAAACTACAGTCGGCAAGATTTAGTGCGCACTATGGACGGGGTAGAAACTCGCAACGTTCCACAACAGAATTGGGTTGAGGGCGGTGTTTCTTTGTCTGGTTTCAGACCAGCAGACCCTGCCACCGACCCCCTTGATTGGTATCAAATCGACACTGAGACTTACACTATGACTCGTCGTTTGGACCGATATGGCGCGGGTAATATCAAACGTTCAGATGGTGGCACAGAAAACGAAAACTTAAGTGCGACATTGAACTTCCAAGCTGAGCTTACTGATTCATTACAAATGAGTGCGTTGGTGGGTTACTCCAACAGCGAATCAATGAATAAGCCTAATGCATTTACAGTTATGCAAAACTGGAAGCAAGTGCCGGCGTTTGCACTTTATGATGCCGGTGCAGACATTGAACCTGTTGGCTTCGACTGTACGTCGGGCAGATGCCGAATGGTTACAGGGGAAAGTTACGTAGACTTAGGTGACCAATTACTCGACTACGTTGATGAGAATGGTGTACCAGTAAATGGTGCTGAGGATAATATTGCGTTTACAGGCTACAACCCACGAGATATTAACTCATTTCACTTGGGTTACATCTCTGAAAATGACAGACGCATCGAAGATACAATAAGTAATGCCCAAATCGATTTTGATTACGATTTGGATAGGTTTAATGTGACCTCTCTTGAATTTGGTGCAAAAGTTACACAACGTAATAAGTTCGTTGATGACCAGTCTTATCGTTTCACTTCATTAGCAAAAACAGAGGTGGTTACCGACCGATTCGGCAACCCTGTTGCTATTCCGAACGGACCTTTGAGCGACATCCGTGGCGATCTCATCCAGGGCGAAGCTATTCCGTATGATAACTTTATGTCTACCCTGGGCTATGGTTCTGATTTTGCCACCAGTGGTTGGACACCAATTGACGTTTTTGCTGCTAAGGACCTTATTCTTGATGATGATCTGACGGTTCGTGATGTTGATAATACGGAAACTCGTGAAACGGACATTGATACTCAAGCGCTATATTTTAAAGCGAACTTTGAGTTTATGGACGGACAGCTAACCGGTGATATCGGTGTACGTTATGTAAAAACCGATGTTGAAGCTTCTGGCTTCTCAGGTATCCAGTTTTATGAAGATCCCAATGGTTCTGACTTAGAGCGTGAGTTTGACCGAGTAACCCTTCGTGACCTGCGTGACACGTCATTGCCAGAGTGCGCGCCGCTTAACTTGAGTGCCGATAACAATGGTTACAACTACAAGTTTCAACGTGTAGACGGTCGAGGTTGGGATACGAGTGCAGGTCCTGATCCATCGACGTGGGTACGAATCCCTGACCAAGGACCATGTCACGATCCATCATACGCCGCTTGGGCGAGCGCTTACGGAGAATTCTTGGCGGGTAATCTAGACCAAGAGCCAGCGCGTGTAGATGATTTTGGAATCACCTGGTACAACATGTGGCGTTATGCTGATGTTTCTACTAGCCGTTTGTATGGTTGGGATAGTGCTGTTTTGTGGGATGGTGTTAATTCAGATAGTCTAAACGCCGCATCCTATGATTTCGAAACACGCACAAACCGTTCCCTTGCATCAACTCGTGCAAGCAACTCACATTCATATACCAACTTATTGCCAAGTTTGAACTTAAACTACCTGTTCAGCGAAGAAATTGTTGCACGCTTCTCAGCGTCGCAAACTATGACACGTCCCGAAATTGATCTTCTTCGTCCAGGCTACAAAGTATTCGAGCAAGGTTATTGGGGTAGTGGTCTTCCTGCGAGTGGTCGTGTTGACATGTTTAATACCAAGCTTGATCCGCTAGAGTCGAATAACTTGGACCTGTCGTTGGAGTGGTACTTCAATGATACTGGGTTGTTGAGTGTTGCTGTTTTCAACAAAGATATGTCGAACTTCACCGACCGTGAAACCAACCAGACTTACCTTGTTGACCTTCGTGAAACTGCGCCAGAAAACCCTGACGATTTAATTATGTTGCCAGAAGATGATGGTACAGACGATTGGGGCCTATCTGGTTGTATGCCAATCCGTACCACTGCTGACTTTGGCTGGGCATCTGGTGACCCAACCATTATCAGCAATGACTTACGGGATCTGTGTGGCGAGTACGCTGTTACTAAGACAGTTAATGCAACGAACGCGCGTATCACGGGTATAGAAATTGGTTACCAGCAAAACTACGATTTCCTTCCTGGTTTGTTAGGTGGTTTAGGTGTTTCAGCTAACTATACCTATCAAGATAGTGAGTATGATTCAGAGCCATCGTCACTGAATCCAAATCTTATCTTGCCATCTTACCCTGTTGCAGATACTCCAGAACACAGCTACAACTTTACGGCGTTTTGGGAACAAAACGGGCACCAAATCCGCTTAAGCTTCCGTGGGTCGTCAGACTCATTAGTTGGACGAGATTACAACACCAACCAATACGGCCGTAGTTGGAATGAAGGTTCCATTTGGAACGAGGGACGAGACACCGTGGATCTGTCTGCTGCATGGCAGGTAACAGACAACGTATTGGTAACTTTCCAAGCCATTAACTTAACTGATGCTGCTTATCGCACTTACTTCACCAGTCGCACATTGGATGTAGTAAGGGTGGCTGCAGACAACGCTGCAGGCTATGACTTTGTCGCGTTAGAGGAAGGCAACCCACTTGATGGAGATGCGCCTAAATCTCGCACCTACACCAATTACAAAGTAGGTACAACGTACCGCCTTGGTATTCGCGTAGATTTCTAACAACACAAGAGTAGTGCGGGGCAACCCGCACGCATAGAACAGAATATTGGTAAAAAGTTATGAAAATGATTAATAGCAAAAAAGTATTACTGGCCGGTGCGGTAGCAACTGCTCTTACGGGATGTGGTGGCTCAGACGACTTCACACCAGAGCCTCAGGCAAATTTAAATGCACCTACCCATGGCGGTGATATTCAAGTAAGTTTCTTCGAGAAAGACGATTTCACCTTTGTTGACTTACTAGGTACACCGGAAGGACGTAGTGCTGGTGACGGTGTTGCAACAGATGCCGACGGAAACTATCTATCGGTTAAGAATGTAAGTTATAACATGAGTGGTCCTCGTGTAGACGATATCATGGACCTAGGCATTGAGCTCAACGGAAACCAGCTAGGTGTTCGTCCACTGGCTATCGCCCCGTTGCTCGATACTGACGAAACTCACACAGTGACGGTGAGTTATGAAATTTCAGATGGTCAAAATTCTATTCCCAGAATGGCCACAATTGTGGTGACTGGTGAGGATTTCGCACCTGAGGCTACAGGCGATATGGTGGGTAACTTCACTCGCGACGCAGGTACTGGCGCAGTGGACTTGTTGCTCAACGTTGTTGATGCGGACGGTGAACCACTTTCGGTGGGTAATCTGGTGCCATCTGACGACAATCCAATGGATTTACCTGTTACCTTTAACGGAACTACATTAGAGGTTAATGTAGCTGCGGTTGAAAATGACATTCCCGATGGTCAAAAGGTTGAATTTAACTATACCTATGATATTTCCGACCACAGATTTACTATTACTCGTAATCTTCAGATAAATATTCTTGGTGTTCAAGATGTACCTGGAGCGCCACTGGTACTGAATTACTTTAAGCAATCGGAAATGCTTGAGACAGATACCGTACTGGAGCTAGACCTTTCTGATGAGATTCAGGAGAGGGAAGGTGATCCAATTGTTATTTCTGAAGTCATGGTCGATGGTGAGGCATTACCTTATGGCTACAGTATCGATGGCAATATGTTAAGCATTGATCCCCATGCTTTCTTCAACGAAACGCCAAAAGACGGATTTATCAGTCACCAAGTAACTTACAGAGTCTCTGACGATCAAGGCAACATGTCGGACGGCACACCTGAACTTACGGTTATTATTAACGGCGAAGAGACCAACATTATTAGCGGCGCAATGACTAATCCAGACTTTGAAAATCCGGCGCTAGCGGGCGATATTGTCGCTGGTGGTAATTTGGGTGGTTTTTCTCGTTTTGGCTGGGCTACATGGTGGTGTGCTACGCCAACTATTGGCACTGAGTTCGCGAGAACAGGCACGTATGGTATGCGCTTTGAGGGTCGTTATTGTGACCTCGTTATCGATAACATCATCGATAGCTTACCGAATGATCAAAAATACGCTTTCTCTTACGGTTTAATGAATAAGCTAGAGAGTACAAACCCAGCCAGTAACCCTTATGTACCTATTTTTGCCACAGTTCCTGAAGGCTCTGAATTAGACAACCGTTTCTGGGTTGGGCCTCGTTACTTCGATTTATCGGTAGATAAGTGGATGGAGCACGTACAGATAGTCAGTACATTTGACGGTGGTTCATGGGATGGCTATGAGGGTTCAGCAATTCATTGGGATATTATGAAGTATGCGGACGCTGACGGGATCCATTACCTTGATGACTTTAGTGTAGTAGCGTTTGGTCACTACGATAAGGTCGCACACGACATGCTTGTTGATGATATTGGTGCGTTCGAAGCTGGCGAGACTATTACCTCTAGCGGTGGTGGTATTGCGGAGATTCGTGACGTAGAAGGTGAAAACAAACTGTTTGTTGACACTACAGGTGCCGCTGATGGCGTGACTATTACTCTACCTGTGCAAGCTGGTGCAATTAAACAAGGTGGACGCTTTGCACTGGTTGTAGAGGCACAGCTAGCAAACCACGATGCGCTGTACAGCGATGCGACAGACACTACGTTTTATGCAAGTCTTTCGAACGGTAGCGAGCTTATTACTGCCAGTCTGGAAGGAGCTACTGTTGGTGCAGGTATCACTGAGTCCGATATTATTATATCGGAAGACTTTGGTCGCTCAGCAGACGTGGATTGGTCTCAAGAAGCCATGGTAGTCAATATTTTACTCAACCATGCCGACGCACAATACTACATCGATAATGTGAGATTGATAGCACTTCCTTAGTTCCCTGCTTACGTTACCTAGGAAGGTTTTAAAGGGATAGGCCAATGGCTTATCCCTTTTTTTCGATTTGAGAACAGTGCGCCTCATTGTCTTAATATTGCAGATAAAAACTCGGCTAATAAATTTAGATAACTATCTGCAAAAATTAGTTATTTGTATTCTCTGTTCTTGCTAGCTTTTAACCATTAACATGAAGTTCCAAGTGTTATTCTTATCGTTGTGAGGCGCCCATGGACAAAGTGTATGCAGTTGTAGATTTACTCACGTGGCTAGATTATTTGGCCCTTGTTACTTTCGCTTTTTGCTGGGCAGGCTACAGATATTACTTAGAAAAAGGTGAGCGAGGTAGAAGGGGACTCATCGGTGTTACTCATGAATATCGATTGCAGTGGGCTATGGAGTCCGCCACGCGAGATATTCCAGTGAGTTGTGCGGCATTAACTACCAATTTGATGAATAGTGTGTCGTTTTACGCTAACACAACGATTTATATCATAGCGGGATTGCTCGCGTTGGTGGGAACTGCGGACCGTCTACTGTCATTCAGTACTGATATTCCGTTTATGACTGAGGAAGCTCACGGGCTAATCGAACTTAAGCTCATGTTACTCATTTTGGTATTTATAAGTGCGTACTTTAAATTTACCTGGTCACTTCGTCAGTTTAATTTTCTGTGTATTTTGATTGGCGGTACGCCACACGAGCGAAACATGCCTGATAAGGCGTTTTGGGAGCGAAGTGCAAAGCGCGTTGCTAAGATAAATTCTATTGCGGGTAATGAGTTTAACCGTGGGATCCGTGCCTATTATTTTGGCATTGCCGCGTTAGGGTGGTTCGTTCATCCTCTCGTATTTATAGCCGCTACGTTCTGGATAACCCTAGTGGTCTACCGTCGCGATTATCATTCTAAAGCGCTCAAAATTCTGCGTGACGAATACCCACCTGAATTACGTGAAATTCAGATGCCGCCTAATTTAAAACAGTAACTTAGAGTAAGTATGATTATTGCGAGTATTTTTGTTGGATGCCGAATACACATCCCTGTGAGTTCGGCTCTGGTGTTAATACTATGCGTAAACCGCTTTTAGCGCCTCAACACACGCATCAGTTTCCGACGGTGTTCCAACGCTGATTCGAGACCAAGTGTCATAGCCGGGCCAAGTTCGACCAACGACTTTCACACCCAATGTACGCATTTTCGCTGCAAATTCATCATGAGGCATGCCTGTGTCCATGTAGATGAAGTTACCCTGAGGGTTTTTAGCATAGGGGCGGCCCAATGCTTCAGCAACTGCAGTGAGTTTGGCTCGCTCTGTGGCAACCATACTACGCATATTGTTCAGATTTTCGAGGTCTTCCATACTAGCAATACCTGCAACTAATCCAAGGTAGTTAACACCGCCCATTCTTAGCATTCTACCCATTTGTTTTGCTTGTTCGGCAGGCATTATTGCGTAGCCAAGACGTTGTCCGGCCATGGCATGAATTTTTGAGAATGTACGGCAAATCACTACGTTGTAACCTTCAGCAACTAAGCTTGATTGAATATTTGAAGGATACGCATCAGTCATTTCTATATAAGCTTCGTCAATAAATACCTGCGCTTTTTGAGATACTCTTTTTGCAAACGCAGTCAGCTTCGCGGCGTCTAGCGTGCGACCCGTTGGGTTATTCGGGTTACAGATATAAACGGCTGTTGTGTCTTCAGTGACTGCGGCCTCTATGGCGTCCAAATCAAAATCCATATTGGCATCTAAAGGTACATAGGTAACGTCAGCGCCCATGAACTCAGCGCCTCGAGGAATACCTTCATACGTGGCCATAGACGTCACCAACTTGTTACCGCTTTTTGTGATCCAGTCAGCGTAGCCGAATAGTATTGGCGATGAGCCATTAGTAACAACGATTTGCTCTGGCGACACCCCTTCTTGTGCTGCAATTTTTTTCGCTAGTACATCAACTGTCGCGTCTGAGTAACGACATAAATTAAATAGCTCGCCTTGCATCGCTTCTACCGCTTTCGCCGAAGGGCCGAATGCGTTTTCGTTAGAAGACAAGCGAATGAGCCCGTCATTTAGATTGGGCGTAGCCGAAGGAAAATGATCGGTCTTCATCCCAGCAGCACTAAGTTCCTGGACACCTGCATCAACACACGCTGTTAGGGCAGCGGCACCCGCTCCGATACCGACAGTTTTAAGCCATTTTCGGCGTGATGAGTCTACAGGAGGTAAGTTTTGTATTTCACGTTTCATAGCTATCTCTGTCTTTTGGTTATTAATTGAACTGAATACCCAGACTAAATAGTAATCAGTAGTAATGCAATACCCCTATATAAATCAGATAGATAAAATGTGCTCTAGCAATTAGTGGTTGAGATGAATAAACAAAAATATGGGTTGAATTATAAGTTGTATGAATGATTAGCGCCTTAACTACTAGTTATTGGCAAGAAGAGCAATTACACGTTATGTTATGGCGTTGATGTAGTGGGCAGTCTGGAGTGAACCGGTAAAATGCAAAAGTACGTTTTAGTATGTGTGTTAGTAACAGTATTGTCCTTTGTACAAACCGCTACTGCCAAAGATATCGTTATCGTAAATAAACGCCACTCAGAACAGGACACTCGTTCTTTTTATCCCTACGAAATTCTGGAAACCGCGTTGACGTTATCTGAAGAAAAGTATGGTGACTATGAGATCAAAGTTGCGGAGGCATTGCTGCCAAATAACCGAACCATCGATATGCTTTCTGATGGAGATTATTTGAACGTAGTCATGGTGGTAACGACTAAAGAGTGGGAGGAAAAAACCATTCCCATTCGAATTCCTCTGCGCAAAGGCGTGTTAGCCTATCGTTTACTCGCTGTGAAACAGCAGAGCGCAGAGTTGTTTGCTTCTATCCACTCGGCTGAGCAGTTGAAAAAGCAAACTGTTGGGCTACATCGCAACTGGGCAACATGGGACATTATGACTCACTTGGATTTTCCGGTGGCCAGTGTTTATTCCTATGAAGCGCTTTTTGGTATGCTAGAAAAAGGCAGGTTTGACTATATACCTAGGGGCGTACATGAGATTTATGATGAGCTCTCAGTGCGAAAGACTGAGTATCCCAACCTGTCGGTAGCTCCTAAAATAGCGCTTTATATTCCTTCACCGTTTTACATGTTTGTGTCTCCAAAGTATCCCAGATTGGCAGAGCGTTTAACATGGGGTTTGGAAAAGATGGTTAAAAACGGAATGTTGGATGAAATTTTTGATAAGCATTATCGAGACAGTATTCTTGAATCTCGCTTACACGAGCGACATGTCATCAATATTGGAAATCCACTATTACCTGAACAAACACCTCTTGAACGGCCTGAGTTGTGGCTTGATTTGTCGCGATACCGTGATTGACTCTTTGTGGTATTCTTAGAGAATGCCCGAGGGTGTGAATGACTCCTCGGGCGTTCTAGATTTAATTTCCCTATTTAGAACTCGTATTTAGCGGTCAGAGTAAAGCTGCGTTTCGCCTCGGCGTAGGTGTCTAACCCGCCAGCTGGTGCCACATCACGGATAGTACTCCAGCGATACCATTTTTCGTCCGTTAGGTTGTATATACCTGCACGGAGTGTCAATCCATCCATTGGACGAACGTAGGCTGTCAGGTCAATAATCGACTCTGCATCAGGTATAAATTGAGCCGTCTCGTCAAAGTCATTGGTACTTGCAGCACTGTAGTGTTTAACTCGTAAGCTTAAACCCCAGAAATCGTCACTGCTATCGTAGTTAAAGCTAAACGCTGCCGTCCAAGGTGTAACACTTGCGAGTGCATTGCCATCGCCATCTTCACCCTGAGAATTCGAAATGGCTAAGGTTGCCCATGAGCCTTCAATTAGCTGGCCAGTTTCAAAGGTTGAGGTAACTTCAAAACCTTTGATAGTCGCTTCTGCGATGTTATCGCGATAGTAAATACCAAACGGATAGCTGGGATCTGAAAAATCAGAGGCAGTATCAATAAAGTCTTTGAAATCACTATAGAACAATGATGCCTCTACGCTAACGAAATCGTTATTGTGACGTACTCCAAACTCGTAAGAATCACTAAATTCTGACTTTAGCTCAGTGTTTGGTTGGTACTTGTATCCGCCTCTGTCATTCGCGAAAGAGTAGTAAAGCTGGTTAAAGTCTGGTGCGCGAAACCCTTGCGCGAACTGTGCGAATACACGGGTATCCTCTTCAATTTTGTATACCGCCCCTAATTTAACGGTAACTTCTGAATCATCAAATGATTCATAAACATTGGTTGAAGAGTAACCTGTAAAGGCGATATCGCCTGCGTTTGGATCCGTATCAAAAGGATCGAGTTCAAAACTGTCGTAGCGAATACTAGGAGAAAGCAGTAAATCGCCGTCTAGCAGGGATATCTGGTCAATAAAGAAGATACCCAGTGATTTCGCGTCCGCTGATGGAATGTAGTAAAACAGTTCCGTGTTGTCATCGTAATTACCATCAAAATCCGTGTCGTCATAGGTAATGTTCACGTTAGTGTATTCAGTGGATATGTAAGTCGCACCGTAGGCGATCTGGTGATTACCCAACGTTTTATTTAACTGAAGATCAATAGCGTAACCTTCTTCAGTGTAGCCATAGTCCTTTAGCTCGCCTATAGGCTCAGCTGTGGGGTTGTAGTAACTTGGTCCAGCCCAGCGATAGGTTTGTGCTGACTGGTCTTTTTCCTGCCAATCTACTTGTGCCAGTACTGTGTCTACAAATGCATTGTTAAACGTACCCTGATACTGCAAGCCATAGCGAAGTCGCTTGCTCGTATCATTGGTGTATTCGAATTGACCATCCGTTTCATCTTCAATGTCAGCAAAGCTGTCGGTTTCGTTGTAGTCTAACGAGAAGCGAATATAGTCCTCGTTGTTTAGGAAATAGGTGGTTTTAACCAGTACTGATTTGGGGTCGACACTTTCCTTAAAATTCATGAAGTAATCTTCTACCGCGCCAAAACTTGCTTGGCTATAACTTAGTACTGTGTCTAAGTTACCTTCGCGGTGGGCGAGGGCATAAGACTGCCTGAATCCGTCGGTACTGTCGTCATACAAGAACTTTACGTGACCACCAAAACCATCCTCATTTCCTAGAAAGTCACTGGCGTTTTTAGTCGTAAACATCACTAACCCACCAATGGCGTCACTACCTTGGCTCGCCGATGCAGGGCCTCGGGTAATTTCTACTGAGCGGATCATATCGATATCAAGGTCTATTCTCGAAGAGGCAATAAATGACTGTCCGCTCTCAAACTCGGCGGGAGCGTTAACGTTATCTACCTTAATCTTTACGTAGTTCCCTTCTAAACCGCGAATATTGATACTTCTAATGCCATAGCGAGAATCTGTCTCTACGTTTACACCAGGTGTGTAGTCGAGTAGGTCACCAATATCAGTTGCTTGAATTGTCTCGACCTCGGCAGCGTCTATTACGGTCACTGTGCCTGAAACGTCGTTGATAGACTGTTCCAATCTACTTCCTGTTACAGTGAGAGTCTCTTCGCTAGTGTATTCCTCGGCACCAGCAGATAGCGATAAAGAGAGTGCTATTGCAAGAGACAGAGTAGTTTTTTGATAACGCATGTTGTGTCCTAGTGTGTTTTCTAATTTTTCAGGATCGTAATGCAAATGATAATGATTATCAATAACTAATTTGGGGGAGAAGTACGAAATGTGTTTCAGCCCAACAAATTCAAGGTTTGCTGGGCTATGAGAGTAGGGCTACGCGGCTAGGGTATTGTCTGAAAGTAATGTATTGATAATGCGCTTCCACCCTTCAGTTTGTACTTTACCTTCGGTACGACTACCAAAAAACGTCAAGACGGTTTCGTTCTTGTCATTCAAAAACTCAACTGAGCTTACGGTCACATCGCCGTTGTCAGTGGGTTTATGCACTATGTAAGCTTTTTGAAGGCCTTTGGTGTTCACATGTAAATTGAAGTCTGGATCGAGAACATTAAACCAATCACCCATTGGTTTTAATAAGTTAACCCTGCCACTAAAGATTTGAACAATGCCTTTGTTGCCCACGAAGGCCATAATTTCCTCTTTTCCACTTTTAGCTTGTTGCAAAAGCGAATCAAGACAGTTTGGAGAAACCTCTTTTGACCACTTGTCACTGATGAGTTTCATGGCTTGGTGGCGACTGACGTTATGGGCTTTTAAAAGGGCGGGAAATTGGTGAACATCGGTCATCTTTTCCCACGCGGATTCTAGTTTTGCAACATCAACTTCGTTATCTGCAAGGGAAGTGTCAGTAACTTGAGGAGGCGTCGATAACACTAGCGGCGTACTTTGATTATCGTTTTTGTATTTGTTCACAATATCGTTGTATACATTGTCGCTCTCAGTGTTTTTGAGATAAATCTTTTGAATGGCATCACCATATTTATCGAAAAATTGAATACTTTTGAGGGCACCCACTTGAGTTGCGAAGGCGCTGTGCCAGTGATCAAAGAAAAATCGTAAATCAATACCACCTGGATTTATGGCTATTCCTTTTAATCTGTCGTTTTCGTTTTGAACATACACCTTTTCATAGTTGCCTGAAATTTCTGTCACCACCTCTGCATTGCGTGCGAGCGCCATGACTTTCCCAAGTTGTTTGAGTGACTTCAAAATACCACCAAAGTCATTGTTCAGCCTCACTGTGCCATTACCGACACACGATTGTAGTAGTTCTGCTTCACTAACATTTAGTTGCTTTGCCGCGTCAACCATCCTCATTTGTGGGTGATCAGATTTAATTTTTTGATACTCAGAATAGAGTGGCATTTGTGTGTCTCCTTTTAAAAAATACTAAAAAAACCCTTTGTTAATGCTAATGCGAATTGTTATCATTTTCTAGTAATTTAAAAAGATTGAGTGTTTGGATATGCTTTTTACAAGATTTGCTAGACAAAAATTGGCGCTTTTTAGCGTGTTGATGTGTTTCTCTTTCGTAGTGCACAGTGAGGAAGTCAAATCCCCTCGAGTGGTTGCGGCCGGTGGTTCTATTACCGAAATAATTTATGCACTAGGGCAACAGGATACTCTTGTCGGCGTTGATTCAACTAGCGTTTATCCTGCATCAGCTCAGGATAAACCTCAGATTGGCTATGTACGCCAACTATCCCCGGAAGGTGTGTTGTCACTCAGTCCGAGTTTATTGATAGGTGAGAGCGATGCGGGTCCAGAAAAAGTAATTCAACAGCTTACAGACACCGAACTGCAGATTGAGCTCATTTCTGAGCACGACAATTTTTCTGGCATCGAACAAAAAATACAGACTATCGCCGGATTGTTGGGCGCTGAAGATGCCGGAGACGCTCTAGTTGACGAAGTGAAAGCTGATAAGGCAGCACTCAGCTATATAGTTAATCAAGTAGAAGAAGCACCCAAAGTACTTTTTGTGTTGAGTTTGCGAGGCGGATCTCCCATTGTCAGTGGCGCTGGTACTTCTGCCCATGATGTCATTAACGCTGCGGGTGCAGTAAATGTTGCTAGTGAACTAGAAGGGTGGAAGCCACTATCAACAGAAGCTGCCGTGCCGCTTAACCCAGATGTTATTATTACCATGGGTAGAGCAGGTCAACACAATACCGATAAATTGGCAGAACTCCCTCATTTCAGATTTAGCAATGCGGTTAAAAATAATCGTGTTTTCGTGGTTAACGGAAGCTTTTTACTTGGCATGGGACCAACCACACCAAAAGCAGTGATTGACCTTGCCACTAAATTGCATCCTCAAGCTAGCTTGCCCCGCCATTACGCTCTCTTCTATCCACCACAAACGGGTGAATAAATGTTAGCACTCAACAACCAAGCGTTGGCTAGAGAAAAGTCACGTCAAATACTGTTTCCGTTGCTAGTGGTCTTGAGTGTGGTAGTGCTTTTTACGAGCGCCACCATCGGCGGTGTGAATATCGATTTTTCTGATTTGCTCTCTCTCTTAATTAGAAGTGAGACTGGTAACATGGAGAGTGTGATTCTATGGGAAATTAGAATTCCACGCCTTGTTTTAGCGTTTGTTGTGGGTGCAGGACTCAGTGTGAGTGGTGCTGCAATGCAGGCGATTTTTAGAAATCCACTTGCAGATCCTGGCCTCATTGGTGTGTCTAGCGGCGCCGTACTGGGTGCGATTCTTGTGATTGTGTTTGGTAACACCTTGTTGTCTGGATTTGTGGCGCAATTTGGTCTGTATGCGTTGCCGGTAGGCGCTTTTTTGGGGTGTGCATTGGTTTGTCTGTTTATCTACCGGTTGAGTAGTGGACAAGGAACCTTCAGCGTAATAAGTATTTTACTTGCTGGGATAGCGGTTAACGCCATAGTTGCGTCCATTACCGGTTTCTTAACTTACATAAGCAATGATCAAGAGCTTCGAGATATGACCTTTTGGAACATGGGGTCCTTGTCTGGAAATTCTTGGTCTTTGATGACTCCATCATTGATTTTCATTGTTGTTTCATCCATCGCTATGGTGCGCCTTGCCACACCGCTCAACCTCTATTTGCTGGGCGAAAACCAAGCCAAACACCTTGGTATTAGTGTGACAAAGCTCAAAAAGCAAGTGTTCTTGTTTACTGCATTAGCGGTTGGAGCAAGTGTAGCAATTTGTGGAATGATAGGTTTCGTGGGCTTTATTGTACCCCATTTACTAAGAATGGTTATCGGCCCAGATCATCGGTTTCTTATGCCCGGTTGTATCATTTTCGGAGGGCTGCTTCTTTCGGTGGCTGATCTGGTTGCACGCACTATTGTGTTGCCGTCCGAACTTCCCATTGGTTTAGTGACCAGTGCTATTGGTGGTCCTTTCTTTCTGGCCGTACTCCTTAAAAGTTATAAGTCGCTGAGGTAACCAATGATTGAACTAATAAATGCGAGTGTTCAGTTTGGTCGTTTTACGGCGTTGGACAACTGTAATATTCAAGTGAATCGCGGTGAGGTGGTAACGCTGCTGGGGCCGAACGGCGCGGGAAAATCCACTGCGTTAAAAGCATTGAGTGGAGACGTTGCTCTTTCTTCAGGTAATGCAAAAATGAATGGAACCGACGTGAGCAGTTACTCTGATAAAACACTTGCGTCACTTCGTGCTGTCATGACCCAAAGTTACGAACTAATGTTTGATTTTCTTGTGAAGGAAGTTGTCGAGATGGCAAGTTTCGTTCACGCCGAAGCATTCAGTAAAAAGCAGTTGGTTGATTTCAGTGAGCAAGCAATGAGAATGACCGACGTTTATGAGTTAAAAGACAAAAATTTTAATTCACTGTCAGGAGGTCAAAAGCAACGTGTTCAACTAGCCAGAGTGGTCAATCAAATACTACCAGTGCTACACGACAATCTCAGCGAGCGGCCTTATCTATTCATTGACGAGCCAACCTCCAGTCTCGATTTATATCACCAATACGAAGTAATGAGGATTGCAACAAAGTTGGCTGATAGGGGCGTTGGCGTGGTTGCCGTACTCCATGATTTAGCCTTAGCCGCCAGCTTTTCGGACCGTTTGTATTTATTGAATCAAGGAAGAGTTGTTGCATCCGGTAGTAGCGATGAGGTGCTTAAACAACAGCAGGTTTTTGAAACCTACGGCGTCAGAGCGCATCTCCAACAACAGGATGGATGTTATCCGTCGATTCAAATATCTAGTACGAGTTAAATAAAAACGCCCGACAGTCATATCGGGCGTTTTTGCTTACGCTTGTTGTTGTTATTCGCTTGCTAAAGTGAGTGTGTTGGTAAGTTGACTTACGTCGACAGCAATTTCTGCTTGTGTCGCCACGTGGCGCACGTCCACTGCTGACACTGATACGGTAAAGCTTGACGTTGTTGGTTGTGGTACTGGTGTGTCATCAATACTATCACCGCTATTACCACTACCACCTCCACAGCCAGCTATGGCAGTAATTAGGGCTATTGAACAAACAGAAATTAGGCGTTTAAAAATACGTCGCATGATTGTTTTTCCCTCAGAAGTCGTAAGTAATGTGGAAGATGTTTTCTCCCGCATTCAGCGTAATGGGCTGGTTAAGCATGAATTGAATCTCTCCGTTGTCCTGAGAGTAGTAGGCGCTTTGTACAAAGGTTACCAACGATTCGTCACCGTTTACGTCTTGATATAAACGAACGAAACTCAGATCCGATGTTTCGTCAATTTCTCCACTACTGACAACATTGAGGCTGTGCAACTCTGCACCGTTTGTATCGGCTTGTATGGAGAACTTCATTACGATCTGTTCACCATCTCCCGACGAAAAGGTGGAAGAGGACAGGCTCTGGTTTGACGCTGAAACCACTGGCGGCGCTAGCGTGTCCTCGCTAGCGCGTAGGTCACTACTGAATGAGAATACGGCGAGTGTGGCAGAACTCACGTGGCCACCATTGTCAGCAAAGGTCACCGAAATTTGGTTGTTTTGTTGAAGCAAGGCATAAGGGACTGGAATGTCTAGCGAACCAAAAAACTGATCGCGCTTATTTTGATCATCGCCGCTAAAGTCAGTAGCAATAGTCACTGGCGTACCATTAATACTCACTGTTGGTGTAAGTGACAAACCATGCTCTCTGCCCATACTTAAACGCAGGTAAGCTTCACCAAACTCCGATTTCTGCACTTCATTAATATTAAAAGTTAAGGCTTGGTTTGCCTGAATTTCCTTGAGGTAACTGTCAGCATAGTATTTGGTTTCGTTAGACTGTTCATTAATGGTTAAGTTACTGTCAAAATCAAAGGTAATAATTGCACTTGCTTCTGAGGCCAATTCAAACTGTGCTAATGATTCTGCTTGTGAAGTTGCTAACACCGGGGCATCACCTTGCAGGTGAAGATGTTTAACTGACACTGATTCTACTTCAGCATCCATCGCACCAAATAAGCTTAAATCTAACGTTTGAGGGTCTTTAACGAGATTACTTACGACAACGTAAACTTTGTCACCGTCAACATAGGCATCAACCAGTACATCTGGGTTTGTTGAGAGTGTATCTACCCGCGTGCCATTTACGTCTGACCACAGCTCGTAGAATTTCACAAATTCGGTGAATACCCATTCTTCTCCGGTTTCACCCTCAAGTTCGTTGGCTTGGCGCAGTAGCCTCCAATCGTAAATTTCGTCAGCCCAAGATGCTTTTACCAATGTAAATGGAATGGTTTTTAGCATAACGTCGGGGCGTTCCATAAACTGCATCATCATAGGAGTGAACGCTTTAACAAAGTGCCAATCTCTTAACGGCGACCACTCCGCCGCTTCAAGTTCATGATCTCGACCACCATATTCAGAAATGATGTAGGGTTTTATCTCACCCAAAGTGAGATAGCTGTATTGTTCCATCATGTCGAGTGTGGCACTGATTCGACTGCCCTTGAAATTAAACGGACCTTGATAGTCAAAAGTGTCTGATTGATACAGGGTTTCAAAGTCGTAAAGGTGAATAGAAAAGAAGTCCATGTGTTCGCCGCTGGTATCAATAAACAGCTTCATACGCTCATGCCAACGGTCAAAACCTCGTTCATCAAAGTAGGGAAAGGCAGTGGTGTAGCCACCTATCATCACATCGCTGTTTTGTGCTCTAACGGCCTGGGCAATATCATTGTGGAATTCGAAAACGGCAAGAGTCGTTTCAGTACCCGTATCGACCAGTTCGTAAAGAGGCTCATTCAAGACTTCTAAATAAGTAGGGCGCTTGGCACCTTGGGTAGGGCTTTGATTGTCGTCTCGGTAAAATTCGTTTAGGAATCTGCCCATGAACTCACCCATGGCTTCAGGCCCTTGAATATCCCAACTAGAGCCGCCACAGCAAGGGTGAGTAGAAGCACCGTGCCAGAATACGTGGGCTTGACCACCAATCATTACGTCATTTCTAGCATCTAAATCATGCTGCGCTGATTCGTTTTGACCGTAAACTGTGTTTCTTACATAAGCGCCCTGTGATTGCATCCACGCAGGGTCGGCATAGCCAGGTCGTGACGGATCTTCATCGGCTTGTTGCATGTACCAATTGATACCACCGTTATCACGGCCAAAGTAAACATCCAAATCCTCGAGTAGATATCGAAGTTTGTCTTCCTCACCATTCCAATCTTGATCCCGAATGTTTGAATGCATTGTTATGTATTTTTTTCTATCAAACTCGGATATGCCACCAACGGCATGTTCAACATTTACATTGACAGTAATCGCAGTTTCTGCGTTTGTCAGCGGCGATAGAGCCATTAATACAGCACTTAAAAGCACTGTTTTTACAGGCATTTTAGACATGTTCTTTTCCTTGTTTTTATTTGGAATAAGTTAATGCTTGGTTAATATTTTTGTTGGAAGTATACTGTCATTTGTTAACAATATATAGGGTGGGTAGATAAATTTTGTTAACAATAAATGGAATGTGTATTAAGGCTGAATGGTAATGAAGAAAAACAGTATTAAGTTTTCACTGTGTATATTGATAACAGCAGTCACTCAGGTTCATGGGCAAAGTGACGATGTTGAAGTGATAGATGTATATGGACAATTTAGTCCCGTTTCGACACATCAACTGGCGCAATCAACCTATATTCTGGAACAAACACAAATCAATCAGCTCACTGGTGATTCGGCATTAGATTTACTGGAATTTATACCAGGCGTAGCGGTTAAGCCGTCTGGCAATACGCAAGACATTTTTGTTCGCGGTGCTGAAACAAATTTTATTGTCATTCAAATTGATGGTGTACAAGTCAACAATCCTTTGGATACTCGGGGCGGCGGCTTTGACCTTGGCTCTATTCCAAAGTCTTCGGTGATCCGCGTTGAGTTGACTAAGGGCGGACGCTCGTCGGTGTATGGCTCAGATGCTATCGCGGGTGTACTGAATTTTATTACCCTCGACAGCACTCAAACCGGCACTCAGGTTAGTGCAGGTGTAGCACCTAAAGGTCGTGCGTGGGGACTATATAAAACGCAAACGGATTCACTGGGCGTTCGAGCTACGCTAATGCACACCGATAAGCAACCGGATGGCAGTCAGCGGGAAGTGGCAGAGTTAGCACTTAGAGGCGCATTCGAACATAAGAACGACGCTGAAACCTCACTAGCTGTTACCTTTAATGATTATCAATTCACCAGTTTTCCTGACCAGTCTGGCGGAGCACGTTTCGCCCCAGAATCACCCAGTGACAATAAAGAAGGGCAGTGGTTATCGGCCAGTATTCGACATAATTATGAGGTGAATACTCAATACTCAGGGTCGGTACAGGTCGAATACTATCGAGCTCAAGACACTAACATCACACCCGGCATTGCGCCTTACTTCAATGCACCGCCAACCAACAGTGACAATGATTACGATTTTATAAAAGCGCGTTGGCTACATAATCTCTCGTTTGACAGTGGGCATGTAACATTTGGAACCGACTACAAGTCAGAAGCAGGTTCTAATATCGGTGAAATGCTGTTGTTTGGACAAACTATCCCAACCAACTTTACCAATAAGCGCAATACCTTATCCGGTTTTTTAGACACCCAGTTCGTTGCCAAAGACGTTATGCTTTCTGCATCAACTCGATACGATGACACTCGCAACATCAACACACAAACCACCTGGAATGTCGGCGCAACTTGGACAGTTAATGCCCATTGGCGACTTTACGCTAGCGCGGGAACCGCATTTAAGTTGCCAAGTCTTTATGCGTTGGGCAACCCGATGATTGGCAACAGCAATTTAACGCCAGAGGAAGCGCGAAACATTGATCTTGGCGCAGATTGGCAGGGGAAGCTGGGGCAGTTCAGTATTTCAGTATTCCAATATCAATATAGCGACTTGATTGATTTCGATGGCGCGACGTTTTCCTTGGTGAATCGAGAGCGTGTGGAAAGTGAAGGGCTAGAAGTCACTGGGCTTTTCTTGTTAAACAGCAACACTTCAATACGCGGCAGCGTGACCTATGCGGATACCTTTGCTGAATCTGGCGTGACTCTGGTGGGACGACCAGATTGGCTTGCCACGCTGAGCATGACTCATCAATGGTCCAAAGGAGATCAGTCAGCACTCAATGTGAGGTACATGAGTGAAACACTGGCGACGAGTCTTCATACGGGGGATTTCTCGGTACTTACTTTGCCTTCGCATATTGTCATCGACATTACCCATCAAATGTCATTGTCAGCACATCAGCGCTTAGTGTTTGCCGTGGATAACTTGTTTGATAAAGCGTACCAAACCGCCGTGGGATTTCCCGCACCTGAGAGAGGAGTTGGCTTTGAATATCATTACGAATTCTAAAAGGCAAAGAGCATCGTCGATAACTCAGTTGCTCAGGCAATGCGCCGGGTATTTTGGGGGTATGTTGAGCGTTTTCTTGTTCTCATTTTCGGTAATGAGTGCTGAAGGACAAAACCCCGCACAATCGCCAATTAGCAGTGAATTGGATGAGCATATTCTATCGCTAATGACATCATCAGAAAGGATAGATGAAGGTAAACAACTGTTTCAGCAAATCTGTGCTTCATGTCATGGCAGTGATTTAAGTGGGGGAACAGGATTCAACTTAAAAGATGGCATTTGGGTACATGGTGGCCAACCCTCTCAAATCGCTCACAATATTGAGAATGGATTCATGATGGCCGGTATGCCGGGGTTTGGCGGTATATTTTCCCAAAGCCAAATTGCCTCAATAGTAGCTTACATATTGTCGAGAAAAGAGGGGTTTGAAGGGCTAACCTATAAGTTGTATCAGCTCGTTAGTCCGTCCGATAGAGTTGTAACTGCGAGTAAGTTGATCAAGTCAGGTGCGGCAACTGGGGTTCTCGCAGACTTCTCTATGCCAGAGATCCAGCACTACTTCATCGAGTTTGAGGGAGATTTTTATGCGCCGAATGATATGGATACACAAATATGGTTAGAGTGGGGCTTCCCTCACGAGTTTAACGTGTATATCGACGGTGAATTACAAACGAGAGGCGGCAAACCGTGGTACCCCACATGGAGGCTAAAGCGCGGTAAACAACACCTCAGGTTAACGTATCGCTCTGGCGATAATAAACCTAATCAGCGTAATTTAGTGCTATTGGGTACCAATCTGGATATGACATTAAAGCTATTTGCTCTGTCTACCCGCGGGCAAAACGTATTAGACGATAAACAGTTCAATGTCACTTCTATTGAATCACCAGTGATACTTCGAAAGCGGGTGCTAGATTTACCACCCTATACCCTTGTTGTTGGTTTTCCAGAGCAATTTAATGTGGGGTTTAATACACGCAGTTGCAGCGTCAATGCCCTTTGGAAAGGCGATCTCATGAACATTGGGCCCAATATTTCGGGGCGTGGTGAAGATCCGAGTATTCCATTAGGCGAAAGCATTTTCACTTACCCTAAACAATTGACATTTGTGGAAGGTACTCCAAATGACAAGCCCGAGAGCTGTACTTACCGAGGTTATAGGCTTATCGATAACTACCCCGTATTTAGTTTCTCTGTTGGTGAGCAGCACCTTGAACTCAGCATGAGACCTAACGACAGGTCTGAAATGACCTTCAACCTCACTAGTACCCAATCAAATTCACAAACATTTTTACAATTACCACAAACCGATAAATTGCGCTGGTTTGTCACCGATAGCTCAGGCCTAAATGAGGTCAGTACTGAGACCAAAACTAGCCTGTTAGCAGGCACGGCAATAAGCATAGTGGCCCGAATTGACCAGTAAACCCATGGAGTATTTTATGAAACTAAATTTCAATTTTGTTTTCGGGGTGTTTATTGGCCTCGGTGGAATAAATGCACAAGCGCAACAGGCACCTCAAGGTGTTTACAAGCCCGATGGGTATCACATCCATACAATAGAAACACCGCCTGATGTACGGTTTCACATTACAGGATTAGACAGCGACAAACAGGGAAGAGTATGGGTTGCTACGCGCCTTGGTGAGGTCTGGTTTTACGCTGATGACACTTGGCACAAATTTGCGGAAGGATTGCACGAGCCCACAGGGCTACTGGTTGACGATGACGGCTCTATACTTGTTGCGCAAAAGCCCGAGCTTACCCGCATTTTAGATGTAGATAATGATGGTTCTGCCGACAGTTACCTACCTGTGGCGAATCAATGGACGTTTAACGACAATTACCACGAATTTACCTTTGGCCCCACAAAAGACAATGAGGGTAACTATTACGGCACCCTTAATCTTAGCCACAATCACCCCGACGCATTCACGCTAGGTGCAATGGGAACCACCGGCGGTAACAGAGGTTTTGCATTTAAGGTAAATCAAAACGGCGATTATCAACCTTTCGCGTGGGGATTGCGATCGCCAGCGGGTATAGGCACAAGTCCTACTGGCGAGGTGTTTTTCTCCGATAATCAAGGTGATTGGGTACCTACCTCAAAACTTCACCTTCTGAAAGAAAATCGCTTTTATGGGCATCCGGTGTCATTGATAGAAATTGAGGGCTATACAGAAGAGCGTATTCGCGACCTTTCATTAGGTGAACTCAACGACATGAGCGAAAAGCCTGTTGTATGGATCCCCCAGGTGGAAGTAGCCAATTCACCAGGTAACCCTGAATGGGATGTGTCCAACGGTAAATTTGGACCATTTAACGGACAGATATTTATTGGTGACCAAACCCAATCAAATGTGTTTCGCGTGATTCTGGACAAGGTCAACGGCGAATATCAGGGCGCTGTAATCAACTTCATGAATAGTTTTCAAAGCGGGAATATACGCGCTGAGTTTGACATACACGGCCAGCTTTGGATAGGACAAACGGCGAGAGGCTGGGGAGCGGTGGGGCCTCAACCTTTCGGACTTCAAAAAGTAGTGTGGGACGGCACAACACCTTTCGAGTTACTAGATATCAAGCTAACTAAAACTGGTTTTAGGCTGAATTTTACATCGCCCTTGGATGCTGATTCTGTCTCATTAGCGAGTTTTTCTGCGCAGCAGTGGCACTACCATTATTCAGGTAACTACGGGTCGCCAAAAGAAGCCCTTGTTGATATCAATATTGAAGGCGTGAGGTTGCTCGACGATGGCACCTCAATTGATGTTAGCATGCCATTAGTCGCTGGCAAAGTGGTACAGATAGACTTCACTGGATTACGGGATTCCCAGGGCCGTCAGGTTAGCGTAGACAAGGTTTACTATACCTTGAACAACCTTATGCAAAATGACGTTGAGGCGCCCTAAATTGAGAGTGTTAACGATTTTGAGTGCTTGCTTGGTATTGGGTTTTGGAACAGTCAGCGGTACATCAGCGCGTATTAAAGTATTGATTGTAGATGGGCAAAACAATCACGCTAACTGGCCGAAAACCAGTTATCTAATGCATGAGTTTTTAGAAGTATCTGGAAGGTTTGAGGTTGATATCTATCGAACCCGTTATACGTGGAATGGTGGCGCCTTGGTTGAGCAATATCCTGCGGATAATTCAGCAGAATTCACTGCTGTAACTCAGCCAGAAACAGATCATGAGTTCTTTCCAGAGTTTTCAGAATATGACCTCGTGATTTCAAACTTTGGTTGGAAGTCCGCAGCTTGGCCAAACGCAACGCAGCAGGCGTTCGTTCGTTTTATAAAGAATGGCGGCGGCTTTGTGGTAGTTCATGCGGCTAACAACGCTTTTCCAGACTGGCGCGAATACAACGAAATCATTGGGCTTGGTGGTTGGGGAGGAAGAAACGAGTCTGATGGGCCTTACCTTTATTACGACAACAATCATAATCTCGTTACTGATACCTCACCCGGAAACGCTGGAGGACATGGCTTTAAACACGCATTTTCAATAAGAGTTCGTGAGCCAAAACACCCCATTATGCAGAGCTTCGCGCCAACATGGGTACACGCTAAAGACGAGTTGTACAACCGCCTTCGCGGACCCGCAAAGAACATCACCATACTCGCATCGGCATTTGATAGTCCTGAACACAATGGCTTTGGTAGACATGAGCCAGTTGCCTTCACAATCAACTACGGACAGGGAAGAGTGTTTCATACCACCCTAGGTCACGGAGATAACGTTTACCAAGACGACAATTTTCAAAAGCTCATGATTAATGGAGCTATTTGGGCAGCAGGAGGAAACAATGAATAAAATCAAAAACTTTTTGAGGCTTTGTATCTGCCTTCTAATTTGTGTAAATGGTTTATGTCATACAGCATTTGCCAGCCAAAACACCCAACCGCCTAATATTCTTTTTATACTGAGCGATGACGCTGGTTATGGCGATTTTGGATTTCAAGGAAGTCAAACTTTTAAAACCCCACGTTTAGATGCATTGGCCGCGCAAAGTGTATTCTTTGAGCAAGCTTACACAACAGCCGCAGTATGTGGGCCTTCACGCGCTGGGTTGTACACGGGAAGGTATCAACAGCGTTTCGGTTTTGAAGAAAACAATGTACCCGGCTACATGAGTACCTCTGGTTTAATGGGAGAGGATATGGGCTTGCCACTCGATGAAGTCACAGTGGCTGACTACCTCAAAGCGCTTGGCTATCACACTGCCTTGTTTGGTAAATGGCACCAAGGTGATGCGGATAAATACCATCCCACATTTCGTGGGTTCGATACCTTTTTCGGTTTCAGAGGAGGTTCAAGAAGCTATTACGAAATTAATGAAGCGCACGCGCGCACTCATCCTCAAAATAGACTAGAGCGAGGTTTTGGTAACTTTGAAACAGCGCATAAGAACCTCACAGATCTGCTTGCTGACGAAGCCATCAGTTATATTCAGCAGACTCGAAGTGCGCCGTTTTTCGCAGTGTTGTCGCTCACGGCTGTACACACGCCTATGGAGGCAGATGAGGCTGATATTCAGGCATTTCCAGAATTAACAGGAAGGCGGCAGCAACTCGCGGCAATGACACTTTCTATGGATAGAGCAATAGGTAGAGTGTTAGATGCCCTTGATAAAAGTGGGTTAAGTGAAAACACATTGGTCGTATTTACCAATGATAACGGTGGGCCTAGCGACACCAATAGTTCCAACAATTATCCATTAAGTGGTACCAAAGCCAATCATCTAGAAGGCGGTATTCGAGTGCCCATGCTTATGCGTTGGCCAACTAAGTTTGCTGCTAACTCTACATATTCTCACCCAGTGAGTTTCCTAGATTTCTTACCTACTTTTGTTGCGGCTGCGGGTGGAGAGTTACCTAAAGACAATAACCTTGATGGTGTTGATCTACTGCCTTTTCTCAACAGCACTTCTGATAGCAAACCCCATAAAATACTCTACTGGAAAAAAGAAAACAGAGCCGCAATAAGGGTTGATGAATGGAAGTTACTACGTTACCCCGACCGTCCTGCAGAGCTTTATAATATTGCGATAGATCCCTCTGAAAACAACAAT
>NZ_BJKL01000003.1 GCF_006538345.1 Alteromonas sp. KUL49 | reverse complement strand
TTTTTATCTAAATAACGAATACAGCTTTGCCGCAACACAATTGGCCCTCGCAATGTTGGGTATGGGTGCGACCTTACGTGTGACAGACTTCGTGAGAGTAGCAAAATATCCCTATTCCTTTAACGTTGGATTAGTTGCGCAAATTGTGGGGGTAGTGCTTGTTGTACTCGCGTTTATTGGCGGTTTGAACATTGCCACCGGCGTTGTCATAGGCCTCGCTCTTTGTGCTGCGGTTCCGGGGGGAACCACATCTAACATATTTACTCACCTAGCAAAGGGAAATACGGCGCTTTCAGTCTCTTTGACCACTATTTGTAGTATCGCGTGTTTGGTAACAGCACCAGTAATTCTTGGTTTATTATTGTCGGCAGACTTACCTGATGATTTTTCAATGCCAAGTAGTGTAATAGCGAGAGATATTATCATTAACCTGTTGTTACCCCTCGCTGTGGGTATGGTTATCCTGAAAAAGATACCATCAGTCGCGTCGTTTTTATCCGCATGGTCAATTCGATTGTCTTTACTCATCATCGCAGCAATTGTTGTTGGTGCGGCAGGTGCAGGGCGACTCGATCTAAAAGCATTCGGTATGGATAACGTGGCAATAATTGCAAGTTTCGCGGCTGCTCTTTTGGTGATGTCTGTTGCGGTAGGTTATCTCAACAAAAGACCAAGTGAGGATATTATCGCAATCGCTATGGAAGTGACTGTTAGAAACATTAATCTTGGACTGTTGATTCACGTAGCATTGTTTTCTTCTGGGAGTTACTCCGAACAAGTCGCGAACCAAGCGCTACTCGCTATGTTGCTATACGGGGCATTACAAATGTTGATGTGTATTCCGATCATTTTTGCAGGTCGCTGGTTAGCACGTTAGTGTGTCTACCAGCACCATTTATTGTATTACATTGAAACCTTGCCGGTTAATATGTCCTTGTACATCACCCAATCACCCATAAGGCTGTAGAATGGATGTTTGAAGGTCGCAGGTTTATTGTGCTCGTAAAAAAATGGCCAATCCAAGCGAATCCATAACCGGCGAGTGGCACAAACCACAGAGCAAGCCAGTTTTGCGTAACAAGAGCATATCCGATAATGGCCAGAACAAGGGTAGAACCGACGAAATGTAAGCGTCGGCAATTCTGGTTGCTGTGCTCTTCAAGGTAGTAGGGGTAGAAGTCTGCGAACGAATTGAATGATTGCATGACGTATTCTTTGTATTATTTTAGTTAACACTATCGTAACAATACATCATGAGCTAGTGCAAATCGATCGTTGTAGCTCGAGAGACATAATCATGCCGATATTCGAAATCGTTAATACGCGAACCCCTCTGCATTAAGCCATTCTCTTGCTTGGATCGTCAGGCATACTTACATTAAATTGCTTTAGTTTTATTCGTCCGTGATCGTTTACTACAGCTTCTCGAACCAAATTATTTTTCACCCCCTGATTAAGCAGCCAAATAAGTGTAGGTTCTACGTCTGGTGTTGCTAATTCCCATTCATCAATATCACTGATCATTGCCCAAGGTTTGCCAAACAAGAGCTTTGTTTTCTCTAATGCATCTGCAGCATAGAGTTTCATAGTCTCTGCATTCCAAGCACCTATGCATTTAACGTGGAATATTCTGTTGCTTACCAACATAGAATATTGACCATGTGGTTGAAAAATTGACATGCTAAATTCGCCCGATTACCAATATAAAAAACGAACAGAAGAGGCATCTGCGTCTTCTTTAAGTTATAGGTAAAGACGCATAAAAATGCACGTAACTACTCATGCTACTTTCGACTGAAACATCATTGATTATTTTCACTCTTCGACGGGCGCATAGCTATCGAAAGAATATTGCTGCCAGAGATATAACGACGTCCCTCCGTTAATAATTGACACTGAGAAATTAGTAATCTTGGTTAAAACCCTCTTAAAAAATGTAGTAGTATTATCGAAAAGATATATGACATAAGGATCAAGTGTGAATTGTACAAGTTGTAAAAATGGCGTGTTGCGTCCCAGTTTTATTGACGGACTTTTTAGAGGCCATACGTGTACTAACTGTGAAGGCAATTGGATCTTAATCGAAGACTTTGTTAGCTGGAAAGAACAAAACCCTGAGCATCAAATTCCAGAACCAACCGAATGGTCTGAAGATAAACTCGATGACACTGCTTCAGCTTTATTGTGTCCTGTGACGGGCACAATCATGAGGAAGTTCAAAGTATCCGCAAAAACGCCCCACCGAGTAGATTACAGTACTGCTGTTGGCGGAATTTGGTTAGATAAAGGTGAATGGGAGCTACTCAAGTCTGAGGGAATTGCAGGCTCGCTGAACAACCTTGTCACTCAGCAATGGCAGACAAAAATAAGAGAAGAAAGTGCTTCAAATACCTTTGCTGAAATCTATCAATCTAAATTTGGCACAGACAACTACGCTAAAATAAAGGAAATAAGAGAGTGGTTAAATGCCCAACCTCAAAAAGCGGATCTTAGAGCATACCTTTTAGCGGAAAATCCTTATTCAGCCATTGAATGAGACAGTAAATACTTGATTAAGCGCTGTCGGGCGTACTGAGCCGCGCTATTAATTCAGTGGAACTTTCCTGAACAATCATTGTTTAACTCATAATGAGTATTAACGCTACATAGAGGATTTCATGGAAGGAAGTTGTAACTGTAAAGAGGTAACTTTTGTTACCTCTAAAAACATCAAAGCTATTCTCAATTGCCACTGTAATCTTTGCCGTAAAATGAACGGTAGCGCATTTTCAACTTATGTAGTTGTACCGACTGATGAATTTTCTTTAGTGAGTGGCACGCTCACACGGGTTCAAGTGTCTGAAAATGCATCCAAAAGCTTTTGCGCAACCTGCGGTACGCCAATCTATAATGAGAATCCCAAATATATAGGGCTGACCATCATTCACTTGGGCGCATTAGACAATATCGATGATTTATCGCCAGCCGTTGACACTTTTTGTGAATCTCAATTGGAATGGATAGAAAATATGCGTAATCTTACCAAACTAGAAAAAGGGATTAGTTAGTCATACTAACGCAGTAATGGTTCCATCAACGTAAAGGAACAATTATGGATATAAATAATGTGTTGGCGTTTGTTGCAGTGGCAACACTTTTAGTGGTTTCTCCTGGGCCAAATGGTTTTTTAGTCACTAAAACCGTTAGTTTGTGGGGACGTAAAGCGGGTTTCGCCAACGTCGCTGGCTTCTTGGGTGCCTTTTATGTTCATGGCACTTTATCTATTTTCGGGATCTCATTGTTACTAGTTCAATCTGCTACTGCATTTTTTTATCTTTAAAATGCTCGGGGCAGCTTATCTTATATGGATTGGTATCAAGTCGCTAAAGAGTGCCATATCAACCAAAACGTCTTTGAATGAAAAAGTTCGCGAAGTACCACGCAGTGCGCCTTCATTAATTGGTGCCTTTCTTGAGGGGTTTGTTACGAATACCTTGAACCCAAAAGTTTCAATGTTTTACTTAGCGGCTTTTCCTCAGTTTATGTCGCAGGGGAGTTCTGCTTTTGATGCGTACACCTTGGTAACGGCCCATGCTATTGTTAATTTCCTCTGGTTTGCACTAATGGTTATGGCCCTTAGCCGGGTTAAATACGCCGCAAATAACGAGCGATTTAAACGTTGGCTAAACTCGATTACCGGTATTGTTTTTATAGGCTTTGGTGCCAAGTTAGCGCTACTGAGAAGTAGCTAAACTACCAACAATCATAAAGTTGAAAGTTAAGGACGATTTTTTATGGTATCTCTAGAATTTCTAATGACATCACTTGTTGTGGTGTTAATTCCCGGTACGGGAGTTTTATACACTGTGGCAACGGGCTTATTTATCGGAAAACGAGCTAGTGTTTTTGCTGCTATCGGGTGCACATTAGGTATCATACCGGCCCTGTTGGCCAGTGCATTAGGTCTTGCCGCGGTATTTCATACCAGTGCGATAGCCTTTCAACTCGTAAAGTATATAGGTGCAGCCTACTTACTTTACTTGGCTTGGCAAATGTGGCGCTCTTCTTCGTCGTTGTCTGTAGCTAACGAAGGTAGTAACAAAGGGTATCTTGATGTAATGGTAAAGGGATTTCTGCTGAACATCCTTAATCCAAAGTTATCCATATTCTTTCTTGCTTTTCTGCCTCAATTTATCCCTGCGTCAGCTCAAAGTGCGTTAGTGAGTATGTTTACCCTTGGTGGCGTTTTCATGGCTTTGACGTTTGCCGTATTTTTACTGTATGGGTTTCTCTCTGGGTTATTTAGCGAATACATTGTTAAATCAGATAAGCTCAGTGTACTTATTCAAAGAGTGTTCGCCTCTAGCTTCGCTGCGCTGGGTGTAAAGTTAGCGTTAAGCGAACGTGCATAACTCAATTTCTTTAACGAGTATAAGGATATAAAAATGATTGCCAAAGGTACATTTGAGGTGGATTTGACCCCAATTAGCGAGGATAGCCATCCTGCTGGGCGTATGACCATAGACAAAGTATACAGTGGTGACTTTGTTGGTAAAGGCGTTGGTCAAATGCTGAGTAAACGCACAGAGGCCGGAGCGTCTGCATATTGTGCGATTGAAGAGGTCGAAGGCGTACTTAACGGAAAATCTGGAGGATTTACGCTTATACACAATGGCGTCATGTCTGCAGATACCTCATCTTTAGAGATTACTATTTTACCAGGTTCCGGTAGAGGTGAGTTATTAGGTATTACGGGTAAAAAAGAAATTGTACAGAGCAAAGAAGGCCATCAGTATATTCTTACTTTTTCGATGCCGTAACGCTGATTTTTTAAAACTAACTACTGAAAAATGACTCTGTGATGAAAATAGGCGTTGCTCAAGTACCCTCGTTAAAAGGTGATGTTGCATCGAATATCAAGACGCATATAAGTGCGATTGAGCTTGCAATAGAACTGGGTATTTCTTATTTAGTTTTCCCTGAACTGTCTCTTACTGGATATGAACCAGAACTGTGTAAGGGGTTGGCGTTTGAACTTAACGATCGACGATTAGAGCCGATTAAACAACTTCTCGCTAATCGTGAACTTACCGTGTGTGTTGGAGCGCCGCTTCGAACGGAAGCGCATCCTGCTATTGGGGCGATGATTCTACCTTCAAAAGGCCAAACCCAAGTGTACACCAAGATGCACTTGCATTCGGGAGAGGATGAGTATTTTAGCGCTGGTGCTGACTATCATTTCATAAGTATTGGAGGTAAAACCGTCGCTAATGCCATATGTGCAGATACTAACGAGACTTCTCATGCAAGATATTGCCTCACTAATGGAGCATCGGTATACATGGCAGGAGTTCTGATCACCAAGTCAGGCTATGACGCAGACACCAGTGCGCTTAGAGGTTACTCTTCAGACTTTAATGCACTAGTGGCAATGGCCAATCATAATGCTCCTTCGGGGGGCTATCACCCATGCGGTAAAAGCGCCATATGGTACCAAGGTAAACTTATTGCTACGGCGAATGAAACGGACAGTGCTTTGGTGATTGCCGAATATAATAGCGAGAAATGGGAAGGTAACATTGTCAGAATATAGCACTTTTCACAGTAGGATTATGCCGTGACCTACGACGAATTTAATACATTCTGTAGCGAGCTACCTGCAACGACAAATGTCATACAGTGGGGTAATGCCTCTGTGTGGAAAGTGGGTGGGAAAGTCTTTGCCATTGGTGGTTGGGAATCTGAAAGCAAGCCCGCTTTCACTTTTAAAACATCAGAACAGAATTACTATTTCCTTGAACAAAAAGCAGGGTATCGACCTGCACCATACTTGGCGAGCAGAGGAATGAAATGGATCCAGCAGTTTGATTGCAATGCTGAAGAAGATGAAGAACTTGAATACTATCTAAAAGCGTCTTATCAACTTGTTTCGCTCGGGTTGACAAAGAAGAAACAAAAAGAGCTTGGCTTAAATCAGGATTAGGGGGCATTCTTGGCCGCACGGTACATGGATGTAGCTCAAGTGACTATTTCTTATAATTAACAAAGGACGTTTAATGACACCTTCAATACACTGCAAAAAAACCCAGCAGTATTTTTACTCATTTTTTTAAGCTTGCTGTGGTGTTTGTTTTGCTTTTAGTACCCTTGGCTGGTTTCGCCAGTGACCATCAATTCTATGATGCGAAGTCTGGTGTGGCCATTTCAGGCCTAAGCTGGGTAGATTCAATTGATTCTCAAGCATTTAGTGATCGATTTACTGTGTTTAAGTTAAATCCTAATCGACCACGCTTTTTTGCAACAGGAGCCTTAGTCGAAGTGGGGGAACAAATAGACGTAACGTTAATTATTGATACGTTAATTGATAGTTCCAAAAGTTCCTATCCCGATATAGCGATAGTAGAGTCTCAGCCTGTTTATGGAGAATTTAAAAACTTAAGTGTTTCTGGAGTGTTAGTTAAAGCACATTTCACAGGAAGTAAAATGAAGCTATGTGACACCTATGTTGCCTACCAACTGCCGGATTTCACAACGTTTGTACTCACGCTAAATAGTCCTGTTGACGAGTGTCTCGATAAAAACTCATTTTTAAGGGATAGAATTGCCGAAATATTGGCTCACACTTCGATAGAAAAGTAAGTTTTTGAGGCGCGCTGTTCTTTGTTAGTTAAGATGAGGGGATAAAGGTATGGAATTTCAAACTTGGCTACTTTACGTTATTGCGGTTTTTGTTTTGACTGCATCACCCGGGCCTAGTGTATTGTTATGTATGACCAAAGCTGTGACTGCTGGATTTCATGCGTCACTCCGTACCGCATTGGGCAGTTTAACCGCCATTTTAGGTATTATGACGCTTTCGTTTACTGGTCTCGGGATTGTTGTTTCGTCATCTGAGTTTGTTTTTACCGTTATTAAGTGGGGTGGGGCTGCATATCTTATTTATTTGGGGTACAAAGCATTCACGTCTTCAGAAGACAGCTACCAGGTCAAATCAGTAGATAGTCAACTTGTAAGTCGAGCTAAATGGTCTCTTTTTAGGAGTGGTTTTCTCGTTGGTGCCAGTAACCCTAAAGCTATCGTGTTTTTTACCGCACTTTTTCCTCAGTTCATTTCTCCAAACGATTCTTTGATGGTTCAGTATCTCGTATTTTGTTCTACCTTTGCTGTATTAGAACTGGGCTGGTTGGTGTTTTATGCTTATTTAGGTGCTTGCTCTTCAGACTGGATTTTAAAGAGGGGCCGAGCCAAATTTTTCAATAGGTTGACTGGAAGTACCTTTATTAGCGCGGGAGTTCTGCTTTCTGTGTCTGAACGGTAATCGGAGGGGCTGTGAAACTAGACGTTTTTGGTACAAGGGTCGAAGTCACAAATAGAAATGGAGAATGGTTGGTGTTTTATTCGGGCCCTGACGGCAAAAAGCGCAAAGCTGAGGATATCTTGATCCCCAACCATATTTTACAAAACGAAGTGATTAGCTATGTGGGAGACCTCTGTCATGAGTGGGCAACACCTGAAAAGTCAGAGGTGAAGGTCGTCGAGTAGTTTCAGAAACCCGAATAGCATTAAGTAACTTCATCAAACATTCAAAGGAAGCCAGTATGTACAAAGGCTCGTGCTTATGTGGCGCTATTCACGTAGAGTTACATGGCGCCATTAGCGATATTATTCATTGTCACTGCTCACTATGCCGCAAGAATAGCGGCACAGCATATGCGACCAATGGTTTTATTAATACGAAAGAATTCAAAGTTAACGATCCGGGTAATAAGCTGACGTACTATGAGTTTAAACCGGGCAAGAAAAGACATTTTTGCTCCGTATGTGCATCACCAATATACAGTTCAAATGCTGATAACCCCGAGTTTCTGAGGTTACGACTTGGACTACTAGATTCCGCTATTGATGAACGGCCTATGTCTCACAATTTTGTAGATTCAAAGGCTAACTGGGACGACCTGGACGCAGAAATTCCACGATATCCCACTTTTGAACCTTCTAGGTTGTGATTGGTTGTAGTCGAGTGCGTGGTTGTTACGCGCGTTATAACGTTTAGGAAATTATTGGAAGCAAAGGGATAATTGAATGCCATATGTTAATGTCCAAATTACCAAAGGCGCGACAAGAGAGCAAAAAGCTGAAATTGTTGCTGATATTACTCATTCACTGCAAAGGGTATTGGGTAAAAAACCCGAATATACGCATGTAGTGATTCAAGAAATCGAAGACCAAGACTGGGGTTATGCAGGTTTGTTAACCGACGATTGGAAGCAACAGCAGAGTTAAATCAATCTTGGTAGCTTGAGGTTCAATAGGAGTAGATGTTTTGTCGAAGACATTAATATTTGGAAATTCTGGTGCTGGTAAATCGACTCTTGCAAAAGCAATGAGTGAATACCAAGGGGTAGGGCATTTGGATTTGGATACTGTCGCCTGGTTGCCGAGCTCGCCTCCCGAGCGAATGCCCATTAATGAGTCTATGGAAAAAATTACCAGTTTTCTCAATAAGAATACGCACTGGGTCATCGAAGGTTGCTACGCAGATTTGATATCGCAAGTGACACCTCATGCGGACAAAATTGTATTTTTGAATCTTCCTACATCTGTGTGTGTCGACAATGCTAAAGCTAGACCATGGGAGCCTCACAAATATGAGAGTAAGGAAGCACAGGATGCAAACCTCGATATGTTGCTAGACTGGATAAAAGACTATGATAATCGAACCGATACCTTCTCAAGGGTGAGTCATCAACGGTTGTTCGATAATTTTGATGGTGAAAATATTATGGTGACCACAAACGAAGAATCCAAAGCATTACAAGAACGCCCTTAGAGCATAAGAATATAGTTTTTCAATAGTGAGTGTTCATGGGTTAGTCGTTGGCGACAAGTTATTAAGGACTTTTTAATGAAATACATTATCGTACTTGCACTCATTGCTAGTCACGTTGTAGTGGGGATTGTGGGATTTGCTATTGGCATTTATACGTTGCCAATTCTCACAGCGCCTGAATCTCCCTCAACACAGCAAATATCGCAGGTCTCAAGCGACCAGTTGTTTGAAGGGCAGTTTGTGAAAACACTCCAAGACAGTGACTCATTACATTGGGGCGAAGGCATTTTATCGGTTTCAGCGTCTGCTGTTGCCTTTTCAGGTGAGCTAGCGCCTGGACCCGACTATAAGCTTTATCTCTCTCCAACCTTTGTGGAAACTGAAGCTGATTTCAAACGACTAAAATCAACCATGGTTAAGGTTGGTGACATTAAAACCTTTAACAATTTCATTGTGGAGGTTCCCACACATATCGACCCTGCGAGCTACACCAGTGCTATCGTGTGGTGTGAGTCTTTTGATGAGTTTATTACTGCTGCTAAGTATAACTAAGAGCATCGATTAGGCTGTCTTGATGGTTAGCTCCAATCGTTTATGCTAGGCTGTCGGGAATTTACATTGTTTTCACTAAAACGGAGAGTGGAATGAAAAACCTACGTAGTGCGCTATTAATTTTAGCGGTTGTTGTGATGTTTCCAATGAATGCTTTAGCCAATGAGTTAGCCCGTGGATACAGTGATAACGAACTGATACAAATACTTACCACCGATGGCTACACTGCAGTATCGCAAATAGAAGACGGCATGATTAGAATTAAAATCGATGGTCGCAGTTACATCCTATTCAATAAACCAGATGGTGACCTGCAGTTATACTACGCAATTACGGGCGTAGATATTTCTTATGTCGATGTAAATGAATGGAATAAAACTAAACGTTTGTCTAAAGCTTATTTAGACAATGATAACGATCCTGTGCTAGAAGCCGACTTGTTGGCAAATGGTGGTATAAGCCATAAACACGTTACCGAGTTCTTCGATATTTTCCTCTTGTCTGTGAGTAGTTTTAGAGACTTCATTCTAGAAAACGATGCGAGCTAAGTCTCTTTCCTTTGCGTAGTATCACACTTGCACAATATGTAGAAAAGCGAAATGGTGTGCCTTTGGGTGCACCAGATTCTCTAAAAAATATGCTGATACGCTCGCTGTCAGCGCCTAATTTCAGTACGTTTTGGCACTACTGGAACCCTATTTGGGGATACTATTTAAGCAAATTGGTCATGAGGCCGTTAGCGAGGTTTCTACCCAAGCCAATCGCGCTTCTGCTAACTTTTATCACCAGCGGTTTATTTCACGATCTCGCTATATTCTTGGTTAAACGAGAGAGGGTGGGATTTCTCTCCTTGTGGTTTGGCTATATGGGTATCGCGGTAATAGTGACTACATTTTTAAATATGAGCACCAAAACCTTGCCCCTATGGGTGCGCGGTGTAGTCAATATTGCTATTATTGCCGGGTGCTTCATTTGTGCAAAAGTTACGGATGTTTCCCATTTTATTTAACTCTGTCATTTAAATTCTGTTGTTATGAATTCCCCCGAAAAGTCTCTATCATTTCCTAAACAGACCATCAGTATTGGTCTAGTTAACCCCAAGAATGCCGTCAATGTAGCGTCGATTTTGCGTGCAGCCGGCTGCTATGGTGTGTCTAGCGTGTTCTATACGGGTCAAAGGTATCGCTTTGCGAAAGACTTTAATGCTGACACAAAAGCTTTTCATAAAGTTATTCCCACGGTGGGTGTAGAAAACCTCAAAGACGTGAAGCCCGACGGGGCGAGAGTTGTTGCTGTAGAACTCGTTGAGGGCGCAATACCTTTGCCATCGTTTGAGCATCCCAAAAACGCTTTTTATGTGTTTGGCCCAGAGGACGGAAGCCTAGGAGAGGATGTCTTATCTTGGTGCGATGATGTTGTTTATGTACCAACCTATTCGTGTATGAATCTAGCAGCGACTGCAAATGTTGTGCTTTACGACCGATTAGCGAAGAGTGAGTATGAACAAGGCGATGCGCTCATACGAAACAGCAGAGACAATAACAACACGACAAAAATAGTACGATAAACAGCCACAAGCCTCACTGAATACGTATGTAATTGTGTTAACAAGTGATTAACGCGTATGCTTATGTTTTATGTTAATTGACTAGCTAAAAACTATGCATGGTACTGTATTAAAAAATAAATCTGTTTTTCGTTTGAGTGTTGTTGGAATTGCCGTGATGTCTCTTCTATCTTGTAAAGAGAGTCCTCAAATCGCTGAACCTCAACAGGTTAGTCAAAGTGTGGTAGAACAAGCCAATACCTCGGAAGTGAGTAACCAGAAGTCTTCAAAATTTGTGGTTTACCAAGTCTTTACCCGTTTGTTCGGTAACACAAATACATCAAATATCCCCTGGGGTACGTTAGAACAAAACGGCGTCGGTAAATTTAGCGACTTCACGCCACAAGCACTACAGAGTATTAAAGACCTTGGTACCACACATATTTGGTACACAGGGGTTCCGCATCATGCTTTAGTCACCGACTATACGCACGTGGGTATATCCCTCGATGATCCCGACGTTATAAAAGGTAGAGCTGGGTCGCCGTACGCAGTAAAAGACTACTACAACGTTAACCCTGATCTTGCTGATGATCCAGAAAGTCGCCTTGAAGAATTCGAAGCGCTGATTGAACGCACTCATGAAGCGGGAATGAAAGTGGTGATTGATATTGTGCCAAATCACGTGGCCCGTCGCTATGAATCCTTATCTGCACCCGATGGTGTTGTTGATTTCGGTGCACATGATGACACAAGTGTAGAGTATCGCAGAGACAATGACTTTTACTATGTACCAGACCAAGCCTTCAGCGTGCCAGAAAATCATAGTGCATTGGTGTTGGGCGGTGAGTCGCATCCAATGTCGGATGGTAACTTTGCCGAGACGCCTGCAAAGTGGACGGGTAATGGCGCAAGAGCGGCACAGCCTTCAGTCAATGATTGGTATGAAACTGTCAAAATAAACTACGGTGTACGTCCAGACGGCACCTATGACTTTCCCACATTACCGCCAGAGTATGCAGCAATGGGGCACAAGGCCCATGCCGATTTTTGGGCAGGCAAAGAGTTACCTGCTTCTTGGTTTAAGTTCAGAGACATTGCTCTGTATTGGCTGGATAAAGGGGTTGATGGCTTTAGGTTTGATATGGCTGAAATGGTACCCGTAGAGTTTTGGTCGTTTTTGAACTCTTCCATTAAGCAACAAAACCCTGATGCATTCCTTTTGGCAGAGGTCTATCAGCCTGACAAATATCGAGACTACTTAGCACTTGGCAAAATGGATTATCTTTATGACAAGGTGGGTTTTTACGACACCTTAAAAGCCATTATGCAGGGGAGTGGTAAGGTGTCTGACCTTGTTGCTATCCACGCTGAGGTAAGCGATATAGCACCGCAAATGCTGCACTTTCTAGAAAATCACGACGAGCAGCGTATTGCGAGTCCAGATTTTGCGGGAAGTGCAGAGCGGGGTAAACCTGCGCTAGTGGTTTCTGCCACCATTAGCCAATCTCCAACACTGCTTTACTTTGGTCAAGATGTGGGTGAAGACGGCAGTGAAGATATGGGCTTTGGCGACCCAACACGAACCTCAATTTTTGATTATGCTGGTGTGCCTGCCCATCAACGATGGATGAATGGCGGTGCCTTTGATGGTGGTCAATCTAGCGAACAAGAGCGTTCACTTCGCGCATACTACGAGCGGGTAATGACTATCACCACCAAAGAAGCCGCTATTGCTGGAAATTACATAAGTCTGCATCAACACAATTTGGTTCTCGATAACAATTATTCTGAACAACAATTTGCATTTATTCGTTCCACTGGAAAAGAGCACTTACTTGTAGTGTCAAATTTTGCCAGCGAACCCGTCTCGTCAGTCATGATTAATATACCCAAATCAGCCATCGCTAATTTTGACAGTCTTGCAGAAAGCCTCTCATTGCCAGATTTACTCAACGACAGCGTAGTCACAGCGACTACCGATGATCAAGGGATCACGGTCAATTTGTCACTCGACATTAATGGCAGCGTGATTTTGAAATTGTAAACAGGCCGGGTATTCCGCCAATTCCGTGAATACGTATGCATGATATTGGTCTGACACGCTCAACAGAGTAGTATGTTGAGCGAGTTAACGTATTGTTAACAGACCAATTAACCTTGTGTTAGCACTAACCAAATCAGCGATATTGGTGTTTTAAGGAGTGACGAATGGCATTGAGTGAAAGAATGATCACATTGAGATTGCCTCGCTTGTTTATACCTCTAGCACTTGTTTGCGCTAGTGTATTCAGTGCCTCTACTACGTTGGCCTCTGATTTATCTGTGTCACCACCTAACTGGTGGGCAGGTATGGAGGATAGTACCGTAGAGTTGATGATCTATGGTGATTCTATCGCATCTGCTGATGTGTCGATCAATGTGGCCGATGTAAGCATTGTCGAGACAAAACACCTAGACTCAGAGAACTACTTGTTCGTGACTTTGAACCTTACCAAGGCTCAACCGCAAAACCTAGCCATCACAATTTCTTATGAAGACGACACAACCACTGTCCTAGATTATGAGATCAAAGCAAGAGAAGAGGGCTCTGCGTCTCGCCAAGGGTTTCAGCCGAAAGATGCTATTTACCTTATTGCACCTGACCGTTTTGCCAACGGGGATACATCAAACGATTCGCTAGAAGGGTATGCAGATAAGCTCAACCGAGACTATAAAGGTGGACGTCACGGCGGTGATATTGCAGGGATAAAACAGCATTTAGATTATTTGGCAGATATGGGTTTCACTCAAATTTGGACCATGCCCATGTTAGAAAATGCCATGGATAAGTACTCTTACCATGGCTACTCAACCACCGACTATTATCTGATTGATCCCCGCTTTGGAACTAACCAAGAATATGTAGATTTGAGTGAGGCCGCTGCCGACAAAGGAATAGGTATTATTATGGATATGGTGTTGAACCACATTGGTAGTGAACACCTGTGGATGAAAGATATGCCATCCCATGATTGGATCCACCATAATGGATCGTTTTCGCCTACATCACATCGCCGAGAAGCGCTACATGACCCCAATGGAATTGCTTCTGATATTGCAGCATTTGCTGATGGTTGGTTCGTGCCAACAATGCCAGACTTAAATCAAAAGCACCCCCAACTTGCTAATTATCTTATTCAAAATGCAATTTGGTGGGTGGAATATGCCAGTTTGAGCGGTATACGGGTAGACACTTATTCATACTCTGACAAAGCATTTTTAGCCGACTGGACGAGTCGAATTATGCAGGAGTACCCAAATTTCAATATTGTCGGTGAAGAGTGGTCGGTGAATCCCGCAATTACCGCATATTGGCAGGCAGGTTCGCCTCGTTATGACGACTACCAAAGTGCACTACCTAGTGTTATGGACTTTCCGTTACAAGTGAATGTGACCAATGCGCTTCTCGCTGAGGAAACCTGGAATACGGGATTAACCAATATCTATCAAACCTTAGCATCAGATTTTCTCTACGGTGACGCTGGCAATCTCGTAGTGTTTCCTGACAATCACGATATGAGCCGAATATTCAGCCAACTCAACGAAGACAAAGCCCGTTGGAATATGGCAATGACGTTCTTCTTGACGGTACGAGGCGTTCCTCAAGTCTTTTATGGTACAGAGATATTGATGAAAAACCCGGGAACGGGTGATCACGGTATCATCAGAACTGATTTTCCCGGTGGTTGGGCGTCTGACACAACTAATGGTTTCACGGGTATTGGCTTATCGCAAGACGCTTTATGGGCACAAGCACGGGTAAAACAATTATTGTCGCTGCGTAAGACTATGCCAGAAGTATTCAATGGTGAAATGAAGCACTACGCTCCTGTTAATGGTGTTTATACTTACATTAGGTTGCCAGATGAAGGTAAAGCTTCAGAAAACCGGATCATTGTAGTGCTTAACAAAAATGACGAAGACATTGCTTTTGATATGCAAGTCTTTGAATGGGCCTTGGAAGGCCAGGCGTCAGTAAGACGACTTTACGATGGCAAAACTATTGCCATAGATTCACCGATTACGGTTTCTCCCATGTCGGCAACTGTCTTCGTCGTTGACTAAATTTATTACAACAAAAAATAGAGTGGAATAATGCAGGTATCACAACCACGTTTATCATTTTGGCAAATATGGAATGTCAGTTTTGGCTTCTTGGGTGTTCAATTTGGATTCGCACTACAAAATGCGAATGTAAGTAGAATACTCTCAGACTTGGGTGCTGATTTGCACTCTCTTTCTTTGTTTTGGTTGGTTGCGCCAATTATGGGGCTTATCGTTCAGCCCATCGTAGGTTCAGCATCGGATAGAACGTGGAATAGACTAGGGCGACGTAGACCATTTATTCTTGCCGGTGCAATAGCTGCGGTAGTTGGCATGATATTGCTACCTAACGCACCAATATTCGTTGCATTTCTTGCCCCTATGTTAATGGGTGCACTGATGGTTGCATTGATGGACGCGTCGTTTAACGTGTGCTTTCAACCCTTCCGTTCACTTGTGTCAGATATGGTACCTGCCTCGCAACGAAACATTGGTTATTCAGTACAGTCGCTGCTCATAAACATTGGTGCAGTCATTGGTTCAATTTTACCGTTTGTACTCACCAATGTGATTGGCCTAGAAAACACTGCCCAAATGGGTGAGGTTGCACCATCTGTCATGTGGGCGTTCTACATCGGCGCTACTGTGCTGCTTGGCACCGTGCTTTGGACTGTGTTTAGAACCAAAGAATATGCGCCTGAAGATTACAATAAGTACAAAGGCCTTGATGCTGTATCGACCACCGAAGAAAAATTGTCTACAGGAGAACGCCTTAAAGGATTCTTTACCCTTGTCGGTGAAATGCCACCAATGATGCGCCAGTTAGCGGTTGTCCAGTTCTTCTCATGGTTTGCATTGTTCATCATGTGGGTATACACCACGCCAGCCATTACCCAGCACATTTGGGGCGTAGATAAACAGTGGTTCGATCCAGATTACATTGCCTCGGTAGCTGTCGTACCAGAAGCAATCTCTGCAGCCAAAGGCGCTGCCGGCGATTGGGTTGGTATTCTGTTTGCTGCATATTCCGTCTTCGCTGCACTGTTTTCTATTGTATTAGCCAAACTTGCTGACACCCTAGGAAGAAAGCTAGTTTACGGTGGCGCGCTAGCGCTGGGTGGTATCAGCTACGTCAGCTTCTTACTATTCCAAGACCTTAATGCAGTTAACGTTAACTTATTGATCACTGAAGTCACTGTGCCACAGGGTGCTGTAAACCTACTTATTCCAATGATAGGGATTGGTATTGCATGGGCAGCGATTTTGGCAATGCCTTATGCCATGTTGGCAGGAGCACTTCCTGCGAATAAAACGGGCGTGTATATGGGCATATTTAACTTCACAGTAGCAGCACCTCAGATCGTTTCCGGTCTTACCGCGGGTTGGATCTTGAGTAGCGTGTTTGATAATGACGCGAAATACATCATCGTGGTTGCGGGTATTTCCATGCTACTTGGGGCCATCAGTGTTTATTTTGTCAAAGAACCGAAGTCTGCAGAAGTGTCAGCGTAATAGGAAGTTAGCTACTAATGAATTTTCGTAAAAATACAATCGCATTATCTATGGCATTAGCAACGTTGACCGGATGCGCGTCAACGGAAACTGCCGTTTCAAAATCTCCAGAAATTTACGGTACTAAAACGCCTTTTGCTGCAGAGGCTGTTTATTTTGTTATGACTGACCGCTTTGTTGACGGTGATGCAGCCAACAACTTTGAAGACCAAGGTGGTGACAACCCCACATGGATGCTTCCGTTAGAAGGTGAGAATGGAGAGAAAGCTTATGTTGGTTACATGGGAGGTGACCTAAGAGGGATCCTAGATAATGGTGAATATATCGCTAATATGGGATTCACTGCGGTATGGATGACGCCAGTGGTCGACAACCCAGATGAACATTTTACCGGTGATGAGCAAATCACCTATGGCGGCCAGTTTAAAGACGGCGGTAAAACTGGGTATCACGGGTATTGGGCGACAAACTTCTACAAAGCTGATGAACATTTAGTGAGTGAAGATTTGTCGGTGGCTCAATATACACAGGCCATGCGAGACCAGTTTGGCCTTAAATCAGTGTTTGATATTGTAGGTAACCATGGAACGCCCAGTTTTACCATGCCGCAAGACCAACAAGGGTTTGGCGAGCTCTATGATATTGATGGCAATCTGGTGGCCGATCATCAAAACTTAGCGCCTGAAGCACTCGACCCTGAGAACAACCCGTTACATAGCTTTTTTCACAACTACCCAGACCTAGTGAAATTGTCTAACTTAGATGATGAGAACCCCGTGGTTCGAGATTATCTTATCAATAGCTATTTGTATTGGATTTCTCAGGGCGCTGACGCATTTCGCATAGATACTATTCGACACGTGCCTCACAGCTTTTGGCGAGAGGCTGCAGATCGCATCAGAGAAGTTAAGCCAGACTTCTTTATGTTTGGCGAGAGCTTTCAATACGATGCTAATTTTATTGCACAACATACCTTACCGAAAAACGGTGGGGTGAGCGTTCTTGATTTTCCTATGCAAAAAGCCATGCTCAGCGTATTCGAAAATCCAGCAGAGAGTGACTATGCCGTACTTGCTGATGTACTTTACTTGACCCATGGTCCTTATAATAATCCTTATGATCTGACAACGTTTTACGATAACCACGATATGCCTCGTATGAATGCCACTGACGATGGTTTTATCAATGCTCATAACTGGTTATTCACCGCTCGTGGTATCCCAGTGGTGTATCAAGGGTCCGAAATCGGTTTTATGCGCGGTACTGCTGAGCACTCAGGTAATCGCAACTATTTTGGTCAAGATAATATTGAACTTGCGAAAACTCACCATATTCAAAATAACTTATCGACGATCGCCAACGTCAGAAAAGCAACACCTGCGCTTCAGCGAGGTTTGCAGTACAACATTGAGTTGAACGGTCACAAAGCGGCGTTTTATCGCGTGTTGCAAGATGAAAATTCTCAGCAAACTGCGTTAGTGCTTTTGAATAAAGGTACAGAAGCGCAAGGCTTTGAAGTCTTAGACTACCTAGAGCCTGGTTTGTGGAAAGAGGCTATCAGCGGCGAGGAAGTCAGTATTGCGCAAGGGGAAAGTCTAACATCGACTGTTGATGCAAATGGTGTTCAGGTGTGGGTGCGCGACGGCGCGATTTTAAACCCTGAGTTTATCGACCTACTAAGCCAGCAAATGAGCTATCAGTAGCTATTTGTATTCACAAAGGGCACGCATTCTATCTGTTAAGCGTGCCCTTTATTGTTTGCGGGAACTGCTAACTTAATTGCAACCACGCTTTCAATTTATCTATTTCGTTTGTTGTTAATGTTTGTCGAGCAATCCACTCGTTTGCTTCATCAAGGGATTGTGTGCGCAAAAAGTCCAGTGACGGTAAAGCTACGAATTTCAACAGATGATCTGAGTACTTGTTTTCGTCAACAACCCAGCATTCAGCAACTTGTGCTCTACGATCGAGCTCAATATCCGTTTTAAATTCTGACTTTTTCACTTCGTCAGAACAAATCCATCCTCGCATATCCACAAAAACAACGAATTGACGTGATTTAAAACGCGCAAAAGCCTGAGCTAAATCAGTAATGTAGGCGATATCGGTGACAATATCCCAATAGCCGGTTTTTCTGACTAAAATCATTGAGGATACGATATCGATAGAGAAAGTTGCTTTGTTCAAAAAGGTGCCTCAGAAGGGTTAGAAATGGATGCAATGTGCCAATGAGTAAAAGTTGGTCACATTTTAACCTAAGGCAAGTCTGAGTGCATTTAGCCATTAGGTTAATGTGGTCGGAGGAGATGACCAATTTGGTGCTTTGTACGTTGACGTTATACGAAGCACCAAGAGTGAGTTAAGCTAGGGTGTCGCCGCAAGATTCTCGGATGATGACCTCAGCAGGCATTAGGTAATCGTTAACTTTTTCGTTGTTTATTGCTTTTATCAATGTCGTCACGAGCAACTCGCCCGCGAGCTTGGTATTTTGACTCACTGTAGTGAGGGGCGGTGTTGTGAATGCCGACACCGCAATGTTGTCGTAACCCACAACGGCAATATCGTTTGGCACCACTAATTTCGTCTCTCTGAGCGCGCCGAGCACACCCATAGCAATTGAGTCAGAGGCGCACACAATGGCGTCAGGCAATTCTTTTTGCGAGAGTATTTTATCAATGGCCTCACGACCTGATTCTTCGGTAGAAAATGCGTCAAATTGCGTGACGTATTCCGTTTGGCCGTATTTGTCTAACGCATCTTTGTAGCCTTTATAGCGCGCCATAAACTCTGGAGCATGTGCTCCTGAATCTCCCACAAAAGCAAATCGCTTGCGACCTACACGGACAAGGTGCTCAGTAATGCTAAATCCACCTTGATAATTATCACAACCGACACTTACGCCCGGATGCTCCTCGTCAGGCGCGCCCCAGCGAACAAAATGAGTACCTTGCTCTTCGAGTTGTGCAACTTTGGTTTGGTAGTCAGTGTAATCTCCATAACCAAGCAGGATAATGCCGTCGGCCTTATTTGAGTCTTCATATTCGGCATGCCAGTCGTCGTCTAAATTTTGAAAAGACACCAAGAGGTCGTATCCAGCGTTTGCGCAAGCGCGAGTGATGCTGCCTAACATAGACAAGAAAAACGGATTGATCATTGAGTCGTCAGACGTTGGATCCTCAAAAAGGAGTAGGGCAATCGTACTGCTTTTTTGTTTGCGTAAGTTACTCGCGTTTTTGTCGACTTTGTAATTAAGCTCTCTGGCTATCCGCTGAACTCTTTCACGGGTTTCCTGATTAACCAAATGGCTATTGTTCAGAGCGCGAGATACTGTAGATTGAGATACACCAGCGAGATGCGCAATATCAAATGAAGTTGCTTTTTCTTTCATAGACACCTTATTACAGTGACTTATACGGCAATTAACATTAAGACTATCACATTTTGGTTGACCAGCGTCGGTGATTAAAAAAATTTACTGGTTTAGTGTTGTTAATTTAACCGAGTAGAATCAATGACAGTAATTAATCATGGTTGTCTGTTTTGAGTCAATGTTATACTCACTCAAATAATAGTAAAACTTCTTTTAAGGGGAACGAGCAAATGGCCGAGACTGAGCATCGTCCGACCAATTTCATCCGCCAAATTATAGATGGCGATTTGGCGAGTGGATTACACAATACGGTTAAAACCCGTTTTCCACCTGAACCAAATGGTTTTTTACACATTGGCCATGCTAAGTCTATCTGCTTGAATTTCGGTATTGCTCAAGATTATACCGGCACGTGTAATTTGCGCTTTGACGACACCAACCCAGCAAAAGAAGACATTTCCTTTGTCAACGCGATAAAAGAAGATGTGTCTTGGTTGGGATTCGCTTGGGACGGTGAGGAACGTTACTCTTCAAACTATTTCGATCAGCTGCACGGTTATGCTGTAGAGCTTATTGAAAAAGGTTTAGCTTATGTGGATTTTTCCACTCAAGAAGAAATGCGTGAAATGCGAGGTACGCTTAAAGCTCCAGGCACCAATAGCCCTTACCGCGATACTGACATCGACACCAATAAGCGTGAATTTGAGAAAATGACGGCGGGCGAATACGACGAAGGCCAATGCTGTTTGCGTGCTAAAATCGATATGGCGTCCTCGTTCATGTGTATGCGCGACCCAGTAATCTATCGCGTAAAACACGCGCATCATCACCAAACGGGTGACAAATGGTGTGTGTACCCAATGTATGACTTTACTCATTGTATCTCTGATGCCATTGAGGGGATTTCTCACTCTCTGTGTACATTAGAGTTTCAGGACAATCGTCGTTTGTACGACTGGGTGATCGAAAACATTTCTATTGAGTGTACCCCTCGTCAGTACGAATTCTCACGCTTAAATCTTGAATACACGGTGTTAAGCAAACGTCGACTTATTCAATTAGTTGAAGAGAACCACGTTGAAGGGTGGGATGATCCGCGCATGCCGACCATTGCGGGCTTACGTCGTCGCGGTTATACACCGGGCTCTATTCGCGAGTTCTGTACTCGTATTGGTGTAACTAAAATGGATAACATGGTTGAGATGTCCATGTTAGAGGCATGTATACGCGATGACTTAAACGTCAACGCACCACGTGCGATGGCTGTGTTAGACCCAATTAAATTGGTTATCGAAAACCTTCCTGAGGGTGAGTCTATTACTATTGAAGCTCCCAATCACCCTAATGACGAATCTATGGGGACACGTACATTGTCATTTGGACGTGAAATTTGGATCGAAGCGGAGGATTTCAGGGAGTCAGCGAACAAGAAGTTCAAACGACTTGTGCTTGATAAAGAAGTGCGTCTACGTAACGCATTTGTAGTCAAAGCGCTTCGCGCCGAAAAAGATGCGAATGACAAAGTTACTACCGTATATTGTTCGTATGATCCAGATACTTTGGGTAAAGATCCAGCTGATGGACGAAAAGTAAAAGGCGTAATCCATTGGGTTGATGGTGCAACAGGCGCACCCGCACAGTTTAGACTTTACGACCGTTTATTCAATGTACCTAATCCCGCAGCAGAAGAGAGCTTTACGGATGCCATCAATCCAGCGTCACTCGAAGTGAAAGAGGGGTGGGTTGAACCGGGCTTAGATAACCGCATTCCAAAAATTGGTGCGTGGCAATTTGAACGTACGGGCTATTTTTGTTTGGACAAGCATTCAACGTCCGATGCGCTAGTGTTCAATCGCACGGTAGGTCTACGTGATACATGGGCGAAAATTGAAGGTTAGTTCGCTTTAATCGATTAGGAAAAGCCATGGCATGCCATGGCTTTTTTGTTTGGTTCAGCGTGTATTTTAAAATCAGCAACGCTGGATTTACCTATTTTGGCTGACAGTCCAACGATTCACCGTTTACTGTGACGCTGTCATTGCCCATAAGGTAAAGATACATTGGCATGATATCCTCTGGTGTCTTCAGTGTTTCTGGGTTTTCTGCGGGAAAAGCTTGCGCACGCATATTGGTGCGAGTACCACCAGGGTTAATACAATTAAAACGTAATCCTGTGTTTTTATACTCATCTGCAAGAGTCTGCATCACTCCCTCAGTAGCGAATTTAGAAACTGCATACGTGCCCCAGAAAGCACGCCCTTTTCTACCCACGCTACTCGTAGTGAAAATCACCGACGCATTGTCGGCTTTCTTAAGTACGGGAATCAGTGCCTGTGTCATGAACACGCACCCGTTCACATTGACTTGCATCACGTCACGCCATTCTTCTTCGCCGATATCTTTGAATGCACTGAGGTGTCCGAGAATAGAAGCATTGTGAAGAACGCCATCCAGCTTTCCAAATTGCTCACTGATGGTTTGCGCCATCTGCTCGTAATGGGCAGGTGTAGCGCCCTTTAGGTCTAGGGGAATGATAGCGGGTTCTTCGCCACCATTGGCAACTATGTAGTCATACACTTTTTCAAGCTTACTTACCGTTCTGCCCAGAAGTATGCAGGTAGCACCATGTTTGGCATATGTTTTTGCTGCCTGTTCACCAATACCATCGCCAGCGCCAGTGATCAAAACAACACGGCCTTTAAGTAAGTCATTGGGTGCTTGATAATTATTCATCTGATTCCTAATTGTTATAGCGGAAAACCTAACTTATTCGTCTTGGTTTGACGGTAGCGGGATCATACTCAGACAGGCCGTAAAGTAAAACCTCAAAGGCTGAAAAAATCAAAACGTAAAAAAGTTAACAAATAGGGTTAACAAAACTTTGCAAAGTTGAAACAAAGTCAATAAGATTGAGACAGATACAACTGGTCTAACTTGTTTAAAACGCCTACTGCTTGCCAAAAAGGGTATCATTACCAAGTATCTACATTGGGTAGAGCGTGTTTTAGACGCAGAATAACAATATTGCTTGTAGGGAGTAACAATGAGAAAACTCATATTAAGTACCAGTGTCGCCCTCGCACTGGGTCTATCAGGCTGTGGTGGCTCAAACGAAACCCTGTCTGATATTGAATCAGAAACTGAAGTCCAAACTCCTTTTTCTCGAATCGTTTTTGATCCGGCGGCAGGTAACCTTAATGTTCCTAACGACTTACTTATGCTACCTGGTGACGATGGCTTCTTCGATTACACCTTAAATATACCGGTAGCTGATCCGACCGATTTTGCCGATCCACAAAATGCATTAAATGTGTTGGATGGTTGGTCTACACAACATCCATTTGTTATTGATGTTCAAACACCTGTGGGCGTTTCATTAGACGAATCTTCACTTTCTGCGGGCGTTTTGTTGTTCGAAGCGACTTTGGGCTTAGACCAGAGTGATGCAGATTGTGCGCAAATCTCTACGCCTTCTGCTGGATGTAAGATTGGTGATCAGCTTCAGTATGGCGCCGACTATGTTCTTTCGCTTGCTGATTCAGACACCATCACATTTGTTCCGTTGAAGCCACTGAAACCAGCACATGGTTACATGTTGGTAATGACCACGGACCTGAAAGATTCTTCAGGTAAGTCGGTTCAAGGTTCGACAACGTGGGATTCGGTTCGCCAGGATATCAACACCTTCCCACTGTCTAGTGAAGCACAGCTATCATTACAAGGCTTAGTAAATTCATTGGTTAACCCAGTAATGTCGGTGGGTTTTGCGCGTGAAGAGATTACCTATGTTTCAGCGTTTACAACCCAGTCTACATCCACTGCATTAGAGTCTATCAAAGCGCTAATGGTGAGTGAGTTTGCCGCGCGCGCCGCTGCTGGTGATCCAACTGCTGCAACCGCACTTCCAATTATTACGGTAAGTGACGTTGATGTGGCACCTACGGCAATGGAAGCACTGGGCTTGGTTAGCGCTGATACGGTAGATGGCGCGGTACAGCTTGGTATTGCTGGGCTACCAGCAGAAGCTGCACCTTTAGTTCCGTTGATTGAAGCGACCGATTTCAGCATGTTACAAACCTGTGCTGGACTGGCGGGTACGGCTACAGGACAACTGGCAGGCGTATGGGGCGCGGTAAATGATTTCGCGGTTGGTGTTTCTACTGCAATCCTTCAACAGGCAGGACCTTTCTGTGCAGCTCAACGTTTTGAAGGCAACGTTTCGCTACCTTATTTCTTGGGCGTTCCGAGTGCGGACAACCCATTAGCACCGGTAAATACCTTCTGGGAAGCGGCATGTGACAGTGGTATTGTGTTGGCAGGTACCCCAGCTGAAGTACTTGCGGTAGCAACTCCAGGTCCAAACTACGAAATGTGTACTGCACTGGGTTTAGCGGATTTGCGTGTTAACGGTGAAAAGCTTGATAGCGCGCGAAATATCACTAAGTTCAACCCAATCCCACAAATGAACGGTGGCAACATGGGTACTGAACTTCTTGACGTTCAGGTGACTGTACCTGACCCAGCGATTGCCACTGCGCTTGGCTTCCCAATTAGTAAACCGGAAGCAGGCTGGCCAGTCGCTATTCTGGCTCACGGTATTACAAGTCAAAAAGAAGCTATGTTAGCTATCACTGGCGCCTTATCATTGGCCGGTATTGCAACGGTGGCTATTGACCAACCACTGCACGGTAGCCGTGGTTTCGATTTGAACGGAGACGGTGTAGACGATCTCAATGCAACGTCAGTCAGTGCTACTCACTACATGAACTTGGCTAGCCTACCAACGGCTCGTGATAACCTTCGTCAGAGTGTATCTGATTTATTGGGCCTTCGCTTGGGTCTCAACGCTGTTGTAGATACCACCGCAGGGCAGGGGGTTGATTTCGACTTGTCTCGCGTATCTGTAATGGGCGTATCGTTAGGTGCTATCACAGGTGGTAATTTTGCAGCGGTTGCTAACACCACTATGGGTGGACAGCTAGCAGCTCTCGACGGAATGTTTGCTATTAAGCAGGCCTCTTTGGAGTCACCTGGAGGCGGTTTAGCCCAGTTCCTTCTTGAATCACCGGCGTTTGGACCGTTAATTCAAGGTTTACTGCTGTCCGAAGCGTCTCCTGAGTTTGGTGCTTTGCTTACACAGCTATACGGAACCACTGATGTTACTGAAGCCCAGTTAGTTCAGGCGGTTGCGACCTTCATGGGTGCGCTAGAGGGTGATGCACTGGCTGCGGTTAACGCAGTATTTGCAGAGTTTGCTTTTGCTGCTCAAACAGTGATGGATTCAGGTGATCCGACAAACTACGCGCAAACACTGGGAGCTTCTACCCCCGTACACATGTTGACTGTTGTAGGCGATGGTACTGATGAAAATCTACCAGACCAAGTTATTCCAGTATCAACGGCGCTACCATTGTCTGGACAGTTACCGCTTGCATCGACTATAGGCTTGTCTCAAGTATCTACGACGCAAATGGGTACAGACCCACTAAGTGGCCTAGTGTTGTTCACCAGTGGTGCTCACGCATCTAGCTTAAACCCAGCACCAAGTGCCGAAGTTACGCTAGAAATGCAATCACAGGTTGCGGGCTATATTAGTACAGATGCAACAGTACTACCAATCACCAATGAGAGCGTAGTTGCTAATTAATTCAGCAACTTAAGCTCATTTAGACGACAAAAGCCGGCACTTGCCGGCTTTTTTGTACATTTAATCCAATCTAATTTGAATCCTCGACAATGTTAATGTAGTGTTAAATGGTCGGATGTGTTGTTACAGAATAACAACAATTGAAAAATAACACGTGAACTTAATGACGAGGAATTCTACGTGATAAACAAACTCCTTCCTTTTAATCCTATTCGAAGTGCTATTGCTGTCAGTTTATCTTTGGCGCTAATAGGCTGTGGAGATAATCAAAATACGTTTGATAACGTGGCTCCGCCAGAGGCGCCTGCTCCAGACCCAGTACCACCAGTAGTCGAAACTATCCAAGCTTTTGATACTGATGGTTCATTAGACGCGACAATACGATGGACAACGTATGGTGTTCCTCACGTATCTGCAGATAATCTTGAGAGTATGTCATACGGTGTAGGTTACGCCTTCGCTAAGGACAATATGTGTATCTTGGCAGATCAAATCGTTAAATATAATTCAGAGCGAGCGAAGTATTTCGGACCTGATGAAGTTTTGGGCTCAGGTGACACGCAAAATGTGATTAGCGATTTTGGCTTCTTGACCATCGGTATTCGAGAAATCGCAGAGAAGAATTATGCATCACTTTCGGCTAATAGCCGTGCCATGTATCAAGGTTATACGGCGGGATACAATCGTTATATCAATGAAACGCCAGTAGACGAGCAAGATCCAGCGTGTGCAGGTCAGCCATGGGTACAAGATATCGATAGCATCGATTTATTTAATTATGCCTTAGGCGTAGCGCTTCTTCCCGGTGCTGCCAATTTCTTGGGGCCAATGTTTTTAGCTGCGCCAGAGGGCAAAGATTACCTACCACAAATCGTTGCCAGCGACACCCAAGTTACTATGGATATGAAGCCGTCAATTGCCATGCCAGAGCTTAATCCGCTAGATTTAGGGTCAAACGGTTGGGGCTTAGGTAGCGATAAAACGGCCAACGGCAAGGGCATGGTACTGGGCAATCCACACTTCCCACACACAGGTAATCTGCGCTTTTGGCAATTCCACGCACAAGTACCCGGTCATTTGAATGTGCTTGGTGGTTCACTTATGGGCTTACCGGGAGCGGTTAATATTGGATTCAATGAAAACGTGGCGTGGACACATACCTTCTCAACGGCTGAGCACTTTGTGGTGTATCAATTGAGTCTTGATGAAACTGATACCTCTGGATTGACACATTCTGTTGATGGTTCTCCGCGTATTATTTACGAAAAACCTATGCAAATTGAAGTAGCCGTAGGGCCAGGTCAAACGGTAACTATGGCTAAAACGGGCTATTACACTAACTATGGTCCAATGATAGAGGTTCCAGGATCATTCGACTGGAATTCAGCGAATGCCTTTGCGATTAAAGATGCTAACCTTGCGAACTTTGACGTCGTTGATCATTGGTTGGCCATGAATATGGCTGGAAATATGGAAGAATTCAAACAGGCGTTCAAAGATTACGATGGCGTAATTTTTAACAATACGATGGCGGCTTCTGCTGACGGTGAGGTTTTCTATATTGATGATTCTACCGTTCCACATCTCACTGATTTTGCGATCAATGAACTGACTACTAATCCGTTATTGATTGGGACAAAAGCTGCTGCTGGATTTACCGTACTACCGGGTTTTGCTTCCGTGTTCGATTTCAATGGACCTGTGCCTTACGAAAAAGCACCTAAATATGAAGGTACAGACTCAGTACAAAACTCTAATGATAGCTTTTGGCTAACTAACTTATCGTCACCGATAACTGGAGTTTCACCACTCTATGGTCAGGTGGGTAACCAACAAAGCCTTCGTTCGAGAATGGGGCAACAGTTTATTGAGAATGAGGCAGGCAGTGACGGTGTATTTACTCCTGAAGAGGTTGAAGGTTTACTCATCAACAATCGCAGCTACCTCGCGGATGCAGTGCTAAGTGATCTTCTGGCATTGTGTGAATCTCAGGGCGATACGCCAGTGGATATTGGTTCTGCAACGGTGGATGTTTCTGATGCTTGTACGGCGTTGGGGTCTTGGGACGGAGCTATGAACCCGGACAGTGTTGGTGGACACGTGTTCCGTGAGTTTGCCTTCCAGTTTAATAAAAACCCTCAGTGGGAAGTTCCCTACAATGTGGAGGAACCAGTAACAACACCAAGAGGTTTGGTATCTAATGATGAGACACTGGCACAGTTTGCTCGTGCGGTAGACGTGCTAAATCAAGCTGGTGTGGCTCCTGATGCCGAGTTTGGAGATGTGCAATTTATCGAGCGCAGCCTACCTAATGGTATGGCGTCTGGCGTAAGGATCCCATGGGGTGGTGCACACAATATTGAAGGTGGTTTCAACGTATTTAATATTGTGACGGGAAACAACGGTACACTCATGCCTCGTCATACCTATGCGCCGCTGAACTCAGATACTATTATGAGTGCGGATGCAAAGGGGTATCACATCAACTACGGTAGTAGTTGGATGATGGTTATTAACTTCACCGATGACGGCCCAGAAGGTCGAGGCATATTGACTTACTCACAGTCTCGTAACTATGGAACGGAGCACTTTGATGATCAAACCCGTTTGTATTCCGACCAACCTACACTAAGAGACCTTTACTTCACTGAAGCTGACATTACTGCTAACACAATAGGTACATTAACCCTATCGTCACAGTAACTTAAGGCTGATAGAATAAGCCACCATGAGTCTTAATAGCTCTTGGTGGCTTTTTTATTAAACCACTGCTGGGTTTATTGGGTTAGATATAACGTTCTGAATGTCAGAGCAGTTTAATTAGGAGTTTCACTTGGAGTTTTTGTACGAATACGGCTTGTTTTTGGCCAAAGCACTTACCCTTGTAGTGGCAATTATTGTGGTGCTATCAACAATTGTTGGTTTGGCGGCGAAGCAAAAACCAGGAAAAGGACAGCTAGAAATCGTGTCTTTAACGGCACAAATTAAAGAAATGACTCAATATGCACAACAATTGTTGCTCGACAAGGCGACATTGAAAAAGCGTGCAAAGGACGAAAAGAAGCAGCAAAAACAAGACGCAAAAGCCAAACAAAATGATGAGGACAAAGCACCTCGTTTGTTTGTTATTGATTTCAATGGCTCTATGGATGCAGGCGAAGTTGAGCAACTTCGCGAAGAAATCACCGCCATTTTATTGGTTGCCGACGAAAAAGACGAAGTACTGGTGCGCTTAGAGAGTGGCGGTGGCGTAGTTCACGGTTATGGTTTAGCGGCATCACAACTTCAGCGTATTAAAGCCAAGGGGCTCACATTGACCATCTCAGTAGATAAAGTAGCCGCGAGCGGCGGTTACATGATGGCATGTGTCGCTGATAAAATAGTAGCTTCTCAGTTTGCGTACATTGGCTCAATCGGTGTACTGGCTCAGCTTCCTAACTTTAATAAGCTACTCAAGAAAAATGACATAGAATTCGAACAACACACCGCTGGTGAGTTTAAGCGTACGTTGACAGTTTTTGGCGAAAATAACGACGAAGGACGCGCTAAATTCCAAGAAGAAATCGAAGAGATCCACGTGCTATTTAAAGACCACGTGTCTAGTCAACGTCCAGATATGGATATTGAACGCGTTGCCACCGGCGAGTATTGGCCTGGAATTAAAGCGAAAGAACTGGGTTTAGTTGACGAACTATCAACCTCGGATGATTACATACTTGCTCAATATCCAGCACGTGAGATCTACAGCGTTAAATACGCAGTGAGAAAGAATGTTGCTGAAAAGCTTGGTTTGGCAGCGTCAACGGCTGTTGAAAAGGGTGTAAACACCCTAATGAGTAAAGTGAGATTCTGGTTTTAATATAAGCGATATCAAAGTTTAAACGTTAGATTAAAGATGTACTGAATATGGCAAAAACTACCAAAGCTGATATTTTGGATGCAGCGGAACACTTGTTTTCAAAGCAAGGGTTTACCCAAACTTCCATGCGCGAAATTACTGCTGCAGCCAACGTTAATTTGGCATCGGTTAACTATCATTTTGGTAGTAAAAAAAACCTCATTCAGGCCGTGCTAAAACGTTATTTTGATCTACTGATGCCAGAGGTTAAAACCACACTAAAGAAGCTTCCTTTTAACGATGGAAGCGAGGGTGTCGCTCAACTGTTGCGTGCGCTTATTAAGCCTATGCTTAAGTTGAACCAAATTCAGCCAAACGGTACGGCGACATTTGTCCAATTACTCGGACGTGGCTACAACGAAACCCAAGGACACTTGCGTCGTTTTATCATGACGGATTACGGATCGACGGTAAGAACTTTGGTAAGCGAGATTCAGCGAAGGCTGCCCTCTTTGGCGCAAGAAGAACTGTTTTGGCGATTGCACTTTGCAATGGGAAGTTTTGTATTTTCTATGGCATCTGCACAGGCGCTTACTGAAATTGCAGAGTCAGATTTTGATAAGCATGTAGATATTAACCAAGTCATCAGCCACCTTGTTCCGTTTGTTGCACAAGGCTTAGCTGATGATTTAGTTTTTCCCGCGTCAACTAGCGAGGAAGGGTAGAACCTGCGCTTAGTTGCTCTGCCCAAAAGTCCTTCACTGAAAATCCAGGAGTGGCTTTTTTAACAGCTTTAGCGGCTTTAACTTTGGCTGGTTTACTCGCCTTTTCAGCAGGAGCTTCAACAGATTCACTTGAAGCACCCGACAGGCTATCAGTCATTTCTTGTAGCTGTGCTAAACGAATGTTTTTACCACCATCTACACTGTACCAGCCACTCTTTACTTCAATATCAGGCGCTTTACCATTTGCTTTGGTATATGCCTCTGTGAATGCAGCGATTACTGTGTCTTTGTCTAACTTTGCCATGTATTATTGCTCTTTTTGGTTAAGGTTACCTTGTAGAACAAGACCAACAGCGCAGCGGTACACCCTTTTGTTACTTTGGCAAAGGTTGCCATTTCACGCGTATTGCTGCGAAAATCAGCTATGTTCTGCTAAATCGCGTAGTTTTATAACGTTTTTTGACCAATATGTCTAACTTTCCATCGGAGGCCGTGTGTCTGTTCAGTTAAATTCTCTTGTTTCTTACCTTGACGAACTACTTTCTAGTAATGAAATCAGTGATTATTGCCCAAACGGACTGCAAGTAGAGGGTACCTCAACAGTTAAGAATATAGTCACTGGTGTTACTGCTTCTCAAGCGCTCATTGATACAGCTATTACAATGAAAGCCGACGCTATCCTGGTACATCACGGTTACTTTTGGAAAGGTGAACGGCAACCTATCACAGGTATGAAAAAGACGAGGATCAAAGCATTACTCGACAATGACATCAGCTTGATTGGTTACCATCTTCCGTTGGATGTGCATCCGCAGTTGGGAAACAACGCGCAATTGGGCAAGCTACTCGGTGTAGACAACATTGAACCTGTATCAGGTGTTAAACCCAAAGGTGTATTGATGAGAGGAACACTGGCGGAAGCTTGCACTCATCAAGCGTTTGCGTCACGCATTGAAAATGTACTCGGGCGTGAAGCGTTGGGTGAGTGTGTTAACGACAAACCTATTTCTTCAATTGCATGGTGCACTGGTGGTGGTCAAGGCTTTATCGAGCAGGCAGTAGAAGCGGGGGTTGATGCTTTCGTGACGGGCGAAGTGTCTGAACAAACGATTCATGTAGCAAGAGAATGTGGAATTCACTTTTTTAGCGCAGGCCATCACGCCACCGAGCGCTATGGAGTTAAAGCGCTGGGTGAGCACCTGTCTGAGCACTTGGACGTGAGTGTACAATTTGTTGATATTCCAAACCCTGCGTAGTTATGGCTAACGATAGACATTTTGATGGTATCGCGAATAAATTTGCGAAGAATATTTATGGCACTACCAAAGGAAAGTTGCGTCATACGTTACTGTGCGATGCACTAATCCCCAGTATTGGGGGGTGGGTCGCTTTCAGTAATTGAGATCGGCGGCGGGACCGGAGTAATGTCTGAGTACATTCACAGCATGGGTCACAGGGTTACGCTGACAGACCCCTCTGAGGATGTTCTTGCGTATGCCCGAGATACGTTAGACCCCAGTATAGTCATTCGGCAACAGACGCTACAATTAATCGATGATCTCAACGATTACGATGTAGTCGTTTGTCATGCAGTGCTTGAGTGGCTTGAGAAGCCTTACGACGCCATTACTTCTATGTTCGATCAAATGAAGTCTGGCGCTAAGCTGAGTTTGAGTTTCTTTAACAAAGACGCCGCAATATTCTCAAATGCGGTTTATGGGAATTTCGATTATATTGCTCAAGGCTTGAAAGTTAAGAAGCAAGTCAAACTTAACCCCAACCAACCATTACCCGCAAAACCCGTATTAGCGCATTGTAAAAGTGTTGGCTTTGAGGTGAAACAAGTCACGGGGATCCGCTGTTTTCATGATTATATGAGAGACTTAGAAAAGCAGACCTTACTTTACGATGAACTACTCACCACAGAGCGCAAATACAACACCACCGAGCCGTTTGTTTGGCTTGGCCGATACATGCACTTTTTGCTCGAGAAACCATTAAAATAGAGGGTGCAGAGTACATTGAAAGATGGTTCAAGTACTCTGGCCCAACTCTCCATTCCTAACGATCTAGATTTACAAAGTTTGCTGGTTTTGGAATATTCCCCTGGAAATCTAGTATGTTGTTTAAAGTAACAGTAGCGATTTCTCCGAGTGCTTCTCGGGTGAAGAAGCCTTGATGCCCAGTGATAAGTACGTTAGGGAAAGTCTGTAAACGCTGGAATCTATCGTCCTGAATGATATCGTCTGACAAGTCTTTAAAAAACAGTTCAGATTCTTGTTCATAAACGTCGAGACCCAAGTATCCAATCTGCTTGGATTTAAGCCCATCGATGACCGCTTGTGTGTCTACTAAGCCACCACGGGACGTATTTATTAGCATTACTCCCTTTTTCATTTCGTCAATCGACGCAGCGTTGATCAGGTGATGGCTCTCTTCGGTAAGCGGGCAGTGCAGACTAACAATGTCTGCACTCGAAAGCAGTGTATTCAAGGCGACATATTCAACACCTAGAGCGATAACTTCATTATCGGGGTAGGGGTCATAACACAATATTTCACAGCCGAAACCTCGTAGGATTTTCATGGTTGCTTTGCCTATCTTACCACTTCCAACCACACCAACCGTTTTATTGTGTAGGGTGAATCCCATTAAGCCGGCAAGTTCAAAATTGCCTTCTTTCACTCGGTTGTAGGCTTTGTGAGTATTGCGATTTAAGGTGAGTATTAAGGCCAGTGTATGCTCTGCTACTGTTTCGGGGCTGTACGCTGGCACCCGAGAGACGAGAATTCCCAACGCTGTTGCAGCGTCCAAATCGACATTATTAAATCCGGCACAACGAAGGGCGATATGTTTAACGCCTTTGCTTGCAAGAACTTCAAGGGTAGTTTTATCAAGTGTATCGTTAACAAAAACGCAGACAGTGTCGGCATTGTCACATAGTGCTGCCGTGTCGTGATCCAGGGTATGAGGAAAATAGGTGATGTGAATCTCTTGGGCACTCGTTTTCTCCAATACTTGATTGAAGGCGGTTTCGTCATAGCTTTTGGTACTGAAAAACGCGATTTTGTGAGTCACAGTTCATCTCCTTTTGAAGTGTAAACGTAGTAAGTGCGCATCAGGCTTAGTGTTATAGAGTCAACAGATGATGTTTGATAGGATCCAGTATAACGACTTTTAATCTCGGAGGTTTGACATGGATTGTAAAAAAGTAACTTTTTTGGGCCTTGGCGTAATGGGATATACCATGGCAGGCCACTTATCAAAAGCGGGTCATATGGTTACGGTTTTTAACCGAACCACCGCAAAAGCCCATACTTGGGCGCAAGAACATAGCGGCGAATATGAAGTGACCGTGAGTGCTGCGGTAAAAGAAGCCGACATTGTTATGATGTGCGTGGGCGACGACAATGATGTAAAGGCTGTTGGGCTTGAAGCGCTTGATAATATGAAAGCAGGCAGTGTGCTTGTTGATCATACCACCGCATCTGCAGAAGTTGCACGCTGGCTTTATGCTCAAGGTAAAGAGAAAAACATCGCGGTATTAGATGCTCCTGTGTCTGGCGGACAAGCGGGTGCGGAAAACGGCCAACTTACCGTCATGGTTGGCGGTGACAAGGCTGTTTTTGACAGTGTTAAACCGGTAATCGATAGCTTTGCACGCCATAGTCAATTACTTGGAGAGAGTGGCAGCGGTCAATTGGCCAAGATGATGAATCAAATATGTATCGCCGGTATCGTTCAAGGGCTAGCTGAGGCTCTTCACTTTGGTCAAAACGCAGGGCTCGATTGCAATGCAGTGGTCGATGTCATTAGTAAGGGCGCAGCGCAATCGTGGCAGATGGAAAACCGTGCCACTACAATGCTTAAAAACGAGTACGAGTTTGGCTTCGCCGTTGATTGGATGCGCAAAGATTTGGGTATCGCCTTAGATGAAGCTCGACGCAATGGCTCAACGCTCTCGTTAACAGCATTAGTTGACCAATATTACGCTGATGTGCAAAAACTGGGCGGTAGCCGTTGGGATACGTCTAGCTTATTGACCCGTCTAACAAACTAAAAAATAATAGGGTCAGAGTACTTAAATTCGTAAATTAACATTACTCTGACCCCATTAGTTCAGTTTCTTCCACTGGCAACAGCGCAAACGAGTTAGCCTCGGCATATTCATGCAATTGAGATAAACGATTAGCATTGCTCGGGCTGAGTGTGAGTCCGTTGATGGCATTGAGTAGTTTTCGTATACCAAAGCGCTTGTAGAAGGGAGTTTGAGATTCAATCATACACTGCAGCAAGTTTAGTCCAAATGCTGCAGTAGTGGGCGATAGTACAAAAGCCTCGTAGAAGTGTTTCATCGCCGATGGGTAATTCCCTTTTATGAAGAATTGAGTGCCCATTTCGTTGAGTTCAACTGATTGTTGTTCGTTGTAGCCAATCTGTTCACCACCGGTAAAGATAATATCGTCATTCACCACTTGCTCAGAAATCGTTTGCAAGTTGGCGTTCTTTTCTTTGGCTAATGCCATAAGGTGATTGGCTTTATCATCTTCACCAAGACCGTGATGAATTTTTGCAGCAATGACCAGAATACTGGGCTCGGTACGGAGGTGGTTTTCCATGTATCCTGCTTCAAGAAACTGAGAAGCTTTTTGTAGGTCGTTATCAAGCACTGACGAGAACGCTAACAGGTAGTCCCGTTTTTGCAGTGTTTGTGGATCGCTTTGATTTCTACCGGCAATACCAACAAGTTTTCTGGCCTGAGACAAGCTCTCTTTGCGATTGGTCATGGGGGCATCTTCGGCAAGCATCAAGTAAAACTCGGCCAACTCAAAGGTAAAGTCGTTGAATCTGTCCTTGGCGCTACGATGCATCGCACGTTTTTTTTGCAATAAGTCGATGGCTTCCACAACTTTATCCTGCTTTTGATACGCGAGGGACTTTAAGCGTGTGGCAGGTAAACTGAGTTCGCTGAATTTAACTTTGTCTAAAAAATCTTCTACCTGATTGAACGATTGTTGTTCAAAGGATAATGAAGCAAGCCACTCGAATGCGCGGTCACGAGCTAGGCTCGACGTCACCATTTGACTGAGCTCTTGTTGAACTTGCGGCCAAAGTCCCGCCACGTACTGACACTTAATTTTTCCCCATTGTGCCCACAAGACTTTGTCTGACCGTGCAAGTACACTCTCGTAAATTTTCATTGCCGCATGGGTCTGACCTGCTTCCACCAATATGCGGGCCTTTAATCGAGTGACGTCGGCATTTAAACGAGGTGGAATGCCTTCTTTGGTCAAACTCATCAACAATGTAGATGCCCCTTTATAGTCTTGATTGTCTAAGGACTTGAGTACAGGGTCGACAAACTTTCGATAACTTAAATAGTGTTTAACTTGGCGAGTTAACGATGCAATGGTGTAAGGCTTAATCAACAATACATCAGGTTGAATATCGATGATTTGGCCAATAGTTTGAGGCGAACGGTCAGAAGTGAGAAAAATGATGCCCGTGCTTGGGCGAATAAAGTCTGCTTCCCGCAGCATATGGATCCATTCAACGCCATTTCGATCTTGACCCAGATGGAAGTCCATCAGTAACAGCTCAAAGTGTTGCTTGCGCAGGGCACCTTTAAGTTCTGCGCCAGACGCATAGCTGAATACCTCAAGGTTTTTAATTGGCAACAAATGCCCGCGTAACGTTGTACGTGCGGTGGCATTGTCTTCAACTATTGCGATGCGATATTCCACACGGCTCCAAAAAAGTAACTGCAACTGCTTAGTTATAGCTTAACAGCGGATACCATAAAGTGCACGTAGACTAATGGCTTAAGAATACTCACTTTTAGGCTTAACTAGGTATGTAAAATGTATGTAACGTTAGAGTTACAATAATTATCTAATAATAATCACTTTCCGTTTACGTTAAGGTAACAATTTGATTACTATTGTGTCATTAGCATCAGCAAATAGAGACGATAATGCGCAACGTATCCATGTTAGTTAACGGCGAAATCAAAGCCTCAGAAACTACTCAATTTATTCCGGTCACTAATCCTGCAAATAATGAAGTCATTGCTCAAGCGCCTTGTATCACAGACAGTGAAATGGAAGCAGCTATCGCTTCTGCACAAGCTGCATTCGATACGTGGAAAGATGTCCCTGTGGCCGAGCGAGCCAGAGTGATGATGCGCTATCAAGCGTTGCTCAAAGAACATCACGATGAAATCGCTACTATTCTCGCCTCCGAAACGGGTAAGACCTTCGATGATGCCAAAGGCGATGTATGGCGTGGTATCGAAGTAGTAGAACAGGCAATGAATGCGCCAGCACTAATGATGGGGGAGACCGTTGAGAATGTTGCACGAGGCATCGATACCTACAGTATGACCCAGCCCTTGGGGGTTTGTGCGGGAATTACACCCTTTAACTTTCCGGCCATGATCCCCCTGTGGATGTTCCCGTTAGCGATTGCGTGTGGTAACACTTTTGTACTTAAACCATCAGAACAAGATCCACTCACCCCCATGAAACTGGCTGAGCTTTTCCTTGAAGCCGGCGGGCCTGCAGGTGTGCTCAACGTGGTGCATGGTGGTAAAGACCAGGTCACGCCGCTGCTTACCGACCCAAGAATCAAAGCGGTATCCTTTGTTGGTTCAGTACCAGTAGGCCAGCATATCTATAAAACAGCTACGGCTAACATGAAGCGTGCACAGTGTTTTGCTGGTGCTAAAAAACCACTCGGTTATTATGCCTGATGCTAACAAAGACCATGTGCTCAACAATCTGGTGGGTGCGTCGGTAGGCGCTGCCGGTCAGCGTTGTATGGCAATTTCAGTGGCGGTATTTGTCGGTGACTCACAATCGTGGATCCCTGAGTTGGCGTCTCGCATTGCAGAAGTAAAACCAGGTGTATGGGATGATAAAAATGCGGGTTTTGGCCCGCTCATCAGTCCGCAGGCCAAAGCTCGTGTGCTTAGCCTTATTCAGCAAGGTAAAGACGAAGGGGCAGAGTGTTTACTTGATGGTTCTGAATTTACTGTACCAGGATACGAATCTGGCAACTGGGTTGGTCCAACCGTTTTTAGTGGGGTAACTCCTCAAATGGCCATTTACCAAGAAGAGATTTTTGGCCCTGTTTTGTGTTGCATGCAGGTAGAAACTTTGGAAGAAGCTTTAGCTTTAGTTAATGCCAACCCTTACGGTAATGGTACGTCTATCTTTACCAACAGTGGTGCGGCGGCCCGTAAATACCAACGCAATGTGGAAGTGGGTCAAGTGGGTATTAACGTGCCTATTCCTGTTCCTATGCCGTTCTTCTCGTTTACCGGATGGAAAAATTCGTTTTACGGGGATCTACACGCCTACGGCAAACAAGCTATTCGCTTCTACACCGAAACTAAAACCATTACTTCTCGTTGGTTAGAAGACGATATTCCGTCAGGTCCGAACCTTACGATTTCCATTGACTAATAAAAAACAAGAATAACGAATGCAGGCGTTTATTGAGTAATCATAGGCGCCTAACGACAGAGGTAGATTTATGAACTTTGAATTATCAGAGGATCAGTTGGCCTTTGCTGAAACCGCAAAGCAATTTTCCGATCAGGTGTTCGCCCCTAATGCGGCGAAATGGGACAAGGAACATCATTTCCCGGTAGATGAACTTCGTCAAGCAGGCGAGTTGGGTTTTTGCGGTCTATACACGCCTGAAACAGAGGGTGGTTTGGGGCTTTCACGACTAGATGCATCGATTATCTTTGAACAGCTTGCCATGGGCTGCACCACGACAACCGCCATGCTAACTATTCATAATATGGCGACGTGGATGATCGCCACCTGGGGTACCGAAGAAACCAAAGCCCAATGGTGCCCTGATTTGGTGGCAGGTGCAAAACTAGCATCTTATTGTTTAACCGAACCCGGTGCAGGCTCTGACGCGGCGTCACTTAAAACGTCGGCAAAGGCCACAGGTAATGGCTTCCTGCTTAACGGCTCTAAGGTGTTTATCTCGGGCGCGGGTAGTACTGATGTGTTGGTAGTAATGGCCCGCACCGGCGGCGAGGGAGCGAGTGGTGTTTCTGCGTTTGCGGTTCCTGCGAATGCTGATGGCATTATATATGGCAAGCCAGAAGAAAAGATGGGCTGGAATGCTCAGCCAACTCGCATGATTACTTTTGATAACGTAAAGCTTGAGTCACAGTGGCTGCTTGGTGAACTTGGTCAAGGTTTCAAAATGGCCATGCAAGGTTTAGATGGTGGTCGAATTAATATTGCTACCTGTTCCATTGGCACGGCACAGCAAGCACTAAATACCGCACAACAATATCTCAATGAGCGCAGCCAGTTTGGTAAGCCCATAGCGTCTTTTCAAGCACTTCAATTTAAGCTAGCTGATATGGCAACAGAGCTGGTGGCAGCGAGGCAAATGGTTCGTATGGCGGCCAGTAAACTCGACAATGATCACGCAGATAAAACGACTTACTGTGCTATGGCCAAACGCTTTGCGACTGATGTCGGATTTAAGGTGTGCAACGATGCGCTACAGTTACATGGTGGTTACGGCTACATCAAAGAGTACCCGCTAGAGAGACACATGCGAGATGTGCGTGTTCATCAGATCCTAGAGGGAACCAACGAGATCATGCGAGTCATTATTGGCCGTAGATTAGTAAGCGACGAAAGAGAAGTGCTTTAAGCACCTCTCTACAGGGAGAAACAATGTCGAATAATAATAACGTGGTACTGGTTGAAGAGTACCTCACTACCAGTGGACACAAAATTGGCTCACTGGTGTTAAATAAACCGAAAGCGCTAAACGCCCTTGATTTGGATATGGCGAGTATCATGCTCGACGCATTGAATGGGTGGTCAAAAAACGACGAAATTGTATGCGTGGTTATTTCTAGCCATGGTGACAAAGCCTTTTGCGCAGGTGGCGATATTGTTTCAATGTACAACGCAATGAAGACCTCGGACGGCACGATTCCTCCGTTCTTGGAATCGTTCTTCACCACTGAGTACACGTTAGACTACACCATTCACAACTTCTCCAAGCCAATAATTGTGTGGGGAAGTGGCATTGTAATGGGCGGTGGTATGGGCCTCTTATGTGGTGCGAGCCATCGTATTGTTACCGAAACGTCTCGTCTTGCGATGCCTGAAATTACAATAGGTTTGTACCCAGATGTGGGCGGAAGCTATTTTCTTCCGAGATTGCCTGGTAAGTCAGGACTATTTCTTGGGCTAACTGGGGGGAATATGAATGGTGCCGATGCAATGTATGTGGGTTTAGCGGATGCATTAGTCGATAGCAGCCAATTCGACGTTCTACTCGAAAATCTTAAAGAGCATTCATGGGCTGAGGCAAATCTTGGTCAACAAGTGACTACTGTCATTAGTGAACTCTCATCGCCAGTGAACCCTCCGGTATCAAATGTTGAAGCTCATCAAGATTACATTGATGGCCTTTGCAGTGGTGAATCCTGTGCAGAAGTGGTTTCGGCAATTTTGTCTGCTGATATGAATAACGATAAATGGTTAAGCAGAGCGCAGAAAACGCTCAGTGTAGGTTCGCCAATAACTGCGCATCTGGTATTTGAGCAGTGTCAGAGAGGCGCTGAATTATCCTTGGCCGATTGCTTCAAAATGGAAGCTATTATGTCATGCCGTTGTGGTGAGAGTGGTGAATTCCAAGAAGGCGTTAGAGCGCTGTTAATCGACAAAGACAACAATCCCAAATGGCAGTATCCATCGGTGTCAAACGTACCCGCTGAGGTAATAGCCAATTATTTTGCGTCACCCTGGAGCGATGAAACTCACCCTTTGAAGGATTTAGGAGCATAACATGAAAACAGTTGCATTCATCGGTTTGGGCAACATGGGCGGGCCAATGGCCTCAAACCTTATTAAACAGGGTCATAATGTAGTGGTATTTGATCTGGTACAGGCTGCGCTGGAGCAAAAAGTAAAAGAGGGCGCAAAAGCTGCGCATTCTGCGGTAGACGCAGTAGCGGATGCTGATGTGGTGGTGTCTATGTTACCGGCAGCGCATCACGTGGAAGGTCTTTATATCGGCGACTCTGGGATAATCAACGCTGCTAAACCAAATACGCTATTTATCGATTCGTCTACTATTGACGCCGCTACGGCAAAAAGAGTCGGTGAAGCCGTTGAGGTATCTGGAAATACCTTTATCGATGCGCCTGTATCCGGAGGCGTTGCAGGAGCTGCGGCAGGAACATTAACCTTTATCATGGGTGGCACCAATGACGCTGTTGAACGGGCAAAGCCTATACTTTCCTGTATGGGGCAAAACCTGTTTCACGCCGGTGATGTGGGGGCAGGACAAATTGCAAAAATATGCAACAACATGCTGTTGGCGGTGTTGATGTCTGGTACGTCTGAAGCATTGAGTTTAGCCATAGACAACGGTATCGACCCCAAAGTCATGTCAGACATTATGTTACAAAGCTCTGGCTGCAACTGGACGTTACAAAAATACAATCCATGTCCAGACGTGATGGACAATGTGCCGTCGCGAAACGATTACAACGGTGGGTTTATGGTCAAATTAATGAATAAAGACCTAAACTTAGCCATGGAAACCGCTAAAGGCACAGGTTCTGCAACACCACTCGCGGCAGCGGCCCAATCGTTATATCGTCTGCATGAACAAGGTGGATACGCTGACAAAGACTTTTCCAGTATTTTCAAAATGTTTGCTAAGTGATAGTCGTGCCAATGAAGTAAGACTTTTTGACTCAGCATCGGATAAGAAAAAACATAATCAAAGTAAATTGCATAAAAGAAAAGGGCAGGAATTTTTGTATACACTAGCTATTATCTGTTAAAAAAATGATAAAAATCGTTAAGTGTATGAAAATATCGCCAGTACTGCTTTACACCATCATTGTGTCTTTGGGTGGTTTTATCTTTGGATTCGATGCATCTGTTATCTCTGGGACCGCTAATTACCTCACCAGTGAGTTTCAACTCAGCGACATTCAGCTCGGTTTTGTGTTTAGTGCCCCTACGTTAGGCGCTATTATCGCAACCTTGTCAGCCGGCGTACTCTCTGATGTATTCGGGCGCCGCTACCTTCTCAGAATCATTGCATTCCTTTATTTGATTTCAGCAATTGCTTCTGCGTTTTCACCTACCTATGAGCTACTCGTTATTGCGCGATTCGTTGGTGGACTCGCTTTTTGTTCACTTATGGTCGCACCCATGTACATTGCCGAGATTAGCCCGCCTGAAAAACGTGGAAAAATGGTGTCGGTCAATCAACTGAATATTGTTGTTGGATTTTCAGCGGCATATTTTGCGAATTATTACTTGTTGCAAGCAAGCCAAACCACCGCGGATTGGGTAATTACCCTTGGCATTGATACCAATACATGGCGTTGGATGCTAGGTTTAGAGATTATCCCTGCATTGCTTTGGTTTGGTCTACTGTTCACTATACCTCGTAGCCCTCGTTGGCTCGCACTAAAACACAAGGATGAAGAAGCGCAAGCAGTACTGAATACGTTACATGGCGGTGATTCTAAACGCAGTTATGAAGATGAAATTATTCAAATACGAGAGTCTATTAAAGGACAAAATACATCGATTCTGCACAGTCTAAGATTCTTATTTAGCAATAAGATGCGGTTTGCTCTTGTGGTTGGTTTGATTGTCAGTATCGCACAACAGATCACTGGTATTAACACGGTATTTTTCTATGCGCCAAGTATCTTTGAACAAAGCGGTGTTGGCACCAATGCCGCATTTGCACAGGCCATACTGGTTGGTTTAATCAATGTTCTATTTACTGTAGTGGCAATGTATTTTATCGACAAATGGGGGCGTAAACCTTTACTTGTTGTTGGGCTGTCAGGTGTGGTGATTTCAATGGCGTGTATTTCTTATGGCTTTAACCAAGCAACCTATAAGTTAGAGAGTGCAGACATTACTGAAATCGTAGAGCAGCATCCGAAACTGAGTGATATCGCCACCATACAAGACATTGAGTACGACTCGGATGTGGCCTTTAAAAATGCGGTGATCGACTCTGTGGGCAAACCTGAATTTAATGAGGCGCAAGGGCTTGTATTGAGCTTGGCGGGCAATTTAAATGCGACAATCATCCTAGTGGGAATTCTAGGGTTCGTAGCGTCATTTGCAGTATCCCTAGGGCCTGTGATGTGGGTAATGTTCTCCGAAATATTTCCGAATCATATTCGCGGCGTTGCCATTTCGTTTGTGGGCGTGATTAACAGCATGGTGAGCTTTACGGTCACGTTAGTGTTTCCATGGGAGTTGGCGAATTGGGGCGCTGCTACGGTGTTTTTTATCTACGGTGCGTTTGCGGCTATTGGTTTGATACTTGTGGCGAAGTTATTCCCAGAAACCAAAGGTAAATCCCTCGAAGCGCTTGAAGCAGAGTTAACGACTAAATCTGGTGGCACTGACAAGGCGAGTGGTGCTGTTGCCTAAGTAAAGAGGGGAGTCAGATATAACTCCCCACTATTCGTATGATTAGAACTCAACGATGATTCCTAAGGTTGCAGTGTTAACATCTACACTGCTTAGTCCTAATCGTTGAGCTCCAGCTCTGACTCGCCATTGACCAAAATCATACTCCCAGCCCGCGCTGAGGGTGTATCCAGCACCGCTTTCATCAATTGGCGTAGACTCCAAAAGTTCAACTTTGGTTTGGTTGTAGTTAACGCCTACACTGACATATACAGACTGATTGTCTGTCAGCGTGAAATATCGATGGGCATTCAAAGAAATCGCGCTGTAGTCCAGGTCTTCGTCGGCCTCGGTTGCCTCGCCAATGTCATCTTTAGCGATACTGGTACCTGACCCTGTGAGTAAAGTGACTGACGTTCCCCAAGTTGGAGTGAGTTCATAGCCAATGGTGAGCGACGCAACACCTGATGTATCAATATTGTCAGACGATGATGTGTAGTCAGATGAACCAACGCCAAGGTCTAGTCCTATCCATGTATCTGCAGACGCATTATCGGTAAATGTATTTAGCGCCAAAACAAGCGCGATGGGTGTGAGCTTTTTCATTGTTACCTTCCATATAATCACAAAACAGTATCCACATAATATGCAAATCGGTCTTTGCTGTACGGAACACTATGGGACACTCTGTGTCAGTTTGTGACACTGCTTTAATGCGAGGTAACAATGTGTTGCTTACTATTACATTGGGATGCTATTTAACGAAATCTTGAGTCTCAAAGTAGAGGAGTTGGCTTGATTCGCACAGTGAAAAAGTTTGTTCTAACTGTTGTATCTCAGGAACGTCACTTAAATATTTGATGGTATCTGGACAGCTTGTACCCAACACAATGGCATCAAATGAGGGAGCGGCTTGGATTGGAAATATATACAACTGGGTTTGGTTGAGTGGCGTGTGAATCCTATCCCAAACTATCGTAGTTGAATCATCTATTTGGGATAAGTTAGATAAAGAACGCCTGTACACAGGTCGAACAAATCTAAGGTTTTCCTCTTTAAACCACCTCTCGCCATTACGTTCAAAATGCCCCCTAAAAAACTGCACGTCAATCTCGAATGATTCACCATTAATGAGTTGGTTAAGGTCAAACTGATCGGGCAACAAGGTTACAATGTTCTGTTGATAATCGGGTGGGGCATCACCTTGACTGAGTGTCAGTCGTTTCAATAAGTCTGTTTCATTGGCACTGTCTACCAAATAGACTAACTGGTAGTCGTGGGGTGTGGCATATAATGGAAGATGGCTGGCGTAGAGTTCTGCTCCGTCCGTGAATAACACCATGCCGTGAGAGCCTACCCGGTCATGTTCACCGTGATGTTTGTGTGGTTCATTGGAGCTAAACGATGTTGAGCTCAGGAACAGCCACAATATTAATGCAACACTAAAGCTAGCCAAATGCTTCATGGTTTACTCTCTGTCTTTCTGAAAAAGTGTCTTTCGTTTACCTATGGTATTGATTGTTCCATTGTTGTCTTTAACTATTAAGCTACAATAAAGATATTATTGTTTCCAATTTGGAATTGTTTGGGCTGTTTTGGATATAGAAGATTTAAAGAAATTCCTCGTTGTGGCACAAAGCAATAATTTGCATCTTGCATCCGCAGAGTTGCACATCACGCCTGGTGCTTTGTCAAAAACGATTCGACGTATTGAAGATAGACTAAACACACGGTTATTTGATCGTACCGGACGTAACATAGTATTGAATCAACAAGGGGTGAAATTTCGTCAATATGCCTTGCACTTGGTTCATGAGGCAGAGCAGGCAATAAGTGAGTTTACTGGAGAAAGTCGTAAAACTACGGTAAATGTTGTGGGCCCGTCACTGATTCTTCAACATTTCCTTCCTGACGTTGTTTCTAAGGTATCAAGTGAAAGCTTTGAGTTTAATGTTGAAGCCAACTGGGAAGGGCAAGCATTAACAAAGGTCGCTACAGGCCAGTCACATTTAGCGTTTGTCACACGTGTAGCGTTGGATCAAAGTTCCTATACTGTTGATTTTGAGCGTATTGTAATGGGGTCTTCAAAGTTTACAGTTGTTGCATCGAAGCATCATTCCTTATTCAATCAATTTTCTGACGGAGCACTCAACCTTGAACAGCTTTGTCAGTTCGGTTTTGCCTGTCCAGATGTGTCGCCCTTCTGTGGTATTACGCGGGGTAGAGGATCGGATAATTGGCCCGACGAAAAGTCACCGAGAACCATTACTTATCGTTGTAATGATTTTAGTATGTTGATGTCGCTGGTCAAAAATGGAAAAGCGCTGGCGTACGTACCCGATTTCGTCGCCTACAACAATAACTTGGCGGTGATAGACGTGACAGACTTTAATCATGAGTGGGAGGAGCATATTGAGCTCATCTACAAGCCAAGTCTTGCATCAGGCTGGTTAAATCGTTTCGCACATTCTGTTGCAAGGGCAGGGCAACACTAATCTATTGGCTATTACGAATCGCCAGCTCAAGTGTAAATTTTGCGCCGCCCAAACTACTTGTACTTACACTGATCTGTCCATCGTGCCATTTGGCAATTTGTCTAACGATAGCCAACCCTAATCCATGACCATTGTTGCCTGCAGGGTTTGTGGAACTGGATTGTGTGAATGGTATAAAGATACTCTCTTGCTCATTGTCTGGTATGCCGGGGCCATCATCGCTGACCTCAATGACAAAGTTTTGTTTTGAATCGGCGATGTAGGTGTGTACGTGTACTTTACTTGTTGCGAACTTATTCGCGTTAGACAAAAGATTGTTTATTGCGCGTTTCACGGCAAGTCTATCTATTGACAATCGCACGTCGTTATCTACTTGGTGTAGTTCCCAATGAATTCCAACGTGTGATGAAGAGGTTGCAGTGAATTCCTCTAACACTATGGCGGTTATGTTGTAATCGACAAAGGTTACAAGTTCTTTTTCATTGCTGTATCGAGACAACATCAGTGTTTGATTAACCAAGTGATCTAGGTCTTTAATGCTGTTATCAATCGATGTTTTGTAGCGCGCTTTCTTTGATTCGTCAGCCGTATCGTCTAGCATTTCTACAGCGAACTTTAATCGATAGAGCGGTGTTCTCAGATCGTGAGCTATAGCGTTTGTAAGTGTTCTTTGACCAATCAGTAATTGTGAGAGTTTATCCGCCATTAAGTTAAATGTTCGTCCTAGTTTGGCAACAACACTGATTGAAGATACGAATGCTCGGCTTCCAAGCTCACCTTGTCCCAGTTGCTCGGTGGCTGATACCAAACGATTGAGATCTCTCCACAGCGGGTAAACCCATAAAAACATACCAATCGAAATAGCTACAATAAAAACACCGATGAGAATCAAAATGACCGATGCATTTACTGATGTAGTAGGGATCAGGTTCGCCACCAAAAACTGGTTACTGCTATCAACAGGAATGTAAAAAGACACTTGAGACGCGTTAGGCTCTCGCCAAAAGAACCCACCATTGTGCAACATTTCTTTTTCAGTAGGTGTGATTGCTATCTGTGTAGCGGTATACAACGAGAGGTCATAAGGGAATTTATTGCCAAGACTCGCAATTTCATCGGTTAACTCGGTTGCGGACAATCCAGCAAATCTTTGCTTTATTAGTGCGACCGTTCCTTTGGCACCATTATAGATTTCTTCATCAGCAGAAAAGTCAGTGTACAGCTGAATAACAGAGTCAGTTTTATACAGGCGTTTGAGTAAGTATTCTGGTTCGTCATTAACAAATACTATGCCTCCCTCTGAGAGTACCTTCGCTAAGTCTTCGTTAAGCGCTAATGCGGATGTTGAAGTTAACACGATATCAAAGCCGAACTGACCTCGAATATTGTTGAATTCAGAGGCCACGTTGTCTGTGTTATAGGGGGGAAGTGCCGACTCAATTAAGTCAAAGGTGCCCCCATATATTTCGATGTACCTTTGCTCTTCAACGTGTGTGTTGAACTTAATTATCGGGTTAAAGCTACTGGGGTAAATAAGGAAAAATAACGGGGTAAAAACGAGTAACCACAGGCCAATAAAGGATTTAAACATGTTTTATAGTTCCTTCTATAAACACAATTGATAACCAACACCACGTATAGTTTTTATAAGCTCAGTTCCGTCTTTACCTTGAACCTTTTTCCGCAATCTAGAAATTCGCCGGTCAATGGAGCGGTCGAATCCATCGTAGTCGAAACCACGCAGTTGTTGAAGAATATCATCACGACTAACAACATTACCTACTGATTTAATCAAAAGTTCAAGGAGTTCGAACTCTGCACAGGTTAAATCAACCTGTGTATCGTACAAGGTTACAGACCTATCTTTGGTATTTATCTTTAATGGCCCTACAGAAGTCGTCGTTGAGGTATTATGACTTTCATCATTGATCTTTTGCCGCTCTGAACGACGCAGTAGCGCCCTAATTCGACTCAGTAGTAATCTAGGTTGTACTTGTTTAATGACGTAGTCATCAGCGCCAAATTCTAGCCCCATCATCTGGTCGATATCATCTTCAAGGGCGGTTTGCATCAGAATAAAACCGTGATACTCGGCGCGTATCTTTTTACACAGATCCATTCCGCTCATTCCAGGTAGCATAATATCTAGAATAACCAGTGCGGGCTGTGCTTTAACGATATGCTGCATGGCGTCTTCAGCATTGTGAAATATGCTGATGTGGAAACCTTGATTGGTTAGGTACTCACCAATGAGAGTTGCCAATTCGCCGTCATCTTCAACGAGAGCAATTGTATTGTCATGCGCCATGTAGGGTAAACATCCCTTCAAATATGTAGTGGTTGGTATTTTCACCACTGTAACTTATCTAACTGTTAGATATCGTGACAATTTGTGTCAGACATTTGCGTAAATCTGGTAAAATTTCATTTTACTTTTTATCTGAAGATTTATTTATGTGGCGTTGTCCGCTTTGCACTAGCCCAATAGACATTACTCATCAGCCTGTGAAATGTGAGAATAATCACAGTTTTGATAAAGCCAAGTCAGGTTATGTGAACTTACTGCCGGTGCAATTCAAAAAGTCAAAGCAACCGGGTGACGACAAAGCCATGGTTCTCGCACGAAGGGAGTTTCATGAGGCCGGCGGTTATCTGCCTTTGATGGAGGCCATGGTAGATGTTCTAGATAACGAGATCCCCAAAGGCAATAGTCACCCCATTCAGTTGTATGACGCAGGTTGCGGAGAAGGGGCGTATCTTTCGTATTGCTATGACGCTCTTGCTAAACTCGGTTACGAGATCAACGCCAGTGGTAGCGATATTTCAAAAGTAGCGGTTGACCTTGCTGCAAAAAAATCAAGTCGTTGAATTTTGCTGTGGCGAGCAGTTTTGATCTGCCAATCGAAAACGAATCTTTAAATGCGATCATCCAAGTATTCGCGCCGGGTAAAAACGAGGAATATGAAAGGGTTCTAGGAGAAGAGGGAGTTCTTCTTACCGTTGACCCTGCACCAATGCATTTGTTTGAGCTTAAATCGCTTGTGTACGACTCTCCGCGCAAGCACACGCTTCCATCGTCAGAGCGAGAGGGGTTTTCACTTCTCACTACGAAGAACATCCAATTCACGCTAGCTTTTGACGCACCCGAGCAGGCGTTAGCGCTAATAAAAATGACGCCTTTTTATTGGAAGCTTCCCAAAGATAGTATTGATCAAATGTGTCGATCACTCACCCAAGTCACCGCAGATTTTCATTTACAAGTATGGAAGAAAACAGCGTGAACCCAACGGTAAAAAAGACTAGAGCACTCTTTTTGGACAGAGATGGCGTCATTAATGTGGATAAAGGATACGTCTACCAGTTCGAACAGTTTGATTTTGTTGACGGTATATTTGAACTCTTACTGCGCTTTCAAAAAGCCGGTTATCTACCTGTTGTTGTTACCAATCAATCAGGTATTGCGCGAGGCATGTATGAAGTAAGCGACTTCAAGCATTTGATGAACAAGGTACAAGAAGTTTTTACCAGCAAGGGGATCGTAGATGTTCCCGTGTATTTTTGTCCTCATCATCCTGATCAAGGTGATGGAAAGTTCACTGTTGAATGTCAATGCAGAAAGCCAAAGGCCGGTATGTTTTACGATGCAGTAGCAGAGCTAAACATTGATGTTGAAAACAGCATTATGATTGGTGATAGCTGGAGAGACATCGTTGCCGCGCAAACCGCAAGCGTTTCAAAACACTACTTTTTGCGCGGGAAGCCCATTCCACAAAATGCAGATATGACCAACGTTGACATCGTAGAAGGGCTGAACGAGATACAGCCCTAGTTTTGCGAAGAGAACATCGAAAGGTGTTTAATGGCTTGGCTTAGTAGGTCCACATTGAGTTGTTCGTTACTTCTTTCAAGTGTACTTGCATTGGTTAGCGTGTAGCTGCCATTACTGAGGACTTCAGTGCGAATACCATTATGAAGTACGACTACACGTTCACCAGACGTACTCACTAACCAGTTTCGGCTGGGCGCTACTAAGTTTTGCCCCGTAGAGTAGTAACTCGGGCTTGCATTACAACCAAGTACACCGAGCACTGTGGGTGCCAAGTCTTCGGTACTTGCAACACTAGCGGCAATATTCAGGTTGGTGAAAAGCGAGCCTGCTTTTTCCGCATCGCCAAACCCAGTAGCAACAATAATGTTCTGCTCATCGGTATTGGTGCTGTTAAGAAAGCTTTCAATCTGACTTGCGGTCAAAAATGCTACCGACAGTCCGTTAGCCTCAGTAAAAGCGTCAGACGCATAAGATTTTGGAATAACACCCAGATATTGTGTGTCAGCATACACCGACACCGGCATGCCAAACCCTGTAGGTAAAGCGAGTAATACAGGTCTCGCCGTATCTAGGCTCGCTTGATAAATCTCTGGTACACCAAAAAGTACCGAATTCACTAGCCCCTTCACCGAGGTGGCTGTGGTATAGAATTGGTCGAATTGAGTTAAATTTGCAGTTGTACTCGCGCTAATTTCAGCATCATCAATTTGCACTAGCACTGAAAAATCCCGAGTTGTATCGATAGAGCAATACACGGGCTGTGAAGGATAGCGGATCTGATGAATCGTTGAATCAAACTGTAATGCTTTTCGCTCTTGGTAAGCAGTAAGGTCGAGCAGTCCGTAGCGAGACATGGTAGTTTTTGCCGTTGCGGGGTACGACAGCGGAAACATATTGTCCTGTTTGATAATAGGCTGATATAGATTGGCGTCTGCCCATACATGAACAATATGACTTGCCGCGAAGCAGGTGACAAACAATGAGGCGACGGGCATCCCCACTTTAAACTGTGAGAATTTTTCTACACGCTTCCAAATTGCATTAGCTAATACTAATTGAAATCCAAACCACACCAAAAACAACAGAAGTAAAAATACCCACTGTTGCCAGCTAAATACACCAATCTGGTTTTGCGCCTCATTCTTGAGTAAGTCGGCGGCCTGAAAACTAATGTGAAAGCCCGTTCTGTTGTATAGCAAGGCATCGAAGGCAAGTAGCGCCAGCCCAAAGGCTGCCACAGCGGAGGATATTCCTTTGATAAAGCGAGTATTACTGACGAGGTAACACAAGGGGAGTATAAAAATGACAAAACCGAAAAAGGTAAGAAAGCCTATGTGCCCAAGCCAGTTGCTAAGCAAATACACAGTACCCAGCGCGGTACTGGGAATAGGGGATGAAAAGATAAATATTGAGGCTATAACAACAGCGATAATGATATTCGCCAGTGCAAACCAATGTCCCCAGCTAACAAGCTTAGCGACCCGTTGACGTCGAGGTGATTCTGCCAAGATCATAATGGATCCCAGTTAGCTCTTTACACTTTTAACTAAAACGTTGGCAAACTGCGTTGCCATAGCTTCACGGTCTTTTTCCGCTACCTGCGTGTTCAAGATATGGGTAATTACATTACCGAGTACCATGAGCGACAAATCACGGTCGGCGTCTTGTTTTTCAAGAGTAAGAATCACTTCGTTCATTAGCGCTTCGAAATCAGTATTACTGTATCGACTGTTTTGGGGCATTGTAACGCCTCTTTTTTATGAATTCTTTTACAAAAAGAATGGTTTTGATAATAAAATGATTATAATCGTTGTTTGAGTGATAACAATCATTCATTCTAAAATCCCGCATTTTTAGGCCCTAAGCCTACGTTTTTTGTACAGGATACTAATTTATCTATGAGCGCACTTATCCATCACTTTGTTGTTCACCGTTTGATTTTAAACAAAGAGGATAAAATTCAAGCGATTCCGCGAGACAATTGCTTAGCGGTTACGCCAGAAATAGAGTTACTTGCCCATCAAATCAACCATAGCTTTAACAGCAAGCCTGGTAAGGGCGTAGGGCACTTTGTTGACAGTGATGACGCAGACAGTGCTTTTGCCGATGGGTTAAAAGCGTTTTTAGATAAGAAAAAGCGGGTGGTGAGCTTTTAGAAGATGATTTTCATCAGTTCTCAGTGTTCTCTGCTGATCGACTGGTAAAAACTCTTGCCGATACTGGCACAGTAGAAACAGGCTTTTTGATTTTTTGCCAATACGAATATTTGGCGACTCAATATCTAATGATAGCACTGCTTAATACGCGCTCTCACGTTGAGGTGACTCAAGCACTAGAGCTATCGTCCAGAGAACATTTAGACCTAGCGCGAATGCAATTAGCGGTACGAATTGACCTTACTCAGTGGGAAGTTCAGCCTGAGCAAGCGCGATACGTAAGCTTTATTAAAGGGCGTATGGGACGTAAAGTTTCCGACTTTTTCATGCAGTTTGTGGGTTGCGAAGAGCTAGTGGACATAAAGCAACAGAACAAGCAGCTTATTTCTAGTGTGGATGCGTACCTTGCCAGTGAGTCACTTGATCCACAGGAGCAGCATCAGCATCGGGAAGAAGTAAAAACCTATTTTAAAGAAAAAATAGATGCTGGCGAGAGTTTGTCTGTTGCAGAACTGGCAACCCGACTTCCAGCAGCAGAAGACGATAGCGCAAATTTTTCTACCTTTACGTCGCAGCTTGAAACGCCTTTAGAGAACGAAATTCAACCGGATCCCGCGGCGCTTCGTCAGCTCGCTAAGTTTACCGGCCAGGGCGGCGGTATATCATTAAGCTTCGATAGAAAGTTGTTGGGCGATAGAGTTTTCTACGATCCGGCAACGGATACACTTACACTTAAAGGCCTTCCACCGAACTTAAAAGATCAGTTAAACCGCCGAGGTGATTAAACACTGGGGATTAGGCGTAAAACCCGTATAATACGCGGAATAATTGGTGTAGCCACAGCGTTACCCGCAAGATTGAACAAAAGTAATTAAGGTTGTTATGCAGTTATTTGTTAACGATTTAACAGTGATGGATTTTTCTTACCTTTGCCCAGAGCGTGGCATGGTAGGAGAAAGCTGGATTGTTGATGTCGTTTTAGACGGTGAGCTCAACGAAGAGAGTATGGTTCAGGACTTCGGTAAGGTGAAAAAAGATCTTAAGCGCCTCATCGATGAATATGTTGACCATAAGTTGCTGATCCCAGCCGACTATGAAAAATGCGATGTGTTTAACGATGACGATAGCGGCCAAGTAGAGATCCGCTTTGAGTACACCGACAACAAACACATAATGTTGCATTGTCCGCCTGAAGCCTATGCAATTTTGTATGCTCAACGCATTACTATGGAATCGGTGAGTGTTTATCTAAAAGAAGTCCTCGCCACACATTTGCCAGATAACGTAGATAATATCACCCTACATTTGCGCACTGAGATAATACCTACACCTTTTTACCACTACACACATGGTCTAAAGAAGCACGACGGTAACTGCCAGCGCATTGCTCACGGTCACCGTTCCAAAGTTGATATCTATATCGACGGAGTGCTTAACCACGAAGAGCAAGCCTATTGGGCTAAGCGTTGGGAAGATATCTATATTTCTACGCAAGAAGATGAAATTAGTTATCAAGACCGCAAAATTATTGGGGAAGTAAGTGCCCCTGATGATTACTATTGCTATGGATATGAGTCATCACAAGGGTATTTTGAAATACTCATTCCCAAAGCAGACTGTGAAGTCATTGAAACCGACTCTACTGTTGAGTGCTTAGCGCAATTTATGTTGTCAGAACAAAAGAAGCGTACTCCCAATGTAAGCGTCAAAGTTGTTGCTTACGAAGGCGTTGGCAAGGGAGCCATGGTCTCTGGCTAACCAAAGACTATCAGTTAGCAGGAAACAACCATGAGTAAACGAGTATTCTCCCATTTTGTGTGGTTACCATTGGCTTTTGTGCTGATAAGTAGTTTTGCATCTGCTGATGATGTGCCTCTTACACTGAATGGAAAACTTACCCAAGGTAGCTTAGTGAGAGGGCAAATACCCCCTGGCGCTAGCGTTTATCTTGATGACAAAGAGATTAAGGTAAATGCTCAAGGTAAGTTTGTTGTTGGTTTTGAAAGAGAAGCCGAACTGGAACATACGTTTGCCGTTGTCACTGAGAGTGGAAGTCGTTTTGTTCGAGAGTTTACGTTAACCGAAAGAACATACGATATTCAGCGTATTGATGGGTTGGCGCAAAACATGGTGTCGCCACCTCATGCGGTTTTAGAACGTATCAGGCGAGACGGTGCCAATGTGAGTAAAGCGCGTTCTATGGTAACCGATATCGACGCGGTGTTTACTCGGTTTGTATGGCCTGCAAAAGGGCCAATTACCGGTGTTTATGGCAGCCAACGTGTACTCAATGGTGTACCTAAGCGACCGCACTTTGGCGTTGATGTGGGTGGACCTACCGGAACCCCAGTGACTGCTCCAGCACCAGGAACGGTCACGCTTGCGGATGATTTGTATTATTCGGGAAACACCGTGATCTTAGATCACGGTATGGGAGTGTTTTCGACCTTTCTTCATTTAGACACAATAGCGGTAAGTGTTGGTGATAAAATAAAAGTGGGCGATGCCATCGGTACCATCGGGGAAACTGGGCGAGCCACAGGGCCTCATTTAGATTGGCGCATCAATTTAGGTACAATGCGACTCGATCCAGAAACTATCGTTACGGGTTCACCACAGTGATAGTGTTGCTTGATGAACCCGTTTCAACGATTTAACTTACTCCAAGCCACTCATTGAATCGCGCAGTATTATCGATGGAGAAGTAGCAGACATCTTTTTGAGCTTCAATGAGAGAAAGCGAAACCGTAAGCAGTTTGCCGTCACGAATCAAAGTAACATTCACTTTATCACCGGTACTGGTGTCTAATAAGCGTTGCAATAGTGCCATAGACGCTACCGTATCGTTAACGGCGATGATAGTGTCTCCTACGTAAATACCTGCAATTGACGCTGCCAAGCCATTGAACACTTGCGCTACCTTTACTCCAATAGAAGACTCTTTAACCGTCGCGCCAAGCTGATGCTTAATCGCAGGCGAAGTGGAAATACCGCCTTTGTCCGCTAATCCAGTTCGAGCTCTGTAGTGAAGGCTGATCCCTATATTTGACAGCCACTGTGAGAGTGGAACATCTTGTGTACCATACACCACAGCATTGAGGTAGTCAGAGACGTCAATAGAAAACTCATTGGTACATAGCGTTTGAATAACGTCATCTGGTGTGCCTTTGAGGTCTTTCCCATAGTCACGCCACAGCACTTGCATCACTGAATCTAAGCTGACTTGGTTATTTGATTGTTCGCGTAACAAAAGATCAAGGCCGAAGGCGACAATGCCACCCTTAGCGTAGTAGCTGACAATATTATTGGTGGCACTGGCGTCCTGCTTGTAGAATTTGGTCCAGGCGTCAAAACTACTTTCTGCAATTGACTGTTTAAAACGGCCTGCATTTTGAGCAACACGAGTGAAAGTTTGCGCAATAATATCTAAGTACTTTTGAGGCGTAATAGTGCCTGCTCTTGCCAGAGTGACATCATCGTAAAAGCTCGTAAAAACCTTCATATATCCATAGTTGATTGGTATACGTTTCTTGTGACAAGTCGGGTGTAACCATTATTGCGGGTTTAATACGTTTAACGTGCCATGTATGGAAAAGCTCATGGCTACACAAACTCAGAAACGTTATGTAACCGTCGGACTTTTCATCGCTTTCACCCATAAGCGGTAGGTCGTATCTTGGATAAAGCAACGCAGTAGAACTCATATGCTCTAAGCCGCCATAACCGGATTCACTGAGTAATGTCATGAACACATAGCGGGTAACAGGGTAAGGTTTACCAAACAGTGAAAGATGGTGCTCGCAAATCGGAATGAGGTCCTTGGTCACTCTTTCAATGTCTACGGGCGTAGTTCCCGAGAATAGGAGCACAAACTCAATCCCATCAACCCAAAAACTCTGTGATAAAGACTCACCAACAAAGAGCGGATGATCGATGAGGTCGTCGTAGTTGGTCGACGTAAATTGCCATAAAGAGTCACTGTCTATGCTCATCGGAAGGCTGGTTTCGATGAGCGGATTTAATGTGTTTGGTTTGATAACAGTGAGTTCGCAAGGTGTTTCATCTGACCCTTCTATTTGCAAGAACGCGCTCGTGCCATTGATAAAAGCGTATTCATGGTTGATGAATGCTGAGCGAATAGAAAGGTCGTTTGCGTAAACAGTATATAAAACGGTAAAAGCGTTACCGTGTGATTCAATAGCCCATGTTTGTTTGTCTGCCTTATGCCATGCAACTGTATTATTGCCATCTAGTGATTGAACGTCGAAGGTAACAATACTTTTAGCAAAATCCCGAATCATGTAACTGCCCGGGATCCATGCAGGTAGGGTTAACATCACTGACTCACTGCTGTGCGCTGGTACCGTCATTTCAATGGTGAACTCATGATACTCAGGGTTTGGAATGGCTAGCTGATACTGAATTTTACTGTCTGTTGGGAACATATTTACGGCTACTCGATAAGCTGACTGACGACAGATAACGCATGAAGACTTTGTCAGCGCAGGAAAAATTAGTTACATTTACAAAGCGTTTCATCATTGATGATGCTCGCACTACTAATATAACAAGGCCACTAAAGAATTGCTCGTCATCGACAGATACATTCTTATAGTCTTGTCTTAATGTAAGCATTTACGGAAGTCTTAATGGCAGATAACAGTTTGAGCAATCAACTCAGCAAGGACGATATCGAGAACCTGCGTTCACTCAAGCCAGGTACCGTTGTTGATCTTCAAATAGCAACGCCTACGGCACCCAAAAGAGTGAGAGTTGCTTATGTTGGGATGGAAATTCCCAACTGCTTAGTTTTTCAAGTGCCAGCGTCGGCGAAGTGGATGACGATTCGCGATCTATTATTTGTCGAGAATGATCTGGTAGTCCGCTACGTGCTAGAAGGCACTGTTGGGCAGGTTATCGCGTTTAGGAGTACCGTACTCAAGTTACTGTCAAAGCCGTCTGGCCTTTTAATAACAAGCTTCCCAGAAAGAGTTGAGTCTATAGGCCTGCGCTCATCAAAACGTGCCCAACCGGGTATTGCAGTTTCAGTAAGTTCGGAGATTGTAGGATCAGGCGTTAAAACCACGGGCATTGTTGTTGATATCTCTAATAAAGGCTGCAGACTGGCTATGCCGGTCAATCCGGATTGGCCCATCCTCGACGAGGGAGTGGACCTGACGCTGAGTTTTAGAGTGGGCGAAACGGAAAATTCGTTGAAGGCAATTGTTAAGAACCAGCATCCTGAAGAAGATTTCGTGTATTACGGCTTACAGTTTGATAGTGATGAGAAAGTGGTTAGCGACGTATTAGCCAAACACACATTGATCACCTAAAGGGTGACCTTGGCACTAGTTTCCTTGCACCATAGATGAATCAACAATTATTGCGTTCAGCGGTATTTTTCCGATTCTACACTGCGATAAGTCGCCAAGCTGATACGACCAAGTCGGTACAAAGCCACTCATATCGACGTATAATCACCCTAATATTTGTTACACCGGTGTTTATGTGACTAGATTCGAACGAGTTTTTGAGAGTAACGAGCGTCTGTTCTGGACGTTACAAAGTGCGGGTTGGTTTGGCTTTGCACTCGTTTATTACATTGGCTCCTTCCTTCACGACATGCGACCCATTTGGGTTTTCGTTATCCTTCTTAATGCCTACGCGGGTTGGATCCTTACCATTCCGTTACGCTATGTTTTTCGATGGGCGCGAAAGCGTTCTGCGCTCAGTATGATCATTACCATTCTGGCGGCTTGCTACGTTGTAGCCTTGGTTTGGGCCGTGGTAAAGAATGTTAATTACTGGGAAATTTATAAACATGGCTACAGGCCTGATACCTGGTACATGTACTTCACCAACACTATTAACTCATTGATTGTTATCGGTTGTTGGACGGGTGTTTACTTCGGCATCAAAAACTTTCAAATGCTACAAAAAGAGAAGCAAAACGCGCTTAAAGCCTCGACGATGGCTCACCAAGCACACATTAAAATGTTGCGTTACCAACTCAACCCTCATTTTCTCTTCAATACGTTGAACGCTATATCAACGCTCGTTTTGCTTAAAGAAAATGACACTGCAGAGGCAATGGTGTCTCGTTTGAGCGACTTTTTGCGCTATTCTTTAGATAACGATCCAATTAAGCGGGTGCCACTGGAGCAAGAGATTAAAGCGCTGAGATTGTATCTTGAGATAGAAAAAGTCCGTTTTGATGACCGACTCGAGGTGAAGTGGGATATTGATGAAAACTGTTTTAATGCCCACGTACCCAGCATGTTGTTGCAACCTATTATTGAAAATGCAATTAAACATGCTATTTCCAAAATGGAGAGTGGTGGTCAAATTGCTATCTCTGCGAGTCGCTTCGGAAACGACTTGCTGATGGACGTGGCAGATAATGGTCCTGGAGCCGATATTCAAAACGGCCAACTAGCCCGTGAAAACGGGGTTGGGTTAGCAAATATTAAAGAGAGGTTGCAGTCGTTGTATCAACGCAATTTTGCGTTTTCAATTGATCACAACCAGCCTTCTGGAATTCGCGTACGTATTCGAATTCCATACGATATTAAGGATAATTAAAATATGTCGGAGTTTCGCATTAGAACACTGGTTGTCGACGACGAACCCTTAGCAAGACGCGGATTGCGTGCAAGACTTGAACGTCATGACGACATTGAAGTGCTTGCCGAATGTCAAAATGGCCTAGATGCGGTAAGTAGTATTTCGCAACATAGACCTGATTTAGTGTTTCTAGACATTCAAATGCCAGGATTAAACGGGTTTCAAGTGATTCATAAGCTCCGCGAATTGAATCAACCTATTCCTATTATCGTGTTTGTTACTGCGTATGACAGTTACGCTATTAAGGCGTTCGATATTCATGCGTTGGATTACTTATTGAAGCCCGCTGACGATGAAAGACTTCAGCTCGCGCTAGACAAGGTGCGCGACCACTTCAGCACCCAATACCAAGACGAGCAATCGCAAAAGCTAGTGAGTCTAGTCGCTGAACTAACCGGCGATGACTGTGAAGAAATTTTACGTAAACTTGCCAGTGGTGAGCCAGTAGAAACCAATCCTTATCCTGATGTACTTGCCATTAAAGATGGCTCAGAGGTGACGCGAGTGAGTGTACAGGATATTCAATGGATTGATGCGGCGGGAGACTACATGTGTGTGCACGCGTTAGACGGTATGCACATTATGCGCAAGACAATGAAAGAGCTTGAGCAAGAGTTAAATCCACAGTGGTTTGTTCGTGTCCATCGCTCGGCCATTGCGAACATCCGCTTTGTGAAAAAGCTCGTTAGTCACATCAGCGGCGAGTATCATCTTATTTTGCAGAATGATACGGAACTTAAAGTAAGTCGCAGTCACAGAGACAAAGTTAAAGCGGCAATGAAGATGTAATTACAGTGAACAAGCGTTACGCGTAACGCTTGTTCATGATACTCTGCATACACTCAAGTGTTGATTTTAAAAGAGGTTTTCCTGGAGTATGGGTTACCGACAGCGGTACTTCAACGGGATTACCATTTACCATACCTATCATTACGTTTGTGGTGGGTTCACCTACAAGATTAACTGCATAATGTGCTAACGTATTGGCTAATATCCTGTCTTGACTCACCGGTGAGCCACCCCGTTGAACATGCCCTAAGATGACTGGGCGCACCTCAGCGTTTGCCCGTTTGGTGAGTGAATCAGCAAGTTTATTGAGCCCTCCAGGCCACACGTTTTCAGCAACTACGATAATAAAACTCACAGTACCTTTTAGCTTTCTACGCTGTTCAATCTGATGGCATATGTTTGCAAGCATCTCTGATTCAGTCGTAAAAAGCTCCGGTAAAATGACGTAATCAGCAGCCGATGCAACAGCGGCGCTCAGCGCTAAAAATCCAGCGTGCCGTCCCATGACTTCCACCAGAAATATACGCTCGAAAGCATCCGCGGTGTCTCTGACCTTATCTATCGACGACACAGCAGTATCAATGGCGGTGTAATAACCGATGGTAGCGTCTGTGCCCGAAATATCGTTGTCGATGGTGCCTGGTAGCCCCAATATTTGACCGTTCCAATAATGAGAAAGATGGGTTGCTCCCCTGAACGAACCGTCACCGCCGATTACGATAAGGGTGTCAATTTCAAGTGCTTTGAGGTTCTTGGCAGCTAATATTGCGCTTTCTGTCTCTTTGAACTCGAGGCACCTCGCACTGTGCAGTATAGTGCCACCTTGTTGATTGAGATTGTGAGTATTACTCGAGTACAAGGGAATATACTCTTGTTGAAGTAGTCCATTGTAGCCGTGTTTATAGCCAAAGAGTGTATAACCTCGCTGTTCGCAAGTAAGTATTACGCCTCTTATACAAGCGTTCATTCCTGGGGCGTCACCGCCAGAGGTGAGTACTGCAACTCGTTTAGACATCATTGTTCCTTTATGGGTCTACCGCATCATAATGCTAGCTGATCTAATGTATTGCGGGAACCGTTTGAGTAGATGTAGGTCAACATAATGACAAGTTTTGTTCCATGTGCGAAAAAACGCAACCATGTGTGAACACTTCGCCGAAGTCAGTGATTGTTTGAAAGGACTTAAAATGAAGAAATTGATAGTTTTGATAGGAGTATTGTTACTAGGAGCATGCTCGTCAAAATTTGCGTACAACAATTTAGATTGGGTAGTGTACTGGTACCTCGATGACTACATAGAATTGAATGACGCCCAAGAAAAGACGTTTGATAGGTATTTGCAGGGTTGGCTTCGTTGGCACAAAGAACAGGAGTTGAAGCAGTATCACACCCAACTCACTGAGTTACGCAGCGACATCGAGCAAGATAATCTGAGTTACGACGTTATCGCTCAGCATGTTGATACCGTAGGGAGCCACTGGGACAGGCTTAGGGTAGAACTGGCACCTCAATTGGCAGAAATGGCAGAAACTCTGTCTGATGACCAAATTATTATGCTGTTTGCTGCGTTTGAGCGTGAAAATAAGGAAGAAGAGGAAGAACTTCAAGAGTACGCCGAGCGTTCGTCTGAGGAAAACATGGAACGTCGAATTAAGCGCCTTGTGGAGAATATGGAAAGTCGGGTGGGCGACTTGTCTGATGAGCAGTATGACATTGTGAAAAGTTACGGTGTTCAATTACAGGCGACAGGACAGTTTTGGATTGATTATCGACGCAATACGCAACAAGCTGCCAGACGACTGTTTGCGACGCGGGCTACTAATCCTAATTTTGTCGAGGATTTAAGGAGCTTGATGAGTCAGCCAGATGATTACAGAGATCCTCAATACAAAGAAGCTCGCGAAGAAAACAGGCATATTTGGGTGACAATGGTGGCCACACTCGCAGACACGCTGTCACCCAAACAGCGTGGCGAGCTTATTGATAACATCGATGACGTTATTGAAGATGTCGAAGGCTTCATGAAATAACTGTGTTCATGAGTAAAGCGTTCAATGCCTAGTCTTTCGATGATGCTTCAGGTGTTGAGCGCTTCCAGATAGAGGCCAGTATAGAACCGTTCACGTTCATCACTGGTCCAAATACTGCCGGTGCAATTCCCATGGTAGCCACTTTTCCCATTTGCACAGCGATGCCCGAAGCCAAACCAGAGTTTTGCATTCCTACCTCAAAAGCTATGGCTCTCGCGGAGGCTTCATCAAGTTTAAGTAGTTTTGCCGCTGTATAGCCTAATCCCAAGCCCAACACATTTTGCAACGCCATGAGTAAGATCACCAATAGACCAAGTGTGACTAAGGTATCTCTTCCTGCGGCTGTGATGACGCCGATAATCACTACAATACCGACCATGGAAACCATAGGCATAAGTCTATCAATAAGCGGGAATTTTCCATGCAGGAAGTGATTAAATAGCAAACCTGCCGCTACAGGGAGTAACACGATTTTGGTGATACTCCAAAACATTCCAATGGCATCAATATCGATGGCTTCTCCAGCGAGCAGAAGCATAAGTAACGGCGTAAGTATAGGGGCGAGAATCGTTGAAAAAGAGGTCAGCGTTAAAGACAGCGCAAGATTAGCGCCAGCGATATAGGCCATTACATTTGATGCCAAACCGCCTGGTGAGCATCCCACGAGAATAATCCCGACTGCAACCTCAGGAGGAAGACCAGAAAGCTTGGCCAGGGTAACACCAAGAATGGGCATGATAGTAAATTGGCAAATCAAACCAATACCCACTTGTTTGGGCATTTTTACTACTCTTGTGAAGTCCTCTATGCCCACCGATGTGCCCATGCCAAACATGATGAGCATAAGAAGCGGTACGATGAGTTCGGTAAGCTTAAAATCACCAATAGCCAGAAATAACGAAGGGAAGGTAATGGATATTGCAACAACAACTATAATCGATAGGGTAAATATTAGATTTTTATACACGATTTAGTATTCCTGTGACTCGACGTTTTGAATGAATTATTTTTGGTTACTCTTTGTTCGGAATATCGATAAATCCCAAATGACTTATCGATTGCAGTTGTTCGGTGATACTGGGAACCAGCATGGCATGTTTTTTATGTAAATAGTGATAAAGCCCTACATTGCGAACAAACTTCTCGATAATGATAAAACTATCTGCTGGGCGCGATTTCAAAAAGGCTTCTGCGGTTTCCCGGTTTACAACGGCCATCTCAATTCTGTTTTTATCGAGCATTTGCAGTAAGGTTTCGTGATCTACCGCTCTAATCACCGGAAGTTGATGTTCTTCGACCATACGTTCTAAGCCTACGAACCCTTGGGTGATCCCAAATCGATACTTTTTGAAATTGTCGTAAGACGCTAAATCTACGTGTGGGCGGGCAACAATAATTGATTGCACGTAACAGATAGGTACTTCAACGGGAATAAGGTTAGCGTAATCCTCTTCAAGCCCTTTTACTCTAAGCATTTCGCCGTCATAGTGACCGTTGTTAGACTCTTGCAGTCCTCGTTCACTAGGTAAGGTGAGATACTTCACCTTGTACCCCAAATTTTGATAGGCAAGGTCGAGGGCCTTGTGAGCACAGGTGTATTTTTCGCCAAGTTGAGTGCGTACAAACGCTAACTCGTTAGCCATCGTCAATGTGCTAGTCACACTGACAGCGGCAAATGCTATCCATTGGTAAACTGGCGTAAACTTTAACAATTACAGCACTCTACGTTTTACTGATACTAGGGTGAGCATATCAGTTATTGAAGATGTGACAAGAGTGCCGTGTCAACTCTAGTCGTCTCTTTGTACTCTGTCTGGCGCACCAATACCGACTCTATCCGATTTACATATGGTGTCGTACTCGTCTCGGTAGTAGCGAAAATTCTCACATTCAGATTCGTAACGTTTCCGAGCTGACAGGGCTTGTTGGGGATAACGGTTATCAGACATACGTTCGGCAAGGCCTTCGCACATCGCCATTTGTCGATTAACTTCCAAAATATCTTCGCAGGGTGGAGTGTGATTACAGCCAACTAAAACAGCACTGGCTATGGCAACTGTGAATAGTGATCGTGTGTTCATTTTTTCCCTATATACGTCATGAGTTCGTTGTGGAGTGCATCGTATTTTTCTTGGTGTTGACGCTTTAACGGCATGTCGTCAATCAATTTGTGTATTCTTCTACATTCAGTTACTAGCTTGGGCTCAGGCTTTTTGCCTTTATCGAGTATTCGCAACAAACACTGGAGTAAGTTAAGCGCAACACCAGTATTCACAGGCGCGAATTGCTGAGCTAATCCGAAGGCATCACGCGCTTTTTCAAACTGTCCTTCCTGATATAACTCGATACCTTGCTTGTTAAACTGTTGATATTGGGTGAGCTTTTCTTTTGCACTCATCCCTTCTTTTTAATTAAATATAGACCATTCGGATCTAACGTATGGGGAATTTTTTCAACTATTTGGTTTAGCTCTTGCGCTTCTTCAAATTCACCAATGTCGTACATCACTTTTAAACTATCAGGTAAGAATATAGGGGGGACTTCTCCGAACTTCTCTTCAATGGCCACTTGTGAACGCACAATACTTTTCTTGGCATCTAACATTTTACCGTCTATGGCGTTTAGCCGTGCTTGAACAATATCGTTGTATATATCAATACTGAAGTTAGAAGAGAGACGTTGTAGATATTCGTCAAACCTTGCTCTTTGCAATTCAAGCAGCGCCTCTTGTTGGTACCGATTTTTCACACTTTTTTCGTCGGTGTGTTCAGCAACGTCAAGTAGGCTTCTTATATAGCCACACCAATGCATAGTGTTGTGGTGTACCGAGCGTTTTGACAGGTCCCATATGGCCTTACTCGACTCAGACGCAAGCACATAGTCATCGTTATTTTGGGCAATGGTACAGGCAATAAAGTGACGCTCTAACGAGAATGGTGACAGTTTGATAGAAGTTTTAATGGCATCAAGTGCGAGAGTGCCTTCTTGCAGCATATCGTGGGCCTGAGCCAGAATATCATGTGCGTCTGCACTGAATCGGTGTTTAGCCAACACACCATCAATAATCCGTATGGCTTGTTGTGGTTGCTTCATGAGCAAGTGTGTTTTTGCTAATGCTATTTGAGCCCACATGATGGGGCGACCATCACCATATTTCGACAACAGATCCAATGCAGGTTTTGGCTCATTAAGTTGCCAATAAATTTCTACAAGCAGTTTTTCACAGCTGCCTTTATAATGCGACGGTGCATCTAATAGCTTTTCACAGGCTTTTTTTGCTGTTGGTAAATCGTCATCGGCTACCGCACGAAACACTGGCGTAAGAAACTTTCTTTTTTGCCATGCTCTGACAATTCTTGTTTTGAGTTGCGCATGAGAAAAAGGTTTGATGAGGTAATCATCGGGGCTTCGTTCGAGGGAGCCTAACACGACAGGACGAGCGCTATCCGCGCTAATAATGATAAATATACACGTGGGTTTAATGAGCTTTCTTGCTCTTAGTTCTTCGATTAATTCAAAGCCATTTTTTTTGTTAACGCCTAAGTGCAAATCGCAAAGAATAACGTCAAACTTATTTTTCTTACACTCAGAGATACTTTGTTCAGCTGTTGCTTTGGTAACGACCTTTGAAGCACCCATGGCATTGAGCAAGCCTCGTAAAAGCAAGAGAAAAGGGCGTTGATCTTCAATGATCAAAACTTGCTTGTTAGCAAAATTCATTTGAAATCCGTTAACCGAGGGCGTTAAGTAACGCCCATATAAGTTCTTTGCGAATCACGTTATTTGCTCTGGCAATTAACGCGAACACAAAGATTGTTATCAAGCACTTAAGAAATCAGAAAAGCCGCCGACAACCTATTTACGTTACTGTTATTTAAGCACAAATATGCAAGATGAAAAGCTAATCACGCTCGATAATGCCATTAAATGGGATTGGCAGGGCACGATTGGTCAATCTGCAGGCAACCGAGCCCAATTTGTACTCTATTTGGCGATGCAGGAAGGGAGTTTATCGTCGCCACTTTCTATATTGCCAGTAGCATCGTCCTCTGATGAAATAGCAATAACCCAAGCGGCTAATCACTACCGAAAAATACCATTGGAGTGCAGTGAGCAAGACTGGCGAAATGCCCAGCAAATTAATCAGTTAGTGAATAACGGCGAAAACGGCAGTCGGCGGTTGTTCAACGCATTGTTTCCTTTGCCACTGAGTATCAAAAACGATGCATCTCGCATTCCCTCTGATATCGTTGCTAATTGCTCCCTTGCCACACAAAAACGCCAAGATGCTTTGTTGAGCCATGAACTCACTGAAGACAATACGCTGCTACACGAGGTTGTAGAGCAGGCTCGCCAATCACCATTACTGGCCGCCCCCTAGATTTATCCAACCGGCTCTGCTAGACTCCGCGCCGCATTTTGCACTGGTTTTACGTTCCAACTAGCAAAGGTGAACAATCAATGAGTCAATATATCGTTTGCGCGATGTACAAATTTGTCGCGCTCGAAAACTACGAAGCAATGCGCCAGCCGCTGCTTGAAGCCATGGAAAGTCATGGCATAAAAGGTACTTTGTTACTTGCTAACGAAGGTATCAACGGCACAGTCTCTGGCACCAGAGAAGGCATTGACGGTCTTCTAGCTTATCTAAATGCCGATGAGCGCATCAATCCTATCTCTTTTAAAGAATCACTCCACGAAACACAGCCGTTTTACCGCACGAAAGTAAAACTGAAAAAAGAAATCGTGACCATGGGTGTAGAAGGTATCGATCCACTTAAAACGGTGGGTACTTATGTAAAGCCTAAAGACTGGAATGCGTTGATCAGTGATCCAGATGTAACGGTAATTGATACCCGTAACGACTACGAAATTGAGATCGGTACGTTCAAACACGCCATTAATCCAAAAACAGACACGTTCAGAGAATTCCCGGCTTACGTAGCCAAGGAAATGGACCCTAAGAAAAACAAGAAAGTTGCTATGTTCTGTACGGGCGGCATTCGCTGTGAAAAGTCTACTGCCTACATGAAAGAGCAGGGCTTTGAAGAAGTTTACCACTTGGAAGGCGGAATACTTCAGTACTTAGAAGATGTGCCTAAAGACGAGTCTTTGTGGGAAGGTGACTGCTTTGTATTTGATAATCGGGTTGCGGTTAATCACGACCTTGAAAAGAGCCACTACGACCAATGTTACGCCTGCCGTTTACCAATAACCGCAGAAGACAAGCTGAGTGATAAATACGAACCAGGCGTAAGCTGTCCACATTGCTATGGTACGCACACCGAAGACCAAATTGCGCGCTTTAGAGAGCGTGAAAAGCAGGTTCAGTTGGCTAATGCTCGCCAAGAAGAACACGTAGGTACTGGTGCTCGAGATACTATGGAAGCAAAGCGCGAAGAGAAAGCGCGGGCACAGCGAGAGCGGGCACTTAAAGCACAAGAAAACAAAGCGTAGACACTGACCATGTTGGGCGTTACACTCTTGTTACATCCAGTAAGTAGTAAGGGGAGCCAGTGAGCGTCCAACTTTCCGAAGCAAAAATTGAAGAGATCAAAAAAGACTTCAGTTTTTTCGACCGTGATGGAAATGGTCAAATAGATTTACGTGAGTTTATTGATTTACTTACCGTTATCTCACCAAAAACTAAAGCCAGTCATGTTGAAGAGGGCTTTAAGCTTATCGACAGCAACAACGATGGTTATATCGATTTTGAAGAGTTCTTGTCGTGGTGGCAAGAATGCTGGTGGGAATACTAATTCCACACAAAGATTAAAAAAGCGAGCTTATGCTCGCTTTTTTGTAGCTATTCGTCGTCTGACTCATCGACTACGGGACGAGGCTTTCGTTTCACCGGCACCATGCCGATGTCTTTACCTTCCAAGGTATTAACTCTTTTCTGAACTTTAGGCTGCTTGGCTTTCTGCTCGTTGCCGCCTTTATTCGAACGTCTTGCTGGCGCCGTTTTTCCTCGCGATTTTTTAGGCGTAAAACCTTTAAATTCAGCAGGAAACTCCGGGTGTGCGCTGCACTCTACCGCATACTTCAGGTGTTGCTTAATTTGCTCAAAACTATTCCAGTCGCGAGGGCCTACTAAAGAAACGGCATCTCCTTGCTGACCGGCGCGACCGGTTCTACCTATGCGGTGAATGTATTCATCTGCTTGTTTAGGCAAATCAAAGTTAACCACTAGGCCCACTTTTTGAAGATCTAAACCACGCGACGCTACATCAGTGGTAACTAACACCGAGTGTTGACCACGAGCAAACTCGCTCATAATTGATGAACGTTGGTTTTGTGGTAAGTCTCCGCGTAAGCCAATGGCCTCAAGGTTGTGTTCGTTGAGCAAAGCCGCAAGGCGGTCGGTGTCATCTCTGGTAGCAGTAAACACAATTGCTTGATTGTATTCGCTCGCATTGAGAATAGCGTGAAGTAACTTATCTTTATGCTCGATGTTGTCGGCAAAATAACACTGCTGTGAGATATCACCGTGTATTTGAGTAGACTCACCAATAGCCACGCGCACTGCACCTTGAGTGAGCTTCTGCGTCATATGATTAAGTTCAATATTGTCGAGGGTTGCCGAGAACAACATAGTCTGACGCTTTCTGTGGTCGGCAAAACCGTTAATCATATTGAGTTGGGGAGCAAAGCCAAGATCAAACATGCGATCAGCTTCATCAAAAATAAGTAGTTCCAAGCCGTTTAAGAAAACGGTTTTATCTTTGAGGTGATCAGCTACTCGACCCGCAGTACCTACGATAATGTGCGGGTTTCTGCGCAAGGCTTTGACTTGGTCATTGTAGTTCTCGCCGCCCACAACCAGAGCACAATGTAACTGAAGCCCTGACGTGAGTGACTTGGCTTCTAAAAATACTTGTTTAGCGAGTTCGCGAGTAGGCGCTAAGATCAAACAGCGAGGATCCCGTCGGGACAATGGCTTTTGTGACATTAAACGCTGAATTGCAGGCACCAAAAATGCAAAGGTTTTTCCCGAGCCAGTCTTAGAAGATGCAATAACGTCTTTACCTTGAAGGGCTGGAAGAATGGTGTTTTCCTGAATTTCAGTAAGTTCAACAATGCCTTTAACAGAAAGCTTGTCGATGATTTTGTGATTGACGGGTAGGTCTGTAACTCGCAAGATGAAGCCTCATAAATAATACGCCGTATATTATCGCCCAAAGCCCATGAAGATGAAAGGTGAAAGAGGTGTTTGAAAAAAGGAAGAGGCAGGATGATCCCGCCTCTTAACATTTGTATAGCGTTGTAAAACGCAACTAAAAGGTCATCTCTGGAATCTCGCCACTGTAAACGACTTCAGCGCCGGTTTTTTCAACAATCTCTTCCACAGATACGCCTGGAGCGCGTTCTTTCAATACAAATGCGCCGTTGCTTACTTCCATCACAGCTAAATCGGTAATGATACTAGTAATGCAATTTACGCCTGTGAGCGGCAAGGTGCATTCTTGAAGCAACTTAGGATTACCGTGTTTGTCGGTATGTGTCATGGTAACAATAATGTTTTTAGCACCCGCAACTAAGTCCATTGCACCGCCCATGCCTTTAATAAGTTTGCCTGGGATCATCCAAGACGCGATATTACCTTGTACGTCTACTTCAAATGCGCCCAATACCGTAAAGTCGACGTGACCGCCACGGATCATGGCAAAGCTCTCGGCCGAACTAAAGATTGATGCGCCGGTAATGGCGGTAACGGTTTCTTTACCCGCATTAATCATATCGGCGTCGAGTTGCTCTTCAGTTGGGTTTGGACCCATACCCAGCAAACCGTTTTCAGATTGCAGCATTACACTAATACCCTCTGGCACAAAGTTAGCCGCTAGGGTAGGTATGCCAATACCTAGATTTACGTAATCGCCGTCTTTAAATTCTTTTGCTACGCGTTTAGCTATTTGATCTCTGGATAGCGCCATAATTAAGCCTCCTTCGCAACTACTCTGCGTTCAATACGTTTTTCGAAGCTACCTTGAATTACCCGGTTGACATAAATACCCGGTGTATGAATTTGACTCGGCTCTAGCTCACCAGGTTCAACGATTTCTTCTGCTTCAACCACAGTGATTTTACCGGCCGTTGCGGCCATCGGGTTAAAGTTTTGCGCGGTGTGACGGTAAATACAGTTACCATATTTATCGGCTTTCCACGCGCGAACAATAGCAAAATCACCACGAATAGATTCTTCTAAGATGTAAGGCCTACCGTCGAATACTTTCGTTTCTTTACCTTCACCTACGGGCGTGCCGTAACCGGTAGCGGTATAAAAGGCAGGGATGCCAGCGCCGCCAGCGCGCATTTTTTCCGCTAGGGTGCCTTGAGGCGTCAGTTCGACTTCAAGTTCACCGCTCAGTAACTGTTGTTCAAACAGTGCATTTTCGCCCACATAAGAAGACACCATTTTCGAAATCTGCTTGTCTTCCAAAAGAATACCTAGGCCAAAATCATCAACGCCACAGTTATTAGATACCACGGTAAGATTTCTGGTACCCATGGTTTTAATCTGAGCGATAAGTCCTTCCGGAATACCACATAAACCAAAGCCGCCGGCAATGATTGTCATTCCATCTTGTAACCCTTCCATTGCTTCGGAATAGCTACTTACTACTTTGTCGAAACCTGACATGAGGGTCTCCTGTACAAAAGTTGTCATTGGTTGCTACTACATTATTCAAAAATTAGTATTGCCGACCTTAGTGAATATGTAAAATTGATTAAATTGCGTTATTAATAAAAAAAGTTTATTAATAAGTGGATAAGAATACTGATAATAACTGAGGGCAGAAGTGAACATTTCCCATAAAAACTTAAGGGCATTTGTACAGGTAGCGAAATCGACTACCTTTGCCGATGCCGCTAGCCGTTTGCACTTAACCCAGCCCGCGCTTTCGTCAGCCATTAAAAAGATGGAAAGTGAATTAGGTGGCAAGTTATTCTCACGTTCAACAAGGCGGGTTGAACTGACTCCCGAAGGGCAAAGTTTATTACCCAACGCCATCAGACTTCTTCAGGACTGGGAAGACACCTTTAACGATATTCAAAATTTGTTTTCAATGGAGCAGGGCAAACTGCATATAGCTGCTATGCCATCGTTTGCTGAATCAAAGCTTCCCAACCTTTTAAAAAACTACAATACACGCCACCCTAATATACGGCTTCGGATCTTCGACGTAGTCATGGAGCGAGCCGTCGAAACTGTATTAGATGGCGGCGCTGAAGTAGGCTTTACCTTTGAGCCCCAACGTAAAGAAGGCTTAGACTTTTTACCCCTGTTCGACGACGCCTTTGTGGTGATCGTGAACGCAGAGCATCCACTCGCACACAACTCAAACGTTAGCTGGCGCGACTGTCTACAACACCCTTTTGTCATCATGAACAGAGGTTCTGCAGTTAGACAGTGGACAGATGAACACCTTAGCCAATACGGCGAACCACGCATTGTTGCTGAAACCGGCCAATTGGGCACCTTGGGCCAGTTAATACAACAGGGCCTAGGCATCGCAGTAATGCCATCACTATGCGTACCCAACATGAAAAAGTTGGGGCTAGTGTCACTCACTATTAATGAGGACCCTCTAATTAAATCGGTGGGCATGATAAAGCTAGCCCATAAAGAACTATCAGTAGCGGCACAATCGTTGTGGGATTACACAAAGCGAAAGTATCGGTGATGTGAGATGTGTTGGTAGAGTGGGGGTTTTTAGATTTATCATGTTGTTTTTATGATATAAGGTGGGACTGGTTAAGAGGTTTTTCAGTGATATACGGAAAAGTCCTGTGTTTAACCTGGACGGAAAGACGGAATTATTCCTTTTCGTGAAGTTGATTGGCTTTGAAAGGAATTTTTGTGTGATAGGAGGAAATATTCCTGTTTGTAGAGAGGGGTATTTCCTGATAATAATATTGTTATAACTCTCGGAGTTTAGTTTGACCAAAGAAGCTCATGTGCAACTGTTGGGGGAGATCAGATCCGAAATATCTCAGCACATGCAGTGGCGTAGAAAGTTATTCGATCACCCTGACAATACTGAATTCGAAATCACTCCGGAGTCTGTTGAGGATACGTGTCCATCTCTCGCTAAAAAAATACGTGCTCAAAGTTTAAAATTTGTAGTAGTAAAAAATAACGGTGAAAGTTTGGATGGGGTAATTTTAAGTTTTATCCAGTAATGTATCCAGAGGTCACTAAAATCTCATTTAACAACCCAAAGGCAAGGATTTGGTAAGAACGAGTTCTAACAAAACGCTCAAGTCGCATCCCGCTACGCGGGCTGCTGGGACAAAAACACAGTGCGGCTTCGCAATTATCACACTGTGCTTTTGCCCCTTAGCTTAGTGTTAGAACTATGTGCAATTCAAAGGAGATATTATGAACTGGAAAATATTTACAAGTATCACATTGTTTTTTATGTCGGAATTGCCAATGCAAACCCTAAAATTAATGAGGCTATAAATGTTGTGCAACAACTTTGCTTGTCTGGCTCAGAATATGAAATTTCAGCGGATATTAAAGGGAATGTGACAATTAAAAGCTTTAATCCGAAAGCAAATGGCTCTGTTACTCTAAATGCGAGAGAATCCCATGGTGCAACAGCTATACAGTTTCAGGAAGATTTGAGGATTATAGCCGATGCACAAATTCGAGAGTGTACACAAAAACATATTGGTAGAGTGTTGGATGCTGTCTTTTCAACAACAAGAACCCCAGTATCTTCAGTAGCCGAAAATAATTCAATAAGAAGAGCTAAATACATCGGTTTTATTCCTAAAGAGGCGTCAGTATATGGTGCTACAAGTAGTGAAAATCAAACTTACTTTAGATTTAATGTATCAAAGCCTTCTATTGCTAATTTCTTTGTCACTAATCTATCTAAATCCATTGAACTTGAAGTTTTATCCTCTGATGGGAATGTTGTTGCCGACGACAATTACAGCCGAAGAAAAAGCTCTCCGGTTAATGGTGGTATAAATGATGTTTTATTACTTCCCAATCAGGACTACTTTGTCAAAATATCACCTTTAAATAATGGCCATTCTACAAGCTTTAAATTGTCGATTGTCGCAGAGCCTGCGGAATAGAGTTCTAACAAACACATCATGTACATTCTCTTCGCTCATTGGGACTCAAGCTCACTGGCTTCGCTCGTCACTCGCTATTAAAGCCAGCAAGCCTGCGCCCCAAATGTGAACCGTTAGGCGACGCGTGCAACGGACTACCAATAAATTGAAATGTTAATATGGAAGAATCGATTTTTTCAAACTCAAAAGATACTCTCACTTTAATAATCGCTGCGTATGCTGCTGTTATTTCGACTTTTGTTTTAGGCTGGGACGCATACAAGTACTTAGCCTCGGGCGCAAAGATCAATATTCGAGCATCAATGAACATGAAAGTTTTTGGTGGTTTGGAAAAAGATGAGAATACTTACGTATCCGTTATTGCGCAAAATGTCGGCGATAGACCAACAACTATTACAAATCTTGGTGGTATGTTTTATGAGTCTTGGTGGAAAGCGTATTTATTTAGGAATAGACCAGACGAAGCATTCGTAGTGCAAGCTCCGAGCGACTCACAACCCATACCTCATCGCTTCGACATAGGCACGCAATGGATGGGAACTTTTCCTCAAAGAAACGAAATAGAGGAACAAGCCAAAAATGGATATCTATTTTTAATTTTGTACACTGCATGCAATGGTTCTGGAAAAAGAGTTCGAGTTACATTTAAGCGGGAAAAATAGGATGTTTTGGGAGTCGCCTAACAAACCGCTGTAGACGCACGCGGGGGGTGCTGGGACAAAAACACGTGGGCTGTCCTCGCTTCGCTCGTTATTATAGCCCTCGTATTTTTGCCCCTAAACGGGGTGTTAGGCGGTTGTTCCCTACAAAATCAATTATCAGTTCATTTGTGACATTTCTGCCAATAGGCTGTTTCACGAGGTCGTTTGAAATCTCGTTGTTCAACTCTCATTATTGGTTGTGTCAGCTGGTGTTTCTATTTAAGTAGCCGCGTTACATCTAGCATTTCGTACTGGGTTGTTTTATCGTGGTTTTATCATTTTTAAATCAGCGGTTTGTTTGGCAATTGGCGGCGGCAGTGCCGCGTGAGTTCAGTTGAACGCCTAACAAAACGCTCAAGTCGCAACCCGCTACGCGGGTCGCTGGGATAAATACACAATGCGGCTTCGCGATTATCGCATTGCGCTTTTGCCCCTAAGTTTAGTGTTAGGTGCCAAAAGGTATTAATAAATGACTGACGAAAAAAAAGAATCCAAGGAATCGACGAACTGGTTAGTTGGATTTGACAAACTGTTTACTCCAACTTTTCAGTATCTCGGTGAAGAGCTTAGAGACAGTGTCAAAGCTAAACTAGAAGAGTACAAGGACAAGAAGAAACGTGAAAATACATCCTTACATTTAGCGGCAGTGATAGATCGAGAGCCAGAAGGAAAAGTCGAATCTATAGAACAATTAGAGCTTTTTACCGAATGGTTAGAAGGTGCTGAAAATATAAGTGATACGCAAAAAGAGCTGTCCGCAATTTGGCGAGGAATCCTTAAAGACATTAAAAATGGTGTTTCCATAGATCCTGTTATAATTGAAAGAACAAAATTAATAACTCCTCATGAAGCTGAAGTATTGCTCTATTTTAAATATTCGAAAATGTTGAAAAGATGGGAATTTCTTGCAAAAACGGGTAGAGAGTCATATTACCTTAGACAACTTGAGAAAAAAGATATAGTAATTAACGATAGTTTAACTTTTAGAATTTTTGGGATAGCTATATCAACAAGACGTTGGAAACTGACCTGGATTGGTGAGCATATCCGAAAAATGCATGATATATGGACTGATGGTAAACCTGGCAAGAATGACACCTAACAAAACGCTTAAGTCGCAACCCGCTGCGCGGGCTGCTGGGACAAGAGCACAATGCTGCTTCGCGATTATCGCATTGTGCTTTTGCCCCTTAGCTTAGTATTAAGTCCAGGATAAATTAATTCTTCGATGAAAATTTTAAAAATCACATATCTAATTTTATCCGGCTTATCCTTTCTCTTAGTCTGTGGATTTTTATCTCTCTTTATTTTCTCTTACACACCTATGGGAATGTCGCACAGCCAAAATCCTGTATTCACACTAAATCACGGAAACATAACAACCGACCAAAACTATGAGGTGATTTACAGCCATCAATCTCCACCAGTTTTCAACGGAGATCACCTAGATTATTACTGCATCCAACTTGAAAAATTCGAGTTTCAGTCACCCAAAGAAAACGAATGGATATTTGGTAGGGAAGACAATTCGCTATTCAGCGACGCAAGAAAGCAAACAGCCCAACAAGGCAATATTGGTAAATGTTTCAATGGAGAAACGGATGCAGAATCCATTAACGTTGCTTCAAAGATATGGTCAATCAAAGCGAGAAGAAGCCACATAGAAGGTGCCGTTGTAATTATGTATCATCGGGAAACAAATCGTCTTTTATACGTCAGCTTTGAGACTTAAGAAGGCGCTTAACACGTGTGTCACTGCGTGCCACACTGGAACACAAACGTAGCGGTGCTTCGCATTTTACCGCTGCATTTGTGCCCGTTTGCTAAATGTTATGTGCCAAAAGTTAGAAATGGAATTCACAGCAAGTAGAAAAAAGATATCGCTGTATTGGGTAACTAGTAGCTTATTAGTCACTTTGGTTAAAAGACATAAGGCCACTCTTAGTATCTATAGTAAGTTGTTCTATCTTTGGAGCATATTGGCCAAAATGGTTCGTAGCTATGATGGGGGTATAAGCAATGGCACCAAACAAAACGCTCAAGTCGCAACCCGCTTCGCGGCCTGCTGGGACAAAAACACAATGCGTCCCCAACATTTTCGCAATGTATTTTTGCCCCTTAATTTTGTGTAAGCAACCAAGGAAAATTCAGTGAAAAAGGCACTTTCAATTCTATTCGTTTACCTAGTTTCTTTGGCAACGCTTGCAAACGAGCCGCTTCATGAGTCTGAGTTAAGGGAATTGACTCAGCGATTTATCGAAGCAAAAAATCAACGTCAGCAACCAGATTCAACGCCAAAAGACGTTGATTACTTTTTGTCATTTTTGGCAGATGAATTTAAGGATGAACACGTTAAGTTTAAGGAACATGCAAAAGGGCAACCTAGTCACATGGACGAACCCGTCGAATATACGGCAATAAATATCATGTCATTGGAATTTAATGACCACGGTAAAATAATACACATAAGACGCCATCATGGGCTCTAGTTGATCGTTTAACAAAGCGCTAAACACGTTCCCTTCGGTTACTGGGCTATGTCAGTCCATATGAATACGAAGCGACTTCCGCTTAACATGTACGTCCAATTTTAGTGGGTAAGACCAGTGACCTTATGAAATATTTAACAGTTGCTCTTATTTTCATATTCGCTTCTTTGGGCGCAGTTGCTGAGCAGTGCGAAGTAATATTCTCGAATGATCAATTTCAGCTGTACGCAAAAGAGTCATCGGCAAACAGCGCTCACCATTTCACTTACTATGACATATACGCTATTCATCGAGTCACGAATGAGAAAACCTTGATTTCCACTTAGCTTGTCATTGACGATGTTTCGAATGTCATCAGAGTCAATGAATATGAGTATTTTTATCGAGCATTTCTTGGTGGCAATAGTCCACAATCTGAACAAAGGCATGTTTTATTATTTGTAGACGCTGGAGTTGTTACGAATGGTGGCATCTTTTCCGGTATAGAAGACATAGACATGGACAATGAAGATGATTACTTTTTATTAGAACTAACAAATATTGGTGCAAACACATACCAAGACGAGTACTCAAAGGTAAAGCTAGTTATTCAAGACAAGAAATTGGTTGTATCAAAGTGAAGTCACATAACAAATCACTGTAGTCACTCGCTCTCGTTGGGATACAAACCTCTATTTTCCAATATTATTTTTTGGCCTTAACTTAGTGTTAGGTAAGAGCATGAAAAATTTATTCTTTATTTTCGTTTTAAGCATACCATTATATGTGAATGCAAACTCCCAAATGAGTTTGGAACACCAAGCATATGAGTTCGTTTTTAATGAAATCATGCAAGATGCTGTCTCTGAAATATACATAATGAATACTTTTCAATATGGCAGGTTAAAAGATGAAGAATTCAAAAAAAACATAGATGTGTTCATATCAACAAGTAAAATGCCAAAACCTCTTGTAGTCGAACTCATCAATAGGGAAAGCGGCAGCAAAAAAGTCAGCTGGAAATCAATTATGGTTAATGCAACGTTTTTCAGTTTCAAACATTTAATTGAACCGCCAAACGAATATTATTACGTATCGCATGTTGCCGTTGATCGCGAGAATCTGGAAGCAGTATTATTAATTGGTAACTATTGCGGGGTTCTTTGCGCCTATGAGAGGTTAATTCACATTAAGAAATATGGTTTACAGTGGCGTCTTGTGTCGGGAGAACTACTTTTCGTTTCGTGACGCACACACCTGACAATAAACGCAAGTCGCTGGCACAAAAACACAATTCGGCGTCGCTATTTTCGCATTGTGATTTTGCCATTAGCTTAGTCTTATAAGTCAATATTGAGTTCATATGTTTGAATGGGAAGTAGAGACAAAACCTCTCACTTATGGAAGTGGCACTGGTCTGGTGCTTCTGTTACGGTGGTTGTTTAAACCCAAAGGTTATCGCGACCTCGTCACGCATCGACTATTTAAGAAAAATGGAAAAATCTATTACCAAAGAGACGGAGCGACCCATTGGATACTAGATCCATCAGGCTTTTCTCATATAGAAATTCAGCAAGAAGACGGAAGTCCTTTTAACGATGCTTATCACGTTTTAATTCATACGAAAGACAAGGATATCTATTCTTTCGAGTGCACATTAGTGTATGAGGAACTGAAAAAGTTGGAATTTTCGATAAGTGAAGAATGGTGTAACGTATGACAAAATGCTTATGTCGCAACGCGATGCATGGACCGCTTTTACAAAAACACAATGCGGTTCCGCTATTTTCTCAATGTTCTTTGACCCCTCAGTTTAGTGTTATACATCATGAAATTTATCTTACTTATTCTTTCGTCCTGTTTGCTCGTTAGCTGTACCGATGATAATAAAAACGTAGCTAAATCGGGTCTCAGCAAATATTGCCAATATGACTTACAAGAGTCATTTGAAGTGCTTTTATATACCTCAGAACTACCAGCAGACGACCTAAAGCTGATTGAATATGAAATGTCGTCAATTATTATGTCTGAAATTGATTATGAAAATGCTTTGTTAGAAATTCAGGATAATTGTTGTTTCCATGAACGTAAGCATCCAACAAACCTTCAGTTTCGTATTTTCGTTAATGAGGAGCCTGATGTTGCTAAAGTCTCGTGTTTGTTCGACGTGTTCAATAAAAGTATTGTCTACATTTATCGTCGGTGGGAGAATGTATAAATAATGCTTAAGTTGCAACCCGCCGCACGAGCCGCTGAGACAGAAACACAATTCGGCTTAGCGATTACCGCATTGTATATTTGCTCCTAATCGAGGTTTTATGTTTCTCTATGAAGATTCGACATCGTAATCTTATTTATTTGATTTTGATTTCTGGTGCCAGTGTCGCTCATGGGATTGGGTTAAGTTTCGCCCCAATTCATGACAATTTTGAGTTCGGAATTGATAACTTTGTATTGGGAGTTTTCGGGTTCTCAGCGATGTCTTTTGTCACTTCATCAATTAATCTGTGGTTGAAAAAGTCAAAAGATTACTGGGAAAAACCAAGCGTGGACATGAAGCTATTTGGCGCAAAGTCACCACTTGCTATGTTTGTTGGATTGGGGACTGTCTTTTCAGTGTCTTCTGTATCTGCACTAACCGGTTACTTTATCGAAATGGGCTCGATGAGTAATGCCTATTTGTTTTTTTAATGGGGGGAGTAATTTGCTTCGCTACGGCAGGTATAAATTACTTCGCATTCAAATCTCACTACGAGAAACATAACAATCAAGTACAGCCGACACTAAAAAACGGCAAGGCTAAGTAGGGTGTTAGGTGTTTCGTGAAATCTGAAGCTATTAATAGATTCGTAAGTAATATTGAACGCTTGCTCAGAGGGGAAAAATTAGACTTATATAAAGGAATGGTATCCTCGTCCTTTGAATACATTGCTGCCGAAATCCTCACAGACCAACTTCAAGAGGGTATTTGGTATGACGGTGTTTCAGGTATGATTCCTTCGTTAACAAAACACAACCAAGTACGTTTTGTGGGCGAGATGTATGTCTGTCTGAATCAAGAGAAATTTTGGCAAGAGCCTTTTCTTGCGCTCGTAACTGATAATAGAACGCATGATCAAGGAATCAATGTATATGTGAAAATTGGTCAGCTTGAAGGTGAAAAAGAACTTCTATCAATGGATTGGCGGTATAGGAACACATAACGAGGCACTCAACCAGTTTACTGGGATAGAAATAAGAGGGCTCTGTTGTTTCGCTCGTGTTTTAGCTCAGGTGATACTGCCTATTATTTGAATACAAGATATCAAGGAGGATAATTTGAAATACGAAGTTTTATGGAAAGAATTATGGCTAACACTGACTAAATTTATGAGTTTGGCTATATGCATCCCGTTGATTTTCGTTTTTGTTGTCAGATTCTTCAAAAGTGATTTTAGCCTAGAGGTGACGTTTGAACATATCAGCATCTTAGAGTTGCCTTTGTTTTTTGGTGGGTTTATTGGTTTCTCAGCGGCGATATCATTTTTGATAGCCTTATACATACGTGCTAGCGCGGTTAGAGTAGAGGGTGGCTATTTGGTAGGCAGGAATTATTGGTGTTTTAAAAGACAAATACCTGTCAAACATATTTCTCAAATTTATCCGTTTAGTAATAATGGAATTGAGGCGTTAGTCGCGGATGGTGGTGTTTATGGTAAGGTTTATATATCAACTCATACAAAGAACCTCGATAAGCTATTGGAACAACTGAAAGCAGAAGGCGCAAATGTTGACGCCTAACAAAACGCTCAGGTCGCAGTTGACTGCGACAACCGCTTGGTCGTATCAGCGCGGCGGCAGCGCTATTATCGTCGCGCTTTTATGACTCTTAGCTTAGTTAAAGCTCTCATTTAAGTTTGATTTTATGGAATCCATTTTTCAAGTATCGATGTTTCCTGCAATTGAAAACATGTATGTTCCTGTTGCCTTTTGTATCCTCGGGCCAGCGGTTTTGTATCGAGCAGTCAAAAACAAAAAACAAGCCAAGAGAATGTTCAACCTTTTTTGGGGAAGCATTGCAACGGTAGTTGGAACTCTGTCGCTTGTAAACACATTTATAAATCAGTTTTCAGTTTACTTAAATTTGACGACTAATGATTATGACGTTTCGACTGGTATTGTTGAAGTTCTGCGTATTCAACCTCAAAGTGGGCATGCACCTGGAGATCTAATTAGAGTTGGAAACAAGGAGTTTGAGATTGATTATTTTGTGATTACCCCGTGTTACAGAAAAACAATTTCCAATGGTGGGGCTTTAACTGCTGGAAAGCATGTTGTTTTATATTCGAACGCCGACTGCATTTTAAAAATAGTGTTGAGTGATGAAAGTTAACAAGCTAATTTTAGCGCTACCAAGCAGCTCGGACATTTGTTTCAGTGCTTTAAGCTCAATAAGGATGTCCACTTTAAGTGGATAAGACCAGTGCCAAGTGAATATTCAACCTCACGTAGGAATAAATGGCTTATTGTTCGGAATGGATATGACCAAGGTTAGGTCTATTGCTGGCCAGCCTCTTAATATCGATTACTTCATTCCTATACCAAGTAACCCTGAGGATAGGGACATAATATGGTCATACAAGGATGGATTAGAATTGAGTTTCTCTTCCGATTACGATTTTTTGCTAACCACTTTCACGTCATCTTCTAGAACAATAAAACTTGAACATAAATTCATAGTAGGTAGAGCGATTAGCGAACTCCGAGCGGACTTTCCTCAACTCACTCTAGAGGATGACTTTGAAGAAACTGGTCAAAGTTATGAGCTTACTCATTTGAGCGTTTCATTCTGGGTAGTAGATAACATCGTGAGCAACGTGTTAGTTTTTTCCTGAATACAAGAGTGATGGTCAATCAATTATCTGGCCCAAAGCAATGAATAGCTGTGGTATCTAGCAAAACAATCAAGCCACTCGCTTCTTTTACTATGACAAAAACGAAAGAGAGCGCTTCATTCTAGTAATGAGCGATAGGAAAAAAGGATATGTCTAAACAAGGAAAAGTAAACTCGACGTGGTGGGTTGCCGCTCTAGTCGAACGTTTTCAATTCGACCACGAAGACCTGTCTAATCCAAAACGTCGATGCCGAGCCTTTACGAATACCATCATTCTTCAAGCAGAAGATAGGAACCACGCCTACACAAAGGCCATTGAATATGGAAAGCTAGGTAAGGATGAAAATAGTGATTGGTCAGATGAAAAGGGTCGAAAAGGCAAATGGGTTTTTGAAGGCTTAGCTAGCCTTACACGTATGATCGATCAAGAGATAGATCCAGATGGAACAGAAATATGTTTTGAAGACGATATCGGAATTTCTGTTGGCCGAGTAAAATCTTGGATAAGGTCAAAAGAGGAACTAGAGGCTTTTAATGGTGATGAGTGAGACATAAAACAGAAAACTTGGTTTTTGTCACAACTCGCTACGAGGGTCTTTTAGTGTAGTGTTATGAATAAAGGAGAAACATATTGAAGTTATTTTTAGCGCTAGTTCTATTACTTACCGTCAACAAAGTTCACTCAAAAGAAGAAGATGTGGTTAAGGTAGATCCTAATCTTTCGGGAATTTTTTCTACTTTCGCGAAGCTATGTGCTGGGGAAATAAAGGACGAATCTGATATAGCGGGGGCAGACCAATTGAATAGAAGCGGTTTGGATTATAGCCTTGACAGCCTAAAGCTATTAGATTCGTATTTACTTTCTGTTCATCAAAAGATTAGTTCTTTTCCTCAAAAGGAGCTAGAAAATACGGTGCTATGGTGCGGAGCTTATGTTGGTGAAGTTATCACTCGAACAGCGAAAGGTGATTATCTTTGGGAAGCTTATGATTCTTATGTTGAACGAAATCCTGAGATTAAAGAAGTCATGCCCCTAAGTTTTACAACTCGAACGATTTTGGTTTCTGGTGAGGATGGTAAAGCCATGACTCTCCCTGTGAATAAAGTATATCGCTTCCTAACTGAAGGCCCAGAAAACAATATTCACTATTACGGGCAAGGTTTTATTAACTAGCGATAAACGCATAATAAAATGTGTCTGCTAAACCACTTCTAAAAAGTATTTAACTATAGATGAAAGTTGTAGCTATTAGCGGTATCTCTGGAAGTGGTAAAACATCACTCGTTAAAGAACTATCTAGTTCGTTGTCATGTCCCGTCATGTTCTTCGACGACTTTGTTGATGAGTGTTCATATCCAAAAGACATGAAACAGTGGGTGCTAAACGGTGCTAATGCCACCGATATTAAAACACCGAGAATGCATGAAGCGTTACTAGAACTCAGATCTAGCGCAAAATCTGAATACGTTGTTGTCGAAGAGCCATTTGGAAAATGTAGAGCGCCCATTTCCGAGCTCATCGACAAAGTCGTATTATTGGATATGCCATTGGAAATATGCCTTGCTCGCGTTATTTCCAGAAGTATTGCACAGTCAGAAGGCGACTCAACTCGCAACATTAATCAGTACTTGCTTAAATGCAATGAGTTTTTAAGGGACGCATATATCAAGACGAATTTGCAGGCACGTGGCACCAGCGATTTGATTATTGATAGCGTATATTCCGTTCAGGTGTTAGAAAATATCATCATCAATTGGCTTAAATCAGGTGCGAACTAATACAAACTTTCAATTGTGGAGTAACTATGAAACCTCATGGTGATTATAAAATAAAAGTGTCGGGCAACATCGTTCACACATTCCCAGTTGGAGGTTTTAATTCTGAGGGAATAGAAGAGTTACACAAGGATATCTTAGCTAAAGCGCCTAAAAATTCTTGGGTCCTATTTGAGCATCCATTCAATACTGCCGGTTTGACGCCAGAGGCAGTCGACGAAATTGTTCGTTCATACCAGTGTTTTGAAACTAACCGCTGTTTAGCGATCGCATTGGAGTTATCATCCACATGGCAAAGATTGTTTGAGACATCAATAGTAGAACACTTGAATATCCCAGTTTATTTGGGGAGTAGTGGAGAGAGTCTTGAACACAAGCTTGTAGAAAAGCTTAGTGAAAACACATAACAGGGTGTGCAATGAGTCTCAGTAAGGAAATTTAGAACATGGAATCATCGGTAGTCGTGAATAGTTCATCTGTAAGTGGGTCAGCAGACAATCGGTTTTTTGGCGTATTCGCGCTTTTTATTACTTTCATAGTGTTTGGAGGTTTTGGGTTAAGTTGGTTTTTTAACCCCAGTAATATAGAGCGAGTTACTTTCTGGACTGGTTTGCATGGTGTTTTTAGTTCAGCATGGTACTTGTTGCTTCTTGGTCAAATAAAATTAGCGGGCAAAGGTCGCTATTTAACCCACAAAACCTTTGGAAAGTTGAGCGTTTTCCTAGTGCTCGGAATTTTGTTAACTGGGTCGATAATGGCTTACGAGTTTTATCATCGCTTGGTAGGCTTCGGTGTTTTCAACCCAGAAGATGCACAAGCCAGATTACGAGCAGGTGGTTTTCTAGGCGGTGTTTTTTTACAGTGGCTAATTTTCTTAGTGCTTTACGCACTGGGTATTCTGAGTATTAAAAATCCAGCTCACCATAAACGGTTCATGATCGCGGCAGCTATTCAAATGATGCCAGAGGGCTTAAATCGCGTCACACACTTACTTTCAATACCTGGCTACTCCATGTTTGTTTTTATGTGTGTAGTTTACCTCTCTCTTATGCTTTTTGACTGGAAAGTACATAACCGTTTGTATGCCAGTACGGTATTGTCATTTTCTTTGTTCGTCGTATTAGCACTTGCTATGCATACGATTTTCAGATGGCAAACGTGGGGGGACTGGTCAGTAAAAATGATCAGCAGTTTCTAACATATAAAAAATAAGATAGAACTGCAGGGGCGCAATTGGTGCGACAAAGAGTGCTTCTGCTCAGCCTAGTGTTATATGAAAAGGATTGAAAATGACACTTCTTATATTGTTAGCTTTCTTCGGTCCAGGTGATCTTCATACGATCCAATTTGGAAACTGTAGTAGTTTGGAAAGTGAGTTTATATCTACACATTTTGCACGTGGAAATTTAAATAGCGACAACTTGGTTGATAGAGATTCGTACAGTGCGGAACATCAACTATCGGTTGTTTGTAGTTTAAGAAATGCTTTAGTTTTAGATGGATTGTCATTTACTCTGGAATCTGAGCGGGATGCTCCTAATCTATTCATATCAGTACGCAATGGTCTAGATGGAAGCTCCAAAACATATGGCCCATTTATCAGCTATTTCAAATAACAAAGCATTTATGTCGAAATTTGCCTCGCGTGTCTTGATTCTCCGTTAGCTCTTTGTTGTGCGTAGGTGGACTACCAATGAATTCTAATTAAAAAAACGTCGGTGGTCTTTTATTTGTGTTGACGTTTTTGTATTTGGTAATCACTTACAGTTATGTATATTAGAAAATATTAACATTAGGGCGTAATGCCTAAATTTAGGTGTTATCTCATACAGCTGTAGGGAAAACATAATACGACTTTTCAGTTCTCAAATTTTATACAGGGTTAAATTGAATGGATAAAAAAAGTTATGTTCAATTTGGAAGTAGTTTGATTGGGATTGGCGGTTTTATGGCTGGTGTTCCTACTGCCCTAGCAATTCAGAGTTCTTTTATTGTAGTTGTGAGTATAGTCGGTGTTTCCATTGGAGGGGTTGGTATTATGTTAACAGTTTTTCCGTTTATTCCTAGATTCGATGAGCCTGATTTGGAGGTTCGAAGAGTAAAGAGAAATGATTTAAAGGGAGCATACTTATACTGTGGTGGAATATTTGGTGACAATTTCTCTAGCTACAATCAAATGAAAGCGTGGTTTCATCACAATGAAAAAGTGTTTTGGATTTTAGAGGAAATCAAGAAGAAAGGAGCTATTTCTTTGACCAAAATTATAGGCTTCTATTCAGTTCTTCCATTGAACAAAAACGGCTTTGAAATGGTCATGAACAACCAACTTGATGGTAGAGGCTTTACTGTAGAGCATATTACTAAAGATTTCAGAAGTGCTACTGCTTTGTATGTTGGCGTAATCGCCTCAGATGGAAGAAAGGCACGACACCAATCTATTGCTTCTTTACTGACAACGGTGCAGCAACTACGAGAGGCGAAAGATATACCTATTTTAACGCGCCCAACAACCACAGAAGGTCTTCACTTAGCTAAGCGTAGAGGCTTTGAAGCAATCGATGGCTCAGGTACACAAGACCTTGATAAAGTGTATAGACACCGAGATGTATAACATTAGGCATCTTATTCAGTTGCTTTTAATAACATTGGGATGCGAGCGTATGGTTGCGTTAGCCCTAAAAGGATAATTTCATGGAAAAGCAGTATTTACAATTTGACGACTATGATGGAAATTCCATCGTAGGTAGTAGAGACGGATTGCTTGAACTTCAAAGGACTTTAAATGAATGTCTTGAAGAAGGTTCCTCTGAAATTATCCACGAAGGTTCAACTTGGCTGAGAATAGAACTTAAGAATGATTTGTGCGAACCAGAGCCACTATCATTAGTTGATAACCTAAAATTTACGATTGAGCTTTTGCTTATCGGCACTTGGTTTTTGTTTTACCATTCGTGGCAATAGGTTTGATACTCCTACAGTTTTTTACTTCTGGAGAATACTCTACTTGCAATAAAACCATCGAATACCTAACGCCACTGCCAAACGTTGTTAATGATAAACCTTAACAAGTTGGTCACTTTACAGCTGGGTATGAATCGCAGCTCAGCTGTTTCCAATTGTATTTTTGCTCAATAGCTCATTTCTTGGTTTCAAGATGAAAAATAAATGTATGTTTATTGTTTTGATCTTAGTTCTAACTATCGCGCCATTTACGTACAAATGGTGGCCACCTGGTAAGCTGCAAGATTACGCAGTATTGTTCGACCATTCAGAAGACTTTTTGTCTCTTTATCGGTACTCGGCCACTACAAACTTTGACGCTATAACCTGGTGTAAAGGCGATCATTACAATAGCTTCAATAAAGAGGGTAGAGCCTTGACTACGTCAGAGATCGATTCTGATCCGGAAGTGAAAAAGTTTATAATTTATGCGGAAACAAAAGAAGCACCATGCTTTTCAGCACATAAAACTGATGAAAAATGGCTGATTCACGCTGGCAAAGGTGGCTTTAGAACAGAATTAAATGGCAGGCCTGCGATGTCACAAATTTCCAGGTTCTATTACAACTCTGCGTCAAACAATGAATTAGGCTGCACTGAACACGGCAATGTGGACTCTAAATTGGTGAGTTGCACACAATACATGTTTTCAGATTGGTATATGCTCGAACAAACATTGACCTATCAACTTCAGGGCATCAAAAGCGATGATATCTTATAGACGTTCAGAAATAGACTCGTTACAGAGGCACTGCAAATTGCCTATGCCATGCGCTAGATACTAATGGTTAAATTCAGCGTTTCAGTTTTACCATTTGGAACAAGATAGAAAGAAAGTCGCTCCATTTGAAAAACTGCTGCATTTAAACGGATACTCGGGTAGTGGCGCATCCACCATACCTGCTCTGATAGCATTTGTATTCGTGTTCTGTTGGTATCTAAAAGATGGTACCTAAATAGTACTGATGCGCTTTGGTTTAGTGTTGTACGCTTAACAATTAGATATTAAGGGCAAAGATTATGGAAGATAGCTTATATTTAGTTTTTTACTCAGCCTCTGAATTTATTGCAGCACTTATTGGATTTATTGGCGTCATTTTTGTTGCCGTAGGTTCATATAAACTACTCAATTCATCTGCTGTTCCTTGGAACAAGGTACTCTTTATCTCAATAGTAGCCTCAGTGGCACTTTCACTAGTAGAATGGCTCGTAATTTCGCTCTTATTGGACCCTGAGGATGTGTCTGTGCTAATTGGCGAAAGCATTTTTCTAGTACTCAGTACACTACCTTTTCTGACTGCGAGTGTCGCTATATTCAAACTTAGTCACTATGTTAGCAATGATACATAGCGGTAGGTATTTAGCCTTCTAGACACTAGATGTGGATGTTATGCTTGGGTTGATTCTTAGAAAAAATGTAGAGATACAAAATTATGGCTTTTTATAGTATTGGATGCTCTTGCTTACCAAAGTTTGGAATTAGAACTTCTGGAGATACAGGAACAAATTTTTTTGATTGGTTAATCACAGATGTAAATGCACTTGAGAAATCATTAGTTGGCTTTTCTGAAGAACAATTTCTCAATAATGGCGTTGAGGTATGTGACAACGAGCTCCGTGTTAAAGATCTGTATACTGGCTTGCGTTTTCAGCATGATTTTCCAGTTTTTTCGAATGATAAAATTGATCCATCTAAAATTGATGGTGCTATTTCTGAAATTAGAGAAAAATATATACGTAGAAGGAATAGGTTATTCGAAGAATTCCATAATGATAATAGCCCTACGCTAATACGATATGAATGGGAGATAGCAAACGGAGATGAGGGGAGAGAGGAGACCTATGCAAGACGCATCAAAGATGTGATTGATGCCTCCTTGGGTAAAGACTACAACCTTATCGTCATTTCTAATGATATTCTTAGTAACCGTGTAAAGGAGAATACACTTTTTTTCAAATCATGACTAATAAAGACCAGCCTTGGCTCCCGGAAAGTAAAAGTTGGGAAGAGATGTTGAATATGCATAACAAGGCCTTTAAGCGGAAATAGTCGCTCTAGATGACGTTAGCATGCTTCTAGTAACAGAGAGAGTGCTTTTTGATCTTTTGCTCACTTAACTTCTTAGCGTTTTGCGAATATTGTACGCCCATTATGCTTGTCGAATCATTGTTTATAAGGACTTAACGTATGCTATTACCAATGTTTGCTATGGTCTGCCTTACATTCTTCGTTGGCCTTGTGGCAGTTCGGTGTAGGATCTTAAGCGTCAAATCAGGAAGCTCGAAAGTTAAAGCGTTCAAGCTAATGGACGGAGACTTTCCAGAGAATGTTATTGCCTCCACACGATGCTTCAATAATCAATTCGAAGTTCCTGTTTTGTTCTATGTTGCTTGCCTTGCGTTAATGCTCTTTGAGCAATCTGATAGCTCTATCGCTTCTGTGTTAGCGTGGTTGTTTGTGGGGCTACGTACAATACATGCTTATATTCACATCACCTACAATCATATACTTCATAGAATTATCGCTTTTTGGAGTAGTTTTTTAGTCGTTATGGCAATGTGGCTGTATTTGCTAACAGTGGTTTATAGTATCCAATAAGAGTACTAGTAGCTCTAACTGAGGTTGAATCAGTGCATTAACTTAAGAGTTGAGATAATTATTTTTAAAAGGGAATTTATGTTGCGTATATTAATCGTTTTACTCATCTTCACACTCGTTGGGTGTAAATCAACTAAACCAACGTCCAGACTGGAACAGCTTGTTGAAGCTCACAGGAACTATGCGGAAGAGCTAGAGAAGGAAGATCCAACACCACAAGTGCACACGACTAATAGCTCGTTATTCTGTTTAAGCCAAGAAGAGTATGACTTAGCGTCCAACAGTACTTCAGGTAACGTTTTAGACATTACAGACGAGGAACTAGAGGTAAAACCTAGACTTTTACGCAGTGTTCCACCTAAGGACCCCGAAATAGCTCTAGAAAATAACATCGAAGGGTATGTGAAAGCTTCTACTGTAATAGACGAAAGAGGTTGTTACATCGATATACAAATTGTTGAATCTAGCCCGGAAGGTGTTTTTGATGACTCAATGTTCGAAGCACTAAGAAAGTGGCGTTATTCTCCCGGATATTCAAATGGTAAACCCGTAAAGGTTAGCGGTTACATGCAATTTGACTTTCAGTTCGGACCGAAACCACAAGCAGAGGCTGCACCAGAACCAATACTGTACAACGATCTAGAAAGTCTTGCCGCAGACAAGTTATCTGAATCCCAAAATTAGAGAGCATTGGTTAATGCCGAGCTGGTTGAATATGCAAGCCGTAAAAGTAGAATTGCCCAAACCTCAAACACCGTCCAAAAGGAATTAATTGTTTGGAAATATGTCACGCTACCATAGAGGATGCAGAGAAATTACTTGAGCTTCAGCGCCTTGCTTACCAATCAGAGGCCCAATTGCACAATGACTTTAGCATTCCACCGCTAACGCAAACTCTTGACGAACTGAAAGCAGATTTTGAAAGTAAGACCATATTGAAAATAGTTGAAGAAGGTCAGCTATTAGCAAGCGGCCAAGCACGCTTAGTGTCTGATACTTGCCATATTGGCCGCATGGCAGTGTGGCCTGAGCTTCAGGGTAAGGGCGTTGGTGGTAAGCTACTTTCTGCCCTCGAAACTCTATTTCCCCAGGCCAATCGCGTAGAACTATTCACCGGAGAGTTTAGTGCGTCTAATTTAGCTATGTACAAGCGAAGAGGTTATGTTGAGTTTAAAACTGCTCAATTGGGAAAAACCAGAGTCGTTTATTTAGAGCGCGTGTTAAAACGTGCTTGATGGGGCATAATAAACAGCTATTGTTCAAGTGTAACTGATTGTTGTAAAAGCGAATATCAATGGAAACCGTATCAATACTAGTAGATGTACAAAATGTCTACTACACAACCAGACAAGCGTTCGGACGAAACTTCGATTACAACAAGTTTTGGGCTGCAGCTACACACAACAGAAAAGTGGTTAACGCCGTTGCTTACGCCATCGACAGACAAGACGAAAAGCAACGTCAGTTTCAAAATATACTCAGAGCAATTGGTTTTGAGGTAAAGCTAAAACCATTTATTCAACGATCCGATGGTTCTGCAAAAGGGGATTGGGATGTCGGTATTACACTCGACGCAATGGAGTATGCTGAACAGAGTGACAACATAGTTCTCGTGTCAGGTGATGGTGACTTTGACTTATTAGTAGATAGGATCAAAGTGAAAAAGAACACTTCTGTTGAAGTTTATGGTGTAGAAAAACTCACTGCGGTTTCACTGATTAATGCTGCAAACAAGTTTGTTCCAATAGAGTCAGATTTATTGCTCATTTAAAATGATTTAAAGGTATTTTGCTTAATGTGGTCAACATCTCGGCAAAAGTTATCTACCGCGTTCATGGCACTATGTTGTGTCGCAGGGTGTGCTGAAAGAAGCATAACTATTACTGACCAAAACGGCGAAATCGTCGGCGCTTGTGTTGCTGGCTTTGATTGGCATCTCTATGGTCTTCAAGACTCCATAGACTACATGCTTTATGAATGTGCCAAAGAATCGATAGCGCTGGGTTTGCAAGTATCTGACGAAAGGCTATTGACCCTTGATTTTACTTTACCACTCCCTCCCGAGGGTGATCTATGGAATAAAAAGTTAGCGATGCAACAATTTCATAAAGGAAGTATCACAGAAAAAGAGCTCGGCTACGTTCTTGCTGCTATTGAACACGAATATCAGACGACTGTTTTTTCAGCAGAGTCAGATTTGGCGAACGGCAAAATAACTCAAGATGAATTTGATATTATGGTTAAGAGTGCCACTTTAAAGTGGTTGGGAGAATAGTTTATCCATCACGCAAAGAAAAACAAAGGTCTTATCATTATAAAACTATATGGGGGCTCTGTTTCTATACTCGGTGCTTCGCTCTGAGTGGAAGCGTCTTTAGTTAAATATTTGCTTCTCGTTTGCGAATAGAAATATATCAAAGGAATCAGTTAAGTTGTTTGCAGTCTACTGGCGTATCCTTCTAGCAACAATTATCGCTATGAGTCTGGCTGTGGTTGTTCAAGCGCAGTTCAATGTATTGAGCATTATTGAAAATATCAACTACTATCCCACGGTGTTTTGGTCATTGGCTGCGTTGAGTTTTTTTGATCTTCTGTTTGTTTCAAAGACGCGGGTTAGCCTACATGTTATGGGGGAGTAAGCTTGGTCTAGATAGTTTGTTTTGGCGTAAATTGAATATAGCTAACCTCTACTTTCTGACTGCGTTGGCAGTGCTACCACTTTTTATCTACTCAGTGTTTAACGAATCTACTTGGGCTATATATAAGCTGTTTTTACAACCATTTGCGCTTCTTACCGTTCCGCTTTTTTATGCACGAAAGTTGCTAACCACTACAAAAATATAGTAAAACACCCGCGCGTAACCTCACTAAAACACGATACCTTGTTCTCTTGTTATTCGTTATTTGGTAGTTTGGGCCGCTATTGGAATTTTCCCAATGTCGAGCCATAAAAAATCTTGGTTTGTTAAACACAAGGTTTTGTAAAATTTAAAAAGGAATTTAGATAATGAAAATCGTTAAGTTTACAGCAATATTCTTGATAGCTTTGATCGTAATCGCTGTCCTCTCCTATGAAAAAATTATTTCAGGTGTTTTATTACCTCAGTATATTGAGTGGGCACATGATACCGAACGTAACGGGCTGGAAATAGGCATTCCTTTGACTGAGCGAGAATTACACCTTGCTACTGAAATAGGGATTTTACATCCAGAAAAGGTAAGAATTGTATACGTGAGTGAAGTTCCTTTCCCCTACGAGAACACTGTTTTAAAGATCTTTGGAGAGGCTGTTGGGCTAATTGGCGAAGGCATAGTGAATAATGCACAAGTGTTTGGCTATTCGATTTATGTTCGAAATGGTTTTGAGCTAGACAAGCCGAAGTTAGCGCATGAACTAGTGCACGTTTTGCAAATTGAGAGATCGACTTTGGATCAAGTAGTAACCCAGCACTTCTTTGATATGGCTGAATATGGGTATGATAATGCACCTTTAGAGGTTGAAGCTTTTGGAGCGAATAAAAAGTACAGTGCTGGTTGGTAACTATCTGTTTATAGGGGAATAAACACTCACACTATTTTTCCTATATTGGAGCGCGATGTGATCAACATTTTTGTTTCTGATATTTTCGGAAAAACAGAAGCACTCGAAGCGTTGGCAAGCGGGGTTGCTAGCAATTATCTGATTCTAGACCCCTATGAAGGTCAAGATATGAAGTTTGAAAGTGAGCGCAATGCTTATCAATACTTTTCTGAAAATGTGGGACTGCAAGCCTACTCGGAAAAGTTAGAGCAGTGCATGGCTGAAATTGATACCTCGGTAAACTTGATAGGTTTTAGCGTTGGTGCATCGGCGATATGGAAAGTCTCTAATAGGCTCTCGTTACCTAGTGTGAATCACGCTATCTGTTTTTACGGCTCACAAATTAGACATCACCGACGTGTAAAACCCTTGTTTCCTGTATCATTGATTTTTCCACATCAGGAGCAACATTTTTCCGTTCCAGAACTAGTTGATGAACTTAGTTCAGTACACAATGTTGAAATTAAAGAAGTCCCATATCTTCATGGTTTTATGAATAAGCTGTCGGATAATTTTAATCAAACAGGATACGAGAGTGGGCTCGAGATGCTTTCCGTTGAGTTGGACTAGAGAGTGTTTGATGAGTTTGCTTCGGTAATCGTTTTATCATACCGTGTTTAGTTCCTGAGGATGGGTCGTAAACACATTGAAGGACATTCCAAAAAAGAAGGAGTTTTTATGTCTAGGTTTCGCAGTTTGAAAAAGTCACAGAACAATCTGTTAGCAGGTGTAGCCGCAGGATTTGGTGAGTTTGTTGGTTGGTCTCCCACTCGAGCTCGAATCGGGTTTGTTCTATTTGGCATTCTATCCTTTGGATTTGCATTAATTGTTTACACCGTACTAGCGCTGATTTTTCCTCCACCAGACCATTTCGATTTGAATAAATTTAAGCAGTAATTCCAAATAAAAACCAAATTCCCTTTTCTTGACTGGCGTTGCGTAAAAATTATGAGTACCGAACCACATATAACTGGTGAGAGTGTATGGGCCGCTATAAAGGGTGCCATTGCCTCAACTGTCATTGTATTCGCTCTGTTAATTATTGTTATCCTCGTGGTACCGAGTACACCCCAAGACGACGGCCACATTAGGATAGCCGTTGTTCTAATTGGTCTACTGCCATTTGTCTTTGGGGTTATGTTTGCGTATTTTTTAGTACTATCTGCAAAAAAGAATCGTCCTTTTAAGTTCGCCATAATCATACAGTCTTTACTCATTCTTCATTTAACCGTTCTCGTATTTAATGTGGTAAGTGAGGAGACAGTTTTTTTTGTGGCCATATCTAGCGCAATTTATATTTTTATATTTTTTAGTCTATCCATAGGAGTAGGGGCCTGGTTTTGGTCCAAAACCCAAAAGAGTGGTTACAGCGTTGATTAAAAAACTAACGATAAAATCATCGATAGCAGCAACATTTGCTTTGGTTAAGCGAAGCATTGTTAGCCCTGCGTTGCTTGCTTTTACAATGTTGTTTTCATCTGATTCAATTGCCGCGTGTTTTCCTGAATTTGTAGACTATTCACTGGAAGCGGAAGTAAAACGATCATCAGCAATCCTAATAGCTACGCCTGTTAAACGAGAATGGGTTAACGATGTTGATGAACCTGATTTTTACTCAGGCTCGATTTATGAACTACAAATTCATCAAACTTTATTCTCAACAGTACACACTAACGTAGAACTATGGGATCCAAATAACAGCGGGCGATTTGCACCTGACATTGGAAAAAAATATCTTTTAATTTTGTATCAAAACTCAGATGGTAAATTTGCTGCCGACTACTGTGGTAACTCTGGTTTACTCGATGAAAGAGAAGAAATAGTTTCAAAGCTGAAGGAAGTTTTGGATACGTTATGAAGCCATGCTTTGCACGCAGCCGATTGTTCAACGAGTTATGTAAAATTTTTTAAGACAGTAGAACGGTATTTTTTCAAATACCATAATTGGTGAACACATTGAAAACTGCTTTCACATTTATAATCGGCTGCCTCTTCGGAGCCTTAACCATGTTTATGCTTTTTCCTAAAGTGCAGTGGAAGGTGGCATTTTTTAATCCGTACCCAAGCCCCGGTATCAATAATCAGTTAACCGTGGTTATGGAACGGTTACCTACTCAACAGACCTTCTGACAGTGTGATTATCGTTACGATGCGATGGGTTGACTTTTTAGGATATATAGTGTTTTAGCCACTTAGCGGCTACGCTAATAATAGAGAACTTTGTAAAGAGTGTAATGCAAGTGTCCACCTCGCTACGTTGTGGGATATTGTTGATATGTGCCACGTTTTGTTGTTTTAAGTGCGCATGGGCACAATCGAATAATATCAATAAGTTAACAGTAAGCATTCTTGTTTTTAGTGTAGAGCAACGGAATGCTTTTGAGCGTGTTGCCGCGGAGTTTATTAAACAGCATCCTGGCACAGCTATTGACTATATTGCAGCCGATGATCCTACCTACAAAGCTAAATCAGTCATGTGGCTTTCCTCACCAGGTGATATAGATGTAATGAACTGGCCATGGCCATCTAGACTGCGAGAATTGAGCGTTAGAGGGTTGGTGGAACCGGTCAGTGACCTATGGGGAATGCCTTATATGCAGGGATACTCTGGCGCAATGAAAGAGAGTGTTACGGTTAGCAACAATCAATTTGCTATTCCCTATGCGTCAGGCTTTTGGGGGTTTTACTACAATAAACCGCTATTTGATGGCCATAATCTAGATGTACCAAACACCACAGAAGAATTACTAGAAACTTGTTTGGTATTAAGGAAGTTTGATGTAGTTCCTTTTGCCCTTGGTGTAAAAACTCCATGGCCGCTACTAGCTTGGTTTGATTACCTCAACCTGAGAAATAATGGTCTAGATTTCTATCTTTCTTTAGCAAGAGGAGAAGTCCCTTTTACTGACCCTAAAGTGGTCAATGTGCTCGAAGAGTGGAAGCGCTTAATAGACAATCAGTGTTTTTTTAGTGACGCTGCGGAATATGAATTTCATCAAACGTATCCAATGATATTTCGAAAGCATGCCGCAATGCTGTTGTCGGGCAATTTTTTTACATCTCAGATTCCTGATTCAGTTCGTGACGATATAGGCTTTTTCCCATTCCCTGCAACTGAAGGGAGTTTAGATAATATCGCGCATTATGAATTGGCACCTACTGACATGTTTATTATTCCTAAGGGCAGTGATAATAAACCGTTAGCCAAGGCGTTTTTAGCGTTTATTGCTAAGCCATACGCTCAGCGCTTGTTAAACGATGCCACATCATTCATTCCTACACACCCAGATGCATCAGTGCCAGATGATTACTTTGTGGATCAAGGTAGAATCAATATATACTCAGCTGCAGGTGTCGGGCAGTACTTTGATCGTGATGCATCTTTGCAACTTGCTCAAACGACCCAATTGGTACTTCGTGATTTCCTAGAGAGTGGCGATGTTGTTGAGGTAACTTCGCGCCTGGAGATGGCTAGGCAGTCTTTATCGTTACCCGATGCAACTACAGTCGAAAATTAATAGGTTGTGGGAGTAAACCCAATTTGAATGTTAAACCCACCGTTAGTGTGAGCGGTTACAGCTTATTGCTTGGCGTTTTTTTATTAGTAGGTTCGTTTTACGCGTCGGTTTTGCCCAGTGACACATCACCTTCAATATATCTGATTGTCGTATTGGCGCTTACTATAGATATTTTCTGCATCCAGCGTACAGTTCAAACCCTTTCACAGTCATCTAGCTCAAATCGCTTTAGCTTGGAACACATCGAGGGCTGTCTCACATCAAGGCTTGGGCGTAGTATTTGTTTCCTCTCGAAGTCACTTTTTGCTACGATTTTTTATGCGTTTCTCGTTAGAAAATATACCTCAAATCAACGAACCCAGCCGCGTTCATTCAGCTATGAAAATAGCGCTAATGCGAGAGATATGTTTTGGGTGATCGCCATCGCTCAAATTCCCACATTGCCACTAATACACGTGTTTATTGAAAAGGAGTCAAATGCTGCGGTGGCGTGGATAGTAACTTTGCTTACGGGGTGGACAGTCATCCACTATTTGGCTCAAATTTATTCAACAAAATTTAATCCTATTACTATCAACAACTCAGAGTTACGATATCGATATGGACTTTCGTGGTCCGCCAATATACCTATTGCACTTATTAAAGAAGCTCGCAGTTTGTCCTTCAATGATAGCTATACTGGTATGAGTCATTTTGTTTCGCCCATTGGATCGACCAAAAATGTAATTTTAGAATTCAAGAAACCAATGACCTTCAAAGGTCAATTTGGCAGGTTTAAGCGTAGGTCTAGTGCTGTACTCTCTGTTGATGATCCGACGACTTTTTTGAAGGCTTTACAGCGTAACTCGAATGTGGCTACTTAATTTTCACAGCTAATAGAAGAGAGTCAGATATGGAATTTCGAAACTGTATAGGCATCTTCATCATCGTCATCGGCACCTCACTACAAATCTATGGTTTTTATGCCGAAGGCTGGGTGAGCGTCGTCTCGTTTATTATCATCTTTCTTGGGCTAGTAATTTTCGGTACACAGCGCTACATCGCGAGAAAGGAATCATCAGAATTCAACTTTGGCCCAAGTCAAAAAAGCACCAGCTTACCCATTATGGGCGACATTTTTAATAGTAGTGGCCAGCGAACTGGCGGTAGAACAGAAGATAGCTGGTCTAGTGACTCATCGGGTGGTGATTGTGGCGGTGGTGCTGATTAGTGGTTAATTATAAGCTTTTAGTCACTGTATTTTTTTCACTTTCAATAACGGCATTTGCAGAAGATGCCGTTTATTCAGGTTTGCACAAGGATATCCCTATAGGCGTAGTGGAGGGCACACAGCTTTCCATCAATATTGCATTTCCAGAAACCAATAGAACCCAGTCTTTACCAGTGGTGTTATTTATACATGGCGGAGGTTTTGTTTCTGGAGATAAAAATTCCAAAAATAGACAACTCAGAAAGTTTGCTGAAAAAGGCTTTGTTGCCGCTAGTGCTATGTATCGATTGTCTCCTACGTATAGGTTCCCTTCACAAATTGAAGATATAAAATTGGCGATACGCTTTTTAAAAGCTAATGCTATTCGCTTTGGTCTTGACCCGGATAGAATCATTCTCGTTGGCGCATCGGCTGGGAGCTATCTTGCAGTGATGGCAGGTGTTACAGGAAACTTCGACGAGTTTGCACATCATGGACTTTATTCAGAACAGAGTAGTTCGGTTCGTGCGGTCGTGGCGCAATCATCACCAATAGCTAATTTTACACTGCCCAAATACCGAGAATCATTGACTGTACAACGATTAGTTGATGCTAGCAGTCAAAACTACTCTCAAACGCTAAGGCAAATGTCTCCAGAAACTTATTTAGATCCTAGTGATCCTCCATTTTTTCTTTCCCATGGAACGGAAGACGAACTAGTTCCTGTTTATATGAGTCGTGAATTTGTAAAAGCGCTAGAGGCAATAAATCACGATTTTGATTACTATGAGGTAGAAGGTGGAACACATAGTTTAAGCCGGTCGGCACCGCAAGCGTCAAAAATGGTGTTTAAGGAGTTGATTAACTTTATCGAAAAATGGTCAGAAACCATGTAGTTTAATTCGTATTGTTAAATGCTATAAGGAAATTTTGATGTTTAGCACATTTAAAAATGGCGTCGCTCTAGGAATGGGTTTGATGGCAGGCCTACTTCTTTGTGGTGTCATTATTACGATCATATTGTCATCATTAACTTTCGATAATGATGGCATTTACGTCCCCGGTGAACATGCCACAGGGATAACCTTCAATAATACGTTTTTTGAACAGGTGGGCGATCAGTTCATAGTTGATACGCTAGTTAAAAACTCGGCAGTTGCCGATTACACTAAGTTGATGCTCAAATTTTCGTTTTTGGACAGTCAGTCAAAGCACATTTTTGACTGTGAGTATCAATCAAATAACGTTTTCGCGGCCGAGAGTTCAACTCAACTAAATCATACCTGCTTTGCAGTGGGAGCGGTAGGCGATACTGTGGAAAGTGTAAGCATCTCTGTGAAGTGGGGCGAAATGCGTGTTAAAGGTTAAACCCTTAGTCTGATTAATTTGGACAGTTTAAGTAACACAAGAGGAGATAAACATGTCATATGTAGATTGCTTTGTTGCTGCAGTACCCAACGAAAACAAGGAGAAGTATATACAACACGCCAGTACCTTTGCTGAGTTGTTTAAGGAGTTTGGCGCGTTAGAGATCGTAGAAAACTGGGGTGATGATGTGCCAGAAGGTGAAGTCACTTCATTGCCGATGGCGGTCAAAGCCGAGGATAATGAAAGTGTAGTGTTCTCTTGGGTAGTTTGGCCTTCTAAAGTAGTACGTGATGAAGGGTGGAAAGCGGCGATGGAAGACCCACGTATGTCGCCTGAAACTAACCCTATGCCATTTGACGGAAAACGACTAATCTTCGGCGGTTTTAATACCATATTGAAGGTCTAGCCTTGCTAGACCTATGAGGAAAACCGCTGAGCAGTTACCATTTCTTTTTAGGTGCAAACAATTCATCAAGCTCGTCACGCTCTTCTTCGTGCTTTTTAGCGCGGTCTTGGGCGTTAACGCTTTTGAGGTTTGATTGAATTTCTTCTAACCATTCATTCAGACTGGATATACGATTTTTAGTGTAGTCGTCGTGCTGGGTTTGGTTTTCAAGCGCTGACTTGGCTTTTTCAAAATACTGACGTGCTGACCCAAGCATGTTGGTTTGTAGCGCACCTTTACCTCGTTTAATAAGCGTCTCTACGTTAACCTTTATCTGTAGACGTTCTAGCTGACGATCTTCCTCAGCATACACTTTTGAATCGACTTTCCCACGGCTGTGTTCTGAGCGCAAAAGCACGCGGAGTTTTTTCACGGCTTGGATATATTGGATAATAAGTTTGTCGTTACTGGGTAAAACAAAATCAGTTAATTTTTCTTTATCCGACCCTGACGAGGTTCGTTGTTCTGCATCAGCGACGCGCTGTTTGGTTTCGGCGCTGCCATTGAGTTCATCGTAAATTCTAAGTGCGTTGACAACACGGGTGTGAAGAATATCCATCAGACGGGGAGAGATGGGCATATTAGAACAAGCCATAATGACATTCTCAGTTTCGTCGATAATCGTGCGCTGCTTTGCTGCTTCCGCACGCCTCTCCGCGTCAACCTTTGCTTTGTGCTGCTGAAGTGCGTTTATAAATATCGCTGCTATTAACAGTACAACGATAGATATTATTATGGCTTCGTACATGCGTAATTCCGTTCTCTGTTTTAATTCTTTAACGCGTTAGGTGCACAAATAAAAATTACTAAATGATTTTATGGAATTTTTACTTCAAACACACTTCCACCAAGCGTACCACCATTACTCAACGAAATCTCGCCTTTGCGGTCACTTTGTGAATGCGCAGAAGCAATTAGCCGTGCGAAAAACAATCCCAACCCTGTACGACCCTGACTTAACTGAAAATCGTTAAGCTCTTCATGGCTTCTCTCTAACATTGATTCGGGATAGCCTTCACCGTCGTCCTCGATTCGCAATACAAGATAATCGTCTTCCACAACGCCACTAATAGCGATGGTATTCTTGCCGTATCTCAGTGCATTAACTAAGACATCATTGATAAGTAAGTATATGAGGTCTCTATCGAAATACCAGTTCAGGTCTGGCTCGGCGTTTAAGGTCACTGAAATACCCCGTTGCGCGATGTAACGCTCATTTGAGCCCACAACATCATCGAGCAAATCGGTGACAAAACACTCATCAACAGTGATGGGAAAGCTGTTTAATTCAGCTCTGTATAAAGACAATATTTGAACAAGGTTGGTGTTTAGACGCGAAGCTTCATAATGCACACTTGCCAATTGAGCAGTTGCACTATTGTTATTGGGTTGTAGTTCGTCGCTTAGCGTGTCTATTGACTGAATTAACATAAAAAGTGAATTTTTCATGTCATGCACTGCCGCAGCAAGTACGGAAGAATAATCAATCGATGACGCTAATGGCTTTTGCGTGCTCATAACACTAACACCTTAACTTGACCAATTTGGTAACAGATATTGCGTACGTTATTGTTAATTATACATAGTTTGCTAAGTTTTTTACCTTTAATTATACGCTTAGCGTAATATCTCATAGCAATAATGCGTTATTTTGGTTATAACGGTAGTTACTAAATAGGGTGACTATTACGAGCGAGGAAAGCCATGAAACTGCAACAATTGCGCTATATTGTTGAAGTATTGAACAATAATTTGAATGTTTCTGCCACCGCAGAGAGCCTGTATACCTCTCAACCAGGTATCAGTAAGCAGGTGCGTATGCTAGAGGACGAGCTAGGTGTTCAAATTTTTGGTCGTAGTGGCAAGCATTTAACTCACGTTACTGATGCGGGCCATGACGTCATCAATATATCTCGCGAAATCCTTGCAAAAGTAGAGAGCATTAAAGCGGTTGCTCGAGAGCATACCTTACCGGACCAAGGTAAACTCAACATTGCGACCACTCATACACAAGCTCGCTATGCGTTACCGGATGTTATTCAAGGGTTTATGGGTAAGTACCCAAAAGTGTCTTTGCATATGCACCAAGGAACGCCGTCTCAGATCAGTGACTTAGCAGCAAAGGGAGAAGCAGATTTTGCAATAGCCACTGAGGCACTCCATTTGTATAACGACCTAGTGATGCTACCTTGCTATCACTGGAACCGAAGTGTCATTGTGAATAAAGACCATCCGTTGTCAAAGAAAGGCACTATTGAGATTAGTGATATCGCAAAGTATCCGTTGGTCACGTACGTCTTCGGCTTTACTGGCCGGTCTGAGCTAGACCAGGCTTTTGAGCGCGCAGGCCTTTCACCTAAAATCGTATTCACTGCAACAGATGCAGACGTCATTAAAACCTATGTAAGATTAGGGGTGGGGATTGGCGTGATTGCATCTATGGCTGTTAATGAAGAACTAGATTCTGACCTTGTCAAAATAGATGCAAGTCATCTGTTTGATTACAGCACTACTAAAATCGGTTTCCGCAAAGGTTCTTTCTTAAGAAGCTACATGTACGACTTTATCGAACGTTTTGCACCACACCTAACTAAAGATAAAGTTGAAAAAGCAATGATGCTTAAAAACAACGATGAAGTTGAGAAGATGTTCAAAGGCGTTACCTTACCAGTTAAATAAACTGAGTAACGCCCTCAATTAACATTCAATAATATTTACTGCCAGGCCGCCTCGTGCGGTCTCTTTGTATTTTGTCTTCATATCATTGCCCGTATCTCTCATCGTTTTAATGACTTTATCGAGAGATACTTTGTGTTCGCCCGTTCCGCGAAGTGCAAGCCTAGCTGCATTAATTGCTTTGATTGCGCCCATAGCGTTGCGTTCTATGCAAGGCACTTGAACTAATCCACCTACTGGATCGCAGGTTAAGCCCAGGTTGTGCTCCATACCGATCTCAGCAGCATTTTCAACGGCTTCCACCGTTCCACCTAACACCTCTACAAGTGCACCAGCGGCCATTGAACAGGCAACACCAACTTCACCCTGGCATCCAACTTCTGCGCCAGAAATTGATGCATTTTCTTTGTACAGAATGCCGATAGCACCTGCAGTCAGTAAAAAACGGCTAGCAGTATCCTCATCAACCGGACGAATAAATTTGTCTACGTACTTTAATACGGCTGGAATGATACCCGCAGCACCATTAGTGGGTGCAGTCACAACTCGACCGCCGGCGGCATTTTCTTCGTTAACGGCTAATGCAAACAAGTTTACCCAATCCATGGCACTCATTGGATCATTGGTTTGTTCAATCTGTAACTTGCGGTGTAGAGCAGGGGCCCTTCGTACCACTTTTAATCCACCGGGAAGAATTCCTTCTTGCGCGATACCACGTTGAATACAAGCATCCATTACTTTCCAAATAGAGAATAGCTCTGCCTTGGTATTTAGGTCACTGAGTACTTGCTCGTTCTTTAGCATGAGCGCGCTGATACTTAGGCCTGTCTCTTTACATGTGCTGATAAGAGAGGCACCAGTTGAAAATGGGTAGGGTACGGCGCTATTGTTTTTAATGGCCTCGTTGCGAGCGGCTTCAAATTCTTCGTCTTTGATAATAAATCCGCCGCCAATACTGTAGTAGGTTTGCTCAGCTAGGCAGGTGTCGCCGTCGTAGACGAAAAAGGTGAGTGCATTGGCATGCCTTGGAAGTGTTTTGCGGCGGTGAAAAACAATTGCGCCTTTACTCGGAAATGAAACCTTATGGGTACCATTTAAGTTCAGCTTCTCGGTATTTCTTACGTCTTCCAACAATGACTCTACCGTGTCAACGTCAACAGTATCTGGCATTTCACCTAATAATCCTAAGATGACTGCTTTACCCGTGCCGTGGCCGATACCTGTTTGTCCTAAAGAACCAAACAGTTCTACGGTAACGTGAGTAATTCTGTTAAAAACCTCGGGTGACTGAGATAACTGTTTAACAAACTCAGCGCCAGCACGCATTGGCCCTACTGTATGCGAACTCGATGGTCCAATGCCCACACTGAACATATCAAATACACTAATCATAAACTTATGCTCTTATTATTATGCTTTGGCTATATTGCACGCCGCACCAAACGACTGCAATTTAGATTACCTAATGTAGAGATTAGAATTGCTAATACTTGTATACATATAGTTACGAAAATAACTAAATGCAAAAAGCGAGTTTAGGGAGATAGGTGATAAGAGAGATTTCGCAGTAATGCAGCAGTGGCTCCCCATATGAGGCGGTCCTGCCAAGGGATAAAATACACGGCGTGCTGTTCGCCTTTTCGGCTAATGTAGTGAGCGAGGTAATTGGTTCGATCCATTAAAAACCCTAACGGAACCTCGAACACAGAATCGACTTCATTTGTATCAATCATGAGTGGATAATTCGGTTGAACAAAGCCAACCACTGGTTCAATACTGTATCCACTAATCGTTCTATAACGGGAAAGGGAGCCAATAGGCTCAATGTAGTTCGGAGGGATCCCAATTTCCTCGTGGGTCTCTCTCAAGGCTGTGTCGAACACAGACAGGTCTGAATCTTCAACTCCACCGCCTGGAAAACTGATTTGGCCCGGGTGATGTTTCAAATGGAGTGCTCGTTGAGTCAGGATAACTCGAAGTTCGTCATGGTGTTCCACCAACGGTATGAGTACGGAGGCAGCTCTTCCCTCATAAGTGAGCGGATAATCAGGGGCCTGCTTTACTGACCGTAAGTGATAATAACGTTGTATAAATTCAGTTCTGGTCACTCAGCTTTTCCAATTCAGGGAGTATTTTTGATACTTTATCTAAGGTTTCTTGATACTCATCTTCGGGTTGTGAATCTAAGACGATACCGCCACCAGCCCAGCAATAGAGTGTATTGCCCTCAGCCAGTATTGTACGAATACAAATACTCGAATCTAAATCATTACGAAAACCCATATAAAACATACTGCCGCAATAAATGTTACGTCGATGTGGTTCTAATTCATCAATGATTTCCATCGCTCTGACCTTTGGTGCACCCGTTATCGACCCCCCTGGGAATGCCGAAGCAAGTAATGACAATGGCGATGTATCGGGTTTCAGCTTTCCAACCACAGTACTCACCAAGTGATGTACAGCCTCGTAGCTTTCCAATGCAAATAAAGCGGGTACTTTTACGCTGTGAGGTTCACAGTGCTTTGACATATCATTACGCAGCAAATCGACAATCATTAGGTTTTCTGCTCGGTCTTTGTCTGCATCTAACAAAGCATCGGCACTCTTAGTATCTTCAATCGGGTCGTCAAAACGCGGGCGGGTACCTTTGATAGGCTTAGTTTCGACGTTGCGATCTTTTACTTTTATAAAACGTTCTGGGGAAATACTTAAGATACTGGAGTTATTTAACTGCATATACGCAGAGAAAGGCGCATTGTTAGCTTGACTCAAATGTTGATAAGCAGTCCAACTTGAGCCAGAGTAAGTCGCTGAGAAGCGTTGTGCCATATTAATTTGATAGCAATCGCCTGCACGCAAGTAATTGTGAATGGCGTCTAGTTTATCGACATAGGCTGATTGAGTGAGGTTTGAGGTCCATATCGACGTTAAACTGAAGTCACCCGTGCTGGTGTCATTAATAAATTCCGGCAATGCTGGCTCACCCAATGCACAAAAGAACGTCTCATTGGTGTGATTGTCGTGAATAATCGAATGAGGATACAGATGCACCTCAAACTCTGGTGTCTGGTAGTCATTTTCAGCGATACAGGGCAGTTGCTCATAGTAACGGCCTGTGTCATATCCTGCCATACCGGCCACGCCCACCAAAAAGGGTAGCTCTTTTGCTTTTGATATGTCCTGCTTTCGTACAACAACGCCTGATAGCTGAGAGTGAAGTTGGTCCTCTACCGCTTTGAACGGGTCAACGTCTACGGTGTGTGCTGCGTTATTCTGCTGATTGATAACCTCAACTTTACCATTACTCGCTCTTACCGTTTTTAACGGGCCCCACACCATAATATTGAACCGTCCATCACTTTTTGTTGATTGACAGGTATCAAACAGTATTGCACCGGGCAAATGGGCAATATTTGAGAATAGCGTGTGAATAGACGTATCTGACGCAAGAGGAAAGGGGGTAATTGAAATAGTTAAATCTTTATCAAACAACATAGTAAAACAGGAGCAATGACCTACGCTTAACGAAGTTATCCTATTGGGGCCAAGAAGCTACCACTTTAGTGTTAAATCGTTAATTTGTTTAGCAATGACACTACAGTTTACATGGTGCCATCACAAGAGATGCGCTAGTATACGCTTTTTTACTAAGCTAAGACCACGAAAGCCAAAGAAAAAAGAGGATGTCATGACCGTTATCCGTCAACAAGATTTCATTGACAGCATCGAAGATGCCCTACAATTTATCTCCTATTATCACCCGTTAGATTACGTAAAAGCCGTCGAAGAGGCTTACAACAAAGAGCAAAGCCAAGCAGCAAAAGATGCAATGGCGCAAATCCTAATTAATTCTCGTATGTCTGCTGAGGGTAAACGTCCTCTATGTCAAGACACAGGTATCGTGACGTGCTTCGTAAAAGTGGGTATGGCAGTTACTTGGGACAAGACAGACATGACGGTTCAGGAAATGGTAGACGAGGGGACGCGCCGCGCTTACACCAACCCTGATAACCCACTTCGTGCCTCTATTGTTGCAGACCCAGCGGGTGCGCGAAAAAATACCAAAGACAACACTCCCGCGGTTGTCCACCTTGATATGGTTGCCGGTGACAAAATTGAAGTCATGATTGCAGCTAAAGGTGGTGGTTCTGAGAACAAATCAAAAATGGTAATGCTTAACCCCAGCGATAATATTGCCGATTGGGTCGTAAAAACATTACCTACAATGGGGGCAGGTTGGTGTCCTCCTGGCATGCTAGGTATAGGTATTGGCGGTACTGCTGAGAAGGCTGCGGTATTAGCCAAAGAAAGCTTAATGGATCCTGTGGATATTCAAGAGCTTATCGATCGCGGCGCCGAAACCACTGATGAGAAACTACGTTTAGAGATTTTTGATCGGGTCAATAAGCTAGGTATTGGCGCGCAAGGCTTAGGTGGGTTAACCACTGTAGTAGATATCAAAATTAAATCTATGCCTACCCATGCTGCCTCAAAACCCGTTGCTATGATCCCTAACTGTGCGGCAACCCGCCATGCTCACTTCTATTTAGATGGTTCAGGCCCCGCAGAGCTCACACCACCTAAACTTGAAGATTGGCCAGAAGTGACTTGGGAAGTGAGTGAGAATACTCGTCGTGTGAACTTAGACGATGTGACAAAAGCAGACATTCAAGAGTGGAAAGTCGGAGAAACGGTACTACTTTCAGGTAAGATGCTAACTGGACGTGACGCAGCGCATAAGCGTATTCAGACCATGATGGAAAATGGCGAAGGCTTACCTGAAGGCGTTGATCTTACAAACCGCTTTATCTATTACGTAGGTCCCGTAGATGCTGTTGGTGACGAAGTGGTAGGTCCGGCAGGTCCAACAACGGCAACGCGTATGGATAAGTTTACTGACCTTATGTTAGAAGAAACCGGCCTTATTGGAATGATTGGTAAGGCAGAACGTGGACCAGCGACTGTAGACTCTATAGCTAAGCACAAAGCTGTTTACTTGATGGCTGTGGGCGGCGCTGCTTATCTAGTGTCTAAAGCGATCAAGAAGTCTCGTGTCGTTGCATTTGAAGACTTGGGCATGGAAGCAATCTACGAGTTTGAAGTAGAAGATATGCCAGTGACAGTTGCAGTTGATAGTACAGGTGCTAACGCACATAAAACTGGCCCAGCTATTTGGCAGGCTAAAATTGAAGAGCTAGATAGCGAACTATCTAAATAGTCACGCTACATCGCTAATTAAAAAACGGGTGCGCAATGCACCCGTTTTTGCTTTAATGCTGTATATATTATCAGTATTAAGGGCATGGCTTTGTTGGCATCTCAATGGATTTTTCCCACATTTATCGTTTTTTCATCACTGTCTTTTACTTTCTTTCTTTTCGCTTTGTATAAAATAATAGCCATCAGGAAAGAGCACGATGAACTAGTACAAATCAATCAAACTTTGAATATTGAAGTTGGCGTGCTAACCGAGAAAGTAAACAACGCTAGGCTGTTATCGGAAGCGTTAGAACAAGAAAAACGAATAACTTCTGAGTTGCAAGCGCAAAACACACGACTTATTGCTAAAAACGAGGCACATACGGCTCGCATTGATGCCTTATTGCAAAGTCATGAAGAAAAACTAGCGCTACTTCACGCCACTGAAGAAAAGTTGACAACTAACTTTGAAAACATCGCTACTAAGGTTCTCGATAGCAATGCTAAGAAGTTTAGCGATAACTCCCATAAAAGCCTCAACGAGCTGCTATCGCCATTTAAAACTGAGCTAGAGGGGTTCAAGCGTCAGATAACCGATCAACATATCCGCGAGGGACAGGAGCGAGCTTCTCTTAAAACTGAAATACTCAGCTTAAAAGCGTTGAACCAGAAGATTACCGAAGAGGCTGCCGCATTAACCCTTGCACTTAAAGGCGACAATAAAGCTCAAGGTAATTGGGGCGAGGTAGTCTTACAACGTATTTTAAAAGAGTCTGGTCTAAGAGAAGGGCATGAATTTGATATTCAGGTTTCTAGTCACAATGATGATGGCAAGCGTTATCAACCTGATGTTGTGGTTCACTTACCCAATGATAAAGACGTAATTATTGATTCTAAAGTGAGCTTGAATGCCTACGAGCGCTATTTTAACAGCGATGATCAAGAAAGCCGAAAACAATACTTAGCAGAACATGTATTATCACTGGAGAATCATATTAAGGGGTTGGGGAAAAAGGCGTACCATCAATTAGAGGGAATTAAGACCCTCGATTATGTTTTGCTTTTTGTACCCGTGGAGCCTGCATTTTTATTAGCCATTGATGAAGATCCCGAACTGGTATCACTTGCACTATCCAACAATATCATGTTGGTGAGTCCAACCAATCTGTTGGTCGCACTTCGTACAATCAATAATATTTGGCAGTATGAGTATCAAAATCGAAACGCTCAAGACATTGCTCAACATGCCGCTAAGCTGCACGATAAATTTGTTGGGTTTGTCACTGACTTTGAAAAAGTCGGCAAGTCACTGCTAAATGCACAGTCACAATATGATACTGCGTTGAATAAGCTGGCAACCGGAAGAGGAAATATAGTAAAGCAGGTTGAAAACTTCCGCGATATGGGAGTTCAAACCAATAAATCGTTGAGTGCAACCATTAGCAACATGGCTGATAGAACAAGTGACGAATAACTTTTCGAAAGGTTAAAAAAAGAGTCGCTAAAAGCGACTCTTTTTAATTTCTAGCTAATGAATTACTTCATTTTGCGACGTAGGTAGATTACTGGAAGAAGTAGCAATGCTAACCAACCAGTTGAACCACCGTCGTTTTTGTTATTAACGCGGATTGTTACAGTATCAGTTACAGTGTCCATACCATCTGTAGCGGTGATAGTCACTCTAATGTTACCTTCTTCTGCGATTGGCGCTGTGCCAGTGTAAGACGTAGTTTCAACACCGTTAATAGTGATAACAACATCGTCACCATCAGCGTCTGTAGCTGATGCAGTCACAGTAAATGTGCTCATCTCGTCAACAGAAGCAGGAGACTGTACTGTTAGTACCGGTGCGTCTTGTACACCCGCAACCATCACGCTCACCGTACCTTCACCAACAGTCACTGGATCAGCGTCTGTTGCAGCTACATAATCTACAGTGTAAGTGAATGAGTCTTCACCGTAGAAGTCTGCATTAGGTGCATAAGTGATAGTGCCGTCATCGTTAACCGTTGCTGTACCATTTTCAGGTGCTGTGGCAACCATAACACTAGACGCGTCAAGCTCAGGCTTGTCGATAGTGATAGGCGCGAATGAACGGAAGTCGCCAGACAGAGATTCCATAGTGAACGTGTTGATGACTGTGCTATCAGCTTCGTTCATAAGAACCATTGCAGTTGCTGATGCATCTTCATCAACATACATCATGTCGTCCATGTATTCAGTTGCAGGAATGATGTTACCAGCGAATGCAATTTCGATTTCATCACCAGAAGATGCAGTTAGCACGTATTCTTGGTTGCTAGAAGGCATAGTTCCGATTACGCCATCAGAGAATACTGCTGCGTGCGTCATACCAACACTACCAGTGCTGTTTTCTGCACCGACAACGGTCTCGTATACAGGAGCGCTCATGTCGCCGTATACAAAGTGAACATCGCCAGATTCGTAGTCGAACCAAAGCTGCATGTTAACGCTAGTACCTTCTACACCCCAGATTTGCGCATCTTCCCATTCAACAACGAAGTGACCTGTAGTCAAGCTTGCTGCATAAATGTTACCTGCGCCAGTATCTGTATCTGAAGTACCGTCAAGATCGAAATCAGTCCAGAAAGGAGCGATAACATTGTTTGGCTCTTCCAAACCAGGAAGTTCGTGTGGCTGATACGTTGAAACGTTACCTGAGTCGGTTCCAAGCGATACAAAACCGTTAGAAGAGATTTGCATCGACGTATATTCTTGACCTAGGTAAGTAATAATGTTACCGCCGAAGCTAACTTCAACCACTGTATCATCACATACTGAAGAACAAGTAACAGGAGATACACCGATAGCGCTCATAGGCAGGTAGCGAGGAAGGTTGAAACCCTGAAGTAGGTCACCGATGGTACCATCTTCAGTCATGGTGAATGATGCTGTATTCAATGCACCTTCCCACATGATAGTGTTTGTGTCTTCATCAAAGCTAACCGGCTCTTGGTTACCGTTCTTAACAGCTGATAGGGTTGCTTCGTTAAGATCAAATTTATGATCCAGCTCACCTTTGATGCTGATAAGGCCAGTCACAGACTGGTTGTTAGCAGACGCTTCTACTTCAACCATGCCGTTTTCAGCAACCAGGTCACTGCTAACCATAGTAGTGAATAGAGAAGGCTCATCGCTGCTGATTGGGTATACTGCTACAGGTACAAAGTAGTCAGTGGTTGCATCGTCACCGTCTGTCCAGTTAATACCACCAAATGTCCAAGCGCCTGTGTCTGCTGTAGAAACATCAACAGTTAGCGTGATTTCTGCAGATGCGCCTGCTGGTAGCGTCGCGTCAGCTGGAGAAACAGAAGCAGAAATACCTGCGTCGTCAAACATTACAGTTGGGCTTACACTAACATCACCGTCGCTGGTGTTCGTTACCGTGATAGTCATATCACATGACAAGAAACAATCAGCACTTACTAAGCTTAGGTCACTGTAAGTTAGTTCAGCAGTACTCGCACGTAGAACGTCAAGACGACCAGCACCCATGTCGAAGTTATCAGCCGGTGTAATACCGTCTTCTTTAACTACATCACGAATACTTGAAGCAACTAGAGCACTCTTGATTTGCTGTGAAGACCAATCAGGATGCATTTGGCGTAGTAGGGCAGCAGCACCTGCTACGTGTGGAGACGCCATTGACGTACCACCTTTGAAAGAGAAGTCTTCGCCTAAGTGTCCTGGAGCTTCTGGAGATTCACCAGAGAAGATACGCGTACCAGGAGCAGCAAGGTTTGGCTTAAGGAAACGTGGGTCACCGTTTGGACCACGTGAACTAGAATCGTTCATGATGTCTGCTAGCGCTGGAGACGTTGAACGAACAACATCTGCACCGATAGTTACGTTAACCGCGTCATCAGTTGATGCCGCTAACTCAGCAAGTGCAGAACCAGAAGTGTAAGGCATCATAAATGATGGAATGCCCTGATCTGGACTAAGACCACCCATTTGGAATGGCGCTTCACCACGACCTGCAGAGTTAAAAATCAGAACAGCTGTTGCGCCAGCAGCTTCGGCATTGGCAATTTTATCTGCAAAAGAACACGCACCACGGCTAATTACAGCTACACTGCCTGCGAACGTAGTGTCGTCAGCGTATGCCACACAACCTTCAAAGTTCTCTGGTTCTACTTCGCCAGCATAAACTGCTGGGCCAGTTAGGGCTTCGTCTAACAATAACGTTTCTTCACCAGAGAAAATCGCAGGGATCGCTCCGATAGTAGTGTCACCCTCAATAGTGACTTCGTTAGCAAACAAACGGTCAGTCGTTGTGTTAGCAACAGTAAGCACTGCATCAGAACACCCTGGGCAGCCGATAGTGCCAGCACCTGGGCCATCGTTACCTGCAGCAAATACAGTAACTACGCCTGCATCGTTCATTGCATCGAAAACATCTGCATAAGGAGAACCTTCAGGTGAACCACCTGCGCCGCCACCCCAAGAGTTGTTCACAATGTCTGCACCGTCCATTAGCGAGTACTCAAGCATAGAAAGAAGCATTGAATTCGCACCGCTTGATGAAGCTGGGTTAGCAGGTGTTGCGTACAAACCTTTGTACACCATTAAGTATGCTGCTGGAGCTACACCGGAAATTTCTGCTGTTGCACCATCACGCTCAGCCATTACACCATAGTTACCAACAGCAGTACCTGCTACGTGAGTTCCGTGACCATTGAAGCCAAGTGGTGAGTCATGCTCGTCATCTACAACACTAAAGCCTGCAGGAACAACTGCGTGACGGGCAACGATAAGCTTAGCGTTACAGAAATCTGCATCTACTGAACAGTAATCGTCATCCGGTAATTCAGATGCATCTGGTGCAGTGAAGCCTTCACCGCTGAACAAAGGGTTTTCTGGGCGGATACCACTATCGATTATAGCTACTTTAACGCCCGCACCTGCGCCTTCTTTTCCGCCTACTTTTTCCCACGTATCAATGGCGTTGATAAGGTCAAGGCTGGCATCCATTTGAGAGTGCTGAATAGCATCAGGATAAACGGCTTTCACGCCTGGAAGTGAAGCTAGGCTGTCTAGCGCATTCTTAGAGATTACACCAGCGAAACCGTTAAACGCAGCGGTGTATGAGTAATCAGCTGCAAAGCCTGCGTCGAAACGCTTAATTTGAGCAATTGTCGCTTGTTGTTGAGAAACTAGGAATTCTTTGTAGGTAAGCGCTGCGCTAGATTCAAAGTTAACCTTTTGGCCTTTATCTGCAACAAGACCACTAACCATAGGGTTAACGCCTTCAAATTGCGCCATAGGTGCGTCATCTAACTGAACAATAACACGAACGTGGTTGCTGTCGACTTCAATGGCATTCGCTAAAATACCCTTCTTATCAAAAGCCGCTTCCATCGCATTTAATTGTTCTACTGATGAACCAGAAATACCACTGACGGTGGCATACGAACCAGCGGCAGTACCTGCGAGTGCAGCTACCACTAGGGTGTTCAGTAATGTTTTTTTCATAATTTATCTCTTTTTAAGTTCCCTGGAGTTGCCGCGTTGTTTGTTGTTTTCGATGATCGAATGCTTGCGTGTGCATTAATTCGCCGATTGCGGCAACGTCTATAGTTCTAGCACAATTTCTCATGGTTTGTAATAACTTGTGTCTAATGAAACAAATTACACATCTTGTTACATTTTCTCACTTCAAATTAATTTGAAATACAAGGGTTTATAAGTTTTCAAAAATTAAAGTGTTTCAGTTCCTAAGAAAAAATGACCAATTTGTAATACATACATCACTCCGCAAATTGGCAAATAGAATTCCAAGAAGAACGAGTAAAAGGATAATTGTCCTATTTATTATTGTTCGTGGCGGACGAAGCTCCTAATTTGCTGGTTAAATGAACAATAAATAGCAAAGTGGCAAAGTACACATTCTACTAGCATGGTAATTAACAAATAATAAACATTGTATAAACCTTATAAATACAATAGCGACCTTAAATGGAGCGCGAAAACCATGATAGACAGAAATCATCTTGCCAACGTTGGCACCACGCCTGTCGCCAATCTCATCGAGAATGGTGTTATTGATATTCCTATGTTGCAACTGCTCGCAGCAGACGGCGTTGAAGTTGATGGGGCACCAGAACTCGACATTTCTAAAGATATAGCGATAAAAATTCATCATACGATGAGTTACATCCGTGTATTGGACGAACGTATGGTGGCAGCCCAGCGACAGGGTCGTATTAGCTTTTATCTTGCCAGTACGGGCGAAGAGGCTGCATCCGTAGCAAGTGCGGCAGCGCTGTCAGACAACGACATGATCATGTCACAGTATCGAGAGCAGGGCGCGCTAGCTTATCGCGGGTATACGACTACTCAGTTCATGAACCAAATGTTCAGTAACAAAGAAGACCCCAATAAAGGTCGTCAAATGCCGATCCATTACGGCGATAAAGCGCTTAACTTTATGACCATTTCGTCACCCTTGGGTACGCAAATCCCACAAGCTGCGGGTTATGCCTACGGTCAAAAAATGCAAGGGAACGAAGCTGTGACTATCTGCTACTTTGGCGAGGGCGCTGCTTCTGAAGGAGACTTTCACGCTGGATTGAATATGGCAGCAGTGCTTAATTGCCCCGTAATATTCTTTTGCCGAAACAACGGATACGCGATTTCTACGCCAGCAGACGAGCAATTTGCTGGCGATGGTATTGCCTCTCGCGGTATCGGTTACGGTGTAAAAACAATTCGAGTGGATGGTAATGACCCGCTAGCCGTTTACCACGCCACTAAATTAGCGCGCAAAACTGCACTTGAACAAAATACGCCAGTGTTAATCGAAGCAATGACCTACCGACTAGCTGCGCATTCTACTTCAGACGACCCGAGCGGTTATCGATCAAAAGATGAGGAAGCAAGATGGCAAGCCAGAGATCCTATCAGTCGTCTCGCCATTTGGTTAGAAAACAAAGGCTGGTTAGATACCAAAGCCCATGCCAAGCAGCTTGATACAGTGCGACAAGACGTTTTAACCGCCTTAAAGACTGCTGAAACTATTGACGTATGTCCTGTGGAAGAGCTTGTCACTGATGTGTTGGACGAAGTGCCTTGGCACCTAGAAGAGCAATTGGCTGATTTAAAGCGTCATATCAAAAAGTATCCTGAACAATATCCAAGTACGTCGGCGAGGGTGAAGTAATGCCACAAATGAATCTACTTCAAGCAGTAAACAATGCACTCATTACCGCGATGGAAAAAGACCAACGCGTCATGGCCTTTGGTGAGGACGTGGGCCACTTTGGTGGGGTATTTCGGGCAACAAGTAACCTTCAAGAGAAGTTTGGTAAAGGGCGATGCTTTAATACGCCATTAACGGAACAAGGCATTATTGGATTTGCGAACGGATTGGCGTCACAGGGCTCGGTTCCAGTGGCTGAAATCCAGTTTGGTGACTACATATTCCCTGCTTTTGACCAGATCGTTAACGAAACAGCCAAATTTAGATACCGCTCTGGCGGGCAATTTGATGTGGGTACACTGACTATTAGAACGCCTTATGGCGGCGGAATTCATGGCGGGCACTATCACAGCCAGTCACCAGAAGCCTATTTTGCCCATTGTCCGGGTATCAAGATTGTCATTCCAAGAGATCCATACCAGGCCAAAGGTTTATTGTTGTCCTCAATAAGAGACAAAAACCCTGTGCTCTTTTTAGAGCCCAAACGTTTGTATCGCGCTTCTGTATGTGACGTACCGGAAGAAGACTACACCTTACCCCTAGGCAAGGCTGACATAGTGCAAGAGGGTAAAGATATCACTCTAGTCGGTTGGGGCGCGCAAATTGAAATATTACAAAAAGCCGCGCAACGTGCATTAAACGATGGCGTGTCTTGTGAAGTTATCGATTTGCGTAGTATCGCCCCATGGGATGCCCAGACAGTGGCGTCGTCAGTAATGAAAACAGGTCGGTTGTTGATTAACCATGAAGCACCGCTTACGGGTGGCTTCGCAAGTGAAATAGCAGCAACTATTCAAGACAAGTGCTTCTTGTACCTAGAGGCACCAATTGCACGAGTCTGTGGTCTTGATACCCCTTATCCGCTGGCGCATGAAAAAGAATACATGCCAGATGAAACTAAGACGTACGAAGCCATTAAACGTACGCTTCACTATTAAGGAATATAACAATGACTGTAGATTTTATATTGCCTGATATTGGTGAAGGAATCGTTGAGTGTGAACTTCTGGAATGGTTGATTAACGAAGGCGATGTTATTGAAGAAGATCAACCCGTTGCTGAGGTAATGACAGATAAGGCGACCGTACAAATACCCGCCATGCATAGCGGTGTTGTGAAAAAGCTTTTCTACAAAGCTGGTGAAATAGCCAAGGTGGATGAACCTCTGTTCTCGTTAGATACAGACACAATTACAGATAGAGCTACCAATGCGAGCGAGTCCCCAGTAGACAGTAACGTTTCGAATGAACATGGTGCCTCTAATTCCAGCCCTCAACAGGTTGATATCCCATCATCACAAACCGAACAACTTATCGATTTCATCTTGCCAGATATTGGCGAGGGGATCGTCGAGTGTGAAATTGTTAAATGGAATGTCGAAGAAGGCGACGAGGTACTGGAAGACCAAAGTGTGGTTGAAGTGATGACCGACAAAGCGGTGGTAGAAATCCCTGCTAAACACAGTGGAGTGGTTAAAAAGTTTTACTACCAACAGGGCGAAATTGCGAAGGTGCATAAACCCTTGTTCGCTCTCAGTACTATGCAAGGTGGCAGTGAAGAGAACGCTAAGGCGCAAAGCGATCAAAATGAAAGTAGCGCTAGCAATGGGATAAAACCAGCAAACACGTCAGCGCAAAATTCAGTGGGAACGGAAGGGGACTTCGAACCTCCAATCGTTATTGATGGACGAGTATTAGCGAGCCCCGCAGTACGCCGTATCGCAAGAGAACATAATGTTGATTTGGCTGAGTTAACAGGTACCGGTAAAAAGGGGCGAGTTTTAAAGGCTGACGTGTTGAACGCACTTGATGGTATTCAATCACAAAACATTGAAAGCAAGCCCGAACAAAGAGTAATTGCAGCCAATGAGGCGGCAGAGACTAATACTTCTATTGCCTCTGCTTCTGGTAAGGTTCGCGTAGAAAAACTAAGAGGCGTAAAAGCAGCAATGGCGAGACAGATGGTTGCTTCTGTATCTACCATTCCTCATTTTACCGTGTCTGACGACGTGGTGATGAATAATTTGATTGCATTGCGACGTCAGCTTAAACCTATGTTTGAAGCTAAAGACACCTCGCTTTCATTCATGCCGTTCTTTATCAAAGCTCTATCTTTGGCATTACATGAATTCCCAATCATCAATAGTCAGTTAAATGCTGATGCAACGGAAATAAGCTTTTTTGAAGACCACAATATTGGTTTTGCGGTTGATGGTAAATTGGGGCTCGTGGTGCCAAACATTAAGTCTGTTCAACAGAAAAGTTTGTTTGATATTGCCAGTGAGTACCAAGATATAGTCAGTAAGGCACGAGCGGGCGCACTATCTTCAGACCAAATGAAAGGTGGTACTATCAGTATTTCGAATATTGGTGCTATTGGCGGTATAAATGCTACACCTGTCATCAATATGCCTGAAGCGGCCATTGTGGCCTTGGGCAAAACCCAATCACTGCCGCGATTTGACGACAATGGGAATGTGGTAAGCCAGCAAATCATGACGGTTAATTGGTCGGGTGATCATCGTATTATCGATGGTGCGACTATGGTTAAGTTTAATAACCTTTGGATGCAATACCTTACTCAACCAGAAACTATGTTGATTCACCTACGTTAACGGCAAGTGGTGTGGCTTTGCTTGTCACGGTGAGGCTACACGAGATATTATTGCGTTTTACATACAGTAAAGTGGGTATCCAAAGATACCCACAAACAACCGCGATGATCATTAAGTGCTAAGTTACCAACACGGCTTTCACGCCGGAAATCACGCCGACGTAATAAAACATATTGCGTGGATGGGCGTTATTGAACACCTGAAGAAAAAAATAAACCCTTTACCTTGTTTGATACTCACAGTGGTGCAGGTAAATACCAATTTGAAGAAACTACGATGGCTCAAAATAAAGAATTTGAGTCGGGTATCAGTAAATTGGAAAGTATTTCGCAAACGCGCTCTAGTCTGCTCAACAACTACCTCTCAATTGTGAAACCTTTTTACGACGAAAGCAGTTATCCCGGCTCGCCGTTAATAAGCCAATCTTTGCTTAGAGAGAATGACACTCTGCATCTCATGGAACTACACCCAGCGGAGTTTGACAAGCTTCAACACGTAATGAAGCGTAGAAGCGGATGTCACCTCCACAAAAGAGATGGTTTTGAAGGCTTACTCGCTTTGACTCCGCCAAGGCCTAATCGTGGTGCCGTACTTATTGACCCTCCTTATGAGAGATTCCAAGAATATCAGGATGTGTCTCGTACTTTGAAGAAGATGTTTGGCCATTGGGAACAAGGTATCGTTGTGATTTGGTATCCACTACTATCTGCTCGCGCAGGGAAAAAGCACGGTGCTAGTGAAGTAATGTACGAGGTATTGGGTGATCTCGCGAAAACCAGTTTCGTTGCCGAGCTTGTGGTTGAAGATGCAAGTGATGATAACGGTATGTATGGTTCGGGGGTTTGTGTGCTTAACCCGCCTTGGCAACTTGACGAACACCTTTCATCTGCACTTGATGAGCTAACGACGGTTATGGGTGATGACGTTACCTCGTCTCTTCGTTGGTTAAAGCGAGAAGGGGAATAATGAATAGCGCGCGGGATATAAAACACTTTTATATTCCTGAAGAGCAGTCAATTTATCTGCTCTCTCACGCTGACGCCAAAAAGTTAAAAGATTGGGTTGCTTTGTGTACCCATCAGCTCGAGAGTCTGGGATACACGCAGATCACTTTATTGGGAAAAGGCGCGTTCGGCTTCGCGTTTTCAGGGGTTTCTCCGAGTAACGAAGCACTTGTTTTTAAGTTCGCTCGATTAAATTTACCTCAACATGTGCGAGATCGCCTCGAGGAAGAGGCTTTCATGCAATCCCAAGTTCACCATCCCCAAGTACCTAAGGTTGTTGATTTTCAGCATGTGGGTAAGCAACCCATTTTAGTGATGACTCGAGCGCCCGGTGCAGATTTGGAGCAATTCAGCTTAAACAGTGGACCTCTTGCTCCACATTTAGTGGTTAAAATAGCGGTGCAGTTGGGCGAGTTACTTTTAAAGTTACGATCAAATACTCACAACGACGTGACTAAGCCTGTGGTACACGGAGACATTAAGCCCTCTAATTTGGTGTGGAATAGTCTTACCGAAACCGTTGAACTCATTGATTGGGGTTCGTCGGTATTTGCACAGTTAGACGAACATGGGCAAGCAACGAGCAGTAACGTAATGGACTTAATGTCTCAGTCAATGCATACAACAAATGCGAGATTGGGTGACGTTTACTTTATTGGCGATGCTCAGTTAAATGGCGAGTTGTCTTCACCTCGATTCGATGAGGATGGATTAGCAAGTACCCTTTATGCCTTAGCTTCTGGACAATCCTGTCGTTATGGCAGTAAAGTCATTACGCCCAATTCCCTTGGATTACCCAAGATGCTCGCGAGTATCCTTACTTATATGCTCAGCGAGAACGAACAAGAAAGAAAGCAAGGAGCAGATTACTTTTTTAACCATTTGCATGTGTTGAAAAACATCGTTTTTTCAAAACACTACAAAAGAGACTACAGCGCAAGTATTCCAACGTGGATCAGTCAGTCTACCCAAGATATAGAAACAGTAGTTTACAGCTCTAGAAAGTCTTATCTCAGAGATAGCGCCCCTAATCATGAGCCGAGCCTCTACAACATCAACGACGTACAGTTTGATCGTTATTACAAAAATTATCTGCAGGGTATGGGGGATACAGAAAAAGCCTTTGTATCGGGGATCAGTCGATTAGGTCGTTATCCGGTGGTGGGCGGCATCGCGATACGTTGGGCACCAGAGGGAATCTATGTTGATTCAAGTTTAAATCTTTATGATAAATCGCTTCAAGAATCGTTTGAACTCTCGGTTAATAATGTTATTTCGCTGGCTGCTGCCTTACATAAAACAGGTGTATTTAAGTGCTGTATGTTCAACGCGAAAAATACCCTACATGTAGAGCGCGAAGACGCCACTAAACCCTTTATTCCTCATCATAGTTGCGTGATCCCATTTGAGCGCTCGATGCTTTCGGTGGCTACAGAAGAGAGTCGCTTCCATTCGTACTTTGAAGATGGTGAAGACCCTGATGAACTACTCGTGCTACCCGACGAGATCATGAAGCATATTCATACACTTAATAGTATTCATCACACTGGTTGCATAATTTTTGAGGCTTTACCCACGCATTTGAAAATACACAACTACTTTACTTTGTTAGATCACACAAAAGCATATCAATTTGAACAATGCTTGCGGTCAATAGTAAGGTTGATACCCAGTATTAAGGGATTGGGTATTTCAGGTTTCATGAAATTGCCGTATAAAGACACCCGATTTTTTGAACATAGTGCTAAACGGCCAGATAATTATTATCCCCGTAATCCAAAAGCCGAATTAATGGAGCAGTCTCATGAGTGATGTAAAACTTTCATCATTATTTTCGCTAGAACCCATAGAAGAGGGGCTTTATCGCGGACAAAGTTGGGACTTGGGTTTTAGAGCTTTATTTGGTGGTCAGGTATTGGGGCAAGCGTTGAGTGCGGCCTACCAAACGGTGGACGCCAATCGCGTTGTACACTCTTTTCATACCTACTTTCTTTCGCCGGGCGATGCCAAGCGGCCGGTGGTTTACGATGTAGAGATAGTGCGGGATGGACGAAGCTTTTCTGCCAGACGAGTTAAAGCTATTCAAGGTGGCAAAAGTATTTTTTACATGACGGCATCATTTCAGGTACCAGAGCCTGGAATGACCCATCAAAAAGCCGATATGCCCGATGTTCCAGCACCAGAAGATGTGCAATCGGATATCAGTTTCTACGAAGACAATATCGACAAGATATCCCGCACAATGCGAGAAGCATTGGCTTACCATAAACCCATTGATATACGCACAGTAGATGCGGCGAACTCGTATCATGCACAAACTCGTGAACCCATGCGTTATCTTTGGTTAAAAGCGCGAGATCCACTAGAGTCTGACTCAGAACTTCATCAAGCCTCGTTAGCCTATGCCTCTGACTACCATTTTTTGAGTACCTCTTTGCAACCTCATGGGATAGCGGTCACCGACAAAACGTTGCGTATAGCGACTATCGATCACGCTATGTGGTTTCACCGCCCGGTGGATCTCAACGATTGGTTATTGTACGCCATGGAGAGTCCTTTCAGCGGTGGCGCCCGTGGCATTGTTCGCGGTCAAATTTTTAATCGCTCCGGTGAATTAGTGGCAACCACTATGCAAGAAGGCTTGATGCGTCAAATAGAGTCAAAAGGAAGTAAATGATGTTATACGTCCTCGGTGAATATCAACCACAATGTGATACTACTGCCTTTGTCGCCCCTGGTGCACATGTTATCGGCAAGGTGATTTTGGAGGCTGGTGCTAGCGTTTGGTTTAATGCTGTTGTCCGTGGTGATATGGATACTATTACTATCGGTAGAAATACCAATGTACAAGATGGTTCTGTACTGCATACAGATGCTGGTATTCCTCTCCGATTAGGTGAGGGAGTCACTGTAGGACACAAAGTAATGCTGCATGGATGCGAAATTGGAGACTACTCGCTTATTGGTATTAATGCCGTTGTACTCAATGGAGCAAAAATCGGCAAATTTTGTGTCATCGGCGCGAACACTTTGATTACTGAGAATATGGAAGTGCCTGATTACAGTATGGTTGTCGGCTCACCAGGAAAAATAGTTAAAAACCCTTCCAGAGCAAGTCGCGATGAAACTAAGGGCGTCTGCAGAGCACTACGTCGAAAACGCTACCAACTACAAAGCGAATTTGCGCCAAGTTTAAAAGCAATTCGTCAGTTGTAAAGATAAAGCAACAGATAAAAAATGCCCGGAAACAATCGTTCCGGGCCTAGGGGAATGGCTCATTGCTGAGCCGTGCGCTAACTATTGCAAAGGGAGAGGTTCATGCAAATCTTTAACGGATAAATAGTATAGTTCACATTTGTTCATTTTATAAACATATATTTGCTGAAAATCGTCTAATTACACAATTATTCAGATCAACTTCGAATAAGCGCTGTAATATCATTAAGATACAAGTGGTCTGATTTTTGGTTTTAGTATTTCTTCACAGTCTATTTTTTATACCTGCACTGAGCACAATTTGTTCACACCTTATCCAAAGCTATAATATTTATGAGATGGGTAAAACACATTCATTTTATGAATGCTCGGAACAGGTTATTGTATCTCATGCGCCAACGTACAATACTTCAAGAATGTTTAGATTCGATGACGAGTATTGGGTATGTCTTCTTCAAATGATCAGTTTTCAACATTTATTCCTCCAGAACGTACATTGATGGGGCCAGGCCCATCAGACGTCCACCCTCGTATATTGAATGCGATGGCTCGACCCACACTTGGTCACTTAGATCCACTTTTCGTAGGCTTGATGGATGAAACCAAATCGTTACTTCAATATGCATTTAAGACCAGTAATGCGCTAACTATGCCTATTTCAGCGCCGGGCTCAGCAGGCATGGAGGCATGTTTTGTTAACTTGGTTGAGCCGGGTGATAAGGTGCTAGTGTGCATAAATGGCGTGTTCGGCAATCGTATGTTAGAAAATGTTGAGCGCTGTGGTGGTGTTGCTTTAACAGTTAATAGCCCATGGGGACAACAAACCGACTTAGCCGAAGTGGAATCGACCCTAGCAGAGCACAAGGATATTAAAATTCTCGCATTCGTTCATGCTGAAACTTCTACAGGTGTAGAAAACGATGCTAAAGCTTTATGTGCACTTGCTCAGCAATATGATTGTCTAACGATTGTTGATGCAGTGACGTCGCTCGGTGGCATTGAAATTGATGTGGACGGATGGGGAATTGACGCTATTTATTCAGGTTCTCAAAAGTGCTTGAGCTGTGTGCCGGGGATTTCTCCTGTGTCGTTCAGCGAGCGTGCTGTGAGCGTTATCCAGTCAAGAAAGACAAAAGTACAAAGCTGGTTTTTGGATATGAACCTAATTGTGGGGTATTGGGGTACAGGTACTAAACGTGCTTATCACCATACTGCACCAGTCAATTCGATGTATGCGTTTCACGAATCACTCGTGCTTTTGTATAACGAAGGGCTAGAGAATGCTTGGGCAAGACATAAATCACATCACTTGAAACTTGTCGATGGTCTGAATGAACTGGGCTTAACACTCGCGGTAGATAGTAGTTATCGCCTACCTCAACTCAATGTAGTCAATATACCCGAGGGTATTGATGACGCCGCAACTCGTTCAAAATTACTCAACGAGTTTAATCTTGAAATTGGAGCTGGACTGGGTGAGTTCGCTGGTAAAGTATGGCGTATTGGTCTCATGGGCCATAGTGCTAAAACTCGTAATATTCATCACTGTTTATCAGCACTTAGCCAAGTTCTTAAGTAACGCGTAATCAAAAAAACAGACTTTTAGTCATATTTAGCAAGTATTCACCTAGGGTTAAGCTAAAAGTGAGATTATAGTTTCTAACGTAATGGTTCAAATGTGGCAATACGAAGGAAGACTATGAAAAAATTTTCACTTATCGGCTTAATCCTGTGTGTATTTGTGAGTGCTAATGCTTTTGGCGCTGATCCCGACCGTACTATCAATGTCAGTGGTAGCGGCGCTGTAAGTCTTGTACCTACCGGCTACAAAGTCACATTGGTACTGGAAGGAAAGGGCAATGAAATCGCTGAAATCAATAGTAAACTCGAGCAACAAAGAGCGAGTGTTGTAGGCTTTTTACTCGAGAGCGGTGTTGTCGAGCGTCACATTCAATCCATGCAACTTAGCGTTCAGCCCAACTACGAACACTCACCTCAGGGGCGTCAGCAAAAGGGTTTCATCGTTCGTCGTGAAATACAGCTAACGCACAATCATATTAATCATTATGACGCCATTATTGACGGCGCGCTGAAGCGCGGCGTAAACAGTATCTCCGGATTTTCGTTGATTGTGATGGACGACAATCAAGCCTATACAAGAGCTTTAAAACTTGCTTTATCCAATGCTCGCTCAAAAGCTGAGCTAGTAGCACAGGAATTCAATGTAGATTTGGGTGAAGTGGTTGCAATATCTGAAACAAGTGGCAATATGCCCGTTCCCATTATGCGCAGTGAAACTTTTGCTCGGGAAATGCCAGTGTCGTTGCCCGGTGAAAGAAGCGTTTCTGCGCATGTAAATGTGAGTTTCGCAATAAATCAGTAAAGAGAAGTTTCATTTGAAAGAGAAGCATTACGCTCAATTATATAGCCAAGTAAAAAGTTTGACTCAGGGAGAACCTGACCTAATTGCAAACTTGGCTAATATCAGTGCCTTGTTGTTTAACGGCTTAGACGACGTAAATTGGGCCGGTTTCTATCTCTTCAAAGAAGAGCAGCTAGTACTTGGGCCGTTTCAGGGGCAGCCTGCGTGTATCCGTATTCCTCTCGGTAAAGGTGTTTGCGGTACTGCAGCAGCAACTAAAACGGTTCAGCGCATCGACGATGTACATGCATTTGATGGCCATATTGCATGCGATGCAGCTTCAAACTCTGAGATTGTTATTCCCATCATAATTCGTAATCAGCTCGTTGGTGTTTTAGACATCGACAGTCCTATATATTCCCGTTTTGACGAACAGGACGAAAAAGGCTTGGTAGCTATCGTAGAGTTGTTCCAACAACTTATGGAATCACAATGAAATATAACGTCGATATTCATGTGGTATTGTCAACCTATGAAGATATGGAAGACATGCATGATGATCCTGATGAGGCATCAGAACGACTCAATTTCATTCTCCATGCCATTTACGATAGGGCTGAAGATGACATCGAAACCTCACGACTCGAAAAAATCTTGCAGTTTACGTGGGAAAACTGGCAACAAGATAAACTTTTATTAGACATAGACGACGATGAATTGCTCGATTGGGTTGACCACACGCTGGCAACTTGGGATGATGCAGATAACACAGATTTGTCCTGAACTACTTAGAAAGATTAATGGAATCACCAGAGAAGTTTAACAGCAGTAAGGAAGTTATCGCTTTCCTTGCACAAACCTTTCCGAATTGTTTTACCACTGAGGGCGAGGCTCGCCCACTTAAAATTGGTATATTTCAAGAACTAGCCAGCCGTTTAGAGGAAGAGCCGAGAGTAAGCAAAACCTTGCTTCGTTCAACGCTACGCCACTATACAAACAGTTGGCGCTACCTTTACAGCATTAAAGAAGGCGCTCATCGCGTAGACCTTGATGGTAATGAAGGTGATGTGATAGAAAAAGAACATGCGGATCACGCTAAAAACCAGCTTGAAGAAAGTAAAGCGAAAGCGGCTGAGCTTAGAAAAGAAAAACAAGCAAAACAGCCCAAGCGTAAAGAGCGCAAACAATTTTCTCGTCCAAAAGGTGAAAAATCGTCAGATTCAAGCCATGCTGAGAGAAAGGGCGGAACTAAACCGAAAAATCAAAGACCAAATAAGACACCACCTGAAAAGCTTACAGACAGTGATCTTAAGCAAGGTACTAACGTTACGGTGAAACTGGGCAAAGCGCCTATGCCTGCTGTTATTACCGAGGTGGCTAAAGATGGCATCCATGTTCAGTTAGATTCGGGTATGGTTGTCAAAGTCAACGCTGACGCGTTACGTTTGGCACGTTCCAAGAGGTCGTAATATGAAAGATATCCTTCGAGTTTCCATAGCAACAGCTTTTTTAACGGTGGGCGTAGGTGCGTCTGCAGTTACTACAACACCGAGTGTTGAAGAGCTACCTGTGCTTTCTCAAGAAACACAGCACAGTGTTGCAGCTAAAAGGGTGAGCGCACTCTTTACACGTTCACACTATATGGAAATTTCGTTGGATGATCAGCTATCTTCTCGAGTCTATGACAGATTTCTAGAGTCACTTGACCACAATAAACAAGTGCTCCTGTTGTCTGATGTGGAAGGGTTTGAAAAGCACAGAAATGCTTTTGATGAAGCGCTAAGTCGCGGTAACTTGTCGGTTGCCTATGAGATGTATAATCTCAGTGCGCAACGTCGCATAGAGCGTTATGAATACGCATTGTCTTTGTTAGAGGGCGAACCATTCGATTTCGAACAGGAAGGCGATAAGTTTTATTACGATCGCGAAGAGGCAACGTGGCCTACAAGCACTGCCGAACTCGATGAAATTTGGCGTCAGCGAGTAAAATACGATGCGCTGAGTTTAATACTTGCGGATCGCACTTGGGAAAAGACACAAGAGCTTTTAACCAAGCGTTATACTCGCGCAATTAAACGCACTATCCAAACCAAAAGCGAAGATGTTTTCCAAACCACGATGAACGCCTTTGCTCGTACTATTGAGGCTCACACTAGCTACCTGTCACCGCGCAATGCAGATCGTTTTCAAATGGAAATGAATCTATCATTCGAAGGTATTGGAGCGGTGTTACAGATAGAAGACGATTTCACCGTTATCCAGAGTATCGTTCCTGGTGGTCCAGCTGATGAATCAGGCGCGTTAAAGCCAGAAGATAAAATTGTTGGTGTGGCGCAGGACGAAGAAGAATTTGTCGATGTAGTAGGGTGGCGTTTAGATGAAGTTGTCGAGCTAATTAAAGGTCCTAAAGGCAGCACTGTACGTTTACAGATCCAGAAGGGCGCTTCAGATGCAACCTCTACGACTATTGTGAATTTAGTACGAGACAAAATAAAGCTAGAAGACCGTGCAGCAAAATCTGAAGTATACACACCTGAGACTGGTCCTAATGCAGGTCAGCCTTTAGGCGTTATCACTATCCCTAGTTTCTACAACAACCTAAGCGCGGATGTTGCAAAAGAAATTAATGCACTAAAAGCCCAAGAAGTGAAAGGGATTATCGTTGACCTTCGAGGCAACGGCGGTGGTTCATTGACTGAGGCCACGCTATTAACAGGCTTGTTTATCGAAAAAGGGCCTGTGGTACAGATTCGTTATGGTCATAACAAAGTTAATGTAAATCGTGATACTGATGGCCTAGTGGCTTACGACGGTCCATTAACTGTGCTTGTAGACCGCTATAGCGCTTCAGCTTCTGAGATATTTGCTGCAGCAATGCAGGACTACAATCGTGCACTTATCATCGGCGAGCAAACCTTTGGTAAAGGAACAGTTCAGCAACACCGCGGTCTGGGTAAGATATACGATTTGTATGATAACCCACTGGGTAGCGTGCAGTTCACTATCGCAAAATTTTACAGAATCAACGGCGGAAGTACGCAGCACAAAGGCGTAGTACCAGACATTCTATATCCATCCGCCATCGAGCCTGAAGATTGGGGTGAGAGTCAAGCAGAAAACGCGCTACCTTGGGACAGCATAAATAGAGCGAACTATACGACATTCGCTGACAGTAGTGGCGCGCTTGACGTTCTTACTGCAAAACACAACCGTCGCGTGTTACAAGACCCCGAGTTTGCATACATTCATGAAGACATCGCTGAATATCGTGAAAACAAGGACAGAGAGTTTATTTCATTGGTCAAATCAGAGCGTTTAGAAGAGAAGAAAGAACGGGAAGTCAAATCACTCGCACGTGCCAATGAACGCTTAGCAAGAATGGGTATGGAAGCAGTGGCATCGTTGGATGATTTACCGGATGATCTCGATGAGCTAGATCCATTCCTTGACGAAGCAGCCAACATCACGTTTGATATGATTGAAACAGGTCGTTACGCCTTCTCAGCTAATTAATTAGCGTTAAATGAAGGGCTGGTCTTGGGCCAGCCCTTTTTTTTATGTCTAAATAACAATTACTACAAAAATAATAAAGGGAAACACAATGGCAGTCAGAGGCGAATTTTCTTCGCGCATAGGATTTATTCTAGCGGCGGCAGGATCTGCCGTGGGTTTAGGCAATATTTGGGGCTTTCCAACAAAAGTAGCAAGTAACGGTGGTGCTGCATTCGTACTAATGTATTTGCTACTCGCATTTGTGCTAGCTTATCCCGTTCTAATGGCAGAATTGATTATAGGAAGGGCATCTCGCTCCAATATGGTCGATGCTCTGGGTAAGATTTCGAATAACTTTGTAGGCCGCGCAACGGGGTTGTGGGGTTGTCTAACTGTATCACTTATCCTCGCTTTTTACGCTATTGTGGGCGGTTGGATGCTTGTGCATTTTGCAGATTCAGCGGTGAGCTTGGTTGGCTTGGAAGGCGCATCCGAATGGTTACTAACCTTTAGTGACACTCGCAATATCATTTTTTGTGCAATCTTTATGGCACTCACTGCGTTCATCGTTGTTGGTGGCGTAAAAGCTGGCATCGAAAAGTGGTCAGTTCGTTTAATGCCAACCTTAGTCATTCTAATATTAGCGTTAATCGTATATGTAAGTTTCCAACCTGGCGCTGTTGAAGGGTGGAGTGCGTACTTAGTGCCTGATTTTTCATCAGTGCTCAACCCTGACTTGCTCATCAGTGCAATGGGGCAGGCGTTCTTCTCTATGTCGCTTGGCGTAGGAACAATGTTGGTGTACGGCTCATACTTGAGTAAGCAAGAAAACTTACCCGTTATTGGTGCATCTGTTGCGCTGGTCGATATTGGTGTCGCCGTTATTGCGGGTATGCTAATTATTCCAGCAATGTACGTAGCGCTGAATAATGGTATCGAGATATTTACGCCTCAAGGTGCATTAATTGAAGGCGATAGCCTTATCTTCACTGTGCTGCCCGCACTGTTTGATACCATTGGAACTGTAGGTGTGTTCGTTTCATTTGTGTTTTTTGCGCTAATGACTATCGCTGCAGTAACGTCGTCGATATCGATGCTTGAAGTTCCCGTGGCTTATGTGGTCGAGAGTAAAAACATTGACAGAAAACGCGCTGTTGTTTTCATGGCCTTAGCGATTTTTGCAGCCAGCTGCGTGATTATTTTTAATTTTGGCAGTTTATTTGGCTTGGTCATCACAGCGACGACCCAATACAGTCAGCCCCTGTTGGGACTAGCACTATGTATTTTTGCGGGCTGGGTATGGCGCAGAGATAATATCCTAAATGAACTTAAAGCGGGGAACCCGGAAGCAGAGAAAGGTATTTTCTGGAAGGTTTGGCCTTGGTATGTACGCTTTGTGTGCCCTGTAGTTATTGCCCTAATGTTTTACCGCTCTATTGCGTAGCGCTAAGAGAAAATTATAAAAATGAATAAAGAAACCAAAACACCAACGCTATTAGACGCTTTTATTCCTATTGTTGCGCTCGTAGTCATGATGGGAAGCGCAGTAATTCTCTTTGAAGACAACTCATCATATGGGCCAAACCAAATAGCATTACTTCTTGCAATGGGCATGGCAGCCATTATCGGTATGAAAAATGGCCACAGTTGGAAGTCAATTGAAAAAGGCATTGTAAAAGGCATTTCAATGTCATTAGGGGCTTGTCTTATTCTATTAGCCGTCGGTTCACTGATAGGTACATGGATGCTTGCAGGTACGGTTCCAACGCTTATTTATTATGGTCTTGAGTTGTTGAACCCATCATTCTTCTATGCTGCTGCTTGTTTAATTTGTGCGGTTATCGCAATGAGTATCGGTAGCTCTTGGACAACCGCTGCAACGGTAGGTGTTGCACTTATGGGTGTAGCAGGGGGCATGGACATGTCGGCCACTATCACCGCTGGTGCTGTGGTATCGGGCGCGTATTTTGGTGATAAAATATCGCCCCTCTCAGAAACAACAAACCTAGCGCCGGCTGTAGCAGGTACGGACCTGTTTGAGCACATTCGCTATATGCTTTGGACAACTATTCCAAGTTTTATCATCGCATTAATTTTGTTTGCAATCCTTGGTTTCAGTGAAGAGGGTGGCGCAAAGGTTGAACGCATTCAGCAGATGCAGGCGCTTTTAAATGAATCTTTCGATTTGAGCATTATTTTACTTGTACCACTTGTGGTTTTACTCACGCTTGCTATCAAAAAGATGCCCGCGTTCCCAGCAGTTTTCATTGGCGCACTGTTAGGTGGTATTTGGGCAGTTCTGTTTCAGTCTGATGTAATACTTGGTATGGCTGATCAAGGTGATACACACGCCATTGGTACATTAAAAGTCGTTTGGACGGCGTTATTTGATGGGGTAAGTTTTTCCACACCAGACGAAAATCTCAACAGCCTATTATCTCGCGGTGGTATGTCATCAATGTTGAATACCATTTGGTTGATTATTTGTGCCATGTCTTTTGGTGCTGTTTTGGAAAATGTTGGATTACTTAAACGTGCTGTGTCTGCGATTCTCCTCGGTGCAAAATCTGCTGGAGACATGATACTACGCACCATCCTAACGTGCTTTGGTACTAACTTAGTAACTGCAGACCAATACATTTCTATCGTTATGCCCGGCCGTATGTACAAAGAGGAATTCACCAAACGTGGGTTACATCAACTCAACTTGTCTCGTAGCTTGGAAGACGGTGGAACATTAACCTCACCATTGATTCCTTGGAATACATGTGGTGCATATATGCACAGTGTATTGCTCGTTAATCCATTTGATTACGTATTCTATGCATTCTTTAACGTAATTAACCCGATATTAGCTATAATTTACGGCTACCTAGGCGTTAAAATATTACGTATTACGCCACCAGACCTTAGCGAAAAAGCATAGATTTATCGAGGACTTAACTGCATATGACCGTTTTAGCCAAGCGTAGGTTAGACTACACTGCGCCTAATTTTCTTGTCAGTAATGTATTTTTAGATGTTGTTTTGCATGAGACGAAAACGTTAGTCACCAGCCAACTCAGTGTTTCTCGGCAAGGTGATCATAACGAGGCGCTAGTGCTAGATGGTCATGATTTAACGCTGATTAGTGCTGCGATAGATGGCGTCGAAACAAAGGATTATCAAAAGTCTGATAGCGAACTCCATATACACACGGATTTGGACACGTTTAACCTTACCCTTGTTGTAGAAGTAAACCCTTCAGAGAATACTGCGTTAGAAGGGCTATATCTTTCTGGCGGGGCGTATTGCACACAGTGTGAAGCTGAGGGTTTCCGCCGTATTACCTACTTTCTTGATAGACCGGATGTTCTGTCAGAGTATAGGGTGAAGATAACAGGGAACACATCGCTACCATACATACTCTGTAATGGAAATTTAGTTGATTCAGGAAACAATCCAGACGGAACCCATTGGGTTGAGTGGCATGACCCTCATCCAAAACCTTGCTATTTGTTTGCACTAGTAGCAGGCGATTTCGACGTACTTAAAGATACCTTTACTACTCGCAGTGGCAGAGAGGTGTCACTCGAATTGTTTGTCGACAAAGGAAAGCGAGACCGAGGACATTTTGCACTTGAATCCTTGAAGCGCGCAATGGCGTGGGATGAGCAAGTCTTCGATTTAGAGTATGACCTCGATATATACATGATTGTCGCCGTGGACTTCTTCAACATGGGAGCCATGGAGAACAAAGGGCTCAATGTATTCAATAGTAAATTTGTCCTTGTTGATGAAGAATCAGCAACAGACGAAGACTTCTTTAACGTTGAATCAGTAATCGCTCATGAATACTTTCACAACTGGACTGGCAACCGTGTTACTTGCAGAGATTGGTTCCAACTGAGTTTAAAAGAAGGTCTTACTGTCTTCAGAGATCAGCAATTTAGTACAGACATGACATCAGCACTGAGCAATCGCATCAAGCAAGTACGAGTAATGCGAGAACACCAATTTGCTGAAGATGCTAGCGCCATGAGTCATCCCATACGACCAGATGAAGTTATCGAGATGAATAATTTCTACACGGTAACGGTATACGACAAGGGTGCTGAGGTTATTCGCATGATGTACACCCTTTTGGGCGCAAATGACTTTAAGAAAGGCATGGATATCTACTTTGAGCGTCACGATGGGCAGGCGGTTACCTGCGACGATTTCGTCAATGCGATGCAAGCGGCCACTGATAAAGACTTGACCAACTTCAGACGCTGGTACAGTCAATCTGGCACGCCAGTCGTGTCAGTAGACGTCAGCGAAGGCGAAAATGCTAAAACACTTTTATCGATTTCACAAAAAACGCCAGCTACAGCGGGGCAGTCGCAGAAGCACGCCCTTACGTTACCGCTTCGCATAGAATTAATTGATAGTTTAGGCAATCGCTATGATGATGAAGCAGGGCTGATTCAAAATGGCATTTTTGTACTAGAGCAAGACACTGCGGTACTTGAAGTTGGCAATGTTACTTCCGGTTTGATACCTGTGATCCTTGGTGACTTTTCGGCACCCGTTAAAATTGAACAAGATCTATCACCAAAAGCGCTGTTAAGTATATTTTCTTTCGCTACAGATCAATTTAGTCGTTGGGATGCATTGCAACGATTGTATGACTTGTGTATCTCGCAGTTAACGGACGACCCCACATCAGCCATTACCGACGATATTTGGCATGGTTTAGAGACCGCTTTTACCAATGAAAGTCAGAACATTGAATTACTAGGCGAGTGTTTGGTTATTCCATCATTCGAAACACTGTGCCAAAGTCGCTCTAATATCGACGTCGCTTCACTGCTATCGGCGAGAGAGGCGTTCGTAACTCAATTTGCTCATCGATTTGGCAAACAACTATTCGCTATTTACCAATCATGTAATGCGCAAAATGGTGGCTACGAACAAGTGGCAGTAAACGCTAGACGTTGTAAGAACGTTATTCTTTCATTACTCGCACGGGTGAGTGACTTTAGTGATGTTGTAAGCACCCAATTCGATAATGCGACATGTATGACTGATAGTTTAGCTGCATTGAAAGCTGCACAAGTCAGCGGACTTGAATACTTCGACGACATGATGGCTAAGTTCGAGAATAAGTGGAAGAATGACCCGCTAGTGTTGGATAAATGGTTCACACTTCATGCAACCAAGCAATCAGAAAGTATACTTGCGAACCTAACCATGTTACTTGAACATCCCCAATTCTCGCAATCAAACCCTAATAGAGTCCGTGCGGTCATTGGTAGCTTTGCGTTCTACAACAGCTACGGATTTCATGCTAAAGACGGTAGTGGGTATAAATATGTAGCGGATTATCTAATGAAGCTCGATAAAGTGAATCCACAAGTAGCGTCAAGAATAGTGACGCCGTTAACCCAGTGGCAGCAGTTCTCTGAGCATCATCAGAGTTTAATGAAACAACAGTTGGGAAGATTACTTAATCATGAAGGATTGAGTAAAGACGTTTTCGAAAAAGTAAGTAAAAGTTTGTCTTATGACGAGAATGCAGTCTTCTGATAGCGTTTATTACTTTTCAGTGAATTTTCCATATTCACAATGTGAAGCCTTGTACAGCGGTAATTATCCAAATGTGGTTCTCACCGCTGAATCTGGGCAAACCATTCAAGTTCCCTCAAGCCGTATTCGTCCATTTGTGTCGGGCGTTGGGTTAACAGGGCGCTTTAGATTGATAGTTGATAAAAATAACAAGATAAAATCGTTCGAGCGGCTAAGATAGTGTAGTGAGCTAACTACACCAACAAAATGCAGCAAGTCTAAAGATATATTCAATATCTGGCGTCAACTTTAACTCATTGATCGCCTTAATGTTGTAAATATTGTTAACTGGTACGATTAGTTCTTGCGGTTCTGACAAAATGATGTAATCATTTTGTTAAATGAGATGGTTGGACTATGTCGCGTAAATTTAGCGCCGACTTGGGAGTATAAAAACATGATAAACAGGCTTCGCGCTTTTAAGATGTCACCTGTTGCAATTGGTGTAATGAGTTTGGCTGGGGTCGCTGCACTACCAGCACAAGCAGCCAATTGGCAAGTGGGTGACGTTAGCATTTCTCTAGACTCTACTTTTACCCTAGCAACAAGTATTCGAACCGAAGACAGAGATTACAGTCTTATAGGTAATAGTAACCACCCCCAGTTTAATTGGTCAGGGTACCACGGTGCGTTTAATCCTTTATACCCAAGCGGTGACGTATGGGCGCTAGCCGACGGAGCCTATTCATCTAACGGTGACCTGGGTAACCTAGCTCACGATCCAGGTGATGCTTTCGCGACTCAAATCTCAGGTAGTCACGAGTTGGATATCAATTTTGGCGATTATGGTTTCTTCGCTCGCGGATTCTGGTTCTATGACTTCGAGCAAATGGACGGTGATCGTCCTTACTCTAATCCAATCACAGGCACACAGACTGATTTATGTAGTGACCCAGAAGCTGAAGATCTACTTTGTACTGACGTGCGTTTGTATGACGCGTTCTTTTATGGCGATTGGTGGATCGGTGAAAAGCCATTCACACTTCGCGTAGGTCGCCAAGTAATTAGCTGGGGTGAAAGTACGTTCATCCAACACGGTATAAACACAACAAACCCAGTTGACGTTACTCGAGCGCGAGCGCCGGGTGCAGAACTTAAAGAAGTATTTATTCCCGTTGGAATGGTTTACGCGTCACTAGGACTAACAGACAACGTCAGTATTTCTGGTTATTACCAGTATGAGTGGCAACGCAGTTGGTTGCCTGTTGCCGGTAGTTACTTTGCAACGAACGATTTTGCAGGTGAGGGCGGTCAAGCCAACAACATCCAGCTTGGTTTCACGGGCAATCCTGATATCGATTTAGATCACTTGCTTTCAGCTTTGAACGGTTTCGGCGATTTGCTTCGCTCTGGGGCTGACGCTAGCGCAATCTCTGAGGCGTACTTAGCTTATCCAACTAAGGTTGCGATTCGCGGATATTCTGACCAAGCACATAATGATGCTGATGACCAAGGTCAGTTCGGTTTGCGCTTAACGTGGTTCGCAGAAGCTCTAAACGAAACTGAGTTTAGCTTCTATCACATTAATTACCACAGCCAGCGTCCGTTAATTTCAGGTGTAACATCTAACTTTACAGCAGCAGGTATTGGTGCAGATCTAGCCTTCATTGCGGGCAATCAGATTACCAAAGACAACCTGACTCAGTTAGAAGCATTTACTCAGGCAGAGTTTTACTACCCTGAAGACATTGGTTTATACGGGTTGAGCTTCAATACTAATATTGGTACTACAGCACTAGCTGGTGAATTCTCTTATCGCGTAGACGAGCCTCTACAAATAGACGACGTAGAGCTGCTTTATATGGGTATGCCAGAGCAGCTAGCCAACGCAGGTTTGCGTCCTGATTTGGAAGGTATCTCTCAATTAAACAACATTGGTCGTGCGGTAGGTCCGGGTGAAACTGCTGAGGGCTTCCTGTTCTCTGATACTTTCCAGATGCAGTTTACTGCGTCACACGTATTTGGACCTAAGTTCGGTGCTGATAACTTCGTACTTCTTGGTGAAGTAGGTTACGTCAATATCGTTGACTTCCCAGATCCTTCAGTCATTCGATTGAACGCTCCAGGTACCGCTCGTACGCCTTCGCTAGAACCTACGGCAGATGGAAACCCACGTTTTGGTTTACACACAGCCTTGTCTGATGGTCCTGAAACTAACCCATTTGCAACAGAAGATGCCTGGGGTTATCGACTACTCGCGGTAGCGGATTATAATGACATCATGGCGGGTGTTAACTTACGTGCTCGCGCAACTTTCTCACACGACGTTGATGGCACTACGCCAGATCCGTTGTTCCTTTTCACAGAAGATGTTAAGTCAGCAGCAATCTCATTTACTTTCGACTATCTTAGTAAATGGTCTGCTACTGCGTCATACAGTGCTTTCTGGGGTGGCATAGGTACAACTAATGCGCTTGCGGATCGCGACTTCATTTCGTTTAACATCAAGTATGCAATTTAAAGAGTGGTGTATATGATTAGAAAAATAGGCGTTATTGCCACAGCACTATCACTTGCATTGGCCGGCAGTCATGCAGTAGCAAAAGTTTCAGAAGACCAAGCAAATGCGCTGGGTACAACACTCACGCCACTCGGTGCTGAGGTTGCTGGTAATGCAGACGGTAGTATTCCAGCGTGGACAGGTGGTATTACTCAAGCTCCAGCGGGTTATGAAGTGGGTGATCATCACCCCGATCCATACCCAGAAGATAAAATGTTGTTTGAGATTACTGCGCAAAACTATCAGGAATATGCTGACTTCCTTTCTGACGGTCAGAAAAAACTGTTCGAAGCTTACCCTGATACATTCCGAATGCCGGTTTACCAAACACGACGTTCTGCATCAAACCCTCAAGAGGTGTATGATGCCACTCGTGTTAACGCAACAAGCGCAGAACTACTCGATGACGGTAATGGCCTGAAAGGTGCGGTACTTGGTATTCCATTCCCAATTCCGCAAAATGGTCTTGAGGCTATTTGGAACCACATTCTTCGCTATCGCGGTGAAGCAGTACAACGTAATGGTGGCCAAGCAGCAGTGACTACTTCAGGTGACTACAACGTTATCGGTTTTGACGAGCAGCTCAAGATCAAATATGCGGAAGAAGGGGCTACAGCTGAAGAACTAACGGCTGAGAACATCTTGTTCATGTTTAAGCAGAAGATCACTAAGCCTGCGCGTTTGGCTGGTACTGCACTGCTGGTTCACGAAACTGTTGATCAAGTTAAAGAGCCGCGTAAAGCATGGACTTACAACACGGGTCAGCGTCGTGTTCGTCTTGCGCCAAACATTGCTTACGATACACCAGGAACAGCAGCAGATGGTCTGCGTACGACCGATGATTTCGATATGTTTAATGGTTCACCGAACCGTTACGATTGGAACCTCGTAGGTAAAAAAGAGATGTATGTTGCGTACAATAACTACGCGCTACATTCAGATAATGCGCAATACGAAAACATCTTAATGCCAAATCACGTTAACCCTGACCTAACTCGCTGGGAAAAACACCGTGTTTGGGTGGTAGAAGCGACGCTTAAAGAAGGTTTGCGTCATATTTACCAAAAACGAGTTTTCTACATCGATGAAGATAGCTGGCAAATTCAAGTCGCTGACATGTACGACAACCGTGGTGAACTTTATCGCGTGGGTGTTGCTTACGGCGTGAACTATTATGAAGTTCCTACGCAATGGTCTACGCTAGATGTATACCACGACTTGAACTCTCGTCGTTACCTAGCTATCGGTCTGGACAACGAAGAGCAGATGTACGACTTTACTGTTCGTCCTCGTGATGCTGAGTTTACTCCTCAAGCGTTGCGACGAGAAGGTATGCGTTAATTCGCCTTTCGTGAAACGGTTGGCTCTGCCAACCGTTTTTGTATGTATGACAGATATTTCTAAAAGGAGGAATAACTAATAATGAATAAAGCGATTGCTGCATGTTTTGCTGCCTCTTTTTCTATTTCAGTTTCTGCACAAGATGCATTTGTAGCACCATTGGTTGAGCAATCCGTATTACTCGACGTAGCTGCCACTGACTATGCCATTGTTGTTGGTGAGCGTGGGCATATTCTCAAATCAACAGACGGTTCTACTTTTTCTCAAGTTTCAGTGCCTAGCAGAGCAACGTTGACCGCAACCACAATTGTAGGGAATAACGTTTGGGCCGTTGGTCACGATGCCGTTATTTTGCATTCATCTGACAGTGGCGATTCATGGGAAGTCCAAAATTTACAACCTGAACTCGAGCGTCCTTTTTTAGACGTTGTATTTTTCGATGAGCAACACGGCATAGCTGTAGGTGCGTATGGATTGTTCTATCGCACAATGGACGGAGGTGTTTCTTGGAACGCTGAAATGCATGCGACCTTACTTGACCCTTACGATCAAGAATATTTAGACAGTGTGCGTGAAGAAAGCGAAGAGTTTTATCTTCAGGAGCTTGAGTCAATTCTCCCTCACATTAATCGCGTAACTATGCACGATGAAAAACTCTATCTTGCAGGAGAGGCCGGTTTACTCGCTATGAGCGACGATTATGGTAAAAACTGGCAGCGGTACGATGTGGATTACATGGGTTCATTTTTTGATATAGCGCCGTTAGATGACGCATCGTTTTTGGCGGTAGGTCTTCGAGGCAATATATTTGTTATGAAAGACGGTGCAACATGGGAGTACGTAAACACCTGTGACACAAGCACACTGAATTCAATTCATGTCATTAATGGCGAAGTACACAGCCTTGGAAACAATGGCGTCATTGTGTCGGCCCAACGTCCATTAACTACGTCGTATTTAGATCCATACGCCAATCCTGCGTCATGTGAAAAGCCGGATAACGTATCTGTAACACAAGTCGAAGACAAATCCGCGTTGCTAAACGCCGTATCGTTTAATGACAAAGTGATTGCAGTATCGTCTAACGGTATAAAATTATTAGATTTATAGTAGGGTAGCGTTACATTTATGACCCAATTTATAGAAAGACTCGTTTTTGCGAATAGAAAGCTCGTTGTCTTTATATTTGCACTTATTACGGTATGGCTTGGGTTCCAAGCTTCACAGATGCGTCTAGACGCGGGCTTTGAAAAGAATATCCCGCTAAACCACGAATACATGAAAACCTATATAGAACATAGGCAAGATTTTGGTGGCGCTAATAATATTCTCGTTTCAGTTTGTGATCAGAACGGCGATATCTTTAATCAAACGTTTTTCGACACCTTAAAAGGTGTACACGACCAGTTATTCTTTATAAATGGCGTAAATCGCTCTTTAGTGGTTTCGTTGTTTTCACCGTCTACCCGTTTTACTGAAATAGTTGAGGGCGGTTTTGCTGGCGGCCCAGTAATTCCAGCAGACTTTGATTCATCACGACCAGAGGCCTTAGCGCTCGTTGCGGCAAATATCGAAAAAGCCAATATTGTTGGTCGTCAGGTTGCTAGCGATTACAGCTGTGCAATGGTGACGGCCCAACTTTTAGATATAGATCCTCAATCCGGTGAACCGTTGGATACGTTAGCCTTAGCAGCTGAGTTAGAGACTCAACTGCGCGGTCAATACGAAAACGAGAACACGTCGGTACACATCATAGGTTTCGCTAAAATGATTGGTGATGTGGCCAATGGTGCAAAAGACGTTTTACTTTTCTTTGCCATTGCAATAGCCATTACAGCGGTAATGGTGTATTTCTTCTCGCGAAGCGTAATGCTCACTTTGCTTCCGCTACTGTGCTCAGTAATTGCGGTTATATGGCAGTTAGGGCTATTAACATCGATCGGGTTTGGTATGGACCCTATGTCTATTCTGGTACCGTTCCTTGTCTTTGCCATCGGTGTGAGCCACGGCGTTCAAATGATAAATGCTGTTGAGAAACAAGTGGCGCAAGGCGTTGATGCGAAACAAGCGTCGATGACCGCTTTCAGAAATCTTCTCGTGCCTGGCGGAATAGCACTGTTGTCAGACACAGTCGGCTTCATGACTTTGCTTGTTATCGATATTGGTATTATTCGAGAACTAGCAATTACTGCAAGTATGGGTGTTGCGGTAATTATCCTGACTAACCTTTTGCTATTACCCGTACTGATGAGTTTCCTCAACCTGAATAAAAAGGCAATGGGCGAATTCTCGGGTAAAGAGCAATCTCAATCTAAATTCTGGTCGTTAATTGCGGCGTGCTCGCACAAAAAGCCGGCTATTGTCATTCTAGCGATTACTACTGCACTGTTTGTGTTCGGTCATGTTCAATCGCAAAAAATGAAAATTGGTGATTTACATGCTGGTGCACCGTCGCTGCATGAAACTGCTAGATACAATCAAGATACCTTCTTAATAACGGACCGATATGAAGTGACCGTAGATTATATTTCTATTCTGGTCGAAACCACGCCAGAAGCGTGTACTTCTCATGGCGTGATGCAAGCGATAGATGATTTTCAATGGAAAATGGAAAACGTTGAAGGCGTTCAATCGGCAGTGTCTCTAGCGTCAGTCGCTAAGATCGTCAATGCTGGTTATAACGAGGGGAATGTTAAGTGGCAAGTGTTGCCACGAAACCAACAAACGCTAGTTCAAGCGATTTCACGAGTACCGACCTCATCGGGTTTACTCAATGGTGATTGTTCTGTAATGCCTGTTATTTTGTTTATGGAAGATCACAAAGCGGAAACCATTACTCGAGTAGTTGATGCAGTTAAGGCATTCCGCAATGAATATCAAACTGATGATATGAAGTTTAGCTTGGCGTCTGGTCCAGTAGGTGTAATGGCAGCGACAAACGAGGCCGTAGAAGCTGCACAAACACCAATGATGATTTACGTGTTTGGCGCGGTAATCGCGCTGTGTTTAATCAGTTTCCGTTCTGTTCGCGCTACTTTGGTTGTTGTTATTCCATTGTATGTAGTGTCGGTGTTGGCTCAAGCACTCATGACCTATCTGCAAATTGGGCTTACAGTTTCAACTTTACCGGTCATCGCACTTGGTGTTGGTATCGGTGTTGATTATGGTATTTATATCTTATCTACCAAGAGCAGTATGCTTAAACAAGGCGCCACGGTGCAACAGGCTTATTTAGCGGCATTAAAAGAACGTGGAAGTGCAGTGCTGTTTACCGGTATTACTTTGGCCATCGGTGTGAGCACATGGGTGTTCTCTTCACTTAAGTTCCAAATGGACATGGGTATTCTGCTTACCTTTATGTTTGTTGTGAACATGTTGGGAGCAATCATAGTGTTACCAGCACTCGCAAGAATCCTCTGGTGGAACAGTTCAGACCCAGATGCATAAATTATTTTTGCATGGATTATCATAAATAAGGGCCGTTAGGCCCGTTTTTTATAGGTGTTTTCTGCATAGTTATCTATGCTGTTAATATAAGGTTAAAAAGGGGTTTAAATACCTCGTTTTTTTTAGCGAAAATGGCCTTGTAGCAAAGCACTTACGATAATTAGAAGGTTAAAGAATGACAGTCACCTCGCAGCGACACTCCGTATTGCTTGATAATGTATTTGCCCTTATCAATAAAAAAGTAGATGCCAAACAAAAATCCCTCGTACAACAATTTGGCCAGCTTCTTTATAAAAACATCTCTAATGACGATCTAGAAAACCGTAACGACAGTGACTTATATGGCGCAACTTTGAGTTTATGGAATGCGCTTTCCACGTTTGACAGTAGTTCACCTTATATCCGCGTTTTTAATCCAGAAATCGCTAAACACGGTTGGCATTCAAGCCACACTATTGTTGAAATTATCGTTGCAGATATGCCTTTCCTGGTTGATTCCGTAAGAATGTCGCTCAATCGACTTAATATTACGGCTCACCTATTTTTACACAGCCCCGTGGGTATTAAGCGAACAAAGCAAAATCAAGTAACTGCATTTTCTGAGCCTAACAAGCCATTGAAAGATGCTGGTCGTGAAACAGTCATTTTTATTGAAGTGGACCATCAGAGCAGCAAGAAAGACATAGACATTTTGACTGATGAACTGCGTTCAGTAGTTGAAGAAGTCACCCTCGCAGTTAATGACTGGCAAGATATGTCGACGGTACTGCAAAAAGTGACCAAAGAGAGTGGTGCATATAACTGGCCTGTTTCAAAAGAAGAAGTCAAACGTACCAATAACTTTCTTGCATGGTTAGCCGATCACAATTTTACCTTAATGGGCTATCGCTATTACGATGTGAAAGCCATTGAGGGTGATCACCGTTGGGTCCCCAATAACGATAGCAGTTTGGGGTTGATGAAAAACTCCATAAACGACAGAGAACGTTTGCTTTCAAACCTTCCTGCCTCAGCACGCAACGAAGCGTTAAGCAGTACGCCTGTCATTCTGACAAAGACGAATAGCAGAGCTCGTGTTCATCGTCCGGCATACATGGATTATGTTGGTGTAAAAGTATTCAATAAAGACGGCGCTGTAGTGGGCGAGCACAGATTCTTAGGCTTGTACTCTGCGGCGTTTTACAATCAAAGCGTGACACAGCTACCTATTTTAAAAGAGAAAATAGATCAAATCTGTGCGCTATCTGGTTTTGAAGCCGGCAGCCACGCTTTTAAAGCGTTCGTTAATATTGTTGAAACCTATCCAAGAGACGAATTGCTACAAACCCCTGCACAAGAATTGGCTCAAATTGTTATGGGCATTTTTCAGATGCAAGAGCGCGGTATTTCCCGTTTATTCATCAGAAAAGATGTTTTTGGCCGTTTCTTTTCTTGCATGGTGTTTGTACCCAGAGAGCGTTACAACACACAGCTGCGTAAAGATACCCAAGCGCTTTTACGTGCGTCCTTAGGGGCAACCGAAGAAGTTGAGTTTACGACCTTCTTCTCAGAATCTGTATATGCACGTACCCACTATATTGCCCGAGTAGAAGACAATAATGCGGAATTTGATGTGAAGGAAATAGAGCAAAATATCATTGAGCTAACTAAAACGTGGAACGATAGGTTAGCGGCAGCAATTTCACAAGCCTACGGCGAGGCAGCAGGTAAAGCGCTTGAACGTAAATATGACAATGGCTTCTCTCGCAGTTATATGGAGCACAACTTACCGAGCGCTGCGCTGGTAGATATCGAAAAGTTAGAAAGTTTAAGCGATGACAATACCCTCGATATGTTGTTCTACCGACCGCAGGAAGAGCAGGCCGATAGTGAAATTGTTAAGTTAAAACTATTTCATCGTGCTGAACCTATCCATCTTTCTGATGTGCTTCCTATGTTAGAGAACTTTGGATTGCGCGTTATTGACGAAAGCCCTTACAAAGTCAGATGTAGCGAAGGTTCGTGTAACTGGGTAATGGACTTCACCATGTTGCACAAAAGCGGTCAGCATTTCGACATGGAAAATGCGCAAGTCTTGTTCCAAGACGCGTTTGCTAAGGTTTGGCATAACGCCCTAGAAGACGATGCGTTTAACCGCCTTATTTTGGGTGCGAACTTAACAGGCCGCAAGGTGACTATTCTGAGAGCTTACGCAAAATATATGCGTCAAACAGGTAGCTCATTTAGCCGCGATTATATTGCCAACACTTTGGCGAACTACCCCGATATTGCTTGTTTGTTGGTATCATTCTTTGATCAGCGTTTTAATCCGTCGATTAAACGCAGTAGCAAGAAAGAAGACACTATTCACGAGCAAATCAAAGCACAGCTAGACAATGTGAGTAACCTCGATGACGACAGAATCATCCGCCGTTACCTAGATATGATGTGCGCAACTTTACGCACAAACTTCTATCAAGCGGATAACGAGGGCAATGAGAAGAGTTATGTGTCGTTTAAAATGATGCCAGAACTCATTCCTGATATGCCGTTACCATTACCAAAATTTGAGGTGTTCGTTTATAGCCCAAGAGTTGAAGGTGTTCACCTTCGCGGAGGTAAGGTTGCCCGTGGTGGTCTTCGTTGGTCTGATCGTCAAGAGGATTTCCGCACGGAAATATTGGGGCTCGTAAAAGCACAACAGGTAAAAAATACGGTGATTGTACCTGTGGGAGCAAAAGGTGGTTTTGTTTGTAAAAAGCTCCCGACCACTGGCGGCCGCGAAGCTTTCCAAGCGGAAGGTCAAGCTTGCTATCGCACATTTATCAGAAGTTTACTTGATATTACAGACAACATTGTTAATGGCGAAATTGTGCCACCCAAAGATGTTGTACGTTTGGATGAAGATGACCCGTATTTAGTCGTCGCAGCCGACAAAGGTACGGCAACTTTCTCTGATATCGCTAATGGTATTTCTGAAGAATTTGGTTTCTGGTTAGGTGATGCATTTGCGTCAGGTGGCAGTATTGGTTACGACCACAAGAAGATGGGTATAACGGCTCGTGGCGCGTGGGAATCGGTCAAACGTCACTTCCGTGAAATTGGAATAGATTGTCAAACCACAGAATTCACCTGTGCTGCTGTTGGTGATATGGCCGGTGACGTTTTCGGTAATGGCATGTTGCTTTCCGAACATACCCGTTTAGTGGCTGCGTTTAACCATTTACATATCTTCTTTGACCCCAACCCAGATGCAGCAAAGAGTTATAAAGAGCGCCAACGTTTGTTTGAAAACCCTCGCTTGTCTTGGGAAGACTATGATGCGTCTTTGATTTCAAAAGGTGGCGGTATCTTCAAACGCTCAGCTAAGTCAATTAAGTTGACGCCTGAAATGAAGAAGTGGCTTGGTACTCGTCAAATGACAATGACACCTACTGAGTTAATTCACAACATTCTCAAAATGCCCGTAGACCTCATCTGGAACGGTGGTATTGGTACTTACATTAAGAGCACCAAAGAGTCTCATTCAGACGTTGGTGATCGTGCTAACGACGACTTGCGCGTAAATGGTAAAGACGTGCAAGCGAAAATTGTCGGTGAGGGCGGTAACTTAGGACTTACCCAACTTGGTCGTATTGAATACGCAAGTAATGGTGGACGTGTAAACACCGACTTTATCGATAACGTGGGCGGTGTGGATTGTTCAGATAATGAGGTTAATATCAAAATTCTTCTGAATAGTCTGGTGAATGACGGTGAGCTTACCACTAAGCAACGCAACAACCTTCTCTACGATATGACTGATGATGTCTCTCAAATCGTACTTCAAGACTGTTATCGCCAAACTCAGTCCATCTCAATTACCGAGCTTGGCGGCGGAAGCCAGTTGAAAGAGCAGTTGCGATTTATCCATGGGCTTGAAAGAGAGGGGCATCTAAATCGCGAATTAGAGTTTATACCCAGTGACGACGAGTTGTCCGACCGCTTAGCGACTGGGCAAGGGCTAACACGTCCAGAGTTAAGTGTTCTTATCGCTTACGGTAAAATGGTACTGAAGGACGAGTTTAATATTCCTGAGATTACCAATAATCCGTATCATGGAAAACTACTGGTAAGTGCGTTCCCTCAAGTACTCCGTAACAAATTCAGTAGTCACATGGAGAATCATCCACTTCGTAGTGAGATTATTGCGACTAAGCTGACCAATAATCTGGTCAATGATATGGGACTCAACTTTGTTTTCAGAATGAAAGAAGAGACTGGCGCAACGGCAGAAGAAATCGCAAACGCTTATGCTATTGTCCACGGTATTTTTAATATCGACACCCTTTGGTCGAGAATTGAGGATCTAGACAATAAGATCTCGGCGACGTTACAGCTACAGCTACTCGAGGAGGCTCGTCGTATCCTTCGTAGGGCGGCTCGTTGGTACTTGCGTCACGGCATCAAAGAGTTGTCCATCGATAAAGCCATTGCGAGTTATCGAGATACGTTTGATACCTTGTCACGTAACCTTCAACATTACCTTGTTGAGGAAGAATATGCTGAACTGGAAGAGGCGACCCGTAAATATACTTCAGAGGGTGTTCCACAAGATATCGCATATCAAGTGGCTAGCTTCTCCAATTTATTCTGTGCATTCGATTTGGCACAGATCATTGAGAACGATCCCCATGATACCGACGTAGTTGCCCGTTTGTATTACTTGCTTGGTGCCAAACTAGAACTTCATTGGTTCTTAAGCCAAATTAACCATCAAGCGGTAAGCAATCATTGGCAAGCACTCGCCAGAGCGTCATATCGTGAAGAGCTGGATTGGCAACAACGTTCAATCACTTCTAATTTGCTTCAATGTGGCAAAGAAGGTGAGGGTGCTGAGGCGATTCTTGAACATTGGATCAGCCAGAATGAAGCCTTGCTAAATCGTTGGTATATGATGATGACAGAGTTCAAAACGAGTACAACACACGATTTTGCGAAGTTTTCTGTAGCATTACGTGAATTGATGCTTTTAAGCGTCAAGTCTAACATTTAGAATACACGGTATTCGGCGAAATAAATAAGCCCTGTTTAAACAGGGCTTTTTTCTATACAAAGCAAAGACAGGTCCCATGCAATCATTTGTTCAAAAAATACTTCTTCAGTGCGAACCTGAAAAAAGTCACGACTTCACTATCAATTGGTTAAACAAAACCCAAAATACACCGTTAAGTTGGATTTATTCATCACCGCGCATTAGTAAACCTGTCACTGTTGCCGGTATTACCTTCGATAACCCTGTGGGGCTAGCTGCAGGGTTAGATAAAAATGGCGATTGTATTGATGCATTTGCTAGCATGGGATTTGGCTTTGTAGAAATAGGAACAGTGACACCACGCCCACAACCTGGTAATCCAAAACCACGATTATTTCGGATCCCAGAAAAAAACGCCATCATCAATCGCATGGGCTTTAACAACAAAGGGGTTGACCATCTTGTTGAACAAGTAAAGAAAGCCAAGTTTACTGGCCCGATTGGAATCAATATTGGTAAAAACAAAGATACGCCGGAAGAGAATGCACTAGACGATTATTTGATTTGCCTTAACAAGGTGTATCAGCATGCGACCTATATCACTATCAATATCTCGTCACCAAACACACCGGGCCTTCGCAACCTGCAATATGGTGAAGCGTTAGATGCACTTTTGGCTGGTTTAAAAGCCGCACAAGGTACACTGAGCCAAACTCATGGTAAGTACGTTCCAATCTTTGTAAAAATTGCCCCAGATTTGACCGATGATGAAATCACTAGTATTGCCGCGTCATTGGTGAACAGCGGAATGGACGGTGTAATTGCGACCAATACTACGCTCTCAAGGGATCCTGTAAAAGGGTTAGAGCACGCTGAAGAAATGGGCGGCTTAAGTGGCTCGGTTATGACAGAAATGAGTTTAGAGGTGACCAAAAAGCTTGTTGTTGCGCTTGACGGCAAAATGCCCGTGATCAGTGTGGGGGGAATAGATTCTCCAGAAGCGGCCCAGGCACGATTAGATGCTGGCGCAGCGTTAGTACAAGTGTACTCTGCATTTATTTATCAAGGTCCAGACCTTGTAAAACGCATTGCGCAATCATTGTAAGTTCAGGCTGCATCATTAATGAATAAAATTTTAGTTACCACAAGCAGAGGTTTGGACGAACTGCTTAAGCAAGAAATCCAAACACTGTGCCCGGATGCAAACGTAAAAATGATGCCTGGGGCATTGTCTTTTGAAGGCAGTAAACCAGACGCTTACAAGGTATGTTTATGGTCCCGTTTGGCCAACCGTGTCATTTGGGTTTTGGCTGAGGGTAAAGCGGATAGTGCTGACGCGTTGTACGAAACAGCTATGAGCGTTGATTGGCCCATGCACATGAATTCCAATCACACATTAAGTGTTCAATTTGTTGGTACCAATCGGGCGATAAAAAATACCCAATTCGGTGCGGTAAGAATCAAAGACGCCATTGTTGATCTGTTTGTAGAGCAGGGTATGTCACGTCCGTCAGTGGAACGGAAATCACCCGATATTCCAGTGTACGCTCGTTTGGGTAGAGATAAGGTAACCATTGGCCTTGATATGGCTGGTGCAAGTTTACACCAGCGTGCTTATCGTCAACAAACTGGTGATGCTCCGCTAAAAGAGCATATTGCTTGTGCAATGCTGTTAAGAAGTGGTTGGGCGAACAATACCGATGTTCCTTTAGTCGACCTAATGTGTGGTTCAGGTACCATTGCCATCGAAGCGGCTTACATAGCGCGAAACATTGCGCCAGGTATTAAGCGTGAATATTGGGGCTTTAATGCGTGGCTAGGTCATGAACACGCTGTTTGGGATGAATTGGTTACACAGGCTCAGTCTGTACAGCAGCCAATGAATACCAAGATTTATGCTTCTGATGTGAGTCGCAAACTCATTCATGTAGCAAAGACTAATGCGGATATTGCGGGTGTTTTTAGTGATATTCAATTTAGTCATCAAGATGCAGTTAAATCTTCTCCACCAATAGCAACACCGGGTTATGTTGTAACTAATCCCCCTTATGGCGAACGCCTCGGTGAACTTACCGAACTGATCCCGCTTTTTAGCGACTGGGGAAAACGACTTAAAGTTGCATGGAAAGGCTGGAACATCAGTTTGCTCAGCAGTAATCGCGATCTGCTTAGAGTAATGAAACTTCGCGCATCCAAGGAATATGCACTTAACAACGGAAAGCTTGAATGTAAGCTGGTCAACTACGTCCTTGATGAGGAAAACACGGTTCAGTTCGGCGAAGACGCTGAAAACCATGAGTTTGCCAACCGTTTACGCAAGAACCTTAAACGTATGAAATCGTGGGTAAAAAAGGCCAATACTAATTGCTACCGTATTTACGATGCAGATCTGCCCGACTACAACGTCGCTATCGACCAATATGACGACTGGCTTGTGGTACAAGAATATGCACCACCTAAAACCGTATCGGAAGAAAAGTCACGTAAACGATTGCAGGAAGTACTTTTATATTTACCAGCCGTTACGGGGATCTCGCCAAAAAACATTGCACTGAAAGTAAGAGCCCAACAGAAAGGAACTAAGCAATACGAAAAGCTTCGTCAATCTGGTGAAATGAAAGAAGTGCACGAAAATGGTATTCGCTTTTTGGTTAATCTTACTGATTACCTTGATACTGGGTTATTCCTCGACCATCGCAACACTCGAAAAATTGTTATGGATATGTCATCAGGTAAAGATGTACTGAATTTGTTCTCCTATACGGGCAGTGTGTCTGTGTATGCCGGTTTAGGCGGTGCTAAATCAGTAACGACTGTTGATATGTCTAATACCTATTTAGACTGGGCGAAGAAAAACGCTGCACTCAATAAAGTGAAATGTCCTCAAGCCTTCATTCAGGCAGATTGCACTACGTGGCTAAGCGATCACAAAGGAAAATACGACCTTATTTTTATTGACCCACCGTCGTTTTCAAATTCAAAGCGAATGCAGAACACATGGGATGTTCAGCGTGACCATTTAACTATGCTAACCCATGCGAACAGCTGCTTGAAAGAAGGCGGCACTATTGTGTTCTCAAATAATAAGCGTGGCTTTAAACTCGATGAAGCTGGAATTGGCGCGTTAGGATTGAGTGCGCAAAATATTACCGGTCGCACCATACCCGAAGACTTCGCTCGACGCGGAAAAATCCACCAGTGTTGGATTATTAGTAAGCAGTCATAGCATCTATGAATATCGTTTTTTACACAGGGCCACAATGCGGGCTATGCGATTATGCTGACGAAGAACTTGCAAAAGTATCGACGGATGTCGCTTTTACTGTTTCAAAAGTAAATATTCGCACGAGTACTGAGCTTTATCATTTGTACGGTGCACGAATACCCGTACTTAAACGCGAAGATAACGGCGGTGAATTAGGGTGGCCTTTCACCCATCAAGATATTGAGGAATTTTTACTGTGAGTATTATGCAGTTAAAAGATGTCACGGTAATTTACGGAAATCCGCCACTGTTAGACGGTGTTGAATTGGTAATACAGCCCAAAGAGCGTGTCTGCTTAGTGGGTAGGAACGGCAGCGGAAAATCAACCTTGATGAAGGTCATTTCCGGAGAAATCATTGCAGACGATGGACAACGAATCATTGAAAACAATGTTGTAGTCGCGCGTTTAGAGCAGGACCCACCCGAAACCACAGACGTGACTCTGTTTGACTATGTTGCTGAAGGGTTAGCCGATATTGGTGACACCATTAAGGCGTACTTTCATCAAACGAAAAAAGTATCAGAAGACCCAAGTGAGGCCAACCTTAACAAACTTCAACGTTTACAAGAAACTCTTGAAGCTCGCGATGCTTGGCAATATGAACAACAAATCGACGCCACGTTAACCTCACTTAAGCTAGACCCAAATATTTCATTATCGACACTGTCAGGTGGATGGCGACGCAAAGCTGCTCTAGCAAGAGCATTAGTGCGCTCACCAGATTTGTTGCTTCTCGATGAGCCAACCAACCACCTTGATATAGAAATGATTCGATGGCTTGAGTCTAGTTTGCTCAATTACAAAGGTGCCATTGTTTTCATTAGCCACGATAGGGCATTTATTCGCAATATGGCGACCCGAATCGTTGATTTAGACCGCGGTCAATTAACGAGTTACCCGGGTAACTACGAAGAATACCTAGTTAAGAAGCAGCAAGATCTTGAAGTAGAAGCGGCACAAAACGCAGAATTTGATAAAAAGCTCGCACAGGAAGAAGTGTGGATTCGTCAAGGTATCAAAGCGCGGAGAACTCGCAATGAAGGTAGGGTTCGGGCACTAAAGAAGTTGCGGGAAACTCGAAAGGCGAGAAGGGCAACTCAGGGTAATGCTGTGGTCAGTCAACACCAAGCAGCACGGTCGGGCAAGCGTGTTTTTGAAGTGACCGATCTCCACTACGCCATTGAAGGCAAATCTATTGTTAGCGGTTTAAGTTTAAACGTACTGAGAGGCGATAAAGTAGCTCTAGTTGGCCCTAATGGTTGTGGTAAGAGTACGCTGATCAAATTGCTTTTGGGTAAGTTAGATGCAGATAGTGGCAACAGTAAACAAGGAACGAATCTTGAAGTTGCCTATTTTGACCAGCATAGAGATGGTCTAGACCTTGAGAAAACTGTTATCGATGCTGTGGGTGATGGTAAACGAGATCTAATGGTTAACGGTAATCCACGCCATGTGATTAGTTATCTACAGGACTACCTGTTCACACCAGAAAGAGTAAATGCCCCGGTGAAATCCCTCTCTGGTGGTGAGAAAAACCGCTTAATGCTCGCTAAACTCATGTTGAAGCCAAGTAACTTGCTGGTTCTGGATGAACCAACCAATGACTTAGATGTTGAAACGCTAGAGATGCTGGAAACCTTACTGAATGAATATGAAGGAACAGTATTATTGGTGAGTCACGATCGAGAATTCGTAGATAATGTGGCTAATAGCTGTGTTGTATTCGAAGGTAATGGGCAGTTAAGAGAGTTCATTGGTGGATTCAGTGACGTTGCTGCATGGTATAGCGAACAAGACAAACGTCGTCAACAGCAAATAAAAGATGAAAAAGCGAAAGTAAAGAATGAAACTAATTCTACTTCACAGAGTCCTACTGCTAAGTCTTCACCACGTAAGACGAAAAAGTTATCATACAAAGATCAACGAGCGCTGGAATCATTGCCAGCAGAGATAGAATTGTTAGAATCAGACATCGAGTCATTGCAGTCACAAGTCAATGACCCTGAATTTTTCAAGCAAGACAGTAGTGCCACGGCTGAAACAATTGCTAAGTTGGCTGAATTAGAAGAAACCTTGTCTCAGAAGTATGCGCGCTGGGACGAATTAGAAAGTATGCTGGACGATAATCAGCAGTAAATAGGATTTTAAATGAAACGATCTCAGCTAGCCGCCGCCATATTGATGGCAACTGGTAGTTTTTCTGCGGTAGCCGCAACGTACAATGTAACACCATTACCACTTCAGGATACCAGCCGAAATACTTTTGCGTTGTCTATTGATAATTCCGGTAAAACAATGGCTGCTACTCAGCTTGAATTTAATCCGCCTATCGATGTAGAGCAACTCGAAAACGATACTACATTCTTTGACATTTATAGTGAGTCTTTAGAAAGCGAGGACGACGTAAAACAGGGTGTTTTTTCGAATGCCGACTACACATTAATCGTCAACTATCTTTTGCAAAATGCTGAATCACCCGTAGGACAAAAGCTCGCTTCGTATCGTACCTACATTACAGATACTACAGATGCAGAACTAGTACCTGGATTAGACGAGAAAAATGGAAAATTTGAAGATGATTTTTCATGGTCGGTATCCGCTAATGGTCGTGACAGCGTCGCAGGTGATTACATTGTTGGTGACTCTACTGGGATATTCATAGAGGAAGCATACGAGAATGAAGATGGGGATACCATTAACTATACGTACGCAGAATCAGCACAACAAGCATTTGTGCAAGTAGGTAATGAGAGTAAACGCCTTCCGGCAATTGACGACACGTTAGGTGGTTTTGCATCAGCTCGTGCTATTAATACAAACCTTCAAGTTGCAGGGTTCAGTACCGTTAGTTTCAACGAGAGTTTGGACAATGCGATTGAAGTTTGTGCAGATGACGAACAACGTGACGACATCCCAGAATCATTCTGTCGGTACATCATTTACCGTGGTACGTTTATTCTTCCGGAAATGTCAGACTATTTTGCTTCCAATGCTCAGTCAGGTACGTTTAATTACATTTTTGCGTCTGAAGTCAATGCCACCATCTGGCAGTTGGATGTTAATGGCGACGTGATAAGCTCACAAGCGTATCCGTTACTCTTTACTCCCGAAGAAGATAACACGCTATACAACTATACCTACGCTCTTGACATCAATAGTCAGGGCATAGCAGTTGGGGAAGGGATGACAGGAGAGTTCATTGGAATTACGCGTCCAAGTGATACCTCTTCATTTGAATTAACAGAGGTGCAGCGTGTTGCAACAGTATTTCGTGACGGTGAAACAGTAGAATTGCTGCCTCGCGATGAAAACCTGATCAGCCAAGCGTCTGGAATTAACGATAGCAACTGGGTATCAGGTACCTTACTACGAGCGACCAATGATATTGCCCGCCCACGTATGTTTGCGTACAACTTGGACACTACCGAAGCATTCTACCCAGATGGTTTTTTCGCTAGCTCAGGCGTCCACGCCAACGCCATCAACAACAATAATATTATTGTTGGTCGCGCTGAAAATGAAGCAACCTCTGATGCGATTAGAGAAACGAGTGCCTTTATGTTCAACATAGACACACAAGAGTTTCTTGATCTTAATGATTTGACCGCTTGTGATTCACCATACACTTTGCTTGAAGCTATTGATATTAATGACAATAACGAAATTATCGCTAATGCTCGTGTTAAAGCTACTAACCGCTACGTAAGTGGGGAAGAAGTGGTAAACGATCAAGGCGAGACGTCTGAAGTTGATTCCATTATTTCAGTGAAGCTATCACCGATCAGTAACGGCAGTGTTGATGAGTGCGACATTGATGACGACGATGCTCCTTACGAACGTCAAGGTGCGTCAACAAGCATCGCTGCTTTACTCATGGGCTTTGCTCTGGTGCTCTTCCGTCGTAGAAAGTAACTACGACAATTAAGTTACAAATATAAGGCCGCTTTTTTAAAAGCGGCTTTTTTATATCGATAGTGTTTAAAAATTGAAATATTTATGACTAAAAAATGTAATATTTATTTCATAGAAATCTCATCAACTTACACTTTGTCAATAGATCTATTGAACATTTTGCTCTTGAACCAATCATAAAAAAGACCTATCTATTAATTGTTCAAGAGCGTTTTGCGCCGTTTTACTTACAGACTGAATTGAACTACGAGCCAAATCGCTGTTGATCGTCCAACAATAAAAGAGGCTATTCAATGAAAAGACAAAAACGAGATAAAATGACACGAGCTCATGCTAAAGGGTATCAAGCTGGTATTAGTGGACGCTCAAAAGAAAATTGTCCGTTTCAACAAAATGAAACTCGCTCACAATGGTTAGGAGGTTGGCGAGAAGCCGTAGAAGATAGGCAACTAGGATTTACCGTAAAGTAGAATGCAGTTAACAGATTCAAAAAAGCCCCATTAATTGGGGCTTTTTACATTCGATTACACAACTAGAAATTAGATGTGTCTTGGAACAAACCAACCTTTAGGTCATTCGCCGTATAGATAACGCGTCCGTCTACTTCAACAGTACCGTCACCCAAACCCATAAATAATTTACGCTTGATAACACGCTTCATGGTGATGCGGTAAGTCACTTTTTTCGCAGTAGGTAGGATCTGACCAGTAAACTTAACTTCACCCACACCAAGCGCACGACCTTTACCTGGGCCACCGCTCCAGCCTAGGAAAAAACCAACGAGTTGCCACATAGCATCAAGCCCTAAACAACCCGGCATTACAGGATCGCCAGGAAAGTGGCAATCAAAGAACCAAAGTGAAGGGTCGATATCTAGTTCTGCAACTATTTCACCTTTACCATGTTCGCCACCGTCTTCGTTAATAGTAACGATACGATCCATCATTAGCATATTTGGTGCTGGTAGTTGACTGTTACCTGGACCAAACATTTCTCCGCGACTACAGGCTAGAAGGTCCTCTTTATTAAAACTGTTTTTCTTATCTGACATTAACAACTCGTAGTTTAAAAAACTTTTCGGTGGGTAATTTAGCGAACACTTGTAAGCTAAACAACTCTGAACAGTGATTTTTCTGAATTAATTCACATGTTACACTCATTCTACAGCTATTGAGAGTTTATGATGAAAGAAAAGTTGCCTGATTCAGAAAAAGTATCAACCTCAAAAAACGCGGAAAAACAAAGACGATACAGGGAGCGTCAAAAAGAAGCGGGAAATACGCTGGTTCGCGGGTACGTAAAACCTGAAGCCTTACAATGTATTGAGGAAATCCGTGAAAAAACCGGATGGAGTGATAACGAAATCATTTCTAACTCATTACGGCTTACCTATGCGGCGTACAAATGTGGTCAGATAAAACTACTTAATGAATGGTTGATTAAAAACGATCGTTAAGCTCATTGGTAAGCTACTCGGTATTTTCTTTCACCCAAACTCGGCTTGGGCTATCAGCAAGGGTATGCATTTTTACGATGCGTTTTGCCTCTTTTAACACGTCATCTCGTTGTTTGAAGCTCCAAAGTCGTTCAGCATTCTGCTTTCGATCTTTTTGAATATCGACAATGGGGACAAAATAGTCACGCGCTATGTCAAAATCCAACATTTGCGCCTCAAGGGGAGGGATGTCGTAGGGGGCATGACACACGTCTTTGGGCAGCTTTTCTAACTCTGGTAACCATTTTTTGATGAATACGGCTTCTGGGTCTAGCCGTTTTGACTGTGTTGCTGGGTTATACAAGCGTACTGTATGCACCCCCGTCACACTGGCCTGCATTTGAATTTGAGGAAAGTGAATTCCGGGTTCAAAATCTAAAAATTGTTGTGCCAAGTATTCTGCAGCACAGCGCCAATCTACGTTTAGATGATGACATAAAAAACTCGTTACCATAGCGCGCATTCTGAAGTTTAAATACCCGGTAGTCGCTAGTGCTCGCATACAGGCATCTACCAAAGGATATCCGGTTTTCCCATCACGCCAATGAACAAATCTTCGATGTGACTCAGGGCCATCAATAAAGGGAAAATGGGCATAGGCTCGGTTAACCGCTCTAAACTCCATTTGGTGTTCGCTTTCAAATTTTTGTATGAAGTGTGATTGCCATTGAAGCCTTGAACGCAATGCCGTTAACGTGCGTGTCCAATGAATACCCTTGGCATTCCCATTGGCTTTCTGCTGATCGATAAATTGGATCACTTGCCTAATTGTGATGTTACCCCAAGCAAGATAGGGGCTCAGGCGTGTACAAGCGGTACGCGCGTCCATTGGAAATGAAATTTTACGATAGTAGTCTTGGCCTCGTCCTTTGAAAAAATCATACAGCGTATGCCACGCTCTTCGTTCACCGCCCATCTGGAAATTTGTGTTGTTCTCTATTGTTGGAGCGCCAACCAATGAGCAGAGTTTGGTATTTGCCCAATGATTATCTTTCAAGGCAGTAATATCTGGGTCAAAAGTGGCTTGTTGAGTGACAGACTTCCAGTGTCGATTCCAACCTTTTCTATTTGGTAGACCTCGTTGCACCGCACCGTACGGCGTTTCGGTCCATGGTATTTGGCGATCGTTTAACCACTGTCTTACCTGTTTGTCTCTCTTAAAAGTGACTTCTACACCTATCTCTTCATGGCTAAATAACTGGCGTACAGTAAACTCAGTTAAAACGAGATTCAGTGCTTCAATTGCACTCCCTTGTATTTGCAATACGGCGTTAGTGCCTAACTGTTGGTCTATGTCGTTAAGGGATTGAGCGATAAACTGCAGATGCCGTTGGCTCATGTGTCGATCTGCTATGACTTCAGGTTCCCAGCAGTAAAGCATAATCACTGGCAGGCCAGTGTTGATGGCGCTACACAAGGGAGCGTGATCTCGTAATCGAAGATCACGTTTTAACCACACCAAAGCGATTTCCGGTTTTACTTCAACCATCGGTTGCGAAACTCACCATTGGGGTCATACATCTGTGTTTGTTTTTCGAGGTTAAATTGACGATGTCCTCGAGGGTCACAACCTACACCAGCAAGGTACTGCCAATTCCCCCAGTTACTAGCGACATCATAGTCTAGTAGGGTGTGCTCGAACCATGAAGCGCCATACCGCCAGTCAAGATTCAACTCGTGAACAAAACAGCTAGCCACTAATTGACGGCCTCTGTTTGACATGTATCCAGTCTCTGATAACTGTTTCATGCAAGCATCAACAATGTCATAACCAGTATTCCCGTCGCACCAACGCTGAAACTCTGATTGTTTGAAATCTGTAGATGGGAGTGTTCCGTTTATACCGTCAAATGCAAACCAGCTTTTAGTGTGTCGCTTTTGCATATGAAGGAAGAAATCACGCCACAGTAATTCAAAATAGATCCAGTAGGTGTTTTCGTTTCTCTCAATTGCTTCCTCATATTCGACGAGTGCTTTTAGTATGGTTTTTGGTGATATACAACCATGGGCGAGCCAAGGCGAAAATTTTGTAGAATGTTCCCAAGTATCCAGTGCATTCCTGGTTTCTTTGTATACACTCGCTTGGTGAGAGTGTTTAAAGTAGTTGTCGAGATGCCGCAAAGCTGCGGATTCGCCACCAAAAAACTGCATTGCCATTGGACTATTGGTCAATGTGTCTGGTGATACGCCACGCACAAACGGTGGGGGAAGCTCAGTAACACTAATTGATGGCGCTAGAACATCGTCTGTACGTTCGAGTCGCTTTTCAATTTTGCGCCTAAACGGACTGAAGGTTGACGGCATTCCCGTAATAGAGAAGGGGAGTTGCTCCTCGTTTATCATTGAAGCACCTTCACCTATTATTACCTCAGTGTGTGCTAATACTTCGTCAAGTGTTTGAACCTGAACTCTTTCATTAAATCCAGCATGCTCCGTTACACCTATATATGTCACTTTGTATTGCTCACAAAAAGCAGATAGCTGAGTAACCGGATCACCTTTTAGTAGTATTAGATCGTGTCCTAATTCTTGCAGGTTAGTACGCAAATCGTCGATACACTCATTTAAAAACTGTATTCGCTTTTCGCTCGGCAACACCAGCTTTGACGAGGACACGTCGTCAGGCTGTCGGTACTCTTTTTCGGTAGCCATCACATAGACGAAAGCTAACTCATCGATGTGTTCACAAAGCTGCGATAGAGCCGGCAAGTCGTGGGTTCGCAGGTCGTTTCTAAACCAGAACACCCCACGAATAGGTTGAGTTGATGAAATTTTTACCACTTAACGACGATTTCTCAGTTATCAGCCAGATCAATGAAACTCAATACGAAAAAAACACGTAAATAGCTTAGAGATAATTATATTTAATAAATGAGGTATTAATGACTCAAGCCATCAGTGTAATGTGGTTCAGGCAGGACTTACGCATAAATGATAATCCTGCATTGCATGCAGCCTGTGATTCAGGTGAAGTCATTCCTGTATATATCATTGATACCGACACCCCAGAACAATTCCAAAAAGGTGGCGCAAGTAATTGGTGGTTACACCATAGTTTATCGTCACTAAATCAACGTCTTAACGGCAACCTACAAGTTTTTGTAGGCAGTGCCAAAAAAATACTTATTGAATTGATGCATGCTTTCGGAGCCAACAGTATCTTTTGGAACCGTTGTTATACACCATGGGAAATGGAGAGGGACAAGAGACTAAAAACAGCGTTAAAAAAGAGCGGATTTAACGCAAGAAGCTTTAACGGTAGCTTGCTCTGGGAACCTATGGACGTACTTAAAAAAGACGGCACACCGTACAAGGTCTTTACGCCTTATTATAGAAAAGGCTGTTTGGGGAAGGACGCTCCAAGAATGCCCATGGGCGTGCCCTCAAGTATTGAGTTTGCTGAAGTAGAAAATAAAGGCACCGCAATCGACGATCTAGGTCTACTTCCCACTATTACTTGGGATACTCAGATTGCAAACCAATGGCAACCCGGTGAGAGCAGTGCCTCGGATAAATTAGAACAGTTTATATCATCCGCTGTAACGCAATATCGCGAGCGCCGTAACTTTCCATCGGTCACGGGTACTTCTCAACTATCTCCCCATCTACATTTTGGAGAGATTTCGCCGCATCAAATTTGGTACGCCATACTAGGTGCGTTTGGTGATACCTCACAAGAAGGTATCGACACTTTTCTTAGCGAGATTGGATGGCGCGAATTTAGCTATTATTTGCTGTATCACTTTCCAACACTACCTACAGAAAACTTCAACGCAAAGTTCGACCACTTTGAGTGGTTATCTGACACTGACGCCCTCAATGCGTGGAAACAGGGTAATACCGGTATTCCAATCGTAGACGCGGGAATGCGGGAGCTTTGGCAAACCGGATATATGCACAATCGTGTTCGTATGATTGTAGGTTCATTTCTTGTGAAGAATCTGCTACTTGATTGGCGTGAAGGAGAACGATGGTTCTGGGATTGTTTACTCGATGCTGACTTAGCCAGTAACAGTGCGAGTTGGCAATGGGTGGCTGGGAGCGGCGCAGATGCTGCACCCTATTTTAGAGTGTTTAACCCAGTATTACAGGGAGAAAAGTTTGACAGTAAAGGCAACTACGTTCGCAGGTACTGCCCTGAGCTAAAAGACTTACCCGACAAATACATCCATAAACCCTGGGAAGCTCCTTCAATCATTGCCAAAGGTGTGGGGGTTGAGTTGGGGAAAACATACCCTAAACCCATTGTTGACCTAAAAGCGTCGAGACTTCGAGCGCTTGATGCGTTTGCAAAGATAAAAGGAAAGTAGGGTGGCAGGAAAACTTATTCTGGTACTGGGCGACCAACTAACGCTAAGCCTTCCCATGCTGCAAAATGCTGATAAGTCTAATGACACCATAATAATGGCAGAGGTGAGGGAAGAAGCTACATACGTAAAACATCACAAGAAAAAAATTGTATTCCTGTTTAGTGCGATGCGTCATTTTGCCAAAGGACTGAGACAAGAAGGATTTAATGTTCACTATATTGAATATGATGATGCTGAAAATCCGGGCAGTTTATTTAATGCGGTAAAAGATGCCGTTACAACTACTGATGCCAGTGCAGTGGAAGTGACCCAGCCCGGTGAATTTAGACTTGATACAGAAATGAAAAGCTGGGAGCAAGCACTTAACCTTCCAGTGATAATAAATGAAGACACTCGATTTATGGCGTCAATTGGCGATTTTGCAGCGTGGGCTGAGGGGCGTAAGCAGTATCGCATGGAGTATTTTTATCGAGAAATGCGCAAGCGCTATGACATTTTGATGGAAAACGGGAAACCCATCGGAGGGAAATGGAACTACGACCAACAAAATAGGGCAACGCTTCCTGCGGGTACTAACGTCCCAAAAAATACGGTTTTCCCAACTAATGCGGTGACGCAACAAGTGATTGCATTAGTTGATGAACAATTTCATGATCACATGGGAAGCACTGACGGATTTCACTATGGTGTGACTCGCGAAGATGCCCTCCACGTTTTAGACCGATTTATTGATGAGCGAATTAATAACTTCGGTACATACCAAGATGCAATGTTACAAGACGAGCCCTGGCTCTATCATTCGCACATTTCATTGTACTTAAACTGTGGCCTGCTCACCCCACGAGAAATCATTAAATCTGCTGAAGTTGCTTATCATTCAGGTCAGGCGCCATTAAATTCTGCCGAGGGATTTATCAGGCAAATACTTGGTTGGCGAGAGTATGTGAGAGGCTTTTACTGGTATTTCATGCCTAAGTTAAAAACAGACAATTACTTCGATAACCATCGACCATTGCCTGATGCCTATTGGACTGCCCAAACAAACATGAACTGTATGCGACAGTGCGTTAAAGAAACCAAGGAAAACGCCTACGCACATCATATACAGCGCCTGATGGTCTTGGGTAACTTTAGCTTGCTCGCTGAATTGTCTCCAGCTCAGGTTCAAGACTGGTATCTGAGCGTTTATGCCGACGCGTACGAATGGGTTGAGTTGCCCAACGTAGCGGGAATGATCTTGTATAGTGACGGTGGGAATCTTGCCAGTAAACCTTATGTGGCAAGCGGTAGCTATATCAAAAAAATGTCCAACTACTGTGGTAACTGTGGTTATAAAGTGAATAAAAAAGTAGGCGATGATGCATGCCCGTTCAATTACTTATACTGGCATTTTATCGACAAGCATAAGGACAAGCTCAAAGAAAACCATCGCATGGGGATGATATTGAACACGTATCATCGTATGAAACCTGAATCTATCGATGCTATGAACAACAGTGCAGAGCGTTTTCTGAGTAAATTAGATGCCAACCAAGAAGTGTGATCTTCCACAAAAAGTGTGTCCTGTGTGCAATAGGCCATTTACTTGGCGTAAAAAATGGGAGAAGAACTGGGAGCATGTTAAATACTGTTCCAAGCGTTGCAGTGGTAATCGTAAGGCGGCAGTGTAGGGTGGTTCGCTTTGTCTATGTTGTGTAGAGTAAACTACAAATAGTGTCAGTTTAGCGAGGGAAAGCTTTAATGCAGATAAAACGATTGTTGATAAAGCTAAACATTATTGCGCTGGTTTTTGCTTTATCGGGCTGTGCAACGCAGTTCAAAACATACCCGCCCAAATCTATGAGCCAGAGCCAGCCTTACGTTAATAACTCTACATTAGCTAACTATTTTGAAGCGGTTGGTAATCCAACCGCTTCAAAAGATGGCTTCTATCCTCTGAGTAACAACAGAGCCTCGCTTTTAGCAAGACTATTACTTATTGAGCTTTCAACGGTAAGTTTGGATCTCCAATACTACATATTCAATAACGACGAAACGGGGCAACTCATCTCTTGGCGCTTATTCGAAGCCGCTGAACGAGGCGTGAAAGTCCGCTTATTGTTAGATGATTTCCCGGCTAAAAACGAGCAGTTACTCTACGCGCTAGCTAAACATCCTAATGTAGAAGTTAGACTCTTTAACCCAACTCAATATAGAAACCCTAAATGGCTGTCGTACATTTTTGATTTTAAGACCGCTAACCAACGAATGCACAATAAGTTGATTACCGCCGATGGCGTGACGAGTATTTTAGGTGGAAGAAACATCGGAAATGAGTACTTTTCGTTTGGTCCCAGCGTGGCATTTGGTGACTTTGATCTTATGGTTTTTCCTAAACAAAACATCAAAATCACGCATAGCGAATGATAATTATTAATATCCATGGTTTGTAGTCATTCATATCTAATCTGACTGGTTTAATCGGGAGTTTCGACTTCACCTGAAAGGCAGCAAGAATCAATAAGTTGCTCAGGGCGCATTGGGCTTACATTTGACTACCGCTAATTAAATGAATTCAGCGAGGCCAATATCGGACAATCTGTGCCTGTTGTTTGCTCACATTCAGTCGAGAGTGATTTCAGAACCTTTGCCAATTTTTTCAAATCTATAATCTTTAGCTCTATGTCTAACAAATGTTTATCAGCGATATTTTTCGCAAATGAACAGTCGGCAGAATTGCCTGCAGAAAGCTCTAACAGTGTTCTGATTTCATCAAGACTGAACCCGAGCTGCCGCGCTCTTTTTACAAATCGCAGTTGTCGTATGTGCTCATCGAGATAAAGCCTATTTCCGCCCTCGCTTCTGGATGGTTTGTCGATCAGGTTTATTTTTTCGTAGTATCGAATGGTTTCGATATTGATATCAGTCAGCTTTGAAACTGAACCAATAGAGTTTGGGTCTTTAATCATGAAATTTTTTCTTGCATCTGTAGTAACTACAGATATTAGCATTACAATTAAGTTGGGCAAGGCTTACAAGCTAAGGCTCAACAGGTATTAGGGGTAATAGATGTCAAAAATTATCGAGGCGTAAAATAGATGAAGAGGTTTAACTGTGGCTTCTGACGCGAAAAAGTGGACGGCAGTCTCGGGCGCGATTGTTGGAGGCTTAGCTGCATCAGCATGTTGCGTACTCCCACTTGTTTTACTATGGGTGGGTATCTCAGGGGCTTGGATAGCAAACCTTACAGCCTTAGCTGAATACCATTTATGGATATTAAGCGGCGCATTACTAATGTTGGGTTTGAGTTACCGTTTGATATTCAGCAATTCGAAGAATAAATGTGATGATGGAAAAATATGCACAAAACCGTTACCACAAAGGTTTGTGAAAAATGCTTTCTGGATAGCCGCTGTATTGATAATTATTGCAGCGGCGTTCCCTTATGCAGTCAGTTTGTATTATGGAGTATAAAAAATGAAACGTAATTTAATGTATATATTGCTAGCAACGACTTTTTGGCTAATGCCATTTGTCAGCCATGCGGAAACGCAAAACGCTACGCTGACGGTAGAAAATATGAGCTGCGCGACCTGCCCAGTGGTAGTTCGAAGTGCATTGCTCAAGTTAGATGGGGTAAATGAGGTTTCAGTGTCTATGAAAGACAAAACGGTTGTCGTGATTTTTGATAATGAAGAAGTCTCAACACAGGACTTAATAGACGCTGTTTCAAATTCTGGCTTCCCAGCCAAACTTCTTAAGAGTTAATTATTATCAAGGAGCGCTGCGCTGTGGCTGATGTTGAATTACTATCAACTTTAACTTGCCCTGAGTGTGGGCACGTTAGTCAAGAAACTATGCCGATCAATGCATGCCAATGGTTTTACGAATGCGTAGCTTGCAAAACGCTATTAAAGCCAAAAGCAGGCGACTGTTGTGTTTACTGTTCTTTTGGAACTGTAAAGTGCCCGCCGATCCAGGAGGGAAAGTCCTGTTGTGATTCCTGAAAGTGACAGTCTACCATTTTTGTGAGTTCAATCGATGTTTGCATTCCATTGGTTGCATGTCTGTGCGGGTGTTTCAGGTTAAGTTTTTACTAATCAAAATGATGTTACGCCTAGAGTAAGCTTTTTTCGACACGTCAAAATACATCTCTAATATCCACCAATGAAGGCTTTCCACTCTCAACTCTAATCAAATCATAAGACTTATTTATTTCTGTAAAGGAGAGTAGTGGAAAAGAATATTCAAAAGCATTTTCAGGCTTACACCATTCGTTGGTTTCAGTTATTGTTACGTGCATCCTACAAACAAACGGCCGCGCATCATAAATAGAGCAGGCACCATTTTTGAGAAACGGGCATGGTGTAAACTTCCCCCTTTCTTGTTTCACGATTATTGCGTTTCTTTTCACGCCTGTACTGTTTTCAATATTCTGTATTTCAATCTCTGACACCGTAACAGGATAAGTACAACAGTGATTGCAGCCTTTGGAACAGGGCGTAAATCTATCAACATGGGCCGATAGCTCATCCATCAACTCATATAACCTGTTGAGTTTTCTCAACACAGGCATTTTAGCTTTGGTTAATCGTTTTGCTATCTTGGCTTCTTTTTGGCTCAACTCAACCGGCATCGAGTTAGAGAGTTTCTTGAAGTTAGATTTTGCAACTTCGTTTGCCGATTCGTAAATTTGTTCTTGTTTTTGCATTACTTAAGCCTTGTTCAAAAAGTATATTATTTTGGAATTTATTTTAGTAACAACTGACTGCCAAGCACTCTGGACAGGTAAATTAGTCGGTGCTACTTATGACAAATCCATCGAATTACAACGCATTTTGAAAACTATCTAATGAGTCAACGTTTGCCAATTCGTTGTGGCTATTTTCCTGTATTACGAAGACAGTAAAATATCAATATCATGCATACGCTCAAACGCAAAATGCTGAGAGTCTTCCAATTGAGAATCTGAAAAGTCGATTTCACCATGGATAACTATGTGGTCCCACGCATTGGCTGAAGACGCTTTGATCTTTTCGATTAACGCGCGTCGCTCGGCTGTATTTTCAGTATTAATGAGTCTCTGCGTCAGATACATATAGTTCCAACAAATAATGGCGTTCTTGATCACTCGTTTACAGTTTTCAACGGCTGTTTGTTCTTCTTTTTCTACATAGTCTAATCCTGATGAGCCGATGGCCAGCGCTCTGTCCAGTCGGTTGCCACTTTCGCCTTTATTGAGTTGTTTATGAATGACCTGTCGCAATTCCAGGTTGTCTATGTAGTCCAAAATATACTGCGTCTTCATGATTTGCCCGTATGCTGTTAATGCCTTTTTGAGCGGGTTTCTGTCGCTGGTATAGGAGTTCAACCGTTTAAAAAGCTGCGACGCGGTGGTGTAACCCAGCTTGATGGATACGACCATGCGAATAAGCTCATCCCAACCTGCGAGTATGTGTTCCGGAGTGATGTTTTTGTTTGGCAGAATGGGATACTCTTTGTGGGCATATGACTTTTTCTTGCCCTTAGGGGCAAAGCGTTGCAGACGATGAATGTTTTTTATTCTGGGCGCAAAGGTAATACTGAGTAAATCGGTGGCACCAAATACCATTTCCGTGTAGCCATGCGTATCGGTAACGTGCATTTTCGACTTCACCACTTCTTGATTCTGAACACAATCAATCATGTAAGGGGCTTCCCTCTCTGCACCGCCTATCACGTTGGCATGGGTGAATAGGTTTCGACAATCATTAGCAAGGTACGCATTGACCACTTGTTCTTTGCCGCCGTAGCGAAACGAGTTTCGGGCGTTAAGCGATCCTTTCGAATTGGTATATTTTACGCCATCGCTTGAGGTGATCGGCTCTCCGTTGACTAAAAAAAGATCGGCCAATGGCATTTTGTCAATGAAATGCATAATAGCGTTGCAGGCCAATATACAGTTTTCATTGGAAAGAAAGCTCTTTTGTACAGTAGCCACAGTCGATGTATTGGTCTGACGCATGATTTTGGCAAACTTATGCTCAGTAAAATGCAACCCTTTACCAATGAGTCCCGCGACCAACTCGCGATTGTGTGGACGCTTTTTATTGTAGCGTTGGCTGTGAGGTTGAAGTTCATTTAAGAATCCCGTACAGGTATGCACGGTACTTAACAATTCCGGCAAGGTCACACGGAGTGCTTGTGGAAAGAGGTCAACATCGGCCTCCACCATTTCCTGTAGTTGAACCGCGTTCATTTTACTGTGTGCGAGGCGAAATCCCCCTAAGCCATCGCCTTTCACATAGTCATTGGCTTCTGCCATCACATGTTCATTTGTCTGTTGATAGCTAACATCCAGTTTTGCTAAGGCATCTTTCAGGACAGTTGCTTTATCTTTAAGGTGAAGCGCATCAGCCTGAATAAGAAAGGAGTCATAATTGTCATTAAGAACCTGTTGCGGGATAATGTAGTCATCGAGGGCGCGACATTCATAAGAGTAGGGGAGTGACAAACCATCGCCAAAAATGGCATCCGATATATACTTGAATAGTACGACCTTGTAGAGCTGTGCTCTAAACGTCTCTTTCTTATCGATATGTTTGCGATCTTTTACCGACAGAAAATCGACCGCAAATGAGGCATCGACTTTCCCTTCAGTTTCTTGGAAACGCTGGATAACACTTAACAGGGCTTTATCCACACTGTCATCACTGAACGTTAAGCAGCTAACCAACGCATTGCATCGCAGCTGAAGCTTTCGCGAGCCCTCTTCCAAAAAATGATAAAACAAAGCATCACCACTGAGCGAATCCAAATCGGTTTTAACATCTTCAATGGTCTTTGCCGTTTTATCGTGATTAGGCTTCGTCTTTTGCACTGCCTCACTCACTTTGGCTAGTTTTTGCTCAGCACTTAAAGTCGCATCATTGAGTATACTTTCGATTTGTTGCACGGCTTTGTATAGGTCAGTGGTACATGCCACTAAACTTTGTGCATGCGCGTGCTGCGTCTGTCTTGCTTTGTAAAAGTGTTCTCTGGCTTGTTTTTCAGCGGCATTATAGGCAGTGGTGACAGATTGCCTTAAGGTCTCCGCCAAGATGTCCTGCAGCGTAAAGAAACGATCTGCGATGAAGCTTACTAAATGCAAATAGCGATCAGCTTCAGTGCGTCGTTCAATCTGGAATACTTGCGTTTTTTGAACAGTTTTAGCGTAATACTTGATAGCGGCCGTTGGTAAATGCAGTGCTTTCAAGGCAGGTTCAATCAAAGTAAAGAGTGCGTGGAGCTGTTTAAAACTCTCAATATTTCGTGCAATTTCTCGTGGTCTGAGCTTTTGTGAAAAGGTCTTGAGTAACGTTAGTTGGTATTGTCCGTGCACACCACCGGGTGATTTATCGAAGAGTTTATCCAATTCGCGTTTGGTGTCCGCATCTAATGCACTCTCGACAGTCTTAATTCGCTTATCGACAACCTCTTGATAGGTCTTTTTGATCTTCGTCTCAAGGGTTCGAAAGTCTGGGATTTCGATGTGTTTTTCTCGCAAAAAAACAACCAAGGATTTAAATGCTTGTTTAAAGGGGAGCTGGCATTGTGCGAAGTGAATGAGTTTGTCTAAGATGAGTTGCTGGGCGTCATCATCAACAAAAGGTTTAACGCCCATGTATTCCAGAATAGTAAGCTTGTGACGTTTTTTCGTGTCGGCTTGATAGTCTTCCCAACTCGGCGGATTAGCGACGCCCAGCTGTTGCGCGATAAAACGAATATCGTCGTCAATAGCGATGTCAAAAAACTGATTCGACATACAGAAATAGCGATACGCTAAGCACAAGAACACGCGGTTACTGTTCTTACGTACGTCTTTTAACGGGCCTTGTATAAAAGCTTCATCGAGCTGGAGATGGTATCGTCGATCGACGGCATTAAACACCGGTGGGGTATCGTGATGCGCTTGTGTAAAGAGTGTTGGGTTTTGCATGGCAGGTTTTGATTTCTATTCCAAAACCCTAAGCGTAGATAAGAATTCAGTCCTCTTCCTGAAATTTTAAATTGCAATCTAAACAGCCAACATTTAATCCTGGTTTTGCCCAAAATAAACAAGAACATCCCTTACAGATATACTTGACGCGACCTGAATGTCGTTTCGGGCGCGTGGTGGTCAGGATGTCAGGCGCGCCATTTGATATCTGCTCACTATTTATCGATGACACGTTTGCCTCATCAGCGTCATGAGGTTGGATGGCGACAACAGAAAGATCATCTTTGTAAGCTGACATGGGGGCTGATGGAGCGTCTTTTAATTGGTAGTGCTGGTCGAGAGTGACGGGATTGTCCTTATCATCATACACTGTGATTGGGGCATCCACTCTAAACACGGGGAAGCGGTCGAGCAAAGGAAATGAAAAGCCTTGCTTTATTAGGGCTTTGCACGCGCGCATGAACGGCCCATCGAGCAAGACATAGTCCATCATTGCTTCGCCTGTTATTGCACCTCCTGGTTTTCCAGTTGCAGAAGGCATCAAACCGATTTCCTGCATCTTGTTTGCCCACTGTTGGTTATGGTATCCGCGTCGTCCAGGCTTACCAAAATGCCCCTGCCAAATGTGTGTCATCTCATGCACAAGCGTTTGACATATTTCAATTAACGGGTATTTTGTAAAGTATTCAGGGTTGATGGCAATTTCATCAACATAGGTGTTGTTACCTTGCTCCCAGCGCTGAAATGAGGCATAACCCATGACGCGATTTTGTCTGTGGTAGGTGAAAACGACCTCTGGCAAACGGGCATTGAACAGTTTTTTATTGAAATAGTCATAGGCATACTGTAGCTGCCCATACGTTTTTTCAGTCGGCTTGTTTGACGCCATCGTTATTAATTCCGTTCGCTTCATTTTGGATCATACGATCCAAAATATTCTTATCGAAAATTTATTTTATTTATAGATTTCAAATGTTTACAGTAAATCAATCTGGTCTAACCTTTAAGGTTTCTGGAATGATCGCTTCTCTAACATTATAGAATTAAATCATACGTTTATCCAAAAAATTACATACTAGATGCCAAAAAACTCAGAAATGAATTGCGATAGGGAAACCCATGCTGGGTTTGGGGACGTTGATGGGTACGTATAAACATGCAATGTCTACATGAGGAATTAAGAGCGGTCGATGCAGATGGGTCGATAAACTAGATGTAACGCAAAACCTCTTCTTTGTATTTTCCGTAGGCACTCACACTCACTTCGCTTGATGTCACTGTATTTGTGGAAGGGAGTAAGTGCGCGCGTATTATTGATGAAGTGACCACACTTGTATTGTCATCGACATTGTTCTCATCGGAAACCCTGTCGGGCGTGTGCTTAACAGGTGAAAGAGGGAATGTTGAGGACGGTGAAACGCCTATTGTTTGTGTCGACGTCAATTTTGGGCGGTCAATCACAACGGCATCCGGCACTTCGCATTGCAGGCGATTGGCAAAGGTAATCAGATCAGGTTGAGCCGGAATGAATAGTACCGCTGTATTGGCATCGCGTTTCTCGCGACGTCGAAGCACCCGACCAAGCACTTGTCTAAAATGCAGCTCCGTACAGATTCGACTTAAATGACAACATACCTGCAAACGGGGGATATCGGTGCCTTCTGTGACCATACCGACCGTGACCAGCCATTTTTGGCGACTTTTTCGGTATCGGTTGAGTTTGTCTTGGCTATCGGGATCTTCGCTGGTGATGATACAAATCGGTTCATGCGTCATGCTCTCTAGTTCAGCTTGAATGTATTTCGCGTGCGCAATGGAAGACGCAATAACCAAACCGCCCGCATCGGCATAACGCCTGCGTCTTTTTGTTAATTCTTGTACTGACAGGCTAAGCATATGACTAACAAATCGTGGATTTTCAAGCACCATCTCGTAACGCAGACCATCATGGGATAACAAGGATGCTAAAGAGGCATGATGAGTGGTGCCGTCTTGCTCAGTGGTGACTGTCCAGTGTTCGTTATCGATGACCGACACTATCGGGGCGCGGCAAACGTCATCGGCTATGGCTTCTTTTAAGCCATAACAATAGTGCATCTGTGGAGACAATAATGCATTGTAGCGCAGCGTGGTGACCGGCAAACGGTCGGAACGCCAGGGCGTTCCGGATAACGACAAGGTATAAGCTTGTTCATTTTGATAAGTCAAGGCCAAAAGCGGATCGGCCCATGCTGTGGCTTCGGCTTTATCCTGGCCACCGCAATGATGGATTTCATCCAAAACGATAGCGAGTCGATAGCTACGCAGCCGATTGAGAAGCGCAGGGGGTAGACTCGCTAAACTTTGGTACGTCATACAAACACCCACTGCATTAAACTGCCCATCCATAGGAAGAGACAGGACGTGTTCAAACGTGCTTCTTAATCCCGCTTTGACGGTTAATGAAGGAGCCACACATATCACATAATCGATCATATCCAAATCGAATAGACGCTTTATTGTCGCCGCAGCAAAGATGGTTTTACCCGCCCCCGGCGTCGCTAAACAACCGAATTGGTGATAGCCATTCATAAAATGCGTAATGGCTTGGTCATGGCAAATCTGTTGCCAGAGTCGCAGATCTATCATGGTTGTGCTAATAAAGCTTCAAGGGCTTTGATCTTGCCTAAGGTGCGTACATTTTGATCCTTAAACGTAACCAGTTGTTGGTCAATACGCGGTGCTAACTCTGGAAATTCATTTCGCAAGCTTTCAAGTTCTTCAGTTGCGCCCAAACTGATCAAAATATCGTGCTGTCTTGCACTCAGACGTTTTTGGATTTCTGTATGATTTGAAACCTTATCGTTTTGAAAAGAGGACTTTGTCTCTGTATTAGGTTTGACAGTATCGTGCAATTTCTTCGTCGCCTGATAATGCGCAGCCTTGTCCTGTTTTTGTGTGACATCCACTAAAAACCCATGTTTAACAAAGGTACGCATAAAACTGTGTACCCAGCGTCTCACATCATTTTTATTCTGTGAGTCAGGGTACAATGCCATGTAACGGTCGCGTAATTCGGTCACGCGAAATCGACTTGTATTCAATGATGTAATAGCCCGGATAAGGCCAGGGTGGGGCGTAAATTGACGCATAACTTACCTTTTTACTGCAAAGGGAATTTTAAAAATGCGGATTATAGTCCGTGGTTTATTAGGCAGCAAGTAGAGATATTACTGACTTTTAGAAAGGTCGGTTTATGTCACACTTATCCCTTGCGCTGGGACGTAATATTCGCGCATCGCGCAAATCCGTCGGATTATCACAAGAGGCGTTTGCGTTAAAAGCAAAAATAGATAGAAGTTACATGGGACGTATTGAGCGTGGAGAAACGAATATCACCGTGGAGCTTTTATTTCAACTTGCACAGGTAATTGGTGTTACACCAGAGGAGCTTTTACCCGGTGCTACCGATGTAGATGAGTCGACGCCAGAGCGTTAACTTGTTGGAAGGTAGGATGTAACGAATCTAGGTACGCCATGGCGGTTCGCGTGTCTTTCCAACCAACATACGTCATCAGATCGCTCAAGCTCCAATGTTGCTGCGCGGCCCAATGCGCAAAACCTCGGCGAAGCGAGTGACTGCTAAACATCTGTGCGTCTCTTATTCCAGCTTGTTGTAAGCGTTGTCTCAAGATCCGGCTAATACTTCGTGGATTGAGCGCATGCTCGGCTACAGCACCCCAACGATCAATCTTTCTGAATACAGGGCCTTCTTGTTCATTTAGCATCTCTTGCCATGTCTTTAACGCGGACGTAGGACATAGCGCGTTTAATTCCGGTAACGAGACGTGCCTGCCGGTGTTGAGTCTGTCACCCTTGGATTGGGGGAGATACAAGGTCAACGCATTGTCAGACGATTTATTAATGTGCTGCAGTGTAAGACGCGTCAGTTCGTCACTTCGAAATCCACGCCAAAACCCAACCCATATTAATGCGCGATCTCGTGCAGCTCGCAAAGCGATAGGTCGTTTATCGCTCCGACATGCTTCGTTCAGATGGTTATCGATACGCTGTAACACGGACATCGCCAGCGGCTGTGCTTTTTTTACTGGGGCAGGGTGCAATGCGCGAATGCCTTTGAGCACCTTTTTGACCTGTGCGGCTTTGGTTGGATCGACAAACCCCTGGCTTTGATGCCACTGGGACAAAGCGGCCAGTCTGGTCTTTAAGGTATTAAAGGACAGTAAAGAAGCATAATGGGACAAATACCGACACAGGGTATCACTGGTTGTCGGTAACACACCGCCCCAATCCACTTCAAAATGCTCAACCGCGCCTTGGTATGTGCGCCGCGTGTTATCGCGTGTGGCCGCATGAATATAGTCGTCGACGGAATGTACATGTACGTTTCGTTTTGAGCCAGGCATGTGCTGTATTTTTCACGACGTTTTACGGTTCGATAACACAGTATGTATCACTTTGACAGTTTATCAAAGCTGTAGAGGTGTCAAGGTAACATAACCCAGAATTATCACGCCTCTTATTTCTTCAAGTTTGCGCTTTTGAATCCTCGTAAATATACTTTGTTTACATATTACGTAATACGGTATGCAATAATGGCACGAAGCGGGATCACTTTACACAACGTCGAAAAGGCCAAACAAACGTTACTGGCGCGTGGTGAACGTGTCTCCATTGATGCAGTGCGCGCGGAGCTGGGCCATACAGGCTCGAAAAGCACCATTCACAAGCACTTGAAACATTTGGAAGACGCACAAGATGAAGCACATGCGCAAGTATTGTTATCTGACGAATTGCAACAGCTTTTGCACCACGTGGCTGCCCGTTTGACAAAAGAAGCCCATGCAACACTTGACGAAAAGACCGTGCTGTTTGAGCAGGGTATACAAGATAAAGACGAACAGATCGCACAGCTCAAAGCACAAATCGACACATTGACGGTATTGAATCAAGAACAGCGTGATGACGCGGATGCGCTGCGGCAAGAAAATAAATCTCTGCGTGCGAAAAATGACAAGTCACAACAGAAACTTGAACTTTATCATCAGCAAATCAGTGCGTTAGAGCAACAACTTGACACAGCGCAACAGCACAACCGCTCTTTGGAGGAAAAGCATCACGATGCGCGCCAGGCACTGTCTCACTACCGCGAGGCCATGGCACAGCAGCGCGAACGAGAAAGTGAGAAACATGAACAAGAGTGCGCACAGCTACGCCAGGTGTCTCATAAAACCCAACAGGCATTAACGGCAAAACAAACCGCGTTAGCAGACGCACATCACCACATTGACACCCTAAAAAGTGAATTGGCTGTTGTTCGCAGTGAACGTGATGCGAGCATCAAGTCAGAAAGCGCAAATAAAGCACAATATCAGTTGCAGAAAAACACGCTTGAAGAGCTGAACAGCGCGCATATTGTCTTGCAAGCAGAGTGTAGTCACCTCAAACAGCAATGCGCTAAACTAGAGGAGGCCAACAGCAACATGATAAAAGAAATAGATGCGATACGCACCGAGAAAAGCCGTCTGGAAGGTAGGTGCCAGAGCCAACAAGACCTGATTGATAAATTAACACGCTCAACTAGCACTTCAGCACCTCAGTGAGCGGTGATTATTCACCAAAGCAATTAAAATTAATCCATACACAGAATCTCTGCTCATCAAAATACTGTAAATATATTCAGTTGATGGGTTGAAAAACAGTCAATCACCCCCAATGCTTTTTTCTAGCGCTAAAATAAACTGCAAGAAAAGACGATGGAACAGCAATTCAACATATTGTCGCTCAGTGGCGGGGGCATTCGTGGGGTATTCACCGCCTCTGTGCTCGCGCAATTTGAAACCTACATAACAGAGCAGAAAGGCCTGACAGGAACAGAAGCAGAAGAGTATTCGATTGCAAAACACTTCGACATGATCTGTGGCACCTCTATCGGTGGGATCATTGCGTTAGGGTTGTCCAAAGGACTGACCGCACGTGAGATCTTGCAAACAATGTTGACCCACCGACTCACTATTTTTCCGAAGAAAATGAATTGGTTTAGCAATGTTGAGCGAATGTTGCATCCGCTCTATAAATCGCAACCCTTAAAAGACGTTTTGGAACTCATGTTTCAAGCAACGACTATAGGGGAGTTGGATAAATATGTACTCGTGCCTGCCATCAGCTTGACCAATGGCCAAATCAGAGCGTTTAAAACCCCGCATCATCCATATTTGCGAACCGATCACAAATTATCGGTCGTTGACGTGGCGCTCGCCACCAGTGCCGCACCGACGTATTTTCCTATCCATCAAATAGAAAAAGAGCGTTTCGTTGATGGCGGACTCGCCGCCAATTCACCCGTTTTGATGGGCCTGATGGAAACGCAACACTACCTTGGACGCTCGCTATCGGACGTGTATGTCATGCAAGTCGGTACCATGGGTAGTAAGCGCACAAGCGATCATTCTGAAAAGCATAATAGCGGTTACTGGAAGGCATGGGGAATGGGAGAAGGGATCATTGATTTAGCCATGTCGACCACCGAGACATTACACAATTTTTTAGCGGGTAAGATGTTAGAGAATGGCGATAATCTGCTGAATATTGATGAAATGCCTTTAGAGAAAAAAGCCAGCATTTTGGCGCTAGATAACGCAAGCGATCAAGCCATGGAAATACTTCAGGCCAGTGCACATAAGGTGGCGATGGAACAAATCAATGCACCGAATTTCGAACGGTTTATGAACCACACAGCAAAACGGCCAGCGTTTTATTATGGCCCAAAAAAGACAGAAGAGGCGTAAACGTGAACCAAAAATACATCGTTAAAAAGTTGCTAAAGAATAATCAAAGCGAACCAGCGTTTAAAGATAGGCTCGATGTGCCAGATGAAACGGATAAATTCATGCTAGCGTGCAGAAAGACGATTCGAGACAAACTACGCGATGACTTTGCCTTACACCGCAAAAATGCATCGGACAGTAGGAAATCTGAAGAGACGTTTGCTCAGAGCCTTAGCCCGAAATTTTTTACTCAAGGCAGTCACGCTTATAAGACCCAAAATCTCCCGTGTTATCCCAATCAACAAATCGATTTGGATGACGGCGTGTACTTTCCGATGACTTTTGTCGAAAGTAACCCTGCAGCGAACAAGTCGATACTCATAACACTCGTACGTCAATCATTGACCGCGTTATCACAACAACAGGGCTGGCCATTGTCAGAGAAAAAGATGTGTTTTCGGCTACAAATAGACGAGCAAATCCATATCGATGTCCCGGTGTATGCAATCCCTGATGACAAATATGCACAACTGACAGAAGCTCGATCAGCAGCCCTCAATTTTGCCTATAAAGATGAGCTCATTCCCTATCAAAGACTGGATCCCAATCAAGTGTACCTTGCACTATTAGATGACAATGCACCGTGGCAACAATCAGACCCCAAGCAGTTACACGATTGGTTTGTCGCACAGACGCGACGTTATCCATTTTTACGCAATGTCTGTCGCTACCTCAAAGCATGGCGTGATTTTGAGTGGCAAGAAGGGGGGCCTTCTTCAATTATGCTGATGGTTGCCGCCGTAAAAGCATTGGAACAGTTTGCTAAAACGCCCGACAGTGAGTGTGAAGCGCTCTTGGTGGTAACCCAAGCATTGCCGACTATTTTCGCCGCCGAGATTAACAATCCCACCGACGATAACGAGAATATGTTTCCGTCGCGCTGCAAAGACGAGGCTGATGTAGAGGATATCAGGACGCGAATAGCTGGGTTGTCGCTGCGCTACTCACAAGCGGTGTGCGCATCATCCACAAAACAATCCGCGGTGAATGCGTTAATCGCACTGTTGGGGCAACGTTTGCCAAACCGTGAAGACTGGGTAAAGGAAAAAGCCACGCCGGCAGCCATTCGCAAAAAGCCGGTTGTCGCGGCACCAGCCATTACGCCTTCTGCAGCGCGTTCTCACGTCTCTGGTTAATGGCGACAGATACCTTAGCTCGTTTCTGTCAAGCCATGAAGGATATCGGCGTGGAGCCTGTTTCCACGCCCACATTAGGCTATCGCTATGACGTGACTGAATCAGGCCATGCGTTTTCGTTGCTTATTCACGAACCCGATGAAGCCTTTTTACATGCGCCAAAAGTCACTATCTTAAGTAAGCCTAAGATAGAGGGTGTAAAACAAACCCATGTCGTGGATGGGAATGCTTTATGCTACATCGATGACAATGCGTACTATTTGGATGCTGAGCAACCCGAAAAAGCCGCGTCTGATATCATTGGTTTTATCAACCTGACCATCAAACGCATGGTGTCGCCAGAGCTGTCATTGGAAGATTTCAACAATGAGTTTGATGCCTATTGGCGACCAGACCGTTATGCGTATTTAATTGGAAATGAACAAGCGCGATACATAGCGCAGTACAAGAGGTGGTCACCGGTAACCCAGAGTGAAACTTCAGAAACACTGCTCCATGAAGGGGAAAACAGTGTCACGTTCAAAGCCTGGTCACATAAACGCGGTTACACCCAAAACAACCAAGGCGCCGCTGAGAATGTTGTTACGCTAACCTTAAAAGACGCGCCTATTCAAGCAAACGCTGACAAACCGTTGTCTTGGCCGATACAATCATGGCAGGCGTTTATAGCGTGGAGCCAATCACAAGGCAGCAGTTTTGTGGCTTTATTGCTGGAGAAAGTAGCGAACATGGCGCTTCGCACCCATGAGATTACGATCTTGATAAATTACAACAACAATAGCGGTTTAACACACCACTTTGCAGTGAGAGTGATTTTCAAGCGGGATATTCGCGCCATAGCAAAACGTGATCAACGAGCCCGTGAATCGGCTAAAAAGTCACGACAAAAAGGCAGAAAGCTCAAAGATATTGTTGCGATGTTCTCGGCACAACAAGCCACGTCATTCGAACGAATAGGGATTTTGAATGCCTCACCTGGCTTTGTGATTGGCCGAAATACATTAAACAAAGACTTAGCAGGCTTAAAGATAGCCCTTGTGGGTTGCGGCACCTTAGGTGGGTATATCGCAAGCACACTGATCAAACTAGGTGCGGGAACAGGCGAGGGCGGTGAGCTTATCTTCAGTGACGGGGATTGGTTAAAACCTGAAAATATAGGACGTCATGTACTTGATGCACAGTATTTAGGAGAGCCCAAATCGTCCGCGCTTAAACACTTTCTACAAAATAGTGTCTATTGGCCGTTAAAATGTGAGGTGTGGCCTCCAATGGATGAAGCCTATTGCAAGAGACTATTGACCCTTTGCGATATTGTCATTGATGCGGTTGGTAATATCCCACTGTCTAACATGCTTTCTTCTGATTATCATCGATCAACACTGTCACAGGGAACAACGCTTTTGCACGGCTGGATAGATGCTGATGGCGAGGCAGTGAGGTGTTTACTGGATGATAACACTGCCGGCTGCATACAATGTCTTCGCGTTGAAGGTAAAGAGCGGTTTCCGGTCTTCAAACATAACAACGACAACGATACACACAATCGACTAGCCATGAGTTGTGGCCAGTCTTTTACGCCCTACGCGACAAGTGTGTCGTTAGCCGGTGCGTCACTTATTGTCAATACGCTGCTGGACAACATACATGATAAAAACGCGCCGAGGTTGCGTCAGTATAGAGTGGGTGCAGGTGTGCAACGTCTAAAGTGGCAAAACCCCAAACCATTAAACAACTGCAGTGTGTGCCGGCGCTGATGCACGATCTGATGTTCACCTTACCCAATGGCCGATATTTATTAGTGCCATCTCATGTGATTACAACGATGCAGCAGTATCGACAGCTAAAATCCACAAGTAAAGAGCAGGGCGGAATACTTATGGGGGTTATGCGGGCAGAACGCGATGAGCAAGTTAGTGTCGACAATCCGCCTTGCATTGAAGTGCTGAGTGTTACTGAGCCCTGTCGTCACGACTACGCTACCAACACAAGGTTTGTGAGACGATGCGAGCATCATCTAGCTGATATGAAAAACCCTGCAAAAACTTACAAGGATTTAATTTATTTAGGCGAGTGGCACACGCACCCAGAGGATAATCCATTGCCTTCGAGAATGGATTTGCGTAGTTGGCGCAAGGCATTTATGAATAAACTTGCGATCGTGGTAATCGTTGGACGTGAAACGAACTGGTGGGGGCTTTGGGCTGATAATAAAGTAATACCCATAGACAAACTGCACGAATTTTGATCTTTGTCTCATATCTATAGTGTGCTTCTACGCCTAATGTGTCAGTGCCAATTCAAAACGAATTTCAGGCTGGCTTACCATTAAGTGTTTGCAGTATGGGGCAAGGTTCTTCATCACTTTGTCGGCAAGCGTCTACAAGCTCTGTCAGAAACGTTTTAGCAAAGACTAATTCTTGGATTTTTTCTTCGAGTAATCGCATCTTTTCTTCTGACATCTGCCTAATTGTCGCTTTATCATTTAACGCATCAAGTTGGTCTAGTTGTTTGATATCTGCTAAAGAGAATCCCGCTGACTTAGCGTTTTGAACAAACCTAATTTTGTCGACATGCTTTGATGTGTAATGTCGATAAGCGCCTAGAGATTCAGGTACGCTTAACAAGCCTTCGCGATGATAATATCGCACGGTTTCCACACTTACGCCCGCTTGTTTCGCAAACTCTCCCACTTTCATAATCACCTCGTTCGACAAATTTAATCAAAGTCTACTTGACACCGTACTAAGGTACGCAGCTTATCATTTCATCGTGTTTCAACAAATAAGGAGACTGGCAATGAGTAAATCAGCAACGCTATATCGAATGGAAACTGACGACCATACTTGTCCATTTGGACTTCGAGCCAAAGATTTGTTGCGCCGAAAGGGATTTCAGGTCGACGATAAAATACTGACGTCACGTGATGAGGTGGAACAAGTCAAATCTAAACTGGATGTTAAAACTACACCTCAAATCATCATCGATAATGCGCGCGTTGGCGGCTTTGAAGACTTACAACGCCACTTAGGGAAAGCGCCAAAAGATAAATCCAGCACAACCTACTTTCCCGTTTTAGCGGTCTTTGTCGTTGCTGCATTATTAGCTGTCGCCATTGCTTATCCATTTGGCAATGGATTGGAAATACAAACGTTGATAATGCATTTCATTGGTTTTTCCATGATTGTACTGGGTCTACTTAAACTTCAAAATCTGGAAGGGTTTGTCAATGGCTTTTTGGGCTATGATTTACTTGCTCGTCGCTATGTGCCTTATGCCTTTGTTTATCCCTATGCAGAAATTCTGGGCGGTTTATTAATGGTGGGCGGAACGCTTTCTGTAATATCGGTTCCAATCATGTTGTTCATTGGCGGTATCGGCGGTGTATCGGTCACAAAAGCAGTTTACATCGATAAACGCGAGCTCAAGTGCGCTTGTGTGGGTGGCGACTCTAATGTGCCACTGGGTTTTGTCTCATTTTCTGAAAATGCAGTCATGTTTGGTGCAGGCATATGGATGTTGGTTCCGCAACTATTTATTTAGTTGCTTTTATTATTTATACTCGCCACATGAAAATGCAAAAGCAGCTTACGACAATCATTATGATGTTGGCGCTTCTTATCACTCAGATAAGCGGCGCGTTTGCGTCTGCAATGGTGTTTTCATCGATGTCTGATAATTCTTGTTCCATGAGCAATGATTCCCATCATGCCTTGCACGCTGACGCTTATGCAAATAAAGAGACAGCGTCGATGTCCGTACACATGATGTTAGATAACGGCAAGACAACCACAATGGATTGTTGTGATAGTGTTGATATAAATACTTGTTGCGACGGGCAATGCGCTTGCGTAGCCGTTGCCGCAACGGCTGTCTTTATTTTTGGATCTCTATCTGAAGACCATCTACCCAATATAAATGAAACGTTTATCGAGTCTTCACCACCGCCTCATTCGGCCTTTTCCGCACTCTTAATGCGGCCCCCAATTCAATCTTTAGCTTAATCAACTCTTTCACGTAGCGAATAGCTGACCATTCACGGTCGGTTCAAGTCAGTTTTTCTGTCTCTTTGCATGCCCATCGTGCGATATGTACAGGTCCAAAAAATGACATTCGCTGATTGCGAACTTTTTTAAGTTAAGGATCCGACATGGGCCCATTACACATTTTTAGAAAACGGGTGTCTTCATTTAACACATCCAGATCCTCGACAAAACCTGCCGGTCGTGGCGCGTTTGCAACTCATTCGCTAATGGTTGCACTGGCATCGCTTGTCTTGAATTTCACTAGCACATTAAGCCATGCAAACGAAAAACCTGTTTTGAGTTTGGACACCGCCATTAATATTGCTCAGGCACAAGACGATTGGTTAGTAAAAAGTCAATTTGAGCAGCAACGCCTAATGGCCTTGAGTGAAGGGGCAAGTGCCTTGCCCGATCCTACATTAAGCATCGGCATTCTCAATCTGCCAACAGATGGGTTTGCATTTGATCAAGAGCCGATGACACAGTTGAAAGTAGGTGCCACGCAAATGTTTCCACGTGGCGACACCTTGACATTGCAAGAAGCGCAACTTCAACAAGCGGCGAACATTCAACCCGTCAAGCGTGTCGACAGACGGCAGAAAGTCGCTTTACAGACAACATTACTTTGGCTAGATGCTTATCAAAATCAAGCAAGCTACTCCTTGGTAAAAGACGCTGAGCCTCTCTTTGACAAATTGGGCGATATTGTCAGCGCAGGTTACGCGTCATCCGTTGGAAAGGCCAATCAACAAGATATCATTAGAGCCGAATTAGAATTGGTTCGCTTGCAAGACCGCCTTATATCACTATCAACACGGCAGCGCTCTGCGCTCTCAAAACTGATGCAATTTTTACGTAGCCCAGACCAAGGCGCCACTTATTCAGGCTTAACTTTTGACTTTGAGGCAGTCGGCGAATTACCGAGCGAACAGCAACTGTTTCCCCAAGAAAAGAGGGCTTTGCTTGCGCTAGAGAACAGCAATGAGCACCGTTTATATTCCACTTTGGCTAATCATCCCTTAGTCGTTGCCATTGACCAGCAAATTTCAGCAGAGCGCATCGGTATTGATATCGCTGAGCAAAACTTTAAACCGCAATTTGGTGTTAATGCCAGTTATGCACTTCGCGATGATACGCCTGCTGGCAATAGCCGTGCGGATTTTTTTTCTGTGGGCATGAGCGTATCGCTACCCTTGTTTTCTACCGCTCGACAAGATGCGCAAGTCAGCAGCAGTATTCAGTTAGTTGAAGCCACGAAAACTGAAAAACGTTTGGTGTTAAGAGAACTAATGGCGGGCTTAAAAAGCAGCATCGACCAGTATCAAGGCGCGTCCAAACGCCTAGCTATTTATCAGTCACAAATTTTACCGCAAATGGCACAACAAGCCGATGCTGCTTTGAATGCTTACACCAATGATTTGGGCGATTTCGCAGAAGTGGTAAGAGCCAAGATTGCCGAGCTGGACGCGCAAATAACTGCGCTTAGCATAAAGGTAGCAAAACGCAAAGCGCTGGCTTCGATTCACTATTATTTTTCTGAATATCACCTTGATGCTGAGCAACAGAGGCAGGTAAACCAAGCAAGTGGAAGAGACAACAATGACAAGTAAAACAAACAGCATCACTACCAAGGCAGCACTTGGTATTGGATTAGGGCTTGGTATCGTAATGAGTGTGCTTGCCTTCCTGGTTTTTTCACCCTCTCATGACATGACTGAGACATCGGGAAACGATACCAAAGGCGATGATAAGCCTTTATATTGGGTCGCTCCGATGGATCCAAATTTTAAGCGAGACAAACCCGGTAAATCCCCGATGGGCATGGATTTGGTACCCGTTTACGAAGAAAGCAGTGCCAACGATTCGCCTGGTACGGTATCTATTGATCCTGTGACAATTCAAAACTTGGGTGTAAAAACCAGCAGAGTTAAAAGTATAAAGCCTGAAGGCACGATACAAGCGGTCGGTCAGGTGCAATATGCGCAAAATGCTATTGAGCATGTGCATCCTCGTATCGAAGGGTGGGTCGAGACGCTAAATGTACGCACGCAAGGTGATTTCATTGAAAAAGGTGAAGCCTTGTATTCGATTTATTCCCCCGAACTGGTTAACGCGCAGGAAGAGTTTGTTATTGCCCTGAATCAACAAAACGCTGCGTTAATCAATGCTGCAAAGGCAAGGCTGCGCGCTTTAGCGGTGCCTCAATCACACGTTGAAAGTATTGAAAAATCGCGCAAGATTTCTCAAACCGTTACTGTGCTAGCCCCTGCAACGGGTTTTATCGATGCGCTCAATGTACAGCAAGGTATGTATGTCAAGCCAGGGATGACGATGCTGTCTATTGCCTCTTTGGATACTGTGTGGGTGATTGCAGATGTATTTCCGAATGACGCTAGCTTATTAAGCATTGGACAACGCGCAAGTATCAGCAGTACCGACTTGCCCGGCCAGGTATTTGAGGCCACTTTGGATTACATCTATCCGATGTTAAATAGCGCGACGCGCACGGTGCAAGCACGTTTTGTAGTCGACAACCGAACCAAAGACCTGAGCGGGAGACTCTCATATTCACTCAAGCCGGACATGTACACTAGGGTAGAACTCTTTTATGGGAATAGTGAAAACGACGGCGTGTTAATCGTGCCTAAGCAAGCGGTGATCCGAACGGGCAAAAGCGATCGCGTTGTGCTGGCCATGGAAGAGGGTAAATACAAATCTGTCAGTGTACGGTTGGGTAAGGATTTTGGTGATGTGTTTGAAATATTGGATGGCGTTGTAGAAGGTGATGCCATTGTGACCTCAGCGCAGTTTCTGATTGATTCTGAAAGCAGTATTACGTCTGACTTTATGCGCATGACTCCGGTTGAAAATACGATAGACGCTGACGCCAGTGCATGGACTCAAGCGACCGTCAATGAAGTGTTAGCAGACCGAAACATGATCAACATTACCCATGGCCCCCTTGATACCTTCGGCATGATGGGCATGACCATGAATTTTACCTTGGCTGATGACATTGCGATATCCGATTTCGAAATCGGCATGGATATCCATATCGAAGTCATTCGTGAACCTACCGGCATGTTCCAAATTAAGACGGTGCATTTTGTCGAGGATTCATCACCCAATAAAGAAAATATACATCAGCATATGACAGATGAGTCAATCTCGCATGCTGCTCATGATGGTCACGCTGAACATATGCAGTTCGAAATGCAACAAAAGGATATGCAATCGGAGGAGGTAAGTGCATGGTCAGAAGCGACTGTTGTGGAGGTTGAGCTCGATAGACGTCGAGTCACCTTAACACATGGTTATCTTGATGCCTTTGACATGATGGGTATGACTATGGGTTTTACAGTTGCCAGTGATATCAATATTGATGATTTTGTTGTTGGCGACACAGTGCATGTTGAAATCATTCGCGAAGACAATGGCATGTTTCAAGTCAAAACCTTGCATATCATGGGATCTAGTATGGAACATCATGAAGCGAAAACAGAAGGTAAGGAGGGTCACGAATGATAAATTCAATCATTCATTGGTCTATTCACAACCGATTCTTTGTTTTATTGGCTACCTTCATGCTGATTGGAGGCGGCCTGTATTCATTGAAAAATACCCCCGTTGATGCCATACCCGACTTAAGCGATGTGCAAGTCATTGTTAAAACCTCGTATCCAGGACAGGCGCCACAGGTCGTTGAGGATCAGGTGACTTATCCGTTGACAACTGCGCTGTTATCCGTGCCCAACGCTAAAACGGTAAGAGGCTTCTCGTTTTTCGGTGATTCGTACATTTATATTATTTTTGATGACGATACTGACCTTTACTGGGCGCGCAGTCGCGTGCTGGAATATCTGTCGCAAGTTGCGCCGTCTCTGCCAGCGACTGCAAAACCCCAGCTTGGTCCAGATGCTACAGGGGTGGGTTGGGTGTATATGTATGCGCTGACCGATTCGAGTGGCCAACATGACTTAAGTGAACTTAGAAGCCTGCAAGACTGGTTTTTAAAATACGAACTACAAACAGTGCCCGGTGTATCAGAAGTCGCAACCGTAGGGGGCATGGTTAAGCAATACCAAATCATGGTAGATCCGCTCAAACTTCAAGCACTGAATATTCCGCTATCTCACGTGAAAATGGCTGTGCAGCGCGGTAATCAGGAGACGGGTGCGTCTGTTATTGATATGGCAGAAGCCGAATACATGATCCGTTCGACAGGCAATATCGAGACTAAGGAAGATATCGAAAATATTCCTGTTGGCGTGCGTTCCAGTGCCAATATGGCACAAAGCTCAGCGCCACAAAATAGCAGTGTGCCTATTCTCATCAAAGACATCGCTACAGTTGAAATAGGTCCTCAAATGCGCCGAGGCGTCACGGATCTGAACGGCGAGGGCGAAAGTGTTGGCGGCATTGTTGTCATGCGCTTTGGTGAGAATGCACAAGCGACGATTGATGGCGTCAAAGCAAAACTAGATTCGCTTAAAAGTAGTCTGCCAGACGGCGTGGACATCATACCGGTGTACGACCGTTCGGCTTTAATCGAGCGCTCAGTTGATAACCTCACTAAAAAACTGGTAGTAGAGTTTGCGGTTGTCGCACTGATTTGCGTAGTGTTTCTGTTTCATTTGCGTTCATCGTTGGTGGCTATCATCAGTCTACCCATCGGCATTTTAGGTGCGTTTATTGTCATGCACCTACAAGGGATAAATGCCAATATCATGTCCTTAGGCGGTATTGCCATTGCCATCGGCGCAATGATTGATGGTGCGATTGTGCTGGTTGAAAACATGCACAAGCATATGGAAAAGACCGAAATCACAAAGGAAAACCGTTGGGAAGTAGTTGCGAAATCAGCAACAGAAGTCGGGCCAGCGCTCTTTTTTAGCCTGCTTATCATTACGGTGAGTTTTTTACCTGTATTCACACTTGAGGCGCAAGAGGGACGCATGTTCAGTCCTTTGGCATATACGAAAACCTATGCCATGGCAGCCGCCGCGTTTTTAGCCATTACCTTAGTGCCCGTGCTGATGGGCTATTTTGTCAGAGGGAAAATTGTGCCTGAGCACAAAAACCCGATTAACCGGTCGCTTATCGCTGTGTATCGCCCCATATTAAAAGCGGTGTTGCGCTTCCCAAAAATTACCATATTTCTCTCTGTTTTAGTGCTGATTATCGGGTTTTGGCCAGTGAACAAAATTGGTAGTGAATTTATACCGCCACTAGACGAAGGCGATTTGATGTATATGCCGACTACCTATGCCGCGGTGTCTATTGGGGAAGCTCGAGACATTTTGCAACAAACTAATAAACTTATTAAAACCGTGCCTGAAGTCGAAACGGTATTTGGCAAAGTTGGACGTGCAGACACCGCGACCGATCCTGCCCCGCTAACCATGATTGAAACCTTTATTCAGTTAAAGCCAAAAGACCAATGGCGAGTTGGCGTCACAACCCAAGACTTAATCAATGAGTTTGATAATTTGGTTAATTTTCCGGGGCTAACCAATGCTTGGGTTATGCCGATTAAAACCCGCATTGATATGCTGGCAACAGGTATAAAAACGCCCGTTGGCATTAAAATCGGCGGACCTGATTTATCGGTCATTCAAACCATCGGCCAACAGCTTGAACAGGTACTCGGTAAAGTCGAAGGGACGACCTCTGTTTACGCAGAAAGGGTAGCCGGCGGTCGTTATATCACCATCGATATTGACCGTATAAGGGCTGCACGTTACGGCTTAAACATCGCCGATGTGCAGTCATTTATCGCCAGTAGTGTAGGTGGCATGAACCTAACGACGAGCGTTGAGGGACTTGAGCGTTATCCCGTTCAAGTGCGTTTTCCACAAGACTACCGCGATTCACCTGAGGCACTTCGGCGCCTGCCCTTTGTGACGCCAAACGGCGCGCATATTCAGCTTGGGGACATCACTACCATCACCATTGAAGACAGTCCGCCGGGGATCAAGAGTGAAAATGCGCGACCCAATGGTTGGGTCTACGTTGATATTGAAAATATCGATGTTGGACAGTATGTCACTAATGCGAGGCAAATAGTGGCTGAACAAGTCGACTTGCCGCCCGGCTATTCATTGAATTGGAGTGGACAGTTTGAATACATGGAGCGCGCTAAGGCAAAACTGACCTATGTCATTCCGCTTACCTTAGGCATCATCATAATTTTGCTGTACGCCAGTTTTAGAAGTTTTACGCAGGTTGCGATGATCATCGGCACTTTGCCTTTCGCCCTCATTGGCGGCGTATGGCTCATGTATTTTGAAAAATTCAATTTTTCAGTTGCTGTTGGAGTGGGCTTTATTGCCCTGGCGGGTGTGGCAGTAGAAATAGGGGTCATTATGTTGGCCTATCTTGATAACCGATTTAAAGAGTTAGGCAATGATTTTAGTATTGACGCGCTTAAACAGGCTGTCATGCAGGGCTGCGAAATGCGTATACGCCCGGTCATGATGACATCAACGTCCATCATTTTCGGCTTGATGCCAGTCATGTATGGCACAGGAACCGGATCTGAAGTAATGAGTCGCATTGCCGCGCCAATGGTTGGCGGTATGGTCAGCGCGCTTATATTAACCCTTATTGTGTTGCCCGCCGTGTATTTTTTATGGCGCTCACCCAAATAAAAAGGATAAAAAGAGGAAAAAATGAAAAGTTTTAATTTTACAAATACGCTTAGAGCGATTGGTTTATCAATGGCTATTGTTGCTGGTTTCAGCCAACAAGTATTGGCGCATGTCAGTGTGACTGACACTACGCCTGAAGACAACGCTATGCTAATGGCTTCGCCAGAGAACGTTTCGTTGACGTTCAGCAAAGCGTCACGTGTTGCGAAATTGACAATGAAAAACAGTCAAGGTGAAAAGCTTGAGACTGATTTTTCGCCTACGAAAGAAGCCGTTGTTAATTTCACCTTACCGATATCTAAACTCAATCCAGACACCTACACAGTGGATGTGACTTTCTTTGGAGAAGACGGGCATAAAATGAAACACTCATTTAGTTTTATGGTGCACTAGCGGTTAAAGCATTGAAGGGTTAAAGGTAGCTGGTATGGAGATAATACTTTGGAATTCGGTGACAGTTCTATCAAAAGCTCTAATTTATATAGGCTTTGCAGTTTTAGCTGGGTGTCTATTCTTTTCTCACTTCAACAATAAATATACTGCAAGTGCACGCATTGAGAAAACAGTGCTATGTCTTGCTCTGCTGGCGAGCATACTATGGTTTTTCGCTCAGGTTGGCGCTTTGGCGGAAGAGGGTATTGTGGGGGCCTTTGATGCGGACCTGATCAGCATGATATGGTCGAGTTCTGTAGGTGAAGTCACTGTCTTCCGGGTTATAGGGTTTGCAGTGGCATTAGTTGCGTTGTTTTGCTTTTCATACACAACTAGCAAATGGTTTTTTCTGCGACGCTGCATCTTGTTTTTGAGCCTTACCACAATCGCCTTTTCATTCACATTAATCGGCCATATTTCCAGCCAGGGTTTCGTAGATAAGGCCCTCTTGTGTGTCCATGTGCTCATAATGGCTTGGTGGATGGGTGCACTTTACCCCTTAAAACGTGCATGCTCTCATTTGGAGGCCCGTGAGCTTCATTCCGTGATGGAGAAATTCGGTCAACAAGCAAGTTTTATGGTGGGCACTCTTTTCCTTGCAGGGCTTGGATTGGCGTACTCATTATTAGGTAGTTTGGAGAATCTAGTAAATTCGCGCTATGGGCAAATGCTCATTGTGAAATTGATACTGGTTTCTTTCATTTCAATGTTGGCAGTGAGGCATAAATATAAGCTTGTACCGAATTTAAAAAGAGAGTTAGACAGCTCGAAGCTTAACAAATCAATATCAATGGAAATGCTTATTGCGTTTTTAATACTGTTCATTACCGCAGGACTTACCAGTATTGTTGGACCTGAGTACTGACACTTAAAAGAGAGAAAAAATGATTAATAATAAACTCATTGTTGTAATGCTAACAGCATTAAGTCTCACAGCATTTGCACACGAAAACAAAGAGTCTGAGCAAGGACTTTTCATCGGAGTTGATACCCCGCCAGCCATAGTAGTTTTGGCGTTTCACACTGCATTGGAAACCGGTGATGTTGAGAAAGCCAGAGCGCTATTGGCCGACAAACTAACTGTATTTGAAGGTGGTGGTGTAGAACGCAGTGCTGATGAATATGCTCAACATCACATGCTGTCTGATATGAAATATCTTGCTGCCGTTGAAACCAAATCGATTGAGCATCAAGTCACGATGTTTGAGAACACAGCAATATCAATATCTCGTACTCATACTGTGGGCAATTATAACGGTAAAGATCGTGATTACGAGGGGATGGAAACGATCGCTTTGGTGAAGCAAGACGGGCAGTGGAAGATCAAGCACATCCATTGGTCTCATTAAGCCTAAAGATGCAATCAAACTACAATTGCTCAAATACTTGAGTTAAAGATTAATTTTTTAGGTTATCTCTCAAGCTCACTGAGAATGCCGCATGTCTTGATTGTATTTTCGTTAGAACACTTTTGGGACATGTCTGCAAGTACGGTTTTAAGCTGTTGAAGCTCATCTATTTTGGCATCAACTTGCGCAATATGTTCTTCTATAAGCAGGTTTACGTTTGCACAACTCTGATTGGGTGAGTTTTTTTGCTCCAACAAGCGTTCGACTTCTTTCATTGATATATCCAGCGCGCGACACTGTTTAATAAAGATAAGTCTATCCGCGGCGGCTTTGTCATAAAGCCTATAATTTCCTTCGCTGCGCGACGGTTTATCGAGCAAACCTTTGCGTTCATAAAACCTGATCGTTTGAATGCTACACCCAGTTTGCTTTGCTAATTCACCTATTTGCATAATTTCACCCTTGCTCTTGACCCTATACTAAGTATAGACATTATAGTTTTACTCAGTCTAGATAACACGCTCTATCAGGAGACGAAAAATGAAATCATTTTTACTGTGGATTGGTTTTATCACGTTGGTTATTGCACTGACTCATGGCTTTATTACAGGGCAAAGTATCGTGCACAGCCTATTACTTCACCCCTTGGTGATACTTTTGAGCTTTGTGCTCATCGCTTTTGGTGTAGGTGGTTTGAATGTCGAAAGAAAGTCTGAGGAGTAATTCGCTTGAACCTATACCTGGTATAGACATTAAGATGGAAACATCAGAACGTTTTTTTGGAGATGCATATGAGTGGTTGTGGTTGTGAAGTCACTGTTAATGATGAATCACAGAAGCGTGTACTCTTTTGGCTTTTAGGGATAAATGCCTTTATGTTCGTCATTGAGTTAGGCGTTGGACTGATAGCTGATTCGACGGCACTTATTGCTGATTCAATGGATATGCTAGCCGATGCGATTGTGTATGGAATAGCACTCTATGCAATAGGCAAGTCCATCATTCACAAGGCCAATGCAGCAAAAGTAAGTGGCTATTTTCAATTGGCTTTAGGATTGCTCATTCTCATCGATATTGTCAGGCGCGGCATTTATGGCAGTGAACCCGTCTCTGTATTAATAATAATGATGGGCGGTCTGGCACTCATCGCCAATGTGATATGCCTTTTAATCATTCGCAATCATAGAAGTGATGAAGTGCATATGCGAGCCAGTTGGATATTTTCAGCCAACGACGTCATCGCTAATTTAGGCGTAATCTGCGCCGGTATACTTGTTATGATAACCGATACCCGTTGGCCGGATATTGCGGTTGGTTCAATTGTCGCCTGCGTGGTGCTGCGAGGAGCAAGATTGATCTTAACCGACGCTAATAATGAAATTCGTGAGGCACAAGCAATATGAAAATGAATACACAGTTCAAAAGAAAAATTACCCCTTTCATATATGAAAAATTAGCATCAGCAGAGCGTGCCCGTTTGCAAGGCGACTTAGAAACAGAATTCAAATATCTGGAGGATGCGCATGTGCTAGGTCAACAATCGACGTATTTTCATACCTTGGTGCATTGGCGTATGTTTGTATTTGGGTGGCGGCAGCGCTCAATTAAAGAAATGTTAGGTCAAACTTTGCGCCTTGTAGGGGCATTGACTAAAACTTTCTTGGGTCTTTTGCCAACTGGTAACACCGGCGGCAGTAACGTCAGTGCATTTAAGCCCATGTCGATATCAAAAGAGAACCAAGCGATATTGGATATAGTCAATCGTGCATAATCATCCACACCATCACCATGACGGTGATGAAGAGACCGCCTCAAAACGGATTGGTTGGGCATTTTTTCTCAATGTGATGTTCACCATCATCGAATTCATCGGTGGTTGGCTCACTAACAGCACGGCGATTATGGCAGATGCCGTCCATGATTTAGGTGATAGCTTGTCAATAGGCACCGCTTGGCTGCTTAACAAGTTAAGCCGGAAAGACGCTAATCAAACCTTTTCCTATGGGTACAAACGCTTTTCTTTGCTAGGGGCACTTATCAATGGGTTAGTGCTGACGGTGGGATCTGTATGGATTTTGTTTGAAGCCATTCCTCGTTTGTCTGCGCCTGAAATGCCGCAAGTAGAAGGGATGTTATTGTTAGCCATCTTTGGTGTTTTGGTAAACGGTTTCGCTGCTTTTAAACTTAGTAAAGGTAAGAGCCTCAACGAGCGTGTACTTAACTGGCACTTGTTAGAAGACGTGCTGGGCTGGGTCGCGGTATTGATCGTTTCCATTGTGCTGTTGTTCGTTAATTGGCCCATTCTTGATCCACTGCTGTCAATCGGTTTCACCATATTTATCCTGTTTAATGTAGTTAGAAATTTGAAAGAGACACTTTTATTGTTTTTACAAGCCACTCCCGATGACGCGCAGTTAGTTGAGATACGACAACGATTTACAGGGCATGATTCGGTTAGTGAAGTGCATCACCTCCATGTTTGGTCCCTCGATGGTGAACAACATGTGTTGACTGTTCATATCGTGCTGGTTGAAGGCATTGAGCTAAAAAATATCAAAAGTCTTAAGACCGACTTTTCCAACGTGTTGAGCAATTATGGTTTTGCGCATACCACTATAGAGTTTGAATTTGCGGATGAAAGATGCCGTGACGAAGTGATATAAGCGATGTATGATTAAAATTATGAAAACTATGACTCAGAAGCTGCACTGCGGCACTAAGCATCATATCAAACAGTGGACCACGCACCTTGGCTATGCGTTGGTTGCATTGTTGATTTGTCAGTCATTTTTATCAATGGGCAAAGCACTTGATTCACACGATGTCGCATCGTTAAGTCATAACGTTGAGCACCAACATGAACATACACATACTGAGCACACATACTTACACCAGGCTGAAACGGTTGCCAGTGATAAAGGGGATAACACACATAATCCTGCCGATTGTCATCATTGCGGTCACTGCCACGGCTCTCATGTGCAATGGCTGAGTCAAAGCGTGACTTCCGATGTTATCGAATTTAGCCAATTACACACTTTTCATTATCTAAGCAAAGTGCTCAACGCGCTGCCAGAAAGACTGCTACGCCCACCTAAAGTTTAATCCTTCATTTTTATTTTAGTCCGACGAAACCGCATCCGTTACGTCACTCAATGAAATTAATCTTGTTAGGATTTTTATGTATTTATTTAACTTGGGATATGCCCAACGAGCCCGAATGTGTGGGCACAATAAGCGTGTGCTTTTCGCCCTGACGATTGGCTTACTCTACTCGATAACAGTTTTGGCTGAAGAGAGCAAAATAACCAGTATTACTTTAGAAGATGCCGTCAAGCGCACATTGGCCTATAGCCCGCAAATAACATCTTTTGATTTTAAGACACTAGCGCTTGACGGTGAGGCACAATCAGCTGCACTCAATCCCGGATATACATTGGAGTTTGAGTTGGAAGATGTTTTAGGAACGGGTGAAGTCTCTGGGATTAAGGAAGCGGAGGCAACACTAACACTTTCATCTGTTATTGAGCTTGGCGATAAAGTGAATGCGCGATTAGCTACTGTCGATGCGAAACGAAGCTTAGTGGTAGCTGAGAAGCGAGCGGTAAGCTTAGGTATTTTAGGGGAGGTCAATCGGCGCTACATCAATGCCCTTACCGAGCAGGCTAATCTTACTCTGGCTCAACAAGGCCTCGAATTGGCGCAATATGCGTATCAAGCCGTAAAACAACGAGTTGAGGCAGGCGCAACTGCTGAGTTTGAACAACATCGTGCAGAAGCTGCGTTATCTCAAGCCCGCATGAATGTGTTACTGGTTGAAAAACGGATAATACAAGCAAACACTCACCTAGCGATTATGTGGGGAGATACGTCACCGTCGTTTTTGAATATTCAGGGCGATTTTTTTAGTACACCAGACACTCAAGCGCGAGAGCCCCTTCTACGAGTCGTGGCATCGAGTCCATTTTTAGATATCTACGCCGAGCGATCCCGTGTAGCGGAAACCAATTTACGCTTGATTCAGACCAACAATCAATTTGATGTCTCGTGGAGCGCGGGGATTCGTCGCATGCAAGGAATTGGCGAGACTGCTTTGGTTGCGGGTGTGAGCGTGCCTTTATTTCAAAAGAGCAGGAATATAGGTCAGTACGATACTCAAAAAGCTCAGCTAGACGAAATCGAACAACAGCGTTTAGCAGCTCGGCAGTCGCTGTTCAGTCAAATTAACATGCTTTTCTACGGAAGAGACCAAGCCATTCTCGAAACACAAACCCTTAAGCAAAGCATTATCCCGCCGCTTGAAAAGGCTTTAGAACAAGTGAAGCAAGCCTATGAAGACGGGCGTTTCAGCTATTTAGAATGGATGACCATCCAACAAGAATTGCTGAATAAACGTTATGCCTTAATTCAAGCGACGAGTCGCGTACATCTTAGAAATGCCGACATTGAATCACTGACGGGACAATCTGTTCAGCGTCTCTCGTCATCCACGTTTTCCCAATAAGCATGAGAAAGGCCATGACAATGAAATCAATATTATCAATGAAATTTTTAATGGTTCTATTTTTATGCTTCGCACTACTAGCTATAGACACCTTAGAACCCGCGTTAGCTTCACAGCAACACAGTCACAGCGAAGAGTCCGATCACGATCATGAAAACAAGGAGAGCTCTCAACATGAGCACAAGACTGAAGAGGAGAGTGTGATTGCAATGTCTGAAGCGATGGTGCAAGCGAATGGGATCATTACAAGCCAAGCCGAGGGCGGAATACTCCGTCAAACAACCAAGCTTTACGGCAGACTTGTTACCGACCCTGCTTCATTAAGTCATGTACGAGCACGCTTTGATGGCATGATCATAGAAGCCAATGTCAATATCGGTATGCGTGTTAAGAAAGGCAGCGTGCTTGCGACGATTGAATCAAATGAAAGCTTAAAGCGCTATAACATCACCGCACCCTTTGATGGCGAAGTGATTGCGAGACACGCAAATGTGGGAGAGCTTTCTAATGGACAAGTGCTTTTTTCCATTGCTAACTACGAACGTGTTTGGGCAGAGCTTGCGCTTTTCCCCAGTCAAATTAACACGATAAGGACAGGCCAAGACGTCACGCTTTCTTATGCTGACGCCACACAGCAATCTACCATAAGTCATATTACGGCAATTGCCGAAGATATGGCGCATTCTGCGGTGTTTGTTTCTATCGATAACGCTACTGAGCGGTGGCCTGTTGGCACGTTGGTGGAAGGACTTGTTACCACGTCCGAATTTAATGTTGACCTACGTGTGCCTCGCTCAGCATTGCAAAGCTTCGAAAATGAAACGGTTGTGTTTGTCAGGGAAGGAGGTGAATTCCATGCAAAGCCTGTCGAAGTCGGGCGTATGGATGAGGTCAATGTGGAAATCCTTAGCGGCATATCGCTTGGGGATATCATCGTCGTTGAAAATAGCTTTCTTTTGAAAGCCGATTTGCAAAAATCGGAGGCTGGCCATGATCATTAAACAAGGAAATCTGATTCCGCTATTTGGCAACGTCAAGCTTGGTGATTGGGAGACTTGTTTGTGATCAATTCAATACTCAAGCTATCAATAGAGCGACGGGGGATAATGATGCTCTTCGCCCTTTTTGTCGCTGCACTAGGGATTTATAGCTATCAAAAACTGCCCATTGACGCTGTACCCGATATCACTAATGTACAGGTTCAAATCAATGCGCAAGCTCCGGGCTATTCGCCATTGGAAACCGAGCAGCGTATCACCTTTGTAGTAGAAACTGCATTGGCCGGTATCCCCAATTTAGCCTACACCCGTTCCTTATCTCGCTATGGCTTGTCGCAAGTGACTGTAGTGTTTGAGGAGGGAACTGACTTGTATTTTGCGCGCGCGCTGATCAATGAGCGGTTGGGCGTGATAAAAAGCCAGTTACCGCAAGGGGTAGAGCCAGAAATGGGGCCCATTGCAACCGGGCTTGGTGAGATTTACATGTATACCTTGCGTGCCGAGCAGGGGGCCGCCCAACAGGATGGTGAACCTTATGACTCGATGGCGCTGCGTGAGCTTCATGATTGGGTAGTCAAACCACAGCTGGCACTTGTAAACGGCGTAACAGAAGTCAACGCGATCGGTGGCTATACAAAGCAATATCACATAAACCCCGCCCCTCAAAAGTTACTTCAGTTTGGCGTGTCAATACAGCAACTCATTGAGGCAGTTGAGCGAAACAACGCCAATCAAGGGGCAGGCTTTATCGAACGCGATGGACAACAAATATTGGTTCGTTCACAGGGACAAGTTGCCAATATCGATGACATCGAACAGATAGTGGTGTCTACACTTGATACCGTGCCAGTCAAAGTAAAAGACATCGCGAAAGTTGCGATTGGAAAAGAGCTTAGAACGGGGGCGGCGACACGGGAAGGTAAAGAAACCGTTATCGGTACTGCAATGATGCTTGTAGGTGAGAACTCACGCGAAGTCGCCATTGCTGTGGGCAAAAAGCTTAAGCAAATCCAACCAAGCCTACCCGAAGGCGTATTGCTCGAAACCGTCTACGACCGCACAACGCTGGTCGATAAAGCCATCGCGACGGTACAAAAAAACCTAGTTGAAGGGGCATTGCTCGTTATTGTCGTGTTATTTGTTTTGCTGGGAAATATTAGGGCTGCGCTTATCACTGCAGCTGTTATTCCTCTAGCAATGCTGGCTACCATCACCGGCATGGTGCAAAGCGGTGTGTCAGCCAATTTAATGAGCCTGGGCGCGCTGGATTTTGGACTTATTGTGGATGGTGCCGTCATTATTGTTGAAAACTGTATCCGACGATTATCAGAGGCGCAAAAGAGAAAAGCAGATGTTTTGACTCTAAAGATGAGGCTCAAATTGGTGTTTGAGGCCACCAACGAAGTTATACGACCGAGCCTTTTTGGCGTGCTTATTATCACCATTGTGTATGTGCCGCTTTTCACACTTACCGGCGTAGAAGGAAAAATGTTCCATCCGATGGCGGCTACAGTGATCATGGCCTTATTGGCTGCGATGGTGTTTTGCTTTACCTTGGTGCCTGCGGCCGTTGCCTTATTTATGAAAGGCAAGGTCAGTGAAAAAGAAAGTCTTATCATCGTTGGCGCCAAAAACGTATATCGCCCAATTTTACACTTTGCGCTTAAAATGCGTTGGGCGGTGGTGATTGTAGCAAGCGTTTTGGTGGCGACATCGCTATGGATTGGCACAAAGCTCGGCACTGAATTTGTGCCTCAGCTTAATGAAGGCGATATTGCACTGCACGCAATGCGTATACCTGGGACAGGCATCGAACAGGCAATAAGTATGCAAAAGTTGCTTGAAGACACTGTTATGGAATTTAAAGAAGTCAAAACGGTATTTTCGAAAACCGGCACCGCAGAGGTTGCTACTGATGCTATGCCGCCTAATGTGACAGATGGATTTGTGATCCTTAAACCGCAGAATGAATGGCCCGACCCGCGCTTATCAAAACAGGCTTTGGTAGAAAAGTTAGAGGCGCGCTTGCAAACCTTACCAGGCAACAACTACGAATTTACTCAACCCATTCAAATGCGTTTTAACGAGCTTATTAGTGGGGTAAGAGCAGATCTAGGTATCAAATTGTTTGGCGATGATTTGGATACACTGTATTCATCAGCAAGCGACATTTTGCAAGTTATTAATCGCATTGATGGCGTTGCCGATGCGCGAATTGAGCAAGTTGACGCTGTGCCTATTTTTACCGTTGACCCCAAACCCATTCAACTCGCGCGCTATGGATTAGATACCGCTGATTTACAGCAGTGGTTAAATACAGCAATCGGCGGCCAATCTGCCGGTCTAGTGTATGAAGGAGATAGACGTTTTGAAATAGCCATCCGTTTTGGAGATGACATTCGAAATAATTTAGAGAGTCTAAAAGATATCCCACTGGTTACACCGTCGGGCGACTTTGTACCTTTGAGAGAAGTCGCGACCTTGCAATACGTCGACGCGCCCAGTCAAATAAGTCGTGAAAATGGCAAGCGACGCATTGTCATAACCGCAAACGTTCGAGAGCGAGATTTGGGGTCGTTCGTCGCGGAGGCGAAAGAGGCGATTACCCAACAGGTATCTCTGCCGAGCGGCTATTGGTTGGAATATGGCGGCACGTTTGAGCAGCTTGAAAGTGCTAGCCAGCGATTAATGATTGTCGTACCAGCAACGCTTTTTGTGATAATCACCTTGCTGGTCATCGCGTTTGGATCTCTCAAGGATGCACTTATCATTTTTACTGGTGTACCGCTTGCGTTAACGGGAGGCGTATTATCGCTATGGCTTCGAGACATGCCACTGTCTATTTCGGCTGCGGTAGGCTTTATCGCGTTGTCTGGCATAGCAGTATTGAATGGCTTGGTTATGTTATCGTTTATTAAGCAGCGTTTGGCAGAGACAGGTGATCTTTTAGTCAGTATTACCGACGGAGCGTTGACTCGTTTAAGGCCGGTATTAATGACAGCTTTGGTGGCTAGTTTAGGCTTTGTGCCTATGGCATTTAATGTGGGCATAGGAGCAGAAGTACAAAGACCACTGGCAACAGTCGTGATAGGGGGGATTATTTCATCCACGCTGTTAACACTGATCGTTTTGCCTGTCCTTTTTCGTTAGTCCAAGGTGTAAAAAACAGATAGGTTTACTGCTTTATGAGGAGAGGGAGATAATCCCTCTTTTTTGTAAGCTATGCAAAGCGGTAGGATAATTTAACTGAGTGAGTGATGTATGGAATGGAAAGTCTTTTTAACTATATTTGTATCAGTGTTTATCGCTGAGCTTGGAGATAAAACGCAGTTGGCAACCATGTTGTTCGCTACGGACAAAGACGTTAGCAAATATACGGTGTTTTTTGCAGCATCTGCAGCACTAGTTGTGGCAAGTGCACTTGGTGTTTTGGCTGGAGCGCTGATAAGTGATTACATAAACGAGAAATATCTACACTACGCTGCAGGAGCAGGGTTTATCGCTATTGGAGTATACACGGTAGCCAATGCTTAAAACTGGATAGCTAGGAATCAGTAACCAACAACCTTATGTCTAATACGGTTCAGTATTAGACATAGTGGGCTAAGCGTATTATAGTGGTGCACACTAAAGAATCATGTAATCAGCTGTGGCCACCAAAAAACCAACGCCTTTATTTCCTACCTATATCGAACTGACCGAGCATGAGTCGGCAGACTATCCACAATTAACAAAGTTTCTTGAACAGTCACCAGAATGGGTATTGCAACACTGGGGTTGGGCCAAAGACTACTTGTTATACATTGGCCGAAACAAATCTCAGCATACCTATACACGTTTCAGAAACGATATCGAAAAGTTTCTACTGTGGGTGTTTCTAGTCGACAAACAACCGGTTGATGATTTACGAAAAGCTGACATTTTACGCTATATCGACTTTTGCGTGGCGCCACCGGTTAATTGGATCGGCACCCAATTGCATGACCGGTTTTCGCTAGAGAATGGTTACTTTGCTTCAAACCCTAAGTGGACGCCATTTAGACAAACACCCCCGAAGTACGACAAAGAACGTGTGCCAGATCCCAAAAAATACAAGCCATCTCTACAAACGCTCGAGTCGACTTTCGTGGCATTAAACTCTTTCTACCGGCATTTGATTGATGAAGAAATCTGTTTTGGTAATCCCATACCGTTAGCAAAACGAGACTGTAAACACTTAATAAAAGACAGCCAGGTAAAAACAATCAGTCGTTTAACCGAACAACAATGGCAATACCTATTAGATACTGCAGTTGAAATGGCTGAGGAGGACCCGCTACTGGAGCGCAACTTATTTATTGTGGCGACAATGAAAACGTTATTTCTGAGGCTTTCTGAGCTGTCAGAACGTCAGGATTGGACTCCCATGATGAGTCACTTTTGGACAGATGAGGATAATAACTGGTGGTTTAAGGCTTATGGCAAAGGAAAAAAGATCCGCGATATTACTGTGCCATCAGGTTATTTGCCTTTCCTTAAACGTTACCGAGAATGGCGAGGTCTTTCACCTTTACCGTCTAAAGGTGAACAAACTATCTTGGTTGAAAAAATACGTGGTCGAGGTGGCTTAACCAGTAGGCAGATTTCTAGACTCATTCAGCAGGTGTTTGATGCCGCCTTTACCAAGATGAAAGCTAAGCATGGCCTTAATGCCGCGCAAAAACTAAATGAAGCCACGACACACTATCTCAGACACACTGGAGCAAGTATGGAAATTGAAAGAAATCGTCCATTGAAGGACCTTTCGGAAGACTTAGGGCATTCAAGTAGTGCAACAACAGACACTGTTTACGTGCAAGTTGAGCGGAAACGACGAGCTTCAACTGGTAAAGACCGAAAAGTGGATTAGTCGACTTACTTTTATCATTGTTGGCATATCTTTAGGAATCATGCACTGATGATGATTATATCGTAAATCGTATCCTTTGCGGTGTGGCAACATTTACATGATAAATGGCGTAAATAATTCTCATTTGCTATGCGTTATTTGAGGGTTTTGTTTAAGAAAAGCCTCTTATGGTGTTTGGTGATGTTGTAGATAAAGCAGGTACTGCTTTTGATGTCTATTGGAACAGTGATCTAGCGACGCCAATTGAATGGATTGCGAAGGAATCCATTCGTTATTCTGATTCTTTGTCGCAAAAAGTTTTCAATCAACAGCAGCTTGTAAATGCATTTACTTCAGAACGTTACAACTTCAAAGCATCAACATTGTACAACGATCTAGTTAACGACGAACTCAGTCTTTTCTGGGGAAACGCCTCATTGTATTACGATGAGCCAAACAAGGTCATTCATAACGAAAGCCAATTAGTGACAGATGTGAGAGATATTCTTTCCAGTGCAAACGAATCAGTCATTATTATTTCGCCATATTTTGTTCCAACGCAACATGGCACTGAAGCACTGATAAGTGCCATTGAGCGAGGCATCGAGGTAACGGTTGTTACCAATAGTTTGGCATCGAACGATGTTTTTGCAGTGCACGGCTGGTACGCGAAATATCGTGAAGCGTTATTACATGGTGATGTTGAGCTATGGGAAACTAAGGCAACCAATAATGACGAATCAAACGATAACTGGAGCCTCACAGGTTCAAGCAAGTCGAGCTTGCATGCAAAGATCATCATAGTAGATGACAATCGTTTTTTTAACTGGCTCAATAAATATGGATCCTAGGTCTGGAAATTTAAATACTGAGATGGGCATTCTATTCGAGCAAAATGAATACGTAGGGAAAACACTTGAGCAGTTACCAATTTATTTAGCGCAGAATGCTTATAAACTCGAGCTACAGAATGGAAAGCTTCAATGGACAGACTTGGCATCAGGCAAAAGCTTTAGTTCAGAACCTGAAGCTTCTTTATCGCAACGATTAGGCGCATGGTTGTCTAGAATTTTGCCTGTAGAGAAATTACTTTAAAAACCCGTTCAAATTTGATGACGCTACGTGAATGAAACAGTAGTTAGACCTTGCGAAAGCAATTTCATGCACGTAGCGCACGATTTGGAAATACCGTTTTTGGGGATGTGAAGTAATATGTATCACAAAGGGAAAATAGCAGTTTGGAAAAATTACAGAAGCTGACATCGAACCGCCCTCATCTCTTTTAATACTTAATTTCTCATAATGCATATTATGTTAAATAAGATATTTAATCATTCAACCTATTAGCGCACTGGCAAATGTATTCCAGTGCTGGAATTAAACATAGTAACTCTGGAATTAGAAAGCTTGGTCCATATGCTCTATAGCTAAGCTTCCCTGCTTTATCAGATTTAAAACCAAATTAATGTAAAAACGCATCTCGATTCGTTGTAACTTATTGGCTTTGAACGTTCGCTAACATTCTTCTCATATCTTCTTTAATCTCTTGGTCCGGCTCAAGTCTACTTGTTGTTTCTAAAACTCGAAGTATTTCATCAGAAGTATGTTGGATTCCCCAATCTTCAATCGCCCTTATTGCCATTACTCTGTTTCTGATGACTGGGCTTTGGAGCCCTGTTTCGATTAAGCGGGTTCCATGGCCGGGAAATTTACCAAGGTCCTGTAAAATAGTGTCTAAAATTTGGTGATACTTATATTTTTCACCTAATCCCATCTCATTTGCTGGACCTGTTGAGATTGTAAGCAAAGGAATGGTTTTTTCAGCAAGCTCTATGATACTACTTATATCTTTGTCAGTGACCAACTGCATTACATCGAACCACAGCATAGTGTCTTCTGGATTTGCATTTATTCTTTTTGATATGGTTGGCCAAAGATCTATATCTAAATATCTGGCAGCACGCTTAATCTCCCAAAACTGTTGGTTGTCGTTTGTACTAAGTCCCTTTGTAACTGTTGTTTTCCACGAGCTATCGTCAGTTATCCCTTTGGCTCTTTCTAAAACAATGTGACGTTTTTCGGGCGTCCAGCCGTTTTCAGCTAGTTTTTCCCATTCCAGTTCATCGTCTTCTAGATAGTCTTCGATAGCTTTTAGAATGTTGAAGTGTACTATTTTTAACTGCCCAGCTTTAACCAAATGTGAAATATATAAATCAATAACTATTGCTGCATCTTTGTAGTCACTTAGATCTTCTGCTGGGCCGCCATTCAATAATGCTTCGATTATGTCTCCAGCGGAATCAAGCATAGCTCCACTGACTTTGTCAGCTTGCAATGCCTCTTTGAACCCCCCAGAAACAGCCGCTGTATAGGCTAAATATTCGTACATGATATTGTTTTGATAACCTTCAAGTAATAACCATTCCTTTATTTCTTTATCTTCGGTATTACTTAACCTTTCTACGATATGAATTTTACCCCACCCATCAACATATCTTGCTAATTCGAAAAGCTGTTTTTCAGGTTGTTCAGATATGTTTAAAGCAGCGACAACTGAATAAAGAGTAAATTCTTCATGTCTTCCTAGGATTTTTATTTTTCTAAATCTTGTTGATCTTGAATTAAACCAAGCAAAGCTATTCCAAATTTCACCGGACCTCTATCTGGGCTTTCAAATGCAAGAAATCTCGCAAATTCATGAAGATGTGGGTCAATCGAGACATTTGAGGTAGTTATTTTTTCCAATGCGGGATCTATAAAATCAAGAAGACTGTCCTTTAACAAAAGCTTGTAAAGCTCGACCTGATTTCTAAGGCTTCCCTTCTTCGATATTGATTTGACTAAGTTGGCAACTTTGTTGGCTTCTTTTTTCACACTACCTGCATCTCCATGATGACCGAAAGCTCCATCCATCCCCCTCCTGCAACCCAACGTAAGTCGTTATCTTTGTAAAAAGTAGTTTCATCAGGAAGCGTTTCACCAATTTCAGTTATCTTTCCATTGGTATCAAGGCTTGTTGAGATATGCTCTAAAATACTTGCTCGGCCATTCCAAGGCAGATTGTCATTGTTATTCTGAGCGTTTGTTAAAAAAGACAGAAAACCCATAGCGATCCCTATAATTATTTTTATCATTTAGTCTGATTCCGGCTTAGGAATCTCAATTGACGGTGGTTCATCACCTTGCTGTTTAGCAATTGCGTAGTGAATCCAATTCTTGATCTCGTCCTCTCCATAGATGAGCATTCTAATTGGTATATCCTTTCTATCTTGATCACCTAAAACATAAATTCTTATTTAATACCTTTTTGACCAAATTGTGTTAAAGCTATGAATAAAGTTGTTGGGCAAAATGTACTGAAGCAAAACTCTAATTGGAATGTTTATCGATTGGGAAACTGAATCAACCAATTCACCGTTATTATAAACGTGGAGCCAATCTCCATTTGAGTTAAAGCAGATTGTTCTATCGTCACCATAACCCTTTAGTGTTTCTTTGATAACAAACTTGGCATCAGCGACTTTTTCAGTTTGATTATTTTGAGCGTCTGAATAAGTGATACTAAAGTCAATACATCCTACAAACATACCTTCTTCAACCCGTTCAACATTGCTTTGTATTAGGTCATTGTTTTGAAGATGTTGGTAATTGTACGTTTGCTGACCGAACACTGACTGTGTTACTAGAAAAATACCGAAAACGCTTAGCTTTTTTCTAATGAAGAACATGTTAACTCCTTTAAACACATGTCATCCCTCGCCTCATCCAAGACATTGATTTGTCTTTTACACATAAAGCTTTACATAAAATCCTTTGTTTTTCATTGAATTATTACGCACGTACCTATTATGATTTGATTGCCCCTTAAGCCAATCAAAATGGCTATTGCTGTTTTTATGGAAGGTAAAGTAGTGTCAATTAAGAGCACAAACATCATTAGGACAGATAGCGAGTTACTGCTGTTACAAGAAAACGGGCGTCGTATAAATATAGAATCCCTCAGTGCGAAAGATGCTTTGCCTTTTCAACCTTTAATCAGTAGTTGGAGGTTGATCGGGTCGACAAAAAAACTGACGCCGGAGGTATTAATTGCGTTACTGGTTGTGATTGAAAACACAGTGCCAGAAAATCATCTTAACGATAATGCTCCAGCACTAGACCTGGCTAAACCGGTTCTGCCGCACAAAAGAACCGCCGCTCATCCCAGAGGATACAAGGGAACCAAATATCAACCACCCAAACAACGACAAAATTTTCTAGGCGATCTGCGTCCAGCACTGAACAGCAAGAAACAAACTTTTGAAATTCTATGTGAATGCTGGAAGCTATTGCCCAAAGTTAACATAGAAGCTAATTTGTTAGGTTCAGCGACAAGATTATTATCATTGCAGCGCCCTCCCCTTGAACCCTACCTTGCTATCTATCACTCTGACATCCACGATACTAAGGGGCTTCAACAAGATTTTTATTTAGATATTTTCCCTTTTCTTAAGCCTCTTAAATCTAGAGACATTTTTCAAATTCAAGAGAACTACAAGTTATTGTCCGAACCGCTCAAGAAAACATTAATTGAGTTATTCTCAACTTCTATTTCCAATTGGCGATGGTTAATTGCTGTTAATTTTTTTAGTGAAGAAACACTCAATGAGTTGTTTAAGGTATTTATTGCATTAGGCGACTCTACGGCGCCTTTTAGCATTGAAGCGTTAAATTTAGTAGCGGCGCTCCCCAGTGAAATTCAAAGCGCGTCTTTGGCCAATCTAGTCATTGCTTTATCTGAAGGCATAAACGAGAGTTACTTAATTGCAGGTCTAAAGTTAAAGGCAGATGAGCCAGAGCCGTTTAGGTTTGCTCCTCCTAGTATGTTGGGAGAGTTTAGTAACGATTGGTTTCAACCAATGCTAAAAAAAGTCTCTAGCGATAAAAGTCACAGTGTGACGAGAGATCTTTGGTATCGTTCTCATTCATTAACAGAGTTCTCGTTTTATTTGACCGATTTTTGTAACAGTAAGCTATTCGCTGCTGCTTCATCTAACCATATCGTCAACTATTGTTATTTTATATCAAGCTTTGTTGCGGCTGATATTAGTCATAGAAACACAAAAATCATGTGGCATTGCCTTACCGATTATCTCGAAAGTATTCTTCACCAAGCTATGCTCTTAGATGATAAATATGTCGAGCAGTTCTATAACGACCTGTGCTTTGTTATCGACGATATAAAAGAACCCAACGAACTAAAAAGCAAGCTCCCCCCAATAATTGGATGGATTAGCAAATATTCAAAACCTCCATTCAGTCCAGACGCACATATTGAAATGCCACTCTATGCGCTAGGAAGACTCGACAGTCTTCCCGACATAAGCGAGAAAGCGCTCAAAGTTTTTGAAAAAGCGTGTTCAAACCATAACAAGGGAAAGCTTATTGGTTGGGGGCTTAACACGCTTGTTGATATGGAGCCGAGATTAGTTGCAACCGGTTTGGAACTATATCCAAAAGCACTAATAACAGTGAGTGAGACCTTAGGTGTATTTGCTCACGAACATAGACGTCAGTTGGTGAAGCAATGGAAAGAAAAGCTATTTCCTGACAATCAGTTCAGTTTACATTTTCAGTATTTGGAAAATGCCGTAAAAGTAGTCAGAGTAGTCGCCCCCAAAAGTGCAGAGACACTCATACCCAAATCGGTTAAAGCTTTTGTTGCTGGTAAGCATCAGATGACTCAGTTTCAAAAGGAAAGACACTTAAGGGTTTTATCTCAGCGTAAGCCAGAAATTATCTTATTGTCCCTAAAAGACTATGTTGAATGTGAGCTCAAAAAAGACTTGGCACCTCAACATACAAGTATCGACGATTGGCTATTTGCACAAAAGATGTTGAAGAATGCAAACCTGAATAAAACGCCATTTAAAAAATTCTTAGTGGCGGCCTGCAAAGGACAGACTGACTATTTATGGGCCCACCCTAAAAGTGTAGGTTGGCTCGACACTCTTGATGATCAAGTGAGAGAACATTGGTCTGCTAATTTCTCTAAAAGCTATAAATATAATAATGAAGATCTTACTCTTTCAATTGAACTTAACCCTTTTGAACAGCTTAAAATGGGAAGATACGTTAATAGCTGTTTAAATTTAGGCGGAATATTCCCTGACTCTGCAACGGCAGTGGTATTAGATATAAACAAACATGTAGTTTACGCACGGAACGCCTCGGAAAAAGTAATCGCTAGACAACTAATAGCACTTAGTAAAAACATCGTTTTAGTACCTTTCAATCTTTATCCAGAACAAAAGTTTGAATCTCCACTGGCAGAGATTTTTATCGATTTTTTAAACACCTACTGTGGAATGCTTGGAATAGAAATAAGTTTCGATTGGGATTACGACATTGAACATATCTTAAGCGTTGATTGGTGGGATGATGGCGTGATGGATGAGCCTGAATAGCCAGCGCGAAAAAGCTGGCTTCAAATTTCTATTACTGAGCTAATGAGTTGCACTTTCTTCACGACGACGAACTGTGACAAATGCGCAAAGTACTACAGTAAACAAGGCTATTGTATTAGGTTCTGATACATTGACAGTTTCAGTCACACGAACTAATAAGGTAGACAAATTAGTGTTGATATCGTCCGCTAGGTACTCTTGATTCCATCCATTGTTAAAGGCAATCGAGTCTTCACGCGTTTCGCCATCTACTTCTAAATCCAGAAAGTCATCAAATACAATTGAGTACATAGCATCTTCACCAGCAAAAAGGCCCCAAGCTTTTGTATAGTCGAATCCGGTGAAACCAGTCCCTAAGCTATTGTAACCCATCACGTCAAAAGCGTTATCCCAGACTGAGTCATCAGCACCATCAGAGTTAGCGTCAAGATACAAATCTGTACCTGGACCATAGAAATCTTCACGAACTCGGTCAATATCAGAATTACTTGCATTGATAACACCGAACCACATGTCGTATACCTCATCGTAATCGGGCAGTCTCCAGCCTTCAAATTCCCCACCGTCAGCTAACTTTGAGACTACTTCGTAGTAGGTGTAATTATTGTTGATACCAAAATCCATCCATACAAGATTTGTATTTGTGTCTATGAAGCTTCCAGCCAGAGAATCTTCGTTATCGATAACGGCAGCGTTTGTTCCAAAAGCCAACGTTGTTGCACACATCGCTACTAGTCTAAGTAAATGCATCATTTTATATCCAAATTTAGGTAATTTTTTCCAAAAAGGAGAATTCAAAAATTGAAACGTGACAAATTCACGTGAAAATTAAAAAACAGCTTACAAGAGGTCGATGCTTGTAAGCTGTAGTTTTATTGATTTATGAATGTGTGATAACCATTACTCCCTGTTAATCGTTACTACTTTTTCAACGCTTGATCTATCATCTGGTGTGTAGACGATATAAGTGAATGAATCAGTCAGAACGGTGTCATCTCCATTAGGAATATAGGTAAATTCACCCGTATAACTACTGAAGAATAATTCACCATTTGCTGGCATATTTACAACACTGAATTCACTGCCCTCACCGATGGGAAGTGTTCCAATAAAGCTTTGGTCATGACCTGTAGTAAATGATGCATTGATACCGTTATCTACTGTAGCCGCACCGTAAATAGTCCCGCCGTATCTGTTTTGAACCTTGTTTTTATGGGTTTCTTTTTCGAAATCATAATAAAACAACATGTCTTGCTCACAGCCCAACACTATTTCGTCCATACATGCTGCAATTTCATCTGCAGTTAGGACACGGGTCCATGCAGCTACATTGTCTATGTGACCTTTAAAGGTATTGGATGTGGTATTGTCGTGGCTGTATGCACCAATACGCATAGGCACATGGTTACTTAAGTTGCGCTTGTCACCCAAACCGTTCCCACTACCAGACTGTTCATTTCCATTAACAAAGGTTTTAATTTTACCTACTTCCCAGTCGGCAACTACTGCTATATGGTACCAACGACCAGTCTTGAACGTAGTTCCCACTGCATAAGTTTTCTGGCCATCGTTATAAGCATGGTGTTGCCATTGCAAACGGTTGGAACTGTTTATGCTCAAACTCCAACCTTTGTAACCTGCATTAGATGAAATTTTCTTCGCTAGAATATTTCGGTTGGTGCCATTCGAACCTGGCTCTAAATAAATCCAAGCTTGAATGGTGAAATTCTCACCCGCAAAATCTAGAGAACCATCGGTCGGATCACCAAAGTCGATATAGTCACCATTGCCGTCAAAGGTTAAGTAGGCATTGTGCTTTTCGAGTTCTGGCGAGTTAACAAATGTCATGGAGCTTCCCCCAACTAGATCCCCCACTACACCATCAACCATATTGTCGAAGTTGTAATATGACACCAAGCTTGAATCACTTAGCGAGACACCCAATGCACGATTGGCAGTAATGGTTTCTTGCGATAACGCATAGTCCCAAACACGGATTTCATCAATTTGACCATTGAGTTTCTTGCTAACACCGTCATTACCTGATGCCCAAACAAAGTAAACGTCACTCGAGCTTGCGGCATCGACTTCGGAGATAATAAGCTCTCCATCTAAGTATACTGATAGCTGTTGAGTCGGTTGGTCATAGCTGATGGCATAGTGTTGCCATTTCCCTACAGTAATTGTCTGTGTGGATTTAAACGCAGTATTTGTTGGTTTAACCCGTATACGGCCATCTGAGAATATTCTAATTGCTGCTTTAGAAGTGTTTCCATCTTCTGTAAACGTAATCAGATTAGAATTATCATCCGGATTCAATGCGTTGACTTTCACCCATGCTTCGATGGTATATGAACTGTCAGGGTTAAAACCGTTGTCTAGGGTTTGCACCATGCTTTGATCTGTACCATCAAACACTACAGATTGACCGAATCCATTCAAGATAGATAAATCTTGTTGGTAAGGGCTCTCAACGTATGTCCACTCAGAACACTCAGGGCTGCCGTAGTCAGTACCGTCTTCTGGTGTTACACAGAAAGCGACGTAGTTATCTATGTCGTCAATAGACAAGGCATAAGACTGATAGGACTCGCCGTCAATTGCTTGTGCGTCTGAATCACTACCCGTTGCGGAACGGTACCACTGATAGCGAGAGGCTTCTTCGATATCACCATCGTGATCCATGTAGGTGTATGTGGCTGAGACTGTTGATTTACCAATAAAATCACCTGTTACTACAACATCTGATGCCACAGGTGCATTATTGTTGTATGACAACACTGGTTCACCACAAACACCGTTGGTGTTACACAGGTCAAACGATAAGTGGGTTGTATAAGTATTCTGAGCGAGCGTTACTTCAGTTGGCCCACCGAAATCAGTATCTGAAAACTCAAATACCCATTCACTATCCATTAAAGGACCGTAAGAGCCTTTCTCATACTGAATTCCCTGATTACCCATAAAATAGGTTTGTGCATCAGTACATACAGCTTCCTGCACGTTATATGAGAACTCTAAGAACTTAAACGGCATTTTATACGACGCTTTCATATCACTTTTGTTAACAAAGTGAGACTGAACATCAACAGTCAATGTGGCGTCGATCATACCGTCGTTATTAACATCGTGGTGTAACTCAGGTGTGAAAACAATGTCCTCTTCTGGGTCGAAGTAGATTTCAGAGCCATCTTCTAAAACTAAAATTGCAGAAGGCTCAACGTTCAACTCAAAGTCTTGGAATAAGTCTAACGTAATGCTAACAAAAGTATCTAGCGTGCTAAATTTGTAGCTACGGTAAAGATCTTCACCAACAGGTGCGTAAAAATCGTCGATACATTGCTCAGAGGTACCTTCTACGGCTTCCATACCCGCTTTAGCATGCCATTTGGTCCAGTTTTTACCCCAGTAAACTTCTTCTGAAACCCAATCAATAAGGTCATGACCTGCTAGGAAGCGTAAGTTATCTACTTCTAAATTTATGGCTTTTTCGATGGCCTTTCGCGCGCTGTTTTCTATTTCCGAAGCCAAGGTATCGCGGGTGAGATTTTTTATGTAAAGCGCGATTTCTTCGTCAGTGGTCTCAGCTCTAACAAATGATGTTATCGACGCCAATGGATCAGAATGATCTGTGCTGATAATTTCAAAACCATCAGTGGCACCAAGGTGTGCATAAACTACATCTACCATATACACGCCATCTACCATGGTAGTGTCGTAAGTAAGATTCGAGCTTACTTGTTTTGCATGGCTAATGGTGGTCGCTAAAGAAAGTTCATAATGATGCGCTTCAATTAGCGCAGCGATGTCGTCATCTGAAAGTTCACGAGTTAAATCATAAACTTCAACACCATCTTCCAGTTTGTAACACTTAGACCGATTCAGTGCGTTGGCACAGTTGTCACCGTAAACACCAGATGATTCTGCTCCGACTGACTTTTCAACTGAGCCATAGTCTATTGCAGTCGTGTCATTCATATTTGGGAATACTTCTGACTCGAAGCTCATGAAGAAGTCTTCAACGATCAACTCCGCTGAAATTTCGACACCAGGTGAGGAAGCCATGAAGTTCGCATCTGATTTTACTTTGAACTGTGTTGTTAAGTTAACAGGCTGGCCTACTTGAATCTCATCTGGAAATTTTAAGTCCATTACCAGTGGAATGTCAGCTTCAACCCAGCCGCCAAATACGTCTAAGCCACCTACGTAATGAATCTTACCTCCAGACTGAACTCTAAATGCTGGCCATGTTGCTGCCCCTGAATCTTCGTCGGGAAGTGTCCACGTCATTTTGGTTTCAGTAGACGCCCAATCCGGTGAACTCATTCCTAACAATTCGAGTACGGTATTGTTACCCCAATAGCTTGCTTCACCACTCGCATCGCCTTCAAAGCTAATGGTCATGGCTTCCATGTCCAACACCTCAACTGTAACCTCAGCTACGTCCGTGGTGTTGTATTGGTCATATACGATAACTTCTAAGGTGTATAATGGCGTACTTTCAAAATCTAGACGAGAGATATCTGGACTTATACTTAGCTCACCTGTTTGGGCGTCTAACACTAGATCGCCATCGGTGTTACCACTTAAGATTTGGAAAGTAACGAAGTCACCAACATCGTTAGGATCAGCATCTAACGTACCAATAATAGTTCCGCTTGCCGATGCTTCACTGACTGTGAACGCTTGATTCTCAATCGTTGGTGCATTGTTTACGGCAATTGAAACACCGTCTTGCACTAACATGGTTGCTACACCAGAAGTGAATACCTTATAAGTAACGTTATCGATAACCTGTGTTTCACCTGAATCAACCCATTGGTTGTTTGCTGCCCCAACATAGTCGTCACCGTCACCTAAAATACGTAGGTTTGAGTTACTGCTAACACTCTTATTAAGGGTAATTGAGTTCGCACCAGAGCCGCGAATATCAAACACTTCCACGTTACGAACACGAGAAGCCTCTGCAGCTAGGTTAAGGTTTATTCCAGAGCCATCAAAGATTAACGTATCTGTGTTACCGCCTGCATCAATACGAATAAAGGTGTTATCACTAACATAAATGGTGTCTTCACCCGGACCAGAATAAACCGCGTCTTTACCACCATTAGTGTAAATAACGTCGTCACCGGTGCCAGTAGCAATGTTATCTGCGTTTGTGGTTCCGGTAATGGTATCGCCAGCGCTGGTTCCCCAAAGGTTAACTAAATTACCATCGCCGTTTAACACATACACCGCACCAGTGTTGTTTAGGTTGTTTTTATTCGCTGAAGGTGTACCAAATTGAATGTCTTTGATGCCATCGCCATTAATATCACCCGCACTAGCAATAAACTGGCCTAACTGCTCACCACCGTTGCCTTCAGAGTAAAAGCCTTGGCTGGTTTCAATTATTTCGCTTAAATAAACTGGGTCAGTGTCTTCTCGGCCATACACCGCATACACTCGCCCTTTGTTGTCTTCGGCAAATGGGTCGCCAATAATAATGTCGTCAAAACCATCACCATTTAGGTCCCCTGCTCCACCAATAGAACCCAAGATAACCTGCAAGTCACTATGGTCTATATTCGAAGCGTCATTGTGTATAACAAAGCCACCGTTACCTTCTGCAATGTCCGAAAGGTTAATCTCATCAGCAACGTCTACGCCACCAAATAAAATGTACGCTCTTGGATGTGCAATACCAGAGCAACAACCGGTATCTGTGAGTAACAACGCAATATCATCAACACCATCAGCATTTACATCACCTACGTGAGACGTAGTAAATGAAGGCAGTGCATTGAGTGACGCCGCACCAAAATTGAAACCATAATTACCACTGCCTTGCGGCGTAATTTTGATACCGTTTTCGTCTGACTTAATGCTGTTGTATTTTATTGATTCACCACCAATGCGACCGAAAACCACATAGCTTGTGCCTGAGGTGTCTACGTACAGCCCATGACTCACTATAAAGTCTGTTAGACCGTCACTGTTGAAATCGCCCGTTGGTAATACTTGTGCACCGTAGTGCCATGCATCGAATAGTCTTCTGCTCGGACGAGTAATGGCAAAACCTTGCTCGTTATAGTCGGTAGCAACGTTTGAAAGGTAAACTACATTTTTATCACTTTTACCGTAAACAACATAAGCGAGGTTGGGATCAGCGGTGCCGTCTTCTAGTAGGTTCCGTAATTCAAATGAACCTGTACCCGCTAGGAATCGAGTGACGGTTTCGCCGATAACAATATCACCCAGTCCATCACCGTTGACATCGCCAACAACAAGAGACCCGCCAGCGTAGTCCTCTTGGTAGGCTCCATGAATAGCAAAACCGTCATTGCTGCCACCGTCGTTTAAATCAGATAGCGGAACATAATTTGTGTCGGACTTACCAAATACCACATAAGTTGAGCCAGAATTGTCACCGTTAACGCTGGCATAGGGAGCACCTACAACAACATCTGACAGGCCGTCACCGTTAATGTCTACGCCGCCCGCAACCGCAAAGCCTGCATTATCGCCAGCTGCAGCGCCTAATATACCAAAGCCTCGCGTACCTGCTCTAACTTCTGTGATTGTTGGGAATGTTCCAGTTTCATCGCTAAAGAGAACGTAAGCTGCACCATTGTCTTCCATTACGATTGCGCCATCATTAGTCAGAATATCTGACTGAGGCGCACCTACGACAATGTCATCAAAACCATCACCGTTAACATCGCCCGCTGGTGCAACTGCCCACCCCGTCCAATCATCGGCGTCTAAACCATCAATGGATTGAGCGTTGTTGTTCAGCGAGTCATTGATATCGTTTACGTTAATAGTTACCGCAGTATCGTACTGATTACCAACGCCATCAGTAACGCGAACCGTTAACGAGTATTGATTGTTACCCAGTTCAAAATCTAATTGGGTTTGGTCTGCTACTTTGATATCGCCTTTAATGGCATCAATAGTGAACACACCGGCATCGTTACCAGAAACGATTTCGTAGGTGTAATGCTCTAGTGGTATATCCCAGCGACCGGCTTCAAAAATTTGATAATGAAGATCAAATTCACCAAAGCTATAAGGGACCACACTCTCATTGTCTGAGTGTAAATAACCCTCAAGCATCATAGGTGCAACAAAGTTTAAACGCACTGCAGCGTCATAAATGTCTTTGTCTTTTCCCACGGCTTGTACAAAAACTACAGGGTTATTGTACGACTTTGAAAATGTGATTGAGAACGGACTTTCCTTATCGGTATCTTCTACCGTGATGACACCAGTTTCACCTACGATGGCATAAGTTTCTGTATGAAGTAAGCCGGTACCTTGAAGCGCGAAAACGTTCACGTTTTCCGCGGTATGAGTATCGTCATCAAGGTTATCAATGTGAACTTTTACTTTATTTGCTGACACTTCATCAATGGCAACGCCGCTTTGTGAAGTGCCGTTATAAGTGGATAGCGACGTTAAGATAACCGGCGTATCAGTAATAGGAGCAGTGAAAGAATGACCATGAGCATTGTGAGTAACCACAGTGCCTGTGCTCGACACTTCAAAGGGTTTATCGTTCCAAACTGCAGAAATAGGCGCTTCGAATGCTATCCAACCGAGTGTTTCACCCTCACCCGTATCGATGAAGCTTTGAATAACACTGGTACCCTTTTTGTCGAGTTCAGACTCAAGAACTGCTTCAAATCCGAGTGGATTAACATTATTGATGCGATGACGCATTAATAAACGATTGTTGTTTTTACTGGTAACGCCAGAATAAGAATAGGTACTTACTTCGTACTCAACTTGATAGTCACTATTCGATTGAATTTGCCCAAACACAATGGGTGTTTGGCTGAAATTAGACGCAAATGAAACAGGTTCAAATGGCTCGCCGTTGGTTACCCAATTACTTATCGCCGTTGCTCCCACTTCCAAACGTACTGTTTTATCAGATACCCCATCTCTGAAATCAACGGTGCCAATGGTCGTATTTGGTTTTGTGTTTTCATCCACATCAATGGTGATTGGTTCAAGTACGGTCTGCGCCATACTTGGAAACCCAACACTGATTGAAAACAATGCTACGTATAGCCGTTTTAGCGTCATATGTTCACTACCCCATTTAACTACTACAGTTTTGTCATCATTGCGTATGTATAAATGACAAATGTGAGGTAAATGTGGGGTTACGTATCGCCACGCATAATTAGTATGAATGGCAACACTGAAACTTGAAAAAAGACTAACTCAAGTAACACTAACTATATGAAATTCCGGCTACTTGATGAACGCCATAAATAGTAAACTGCTGGCAGTACAATAAGCGTGAGCAGTAATGCGCTAATCATGCCACCGACCATGGGCGCAGCAATCCGACTCATGACTTCTGACCCTGCGCCCGAACTGTACATCACCGGCATCAATCCGAAGATTATAGAGGTTGAGGTCATCATTACCGGTCGGATCCTTTGTTCTGCACCCTCAATAATGGCTTGCTTTAGTTCAACTTCGTTGAAGGATTGCTTTAGGTCATTGTACTTGCTGTCTAGATACACCAGCATAATGATACCTATTTCAACAGCAACACCTGCTAATGCTATAAATCCAACGCCAACGGCTACTGAAAAGTTAAAGTCTTCTAAATATAACAGCCAAATTCCACCAATAAGCGCGAAAGGTAAAGTACCGATAATCATCACAACCTGCGGAAAGCTTCTGAAGCTGGCGTATAGTAATACAATGATGATTGCCAGTGTAAGCGGTACAACATAGGTGAGTTTAGCCTTAGCCCGTTCCATATATTCATATTGTCCGCTCCACGTCAGTGAATACCCTGTTGGTAATTCCAGTTGCTCGGATATCAACGCTTTGGCGTCAGTTACATATTGCCCCACATCCATGTTTTCTATATCCACGTAAACCCAGCCATTTGGACGGGCATTTTCGCTTTTAATCATAGGTGGGCTGTCTTCGATTTGAATTGAAGTGATGTCACCTAACTGAATATGTGCACCACTTGGCGTCACAAAAGGAAGGCGACGCAGTGATTCTGGAGAATCGCGATAGTCTTGCGGGAAGCGAATCTGAATCGGGTACCTTTCTCGCCCTTCTACGCTATTGGTAATGTTAGCGCCACCAACAGCACTATTGATAAAGGATTGAACATCCGCAATGTTAAGGCCATATCGTGCAGCACTTAACCTATCGATGTCTATGGTGATATAACGGCCGCCAGCTACCCTCTCTGCGTATACTGAAGCTGTGCCATCCATTAAACCAAGTAGCGTTTCGAGTTTTTTTCCAATCGATTGAATTGTAGTTAACTCTGGCCCACCTATTTTTATGCCCACAGGGGTTTTAATACCTGTTGCTAACATGTCGATGCGGGTTTTGATCGGCATCACCCACGCATTAGTTAATCCGGGAAAGTTAACTAAGTTATCGAACTCAGCTATTAAGCTTTGGGTGGTTACTCCTTCGCGCCACTGAGATTTTGGCTTAAGTTGAATGAAAGTCTCTATCATTGTTAGTGGTGCGGGATCGGTAGCCGTTTCAGCGCGACCCACTTTGCCGAACACCGTCTCTACTTCAGGCACAGTTTTAATCAGTTTATTCGTGAGCTGTAAAATATCTCTTGCTTCACCAATAGATACCGACGCATAAGTGGTTGGCATATACATCAAATCACCCTCGTCTAAAGGTGGGATAAACTCGCTCCCTATTTTATTCAACGGCCACGTTCCAACAGCCATGATGAAAACAGACACAAAAACAGTAAACTTTGGAAAACGTAACACCTGTTTTAGTACCGGCCTGTAAACCGCAATGAGCAACTTGTTAACCGGATTTTTGGCTTCTGACGTAATTTTGCCCCCAACAAAATATCCAATGAGTACAGGTACTAGAGTAATTGCTAACAGTGCTGCTGCAGCCATGGCATAAGTTTTCGTGTAAGCAAGCGGACTGAACATTCGTCCCTCTTGTGCTTCCAAGGTAAATACAGGGAGAAAACTTACTGTAATAATCAATAAACTGAAGAACAGCGCAGGCCCCACTTCAGTTGCAGACTTAGCCACAACTTTCCAGCGATTATCTGCATTAACCTCTGTTTTTTCCATATGCTTGTGCATATTCTCAACAAGCACTATCGCACCGTCTATCATTGCTCCAATGGCGATGGCGATTCCGCCTAAGGACATAATGTTGGCGTTTATACCCTGCCATTGCATCACCACAAACGCGCCAAGAATACCAATGGGCAAACTAATGATTGCCACAATAGAAGAGCGCAAGTGAAACAAAAACACCATACAAATAATGATGACTACAGCGAATTCTGCCAACAGCTTTTGCGTTAGATTGTCTACTGCTCGTTCTATCAAACCTGAGCGGTCATACACTGAAATGATTTCTACGCCATCGGGTAAGCTTTTTTGCAGTGCTTCTAACTTGGCTTTAACGCCATTAATGGTTGCTTGTGCATTCTCACCAAAACGCATCACTACAATGCCACCAACACTTTCCCCTACGCCATTAAGTTCGGCTACACCACGGCGCATTTGCGGACCTACTTCTACACTGGCGACGTGTTTTATCAATATGGGAACCTTGCTGTTTTGATCAGTCGCTCGTAAACCAATCGGAATGTTTTCAATATCCGCTGCGTTTTGTATGTACCCTGTTGCACGGATCATGTATTCGGCCTCTGCCATTTCCACGACCGATGCTCCTGATTCTTGATTACCCCGCTGAAGTGCTAGCTGTACGTGAGAAAGCGGAATATCCAGAGCTTGAAGTTTAAGTGGGTCAACCATGACTTGATATTGCTTTACCATGCCGCCTACAGTTGCCACTTCAGAAACGCCCGCTACCGTTTGCAATTCGTACTTTAAGAACCAGTCTTGCAAGCTGCGAAGTTCGCTTAAATCATGCTTGCCGCTTTTATCGCTTAGCGCATACATATACACCCAACCTACACCTGTTGCATCAGGTCCTAATTGAGGTTTTGCCCCTTCTGGTAATGCAGTGGAAGCCTGCGATAAATATTCCAGTACGCGACTTCTCGCCCAATAGATGTCGGTGTTGTCTTCGAAGATGATGTAGATATAAGAATCACCAAAAAATGAGAAGCCCCTCACCGTTTTTGCCTTGGGAACTGATAGTAGCGCTGTAGTTAACGGGTAAGTTATTTGATCTTCAACCACTTGAGGTGCTTGCCCTGGGTACGACGTTTTTACAATAACCTGCACGTCGCTTAAATCAGGAATGGCGTCTACTGGAGTATTTTTTATTGAGTAAACGCCTGTGCCAACGATTAAAAGCGTAGCGAGAAGTACAAAAAACCTATTTTGAATAGACCACAAAATTACACGGTTGATCATTGCTGATCTCCCATTGAATGATCATACTGGTGATGATTTGGCTCAGTCTCGACATCGCTCATAATGTGAAGTGTTTTCACTTGGAACATGCCACTGTCTTCGCGAACAATTTCAACATGCGCCTTTGCCCCTACTTTGAATTCATTGATGTCAATGCGCTCAGACACACTGAAATTCATCGTCATGCCCATCATATTGAATGCATCTAGGTAACCGTGTGATAGGTTAACCGTGCGTCGTTCTTTGTCTACATTGTTAATCGTGGCTTCGGTCCAAGCACTCGTTTTTTCTTCTAATGTGCTATCAGCATCGTCTGTTTGTTGGCTCACAGGAGATTGCATCGACATATGATGTTCGTGTCCACTAGAAGGTGTGCTATCAGGGGTTTCCATACGCTTAAAGTCAGAGGTTATGCTACTTTCCGAATCGATGAGAAACTGAGCGGAAGTGACAATTTCATCCCCCTCAACCAAACCATCTAGCACTTCAAAGTAGTGATCAAAATCTCGACCCAATTGCACATTAATGGATTTGAATTTCCCTTCACCTAATGACAATACAACTCGATCATTTTTACCGCTTCTAATCACAGCTTGTTTTGGAACACCCAAAACTGTGCCGTTTTCACTATTGGCATTCTCACCTCTATAAGACAGCGCTATTTGGGTAAACATACCGGGTTTTAGCATTTGCTCGATGTGAACTTGGCTTGAATGACTGAGCCGGTTTTGAACTACAAATCTAGCTTGTGTAGTGCGTGTTAGTTCATTTAACTTTGGGTACAGGTAATCTAACTGAGCTTCAAAGATTTGACCTGGTAAATGGTCACTTGTAATTGTTCCTTCTTGTCCCACGTGCAACATGGTCGCATCATTAGGGAATACATCAGCAATCACCCAAACTCTGTTAATTGAAGCAATAGATAACATAGTGACACTTGGCTCTACGTAAAAACCCTGTTGAATATTCAGTGTTTTTACATAACCTGAAATCGGTGCCAGGAAGGTCACAGTGTGAGACACTTTTCTTGTGGATTCGAGGGTTTGTATTTGAGATTGAGGAACCGCTAAAGAACGAAGTCTGAGCTTTGCCGCGTTAATTAAAGTAGCGTTATTCTGTCTAAGAGCAATAACCAACTCTTCCTGTGCATTGACTAGTTCTGGAGAGTAAATCGAGTACAAGGGCGTTCCTTTTTCGATAAAATCACCTTTAGCGCGTACATTTAGTACCTCAATCCAACCCGCGATCCGCGAGTGTACGTGCTCAATCTCATCTTGTGCATATTGTACTTCGCCCAATGCCGTGATGGTTTTGTTCGGCGTTAATGCTTTAATAACTGTGGTTTTTACGCCAAGATTTTGTTGGGTTACTGGGTCAATAGAAACCGTGCCGGGTGACATCTCGGCGTTATTATTCTCATACACAGGAACCAAATCCATGCCCATTGGAGACTTACCCGGTTTGTCTCGTTTGAAATTAGGGTCCATGGGCGCAACCCAATACAAGGGTTTATTTGGCGTGTCTATTCCAGCCTCAACATGTTGTGAATTGTGATTGGATGGCACAAGGATTAGGTAGCCAAGTATCGCAACGACGAGTCCTATCGCTACCCCAATGAAAAGTGTTGTTACCCTGCTAGAATCAGGAAATGAGCGATTGTTTTTTTGTTGTTTAGTCATTAGTCATCCCTTGAAAGCGTGGGCTTTTACTCGTGAGATTAAGCGTAGAATTGGTACGCGCATTGGAGGATGAATCTGTGTCTGATTCATAAGTGGCTAAAAAATATTGAATCTCCGCCAGCGCTTTTCGCCGATCCACCTCTATCTTAAATGTTGTTATCTTTGCATCTAATTCTGCGATCTTAGCTCTTACTACCTCAGCAAAATCACCTAAGTCATTGGTATAAGCCTTGAGAGCCGCCTCAGATTGTTGGGACATTTGAGGCAAGATCACCTCTTGATACATGTTTAGTCGTTGGGATGAACCTTGATATTGTTGAAGGCTACTTTGCAAGCCAGCCATAAGCTCACGAAGAAGTAATAGTCTTTCTGTCTTGGTGATTTCTACCTGATGAATACTATTCATTACCTGCGAATCCTGTCGTTTGGTTGAGAATAGCGGCAACGACATAGTCATTCCGATAGATAAAAAGTTAGCTCGGCTATCACCTCCTTGAGCCTCTGGTTCGTTGTCTCGAAGCGCATAGCTTGCACTAACGCCATACTGTGGTTTGTAGTTTTGCTCTGCGATCTCAACACCGATTTTATCAGCGTTAATTTGCTGTTCTATCACCATCACTAATGGATGATTTTCTATCAAAGAAAACAACGTTTGTTGATCTAAAAAATGCGAGGCATTCAATTGCGCTAATTGCGTACTAATATGTTTAAGCTGATGGTTTGGTAGCTCTCCAACTGAATCAAAATATTCAAATTCTGAGACTTCACTATGAGACTGACGTGGAGTTAACAAAAACTGACTCAGTCTAGCTAATGCGGTTTGCTGCTGTGTGGATAAGGTAATAAGTCTGTCTTGAAGTCTTACAAGTTCCAATTCGGCCCGAATTAAATCTTGCTGACTTGCTTTGCCTACAGAGGATACATATTCCGCATTTACTATTTCAACAAGCTTATCAAAAAGTGGTTCAGCATCTTTTACTAAGGCATAGCTTGCTTGGCTAAAGTATGCGTCTAGCCAAAGATGAGTTGTTTGCAGTTCAATATTAGAAAGCCTTTCAGCCCGCATAATAGGTTGTTTATCTGCAGTTTCTTGTAATTGTGATTGCTGTAACGCTAGGGTATTCCCCCTTGGAAATAGTTGAGAGGCACCTATTCTCAGCTGTGTCATAGGTTCTTGGTTCAAAGCAAAACCGTCCGTAGGTAGGTTCAACATACCAATATTCAACGTCGGGTCAGGTAATGCACTCGCTCCCTCGCTGAGGATGGAAAGCTGCTCCTGCGCTAAATGACTTTTCGCTAGCCAATTGTCCTGTGATTGGGCGATTCTGATAGCCCCGTCTAGACTCAACACTGTCGATGCGTTCACATCTCTAATACTTGCTAGTGACAAGCTAATAATTACCACTGCTGGCATTGCTATAAATACAGGTCGCAAAAGTACGCTTTGAAATACTTTCATTAATTGTTCTCTTTAAACAAGAATTGCTGGTAGTCACAAACCATGATGGCTGCGCTTTGTCCCATTCTACGTGGGGAGATAGAAGTACTGGTTCGCTATGGCGAACAGTAATTTACTTAACGAGCTGTATTGGAGGTCGTATGAGAGGTGCGGAATAAGCGGATAAGACGAATGAAGCCAACTCGGATGGCGCTTTAGTCGCGTTAACCGTTGATTGTTTAGGAACGTGGTCATCGATAATAGCGGCTACGAAAGACAGTACGACACAATCACACTGCCCTTCAGCACATTTACTCATATCATGAGTATCACAACAATCGGCGTCTTGACTATTATGCCCCATAGCCATTGCTGAATTGGAACCATGTGAACCATCATGATGTTCCATTGACATGTTACAAGAAGCATCTGATGAAGAAGATATCATCGGCGATGCAAACGAACTGCTGACTTGTGAGAAGAGCAGTGTTAGCAAAAAAAGGATTGAAACCGATGTATGTTTAATATTCATGGTTGGATTATAGTGAATAATACAGTTCAAATAAACCGACCGATTGGGTATTGCGAATACTTGAACTCAGTTTACTCAATCACTCATCAAAGAAACGTCAGTTACAAACGGTGATAATTGGCTGCCAACGCTTACACTAACACGATACCTTGGCGGATTAACCTGATCATACTCGCGTAAAGGAAGTTGCCCTAGAGTATGACTATAAGGCAAGGCTAGATTAATGTTTTCAACGGCTAATTGTTCAATAAAACCGACAAAGCCGTGACCGCGATTATCGCCATAAAGTGGTTTTGAAACACTGACAATCGCTTTGGCATACATGATGTTTTCAGCACCATCGTAACGAGAAAGCAGTACATCCAAAGACGTTTCAGCATCTATGACAAATAATCTCGACGCTTCGTCTCGTTCTTTAGCAAGCCTTCTAACAAAGCGTTCCCGATCTGAGGGTGATTCCTCTTCTAACAATTGCTCTTCGTACCACGCTTCCACATTGGATAACATATTTACATAGGCCTCTCCGTCATATTCAAGAGCGATATAAACTTCCTTTTTGTCATAAACGCCTATGTAAGTGTCATCCGTGTCCTCGTTATTGATTACAAAACCAAGTTGGATCAGTTTTTCTTCAGTTAACCACTTAGGAAACAAGCGGCTATATGAACCTACATACAAACCAACATTATCGTTAAGCGCTCGATATTTAATTCGAAGAAACCTCCCCGAATTTTCATTTTTTTTGTAAGACAGAGTGAGTTCTCGCTCAGTCAAAACGAGTTCAGACAATACGCTTTGTTTGTTTGACACCACGGTAGCTAATACGAACCCATTTACGATTAGTAAAAGTACCGCCAAAATCAAAAATGCGTTTGTTTTCAATCTTTCAAACATGGTTAACTCCTACTGCATTATGCTTCAACTGCATTCTCACGCGTTTTAATATCAGCAGTAGAAGTACAGAAGTTAGCGCAATAACCAGGAAGAATAGATATTTTGGGAACCAATCCCACCACCACTCGTAAAACTTGGTATATAAAAAACAATAAAAAACACTGTGCCTAAGTTGATACTTTCGTTCCAGTTTCTGTAGACCCCATACCAAACGAGCCCTGCAGAGATAGCAAACCCTGCTAATTGGTAGCTCCCCTCTATGAATTCTCTTGAGTATGGTAAGTAGCTGCCATTGGCCCAATGGGAGAGCACAAGTACAGGTATGAGCAACAATAGCGAGCCGAACGCCCTGTATACTGGCGCAAAGTTTTCATAATGCTTTTGGACGAGGTGCCCCAAAGCAAATATAAGTAATGCGGGTAAGAAAAAGTTCTCAGGCCGTTCACCAAATGAAAGCCAATAAATACCGAACCACATTCCCATTCTCGCAGACAAATAAGCAGCGAACGACAAAATAGCGAAGGTTAATAGTACTCTCGATCTCACTTTGTACCCGAGCAACAAAGAAAACAAGGACCATATTAAAAACGCATTTGGCGACGACGGGAGATTATATATTTTCCCGAACATTGATAGATTCAATACGAAGCAACATACGGCGAGAAGCCCACTGATTTTTGCAAAATATCCCGAGTCTTCATGTTTGCTGAAAATAGCCGTTATTCCAAGCATAATCAACGGAGAGGCAACTAACACAAGGGTTTGTATGGTCGTAGTCAACAGCCCCCAATACTGATAGAAAAGAAAAAACACACTCGCTGATAGTGCAATAGCTCCAAACAACGAAGCGACTTTCATACCAATGGAAAGCTGTTTTGCAGTATTGTTGCTATCAATATCAAATGACGCTGATAAATCTCGAAGTAATTGTTCATGGTGTGCAGAGACGGATTGCCGAGAACTCTCTGATAAAATAAACACACCCTCACGTTCTAAGGTTTCTAACTCCTTGTTGAATGCGTTAATTTGATCACAACGCTGTTGAGCTAGATGTTGACTATCCATAAACTACATACTTCCTTGAATGCATCAATGCACGATCGCATTGTTGTCCAGCAAAATCGACATAACTTAGATTCGGCCTAATCATTATTTAAGTCAAGGAATTAACAAACCTTTACGTTTTGATATCCAGTTGCACAGGATGTGTTCTTGAAGAGAATATTATTGGTGAGGTTGTGTGGACGTTTTAGCTCAGAAAGCAGAGATGACGTAAAAAAAGAGGCTGATGCTAGGGTGCATCAGCCCAAAGGTCCAGTTTGAATACACGTCTACAATGTTGTGTACTCTGTTGGAAGTTCATCCAACGTAATTAGTTTAACTTGTTGAATATTGGGCGCTACACAACAGTGACGAATTGACCACTAGCTGGGATAAAATGAGGAAAACTAAGACTAAAGGTTAATAGCCAACAAAAAAGGCCAGCAGTTGCTGACCTTTTTCTAATATTATCTAACTATTTCAATTAGAAGCGTGCACGAACACCAACGTAGAATTCACGACCAATTGGATCGTAAGTACCCGCGTCAGTTTCAGTACCCGTGTCACTACCCGCTACACCAGAAAGAATTCTTGGTGGCTCTTTGTCGAATGCATTGTCGATACCGCCATACACTTCAACAACATCATTAAGCTGATAGCTCGCTTGCAAATCAACATAGGTGATTGAACTCACACCAATACCACCCGGTGCGATGCCAAACCCAGAGAGGAATTGATCATCAAAGTCAGCAGCACCAATATAAGTCATACGTGCAACGAAGTTCATATCGTCGTAACGGTAACCTAAGTTGAAGAATGCCTTGTGTTCTGACGTACCAATTTCACCTACGAACGGATCTTCAGCAGCATCAGGTGTTGGCGTAGTCGCACCGTCGATGAGATAGGTGTAAGCCAAACGTGCAGTTAGATCGCCACCGCCAACCTCAGTACGATAATTAACGGTTAAGTCAACACCCTCAAGAGTAACACCACCACTGTTAGTCACCGCGCTATCGATAAACTCGATTGAACCAGCGCTGTTGTTACCTACTGCAGTAGGACGACGTGTAACAAAATCACAGAATGACTCATCGCCACCGTCATAACACTGATCTAGGATGAACTGACGAGGTGTTGATACAATTGCGTCTTCGATCTCAATATCAAAATAATCCAACGTGAAATCAAAATCTTCAAGGAACGTAATGTTTTCAGGCGTATAAACAACACCCACTGTGGTTGATTTACCTTTCTCTTCACTAACATTGATATTACCGCGGTTAAAACCACTAATACCTTGAATGTCAGATTGGTTAAGTGTAAATGTGCCGTTAGTTGCGATGTTTGCCGCAACACCTGCATCAGCTAAGCATCGTGCTGTTGCGTCGTTTGTACAAGGGTCAATCAAACCTGAAGGGAATGTTTGACTGTCTGGCTGGAACAATTCATCAATATTAGGCGCACGTGTTGATTGCGCTTGAATCACGCGGAAGCGAATTTCATCGTTAAGCTCGTAGTCGAAACCAACGTTCCAGCTCGAGGTGCTACCTACTGTTGAATAGTCAGATGCACGCACCGCAGCCTTGACATTGAAACCTTCAAACACTGGTACATTGGTTTCTAAGTAGAATTCTGTAACGTCGAATTCACCTTCAGTAGCTGGAATAGCATTACCCGCGTTAAGACCTGCTTGTTGTAATGCGTCAAATTCACTACGTGAGAACTCTTCACGATATTCAAAACCAACAGCAACACCCAGAGGACCCGCAGGTAACTCCATAACTTCACCAGAGATGTTACCGCCAATGATTTCTTGCGTAACTTCCGTAGAGAGTAACGCTGGTGCGGTTACATACCTAGCAGCCTCTTCTGAAATTGAACCAAAACCATAAATGTCGATGGGAACACAGCCAAAGCTGCGAGCAGTGGCATCCATACAAATCGCTTCGTCGGTAATACCATCGTTATCAAAGTCTGCAACGTCGGTCACCGCTTCTAGTGCATAACGGAAGTTTTGAACGTTTACTAGACCATTAGAAACCTGAGCTTCTTTCGTTTGGCCGTAAGTATAAAATACGTCATAGTACCAACCATCGAACAATTCACCTTCCATACCTGCTAAGATTCTGAAAGTATCACGCTCGGCAGTGTTACCCCTGTTGCCAACGCCACTCAGACGTTTAGCAAAGAACAAATCGCGGACACCATCGCCGTTTTCGTCAATCGCAGAATTTAAGATAGCATCTGGTACGAATGGGTTAGCCACTAACTGGCCGCCAACCATGAATTCGAGAGGAACAAAACCATCTGAATAGATATCGTCTGATGCAAATGGGAACGGCTCAAGTTCAGTAGTGGTCGAACCGTTTGAGTATGTACCTTCGAAGAAAAATGCGTGGTCGTCTGTTAATTCATAACGACCATTTAACGCCATAAGATAACGCTCAGTTGGGATCGCAATAGTACGATGCGCAGATCGGTTAAAACCATCTGGCCCAATGGTATCGTTACCGTTGGTAGAGAATCCCGCCTGAAGATTGTTGTTCGAATCAAACGTGTAGCGCGTATCTCCTGCATCAAAACGACCTTGCGGTGGGAATGATGAGAAGAATGGGCGAACTGCTTCAAAAATTGAACCTGGATTCGCTACCGGGTCATCTTCAAAGTAGATGCCTGATAATTGGTCAACATCAGAGCGCTTGCGATCTCTAGAAAAAACAGCGCCTTGGTCTGTGTATGAAATGTGCGCCATGATGGTACCTTTTCCATCAGCACTTTCTGCGCCCATGGTCATGGCGAACTGACGCTCGTCAGCATCACCCTCACCTGATTGACCTAATTGTGCATTAAACTCAATACCTTCAAAGTTGTCTTTCATTACGATGTTAACAACACCAGCAACAGCGTCAGAACCGTATACCGCAGACGCGCCACCGGTCAGAATTTCAATACGCTCAATAAATTGTGCTGGAATAGTATTTAAGTCAACCGCAGAGCTACCAGGAACACCAGACACAAACCGGCGGCCATTGACCAGTACCAAGGTACGCGCAGTACCCAAGTCTCGTAAGTCGATAGTTGATACACCAGCACTTGCTGTAGAAAAGTTTGAGTTTGTACGGCTAATCGCTGGTGTACCAAACGCTGGATTTTCTAGAAGTATATCTTGGATGTTCGCAACACCAGATGCTTGAATGTCACTTGCGTCTAGTATTTGGAGCGGTGATGCTGAGGCGAGTTCTGCTGATTTAATGCGTGAACCGGTTACTGCAATCCTTTCAACTTGTTCTTCTTCTGTCGTGTTTTCTTGCGCATTGGCATTAAATGTCATACCGAGCGCAGTGCCTACTACCAATGCGTATTTTACCGCATTTGATAATTTTGTTTTTTTATACATGTATTTCTCCCTGCGAAGCTACTTTGCATAGCTTCATAATTATTTTTTGGTAGATAGCTGTCGCTATCTGAAAGTAAATTAGGAAGAAACAGGTCTTATCTCTAGGTGGTATACATAGGACGACATTATCTAGGGATAAACGGGGGGAAATGCGCGACAAGCGGATTTCGCAGTTTCTTAGCGCCGTTTATCGCAAAAATTGTGTGTCTAAAAAAAGCGTTTATTCGCAGGTTTAGTACGACAAACGCTAGTGAACTCACGCCGATTACGTAGAAAACTAATAAGTGTGACCAGCTGTCGCAGTTTGTAACATTTGCCGAATTGACCAAATGTTGTGACAAGTGGTCTCATAATGATGACTAAAAGGCGGGGCGCAGTCACAGGTTAAGGATTGATGAAGGAGAATATGGATATTTTTGTTTGTTGGATACACAAATGTTCGCTATAGCGAACTGCCAATTGGGATAGGTTTAGGATGCTAGATTTCTTGTCTTTACACAAACCAGGGAAGTTCTTCTGGGCATTATCAATATGCTTCTGGTTTACCATACTTAGTGTAATTACGTACATCCAATACAATGCAATTTTGGATACATCCAATGCACTTTCTTGGGGTAGAGTTTGGGTTTTGCTCAGCCCCTGGTTTCTCAACTGGATCTGGGTATCTGGTTTAACACATACCGCGACAAATATTATTGAAGAGTCGTTCGACCATTGGGTTAAGCGTTTAGGTGCACACTTAGTGTCGGGATCGTTCATCTTGATGCTGTACTTTATAGCTTCAACCTTCATGCGCGGTGCGTTAGTTGATAGAAGCTTTACCGATAACATGGAAGCTTTATATGTAGTACTTACCGGCAGCGCGCATATTGACGTTTTGATTTATGGTGGCGTTGTGGTTTTAACCATGAGTTTGCGCTACTACCAGCAATCGGTAAACGATCGTATTGAACTTAAGCGATTACAAACGGCTTTGATTGAGGAGCAGCTTAAAACCTTGCGTACACAACTCAATCCTCATTTTTTGTTCAATGCGCTGAACACTATCGCCAGTCTAGTGCGGTTAAAACAAGAAAACGATGCAGTACGTGCTCTTTCATCTTTGAGTGTGATGTTGCGAACAATTCTTGATAATAAGAGTAATAAAAGTGTTCGAGTAAAAGATGAGATCAAATTTATAGAAAGTTACTTAGCGATTCAAAAAATGCGTTTTGAAGACAAACTCGATGTTGATATCGAGGTTGATGATGAATGTTTAGGGCTCGAAATTCCAAATATGTTGCTTCACCCCTTGATAGAGAATGCGGTTCAGCATGGGGCTCAATCGAATGAAAAGCGCAATCCACTGCGCCTAAAAGTAGCGAAAATTCAAGATATGCTGCAAATAGACCTACTAAATGCAGTTAACGAAAATGATGATCACAAAGGCTATGGTATTGGTGTGTCAAACACCAGAGAGAGATTGGCGCGCATGTTCGACAATTTTCACTTTGAACTAACTCCCAGTTCAAATGGCATGTTCCAAACTCGCTTGATCATACCCACAGGAGATATGGATGCTTAATGTTTTGATTGCAGATGACGAACGTTTATCGAGAGAGACAATGAAAATGTTGTTGTCTCAGCGAACAGATATTGATCGCGTTTATGAAGCGAGTGACGGTAAAGAGGCAATGGAACTCGCTCAAATCTACGAACCAGAATTAGTTTTGCTTGATGTTGAAATGCCTAGAATGAATGGAATGGAGGTTGCTCAAACGTTGCCAAGCAAAAGCAATGTTGTGTTCGTTACCGCATATAACGAACACGCAGCAAATGCATTTGAATTAGATGCAGTAGATTATGTATTAAAACCCTACGACGACGACCGATTTAACAAAGCGATAGCACGTGCCTACTCTCGCATTCATGAAGAATCACCTCAAGATGTGGTTCAAATTGGAGAAATGCTTAAACAAATCATTAATCAAGAAAACACTTATCGGGATAGATTAGTAATTCGAGATCCAGGCCGAATTCGCTTGGTTGACGTTAATGACATCGTTTATATTTCGGGTGCGGGTAACTATGCTGAAATTCACTTGAAAGATGGAAAACAAGTACTCCACAGAGAGACGCTGACTGTTTTAGAAGGGCAATTGAACCCTGATATTTTTGTACGTATTCATCGTTCGACTATCGTAAAACGCTCAGCGATTTCAGAATTACGTCCAAATGAAAAAGGCGATTATTCAGTTATTTTGAATACCGGAGATGTTCTAATGCTCTCTCGAAGAAACCGCACAAAGCTTGCGGAACTTACAAGTTAAGATTTTCTTAATCAAGAAGAGGTTTTTATTTAAAGCCTCTTCTATTTACTGTTCTATACTTGTACTGTAATGTGAAATTATCGACTAAATGTTGTACAACTTTTTTAAAGTACTGATAAGGATAATCACGTGCGTACAAGGTTTTATTCGGGACTTCTTTTAGTTGTCGTTTTACTAATCCCATCTTGCTCAAAAAGCTTTCAAGCTCCCTTTCGACTTGGTATCAACAGTTGGCCAGGATTTGCACCATTGTATATTGCAAAACAAAATGGTCAGTATGCTGGACAAGGAATAAATATCATTGAACTTCCCTCTACTACCGAGGCGATTCACGCGCTAGCGATGGACAACCTAGAAGCAGCAGCGCTGACGTTAGATGAAGCACTTACCGTTATAGATTTGGGTATTGATATTCAAATTGTACTAGTTCTAGACACCTCAAATGGCGCTGATGCGCTGGTAAGTAAACCCAACATTAATACTTTGAGCGAGTTAGCAGGGAGAACGTTGGCCGTCGAGCGTTCTGCTGTTGGTGCGTTTATGCTCGAGCAGGCGCTGTCTTCAGTGAACATTTCCACTAAAGACATTAATGTTGTTAACTGCGCTTTTGACCAGCACTCAGTATGTTTTGAGTCGGTAGATGCTATTGTTACGTTCGAACCTACGGTGAGTTATCTCGTTGGGAGAGGAGCAAACATTCTCTTCGATAGTGCGCAGATTCCAAACACTGTCATTGATGTTATCGCGGTTAAACGGAAAGTGGTTGAACAACGACCTAACACCATACTGAGTTTAATTGAGGGCTATTACCATGCACGTGAGTTCATGCAACAAGAGCCAGATTTAACTCGCAGGTATGTTAGTAAGTTTTTGCGTATTGACCTGAGCAGTGTGGACGGAACGTTAGACAAAATTTACATGCCAACTCAATCCGAAGTTGAAACATTGATGTCTGGAGAACCATCTCAGCTCATGCTATCAGCAAGGAGATTGGAGGCATTGATGAAATCCAACGATCTACTTTCCAACTATCAAGAGCCAGAGCATCTGACCACGAATGAGTTTATTACACCGTAGGTTTAATCACATTGTATCGGCAGATTTAAAACTGTGGATACCACTCTATACTGTCTTACTGATGGTAATAATTTGGTCTTATTCGCTGTGGAGTAGTTACTCTTCGACGGTTGATTTCATCGTGGATAGCAACGTCAAGTATGCTGAACAAGATATCGCCTCACTGGTTCGTGAGATGAATAACTTCTTGAAAAGTGACGAATCAAATCGCGCTGATCAAGCGCTACGAGCAAGAGGTGTGAACATTGGTTACGAGTTATTGGTGGCACTCGATACTAACGACATCGTACTTTACTCGACAAATGCTGGTCATCTGGGGCAACACATTACCGAAGTAAACACCAGAGCCTCCTTATTTTACGAAACCTCTGAAAAATTCGGTATCCGAGCAAGTTACAATCCTCGACTCAAACAAATTTATGTATCAGCGCCACTGACACTAGCCCCAGAAGGAGGGCAAATTCGTTCGCTTTCTCGCGGTCGAGTATTGTTGGTTTACTCCATCGAATATTATCTTCAAAGCGCTGTTAGTGAATCGGTAAAAAACCAGTGCGTTAGCCGCCCTACTCCTACTTTTACTGTCCTCTGCAACTGGCTTGGTCGTCTATCGCTTTGTCAAGATCCCGACGGATTACCTGCTTAAAACTGCCAAACAAATCGCCGTTGATGAAACGAGAATTAGAGCAAAACTACGTGGACGAGGCGAATTTAAACGGCTAGGAGAAGCGCTCAATAATATGGCAACTAAGCTAATCGCCAGGGCGGAAGACAGAGAGCGGGCATACCTAGATAGTCATCACAAGGATAAGATACTTGATGAAGTCTTTAGCGTAATGCCAGACGTTTTTGTATTGATTGATGATGACTGCAAGATAATTGACCTTAGAGCCTCCAGTTTCTCATCCTTTGATTATCTCACGAGCAATGACATCAACCGGTCGATTTATGCGCGACTACCTGCATCTCTACAGAGTCAACTCTACTCAAATATAAGACAGCTTTGTACAAATCATCATTTAGTGACCTTTGAAACTGACATAATAAAACATGGCCGCAAGCATTATTTTGAAATAAGACTCTTAATGTCTCAGCCTAATCGTATTCTCGTAGTTTTTAGAGAGATTACCGCTAGAAAAGAAGCAGAACTTAAACTGAACTATCAAGCGCATTATGATGAACTTACGGGCTTGGCAAATCGTTCATTTTTAAGCGTACGAATCAACTCTTTAATACAACGAAATTTGCGCTCTAACCATCGTTTTGCGCTGCTTTTCATAGACCTAGATAACTTTAAAAATATCAACGACCTCTTGGGGCACGAAATTGGCGACAGACTGTTAAAAGAGACCGCTATTAGACTAGATAACATAGTCGGACGAGCCGATTTACTTGCCAGACTTGGCGGCGACGAGTTTGTCGTACTCATTAGTGAGCACAAGCCTCTCGAAGAATACTATAAAATTGCGCAGCAGATCATCGACACGTTAGCTAGACAGTTTATCTTGTCTAACAATGAACTGTTTGTCAGTTGTAGTATCGGTCTAGTAGTTTATCCAGATGATGGCAGAACCATGTCTACCTTGCTGAGGAAAGCAGATTCCGCAATGTATAAGGCGAAAGCTCAAGGCAAGGGGCAATTCACAGTCTACAATGAGACCATCGACAGAGAAATTACTCGTCGTTATCTTGTGGAAAGACACTTAAGAAAAGCACTGGCAAAACAACAGTTAGAAGTACATTACCAGCCTCAATATGATTTGTTATCCAAACGCATTGTCGGTGTAGAGGCGTTGCTCAGATGGCACTGTCCGGAGATAGGTCCCATTGGGCCAGCAGAATTTATACCTGTTGCAGAGCAGTCAGGTTTAATCGTATCAATCGGCGATTTTATCTTGGATAACGTAACGACTTTCATCCAGCATCAACTCGAACGAGAGTTACCCATTCGCGTCTCTATGAATCTTTCTCCACGCCAACTACGGGAACCTGATTTTGTTCAATCATTGATCGCAAAAGCTACGCTTTACAATATACCAAGGCACCTACTCGAAATTGAAATCACAGAAACCATTCTCCTCAGTGACGAGATCAATGCATCAGAGTGCCTTGCAGCACTGCATTCAAACGGTTTTAAACTCGCCATGGATGATTTTGGTACGGGATATTCTTCTCTGAGTTACTTACGTCAGTACCCCTTTGATAATCTTAAAATAGATAGAGAATTCGTGTGGGACATCAACAAAACAACAGAGGCTAATAGTCTCATAAAAGCAATGATTACCATTGCCAAAGAATTAAATATGAAAGTAATCGCAGAAGGCGTTGAAACTGAAGACCAAGTAGCATTTTTAAACACCGCTGGATGTGACGTAATCCAAGGCTTCTTTATAGGGAAAGCTATGCCCGAAGCTGATTTAATCGCTCTTCTCGAACAAAAGAACGCTGTTATTAGTGCTAGTTCTGACAGTGAGCTGGAAAATCAATAACGAAGTGCGCACCATTCTCTGAGGCAGCACATACAATAGTTCCATTGAGTTTTTGGTTAATTAGGTTATAACAAATATGCATTCCCAAGCCGGTGCCGCCGTGGTTTCTATTTGTGGTAAAAAAGGGTTCAAATATATTTTTTCTAACGTTATCGGAAATTCCACAGCCATTATCCGTGTAATCAATAACAACCCGACCAGCTTCTTTTGATAGCACGATATTAACTTCGCCATTCTGTAGATCTCGGAAACCATGCAGCACGGAATTCATGACCAAATTAGTAATGATCTGTGCAAGAATTCCAGGGTAAGTATTGACACATTCGTTAATGCTACTGGTTACTGTCACCTTGTGGTTGGCTTTTTTCAGCTTGAAATGCAAATTGAAAACTACTTCATCAATATACTTCTTCAGTTCAATGCAACGCAGTTCATCGGTTGTCTGGTCTGCCGATACCTGCTTGAAATTACGCACCAACTCACCAGCCCGAGTGAGATTATTTTCAACGATTTCACCAGTTTCCCCAATTGAAGCGATGAACTTGTTCATACGAGTTTTTGTCAGTTTGTTTTCCTCGATAAGTTTTGCAAATTCTTTCGTTGAGTGTGTTAAGTGAGAAATCGCGGTAATACCCACACCGAGTGGCGTATTTATCTCGTGTGCTACACCAGCCACAAGGTTACCAAGCGACGCCATTTTTTCTGACTGAATAAGTTGCTCTTGTGTGTTTATGATCTTTTCATTCATTGCGCTTAACTGAGCGTTCTTTTCGTGAAGCACTTCATTGGTACGTTGACGTTGTTTAGCAGTTCTGTAGGCCAGTAAAACCATTATTCCCGTCAGTAACGCCACCGCGGTTGCGAGGTAAACAATAATTGATTGAGTTTTGATGGTTGAACTCTGCGACTGTAGTGTTTCATCTTGAACCGCAATGGTCTGCTTCGATTGCTCTAGCGCTGCGTCTTGTTGACTTAGCAGTTCATTTTGTTGAACTAGACGGGCTTGATTTTGCTCAATAAGTGCATTGAGTGTGTTGTTTGCCGACGTGCGTTCAGCTAACGCTGCATTTAGCGCATCAAGCTCTTGGTTATTGGTTGCAAGCTGAGTGCGGCTGGCGGATAGTTCTTTTTGCGCATTTTCTAGTGCTTCTCTTAATGGCTCATACTCGGCTGATAATGCCGTGTACCTTTGTTGATACTGACGATAGGAACCAGCCAAGTTTTCAAGCTCTGTGGATTGCTCGGTAAGCAATGCTCTACTCGTTGCTACATCTTGTTGAAGCGCTAGTGAAAGCGCATTTTTCTCTTCAACTTCTGCATTTAGCACGTTTAGCTGAGAGTTCATTTCTCTAACGAGTGTTGCAACATCAACTTCGGAACCACCAAGTAACACTATGTCTGGGTCGACTTCAAGGTTTTGAAACGCCAAGTTATAGCGGTTTACACTGAAGGAAATCGTACGCCCCTCGTGTGCAACAAGGTCGATACCTATCAATGCGTTATCTAGAAAATCATTAGTAATAAGCAACGTAGGTTTGTTCTCTAATTGTTCAACAATTTCTTCAACTCGGTCATTGAAAGTAGTATCTACCACAAGTATGTGGGAAAAAGGTAAGGATTCTAAAGTATCTGCTCGTGATACAGAGTAGTTTTGATTTGGACCATCGATAGAAGTGAGTTTTTGAATACTCAGCCAATATGCTTCCTCATCACCAAGGTAGGTGACGTGTATTTGGTCGGGTGTTTCCGGCCACTTAACATATCCAGTAAATTTATTTATGAAGGCAACTTTTAAGTCGTACTGAGAGAACTGTGCAGATGTTGAGGACGAGAACATTACGGTTATCAGTAGGAGGACAAATGCCGTAATGTGTCTATTCATTAATCAAATTCCCATTCAAAGCCCGCTGTCCACTGCCTTCCCGGATGAACTACACCATCAGGAAGTGCGGAACCCAACGCTGGTCCAATCGGTTGTGTTCCCTCAAGATTATTCACAATAAAGCTAAACGTCAATGTGTTGTCGTACTCATAGTATCCTGACAAGCGCAATCGCCAGTATCCCTCCACCCTGTTAAATTCTTGGGGAGATGCCTGCAGAAGGGTTTTCCTTGCTGAGCGGTAATCACCACCAATGCCAAGAGACACCTTGCCAGCAATAGAATGATTTAGATGAAAATTAAACAATGTTTTTGATTCTCGAAAAGCACTTTCGGGAAGTTGATGGAATCGTGTATGGGCTGTTCTTATCCATGTGTGTTGAGTAAAAAAATGTTTAACTTCAACTTCTAGCCCCTTAACACGCGAGTCCTCGCCATTGATTAACGTAGTCCTGCCTGCAATTACAGCATTGATAATAGGATCCTTGTATTCAGTGATGAAATAATTAACGGAGGCACGGGTCTCATTACTCGTGTACTGACTAATAAAGTCTATTGATTGCGTTGATTCAAAACGAAGTGATCTGTTACCGACACGACCAACACCATTAAATAGACTTAATTCTGCAAGGTCTGGTGAGCGGAATGCTTCTCCGTACAAAAGTTTCCATTGAAAATTTTTGTTGGAACGATAAACCAACCCTAGCCTCGGAGTGAAACGACCACCTATTGACTCAAACCTGTCATAACGCAACCCTAGTACCCAGTTTAAGTCATTTTTTTGATGCTGATACTGAATAAACGCACCGCCGGCATCTTGATCGTCCTCTTGACCAACTTTAGAAACAAAGTCAATGTTTGGCGAATATGGAACTGGGAACTGCAAATTTAACACTGCATCTAAATCAAAGTTAGTTGTCCCTTCGGCTAGTGTCTCATCATTGTTTTGTATAGATGCCCCAAATTGCACTGACACACCTTTATTCAAGCGATAGTCGTTTATCCACGTTGCTTTAATTCCGCGAGATTCTAAATAACCAGTACCAAATAGGGGGTCATCGGTATCTGGAACACTAATGTTTTTAAATGCCCCCACTGGCGTAGACTGAGCTGAACTTTCTAAACGAGTGGTGATATGACTGAGTTGAAAAGTAGCGGATATATCTTCGAGCCAGTGGTAATCGTATTGATATTGCACGCTCGTCATGGACGAAACGCTTCTATTTTCATATCTGTCACTCAATCGTTGGATACTGTAAAAATCGTCTGCATCTCGATAACGATAATGGACGTTTAGCTTATGTTGAGTATTCGACAGCCCTATTATGATAGAACGTTGTTGATAAGGATCTGAGATATTTTTATGACCACCATTTAAAAAATCTCTTACAGTGTAATGACCACCACGCGCGTTAATCATATTGATTTGCGCACTCATGGTAATGTCTTCCATATCGGTGTGCCATTGGGAAAACACATCTGACGTTATCTCGTTACCACTCTGAATTCGAACCCGTTTATTGTTGTTGCGCGTAATAACATTCACAACACCGGTAAAAGCGTTTGAACCATAGATTGCAGAGCCCGGCCCCCGTAATACCTCGACTTTCTCGATGTGATCAATTGAGTAGTTTAAAAGATTAACACCACTGCCTGCTCTAGGATCGTTTGCAGTAAAACCATCAATCAAAAAAAGAATCTTCCTTGATGATGACCCCACACTCAAACCTCGAGAACTCGCAGAATACTGTTGTGGAAAATCCGAATAGCGAGTGACTTGAAAACCAGGAACGTAGTCAAGCAGTTCGTGCAAATACCTTACACCTAGTGACCTAATTTCATTCCTGCTAAAAATCGAATAAGCGGCGGGAACTGTGTCAATTTTTTCTGGTGTGAGTGTCGCTGTAGTGAACTCAGCTTCCAACAGTTCATCGAGAGACATTGAGAATAATGCATCATCATCTTTGTAGTCTGATGCCGCTGTTACACCACACAGAAGCAGTGAGACAGTTGCAAACACCATATTGCGCATAATAGTCCGTTAACAAAGTAAATGTACAATAGTGTCGACCAGAGGATACTTCTGTGTCGTCACCTACACAGAAGCATAGTACAAAAAAGGTGTTTAATTCAGTTGTGTGAATTGTTTAACACAAATCCCAAAGCAATTAAGTCTAAAACCTTCGAAACTCATACCACTAGACTTTTACAGCAAGTACGTCAGTTTTAACGCCATGCAGCACAGCATTGGCTGTGGAACCCAGTAAGAGTTTTAATCCGCTTTGACCGTGAGTACCAACAACAATAAGGTCTGCGTCTATTTTATCAGCCATGATATGAATTTCTTCGGCAGGAGAGCCAATAACGACTTTCACGTGGCTGTAGGGAATATCATGGCGGGCCGCAACATCTTTTAACTTTCGCTCTGCTTGTTCGGTGACTTCTAATGAAAAGTCACGCTCTAAAAACAACCCATATGGTTCCATGCTCGCCTGAGGAAACGCGACATAAAGAAGATGACACTTGTGTGGATTACCAGCGATGTTGAGTGCCCGTGTTACAACCGCTTCGTAGTCAGAGAAAACATCGATAGGAACTAAAATTGTTTCGTAATTATCCATGGTATAGCCCTCGGTATATGCAATACTCAGTTTAACTTTACTTCATCTATACGAAAGAACCTTGATTAAAATCAACATGCAAGGCTATTTTATATCCATACTATAAACCAACTGGCGCTAAATGGACGTTACTATGAAAATTCAATCACTTATTATTGTTGTTGGCACAGCACTAGCACTCGTGGGGTGTGGACCTAATTCATCGCGGGGATTCTCATTACCTGAAGGTGACCCTGTATTGGGGGCGCAGAATTTCGAAAAGTTTCGCTGTACTGATTGCCATCAGGTTGAGGGGATTGATGTTGCCGAAGACCATGAATACGTGCTTGTACGTCCAGTGCCTATTGGCGGTAGTAGCGCAAGCGTTACTACATACGGAGAGCTCGTTACCAGTATCATTAACCCGTCGCACAAAATCACGCGCAGACAACCTGTAAGCATGACCACCGATAATGGTGAGTCAAAAATGAGAAATATGAATGATATCCTTACGGTGACCGAATTAGTCGACTTGGTGGCATTCCTACAACCCAAATACAAAGTTGAACCCTATCGTACGTCTGAATATAGGTTGTATGAACTTAGAACACCAGAATAAAGGTTACGCGTTACCCGTCTGAGTTGCTCCGGCGACTAAGGTGTGACATTGCACCGGGCTTTGATGTATAACTGACGGGTAACTAAATCTTCATATAGGATTCAATGGTTTCATGGAATACGCGCTTCTTTTCTTCGCCTTTATCTGTGGCTTAGGCGTAAAGCTTATAGGCGTTCCTCCCCTTGTAGGTTTTCTTTTAGCGGGTTTCTTGCTCAATTTTATGGGCTACACCATGTCGGACGGTTTATCTACCGTCGCAGACTTGGGTATCACCATTATGCTCTTTACCATAGGTCTAAAATTAAACATCAGAGACTTGAGTAAACGAGAGGTTTGGGGGGGAAGTGTTTCACACACGCTATTATGGGTTGCTTTATCAAGTGGTGTTTTTTACGGTCTTTCCGCAATCGCTAGTCACTTTATTCCGTCACTCGATTTTCAAAGTGCAATATTAATAGCATTTGCTTTGAGTTTCAGTAGCACAGTCTGTGTTGTAAAAGTACTCGATGAAAGCGGAGAGATGAAAACCCGACACGGCAAATTGGCAATTGGCATACTAGTAATGCAAGACGTCTTTGCGGTGGTATTTTTGGTCGCGGCAACAGGTAAGTTACCGTCAATTTACGCGTTAGGACTTCTTGCTCTGTTTCCTCTACTCCCTTTGATTTACAAAATGATAAACAAGTCTGGACACGGAGAGCTACTGCCGCTCACAGGCTTTATGCTCGCATTAGGCGGCTATCATTTATTCGAAATGGTCAATATAAAGGGAGATCTGGGTGCACTCATATTCGGCGTTATGATCGCCCAACACCAAAAAGCCTCGGAGCTATCCAAGTCTTTACTAAGTTTTAAGGATCTATTTTTGGTTGGCTTTTTCCTATCGATAGGTCTAACTGCCCTCCCCTCAATCGCAATGATAGGTTTGGCATTAGCACTTTGTCTGCTACTTCCTATCAAGGGGCTTTTGTTCTTCGGCTTGTTTACGAGTTTGCGATTGCGCGCGCGGACTGCCTATTTGAGCAGTTTGATTTTAGCAAACTACAGTGAGTTTGGACTTATCGTAGGCGCTTTAGCAGTATCACTGGGTATGCTGACAGACGAGTGGCTGGTGGTAATAGCGTTAGCTGTGTCGTTCTCGTTCGTATTCACCAGTATTTTGTATCGTCAGTCTCACTCTCAATACAATGAAATTAAAAGCTATGTGAAGCGCTTTGAAAAAACAAGACGTTTACCAGAAGATGTTTATCCCACAATGAATGATGCTGACTTTCTAGTCATGGGCATGGGGCGCGTAGGCAAAGGTGCATTCAACGCTTTAAACTGTCTAGACGACATCAATGTGTGGGGAATGGATGCCGATCAAGTGAAGGTTCAGCAACTTCAACAGAGCGGAATGAACGTGATATGCGGTGATGGCGAGGATATCGATCTTTGGGAAAACCTCGATATTGCGAATGTGCAATTGGTCTTGCTAGCACTCCCCACTATTGACGACGCAGTTAATATCACTCACCAACTAAAAATTGCTGGTTATCAAGGTAAAGTAGCAGCAATAGCCAGGTACGAAGATGAAGTTAAGTATCTAAGGCACAATGGCATAGACAAAGTATTCAATTTCTTCACTGAGGCAGGTTTAGGTTTTGCTGAGGAAAGTATGGCCTATGCGCAAAGCCAACAACTTAAACCGTAAATACAATGAGAACAAAGGATTAACTGAGAATGGTTAACATTTATATCTAATTGTTTTTATTGAATTTTTTTTGATTTTTACGGATTACCCCCTTATACTTATGCACAATTAGTTGACGGGGGCTAAAAATGAAAGGCAACAGCGACGTTATAGAAATTTTAAATAGAGTGTTAACGTGTGAATTAACCTCTATAAATCAATACTTTCTTCACGCACGTATGTTCAAAAACTGGGGCTTAACTGAGCTCAATAGTAAGAACTACAAAAAGTCCATCAAAGACATGAAGCAAGCTGACGATATCATCGAGCGTATTCTGTTCTTGGAAGGACTACCCAATTTACAAGCACTGGGTAAACTCTACATTGGTGAGGACACCGATGAGATGCTCAAGTGTGATACGCGTTTTCAGCAAGAACAAATCCCACTAGTAAAAGAAGCAATCGCCCTTTGCGAAGAAAAGCAAGACTATGTTTCACGTGATTTACTCGAATCAGTGCTCGAGTATGAAGAGGAACATTTAGATTGGTTAGAAACGCAAGATTATCAAATCAATGCCATGGGTATTGAAAATTACCTGCAAGCGCAGGTCATGGGAGACGACTAATGAAAGGCAACACTACTATCATTAACGCACTAAATAACTTGTTGTCATACGAGTTAGCGGCAATGGACCAATATTTCCTCCATTCGCAAATGTATCTAGATTGGGGCTTAAACAAGCTATACGAGCGTATTGACCACGAATTTGACGACGAGCGTGGTCACGCAACTAAACTGATTGAGCGAATTCTATTTTTAGAAGGTCAACCGGATATGGTAACTCGCACAGGGTTTAAAGCCGGTGCTGATGTGCCAGAAATGTTAGAAAGCGACCTTCGCGTAGAGTATGAAGTTGATAAAAAGCTCAAAGAAGTAATCGCTCTGTGTGAAACAGAGAACGATTACGTGACTCGTGAAATGCTTACCGTATTACTTGATGATACTGAAATGGACCATGCCCACTGGTTGGAGCAACAACTGGGTTTGATTAAGCGCTTGGGATTACAAAATTATCTGCAATCGCAAATGTAACATGCTTATCAATAGGGCCTCTCAGATAGAGGCCTTTTTATTGAACCGTTGAAAAGTGTAGAAAATAGACGCTCTCTTTTCCCGTTATATTCAGCTGTATTCTCCACTGCATTTGTGGCTCTGAGCAGCTACCCAGCATAAACCAACCACTCCACTGATCATTGCCTGATTCAGTAAGCAAAACGGGAATTTTTCCCATGTACATATTCACGCCTTCAATCCACGCACTCTCTGGCGCCATTCCGTTAAGCCCATTGAATACTAGAGTGACAGATTCTTCGACTTCTGGATGTTGAGAAAATGAAGCGGTTATTTTTTGGCCTTCTATTAAAAGTTCACAGCGATTATTGACAAAATTACAGGTATTACCTATTTCAACATAGGGAATAGCATTATTTTGAAGCGCTTGTTGGTATCTGTGGACAGTAAATATTGCTACTGCAACAAAAAAAATAGTGAGTGGCCCGAGGTACGAACGTAAGCGATTTGTTGAATTCATGTTGCAATTTTTTAACATTGATTAATTTTTGAATGATTCTGTATTGACCGAGATCAAGCTCGGTTAGTTTATGGTATCTTTTTGTAATTAAAAACCTTATCATCCGCGTACCAATTGGCTTGGAGCAATAATTATTACTCTTTCCAAGCTCAGTGTGAAGAGGGACCGCTCTTTCACATTTTACCGTAATAAAACGGCAGTTGGAGACCATAAGTTCATTTGAAGTGGAAGATTCATTAAAATGAGTGAAATAAGCCAAGCACAACCTGATTACAACTACAAAGTCGTCAGGCAATTTACCATCATGACCATCATTTGGGGTATCGTTGGTATGGGTATAGGGGTATTTATTGCCGCGCAATTGTTTGCACCTATGCTTAACTTCGACACACCATGGTTAACCTTCTCACGTTTGCGTCCATTGCACACTAACGCCGTTATTTTTGCCTTTGGCGGTTGTGCACTATTCGCTACGTCGTACTACATTGTACAGCGTACCTGTCAGGTAAGACTGTTCAGTGACAAGCTAGCAGCGTTTACCTTCTGGGGTTGGCAAGCTGTTATTGTTCTTGCAGCTATTACTTTACCGCTTGGCCTAACAAGCTCAAAGGAATACGCAGAACTAGAATGGCCTATCGACATTCTCATCGCGCTTGTCTGGATCGCTTACATTATCAACTTCTTCGGTACGCTAGTTATCCGTAAGGTATCGCACATTTATGTTGCGAACTGGTTCTTAGGTGCGTTCATGTTGACTGTTGCTGTGCTACACATTGGTAACAGCATGGCAATTCCGGTTTCTTTCACCAAATCTTACTCGCTATACGCCGGTGCTGTAGACGCAATGATGCAGTGGTGGTACGGGCACAATGCAGTTGGTTTCTTCCTCACTGCAGGTTTCTTAGGGATGATGTATTACTTTGTTCCTAAACAAGCGGGTCGTCCGGTATACTCATATCGTCTATCCATTGTTCACTTCTGGGCACTGATCTCACTTTACATCTGGGCTGGTCCTCACCACTTACACTACACTGCACTTCCTGACTGGACTCAGTCACTTGGCATGGTGATGTCTGTCATTCTATTCGTACCGTCTTGGGGTGGTATGATTAACGGGATCATGACACTGTCTGGTGCATGGCATAAGCTTCGTACTGACCCAGTACTGCGCTTCCTTATCGTTTCACTGTCTTTCTACGGTATGTCTACGTTTGAAGGCCCGATGATGGCAATTAAAACGGTAAACGCACTTTCTCACTACACAGACTGGACTATCGGTCACGTGCACTCTGGCGCGCTAGGTTGGGTTGCAATGGTTTCTATCGGTTCAATTTATCACCTGATCCCAGTGCTATTTAGTCAGCCAGCAATGTACAGCACTCGTTTGGTTAACGTGCACTTCTGGTTAGCGACAATCGGTGTTGTTCTTTACATCGTCGCAATGTGGATGTCTGGTGTACTTCAAGGCCTAATGTGGCGTGCGGTAAACCCAGATGGAACACTCACCTACAGCTTTGTTGAGTCTCTAGAAGCATCTAAGCCTTTCTACGTGGTTCGTTTCATTGGCGGTGTGTTCGTGGTAGCAGGTATGTTGGTGATGGCATATAACACTTACATGACCGTACGTGCACCTAAAGGCAGTATTGCTGCAGAACCTGAAGCTCAGGCTGCGTAATAAGGAGACGTGAAGTGAAAAATCCACATGAGTTAATTGAAAAGAACGTCGGCCTACTTACCGTATTGATTCTTGTAGCAATCAGTTTCGGCGCGATGGTTCAGATTACACCACTAATGTTCCAACAGCAGACAATGGAACCGGTTGAGGGCCTTCGTCCTTACACGGCATTAGAGTTAGAAGGTCGTGATATCTACATCCGTGAAGGTTGTGTAGGTTGTCACAGCCAAATGATTCGTCCATTCCGTGCTGAAACAGAACGCTACGGTCACTACAGTGTTGCTGGTGAATCCGTATGGGAGCATCCTTTCCTTTGGGGTTCTAAGCGTACTGGTCCTGACTTGGCTCGCGTTGGCGGTCGATACAGTGACGAATGGCACCGTGTGCACCTCATTAATCCTCGTAACGTAGTTCCAGAATCTAATATGCCAGGGTTCCCTTGGTTAGAGGAAAATACGTTATCGGGCGAGCTTACCGGTAAGAAAATGGAAGTGTTCCGAGGTTTCGGCGTTCCGTATACCGATGAAGATATCGCAGGTGCGCAAGCGGCAGTATCGGGCAAAACAGAAATGGAAGCCCTTATTGCTTACCTACAATCTCTTGGCACTCATTTGAAATAACATGGACCAGAGTATTGTAGGCAGCATTTTCACTGTCATCGTTTTTGTCAGCTTTATAGGCATAGTTTGGTGGGCATTTAGTAGTCGAAATAAAAGTAAATTCGACGAAGCCGCCAACCTACCCTTCGCTGACGAAGATAACAACGAATCAAAAAAAGATTAGCAGGAGTCTTAAACTATGAGTATGTTTTGGACAATATGGATTTCTGTAATCACCCTTGGGTTGATTATAGGATGCTATTTTCTTCTTCGCTGGTGTCTATCAAACCAGACAGGTGTTGAGGAAGGTGAGTCAATGGGTCACGAGTTCGATGGTATTATCGAGCTCAATAACCAACTTCCGCGTTGGTGGACCATTATGTTCTACATCACTATTGTGTGGGGTTTTATTTACCTAGCACTTTATCCGGGTCTTGGTGCATACGAAGGTCTCTGGAAGTGGCGTAGTTCAAACCAGAACGTTCAGTCTCTTGAAGAGTCAGCCCAGGCTCGAGAGCAGGCGTCGGCAAACGGTTATCTGGTAGAGTATGATCGTGAACTAGATTTTGCAGCAGAGCAATTCGACCCTATCTTTGAAGCGTATGCGCAAATTCCTGTCGAAGAGTTAGCCAAAGATCCTGAAGCAAATAAAGTAGGCAAGCGTTTGTTCCTACAAAACTGTTCACAGTGTCACGGCTCTGATGCTCGCGGCCAAAACGGTGGCTTCCCTAACCTAACCGATGACGATTGGTTATACGGCGGCTCAGGTGCGAAGATTGTTGAAACGCTAACACTTGGCCGTTCAGGTCTAATGCCTGCACAACTTCCAGCGTTGGGCGAACAAGGTATTCAAGAAGTAGCTAACTACGTACGTAGCCTCAGTGGATTACCAGATGTAGACGCTGAACTAGCGGAAGCCGGTAAAGCAAGGTTCATGGTATGTGCAGCCTGTCACGGAATGGATGCCAAAGGTAATCAAATGCTTGGTGCGCCTAACCTTACAGACACTACTTGGTTATACGGTGGCTCACACAGAGCTGTTGTAGAAACGCTAACTTACGGCCGCAACGGTGTTATGCCATCATTTAAGAAAACCTTAGGTGATGACAAAATCCACGTGGTAGCAGCTTACGTATATAGCTTGTCAGACGAATAATCGTTAACCTAGTTAACCGATGAAAAGCCTCGTGACCACGGGGCTTTTTTTATGAGATTATTCGATGTAACAAAACCATTAAATTAAAGCGCTAATAGGACCCTAATGAACACACCTTGGTATAAACAGTTTTGGCCCTGGTTTCTTATCGCTGTGCCAGTAGTCACGCTAATTATGGGCGTTGTCTTGTTAAGACTGGCCATTAATACCGAAGACAGCCTAGTTGTTGACGACTATTACAAAGAAGGTAAAGCAATTAACTCCAGGCTAGATAAAGTAGCCAATGCTCGTCGATTGCGGATCACTACTGACTTAACCATTGACGATGGTCTAATAGCCATAAAGTTTCACTCAGGTATACCTCAAGATGGAACAGCACTAAAGCTCGCCTTTCATCATGTTACCCTTGAAGAGAAAGATACCGAGGTATTACTAACTAGAGATGCCACAGGTGTTTTCCGCGGTTCAACCGACAATGACTTATCAGGTAAGTGGCGTGTTTCTTTGATGCCAATGAATGAAGAATGGAAAATTCAACAAACACTGACACTCCCCAACGGCGCAACGATCAGATTTAATCCTTAATGAAAGACCCGAATTGCTATCATTGTGGTTTGCCCAACGATGATGAACACACCTACTCTACTCAGATCCTCGGTGAGCAGCGCTTTTTGTGTTGCCCAGGCTGCTTGGCGGTGTCTGAGGCCATCGTTCAAAATGGGTTGGAAGACTATTATCAATTCCGCACTGAACCCGCAATAAAGAGCGACGATGTTGTACCGGCACAGTTAAGCAAACTCACTTTGTTTGACGAACCTGCCTTACAAGAAGATTTTGTTGTTGATGAGGGAAACAACAAGTCAATTCAGTTAACGGTTGAAGGTATCACCTGCGCAGCATGCGGTTGGCTGATCGAGAAGCAATTGTCAAAAGTCACTGGTATTGCGCAAGTGTCTGTTAACGTTCAAGAGCGACGGGCCATGGTCGCATGGGCAGATGACCAGCTAAAATTAAGTCAGATACTCAAGGCGCTGAAACGTATTGGTTACAAAGGCGCTCCCTTTCAACCAGATGATCACGAAGCAAGTTACAAGCGTGAAGAAAAGTCCTTTCTAAAAAAGCTCGGCTTAGCAGGCATTATGACCATGCAGGTGATGATGTTGATGGCAGGCCTCTATTTCGATTGGTTCGGTGCAATTGAAGCCGAAACGAGAGACTATTTTTATTGGGTTGCACTTACGCTTACCACACCAGTAGTGCTTTACTCCGGTAGCCTTTTTTACATTGGTGCAGCAAAGGCCTTGCTAGCACGCACTGTCAATATGGATGTTCCAATCACCCTTGCCGTATTCGGCACTTATATCGCGGGATTGAAATCTACCCTTCTTCAAGAAGGCGAAGTGTATTTCGAATCCATCTGCATGTTTATTTTTTTACTGTTATTGAGTCGCTTTTTGGAGCACCGCAGCCGTCATAGAGCGGCTCAAATTTCTGCCAATATGACCCAGTATGTTCCGGTGTCAGCTACAAAAATTGATGAACATGGCAATCTGGTTCAGTGTTTAGCGAAACAGCTTCAAAAAGACGAACTAACGCTGATTAAACCCGGTGAGACAATTCCTGTAGATGGTGTTGTACTGGAGGGCTCTTCGTCAGTTGATGAATCAATGCTCACAGGTGAGTTCAATCCAGTACTCAAGGAGACAGGCAGTCTTGTGTACGGCGGTACAGTGAGTAAAGACGGTAGTTTGACCATTAAGGTCACAAATACACTGAAGCACGCCTTAGTCAATCAAATAGTCAGACTACAAACTACAGCCATGGCAAATAAGCCAAAGGTGGCGCAAATTGCTGACGAGTTTTCTCGAATCTTTGTAGTAGCCGTACTTCTCATTTCCTCGGCAACATACTTGTATTGGTATTTACACGGCAGCGAAAATGCGTTTTGGATCACAGTTTCAGTACTAGTTGCTACCTGCCCCTGTGCGCTTGGACTAGCCACACCTTCAGCCTTGACGTGCGCGATGGCTAAATTGAATAAGCATGGCATTTTGCTTAAGCGGGCTGATGCCATAGAGCAACTCACTAAGATAAACACCATTGCACTCGATAAAACCGGAACACTTACTCAAGGTAAGTTTTCCATACAAGCACTATGGGTTAACTCCAATCACGCAGAACAAGCTGTACTCGATATTGCGGCATGCTTAGAGTCAAGGTCAGAACACCCCATCGCCAAAGCGTTTGATACCAAGTCTAGTGATCTAGTGATGCAAGGGTTTGAAGTGACACCGGGCGGTGGCGTTTCTGGCGAGATACAGGGCACACGTTATCAATTGGGTTCAAAGCACTTTTGCTTTGGCGAGAAGCCCCTACCCAGTCTTGAGTTTGAGGCCAATGTCTTTTTGGTAACAGATAGGGAATTACTCGGTGCTTTCAAAGTCACGGATACGTTGCGAAAGGATGCCAAAGATAGTTTGACGCAACTCAAAGATTATAAGCTCGCTATGTTTAGTGGTGATATGCAGCACAATGTTGATAGCGTGGCTAAATCACTGTCGATAAACATTGCAAAAGGTGAGCTATCGCCCGAGCAAAAGTTTGCAGAAGTAAAAGCCTTACAAGAGCAAGGTGACTCTGTGCTTATGATGGGAGACGGTATCAACGATGCTCCAGTACTTGCCAGCGCCGATGTGGCTATCGCTGTAGGTAATGCAACCGATGTAGCTAAAACCGCCGCTGACGTCATTTTGCTTGGCGACAAGCTGTCTGTAGTGCCTTTTTTATTGAAATCGGCACAACGGGCAAAAGCAACTATTCGTCAGAATATGGCATGGGCAGTTGGGTATAACCTTGTTATTCTTCCTTTTGCGGTATCAGGTATGCTGAGTCCGTGGATGGCGGTAGTGGGTATGTCGCTTAGTAGTATCATTGTCGTGTACAACTCAACGCGTTTGCTAAGGGGTTAACTTGAGTATAATTTATGTGCTGATCCCAATCGCCATTATTATTGTGGCCGTCGCGATACTGGTATTTTTTTGGGCGGTAAAATCAAACCAGTTCGATGACCTAGACCGCCAAGGGTATAGCATTCTGTTTGACGACGATTTGTCACCAGAAGAAAAAGCATTGGCAGAAAAACGCAAAAAAATACAGCAGCAAAACGAGTCTAATGACTGAATTAAATGTGCTTTCGGCATTTCTAGTGGGCGTCGCTGGAGGCGTGCACTGTGTGGGCATGTGTGGGGGCGTTGTCGCGGCACTGAATGCAGTAATACCACCAAACGAGAATAAACTTCCATTTACACTTGCGTACAACTTTGGTCGTATAGCTAGTTACACCCTTGCCGGCGCAATCACGGGGGCTCTCGGGCAAATGGCTACGCATTTTGTCCCAGTCGGCGGTCCAATATTGTCACTGTTAAGTGCTTTAATGCTGATACTGCTGGCTTGCTATCTGGGTAACTGGTGGCGGGGACTTGTCCATATTGAAGCATTAGGCCAAAAGATATTTCGCTCCCTACAACCTATGTCAAAACGCTTTATTCCCTTTAAAAATCCCGCGTATGCAATACCTTACGGATTTATTTGGGGCTGGCTACCCTGTGGTCTTGTATACTCAACGCTCACATGGTCCCTTGCCGTTGGTAACGCAGTAGACGGTGCGCTCCTCATGCTAGCTTTTGGGCTAGGTACTCTCCCTACCCTAATTATTGCAAGTATCGGGAGTACTTATCTAATGCAAGGATTTAAGCATCCTGTTGTGCGTCAGGTTATCGCAACGGGCTTATTTATGTATGCGATTTTCTTAATTTATCGAGCAATTCAATCTATCTCATAGTAATATTCAGATTATCAGTTCAAAGCGTTAAGTGTGTGTATTATGAGCAAAGGAAGCCAATTTTCTATTCATTGTCAAAATTGCAGTTTCAGTCATTTATGTTTGCCTGTGGCACTCGATAAAACGGAAATCGAGTCGTTAGACGATATCATTGAAAGAAAAAAGCCACTACACAAAGGTGATGCATTAATTGAGAGCGGCGATGCTTTTTCTTCTCTCTATGCTGTTAGAACTGGATCATTCAAAACCTTTGTTACCAACGCAGATGGTGAAGAGCAAATTACCGGTTTTCACTTCCCCGGGGATATCGTAGGGTTTGATGCACTGCGCGAAAACCGCCATCAGAGTTATACCCAAGCCCTCGAGACGGCCATGGTTTGTGAGCTCCCTTACGAAACCCTCGATGAGATGGCAATGCAATTTCCTAAGCTTCGCCATCAGATCATGAGCTTCATGAGTGCGGAAATTAAACAAGACCACGATATGATGATGCTGCTAAACAAACGCACCGCTGAAGAACGTCTTATGTATTTCATAGCAAATCTTTCAGAGCGTTTCGAAGCACGTGGTTTCTCCAATAAAGAATTCCACCTTACGATGACCCGTAATGAGATTGGAAACTACCTTGGTTTAACCATCGAGACTATCAGTCGCTTACTCAGCCGCTTCCAGAAAGAAGGTATTATTCGTGTCGAGGGTAAATTAATCACTATTACTGATTTTGACCTAATGCGTGACAAGCTAAGTAACGTAGGTCGACACAGTATTGTATGTGACGGATAACCCAACAGTTTTTTTAGCGAATAACCCCGCAATTTTTCGATCTCGTATTACACTTATACAAGGAGTTAGAGTGTAAATAACCTAGGTTAAGGTGGTAGCGATGATTGAATATAAGCACATTTTAGCTGTCATTGACGCAGATCGAGACAATCAACCCGCGTTAGCAAGAGCCATTGAACTGGCCAATAAAACAGGCGCGAGAATTTCCGCCATGCTCGTGGTGTACGACTTATCCTATGATATGACCACCATGCTGAGCCCCGACGAACGGGAGGCGATGCGCGATGCGGTTACGAATGAGCACGCTAGATGGTTGGCCACACACCTCGCAGAATTGGGTTACTCAGAAGTGGATACAGTCGTTGAATGGAATAATCGTTCTTACGAGGCAATCATTCATCACGCTGTTAATTCAAGTGCTGATATAGTCATTAAAAGTACACGCCCGCACGACGACCTCGCCTCTGTTATCTTCACACCAACAGACTGGCACCTGCTTCGTAAATGCCCCTCGCCAGTATTACTGGTAAAAGATCATGGCTGGCCTCCAGGGGGACAAATTATCGCTGCGGTAAATGTTGGCACCGAAGACGAAGAACACGCCAATCTCAATGACAAAATTACCGTCATTGCCAATGATTATGCCAACCTTCTGAGTGGGCACGTCAACCTAGTCAATTGCTATCCTTCAACCCCACTGAACATTGCCATTGAAGTCCCTGAATTTGACGCTAGCACATATAACGATGCGGTTAAGAATCATCATTTAAAACAAATGGCCATGCATGCAGAAAAATTCCATGTTGAAGGCGACCACTGCTACGTTAAAGAGGGTTTACCTGAAAAAGTTATCCCTTATATTGCCAAAGAGATTGACGCTGAATTAGTGGTCATTGGGACTGTGGGGCGAGTAGGATTGTCTGCTGCCCTCATAGGGAATACTGCCGAGCATGTGATAGATGAGCTTGCTTGTGATGTGCTTGCAATAAAACCCGATGGTTTTGTTTCACCGATATCGTAGCTCAACGTTGCTCGCTTGGGTATAATGCCGTTTTTTAAATATTGATGTTACAGCGATTATGAGTATTAGCCTAACTGGCGTTAGCAACCCGTCGAGCAACGCACCGGAAAGTAAGCAAAAATATAACTTAAATAAGTTAGAGAAGCGTTTGCGTAGAAACGTTGGTAAAGCCATTGATGACTTTGGCATGATCGAAAACAACGACAAGGTGATGGTGTGTCTTTCGGGCGGAAAAGACAGTTATACCTTACTCGACATCCTCATGTTCATGAAGCGAGTAGCACCAATTCACTTTGACATAGTTGCAGTTAACCTTGACCAAAAACAACCGGGTTTTCCAGAGCACGTGCTGCCTAACTACCTTGAAACACTGGGTGTAGAGTATTTGATTGTAGAAGAAGACACCTACTCTATCGTAAAAGAAAAGATCCCAGAGGGAAAAACAACCTGTTCACTGTGTTCGCGCTTGCGTCGAGGGATCCTCTACCGTACTGCTAAAGAACTTGGCGCAACTAAGATTGCCTTGGGTCATCACAGAGACGATATGCTTGAAACCTTTTTCCTGAACATGTTCCATGGCGGCAAACTAAAATCTATGCCACCCAAATTGGTCAGTGATAACGGCGAGCATATCGTTATTCGCCCTCTCGCCTACTGCACAGAAAAAGACATTGTGAAATATTCTGAGGCAAAAGCATTCCCGATCATTCCGTGTAACCTGTGTGGTTCGCAAGAAAACCTGCAGCGCCAAAATGTGAAGGCCATGCTTCAAGACTGGAATCGACGTTTTCCGGGTAGAATTGAGTCTATGTTTAGCGCATTGCAAAACGTAGCGCCGTCTCATTTAGTTGACAAAAATTTATATGACTTCAAAGGGATAGCAACTACAGATGCGCCAGTTAAAGACGGTGACACGGCATTTGATCAACCATCGTTTACGCATATTACGCCTTCGAAAAACTCAGCTGATATTCAAGTAGTTAACGTTACGGAATAGCAAATATGAAGATTGGACTCGCACTAGGTGCCGGAGCTGCACGTGGATGGACGCACATTGGAGTGATACGAGCGCTTGAGCGTTTAGGGATTCAAATAGACGTTGTTTCGGGTTGTTCCATCGGCGCCTACGTGGGTGCTGCCTACGCGAGTGGTCGTCTTGATGAACTTCACGATTGGGCGGTAGGTCTCACTGAATGGCAGGTTTTAGGATTACTCGGTGTAGGGTTAAGGCGTGGTGGTATTGTCAGCGGCCAAAAAGTATTCGATAAACTTGCCAGTGACTTCAGCCTACCTACATTTGAGGAAATGCATAAGCCGTTCGCCTGCGTCGCTACTGATATTCACACTGGACGAGAGGTAACATTTAATCATGGAAATGTTGCTACCTCTGTGCAGGCTTCATGCGCAATTCCAGCGCTATTCTCTCCAGTGGCCCACGAAGGGCGTTGGCTAGTTGACGGTGCGGTAGTTAACCCAGTCCCGGTTAATCTGTGCAGACAACTTGGAGCAGATTATGTTATCGCGGTTAATCTAAATGCCGACTTTAGACATATTCGTTTAGAAAAATTGCGTAAAGACCACGAAGAAAACCAACGTAAAACGGATGACTTTTTCACCAAGAGTCATAATGCACTTAAGCAGTTGTTTAAGTCTGATAACAGCAAGGAATCAGAAGTCCTTGATAGTAACGACGCTACTGCAATAGTTACCGATGGTGATGTACAAAGTGACAGTCAAGAGCTTCAAGTTTTTGAACAGGAAGTCAAAGAAATCCCGCCTTTGGGTGCCGCACCGGGTATTATGAATGTGATGAGTAGCGCTTTAGAAATACTTCAGGCTCGTGTTACTCGCTCTCGACTTGCCGGCGAGCCGCCCGATATACTCATTGAGCCACAGTTGACCGATGTTGGTATTATGGAGTTCCATCGCGCAGGGGAGCTATGCTTGAAAGGCGAAGCGACGGTTGAGCGCCTCGCCGAACAAATCCGCTTTCAGTTACTTACCTGAAGCTATCGCTGTTATTCGAAGTGGTTCAACGGGCAAGGTAAATCCTTTACTCTCGTTGATCCACGATTCGTCTAAGCGCATGATACCTTTAACAATGGGCGGATGATTATCAGAGTGAAAGTCTAAGTCTTTGTCTTCAAATTGAAACATCAAGCCTTTTACTGAGGGCATCATGAAAGATAGAAAACTGCCCATCTCATTAAAAAACGCATCGTACTGACTATAGATATTCTTTAAGTCATCAGTAGAGTATTCGGTTTTGACGTACTCTGGCACCGTCTCTAATTGTACAGACATATCACAAAGGTTAGCTCGTTCAGCAAGATCAATGCGAACAATACCATCTGCAAGTTTCAACGCTTTTTCTTGAGGGACAGTGAAGCGCCCTTCACTAGACACAACAAGCGGAAGAGTTTGCTTGTCTGTAATGATTTCGGCGTTATTGATTCCGCAAAGCCGCCCCTCACCCACTCGTAAAAAACCAAAGGCAAATTGCAGCCCTTGCGTATCGTCGCTATTAAGCTTTTTTACATGGCTATAAAAACGACTGTATTCAACATCAATAGTTTCACTATTGGTGAATGTGCTCAGCGAAGCCAATAAAACAAAAAGTGCATTTCTTATCATTCTGATAAGTACTCCTGATTATATCGAATCATATTTTGAAGCTCTTCGACATACGCCGCGCCGCGCTCTGAGTAATTCATAAGCCCTTCGGCCAAGGCTTTACCTTTAATGGGGATCTGATTTGCTCTTAAACGGCTTCGAATCTCACGTAATTCACTGTAAGCCTCGTGTCGATTTAAGTTGCGCATGTAGGTGTAGGTAGCGGTAGATACATTGTCGAATTTTGCTACTTCGTGTGACATACCAGGCTGACGTCTTGAGGGGACAAAACCACATCCCTCGCTGAAACACCACAACCCAAAAAAGTTATAACCCTGCTGCGCAAACCGACTTGTTCCCCATGCAGATTCATTGGCTGCTTGAACCAATACTAAGTCCACTGGAACCACATCGATTTTTTTTAGTAGCGAAAGCAATTGCAAAGTTACAGACTGTGTATCGTCAACGCGATATTCTTTTGTTAACCAAGCCAACCTTTCTTGATCATTGGTATTGAGAGGGCGCTCGTTCAACACGTCTCTATACAGAGTCTGCACATAGTGACGTAGCGTAAGCAAATAGTTATTTTGTTTAACCACCTCAGGTCTCAAATAGTTGAAAAATGCCGCTTTCTTATCTTTAACATTGGTATATGAGGCAAAATCAGGCACGGGCTTAACGCTACGCTGCGCAACGGGCGCATCAATAATATCCGGTGTTGGTCTTGAAATAATCAACGCATTAATAACGATCACCGCCAATACGGCGAATGTGATCAAAACAATACGAAGCGTTTCCCGTTTAAGCATTAAAGTGAGACTCGTTGCTAACCTTTTCGGTTGTACTTGAATCAAGTACGGCTTCATCAAATATGTAGGCGTACGCAATGCCCATTACACAAAAATACAATGGCATTACCCATAAAATTGTTAACCCATAACTCAACGGGACGGTAATGAACAATAAAAACATGACTCCATATATCGCTAACAAAGATGACCAGTTCTTATTAAAGCCACGACACGAGGTAATTATAGCTTGAATAGGAGACAAGCGTTTCTCTGCGACTAATGGCAATGCAAACACACTTGCCATCCACAAGTACACACCCGGTATAATTAATAATATAGCGCCTATTTGCACTAAAATGCTGATAAGTAGCTGGGTTAACGCGACTAAAAATACCAGCGGGAAAAATTTAAACACCTCGAAAACGGTAATTTTATTTCCACGCGCAGCGCGGACTCCCATCACATAAAGCCCAGTAAACAGGGGAGCCAATACCACTACTCCAACGATCTCAATGATTGACTGATGTTGTATAGTGAAAGTGTTGTCTTCGTGAAAAGTGACATACTGTGAAGCTACCGCGCCAAAAACGATGAAGACCAGTGCAAGTATCACAGTCGCTTGGAACCAATTGAAAAAGTCTCTTTTCACCAAAGCATTACCCTGTTGAAGTACCGACTTTACGCTAAGTCCCTGAGTAGATTTAGGTTGTTTGTTATTATCACTCTTCGGGTTTTGTGAAGGTCCTGCCACCATTTCCTCTTACAACAACTATCTGGTCGGGCAAGATTATACATGACTTGAGATACGACCCCAAACTTAAGACGATGTGAAATTTGTATGCTTGGTTTACCCTAGCACTAATTTTGCTGCTAATCCGAGCAGTAATAACCCCATCGCTCTATCTAACCAATACCCTTTTTCGCCAATAAAATTTGCGACCTTATGAGTACTGAGCAAATAGGATAAAAAGCAAAACCACACGCCTGTAGCGAAGGCCAAATATATGCCGTAAACCGCCTTGACGACGATGGGCGTGTTTATATCGATAAGTACAGTGAACAAAGATAAAAAGAACAGTGTTGCTTTGGGGTTTATGCCATTAGTGAGAAAGCCAATCCACAAGGCCTTTTTAGTGGTAATTGAATCAACAGCACGCGCATGTTCTTCTTCATTTGAGGCATTACTTGCTTGAGGTTTACTGCGTAACGCGCCAATAGCAAGGTAGACAAGATAAGCCGCAGCACAGTAGCTAATGGTGTCATATAACCAAGGAGTGGTTGCAATAATTACACTTAAACCGACTAATGAATAAGCGACATGTACTAGTATACCTAAACCAATTCCCACACTTGTGAACATGGCTGTTCGACGCCCATAGGCCACGCTGTTTCGAACAACAATAGCGAAATCAGGGCCTGGACTTGCAACAGCAATAAGGTGAACAAAAGCGATAGTCAAAAATTCATTTAAATAAGGCATGATTAGTTATTTTTATTAGTAATAAGGTCGCTGACGAACCGAGGTACCGCTTCACTGGCAGGACCTACATAGGTATGGTCGAAAAGATAATTATTGTCGCTTGGCTCTAAGTTAATCTCGGTCGTTGTTATTCCCAACTGTTTAGCAAAATTCACGAATCCTGCTGCTGGATATACCTGGCCCGATGTACCAATAGCAACAAAATGATTAGCTTGTTCAATAAGCGTTTGGATTTCGTCCATATACATGGGGATTTCTCCAAACCAAACGATATCTGGCCGTAACCCACCGCTACGCTGACAACATGAGCACTCGGTGCTTTCATCGAAGTCAGCATCGTAATAGGTACGCTGATTAGAATACCTACATAATGCTGAGAGCAACTCGCCGTGCATATGAAGCACTTTTTTGCTGCCCGCTCTCTCATGCAAATTATCAACGTTTTGAGTAATGATGGCCACATTAAATCCATCGTGTTGCTCAAGCTGAGCTAACGATTTATGACCTAAATTAGGTACCACATTTTCTTCGTGAAGCTGTGCGCGCCTCGCGTTATAGAATCGATAGACTAATGCTGGATTGCGTGCAAAACCTTCTGGCGTTGCTACATCTTCGATAGCATGGTTTTCCCACAGACCGTTACTGTCACGAAAAGTTTTAATACCTGATTCAGCAGAGATACCTGCGCCGGTGAGTATGACAATATTTTCTTTCATAGCACTTAGTCAGGATTACTTAGCCTTTGGTTACAGGGAAATCGAATGCGTCACTGCCCCACTCTGACCATGAGCCATCATATACCTTTACATTGACCGCACCGCATAGAATAGCTGCAACGCCAACAATACATGCGGTAACACCAGAGCCGCAACTGGTAATAATGGGGGCAGATAAGTCTATGTCGGATTGTTCAAAAACCTGCCTAAGTTCAGATACGGATTTAAAACGACCGTCGTCCAACAGATTCCCAAAAGGAATATTGAAAGAGCCCGGTATGTGACCACTTTTCATTCCAGCCCGAGGTTCGGGAACCGTACCGTAAAAACGCCCTGCACCACGCGCGTCAATAATTTGGGTAGGAGAATCTAATTCTTTTAGAATATCGTCACTCGACGCAAACCAAACATTATCTTGATTGACGTTTAATAATCCTTCCGGTAGTTCAGCTGAGTTTTGAGAGTTGTTTGAGTGCCAACCAGGAAGGCCGCCATCGAGTAACCATACGTGTGGCATACCAATGGCTTTGAGCATCCACCAAAGCCGTGGAGCACAAAACATTCCCCAATTGTCGTAAACCACAACAGGAAGGTTTGGAATTGCACCACCTTTAAAGTGGCTCAACAATACCTCAGAGGAAGGCATCATATGCGGCAAGCCTTTGGAATGGTCACTGCCGCCCGCGTCAATATCAATATCGAGGCTATTGGGTATAGATGAAAGCGTTCTGGTGTCTTCTTTTACGGTAATGGGGTTGTTCATTAATGCTCGTACAGGCAATACCTGAGCACTGTTTATTCCCTGTACAAGCATTCAACTAACTCCGAATTAAAGTACAGCTAGCGCTGCGTCGTAGTTAGGCTCTTCAGTGGTTTCAGACACTTGTTCTGTGTACAACACTTTACCGTCAGTATCGATAACAACAACAGTTCTAGAAAGCAAACCAGTAAGTGGTGCAGATTCAAACGTTACACCATAATCTTCACCAAATGAGCTACGGAATGTAGAACCGGTTGACACGCTCTCGATACCTTCGGCACCACAAAAACGACCGGCAGCGAAAGGAAGGTCAGCAGAAACACAAATAATTGCTGTGTTGTCTAGGCTCGCAGCCTTTTCGTTGAACGTGCGTACCGATGTTGCGCATGTGCCAGTGTCAATTGAAGGGAAAATGTTAAGTACTACACGCTTTCCTGCTAATCCCGCTAGCGTGATGTCGCCTAAATCAGCACCTACAAGTGTAAATTCTGGAGCTTGTGCGCCAACTTCTGGTAGTTCGCCGATAGTTTGAACAGGATTGCCTTGAAAAGTTACTGTTGCCATTGTGATTCCTTTATAACAGTGAGTGAAACTGCAACTATATGAGTAAAATCAGGGGTGAAGCAAGTACAAGTTAATGACTATTTTGTTATTTAATAGTGCGCTCACACAGGTTGACTTTCATCAGGGTGAGGAATGTCGTCGATATGGGGCTTACCTTTGATGTAATGGTATCTAAAATAGTGGAAATAGGTTTTTAGGTTTTCGGCACATTGTGTCTCCCCTGCGAGTCTCAATATGTCGACGGCGATTTCAGCAGTACATTGTTGAAAACCATGACTGGCTTCACGAAGTTTATATTCTGACTCCTGATCCGTTGGAATACTCAACACAGGTATTCCCCGCAAATAATCGCTTTTAGTGAACATTTTTTTTGCTTCACGCCACGTACCATCCAAAAAAATAAATAACGGTTTGCGCAGTGCATCGTTAGTGACTTCTGAAACGCAGGGTTCGTCCAACGCATATTCGTGAGGAAATACAATATAAGGCTGAAAATCTGAGTCGTTTAATAGCGCCAATAGTTGTTCTTGAGGCTCAGTGCGATGCCAAACAAATGCATGATTGTTCTCAACAACGTCGGCAATAAGTCGCCCAGTATTGGTAGGTTTGTAGTACTCACCTTTGTACATCAACATTACCACTGCACAGTCACCCGAGGGCGTTGGCTTTTGTTTGCACAAGCAATTATTTGTGGGTAACAAACACTCCTCACAACGAATAACACGGCTTCCTCGGGCAGAAAACTCTCGTGTGGATTTAGCTAATTCCTGTTTTCGTAAACGCATGACGGAATTTTGATGCACGGCGCAGAACTACTCTCAACTCAAAAGGCAGATTATATAGTGATTTCCGAGGGTATGAACCAACAGAGACAGTTTATTTTTGTGGGATTAATAGCGGTCGACAATCGTACGAAAAGTCAGATTGATACGCGGCGTAGTTACCGCCTTCATCGGCGGTAAACGATGTAGCCAATGAGCTTGGGTGTCATCTTTCATAACGAGAAGGCTGCCATGGCCTAGAAACTGCGCTATCGTTTCTTTTGTGCGCTTGTGTTTAAAAGCAAACTTGCGTTGTGCCCCCAGACTCATAGAGGCAATCGCGCCATTCTTTTTGAGTTCTTTTTCGCCATCACTGTGCCATGACATCCCTTCGCTACCGTCGTGATAAAGATTCAGTAAGCAGGAGTTGTACGTTTCGCCCGTTTCTTCCTGAGCTAAATTCTTTAGCACTTTGAGTTCGGGAGTCCAGGGCAAGGCAGTTTTGGTGACTTTCGAATAGGTATAGCTAAAAGGCTTGTCGCCGTACCATGCGACCTTGCGTTTAGTGATTATCTCTTTACCAAAGATCATCGAGCGATCGTTTTGCCAATCGATTGTCATCAACAAAGACGAATACAACTCGCCAGCATCTTTTTGAGACATCACATTGCCATAGTAATGCACTGTACCGTCGTACGGTAGTAGGTTTTGACGAGAGTCTTCTAATTTTTCGAAGAGATCCATTACAACTTAAATCCACTTGTTTTTAAATTAGCACGAAAATACGGAGTCAATAACAGTGCCTATGGCGCTTAATACCAGAGAAGTTACTTGTGCTTTGTTGAAAGTTATATCGATTAAAAAACCGAATATTATCGATACGTAAACTAAGTATCCAAAGCCCATGTAATTATTATAAAGAATAGTGTAAAACCAGTCTTGACCGAAGATATATATGTTCGAACTGACAAAGGTAGCTAAAGCTAACAAGATCCCCGGTATAAACAAGTGCCTTATTGCACGGGGGTTCAATAAGGAGATAACGAGGAGTATAAAGAACATTACACTGTTTACGCCAAGGAATACCCGCAGGTCAAACTGAAGACTGCCGACAATTTCAACGTACTTGCCCTTGACAACATCACTTAGCGTGCTCTCAGCAACTTCAATTGATTTGAGCCTACCGAGGTAACTAGAGGTAATCAGCTGCTCAATATGCTTTTTCTTTTCGCAATCATAACCACACATAGAACCAATGATATGAGCAATTTTTTTAGGTAGCTGATCATCCAAATCTGTATAGATTTGCGTTTTTTCACGGGCTAGGTTTTCTACAATAAGCGATGCAGACTCGCTAAACCTAGATTCTGCAAAGTCTTGATGTCTCTCTCGAACTTCAAATTCAATTTGGCGCGTAACAAATCCCTTTGCTGACTCTTCAACTTTTTCGGGAGAAACAAATGTTACTGAAAACAAGCTAGCAAAGCTCAATAATCCAAATAAACCTATAGTTTTAAGTACTTTACCCACGCCAGTCCTTAGCTAAATAAGCTGTCACAATTAAGAAAGATAATCTGTAGATTACATTCTAAACGACACAACCGAAAGCAGACATCCCAGATTAAAAGATTGACAAAAGCTTGAGTGATCAAGCATCATGCAATCACATCAAATCGGATTTTAAACTATGTCGACTTTATCAAACTCAATGCAGCTCATACTCACGTTGGTAAAAACTCAAGGTCAGGTATTAAAACCCCTTGAAAGTGCCCTTTCCTATCATGGTTTGAGTTTTACTGAGTGGCTAGTATTACATCGCCTAAGTCAAACCTCTGATTTCACACTCAAGCGTGCGTCGTTGGCTAGTAGTATTGGACTAACAGCATCAGGTGTTACTCGACTATTAGCACCCATGGAAAAAGTAGGATTGGTTGAAAAGGCCACCAAAGCGAGAGACGCAAGAGTAAGCTTGGTTCGCCTTACAAAGGCAGGACAGCAAACGTACACTGATGCAACAAAAAGTATTGAATTTGGTGCTGAAAAAGTGACTAACATGATGAATGAACAACAAGCGGAACAGTGTTTGGGTTTACTCTCTACCCTTCACCTTTCGGCAATAGATGCAACTCAACTCGACTAGCCTGTAGCAACAAATTGAGGAAATCATGGAAGATCTTACTAAAGGTTCAATTCCAAAGCATATTGTTAGAATGGCGATGCCTATTGCTATCGGTATGTTCGTTCAAACCTGCTACCTGTTAATTGATTTGTACTTTGTTGGTCGTCTTGGCGAGCAATCGCTTGGCGGTGTGAGCGCTGCAGCCAACCTTTCGATGTTCATACTTGCACTTACGCAAATGCTAAACGTAAGTACAGGTACGCTTATCGCCCACGCAGTAGGCCGTAAAGATAGAAAAGATGCCAATTCAGTGTTTAATCAATCGTTGATGGTATCTATGGCAATGGTATTGGTCACGCTAGTTTTGGGATACAGCTGCGCACATACCTACATGAATATCCTGTCTTCCGATACACAAGTGAGAACTGAGGGTACAACCTACCTTTACTATGTTATACCCAGCTTAGCGCTTCAATTTTCTTTAGTGGCAATGTCGGCAGCCATGCGCGGTACGGGTATTGTTAAACCCGCAATGCAGGTACAAATGCTGTCATTGGTAGTAAATATTATTCTTACACCTATATTGATTGAGGGCTGGATTACAGGCTATCCCATGGGAGTGGCCGGTGCAGGCCTCTCAAGCTCAATTTCTATGATATTTGCAGTGGTTGTATTGTGGCGATATTTTGAAAAATTTACACAGTATGTTTCAGTAGATTTCTCACAGTGGATACCTAAGCAAACTACCATTCGCAAATTGCTGAAAATCGGCTTTCCCGCTGGCGCCGAGTTTTTACTCATCTTTATTAACGCAGCATTTGTCTACTGGGCTATACAGGGCTTTGGTTCAAACGCCACAGCTGCATTTGGATTGGGAACAAGGGTTTTACAAGCCATGATGCTACCTGCTATGGCGGTGGCTTTTGCCCTACCCGCAGTAGTTGGTCAAAACGTGGGGGCTAGTCTACCGCAGCGTGTCAAACAAAGCTTTAGATGGTCATTGGGTATGAGCAGTGCTCTAATGTGCATGGTAATGGTGTGTTGTTTCTTCAGTGCCGAATACGTTGTAACCTTCTTTACGAACGACACAGAAGTGGCGTTAATAGCAGAAACATACCTAACTATTATCTGCCTTAATTTTGTTCCATCGGGAATTATTTTTAGCTGTACCGGACTATTTCAAGGTATTGGCAATACTTGGCCCGGGCTATTAAGCAGTTCGCTGCGTCTCGTCGCGTTTATCATTCCACTTGTGTGGCTAACGTCACAACCTAACTTTCACATCGAACAAGTCTGGTATTTATCTGCAGCAACAGTGCTAGTGCAAATGACATTGAATTTGTATTTAGCGAAAGGGCAATTGAGGAAAATTGGTGTGTAAATTCGGTTTATTCAATGACGTAAACAAATTCAAACCTACCGAACAGGAACAGGTGAAATTGTGCAGCGATTTGGCTTGTCCCAATTACTATAACGAGAATTAACGTACTCATTTGTTACTTTTAAGTATCTATCCAACGCTTCGTTTGAGTCTAGAATTACGCTTTTGACGTGATTGATAATGCTTGGGTCACTAGTACAAATCAGAGCCTCTGTCATTCCTACCATATTGATGTATGTATCGGCGCTCAAGTTGTAGTTTTTATCAACCAACTCCTGAAGTGCATGTGCGTAGTACATTGCATATGCGTGCTCATACCCTCCTGGATAGGTTAAATGATCGATTAACGCCTCTACGTCGTCTCTGATTTCGTTAGCGTTCGCATCCGAAATATCTCTATTGTAAGTCTTTATATCAATAGGAGTCGTGGTGCTAGACCAAGGAGAACAACCTTTAACATTGCAATCAGTAGCACGATATTGTACGCCCGAGAGACTCGAGTCGACGACCTCAGAAATCATATAAACCAAAAAGCCATCTTTTAAGATAGTTTTAAAAAGCCCGCTAACATCTGCCCATTCAGAGCCTTCATACTTCCTCTGAACAATGTAACTACCGGGCCCGCTCGACCTATGTTCAACGGTAAACTCTACGATCGTCCCATGTGGAAATAATCTAGATTCTATGGATAAGACGGGTGGAAGCCGTTCTTCAATTATTTCATTAGATAGCTCGGAACGAGCTATGGTGGAACACGAAAAAAAGAATGGTATTAGCAATGCGAGTACGATTCTAAATTTATTTAGCAACTTATCCATGTCGTTTCTCTTCCTATTTATGCAAATTTAAAGTCTGCCTTTTCTCTTCGTTAATGAACAGTTCTATATGCGATATTTTTATTTGTTTTGGGAGAGTATTCAAGATGAACGTACGAAACAATCCAATGTTATAAATAATAAATTATGAATAAACAACGAGTCTTGAATATCGAGAATAAAAGCTGATAAAGATCGAATTTGAAAATGGTGCCCGGGGCCGGACTTGAACCGGCACGCTGTTACCAGCGAGGGATTTTAAATCCCTTGTGTCTACCAATTTCACCACCCGGGCATTGGGGTACTGCGTGTGCAGTTGGTACAGGTTGGTTCCTGCTAGCTACTTGGCGTAGCTTGAAGTGGAGGCGGAACCCGGAGTCGAACCGAGATCCACGGATTTGCAATCCGCTGCATAGCCATTCTGCCATTCCGCCATAAATTGGAGCGGGAAACGAGATTCGAACTCGCGACCCCGACCTTGGCAAGGTCGTGCTCTACCAACTGAGCTATTCCCGCATTCAATTTAAGTTACTGCTACATTTCGTTTTTGCTGTTGCCGTCTCGAAATGTGGGGTGCATTCTACCTTCAACGGACAAACTGTCAATACGTAAATCCCAGTAAATTCTTATTTTTGTATCGTTTGCAGGAATTTTATTCAGATTGTCCATATAGCGATCAAAGCAGTGTTTATTTATCACCCTTTAAGTGTGGCCAAGCGGCAATACTGTACTGAATCATCGACCACAAAGACAACACGGCAGCTAGGTAAAGTAGCACATAACCAAGGGTGACCCAGTAAATAGTCACGCCCATAAAGGTTTCTAATCCGGAAAGTAAACCAATTAATGCTAACATTTGCGCAGTGGTTTTTGCCTTTCCGATAAACGACACCTTCACGGCTTCGCGCACTCCTCGTTGCCCCATCCATTCTCGTAAGGCCGAGACGTATATTTCGCGAATTAATAGAATAACAGCGGGAATGGTTATCCATAGCGTGGCATAACTGTGTGTGATCATAAGTAACGCTGCTGCCACGATGAGTTTGTCTGCTACTGGATCTAAGAACGCGCCAAATGGCGTTGATTGTTGAAGTTTGCGCGCCAAGTAGCCATCAAACCAATCGGTGATAGCTGCCAACCAAAAAATTAAAGCCCCTACTTCATGTGCCCAACGCCAATCTAAAAAATAGATAACTACAAATACAGGAATTAAAAGCACCCGAAACAGGGTGATTACGTTAGGAATTGTCCACATTACTACTTCTCGTTGTGAGGTATAAAAAGCGCTGATATCTTTGCAACGTCTTTATATTATCGAAAACTAAACTTGCGTTGCCTTTGGCTACTGTAACATTTATTTCTTAAAAATCCTTCTGTGAATCACACTAGTGATGCAAGTAGGTGTATATCGTATCTGCCAACTCTTCGCTAATACCAGGCACTTTGGCAATTTCGTCTTTGCTTGCCTCTTTCAAACCTTGTAATCCACCCATGTATTTCAGCAGACTTTGTCGTCGCTTGGCACCAATACCCGGAATGCTTTCTAACGTAGACGTATTCTTCACCTTTTGACGTCTATTTCTGTGCCCTGCGATGGCAAATCGGTGTGATTCGTCTCGAATATGTTGAATCAGGTGCAAGCCAGGATCGTTTGATTCCATCGGCACAGTTTCGTAATTTCCGGCAAGGAAAATAGTTTCAAGGCCAGCTTTACGGGTCGTTCCTTTGGCAACACCCAAGAGCATAGGTGTTTTATCTAATGGCCAGTCTTCGAAAAAGGCCTCTGCCTGAGCCAACTGCCCTTTACCGCCGTCAATGACTAAAATGTCGGGAATGTTCTCGGCATCTTTTACCGATTTATATCTACGTTTTAACGCTTGAGCCATGGCAGCATAATCATCACCGGGTGTGATCCCTTCAATATTGTATCGACGATAACTGGCTTTATGGGGACCATCACGATTGAATACCACACACGACGCCACGGTTTGTTGCCCTGCCGTGTGACTAATATCAAAACACTCCATTCTAGCGATTGGAGTCTCTAGCTCTAGATTAGTTTCGAGGGCAATAAACCGACTGTGTACGGATTTTTGCTCGATAAACTTAGCTTCAATCGCAGTAAGCGCATTGTCATTGGCTAATTTGAGGTAGTGACGCTTTTCTTCCCGCGCCCCTTTGAAGAACGACACTTGATAGCCGGCTTCGCCACTGAGGACGGTCTTGATACCTGATTCATCATCTACTTCCATCGGCAACACGATCTGCTTGGGAATAGTTTTGTTACCGGCAAGGTAAAATTGCAAAAGAAACGCTTCGAAAATCGCTGCAGATTCTTCATTGGCTGGAATTTTAGGGAAGAAGGCTTTGCTGCCCAACAGTTGGCTTTGACGAATGAACATCACATGCACACATGCCATATTGCCTTTCATTGCGAAGCCGAATACATCCATTTCATTCTGGTTACCCTCGACCCACTGGCGCTCTTGAACCTTGCGCAGTGCGCTGATTTGATCGCGATACCGAGCCGCCGCTTCAAAGTTCAGTGATTCACTGGCTTTTTCCATTTTGGCAACCAAACTGCCGATGACCTGAGAGTTTTTACCCTTTAAAAACAATCGGGCCAAATTCACTTGTTCTTGATATTCCTCATCCGTCACATAGCCTTCTACACAGGGCGCACTGCAACGCTGCATTTGATATTGCAAGCAAGGGCGGCTGCGGGCGCGATATTCCGTGTCTTCACACTGACGAACTGGAAAAATACGATTCATCGAGCGTAAGCTCTCTCTCACCGCCCATGAATTTGGGTAAGGCCCAAAGACTTCACCTTCTTTGTGTTTACTGCCTCGATGAAATGCGAGTCGCGGATGTTTGTGATTCGACAGCAAAATAAACGGATAAGACTTGTCATCACGAAGCAACACGTTGTATCGCGGACGGTATTTTTTGATGAAATTGTTTTCTAAGAGAAAGGCTTCGGTCTCACTGTTGACTACAGTGACGTCCATAGACGCTATTTGCGCTACCAAAGATTGAGTTTTGGCATTATCTACGGTTTTACGAAAGTAACTCGAGACGCGTTTCTTGAGGTTTTTCGCCTTTCCTACGTAAATAACTTCTTTCGCCTGGTTGTACATTCGGTACACACCAGGCTGATGGGTTAGATTCTTTAGAAAGGCAGCAGAGTCAAAAGTATCGGCCATTACAGAACGTTGGCGTCTATCAACTTGTATCGCAACGCAAGGTGAGTCAGTTCTACGTCATTTTCCACTTGCAGCTTCTTGAACATACGGTAACGATAAGTGTTGACTGTTTTAGCGTTGATATTTAGCTCAGACGCTATATCAGGCACGCGTTTTCCGCGAGATAACTGCAAGGCTATGTTTAGCTCTCGAGTTGACAGATCGTTAAAGGGGCTCTCTTCGGAAGGGCTAAGTGCACCTATAGCAATACTATGAGCAATATCGTTATCGAGATATTTCTGTCCAGAGTGCACTTTATAAATCGCACGTATAACTTCATCTGGCTCTGCATCTTTAGTTAGAAACCCATAAGCTCCCGCACTCATCACTTGCGACGGAATTGGATTTTCTTTATGCGCAGAGAAACATATAACGCGTGTATTTTCAGACATGCGAAGAATTTTTTGGTTGCTTCTAAACCACCAATCCCTGGCATATTGACATCCATTAACACAACATCGGGAGCATTTTTGCGACAAAGTTTGACTGCGTCTTCACCATTTTTGGCTTCGTCAATCACCTTAAAATCACTCACGTCTTCTAATATCCGACGTATGCCACCCCTAACCAAATCATGGTCATCTGCTAGGATTATTTTTATCACGGCGTTTCCCACTCACTACATTAGCCAAACGCTTACTTTTCTTAGTAGTAATTGTTGTTTGGTGATGAACATCATACCACGCTGTTCATTTTCGTGAAGTGATGTTTTGTTCGTGGATATTTATTTAGCGTATTTAGGGGGTGAATCCCCTCTCCTGAGCATGTAAACGTTTATAATTTAAGCATTTTCAGCAAGAAGGGAGTCGTTTAATTGAATAGATTGTTACAAAATTCGCTTGAACACATTAAATTGAGAGAAGGTGTATTGATGTTTTCGCTGAGTTTCCGCGATAACAAAGGGGATTTCTTGAGGTTCACTCACTAGTTCAGCACTATTTGCCAGGGTATCAATTAACGCCTGCGTACTCGACAGGGTCTCGCCAGAGTCATCCTTGTAGCCGCCCAACCAGTTTTCTCGGGGAGTGTATTCCTCAAGCCACGTGAACGGTGAAGCGATAATAAGCAGTCCACCAACATTGACCCTTTTAATCACTTCTTTTATCACTTCGGCAGGGTTTGATAGCCGGTCCACGAGGTTACCCATGAATATTAGGTCGTAGTTATCAAACTGCGGTTTTAAGTTTCCCGCATCCCCTTGATGAAAATTCACTTTGCTGAGCACGTCAACAAGCCCTAAATCAGAGGCTTTGTTAACGTTGAAGTGAGTTAGTTCGCCTTCAGTGATCGTGTTATAGCGCACTTCGCCACGTTCCTGCATGGATATAGCGGTTTTTATGAATCGTGCAGAAAAATCAATGCCGTCAACGTGGTCAAATACCTTTGCAAGTTCAAAACTCGCGCGGCCGACGGCGCAACCTAAGTCTAATGCGCGACCAAAAGATTTCCCGTGGTTTTGTGCAATACAGTATTCAGCGCTGGCTTTGGCAAAGTTTTCTACGCCTAATCGATTGGCGCCATAATGAAACGCACAGTATTGGGACACTTGCGTATCACTTTCGTAATCGAAATCTGTGACGGTAATTTTAGTGTCTGATTTCACCATTCTAAATCCTGCATGTTGAAAAAAGTGACGTCTAAAAGCATAGCGACTGTCTTTACTAGCCTCGTTGCCCGTAGAGATCCAGCTGCCACCTTTGATCAAATTGTGTTTGTTGTCGTAAGTGGGCGTTGTAAAGTCGTCGTATAAGGGGTGAACTTTAAAGCCGTCAAAGGGATAAATGGGCGTTTCAGTCCATTGCCATACATTGCCGGCAATATCGAAGAACTCTCCTTGCTTATTATTGATTACGGGCTCACTTGATGCGTATTTACCAAGCCCTATATTAAGACCCTCTTCAAACAGACGGCCTTTGAAACCGCTATAATCAACCATACGAGACCATTCGTCTTCGGTTGGTAGCCTAACGCTCTCACCGAGTTTTTCACTCATGTAATTACAGTAGGCTTTGGCCTCATGATAGTTAACATCAACGGGCCAATCCAAGGGTAACGCAAGCTCTTCAAGCATACTGCGGTAAACGTAACCGCCCTCAGTTTTTCGCCAAAAGGTGGGGTGTTCAGCTTTGGTGTAGGTGCGCCATTGATTGCCTTCATCTTCCCAGTACTTATCGGTATAATACCCACCATCCTTCACAAAATTAAGAAATTCACCGTTGCTGACTAACTGCTGAGTCATTTCGAAGCGATCAACTTCTGCCGAGTGGAAACCGTATTCGTTATCCCATCCGTAGTAGCTATCATCGAGAGGTTTGTCTCTTTTTACCGCACCATATGGCACTGGCTTAAAGCGGTTAGCCGGTGTGGGGCCAGATACTGTGCACACTGGCCAATCTTCGCTTGGGTTCACCCATTTTAAATCTAACTGTCGAATCAAAACAGAAGAGGTTTCTAGGTGAATGCGCTCATGTTCAATACCCATCACGATGGGCCAAAACACATTTTCCCAGGTTATGGGTAATGATACCGGTAGAGTTTCAATGAGCGATAACACCAAATCCCTTACCGTATTGCGGTACGCCCACACTTCCTCAACATTGGGCCAATCATAATTTCGCTCGTTTAAGTCGTCCCAACTCATTTCATCGACACCCACAGCAAATAAAGCTTCAAACTTCGGATTGATGCGCGTTGAAATGGTTTTAGCCAACATGAGCTTGTTTACGAAAAAGGTGGCTGTATGACCAAAATAGAAAATCAGCGGATGACGGAGCTTTTCGGGCCTTTGGTAGAATGCGTCGTTGTGATTTAGCACGCTGAAAAGTGACTCGTAAGTGTCAAAAGAATCCAAAAAATACTCACGAAGTTCATTTCTTTTCTGTTCGGGGCTTCCCTCAGACAAGTGTAGTGTACGCAACGACTTCATTATTCCTCCAGTAGATGCTTTCTATCCCCGCAATAAAACCATACAAGTGTTACTTCTAGGTAACAGTCTAGGCTATGCATAAAAGTAAGATAAAAAAAACTGCGAAACTCGATGTTTCGCATTTCGGGTCCAGATACTAGTGATTACTCTAGTTAGGAATATTTTGACCATTCAATTCCATAAAAAATTTCATACTTTCCGGAATTTGCTCTAACACTCTCGAAGACTCATCTTCGATGAAGTAATACGCAAGACCGTGCTGACGGGCAGTGGCAAGTACCTCGGGAATACCAATATCCCCTTGCCCGAGCACTACGTTGGTCTCTGGATCGGCTTTGCCGTCTAACGTATTTTGTGTACCGTGGGCTCGGTCTTTAATATGAAGCGAGGTAAATTTACCCGGATATTTATTGAGCATGGCTACGGGATCTTGCCCACCGTGTTTTACCCAGAACACATCCATTTGAAACTTGGCATTTTCAACGTTTTCTAGCATGTAGTCCAAAATCGTACCGTCTCCATAAGCACCAAATTCGTAGCCGTGTGGATGATACTGAAGTGTAATTCCGTTCTCGTTAAGCAGAGCCCCAGCTTTGTTCATGATGTCCACCGCTTCTTTTGCGTGCTCTATTGTGAATTCACCATTGTGTGGGATCCAATAAAACGTAGCGAATCTGGCGCCGTAAAACTGTGCTTTGTACGCTATAGCTATGGGGTTATCTCTCACTTCTTCATAATTGGTATCAACACTAACAATCTGAATGTGGTTCTTGTCGAGAATAGCTTTAAAATCACTCACAGAATGACCATACAAATTCCCACCACCCTCTACTGCATGAATGCCCCACTCACTGAGTTGCGCAATTGAATCGGGAACGCTCTCTGCCATTTGGTGGCGCAGACTGTAGAGTTGTACGCCAAGCTCTTGAGCTTGAGCCATAGATGAAAGAACAAGGCACGCACTTAGTGCCTTAATTGTGGTTAGTATACCCCTTCGTTTAGCCATATTGTCCTCTTTTGCCTGTCACTTGGATTTGTTATCAGTTTGTAAACTTAACGCACAATCAAAGATTTACCCTAGCCCGAAATCGGTTATCAGTAAGACAAATTCGGCGCCATTACCATCGACCAACCCTACCCACTCGCTTTGCAGTACTTGTCAATAAAAGCAGCCTGACTCGGCATTACATTTGCTGAATTATCAATCACTTGCTTGATATGCTCTAACCTAGAATGTATTTCGGCCTCAGGTAAAGTATCAACCAGCGGGTGGTAGCCTTTAGGCATGATGCCTTGCCCATGCATTACCGCTAACCAGGAGGTCTCATTGAATAGTTCAACGTCTTGTCGATAAATGCGGCCATTAGCTTTATAAAGATCAATTTTTTGCTGTAAATACTCTGGAATTGTCATGTGTTTGCAATATCGCCAAAACTCAGTATCCTCGCGGTCGGTTGCCTTATAGTGCAAAATAATAAAGTCTCGGATCCTCTCCATTTCTACTGCAGTCTGTTGGTTGTAGGTATCTATATCAATTTGCTCAAACCCTTGATGCGGGAACATACCTAGTAACTTTGCAATTCCTGCTTGAATGAGATGTAGCCCAGTAGACTCCAGGGGTTCGATAAATCCAGCGGAAAGGCCAATAGCAACACAGTTTTTAACCCAAAATTCTTTGCGCATCCCCGTTTTCCAACGGAGAATATTCGGCTCGTTGAGCGGCTCGTTCTCCATTTGCTGCGTTAATACATCAACCGCCTTTTGAGTATCGACAAATTGACTTGGGAACACGTATCCATTGCCAATACGATGTTGAAGCGGAATACGCCACGTCCACCCGGCGTCTTGAGCAGTGCTCACTGTGTATGGATAAACGCTGTTTTTTGCTAAGCATGGCATAGCCACGGCACTGTCGCATGGTAGCCATTGTGACCAATCCTCAAACCCTGCATTGAGTGTTTTATCTATAAGCAGGCCGTTAAAACCCGAACAATCAATAAATAAGTCACCGCTGATAGTCTGGCCGTTATCTAATACCAAGCTATCAATAAAACCGTCAGTATCACGCAAACACACATCTTCCATCTTGGCCTCAATGCGTTTAACACCACGGCCCTCTGCAAGCTTTCTTAAATATTTAGCGTAAAGGGTTGCATCGAAATGAAAGGCATATGCAATCTTCGATAAGGGCGAATTACCCCGATTTTCAGGGCGCATAAATTTGCCTTGTTTAGCGGCAACTGCTGCTAGAGAGTAAGCATCGAGATCGTGAGCTTGGCCTTGCTGAAACATCTTCAACCAATAGTGGTGAAATTGGATGGCATCCATATCCGTACCGAAACTGCCAAAGGGATGCATATACGCATGCCCTTTTTGCTTCCAATTAGCGAATTCGATACCTAACTTAAACGTTGCTTGAGTCTCACGAACAAATTCGTTTTCATCAATGCCTAAAATACTATTGAACAGTGCAATTTGTGGAATAGTGGCCTCGCCAACCGACACGGTGCCGATACTCTGAGATTCAATAAGAACGATTTCGGCGTATTGGTTCTTCAACACTGTGGCTAGCGCTGCGGCAGTCATCCACCCAGCACTGCCACCTCCTAAAATAACGACTTTATTTACTGCTCGCATTATAAATCCTGTTCAATCGTTTTTTGTTAAATCTGTGGCAACTGCACAGCGGTTTGCTTAATTTGTTGACGAAGTTTATCTAACCGCGACACCAGCTCAGAGAGATCCCAAACATAGCTTAAAGGGTCAGCGTTTCGCGGGTAATGTTCAAATGCCAACAGGGTATTCTCAAGCGAACCTAAGTCTTCTGGATAGTGTTCGAGCTGGGGCAACACGCCAGTATCAATATAAAAGTTAACAAGATAACTAAGGTCGTCGTTAACCAATTGGGATTTCGCTGATTGCCAAAACGCGGTGTTATCTTTGTTGCACAAATACATTGGCAACACCGCTATGTCACGCCAGTACTTATAGCGCTGGGCTGACAAACGACAAAAATATTTTGCCGCTGTGTCCGAAAGCCTTGCGCCACTTAACAGCGGCCAAAGGGAAGCGAGCTGTTGTGTTCTGTACCCCAACCCGCCGTCATCCAACAATTGGTGCACACCTGTTTCAAATAGGTAGATAGTAGAGCTATCAGAGTGCCATGTGTCACTCGCTAGAGGTGCAATCGAAATTTGTCGACTGTCGTTGTTTGATTCACTCTCAACTAGTACTTCCCCACTCTCAATCCCTGACGAACTGAACCATCTGGAATAACAGTTACTCTGCAGGTATTGGCGCTCAACATAGCCATTGTCTAAGCACTCCAATACATTACTCAAACTAGCTTCTTTGGGGGCGTGTCCAACAATCTTGATGCTGTCTATCGGCAAGCTATCACTTGAATCTACACTGACGCACAAGCGACAATCTAAAGTCACCACACTCGCGCTGTCTTTATTATTGGATTCTAGGTTCGACGAGCATAGCTCCAACACCTTGCCATGAGTTACTGCGACTTGCTTAAGCAACGCACATAAAGACTTAGCGTTAACTCGAAGCCCATACTCTAAACTGGAGAGAATTGAGCGAGGATCAGCACTAGGCCGAGTAAAGGTGTTGTGCGCCGCACACATAGTATTGAGCGAAAACGCTTCTATATTCCATTGGCTGTCGTGCGTTTCATTGCGTAAGCGAGTCAGATAATGAACAAAACCTACGCCGTTCAGCGGTACTCCCGACTTTGCAAGCCCAGCAAGAGATGAATGTGCATTATTGCCCCAGCCAATGTACTGATTTGCAAGAAATGGCGTTGCACTCGCCTGTTCAATTAGTACCTGTTCAGTTATGCCGACGTCTTGGAGTGCTAAGAGTACATCCGCTTGCAACGTGAGGCTTCCGTGACTCAGTGTAAAATCTTTGCAGGTAGCATGGCTTATTGATATTTCAGTATCTCTAAGGGCAAATGCTGCCATTGCCGCAGTGAACCACCCACCAAACGCACTGTGCTCATCACTGATCACCTTTATTTGCTGTAGCTCGCCGTTAATGTGTAAATCGCTCATACTAACTACGTCCATACAAGCTAAAGTTAGCTGGTCGATTTAACTGAGACGCTGTGGGGTTGTTGTGTTCAGTCTCGTGTAACATAGCCACAATATGTTCATGGGTCGGCATCTTATTGACACACCGTTGAATATTAGGTTTTAGCAAATTCATGTATTTTTCAGCATGGGCTAGCGTGGCTTGATTTACACGCACATCACCCTGTGATGGCGTAACGCCCTGACCATGATATACCGCCAACCACGACGGTGTGAGAAAAAGCCCATACTTGTAGTCTTCAATAACGCCTATCTCTTTATAAAGTTGCATTTTCTCAGCAAGGCTTTGCGGTATATTCAAATGATTGCAGAACGACCAAAAAGGCGTGTCTTCCCTTTTCGTCGCGTGGTAGTGAAGGATGAGGAAGTCACGGATCTTGTCCATTTCATTGCTGAAATAGCGGTTATACTCGCTGCGCTTAGCGTCAAGATTTTCCCGCTGTGGTAACAACTCAACCAACTTCATAATGGCCGCTTGAATAAGATAAATACTGGTCGACTCTAAAGGCTCTAAAAAACCACTGGACAGCCCTATGGCAACACAGTTTTTTACCCAGCTCGATTTACGCTTGCCTGTGGTAAATCTCAATCGGTTTGGCTCGGACGTGGGTTTACCGGGTAGATTATCAAGCAGAGTTTGTAGCGCAGTATCGTCGCTTATATATTGGCTTGAATACACATAACCGTTGCCCATTCTGTGCTTCAATGGAATTTGCCACTGCCAACCCGCTTCTTGCGCAATGGCTTTAGTGTAAGGTAACGGCTTTCCGTTATGTTCACTTTGCACAGCAATCGCTCGGTCGCAAGGTAACCAATGAGACCAATCTTCATAGCCAGCGTGTAAACACTGTTCTATCAAACGCCCTCTGAACCCCGAACAATCGACAAAAAAGTCACCGTTAATAATGTCACCATTATCGAGTTTGAGCGATGCTATTGAGTCATCACTTTTGCGCATAGCCACGCTCTCTACTTTCCCTTCAACTCTAACAACACCTAGCTTTTCTGAGAATCCACGTAAGTACTTTGCGTATAGCCCAGCATCGATGTGATACGCATAAGAATATGTCGATGTTAATAGATTCGGCTCTGAAGTCGGAAAGGCAAACTTACCTTGTTTGCACGCCATAACAGGTAGCGAGTAATCATCTAAGCTCAGCGCAGTATTGCGCTTTTGCGCCTGATAAAAATAGTGATGAAAGCCGACGTTGTTGAGCGGTTCGCCGTAATCACCAAAGGGATGAATATACGCATCACCAATGTTTCCCCAATTGGAAAACTCTATTCCGGCTTTGATGGTAGCGTTTGTCGCTCTGATGAATTCACCCTCATCAATACCTAATCGCTGATTGAAAAAGCGTAAATGGGGTAAGGTTGCCTCTCCTACTCCCACGGTACCAATGGCATCAGACTCTACGAGGGTTACGGTGAAAAGGTTAGGATTGAGAAGTTTGGATAGCGCAGCAGCCGTCATCCAGCCAGCAGTTCCGCCGCCTAAAATGACAATTCGTTTAATTTGATGGGTAGGCGCTTTAAACACGCATTACCTCGTTGTTATTTTTTATCTTTAATATCATAGGGTAAAACACACAAAGCACAACAGCGGTGCCTACCACTGGGTAGACACCGCTAACATAGGTGATGCTTCTTGTTAGAACACACCTCTAAGCACTAGACTAAAGCGTCGGTCGTTAACAAATGCGCCACGGAGTCTGCGGTTTCCTTCTTGGTCCACTTGCATTGCTGTACGCGTAACTTCGTCAGTCAGGTTTGTACCTTGAATACCTACTTTGATATTGTCAGTAACATCATAGAATACTGACGCATCCAAGAAACCAATGTCCTCGTTAAAAATAGGTAACTGAGTAATAACGTCTTGGGTAGTCAACAAGTATGCCGAGCGCCAGTTATAAGCCATACGGGCATTCCAGCCGTATTTTTCATACATTAGCACTAGGTTGTAGTTGTCTTCTGATAGTCCTTCTAGTGGAAGGCCTTCAAACGCAAAGTTAGCATTCGCCGTTGTATCAGGGTTATCTGCAGACAAACCTGCATTCGGTGAACCTTCTTCATCCACATAGGTGTAGTTTGCTTGAACGCCTATGCCATCAAAAGGTGCTGGTAACATATCAAAGAATTGCTGATAAGCGATCTCGAAACCTTGAACTGAGCCCTCATCACCATTGAGTGCCGATGCAACCTCAACTTGTTGAGTTGCTCCGTTATTTGTATATGACTCAGTCCGAGTACCACTGATAAAGTAGTTCTCTAAATCTTTGTAGAAATACGAGAAGGTCAAAGAGCCCACTGGCGCAAAATACCACTCCAACGTAAGGTCGTAATTAACTGCTTCCATGGGTTTCAGGAAAGGGTTACCCGAGTTAGCGGTGTAACGACCAATAGTTGAAGAAACGAGATCTGGTTGACCATCGCCATCATTGTCATCACCAACCACATTGATTCTATCTTGCTCTTGTATCGCTACATAGTTACGCAACAGACCAAGTTGAGGCAGTGCAATAGTTTCAGCAACACCGAATCTCATGAGTACTTCATCGGTAATATTAAGCTTGAAGTTGAAGCTTGGTAAAATCTTATCGTAATCACTTGACGCTACCAGTGACCTTGACGCTGCATTACCAAAAGCTTTTTGATCATCAGGTAGATAGTTGTCTTGCTCTGTAGGATCGCTTGGATCATCCGGCACGTTATCTGGGAATACGATGAAACCTGCGGTGTCGTTTTCGATATTGACATAACGCAAACCAAAGTTACCCGAGTAGTCCATATCGCCCCACTCACCTTCGAAGTTGGCCTTGATATAAACCGCAGTATTAACTTCGTCCGTCTGGTTGATTTCGTTGTTGATAAAGTCCGAACCATCAGCATTGCGTGCTGAAAGAGGCGTCCAACCATTAGAAACAGGTGCCAACGCTGAAGCTGCACTTCTGTAGTTTTCTGCCAGTGACATGGCTGGGAACAAGAATGAGTTTCCGCCGTCTACGTTCAACACACCACCACGAGCAAAGTTATCAAAGCTCACTTCTTCGTGAGGTACTTGAGAACCAGCTGCAGAATCATACCATGCTACGTCACCTGTCCAGGCTTCTGACAATACACCCCAGTTGTATGTAGACTGACGAGTAGTTTGTTCTCGCTTAGCATAACGAGCACCAAACTGTACTGACGTTATCGCACCGTCATCAAAGGTATATTTGGTATCAAAGCGAGTTGCAATCTCTTCACCTTCGTTCATTGATATGTGATCCATTGCACTTCTAAAGAACGAACGGCTTGGATCAGTGAAGTGATTGTTGTTTCTATCAAAATCCGCCTGACCATTGTATGTAGGCGCATAAAAATCAATGGTAGGTTTGCCCGTACCCGTTACATCAAGGCCAACAACGGCATCTGTCGCACCCATTATCGAGAAGTCGATAACGTCATTGGTGCCCTCTACGAACTGCAAGTCAAAATTAAACGCCCAAGAATCATTAGGGGTATATTTAACGTTAAAGCTCAGGTCCTCAACCAAAGATTCGTTGTCACGAAAACGGGACTGAAGCACGTGGTTCATACCAAAAATACCGCCTGGCGTACGATCACCTTCGTTACCACGCCAGCCTTCATTTGATGTCATAATACCCTGCTCAAAGTACCCGTTTGAGTCGAACTCAAACTGCGTACCGTCAATGGGGATCAAGCCATCTTGCGCATCGCCATCATCCATCTCTACCGCATTCTCAGTCCACGCTAACTGAGACTCACTGCGAATATATTCACCAGTGGCGAGTATGGTGCGATCTGGATTTTGCCACTGCACTACTGCTGCAAAACCCTGACGAGTACGGTCATCTTGCTTTCGCGTTAAACGTGCACCTTCTGGGATAAGATAGTCATTGTCCGCTTGTGGCCAATACTGCCCCACCATGGCGCCATCAGATTGCGCTTTTAGCTCTGAGTGTGACGCGTTTAATAGTAGACCCCACTTACCGCTATCGTTTTCAAACACGTTACTGTAAAGCGCTGAAAATGTTGGTGTGGTTTCTTCAATAAAGTCGGCATACGTTGCGTCGGCAGAAAAAGCAATCATTTGACCGTCGGTGTCAAATGGCTTTCTCGTGATAAGATTTACCGTACCGGCTATACCACCCTCAACCATATCGGCAGTACTGTTTTTAAATACTTGAACTGAGCCCATCAGTTCTGGAGGAACATCTTGGAAGCTCAATCCGCGTCCAGAGTCCGCAGTAAAACTGTCACGGCCATTGAATTCACTACGAACGTGGGTTAAACCACGAATGACGACGCCACTACCTTCTGTACCAAAGTGGTCTGGATCGTTCGGTGCCGCAAAACGCCCCATAGTAATACCCGGTAGACGAGAAATCGCTTCTAGTACGGAGCGGTCTGGAAAGCCGCCAATGTCAGATGCATCAAGTGCATCTACTACGGTTTCACTGAAGCGTTTGATGTTCTGAGCATTAAACAAATCTGCTCGTGTCCCTCTAACATCAATAACCTCTACAGCCTGTTCCTCCGTTGACTCTTCCTCTGCCTCCTGTGCGAACGCTTGACCTGCTGATAGTCCCAATACAGCAGACGCAAGCACGGAATATTTGAATCGCTTGTTGGTTGGTAGCAATAATTGCTTTTCGGTTTTCATACGAACCCTCTTGTTTTTATGTGTTAATTCGGCCCGTATGGGCGCTATTAACAATATGTTTCGGTGCATAGTTGCACCGAAGTTGTTTAAATCCTTTTCTGCGCCATCTCTTTCGCACAATAGTCCACTGCTCGAACCGTTAATGCCATAAAAGTAAGCGATGGATTAACGGTTGCCGACGAACAATAAGAAGCGCCATCTGTAACAAATAGATTTGGAATATCATGGGTCTGATTGAATCCGTTAAGTACAGAATCTTTCTTGTCACGCCCCATTCTTGCAGTACCTAATTCGTGTATCGCTTGCCCTGGTGCACTGTCGTATATAGACACATTGCTACTGACGTACTTAGCACCAGCCTTCTTCAACATGGCTTCGCACTCTTGGGCACAGTCTTCCATCATCAAGCGTTCATTGTCTGACCAAGACACATTGAAATGGAGCTGCGGGATCCCCCATTTGTCCTTTTTCGTAGGATGAAGAGCGACTTGATTGTCAAATCTCGGTAGCATTTCGCCTTGTGCGTACATACCGAAATACCAATCACCAGGTTGAGTTAAGCTGTCTTTAAAACCGGCTCCAATACCCTTTCTGTGTTGACCAGACTTCCAATTACCTCTTGATGCGCCACCGCCCATTGCATAGCCACGCACATAGTGCTTTTTGTAGCGGCTGGGTTCGTACTGAAAGTTAGGCACATAGATACCGGTTGGGCGGCGACCTGAATAATATTCGTCGTCAAACCCATCGATAACACCACCAACAGAAGCGTTGTAATTGTGATCCATTAAGTAGTGACCCAAGACACCAGAAGAATTCGCGATGCCTTTTGGAAATCTGCGAGACACAGAATTAAGCATGATCTGAGTAGAGCCTAGTGTAGAGGCGCATAAAAAGACAACTGAACCATAATATTCCCGTTCAGTAAGGTCTTCGTTATCAATGACTCGCACACCCTTTACGCGATTTGTCGCTTCGTCGTATATCAGACTGTGCACCACACTGTCGGTGGCAATAGTCAATTTGCCTGTGGCCATGGCGAAGGGAAGCGTCGAGCTTTGGGTTGAAAAATAGGCTCCAAATGAACAGCCCTTTTGACATTCATCTCTTGCTTGACATGAAATTCGTCCGTGAGACATATGCTCTGGCGTTGCTTGAGATAAATGCGCGCACCGACCGATAACCATAGGTCTATCTGGATAGTGTTGGGCGAACTTCTCGACGAGATGCTTCTCGACAGAATTCATTTCAAAAGGAGGTAAGCTATCGCTGTCTGGAAGTTGGGCAAGTCCATCTCTATTCCCTGAGATCCCAGCATGCTTCTCTACATATGAATACCAAGGTGCAAGGTCCTTGTAACGAATGGGCCAGTCATTGCCATGACCATCCGCTTTATTGGCATTTAAATCATAATCACTCATGCGATATGACTGACGATGCCAAGTAAGTGACTTACCACCTAAATGGTTCCCTCGTATCCAGCGGAAATCAGTGCCCTCTTCTGTAGAATAAGGAAGGTCCTTATCACTACCAAAAAAATGCTTCGTTGAATCATTAAATGCATAGCAGGTTGATTGAACGGGGTACTCTTCTTCTCGTAAAACATTCGACACCTTGGTCCGCTCTGAGAAAAGCCAAGGGCCCTTGCCTTCTGTCGGGTAATCCTTACGGTGTTCAACTTTGCGACCACGTTCTATCATTAGGGTTTTAAAACCCCGCTCAGTAAACTCTTTAGCCGCCCAACCACCTGTAATACCAGAACCAACTACTAGTACATCAAATTCTTCGCGGGTATTTTTGTTATAAAGTTCAGTCATGCTAGATTCATACTCAGTAATAATTCAACGAACCCCAAGATTTGGTTTCCGGTGTAACGGGAATTGACCCTTTGTAGCCACCGGGAACCATTTGATAACTTAGCGCCTTGGTTGCGCCGGCCTCACTGGTAAAGTATCCAAAAACAATAAGGCCTTTGAGAAAGGAAAAATGTTGCGCGTTGACCTGGTCAAACCCCTTGGTACCTTCAATAGATTCAAGCACTACAGTTTGTATTTGACTGTCTAACGCAATATATGAATTGCCGTATTCGGACTTCGAAAAGCTATCGATTGCTGAGATGATATTTTTAACATTGGCAAGTTCATCGCTTGTATGACACGCAACGAGTTGATGAGCGATAAATTCGTGGCACTTGACATCTGCAGCACTTGGCGTGTCGGTTTTTGGGATAACCGTTTCGCACACTGAACGCAGCGTAAGCATTTCGTCACGAGTGAAAGGATTGGTATTAGTAGAGTGCGTTGCGCTTCCTTGATAGAAAGCTGCCGCGGAACAAATCGACGTATTTGTTACTATCCCAGTGGCACTTACACCAATAGCCGCACCAATACGTTTTAGTATTGATCTTCTGAGTTCACTCGATGGGCTCTGCATTGTCACATCACTCATTTTCATGCTCCTTTTACCACGGTCTTGCTTAGTGAAACGCAATCGGCGCTGTATAAAATACCATCACAAAGCAAGCAAAAGTTGGTAGCGGTTCCAATTTAACGCAATATTTACATTCAAACAACTGTACACTAGTAACTTTTCGCCCAACCACATAAAGCGAGTTTTACAACTGTCCACTCAATGTAGTCTATAAAAAACCGGATTACTAAATACACACGCTGAAAAAATCAATTAAACCTATTATAAAATAGATAATTACAAAAGTTTTCAGCGCTCATATGCTTTGAATACGCAATTTTAAAAATGTAAACCATAAGAAAAAACCTAAACCGCATTTCTAAAAAATGTAAAAATTAGGCAATGGACTTATGTAAACATTGTGTAATATTATTGCTAAGCGCATCCAAATTGCGTTATGACAAATTCGGTTTTCTATGCAAGATAATCGGCGCATCACAGTTACTTATTAGTACAAAAAGGAGAAGTAAATGGGTGTTGGAAAAAGTAGTAAAAACCAGTTAGTTGTTAACGATATTAATGTCCAAACACTCATTGGAATGTTTGATCTTGTGCCCAATACGCTGTTTTGGATCAAGGATGAACAGTGCCGTTTTATACATGCAAATCAGGTATTTATTGAGCATAGCGGAATGCGATGTTTATCGAGAATTGTTGGCAGAACAGACTATGCAATCTCTCCTCCCCATTTAGCTCGTCAGTACATTCTTGATGACCGCAAAGTCATGACCGGTGACATAGTAACTAACCGGATTGAACTCAATATGCTATCTAGTGGAGAATTCGGCTGGTACTCAACGTCTAAACGTCCGCTACAGAATGACGATGGCACCATTGTTGGTACATATGGCTTCACTCATCACCTCGAACAAACCTCTCAAGCGCTGTCGAGTATTGATGCAATCAGAGCACCCGTAGAGTTTGTTCGAGAAAACTATCAGAAAGATTTTACGGTGGAAGATCTGGCAAAGGTGTCTTTTTTATCTGTGAGTGCATTAGAGCGCAGATTTAAGAAACACTTGGGTAAAACACCAAAGCAATTCGTCAACGAAGTCCGGCTAGAAAACGCTAGGCGTATGCTTACAGATACTGCACTTCCAATAGTAGAAATTGCTTATCGATGCGGATTTTCTGAACACAGTTACTTTAGCCGCCAGTTTAAAAAGATGTTTGGTACCCTGCCCTCTGCACTTAGAGAGCAAATGATAAAGCAATCGTCTCAGCAAGAACTACCAGCAACAAGAGAATCAGTATTGGCGCAAAGCGCACTTCAAGAATCATTGAATTAGCACAGAAAACAAAAAGCCCGCAACAAGTGCGGGCCTTTCATAATATGGCGGAGAGAGAGGGATTCGAACCCCCGGAAGGTTTGACCCTTCGCCTGATTTCAAGTCAGGTGCATTCAGCCGGACTCTGCCATCTCTCCGAGAAGTGATGCGTATCTTAATGATATTATTTGCGCTGTAAAGCATTAATTTCACATAAAATGTCTGATTGCTTTTTTATTGATCATACTGATTAAATTCACCGCGATTTAATGAACTCAGAAGGCATTAGTTTGCCCTCGTCCATTTCACCAAAGCGTTATCTAGCGCACTGCCACTCAAGGGTTTTGTAAGAAAGTCATTCATTCCTGCGTCTGTACATGCCTGTCTATCTTGAAGGCTCACATTTGCGGTGAGTGCAATTATGGGAACACTGTCAAAATCGCCTAGCGCCCGTATGGCTTGTGTTGCCTCAATTCCATTTAACTCTGGCATCATCATATCCATAAGAACAACGTCGATGTCGTGAGCTTGAATCTGCTCTACTGCAACTTTTCCATTTTCTGCAATCACTACATTGTGGCCACGCTGTTTGAGCATGGCTGTCATTAGCATTTGATTCGCAACGTGATCCTCAGCGACTAAAATGGTAAGGGATCTCGTTTTACTATTCTGGTTATCGGTTTTAACATTAACAGGTATCGATTCAGGCACGGGAACGAGTGGAAGGAAAAGGTAAAAGTCGAGCCCTTATTTGGCGAGCTGGTAAACTTAATTTCACCCTTCATGAGTTCAACCAGACGTTGGCTAATACTCAAGCCAAGACCTGCACCCTCTCTGCGTTTTTTGGGGTTTTCAGCCACTTGTTCAAAGGGTTTGAACACTTTTCCGTGGTCGGCATTATCAATACCGCATCCAGTATCTTTGACGCTAAATACGAGTTTCTTACTGATTTGCTCGATAGAAACAACCACCTCACCTTTATCGGTAAACTTGATGGCATTACCGATAAGGTTGAACAACACTTGCGCCACTCGAATGGCGCTAATAAAGACCTTTTCATCAACCGTGGATTCGAACACTATGTTAAGTGCTAATCCTTTCATTTCTGCCTGACGTTGAAACTGTGCGACTACTTCGTTGACGAGTTTAACTGGGTCGACAACTTCTTTTTCAATATCAAGAGTGCCCGCTTCAATCTTCGAAAAATCTAAAACATCAGAGATAATAGCCTGCAGTAGTTTGGTACTGGTTTGCGTGAACTCCAGCATGCTCTGCTGCTCGTTATCGAGTTGAGTTTGCAATAAAAGTTCTAGATTGCCCAACACGACGTTTAAAGGTGTTCTGAGTTCATGAGACATTACCGCAATAAACTGAGACTTAGCAGCATTTGCTTTTTCAGCGCCTTGCTTAGCCGTATTTATCTCAAGCTCACGCTGTTTGATGTAGGTAATGTCCGTCGCAGTTCCCAAGTAGCCAGTAAACCCATCGCTATCATCAAACGTTGGCTGTCCACTTATCGAAATCCATCGATTTCCACCAGGAACTTCTATCTCAAATTCGAAGTTTTTAAACGGTAGATGTTTGTTTGTCAGGTAAAGAAAGTGATTCCACTTTTTGAGTAAACGTGTTTCTGATTTAGCCCTAATATCAAACAGCGTCTTTCCCGCTAAGCCATCAAAGCCTTGAAAGGTAGTCTTTTGATTGGGCGATAATATGGTGTAGTTTAACGCCTCATCTGACTCCCAAAACCAATCCGACGCAAGTTCTGCATAGACCCTAAAACGTTTTTCATTTTCAGACGCTACAGACAAACTATGCCTTTGGTCAGATTCAAGCACACCCAAATGGGTTTTAAGCACACTGACAAGTTGACGTAATAGCGGGGTAACTTGAGAAATAATCTCTTCATCATGACTAGAGAATGCAGGCTCAGCCCATCGAGAAAACATTAAAACAAAACCATCAACATCAACAAGGTGGGCACTGTGGATCTGATCTCGTACTCTCGCTACTTGAACCTCAAGCCAAGGCGGTGAAGTGTTTCGCTCTACAGTACAACTTCCTTTTTCACACAACGGGATCAATACCTCGTTAATCGGCCACAGTGTGTGCATTAAGCCACTGTTATTAGACGCCACAACTTTTATTGTTTGGTCAGTATCTTTTGAGAGGATAGAAAAATCATTGTACCGGTAGTCAATCTCCCGAAAAAACTTTTGCGACAGCGCAAACGCATCTTCGAGTGATGATGCATCTGCAAGCTCATCCAGCATTGTGAGTATTACGCTGCTATCCATTTCATTTATCCATTAATTGCGCACTGTATTGTCGGGAAAATGCGTTGCATTTTGCAAATAAAAATAATTCCACTAAACACCAAAAACAAAAAATAATATTATTCAACAAGTTAGAGAGATTATTCAACATTGGCCCTTAACTTGTAACAGCTATTCACAAAACCCATTGATAGGAAAAAACCGTGAATATTGTATGCATTGGTGGTGGAACAGGTTTATCGTCTACGGTTAAAGCATGGACTAAACTCGAAATAAATCCAAGCGCTGTAGTAGCAACTACAGACAATGGTGGCTGTAGTGGTCGGTTACGTCATGCTGGTAGCCCAATCCCATGGGGCGATATCCGCAAGGTTCTAGTAGCCATGTCATCCAATACCTCGCTGACGAAAACTCTTGGTCAACGCTACGAAGAGCTGGGCAGATTAACTGGTCACTGCTTCGGCAACCTCATGTTAGAAGCACTCTACCAGCAAAACGGCGATGTTCTACTTGCTATCAATGCATTAGGTGATCTGTTAGGTGTAACAAACCGCGTATTCCCAATGGCCGATAACCCTGTTGATCTTATGGCAATTAATAAAAACGGTGCACTTGTCTACGGTGAAGAGAATGTAGATAGCATGGCAGATATGCCAATGACCATGTTACTAGATAGACCAGCACACGCGCCCACTGAAGCTGTTCAAGCAATCAAAAATGCCGATGTACTGTGTCTGGGGCCAGGCAGCCTAATTACGAGTGTATTACCACCACTTTTAGTCCCAGAAATCAAGAATGCAGTTAAGGCTCATCAAGGATTGAAATTGCTAATTCACAATTGTCAGCCGGAAGCCAGTCCAGTAAGTGTCCTCGATGCCAAAAAGCAGTTTAAATGGCTTGAAGGTCAAGTGGGAGAAGGCATCGTGAACGGTCAATTGATGAAAGACCATGTGATAATAGACGGTGTCACTTATTCGCTAGCGACTCATGCACAACAACTCAAATGGACAAAAGAACCCAAGCATGACATTTCGAGGTTGTCTCTCGCGTTGGCACTTAGCTTGTGTATCTCGGATGCCTATCACTACAAACTAAAACACACCAAGGCGCTGTCGAATCTTTCACGAGTATTGTTCGACAGTAGCCAAGAGCATTGCGTGTAGGTTCGACATGTTTTGGTTTGCTAGGTCTACATCATTTTCACGAAGTGCGCTCTCCACAATGGCTGCACTGTCAGCCAACGCGTTAGCACCGTACGTGCGAGCACCGCTTTTTATGCTGTGGGCAAATCTAGTTGCATCATCATTTTTTGCACTTGCCAGCGAATCAATAAGTTGTGTGTGCAATGACTGGGTTTCACTAATAAACAGGTTTATTAAGTCGTTTAGTAACGCATCCCCTACTTCAGCCTCAAGTCTTGAGAGTACGTCGGGATCTTTAATTTCGTTTTCGTTGGGAGAATAACTCATGGTAGATAAAAAAATCTATTTGGTAGTCGACTCTAGACATTATGCTGGCATAGAGTCTCATCTTTTTCATCTTTCTCAGCTAATAAAACGGAAAAAAGGTCATCCTATTCTCGTTTTTTATAAAGATTACGGTGAACACCTCTTGAGACAAAAGCTCAAAAAACGGGGTATCGAGTGCATTTGTTTAAAGGGCACGCCGATGAGTTTGTATCAGTTTATTAAGTCACTCAATCCCCGTGACATCATTCATAGTCATGGTTACAAAGCAGGAATACTGTGCAGATTGTTTTGTAAATTAACCGGCAAGTACTGTAATTCCACTTATCATGCGGGTGACACGGGCACAGGCCTACTTGCGTTATATACTTGGTTAGACAGATACACCGCTCACCTCTCAACTAATATTGCGGTCTCTTCGAGTATTAATGCGTGGCTGGGCAATAGGGCTAAAGTGCTCAATAACTTTGTCAGCCCTGAATCTTTGGTAAACAAACCAAGAAACGCCCAAGTTAACATAGGTTTTGTCGGTCGTTTGTCTCACGAAAAAGGCCCTGATATATTTCTTGCATGTGCCAACAGACTGCAAAACTTTAAACACTTCACGTTTACCATGTTTGGCGACGGCCCAATGCGCGCTGAACTGGAGGCCAACGCTACAGATAACGTTAAATTCAAAGGTTTTTGCAACGACATGGAAAACCATTGGAATGAACTAGATGTGCTCATGATCAGCTCGCGTCAAGAAGGCATGCCGATGGTGGCAATAGAGGCAATGATGCGCGGCGTCACCGTTATTGCTACCCCCTGCGGCGCACTACCCGACCTACTCAGCACTAACCGGGGTATTGTTACCTCCAATAGCAGTGTTGATGAACTCATTAGCGCGCTAAATCAGTTTATAGACCTCAATCAACGTCAGTCTGACGAACTAAAGCTGCACGCACACAACTATGTTAGACGATTCTGCTCTGGAGAAGACCAATGGTCGTTCTACAGTAAGTTCTATGGGCTTGTATAGCTTACGCTGACTTGCCCCACTCTTTCATTTTTCGATAAATAGTGGATGGGTTTATTTCAAGTAAACCCGCCGCTCTAGAGACGTTGCCATTACACAGACCAATGGCATGTTCAATGTAGCGTTTTTCAATAATCCACATTGCTTGCACCTGTTGTTGAGCGAAGGGATTATCTACTTCGTCAAATTCGTTGGTTGGGCTAGCAGTATCACTAAGACTGTTATGAGAATGGTTAGACACCGGTGAAGATTGGCTTACCGGTTGTTGATAGCTGGGTTGAGCAGAAGGCACAGTTTGGGGTTGAGGTGGAGCTGACACTGGAGGAATTACTGGTGCAGCTTGTCCTGAATCCGCTTTGTCTCTGAGTAAAGGAAACATGGTCTCATCAATAAACTCACTTTGATTGAGTACCACCACGTTCCGAATGGTGTTTTCGAGCTGACGCACATTGCCCGGCCAACCAAAATTACGAATTAGAGCTTCTGCACCGGACGTTAGGCCCTTGTAGACTTTGCCCTCTTCATTGGAAATCTTCCGAAACAGCGCGTCAGCGATGGCCACTACATCATCATCTCGTTGACGCAAAGGCGGTAAATGAATGGGCACTACATGAAGTCGATAATAGAGATCTTCTCTGAAGTTTCCCTTTATAACCTCTTCCCATGGATCTCGATTGGTTGCACAGACGAATCGCACATTCACTTGTTCGAGTTTCTCACCACCGACTTTTTGAAAGCTTCCTGTTTGAATAAAACGGAGGAGCTTGCTTTGTAAATTGATATCCATCTCGCAAATTTCATCAAAAAACAGCGTACCGCCATTGGCTTGGCCAGCCGCACCATCACGACTTGAAGTTGCGCCAGTAAAAGCACCTTTCACATGACCAAAAATCTCGCTTTCAATCAAATCTTTTGGAATCGCAGCACAATTCAATGCCACGAAGTTTCCGTTCTTGCGGTCGCTACATTGGTGAATAGCCTCAGCACAAAGCTCCTTACCCGTACCACTTTCGCCGGTAATAAACACGCTGGCTTTGCTGGGAGCAGCGTTTTGAATAATTTGATAGACAGATTCCATAGCTGGCGATTGGCCAACCATATTGCAAAAACCGTTTTCAGTGCGATGAGTGGAATATCCCGCTACTTTCTTCTCTAAGCGCTTAATTTTGAGAGCATTGTTAACAGTGACTCTGAGCCGGTCAGCCTCGATAGGTTTCTCGACAAAGTCCACCGCGCCTAATTGCATTGACTCTACAATCAATTCTTTGGTGCCATGGGCAGTCACCACAATCACTTGTGGTTTTATCGGTAAGGTATTTATCCATGCGAGTACATCGATACCGTTTCCATCTGGAAGCATGACGTCCAGCAACACCAAATCAAAATTTGATTGGCTTATCGCATTTCTCGCCTCTTCGGCAGAACCAACAGTCGTTGTTTTAACACCGGTAGGGATAAGGTAATTCTCATAAAGCGCAGCTAAAGAACGGGTATCTTCAACAATAAGTACACTGACTGACATGGGACTCCCTGTAAAATCGGTTCCGAATGTGGTTTTTATTTAGCACGTAACCTCATACTACGAAAGCAAGACTACGCTGGCATCATCAGACGCCTGGCTCAACAAGGATAAACTATTGCTCCATAAACAATTAACCAGATCGGCATCTTTTCGATGTACCTTATCTGAGTTTAGGCTATTGGTGCAACTAGAGCACCCCTCTAAATGAGATTTTATATTGGTTGCCGTCAATAACTGCTTATCAATATTTTCATAAACCCCGTCGCTAACTAATAGAACGCGAGTGGTATCATCAAGCACTATGACATTTTCAGTGTACTCATAATACTCCATCAACCCCGTTAAAGGCTGTACACGGTCTTGATTGAAGGTCACCTGATTTGGTGAGAGTACAATAGGCGCAGGATGCCCTGCTGAAACCCAGGTAAGTTTTTGATCAGTCACTTGAATACACAATAATGATACCACTGAGTCTGCGGTAAAATTTCCAGGATACATAGCGTCAGCAAATCGTTTTACAATATTGGCAGCCCCCGTTACACCCGACACTATCATTCCATTAAATAAACCAAATAATCGGTCCCGATACACACTCGCAGATGCGCCATGCCCCATAACATCACATAAAATTAAAAGGTCGCCCGTACTAGTGGGAAAATGAAACAGCATGTCACCACTTTGCTTGGTATTAACTGCTCCCCGAGGAAAACAATTAATGTTACCCATTTTGAACGTCTCTGCGGTACTCGTTGATTGTGTTGACTGCCCGTCTCTAAGGTTATTACTCAACAGCATTTCAACCAGTTGGTTTAATTGGGCTTTAGTCACTGGCTTCTGTACCAGGGCATGTATCCCTAGGCCATTCGCCCGTTGAGCCGCTGCACTGTTGGGCTCTCCAGTATTCACAATGATTTTCGTCTGACTGAGTTTCTCGTGGGTTCGCAGTAGATCAATCAGTTCATCCCCTGCCATTTCTGGCATCATCATATCGATGATTGCGATGTCAGGTGGATTGCGGACTAAGGCTCGAAGTGCTTTAGAAGGGTCCTTATAACTCGTAACATCATACCCTTCGTTAAGGTAAGTGGTGAGCAGCAAGATACTCGATTCAGAGTCGTCCACAATAACAATGTGCGGCTTGCGTTCGTTTGATATCGAAACCTCTAACTCAAATTGGTTCACGCCATCACTATAGAAGTATCTCGACGACGGAAAGAGTCCGAGTATTAGATCTAAACCCATACCTCCCTCTTTTAACGGATGGGGCGCATCTGACGAAGACGATTCCTCATCACATTCGTTGTATTTATTATCTAGAGAATCGTTGAAACTGGTCTGGTCTTTAATCGATAGTGTAATTTTCCCACCCGAGCGGAACATCTCGATACAAACGCTAGCACCCTCGCCATTGGCATGTCTTAAAAGGTTAGTGAGATATTCTGTGAGCAGCAGGCCAATGTTGTCGATGTCGTGATCCTCCACCGACAAACGCCTTAAAACGTGGAATAAATTTGTTCTCACATTACCCAATATGGACCACGCCAGGGAAAAGCGGGTTGAGTAAACCAACATATCAGTCTCCGATGGGCCTAAACAACCAGTACTGGCGCTCAATAAAGCCGATCACCATACGTTTGAATTTAAAAGGAATAAACGACAATGATTGTACTTTTTTTACTAGTAAGGGTCCTAGAGGTGGCATTTTTACCTGCGATACCACCATGTTTACGTTTTTGTAGTTCAATTCGTTGAGCTTTTGACACGCCATGACTAATTGTTCCTCTGTGGTTTCTCCTGTTGAAACCATAAGCAAAGTTAATTCTGCTACATGGGCAAAAACATTGGGAGGAATCGCACTGGTGTCGTTTGTTAGCAAAGGTGACAAATCAACAATGACATAATCAAATTCGACTCTCCATCGAGCAAACGCATCATCTATGACACTGATATCATGAAGTGCGTCTTTGTAATCGAGTTCCGTGATACTCAAATAGTATATCCCCTCGTCATCATTCACATTCAGCTGTGCACTGATGGTATCGAACTGCCACTTTTCAGCAGGGCCTTCATGACTAAAGAAACCTGAAGACATTGGGTTTTTATGATTCAAGTCTAATACAAGAATTCTAGGCGACGCATCTTTGTAGCGAGACGCCAATGAAATCGTTAAGCTGCTTACTCCAGCCTTGCCGCACGGTGAAAACAAACAGATACACCGCGCGTTTTTTTCTGCTGATTCATGAATAATGCTATCTAACTCGTGATAAAACTGTGGCTTAGTTTTCATGATTTATAACCCCGCTACAATGCCAACTACGGCTAGAACATCTAAAGTGTCTTTCCAGAAATTTGCGAAAGAATCTGATGACTGGTCAGGAATAAACACCGTATCACCAGCACGTAACACAGGAATGGTGTAAGCATCTGGACGCTTCATAAACTTATCCAAGTCAAACGTACGTGCTTGGTCTGCACAGCATGTGTGGTTTACCACTACAATTTTGTCGATCATTGCTGTATTGAGCGGACCACCTGCCTCTGCGATAAGGTCTAACAATGTCATTGAGTCATTGAAGGTATAACGACCAGGGCGATTCACCGCACCAATCAGTCTTACCACCTCCTCTTTCGGACGACTCAACCACTCTTTGTCACGCTCTGGTACATAAATGGTGTCACCAGGGCTAAGGGTCGGGAACAATGTTTCGTCACCAGTCTCGAAATATAGGGCCAGATCTAGCTTTGTAACTCGTGCTTGATTCGAATTGCGATGCGTAATGCGAATATTGCGAATATCAGCAGTTCCTGTTGGACCATCGGCAGCGGCCAAAATATCTAAAAAGTGGAATTTCTTATCGAATGCATAGCGGCCAGCTGCGCCAACTTGCCCCATCACGTAAATCGATTGTTCAGTACTTTGACGAACCCATTGAGATTTGTTGTCTTTAGGATCGTGAGGTAACTCTTCAACGATTACTGTGTCGCCAGCAATAATTTCAGGAAGCGTTGCATACTCGCCTTCAAGCTGTGCGAAAGAAGTTAGGCTAAATCGAAACGTTGCCTCACCTTCACGAATAACTTTAATATCGTTCACGTTAGCGCCTTTTGTTGGGCCCCCAGCGTGTGCTAACAAGTCCATTAAATCCATTTCATCACTCCACTCGTAACGGCCCGGAGAGTGAACGGCGCCAATCACCTTTACCGCGCGGTTGGGTGCTACTTTTAACCAACTCTTTTCGTTCATGTCTGTTTTTTCAGGAACAAAGATAACGTCACCAGGAGCAATCGGAGGGATTTCAACGGATACAAGTCCTTCGCTGTAGGCAGACAAGTCAAATAATTGATTTTCACCCGACTCTTTTAGAATTTTGATTTGGCGAGTTTCAGCGAAACGAGTTGGACCACCCGCGTTCGCAAGAATATCCATTAAGCCAACTTGCTCATTTGCTTCATATGCACCCGGCGCTTGAACTTCACCCATAACGTACACTGTGCGAGCAGTAGTGTTTACATCTTCTACCATAATGGGAACGTAAATCATGGTGCCACCAGCGATATCAGGAAGTAGCGTTTTGTCACCACTGTCTAAGTATTGCTTTAAATCGAAAGACGTTGGAACTTCATTGTTTATCACACGAATACTGGTCACATCAGCGTAACGCGTAACCCCATCAGCACGCATAAGCGCGTCGACGATAGTCATATCTGGCTTGAAAGAGAAGGTACCTGGGTTATGTAATTCACCAATCAAGGTAATGGCCAAGGAACTGTCTGAAGCATCGCCAGCAGCACTGAGTGTTTGTGCATCAAAGTCTACTTGTACGTTACCGATAAGAGGTGATGCAGGAACAAATAAGATATCGCCGCTTACCAGTGTGGGTAGTATACGGACGTCGCCTGAGTCCAAGTACGCTTTGTAGTCAAACTCAACGAACTCTTCACCTCTGCGTAATTGTAGCTTGTCTAACTGTGCACCAGGTTTTAAGCCGCCAGCAGCATTGATTACCATTTGTACATTGCCATATTCTGGAATACCGTATCTGTCTGGCGTATTAACATAGCCCAAAATAGTTACGCTAATGTCCCTTGATGTAACTTCAAGATAGAAGGTCGTTAAATCAACATATACAGTAGACAAGCTAAGTTTAATGAGTTGCTCAGCTTCCTGAACAGTTTTTCCAGCTACGTGTACATTGCCTACTTCAGGTAAGGTTAACGTGCCTTTTTCATTAACAATAAAGAGTTCTTCAAATCCTTCTTCGCCAGGCATGTTTAGGTATACTTTGTTGCCAACATTGATGACGTCTTGATTAGCCAGTGCGCTAATCGAAAATGCCATCATTATCACGAATAAAGTAAATCTTGAGAATTTCATTGTCTTTCTCCTTGCTCACTGTTTAGTGCTTGAGTCCAATACAACAATGGAATATTCGTGCCATAAGTTGAGTTCCCTGTCTGATGCGTTGGATTTTCTCCATTAGCTGAGAGAATGTGCGCAACGACTCTTCTGTTAGATAAACGTGCCGCAACGGTTGTTTCATTTGAATAAGGCGCGCTTTCTCCTTGAGATACCGTTGATATGGTTGCGTTGGTTAATCCTTCGTCTTGTAATGCTTGAGCAACTTTACGAGCGCGGTCTATGCCAAGCTGAATATTATCGTAAGGTGTACCTATGTGATCTGTATGCCCAACGAGTAATAGCTCAACACTATCAAACAATTTAAGTAGCTCTGCAGCTTGCTTAATTTTATCGCGATATTTGGGCGTAAGATTGTCATCTGCAAACGCGAACTGATTGTCGCTGTTAAGCAGACTTAGCGCAGCATCACGTGTGTCAGATACGAGCGTATTAGACATAGTGAATGACGCACAGCCGGTTTTTTCATTCACCTCAGTGAAGTGATTCTGCAGCAAATTTATTTGATGATAAAACACCACAATATCGTGCTGGCTTTGAGAAAACATACTTGCTGCCATTTGACGTTGAATACGATTCTGCATCAAGGTCGCTAATTTATGCTGTGCTGGCATACACTGACGGATCCCACTTGCACGCATAATTTCAAGTCGCAAACTCAAGTGGTCAAAGTCATGCTGCAGTAGTCCTTGGCTTTGGGAATACCACACCGATGGTGTCTCGTTTCCATAGTGAAAGTTCTCAGCCCATCCGCCCTGCCCCTCTTTTGGCCAGCTCGCACATGCTGAAGTAAGTAAACAAAGTGCAGCAACAAGTAAGTGTTTCATGGTGCTCTCCTAAGCGCTCATTGGTGTAGCAGCGTTAACTGAAATCGTTCTATCAACATGCAACATTGAAAGAAGCTTGTGAGGTTGCCCCTCCACATGAACGAGTTGCAATGTACGACCTTGCTTAGTGATACGCTTAAATAAAAACACGATGGCGCCTACGCCAGAAGAATCAATGAATTGTGTATCTGCGAAATCAAGAACCACGTGGTGATGCATATCTAACGCTATGCTGTCTAACTGCTCTCTGGCTTTATCCACTGAAAAACCATCGAACTCTTCGGGTAGTTGAACTGAAATGGTGTCGTTTTTTACTTGGGTGTTTAGTGTATTGGTCATGTTAAAGCCTCCAAATTCATCTGCTATTTATTACAGTACAATTTGGAGGCCAACTTTATTTAATGTTAATTATCAACAACTTAATAGATATAGCATTTGTTATTTGCATATTGCGAATCTGTGTTTTTGCAATATGCCTTACTGCCCTTTTGCTAAAAGCATGACTTTTAGCGTTGCAAACACAATGGTAATTTCAGTTTTTATCCAGCGCATAGGGCTCGACAAGCTCAACGTGTAGGCCATGTCCCAGGCTAATTTTTGGCGCATACCATTGATGTCGTTAGCGTACGCTTCTTTTATTTGTGCTAAACCAGAAATACCAGGCTTTACATTCATAGTTCGTTCACTGAAAAACGGGATGTGAAATTCGAGCTTTTTATGAAAATCAGGGCGTTCGGGTCGTGGGCCAATTAACGACATATCACCAATGAGTACGTTCCAGAGTTGGGGTAACTCGTCAATACGAGTTTTTCGCAAAAAGCGTCCGACTCGGGTGATTCTAGGATCATTGTTTTTAGACCACACTGCACCCGTGTTTTGCTCTGCATTGACTACCATCGTTCTAAATTTATACATATAAAACAACGATACCCATGAGCCTGACGCCTTGCCTACACGCCATTGTTTGTAAAATACAGGTCCCTTTGAAGATACTTTTACCACCACAGCCGTTAGGATCATTAGGGGCATTAACATGAGTAAGCCGCTCGCACTTCCAAGGATATCAATGGTGCGCTTGCCAAAACGAACCGATAAAGGCACATAATCAAGATCACGTTTGCCACCGTTATTCCAAGATTTAGCGTAATGCCCACAACACCACTTAACTATGCCAACTAACGCATAGGCATAATTCACAACCAAATAACTCAGTGAAGACAATACGGGAACTTTCTTAATGCCTAAACCGTGCTTGAGTGCACTCTCGACAAGTAACGTTCCCGCCGTAGCAGCAGTCGCTATTTGAGCGAATGTACTACCAAGTGCAGCTAATGACACTATACTGATGCTGCCGACCGCGATAATAATTGGCATAACTGCACGCATAGCCTTACCTGAAAAGAAATTAAACGCTTTCCATCCATTACGCATACGCAACATGCTCTTTAAAAACCCAAGTTGTTGAAGGTTGCCTGCGCCAATACGAACACGACGTTTTAATTCTTGATCACTAGTGTCACTCTCTAGCTCTACAATGCCTAAATCAGGATCAACAATAGCCTCGTAGCCCTGCTCTATCGCACGCATAGGAATGACAAAATCATCATTTATCGTGTTTTCAGGTACGGTTTTAACTAACTTAGCGCGCACGGCAAACATAGCACCTGGAACACCAATAACAGCACCTAGAGCGCCCTCATCGCGTTTTAGTTTATTTTGATATTGCCAATATTTAGTTTGTTCTGGCTGAGCAGGGTTTAAAAACTGATAGTCGCCCGAAACAACACCGACATTAGGAGATTGGAAAGCCTGTGCAACGTTGCGTAGCGCATCAATACTCAAAAGCGCACTAACATCGGTGAAAAGCAAAACATCATATTGGTCTTTGGTTTTCTCAATTAGATAATTGAGTGTTTTCACTTTACCTTGATTAGTAGTGAATACATGCGGTGTACATTGAATTCGCTTTTGAACCAAATCTTGGGAGACGCTGTTGATCACCGCCTCTGTGTTATCAGTACAACCATCGAGCCCGATGTGTATATCGTACGCCGTGGGTGGATAGTCAAGCATCGCTAGGTTATCTAACTTGGCGCGTATGTATGCTTCCTCATTATATGCGCACATGATTATGCCTACTCTGGGAAGCGTTTGAACCGCATTAGGTGCTAAATGTTTCACTTTTTGGCGTTTTGCAACAAATCTCAATAGCAGCGGGTATATAAAATGGTGGTACATGAATAATGCAATGCAAATTGTAAATAGTACCCATAACGTCGTCATAGCGGTGCTCCTATTGGAAACTCATTGGTTTGACTAAGGCATCGTACCGAGCTGACATGGTTCTAACGTCGATTCTCTTGCGCAATGCCTTAACTTTCGTTCTATCAACGGGCGTTCTTAAGCTTTCAAGTAATGCAGAATGCAAAGAACGTGTATTAGTAGGTTCAAGAGTCATACCAACATCACTCGTGACTACCTCGGGAATTCCACCTACATTGGTTGATACCACCGGTTTATAGCTCGCAATGGCTTCCATCACGCTGAGAGGCAGGCCTTCCCGCTCGGAAAACAAGCAGAAGCTATCGATGGCTTGGTAGAAAGAAGGCATATCTTCACATTGACCTAACCAATGGATCCTATGAGCAATTTTCAATTGTTGGCTCAGGGCTTCTAGAGATTCCCCTAGCTCTCCTTGACCCGCGAGAACAAGGTGAACGCTCTCGGGTAGCTTAGCTAGTGTTTCAATGAGCGCCTTATGGCCCTTGCCAGGTGCAAGGCGCGCCGCACAACCGATGAGGTACTCTGACAGTGGTAACCCTAATGACTGACGAGCTCGCATCTTGTCGCCTGAGGAATAACGTGTAATGTCGATACCGTTCAATATGGTTTCATCTACATTGATCCCCGCAAGATCTTTGATGTCATTGGCAACAGTTTTTGCATCTGCCACCAAGGTCACATTAGTCATCTTGACGATAAACTGGAACATAAAACGGTACCGGCGAGTATTAAGAAACCACGCATCATGAATGGTATGAATATGGCCGACCCCTTTGCATTGCTTTTGCGCCATAGCACCGTAAATAAGCGGGCCTATATGATGACTGTGTAATGCATCAATGCGCTTTTCTTTTATGATAGTGGTGAGCTGCTCTACTACACCTAACTTCCATCCTGGTGCTTTGTTCAAGCAAATGATCCTGTGCTCAATACGTTGTAGCTGCGGGAAAGCGGCTAACGCGTCTTCTTTGTTTCCCTCTAAAGCAACAATGTACGTCGTATCGCAATACTGGCTGTTTTTCATTAGATCCAACACCATGGTCTCAAGACCGCCAGTTTTTAAGTGTTGTACGATTTGCAAAATATTCATCATTACTCCTTACTACTCGGGATAGCATAGTGATTATTCGATACTGCGCTCGCTACCGGAATCACCGGCAATATCGCCAACACAGGTTTATTCGTGAGTTTTTCTACGGTAACTTTGTCTTTAATAGAGGCATCTAGCAGCTCAGCGACGAAGACAAACAGACCACCAGCCACAACACCCAAGACAATTCCAGTCAACAGAATGGCAATAAATGGCGCATTAGTTGACTGCGTGGGGCTATACGCACGTTCAATCTGCTTGACCTTGTCTGGCCCTTCATAACGCACTAGTTCACCGGAAATCTTTGCCATTTCGTAACGTGACAACATGTCTCTATACAGGTCAGACTTAACCTCGTAGTCGCGCTCCAAAATACGCAACTGACGCTCCACCTCGCTTGAGGAACTCAATCGTTTACTGAGCTCTTCTACCTGGAGGTCTAGCATGGTCATTTCTTCAATCACCTGGGCGTAGTGATTTCTAGCCTCTTGCAAAGCGATGATTTGCGAGACCAATAAATTTGGTTCGTTGGGGTTGCCACTGTCGGGCAAGGTATTCGCAAGTTGCCACAAGCGATCAATGTCCAGATCTTGAGTACTCTCGGGCGATTGAAGGATCTCGCGTTGACGTTGTTTCAGTGTTTCAATTTCTCTAACCACTGCAGCGACTTTACTGTGCTTGAGGGTATATTTTGTTCGAAGTAGCGCAAGTTCTGACTCAGCGCGAATTATTTTATCTTCAAGTATGCCTAATACCGGATTTGCTTTACCTAACTTGTTTTCGAGCATATCTAGCCGCGCTTTCACACCAGACAACTCAACAGACTTGAGTTGGCGCTGACGCTCTATAGTTTGAAGCGCCTCTTGATTACTGATAAATAACTGTGGAAGTTCGCTACTGTGTGCGGCGCGATATTCAGCCAGCTTGTCGTCGGCCTCTTCTAAGTCTTCGCGAAAGTGCTCAATTTGAACCTCAAAGAATTGCTCTGAAGAATCGAGTGAAGTTTTGGTAGGTGCAAGCAAGCGTTCTACAAAGGCGTCGACAACGCCTTCTAGTACAGGCACCATTTTCTCTGGCTGATTCCAACGAAAATGAATTCTAACCAGTTCATCACCTACCACTGTAATTGACAGATTTGATTTAAGTTTTTCAATAAGGATGTCTTTTTCAACAACACCCAATTCATCTGGCATTAAATCCGCATTTTTAGCCACTTCCGATAACACATCGCGACTTAGCACGAGCGTTTTCAATGCGTCGATTCTGTCTTCTAACTCAAAAGAAAAAGACAGTTCATCCAAGAATGGATTCAATAATGATGATTCTTCCAGAAGTACGGAAGCATGGCTTACATAATACTTTTCGCTACTTATGCCCTGTAAAACGACAACCACAGGTAAAATAAGCATAGGCACAACAAAAAGCCTCGCTCTTCGATACAGAGCGTAAAGCAATATATAAATCAGTCTCTTGATTTGTTGTCTTACCGTCATTGTTCTCAATAAGTACTTTGCAAATTACAACGATTAAGGCGTCTAATCGTAAATACCGTTGCAAATTGCAAATACTCTTTCCTGTTTGGCTTAGTTACAGTAGATATCGCAATATCATTGCCAACTTTGAAAAATGGTGAATAAAAAAATGGCGCTGAAATCAGCGCCGAAGTTTCAGGGAGAGTACGCCTTAGGCGACGTTAGTAATGAGTTTATTGGCCAGTAGCGCACGTTGCGCCCAGTCGTGGTGAGCTACGCTTTCTTGCTGTCTGTGCCTGAGTACCTTGCATTGCTCATCACTGAAAGCGACAGCGTTTTTAACACAAGTAACAAAGGAGGTTGCATCTTGAGCAATATGTACCAAGTGACTATAGGTATCTACCGCTGGAAAATACGTGCTTACCACTGGGCGTCCAGCAGCGAGATACTCGCGAAGTTTTAACGGGTTACACGCTCGGATCTGCTCGTTGTCTTTGAATGGCATCACTAGCACATCCCAGTGTTGAGAAAACTGAGGGAGTTCAGCGTGATTGACCGCATCAACAAATACAACATTAGGCAGTGACACTAGTGAAGTGACATCAGTTTTCACTTTACCAACCAACATGATGTCGTATTCCGGATGCTCGGTAGCAAGGCGGTATAGCAAATCCGTATCTACCCACGACGATATGCTACCGTAAAAACCTATAATCGGACGTTGGGTATTAAGTATTGGATGAGGTGTTACTCGATTTGCAAACAGCGAATAATCCACGCCATGCTCGAGCAAATGTGACTTCTCTGTAGGCATTTTCTTTAGGAGCTTTTCACTAGAAGCAAGAATGACATCAGCACGGGCGATAAGCTCAGGTTCCCACTTTGCAGTCATACGCTGATCCACACCATCGAGAGCATGAAAATCATCACAACAGTAATAAACAAGCGTATCTTGCGGCGTGGGGTCAATCATAGACATTGCCGTTGGCAGACTTAGCCAATAAGTGCGCTTTTCATTGGGCATTGCAGGTCCAATCGCTCTGTTAATTTGGCGCTGATTGAACTTATTAACCATTAGATTGTTGTGCCATGGCAGCGTGAACGGGTTGATAACGCGGAGCTTGCCATTAAGATCAGTGTTGACACATTGGCTAGCAGTACTCTCAGTACTTTTTGAAGATTTACTAAACATCATTACCGCTTTTTGCAAAATACGTTGAACATCTTTAAAGCTAAATGATGGTGCGCGCATGCCAACCGAGTTTACCCACACAATTTCATGTGCCTGCAACAAGTGCTTAGCCAGATGTTGAGTACTGCTTGGGTGACTTCCCCAGTCTTCACCAAATATTACAAGCTTGTTCATTGATATGCCTCCAGTGATTTTACCACTTTGGCCGGATTACCTGCCACCACGCAATAGGGTGGCACTGATTGCGTCACTACAGCGCCGGCTCCCACAATGCTGCCTTTTCCAATGGATACTCCCCCCATGATCGTCGCGCCAGTGCCTACCCACACATCTTCCTCCAGTACAATGGGTTTAGCCTGTGCATCGGTTTCGGGTGCACCTAAGCGGCGTTGTTCCGCATTTAACGGATGCCCTGGAAATCCACAAAGAAATACCTTACCGGCGAGTCTTACATGGTTTTGAATTTCTACTCGAGTACCCACAGAAATGCTGTTTTGCCAACCAATGTCAACATTGTCACCAATCACTAGCTGAGGGGTTTGTTTTGCTGCAGTTCGTCCGCAAAACGTAGAAATACCTGATATGCGTACGTTGTTTCCAACGGTAATCTCTAAGGTACCGAGGATTTGCGGCATACCACTGTACAAAAACAGATCTTTCGGGTTGTTCGTTAAATAGGTTTTAAACATTGGCGTGAAATAAACCTTTGTCATGAACGACTGCAAGGTATTGCGCATTGCATTATGCAACACACGCAAGGGTACATAGATAGCCTTCACAGGTGGAATGCTGAAGTTCCTAGCATTGTAGTAACACGCGCGTGAGAGCTTAGCGGGTGTTGAATCGTCGTTTTTTATCCAGTTTACAAGGGTTAAGGGAATCATACTTACCTCCGATCCGAAGAACGGGCTTGAACCATACGCTCGAAAGCGACAGATAAAGCCAGAATAATATACAAGGGCCATGTAAAAGCTTGTGTAAGAAACGTGCCAGATACGCAAAATGCTAGGAGTCCCGCTTGCAGCGAGCGATTTACCATTAAAAGACCAGCGTCTGCATGTGTGTCTAGAAGTTGTTGAGAACGTCGAAGTAACTTGTAAATAGCAACGATAAGCGTAACGAAGAGGGTAAAACCAACAAAACCGGTTTCAGCCATTACCTGTAACCAGGTGCTGTGAACCGCGTGATTTTTTCCGTCCCAATGAGGGCTGTAGAAATAGTAGTTGGCATAGAAATTATCGATACCGACACCGGTAAATGGGTTTCTTACCGCCATATTGAAGGCCGCCTGCCACGCATACAGTCTGCCCATTGCCGAGGCGTCGACTCCCCCCTCCGCCGCACCACCACTTGAACGGTCGGATATACCCGCAACTACAGCAAGGCACATGATCCCTATCACCCCTACAATACCAGTGATATAAATACTGCGGACTCTCTGATAGAAAAAGTAACCAAGTACCGCGCAGATACCCAGCAAACCACCACGGCTTTGTGTAGCAATAATGCCATTAATTACAATGAGTAAGCCTGCAATACCAAAGAATCTCTGCGTACGTGTGCCTGAAGTATTAAACGCTTCAGCGGCCAAAAACGATACAGGAAACATAAGCACGAGAGAGAGGTCATTAGGGTCGCCCAACTGCGAGCGTAAGTCGCGCGATATAGTGACTCGGGTGCCTTCAACCAATCCAATACCATTGGCCTTGTTGTAGAGTGCGACGAGGGCTACCGACACGCCAGATACCATGATGCCTAACCTCACCCACATGAAGGCGACTTCGCTTTTGATCCACCAAGCTATAGCAAACACCATGATAAATACCTTAGTAAGGGTGCCACTCCAGTACGCGATAGCTACGCCAGGATTCGCCGCCAAAAAAGTACACACCGTTAGCCAGCCAAATAACATGCAAAAATCAACAAACTAGAGTGCCAGTAAGGTGTTAAACGCTGAGTAACAATTAGGTGCCAGGCAATACCTACCAGCGACGCCAATGCCAATAATTTTGGAAATTTAAAGGGCATAAGGACGGGAAATGCCTCATGTAGGCGGAAGTAAGAAAAAAGAATGAACAACACTAAAAACACACTGCTGATACGCACCGCCATAGTGGCTGCAAAAGGCAGTAGAACCAGAGCAAAGGCAATCAAAATACCCGCTGAATAGAAGGCTGCGACAATGAGTGCGGTACCCATGATAGCTATCGCCCATTGTTGATCTATTTGCTTTACATTAATCATAACTTACCTACTGCTTGTGTTTGGTGCCTGCGTATGCTGCGCATCAGTCGTTCTAGATATAAATCTTTGTATGCCACCAACACTGACACACCGTATAAACAGGTAATTGCAACTACCGCACCAAAACTTGCAGTTTGATAAGCAATAAATCCCGCCAACAGTGAAGTGCCGACAGTAAGGAGTCGAAATCTAGAATAAGCTTGAGGAAGCAGCTTCTGGCTAACGACAATAAATAGGATCGCGCGCACACTATGACTTAATGCTACGGAGATGATTATTCCCAATAAACCAAGTGGTTGAACTAAGTTCAAAGATAAGCAGAGCATGCAAACCGCAGCTATTGCATTGATAACGAGTGGAGATTTGCCACCAAGCTTTACATAACAGCCAAGATTGAGCATCTCTGCATGAGTTTTGATAACGGCGACAACGCACAGCCACCCTAGCCATTCTATGGCTCCCAAATAAGCTTCAGGCATAATGTAGGTAAGTAGTAATGGCATAACGGCCATCATCACAAGGGCAGAAATGAGCGTTAGCTCCACCCCTAATACAGAAAACAGAGGGTTGTTAATGTCTGGGTTATCCACCGATTTGTGTCTACGGGCAAACCACCACAGTTTGTAGGGTTCAACCGCGATAGACACGGCAACACCCAATTGAGCCGCAATAAAATAGCTCGCAAGAGATGTTGCCCCAAGTTTACTGGCTATGATCCATTGTTCGCTGCCTTGCAACACAAAGCTAATACAAGAAGCAAGCATGATACTTAGCGAGTACTGCCATTTAACAACGGATTTTTGCAACACCTGAAGTGAAAAGAGTCTTCGATGGACCAATAAAAGTATTCCGGTGAAAAACGCATTGCTGAGTGCACCAGATAGCAAAACAGCATCTATACCCATTCCCATGTTAAGCAGTACCAGTGTGATGACTGTTTGAACAAGAGAAACGCCAACGGCAAAAGCAAAATACTTTTGTACTTGACCTTGATACCTCCACATCGCGTAGGGCACAGTCGCCAATGCCGAACATAGCAAGGTTGTGAGTACCCAATTGAACTGGTAGGTTTCCACTTCCAATGGAAACAGTGAAATTAGGTAGTCATTAAATAGGTAAGCTATAAAAACCAGTGAAAAACAGCCCACTAGCGATACGGTATAACACCATTTGTACACATCTGCTGGACGCTTACTGCGCTTGTCCGACGCGAATCGATAGAGAGACTCTCCTAACCCCAGTGTTAAGATTAGCCCCGCAATTGAGACAAAACTGCTCAAGAGATTAAGCACACCGTAAGAGGCAATATCCACAAAAGACGTTGTGATCGGCAACATTATCAGGCTGCTACCTTTGATAATCGCTACAGAGATCCCGTAATACGCCATAGATTTTAACGCTGTCATACTGCACCTCCCCCATTAATCAGACGAGAAAGCTGCCTGGCTTGTTTACTAGCACAAAACGCATCTTCAACCCGTTGGCGCGCGCACTCGCGCATCCGCTTTTTGTCCACAGAACTCATAGTGCAAAAGTGTTCTATGGCGCTTTTTAACTTTTCACTTGATTTGGGAGGAACAAGAAAACCAGATGCGTTATCGACAATTTCAGGACAGCCCATAAATACTGTAGATATTACGGGCAGCCCCATTGCCATTGCTTCTTTTAACACCACGGGGCCAGTGTCTCGGTCACCGTTCGCTGCCTCGCAAAACGGTGCAATCAGTCCGTCGTAATAACCTGCATTGTCCTGAAGCCACTGGGGTGGTTTGTATCCCAAGAATTTCACACTCGCTTCCAATTGATACTTTTGCACTATGTTCATTAAAGCGTCCTTTACTTCTCCATCCCCCACGATATGAAAAGAAGGACGACTTGACGCTGGAATATTGGCAAGTGCTTCTATCGCGTACTTCAATCCCTTCTTTTCCACAAGACGACCGATAAATAGGAAGCGTGTTGTGGTATTTTTCGGAAGAGTACGAAAAGAAAAAGCATCAGTATTTACACCGCAGTGCACAACATGAAGTGGTGTTTTGGTGAGTGCGGACAATTGCTTTTGCATATGAGCACATACCGCGACAGCAAAATCGCAGTATTTTAATTTTGCAGGAAGATCAACAGGCGTCTGATATACATCGTGCCCATGACCGACACACGACACGGGTAAATCAAACAATGCAGCACCAACAACGGCGTGAGCCAGGGACGACGTTAAAAAATGACTATGTAAGTGGTCAATCCCAACACTACGAGCGGCTTTTCCCAATCGAGCTCCAAAACGAAGCAATGATAGAGTGGCACTCTTGGATTGTTTCGACGCGGCGCAATACGCATTTAATACTCGCCGTATTGGCAAGGAAACGACATCCTTAAAAGATGCATCCGGAAGATCGTTTGCGTAGTGGCACTCAACAGTAGGTGCTATTTCTAGGTGATTCGCAGGTCCTTTTTCAAAAGCAAATACCGTCACTTTGTGTCCCAGGGCGACTAAAGCGTTTATCTCAGTGACCACAAAAGTTTCTGACGCTACTGGAAACGTTGGAACTACTATACCGATGTGCTTCATCTTTCTACTCAACTATGTCTGTGCTTATCACTGAGATAACAAAACCCATGCCGAGAATTTTCAGCGTGTAAACACGGATATCAGTGGCAAAATGCAACGACAGAGGAAAATCCACTGCAAAATGCAATGGAGTTATGCAACTAACGAGGGTTTTAGGCACAAAATTGCTGGCATGGTGCTTGCCACTGTATTAGCAGAGGTTAATACGTAGTTATTGTTGAGGTTTAAAATGCAGGTGGATTTGAGCGTAATTATACCGGTATACAATTGTATGGCTTACTTGCCAGCATGTATCGACAGTATTGTCGCACAAGAGATGGACAATATTGAGGTCATTGTTATTGACGACGGTTCAACAGACGGTTGTACACAGTGGCTGGAACAGAAAGCGCGTATCTATGCGCCATTAAAAGTGATCAGCCAAGCGAACAAAGGTGTAGTTGAAGCACGAAACACAGGTATCGCTGCTGCAAAAGGTGAACTCATTGCCTTTTTAGACGCAGATGACACCTGGACAGCGAATAAGCTATCTGTTCAAGTTAGCTACATGAAGCGGCATCAGGGCTGCGTACTAACCTTTACCAATTACGATCATATCGACGAAGCTGGTAATGACATTATCGACTGCTTTAGCTACTGGAAAAACCCCGCCCTTAATCAAAGTTCAGCCATGCAATTCGTGGGACTACATGATCCCCTTAACGTGCTCCTTAGCGCTAATATTGTGGGCACTTCTACCGTAATTGCGCGAAAGCAATCCATGATTGATGTGGGATTGTTCGACCCTACCTTAAACTCAGCTAGCGATTGGGATATGTGGTTGAAGCTAACTCAAAAAGGCTGCTTTGCTTACTGCTCTGCGCCGCTGATGAAATACCTAATGCGCCAAGGTTCCATAACGGCAAACAGGTTGAATCGGCTATCGGCAATGGAAATCATTGTCTCGAGAGTACAAGATATCGCTAATGCTAATGCACTTAACATTGCACAAGCGAACATTCATGAAGGGTATGCTGAATTCAATCGTGAACACGCCCAGTACTTACAAGCAATAATTCACGATGTAAAGGCGCTTTATCTGTCGCCACACTTGCGCATGTTTAAACACTTGTGCTTTGATATTAAACAAGTAGTTATCGGTAAGGAGCGTAAGTTATGGCGCGTTTAACCCTAGTAGTTGTTGATGATGAGCAAGAAATATTGCGCGCGCTGAAGCGTCTTTTCCGACATGATTTTGATGTAGAGATCTTTGATAACGGTGCTGACTGCATCACACATATTGAGCAAGGCGGCCCTGTAGATATTGTTTTGTCCGATATTCGTATGCCATTTATGGATGGTTTTGCCTTGATGGATAAAATACAACAACAAGCGCCGGATATTACCCGTTTGTGTATTTCGGGATACGCCGATATCGACCGTTGCCAGCAAGCTATTGAGCAGGGACTTTTTGAATACATCATTCCCAAACCATGGGATAACTTTGAACTGAAATGTATCGTCAAGTTATTCGCAGAGAACAGACAATTAAAGCAGCAGATTGCTTCGTTGTCTGAGCAGTTAGAAGGTGGAGGTTAACATGAACTACAATCACGAAAATCAGCCAATACCCACAATTCTTATTGTTGATGATGAACCTGAAATCATCAAAGCGCTTTTCCGTGCGATTCGCCCACTGCCGGCAGAGGTTTTCACTGCTGACAGTGGTGAAAAAGCCTGCGAAATCATGCGCAGATGTAAAATAGATGTGCTTATTTCAGACATGAAAATGCCATCAATGTCAGGAGCAGAACTCATTTCTTGGGCGTGTAAACACAGCCCAGATACCTACAGAATGATACTGACAGGGTTTGCCGATTTAAATAGCATTGTAGATTCTATCAACCGCGGTAGCGTGCAGCGCTTTCTGCAAAAACCTTGGAGTAACGACGAACTTACTCGCGCAGTTACAGAAGCTATCGAATACACTGCGTTGAAGGACGAAAACGCACGATTAAACTCACTCATCAAGGTTAAAAACAAGCGACTAAAACTAGCCAACCAAGCGCTGGAAGGAAAAGTAGTACAGCGTACCAAGCAAATAAAAGTCGCGCTTAAACGCATTGAAGATGAACGAAAAGACACGGTTAAAATTTTGTTCAACTTTATCGGTATACACAATGTGTTGAGTAGTGATTACGCGATCAAGGTGAGTCGTTTAGCATCGAGTATTGCTCGGAAAATGGGGCTTCCTGCTAGAGCGGTCAGTTCGATCCAAATGGCATCGATGTTATGTGAAATTGGTCTTTTAGGTGCTGATTCAGAAGATGTATTAAAGCCGTTCGAAACCTTGAATATTCAGCAGCGGGAGGCTTATTTTGAACAAATTAACGATGCATCCACACTACTATTACCAGCAGCTCATTTGAGTGACGTTACTGATATTATTACGCAGCAATATGAAAGTTGGGATGGTCAGGGTTTTCCAGGTCAACGAAGTGATCAAGATATCTGTTTAGGGGCAAGGATTCTGTCAGTGTCGAGAGATTTTTGGCGCTGGGTTGAAGGGCGAATCGTCGATGAAAAACTCGACTATCAAGCGGCCCTATCTCAGCTCAAAAAAGCGAGAGCTAAACGTTATGATCCTACGATTGTGAATATCCTAGAATCTGATTTCGACAAACTGATTTCTGCACATTATGGGGAACAGGTATCCAGTCTGGAGCTAGCGCCCGGTATGGTGTTACTTGAAGGTGTCTTTTCAGAAAAACATCGTATGGTACTCGTAGAGGGCCATGAGTTTTCAGAGGATACCATTAAACGCATTAGACAATATGAAGCACGACAGAATACGAGGTTCAAATTCAACGTTAAAACGATTGAGCCAAATGATGCTGACAAAACCCTGATCATTGAGTAAAAGCACTACAACAAGAGAGGTCAACCCTCTCTTTTTTTGTAAAAAAAATCACTATTAAATTAGCGTTGCAAGGAATAGGCAGATCTATGGAGATCGCTGAGATTTCAGAGTAATAAATAGCTCTCTATCTCTAAAGCTGCTATCGAAACGATCCGTCGTAAAAAAACCAAACTCGCTACACCCGCATCAATAGATTAAAAATCCATGGGATCATTGCGAAGAATATTCTAAGCTGTGCTTAACAGTACTGCTTTCAAGGGTAAGACAATGCAAGTCAAATCTATTATTACTGAAGTAAAATGGGGTCTAATCTTCGTCGCCATGCTCTTGTGCTGGATGGTGTTGGAGCGTTTGGGTGGTTTTCATGGTGAACGCATTGACCTACATATGTATGTCACAAACCTAATTATGATCCCTGCAATCGCTATTTATGTTTTTGCACTCAGAAACAAACGGGAAGCCGACTACCAGGGCAACATGACTTACTTCCAAGGTTTTACCAGTGGCCTGATAATCGCTGTTGTTGTGTGCGTCGTTAGTCCTCTCACTCAATGGCTTATCAGTAATGTTATCTCCCCAGACTATTTCCCTAATATTATCGAATACGTCGTGGCCAACGGACAAATGACTCGTGAGGAGGCAGAAGGGTATTTCAATTACGAAAGTTATGTTGTTCAAAGTATGGTTGGTGCCATTGTGATGGGTGCAATAACCGCAGCAGTAGTCTCGGTGTTTGTAAAACGAACGACAAAAACCACTGCGGATTAATCAAACGCGAAAAAGCTTATGCCCCACTATCCAACAAAAACTTCAGGCTGAACGTAGTTCCTTTGTCTACTTCTGAACGCACATTAACTTCAACATTATGAGCTTCGAGTATGGCGTAGGAAATCGAGAGGCCCAGGCCCGTGCCCTCTCCTACAGGCTTAGTTGTATAAAACGGAGTAAACAGTTGATTGAGCGTTTTTTCATCCATACCCATGCCCGTGTCGGTCACGTTAATAATGAAAGCGTTGGACAGTCTCTCTTCGGTAATACTCAGCGTACCGCCCTCTGGCATCGCCTGAATGGCATTAACAAACAGATTAATAAATACTTGCTGGAGTTGCCCAGGGTTACCTTGAATTGCGGGTAATTCTGTTAGCTCGTTATTTAAGGTATAGTCATATTTAATCGAGTTCCACGCTATTTTAAGCGATTGTTCGATCACTTCGTTTATTTTTACAGAGATAAACTCTTTTTCATTCCCACCATGGGTAAATGTTTTCAAGCCGAGTACGATCTCAGAGACCCGTTCAATACCCTGCAAGTTTGAATCAATAAGATCCCCCACATCGTCAAAAATATAATCAATATCTAATTTTTTCTTCAATGATTGATGAAAACCATCATCAGCAGTGTTCTCAGCAATCGCACTTCCTATCTTATCTGAGTAGGTGTGTAAATCTTTGGTGTACTCTTTAAGCGTTTGAAGATTAGACTGAATAAAACCAATAGGGTTGTTAATTTCATGAGCGACACCTGCCGCTAATTGACCTAAAGATGCCATTTTTTCTGACTGAATTAACTGCTTTCTCGCGCTTTCTAAATTAGCGATAGTCTCTTGTAATACCCTGTTTCGTGTCAGTATTTTTGCTTCATTAATCCTTCGGTTTAAACCGGTTTTAAGTTGTGCTCTGGCAGTATCTAGGACGTATAAATATTCTTCATCAAGAATGTCCTGATGATAAGGTACGACAAGCCACAATGCCTCGTTTTCCTTGATTGATACCGCAGTAGAAAGCAACCAGTGAATGTCAGGAAACTCCTCATGCTCAAAAACGTTAATTAGCCAACGATGTGATACGTTCTTAACATCGATATCCAAGAAACTTGAGAGTTGACGGTATAACGCGGAAGCATGACTACCATCGCAATCTGGTGGTGCTATTTGACCACTGAGCTTTTTCTCTCCATCTAACACATGAATATAGTAACCGTATTTCGATTCCATAAACGTCGAGATTAAACTCAGTGTTTTATTGAATAATTCATTGATGGACGTATCTGAGGATATTTCCGACGATATATCATTCAGGAACTTCAATTCTGTCTGATTACGCTCGGCCTTCAGTAGAGACGACTGCAACTCAGTATTGGTGTTGTAAATGTCTAACGAGTACTGCTCCAACTGCTTTTCGGCAAGTTCCCTAGCGCGTTTTTCTCTCGTGAGTTTTTTCATTAACGCAGCGACAAGTGCGTCTTTATCATCCATATAACTGGCTACCCTTTCTTTATTACATCAAAAATACTCGCTGGGTCTCCATTGAGAATACTTTGCTTGTGAACAACTTCAAGTGGTTGGGACATGTAATCACCCAATCCGAGGATCAAGCCTTCACAAAAGCGATTCAGATGTCTTGGTGATATGTATTCCATAGTCATACAGGTGTCTGTTTCTGAGATAAACCGAAACTCTGGGAGAATAGCATCTTGATTGAGCTTTTTAACTTCAACGTGAATAACATCTTGCACTCGTCTAAGAAAAGCAAACGGGTCGCCTTGTGCTTTATTGCCTGGCGGCGCAATTGCGTGCAACTTTTCAAAAAGCCAACGCCCAAACATAACCTGCGCATCACCACTGTCAAGCTGCTTAACTTCACATATGTGAGACAGCAAAGACAGAAACTCCTCGTCGGGATAAGTTCCCACCGTTGTGTATGCACCTCCACTGGGCGGATCCACGACCTCTAACACCTGATCCCAGAACAATAGGCCGAAGTTTTCTTCGATAAAATCAGCGAACTGAACAAATACTACACCTTTCATACAATTACTCCCTTACTTGCAATGCTTTACATTAATGCCAAGAAACTATCTTGTTTACAAAGTTTATTTGTGACGTAGACTTTTTCACCTTTAAACAGTGTAGAACACAAAGAAAGGTAAAACTGCTCCGTTTGACAAAGTTATTCACGGGTAGCTTCATCGACTTTTGCCACACATCAACAATTCGGTTTAGCGGCAAGCCTTGTTCTTTGGTCACACTCCATTGGTCTTTAGCTTGAATTTTATGGGGGCATGGTATGTGCCCTGGATAAGCCTGCCATGGTGTCTTAAGCGCTTCGGGATAACTTTGTTTTAACCATCTTAGGTAAAACTTGTGGCGTCTAACTTCCTCCACGGGGAGTGACAGGATATGGCGTAACACCTTCCAACTATAAATTGGTAAACAGAATTCCATTTGAAACTTATCAATGTCTTCGTTTGGTATGGCTAAGTGGTGATGCTGGTCATTGTGTAACAGAAACAAGTAATACGCCTTTTCTAAAGGTACTCCATTGTAGAGACTTAGCGCTTTGATAATGTTTTCACGTAGCACAGACTGATATTCTCTAGCATCAACCACAACGCTTTGAGGGAGACAAGCAAACTGTTGTGATAGATAAGCATCGGCCAGCTTCTCCACATTCTGAGTCAGCGCAGCTCGATAAACAGGATCACTGAAGTAGATGTAACCGAGCCCAACGCTGCCCCCATTTCCCGACCAGGATAACTGGGGTCTATCTACCTTTTCATACCCTTTAGGGCGTTGTTCTCTCCAATACTCCCCTAACCTCATTTCGACACTGAGTGACTGGGTGTTTTTTACTTGCACAAACGAAATGTCTAATTCGTTGGCTTCGGAAAATTGTTTAGCACAATATACGTCTTGGGTGTCTTTTTGAGAAAAATTGAACCCAACGATATCTAATTGACGACGTTTTAACTCGCAAGCGATAAGCCTAGAGTCCAAACCACCGGATAGCGTAGTCAAAACCGACGAATCATTAGCAAGGTATCGATCGCATACCGATTTAAAGTCTTTATCTATACCCAAAATAGCATCATCTACAGATTGTTTGCTTTGTGTTAGCTCCTTCCAATCAAAATAAGTATCGAGCTGCACATTCCCTGCTACGTCTGTCTTTAGTTTTTGTGCAGGGGTAGAACAATGCACTTCTTTAAAGGGCGTATGGTCAAGAAGGAAGTACCCTAACGTGGCATACTCGCACAGCGCATCTTTGTTGGGTGTAAGGTGAACATTGAGTTTGCTGAAGGTTTTGACATCGGTACAAAATACCAGCCCGCCGTCGACTTCCATGAAATAGAAAGGACGCAAACCTAGGGGATCTGTAGCAAGCTCAAGTGTAGTTGAATGTTTATTGTAAGAGAATAGACAGCAACTACCTTCAATTTCTCTTAGCTTATCGTCCTTAAGTGGCGAACCATCACTCAAGTAAATGAGGTCTTTTTCTCTATCGCTACTAACAACAGAATGTCCAGCCATTGCTCCAACACCCCAAGGTTTAAAATTCCACCCAGACTGTTGGTACTGTTGATAGTCTTTTTGAATAACGCCAAAACATTTGTCAAAGTAATGATTTAACTGCCCATCGGGTATGTCACACCAGTCATCCATCATTTTATTGGCGAATGACCGCAACGTAGGCGTCAGCCCCTCTTTTCTATAAACCCCAAATAACTTACTCATATCACTCTCTTTATGGACTCGTTTAACACAGAGAGTTCAGTTATCGCGCCAACTTAACAAAAGAACGTAAACATATAATATATATGTGGTTTTATAAGTTATGAGAAAATTGGCTTTTCAGAATTTGCATTTTGCAATGCAAAATTGGCAGGTAGTCGAATACTTTTTTCCAGAAAGCAAAAAGCCCGCAACAATGTGCGGGCTTTTCTTAATATGGCGGAGAGAGAGGGATTCGAACCCCCGGAAGGTTTGACCCTTCGCCTGATTTCAAGTCAGGTGCATTCAGCCGGACTCTGCCATCTCTCCGAGAAGTGATGCGTATCTTAATGATATTTTTATGACTGTAAAGGAAAAAATTCACATTTTGTTTCAAGTGAACACAAAAGCATCAAACACTGTATTTATAAGCATTTATTGGTAATTTTTCTTTACCTAAATCGATTTTCATCTGAAACTACTTGAAAATTGGAACTAAAACCCATAGAACTGATTCTAACCTATGTGTTTTTAATTTTGATCATAGACTCAGTCCTTTCGGAGGGATAAAAAATGGATCAACGTACGATGTATACAAGTGCATCACAACCTTCTGTGTTGCAAACAAATAAAGTATTGAAAAATACTTACATGCTTCTCGCTATGACATTGGCGTTCAGTGCCGTGTGTGCTGGCATTGCAATGGCGGTTGGTATTTCTCCGCTAGCATCATTGGGCATGACTATTGGCGCATTAATTACGCTTTTTGTTGTTCAGAAAAAAGCTGACTCTGCTTCTGGTATTTATTGGGTATTTGCTTTCACAGGCTTGATGGGTGCCTCTTTGGGTTACACGCTTAACTTTTACTTAGGCGTTGCTGGCCCAGGTCTTATTATGGAAGCACTGGGTGCCACTGCCCTTGTTTTCTTTGCGCTTTCAGGTTACGCACTAACTACCAAAAAAGACTTTTCTTTCATGGGTGGTTTTTTAGTAGTAGGTCTTGTAGTGGTACTTGTTGCTGCTATCGCCAACATTTTCTTTGCAGTGCCAGCAGTAAGCTTAGCTATTAGCGCAGCAATCGTGTTCATTATGTCTGGTTTCATTTTGTTTGATACTAGCCGTATTATCCACGGTGGTGAAACTAACTATATTCGCGCGACTGTTTCACTTTACCTAAACATCTACAACCTCTTCACATCAATCCTTCACCTTCTAGGTGCGTTTGGTGGCGATGATTAATCATCAGTAAAGAGATTTAAGGCACCCCGCTTGCGGGGTGTTTTTGTTTTTATGGCCAAATATTCAATAGTTATCACATCTACCCCAGATAGCGGAGATGCTTTAGCCCGTGTATTACGTTTTATTGATGGCGTGTACGATAACGGAGATGAGGTAAGTAATGTGTTTTTCTTTCACCAAGGCGTACACCACGCAAATCGCTTTTTTGTCCCGATGGGAAACAGTATCAACGCCTTAGCGTCGTGGACTTCTGTGAAAACTAAATATGCCATTCCATTAATCGTATGCACTACTGCGGCGAATAAACGGGGCATACTGGATGATGAAGAAGCCAAGTCGCTAGGTGAAACTCAAAGCCATATTGCTCCGCCATTCAATCAGTCTGGCTTAGGTGAGTTTTTCACACTGTTGCATGACTGTGATCATGTAGTTCAATTCTAATCGGTAAGCATTCTAGAACTATGTCTAAACTACTCATTCGATTTAGTCAGTCTCCGTTTGGAAATGCACTGGCACAAGACGGCTTGGACTTCGCCCTTGCAGCCACTAATTACGGCCATGAGGTCGCAGTGCTGTTTGAAGGTGATGGCGTATTTCAGTTGATGGATAGTAAAAATCACCCGTCGACTTTCGCTAAACGACTTTCTGTCATGCCCATGTTTGACATCGAAGAATGCTACGTGTGCATGAAAAGTTTAGAAAACTTAAATGTTTCACCATCAGAAAAGCTATTACAAAGTCTTGAGCTTCAACAATTAGATACTTTAGGTAAGCTCGACTTGTTTGAAAGTGTAACGCATACGGTGACCTTCTAGTGTTCTTTATTCAGTCAAAAACAAATGTATCGCAGATTACAAAGGATACTCTTCAAACCGCATCGTTGAAAACCGAGGTGGCTGTTGTGTGCGCAGGTGACGGCACATATACCTATGGCGCACTGTCTTCGTTGTTGACCAATGCAACTATTTACGTAGTTGAAGAAGATGCTAAAAGTAGAAATATCATTACAGTAAACGATGCATCGCTGATTACTACCGCGGAGTATGCCGCCCTTCTTAAACGCTACGATCATGGGATTACATTACTATGAGTAAAGGCGAACACCAATTTACGTATAACAATACCGCTATTCCTACGGACAAAGCGGGATATTTACTTGATCATACCCAGTGGGAAAAAGGCATGGTCGAATTGCTGGCAAAAAGCGAAAACATCGAACTCACCGAGGCGCATTGGGAAGTGGTTATGTTTGTAAGGGAGTTTTACTTAACGTACGAAACAAGCCCGGCCATTCGTGCATTAGTAAAAGCTATGGCAACAAGTTTTGGTCCGGAGAAAGGCAATAGCAGATATCTTCAGCGTTTATTCCCCAAAGGCCCAGCGAAACAAGCAACCAAACTCGCTGGTTTGCCCAAACCGGCCAGATGTTTATAAAAAAGGCAGCTTATATGCTGCCTTTTTTATGTAGTCTACGGCGTAATAACCGATTTCCCGCCCATATACGGTTGTAACGCTTCTGGCACTAGCACGCTACCATCTTCCTGTTGGTAATTCTCTAGAATAGCCACTAATGTACGGCCAACGGCCAAGCCTGAACCGTTTAGCGTATGCAGTAGTTCCGGCTTGTTAGTTTCCGGGTTTCTATAGCGTGCTTGCATTCTGCGAGCTTGGAAATCCAACATGTTTGAACATGATGAAATTTCTCGATAGGTGTTTTGTGCCGGCAACCAAACTTCTAAATCATAAGTTTTGCACGCGCCAAAGCCCATATCACCAGTACAAAGTAATACTTTTCTGTAGGGTAGCCCAAGCTTTTGAAGAATAACTTCCGCATGCCCTGTAAGTGCTTCAAGTGCATCGAAGCTGTCTTCCGGCTTTACTAATTGAACTAACTCAACCTTATCAAACTGGTGTTGACGAATAAGGCCTCTCGTATCACGACCATAAGAGCCTGCCTCAGAGCGAAAACACGGTGTATGAGCCGTCATTTTTAACGGTAGGGATTTTGCGTCAAGAATCTCACCACGGGCGATATTAGTCAGAGGTACTTCTGCTGTTGGAATAAGCGACAGACCCTGCCCTTCTTCCGTTGCAGGCTTTGTGTGGAATAGGTCTTCACCAAACTTGGGTAACTGTCCTGTACCATAGAGGCTATCTGCGTTAACCAAATAAGGCACGTACATTTCTTCATAGCCGTGTTCGTTAGTGTGAACATCCAGCATAAATTGAGCAATCGCTCGATTGAGCTTTGCAATATCACCGCGCATGACAACGAAGCGAGAACCTGTCAACTTAGCTGCGGTTTCGAAATCTAATCCATTGCTTAGACCATCTGCGATATCCACGTGGTCTTTTACATCAAAATCAAAAGTCGCAGGTTCGCCCCACTTAGAAATTTCGAGATTATCGTCTTCGTCTTTACCCGCAGGTACAGATTCATCAGGTAAATTTGGGATCCCTTGAGTAAAAGTAGTAATTTCTTCAAGCAATGCGGATAACTCGTGTTTAGCGGCATCCAAATCATCGCCCAGTTTCCCCACTTCAGCGAGTAGAGGTGCAATGTCTTCACCTTGTGCTTTTGCTTTACCAATCGACTTACTTCGTACGTTGCGCTCGTTTTGCAGGTCTTGAGTTTTAATTTGTAATGCTTTGCGCTTTTCTTCTAATGCTGAGAAAGTCTCAACATCTAATGTATAGCCACGAGTGGCTAGTAGCTCAGCAGTGTGTTCTATTTCACTTCGCAAACACTTTGGATCTAACATGTGTTTTTAATTATCCTTTCATTAATTGCATCGCCAGCCAGCCTGCTAAAAGACAAGCACCGACGTTCAGAATTACATTGGCTATAGCCTTTAACCACAGTCCGCTATTCATCAAAGTAAGCGTTTCTACGGAAAATGTTGAGAAAGTAGTAAACGCACCTAACAACCCAACACCAATAAGCGCTCTATACGGTGAGTCAGGGATTAAACCTCGCTCAATCAAGCCGTATACAATCACCAGAGCAAATGACCCAATGACATTGACGGTAAGTGTACCAAAGGGGAAACTTTTTCCAAAGATTGAAACCATGGTAGACGTACAAAAATAACGTAGACATGCGCCAATTGCACCGCCTAACGCGATAAAACCATAAAGAATGAGTCCATTCTGCATTATTTGTCCTTCTTCTCTGACATTTCGTTGAGTTGGTCTAGGTAATCTCGTTTTGCACCTAATGCTTTTTCTAACCCCCGAGGTTGAGGCTCATAAAAACGGGTACCAATGAGTGTTTCTGGAAAATAGGTTTCACCCGCAGCAAAAGCGTTGGGTTCATCGTGAGCATAACGATAGCCTTTGCCGTAATCCATCGATTTCATCATCGAAGTAGGTGCATTTCTCAAATGCATCGGTACGGGTGCGTCGCCAGTCTTTTTTGCCAACGCCCGAGCTTGGCTAAAAGCACGGTAGACCGCATTACTTTTTGCAGCCAGCGCACAATACACTGTTGCTTGCGCTATCGCTCTTTCCCCTTCTGCTGGGCCAACTCTGTGAAAAGTATCCCAAGCATCCACACACAATTGCAACGCTCTTGGGTCAGCGTTACCAATATCTTCTGAGGCGATGGCAAGCAACCTTCGACCAACATAGAGTGCGTCGCCGCCACCCTCAAGAATTCGAGCGTACCAATAAAGCGCAGCGTCCGGGTCAGAGCCCCTCACCGATTTGTGAAAAGCTGAGATTAGATCGTAGAACGCATCACCTTTATTATCGTACTGAGCAATCTTTTCGCCAGCAGCCTGTTCAATGTCTGAAACCTCAATCGTGTTTCCTGAAGCAAAATCGGCGGCAAGCTCTAGATACATAAGCAGTCGCCGTCCATCGCCACCACTAACACCAATAAGCGAAAGCTTAGCGTCATCAGATAATGACAAAGCTAAATCCCCCAACCCAACCTGCGAATCTGAAAGCGCTTTGGACAATAATACGTCACAAGCACTCTCATTAAGAAGATTGAGCACATAAACACGTACTCTAGACAACAACGCATTGTTTAGTGAAAACGATGGATTTTCAGTCGTGGCACCGATGAAGGTTACCGTTCCCGCTTCTACAAACGGCAAAAATGCGTCTTGCTGAGATTTATTAAATCGATGGACTTCATCGACGAACAATAGTGTTCGACGTTGCATTGCAGCATTCGCCTCGGCTTCGTCCATTGCAGCACGAATATCTTTAACCCCCGAAGTGACAGCGGAGAGCTTTATGACATGCGCATTAGCATAACGAGAAATAAGCTCGGCCAAGGTGGTTTTTCCAGTCCCCGGTGGGCCCCACAAAATCATTGAGTGACATTGGCCAGCATCAAGCATTTTTCTCAGCGGCTTTCCTTCACCGAGAATATGCTCCTGCCCTACATAGTCTTCCACTCGCTGAGGTCGCATACGGGATGCCAATGGGGCAAACGCATTAGTTTCGAACATATTAGCGTTGGTCGTCTACGATGTAATGTTCAGGAATTTCAACACTGAATAAATCTGGAGATACAATGCGATTATTCTCACTATTGAATGAGATAGCACTTTGTTGTTGCTGAGCGTCCAACATAACAATTGAACTCAGGTCGCCCTCTATTGAAAAGGCAATCGTCAATCCTTTGATTTGACCATTCTGATTTTGCGGCAACACGTAATAGGCTTCGCTGTCACCTGCTATGGTCGTCACGTCAAATTTATCCCATACATCACTATCGTTTGATGTTAGCAGCACAATAGGGTTGTCTGCGATAGTGGTTGACTGGTCTAGCAAAGTAACTTGCTCAACAAAACTATCGATACTGTACACAGTTTCACCGTCAGCAATAACCAGCGCTTCGTCGGGGAATGTGGTTTCCCAGCGAAATTTGTTCGGGCGAGACATGGCAATTATGCCTTGCGCCTCATGAACAATGTTTCCCTCATAATCAGATACAATCTGAACGAACTCAGAAGAAAACTGTGAAATTTTTTGCAGACTAACTTTTAAGGCATCTTTAGCAACATTGTCAGCCACCACAGCGCTTTGTGTATCTGTAATATTTGAAACTTGTGCTACCGCGCAGGTGCTAACCATAGCCGCACTAATAAACAGCCCTTTTGCCATTGCCTTTACAACAGCTGAAAATGGAAACCCAATAACTTTATTCATACTAATCCTTTGGTGGTGGCGGGGCGATGACCTCTCGGTTACCGTTATGCCCCGGTGCACTTACGACGCCACTCGCTTCCATTTGTTCCATTAATCTCGCAGCGCGATTGTAACCAATTCTGAATTTGCGCTGCACACTGGACGCACTCGCTCTTCGGGTTTCTGTAACAAAAGCAACGGCTTCGTCATAAAACGCGTCGTATTCTTGATCTTCACCCTCTGGCTGTTCACCAGGGAGCAGTATTTCTGCGGACGCTTCACCATTCAATATTTCATCAATGTATTCTGGTTCACCACGTTTTTTCCAATCGGCTACTACGGCATGTACTTCGTGATCATCCACAAACGCCCCGTGAACGCGGGTAGGAACTGGGCTGCCCGGTGGAAGATAAAGCATATCTCCCATACCTAGCAGAGTCTCTGCACCTTGCTGGTCTAGTATGGTTCTCGAGTCAATTTTACTTGAAACCTGAAAAGCAATTCGCGTGGGTATGTTAGCTTTTATAAGGCCTGTAATAACATCTACCGACGGACGCTGTGTAGCAAGCACTAGATGGATACCAGCTGCACGAGCTTTTTGCGCAATTCTCGCAATGAGTTCTTCCACCTTTTTACCGACAATCATCATCATGTCGGCGAACTCATCAACAATAACCACAATGTTGGGGAGCTTGCCTAAATCTGGCGCTTCAAGCTCCATACTGTGTTCACTTTTCCACAGCGGATCTTTAATCGGTGTACCGTCTTCAATAGCTTGTAGAACCTTGGCGTTGTAGCCCGCAAGATTTCTTACCCCCAGCGCGCTCATCAAGCGATAGCGGCGTTCCATTTCGCCCACACACCAACGCAAAGCATTGGCAGCTTCTTTCATATCGGTGACGACTTCAGCTAACAGGTGGGGAATACCTTCGTATACCGAGAGTTCAAGCATTTTGGGGTCAATCATAATCATGCGAACGTCTTCTGGCGTACTTTTATAAAGTAAGCTCAAGATCATCACATTCACCCCAACGGATTTACCAGCGCCCGTAGTACCTGCGACTAATAAATGAGGCATTTTCGCAAGGTCAACCACAACAGGTTTACCTGAGATATCAGCCCCTAGAACCATAGTGAGACCAGATTTATTTGATTGGAAGGTATCACAGGAAATGACTTCGCTAAGTCGTACCATTTCCCGCTTTTTATTTGGTAACTCAAGTCCAATAACTGACTTTCCGGGAATAACCTCAACCACGCGTACCGAGATAGCAGACATTGCCCTAGCCAGGTCTTTTGCCAAACTGGTAATTTTACTCACCTTTACACCCGGAGCTAAATCCAGCTCAAAACGAGTAATTACAGGGCCCGGATAAACACCCACCACCGATGCCTCAATGTTGAAATCGGCGAGTTTTTCCTCGACCAAACGAGAAATACCTTCAATTTCTTCTTCAGTTAGCGGGTTCTCGTGTTTGTCTGCACGATCCAATAGTTCGAACGATGGCATTTCTGATAGAGGCTCTCCCCTACCCTCACTGATTTCACTATCAGTCACAATGGGTAGAGCATCGTCATTGAGGGAGGTATCAGCGATGACTTCCTCCTCATCTTCACTAACCTCATTGTCAGAGTCGTTAATTATCGGCTCTGGTTTTCTTTCAGATTCTATGTTTATTTGTGGTTCTTGTCGGACTATTTTTGCGTCGGTATCAACCACAAATGGCGGTGTATCATCCTCGATTTGTTCGTCTTCAGGATCACTGTAAACGTAAAAAGGCTTAGCGCCTGCTTCTGATTCGTCACTTTCACTGGCCTCTGACGAAAACACAGGTTCATTTCTCGTCGGCCCTGTTTTTTCAGAGTGTTCAGTTGAGCTTTCTTCTTCGGGTTCAGCTCTCATGCTCGTAATATCGATAGCCTGAGTTGGTGCTACCACCTTTTCTTTATTGAGCGCAATAGACTGTTTAAGCTGGTTGATAAGCATCATTGGTAATGCCAGTAGCTTTTTGACGCTCCAGAGCGTCGACTCACCTAGCTTATCTACAATGGTGAGCCAGCTAATACCTGTGAGTAGCGTAAAGCCTGTGCAGAAAAAACACAGTAATAACAGAATAGTGCCAGCGGTATTGAAATAAGGTATTAACGCAGAGCTAATGATCTCTCCTACCACGCCTCCCGCAGAAAAATTGAAAACGTCGTCAAAGTTAATACTTGCGATGCCTGCTGCACCGAGTAACAACAATAGACTACCGATTATTCTTAGTCCTATTGTAAGGTAATCGAGTTCTTCGAGAGTTTTAACGTGTTGAAAAAGAAACCATCCTACGAATGCGGCAATGAAAGGCATGACATAGGCAATGTATCCGAAAGTCACAAGAAGCAGGTCCGCAGACCACGCACCTGTCGAACCCACCCAGTTGTGAATATCTAATTGTAAACCTGCCTGACTCCAGCCCGGATCGCCAGGATGAAATGAAACGAGTGCCAGCAAAAGAAAAAATGCGAAAACGCAGGCGAATATCATACCTGCTTCCCACAATCGCTGAACTCCTGTTAGTCGCGCCATAGCCCTAAATCACTTTTTTTAATTATTACGTTAATCTCACCATTACTGAGACTATTGGTGTGAGCTGTTGTTTTTGTAGCGCCAGAAGTCGTCGCTTTGCTCACTTTATTATTTTTAACCACTGGTTATATGCACAGCGTACCAAAACGCTAACACAGAGCCAAGGATTCTATTACTTTCGATTAATGTGTAATGCTGTTGTACTTTTCACTTCTTCCATAACAACGTAGGTTCTTGACTCGCTGACGCCGGGTAGTCTCAATAAAGTATCACCAAGCAGCTTTCGATAGCTGGACATATCTGCAACTCGAGCCTTCAACAAAAAATCAAAATTACCCGACACCAAATGACATTCTTGGATATCGTCGTGCAGTTTAACTGCCGCAGAAAATTCTTCAAATATATCAACTGATGTCTTTGTCAGCGTTATTTCGACAAAGACCAACATTGCAGCACCCAATTTTTCTGGATCGACAAGAGCGTGATACCCTTTAATGTAACCCTGAGCCTCCAGTCTTTTTACCCTTTCCAGACATGGGCTAGCACTAAGTCCTACACTTTTAGCAAGTTCTACATTAGAAATACGGCCATTCTTCTGCAACTCGATAAGTATATTCCGGTCAATTCTGTCGAGATTTTTAGGCGTTTTTACTAGCATATGATATTTTGCAATTAACATTATATACAAAATAATATATCGCACATCACCCCAATACAGCAAAAACTTCTTTTGTAGTTGTCCTATACTTTGACCTCTCAAATAAACCCATCGTGACTAGTATGAATATGATGTTTGTACTCACGTAACAATTAGAAGGTTAAAGCATGATCATCGGTGTACCTAAAGAGATAAAGAATCACGAGTATCGCGTTGGACTAACGCCAGCAGCGGTAAAAGAATTTGTTAGTCATGGTCACCACGTAATCGTTGAGACCTTAGCTGGCGATGCTATAGGCTTCAGTGACGAGATGTATATTGCAGCAGGAGCTTCCATAGAGAGCACGCCAGAGATCATTTTCGAAAAAGCCGAAATGATCGTCAAAGTCAAAGAGCCACAACCCAACGAATGTAAAATGCTCCGCAAGGGTCAAACGCTTTACACCTACCTTCACTTAGCGCCCGATCCTGTGCAGACCCAACTTCTCGTTGAGTCTGGTGCAACCTGTATTGCTTACGAAACCGTGACTGATAGTCGAGGTGGTCTACCTCTGTTGGCGCCAATGAGTGAAGTTGCTGGCAGAATGTCTGTACAAGCTGGCGCACATTTCCTTGAAAAAGCCCATGGCGGTAGCGGCACACTCTTAGGTGGCGTTCCTGGCGTAGCACCGGGCAAAGTACTCGTGATCGGTGGCGGTGTTGTTGGCACGAATGCAGCGAAGATGGCACTGGGTTTAGGTGCAGACGTTACTATACTAGACCGCTCACTTCCTCGTCTTAGAGAACTAGACGACATTTTTGCAGGCCAAGTAAAAACTGTATATTCCACAGTTGACGCCATTGAGCATTACTCGTCAAATGCTGACTTAGTCGTAGGTGCAGTACTTATTCCAGGTGCAGCAGCGCCTAAGTTACTTAACGGCGAACAAATCAAGGCTATGAAGCCAGGCTCAGTACTTGTTGATGTAGCGATTGACCAAGGCGGTTGTTTCGCGACGTCAAAAGCAACGACACACCAAGAGCCTGTGTACATTGTTGACGACGTTGTACATTACTGTGTAGCAAACATGCCAGGTGGTGTAGCGCGTACTTCTACAATGGCACTGAACAATGCAACACTACCTTTTGGTTTAGCGCTCGCCAATAAAGGCCCAGCAAAAGCCATGTTGGAAGATCCACACCTTCTTAACGGTTTGAATGTTCATGAAGGAAAAGTGACATACAAAGCGGTAGTTGATGCATTGGGCGACGAACTAGACCTGACTTATACACCGGCAACAGAAGCGCTAAACGGTTAATAGTCCGGTTTTAAACGAAAAACGGAAGCTCATGCTTCCGTTTTTTTATGCAATTGATGCGTTGACCGCTCGTAACACTGTAAGGGGATCATCCGCTTTAGTGATAGGACGTCCCATCACCAAATAACTCACACCATCCCGCATAGCATCAGGCGGTGTCATTACCCGCTTTTGATCACCCTTGTCACTACCTAAAGGTCTAATTCCAGGCGTCACGAGTAAGAAACCCTCACCCAATTCTGAACGTAATAACTGCGCTTCTTGTGCAGAACACACAACACCGTCAAGGCCCGCAGCTTTGGTTAGCGACGCTAAACGCTTAACCTGTTGGGCTGGAGTTACTCCATCAATCACATCACTCAATTGCTCTTGGTCCATGCTGGTCAATACAGTAACTGCAATCAGTTTCGTTGAAGGGTGGCTACTGTTAGCAATCGCCGCTTTCGCCGCTTCCATCATTGGCCTACCCCCAGACGCATGTACATTAACCATCCACACACCCAATTCCGCAGCGGCCTTGCATGCCTTAGCAACAGTATTCGGAATATCGTGAAACTTTAGATCTAGGAATACATCAAATCCTTTTGCAATGAGTACCTTCACAAATTCTGGTCCGAATAAAGTGAACATTTCCTTGCCCACTTTTAATTTACAGATAGCTGGGTCTAGCTTTTCAATAAAAGCCAATGCGTCATTTTTGTTATCGTAGTCTAAAGCTACGATGACTCGCGCGTCTTGCATAACAGATTTATTCTCCATCTAAGCCTTTAATAGGTTTAACGCCGTCCCACGTTTTACACGATGGACATAACCAATATAACTTGCGCCCCGAAAAACCACAGCGCTGACAACGGTACGTCGGTCTTTGCTTCATTTGGTCTTCAACCAGAGCTTTCAACAACCTTAGGCTCTCTGCTGAGGCCTTATCTTCAATTTTATCGATATATAAACCCATGAGCGTTTTAAATCCGCGCATGGTTGGTCGATTCTTTAATTGCTTGAGTAAATAGTCAGCCGCCTTGTCGTTATCGCCCTTTGTAAGCAGAACATCAACCATGGCTAAATAGGACGTTGCGCACTCCTGCCAATGGTCTGAAAGGTTCTTTTCAAAAGCCTCCCAATCTCCCGTTTCCTCGGCAATCTTTTCTAGGTGTGGAACTGCTTCACTGAACCAAGTAATGTCTCTTTCTGCAACTTGCGTAAAATAGGCAATAGCCTCGTCGAAACGACGTTGGTCTAACGCGAGTTCACCCAACATTAACCAAGGTCTAACCGCTTTTTCGTCAGCATTTACAGCTTTTTGTAGCAAGTCTAGCGCATTAGTGTGGTTTTCTTTGCCTAGCTCTAAGATTGACTGTTCGCAGTACAAATGCGCTAACCGTGCATTAAGTTCATCATTGTCGCCGTGACAGCTTACCATGCGCTCAGCTAGCCCGATGGCTTTCTCCCATTCCTTCATTGTTTGATAAATAGAGAAGAGTTGCTGTTGTGCGTACAAAAAGTGTTTATCGCTGTCGAGCAGCCGCAAAAAGGTATTTTCAGCTCGCTCTAAAAACCCCGCTTGCATGTAATCTTGACCAAGCGCTTTAAGGGCAATTTCCTTTTGCTCTGGGATAACTTCGTCTTGGCTTACTATATTCTGATGAATCCTGATCGCGCGGTCGATCTCTCCTCTATGACGAAAAAAGTTTCCCATGGCAATATGGGTCTCTACAGTATCACTGTTGACGTCGATTATTTTTATCAGCGTATCAACGGCTTTATCCGGTTGGTCTGATAAGAGGAAGTTCAAGCCCTTATAATAATGTTTTGAAAGGATACTTGATTGTTTGCGCTGCGCCTGACGAACACTATTGCGTCCCATTACCCAACCGTAGCCTGCAGCTACAGGCAAAAGTAAAAACAGCAACTCGAGCATATTATTGGTCTTTCGAAAGTTTTTCTAACTTTGCACGGGCAGCAATAAGCTTAACGCGTAAAGACAACCAGCTGACTGATATAAGCAATATTCCAATAGCAACACCGATGGATAAGGTTATGGCTATTATAGTGGAAAGAGTGAGATTCGCCTGAGCAATCAGATAGTTTACAGTAACAATCTGTTGATTTTTGGACCCGATTAACAATGCCACAAAAATCAAAAAAACAGTAACCAATACCAGCCCAATAACTCTCAATGTCTCATCCTTAAAGCAATTACACAAATAAGCATTTATATGATGATGGTATCACGATTCGAGACTTTGTTCAGGATTTGGTGCAATCTTACGACTAAGCGACGCTTTTTTTCTTGTCTGATGGGTTTGTTGGCTTTTGAATCAATTTAGCCAAGACTAAATCGTGGTGGAGTACTGAGATATTAGTGACAAAGATACAGTGAGTGTACCCCTCTTGCATCGCATACAATTTGTTGTACATGGTCTTGTCGACTTTAGATAGCTGTGCGAAGCGCTTCTTAGTTAATGGTGTTGTGGCTCCGTTGCATCTTACGGCTACAACGTCAGTCGCGCTCACTTGGACCTTATTATCTTCGAGTTGATTTTGGATTTGTCCACGCAGCTTGCTCGCCATGAAATCTTGTTCTTTGATAAACACCAAACGCTTATCTGAATTACGTATACAGTGCACCACTAGGCTGCTATCAATTTCGCCAGAAAACATACTCTCCAACATTTTTGACTTGGGTTTAGTCTCTGCTTTGTCAGCGAAAAAACCATGGAGTGGAGTAATGTTTTGGGTACGTGAGAAGGGATACAGATCATCAGAAGCGTCACTCTGGTAAACGGTTTTCAACCTATCCAAAATATGACGATTGATAACACACAGCACTGAAAGCGATGGCAGGTGCCTTACCGCAAGTTCCCACAAAAACCTATGAGTTGCCCTTTGAATCCTAGCGACATCACGAAGCTTAAAGTATGCCGAGTTAACTTCAACCATGGCATCAACCTGACTGGCTGTCTTTGATTTCTTACCCCCATTAACCAAGGACAAGCGTGCGACGCCACTCTCAGTATTGTAATCGATGACTTTATAACGTTCGCTTTTAATTTTGAAATCAGGAATGGACACTCGAATCTCGTCTTGCATATCGCATGCAGTGGGCACGAAAATTTTCATACCGCTTGCAGACAGATCTTTAACGCGTACATCGACGGTTGATAAAAGACCGAGTTTTACCGATGCCGCTTTATCCATTACGTAGCGAGTTTCAGCGCGGCGATCAAGGGCCTCTTCCATCACAAAATCAATATGGTGTTTGTCTGAACTCGTTCTGAAATTCTTAGATAAAGGTTTAAAATCACACTTTTCTAACAGTGTCAGATTCTCAATATGCGAGGTTACTTCCCTACAATAAATAACATGGCTGATTTCATTTAAATTTTCATTGTCGTCAGCTGAAACGTCATGAATCGCAAACGCTTTATCTTTATCCTCGGGAGTAATTGAATCAAGTCGACATTGAGTACAAACAAAATCGCCAGTTCTTGCTAATAAATAGACAATTGCGCTTAATTGGCCGGCTTCTAATAATTGCCTGTGAGTCACAGTTACCGACACCTCGCCGGATTTTGTTTTAACATTGCCCTGAAACACATAAGCTTCACCGTATGTTCCCAATTCACTGGTAAGTGATGAGAAGAATTGCTTTCCGGATAGGCTATCAAGTAATGCTTTGGTTTTATTCTGCTCTACGCTGGTTCGAGTAAAAAGTGCAATTAGAGGTCGACGTTCTTTTGATTTTAGGGAAGCAAAAACCGGTAGCCACGGACAGTTTTCTAGTATTCTGTCTCGTTCTAGGTCTTGTAGCGTTCGTTCAATTTCTAGATCGCGCTGGAGCGGTTGCTTGTACGCACTGGTTTTAATGTAGTTCTGTAATAAGACTTTTACTTGATCTGGGGTGCTCTCAGCTAAAGCAAAATAAGATTCGTACTTACCCATAGCTTTGTTAAATTTAATGCCTTCGAGAACAAATTCTATTTCGGTGTTTTCATAGGAAGAGCCCAAAGCTTCTGGTAAACAAAAAGAAACTTTATCACCGATACTACTTGCAGGAGGTCGCTTGGTTTCTACTGACATGGAGTCGTAGGCCAACGCGGTTACCGGACAATGACGTCCCTTGTCGAACTCGCTGGAAGATACAGTAAAATTTGGTTTTATAGCGATATCTTCGCCGAAGTCGATATCAGTAAAAGATTGACTTTCGACCTTAAAGGCATCGACGATTTTTTTGAACTGGTCCTTTTTTATCTGGGTCTGATAAAAATCGGAATTCATTATCGACTCGAAAACACCCACGGTGTATCGGTCTTGATAAAGCGATGTCTCGTTTTTGAGAATTTCAGCACCCACTTTATCTAAGCGCATTTGAACGCCACGGTGCTTAAACTTCATAACAGGAAATTGTGCGAATGCCGAATTATCTGCAGGCGCGTCTGTAAGCGAAGTCAATCGAACGACTTCATCTTTAACCACCTTTCGCACTTGGCTTGGTAAACGCTTGGAGAATTTATTGATACCCTCTAGCAATCGATTCTGTTGCTCGTAGGGAATTAGCGCTCTAATGAGTGGCTGGTATTGCTTTATTATATTTTCTTCTTCGCCAGCTGCCATTCTTACTTATACTGATACATCACTTCTACAATACCAATATAAAACGATGGTTGTTCAAGTCAATAGTTTAGTTGCGACTCAGTAAACTATTTGTTAAGAGGCATTAAAAAAGCCGCAATAAATGCGGCTTTTTATTAACTATGCGATTGAAGCGTCTACACGTTCTCTCAGTTCTTTACCTGGCTTAAAGTGCGGAACGTACTTACCATCCAATTTAACCGTTTCTCCAGTTTTAGGATTGCGGCCTACTCTTGGCGCGCGGTAGTGAAGTGAAAAACTTCCAAAACCACGAATTTCAATACGGTCACCTTTTTGAAGCGTTTGAGCCATTTGCTCAAGCATTTCTTTAATAGCCAGCTCTAGTTCTTTCGCAGGAACGTGACGCGCTTGATCCGCCAGCCGTTCAATCAGTTCAGACTTGGTCATTCTAACCTCATTATCACTATTATTGTTAAACAGCTAGCGCGCTATGGGTACAAGGTATTGTACCCACGCAGATCATTACTCGCCTTTAGCAGCTTTAAATGCTTCTGCCATCGCGTTAGCGAAACCAACATCTTCTTGTTGGTTAACTTTGTCGATAGCTTCTTTCTCGTCAGCCTGATCTTTCGCTTTAACAGACAGGTTAACTACGCGATTCTTACGGTCAACGCCCATAAATTTCGCTTCGATGCTATCACCTTCGCTAGCGATTTCTGTTGCGTCTTCAACACGGTCACGAGACAAGTCTGCAACACGGATGTAGCCGTCAACTTCTTCAGCTAGGTTTACAGTAACACCTTTAGCGTCAACTGCAGTTACTGTACCAGTAACGATAGCACCTTTCTTGTTATCTGTCAGATACTTGTTGAAAGGATCTTCTTCGATTTGCTTAACACCTAGTGAAATACGCTCACGCTCTGGGTCGACTTGTAGTACAACTGCAGAGATTTCGTCGCCTTTCTTGTAGTCGCGAACTGCGTCTTCACCAGTTTTGTTCCAGCTGATGTCAGAAAGGTGAACAAGACCGTCGATTCCGCCGTCAAGGCCGATGAAGATACCAAAGTCAGTGATTGACTTGATCTTACCAGACACTTTGTCACCTTTTTCGTGTGACTTAGCGAAAGTTTCCCAAGGGTTGTCGATGCACTGCTTAAGACCTAGAGAAATACGACGACGCTCTTCGTCAATTTCTAGAACCATAACGTCAACTGTGTCACCTAGGTTAACAACCTTAGATGGGTGGATGTTCTTGTTAGTCCAATCCATTTCAGAAACGTGTACAAGACCTTCAACACCGTCTTCGATTTCAACGAAGCAGCCGTAGTCAGTAAGATTAGTAACTTGACCGTTGATCTTAGTACCTTCTGGGTAACGGTTAGCAATTTCTTGCCATGGATCGTTGCCCATTTGCTTCATGCCTAGAGAAACACGTTGCTTGTCTTTGTCGAACTTAAGTACTTTAACGTTGATTTCGTCACCAACGTTTACGATTTCACTTGGGTGCTTAACGCGCTTCCAAGCCATATCTGTGATGTGTAGAAGACCATCTACGCCACCCAAGTCAACGAACGCACCGTAATCGGTAAGGTTCTTAACGATACCTTTGATTTCGTGACCTTCTTCAAGGTTAGCAAGAAGCGTTTCACGCTCTGCACTGCTCTCTGCTTCGATAACAGCACGACGAGAAACAACAACGTTGTTGCGCTTCGCATCAAGCTTGATAACTTTAAACTCAAGCTCTTTACCTTCAAGGTGAGTAGTGTCGCGTACTGGGCGAACATCAACCAAAGAACCAGGTAGGAATGCACGTACACTGTTAACTTCAACAGTGAAACCGCCTTTAACCTTACCGTTAATAATACCTTTGATAGTTGCCTTGTCTTCGTACGCTTTTTCCAGCTCAACCCACGCTTCGTGGCGCTTCGCTTTTTCGCGAGAAAGAATAGTTTCACCGAAACCGTCTTCAACAGCGTCAAGAGCTACGTCTACTTGATCGCCAATTTCGATTTCTAGTTCGCCTTCGGCGTTTTTGAATTGGTCAGCTGGGATAGCACTTTCTGATTTCAAGCCAGCGTCAACAAGAACGATGTCTTTGTCGATAGAAACAACAGTACCTTTTACAATAGAACCTGGGCGTGTTTCTAGTTCTTGTAAGCTTTCTTCAAAAAGTTGTGCAAAATTTTCAGTCATAAGTTCAAATTAGATAAGTTGATATCCACGCTTCATTCCGGTTAACGTGGGGTTATTAACAATTACTACCTCTTCCTAAGGTAGTCACTACGATAAAAAGTTCTCTTTTCTAGAGCCTAGAATTGATAACTTCCATCGCTTTTTCAAAGACTTGGTTTATATCCAAGCCTGTAGAATCAATTACTACAGCATCTTCTGCCGGTACCAATGGAGCTACCGCACGATTGGTGTCGCGCTCGTCTCTTGCTTTGATATCGGTTAAAAGGCGCGCAATATTAACATCCATGCCTTTCGCTTTCAACTGAGCGTAGCGCCTTTCTGCTCTAGCTTCAGGGCTTGCTGTCAAGAATATTTTCACCGGTGCATCTGTAAAAACGACGGTCCCCATATCGCGACCGTCTGCGACTAGACCAGGGTCTTGCTGAAACGCTCTTTGACGTCGAAGTAATGCTTCGCGTACACGAGGTAATGCAGCGATTTGTGAAGCAACACTTCCTACTTCTTCTGTGCGAATATCATCGGTAACATCTTCACCCTCAAGGATGATTCGTGTGCCTCCTTCTGAGGTATCAAAGCTAACGTCAAGCCCTGTAGCAAGCGGCACGATGCTTTCTTCGTCATCGCTTGGAAGATTGTGATGTAACGACGCAACGGCTAAAACGCGATAAATCGCTCCACTGTCTAAGAATTGCCATCCTAATTGTTTTGCTAGCAAGCTACTTAATGTGCCTTTACCAGCGCCACTTGGGCCGTCAACCGTGACAACGGGTGTGGAATGCATACCTGCTCCAGAAGATAAAATGTTAAAAAAATCGCGCGCAATTATACGCGTTAATAACAGATAAGCAATGCCACAAACATCGAAGCATTGCTTATTGTAAGAATTAAGACGCTAAATGATTAGGCTCAGTAGAGTGTAGAAAAACGCTCGAAGTAATCAGGAAATGTCTTTCTGGTACAGCCAGGGTCGTTAATCGTTACCGATGTATCGCTTAATGCAACAAGGGAAAAACACATCGCAACTCGGTGATCGTTGTAGGTGTCTATCTCTGCATGATTGAGCGATTCCGACGGCCACACTTTTATGTAGTCATGACCCTCTTCTACTTCTACACCCAGCTTTTTCAACTCAGTGCTCATCGCGTAAAGGCGATCAGTTTCCTTAACACGCCAGTTATAAATATTGCGAATACACGTTGGACCTTCTGCAAACAGAGCAGTTGTTGCTATAGTCATTGCTGCATCAGGAATATGGTTCATGTCCATATCCACACCTTTGAGCGGAGCTCCAACAACTTCGACGTATTCGTCATGCCAATTTATAGTGGCACCCATAGCCTCTAATACATCAGCAAAACGAATGTCGCCTTGGATACTGTTTTTACCGATACCTGTCACTCTCACCGTGCCACCTTTTATAGCACCAGCCGCCAAGAAATAAGACGCTGAGGACGCATCACCCTCAACGAGGAATTTGCCTGGAGCTGCATAGCGTTGGTCATCAGTCACAACAAAGGTTTGATAGCTTTTGTTGACTACGCTAACACCAAATTTTTTCATGGTATCTAACGTAATATCAATGTAAGGCTTAGATACTAGCTCGCCCTTAATTTCAATTGTCACGTCACCTTCAAACAAAGGGGCGGCCATCAATAAAGCGGTTAAAAACTGACTCGAAACGCTGCCATCAACTGACATTTTACAACCAGTAAGCGCGCTCCCATTGATTTCGAGTGGAGGAAAGCCGTCATTTTTTAAATAAGTAATATCGGCATTAGCTTCGCGCAGAGAATCAACCAAATCGCCAATAGGACGCTCTTCCATACGCGGTTCACCAGTGAGTGTTACATTGACATCACTCAGTGCCAGTGCAGCACACAGTGGTCGCATAGCGGTACCGGCGTTGCCCAAAAACAAAGAAATAGGTTCATCAACGGAAAAACGCCCGCCTAAACCAACAACCGTGCAACGAGTTTTACATTCACTTAGGGTGTAAGACACACCTAATGTTGTGAGTGCATCCAGCATGTGACGAATATCATCGCTGTCGAGCAAATTGGTAAGCTCAGTTTCACCTTCCGCTAACGCGGCTAGTAACAAAGCACGATTAGACAAACTCTTTGAGCCAGGCACGTTGACTTCACCATTCACTTTTTGAATGGGAGATAAAGTTAATTGTTCCATAGTACTACCCGTTTACTCGCTCAAATTCCTGCATAAAGGCTACCAAGGCTTTTACACCATCGATAGGCATAGCATTGTAGATGCTTGCTCGCATTCCACCCACCATACGGTGGCCTTTGAGCGCACGTAAACCAGCCTCTTCTGCTTTCTCTAAAAACAAAGCATCAAGAGAAGCATCTGCAAGTTGGAAAGGGACGTTCATTTTTGAACGATTGTCAGGGTGTACGCGGCTGGCGTAAAAATCTGAGCTATCGATCGCGCTGTATAGTAGCGCTGCTTTTGCATCGTTCTTTGCCGCCATCGCGGTTAAACCGCCTTGATCTTTTAACCACTCAAACACTAAACCTGCAAGATACCAAGAAAAGGTAGGTGGCGTGTTATACATCGAGTCGCTTTTCGCAGCTAATGCATAATCGAAAATTGAGGGGGTTTCTTGCCTTGCATTGCCCACTAAATCATCGCGAACAATGACGACTGACAAGCCAGAAGGACCAATATTCTTTTGAGCCCCAGCATAAATAACGCCATATTTTGCCACATCAAGGGGATGAGATAATATGGTCGATGACATATCTGCCACTAGTGGAATATCACCACTTTCTGGCAACCAATCAAAACCAATACCGTCTACTGTTTCGTTCGGACAAAAATGATAGTAAGCAGCACCAGAAGTGGTGTTATCTAAAACGGGCTTAGCGACATACTGTAAACCGTCTTTCTCAGATAATTCGCCAACCACTACTGGCTTATTATACTTGCTTGCTTCAGCCACTGCGCCTTTAGACCATGAGCCGCTTACTAGATGCAAGCTGGTATCTGAAGCTTGAGAAAGATTAAGAGGAACTGCAGCAAATTGTCCACGACCACCCCCATGTGTAAACAACACATGATAGTTAGACGGTACATTCAGAAGATCCCGTAGATCTTGCTCTGCCTTCGCAGCAATTTCAATAAAGTCTTTACCTCGGTGGCTGACTTCCATCACAGAGCAGCCAGAGTCCCGCCAATTGGTGAACTCTGCTTGTGCTTTTTGCATAACAGGCTGAGGCAGCATTGCTGGGCCAGCACAAAAGTTAAACACTTGGTTCATTTGGATTTTTCAACACCTATAAATATAACAAGCGGCATAAAGCCGCTTGAATAAGAGAAACATGAAAGTGCCTGAGTAATTTTTCAGGCGCTATCCCTACTCTTCTGTCGTAGCGCCGTCGCTGTCTGTCGCAGCGTTTTCTTCTTGCGCTGTTTCGGCTTCTTGCACTATCGGATTACCGTCTTCATCAAGTTCGATTTCATCGCTCTCAACTTCTTCGATACGTTGTAACCCAACAACATGCTCATCTTCTGCGGTACGGATTAAACGTACACCTTGGGTGTTACGTCCAACCACAGATACCTCGCCTACGCGTGTGCGAACCAATGTGCCTTGGTCGCTGATAAGCATGATTTCGTTATTTTCGTCAACTTGAACGGCGCCAACAACTTTACCGTTACGCTCAGACACCTTAATTGATACAACCCCTTGGGTTGCTCGGCTCTTCGCAGGATAATCGTCTAATGGTGTGCGTTTACCGTAACCATTCTCTGTAGCGGTAAGAATTGCACCGTCACCACGAGGAACAATCAAAGATACCACTCGTTGTCCGTCTTGCAGTTTAATGCCGCGTACGCCAGTAGCCGTGCGGCCCATAGGTCGAAGGGCTAACAGCTCTTCACCGGTTTCTGGATCACGCTTAACTTCACCGGTTTCACTATCGCGAAGTTTCTCGTTAAAACGAACGACTTTACCTTCATCTGAGAACAACATGATGTCGTCATCACCGTGAGTGATATCAACACCGATAAGCTCATCGCCTTCAGCCAGATTTACGGCAATAATACCATTGGCACGCGGGCGTGAATAAGAACTTAGGTCGGTTTTCTTCACCGTACCATTGGCTGTCGCCATCAGTACAAATTTACCTTCTTCGAATTCTTTAATCGGAAGAATAGCGGTAATACGCTCGTCGTTTTCTAACGGAAGAATATTCACGATTGGACGACCGCGCGCATTTCGGCTAGCAAACGGCAATTGATACACCTTCAACCAGTACAAACGGCCTCGTGTAGAGAAACAAAGGATATGATCGTGGGTGTTGGCCACCAATAGTTTTTCGATGAAGTCTTCATCCTTCATCTTAGTAGCAGATTTACCTTTACCACCACGTCGCTGTGCTTCGTAATCAGTAAGCTTCTGGTACTTCACATAACCTTCACGAGACAAGGTCACTACCACATCTTCTTGCTCGATAAGATCTTCAATATCAATATCATGACTAGCCGCAGTGATTTCGGTACGACGTTCATCGCCAAACTCTTCGCGAACCGCTTCTAGTTCTTCGCGAATAACTTCCATCAAACGTGCTGGGCTATTCAGAATGTGGAGAAGTTCTGCAATGATTTCAAGAAGTGCTTTGTATTCATCGAGAATCTTTTCGTGTTCTAGGCCTGTAAGCTTATGCAAACGTAGGTCTAGAATTGCCTGTGCTTGTTGCTCAGTCAGATAATACTTACCGTCGCGAATACCAAATTCTGGCATTAACCAATCTGGGCGTGCAGCATCGTCGCCAGCACGTTCAAGCATTTCAGCAACATCACCCAACTGCCAACCTTGGGCTACTAATGCTTTTTTCGCATCAGCAGGACTAGGCGACGCTTTAATAAGCTCGATGATAGGGTCAATGTTGGCAAGCGCTATTGCTAAGCCTTCGAGAATGTGAGCACGGTCGCGAGCTTTGCGAAGCTCGAATACTGTTCTGCGGGTAACCACTTCACGGCGGTGAAGAACAAAGGCCTCGAGAGCTTCTTTTAAATTGAAAACTTTAGGCTGACCGTTATCTAGCGCAACCATATTAATACCAAACACAGTTTGTAACTGCGTATTGGCATACAGATGGTTGAGAAGTACTTCAGCAGATTCGTTGCGTTTAACTTCAATAACAATACGCATACCGTCTTTATCAGACTCGTCACGCAGTGCTGAAACGCCTTCGATACGCTTTTCTTTGACCAGTTCGGCAATCTTTTCGATAAGGCGCGCTTTGTTAACTTGATACGGAATTTCGTTAACGATAATCGTTTCTTTACCGTTGTCTTCCGTTTCTATCTCGGCACGAGCGCGTAGATAGATTTTCCCACGCCCTGTGCGATAAGCGTCTTCAATACCTTTACGGCCGCTGATCATAGCTGCCGTTGGGAAATCAGGCCCTGGAATATAGGTCATGAGATCGTCAATAGAGATCTCTGGATTCTCAATTAAAGCGACACAACCATTGATGACTTCGGTGAGGTTGTGAGGAGGAATATTGGTCGCCATACCAACGGCAATACCAGAAGACCCGTTAACTAATAGATTAGGGACTTTCGTCGGCAATACTTCAGGGATCTGTTCCGTACCGTCGTAGTTAGGAACGAAGTCCACCGTCTCTTTATCGAGATCCGCAAGCAGCTCGTGGGCAATTTTAGCCATACGAACTTCGGTATAACGCATTGCAGCGGCTGAGTCACCATCAACAGAGCCAAAGTTACCTTGACCGTCCACTAACATGTAACGCAGTGAGAATGGCTGAGCCATACGTACTATTGTGTCGTATACCGCAGAGTCACCATGAGGGTGATATTTACCGATAACGTCACCGACAACACGGGCTGACTTTTTGTACGGCTTGTTGAAGTCGTTTTTTAATTCGTTCATCGCGAAAAGTACGCGACGGTGAACAGGCTTTAGCCCATCCCTAACATCAGGCAAGGCTCGCCCGACAATAACGCTCATCGCATAATCAAGGTATGAGTTCTTTAACTCTTCCTCAATATTAACGGGGAGAATTTCTTTAGCGTTATCTGACATAAACTACGTAATCCCTATTATTTCATTTGGATGTAGCTGGCACTGTCCGTGTTTGTTGTGTAACCAACAAAGTCAAGTGACGCCACACTGTTTATTATGGGGTTCATAATCTTCCGAGTGTATCACTTGATGAGGCAATAATGTAGGACTTAATTACGCAGATTTTACCATTCATTATCAAGCGATTAAAATTCGTCCAAACGATAGTTTAAAACTAGAATGAGACGCGATTAGCAGATGCGAAAGCCTATATAGTTGCGGTATCGTATGCGTCATTGATTAATCGGTAATTTGGAAGCGATTAAATATGGTAAATGTGGATGAACACGAAATTAGTAAATTTTCCGAACTCGCCTCTCGTTGGTGGGATCCCGAAGGAGAATTCAAGCCCTTACATCAAATAAACCCACTGCGATTGGACTTTATTCAACAACATTGTGGCGGATTATTTGATAAGACCACAATTGATGTTGGGTGTGGTGGAGGCATTCTTGCCGAGGCGATGGCTAAAGCTGGTGCACAGGTAACGGGTATTGACATGGCTCAAGCATCTCTTGATGTGGCAAAACTTCACGGATTAGAATCAGGCGTTCAAGTTGACTATAAATGCACAACGGCTGAGTCTTATGCAGAACTCAATGAATCGAGTTTTGACGTAGTGACCTGTATGGAGATGCTAGAACATGTCCCCGACCCAGCTTCGGTGATTAATGCATGTGCCAGAATGGTAAAGCCTGGTGGATATGTATTTTTATCGACATTGAATAGAAATATTAAATCCTACTTGTTTGCGATCTTAGGCGCCGAAAACCTGTTAAAACTTGTTCCCAAGGGCACGCACGATCACAATAAATTCATTAAGCCATCTGAAATGCTTCGAATGACTGATGCCGCAGATCTAATCGCTACGTCAATTACTGGGCTACACATGGATCCATCGACGCAAGGGTTTTATTTGTCAGATAAAAACGTTGACGTTAACTATTTATTATGCACCGTCAGGCAGTAGTGTGTCATAACCATCAACTCACCATATATTGGGCCAAGACGAATGTTTAACCACAATATATCGTGATAACGATATAATTTTTTTAATTCAAAATTTATTTTCAATTAATAACTTTTCACACAAAGTGCTTGCATTTGTTTTGTTTCAGGTTTTTTCGTTGCTCCTACGTGAGTCAACACTAACCTATTTCCGTACTCAATTTAAGTGCTCGAATAACCACCAGATAGTGGGTTGCAATAAGACGAAAACCTCACTATCTTGTGCTTATCACGTTGTCGGATCCGCGAAGATCCGCAGTCGCCCTCAAAACGAAAAGTTATGATCAATGCGATCGCATTAATGCCGAATACATTTTGGCAGTGCGGTTACGTGTGTTTGTTACACGCAAGCAGCAAAGGCGACCTAAAGAATAAAAAAGACAGTTTTACACTTTAAAAGGGGCGGGCAGTTTGTTGCCCACAAAATAAGACCAGCGCTTACATAGAACGGCCAGTTAGAATGAATAACAATTTACTAGTTACTAAACGCAACGGTGAAAAAGAGGCTATCGACCTCGATAAAATCCACAAAGTAGTTACCTGGGCAGCAAAAGGCTTAAGTAACGTGTCAGTTTCTCAAGTTGAGATAAAAGCACACATACAGTTTTACGACGGTATCAATACCAGTGAAATCCACGAGACTTTGATCAAGTCTGCGGCTGATCTTATTTCTACCGAAACTCCGGATTATCAATACATGGCTGCTCATCTAGCCATTTTCCATTTGCGTAAAAAGGCCTATGGACAATTTGAGCCACCTGCGCTTTATGATCATGTCACACGCATGGTCGAAATGGGCAAGTATGATAAGCATTTGGTTGAAGACTACACGGCCGAAGAATTCGCTGAAATGGACACCTACATTGACCATTGGCGCGATATGAACTTCAGCTATGCGGCGGTCAAACAACTAGAGGGTAAGTACCTAGTACAAAACCGTGTAACCGGTGAAATTTACGAAAGTGCCCAGTTCCTTTATATCTTAGTTGCTGCGTGCTTGTTCGCTAACTACCCCAAAGAATCGCGCATGAGCTACATCCGCCGATTCTACGACGCTGCGTCTACATTCAAACTATCACTACCCACACCAATTATGTCTGGTGTACGTACCCCTACTCGCCAGTTCAGCTCATGTGTACTTATTGAGACTGGTGATAGCCTAGACTCTATTAATGCAACATCAAGCGCCATTGTTAAGTATGTGAGTCAACGTGCGGGCATCGGTGTAAATGCTGGACGTATTCGTGCGCTAGGAAGCCCTATTCGCGGTGGTGAAGCTTTCCACACAGGTTGTATCCCGTTCTATAAGTATTTCCAAACTGCGGTAAAGAGCTGCTCGCAAGGCGGTGTTCGTGGTGGTGCAGCTACTCTGTTCTACCCTATTTGGCACATGGAAGTTGAATCACTTCTTGTACTTAAGAACAACCGTGGTGTTGAAGAAAACCGTGTAAGACACCTGGACTACGGTGTTCAATTCAACAAGCTAATGTATCAGCGTATGATGAAGGATGGTGATATCACCTTATTCAGCCCCTCTGACGTACCTGGTCTTTATGATGCATTCTTCGCCAACCAAGAAGAGTTTGAAAAGCTATACGTGCAATACGAGAACGATCCGACAATTCGCAAGAAGTCTGTGAAAGCAATGGAATTGTTCAGCTTGTTCATGCAAGAGCGTGCAAGCACCGGTCGTATTTACCTTCAAAATGTGGATCACTGTAATACGCATAGCCCGTTTAACCCAGAAGTCGCTCCAGTACGTCAAAGCAATCTATGTCTTGAAATTGCTCTGCCAACTAAGCCGCTTCAAAACGTTAACGACGAAGAAGGCGAAATTGCCCTATGCACGCTTTCAGCCTTTAACTTGGGTGCAATTAAGTCGCTAGACGAGTTTGAAGAACTTGCAGATTTAGCAGTACGCGCGCTAGATAACCTACTGGATTATCAAGACTACCCTGTTCCTGCGGCGTTTAACGCTACTATGGGTCGTCGTACGCTGGGTGTGGGTGTTATTAACTTTGCTTACTACCTTGCTAAGAATGGCGTTAAATATTCAGATCACAGTGCAAACGGCTTAGTGCACAGAACCTTTGAAGCTATTCAGTACTACCTACTTAAGGCGTCGAACAATCTAGCGAAAGAAAAAGGTGCTTGTCCGAAGTTTAATGAAACCACGTACGCCGATGGTATTTTGCCTATCGATACGTACAAAAAAGATTTGGATGCCATCTGTAATGAGCCTTTGCATTATGATTGGGAAGCTTTGCGCAAAGATATCGTAGACCACGGACTACGTAATTCTACCTTATCAGCGCTAATGCCGTCGGAGACGTCTTCTCAGATCTCTAATGCAACTAACGGTATCGAGCCGCCTCGTGGTTTTATTAGTATTAAGTCAAGTAAAGACGGTGTACTCAAGCAAGTAGTACCAGAGTATCAAACGTTAAAAGATAAATACGAGCTGTTGTGGGATATCCCTTCAAATGACGGTTACTTGCAGCTTGTGGGTATTATGCAGAAGTTTATCGACCAAACTATCTCTGCTAACACCAACTACGATCCAAGTCGCTACGATGGCAACAAGGTCCCGATGAAGCTGCTATTGAAAGACTTGCTTACCACCTACAAACTAGGTGTAAAAACACTTTACTATCACAACACTCGTGATGGCGCTGCAGATGCTTCTGCGGCAGATGCGGCAAAAGCCAAAGAGCCTATGCCTCGTCAAGAAGAAGTAATTGTAGAAGAAGACGATGATTGTGCTGGCGGTGCGTGCAAGATTTAGCGCGCACCCTACTCCAGCTTGTACAGTAAGAACATAAATAATAAACGCGTTTGTCGCCATTGTTTTAGTTAGGCCATCATGAAATACACTACGTTTAATCAACAAAGTACAAATCCATTGGTAGAACCAATGTTTTTCGGCAACCCAGTAAACGTTGCTCGATACGACCAACAGAAACATGCAATTTTCGAAAAGTTAATTGAAAAGCAAATCAGCTTTTTTTGGCGCCCAGAAGAAGTCGATGTGAGCCGCGATCGCGTAGACTTTCAACAGCTGACCGACCCAGAAAAGCACATATTCATTTCAAACTTGAAATATCAAACGCTGTTAGACTCTGTACAAGGTCGAAGCCCAAATATCGCTTTCTTGCCGATTATCTCTTTGCCAGAATTAGAGACATGGGTAGAAACGTGGTCTTTCTTTGAAACCATTCACTCTCGTTCATACACGCACATTCTTAGAAATCTATTCTCAGATCCGAGCGATATCTTTGCTGATATTGTGGTAAACGATGAGATTAAACGTCGCGCAGCTGACATCTCTAAGTACTACGATGACCTGATTTTCGCCACACAGCTATGGCAAACCCTAGGCGAAGGTGAGCACACGGTTAATGGTGAAACTCACGTCATCAACATGTATGAATTAAAGAAGAAGCTTTATTTGTGCATGAACTCAGTAAATGCGCTAGAAGCCATCCGTTTCTATGTATCCTTTGCTTGTACCTTTGCATTTGCAGAAAGAAAGCTAATGGAAGGGAACTCTAAAATCATTCGCCTGATTGCACGTGATGAGAACCTGCACCTTTCTTCTACCCAACACGTACTTAACTTGTGGGCAAAAGGCAAAGACGATCCAGAAATGGCGCAGATTGCCGAAGAGTGCAAAGAAGAAGCGAAAGCTATCTTTATGAATGCGGTTGCTCAGGAAAAAGAATGGGCTGACTACTTGTTTAAGAACGGCTCAATGCTGGGACTAAATAAAGAGATCCTCTGCCAATACGTAGAATACATCGCTAATCAACGTATGACTGCGATTGGTTTTGACGCACCATTCAACGTAGAAAGTAACCCTTTACCTTGGATGAATAACTACCTCAATTCAGACAACGTACAGGTTGCCCCTCAAGAGTCAGAAATTAGCTCTTACCTTGTTGGCCAAATAGATTCAGCAGTAAGCGAAGACGACTTTGCAGATATCGAGCTGTAATCTGTCTGCCAATGACAGACAAAGATAAGGTGATCCACATCGACATTGTCGATGTGGGTACTTTGGCAACAACCACCGAAACTAATCTCTTAAAAGCCCTAGAATCAGCCGGTGTTCACATTCACTACCATTGTAGAGAAGGCTTTTGTGGCGCCTGTCGCACCAAGCTATTAGACGGTGACGTTACCTACTCCACCGATCCACTCGCTTTCATCGACGACGATGAAATCCTCCCCTGCTGCTGTAACCCCAACGGCCCATTGAAAATTAAAGTACCTCTATAAGCGCGATATAAGTTGATAGTTATACATCTAAGCGAAAGCAAGATCGTTTTTACCGAATCCGCATCGATTCTCCAGAGGGAAAGCCAGACAATTTTTACAGCCGTCTGAGGCATGGATGCCGAAGCCGAGCCCCCATGGAGGGGATTTCGGCGTGCAGTAAAAATTGTCTGGCTTTCCCTCGTAGGTGTTCAAACCTGGTTTAGTTGGTAACACTGTTAGAGCTTGATCTTAGTCAAAGCAATGTGACTTGTGTATTGGTAACCTCCGCGAGAGTTTTTTTAGTGGTAAGACTCTTATGCGCAAACAACCTGAACTGCTTTCTCCTGCTGGCTCGATTAAAAATATGCGATATGCGTTCGCTTATGGTGCAGATGCAGTTTACGCAGGACAACCTAGGTATTCGTTACGGGTAAGAAATAATGAGTTTACCTACGAAAAGCTTGGCGAAGCCATTGCCGAGGCACACTCACTTAACAAACAGTTCTACGTGGTAAACAATATTGCACCTCACAACAGCAAATTGCGTACTTTTAAAGACGACCTAGCACCTGTTGCAGCCCTGAATCCCGATGCCTTTATTATGTCTGATCCTGGGCTTATTATGCTCGCCAAAGAAGCTCACCCTGATTTAAATATTCATCTATCGGTACAGGCGAACACCGTAAACTGGGCAGCAGTCAAATTTTGGCAACAACAAGGAATATCAAGAGTCATTCTTTCTCGTGAACTGGCCATTGAGGAAATTGAAGAGATCAAGCAGCGTTGTCCTGAAATGGAGCTCGAAGTCTTTGTACATGGTGCCTTATGTATGGCGTATTCTGGACGCTGTTTGCTCTCTGGCTATATTAATAAACGGGATCCGAACCAAGGTACTTGTACCAACGCTTGTCGTTGGAAGTACGAGCCCTCTCAAGCGAAAGAGGACGATTTACTAGGGACACTAGTGAAAAAAGCCGCGTTTGATTCGTCTTCCGATATGGTTTTACTCGAGGAGCCGGGTCGACCTGGCGAACAAATGCCCGCATACGAAGATGAGCATGGCACTTACATTTTCAATTCCAAGGATTTACGTGCTGTTGAACATGTAAAACGATTAGTCGATATTGGTGTAGATTCGCTGAAAATTGAAGGGCGTACTAAATCCTTCTACTACTGTGCTAGAACCGCTCAGATATACCGTCAAGCCATAGAAGACGCTTGCTCAGGCAAAGCCTTCGACCCCAACCTATCTGTACAGCTAGAGCATTTAGCCAATCGAGGTTATACCGACGGCTTCTTGAAGCGTCACCGCAAACACAGCGAAATGCAAAATTATGACAATGCCAACTCCGCTAGTCAGACCCAACAAGTAGTAGGAGAAGTCATTAGCAAACATGAAAAAAGTCGCTATTTTATTGAGGTCAAAAACAAATTTGTGGTTGGTGACACTCTTGAAATCATGAATCCGCGAGGCAACACTACCATTGTGCTCGCTCAGATGTGGGACAAACATGGCAATGTAATTAGTGAAGCCTTAGGTAGTGGACACAAGGTTTATATTGAATTACCCAACGAACTTTCGACCGACTTTACAATTATTATGCGCCAGCTACCCCATACTCAAGACACGCGAAGTGGATTTGAAGCACCTCACGAATTAGCGGTAGAAGTGAAATAATTATGGCTTACACCATAACCAATGCGTGTATTAACTGCGATATGTGCGAACCAGAGTGCCCCAACCTAGCCATATCGTTGAAGCAGCCGCACTTTCAGATAGACCCAAACCTATGTACAGAATGTATCGGTCACTATGATGAGCCTCAGTGCGTTGCCTGTTGCCCAATAGACTGCGTTGTCCTCGATCCCAATCACGTTGAAACCGAAGACACTATTACTGAAAAACTGCAGCGAATCGATAGCCTGAGTTGACAATAAACTACTTGAGGGCGAACAGTAAGGTCATACGGTCTGACTCACCAATGGCCTGCATTTTTGCTTGAAGCTCTGGATTGTCTTGCGCACCTAACAATGTTGGAGGGAGTCTCCAAACAATATCAGTCTCGCTTGGCTTGTCGTTTGGATTAGCATTAATGTCTGATGTGGCAACCAATGTAAAACCAGCGTCTTCCATTAAAGAAACAATGAATGATTCTTTTAAGTACCCCTTATCTCCCATAGCATTAGCATCGTCAAAGCTTTCTGGCGCTCTGTGTTGAACCACTCCCACCATACCGTCAGGTTTTAGCATGGCCTTTGTTGCCTCTATAGCTTGTGTCAGTGTACCTGCGTCTTCTTCAAAACGGGCAAGGTTGTGTAGTGCTCTTATGAATAACACCCTATCTACTTTACCCTCAACCGCTTGCGGCACATCGGCAAAAGTGAAACCTGAGCTTTCAATACCGTTATCGGTAATCTCGGCCACAATTGACGGGAATTGAGCAGTGCTTGCCTGACGCTCTGCTATTCCTTCAGCGCTGAAAAAGCCAAAGCGGGCCCACATATCATCTGCGTAATTCACACCGTGTAGTGCGCCCTCTTTGCCAAGATAAGGCGCTAATACTTTGCTGTACCAGCCACCACCGGGAAGTGCCTCAGCAACCGTCATACCAGGCTTAATTTTGAAGAAGGCGATCGTTTCTGCGGGATGGCGATACATATCTCTGGCTTTCTCATCATCACTGCGTGCCTCAACCACAGCTTTCAGCTGCTCGTTTACACCATGACCGTGTTGATGTGCCAATGCATTTGTTGATACAAGTGCGAGTGGTAGAACAATCGATAATGTGGCTTTTGTTACTCTGCGAAACATAAATAGATCCTTTAATTAACGTTTAACCAACTTCAGTAAACATTAACAAACCTTAATTAATTTGGTTTAGAAATACGGTAAACCACATTAAGGCAGGATAAACGGCTGCTAGGTTTAGTGAGTTTTTCTTGCACTTATGACAATGGCAACACCAAACAAAGTAAGTGATGAGGCAATTATCATCAGTGTCGACACTGACTCATTTAAGAACAACCACCCCATAAACGTAGCAATAACGGGTACACTTAGCTGTAGTGTTGATGCCAAGGTCACTTTTAAGCGTGGTAAAACACTATACCAAATCGCATAGCCACAACCTGAGGCAAATACACCAGACAAGGTCGCATACAAACTACCTTGCCAAGTTACCTGTTGATAATTAAACAATAAGGTACCAAGCATCAAAGGGACAACAACAAGACTAGCGAACAAGAAATTTTTACCCGTTTGCGAAACGGGTGCACTCACGCCTTTGCCCAGTAAGGTATATACTCCCCATGCAATACCAGCAACAATCATGCTTACCGCAGGTAAAACGCTAGGCGCGTCCGCACCAGGAAGTAATAAACAAATGATTCCACCCAACGCCATACCAAAGCCTAGCCATTGGAGCAAAGAAAAGCGCTCGCCTTTCAGGTAGGCGATGAGCAGCATAGTGATCTGAACACTTCCAAACAGTACCAGTGCTCCAGTGCCTGTGGCCATCCCAATATACGCAATAGAAAAAAACAACGCATAAGCCAATAATGCTCCACCCTGTAAAGCAGTACTTTTATCAAGGTTAAATACGCTTTTCAGTTGGCTACCATGGCTGAATGAAATGATTAATAGCAGAGCTAGCCCGCCGCTCGCTAACCTAATAGTAGTAAATGAAGCTGGATCTATAGCGCCTTCTTTGAGTGCTAAACGGCAAAAAAGTGAATTTGCTGCAAATGCAACCATGGCTACTAGAGATAAAAGTACAGACTTGTACAAGATAGAAACCGAAATATGAATATGATTTGATGAGATTTTTTCACAAAAAAGGCCGCATTAAAAGCGGCCTTCAAGTAAATAGCGGTTTGGGTTTACAGAGACAAACCTAAACGTTCTGCAACTTCAATATAAGTTTCTACTACAGAACCTAATCCTTGTCTGAAACGGTCTTTGTCCATTTTCTTACGGGTTTCTTTATCCCATAAGCGACAACCATCTGGTGTAAATTCATCACCCAATACAATGTTTCCTGCACTGTCAACGCCGAATTCTAGTTTATAATCAACTAGCAACATTCCTGCTTCATCAAACATGGCTTTTAGCACGTCGTTTACTTTAAACGTTAGTGCTTTCATTTCAGCGATTTGCGCTTCTGTCGCCCAGCCGAATGAAGTGATGTGATAATCATTCACCATAGGATCGTGAAGTGCGTCATTTTTAAGGAAGAACTCAAACAACGGCGGAGATAATTCCTTGCCTTCTTCCACGCCAAGACGACGCACAAGTGAACCCGCAGCTAAGTTTCTTACTACGCACTCAACAGGGATCATATCCAATTTTTTGACCACAGATTCCGTGTCAGAAACAAGCTCTTCAACTTGTGTGGCAATGCCTGCCTCTTCAAGTTTGGTCATAATGAAATGATTGAACTTGTTGTTTACTTCACCTTTTCTGTCGAGTTGTTCAATTTTCTCGCCATCAAAAGCCGATGTGTCATTCCGAAAGTGCAAAATAAGTTTTTCGCTATCGTCGGTGTAGTACACAGTTTTCGCTTTACCACGGTAAAGCTCTTCACGTTTTTCCATTCTCAGTCTCAATTAAATATCAAGGTTATCTTCTGACATGACCTCAGCAAAAGCGCTGTATAGGTCGGAAACCTGATTCGCCTCGAAAGGCGTACTCTCGTCGTTCATAAATGTAATAGTAGTTCTTTCCGCCGCTGCTGCGTTAACTTTCAAGCGATAGTCACCCTGTTCTAGTATCTCTTCAGCACTGGAGAATAAGTTGCTCCACCAACCGCCTTCAGCGCCATTATAAGTGACAAACAGCAAACCCGTAGATTTATCTAAGTCTTTTACGTCGAATCCTAGCTTACGCAACACCAATAGCAGACGAGGCCATGCCACGTCATACTTAGCGTTAACAATATAGGCAGCCGCACCGTCATCATCAAAGCCCATTTCGGTTCGCAAACCTTGACGAATAACTGCGATACGACGGCTTTCCTCTAAGCGCACTTGATATTCATAGTGCCCGATAACCTGATTAAGTACATCTACCTCTTCGCGACGCTCTTGCATGCTGTCGATATCTGACACCACATTGTTTGATGAGGTAGCCATGTAGTCTTTAAGATCTACAGTAAGCGCAGCAGTTCTTCCGTGGGCTTTAACGTCAAGATTGAACTCAAAGCGGCGACCAATTTGGCTTTCAGTCGTCGTCCAGCTGTACCAAGCGCTATCTTCTTCTTGCGTAATGATCATCCAGTCAGTAATGAGTACTTTCTGCTCGGGATCAAAATGGTCTACACCAATACCTTGCTGGTCGAGAAAGCTAAGTAGTGAATTCCACACCGCTTGACTAAGAGGTTGTGAATCGTCTACTTGGTCGAACCAAATAGTTGCGGTGTTACTGCCTTCTTCAACGTGCGAGCCCGTGACCACAGGCAATATAAGTGAGGGCGACCGCACAGGTAGCCTTTTGCCAACTAGCGAGGTGTCTGCACCCTCGCCCAGTTCTGGGATATCAAATTCACGTGAGAATCTTGGAGAATCTAGGTCCGTGGGTATTGTGAGCGGTTCTTGAAGCTCGGTTTCTAGGTAGTCATAACTACCTGAAGCCGTTTGACGGTCTACTTTACTAGAGCAGCCTGCCAGCGTCATTACTGCTATCGCGCTTGCAAATGCCAACGTTCTTTTCATTAGGGTTCCTTCTTAACCAGAAATCAATGCGTATTCTTGTAATAGTTCTTCGATTTCTTTTTGGCTGGTAAGTTCCGGTAAAACCATAGGTAATCGCATTGCTGCGCTTTCCATCTTCGCCATTTTATACAATGCCCACTTCGGCATTACTGGATTTGGCTCAATAAATAGTGTGCTATGAAGCTTCTTAATAGTGTCGTTGATTGCTCTACATTGTGCAAAATCGCCAGCTAGAGACGCTTCACACATTTTTGCAATGGCGTTGGGTACTATATTTGCGGTGACAGAAATAACCCCATGACCACCTTCGCACAGAAATTCACTGCTTGATTCATCGTCACCACTCAAAATCACGAAATCTGACGGGACTAGCGGCTGCGTTGCCTTTAATCGACCAATATCTCCAGTGGCATCCTTCAAACCAACAATGCTTTTGTGGTTTGCCAGTTCAGCGACTGTTTCGGGGAGCATATCAGCAACAGTGCGACCGGGCACATTATAAAGAATGACAGGAAGGTCGCTTGCGTCAGCAACAGCATTGAAATGCGCTATCATTCCCTTTTGCTGAGGCTTGTTGTAATAAGGCACAACGCTAAGAAAACCGTCTACACCAAGACGGCCAATTTGTTCGGTTAAGAATATCGCTTCTGCAGTTGAGTTAGCGCCGCTTCCCGCAATAATAGGAATTGCTCCCGAGGCCATGGCTACGGTCTCTTTGACAACTTTTACGTGCTCATCGAAAGGCAATGTAGCTGACTCGCCCGTAGTACCCACAGACACAATTCCGTGTGTACCCTGTTCAATGTGAAACTGTACTAGTTTTTCTAATGACTGATAATCGATGTCGCCATTATCGAACATCGGTGTAACTAATGCTACATAACTGCCAGTAAACATAATCTCTCCGAAAAATGTGAGCGCACATGGTAATTATGTCGTGGTCTAAACACAACCCATGTAGGGCGTTAAATACAAAGAAATTGCCATAAAATTGTCACTTACCGACAAAAAGCTACTGGTACTGAAAAAAAACTCTGTGGTAACATCCTGCCCCTGTCAAATTAGTACGAAAATTGTCATGGCCCAACAACTTATCGCAACGATTTTAGGTGCAGACCAAACAGGAACGCTGAGTGAAATCGCTGCGACCGTATCTGAAGCACAATGCAATATACTAGACAGTCGACAGGCCATTTACGGTCAAGAATTCTCTCTCACCATGATACTCGAAGGCAGCCCCTCGGCTATTTCACGTGCCGAATGTATGATACCGGCTTTGTGTCAAAAACTTGATCTACTGTCGATGATGAAGCGTACTCGCCATCATGAGAAACAAAATCTCGAACATCTTTTTGACGTAGAGTTCAGTGGTGAAGACACTGCAGGTTTGGTAAAAGAAGTCACGGGATTCTTTGCTAAACGCAACGGTTCTATTAGTGCTTTTAGACAGCGAACGTTCAAAGCTGAAGACAACGGCAAAGAAACCATGCGATGCAAATTTGTGGTGAATATGCCAGAAGCGGAAAACTTTGAAGCTATGGAAGCCGAATTGATGCAGTTATTTGGCACGCTGAATGTTACCGGAAAGGTACTAGACAAACACAAGAAGGATACCCATGAAAACGCTACAAGCTGGTGATACCGCCCCTCAATTTACGCTACTTGATGAAAACAGCAACGAAGTGACGCTGGATTCATTCAAGGGCAAGCAAGTCTTGGTCTATTTTTACCCAAAGGCGATGACGCCCGGCTGCACGGTTCAAGCTCAAGGCTTAAGGGACAGCAAAGAAGCACTCGATGATAAAAACGTTGTAGTTTTAGGGATCAGCCCTGACCCAGTTAAACGCTTGCCTAAATTCATTGAAAAAGAGTCGTTAAACTTCACCTTGCTCTCAGATGAAGATCACGCCGTAGCAGACGCCTTTGGTGTGTGGGGACCTAAAAAGTTCATGGGTAAAGAGTACGACGGCATTCATCGCCAAACCTTTCTTATTGACGAGACCGGTGTAATCTCACATGTATTCAACAAGTTTAAAACCAAAGAGCACCACACAGTAGTGCTAGATCACCTAGAAAACCAAGCTGAGTAATGAACCTAGCCCTCGTTGCTCACAAGCATCGAGGGCTCTTTCAAGCTATTGGGCTTCCACTGGTTGTGGAGATGAAGACCAAGCGCTGATAACCGCCTTCACTAGCGTGGCCAAAGGAATAGCAAAGAACACTCCCCAAAATCCCCACAGTCCTCCAAATACCAATACTGCGACAATGATATACAGAGGATGAAGGCTTACCGCCTCAGAGAACAAAATAGGGACCAGAAGGTTGCCATCAAGTGCCTGGATGATGCCGTACGCTACCATCAAATACCAAAATTCAGGCGTTATTCCCCACTGAAACATAGCCACAACGGCAACCGGAATGGTCACCACTGCAGCGCCTATGTATGGAATTAACACAGAAAGCCCAACGAGTACGCCTAGCAGAATGCCATAACGCAAATCCATCAGAACAAAGGTGACGCAGGACACAATACCTACGATAAGGATTTCGATTACCTTACCTCGGATGTAGTTTGCTATTTGGCTATTCATCTCATGGCCAACCTGAGTAATAAGGCGACGTTCTTTGGGTAAGATTCGAGAAATACTTTCTAGAAAGTATTGCTTGTCCTTTAACATAAAGAAAATCATCAACGGCACCAAAATGAGATAGACCAGCACTGCGGCTAACGTTGCCAAATTGCTAAACGACGCCGATATTAGCGTTTCACCCACTAATACGAGTTTTTCATTTAACCCTTGCATCATTTGTTGAATTTGTACCGCTTGTACGTAATCCGGGTACTTTTCCGGAAGAGTGAGCAACCACGATTGAGCCTCTTGCCAAATAAGCGGCGTTTCCTGAACTAAATTAATACTCTGCTTGGAAATAATAGGCACCAATCCAACGAATAGCAGCACCATCAATGTAGAAAATATGAGCATAACTATGGTGCAAGCAATTCCCCTTCCCATACCGAGATTGACTAACTTACTCACAGGCCAGTCCAGTAAGTAGGCTACAACTACAGCAACCAGCACCGGCATAATAAGTTCGCCCAAAAGGAGAAGTACTGCCGTAGTGAAAACAATGAGGATCAGCAGCATCACTGCGTCAGGATCAGAAAATTTGCGTTGGTACCAGCGACCAAACACATTAATCATAATTACGTCCAAGGAATATAGAAGGTAGAGTCAGCATGATAGAGTAATTTGCCTATCGCTCGCAATACTCCATACCACCACTCACAAAATTTTGTCGTTGAAACAAAACCTTTGAGTAACTCCAACACGTACAAGACAGTGTGCTATAGTGGGATTGAAAAGGAATTGGTGTTGCTTTTTTAGTCTACTAAAACAAAAGCAAAATATTTTTTCATCTAAATGAAACTGAACAGATATTCTTATCTCTAACTAGATGTTGTACGGAACACTTTGTAACTTTAAGGGCCTATGAAACGCGTTTTAAGACTCAGCTTACTGGTTATCTCAGCCGTTATTGGCGCAAGCCTACCTGCCATCGCTCAAGATGCCGCACAAACCAATAGAAACGCCTTACCAGAAATAGGCGTAGTTGCCTCAGATGCAATCTCTATCGACAAAGAGATGTTGCTCGGTGATGCGGTCATGCGTCAAATGCGGGCGCAATCGCCCATGATTATGGATCCAGTGCTCGATGAATATCTGCAGGATTTAGGTAATAGGCTCGTGGTGCACGCCGACAATACCAAATTTCCCTTCACATTTTTCTGGGTAAACAATGACGCAGTTAACGCATTCGCCTTTTTTGGTGGTCACATTGGTGTTCATGCGGGTCTCATTAGAAGATCAAAAAGTGAAAGTGAACTTGCTTCGGTATTGGCACACGAAATATCACACGTAACACAACGCCATATCGCCCGTTCGATTCAAGCGCAACAGCGTTCGTCGCCACTTGCACTTGCCTCTTTGATAGGTGGCCTTTTGGTGACCATCGCTAATCCACAAGCGGGTATGGCTGCCATCCAGGCAAGCCAAGCAGCGCAAGCACAGATGCAAATAGACTACACTCGTTCAAATGAGCAAGAAGCCGATCGCATTGGTATTGCTACGCTCGCTCGAGCTGGGTTTGACCCCAATGCTGCAGCGACTTTTTTCTCAACGCTTGCTGAGCAATATCGAATGACATCACGTCCACCAGCGCGCTTGCTCACTCACCCGCTAACAGAAACTCGAATCGCCGATGCGAGAAACCGAGCGGGAGATTACCCTACCCGTTTTATTCCCATCAGTACGTCGTTTGAATTAGCTAAGGCAAGAATCAAAGCGCGTTATTCCTTTGAGCCCGCCTATGCAGAGGAGCATTTTAAAGCAATGCTTTCTAGCGGCGATTATCGAAGTGAAGTAGCCGCTAGATATGGACTTGCACTTGCCTTAATGCGGACTGAGAAATTAGAAGAAGCTAAAACAATCATTGAAAGCTTATTGGAAAAGGACAGTGACAATCTGTTTTATCTAGATGCAGCCACCGATATATTGATTGAATTGGAAAAACCCGATGCCGCCATCGAGATGTTAGCGTCGCATGTGGAGATAAATCCGAGAAATAAGGTGCTAGCCTTGAATTACGCCAATGCAATGATATATGCCGAGCGTTACGATGAGGCAATCAGTTTACTCAAAGACTATCTACTGATAGACAACGATTACCATTTGGCACACCAGCTTATTAGTGACGCCTATCAGAAAGCGAACATGTATTCGCAGATGCATCAAAGCAAAGCTGAGGTCTTGGCATTGTACGGAGCCTACACACTCGCCGTAGACGAGCTACAGTTCGCTTACAACTTCTCAAAAGATAGTTATCTGGAGAAACAGCGTATAAGAGCCAGAATCGAACAATTCAGAGCCCAAGAAGAGCGATTAGCGAGATTGTAATAACTGCAATCTTTCGTTGAGTAAGTTTGAAGATACTTCCCCCATTATCGCATCCACTACTTTACCGTCGGGTGCGATAATGTAAGTGGCAGGGAGATACGGTGGTTTTTCCATGGGCAGCACTGTGCTTTCATCCACATAGATAACGTCTAGTTGGATGTTGTGTTCTTCGACCATTTCACGGAGGTCATCTTTGCTCATTACATCAAAGTTAACGGCAAAGATTGTGGTATTGCTAGGCGCATTATTTTCGAAGTGATGAAGCTCTGGCATTTCTCTTAAACAAGGCGCACACCACGGAGCGAAATAGTTTACGATAATCCACTGGCCCTCTAATGCATTCCAACGATAACCTTGCCCATTTAACGTTGAAAAGTCGTTACGCGTAACCTTATATACGAATCCACCGGCAGCTACCGACAGCAATACCAACACAACAGTAGCTATACGCAACCACATTCACCAACTCCTTAATAAGTCTGTGTTTATTTCGTGTACATTCGAGAACAATAATTCAACCAATAGCGACTATCTATACCTATCGACTTGAAAATTACTCGCAAAACCGCAATAGTCTCGTCATCTTCAATTTACGCGGTTCAAATCATGTCACTTATTTCAATACTGCACAATCCTCGCTGCTCTAAAAGCCGACAAACATTAGCACTACTTCAGGAAAAAGGTATTGAACCTGAAGTTATTGAATATTTAAAAACACCGCTTTCTACTCAAGCACTCAAAGGCGTGTTTGGTAAGCTCAATGTTGAACAAGTTCGCGAAATGATGCGTACAAAAGAGGCGGCGTATAAAGAACTTAACCTAGGGGCAGAGACAGTGACCGACGATATGTTGTTTGAAGCTATGGTAAAAGAGCCAAAACTGATTGAACGTCCTGTAGTGATTAACGGTGACAGTGCTCGTATTGGGCGCCCACCAGAGGCAGTATTGGAAATAGTGTAATGGGGCCTATCCTTGTCCTTTACTACAGTAAACATGGCAGTATCAAGCGCCTAGCAGATGCCATCGCTCAGGGTGTTCAATCTAGTGAACATCAAGTGATGGTGCGCACTGTCCCGGAGATATCATCAAATGGTACAGCTGATGAACCCACTAATGGACCACCTTATGTCACGCTCTCAGATTTGGAGAACTGCAGTGGTCTGGCGCTCGGTAGCCCTACCTACTTTGGTAATATGGCCGCACCGCTTAAGCATTTTTTAGATTCATCAACAGCGCAATGGTTAAAAGGTGCGTTAATCAATAAACCAGCGTGCGTTTTTACCTCATCAAGCTCAATGCATGGTGGTCAAGAAACAACGCTACTGTCGATGATGCTCCCATTGCTTCATCACGGTATGGTGATTTGTGGGCTACCTTACAGCGAGCCAGAACTGCATGCCACGACCAGTGGTGGAACGCCTTATGGAGTGTCGCATCACGCGGTGAATACACAAAGCGCGTTAAGCAAAGAAGAAAAAGCGCTTTGCGTAGCGCAAGGCAAACGACTAGCGCACATGGCCCAAGCGCTATGCTCAATAAAACAGGACTAACAATGTCTCCAGATACCAAAAAATATCGTTACCTCGCACTAATTAGCCACACGTTGTTACTCGTATGGGTGATCAGCTGGCAGTTTTTTTTGACAACCACTCATAGCTACTCGCCTGTTTTTGTAGCCTTAATATATGTAATTCCTCTCGCGTTACCTTATAAAGGAGTTGTGCAGGGCAAACCTTACACACACGCTTGGGCAAACTTTGTGGTGTTGTTTTATTTATTGCATGCCATTACCGTAATCTACGCAGTACCCGAAGAGGCTCTTTATGGCGCCATTGAACTAGTGCTTTGTGTAGGTATGTTTACCGGCTGTGCAGTATTCGCTCGTAAGCGAGGCAGAGAATTAGGTTTAGGAATTAAAAAACTCAAACAAGAGATGCAAGAAGAGCGAGCGTTTTTCGAAGGAGAATAATCATGATGCGGTACACAATTGTTGGTTTGATCACCCTTCTCGCGGGTTGTGGCGGGGGCTCAAGTAGTAACAACAATGAGGTGCCAATTCCTTCTGAGCCTCCACAGCTCATCATCGTTGGCGCAGAATCTATTCCGTTGGGTGATTCTGTTGCCTTTGCTACATTAGCTGACACCGGGGAAAACATAACGTCTATTGCATGGGAATCAACGTCACCCAGCGTTACGTCGTTAAGTTCACATACGCAAGTGTTTGCGTTTGATGCCTCTCAAGTAGGCGACTACACCATTACTGCTACTGCCACATTAGAAAGTGGTGCATCTGTTGAAGCAGAACAGTCATTTAGCATCATTGAAGAGGGTGCTCCCGATGCCATCATTCGCAGAGGGCATGAGGCGTCCGAAGGTAACCGCGTTTCACTGAGGGTTTACGCAAACCCGTTAAAAGTGGATGACGTGTCGAGTATAAGCTGGACGCAACGAAGCGGCCCAACGCCGGTCAACGTGAGTTACAGCAGCGGTCTACCCTACACCATTTATTTTGAAGCCCCACGGGTAACTCAAGATCAAGTGATCGAATACCAAGCAGATATTACTTACAGTGACGGAACTCAAGGCACTGACACCACATTAGTACTTGTAAAAAGTACAGATATTGATACGTCCGGCTTTATGTATGCGTTAAATAATGATGGTACCGAGACAGTAACCTCACACATGCAGGCTTATATTGAAAATAGCCCTTATGCGAATGCACTAGACCAATGTGTATACAACAACACGGTAAAAGACAGCTGCGCTTTCTCAACTCTTCCCTTGTTAGGTCAGGACACAGAGTCACCGACCATAGATGATGTTTTGAATAGAACATATGTTTCTCACCCTTGGATGGGTGACGCGTTTAAAGACTACCTAATGACGTCACCCAGTGGCGATGACATGCTCTCGCTGTTGCGTGCAACGACAGCTGTAGTGATTTCTTATGATATTCGCCCGTCTTTCTATTGGACGGCAACAGGGGCAATTTATCTAGATGCAAACAACTTTTGGCGAACGCCAGAAGAACGAGACACAGTAAACACACGACCTGACTATCGCTCTGGGTTTGGTTCAGAACTGGCTTACGACACAACCTGGCGTTATGTTCGCGATGGCGCTTATTACTACCCTCAACCAGGAACTCAAGCTGAAAATAGAGCAACGAGAACAAGAGAAGGTGTTGAAGCTGCCCTCACCTGGCTGCTTTACCATGAACTTGCCCATGCAAATGATTATTTTGATTACACTCGTTGGTCACAAATTTCCATGAGCGAATCCCCCCTTTCGTATACCAACAACAATGGTTACTCGCCGCTTTCCACGGGGTTAGATCGAGTATTTCCGTTAACATCGAGTCAGCTTCATGCCCTTGCTCGCGTGATGTATCGAGGTGAATCGGCATCGTCTACACAACGGGGATATACAGCGTCTCAAGTTGCCCAATGGTTCACCGAAGACAATGCAGTATCTTTCTACTCATACCACACAGAGAGAGAGGATTTTGCCACACTGGTTGAACGCTTCATGATGTTGTATCGCATGGGAGTGAGTTCTGATGCCGCAGTATTCACCCAGCAAACGATTGAAGACGGAGATTATGAGGTCACTTGGGCACAACGGGACAGAGTGAATGATCCGTCGATCCAATCAAGGGTTAATTATGCGGTTAGTCGAGTTCTTCCCACGCTAAACGTACCATCCATCCAAAATAGCTTGCCAGACCCTGTTGATTTCCCTGCGGGCGCTCCGTGGTTTGATACGTTAACCCTATCGGAAGGCCGTTCAGTTGTTCCCAGTATCGAATTGAACGCTACTCAAAAGGCAGAGCTTTTTGAACAGGTGCGTCAATCACATGAATAGTGGCAGCACAGAGAATAGATACAACAAAGTGAGTTAAGGCAGGTTTAGCTCTCGCTTCACCATAGCAACCGATAATTTCTTCTGTTCTTGTAGTGAGCGACTGTCTAATCGGTCGAGAAGACTGACCAAATTAGTAATAGTACGGTCACTGTGATGAAGCAAAAACTGTAATGCTTGTTCTGACAGTGACAAGCCTTTCTGAGAAGCTCGTAACCTCAGTGCCTTTTCTCTTCCCTCGTCATTGAGTGGCTTCAAATGATAAGTCACTCCCCAAGACAAACGAGAAGCCAAGTCAGGTAGTACAAAATCAACAGGCATATCAGTCATTCGCTGGGTGCAAATAACAAGTGAATTACTCTTCTCAATTACCTTGTTGAATAAATCGAAGAGCGCCTCTTCCCAAAGTGGATCCCCTGCCACACTATCAATATTATCGAGGCAAATGACAGGTAATGACTCTAATCCCTCCAATACGGAAGGGACCCATTGGCTAGCATCATCTAAGTTCAAATAAAGATGGGCTATTTCAGCACGCGCCAACCTGTGACACACGGAAAACAATAGGTGACTCTTGCCAGTGGCCGCGCCGCCACGAAGCAATACCATGGGCATAGAAAGGGATTGTAGATCGAGGTGTTCATTGCCATTTGAGGCGTGACTCAGACTTTGAGTGATGCGTTTTAACACATTCACCGCTTCACCATTCACTCCCTCAACAAAACTATTGAAGGTTTCGTGAACAGGTAATGAGACAGGAAGCGGTAATTGCATAATCTACTATCAAGGGTTCCAATAAAATGCCCGCTGTAACTCATCCTGTTGGGCACTTTCATTAACGGGAACCAATTGCGAATCCAACAAGATGGTTGTGATGAAGTCTTGCACATCCCCCAACAAAACAAGGTCGAAGCTTGCCACAGAGCCTTGTTGCTGTGTCAGCACCACGGATTCAATTAAGCTGAAGGTTGAAAGGTAATTCACTATAGCGACGTAGTTCTCAATACTACTGATATTCGCTACTGAGATTGACAGTGAAGATCGAGCAATGTCAGCATCGGCATGCGATACCGTATACTGAACCGCAATATCATCGGCGTACTGGTTCACAAATCGGCTAATCATTTGCTCAGGCGAGTTTCCGTAGATTTTCCCTTCAACAACACCCGACTGAGACATGATCATAAAGTCAAAACCATAGTCGCCACTGGTCTCACGCTCGGCATAATAATCAAACTCTTCGTTTGAAAACGCGCTTCCTCTTGTTACTTGCTCTTCCGATTCGTAAGCCTGAATATCACTGTTTGAATAATCAATATCGTTTAAAAAACTGGGCAGTGATTCTTCTGAGGTTTCTTCAGCCGCGCTATTGGCGCCCTCTTGCTCAGCTAAAATTTCGTCTAATAGCATATCCAGTGACGATAATTCGGCTTCTCCATTTGATGGGTTGTCTGACACTGTTTCGAGCACTTCCTCGCTTGAGTCAGCGGTTGGCGATTCCTGAGACAATGCCTCTTCTAACAATCGCTCTGCATCTTCAAGGCTTAGTGATGAACCTTGACCTTGTGGTTCATCGACTGGCGTCTCATTGTCTTGCTCAGGAATGATTACTTCTTCTGCACGGTTAGGATATAACCTAGCGGCAATGATGGTATCTGCTCCGTACGTCAAAGACGCAGATTTAATACGAGCACCGAAACGCCCCCATACATCGTAGAGCAACGCAGAGTTATCATTGGCTTCACTAACAGAGGCTAATTCAACAGGCAAGCCACGGTAGTCCGCCACTTCATCTATCGCTGTTTTCAGTGGATGCTCAGAGTCGTTACTCACAAGCTGTCTTCCGGCGTCATCTTGTATGGCTAACCAAAAAAGAGTTTCGGGTCGCCGACTCTCCCATATAGAAAGGTTTTGTTCGCGGAGAATGTTCGACACTCTCTCTTCGTCAAACTCTGCAACGTAAAATATCTTGCCCTCATCGAACGAGAAACGGTAAGAGCGTAAATATTGTTCTGGAGAACGCACAGCCGAGCGCACTGCGCCGTTATCTAACACGGCTTGAGTGCCAGACATTTTCACGAAAACACGAGACAATGCTTCTCTCATTGCCCGTTGTGTCGTTGATTGCCCTTGGTCTTGTACCTCTACGGCAGCGGTGTTCACCTCAACCAAGGTGGCACTATGAGCGAGCCTGCCGAAACAAAGGGTTGCAACGAAGAGTAATAGCAACGGAGCCTTGTTAAGCCCACCTTGGCGTATTAAAGCATTTATGATCAGCACGTTACCTAGACTCTTTATCCTGAAGAACAATTTTAAGTTTGCACTATTGTCTGACAAAACTAGGCATATTTCATCCACTAATTACATGCGTCGTTATTTATTGTCGAGAATAGTCGATAAGGCAATTGGACTTAGTGTTACATGCTGGTAGAATCCGCGTTTTTCCACCTCTTAGTTCTAGGGCGCAACCGTGAGCGAAAACAAAACCTCGTTAAGTTACAAAGATGCTGGTGTTGATATTGATGCCGGAAACCAACTTGTTGAACGGATTAAATCTGTTACCAAAAGGACTCACCGTCCAGAAGTCAAAGGCAATTTAGGTGGTTTTGGTGCATTGTGCTCGCTTCCTACAAAGTACAAAAACCCGCTTCTTGTATCGGGTACTGACGGTGTAGGTACTAAGCTTCGTGTAGCTATGGACGCAGGTCGCCACGATGGTGTTGGTATTGATCTTGTAGCAATGTGTGTCAATGACCTCATTGTTCAAGGCGCTGAGCCGCTATTTTTCCTAGACTACTACGCCACAGGTAAACTTGATGTTGACGTTGCGGCATCGGTTGTTGCTGGTATTGGTGATGGTTGTGAGCAGAGCAACTGTGCACTTATTGGCGGTGAAACAGCTGAAATGCCGGGTATGTATCACGATGGCGATTACGACATTGCTGGTTTCTGTGTTGGTGTGGTCGAAGCTGATAAAGTCATTGACGGTACCAAAGTTAAACCAGGGCAAAAGCTAATTGCACTCGGTTCGTCAGGGCCACACTCAAATGGTTACTCATTGATCCGCAAAGTACTTGAAGTGAGTGATGCAGATGTTAATGCTGATCTTGACGGAAAGCCGCTAATTGACCATTTATTAGCGCCTACACGCATTTACGTAAAATCTGTCCTCGCACTTCTTGAAGAAGTTGAAGTGAGTGCGATCTCTCACATTACTGGCGGTGGCTTCTGGGAAAACATTCCTCGCGTACTGCCAGACGATGCCAAAGTAGTGATTGATGCGTCTAGCTGGCAATGGCCTACTGTGTTCAACTGGCTACAAGAACAAGGCAACGTTGAAACACACGAAATGTATCGTACTTTTAACTGTGGTGTTGGCCTGGTTATCGTTGTTGACGAAGAGAATGTTGAACAATCCCTCGAAATTCTAACCGCACACGGTGAGAATGCCTGGGTCATTGGTGACATTGAAGCCAAAGACGGTAACGAACAAGTTGAGATCAACGAGTGAGCAGCAAATCTAAACTATGCGTTCTGATTTCCGGAAATGGAAGTAACCTGCAGGCCATTATCGATCATATCGATGATGGCAAGCTAAACGCTGAAATCAGTCTAGTCATCAGTAACAAACCCAATGCCTATGGTTTGACTCGTGCAGAAAACGCAGGCATTCGTCATCTCTGTTTAGACCACTCACAGTATGAAGACAGAGAGAGTTACGACCAAGCGCTAGCAGACACTTTAAGCCAAGAAAACCCAGACTGTATCGTGCTTGCAGGGTTTATGCGTATTTTAACGCCAGAATTCGTCAACAAATTTTCTGGAAAGTTATTGAACATTCATCCATCTTTATTGCCGAAGTACAAAGGTCTGAATACGCATCAACGGGCCATCGACAACGGTGATGAAGAGCACGGCGTGAGCGTGCATTTTGTGACACCAGAGTTGGATGGCGGCCCAGTAATTATTCAAAGCCGAGTGCCTATCTTTGAAGAAGATACCGCAGGAGAGCTAGCAGAGCGTGTTCAGGAACAAGAACGCCGCATTTACCCATTGGTACTAGAATGGGTATGTGATGGAAGGCTAACCATGCGAGATAACAAGGCCATATTAGATGACAATCCGCTTCCTGAGTCAGGCTACGCAAGTGAATAAAAACAAAGTACTAGGCTGTTTACTCAGCTTAGTACTTTTTCTCCCCACATTAGCATCTGCACAAGGCAATCCATTTACCCCCTATTCCGCTGAGTACACAGCCTTCAAATGGGGAGATGATGTTGGTACGGCTAAAATAGAACTCAGCCAGTTGTCTGAGTCTCAATACTCCCTTACTTACGCCTCAAAGGTGTCTAAGTTTTTCCTTTCTGACAAAAGAAACGAACATTCCGTTTTTAGCCTGTTAGAAGGTGAGATTATTCCCAACGAATATCACTACTCTCGTCGTGGTACGGGAAAAAATAAATCGTTGGATGTGAATTTTGACGCCACAGAACCTGCAACCATCGTCGTAAAAGATGGTGATAATCACCCTTGGAACGGTCAGCTAGATAATCAACTATACCGACTGTTTATCGCTCATGGCCTAGCCGAAGGCGAAGACACAGTTGCATACGACTATATCAATTCTCGTGGTCAATTACGCTCGCAAACCGTGTCAGTGATTGGAGAAGAAACGCTTCAAGTTCCCTTTGGTGAACTAGACACAATCAAGGTAAAAATAAACCGCAAGAACAGCACCCGAGAAACCTTCGCTTGGTTTGCACCATCACTGAACTACACCTTAGTACGCCTACAACAGTTTAAAGACGGCGACGAGCAAGGTGATATTCAACTAAAACACTACATACCCAAATAGTGAATTTCGTCATTTCATGCCTCTTAACGAGGCATGATTCTTAGTAGGATCTTGCACTAGTTTCATTAACATTCTGTTGCCATACCGCTATTAGTACGCTCAACAGACTGCCCGCCAGACCTTATCAGCTAACGATTGTACGCTCAAAATATTACGCGTTCTTCATGTAAAAACCTTGATCTTTGCCTCCTCACCCGTTACTTTTCAGTTCTGGTCAGACCTCACACGAGTTAGTGCGCAGGATCGCGTTCTTTCGACCACAATGTAGAGACGGCCACGTGTTGCAGATAACGCCTTTTCAGGAGTGATGTATGGCAGATTTAATTTGGTTTTTAATTGTTATTGGTTTACTGGCAGCCGCTAGTTACCAACGCGCTAGCCTAATAACTACGGCAAGCATTGGTGCAGGAGCAATGTTCCTAGGCACTATCTTTGGAGATATTGGGTTTCTGGGGTGGTTAGTATACGCCGTGGTATTCGTACCGTTTTTAGTTACCTCAATACGCCATCAATACATAACACAACCGCTTTTGGCATTTTACAAAAAGGTAATGCCAGAAATGTCACGCACCGAACAAGAGGCCATTGATGCCGGTACAGTGTGGTGGGACGGTGATATTTTCAGCGGTAAACCAGATTGGGAAAAGCTACATCGCATTCCAAAGGGTAGACTGACCCAAGAAGAACAAGCGTTTCTAGACGGTCCAGTGGAGCGCGTCTGTAACATGGTCGACGAGTGGCAGATTAACCATCAAGACGCAGACCTACCACCAGAAATGTGGGACTACCTAAAAGAACACAAATTCTTCGCCATGATCATCAAAAAAGAATACGGCGGATTAGAGTTTTCAGCATTTGCACAGTCTCGCGTACTTCAAAAACTCTCTGGCGCGAACGCGGTACTATCGAGCACAGTAGGTGTACCCAACTCGCTTGGGCCAGGTGAATTATTGCAGCACTATGGTACCAAGGAACAACAAGACCATTACTTACCGCGTTTAGCCGCGGGTGATGAAATCCCTTGTTTTGCACTGACTGGCCCTGAAGCGGGATCTGACGCAGGTGCAATTCCTGACACAGGTGTGGTGTGCAAAGGTGAATTCAACGGTGAAGAAGTACTGGGTATGCGACTCAACTTTGATAAGCGCTACATTACCCTAGCCCCTGTTGCTACCGTTATTGGATTGGCGTTTAAACTTCACGATCCCGACGGCTTACTGGGTGACGAGCCAGAGCTAGGCATTACTTGTGCGCTTATCCCTCGTGATACCAAGGGTCTAGATATTGGGCGACGTCACTTCCCATTAAATACACCGTTCCAAAATGGCCCAATTCGCGGTAAAGATATTTTTGTACCGCTAGACTTCATTATTGGTGGCGCTGACATGGCCGGTAAAGGCTGGCGTATGCTGATGGAATGTTTGTCAGTGGGCCGCTGTATTACTTTACCTTCATGCGCTGCTGGTGGTGCTAAAACAACGGCGCTTGCCACGGGTGCGTATTCACGTATTCGTCGTCAATTCAGAATTCCAGTAGGTCAAATGGAAGGCGTTGAAGAAATGCTAGCCCGCATTGGTGGTAATGCTTATTTGATGGACGGCGTTACTCGCTTCTCTACCGTGGGTGTAGATATTGGCGAAAAACCATCAGTAATTTCTGCTATCGCCAAGTATCACCTCACTGAAAAAGCCCGTCAGGTCGTTAACGACGCCATGGACGTACACGGTGGTAAAGGCGTTATGCTTGGGCCAAACAACTACTTAGGTCGTGGTTATCAAGGTATACCCATCTCTATTACGGTTGAAGGCGCAAATATCTTGACCCGTAACATGATGATTTTTGGTCAGGGTGCGATGCGCTGTCACCCATACGTACTTGACGAGATTCATGCCGCTGCCATCAAAGACAAAGAGCAAGCCCTCGAAGCATTCGATAAGGCGGTGTTCGGTCACATTGGTTTTGCGATTGCAAATACGGTACGCAGCACGTGGTTCTCAGTAACCAACGGTATGTTTAACTCTGCCCCGTTTACCGACGAAACAGCACGCTATTACAAGCTGCTAGAAGGTTATAGTGCAAACCTTGCGTTGCTCTCAGACATTTCAATGGGCGTGTTAGGTGGCGATTTGAAACGTCGCGAAAGACTCTCTGCTCGATTAGGAGACATCCTAAGCGGATTGTTTATGGCGAGTACAACACTGAAGCGTTATGACGAAGATGGTCGCTTAAAAGAAGATCTTCCATTCCTTCACTGGGCCATGCAAACCACTTTGTACGACATCGAAACGGCGATCAACGAGTTCATCACTAACTTCCCAAGCAAGCCAGTGGCTATTTACTTGAAAGTACTCGTGATGCCCTTTGGTCGACGTATCAAAAAGCCGTCAGATAAAACTGAACATGCTATTGCAACCATTTTGCAAACGCCGTCATCTGCTCGTAGCCGTTTAGGTTATGGTCAGTACATTACTAGAGAGCCGGGTAATTTGGTGGGTGATTTAGAGCAAGCACTCGACGACGTACTCGCATGCGAACCAATTTTCGATAAGATCTGTAAGCACAAACAAGAGAAGCTTCCGTTTGTTCGCTTAGATGTACTGGCAGATGAAGCACTAGAGGCCGGTATTATTACTGACGAAGAAGCAGATCTGCTGCGCAGAACCGAGATCGAGCGTCTGAATACTATCAACGTTGATGATTTCGACCATGAAGAACTGGTAGCAAAGATAAACTCCACCAGTAAGCCAGCGAAGAAAGTTAAAGCGGCTTAAAGCCTACAGCGACTCAACAATTGTGTTAGCAAAGCCACCCTCTGTAATGACGGTGGCTTTTTTCATTAATCTCTAATCTATTTTTACGAACCATTTAATGACTTTTATTCGTTTGGTATGTATTAGTTTATAAGCTATCTTTTACAAAGTTATACGCCACCCCATAATCAAAAAGACATTGGAGTCATACATGTTAGAAAACCGCGAAGGCCAGAAAATACCAAACGTTACCTTCCCTACCCGCCAAAACGATCAGTGGGTAAATGTAACCACAGATGAGATTTTTTCCGGAAAGACAGTCGTTGTTTTTTCATTACCTGGCGCATTCACACCAACATGCAGTTCAACACACCTCCCCCGCTACAATGAGCTTGCCGGTGTTCTTAAAGACAACGGTGTAGACACCATTGTATGTGTATCGGTAAACGATACTTTTGTAATGAACGCATGGGCCGCCGATCAAGAAGCTGAAAACATCACAATGATTCCTGATGGCAATGGCGAATTCACTGATGGCATGGGTATGTTAGTGGACAAAGACGACCTTGGGTTTGGTAAGCGTTCATGGCGCTACTCTATGCTGGTTAAAGACGGTGTAGTAGACAAAATGTTCATCGAACCTCAAAAGCCAGGCGACCCATTTGAGGTATCTGACGCCGATACCATGCTCAACTACATCAACCCAGAAGCAACAGTGTCTGCATCTGTGTCGCTGTTCACAAAGCCCGGCTGTACTTTCTGTGCAAAAGCAAAGGCGTTACTTACTGAAAAAGGCTTGGCTTTCGAAGAAATCGTACTTGGAAACGAGATTTCACTAACAAGTTTACGAGCAGTCACCGGTCGAGAAACCGTTCCACAAGTGTTTATCGACGGAAAACACATTGGTGGTAGTGACGATTTAGCCGAGTATTTCCAAGATTAAAGTTGAATGATAGATGGAAATTTTCCGTGTTTCCGAGAGCGTGAAAGGCGGAATTTTTCCTTTTTGTGATTTTGAATGGCTCAGAAAGGAATTTTTGGGTGATAGACGGAAAAATTCCTGTTTGTAGAGAGGAATTTTTCCTGATAATAATATTGTTATAAACCATGGCGAAATTTGGGCTTGAACTCTTTTTTCAGTAGCCAATGGTCTCTGCCTTTTCTTTTCAATTAACAGCAATTGCTCTCAAACATTCGACTGCGTAAACAATCCGCCCTTTTCGGCCTTTCTTCGCAGGTAATACAAGAACGGCTACGACCAAGTGAGTGAAAGGTTGTTTCCCAATTCTACAGTTGCTACGTCTGCGGTTACTTGTGACGGCAAATCTCTTTTGAACGTCGCTTTAGCTCAGTACGCGCCATGGCTGGTTATTAAAAACATCAAAAGCAAACTCAAGACTGCACTCTTTTCACTTGCGGCTTTTACCGTAAATCATTTATAACAAACAAATTAAGTCGTGCGCTGACGCGCACTGGGACGCATACACGGGGCCGCTGCGCGATTATAGCCCCGTGCCTGCGCCCCTTATTTGGAAGTTATATTTCTGCGTATGATTGAAAAAATAGCTCTTTTTTATTTCATTGTTTTTACTCTGTATCTTCTCATTCATATTTTTTGGAAGAGCAAAATCTCTATGATTGCATTAACTTGGTTTGGCCCGATACCACAGGAAAATGAGTCTCTTTCGGGATTTAAATTTAGAAAGTTCAAATACGCCTTTGGTTGGGTTCTTCAATTTATTTACGCTTTTTGCGTTGCATTTGGTGTAGCAAAACTCTTCCCTTGGGCTGAAAAACAAGATGCTTTCTTAGTTTTTATGTTTGGACTAACGATTGGTTTAGGTATGGCGACTCTCTCAAGTTTTGGGTTCCTAGTCTCGTATGGTAAAACCAAACTATTTGGCCCAGACCCATACTATGAACCAATCGAGGATATTTTGGACGATGAAATATAACAAAACGCTTAAGTCGCAACCCGCTGCGCGGGTCGCTGGGACAAATACACAATGCGGCTTCGCGATTATCGCATTGTGTATTTGCCCCTTAGCTTAGTGTTAGGTTTCTTCATGCATCGATTTCTTTTTTATTCTTTTTTGGGTGTATTACAAACATCTCAACTGCTTCTGAGCTATGTGGAGATCGCAACTTACTAGAGTTCAAGAGTTTGTCATACTCAAAGGGAGAAATGCATACATCAATGTATGGCAGTGTACCCAAATTACTTTCATGGAGTGAAACAGACGCGAAAGCTCTGATTTTACAGAGGCTTTATGCAAAAGAGGGGTCTAATCTTTGGGAGTTAATTGTTAGCTGCCATGATAACCAAACAATTTTTTTCTCCCTCGCCAGTGAAGGTATCGTCAACGAATATTTTAATGGGGTCATAATTTTGGAAAACTCTAAGTACTTTGCAGGTCCTTTGTCCCTTTTACCAAAAAGTACGGTTGTTATTCAGGCAGACAAGTTATGAAACCTAACAAAACGCTTAAGTCGCATCCCGCTGCGCGGGCTGCTGCGACAAATACACAATGCGGCTTCGCTATTATCGCATTGTGCATTTGCCCCTTAGCTTAGTGTTATGCCTCACGTATATGAAAAGATTTGTCGCTGTTTTTAAGATAGCAATGCTAGTTTTATTAGGGCTTCTCTCCATCAAAATGATGTATAGCTCCCCAATTACTGGCGAAACAGAAAGTGTTTCTGGGAAGAATATCGAACACTTAGATTGCCCAATTGGCAAATATGCAAAACCTTTTTTTACTATTTCAGGCAGTCAAACCAAATTCTACGTAATGAAGCTGTTCGTTCATCAAACACGATGTAACAATGATTCGGATAAAATAATCGGTAAGAATGTTTCTTTTGTTTACTTCAATAATTCAGATGGCAAGTCAGAGGTTATCCAGTTATCTTTAGACGGTAAGGCAATCTATACCGAGAGTGAATTTGTTGGCCGAAGGAAATCAATGGGTGCGTTAGTGTTTTTGGCAATTGTCGGTTATTCAATATGGCTCTTCGTTTCAAGCAAAAAGGCATAACAAAGCGCTTAAATCGCAGTTGCCTCCGGCAACCGCTGGGACGCAAACGCGATGCGGCTTCGCCATTTTCGCATTGCATTTACGCCCCTTAGCTTAGTGTTATAACTCTACGAGGAAAAACTTTGGATTCATTGGAAGAATACAAATCATTTATCGATGATGCAGTAGCAACCAGTCGCTCTATGCAGTCAAATTGGTGTCTACAAGGAAAGTACCCTGATACAGCAGAAAACTCAGAAATCAATGAGCTCCTTAGCACTCTTAATAAAAAACAATTATTAGTGCTTTCTGCAATGCTCGAACGAGCCAAAGAATCAGGAGTTCACGATTTACTCGCGTTAATACATGAAAAACAAATACTAGGTAACCTGGAAATTTACACTTCTAAAAGTAAACTTCCTGTAGAGCCGTTTGGTACAGAAATGCACTATGATTTTATAAGTAGGAAATTCGGCGATGATTGGCCCGAGTTATAACAAAACGCTCAAGTCGCAACCCGCTACGCGGGTCGCTGGGACAAATATACAATGCGGCTTCGCGATTATCGCATTGTACATTTGCCCCTTAGCTTAGTGTTAAGTGTCAAGGGTCGTATGAGCAAGAATAGTAAATCTAAGAGAGATGCCAAAAAAAAGGCGAGAAAGCATCTGCAGAACAAAAAGCAAGATTTAGCCATGCGCGAAAAGCAAAAAATCCCAACGATCTTTCTTGATGAATCAGGAAATACAGGCTCGAATCTACTTGATCCAGACCAGCCTGTTTTCACTCTATCTAGCTGTATATTTTCTGAAAAGGAATCTGAGAAGCTGCTAGCTCTTGTAGATTCCAATTCTCCACATGAAGCACATTTCAAAAATCTGAAACGGAGAAAATCAGGTCAAGATGGCATCATTAGGTTAATGAGTAGCCAGTTACTTGATACAAAAAATGTGAAAATAAACATATTTTTAAAGGAGTTCATGGTAACAACTAAGATCGTCGATCTTCTTGTCGAGCACATGCTACACCTAATGGGCGAAGACCTCTATTTAAACGGAGCGAATATCGCTCTTTCAAACATGCTTTATTACTGTTTGCCAGCATTTTGCGACAAGGATATGGTTCAATCTATGTACAAACTCTTTGTGGTAATGATTCGAGACCAAAACCAGGACGATATTGACAACTTTTACAACAGTCTTGAAAAGGTAAAAGAGTCCTCGTCTAGCGAGGATTTTAAAGAAGACATTGACTTTATTATGGCTACGAAAAATTGTATCCATGATGCTCTTAACGGAATTGACAAATTTTCCTTAGATCCATCAATACCAGCATTGTTTAGTCACTGCGCGCAATGGGGAGACGCATATCCGAGAGGTTTTCACATCATTCATGATGATTCTCATAGCATAGAAAAGCAAAGACTCTTGTTTGCACAATTTATGGACTGGACTCAGGACGAGGTGGAGCTTGGTTACGATCGAAGGAAATATAACCTCCCTCTTAAAGGAAAGTCTTTAAAGTTCGCTAGCTCCAAAGATTATTCACAAATTCAGGTAGCAGACATCATAGCTAGCTCATTTTCATACTGGGCTGCAGGAGTTAGTCGCGGCGAGACCGAGGATTACTTATTTTTAGAGCTTAACAAGCTCAATTTAGATCGGTTTATCGGCCACAATAAGATATGGCCAACAATGGATGTAACGCCAGAGGATTTAGGTACAGTGCATGATGGTGGTCTGAATGCTGCAAACTATACGCCGTTCTTTTTAGAGAAAGCCATCCCGAATCCAGATGTTGCGAACACTTAACAAGTCAATTAACTACGCGCCTTTCAGGCGCCGGACGCAGTAAAGCTGCGCCGGTTATTGAAGCGTTAAGTTGCATCGGAGAGGTTAGGTGTATTTTTATATAGATGAAAGCGGTCAGACAGGGATGGAATTGTTTGATGATAACCAGCCTTTTCTTTACTACGGTGTCTTAAGCTCTGAATATGACTTAGATGAACTGCTACTCTCTCATGTCAAAAAACTCAGAGAAAACTTAGGGGTTGAAAGGTTGCATGCTGCAGAACTAGGTAATGGTAGGCTTGTAACAATAGTAGATGACTTAGTTGAGCTTAAAGATACATATAATTTATCATTTGATTTTTATCGATTAACTAAAAAAGACCACGCAGCTTTATGCTTCTTTGATCAAGTTTTTGATCAAGGCAATAATCCAGCAGTACCATGGAATGCTTACTGGACCCCGTTAAGGTACGTTTTAGTTTCAAAAGTAAGTTATCTGTTTGATGAGGATTTATTAAAAAAAGCATGGAAAGCACGGATTGCAATTAAAAAGGCATTTGCAGAAAAGGAGCTTATTGAAGTTTGCCAAGAACTGCTTAAGCGGGTTCATTGGTTACCTGACGAGCGTTCCATAGAAATTATTACTGATGCTTTAAATTGGGCAATTATAAATCCAAGTGAAATTCATTATCACGCCACCACAAAAGAAAGCAAACTTCAGATATCTCCAAACCTTATTGGATTCCAATCGGTAATGCATGGGATTGCCACTCGTCTAGAAAATTCAAAATCAGAAGCTAAAAAAGTGGTTGTTGATAGACAATCAGAATTTAACAAAGCTCAAGAGTGGATTTCAGATTTATATCGAAATACAAAGAACTTAGAAGAGCCTATGGGATTTGGACCAGGGATGCCAATGATGGATTTAAGACATATGCCATCAGTACCTATTGAATGTACTCCCGGCACTGATAGCTCAGGTTTGGAAATAGTCGATATATATATTTGGTTGTTTAAACGTCATATGGAAGAAAAGCCACTTGCTTCAAAGTTATATCCTTTGATTCACGGCCAAGAAAATGGCATGTTTAACGAGGTGTCTCTTCAAGCATTAATGGAGCGCTGGGAGAAATGGTTCCGAGAGTTACCAGAGCCAACCCCTGAACAGATAGAAAAGGGAAAACAGCTATTGAATATGGATGAAGAAAGAAGAAAAAAGTACGTGAAGTCTGCTACTTAACAAGTTGCTCAAAAGGACGCAAAAAGCTTGGCTTGTGCTCCTTCGTCGCTAATTATAGCCAAGCTTTTCGCGCCTCTTAGCAAGGCGTTAGAGCTACAAGGGATTATCGTGCATCAAGAAACGGAAATGATAGTTTCAGCTATCGAAAGCCTGAAACAGGAGCCTAATTATTTTAAAGACTATATTTTTCCAATCGCGAGCGCATTTTTCACTGCACTCTTGGGTGCTTTTATTGCCCACATTGCACTTGGTAGACAAGAAAGCCTAAAACTAGAAAAAGACAAACTAATAGCAGCTAATAAATGGACTTTAGACGTTGAAAGAGCAAGGTCATCACTCGTTGCGATTAAAGGTAATTATCACAAACAATTGCAAGCTAACCCTATTCAGAGGTTGGCATCAATTCCTAGTATTGTAATGAAATCTGAACCTGTAGTAGAGAATTATCAAGATCTCGCTTTTATCGTCCCTTCCGAAGAAAAACATAAAAAACAAGCACACAAATGGGCACAGATTCCTAGAATTAATGCCATGATTGGAAACTACAATGCACTTTTGCATATGTGGGAAAAGAGAAATGAAATTAACGAAGCATTTAAACAAGCGATATTAAGTGCATACGGCAACAAAGCTTTTGCCAATATCACTATGCAAGACGCTGAAAAAGCTTTTGGAAGAGCGGGGTTAGTAACTTTAATCGATGTTACTGAAAGGTGTATTAAATTAACTGACCATATAATCATTGAACTCAATGATTTTTTGGAAAATTTTCCAACGTATGCCAAAACAAAGATAGATTTAAAAAGGCTAAAAAACTTTGGAAAGCTTATTAGTTATTCGAACAATGAAAATAAGATTTTACTAGAACTAATAAAACCCGAAGTTGAAGTCGATTTTTCAAGCGTACAAGTTTTATATGGTGAAAGTGTTCAAGATATAAAACAGAGACATACGACTGGTTACGAGTAGCTCTAACAAATTGCTCAAGTAGGACGCAAAAAGCTTGGATTGCGCTCCTTCGTCGCTAATTTTAGCCAAGCATTTTGCGCCTCTTAGCAAGGCGTTAGGTGTAAATAATGTCAGATCATAATTCCACATCACTAGTAAACCTTGGCGAGCTTTCTAAGCCTGCAAACACGTTAATTGAAAAGGTTTCTTCTGCACTTGGCGGAGTATTTGAGCCATGGCAGATAAAACGTGTTGCAAAGGCAGAAGCTGAGGCCAACTTGATTAAAGCAGAATCAGAAATAGAAATTACTGATTTACATCGTAGAGCAATGCACCGTTTTGTTGAAGAGGAAGCAAATCGGCAAGAGAATATGGAGGAAATAACTAAGAAATCCATCCCTCATCTTGACGAGCAATCCGACCCATCGAATATGGAAGATGATTGGGTCACAAATTTCTTCGATAAATCAAGGATTGTTTCAGATGACGAAATGCAGACTATATGGGCTAATGTTCTTGCTGGAGAGGCAAATACACCAGGCTCATTTTCTAGACGCACAGTAAATCTACTTGGTGATCTCGACAAACGAGATGCAGAACTGTTCCAAACTTTATGTAGGTTTGGGTGGGCTGTTGGGAGCTTCACTCCTTTAATCTTTGATAGCCAAGCCGCCATTTATAATGACCTAGGGATCAACTTTAACAGCCTGTCTCATTTAGATAGCCTTGGACTCATTCAATTTAATTCATTGTCAGGATTTAGCCGAAAAGGATTGCCAAAGAATTTCGCTGTAGCTTATTGTGGCCAACCTTTACCATTGGAAATTAAAAATGACCACAACAACAGATTATCCATAGGCACAGTATTACTTTCCCAGGCAGGGCAAGAGCTGGCGCAGGTTGTTCAAGCACCGGGACTGGATGGATTCTATGATTATGTAAAAGAGCAGTGGAAGGCTCATGTTCCAAATGAAGAAAATACCTAACAAGCTCATGTTGTCGGACTGGTTTTCCGCTGCGCTCCAAACCAGCCGCAAATGCGGGCGTTAGCTCCCAATCAGGAAACATCTCAGGAAAGGAAACATGAAAAAGACTATCTACATCTGGACATTTGTTTCACTTTTGGCAGCGTGCAGCTCCACGGAACCAAAAAATACCAATCACGAATCCGAAGGAAATCTCTCTCATTCCAAAAGTATTGGTTGTGAAACACTGACTAAAATATCGAGCAAGAATAATCCCGTAGATATTTTTAGCGGCTTGTATCAATGTATTGAAGCTGGTAATTATTCCACTGCAGCGGAGCTTTATTTTGTTGGTATGTCCTATGGTTATTTCGATACAGAAAGGGTTTCAGATAATACCGCGCATCAAGCTATAAGCGTTTTAAGAATGAATACTTTTGGTGCGCTGGCCCCAAAACAAGTGGAAGCATTTCAAGCTGCACTGAATAGCATTAAAACAGAAGAAATCTGTACAAGTTTGCAAAAAATAGGGCCTCCTTCTTACCAGCCAACATATATGATTCAACACGGTATGGGAGCATTCATGGGCCAAAGTTCCAATGGAGGCATAGTCAATGGCTTTGACTCAGATTCAGCATGGCAAAAATCCCTATCAACGATAGCGCAGTGCAAAATTGGAAGCTAACAAAACGCTCAAGTCGCAACCCGCTGCACGGGCTGCTGGGACAAATACACAATGCGGCTTCGACATTTTAGCATTATGCTTTTGCCCCTTTTGCTTAGTATTAGGTTTCAGTTGATTAATGAAGATTTGGTCGAAATGTCCTAAGTGTAAAACACCACAAAAGCCTCTCATGCTTCTGTTTATGAATCGGATTAGGCAGAATCGTTGTCATAATTGTAAAGTACTGTTGAGAACTGATGATGCTGTTTCATTTATATGGTTTGTTTTTTCTGTTGCTCCAATCATGTACGTTTATAAACTAAATGAGGATATTTCAGGCTGGCCTGTAATTTTCATCATTTTTTGGCTTATCTGCACGTTTATTGGTACCTGTATTTTGGTGCCTCTCGTTGAAAAAGATGAAACCTAACTAGCCGATCAAGCTCACTCGTTTCGGTCGCTGGTACCATTTCTCGTATGCGGCTCCGCGATTTTCGCCTTTAAGTAATTGCCTCGTATCGTGCGTTAGAACTACGTTTTTAATAAAGTGGATGTTTCTAAACAAGGAAGAGAAAACTTATGCTGTTAAACAAAAAAGGGATTAAGCTGGCAATTTTTCTAGTCTTTTCTATGGCAATAGCAATCTTTGTATTGCAATGGGCACAAGAAGACAGTCCAATTTTTAGACCTCTCATACAAGATATGCGCCTCGTGGATTCGGTCAAAATTGCTGACGTTTTGGATCAAGAGGAAATTCGATATTACTCTGATGTAAAAAATCACATGTTGTATGTAGACATAGCAAAGACTGAGTTAGCCAGAATCTCACTGGCAAAACATGGATTCGTAATCGACTACCCAGAAATTACAAAACATCAAGATTTAAATAAAGCATATGAAGAGTTTATAAAGCTGGAAAGACAAAAAGAGGTCTATGGTGAGCTCTGGGAGCGCCCTGAGTTTCTTCCACTCCTAAAGCTTCTTATGGGCGCTCTCACAGTAATTGTCCTCATATTGACTGTTATGCGTCCAGCTCTAAAGGCTATCTTGAATGAAGAGGATGGGTAGTTCTAATAAAACTCTCAGGTCGCAAACCGCTGCGCGAGCTGCTGGGACAAATATATTATGTGGCTAAATGTTAAGCATACACGTATGGAAGATCGATTAGCGAAATACATTATAAACGTAGCGGGAGCTTCATATCTATTAACGGGATGTCTGTTTTTGGGCATTCTATTGGCCTTTAAAGACAATCCTTTTGAAGACTCTCTTTTTGTAAAGTCACTAATTCTTTTGATCGTATACGCAATCTCACTCGTGCTGATTCATGTGAGCAAAGGTAAGTCATTGCGTTCCAAGGCAATAATGTGGAGTATTAGCATTGTGCTTCATTTGGGCATCATGGGTTATATCATTTATCAGTTTGGTGATATTGCAGCCCTAGTACTCATGTTAGCAGAGTGCGTAATATTGGCTTTACAGCTTGTAGGCATTACCAGTATTGGTTTTCAAATTTATAAAGGTGCCGAGCAAAATGCTTAACAAGTCAAAGCACGCGGACTTGGCGAAGCTGTTACCTTTTTTGTACCAAACAAGCCGCCAACTTTTTAAGGCGTTGTGCGCTAGGGAATTTATGAAATCGATTGCTGTTTTTCACGCCAAGATAATTGGCACTAAATTGGGTGTCGAAACCCATAATGGTAATGATACAGAGGTCATTTTCGCAACTTATGAACTTATAGAGAGTTTCAAAGGAACCCGCTGCACGGGCAACTAGGGTAAAACACAATTCGGCTTCGCGATTGTCACATTGTGCGTTTGCTCCTAAGCTTAGTACTATTTTTTTGGTGAGCCATGAGAATATTTTTACTAGTAATTTCTTCAGTCTTAACTAGTTCTTGTGCAGACAACAAATGTATTAGTTATTACTCTGAAAATGAAAGAGTCATCATGGCTTCAGGGAAAAACGACAATGTAGCTACCTACCTTGGTTTGGAGCAAATAAACAGTAGTACCACTTCTCAGCAAATTGAAGAGGCAATAATGAAAGCTACTAGTAGTATTATTGTCACAGAGCAGGTTTGTAGTGACTCTACTCGTATATTTTTTGATTTATATTTAAAAGGTCATGAAAACCGTAAACAGCGAAGCTTTTTTACTTTAAGTAACGGTAAGTATTCTGGCGGTCCTTTCCTCGTATTAGAAAAAGTATCGAATGCAGAACCAATAGTTATCCAAGCTGATCGTATTGAAAAAGGCGCAAAGGATTGAAACATTGAAAAAAATTAAGACACTCAATGTGTTCGCTGTGACACATACACGTGGGCTGACTCGCATTTTAGCCCTCGCGCCTGCCCCCCTTATTTAAAAATTATGTCCTAATCAGCCATGCTAAAATTTTTAAAAAATCTATTAATCAATGTTTTTGCAGTTCTAGCTATTTTTATAACTATAGCTGTTTCTATTTTTGTCATTATCGGCTTTGTTTTAAGCTCTGATTCCAGAGGTTGTATGAAGGATTCCGAAGCAGCAAACTATGTGAGATCACTAAGCCAAGATAGACTAAAAAAACTATTTGAGGATATGGATAAATATTCTGCCCGTGAAGATCTTCCTTATGCTGGATATTACGTTCATCATGAAAATGGGTTACCGCCAGAGTTCCAAGATTTAGAAATTGGTAGAGTCCGACCAAGAAGCAAAAACATAATGGTAGAAGGTTGTTTTGACCACTATTTATACCTTAGATTTCACACATCAGAGAATGGAGTAAAAACAATAACGATGCAGTATGGAGAACATGATATTGAAACAGAGGTTGTGTGGAGTTCGGAATGAAAAATAACAAAACACTTAAGTCACAGCCCGCTACGCGGGCTGATGGGACAAATACACAATGCGGCTTCTCGATTTTCGCATTGTACATTTGCCCCTTAGCTTGGTGTTAGAATTCAGGAGTAAAAATTAGTGCGCAAGGATAGAAAGCTCTTAAAGTTTGGCATATACGCTCTGACATTCATTACCTCACTTATCTACTATCACTACAGAGATACTAAAAACGAAGAAGTGCTATCATATTTAATTCAAAATACAGTATTTGGCATTGAGGGCGTAGAAACAGAACTGAAGTATCATTCGATACAACAGCAAAGCATCGTGATTAAAATTGATGCTATTGGACTGCCAGAAAAAGCATCTTACTACAAACCAGTCATACTAGCGTTTGTTTGTTCAACTCCCACGCTAAGGGGTCAATTAAACGCAGGAAAAACAATCAATTTTGATATGGCTGCACCTGACAGGCAAGAAGGCTATCACACTAATATGAAAATAGACTCTGCTCGCTGTGGTGGGCAATGATTTCTGCCAAAACGCTTACGTCGCTACCCGCTGCGCGGGCTGCTAGGACAAATACACAATGCAGCTCCGCTATTCTCGCATTCTGCTTTTGCCCCTTAGCTTAGTATTAGATGCCAATGAAGTCTGAGTCACTGTTTAACATAAAAGAATTTTTCCATCTTGCATTCTTGCTCATCGCATTTGTGTTGATGCTATTCACTTTCGATTTTTCCAGTGACGCTCAAAGGGCCCAATCATTACTTATTGCGGGATTTATTGGAGCCATATACTACTTTCAAACTAACCAACTATACATGCAATACTGGTCTTTTGGCGACGATAAAAAAGAGACTAATTATGAAATAGTTGGCCCATTCGGGATGGTTTTTTTTAGTTTGCTGGTTAGCGATAATCGACTACAAAACTCCAGAAGTAGTGTCCAAATACACAGGCTTCATTATTTTAATAACAAGTCTGAATGCAATCGCTGTAAACGCAGAACTCACAAAAAGGGCAGAAAGGCGCTTTGTATCTGATGAGAAGCTCATGGCATTCAAAATAGCAGTATGGGTTCTCTTTGGTCTGCTTTATATGGTAGCAACACGCTATTTCTTTTCACAAGGTAAATGGGCTTGGGATATACCAAGTGTTCTCAACCTATTCGAATTAGCTTTTGGATTGAATTGATGGCACCTAACAAGAAGATCAGGCCACACACTACGTTCGCTGGGACGCTAACACCTGGGGCCGCTTTGCTATTATGCCCTACGCGTTATCGCCCCTTATTTAAAAGTTAGGTGTAAATACGAATGAAACACGGAGAATACGATGAACAATCAAGCACAAATGGGTTTATTGAGTATCTTGTTAATCTTGATTCTGTTTTTCGCGCTCAGCATGGATGACAGTCCTGAAAAGGCGTTAGTCGTCTCAGATGGAGAAAAGACAGACTGCCCCGCTTACTGTCATAGAGATGATATCTGTATTGAAGAATCAATATATATAATCGACGATAGCTTGATTCGGCGAAAAGGTAAAACAGTAACACTGGATAAACTCATTACAATACTTGCCAACGACCAATGCCCAGTAAAGGATATACTTGTTTATGCTAAACCAGATATTGAATACCAGGTTTCTCTAGAAGTCACTAATCAGTTAACTATCAACTTTCCAAATGCAGAGATTACTTGGCGTAATGGCACGTAGCAAACGGCAAGATCACAACTATGAATAATCCAGTGTTAATTTTGAAAGCGATTGCGGTGTTTCTTTTGCTTACCTCATTTAATCTATTTTCAGAAGAGCTTGTTGTGTACGTGGATGTAGATGCTGGTGAAACGAGTGTAATAACCATTGACACTAATCTATACAGTGAGGCTACATTCAGCTTTCAGCTAGAAAAAGTTCGGAACAGTGACACATTCCCTCCAGGTGTTAATTTTGTTTTTTCAGACAAAGCTCAAAAATTTAAAATTCTTTTTGGTTTTATGGAACACTCGAATTTCAGCAAAATATTGTTATGGGAATGGAGATGTGGGTAAATGATAAGAAAGTTGTACATGAAAGTTCAGCGATAGAGGAGTTTTCTCAGCTATCAGACCTTTCTGTTCAATTTGATTGGAAAGACGCCACTTTGAAAGTAGCGTTAAATAATCAATATAAAGTTGAATTACCTTTTCCTCCAAAAGTCGGAAGTTTTTCATTTGGAATTCAATCGGCTAAATGCCAGATAAAAGTATGGTTACCAAACCAAAAAGCAGAGACACGCACTTCACTTTCCGTAACTCAGGCACCTGTGCCTCTTAATTAGAAGTTAGATATCGGAACATGATTGAAACATATAAGAAAATGCCTTTGCTAATGAAATTCATAGTTGGACACGCAGTGTTTTGTATTTTATTTCTCTTCAAAGCTACAGTTCCTGGGTTTATGGGAAATTTTTCTTATCAGGGACAAGTTATGGGCTTTGAAGAAATTTGGGAAAATGATTTGGGCATCTGGCTAATATTCATTGGAAGCACTCTTCCAATAGCAGGTTTGTTATTGATTCGCTGTTGGAAATATTCTAGGGAATTTTATTCCGTCGCACTGTTAAGCATTTTCGCCTTACCATACATTGCCAAGGAGGACTTGGTCTATTTACCATTCGCATTACTTGCCCCATGTCTAATAGTTGCATATCTTTTTAAAAGCCAAAAAGTAAAGCAGCTTTTTGACAACCAATAAAGCTTCAAAGTCGCGACGCGGTTCGTTGGAACACAAACTCAGTGGGGCTCAACTATTTTTGGTTCGCACTTTCACTACTCAGCTGTGTGTAATGTTCAATCAAGGATGAATTAAGTAGTAATAGATGAGAAAAGTATTAACCCAGTTATGTTCCCTACTTTTATCAATAGTGCTTGCCTACTGGTGTCTCGTGTCAATTGGAAACAATGAAAAATATTTTACTGGATTTGATTCCCCAACCTATGTGTTTGGTATTGCTCTAGTCACTATTTTCCTGTCTGCTCGCTCACTGCTCCTACAACTGGCAAGAAGGATGATAAACCCGTCCAGCATTTTTCATTCTAAACTGTCAGTTGTGCTTAATCTCAACAACGGGCAAAAACCCTACTTAGAGGCTGCGGGCTTCTTTGCAATGGGTTTAATTATGGTAATTGCGGCAGCACCTTTTATGGATCAAGCAGGTCAACTTCATGACAACCAATATTTATGGCTGAGTTTTTTGCTGTTGAGCGGTGTTCTTTGCGTCGGATGGGGACTATTAAAAGCATTTCTAACGCTTTTGAGGTTGCCCGAAGATGATTGAGCTTTTAAAGGTGCTTAAATCGCAATTGTCTGTATACAACGTTACCTTTTCACTCTTATTAATATTCTTATTAAATGGCTGTACATCTTTTCCATCCGATAGTGAACACGAGGTATTTTGGCACGGTGCATCTCCCAGCAGAACCTACACTTTTATCTTTGTCGATTCATCAAACTCGCCAATAAAAGGAGTCACTTTTCAATGCTTCGGGGAAGTCAATTCCATTGCCATGTATGTGTCTTTAGATCTAAACAGCTCTGCTAGCATTTCAGACGAATTTGGTAACCTTCAAATTTCACATGGAGGCTATCAGACACACGGCTCATACAAGGAAAAACGGTAACGAAACTTGGGACCATCAGACACCAGAATTGCCCAATTGCGAGTTTTACTATAAAAATGAGGTCATATTAGTTGGGAACTTAACGTCATTTAAAGACATACAAACGGTAGTCGTAAGAGAGAAGACAACCTAACAAAACGCTCGATTCGTATCCAATTGCTTGAGTCGCTAAGGCAAAAATACAATACTACTTACCGCTATGCGCCAAGAGGGATAAATGGCAACACCAATACATAGTAAGTTAATCAACAAAGCTGCCAGAGAAATTTTAAAACCGAACGGTTTGACGAGAAAAGGGCAATCTAGAATCTGGTTTGATGACAATGGGTGGTGGATTTCTATCGTTGAATTTCAGCCGTCTAGTTGGTCTAAAGACACTTATCTCAATACTGGAATTAACTGGCAATGGTATCCTAAAAGCGATTTTGCCTTCGATTTATGTTACCGAGAAAGTGATTTTGTAGAATTTGAGTGTGAAGAATCATTTTTTCAACAGGCTCTAGAGTTAGCTGAAAAAGCAAAAATGAAAGTTGTCGCTTTCAGAGAGGCACTTTCTGTTCCACTAGACGCCAAAAACTTTATCCTAGAAAACACTGTTGGTGATAGGCAAAACATATGGACGAGCCTAAACAAAGGTATGGCATGCTTGCATGCTCTTGAATATCGTCAGGCTGCTAAATATTTCACAGATGTCATAGAATGCTCAGACAATAGAGACTGGGCACTATCCGTCAAAACTTTTGTAAACAATATGATTACTCTAACGCCAGAAGAGCAGGTTTTATTTGTCCGTAATTCGATCTCAGAATCAAGAAAAATGAAAAAGCTGCCACAATCAGAGGTCTTATTTGGAAATGGCGCATAACAAGTGCTTGAATCGAAATTGTTAAAGGCAATCACTGTAAAGCAAACGCGCAGCGATTTCGCTATTTTCGTGTTGTATTAAAGTTCCTTAGTTTAGTTAGGTACCTCAGTGAAATCAGAAAAAGAACTCTTAATTGGATTTGTATCTCACGTATTTAAATCCTCAGATACCGAGAATGATACTTTCTCCCATTCGGCACTAGCCAAACTTTCACTTACCTCAATCCGTATGGTGGCCAGCGACGCTTTAGAAGCTTGCTCAGGGTTGAAAAAGATGCAGCAAGACAAACTAAGCTCTGAACTTCAAGAACTCGGTCTACCTCCATTAGAAGCATACCAAAATAGGGGCTTCAAAGAATTCCTGAAAATAGTAGGTAGAGGCAAAATACGTAAGGAAAAAGAACTTCGTGTGATTCAGTCTTTATCTGAAACAACTATTTTGAGTCCCGAACATCAAAAAATAGCTTATGAATTGCTGGATACATACAATTAAGACCACACATAACAAACGTACAGAGAAACGGACGTATAGTAATTGGCTACTTGCTACTTCACTGCACAGTGTTGACCAACTGTTGTTAACCGCTCATGCGGGAATTTAGGAGCAAGTTCATGGATGATGTTCAACTATCTCACCCTTTATTGGATTAGGATCATTGGGTGGGTGTTTTTGCCGATCATGTTTTGTATAGCTCTTTGGTGCTTATTCATACCAATATGGTATGAAAGGTATGAGTTTTCGATGTTTCTAGCGGCAGCACTGTTAGGTGGAGGAAATCTCTATATGACTGTTCACGGTCTAAGAACTCTTCCTTATATGAATGCCACCATTACACTGTCAGAAGATAATATTACTATTAAAAGAGGTGTTAAAACTTTTAGTGTTGATTGGGCTTCAGTTAAAAAAGTTCAACATGTCGTAAGTACACAAGTTCTTCATTTGTATGGTGATGACGGTAAAATATTTCTATCAGTCACTGAGCAACTCAAAGGATTTCATTTATTAGTGGCGTGTTTAAATGAAAAAAGCGGTCTCAAGATTTGAAGCCTTAACAAAATATTTGAGATATGACACGGCTTCTCAATTTTCGCATTGTACTTTTGCCGCTAACTTAATGTTTGGTACCTGCAATGAAATTGATTAAAGTTTTGTTTTTATTAACACTGCCATTTAATGCTTTCGCATGGGAATGCGAAATCAATGGTAAGATAAACGAGGATATAAAACCTGAAGACCATTATTCGGCAGCTTCTGACGTAGTGTTTGGAATGATCATGAGTGGTCATTTTACTCAAACCGCAGAAAGACGTAGAACATACAATTATACCGTAAAAATTTTCCATTCATTTAAAGGGGACATTACTGGCGAACAGACTATAACGTTTGAAGACAGTGAATTTTTAGGGAACTTTGAAATCGGTCAAAGTTACTTGTTTACGTTTATGAGAAACACACAATTAAATTTTTGCTCTTTTTATTTTCCTCTATATATAGAAAATAGAGACGCCAACACTACCAGTATCAAGCGGCTTAGCGAAAACCCAAATTATATTCCAGAACAAGATTTAAAAAGATTATTCTGGTATTTCAACGAAGATAATCAGTAAGTGACTGAGATGCTGGAGCCTTTCTCATGGAAATTATCTCCAAATCAAACTAACTCGAGCCGTGGCGAATAAAACAGAGTGTTGGCCTGTGACATATAGCAAAGCGTTTAAGTCACAACCCCTACTCTAGCTGCTGAGTCAAAAACAATACGGCTTCGCTATTATTGGAACTCGCTGTTGTCGCTTAACTTGGTACTATTCCTCAAAAGGAAAAATCGAACAATACGCTCGGAAGGCCTAAATGAAAAATTTAATACTTGCTTTACTGTTAACATGCACCTCATGCGCTTATATTGAAACCTATACGCTTGGTCCGACGCCTCCATTAAATGCGCCGAGAATTCATTTGGTAGACAGCCGCTCTGTTGAGGACAAGGAGTTTAAACCTTGCCCCGTGAATTGTCCGCCAATCTTCAAACATAGAGACTCAGGCTTCAGACCTGCAGTAATTGACTATCTCTCATACAAGCTAGCTGAAATTACTGGGTGGCCAGATGAGACTCAAGTCTCATTGTTAAAATTTGAAGTGATTGATTATTTTCCAAATCGGCAAAAAGCGAGCTCTGGTGCTGCAGTTGCAGCAGTATCCTACCCGTTGGCGCTTCTAATGGAGGCTGGCGTTAACTACCATGAATCTCAGAGCGATTTTGTTGTGGCTGCAATAAAGATTCGCGTATTCGATAGGGTTTATGAGTCTGTTGGGTTTCACAGTATGTCCGTGTACCAGACATCTGGCTCTACTGAAAATGGAAAGTCACTCACTCAATTGGCTGTTGAAAATGCTTTAGAAAATTTGGTTAGCCAAATCGATAGTTAAGAATCGGATACAGGTGGATTGCACTTGGTCGTTTTTAGTATAGTTAAGTGCTTTGCGCCACTTATAATGACGTAAAACGTACCGGTAGGCAGAAACTCATGATGGACTACTCAAACAAATTATTAACTGGGTTAGCTACTACACCAACGGTTTTTGTTTCAATGATGTTTCTAACCCAGCTTGGATTAATTGGCCACTTTCTCGCTTTAACAATTTTTTGCAATAAAAACAATACTTTATAACACTGTAGTTGTTTCTAGTGACAAACCACAGAAATTTCTTCGGTTCGTTTTGTTTATTGCAACTCCATTCGCTATTTTCTTTGTAGCAATGTATGTGTAGGAGATGCTTGAGTTGTAGCCCGCAGCACTGTTCAGCTCATAAAAAGAGCCCCAGCTATTCTCGAACTGCACTTTCACAACTAAGAAGTGAGTAATACATAGGACTTAATGGAAACTTTATGGATTTAAAAGAACTACAAGATTACCTTTGCCAAAAAATACCCCAGGTCAAGTCTATGGAAGTTGAAGTCATCAGTATTTCTCCTGACAGCTTAACCGTTTCCGCGCCACTTGAGCCCAACATTAACCACCGGGATTCAGTTTTCGGTGGGAGTGCCTCTTCAGTGTCAATATTGTCTGCGTGGGCGTTTCTACATCAAAAGTTAGCTTCGGAAGGAATATCGACCACGCTCGTCATTCAAAAGAATACAATGACTTACGATGCGCCCATTACAGGCCGGTTCTCAGCTACCGCAAGACTCATTGATGGAAGTGATTGGAACAAATTTGTCGCAATGCTAAAACGCAAGGGCAAATCTCGAATTAATGTTGCTTCACACCTAGACTATGAAGGCAATAATGCAGGTCAATTTGAAGGCACATTTGTTGCGGTCGGGTGTAATAGTCTCCCTCTTTAAAAAACACCCCTCTCTTTGAGAAGGGTGTTTTCAATGTAAAACAACGACATTGTTTGCTTGTTTAAGGTAATTATTGGCGGGTTACTGCCGTGCTCATCGCAAAGTTTTGCAATGTCACACTACTCACACTTCCTCCAGTGTCTCCAAAGGTCACCCCTACCACATTGTTTGTTTGAATAACGCTATAAGGCACAGGAATTTCAATCACGCCGAAGAAGCGATCGCGCCCTTTGCCGCTGTGTTGTTGATCATAACCCCTAAAGTCAGTCGGTACGTTCACTTGAATGCCATTGACCGTTATCGTTGGTGTTAGCGAAGCGCCGTGTTCACGCCCAAGGCCTACGCGCAAAACGGCTTCACCGTTGGCGTTTTTACTCACACCATTGATATTAAAGTAGTTAGTTACATTGGCATTAATGGCTTGTACTTGTTTATTCGAGTAATGCTTAGTTTCTTGATTTATTTGGTCGATAACAACGTTACTCGCATAAGACACTTTGATGATCATCGTAGACTCTGCACCTAAAGTAACGGAATTGGGTACAGAACCCACGTTGTAATCGTCAAGTACTGGCTTACCGCTTCCGTCGGGGTAAAGGTGTTTTATATTTACACTGTTAACCGTGTTGGATGCGTTACCCAACATAGACAAATCGATGTCGGTAACACCAAATTCTAGGCTGTTAAGAATGAGATAGGCGTCGTTGCCATCCACATAAGCATCAACTTGAATATCTTGATCACTTGCCCATGTATCGACCCTAAGGCCCTTAACATCAGACCACAATTGATAGAACCTCACTTGCTCGGTATACACCCAATCAGTGCCAGATTCACCTGCGCCCTCATTCGCTTGTCTCATCAAACGCCAATAATAAGGAATTGACTCGCTTATTCTGCCCCACTCGGCTTTAACTGGAATAAACGGAATGGCCTTCTCTATACGATTAGGACGCTCGAGAAAACTCATGATCATGGAATTCATTGCTTTCAAACACAACCAATCTCGCTCCGGACTCCATGGAGTGCCGAATGAACCTTGTAGTTGAGAACCGTATTCTGATACTAAAATCGGTTTAATACTGCCCCACTTATATGCCATGTACTGCTCGAGTAAATCGAGAGTGGCTTCCATGTTTGACCCTTTGCGATATTGCTCGTGAATGGTGCCATCACTATGCGGGAAGTTAGGAAAATCATATAAGTGAATTGATATGAAATCCATATTGTTCCCAGCCAAATCAAGGAAGTACTTATCTCGAGTTTCCCAGTTTTCCATAATGTAGCTTCCCTTCTCGTAATCAGGGAATGCCACAGTAAAACCACCTACCTGAACATCAGGGTTAAGATTTTTAATCTGTGCGGCAACGCTATTGTGCATTCGGAAAATGTCATGAATGGATTCCGAAGAGTAGCCAGCGTGAGGATAGTCATGTAGCTCAAATAATGGCTCATTCATTACTTCAACATAGGTCGGTTGTTTTTGACCATAAGGGTCGCTCGCGTTTTGAGCAAAGTATTTATCAACGTAAAGGGCCATAAAATCCCCAGTGGCAGTACCTAAAGGCTCAGAGACTGTGTCGGTTTGGGAGAACGCCCAATTTTGTCCCGAAATCACCGTGCCATCAGGGTAATATGGGTGTTGTTGTGCGCCAACAATGAGGTCTGAATCTCTATGGGCGTGACTTCGCATCACCTGTGCATTAGCAGAGTTAGTTTGACTATACGACCATTTAGTATTGCCGCCGTTCGTTGTCATCTCGCTACTGCTAGCGTATCCAGGCTTATTTGAGTCTTCGCCTAATTGACGCAGTTGATACGCCATGGCACCCGTGTCTCTACCAAAGTACACATCGTATGTTTCTAGGAAGTTTGTCATTAAATTTGGATCTGCGTTATTGGCATACCTGCTCTGAACGTTGCCTCCAAACCAATCATTTTCAGTATGAGTCGCGTGCAGTGTGATGAATTTACGACGATCAAAGCTGTCTTCAAGATCAACCGCGTGCTTCATGTTTAGATTTACGTTTACCGACACATTTCCAGAGGGTTGTGATGAAGTGCCTTGTGGTTCAGTAACAAAACTTAGTCGGTTTTCATTACATCCATCCCACAGTACAAGGTTGGTTCCATTGGCAGGATTCGCTGATCCTCCATTGGGATGAACACATTTACTGCCAGACACATGCTGAATACTGTTATTCCATGTATCTGAAAACCTTACTCTGTCAGCAAAGTCACAGCCATCCCATAAAACGAGTGCTTGTCCATTAGGTGGCGTTGCACTGCCACCTGGGTGCACACAACGACCACTGGGAATATGTTGAATGCTACCTCCTGGCGTCCAGCTAAAACTCGCGGCACCGCCACTACAGTTACTATCGAGTACGACTTGTGTGCCATTTGATGGCGTGCTGCTGCCATCAGCGGTATTAAGGCACATACCAGAGGTGGTCTGTTTAATCACTGTGTTAGCCATAACGGCTGGCGAGGACAATGCCATCACAATGGCAGCGGCAACGGTATTGAGTCTATTAATTTTCAATGTAGTGGTCCTTGTCGTAAATGAACAATTTCATTAACTAAACTATAACCACCAATGCAAACTGTTAACAATTAAACTTATTGTTAACTTTAATTTATTTTAAGTTAATAATAAATAGTGATATTTTTGAGTCGTCAAATACGGCGGGCACAAAAAAGCCGGTATAAACCGGCTTTAAGAATCGATAATTTGATGAAAATGGCTTAACTGAGTTGCAGTTTGTCCATCAGTAACACAGCTTGGGTACGTGTGTTGATTTCAAGCTTTCTTAAAATTGCACTGATGTGTGCCTTGATAGTTGCCTCTGTTACATTCATTTCGTGGGCAATCTGCTTGTTCATTAGCCCAGAACGTAAATAAGAAAGCACTTGAATTTGCTTTGGTGTTAGCTCTCTGAAGCGTTGTAGTAGAACCTTGAGCTCGTCATCGACCTTTTCAAGTTCCTCTTCCATTCCCTCAGGAAGCCACTTATTACCCTGAATAATTTCAACAATGGCGCTCGCGACATCTCTAGTTGCAGAAGTCTTTGGAATAAACCCATTTGCTCCTAAACTCATCACCTGAGCAACAACTTCAACGCTTTCTGTACCGGAAATAACTGCGATTGGTATGTTGGGATAATCCTCAACCAAAGTAATAAGGCCGTTGAAATACTCACCGCCAGGCATGTTTAGATCTAAAAGGATAAGTTGTATCCCTTCATTCTCATTTAACTTGACCACCGCCGAATCCAAACTTCCGGCTTCTAGTATTTCCGCATTGTCTAAATGCGATGCCAATGCACCACTTAGCGCCTCTCGGAACAGAGGGTGATCGTCAGCTACCAATATTCTCGTCATTCGGGATACAGCTTCCATTTAATATGTCAGTAATAGAGTAATACTTTCGGCTAATTAACTAAAGCTTTATTGTTTAAAAATAACAACATTCCAGTGATTTTGTGCGGATTTTCATTGGCATTTTAGCTAGGAAGGGTAAAATTGCCCGCCATCAAAAGCTATGTGAGTAATTATTGTGCAAAAATCAGATAACCTCTACGCCACCCCAATGGGTAAAGTCGAAGATTTCTCGTTCGATGAATCGGTGGTAGATGTGTTTCCTGATATGATTCAACGCTCAGTTCCAGGCTACACCTCTATTGTACATACCATTGGTGAAGTGGCTGGAAAAGTTGTTACTCCACAGTCACGTATCTATGACATTGGTTGTTCGTTGGGCGCAGCTACACTCTCTGCCGCCAGAGCGACAAAAAACATTCCGTGTGAAATTATTGGAATAGACAGTTCTCAAGCCATGGTGGAGCGATGTCAGCGTATGGTGCAAGGTTTTACGCTGCCAAATCCTGTTGAGATCCTTTGCCAGAATGCGCAGGACACGACCTTCGAAAACGCCTCTTTGGTCATCATGAACTTTACGCTCCAGTTTATTCCACCAGAAGACAGACTTGCACTACTCTCACGCATATATGACGGATTAAACCCAGGCGGCGTGTTAGTGCTTTCAGAGAAGATTAAGCATCCAAGCACGACGGGGAATGAATGGCTTATTGACCTTCATCACCAGTTCAAGCGAGATAATGGTTACAGCGAGCTTGAAGTTGCTCAAAAGCGTGCCTCATTAGAAAAGGTTATGCTTACTGATACCTTCGCTACTCACGAAGAGCGCCTTAAAACCGCAGGATTTAGCGACGTGGTCATGTGGTTTAAATGCTACAATTTCACCTCGATGCTCGCCGTTAAAGCTCCTAAGTAAGAATAAGAGACCACCCATGCGCCCTGAATCTTTATGGTTTAAACAATGCTATCAAACGCTTTTAGATAGCCCACTCGCCCACTGGTTAGAAACGTTACCCGCGCAACTCACCGAATGGCAAAAATCCGGTAAACACGGCGAGTTTGATAAATGGTGTCGGTTACTCAACAAACTTCCGAATACCACGCCCTCGTCAGTAAATTTGTTGGATCGCGTTGAATTTGGTTCTGTTGACGATATTGATGAGTACACAGGTAAACAAATTAACGGCCTTCTTCGCCAATTTATGCCCTGGAGGAAAGGTCCCTTTCATATCCATGGCATTCATATTGATACGGAATGGCGCTCAGATTGGAAATGGGATCGGGTAGTACCCCATATATCTCCCCTCACTAATCGCAATGTGCTCGATGTTGGTTGTGGAAGTGGTTACCACATGTGGCGCATGCTAGGTGCAGGAGCTCGCACTGTATTTGGAATAGACCCAACGCAGCTTTTCCTAATACAGTTTCAAGCGATCAAACATTTTTACCGGAACGAAAACATTCATTTCTTACCTCTTGGTATTGAAGAAATGCAACCTTTACAAGCGTTCGATACGGTTTTCTCTATGGGTGTTCTTTACCATAGAAAAGACCCAATGCTGTTTCTCAATCAGTTAAAGCAACAACTGCGCAAAGGCGGTGAATTAGTATTAGAAACCCTTGTGGTAGATGGGGATGAGCAAACCGTACTTATGGCCGGCGAACGTTACGCGCAAATGGGTAACGTTTGGTTTTTGCCAAGTACCGCAGCGTTAACCGTGTGGTTATCACGCTTGGGTTTCGAAAATATCCGAGTTGTTGACTGCAATCACACAACCACTGAAGAGCAACGCACAACCTCGTGGATGGAATCTCAGTCTCTTAAGGACTTTCTTGATCCCAATGATAAAACACGCACCATTGAAGGTTACCCTGCACCACAACGAGCCGTTTTAATCGCAACCAAGAAGTAATTGCAGTCATAGCCTAAGGCTACTTTCTCTAAAATGTGCTGAGGCATTCGTCTTGGCACAATAGTTGTAACCGTTATCCCTAAGATGTTTTAAGGTTATGCACTAAAGAGGAAGTATTATGGACATAGAGCGGTTTCTAGCTACTCATCGTTTACCTCAGTCCTACGCCTCAACTGCACAAAAATGGTTCAACCCACTTTGTGAAAGAATAAACACGCACCAGTTGAGTGCAAATAAAACCATCGTTGTTGGAATCAACGGCTCACAAGGTTCCGGAAAATCCACCCTTTCTGACTACATCCAAACCTACCTTGAAGAAACTTTCTCAAAAACCGTCGTTAGTCTTTCTATAGACGATTTTTATTTGAGTCGCGCACAACGACAAATACTCAGTAAAACTGTGCATCCATTGTTTGTGACTCGCGGCGTTCCCGGCACACACGATACCGCACTGGCATTATCAGTGATTGCAAATTTAAAGTCTGGCGACTCTGTTGCTATCCCTCGGTTCAACAAAGCCACTGATGACCCTTTTCCAGCAGAAGAATGGCCAGTGATTACTGAAGCGCCCGACGTAATAATATTAGAGGGTTGGTGTGTGGGTATTAGTGCGCAATCCACTGAACTCCTCGAAAAACCAGTCAATACGCTAGAGGCCGATGAGGATCCAGAAGGCACTTGGCGCAACTATGCCAATAGCGCGCTATCTGACAACTACCAAACCTTGTTCAGTCAACTAGACTACAAAGTAATGTTAAAAGCACCGTCTTTTGATTGCGTTTATCGCTGGCGTTGTGAACAAGAGCACAAACTCGCAGAGTCTGGTGTTGAAGGCGCACATATAATGTCTGACGAGGCCATTCTGCGTTTTATTCAACATTACCAGCGACTGACCGAGCATGCGCTCTCAACTCTACCGAACCAATGCAATACGGTATTTAAATTAGATCACCAAAGAATAATCTCATCGGAGGAAGTAAGGGAATGACGAGTACGTTAGTTTTTACCGATATGGATGGCACGCTGTTAGATCATCATACGTACTCTTTTGACGCTGCTAAACCTGCGCTAGACGCTTTAGAAAAGAAACACATTCCAGTTGTCCCCACCACCAGTAAAACCTTTGCTGAAATGAAGGTGCTTCGCGAGCAAATTGGTTTGAACGGTCCGTTCATCATTGAAAATGGTGCAGCGGTGTACATTCCTCACGGCTTTTTTAAACAAAAACCCGCGGGTACGGTTTGGGTTGATGGTTACTGGTGTAAAGCATTTATTTCATCGAAAAACTATTGGCTTAAGCTGTTAGAAAAGGTCAGTAAAGAATTTAGAGACGAATTTACCCACTTCTCCGCCATGGATATTGACGATATTCAAGCGGCAACAGGCCTCGATACAGATTCAGCTAAACTTGCGAGTCAACGTCAGTTTGGTGAGCCAGTACTATGGAAGGGTACAGAAGAACGCAAACAAGCCTTCATTAAGGCAATTGCTGCACGGGGCGCTACACCGCTAGAGGGCGGTCGTTTTGTCCATATCTCTGGTAACAGCGATAAGGGACAGGCGTTATCTTGGCTAGTCGCTGAATATCAAAGACAACACGTTTCAAAAGTTCATTCCATCGCCCTAGGTGATGGTAAGAACGACATTGCTATGCTTGAAGCCGCAGACACTGCGGTACGAATATTATCACCGGTAAACCCTCCACCAGATATTCAAAAAGAAGAGGTTCATACCAGCACCCTACACGGCCCAGAGGGCTGGAACGAAATGCTAACTAAACTGCTTTCCCTATAACTCAGGAGGACACATGGCAGACTTTTATCAAAACGGTGTGGTAACAACCTTACACAACCTGTCTCGTCGACCCACTGAAGAACTTGAAGCTGAATTGCTTCGCTTTTCTCAAAAACGCCCAATGGCGTTAATTTTACCTTCACTATTTTCTGAACTTGAAGGCGACGCACTTCCACACATAGTGAACGAATTGACCGACGTTCCCTATTTGTCAGAAATTGTTATTGGTTTAGACCGTGCAAACTTAGAGCAATACAAACACGCGCTTAAGTTCTTTAAAAAGCTCCCACAGCATCACCGCGTATTGTGGAATGACGGCCCTCGATTAAAGGCGCTTGATGAAGAACTACAAGCCAAAGGACTTGCTCCCAAAGAGTTAGGTAAAGGCCGTAATGTTTGGTACTGCATGGGTTTTGTACTTGCGTCAAATCGCGCAGAGTCAGTAGCCCTGCATGATTGCGATATCGTTACCTACACCAGAGATCTTCTGGCAAAACTTATCTATCCGGTAGCCAACCCCACGTTCAACTATGAGTTCTGTAAGGGCTACTATGCTCGTGTTGCTGATGGAAAAATCAATGGCCGCGTATCTCGCTTACTCGTTACACCGCTGCTGAGAGCGTTAAAGCGCATTATGGGTGACAACGAATATCTCGAGTTTATGGACAGCTTCCGTTATCCATTGGCCGGTGAATTCTCCTTCCGCCGTGATGTACTTAACGATATTCGTATTCCAAGTGACTGGGGTCTCGAAATTGGTGTGCTTTCTGAAATGCACCGCAACTACAGTCACAACCGTTTATGCCAAGCTGATATCTGTGACATTTACGACCATAAACACCAAGATTTGTCATTGAACAATGACCAAGGTGGTTTGTCGAAAATGTCTATAGACATCACCAAAGCCGTTTTCAGAAAACTTGCTACGCAGGGCTATACGTTCAGTAACGAGATGTTCCGCTCGATCAAAGCGACTTATTTTAGAATTGCACTGGATTTCATTGAGACCTACCACAACGACGCTGTTATGAACGGTCTGACGCTTGACATACACGATGAAGAAAAAGCCGTGGAAATGTTTGCGAGTAACATCATGAAAGCCGGTACGCACTTCTTAGAAAACCCGATGGAAACACCATTTATTCCTAGTTGGAACCGTGTGACTAGCGCTATCCCTGACATTCTTGAAAGACTTCTAGAAGCTGTGGAGGCAGATACAGCGGAGTTTATGGAGCAATAAAATGACGTGGCAGATCCTGCATGACAAAGTATGTCACCATCTAAAGTTCATCTATGCCGATGTTCCATTGGAGCAAAGCTATGAGTCTTTGGCGACCGACTTAATAAAAACAATAGGTTTAAACGAAGATAGTCCAATTACCTCCCCTCGCCCCCATTGCAACTACTGGGATGAGGACGACATCATAATGATAACCTATGGTGACAGTGTAATTGATGACAACGAACGTCCACTCACCACATTAAACCGGTTCTTACACACATACTGTAAGAACACGGTTAACAATGTGCACATACTGCCGTTTTTTCCTTACAGCTCCGATGATGGGTTCTCAGTCATTGATTATTCGAGCGTAAATGAATCTCTGGGAAACTGGGACGATATCGAGGCCATATCAAAAGACTATGGCTTAATGGCTGATTTGGTCATAAACCATTGTTCCGCCAGAAGTGTGTGGTTTGATAACTTTATTAAAGGCGAAGGCACTGGTTCAGATTTCTTCTTTACCGGCGATCCCGATGACGATCTTTCCATGGTAACTCGACCTCGAACGTCGCCATTGTTAAGAGAAACAGAGACCGCCGATGGAACCAAACACGTCTGGTGTACCTTTAGTCATGACCAAGTAGATTTTGACTTTAGAAACCCCAAAGTACTACTGACCTTTGTGGATATCATTCGCTTATACATCGAAAAAGGTGCCAAACTATTTAGATTGGATGCCGTTGCGTTTCTCTGGAAGATTGTAGGTACCAACTGCATCAATCTGGATCAAACGCATGAAGTTATTCGATTGCTGCGCACCCTGATTGAACATCTTGACCCTTCAATCATCATCATTACCGAAACCAATATACCTAACAGAGAAAACCTGACGTACTTTGGTAATGCTAACGAAGCCCACGCAATCTATAACTTTTCATTACCACCACTTTTGGTAAACACCTTAGTGACGGGTGATTGTAAGTATTTGAAGAGCTGGATGATGAGTATGCCTCCAGCACAAAATGGTACGGCTTACTTCAACTTTATTGCGTCTCATGACGGTATCGGGCTTCGACCAGCGGAAGGTTTATTGAGCGATGACGAAATATCAACGCTAGTCAGTACCATGCAGAGCTTCGGCGGTAAAGTATCTTGGCGCGCGACTGACAATGGTCAGCAGAAGCCTTACGAAATCAACGTAACGCTGTTTGATGCCCTTCAAGGAACAACAAAAGGACCCGATAAGTGGCAGATTGACCGCTTCATTTGTGCTCACGCAATTATGTTAGGTTTAGAGGGAATCCCTGGATTATATATTCATAGTCTACTGGGTACTTCAAATGACTATGAGAAAGTAGAAAATACAGGCCAAAATCGCTCGATTAACCGCCGTCGATGGAACATGACTGAATTAGAGTCTTTATTAGATTCTCCGTTCTCTCAGCACCATAAAGTGCTTACTCGAATGTCTCAGCTAATACGTATTCGCAAAGCACAGCCTGCATTCCACCCTAATGCAACACAATTCACCTTACAGCTAGGTGGTCAAGTGTTTGGTTATTGGCGTCAGAGCTTAGACCGTAAGCAAAGTATTTTTTGCATCAGCAATATCTCCGACAAAGAGCAATCTGTATTACTGTCTGATATTAACTTGATAGGTACCGATGATTGGATCGATCTTATTACCCGAGACCAAATCGCTCATGATACTCACTTTATAAAACTCAAGCCTTATCAAGTAGTTTGGATAAGTAACCAGGACTTTGAATAGCCAGCTACATCCAAAGCGGAACGACACATCAAAAATTCAAAGAGGCCATTCATTTGGCCTCTTTTGTTATTAATTCCAAGTTGTCATCCTTACACATTGGTTTATCGCCAGTTTTAAGTGATAATCTCGCATCCTTAACACGGAGTATTTTCTATGCCCTCTCCATGGCTTGCCTTAGAAGAAGCGTTACAACAAGCACTTAATGCCACCAGCGCAGTTAACACAACAAAAACCGTCTCGATTTTTGAAGCGCTCGGTCGTATTACTTCGTCTGATGTTGTCGCAACCATTCCAGTTCCGCCGTGGGACAATTCTGCTATGGACGGATACGCATTTAACGCTGATGATCTCAATACAACCAAAACGCTCCCTATACAGGGTACGCTAACGGCAGGTATGAGTGCAGACGAAGCACTCAAGCCCGGCTATGCCTTTAAAATAATGACTGGTGCGCCTGTTCCACAAGGTGCAGACACGGTTGAGATGATTGAGAACACTGACGGAGGTGATGACCAAGTCACCTTTCTGTCGTCGCCCAAAGCAGGGTCGAACATTCGCGCAAAGGAAAACGACATCGCTGTAGGGCAAGTACTCGTGCCAGCAAACACACGGTTACAGCCCGAGCATTTAATGCTGTTGTCGTCACAAGGCTTGTGTGAAGTTCAAGTTTTTAGAAAGGTTAAAGTCGGCATTGTCGCTACTGGAGATGAACTCGCTGCAGCGGGCGAACAAAAATTGGCAAGTCAGATATATGAGTCAAATCGCATTGGCGTTGCTTCACTGATTACCAAGCTGGGCGTTGAAGTCGTTGACTTTGGTATTGTTAAAGACAACAAGCAAGCACTCGCGGATTTGTTTTCTCGAGCGCAGCAAGAAGTCGATATAATGATAAGCAGCGGCGGTGTTTCTGTGGGAGAAGCCGATTTTGTGAAGGATATCTTAGACAATCTCGGTCAAATCGACTTCTGGAAAATCGCTATTAAGCCAGGTAAACCCTTTGCGCTAGGAAAGATAGGAAACACCGTATTCTGTGGATTACCAGGCAACCCTGTATCCTCTTTTGTTACTGCCCAATTGCTGGTGCTGCCAGTGATTCGTAAAAAACAGGGAGAAACTAAGCACACAGGACCGCTAACGGTAAATGCTACCCTAACGAAAGATGTGAAACGACGCCCAGGCAGAAGAGACTTTCAAAGAGCGATTATTTCACGGAGCGATACGGGTGAATTGCTCGTTACACCGCATAAAAATCAAAGTTCTGGCGTTATGACATCCATTACACAATCAAATAGCTTTATGGTGTTACACGAGTCTGTAGCGTCAATTAGTCAAGGTGAGCAGGTGCCTGTAATTCCTTTTAACCTCACCCTGTAATTAGCAAAACATTGGAACATAAGTGAACAAACAGCGTTATCAACTTGAAGTAAAACATATTGTCAAACTCGCTTGGCCGCTACTGATTGCCCAAATCACACAAATGTTGATGGGTGTCAGCGACACCATTATGGCCGGTCGATACAGTGCGGTAGACATGGCAGCAGTAGCGCTCGGTTTCAGTATTACTGTGCCGTTAATGTGTTTTATTCAAGGTATAGCATTAGCCCTACCACCCATTATTTCGAGGCTTCACGGCCAGAATAAAAGCAGTGATGTCGCCAACGCCAGCCAGCAAGCTGGGTACTTGGTAATAAGTGTAGGCTTAATAGTAGCTATGTTGATGTTTGTAACAGGCAGTATTGTCTCGCTATTTCCAATGGCGCCTGAGTTATACACCATTGCAGTTGAATACGTTAATTACGTGCTTATTGCTATGCCTGCGTTTGCACTGTATCAATGGCTCCGTAACTATTGTGAGGGTTTGGGGAAAACTAAGCCCACGATGATAATAACGGTAATCGGGCTTATGGCAAACATTGTCGGAAACTACTTGTTTATCTATGGTGCAGGCCCTATTCCAACCATGGGTGGAGCTGGTTGTGGTGTAGCAACGGCTATTGTTATATACACCATGCTGTTCGCCACATTCATTTATGTTAAGTACAGCCCAGCACTGTCATCCTATGGCTTATTTAGTCAGCTCAATAAGCCATCGTTGGCCACTATTGGGAACACATTTAAGCTAGGTTTACCCATTGCCATGACCTTGCTCTTTGAAGTGACTCTGTTTGCAGTGGTTGCCCTTATGCTGGCACCGTTTGGCCCAACGACAGTTGCAGCACACCAAGTTGCACTCAACTTCTCTGCGCTGATGTTTATGATACCTATGAGCGTAGGTATGGCTGCGTCTATTCGAATTGGTTATCGCATTGGGCAGGGTAAACGGCGTCAAGCTAAAGTCGCTACCCAATGTGCTATTGCCGTGGGATTCATGACAGCCGCCTGCACTGCTGCATTTACACTACTCGCCAAGTCTTTCATTGTTGGTTTGTACACCAATGATGTGGATGTGTATAACCTGGCAAACTCTCTCCTGATTTTTGCGGCACTCTTTCAACTGTCTGACGCCGTTCAAGTGATATCGGCGAATGCGCTGCGTGGCTACAAAGACACGACCGCAATGTTCATTATCACGTTTGTATCTTACTGGCTAATTGGATTGCCCACCGGCCTCATACTCGGCAGAACCAATTGGATCACTGCAGAACCCATGGCTGCCAGCGGCTTTTGGATAGGGTTTATTGTAGGTTTGTCATCGGCGGCTGTTTTACTCGGTGCTCGTCTGCATTACATTCAGCGCCCGAGCTATATGAGAAGTAAAGCAACAACCTAGTCATTGTTATGTGGACGAATGGGCACGATACCGTTCCCAATCATCAGGCCTATCTATGTCGATACCCGCTTCGATGTGTTCAACACCTATCACTCGATCTTTTTGCGCTGACTCTGACGCAATAATGGATTTTGCCCCTTTATCTCCGGTTAGATTACACAGTGCATTTGCGTAGTGAACTGGAAATATGGCGGGTACGCCTCTTTGGTTAGTAAACTCGCTGCAAACGATTGCGTCTTTGTTTAACTTTGAATGTTCAACTAAACGACCCAGCGAGTCCTCATCAACACAAGGTAAGTCGGCTAATGTGATCATCATATGGGTAATATCAGGGCAGCTATTCAATAAATGAGCGACGCCCGTTCTGATGCTGGTCGATAAGCCACTCTCCCATTGAGAGTTATACAAATAATTAATGTTTTGCAAATCGTACGTGTTGAGCGCCTGTAAGATTTCACTGTGCCACTTTCCGGTTACCTAAAAAAAAGTGATTATTGGACACTTTTCTCGTTTTTTTGATAGCAGTAATCACCATAGGCTCGCTGTTAATACTGGGCTTAGAGATAAGTTTGTTGTTACCAAAGCGCCTACTTTGGCCTCCAGCAAGCATGAGTATCGCTAATGAATAATTCAACTGTGAGAACTCTCGTTTTTACCACTATTCGAAAATAGTCATTGAAAACATTGATATTAGCATGTGGTGCTAAAGTACTAAAAATGTTAGCCTTATTTCACATAATTAGAAACAAGATGACAGATTGGATGTTAAGAAAAAACCTCTTTTTATGTGTATTGCTAGCCTGCTTACACATTTCAGTTAACGCTGCACCTCAACCCCTACCTCTAGAATATTTTGGTGCTATACCTACCACAAGCATGGTGGAAATTTCTCCGAGTGGTAACCGCATCGCCTACAGAACTACATCTGCAGATAAAGACTACTTTGTTGTTTTTGACCTACACGAAAACAAAATGGTTAATGCTATTGATGTATCAACGGTAAAGCCCTCCTTCGCCTATTTTATCAGTGATGACCAACTGGTATTTGTTGCGGAGGAAACTCGCAGAATACGTGGATTTCGTGGCAGACACGATATATCAGCGGCCTTTCATTACAACATAGAAACTCAGAAGATCAGTCAGATGTTGTCAGGCGATAACATTTACGCTGGCCAAGCTGCCTTGGGTAGAGTGTTGGCGATTAGTGAAGACAAACAATTCGCTTACATGCCTGTGTGGACCGATGCCACTGAATATTCGTTGGTACGTGTTAAACTTGGTAAACGCTTGCGCCCGCGTATTCTGAAAAAAGGCCCAGAAGATACGATTGATTATTTTGTCCGTCCTGATGGTACTGTGTTAGCGCGAGAACGCTACAACAATAGAACCAATAAACACCTCGTTCAAGCCTATCAAGACGATAATTGGGTAACAATATACGAAGAAATCGCAGAAATTCGAACTAAGTCCATAAGCGGTATTACGCCAGATGGTGAAAGCCTAGTTATCAGTAGTTTTGACCGTAAACTAAACCGCTGGGGCTACAATACTATGTCGCTGGTAGATGGAACTATTTCTGAGCCTATTTTCATTAAGGAGTCCGCTGACATTGCGCGATTGATTACCGACGTTAACCGAGTAGTTTACGGCGTGGTGTATTCAGGTTTTAAACCCACCTATGAGTTCTTCGACGATAAACTCACACGACGCCTAGAAGCCATCGGAAATGCAATGCCCGATAATGCGTTTTACATCACCAGTCATACACCGGATTGGTCATCAATCATCTTTCGCTTGGAGGGAGCATCCACGCCGGGTGATTACTACAAATTTAGCCAAGGAAGCTTTCAGTTTATCGCGTCCAGACGCAAGAATATAACACCTGACCAAGTTAGCCCTATCACTATTGACGCCATTGAAGTACGTGATGGTCACATTATTCCTACGCTACTCACCACACCAGTGGCCACAGAAGCGAAGAACCTTCCAGCAATTATGTTACCTCATGGTGGGCCAGAATCTCACGACACCTTATCGTTTGACTGGATTGCTCAGTATTTCGCCAACCGTGGTTATGCAGTTATTCAGCCTCAGTTCCGCGGCTCTTCAGGCTTTGGTGAATACCACTCACAACTCGGCGATGGTCAGTGGGGATTAAAAATGCAGGATGACCTGACTGACACCCTCGCTTACTACGCAGAACAAGGCATAATTGACAGTGCCAACGTGTGTATTGTGGGAGCGAGTTACGGTGGCTATGCAGCTCTCGCGGGTGCCGCTTTCACCCCAGAGCTTTACAAATGTGTGGTTTCGATTGCAGGCGTTTCAGACGTTGAAGCAATGCTCAAACAAGAGAGAAGAGACCACGGTTCAAACCATTGGGTCGTCAGCTATTGGGAAAAGAATATCTCGAAAGGTCAATTTGCTGAAGATCATCTTGAGCAGATTTCCCCTATAAATCACATAGACAAAATTACAGCGCCAGTCCTCCTGATTCACGGTGAGCATGATTTAGTGGTGCCCTATGATCAATCAGAAGAAATGTTTGACGCACTTGAAGATGCGGACAAGAGCGTAGAATACATTCTACTCGACGAGGGCGATCATTACTTGCGCAACTATCAAAACAGAATGCAAACGCTACAAGCCATTGACGCTTTTGTAAAACAACATATGTAATGTTCACTGTGTGTAGTTCGTCAACACAATAAACGAGCTACACACTCAGTCTTATCATTTGTAACAACACACCATTCATTCCAACCCGTATTTTACTATTAGTGCTTCACAGGCTTCTCGATGATACTTTTCAAGCAGGGCAAACAGCACACTAAAAGTCATTAAGTCTGGGGTTCCAGTTGCACGTTCAGGCAGGAAGTGAGTTTGAAAAGCGTACACTACATTTTGCGTGTGTTGGTCTAATTCTCCTGAATCATTAGATTCATACCCATAGGCGTTTAATGCTTCTTGAAGTAAAGAAATAGGTAACCACTGTTTTTCAAGACGCGCCAAATAGCGTGATTGAGTATCTTGGTCATACCACGCGCCAATGCCATTTTGGTACAACACAAACCAAGGAAACGATGGACCGGGATCGCTCTTTCGCTGAGGGGCGATATCTGAGTGTCCGACGACTTTGGTAGGTGTAATATCGGGGTTGCGAGCCAATATACCTTTGCTCAGTGTTATCAGCGCATCGATTTGCGCGTCTTCAAAAGTCGGAAAGGTACACTGGCGGTCTGGGCCATACTCCCCTTGAGATTGGGTTTCATTCAATGCCGGTAGTTCACATTGAGGTTGATTGACGATTTCGATACCGATTGAGGTGTCATTTAAGTGAGTACGACCTTGCCAATAACTTTGACCGGCGTGCCACGCGCGGTCAGTTTCTTCAACCAACTGAGTGATCACTACTCTCCGTTTGTCATAGGTGTTATCAGACAGTGCGGGAACAAGGTAATGACTGCTAACATTGCCGCTATCTCGTAATAGCTCCATTGAGCGAGCATAGTTCTCAAAGGTAAAGTGCATGACGAGTGTATTCACTCGATGATTAGAGGCTGAAGTGATGTCTTTAACAATCAACGATGTGCAGGCAGTTAGTTGACTGCACAACAGTGCTAGCGTTGCTAGATTAACTAAAACCCGTCTGGTTTTCACACACTTCTCCGTCGCTTGCCAATGAGGCAGATTCCTATTCAATAACCTTTATAGTTAAACGGTTAGCGACGTTTGACAAGGGCTTTTATAGCGTCAGTTAATCCTTCTAGTGTGAGGCCATACATTTTGTCTTTCATCAGCTCTTTAATAATCGAAATAGAGCCATAGTAAGGCCAATATTGCTCGGGCTGAGGGTTTAACCAAACCGCGTTATCAAAATGATCCAACAAACGCAGCATCCAAGCACTGCCTGGTTCTTCATTCCAATGCTCAACGCTTCCTCCGGGATATGTGATCTCGTAAGGTCCCATGGTGGCATCGCCAACGAATATCACTTTATAGTCACTGCCGTATCGGTGAATAATGTCCCAAATGGGTATGGTCTCCGCGTTTCTGCGCGCATTATCTTTCCACACCTCTTCATATACACAGTTATGAAAGTAGAAATATTCTAAATACTTAAACTCAGTTTGAACCGCTGAGAACAACTCTTCGACCACGCGGATATGTGGATCCATAGAACCACCCACGTCGAAAAACATGAGTACTTTAACTGCGTTGTGTCGCTCAGGGGCCATGTGAATATCGAGTAAACCACCTTTGCGGGCAGTTTCGCCAATAGTGGTTGCTACATCGAGTTCTTCACTAGCACCGGTGCGGGCGAATTTTCTGAGCTTGCGCAGAGCCACTTTGATATTACGGGTGCCGAGTTCAACGTCGGACGACAGGTTTTTAAACTCGCGCTTGTCCCACACTTTAGCCGCCGAGAAGCGACGGTTGCCTTTTTGACCGATACGCACACCCTCGGGGTTATCGCCGTAAGCGCCATAGGGTGATGTACCACCAGTACCTATCCACTTGTTTCCGCCCTGATGACGTTTTTGCTGCTCTTCCAGCCGTTTACGCAGAGTTTCCATTAGCTCTTCCAAGCCCCCTTCCCTACGCAACGCTTCGCGCTCCTCGTCGCTGAGCATTTTCTCGATTTGCTTGCGAAGCCACTCTTCGGGTATTTCCTTGCCAAACAGGTCAATTGATTCAACCCCTTTAAAGTACTCAGCAAAAGCCCGATCAAACTTGTCAAACTGAGTTTCATCTTTTACCAACACAGTACGAGCCAGCAAATAGAATGCCTCAGTGTCGGCATAAACCACATGTTGTTCCATTGCTTTGAGTAAATCGAGTAGCTCTCTTAGGCTCGATTTAACCTTGTACTTTCTCAGTGTAAAAAAGAATTCAATAAGCATTAACGGCGCGCCATAAAGAGTAGCTTTTCAAATAAGTGAATATCTTGCTCATTTTTAAGTAAAGCACCATACAGTGGTGGTATGGCATTTTTGCCATCTTTTTCATGCAATGCTTCAGGTGGAATATCCTCTGCCACCAATAATTTAAGCCAGTCGATAAGTTCAGACGTTGAAGGCTTTTTCTTGATGCCTGGTACATCACGTACATTAAAAAACGCACTCATCGCTTGCTCGAGTAGGTCTTTTTTCAACGTGGGGAAATGCACATTCACGATAGATGTCATTTCTTCTGGTGTCGGGAATTGGATGTAGTGGAAAAAACAACGGCGTAAAAAAGCATCTGGCAATTCTTTTTCATTGTTTGATGTGATGATCACAATGGGTCTTTGTTTCGCTACAACGCGCTCTTGTGTTTCGTATACAAAGAATTCCATCTTATCGAGTTCAAGCAATAAGTCGTTGGGAAACTCAATATCCGCTTTGTCGATTTCGTCGATTAACAGCACTGGACGCTTATCTGATTCAAACGCCTGCCACAACTTTCCTTTAACAATATAATTTGAAATGTCATGAACCTTGTCATCACCTAACTGGGAATCCCTGAGGCGAGACACTGCATCATATTCATAAAGCCCTTGTTGTGCTTTGGTCGTCGATTTGACATGCCATTGAATTAGCTCGGTACCCAAACTCTCAGCTAACTCCTCGGCCAGCATGGTTTTTCCGGTACCCGGCTCGCCCTTAATGAGTAATGGACGTTCTAGGGTTATCGCTGCATTTACCGCCAATTGAAGGTCTTTTGTTGCTATATAGTTCGACGTTCCGTTAAAAGCCATGCTCTTCTACCTCTTTGTGTGCCCTTCGTCATTAGAAATTACAATAACATATAGCGAAAAAGCACTTTGCATTTTTTGGATTGACGCCAATGATATAGGGGTAACAATAAAACCCCTAATTCAGGCTATGAATTATTAACTATTAATGGGGATACCAAGGTCGCTCTAATGAGTGTTATCCAAAGTAAGGACAATAAAATGCAAGTATATGACGACAATTCTCTTTCTATCGGCCGCACGCCGCTGGTCAAACTAAACCGCGTTACTTCAGGTAACGTTTACGCGAAAATTGAAGCGCGCAACCCTAGTTTCAGTGTTAAGTGCCGTATTGGTGCAAACATGATTTGGGATGCTGAGCAGCGCGGTGTGCTTACCGAAGGTAAAGAACTTGTAGAGCCTACCAGCGGTAACACAGGTATTGCGTTGGCATTTGTTGCAGCGTCTCGCGGATACAAACTTACTCTAACTATGCCTAGTAGCATGAGCTTAGAGCGTCGTAAGCTACTTAAAGCATTAGGTGCAAACCTTGTGCTTACCGAAGCACCAAAAGGTATGAAAGGTGCGGTCGCTGCGGCTCAAGAAATCGTAGCTTCTGATCCTGAAAAGTACGTACTTCTTCAGCAGTTTGACAACCCAGCTAACCCAGCGATTCATGAAAAAACGACAGGTCCTGAAATTTGGGCAGACACTGATGGTAAAGTGGACGCTTTCGTCGCAGGCGTAGGTACAGGTGGTACTATCACTGGTGTGAGCCGTTACCTGAAAAACGAACAAGGTAAAGCCATTACCTCAGTAGCGGTAGAGCCAACAGACTCGCCAGTTATTACTCAAGCGAAAGCCGGCGAAGAGCTAACACCAGGGCCGCATAAGATCCAAGGTATCGGTGCAGGCTTTATTCCGGGGAACCTAGACTTAGACATCGTTGACGAAGTTGAGCAAGTAACCAACGATGAAAGTATGGAAATGACACACCGTCTAATGAAAGAAGAAGGTATCTTGGCAGGTATTTCTTCAGGTGCAGCAGTGGTTGCAGCGAAACGCTTTGCCGAGCGCCCAGAGAACAAAGCAAAATGGTGGTAGTGCTACTTGCCAGTGGTACAGAACGTTACTTGAGTAGTCCGCTTTTCGCTGGTGAGTTCTCAGATCAGGAAGAAGTTCAGTAAAGTCACTTGCAGCGATTTGAATCAATACCAAAGGCCAGTGATATCACTGGCCTTTTTTAATTATTCACCTACCTGAATTTGCTTTGGTGAATAGTTTATCCAGTCTTCTTGATACTCAATCAGACCATGCTGATCAAACCTTTGTAAGATGATGAAATCCCACGGCCCCATCTCCTTTCCATTGAAAGAGAACCGATGAAAGACGCCTCTTGTAACTACAGAATTTCCATCAATAAAGTGTGAGTTTACCGAAAGAATTGGCCCGTCGCCCGCTGCAGAAAAACTGCCTCTAGACCAATCGAAGAACTCGGCAATATTTCCTTTTCCAGCGACTTCCAGTTCATAAACAACGTCTTTTAGCACGGCATTTTCAGAATAAAATGCCATAAAGCTATTAAAATCCTTTCGCTGTTGGTAAACCTCAAAATACTCGTTTACCGTTGAAGTTAAAGCTGTTGAGGCAAAACAATTACTGGTCGCTACAACTCCACAAATCACAAAAACACTGCGAATAAGGTACGTTATCATCACTATACCACCGGCTTTTCGATGCCATAGATATCCTCATCGATAGCGGCAATACGAGATTCAAATACAGCTCTGGCGTCGTAGAGCCCTTGATTATAGAAGTACGCTCCCATATTTTTGGCAATAAAATCGAGCAAAAACTCTCCATCAAACTGACCTAACTCTTGGTCAAGTTCTTCAGTAAAATAGTCCTGCAATTTGTTGACTAATGTGCTTTTAATGTCGTCCGATAGAGTAATTTCTGACACCTTGGTTCCTTTCTATAAGTACTGCGTAAATAAAACAACATACCACGGATACCATTAGCCTTCACATTGAGTATCTGCTCTTTTGATCACAATGCCCTTAATAGCGATACCATTACCATCAGTTTTTAAATTATTAATCGTGACTGCTAATTCGCCTTGCCCTTCACGGACAAAAAACCGTCCCACTGTTTGACTAGCCCAGGTACTCTCTGGTGTTTCGTCTGTATAGAAACGACGTTGACCCTCGTTGATCTCGGGAACAAAACTGTCGAGGCGCAGAACAAGCCCCTTTGATATATTCAAAAATTCAAAATCAATATTTAGTTCCGCTTTGTCATTCTCATTACTAAAAAGTACATCAACCTCAAAACAGTCATTCACAACACTCTTAACTGGCCATGTCATAGTTGCCTTGCTCATAGTTGAGTTTAGGTTGATCCAATCATGTGCCCAGCCCCACTCGTAGGCATAGTCTATCCCTTCACCTTCAATGAGAGCCTCATGTGCGGCAAAGGTCACCGTTGATGCTTGCTGGTGACCTATTTGAATAGGTAGCAACTCAACGGGTATTTTTGTAATGTCATTAAAGAATTCAAAGTAAGCGCTTTGAAGTACATCTAAGACTTCTGGGTGAGCTTTAGCTATGTTGTTTTGTTGCTGCATATCATTTTCTAAATCATACAAGTACCACTGCTGATCGTGCTGAAAGGTGGCCAACCATTGTTGACTTCGAACGGCACCGGGGTATGGACGAATTGCCCCATCAATACCCCGCTTCATATTATGAAAATGATTGAGAAATAAATAGCGATCTGGCCACTCATCATCAGTAGTTACCCCCAACAGAAGTGGCGACAAATCTTCTCCATCAATAGGGTTTTCGAAAAGGACCTCACTGTTAATCAAACTCATCAATGTGGGCACAATATCAATATGTTGTGAGACAGATGTGAGTACTCGACCACCCTCAATATGGTTAGGCCAGTGTACAAATAGCGGTGAACGCACACCTCCTTCGTCAACCTTGCCTTTTGCCCCTTTCAATCCGCCGTTATAACGTCTGTTGTTGCTAGGAAATGCAGGTCCGTTATCAGACATAAATAGAACAATAGTATTGTTGCTCTTACCCTGCTCATTAACGGCGCTAAGAATTCTGCCCACATTATCGTCAATGTTTGCCATCATTCCGTAAATTGCGGCATCTAAGTCGTTCAAACCGGAGGCTTTAAACCTATCAAAATATTGGTCTGGTACTTCAAATGGGCCATGAGGGGTATTAAATGGAACAAAAGCAAAAAAGGGGGCATCTGATTCTGACTCAATGAAATTTATTGCAGCATCAGAAGTTAAATCTGCAATATAGCCGTGTCGTTGAACTGGGGTGCCATTTACGCTCAATACTGGATCGAAATACAAAGTTTGATGCCCTTCTACGATACCCTCGTAATAGTCGAATCCCTGACCATTGGGATCATGGGGATATGTTGCACCATTGTGCCATTTACCGAATAGCCCGGTTCGATAGCCCTCTGCCCCCAGCATTTCTGCCAACGTAACCTCGGATTCTCGCATTCGTTCTCCACCACGAGTCACACTAAAAACTCCAGTTCGAAGTGCGTATCTTCCAGTAAGTAAGGCCGCACGTGTCGAGGAACATACAGGGTTTACGTAAAACCGTTCCAAACTGACACCTCTTTCGGCAATAGCATCAATGTTTGGGGTGTGAAGTACTTCATTTCCATTAAAGCTTACGTCTCCCCAACCTTGGTCGTCAGTGACAAACAAAATGATGTTGGGGCGTTTACTGGGAACTTCACCATCAACGGTTACGCTGTAAACGTGTCGAGAAAAAGCTACGACGGTCAGAAGGAAAAGTAAGTATCGTCGATTCACATGATGTCCTATATGTTAAACGGTCGCGCTGAAAATAGCGTACCGCCAAATTTTCGGACTAACTTACCACTGTGGCCTAAAAACACTGCACAAGTAAATCGGCGCAGATTAGTATTAATTCTCCGAAAATTGACAATGTCAGAGTCGAGGCTCAAGTAGAGACAACCAATGCTCCATTGCAAGTTCCTTCGCCAGGGATTGACTCTCTGCGCGATAGGCATTTGCCTGCTCAAATTGTTGATTTTGATAACAAGACAAGAAAGCTTGATAGGATGCGAACGCGCGGGAGGCAGAATGCTCGGGCGTATGTGCCTTTAACATATTCATTTGTGTGGCTAAGGTCTCAGTGTTGTTCAGCAAACGGCTCACAGCTATCGAGAGGCAAACTAACGTTGGATGGGCGATATCATTCGACTTCACTTGCTCAAGGCTAAACGCACTGTGAGCAGTCGCGTTCTCAGCATCGCCTTTACACGCATAAATTACCGATAGATACCCCTCCGACAGAGATATACAGCGGCTATAACCTGAGACATTCGCTAGTGACAAAGAGGCCTTACACACAGCAAATGCATCATCAATTCGATTATCCAACAAATAGACCGCGGTCTTTATTTGTAGTGCGGTACAAAGAAATAATTTCTTTTCAACAGAGGGATTGGTTGGCTCGCATGCCAACTCACACAATTCGGCGTGTGCGAGAGCATTTGAAGGCTGACCGGTATGCAAATAATACAACGCATAAGTACTATGAAAGTGCGCCTCTTCGCTAGCAGCATGGGCCGATAGTTCATCACACAGCTGTAAATAACTGAGACACTCTTTGTACCGACTTTCCATCAAACTATTTACTGCAAATGCAAGATACGCAGAAAAGCGAAGTTCATCACTGTTCGATTTTTCAGCCCTAGCTAATGCCTTGGTAAAGTACTGTTTTGCTGAGCGTAATTTACTCTGTATTACACAGGCATAACCCAGCTTAACGTAAAAGCTCGCCACAATTGCACTCGGTAGTCGGGCATGAAAGGTAGATTTAATTAAGGAGATGGCAAGCTTAGTTTTTCCTTCCATCAACAATTCGTACAGTAAACTATCGTTATAGAGTTCGTTGACTAGTACGTCTCGGTTTTTGTCATTTGAATAGGACTCTTCAACAGAGATGGCGATGAGTTCATCGACATCACAACAAAGTGCATGACTCAATTTTGTCAGGTTACTGGTGCGTATGCGCTCAACCTCACCACTTAACCAACGGCTCAGTGTTTTCTCACTCACATTAATTTCGCGCGCAAGCCACGCATGCTTCGCAGCACTTTGGTTAATCACTTCAATGAGCCGCTCACGATTCAAAATTTCTGTTTTATTGCCACTCATGAAACCATCATTACTTTACTGTTCAAAACACTACATCCTCAACCAAAAACGTCCACTTATGTCCATTGTTAGTCGCTGAGGACAGAAATATCATCTCATTCAATCAATTTCAAAACCAACATTTTTAAATCTTCAAATACATACTGAGGTATTTCACCAATGAAAGCACGATATCTAGCTGTAATCAGCTGCATGGCATTTAGCTCGAATATTTTAGCTAATGAATCCAGTATTCTTTTTGGCGTTGAATTGGGTGCAAGTAGCGTTGACTTCGACGAAGACACAAATCTTCTGGTAGAAGATTATGACGATGACGGACTGGGATTCACCTATTCTTTGGGTTATCGCTGGGAAAACAATGCAATTGTTGAGGTCAGCGGCTCCTTTGCATCTAACAATGCGTTTTTTGAATCTTTTGATTTTTATGAAACCACCGAATACCAGTTGCTCGTTGGATATAGCTTTCCTGTGAGTGAAAAATTTAGAGTTGTGCCTATGATGGGTTTAAGTAACTGGGATTTAGACAGCAAAGAAGGAACCTTTCTTAATCCTGGTGACGAAGTAAGGCAGACGTTTAGTGGGACGGACGTAGCGTATAAAATTAGTGCAGAGTACGCGTTATTTAGTTCAGTTGTTCTGTCACTGTCGTACCGCAGTTCTGCCCTCGATATAGGTACTTCATCGATGACCCAACTTGGTTTAAAAATGGCATTTTAACGCACATAATCCTACTCCTCTCCGTTCGTTTACCAATCGTTTAACACAGCGCTATTGTTGAGCGGAGAGAATTTCTAACATTGCTTTCTCTAATTCAGACGAATATGCAGTCCAATCACTCTTCCTAGAAACACCCAGGAATAAGGGCATATCAATGGCAACTTCGTAGGGTTGCTGCTTTATGCGTTGTTGAGTATCTACATGGGTAAAGCTACTCAGGTCAAACGAAGGGGGAGCAATAAACACATCTATTCTCTCAGCTAGCATCATGTTGACTAAGTCCTCCACAACAAGTAGAGAAACTTTCGTAAAATTATCAGCAGCTTCAAACTTGTCGTAGTGTACATGCCCGCGCAAGTAGCCTACTGTTTTTCCATTTAGGTCAGCAAATGTCGTGATGTTTTCGTGAATGGAATAATAGCGAAATCCGGTGGTTTGTTTATCAAACGCTGGGCGCAGATAGTTTATATAGGTCGCTCGCTCTTTTGTGATGAACAAGTCATCTATAATATCGGCTTGTCCCGTTTCTATAAGCTTGAGACAACGCACCCAAGGGCATGAATAGAGCTCTACCTCCACACCAAGTTTCTCGCCTAATTGCATCACTATATTGTCTTCAAACTGGCCTGCATGATGTCGTTCCAAATACTGAGGCAGCGCCGCAAACACGAGTTTATCCGGTAGCTCGCTAGCAATGCTTTTGAGGGATAGCAAACTTAGGAAGAACAATAACAATCTGAGACGTTGCATAGGCCTTAAGTAGTTGACTTTGTATCAAGTATGAAACCTAAGATAAACAATACTACATACTTGTGAATTTATCTCATGGGTCAGACCAACTGTACAAACAATGCTGGGAGTTGCTTCTGAATGCCCTGCGCTAAATTGAATAAGCTAGCACTATTCTGACTAACCTATTCCTAAGTTAGCCATCATTCCTAAGCGGATCTTTATTACTATACAGCAATGCGACTTCACTAAAAAAATTGAACAAAGGAAAACTTATGTCGACGTTTGATAATGTATCTGTGACACTAAAAGCCAACCAATACTTTGATGGCAAAGTGACAAGCCGGACTGTGGTGTTTGCTGATGAAACAAAGAAAACCTTAGGTATTATGATGCCGGGTGAGTATGAGTTTGGTACCAGCGAAAAAGAGTTGATGGAAATCACTGACGGCCAATTGGACATATTATTGCCGGGTGAGACTGAATGGCAGAGTATTTCCGCCGGTGAGTCTTTTTACGTCCCCGCTAATGCAAGCTTCCAAGTGAAAGCCGTCACTGTAGTGGATTACTGTTGTTCATATCTTGCTGAGTAAACTATTTTTGGTTTCCGATAACCATAAACTTGTTACCGGAAACCACACTTCATTAAGTCTTGTTATAGCTTTCCATATGAACTTCAGTGACTTTGAATAACCAAGGTTTGTTTACCATATTGGCCGGCCGACACCTCAACTTCAATAACACCTCTATCCCTCATTGATTGAAGCACTATCAAGGCTCTTCCTTTTGAGGTAACAATTTTATTAGATTGAAAATCCTGAATATTGTCCGGCGCACCGTTATCAACACCCAGTAGTCTGGCTGGGCCATTGAAACTTACTGAAACTTCTGTTTCTTCTGTCTGTACTGCTATTCCATTGTCATCAACTAGTTGAACAACAAGGTGAGCAATATCATAGCCATCGGCAATAAGTTGTGGTTTATCTACATGTACATGTAGAAATGAGGGTTGGTTAGCTGATGTCAAAATAGCGTTTGTTTCTTGCCCGTTAAAACCAGCTTTTGCTTCCAGCTTACCGGGCGCAAAAGGCACTACCCACCGTAAAATTCTGTCAGGGGCCTCAGACATACTGCGATAACCGAGAGACTCACCGTTCAATAATAACTCCACCATGTGGTGGTTAGACGTTACTTCTACCACTACCCACTCATTTTCATCGTAGTTCCAATGCATATTAGTGTCGCGCCAACGATAGCTTGAGGCATCTTCGGCAATAGCCAAGCCAGACAATTCATCTCGTTTAAACCCGGAAGATGACAAAGGCAGTGTACCTATAGATAAATGTGGTTCGTTGACCCATACGCTTTTGAAGTAATTCCACCCTTGTCGTTTAAACCCAGCCAAGTCGAGCATATCGCCCCACCCGCTTTTATGTGGCCACTTTTCATGACGTTCCCCCATGTAACCAATTCCCGTCCACATAAATTGACTGAAAACGCCGGGTGACTGCAACACTTGCTTCCAATCATCCCACGTTCCAGGGTTCTCATTTATGGTGATTGGTACCTCAGGAAAGTGTTTTTGCCCCCATGGCAGCACACTATTTCTGTAACTGTAACCAACGATGTCTACCGCGTCTGCATAGCCACTCACATGGCTCACCTGAGGAATGATAAAGTTAGCGGTAACTGGTCGAGTGGTATCTAATGCCCTTACCCATTCACTCAGTTTTCTCGCTGTTTCTGACAGAACATATTCGCCTTTCTGTGAATCCTCATAACGGGCAAGTAACTCCTCTGGTGAATACTTAGGGGGGGCTCCCCAAAAGCTCATATCCATGTTCGTTGGGTCTTCAAGGTCGTTCCAAAAACCTGTGATATAACGGTAATGAACATAGGTCCATTCGATCTCGTTACCGATACTCCATTGAAATACACTTGGATGATTTCTATCTCTAAGCATTGTGCGAGTTAAATCACTTTTAGCCCATTGCTGAAAATGGTCAACGTAACCTCGAGTGATATAATCGTCATGACGTTCATGCATGTTTAAACGTTTGTCTTTGTAATAATCAAACTCATCAAAGAACTCGTTCTGTACCAAAATTCCCATTTCGTCACACAAATCTAAAAAGTCACTGGCAAAGGGATTATGTGCCGTACGCACTGCGTTTAACCCTGCATCTTTGAGTGACTGCAACCGTCTACGCCACACTTCTTTTGGAACGGCCGCCCCGACCAAACCACCGTCGTGATGTAGCGACACTCCTTTGACCAATGTAGGTTTACCATTAAGGAAAAAGCCTTTTTTGGCATCGAACTCCAAAGTGCGAATACCAAACGGTGTAACGTAGCTATCAACAATCCTCTCACCGCTCTTGATGATTGTTCTAGCAAGGTATATATGAGGGTTCTCAGTGTCCCAAAGTTTCGGGTCGTCTACCGCGAGTCGTTGGGTAACAGTGACATCCGTATCAGATTCAAGAGTAACGTTCTTTGATGCTTCGGCGACAGTTAGGCCTGCAGGATTAATTAATTGCGTGGTAAGTGTAAATCCCTCTGGAGAGGAGTGATTATTGACTACGTTCACGTCGAGGTTAACCATGGCTCTGTTGTCATTAACTTCGGGTGTGGTTACAAAAGTACCCCAAATTGGGATATGTAACTTATCTGTAGTGATGAGTTTAACGTTGCGATAGATACCACTTCCTGTATACCAACGACTGTCAGCGTATCTACTGTGGTCGACATGCACTGTCAGCACATTCTGTGTACCGTCGGTATGTAATTTGTCTGTGAGGTCGAAATAGACGGGTGAATATCCGTAGGGATTTTCACCGAGTTTTACACCGTTCACCCAAAAAGTCGCGTTGTTGTAAACCCCATCGAACAGTACATAGGCGTTTTGTTCTGCAGGATCTATCGGAGTGTCGAAGTGCTTCTGATAAATACCAACACCGCCTGGAAGGTATCCAGTCGCACCCTCCCATTCTTCGGAGAAAGACGCCTCTACACTCCAGTCATGCGGTAGTCGTATATCACGCCAAACAGCGTCATTCAGTGGGACCGAGTCAGGTATTTCGGTGGTTTCAACCAGTGTAAACTTCCAGTCAAAATTAAAGTCATGCTCTCTTTGTAACGACGCTTGCCCTGCAAACGCTAGCGAATTCACAACGAATACAAGAGCAAAGTAACTCAACAACTTTATTACATGTTTTAGCATTATCACCCACACCACTTGATTAATTGTTAACATTTAACCAAGTAATTATGGGTAATACAACAGGCAATGTTTTAAAAAAAGCTTGAACATGGTTGATTATCAGCTGTGCACTTGTGATATCGAAGTACATAAAAAAGCGCCTTAAATATAGGCGCTTTTCGACGAGTAACCTTTACTGGAGTAACAGATGAACGGCTGTTTCGATACCCAAATCTACTTGTTGCTCTCTTTGTTCCTGCGTAAAGAAAGGCACTGCAACGTCTACAGGAATACCTTCACCTTCAAACCAGTCACCATTTGCACTTAGGTAGTATTCATTCGACATACCAATCTCGAAACCATTGGGTAGATTCCATTCCAACACATTAGATAGCGCTCCGTGAGTAGCTTCACCTACCAACTGCACATTCGGGAGTTGAGCCATACTCAGCGTAAATGTTTCTGCTGCTGACACGGTATTTGAACTTGTGAGCAATACAATTGAGCCATGATAGGTTGCTCGTGTACTAGGCTGAATATAAACATCTTTTAACGGCGTTCTTCCATTTCCATCACGGGCTTGCTTACTAAACGCGTGATACTCGCCTTGTGCAAAGCGACTTGCTATTGCCATACTGACAAAATCATAACCGCCATCATTGGTTCGTACGTCTACAATGAGCCCCTCAACATCACTTAAATCATTTAACGCGTTATCTAAAATAACGTTTACTTTTTGTAGAGTATCTGTGGTAATCGCTAATTCGTCGTCTGTTACCTCTGAATAGCCCAACATACTACTAACATATAAATACCCTAAGCCCTCATTCTTAAACCATCGGATTCGACCGTCAGCAGCATACCGAATATCATCAGGGCTTGCGGCGTATCCTGTCACAATATCCCACTGATACTCCAAACTATCGACAATATAGCCGTTGATACTGTCAACCAATTGCTGCGTGAGTATCTGTGGATCAATTGGATAGGCTAAACCGTTTAAGGTCGCGTATTCCTCTATCAAATTCTCTATCAACGTTGGTTTGGTAAATACCTTGTGGCTAAGACCTTCAGGCGTAGTGATGTAATTGTGGCTATCAGCCATAGGTGCCAGTGTATTTGCCATCGCAGCAAATAATTGCTCGTTGCTTGACGACGAGGTTAGTTCACCGCCAGCTGATTGGATGGTATCAGCCCAATTCACATTATTACGCTCAAAATCTACATAATACTCTTCGAAAATTTGCGAATACATTGCAAATAAATCCGTTGCATCATAATCGGTTGAAGAAACATCATTTAGATCAATGAGGTCTGTCTGACACGAATCAGGTAGTGAACTAGCTCGCTCAAAGAAATATCCAGGAGGACCAAACGTTGCTGTGCCAACACCAGAATACCATTCTAACTCATCAACATTGTCAGTTTTTCTTAGTAGTCGTTCAACGTTTGTGGTGTCGAGTTCTGATTCATCTAACGTCAAAAAGCAGTAGTCAGTTGTGTACTGATATATTTTAGCGCTGTCAGTGCCAATGTTAACGCTGAGGCCGTATCCAGGGGCTACCCACACGCCTTGATAGTCTTCTGAAATTGGATCTGGCGCAGGTGTGTTTGCTGTTCGCTCTTTGTTATTTGAACCACATCCAACGAGCACAGCTGCTGTAAGCAAAGTTACAGCAAATTGATTAATAAAACGGTTTTTCATAGTATTCCTCATCATGTCGCACTTAGTTAACGTGAATAGCTTGTCGAATCTCAAATGCATCATTGTCGTGATGAGCAACAAGCCAATTTACGAGGAGCATGCTAAAAAGAGCACAGTGAAATCAGGGTGAAAGAAATCTAGGAATTATTTATCACCTTAATTTCACCTTGAACAAGGTACGGTGAAAGGACTTTTCATCAAAAGGAATTAAGCTTGTGCAACAAGATAAATTATCCATTTTGCTTATAGAAGATAACCTTGCCCTTGCAGGTCAAATTACTCGATTTCTTGAAGGACTGGGTTGGCTAGTAGACTTCGCAGACCGAGGACAACAGGGTATGCGCCTAGCCACATCTCAACAGTTTGATGTGGTCATACTCGACCTAAATCTTCCCGATTGCGATGGATTAGCCGTATGTGAACATATTAAAAAACATCAAACACGTATTACCCCCATATTAATGCTAACCGCTCGCGACGGGTTTGAAGATAAAGCAAAAGGCTTTGCCCAAGGCACAGACGACTACCTTACGAAACCTTGTGATTTGAGAGAACTCGCCATGCGATGCAAAGCGTTGGCGCGTCGCCCCTCTCTTCATAGCGACACGCTAATACAAAAAGGGCGAATGAGCATTGACTCCCGCGCGTTCTTAGTAAAGTGGAACAATAAACCTATAAAAGTCACAAAAGTGGGTTTTAAAATTCTAAAAGCACTAATAGACGCCTACCCATACCCCGTGGCAAGAACAGACTTGATTCAACATGTATGGGGGGATGAACCACCTGAAAGCAATGCGCTCAAATCGCATATGTATAGCTTACGCAAGGCCATTGAACAACAGTCTAACAAACCGATTCTGAAAACGATTAGTAACCTTGGTTATCAACTACAAGGCTTGGATGATGAATAAACCACTGTTTTATGGGATTCGATGGCAGCTGTTTTGTGGCTTTGGTGCATTGGTTTTTGTGATTAGCCTGTTTTATGCAAGACTGACTTTTTTGTTTGTCGAAGTAACTGAAGATATAGTGGCATCTTATGTAGTCCAGCAAGAACTTGAGCTCTCTGCTGATGGGGAAAACATAAACGTATTCGACAATATTAACCATTTGTCTCGGGTGAATCGTGGCTTCATTAGCGCGGAATACCTTGAACAGCAAAGTTTGCTTACACCAACCCGTCACGATCAAACACTGTTTCGATTTAACACCCAGAAAGTACAAGGTTACGCAACGAAAATAGATTCAGGCGAAGGGTATGAATGGTTTGTCATTAATGCTAAAAATCTGCTGCCGCTTGCCACTTATTCCGAGGTGTTCGGCGTATTTTTAGGAGCTATCACCATAGGCGCTTTTGTGCTTGCCGTGTTAAGCACATGGTTTTTGGCGTCCCGTTTGTCTGCACCGTTACGTCAACTTACCCAGTCTGTAGGACAACAAAGACCAGGTTCAAGGTTTTCAAGCCCTATAAACTCAAGAAGCGATGAAATTGGACTGTTAGCCCTTGCTTTTGAACGAACTTACGGAGAGCTACAAAAAGCATGGAAACGAGAGCATGACTTTGCCAGCGATGTAAGTCACGAATTGCGCACGCCTATTGCGCTCATTCGCAACACTTTGTCCTTAAATAGTACAAACGAAATATCTAATGCTGACAAACAGCTCTTAAATCAAAGTACTGACACATTACAAAATACGGTTGAAGTACTCCTCGCAATAGCGAGAAAAGAAAACCTCGTTTTTTCTATCAACGATATCAAACCAATAGTGGAACGAACTGTTCTTGCACTAATCCATTCAAACCCCGACATTTTGTTTGAGGTTGATGTAGAGCTTAACAATAAAACTAACGTCTCAGGAAACCCGCACCTAATTGGGCTACTTTGCCAAAACCTCATTAACAACGGCTACTATCACGGTGGCGATAGCGGTATGAGAATATATCAGCAAGGCAGTGAAATTGTGTTTGAAAACCCGATACCGAGTAAAAAAGCCGATGCTAATTATCAAGGGTTAGGTCATGGCCAATATCTTGTTAGGAGAATAACAGAAGTTATGGGGTGGCAAATGGAGGTAAACCTTAAAAACAGTACCTATCAGGTATTAATAACTCCCAAGCTTACTCTTAGCTCTTAATGTGAATCCCATCCACACAAACCAAACAATCTGACTGAGTCCAAAGATCGCACCAGCATCTTGCAATGACGGGTGTAACGTTAAGCACCCAGTTATTCCTACCAGTAGCCCAAAAATGTGTAAAGCTTTTGGTGATACCTTCCTTTGTATCATCACCCAGCTCAACACTGTCAACCATATTCCCCCCACCCACTCAATACCATCACCCAAACCCATTTGAATGGCAAAAATAACAAACCACACCTCTGTTTGTTGCTCCGCAGGCAACAGGAGTAGATATTCAATGGTGAAAAGTGCAATCAACCCAATAGAAAAACAATAGGCAGACCAAATAAACCCGAATACAGCGACCAATTGTGTTGAAAACGTAATCCGTTCACTTAGCCAATGGTTAATTGCTCTACAAAGCATCATCAAACAACTCGCAAAAACGATAAAAATGATGAAATACCAAAGCTGAAAAAATCGTCCGTGGGACAAAATAAACGCTAGTCGTTGATGGGGATTTAGATTAATTCCTGGCTGAATCCAAAAGATCATGATAAAGCCAACCACAAAGCACGCGGCACAGCAAAGTGATGCGAAAGAAGCCTTGTAAAACTTATTGAATACAGACAAAAATGAGTCCTTTCATTCACACTAAACACTACTTTTATAAGTTTATAGTATGACTGAATAAGTAGCCGAGCAAGTAAACGCTATTTGCCCCTATAGTTTTTCCTAAATTCAGAAGGTAGCTCTTCAAAAAAAGCGCGAAATTGCTGGGTAAAGTAACTCGGATTTGGAAACCCGCATTCATCACCCACTTGGGATATGGGTTTATTGGTTTCAACTAACAGTCGTTGGGCATGTTCAAGACGTACTTCGTTGATGAATTGTTTAGGTGTTTTCTTGAGGTATTTTTTGAAGCGGCGTTCCAACGCACTTACCGATAAAAAGCTCGCTTCTGCCAGGGATTCGATAGTGAGGTTATCAGCAAAATTCTCTCGCACATAATCCACAGGCACTTTTAGCGCTTCTACACTTGCCAAAACCAGTGCTTGCTTATCAAGGTGATGGGTAATTCCATACGACCCAACGATGTTACCTTCGTTGTTATATATCGGTCGTTTCGTTGTGGTGTACCACGCACTATCACCGCCACTTGCCATGTTTATTTCTAAGCGCTCAGTGATTTCCTCACCTGAAAGAATCTTTTCATCGTCTTTGTGGAACTGCTTCGCCAGATGTACTGGGAATAAATCATAGTCTGTCTTACTTATGATTTCTTTGCGATCGCTAAAGATGGAGTGTTCCACAAACGCTTGGTTAACGTGAACAAACCTGTGTTGATTGTCCTTTATCCAGAACAGTATGCCAGGAAGCAGGTCAAACATGGTGACGAGTTGCGTTGCCCCCAGATCACTGACCGTTTGTATATTTTTTGTAAAATTCATAATCTCATCTAAATTGCCAAGCTCAATGTCTTTTATTTATTGAGGGCCTACTACTATCAAAGACTTGTTACGCAAAAACGTCGTACCAGTTCTTACAAACTAAGGTTTTATAGTAATAAGCGGAGACTTACAATATAAAATTGAATACCTCATCGATTTCAAAAGAAGAAGTGCATTCATGAGTTTGTTTCAACCTATCACGCCGAATTTGTTATATTTACAACTGATTAACTTATACTGAAAAATCACAGAAAACTCTATAGTAAGAACAAAATCTTGTTTTGATTATGGAGTAGAGAGTGAAGAAGATTCGCATGGGCATGATTGGTGGCGGACAAGGAGCATTTATTGGTGCAGTACACCGGATAGCCGCACAATTAGACAATGAAATCGAGCTAGTCTGCGGTGCATTTTCGAGTACCGCAGAAAAATCTATTGCATCGGGTAAGCAGTTAATGCTGGACGAAAACCGATGCTATCGTGATTTTCAAACTATGTTCGAGCAAGAAGCACTATTGCCCGAAGATCAACGTATGCAATTCGTCGCTATCGTTACCCCAAATCATATGCATTTCCCGGCTGCCAAAGCCGCGCTCGAAAATGGTTTTCATGTTCTGTCAGATAAACCTGCGACACTAAATCTTGATGAAGTAAAACAACTCAAAACGATCGTAGAAAGTACAGGGTTACTTTATGGCCTTACGCACACTTACACCGGCTACCCTATGGTAAAGGAAGCGCAAACACTGGTATCAAATGGCGAGATTGGCACCGTTAGAAAGGTAATTGTTGAATATATTCAAGGCTGGTTATCTGAGGCACAAAGTAGCGACAATAAACAGGCAGATTGGCGCACCGATCCCAGTCGTTCAGGTATTTCCGGCTGTATGGGTGACATTGGAAGCCATGCTGCAAACCTCGTTGAGTATATCACGAGCAAAGAAATCACCCATGTTTGCGCTGAGCTAACCACCTTCGTTGAAGGTAGACGATTAGACGACGACGGCATTGTGTTGCTAAAGATGCAAGATGGAATAAAAGGAACACTTCAAGCCAGTCAAATTGCAGCCGGTGAAGAGAACAACCTCACCATCAGAGTATACGGAGAAAAGGGCGGCCTTGAATGGCATCAACAAGAGCCAAATACGCTTACCGTGAAATACCTCGATAGCTCTACTCGTGTTTTACGGACCGGAGGCGCACATAGTGAACGCACTTCAGCAAATACACGCACACCTATGGGACATCCAGAAGGTTACCTAGAAGCGTTTGCCAACATCTATATGAACTTCATAAGCGCTATTCGCGACTACGAGGGTGGCACCTACCACAAAGGTAAAGACTATGACTTCCCTGATATTTATGAAGGCGTTCGCGGTATGGCGTTAGTCGAGTCTTTCGTAAATAGCTCTAATCAAGATACAAAATGGTACGACATCACTCCCCTGCTAAACGATTAGTTGTACAACAAAACTAAGTTAGGAATACAGAATGAAAACATTAAAAGGCCCTGCAATATTTCTCGCTCAATTTGCTTCTGACGAAGCACCTTTTAACACCTTGCCGTCGATTTGTGAATGGGTTGCGAGCTTGGGCTACAAGGGTGTACAAATTCCCTCGTGGGATGACCGTTTATTTGACCTGGAAAAAGCAGCAAATGACGTAGAGTATTGCAAAGAAATACAAGCAATCGTTGCCGAGCATGGCCTAGAGATCACCGAACTATCAACTCACCTTCAGGGCCAGTTGGTAGCATCTCACCCAGCTTACGATACTCTATTTGATGCATTTGCTCCCGACCAATTCAAAGATGACACTAAAGCGCGAACTGAATGGGCGACAGAGCAGATGTTCCTCGCTGCGAAAGCAAGTAAAAACTTAGGACTTAAGTCACACGCGACCTTTTCGGGAGCGCTACTATGGCACACTGTATACCCGTGGCCACAACGTCCTGCAGGCCTTGTCGAACAAGGGTTTGTTGAACTAGCAAAGCGCTGGCTTCCGATTCTTGATGCCTTTGATGACGCTGACTGTGATGTTTGTTATGAGTTACATCCTGGCGAAGACCTTCACGACGGCATCACGTTTGAACGATTCCTACAAGCAGTGAACAACCACCCGCGTGCAAACATTCTATACGACCCAAGTCACTTTGTGCTGCAACAGCTCGACTACCTCTCATTCATTGATATTTATCACGACCGTATTAAAGCGTTTCATGTTAAGGATGCTGAGTTTATTCCTAATGGACGTTCAGGGGTTTATGGCGGTTATCAAAACTGGATCGATCGTCCAGGGCGATTCCGATCACTGGGTGATGGTCAAGTAGACTTCAATGGAATATTTACACGTATGGCAAAGTACGACTTCGACGGCTGGGCTGTGCTGGAATGGGAATGCTGCATCAAACATCCTGTGTCAGGAGCAACCGAAGGGGCGCCGTTTATTGCAAAGCACATTATTAATGTGACAGAGCGAGCCTTTGATGATTTCGCTGGCACGGGTGCTGACGAAGACTTCAACAAACGAGTTTTGGGATTAGAATAACAAGAGTAAAAACTATGACTACATCAACAATTACAGCATCTCGGTTATTCAGCGCTTCATGTATAGCGCTTATTGTAACCGCCATGACCTTTGCCATAAGAGCTGGTATTTTGTCCCAACTCAGTGCGGAGTTTGAGTTGACTGACACCCAACTGGGTTGGGTAAATGCTCTCGCGCTTTTTGGCTTTCCTGTAGCAACCATATTTGGTGGTTTTCTTTATAATCTATTAGGTGCCAAAAAAATGCTTTATATCGCATTCATTGGACACTTTTTAGGGCTTATTCTTACCATTACCGCTGATGGTTACATCACTCTGTTGGTTTCGAGTTTTTTGGTGGGGTTTGCCAACGGTAGTGTAGAGGCGGCATGTAATCCATTGATCGCCGACATATACCACAAAAACAAAACCACCATGCTTAACAAATTTCACGTGTGGTTCCCAGGCGGTATTGTGATTGGCGCACTGCTATCAAAATTTATGACCGACATGAACATGAGTTGGCAAATGCAAATTGCCGCTATGTTGATCCCAACCGCAATCTACGGTTATATGATTTTCGGTAAAACCTTCCCAGAAACACAGAATACAGAAACATCTACGTCAGTGAATTTTAAAGCACTGCTCAACCCTATCTATATTTTTATGCTGTTCTGCATGACCCTAACTGCAACCACAGAGCTAGGTACGTCTGGTTGGGTTGATCGTATTCTGGGTAACGCCGGAGCAGATCCCATGCTTATTTTAGCAATGATCACTGGCCTTATGGCAGTGGGTAGATACTTTGCAGGTCCGGTAGTACATGCACTCAATCCTGTGGGAGTGTTACTCGCTTCCGCAATTGTTTCAGCGATTGCACTTTACTTGATGAGTACGGCCACAGGCAGCATGGTTTACGTTTCAGCAATACTTTTTGCTATTGGTGTTATGTATTTCTGGCCAACGATGATTGGATACATTGGCGAGTATCAGGCGAAAACAGGAGCACTGGGTATGTCTATTATTGGCGGATTCGGCATGCTGGGAGTTGGTTGGTGGAGCCCGGTTATTGGAAGCTGGATTGATAAAGGACGCGAGTCGGCCTTGTCCTCTGGTTTGTCTGGTGATGCTGCGGAACTCGCTGCCGGTCAATCAGCTCTAGCCAATATCGCTTTGTTCCCACTAGTGCTCATAGTCTGCTTCTTTGTTTTGTATCTAATTACAATGAAACAAGCGGCTTCTGTTGAATCAGGTGCAGAAACGGCAAAATAGCAACGTGCCACGTGTCGGTGAACAGTGAGTGCTGTTTACCGACTATTTTTCACTCTTAATCTCTCATCAAAATTCTGCATATGTGTACTAATACACAGTAACCAAAAGTATAAAAATACGGTAGTCTTATATAAAGATTAACTTAACTATGTATTTTTATGATTTCTCGTGTATTCACAATCGCACTATTAGTGTTTACGCTCACGCTAACTGGTTGTTTTAAAGAAGATAAACAGGGTTTAGGGCGTTATGGTATGCTTAATGAAGGTACGCCTGAATACACAGCTGTTGCGTTTTTGACCAACATCTACGAAGGGGATGATATCAATATCGCCGCAGAGTTGAGTACCGAGAGCTTATCTCGTGTGATAAGAAGCTATCACACTAATCGCAACGTACAACGTCACCTTCTCAATCTTCGCTATGATACTGTTATTATCAAGCCTCAAAGTGCTAATCGCGTGGGTCGCAGTGAATTTGCGGAACAGGCAACCATCACCGTTTTTCTCAGTGGTATGCTACACGATGATAAAATTGAAGATATCCGCAGTCTTGATTTAGTCAAAGAAAAGGGCGACTGGAAAGTAGCGCGGGTGTACCCTGATAGGTTTATGTAAGAGAGCCTCACTTGCGCCAATTCACCACAGTTTAAAAATCCATTTCATTCTTAAACTGTGGTGACAAACATGATAACTCTAGCGGCCTACCGCAATACCCTCTCGTCTAGGGTCAGCGCCACCAATCAGTTTACCGTCTTGCACTTGGATACCATGTAATCCGCTATTCAGGTCTACAACCCTAACGTTGTGCCCTAACGCTTGTAATGGCGCTTCCAACTCGGCTATAGGTGTACCTGCCTCGAGCGCAGTGTAATCGTTGCGGTTGGTGATCTTAGGTAAGTTGATGGCCTGTTGAATGTCTAACCCCATGTCTAACACGCCAATCAAGGTTTGCGCTACATAACTTACAATACGGCTACCACCGGGCGAACCAACTACCACAGAAAGCTCGTTATTTTCATCGAATACCATGGTTGGACTCATGGCGCTTCGGGGGCGCTTACCGGGCTCTACACGGTTTGCCACAGGAAAACGACTTTGCACAGGATTAAACGAGAAATCCGTTAGCTGATTATTGAGCAAAAAGCCCCCTACCATTAATCCCGAGCCGAACATAAATTCGATACTGGTGGTCATGGAAATCGCATTGCCTTTACTATCAACAATGGAGATATGCGACGTGTTGGGTTGCTCCATATTAACGCCAGCGGTAAGCATAGCCGTGTCATATGGAGAGCCAGCTCGTGCACGACGCCATGGCTTGTCAGCTGAAATTTCCTCTGCGCGTCTCGACAAATATGCATCGTTAATTAATGCCGCATATGGGAGATTAGTAAAATCAGAGTCCGCGATATACTTTTCTCTGTCGGCATAAGCATTTGCGCTCGCTTGAGTGTACAAGTTGGCAAATTCTACAGAACTCGGCGAAAATTCATTTAATTCGAAACCTTCCAACATTTTAAGTAGTTGGAATACGTTAACACCGCCAGAGCTTGGTGGTGCCATACCGCAGATTTGATAATCGCGATACAAACCGCAAACAGGGTCGCGTTTCACCGGAGTGTAAGATGCCAAGTCTTCCAGTGTGATGCTACCTGGATTAATAGAAGCAGAGTTCACTGCCTTCACAATTTTTTCCGCTAGCTCACCGGTATGAAGGTAATCCACACCATTTTCTGCGATACCCTGAAGGGTTTTCGCTAAATGGCGGTTCTTTCTAATGCTCCCCTCCTGTAAAGGTATACCTGCAGGGAAGAAATAGGTCGCACTACTGGGGAATTCACGGAGTCCTGGGTGATAATCAAGTGCTACGAGACGCGCCAAGCGAGGAGAGACTTTAAACCCCTCTGTCGCGGTGGTAATGGTATCATCAAATAGTTTATTCCACGGCAAAACACCAAATTCTTGGTGTGCCATCTCTAACGCGCGCATTGCTCCGGGCACACCAACGGACTTTCCGCCAACGACAGCATCAATCCATTTCATTGGCGTATTGCCTTTCATAAACCAATGAGAATTAACGGCTTTCGGAGCGGTTTCACGACCGTCAAACGTGTGCAGAACTTTGTTTTCATTATCCCAATACAAAATGAACGCGCCGCCACCGATACCAGAGGACTGTGGCTCAACCAAGCTGAGCATAGACTGAACGGCAACCGCAGCATCGATAGCGCTGCCCCCTTGCTGTAAAATATTTTTACCCGCCCATGACGCATATGGGTTTGCTGCAACGACCATATAGTCATTAGCGACAAAGGCTTGCTTTTCAACATATCCCGTTGCTGCCTCGGGTTCACCCGCTTCTCTAGGTTGGGATTGAGCAACGCTGCTGCTTGCGAAAAAGATACTAGATAAAGCGACATAAATGATTGATTTGGCGAGATGCCATCGAGTTTTCAAAATTCCACTTCCTATTACGAATACAATTGGTGAAAACGAATATTCATCCTGAGTTGAATAAAGGGTATTTGAGGCAAGATTAAAATGTACCGCGTGCCGTTTGTAGTAACAAGCCCTAATAACGCAAATTCACAGGAATTCTTCGCACCGCGCCGTGTTTTAGGTATTATGCCCAGCAGCTTTAAAAATCAATAAAATACGACATGATAATGACTCTTCCTTACGCGCTTAAACACAGCGGCGGTCCATTAATACTCATTGCGCTGTCAGTTGTCGCTTATTTAATGGAGCCTCTGTCGGGTGAATGGCTGAGCTACGATCGATTTGCAATACAAGGGCTAGAAACATGGCGAGTACTCACAGGAAACATTGTACATACCAATGGTTTCCACGTTCTACTCAACGTTGCAGGTCTAATATTGTTGTGGGCGCTTCATGGTGAGCACTATCGTATTGGAAGGTTCTTAAAAGTATTCATTTGGTGCGCTCTCGGTACGAGTGCAGGCTTGTATTTATACTCGCCAGATATGATTTTATATGCCGGACTCTCTGGTGCACTACACGGGCTATTTGTATGGGGTGCTATGATGGATATTTACAACCAAGTAAAATCTGGCTGGTTACTTCTCTTCGGTGTGGGTATTAAGCTTTTCCACGAGCAATGGTTCGGTAGTAGTCACAGCGTGGCGATGCTAATAGACGCCTCAGTAGCGGTAGATGCCCATCTTTACGGTGCGTTCGCTGGATTCATTATTTTCGAACTTATGTATGTCTTTTCTCGTTCCAAAGAAGTTAAAAAAACCCCCAAATAACGCAGATAAATGCTGTTAGGCACAAGGGGGGAACTTTTTATACCACCACACCACCCTCCATGGGGCTCGGCGTAGGCATCCTTGCCTCAGGTGGCATTAAAAAGTCCAGCGGTCCCAGTTTTATAGCTTACAAATTCTCTTCAAACAGCTTGTAGATGCGTCGATATTCGTCTAACCACGAACTCGGCTGCACAAATCCGTGAGGCTCTACTGGATAAATAGCGGTTTCGAAATCTTCTTTTTCAAGCTCTATCAATCGCTGCACCAGTCTAACGGTATCAACAAAGAATACGTTGTCATCAACCATTGGTGCGTTAATCAATAATGGCTTCTCAAGACCTTCTGCGAAATAAATAGGTGAGCTTTTGCGATAAGCAATCGGGTCAACGCTTGGTGTATTGAGAATGTTGGACGTATAAGGTGTGTTGTAGTGTGCCCAGTCAGTAACAGGGCGCAACGCAGCACCGGCGGCGAACAAGTCAGGTGCGTTAAACATCGACATAAAGGTCAGGAAACCACCATACGATCCACCGTATGTACCGATACGATCTCGGTCTACGTTAACGTTTTCCACTAGCCAGTTTACGCCGTCTCGTAAATCTTGTATTTCTGGCGTTCCCATTTGCCGATAAATAGCAGTACGCCAATCTCTACCGTATCCCGCTGATGCTCTGTAATCCATATCCAACACTACGTACCCCTGCTGTACGAGCATGCTGTGGAACATGAATTCTCGGAAGTAGCCAGACCAGCCCATATGCGCATTTTGTAAGTACCCGGCACCATGGTTAAATACTACGGCTCGTTTTGAAGCGCCTTGGTCGTATCCTTCGGGTAAATAAACTCTGGCATATATCGGTTTGTCAGTATGTGATGATGGAATTTCTATGACTTGAGGTGCAGCCCAAGGCAATGACAAAAACTGCTCACTCACCGTATGAGTAATTCTCATTGCGTCACCATTGCCATCAGCATCTAACACAAACAGCTCTGGTGGTTGGGTCACTTTACTATGTGACAACAGCAAAGTTTCGTTGTCAGGACTAAGCGAAAACTCTGTCTTTCCATTGAGGTCTGTTACCGCTTGTATCTCTCCGGACTCCACATTAACGCGGTATACTTCGTAAATTCCGGGGTGTTTTTGGTTTGCTGTGTAGTAAATAAATTGGTCGTCGGTTGTCACCACAGGGGAGTCAACAATGTACTCACCATAAGTCAGCGCTTTAGGTGTTTCACCGGGGACTTGAACGTACAAATGTGCATAGCCAGTATGTTCGGACTGGTAGTACAAGGTTGGGCTTTCACTCAGCCAGCCAAACGCATTAAAACGATAATTTACCCAAGCGTCGTCATGTAATCGGTGCTGCGTATTTAACTTTGCCGTATCAAGGTCTACGGTCGCGAGCCAGCGGTCCTTGTTGTCCCACGCTTCAAGCATCACTGCCACATGTTCACCGGATCTATGCCATCTGATTGACGGCTCGGTCCAATACCAGCTCGACAAAAGCGTGATATCCCGTGGCAAACGGTTATCCTGATATTCTTCCCCTCTGGCAAGGGCATTTTCTCTCTTAACGTCGGCAAGCACGTCATCGTTGTAACCCGGAAGGGAAACAAAACTCAACGGCTGCTTATACCCATTTGAGAGATTAAGTAGCCAAAGGTCATGATTCACAGGTTCAGCGTCAGCAACTCTGCGACGTACTTTTTTACTTGCGATTCGCCCATCTTCCTGAACGTAATGAGGCATTATATCGCTGTCATCTCGACTTGGGACACTCTTAGTCGTTGCAACAACTGCGAAGTTTCCTGCAGGAGAAACCCTCATACCTGCTATTCGATGCCCTTTATCGAAATAAAACGTATCTCTAGCAACACTATCGTTTTGTATAGCAAGTTGTGATTCTGCTTCTGCCCTGGCAAGGCGATTATTCCGCTGTGTTTGAATGTATTCAATCAAAGAAATTTGCTCTTCAGCAATAAGATCTTTAGGCGGTTTTACCGCTTGGGGCCTGTCTGCAAAAGCCCATCTGAGTATTTCTTCACGCTGACCTGAAGCTAAATCAATAGCAACCACGTGATCGCTGGCATACGCCATCAGACGTCCGTCGGTCATAAATGTGAGTGTGTTTAGCGTTTGACCGCCTTTATTTAACAAGACCGTGTCACCATTCACAAAGCGGATGTAAATACTGTCCTCAAAGCTGTAGGCAATAACACCATCATCGCGAACAACTCTCTCATCAAAGCGATACTCATGTATATCACTAAGCGGGATAATGGATGATTGACTTGGTGCGCTCAGCAAAGCGGCATAACTATCTCGGACTACACTGCCCTCGCGCTTTCTGTCATACACCAAAGCACGTCCATCAACCGACCAGCCCATTCCACTGGGGGCACGACCAAGCCAATCTGGGTCAGACATTATTTGGTTGAGCGTAATCGTCCCGCTAGTGGTCGTTGCGGCCACTGGCTGAACTGCAGCTTCGAGAGGGCTCTTAGGAGGTAATTCTACGATAGTAGGAGCTTGTGCTGGTGACTCTGTTGAAGAGCAGGCCGCCAAAGAGACCGTCAAACATACAGAGGCCACAAGGGTGGTTATTTGTTTCATAGTTCCGTCTTTGTATTGTTGTAGTACATTGTATTATAAGCGGCTTGTGGCTGAGTGGGTCAATATTCGTCGATATTCATCTCACATCAAACGCATCCAATATGTAAGATTTAAAGTATAAATTGTCGCTATCACAACTCACTATGGACTAAAACAATGAAACGCATTTCAATATTAATCACTTCTTTACTGGTCAGCGGGCTGGCTTTTGCAGACATGTCTTGCCCCAGTGTTCTAAAGTTTGTAAAGCGCAAACTTAACTCTCAAGAGACCGTAAACTTGTGTTCGGAGTACGCTGGACAAACCTTACTGATCGTAAATACCGCAAGTTACTGCGGATTTACCAAACAATTTGAGGGTCTTGAAGCTCTTTACAGTGAATACAAAGACGAAGGTTTGACTGTGCTAGGGTTCCCGTCCCATGATTTTAACCAAGAAGATGCGGATGAAGGTAAGACAGCAGAGCTTTGTGAACTCACTTATGGCGTTCAGTTTCCTATGTTTGAACCAACGTCAGTGAAAGGTGACGACGCTGATCCTATGTTTAGGATGCTAACCAATGCCACTGGAGAGGCCCCCTCTTGGAATTTCAACAAGTATTTAGTGACGCCAGACGGTCAAATCACACACTATCCAAGTCGAGTAACCCCTTCTGACGCAAAACTCCTCAGTGATATCACAGCATCACTCAGCGCCGAGTAATTCTAGCGGTCAATAATTGACTAGCGCGCATAAAAAAGCCCCGCAATAAATGCGGGGCAATCAAGCACACTCAACTTGGAACACACTTTAGCCGAAACATCGTCGTGATGTTTCCAACTAACTGCACAAGTTTAGTCAATTATACTTTTAGTTAGTTCAATAAAATTTCGAAAAAAGTAAACATTTCTTCAGTGCAATCTACATTGCAAAGCTAACCCATTAAAAATTAAAAACTTTCGTTAGGTTTAAAAACGAACATTACAATAAGTTAAAGAGGATTGGTAATACCAGTCTGTAAGGCATGATTAACTTGAGTTAAGAGAAGAAGTTTTACATTACATTAACGTAATGTGGCAAGAAGCATGATCCCCACATTTATAAGTCGCGTAATCGAGTTTGCCACAACACAATTATGAGGATTTAGTAAATGAAGAGGATCAACGCACTCCTTGCAGGGAGCATCATAGCACTTTCTTTAGCAGGATGCTCGGATGATGACGACGATGTTGTAGTAGTCGACCCACCAGCCCCCGCCCCTGAATATGCCAATGTTCGCGTTATTCACGCGAGTTCAGACGCACCTTTAGTTAACATCACAGCCAACGACGCCATTTTAAATGGTCTAGAAGGTGTTGACTATCAGGTAGCTTCCGGACGTTTTGAAGTTGAAGTGGGAACTTACGACATCGGCGTTACAGCCATTCTCCCTGGTGACGACGCAGAGGTTCTACAAGCAGATTTGACATTAGATGCAGACACAAACTACGACGTGTTTGCCGTGGGCAGTGTTGCAGACAACACGTTAATGCTTCTTCCTGTTACTAGCGCAGAGACGGCGGTAGAAGCCGGCAACGTGCAAGTACAGATAGTGCATGCAGCATCAATGGCACCTACAGTTGATATTTATGTCACTGCACCAGGTGCTGATTTGTCGGCTGAACAGCCTATCGTTACTGCAGCTTTCATGGACGCCACTGATTTGATTCAAGTACCAGCAGGTGAATATCAAATCAGAATCACGCTTCCGGGCACAACTACCGTAGCCTTCGACTCTGGCACTGTTCCTTTACCAGATGGCGGAGATTTGCTAGTTGCTGCGACTAACAACGTTGGTACGGGTGAATCACCTGTTACCTTGCTTGTTGCAGACGGTACGTCAAGCAGCATGATTTGGGACGTTAACGCAACTGCTGACATTCGTGTGGTACACGGTATTAGCGACGCGCCAGCAGTGGACGTTATTGCTAACAACGCACTAACGCTAGTAGACGGTGCAGCATTCTTAGCAGCCACCGATTACATTAGCGTTGCAGCAGATGATTATTTAATTGACGTTGCTGCAGATGCCGACAACAGCATCGTACCGATTGATGACGCGATGATTACTGTTGAGCAAGGTAAGTTCTACACAGCAATTGCCAATAACACGCTAGCTATGCCTGAGTTAGATTTGTTAATGGATATGCCTCGTGATATCGCAACTGAAGTGCAAGTACGAATTATCCATGCTTCACCTGATGCTGGCGATGTAGATATCTATGTTACTGGCGATGGCATGATAGACAGCGTTGATCCAGCATTTGCAGGCGTAGGTTACAGCACAGATATGCTTGCAGAAACCGGCTATGTGAGTCTTGCTGCAGGTGACTACTACGTTACTGTTACCGCAGCTGGCACCAAAACAGCCGCCATCGAAACTGGTATGCTGAGCCTAGCGGCGGGAAGCATCTACACCGCCATTGCTGTAGATGGTACGAACGACGGCGACGCACCACAACTTATCTTACTTGACGACTTCTAAGAAAGAAGACTAGTGCTTCACAAAAAACGCCAGTTCATCTTTGAACTGGCGTTTTTTATTAAATGAAAGACGGTATTAGCAAATACGCGCTAACGCTTGCTCAAAGTCAGCAATAAGGTCAGCAGTGTCTTCGATACCGACAGATAAACGTATCATGGTATCGGGGATACCCATGGCTGCACGCTCTTCGGCGGTATTCTCAAAACTAAATTGTAGGTGCCACGGGCAGTGCTAAGGTACGAGTATCTCCCAGATGAGTGGCACAAATGACTAGGGATAGGTCGTTAATAAAACGCTACAGGATCTGCCCCATTCACTAACTCGATACTCAAGATTGCGCCGTATCCTTTAGGCATTTGTTGCGAGGCAACAGTGTGCTGAGGATGAGCTTTTAAACCAGGGTAATACACGTGTTTAATTTTATCGTGATTATCCAGGAAGCTTGCTAGCGACAGTGCGTTCTCACAGGCTTTTGCCATTCGCAAACCCATAGTTTCCATGCCAATAGAAATCTGACTTGCCGCCTCGGGTGACAACGTTCCCCCCAAGTCTCTCAGGCCACGTTTTTTAATCTGTGTAATGCCCCACTGAGCGGTATCTGCCACTTGATAGGCTGGCTTAATGTTAGCAAAGCGTGTCCAGTCAAATAACCCAGTATCAATGACTGCTCCACCTAGTGCGTTACCATGGCCGCCAACGTACTTTGTAAGCGAGGTAAACACTAAACTGGCTTTCCACGATTTTGCAATTAGCAATGGTGGTGGGGTCATTGTGTTATCAACCATGAATAACAAATCATGTTTTTCACAAAACTCACCAATGCCTGAAAGGTCTGCCACTTGCGTCACTGGGTTAGCAACGGTTTCGGTATACACAGCGACCGTGTTGTCTCTTCGCGTATTTGCAACATCGTCAATGTTAGACACATCAACAAAATCGATCTCAATACCTAAGTCGAGCAAAGAACTGAAAAAGCTTCTCGTATTGCCAAAGAGATACTGGCTCACGATGAGGTGATCACCACTCTTCACCAAGGCTAACAATGCGCTACTAATCGCCGACATGCCCGTAGCAAAACAGAGACTCGCTAAGCCCTGCTCCATATCGGTTACCATATTCTGTAACGCCGCCACCGAGGGCGAAGAAGAACGGGAATAGACGTGGGCTGCTTTCTTGCCTTGAAACGCGTCAATAATACCTTGAGCGTCTTTAAATTCGAACAATACAGAATTTGAGGTACTGCTATGTACGCCACCGTGTTCAGGTGAATTCAAACGACGATCAGCGTGCACGCGCTGGGTAGTGAATCCCTCTTTAGACACAACTACTAACTCCATAAATCTAGCGGGTTGCGCAATGCAAATATACAACGCGCAACGTTAACTGGTACTTTTCGCAAACGGTAGCATAAAATGAACAGATTGTTTGTATTAGTTACACAAAGATTTAGATATGTTCTATAACCATTTAACGCTAGTCACCGATTCTAAGCCGAGTTGATTTAACCATGTGTATTTTGTTTATCGCTCGCAATCAGTCAAAGCAGTATCCACTTATTATTGCCGCCAACCGTGATGAGTTTCACAAGCGCTCTACACTTCCATCTCACTTGTGGGACACCAATCCCACCCTTCTTGCCGGGAAAGACCAAGAGGGCGGAGGCACGTGGATGGGTGTCACTACCTCAGGGAAAATTGCTGCCCTTACCAATGTGCGGGATCCTTCGTCAATAAAACCAAATGCTCCTTCTAGAGGTGACTTAACCTGCAATTGGCTACTCGGCACCGACGATGTGGCGACCTATCAACGACAACTCCAACAACGAAAAGATGAGTACAATGGCTACAACCTCGTGTTTGGAGACGTAAACGAACTTTGGGTTTATAACAATACAACGGATGATTTTTACCCACTGACCGACGGCATTATTGGACTGTCGAACGCCGATATTCATATATCATGGCCTAAAACCGCTAGAGGCGAAGCACGAATGAATGACATTATTTCTATGTCATCAGTCAACCAAGATCTTCTTTTTGACATGCTAAAAGACCAACAACAAGCAGCAGACAGTCAACTACCCGAGACAGGGGTGGGATTTGAATGGGAAAAGCGTCTGTCATCCATATTCATCACCTCACCAGAGTACGGTACGCGAAGCTCTACCCTACTACTCGTTGACCGACAAGGTGTGATGCATTGGAGTGAAAGAACATTTAACAGTGAGGGAAGCCAAACGGATGAACACACATTTGTGCTCGATTCAAAGGTTTAACTTTTGAGTTATTCCATTCTCACATACTTAAGTTGAATACTTGATAAGTTTTCCAGTTTTAAAGCTCGTTTTTTAAATTTTCAGTGGCATAATGCCGACTCGCTCAATTTTCAACGCAACGTGAGGACATAACGTGTTTGAAGTATTACCCCAACTTGCCCCAGACCCGATTCTTGGATTATCAGCAGCATATCGTGAAGACACTAACCCTAATAAAATCGATTTAGGTGTTGGCGTATATAAAGACGAACAAGGTAATACCCCTATTTTATCAAGCGTTGCAAAAGCACAAACCGTGCTGCTTGAAAAAGAAACCAGCAAAACCTACATCACTCCTCAAGGTAATCAAGGCTTTATCGACGGCATGCTATCTTTGCTACTAGGTAATGCTAGCAAAGCCATGCTTGCTAATCGCGTTGCCGCGGTTCAAGCGCCAGGTGGTTGTGGTGCACTTCGCATCCTTTCAGAGCTACTTGTTCGTTGTAACGAAAACGGCAAAGTATGGGTAAGTGATCCTACATGGGCAAATCATATTCCATTGATTGGTTCTGCAGGTCTTAAAATTGAAACCTACCCGTATTTCGACAAAGCGTCGGCAAGCATTCGTTTTGATGCCATGATGGAAACCCTTCGCACTGTTGAAAAAGGCGATATCGTATTGCTACACGGTTGTTGCCACAACCCTACTGGCGCCGACCTTACAAAAGCTCAGTGGGATGAGATTCTTGAAGTTGCTAAAGAGCGTGAATTCCTTCCGTTTATCGACGTTGCTTACCTTGGTTTTGGTGAAGGCCTAGACGAAGATGCTTACGGTATGCGTCTGCTTGTTGAAAATCTTCCAGAAGTTATTATTGCAGCGTCTTGTTCTAAGAACTTTGGTTTGTACCGCGAACGTGTGGGTCTTGCTGCAATCGTTACTCAAGACACCGCTACTCGCAACATTGCTCAAAGCCAGATTCAGTCAATTGCTCGTGGTATTTACTCTATGCCACCTAGCTACGGCGGTGCATTGGTTGACATTATTCTTTCTGACGATGCCTTGTATAACGAATGGGTTGGCGAAGTTGATGAAATGCGTAATCGCATGAAGTCATTGCGCGCTATGCTAGTTCAAAACCTTCACGATAACGGCGCTACCAAAGACTTTAGCTTTGTTAACGAGCAAAAAGGTATGTTCTCATTCTTGTGTATTACACCAGAACAAGTACGTGAGATTCGCGCAAAACACAGCGTTTACTTTGTTGACTCAAGCCGCGTAAACATTGCAGGTATCAATCAAAACAACGTTGAAGCACTAGCAAAAGCCCTTGTTTCAGTACTGTAATTAATCAGACAAACCCATCTTTACGTGCCCTACGGGGCACGTAAATCTCCCCTTAGTAAAATCCAAACTTGTAAATCCAGCGTAACTCATTTATCTTCACAGGGCGATTTGAGCTGTGCCATAAAAGCATACGTCAAAACGTCTTTTTTCCGTCGGGGTGCCTTTAATAAAGGGCTGAGAGGTGTTTAACATCAACCCGGTGAACCTGATCCGATTAGTATCGGCGTAGGGAACGGATTTGCGCTTTCACAATCATATTGTGACACGCGCCCTTTCCTTATGTCGCTTGGTAACACTGGGTGATATACATGACTACCTCAAAAAGCAATACCCCGATTGTAATGACCATTGCTGGTTCTGATAGTGGCGGCGGTGCAGGTATTCAAGCTGATATAAAAGCCATGAGCGCCAACGGTACCTATGCCGCTAGCGTGGTTACCGCAATTACTGCTCAAAATACTATTGGCGTATCTGCGGTACACCCTGTGCCTATTGACGTTGTCACCGCACAAATCCACAGTGTACTGACCGACCTTGACGTAAAAGCCATTAAAATCGGTATGTTATTTTCTAGCGAACTCGTCAGTGCCGTCGTTAAGGCAATTGAAGGTTTTACTGGTGAGGTTGTTGTAGACCCGGTGATGGTGGCAAAGTCAGGTGATCTGCTTTTACAAAATGAAGCTGTTGAAGCGCTCATTTCAGAGCTGATACCTCGGGCAACTATGCTTACGCCTAATTACCCTGAAGCCAACGTCTTATTGGGTATACCTTCTGAAGCGGTGAACGAAGACAAACACAGTCTTATTGAACAAGGTAATCAGTTGCTGGCGTTGGGCGCTACATCAGTGCTTCTAAAAGGCGGCCATGGGGCTTCGAATACCTGTACCGATATGCTCATTGACGGCACAAGTGAAACACTCGTGCTCACCGCACCTCGAGTAAACACCAGAAATACCCATGGCACTGGATGCACCTATTCTTCCAGCATTGCCGCTTACTTAGCGAAAGGATTTTCACTGCGCGATGCTGTAACCGCAGCTCACACCTATTTGCATGCCGCAATTCAACGTGCCGATGAACTAGAGATTGGGAAAGGTCACGGGCCCGTGCATCATTTTCACAATTGTTGGAACATACAATAATGGCCAAACGCGAGGAGAAAGTATTCATTGTTGGCGCTGGCGTCGCAGGGCTATGCATTGCTACCGAACTGGTGAGTCGAGGCATCTACCCGACTGTATACGAGCCCCAACGAGAGCCAGGCCCACAATCCTGCTCATGGTGGGCTGGTGGTATGCTCGCCCCTTATTGCGAATCGGAAAGTGCCGAGCAAAGTGTAGTGACCTACGGTAAAACAGCCGCGGATTGGTGGCAAGAACACACTGGACTGGTTGAACAACAAGGCACATTGGTAGTGGCAACGGGACGAGATCGCAATGAGCTTAAACGGTTCGCCAAACTCACCGCACAGCATAAAACGCTGGATGGAAGTGAGATTTCTTCACTAGAGCCGGATCTTGAGGATAGGTTTCACCACGGATTGTTTTTTGAATCTGAAGCACATCTTGCACCACGAGACGCTATCGGAGCATTAAAGGCATCTTTGATAAAAAATGGCGTTACTTTTAAGTACGAATATGCAGACCCAAAAGCGTTAGCCCTTGAGGGGCGTGTTATTGACACTCGTGGCATAAAAAGCGCGAGAAGATATCGCTGCACTGCGAGGTGTTAAGGGGGAGATGCTCGTATTGAAGTGTCCGGAAGTAACATTGAAACGCCCGGTACGTCTTCTCCACCCTCGAATTCCTTTGTATATAGTGCCCAGAGGCAATGGCATTTTCATGCTAGGCGCAACAATGATAGAAAGCAGCGCTAAAGCCAACGCTACAGTGCGCTCAGTCATGGAATTACTCAATGCTGCCTACACGATAAACCCAGCTTTCGGCGAGGCAGAGATCCTAGAAATTGGTGTGGATAGTCGACCAGCGTTTGTAGACAACCTTCCCAAGATTACCGTTAACGGCAATATTGTCAGCGCAAATGGTCTCTATCGACATGGCTTTTTACTCTCACCCACCTTGGCGAACATGGTATCTGATTATATTGAACTCGGTGTATCTCCACCTTGGTTAGCAACACAAAAGGAACATCAATAAATGGCGACGGTTACCGTAAACAACGAAAAGCGAACCATTGCTGTGAGTACGCTACTTGAGCTGCTCGAAGTACTCGATTATGGCGAAGCCGTGGTAGCAACCGCAGTTAATGGCAACTTTGTTCCTCAAACTATGCGCGTTGAAACACTTATCTCTGACGGTGATAACGTAGAGATTCTCGCACCTATGCAAGGGGGTTAATCATGCGTACGTTTTATGGTGAAACATTACATACGCCTTTTATGCTCGGTACAGCTCAGTACCCCTCACCCGCTGTATTGGCTGAAGCCTTTAAACGAAGCGGTGCCAGTGTAGCTACCGTTTCATTGCGACGAGAATCTAGTAGTGACAAAGCCGGACAAGATTTTTGGCAATTGATCAAAGCGCTCGATGTTAAAGTGTTACCCAACACAGCAGGTTGTCATACCGTGAAAGAGGCAGTTACCACAGCCCACATGGCTCGCGAAGTATTTGGGACTCCGTGGATTAAATTAGAAGTTATCGGAGAGGATGACACACTTCAACCCGACGTATTTAAACTTGTCGAGGCTGCGCGTATTCTATGTGAAGACGGCTTCCAAGTCTTCCCCTATACCACTGAAGACCTTGTGGTTGCCGATAAGTTGGTTAACTTAGGCTGTGAAGTACTTATGCCTTGGGGTGCCCCTATCGGTTCAGGGATGGGTCTTAACAACGTGTTTGGTCTGCGTGCCATGCGCGCACATTTTCCTGATATCCCCCTAGTGATTGATGCCGGTTTAGGGTTGCCAAGTCAAGCAACCCAAGCGATGGAATTGGGTATGGATGCGATTTTACTCAACACAGCAGTGGCTAAAGCAGGAGATCCAGCAATGATGGCTGAAGCCTTTGCCTTGGCTATTAAAGCGGGTCAATTAGCTGCGGCATCTGAGCCAATGGAACCGAGGGATATGGCCGAGCCATCCACTCCTCTCTTAGGCAAAGCATTTTTGGATTAGAATCGTATTTATGCAACTACCTTCTTTTTACCCTATTTTTGATAGTACCCAATGGTTAGAACGTCTACTTCCTTTGGGTATCAAGCTAGTTCAACTACGTATCAAAGACGCCGATGAATTACATATTCGCAAAGAGATTAAAAAAGCACAAACTTTGTGTCGCGCCCACGATTGTATCTTGGTAGTCAACGACTATTGGCAAATTGCCATTGAGCTTGGATGTGACTGGGTACACTTAGGACAAGAAGACCTAGACACCGCTGATATCGAGGCCATCAGGCAAGCCAATATCAAACTCGGCTTTAGCACTCATGATGAAGATGAGCTAAAACGTGCACTCGCATTGTCACCGGATTATGTTGCACTGGGCCCTGTTTACCCAACCATTCTCAAAAAAATGAAGTGGCATCAGCAAGGCTTAGACCGGGTCACCGAGTGGAAACAAATCGTTGGTGAAACACCGCTTGTGGCCATTGGAGGAATGACCCCCGAGCGTGCTGTGAGAGCCTTTGACGCGGGAGCTGATATAGTGTCGGCGGTTACAGATATTACCCTAAATGAAGATCCAGAAGCGCAAGTTACGCAATGGCTACAGGTGTGTAACCGTAAATGACCCCCTCCGACATTAAAAACAGATACATTAGACAAACTTGCCTGCCTTTGGTTGGGGACAAAGGCCAAGCTGCCCTTACGCAAGCGCATGTTGTAGTAATTGGCGCAGGTGGCTTGGGCTGTGCAGTGTTGCCCTATTTAGCCGCCTCTGGCATTGGCAAAGTAACCATTGTCGACCCTGATACTGTGTCAATATCTAACTTACATCGACAGGTACTATTTACCGAGAGTGACATCGACAAACCTAAAGTCGAGTGTGTATCAGCAATACTCAAGAAGCAAAACACGACATGTCAGGTAAGTACCAATTACAACGCGCTAACTCCAGAAAATGTGGATGAGATTTGCCTAGCAGCAGATATTGTCATGGACTGTGCAGACAATTTCGCAGTCACTTATATTTTGTCTGATTACTGTGCTGCGCATAATATTCCTCTTGTGTCCGCGTCGGTGTTGGGTTTCGAGGGCTATGTAGGCGCTTTTTGTGCTAATGCCCCTTCAGTTAGAGCGGTGTTTCCAGACCTACCGCAGCGCGCTCAAAACTGCTCCACCGCGGGTGTGTTAGGGCCTGTTGTGGGTGTACTTGGTACGCTGCAGTGTCAAATGGCGTTAAACATTTTACTCAATATATCACCGTCTCCTCTCGGACAGATGGTCAGCGTAAACCTTCAAACGTTCAACCAACAAAGTTTTAGATTCGATTCAGCGCCAGAGCCCGACGATGCCAGTAAACTGAGTTTTATCGGTAATTCCAGTATTCTAAACAGTGACTGGGTAGTCGACCTGAGAACATCGCTCTATGACGATGTATCAGCCGAGGGAAAAGCCCCAGAGTTGAAAATCACAAGCCTTGCAGAGTTCAAGGCCAATGCACCGTCACCACACAGTGAACAGCGCGCTGTAATTGTTTGCCGCACAGGACTTACTGCTTGGCAAGCAGCACGGCATTTACAAACCTACTGGCAAGGTAAGATTGTGTTAGTCGCCTTAGGTGAATCAAAGCTATGAATAAATATGAAAAGCATCAAAGAAAGATAACAATGAAAAACTTACGAAGTGTACTATTACAGGGAGCGTCACTCAATGCTTGATATGAATACAGGCATATTCTGGCTAACACTATTTTCAGTAGTTTTTGCTGCCGTGGGTTTAGTCTTTGCGAAAGGACCGAGAGAGAGTCTTGAAGACTTTGTTGTCGCGCGAAATTCTCAAACGAGTCATGCTATCAGCCTAACTTTACTAGCAACCACCATGGGTACTTGGGTACTCTTTGGGCCTGCCGAATCAGCAGTATGGGGCGGTGTAGGCGCAATCTTGGGTTATGCGTTGGGATGCTTGGTACCGTCCTTAGTAATGATTCCTCTCGGTGAACGTATTCGTGCACTCATGCCAAATGGACATACCCTCACCGAGTTTGTTCACGCCAGATACGGACGCAGCGTGTATATATTTGTGCTGTTTATCATGATGTTTTATCTGTTTATAGGCCTAACCGCTGGATTGACGGGTATCGCACAAATGGTGGCTTTATTTGCACCAGTGCCTCTTTGGCTAACCGCGGCTATTGTGATGGTGTGCACACTAATTTATACCCTCTATGGTGGGCTAGCGGTTACCATATTCACCGACAAGGTGCAGATGTACGTCATCCTACCATTCTTGTTTTTGCTGTTTTACTTCGCTTGGCAAGCCACTGGTGGCATTACCCCCGTATTTGAAGGGCTTTACGACAAAGCCCCTGCACTACTTAACCCGTTCGATAGCCAGGGTTTTGAAACTGGCGTGACTTTCTTTTTAGCGGTTGCGCTCACGGGTTTGTTTTATCAGGGAACATGGCAACGAATTTTTGCGGCTAAAACAGACCGAGTATTACGCAATGGCTTTTTAATCAGTGGCTTTTTAAGCTTTCCCATTGTTGCTCTACTCGGCGTATTTGGCTTGGCATTTGTTGGATTGTCACTGCCAGGAGAAGGTTCTACCGCATTGTTCAACGTCATTATGAATGACGCACCAATGTGGTTTTTAATCGGGATGATTTTTTTCGGCTTGGCACTCATAATGAGTAGCGCCGACTCTACCATCAGTGGTATCAATAGTTTAGTGATCGTTGATTTGCATCGACTCGTGCCCACAATCCCTGAGGATAAGCTTCTAAAAGTATCTCGCTGGGTGTTGGCAATAGTTTCCCTTGTTGCCCTGTTTGTTGCAGCTCAAGGCTACAGTATTCTGTATTTATTTTTACTTGCTGACCTGTTCTGCTGCGCTGCTGCATTCCCGGTATTCTTCGGTTTTTACAATCAAAAATACCGAGGCTATCAAGCCAGTATCAGTATTGCTGTGGGGGTTATCGCTGGATTGTTTTACTTCCCGCTTCCCGGAGAAGAAGCAACCCAATTATACGAATCATTTATCGCTGCGACTTTCGCGCCAATGGTGGTCTCATTGCTATTACAACTACTGCCCCATCAAGTAAGATTCGACTTTGCCAACATTGGCAAGAAAGTCCATGTGCTTGGCAGTAAACCTGACAATGTTCAATAACTAACGGATAATAAAAACTATAAATCGGGTAAGGCCCTTGAGCGCGCATTTCATGCAACGCATTAGGGCTTGCGTTGCATGCCTGCGGTGAGGATCCTATCAAGTGCATTAGCAAACTGTTGCTTGTCGCGCTGAGAGAAAGCCTTTGGGCCTCCAGTGTGCTCACCGCTCGCCCGCATGGTATCCATGAAATCTCGCATGGTTAGCGTCGCTCGAATTGAAGACTTATCAAATGGTTCGCCTCGGGTATTGATGGCTTGTGCTTTTTTCGCAAGCACGTCTGACGCGAGGGGAATATCAGAGGTGATAACCAAATCACCCTCATTACATTGCTCTACAATATAATCGTCTGCCGCATCGAAGCCTGACGGCACGAGTGTCAGTGTAATGTGCTTGTCGGGCGGCACCGACATACTATGATTGGCCACTAAAGATAAAGGCAGCCCGGTACGTCGTGCTGCCTTGAAAAGAATGTCTTTAATGACTGCGGGACATGCATCTGCATCTACCCATATGTGCATAGCTAAATCTCTAACAAAAATTTACGCCAGCATACCACCATCAACGACTACTGTCGTGCCCGTTGTATAGCTTGATGCATCAGACACTAAGTACAATACCGTGCCTGCCATCTCATCAGGATCGGCAACTCTACCCAGCGGAATTACCTTAAGTGCCTTTTTCAAGATAGCTTCGTTTGTTGTTAATGCTGACGCAAACTTGGTATCTGTTAAACCCGGTAATAATGCGTTTACGCGAATATTGAGCGGGCCACATTCTTTTGCGAAGGATTTAGTCATGCTAATTACCGCGGCTTTGGTAATTGAGTAAATACCTTGCATATCGCCTGGAGAGATTCCGTTAACCGACGCCGTGTTTAAAATCACGCCACCGCCCTGCTCTTTCATCATTTTTCCCGCTTCAATCGACATGAAGAAATAGCCGCGAATGTTCACATCAACAGTCTTGTTGTATGCGCCTAAATCGGTGTCAAGGATATGCCCGAAGAATGGGTTGGCCGCCGCATTATTGACCAAGATATCAAGCTTGCCAAAATCACTTTTGATGCGCTCGAAAGTATCAGTGATCTGAAGCATATCCCCTACATGACATGCCATCGCTGTCGCTTGCCCACCATTGTCTCGTATTGAAGACGCTACAGCCTCACATCCATCAATCTTTCTGCTCGATACAATCACATGCGCACCGTACTGTGCGAGTAGACGCGCTATAGACTCGCCAATGCCGCGACTCGCACCAGTGACCAGTGCGACTTTTCCTGTTAAATCGAATAAATCTTTCATTGTCTGCTCCTTACGCCAACATGCCGCCGTCGAGTACCACTGACTGCCCGGTCATAAAACTTGATTCTTCACTACATAACCATGCAATTGCGTTAGCTATTTCTTCTGGTTTACCCAAACGTTTCATTGGATTTGCGCCAATAATATTTTTCTGTCCGCGCTCGTCGAGTTTAGACAAAACCCCCTGTACCATAGGTGTATCCACAAAACTTGGACATACAGCATTCACTCGAATATTTGCTCGTGCATATTCAACCGCAGCTGATTTGGTTAACCCCACTACACCGTGTTTTGACGCACTGTAGGCACTGATCATCGGTGACGAGCGAAGCCCCGCTACAGACGCTATATTGATAATATGACCACCGCCTTGCGCAGTCATTTGGCGAAGTGCGTGTTTCATGCAATACCACACGCCCGCTAAATTAACCTGAATATTTTTCATGAACATAGCGTCGTCCACTTCGGTAAGCGGTGCTGGAAAATGATCAATACCCGCATTGTTAATGATCACGTCAAGCTTCTCATTGTGCGCTTTCGCACTTTCAAACATGGCTGCAATTTGCTCTGGCTCGGTTACGTCTACGGTAACCGCATAGCTGTTGCCGCCTTGACTGTTAATCTCTTCACTCAAGGATTGTGCTTGTTCACCATTGAGATCTGCGATACCCACAATTGCGCCCCGACTCGCCAATATCTTTGCCGATGCAGCGCCAATCCCCGACGCTCCGCCGGTAATAAGAATGTGTTTACCTTCAACATTTGCTACTGTCATGTGTTGTGCTCCACTTTTATGTTGAGCCAGCAGTTATCCACACTGGCTCGGTAATTCGAATGTGATCTTGTGTGCTAGAAGAAATCTGCTTTTACGGTGTCGCAAACTGGTTCGCGAGAGGTAAGAACGTCTATGTCTCGTTGCACTAGAGGCAGTTCCCAGTTAACGAAGTATTGAGCTGCCGCTAATTTCCCTTCATAAAAATCAGCGTCTTGACCTGTTGCGCCTTCATCAATCGCTTTCTCTGCGACTACGGCTTGGCGAAGCCATATCCAACTCACCACGCACGCTGAGAATACGTTCAAGAAACAACTTGCATTGGTAAGAAGTACACTTTGCTCTTTAGACTGCAAATCACCGCCAGCTTGCTTGATTAGCGCGCCAAGCTTTTCAAGGTAAACCGATAATGTAGCAGCGAGGGGCGCGGTACGCTGTCCTGATGCTCGCTTTAAATCAGCCGTTACTCTGGCAAGCAAAACGTTCAGCCCCTGCCCGTTATGTTGCCAAAGTTTTCTGCCCAATAAATCGAGCGCTTGAATACCATTAGTCCCCTCGTGAATCGGGTTGAGACGATTGTCACGCCAACACTGTTCTACGGGATATTCGCGGGTGTATCCCGAACCGCCGAGCACTTGTATTGCCAAATCATTGGCTTTAGGACCAAACTCAGACGGCCAGGCTTTAAACACCGGTGTGAGTAAATCAAGCAACTGTGCAAGCTCTGTGCGTTTAGCTTCATCTTGCTCTGTCGCCAATTCATCAATCAGAGTACTTCCGTACAAACACAAGGCCATTCCGCCTTCACAATATGACTTCTGTGCAAGTAACATTCTGCGAACATCACCATGGTTAATAATTGGCGTAGGATCGTCATCTGGCGCCAAGTTAGGCGCAGCACGACCTTGTGTTCTGTCTTTGGCGTACTCAAGCGAATAGCGATAACCGCGGTAACCAATCATGGCTGCACCATAACCCACACCAATACGCGCTTCATTCATCATCATAAACATGTAGCGCAGTCCCTGATGCGCCTCACCAACGAGGTAGCCATGGCAATCACCATTTTCACCAAAAGTCAGCGCCGTTGATGTTGTACCTCTGTAACCCATTTTGTGAATAAGCCCAGCCAATGTGACGTCATTGCGCACATCAGGCTCGCCACTTTCATCGAGGCGATACTTAGGTACAACAAATAAGGAAATACCCTTCACACCCGCAGGACCACCTGGGATCTTAGCTAACACTAGATGAACAATATTGTCGGAGAGTTCATGCTCACCCGCTGAGATATAAAGCTTACTTCCCTTGATTCGGTAGCTACCATCGTCATTGGGCGTTGCTGAGGTGCGAATGTCAGCAAGAGAAGAGCCTGCGTGAGGCTCAGTCAACGCCATGGTGCCGGTAAAATCGCCGGTGAGCATTTTCGGTAAAAACTTTGATTTTATTTCTTCTGACGCAAAATGCTTCACCACGTTAGCCGCCGCAGCGGTAAGGAACGGATATGCCGTTGAAGAAGGGTTAGCGGTGAGAAAATAGCCTGCACAGGCATTCATTATGGTTACCGGTAGCTGCATTCCACCATCTTCATAATCAAAGTGACCGGCAATAAACCCTGCTTCTCTGTAGGTATCAAAGGCGACTTTCACGTCATCGAGCATGGTGACTTTATGACCGTCGAAGGTTGGTTCTTGTTTATCAGCCACTGCGTTGTGGGGTAAAAAGAGCTCTTCAGCCATTTTTTCCGCCATATCAATAACAGCATTGAAGGTTTCTACATTGTGCTCATTGAATCGGTCTTTCGTACATAGCGAGGCAGTGTCTAGCGCTTCGTATAGTTGAAAGTGCATTTCACGTCTAGGTATCAAGAGGTCGGTCATAACGGGCTCCGAAACAAAATGTTAATACATTGTGTCATATTCGTAGTCGTGTCATTATTGTCATTAATGACACATTTATGGTCATTACCGCCAACAATCACTGGAACCTATGGTAAGTAATAAATTGAGTTATTTTTATGAATAGTGAACGGTTTGTAGTAACCATTCTCGGCTTTGAGCACGCATTGTCTTCGGCCATCACAGGCGCCCTCGACCTCTTTGCATTTGCTGGCATTAGCTGGCAACGGATCCACGGACAAACAGCAACGCCAAAATTTAAGGTCCAAGTGGCAAGTGACCACGGTAAACCTTTTGTTTGCTCAAACCAGCTGACTATGACTCCTCATATCGCAATTCAAGACGTGTCACATACCGACATTTTACTTGTACCTACCATTGGCGGAGATATTGATAAAGTGCTCGCTGCTATGCAAAACCAACTGGTTCATATCAGAAGATTACAAAATTTAGGGGCTGATATTGCGGGCAACTGTACGGGTGTATTTGTATTGGCAGAGGCCGGAATTTTAAATGACTTGCGAGCGACGACGCACTGGGGATACGCGGATAAGTTCAAACACTTATACCCGCTGGTTGACCTCGAAAGTGACAAGATGGTTACCGAACAAAATTCTGTGTTTTGTTCTGGTGGTGGTATGGCGTGGATTGATTTAGCACTCTTGCTCATAGAACGTTACTGCGGGCATCAAGTAGCAAGTGACCTTGCCAAGTCACATGTACTCGATATATCCAGGACCAATCAAATGGCTTATGCCAGTAGTAGGCAGCGCAAGTTTCACCAAGACAAAGACATACTCGCCGTACAAGACTATATTGAAGCAAACTATCAGAGCCAGTTAAATCTCCCTTCTGTCGCCAAACGTTTTAACATCACAGAGCGCACACTGCTGCGCCGTTTTAGAGCAGCAACAGACACAACGCCACTGCAATATTTACAAAGTATTAGACTTGAACAAGCAAGAAAGCTCCTGGAAACACCTTCTACGCCCATCGAAACCATAGTCAACTTGGTTGGGTATGATGACTTGAGTTCATTCGCACGCTTGTTTAAGAGAAGAATTGGTGTTCCTCCTTCTCAATATCGCGCCAAGTTCGTCAGAGAGCGTTAAAAAAGTGCAAACAAAGAGTTACCAACTTGGTGCATCGATGCCCAACTGGAAACAAAATGCACCACGATGGTGAATTTAATTTTGCGTTATCTTATTTGTTCTACTAATTATTGTGTACAATCCGGCGCCGCCGGCGTGGCTCATTTACATGCCGCAGATAAAGAAACGACCTTTATTCACTACACACACTCGGTGAACCCATGAGAAAACACAATATTGCATCTCTGGCACTTGCGATAAGTGCAGCACTAAGCACGAACGCTATAGCACAAGAAACTCCCTCACAAGAATCGCCTGCAACACTTGAACAGATTACTGTTACAGCGCAAAAACGTACGCAGTCAATTCAAGAAGTCCCAGTATCAATCGCAACACTCAACGGCGAAAAGCTCGAGAGTTTGTTTGCTGGGGGTGAAGATATTTTAGCCCTTGCTGTGCGCGTTCCGGGCCTTTATGCCGAATCTTCTAACGGTCGTGTTGCACCAAGATTTTACATTCGAGGACTTGGGAACACTGATTTTGACCTTGCCGCGTCTCAACCCGTTTCAATTATCATGGACGAAGTGGTAATGGAAAACGTGGTTCTTAAGAGTTTTCCGTTGTTCGATATTCAACAAGTCGAAGTTCTACGTGGGCCACAAGGCACACTTTTCGGTCGAAACACTACCGCGGGTATTGTTAAGTTCGATACGGTAAAGCCCACACAAGACCTTGAAGGGTATGCAAAGCTAGGGTTTGGTTCGTTCGGTACAATGAACTTTGAAGGTGCTGTCAGTAACGCTCTCACTGATGAACTATCGGCACGTATATCGGTTCTGTCGCAAGAGCGTGATGACTATATTGATAACGCCTACACTGGTGAAAATGACGCTATTGGCGGCTACGACGAAAAAGCATGGCGTTTACAAATGCTTTGGGAACCAACCGCTGACTTTACTGCATTACTTAATGTACACGGTCGTGATTTAGAGGGAACCGCTTCTATCTTCCGTGCAAATATCTTCGATAAAGGCAGTAACGATCTTAATGGAAACTATGATCGCGAAACAGTTTTCTACGATGGCGATATAGACGGAAATGGCGCCGACAACAACCCACAACAATATGAAGGATTTGGTTCGTCACTTAAGCTAACTTATGACATGGAAGGTATGACATTTACCTCTATTTCTGCTTATGAAGAAGCGGAAGGTTCAAGTTTGGGTGATATCGATGGTGGGTTCAATACTCAAGACGGCTCATCGGGTCCAGGTTTTATTCCATTTTCGGCGGTCACCCAAGACAACCTTGACGACTTAGAACAAATCACTCAAGAGTTCAGACTCGCGAGTGATACAGCTGATGCCCTTAATTGGCAAATTGGTGCGTTTTACTACGATGCATCATTTAATGTAACAAGTATCGATGGGTTCTTTGGTGCGACAACGGTTTTTCATGAAAACACTACGTGGGCTGTTTTCGGTCAAACATCTTACCAAGTGAATGAAAAGCTGAACGTTACTGGTGGCCTTCGCTATACACACGATGAAAAATCTCTCGTCGTGGGCGGGCAGAACGTAGACGGATTTGCTGTGGTAATCGGCGCAGCCTCAGTACAAGATTACGAGCCAATCGCCGTAGATGATGGTCAGGTTAGCTTTGAATTGAGTGCGAACTATCGACTAACAGAAGACATGTCATTGTTTGCTCGTTATGCGAATGGTTTCAGAGCGCAAACCATTCAAGGTCGTGATGTAGCTTTTGAAGGTGCACCGTCTGTTGCAGATGCCGAGACAATTAATTCAATTGAAGCGGGAGTTAAATCCGACCTACTCGACGACACATTGCGTTTGAACCTAGCGGCGTTCTACTACACCGTTGATGACATGCAACTCTCTGCTATTGGTGGTGGTAATAACTTTACTGCGTTGGTCAATGCAGACGAAGGTGAAGCGTACGGTTTCGAAATTGATGCACAATGGCTAGCAACAGATGCGTTAACACTGACGGCTGGATTTAGCTATAACCATACTGAAATCAAAGATAACAGACTGACCGTTGCTCCGTGCGGAAGCAACGCAGGCACTGGGTTTGCTGGCAACTGTACCGTGCGAGATCCTCGTCCTGATGGTTTTAACGCGATTATCGACGGCAACCCTTTCCCACAAGCGCCTGAGACTATTTTCAACTTCACAGCACGATATACTATTCCTGCGGGTGAAAATGGCGAATTCTTCGCGTTTACTGACTGGGCTTTCCAAGGTGAAACGAATCTCTTCTTGTATGACGCTGTTGAATTTTCAACAGACGACAACTTTGAAGGCGGATTACGTTTGGGCTACGAGAATTTCGAGCACAATTATACTATCGCGCTATTCGGTAGAAACATAACCGACGAAGACAACGTTAAAGGTGCCATCGATTTCAACAATCTAACAGGTATCGTTAACGAACCTCGTGTCATTGGTGTAGAAGCACGCGTAAACTTCTACTAATACCTTAGTTAACGGAGGTATTGTCATAAAGCCACTTTAAACAAAGTGGCTTTTTTATGCGGCGAGTTTCATATCTTGTTCTCGCCTTCTAAGTAACCCTTCTAACTTTTTACATACTTGCGTCAAGCGAGATACCCGAACATAGTAAACCTGTTCGATAAGTTGCCCTTTTTCATCAAACAGAAACGTCGCTAACCGCCCTTTCTTATTGGGAAGAAAAAACTGGTGGACGCTAAATCGATGAGAAACCGGACACTGCATTACTTTTTGATACATACAAAACGGTAAATTTTCTGCACGTTTATCACCGCCTTGCATATAACCTAAGCGCTGAAAAGCATCTTCTCCTGGCGCGGTGAGTAACCCATATCGCTGAATCAACTGATCGATACCTTTGTGGCCTGTCATAATCCCCTCCAAAATAAACTGCATATATATACAGTTTATTTTAAACCGAATAAAATGCAAGCACATATTTTAATTTGTGCATAAAAAAACCACCCCGCAATTGCGAGGTGTTTTTGGATATTGGAAAGGCTTTACGACTAATTGCTGAGTGCTTCCTCCAAGAAAGCCCATTCATCGGCATATCCTTCAATACGCATCCACGTAGGAGTGCCAGCGCCATGGCCTGCACGGGTTTCTACGCGCAACAACACTGGAGAGGTACAGCCTTGATCAGCCTGTAGCTGCGCAGCGAATTTATAGCTATGCCATGGCACCACACGATCGTCGTGATCACCTGTAGTTACCAGCGTAGCCGGATAACAAACGCCAGGCTTAGTGTTATGCAACGGTGAATACGCATATAACGCTTCAAATTCTTCTTTGTTTTCGCTCAAACCGTAATCTGAAGACCATGCGCGAGCATTAGCACTCGGCGTATGGTACCTAAGCATATCTAGCACACCTACTGCGGGAAGCGCAGCAGCAAACAATTCTGGGCGCTGTGTAATACTGGCACCAACCAGCAATCCACCATTACTTCCGCCCTGAATACCTAAGCGAGACGAGGTAGTGTAGTTGTTATCAATCAACCATTCAGCAGCAGCGATAAAATCATCAAACACGTTCTGTTTGGTGAGTTTTGTGCCTGCTTTGTGCCACTCTTGACCGTATTCACCACCACCGCGGAGATTAGCAATAGCCAGTACATTACCCTGCTCTACCCACACCATTCGTGAGACAGAGTACCCTGGTAACATTGAAATATTAAAACCACCGTAGCCATAGAGGAGTGTTTTGTTGGAGCCGTCTAGTTCCAAGCCTTTTTTATGTACGAGGAACATGGGAACTTGCGTACCGTCCTTGCTGGTGTAGAACACTTGCTTAGTTTCGTATTGCGAGAAATCCACGTTCGCTTCAATGGATCTATAAAGCGAACTTTCCCCAGATTCCACGTCATAGCGATATACAGCGCCCGGATTAGTAAATCCTGTTAACTTGTAAAAGGTAACATTGCTATCATTAGTCCCGTAAAACCCTTGTACTCTGCCAATGTCATCAAAAGTAATGTCCGACGTTTTGTTGCCATTTAGGTCATAAACTTCAACAAGAGACTTAACGTCTTTTAAATACTGAGCGAAAATCGTATCACCGATAATCGTCGCTGAACGAAGCGTTTCATCCTTAGCCGCCAGCACCTCAGACACATTACCAGTGGTCATATCGAGTTTAATGACCTTTCCTGTCGGAGCTTGGGCAGTAGATGTAAAATACAAGTCTTGGTCTACCTGAGAAATCAATGAGTAACGACCATCCCAATTATCAAACAACGCAGTAAGCGTTTTTTCTTCAGTATCAAAGGCGTAAACAGCATTCGCTTGGTATCCTTCAAATACGCTAACAAGAAGAGTTTTGCCATCATCAAGCACGCTGGGGTATGGGTTCCAAGTAGGCTCACTACTAAAACCAAAAACGAGAGAGTCCTCCGATTGAGGCGTTCCTAACTTGTGAAAGTAGATGGACACGGCTTTGCTATCATCCCACTCACCGCTTTCATCTTTGGGATAACGGGAATAGTAAAAACCAGACTCATCAGGTAACCAGGATATGTTTGAAAACTTGATGCCAGAAAGGTTATCAACAAGATCTTCTTTGGTATTTACGTCTCTGACATGAACCGTATTCCAGTCACTGCCACCGTCGGATTTATAGTAAGCGATGAAATTAGCTGAATCGCTAATTTCGTAGCCTGCCATAGACACAGTACCGTCATCACTGAATTCATTGGGATCAATAAGTACTTCTGGCGTTGCATCAATACTATCTGCCACCCACAGTATATACTGATTTTGCAGGCCATCATTGTGAGAATAAAAAAGCTTACCTTCCACCAAATACGGAACTTGGTATTTTTCGTAATTCCAAAGCTCTGTCAGTCTCGCTTTGTAGGCCTCACGTGTTGGCAACATTTCTAAAAAAGGACGGGACAGCGCATTTTGTTCACCTACCCAGCCTTTAACTTCATCGCTATCTTGTGCTTCTAACCAACGGTAGGGATCCGTCACGTCTTGGCCATGATAGTTATCTACCTGGTCTACGGTACGACTTGTAGGGTAAATCCACGTTTCTGAAGGTAACGTCGCACATGCACCTAGCACAGTAGCAATACTCAAACTCAAACCAGCAATCAACTTATTTTTCATAATTAGTTCTCAGTTCATACACCTTGCACTAAGCGCCATCATTCACTGTCGAATCAGTAGTCGTAGGTACTGGCTTTTTCCTAAACACGCCTTTGATGTCATCTAAAATGATATATAAAGACGGCACCAACAGCAGTGTTATCACCGTGGCAAAGAGTATTCCGAACGCGAGTGAGATTGCCATTGGGATAACAATCTGTGCTTGAAGACTCTTTTCAAAAACAATGGGCATTAGACCCATAAAGGTAGTCAAAGAAGTCAAAATGATCGCTCTAAAGCGCTGGGTACCTGCGCTAATTGCCGCTCTCATCAGTGAGTGGCCCTCTGCTCGTGCACGGTTTACAAAATCAACCATGATAAGACTGTCGTTTACCACTACTCCAGACAATGCAATTATCCCGCAAATTGAAAGTACACTAACTGCCATGCCCAGCACCAAGTGACCAATAATTGCACCAACAACACCGAACGGAATTACCGACATAATAATGATGGGTTGGCTGTATGAGCGCAGTGGAATCGCCAGCAAAGCGTAAATAGCAAACAATGCAAATAGTAGCCCTTTGAGTAGGCCCATCATAGCGTCGGCTTGCTCTTTCGAGTTACCTTGCAATTGGAACTCTACATTGGGGAAACGATCCAATAAATCAGGCATGGTGTTATCGATAACGTCCATGGTGATTTCTTGCGGATCCATCAAAGCTTTATCAACTTTCGCGGTAATCGTGACAGAGCGCTTACCGTCTACACGAATAATGGAATCAAACCCCTGCCCCAAGCTAAACGTAGCCACTTGATCAAATGGGACTTCCTGACCGTTTGGTGCTCTAACACGCATGTTTTTGAGATGTTCGATAGAGGTACGCTCAGATTTTGGGTAGCGAACCATCACTCGGATTTCTTCGTCGTCACGTTGAATACGTTGAACTTCAGCACCGTAAAATCCGAATCGTACTTGCTGTCCCAATTGTTGCAACGAAATACCAAGGGCATCGGCCTGAGGTTTCAACGCCAGTTGAATCTCTTCGCTTCCTCCTGAAAAGGTATCATTGATATCTGTCACACCATTATAAGTGCGAAGTTTATCTTTCAACTGGCTACTGATTTCTCGGAGTGACGCTATATCCGACGAGCTAAATTCAAAACTCAAGTCAGAACCACCACCTGGACCGCCCGGAGAACCAATATTCAGCGATTTAACCCCAGGAATCTCGGGTAATTCATCACGCCACCGCTGATGAATTTCGAAATCTGTCATGGTGCGGTTTTCACCTTTGGTGAGCTCAACAAATATTTCACCGCCCAAATCACCATTGTCATAAGCAATGGCATGATTAACTACACGCTCGCCTGTCTCTTCAAATAACTGCTCGTCCATTCTACGCATAGCTTGACGGAGTTCGGTAAGTACAGCGTCGCGCTGAGATAACGAAGAACCGGGTTCAAGCTCAACACTGGCAAACATGAAATCGCTTGGAATATTGGGGAAGAAAACAAAGCGAACAATTCCACCACCAAATAGACCTATGGTCAGTATTAATGCCGCTAAAAATACCGACATTGTGGTGTAGCGATTTTTGATGGCTTTTTCTAGGAACGGAGCATATTTGTTCTCGATAAATGACTTGATACCTTCACTAAAAATATCGCGAAAACGTTGGAAACCATTGGCCTTCTCAGGGTCATAGGGCTTCATATTCATATGCACTAAGTGAGCAGGCAATATAAGTTTGGACTCAACGAGCGAGAACACCAAACAAACTATCACTACCAAACCGATAGTTTTCCAAATGATACCGAAAGGCCCTGACACCATTAGCATAGGCGAAAACGCCGCAATGGTTGTTAGTACCCCAAAGGTCGCTGGCATGGCGACTTTTTTGACGCCACGAATGACATTATCCGCACTGTGACCGTGTTTATCGATCTCTGAATAGGCGGATTCACCCATAATAATGGCGTCGTCCACCACAATACCAAGTACTAAGATAAACGCGAAAAGGCTTAGCATGTTGATAGACAGGCCAATCATATCCATTGGCATAACCAGCAAGGTACCTAAAAAGCACACTGGTAAGCCAACGATAACCCAAAACGCTAGCTTAATTTTCATGAACAGCGACAGTACGATGAAAACCAACAATGCACCAAAGAACATGTTTTCAATCATCATGTTCAGTCTGTCAGCGAGATAAAATGAACTATCCCCCCATGTATCTGCAGTGATATTGGCAGGAAAGCCTGGCTTTACCTCATCGAGATAAAGATTAACTTGCTCAGAAATTTCTAGCGCATTTTGATCACCTACGGCTTGCACTCGCACACTGACTGCCGGTTTTCCATCAAACAATGCATATTGATTGTTCTCGACAAAACCGTCATTGATATATGCAACATCGCCAAGGGTAACTCTAGTACCGTCGGTATTAATGACTAGTGGTATTTGAGCATAGTCCCAACCCGTATAGGCCTGCCCTTTGGTACGCAGTAATATGTCGCCGTTTTCAGTGCGAATTGAGCCACCAGGTAAATCAATGCTTGATTGTGCCAAACGGGCCACTGCATCAGTGAACGTGAGATTGTATTTCTGTAAATCAACTTCAGATAGCTCAACAGAAATTTCGTAATCTCTCGCCCCGACAACCTGTACACTGGAAATTCCAGAGAGATTAGCAATGTCGTCACGCAATGATTTAGCAAATTCTTTCAGCTCTCGTTCTGAAGCATCACCGTAAACCGATATCCATAGCACGTCTTGTTGAATTTTTTGGCGGTAAACCACTGGCTTCTCGGTATCAGCGGGGAAGCTAGGAATGGCGTCAACTTGAACTTTTACTTCATCGAGTAAATCTTGAACGTTGTAATTATCTTCCACTTGAATGGAAACAGTACCCATCCCTTCAACGGCATTAGAGGTGATCTGCTTAATCCCCTGCAGATCCTTGATCGCCTCTTCAACTTTTAAGATTACACCTTCTTCCACTTCCTGAGGCGCTGCGCCCAAATAGGGAACGCGAACGTTAATAACGTTGATTTCAAAGGATGGAAAGACTTGCTTTTGAACACTAGCAGCGCCAAATAGCCCACCAACAATCAATAACCACATGAGTAGATTGGCAGCGACATTGTTCCGCGCAAACCACGCGATAACTCCAGAGTTTGTATCAATTGGACGCATTATTCGTCTCCAGACGTTGATTCATCTGACATAGATACGGACTCTGTATCGTCAGCAACATCGTTCTGCGCTTCAGGTGGTAATTCAGGTGCATCTCCCGGTAAACGCACTTTCATCCCATTGTAAGGGTTAGGTACCGGACTTGAAATAACTAGGTCGCTCGATGCAATGCCTGCACTGATAAATACGTCATCAGTGGTTGTACGAACAACTTCTACCGGTTTTATTGCAATCTCACGATCGTCATTCACGGTAAGAATTGTGTTATCAAACCTCAGCAAACTGCGCGGTAAAACAGTCAAACTGTGTGATTCAGCAGACGTAATCTCTGCCTGAACAAATTGACCAAAACGCAATGGCGACTGGCCAGATGCACCTTGATCATAGGGGTTGAGTACTTCAACAACTGCATAAACTACACGGCTGCTCGCGTCGAGAACCCCTTCGGTGCGAGCTAAGGTACCTTGCCAAAACTGAGTAATTCCGCCCACCGTTGCGCGTAGCGAAACGGAAGGTTTAGCGCTCGATGAATTTACGTCGACGTACACCAAGTCATTGTCTGTAATGGGCAGGCGAACTTCAGCCACATCAGTTGAATAAAGCATAGCCACCGAGGCCCCCACACCAACAAACTGGCCTAAGTCGATGTTACGCTCAACCACGATACCGTTGTAGGGTGCCTTGATTTCGGTACGAGCAAGGTTTCTTTTGGCCCGCTCCAATTTGGCTTTAGCTGCCTTAACATTGGCTTGCTCTTTAGCGAGTTGTGGTTTGCGTAAACCCAACTCTGGTGGTGCAATGCTATTCACCGAGCGCCACTCCTGCTCGGCTACCTTACCCCGGGCGACCTCTTCTTCTAACGCGGCTACCGCTTGCGCCAATTCAGCCTCAGCTAACTGCACATCGGTGATGTAATCATCCTGCTCTAGTACTGCAAGCACATCACCTTGGCGAAACATTCCACCAACGACGAAGTTGTCAGCCAAAGACACGACTCTGCCACTCACTTGTGCACTAAACGCCGTCTTATTCTTGGGAACGACATTTCCCTGTGAGGTGACAACAAAATTGACTGACTGCGAATCAACCGCATTAGCTTCAACAAGAAAAGCTTGTGTCTCAACCGGTATTGATTCGGGAGGTTTTCGAGAGGAAATCATAATGGCGGCAACGACAATTGCTACTATCAAAATGATTAGGGGTATACCACTTTTGACCAAAATAGAGTCTTTCATTCACTGTCCCTTTGAAGTTGCAAGTAAGAAGAGATGACCTGACCTTGCAGTCCTAAACCATACCCACAACTAACACTTATTATTTTCGTTATAAAATACTGGATTAATAACACACTAGTTTACTAATTCCATTTTTATATTGCTTTCTTAAACTTGTTAAAATTTGTGTTTTAACAACTACAGATTCCTAACTGCGGTCAATTTTAAAAAATAATGCGGACAAAGAAAATGTAAGATTGATAAATAAAGCATTTTCGTTGATTATTTGATCATCTGTTCGGTGGCAGATACGACAGAGAAGCAGGCAGTACTGTCGGAAGCATTAAAGTTTAGATGGATATTTATCATGAGTTTGAAAAAGCAATACCTCAAGTCAAAGCCTGTATGTAAAGTCACGTTTCGACTAAACGCAGAAGAAGCGCAGAACGCGGGAACAGCGTCATTGGTGGGCGATTTTACCGATTGGGAAGCGAATTCCCTTCCAATGAAAAAACTGAAAAATGGTGATTTCACGTTAACCGTGGATTTAGAGAAAGACCACGATTACCAGTTTCGTTATTTACTAGACGACGAAAAATGGGAAAATGATTGGCAAGCTGACGGCTACATTCCAAGCAGTGTAAGCTTTGACGACAACTCACTAGTGAGCGTTTAATTGCCAATAAAAAAGGGCAACGCACACACGCTACCCTTTCATTATTGAGTTAGCACCTATTTTACAGTGCTTTTTCTAGTTCTGGTAGAACCTCAAATAAGTCACCTACCAGACCGTAATCGGCTACTTGGAAAATAGGTGCCTCTTCATCTTTGTTGATGGCGACAATCACTTTAGAGTCTTTCATACCTGCTAAATGCTGAATAGCACCAGAGATACCTACGGCAATATACAGTTGTGGCGCAACAATTTTACCTGTTTGACCCACTTGCATGTCATTTGGCACAAAGCCAGCGTCTACCGCTGCACGAGAAGCACCAATAGCAGCACCTAGTGTATCAGCAATGCCTTCAAGCAATTTGAAGTTGTCACCATTTTGCATACCGCGACCACCAGACACTACTACATCTGCAGCGGTTAACTCAGGGCGCTCTGATTCAGTCAACGCTTCTGATACAAACGACGATTTAGTGTTTTCCTTAACGTCAGTCAAGGAGAAAACTTCCGCCGAACCACCACTTGCAGCAGCGTCAAAAGAAGCAGCGCGCACAGTGATGACCTTTTTACTGTCTGAAGACTGAACGGTAGCAATCGCATTACCTGCGTAAATGGGACGAACGAAAGTGTCTTCGCTTTCCACGCCAATAATGTCTGAAATTTGTGCCACATCAAGCAAAGCAGCAACACGAGGCATAAAGTTCTTGCCCGTTGTAGTCGCGGCAGCTAATAAATGACTGTAGTCTTCCGCAAGCGATAGCACTAAATCGGCTGTATTTTCGGCCAATTGATACTTGTATGCAGCATCGTCTGCCAAAAGTACTTTCGCTACACCATCAATCTGAGCAGCTGCGTCTGCCACCGCTTGGCAGCCTTCTCCAGCGACTAGTACATGGATGTCGCCGCCCATTTGCTGTGCTGCATTGACTAGCTTCGACGTTTCAGGTTTTAAGCTAACGTTGTCGTGTTCTGCATATACGAGTACTGTCATGAGATCACCTTTGCTTCGTTTTTAAGTTTTTCTACAAGTTCAGCCACATCAGCCACTTTTACTCCACCCTCGCGCTGAGCAGGAGGTGTCACTTTCAATACTTGAACGTTTGAGGTTAACTCAACGCCATAATCAGCTGCAGGCTTAACCGCTAATGGTTTGCGCTTTGCTTTCATAATATTGGGTAAAGATGCATAACGAGGTTCGTTCAAGCGCAGGTCAGTAGTTACCACCGCAGGAAGATTAAGTGCGACAGTCTGAAGACCACCATCGACTTCACGGGTAACGTTAACGGTTTCACCGTCAACAGAAACTTCAGAAGCGAAGGTTCCTTGTGGCATGCCTGTTAGCGCCGCTAACATCTGCCCAGTTTGGTTGTTATCAGAGTCAATACTCTGCTTACCCAGTATTACCAGCTCAGGCTGTTCCTCTTCGACAACCTTTGTGAGTAATTTCGCGATTTGTAATGAGTCAAGCGCTACGTCTGTATCAACTTGAATACCGCGGTCTGCACCTAAGGCAAGTGCTGTGCGAATTTGTTCTTGGCAGCTCTTATCGCCGACTGAAACAACGACAATCTCGCTTGCCACACCCTTTTCTTTAAGGCGCACAGCTTCTTCAACTGCAATTTCACAGAATGGGTTAATTGCCATTTTGGCATTGGTAAGATCAACGCCAGAGTTATCGGCTTTTACTCTCACCTTTACGTTGTAATCGATCGCGCGTTTGACCGGTACGAGTATTTTCATAGTTACCTCAATGGTTGAGTTCCACGGGAATAATGCGTTGCTCTTGTGTCCATTAGCAATCGCCTCCGCTACATCTGAGCCTTTTAACAATAGTATGAAGATTAGCGTTATGCTTAACCTGTTATTAACTAAAATAAGGTTCAGTGATTCGGCTTTTACGCCGCCTTAAGTTAGGCTTTACCGCCTGTAAAGATTGACGTAAGCGTAAACTGCCGAGCAATTTACTTACAGTTGACGTAAACGTCAACCTAGATTACCTTTCAGGTCATCAATTAATTTACATCTTTTTGACACTGTGCATCATTTGTTTCATCAATAGTGCACTATAAAAAAACAAATATAAGGAGCTTCCCGTGGAACGAGAATCGATGGAGTTTGATGTAGTCATCGTCGGTGCTGGCCCTGCTGGGTTATCAACCGCTTGTAAGCTGATGCAGTTAGCCAATGAGAATGATCAGGAGCTAATGGTTTGCGTAGTTGAGAAAGGCTCTGAAGTCGGTGCACATATATTGTCTGGTGCAGTCTTTGAACCTCGTGCAATGAACGAACTCTTCCCAGATTGGAAAGAAAAAGGCGCGCCGTTAAAAACTGAAGTTACCGAAGACCACATATACCTATTAAAGGACGATGCTACAGCTAAACGCCTACCTAACGGCATCACGCCAAAAACTATGCAAAACCACGGGAACTACATAGTTTCTATGGGTAACGTATGTCGTTGGCTTGCTGAACAGGCAGAGCAACTTGGCGTTGAGGTATTCCCAGGATTCGCAGCAGCCGAAGTTATCTACAATGATGATGGTAGTGTTGGTGGCGTGCTCACTGGCGATATGGGTGTAGGAGCGGATGGTCAGCCTAAAGACGGCTATATGCCAGGTATGGAATTGCGGGCCAAGTACACCGTTTTCGCAGAGGGCTGCAGGGGTCATTTAGGTAAAGAGCTCATCAGCAAATTTGAGCTGGATAAAGACGTATCGCCTCAGCACTATGCTATCGGTTTTAAAGAAATTTGGGACATAGACCCGGCAAAACATCAAGAAGGTTTAGTCGTACACACCGCCGGCTGGCCATTAAATGATGCCACTGGCGGTAGCTACCTGTATCACGCAGAAGACAACCAAGTATTCGTCGGCCTTATTGTAGATTTAAACTACGAGAACCCGTCATTAAGCCCATTTGACGAATTTCAGCGCATGAAACACCACCCCGTATTCAAGCAGTACCTTGACGGCGGTAAGCGTGTCTCCTACGGTGCAAGAGCCATTGCAAAAGGCGGCTTTAACTCGGTTCCCAAAATGACCTTTCCCGGCGGATTACTCGTTGGATGTGATGCTGGTACATTAAACTTCGCAAAAATTAAAGGTAATCATACCGCAATGAAGTCGGGAATGTTGGCGGCGGAGTCAATTTTTGAAGCGTTATCACAGAACTCAGAATCAAATGCTGAACTAGCTTCGTTCACCGAGAAATATAAATCGTCTTGGTTGTACGACGAATTGTATCGCTCAAGAAACTTTGGCCCAGCAATTCACAAATTCGGTAATTTCTGGGGGGGTGCATTTAATACGTTTGAACAGAATTTTTGTAATGGAAACTTGTTCTTTACATTAAAAGATGATCATCAAGATTATGCACAATTAAAATCAACGCAAAGCTCGGTAGAAATTAACTATCCAAAACCTGATGGGGTTTTAAGCTTCGATAAACTATCTTCAGTATTCTTGTCTAATACTAACCACGAAGAAGACCAACCTTGCCACTTACAGTTAAAAGATGCGTCTATTCCAATTTCAATCAACTTACCTAAATACGGAGAACCAGCCCAGCGATACTGCCCTGCTGGAGTGTATGAAGTAATTGAAGAAGAGGGAAATAAGCGCTTCCAAATTAATTCGCAAAACTGTGTACACTGTAAAACGTGTGACATAAAAGATCCGTCACAAAATATCAGGTGGGTGGTTCCTGAGGGTGCCGGAGGTCCTAATTACCCTAACATGTAATATTGAGAAGCGGAGTATTTAGTATCTCCGCTTTTTTTTTAATAAATTTATTCACTATTATTTGAATCATCGAATTCACGATAAACGTAAGGTTATTAAATGAGCGAATTTTTAGATATTTTAACCCATGGAAGACGTTTACAAGGTTCAGTAAAGGAATTATCAATCGCCGAACTAGAGGCAGTTCAAGAAAAATTAGCTTCAATTATTGAGAAGCGAAAAGAAAAAGCACTAGCATTAGAAAAAGCAGAGCAAGAAAAACGCGAAAAACTCGCCGACATTCAAAAACAAATGGAAGAAGCGGGTCTGAATGTTGAGGACCTACAAGCACTCAGTGCCTCGCCTGTAAAAAAAGCAGGTAAAAAGCGCCCAGTGAAATATAAAATCACTGATGACAGCGGCACAGAGCACCCTTGGACAGGTATTGGAAGAATGCCTCGAGTTTATAAAGCTGCCCTTGATGCAGGCAAAACATTAGAGGATTTTGCGGTATAGTATGTAAGCTAGTTGGCGTTTAATCATAACGCCAACTCACTCATCTTCTCTCAATTAATTACGGATTTTTCACGTGTCGCTCCACCATTCTATATCTATTTCTCCCACAAACGCGCAAGCGCCCTGGCTAGTATTGATTCACGGTTTGTTTGGTAATGCAGATAATCTGGCTGTTGTAAAAAGGCACTTTGCGACTCAATACAACATTGTCAGTGTGGATCTGCCTGACCATGGTCAATCAGACTGGTCGAACGAATTTACACTGGATGATGCAGCAATAAAATTGAAGTCATTATTGGATACGTTAAGTATTAGTCGTTGTGCAATATTAGGACATTCTCTGGGCGGCAAAGTTGCCATGCTCTTTTCACTAACGCATCCTGACAATGTTACTAAACTCATCGTCGCTGATATAGCTCCGGTAAACTATACCCATAGGCATCAAGCAGTTTTTGATGGCTTAACCGCAGTAACCCTCGAAAGCTTGGAGAGCAGAAAGCACGCGGATCAATTAATGTCTCAGCACATTGTTGAGCCAGGTGTTAGACAGTTTTTATTGAAGAGTCTATATCAAGACGAAAACAAAGCTTGGCGCTGGCGGTTTAATTTGCACGGTCTTATTGAAAGCTACCCGAATATCATTAGTTGGCCTGACATTAGCCTATCTACCCAATGCCCGACCCTGTTTATTAAAGGTAATGATTCAGACTATATTTTGCCTGAGCACAGATCATCGATTGCAAAGCATTTCCCCAAAGCCAAAGCACACGTTATAGAAGGTACTGGTCATTGGCTACATGCGGAAAAACCTGCGGCCTTTAATCGAATTGTTGAAAACTACTTGAAGTAAAATAGCCGCTAAATACAAATGAATACTATTACAATATTTTGAAGTTTTAGGCATTCAGCTAAACACCCAAGTTGTGTTATAGTTCCGCCAGTTTTTTTTCAGTCTTAACTCCATGCTAGCAGAAAACTTCGAACTCATTGAATCGGTAATGCTTTACGGCGGTTTGTCTATCCTCTTTGCCTTAATGGCATTCGCGGTACACGACGTACTAACGAAAAACGACGTTCCACTTGTTGGACGTGTAGTTACTTACGGCGTATTAGGACTTGGTGCTATTGGCTTTTTGGCAAAAGGCATTATCGAGTGGTTTTGGCTTAGTAGTGGTGTGTAGCAGTCATTGTAATAATGACGCTAAATATACGGTGAATAGAGGTTAAATATGGCAAGCGTTGGCCTGTTTTTCGGAAGCGATACGGGTAATACCGAACATGTTGCAAAGATGATTCAAAAAGAATTAGGTAAGCAACTTATTGATGTGAAAGACATCGCAAAGAGTAGTAAAGAAGATATTGCTGCATTCGATCTTCTTATTTTTGGTATTCCCACTTGGTATTATGGTGAAGCGCAATGCGACTGGGATGACTTTTTTCCTGAGCTAGAAGAGATCGACTTTAACGATAAGCTTGTCGCTATTTTTGGTTGTGGTGACCAAGAAGATTATGCCGAATACTTCCTAGACGCTATGGGCATGATCAGAGACATCGTAGAAGCTCGTGGAGCGATCTTGGTAGGACAATGGTCTACTGAAGGCTACGACTTTGAAGCATCAAAGGGCATGGCAGATGACACGCATTTTGTTGGACTAGGTATTGACGAAGATCGTCAACCAGAGTTAACCGATGAGCGTGTAAAAGCATGGTGTAAGCAAATTAACGAAGAACTTTGTTTAGCTGAACTCGCTTAATTCCTACCGTCAGGGTGCTTGATTGCGAGCACCCTAATTAATCCTTCTCCCGCAGTACCTACAGTTTAAAACGCTCTACCGCTTTTCGTAGACTCTCTGTTTGCGCGTCTAGCTTTGTCGCAGACTCATTGGCCTGTCGAGTGCTTTGCGCACTGGAATCCGCAAGCTGCACAATGGTGTTTAAGCTCTTCGCAACGTCCGCCAACAGCACATCCTGCTGTCTAGTATCGCTTACAATAGTTTCATTGATTTGGCTTAGATTATCGATAATTTCTTGAATCTGAACCATCTGAGAAGCAACTTCTTGAGTCACTTCTACACTTTGCTTAGCCTGAGTTTCTCCATGCTTGATTGCTGAAACGGCCTCACCTGCATCCTTTTGTAAATTGATGATCATAGATTCTATTTCTTCGGTAGAATTGTGCGTCCGATTCGCTAAGGTTCTTACTTCGTCTGCTACCACAGCAAAACCGCGCCCTTGCTCCCCTGCTCTAGCCGCTTCGATGGCAGCATTGAGCGCTAGCAAGTTAGTTTGCTCGGCAATATTTTTGATCACGTCAAGAATGCTACCAATACTTCTAGAATTATCGTCAAGACGATTAATGATCTCTGCAGACATCTCAGCTTGCTTAGCCTGATTGTTTACTTGCTGTCGATTTTGTTCGACTAACCTACCAATATTTGAACTTTGCTCGCGTACATCTTTTAACGCTTGCATGGCCGATTCAATCTGCGAGAGGTTACTCTGACTGGTGGCTTGAACATTTTGGGTATTCAACGATGTTTGCTTTACTTGCTCACGTTGCTCATCAACATCCCGTAGGCTCTGTTCCCCCAACGATAAGCTCTCTTTGGTAATGTCAATCAAGCGAGACTCTTGATCAAGTATATTGCCCACCAGCTGACGCAATCCGTCGGTTAAATGATTCACTTTCTCAGACAACGCCGAAAACTCATCATTGCCCCGTTGTGGAAGCTTTCTGCTGAGATCTCCTTCACGTAACTGAGATAAGCCTCGATTTATTCTGAACAAAGGTACGGCGATGCTTCTAGTCACAGCAATAGCCAAACCTGCGGCAGCAATTAACCCCACGCCTGCGACCAGTAAGTTCTGCAAAAGGCTGCTTTGTACTGTCTCAACGATGGCATTCTGACCTTTTACCGAAGAAGTCTGTACGTTGTCAGATAGCTCACCAATCAGCTGAAGGGCGGCAGTCAAAGCGTTGTTGCCTTCATTTTTTGTATTAATGCTCTGTTCTATTTGATTTAACTTTTGATTTTGTAACGCAACAAGACCTGAGCTTTCCATTAGAAGAGACTGAAGTAAGTCGAACTGCTCATTGAACGCTTCAACAGTGCCGCCATCGTCTACCCGCTCAGCCAGGCGATTTACGTAATCTTTGTCGACGGTTAAGTTGCTCATCTGATATTCGATATCTTCAATAATCCCACGCGTAGATTCGCGATCTGATGACTCTGCTAGCTCGGATATTGACGTGTTGAGAGTGAGCAGTTTGTTGTCTATGTTGGTTCCCGCGCCAATAAGGGTATCTAGGTCTGGACTATCTGAATCAAGGTATGACAGATCAAGCATCAAAGCACTCGCTTCATCTGAAGCCATTAATAGTGTCTCTAGTTTCTGGGAAATTTCTAATTCTAGGGTCAGTCGTTGTTGAATGGCTTCATACATCAATTGACTATTAGTGATGTAACTACGACTAGCATCTGCAGCACTAGCTGCCTTTGCATTATCGGAAAGGAGCACTAATAAACTGTCTATGTCACTCAAGAATGACGTTGAAATATCAGTAAACTCTTGTTTGTTTCTATCAAGTGATTCAGGAGACTCTTCATGAAATGCATTGGCAGTAATCACCGCGAGGGTCAAAACTTCGGTTTTTACCTCTACCATTTTCGTCTGAATTGGTAAAAGTCTGGATACAACATCTTCAGCGGAGGTCCGAATATCCTGCAGTCCAAAGTATGAAAGTGCACTAGTGAGCAGCAGTAAGCACCCAAAAATACCAAATCCAAACTTTATCTTATTTACAACAGTTAACTGCATAATCACGTCCACTGAATACAATTGGATGGAAAAATATGTTCTAGACTTAGTTTAACAGTGTGTAAATTTATTGTGTATTCCCTTTAAAAATATACGCTTAATAAATAGCCTCAATTTTTAGCCCAACTACTCATCGGGCCAGTTACAGCAAGGCCTCAAAGGGACACGGAAAATAAAATTTTTTTTGGCCAATAACTAAAAACATCATTGACTTGACTAAATTTAGTACAAAACACCTACAAATGTTAATGTTAATACATCGGTTGCTACGCTGAAAAATTTAGCCAAACTCAATAATTTATAAGTAATCTCGACGAGTTTTACTTTCAAATCTGTTTCAGTTACCTATAATAACCCCCATAAGCTAACAGCCATTTCTGGTACACATGGATCAAAATAAAGAACTTAAAAAGGCAGGACTCAAAGTTACCCTTCCTCGTCTTAAGATATTGCAAATCTTGCAACAGCCTGAAAACCAACATATCAGTGCTGAAGACGTTTACAAAATATTGATCGACCAGGGCGAAGAAATTGGTTTAGCCACCGTTTATCGTGTACTTAACCAATTTGATGACGCAGGCATACTGATTCGTCACCATTTTGAAGGCGGTAAATCAGTGTTTGAAATCAGTCACAAAGATCATCACGATCACCTCGTATGCTTGAAGTGCGGAAAAGTGATCGAATTTGAAGACGACATAATCGAAGAACGTCAGGAATTGATTGCAAAACAGCACAATCTCAAGCTTACCCATCACAGTTTGTATCTTTACGGCGAATGCACAAAAGAAAATTGTGAAAACGACAACAGCTGAAACAAATACTAGTTCGATAAGCCGAGCAATTGCTCGGCTTTTTTATTGTATTTAGGCAACAAACTTATGTGCATGATAGGCAGCGATAGCGCGTTCCCACATGTCGCCAATCCTACCATCGCCAATACTTCGACCCTCGACCTCTACTACTGGTGCAATTTCTTTGCTCGATGACGTAAGCCACACCTCATCTGCGCCAAAAAGTTGCTCTGTGTTAAAGGCACGTTCTTCGATAGTTAAACCTGCTTTTTTGAAAGACTCAATCGCGATATTTCGAGTAATGCCCGGTAACAGTTCATTGCTTAATGGCGGCGTATAAATCACCTCATTTTTTACTATAAATACATTGCATGAACTCGCCTCTGTCACTTCTCCCTTTTCATTGTGCAAAATGGTTTCGTGATTACCAGATGCTTGACCTGCCTGAAAATGGAGAACGTTACCCAACAGTGCAGTTGATTTAATGTGACAACGTCGCCAGCGTTTATCTTCCTCAAGAAACGCCGTTAATGGTTTAGCTGCAGCTTTTGAACTTGGCTGAGGTGGTGAAATCTCAAAGGTAAATGCAAACACCGTGGGCTTAACACCATCAGGAAAGCCATGAAAACGCTTGGTATCGGCGCCTCGCGTAACATGAAGATAAATACCAATATTTTCACTATTGTGTACCGTGCTATTCTTTTCTAACAGCTCAGTAAACAGCGATTCCCATTCGCTATTTGAATAACTATTGTCAATTTGTATGGCTTGTAGTCCGTCACTTAAACGGGAGAGGTGCCCTTTCATTCCCACCGCTTTTCCACTGTACGTAGGAATTACCTCATAAATGCCATCACCAAACAAAAAGCCTCGGTCGAGTGGCGAAATTGACGCAGATGCTAATGGCATAAACTGTCCATTTAGGAAGGCTATAGACATCCAAATTCTCCTATTAAATTTTTTCTCTTTGCGAGGTGCAAAAGGTATTTAGCTCTCGCATTATTCATATCTATTTGACGAAAGGTAACCGTTTCGCCGGGGACCGACTGCGCTAAACGCCCAATATCATACGCCGCTACTGTTCCGATTTTGGGATAGCCTCCCAAGGTTTGTCTATCACGCATCATCACAATGGGTTGACCATCAGGTGGACATTGGATATCCCCTAAATTGATGCCTTCAGATCGGAGATTCTTGAGTGAACTCACCACCGAAGGGCCCGACAATCGGTACCCCATACGATCAATATTGTTGCTCACAGTATAAGTACTATTGAAAAACGTACGTTGACTCCCCCCAGAAAACGCCGCATGCTGATAGCCCAAGATTACGTCAATAGGTGTACTTAGCGAGTAATTCGGTGATATCGATTCAGCTTCAACGTGAGCTGTAATGTTCAATGTCGACGATTTTATGTCAATTCTATCATCTGGCTGTAGTGGTGAGCCGTCACCCCTCAATCCACCAAGGCTCTCTCTGGTAACGGTACACGCACTACCAATGGCTGAAGGTACATTCCAAATACCATTGACAGCCAAATAACTTCGCGTGCCCAGCGGAGAAGACTCAAACTTCAGTGTGTCACCTTCGTCCACTGCTATCGGCTGCCAAGTATCAACGAGTTTATCGTTTACCTTGGCAACAACGCCTCGCCCCGTGACGGAGACTATGCCTGCCTTTTCTATTGATAAAGTAACAGCCCCTATTACCTCTAACTGTGGTGTTGATGGGCGATTGCCAACCATATAATTACCCCACCAATATGCCTCGTCATCCATAGGGCCTGACTGACAAAAACCATCGCATTGAACACCCCGACGGCCACTGTCAACAATGATACTTCTCAATCCACTATCAATAAGCTTAATCATCGCAATATGCCTGGTACTCTTGCTCGGTTATTGGGTAAAACTCCACAGTATCCCCCACGCTCAACAAGGCTTGTAATGAGAGGGTTCTTGAATCATCTTCCCCATTGATATCTGCAAAGGTAAGTGACGCTGGGCACAGACCAAGTAAATTCCAACCACCAGGTGATACTGAGGGATACACCGCCGTTTGACGATCCGCAATTGCCACCGCCCCCTGAGGAACCTTAACCCTAGGGGTCGATAACCTTGGACACGCCAAGGGTTCGGGCGTATCGCCTAAGTAACCAAATCCGGGAACAAACCCAACGGCAAATACCTGATACGCACACCCACTATGTAAACTGATAATTGTGTCAAAACTAAGGCCAGTCTGTGCAGATATAATGTCAAAATCTGATGCTTTTGGGGCGTTGTACCAAACGGGTAGCTTGTGATGTTTAGCGTGTCTATGCTGACTGTTGTCGTCGACCACCATGTTGCTCAAAAATTGATAGACATAGTGGCTATCTACTTGAATGACATCAAATACAATCAGCAAACTATTATACGACGGCAGAATCTCTGAAACCCACGGAGGAGACGCATTTTTTACAGCACTAACGAATTGACTAACACGCTGGTTCTGCTCCACGCTGGTGGCGCCACTAAAATAGAGTATTAAGCCATTTATTCCCGCCGGAGCAATACCACTTACGTAGCCAAACGGACGCATGCAACAAACCCTCGTTCTATGATTACTTAGTGTTGATAAGTTGGCGGATGCACTTAACCAAACTCACGGCATCTGGCGTATCACCATGCACGCACAAGGAATCTACTTTTAGCGACAACGAAGCACCATCACTCGTAATGACTTTCCCTTGTGAAACAAGGTGGTTTGCCTGTTCTATTGCCTCTTGAGTATCGAGTACAGCACCTGCTTGTGTTCTGGGCGTCAATCGTCCCTTTGGCGTATAGCGCCTATCAGAAAACGCCTCAAATAATAAAGGCACGTTATGTTGGGATGCTAGCGCTTGATAGGTCTCAAATTCAGGAACGGCTTGAATCATAAGCGCCACCGCATGTGAACTTGTTTGAATATCGCGCATTGCTGTCAACACACTTTCATAGATGCTCATGTCTTTCATCATATCGTTATACAGTGCACCGTGAGGCTTTACGTACTCCAAGGTAACGCCTTGTATAGCCGCCATTCCAGACAATGCGGACACCTGATACTGAATAGCAGCAATTAATTCTTCGGCCGCCATAGCCATGCTTCGACGACCAAAACCTTGCAGATCGGGATACGATGGATGCGCCCCCACACTGACACCATGTTTTTTAGCGAGCGCTATTGCGTTTTGCAGCGTTACAGGGTCACCTCCGTGAAATCCGCAGGCAATGTTGGCTTGGTCAAGATATTCCATGACCTCGTTTTCAACGGGCATTTTCCATGCGCCATAACTTTCGCCTAAATCACAATTTAACTTCATAATAGTTTAGCTCTGACCCTGTATCCGATATCATGTTACCTGTTCTTATTAAAAAGTCAGTGTTAATGATAAATATTGGAAAAATTAATACATTGCAGGTCGCCGAAGTATACCCGTTTGGGTATGCACTTGCGCCTGAAATTGCCGACGACCAAGTGTCGGAGCCCACAGAAGTTACCACAGTTACACTCCCCCATGACGCCATTGAGGGCGAACTTGCTATCGGTCAACGTATTGAAGTTTTTGTAGGTACAGATCAACGTGGGGATCTTGTAGCCACCACAAAAACACCTGAAATTCTAGCCGGTGAAACTAAGGTGTTAAAGGCCGTTTCAGGTACACACTTCGGTGCTTTTTTTGAATGGGGTTTAGACAACGATTTATTGGTCCCTAAAGACTATCAGGAAGCTCCCATTAACCCTGGCATGTATTATGTGGTTCACGCATTTTACGACAAGAAAACCCAACGCCTTATTGGCTCTACAAAATTACACTATTTCCTGAAAGAAGGAAGCGCCTATCTCAACGAGGGTGATAGTGTTGAGTGCCTTGTATATGCTCAGTCTGATTTGGGATTCAAGGTCGTTATTAACGGCGAATATTTGGGTTTGATCTTCCATAGCGATGCCTTCAAGCCGCTTAAAATTGGCCAGTCTACCCCAGGAGTTATCAAGAATGTTCGCAGCGACGGAAAGATAGACGTTGTGCTGCAACGAGATGATAAAACTGGGCGCGACGAACTACAGCAAGCTATTTTGGACGATTTAGAGGCACACGGTGGGATATCTACACTGACTGATAAAAGTCCACCCGATGCTATCTACCAACATTTTAATGTGAGTAAAAACGCGTATAAAAAAGCATTAGGCGCTTTGTTCAAGCAAAAGAAAATTACTATAAAGCCGGATGCCATCAGACTTAACGACAAACCGTAAAAATCAGGACACATAATGAAAGCAAAAGTAGTTTGGGATAAAGATCTCACATTCAAAGGTACCATGGATTCGGGCTATGAAGCCGTGATGGACGGAAACGGCAATGCCATCTCGCCCATGGAATCGGTACTCGTTGCTGTCGGTGCCTGTTCTAGTGTTGATGTGGTGGATATTCTCAAAAAAGGCCGCTTTGACATATCTCATTGCTCATGTGAGCTAGAGGCACAGCGCGCTGAAGAACCCCCACGAGTATTTACCTCAATTCACGCTAAGTACATCGTCTCTGGTGAAGGGCTGTCGGAGAAAGCAGTTGCTCGATCTGTTCAACTATCAGCAGAAAAGTATTGTTCCGTGATGCTCATGCTAAAAGATAACGTAGATATTACCACCAGCTACGAAATAGTAGAAAAAACCTCATAGTGGTAGATTTCACTACTCTATAGTTAATAAGGCCAACACCATGTGTTGGCCTTTTTAATTCTCATACCTAAACCATCTAAGTTACTGATAAAAACCGATAATAAAAGTTCATGTACTGTGGCACAGATGCTGCTCATTAGGCACATATAATCAAAACAACCTAATGAACAGGTACAGTACCATGGAAACATATGCTCAACTCCTTAAAAAAGCGATTCTCACTGGCGGCCTAGTAGCTCTCAGCCTAAGTCTTGTGGCTTGCAGTGACGCCGACGCCGTTGACGATGTAGCAGCTCAAGAAGAAGTAGAAACGGTTATTGCCATTCCCGTTGAAGCGCAGCCGTTAACGACAGGTAGTATTAGTGCAACTTACGCCACCACCGCAATTTTAGAAGCGAAAGAAGAAGCATTTGTTGTTGCTCGAGCCTCGGGCATTATCGAAGCCATCTACGTTGAAGAAGGTGATTACGTAGAAAAAGGTCAAGTACTTGCTCAATTAGACAAACGTCGCTACGAACTTAACCTCGCTAAAGCCCGTGCTGATCTTGCAGGGTTAGAGAGTGAACTTGAAAAGGTCAACAAAGTGTATTCTCAGCAGCTTATTAGTGATGACACTTATGACAAACTCACTGCTCAATACGAGTCGGTCCAAGCCTTAGTAAGACTTGCCGAACTCGATCTTAAAGAAACCACCATCATTGCACCAATTAGCGGTTATGTGGCTGAACGCAACGCTAAAGTGGGAAACCTTACCGAGTCTTTTCAACGGGAACGTATGTTCCATATCGTTCAGCAAAGCAACCTACAAGGTATTGTCTACCTACCTGAAAACGAGCTGACTAACGTTAAGCTTGGCCAACCAGCAACACTTGTAGTGTCGGCATTAAACAATGCTGAGGTTTCAGGTCAAGTTCAACGAATTAGTCCCGTGATTGATGCTGCCACAGGTACATTCAAAGTAACACTGTCAGTACCAAACCAAGACGGCTATCTCAAAGCCGGTATGTTCACTGATGTAGCACTGGAATATGCACAACACAGTAATGCCACATTGCTTCCCCGCCGTGCACTAGTGACTATCGACAATCAACACAGCGTGTTTGTGGTGGAAGACGGTGTAGCGAAAAAAGTAAATATCTCAACCGGTTTCGAGCAAAACGGCCTCATTGAAGTGATGGATGGGCTTAATGGAAATGAAACTGTAGTTACTGCTGGGCATCAAAACCTTAAAGATCAGGCGCCTATAGAAGTAGTAAATAGCTAAGGGCTATCTTTAAAGGAGTTATTACAATGAAGATAGTTGATATTGCAGTTAAACGTCCCGTGGCTGTTTCCATGTTCACATTCGCCGTACTCTTGTTTGGTATGGTGAGCTTAGGTCGGTTGTCAGTCAACTTACTGCCCGACCTTTCCTATCCAACACTGACCATACGCACAGATTACACAGGTGCAGCCCCAGCTGAAATCGAACAGTTAGTGTCTAAACCTATTGAAGAAGCCATCGGCGTGGTAAAAGGCGTTAGAAATGTAACGTCAATGTCACGAGCGGGTCAGTCTGATGTAGTGCTTTCATTCTCATGGGGCACCGACATGGACTTTGCCAGCCTCGAAGTGCGTGAAAAACTCGATGTGCTTCAACTTCCCCTTGATGTAGAGAAACCTCGTCTACTTCGCTTTAACCCGAGTTTAGATCCAGTGATTAAACTTGGACTGACGGCAACGTCGGATATGAATGGTATTTCCGAAGAACAAATGAAACGTCTTCGTGTATATGCAGAACAGCAAATAAAACGTTCACTAGAATCCGTTGAAGGTGTTGCCTCGGTGCGCGTTGGCGGTGGTTTGGAAAACCAAGTTCACATTCTTATCGATCAACGTAAAGCCAGCCAGCTGAATATTCCTATCACCGACATCATTTCTCGTATCGAGGCAGAAAATGTCAATGCGGCAGGCGGCCGTATCGATGGTGAAGAACAAGCATTTCTTGTACGTACACTCAATCAATTTGAAAGCTTAGACGATATAGAGAACTTGTATATAGGCAGATTCAACGACACCAGCATCAAATTACGTGACCTTGCTATCGTTAAAAGCGCATTTAAAGATCGCGATGTAGTAACACGTTTCAATGGTATTGAAGGTATTGAAATTGCCATATATAAAGAGGGCGACGCAAACGCGGTGGATGTGGCAAATCGCGTAGCAAGTCGACTCGAGCGCGTTAATCAAGCCTTACCCGAATCGTACACATTGTCTCAAGTCTATGATCAAAGCTTATTTATCAAGCAAGCCATCGACAACGTTAAATCTGCCGCCCTCGTAGGTGGTTTACTCGCCATGTTGGTGTTGTATCTTTTCCTCAGAGATTTTTGGACAACCGTTATTATCTCTGTATCTATCCCAGTATCGGTTATCGCAACGTTTAACCTAATGTACGGTAACGACATCAGCTTGAATATGATGAGCTTGGGTGGAATCGCCCTCGCAGTAGGCCTTCTGGTTGATAACAGTATTGTTGTGCTTGAAAACATTCATCGTCATAAACAACGCCATGAACAACACAACAGCAGCGAAGATGTGTCGAATCCACCTGCAGCATCGGGTACGAAAGAAGTTGCAAGTGCGATTTTTGCATCAACCCTTACCACCATGGCAGTCTTTGTTCCGCTCATTTTTGTCGAAGGTATCGCAGGTCAGTTATTCCGCGACCAGGCGCTAACGGTGTCTTTCGCGCTAGCAGCTTCTTTAGTGGTTGCACTGACTCTTATTCCTGCCATGGCGAATAGGAAAAAAGCAAAACAACTGCAACACCATGATGCATTTAACGCCGCACCAGCCCAAAAACCAACTACCGTAACGGGCAAAATTGGTTACTGGGTAACCCTACCTATTAGACTGGTTTTAAAGCTTGTCTTCGTGGTAATTCCAACCGTAATTATTACTCTTGTGGTGGGTATTTGGCGCCTGGTTAGCAAAGGATTATCTTTTGCATTCTCACCACTAACGTGGGCGTTCAATAAGGGCTTCAATATTCTAGAGAACAGCTACATTAAATTGTTAGCTATCAGCTTAAAAGCTCGCGCAGCTGTAATGATTGCAACCTTTGCGATAGCCGCCGGTGCTTTAGTACTACTACCCAAACTTGGGATGTCACTCATTCCCACTCTGTCACAAGGTGAATTTTCTGTAGAAGTGACGCTGCCAGCGGGAAGTCGTTTATCACAAACAGACAGTATTTTGAGTGAGCTGAGTACCATTGCGCAAGCAGACGACAACGTCGAGCGCACCTATGCAATGTCGGGAACGGGTAGCCTCATCAGTGCCGCGCCAAGTCAAGGTGGTGATCATTGGGGTAGACTCAACATAGTGATGCAACCCAGCGACAGTGCTGACAATATGGAAGCGTTGAAAGCACAACTTCGCGACCACATTAGCCGCAAGCCAGATGTACAAGCGACATTTTCTGAACCGGCACTATTCACCTTTGCATCGCCCATTCAAGTCGAGCTAAGAGGCTATGATTTAACTCAACTTCAAACGTACAGTAAACAGATTGCATCGCGTATGGAGGAGAATACTCGACTTGCCGACGTGACCACGAGTATTCGCGAGGGTAACCCTGAACTCAAGATTGAGTTTCACCATGCAAAACTAGCGCGACTTAATCTAAACGCTGCTACCGTATCAGACTTGATTGCTTCGAAAGTGGGTGGAAAAGTCGCCACCCAATACAGTCTTCAAGACAGAAAAATCGATGTGCTAGTAAGAACATTAGATAGCCAGCGTGACAATATTAACGACATTCGCTCGATTATCGTTAATCCCGGTGCGGCTCAGCCACTTCCATTAAGCGCGGTTGCCGATGTTTATATGAGCGTTGGTCCAAGTGAGATTACCCGTGTAGGACAACAGCGAGTAGCACTCATTTCAGCAAACGTATCAAAAGGCAATCTTGATGAAGCAGTTCAATTAGTACAAGGAATATTAGATAACACTGTACTTCCTCTCACGCTCAAAGCTGAAGTTACCGGTCAAAGCGAAGATATGGAAGAAAGCTTCCAATCTCTTCAATTTGCTCTGATGCTTGCGGTATTTATGGTCTACTTAGTAATGGCATCGCAGTTTGAATCGCTACTTCACCCACTACTCATTTTGTTCGCGGTTCCCCTTGCCGGTGCAGGCTCAGTATACGGATTGTGGCTTACAGGTACTCCGCTGAATGTGGTGGTGTTTATTGGTCTAATTATGTTGTGCGGTATTGTGGTCAATAACGCCATTGTACTGGTTGACAGAATTAACCAACTGCGTCGTCAAGGTATGGAAAAACACGCAGCCATCATGGACGCCGGTAAAACACGACTACGCCCTATTGTAATGACCACGCTCACCACAGTACTTGGCTTATTACCTATGGCATTTGGCGTCGGCGAAGGTGCTGAAGTTCGCACGCCAATGGCAATTACCGTTATTTTTGGTTTGCTATTCTCTAGTTTACTTACCCTAGTGTTGCTTCCTGTCATGTACAGCATGTTTGATGTTAAACAGGATATGACCGTAGACGCAGAGGAGCAAAGCTATGAGAAAGCTTGATGGATTAGGCGCAGCTTTAGCTCGATTTGCATTAAACCGCCCTGTTACGGTTAGCATGGTGTTTCTTTCCATGCTGCTGTTCGGCGCAGTGGCTGGCCGACTGCTACCCTTAGAAAAGTTTCCGGGTATCGATATTCCTGAAATGGTCGTGGAGATCCCCTACCCAGATGCGACGCCAGTAGAAGTTGAAACCATGATCACTCGCCCGGTAGAAGAAGCCGTAGCGACCATGTCGGGCATAAAACGTATGTGGGCGACGTCTTTTGAAGACAGATCTCAGGTGGTTGTTCAATTTGATTGGGACGAGAACCTCAAAGCCAAAAGCATTGAAGCTCGCGAAAAAATAGACGCCATTCGACATCTACTACCAGACGATGTTGAACGCATTATGGTGTACAAATTTAACACCAGTGACATGCCTATTTTTCAGCTTCGGGTATCGAGTGATAGAGATTTATCCAGTGCTTATGACCTGCTTGACCGCAACCTTAAGCGCCCACTTGAACGTGTTGCGGGTGTTTCCAGAGTTGAGCTCTACGGTACATTAAAGCGTCAAATCACCATACGCTTAGACCCCAAAAAGATGGCAGCATACCAAATTGATGCCACAAGACTTTCCGAAACTCTACAAAGCGCAAACTTCTCGATGACTGCCGGCTACATGTATGACGACAACGAGAAGATCCTAGTTAACCCTCAAGGTGAGTTTGGTGACATTAGAGACTTTGAAGATATGTGGGTTAGCAATAATGTGGTGTTGAGTGATATTGCTACCGTTAGTTACGAACTACCAGAAAGAGGTGAAGGCCGACATTTAGATCGTACCTTTGCTGTGGGATTCAACATCTTTCGAGAATCTGGCAGTAACTTAGTAGAAGTATCTGACCGTGTAATGACAGTCATCGAAGAGGCGAAAACAGACCCTGCATTCAACGGTATTAACCTTTTCATTATGGACGACACCGCGAAGAGTGTAACGTCTTCCTTGTCTGACTTACTGAATGCCGGGCTGATAGGTGCCCTACTTTCGATTGTGGTGTTGTACCTGTTTCTAAGACAACTCTCCACCACATTGATTGTTGTATTGTCGGTCCCCTTCTCTATCTGTATTACTCTTGGTGTAATGTACTTGTTGGGGTACACCTTAAACATCTTGTCGTTAATGGGACTTATGCTCGCGGTGGGTATGCTCGTTGATAACGCGGTAGTTATCACAGAAAGCGTATTCCAGGAACGTCGCAACAGTAGCGATATACCAGTAGCCACACAAAGAGGTGTAAACAATGTAAGTCTGGCAGTAATTGCAGGCACGGCTACTACGGCAATCGTATTCCTACCGAATATTGTCGGGGTAAAAATTGACGTGACCGTGTTCCTTGAACACGTTGCAATTGCTATTTGTATTTCCTTGTTCGCTTCGCTGTTTATCGCAAAAACGCTGATACCACTACTGACGACTAAAATTGCGATTCCTGAAGAAACTGAAGTTAAAAAGCCCTTCTACATGGACTTTTATGAAAGAACATTAGCTTGGTCTATGAAAAACCAGGGCAAGACGTCACTTATTGCCGTATTCATTCTCGCCTCTACCGCGATTCCGATTGGTGTAGTGTCTTCTGATGATGAGGGCAATGACAATCAAGAAAGAATTTGGATGAACTATCACATCACCCAAAATTACACCTTGAGTGAAGTTGAAAAAACTGTGGATATCATGGAAGCCTACTTGTATGAAAACCAGGAACGTTTTCACATTAAACAGGTATACACCTATTTCACACCAGGTCATGCGGTGAGCGGTATTACGCTAAACGAAGACTTACCGGTAACCGTAGCCTCAATCAAAGAAGATATTCGTGAAAACATGCCTGCATTTGTGCGTGCACGCCCTTCTTTTGAATGGAGTAGCGGCAATGGGGGTGGTGTACGTGTGACTTTATTAGGTGAATCGTCAGAAAAGCTATTAGAACTCGCAGACAATCTAACCCCAATTCTTTCAAACCTTGAGGGGCTTGAGGATGTGAAAGCGGATACGGGCTCTCAACGAGATGAAGTACAAATACGTATTGATCGTGAAAAGGCAAATAGATTAGGTGTCAATGTTGGGGATGTCGCACGCCTAGTAGGTACGGCACTCAGAGGCACTAATTTACGTACTTTCCGGTATGGTGATGCAGGCGAAGTTAATGTTCAATTAAAGTTCGGTAGCGACGTACAGCAGTCTTTGTCTGAGCTCAAGAATGTTAGTGTATCCTTCTTGCAAGGACAGTCTATCCCATTGTCATCAATCGCAACTTTCACAGTAAAACCGCAGCTGTCTCAGATTAACCGTCGTTACAGACAAACATCGCTTACCATTGGCGCTAATCTCGGTGACGACACGACTATGGACCAAGCCCGAGATCGCATAGAACAGGCTATGGCACATGTGAACCTACCAACAGGCTACGAGTGGACACTAGATGGTGGATTCAGACGTCAAGATGAAGCAGCTGCGGTTATGCAGATGAACATGTTACTCGCCATTTGTATGATCTACGTAGTAATGGCCGCGCTATTTGAATCGCTTGTGTTGCCTACGTCAGTGATCACGTCCTTACTGTTCTCATTTACCGGCGTTTTTTGGGCCTTTATGGTAACAGGCACACCAATGTCAGTGATGGGTATGATAGGCATGCTTATATTAATGGGTATTGTGGTCAACAACGGTATTGTACTTGTGGACCGAATAAATCAACTCGTTGAGCAAGGCATGAGTTTATACGATGCTGTATTACTCGGAGCATCAACTCGTATTCGCCCCATACTCATGACTGTGGCTACGACAGTACTTGGACTTGTTCCATTGGCTATGGGAACAACACGAATCGGTGGTGACGGCCCACCTTATTCACCGATGGCAATCGCTATTATTGGTGGTTTGGTATTTTCAACATTAACCAGCTTGTACTTGGTTCCGCTGGCATACGTATTACTACTTAAAGCGCGTTATCATACGCAGCGTATGATACAAGATAGCAAAGCTAGAGTTTCGAAGTGGGTAAGAGTTTAAGAAGGGATAACCGCATTTCGCAGCGGGTGGTTCGTTAGGTTATAACGAGTTCACCCGCGTGCTTGTGCAAGCCATGATTAGCTGCGTGAAACTAGGAATTCATGTACTGAGTTCGCATCACGCTCAACTGAAAACTCAATTAGGCTAACGCCGTTACATGTCAAGCCATCTTCCGCAGTTACTAAGCGTAGAACTTCGCGTTGACTTCCACCGATACGACCAACATTACGTGCTAGGCTAGAACGTAGTACACGTACGTCGTCTAAAACGATTGCTTTGCAGAAACCAGAAAACTGGGTGTCACCTGTAAAGCGAAGGTCTTTTGATGAATCAGCAGCCGAAGCGCTAACGGCGAAGAACAATGTTGCAGCAGCAGATAATACTTTTAATACTTTCATGATTAAATCCTCTAAATTTTGGCAAACTCGTTAATACGTTTTGGGTTTTGATGTTTCCCCTCAACGCCATTTAATTAAGCCTGAAAACTGAAAGCATTTCTGTTGAAAGTTTGTATCTACTCGGTAAACCTGTAGTAAAGTTTAATGTTACAACAGTTAACTTTACATAAGTCATTGATATTTATAAATATAGATTCAACCAATATAACTACAAAGAATATATTTATTTATTTTTAGTTTAAAAAACTCTAATAAAAAGACGAAAAAGCTGTAATAAAAATACGAAATTATCGTAATTTTTACAAAATAACGTGTTTTTAACGTACTTAAACTAGCCAAAAACACGCAATTTTGTAATTTTATTTCAAAATTTACTCATATTTTCGAGCAACTTTGGTTTCGATAGTATCAATATAAGCATGCCACGAAGCATATCCTATGAGAGGCATGAGCACGATAAAGCCTACAAATCCGGTAACAAAACCAATGGCAACAGCCGTAAATATAATAGCGCCCCATATCATCATGGGTACTTTGTTTACCCAAACCGCATTGACACTCGTGAGCACGGCAGTGCCTAGATCCACTTTCCGCTCCATCAGTATTGGTTGAGTAAACGCGGTGATAAATAGCATTCCAACGGTAAACACTGCGCCAACAATAGTACCAAGCACTAAGAAGGGCATGAGAGATTCAAGGGTAGTTTCAACATTTGAAGGGTATAACGCATGAATGAGAGACGCGACACGCAACCAAAATATCATCAATACCATTAGCAATATGCCAAAACCCCACTCGTTAACCGCGTTTCTTTTCATAGCTTTAATGGAATGCCACAAAGAAGGTTTGTGGCCTTTTTCTAATTCCCAGCTGGTATCATACAAGCCCGCCGCAAGGAAAGGCCCCACCAACATAAAGCAAACAATGGCAGGCAGAATAACTAAATGCCATCCCGTCATTTGTACTAATGCAACGATTGCCCACGGAATGACGGCAAAAAGCAATCCATAAAATAGTGTAAGCCCAGGAGTTCTTAGGGCATCTCTGAGTCCAAGGGACAACCACTTAATAGGGTCGCCCAAGTCTAATTCTTTACATGGTATAACTCTGGCTATACCGCTCTGTGTTATTGCGTTTTCCGGCGTTTCTTCGAATTTGTGAGACATAGATAGGTTACCTCTACTCGTCGATCCTATAGCGTTGTCTTGTGCTGTCATTTCTTGAAGCACTATTAATACGATAGGCAGAGATTTATAAGTTCACAAATTTTTAACAGAAAAAACAGCTAATAAAGCGCCATGCGACTTTGTTGATCTAGTAAGAGAGCGCTGATCCCCTGAGTAGCGTCTTTTATTACGCCAAGGTTCAGTTTGTACAGTTTGATTGCGCAACCTACAACTTAGCTGGTTATAGGTTGCCAAGAAATTGACGATTGGTAGTGTTCTCGGACAGCTTGATTAAGCTCAGCGAAACGCGTGATGCCGGCCCATTGCCCGGTTAAGCAATAGTGAGTAAATCGATTACAGTTGTTTTTAATCACATCGTAATCAAGGTAAGTAAAAACGTTCGCCAGTGCGCGTTCGGCGATCTCATCTTTGCACAGGGGGTCAAGATTGTCATCGCAGGCGACATATATCCTTTCACCAGACCGGTCCGACAAAAATCGCGAGGGTGAAATACTGCGAACAAGTCCGTTCCCGCGTAACTCTATAATACTGTCATCTACCCATATGCCTGTGTGTTGAAACACTTCATATATACCGCAGCACACGATTGAACCGTTTTTGGGTTTCACTTTGATTGAGCAATCACCTGGAAAATGGCGTAAGTCTCCACTGTCGATCTGCTGTTGACGAGCGTATTGCGTCCCTGCATAGGTAGCTGCTAACCCTAATCCTAACCAAATAAGTGGCGCAGGCATGTTCCACCTCCAAACGTATGCTATCCAACCGTTAGTATGGCGCTTTTTTGTGCAAAACCCACATAAAACTATGTTTCAAAACGTGTCGTATACCGCAAAATTATGTGCTAGCACATAGCATTACAATAAGGTCGTTCAAATTGTGGTCGATCATGCGCATTTTTATTAAAAATCGACGAAAATAGCATCGCAACGGTATTAACTTTACGTTACTCTCGGGGTATGTAAATCAACCAATAACATCATGAACTCTGTATCACGCTCGCATAAATTAGATAACGTCTGCTACGACATTCGAGGCCCCATTGCTGCACAAGCAAAAAAGATGGAGGACGAAGGCCACCGTATTCTTAAATTGAATATAGGAAACCCTGCCCCATTCGGCTTTGAAGCCCCAGACGATATTCTGAAAGACGTGATCCACAATTTACCCACGTCACAGGGTTACTCAGACTCAACAGGTATTTATGCAGCCCGGGTTGCGGTAATGCAGTATTACCAGCAAATGAATATCAAGGGTATTCGCGTTGACGACGTTTTTATTGGTAATGGTGTTAGCGAACTTATCATGATGGCGATGCAAGCCTTGCTTAACCAAGGTGATGAAGTGCTGTTACCAAGCCCAGATTATCCCCTATGGACAGCGGCGGTAAGTTTATCTTCTGGTTCGCCCGTACACTATCGATGTGATGAGCAAGCCGGTTGGTTCCCTGATATTGCTGATATCAAAAGTAAAATCACCAGTAAAACACGCGCCATCGTACTCATTAATCCAAATAACCCGACGGGAGCGGTTTACGACAAAGCACTGCTTCAAGAAGTTGTCGAGCTAGCAAGAGAACATAATCTTGTTGTGTTCAGCGATGAAATTTACGACAAGATCCTTTATGACGATGCAAAACACACATGTATAGCGTCGCTGGCAGATGACGTATTCTTTGTGACTTTCAGCGGTTTGTCTAAAAACTATCGCGTTGCAGGCTTTCGCGCTGGATGGTTAGTCGTTAGCGGTAACAAGCGCATAGCAAAAGGTTACATTGAAGGCCTCAACATGCTGTCGTCTATGCGCATGTGTGCCAACGTGCCTTGTCAAAGTGCTATTCAAACGGCGCTTGGTGGATACCAAAGCATCAACGACCTTATTCACGCAGAAGGTCGCTTACGCATTCAGCGCGATGTTGCATCAGATATGCTAAATAGCATAGATGGCATTCATTGTGTTAAGCCCAAAGGTGCTATGTATTGTTTTGCTCGGGTTGATGAGAAAAAATTCAATATTAAAAATGACGAACAAATGGTGTTAGATCTTCTGAGTTCGGAAAAAATACTATTAGTTCATGGACGAGCATTTAACTTGCAAGACGGAGTATATTTTAGATTGGTGTTTCTTCCGCATAGCGATGTTCTTGTACCTGCCATGGACCGTATAGGCAATTTCTTTCAACACTATCAACAAGCGCCGTAACCGTGTCAGATAAAAGCCACTTTTTTGCTCACTTGGCCAGAATGAAACTCATCAATCGCTGGCCTTTGATGCACAACGTACGCACCGAAAACGTTCAAGAACACAGTTTGCAAGTAGCCATGGTGGCTCACGCCTTAGCATTGATAAAAATCGTTTTTCGGTGGAACCTTAAGCCCAGAGCGAATAGCGACGATTGCTCTCTTTCATGACGTATCTGAAGTGCTGACTGGCGACTTACCTACCCCAGTGAAGTACTTCAATCCGGCAATTAAAGACGAATACAAAAAGATTGAAAAGATTGCTGAAAACCGTTTGATTGAAATGGCGCCTGAAGCCTTTAAAGACGATTATGCGCGATTGATTGATGGTCACCATCATTCACCGGAAGAAGCATTCATCGTTAAAGCAGCGGATGTACTTTGTGCCTACTTGAAAACGTTGGAAGAACTGGCGGCAGGTAATCAAGAATTTAAGTTAGCGAAAAAGCGCTTAGATGCACAGCTTAAAGACTACCACTCAGATGAGGTGGACTACTTTTTAACCCAGTATGTGCCCAGCTTTTCATTGAGTTTAGACGAAATTACTCAAGAGGAAGCGTAAATTACGCCCTCTTGAGCCGTTTCCAGGCCAATAACCACCCAGTGTATATAAGCAAACAGCAGAACAAAGAAACAACACCCGCGATGGTTTGCCCCACTACTCCAAAGTACTCACCAGTGTGGAGAAAGCGAACCACATCCCAGGCTTGATCACCTTTAGACCAATCGCCTTGAAATTTAGCCCTTAAGACTTCGTGAGTTCGCGTATCCACAAACAAAGAATATGCTTGATCATGTTGATGGCCAATGGTTTTGTCGATAAAAAATCGCGCTTCGTTGTCCACTTCTCCAAGCTCTAGCCACATTGAATACCAATCTTCAGCACCATTGTCTTTTGCATGTTGCGTTGCCACATCAAATAAAGCATCTATGTCAATACTACGAGTATCAAAGTGCGTGAGTTCTTCATGGGTTTCGCGCTGGGGCACAGATTCACCATAGAAAGCGTAAACAAATTCGTTAGCCCACTTAAAGTGAAAAATCGTCGCGCTTGTCGCAATAACAATTAACGGAATTAGACTCCAAAAGCCAAAAACAAAATGCCATCGACGATATTTTGAATGTTTATTGGCGTATTTGCTTCCTAACAACAACTGTTGTTTTAACCCCCGCCTAGTAAATTTGCGAGGGAACCATAAATACAATCCAGAAAACAGAAGAAAAATGAAAACCAAGTTAGCGTACGCGGTAACACTTTTACCAATGTCTTGATAGTCGCCACTAAAAGCTAACCAACGATGAATGTTCTTCACTACATAAAACGCGATAGCCAATGCTCCCGGTCCATCTCTGAGAACTTCACCTGTGTGAGGGTCCAGTAAAAAGGCATTAGAGCCTGCCCAAACGGGAACCGCTGCTCCTTCGCGATTCACAAATCGCATAAATATGTGATGTTCATCTGGAGCAAGTGAGGATAGTTTTTGTAACAGGGCTGTTTTAGATGCCTTTTGAGCAGGCTGAGGGGTCACAACGGTGTGACGAACCTCATCCCATTCAAGAATTTGGCGTTCATAGGTCAGCAAGGCACCTGACAGTGCCAGGACAAATATCACAACACCTGCGATAAGTCCTGACACCAAGTGCGACCAAAACAGTACTTGTTTAACCACATTCAGCATTGTTTAGGTACTACTTCGCGATATGATTAGAAATCAAATGACACTGAGAGGCGAATATCTCGCCCAGCTTCGTTAGGCCCAACAACGATACCGTAACCGGGTACTCCGCTGTAATCACCAACGCTTGAATGATCGCGATACAGCTTATCAAACAAGTTGGTCACCGCCAGATTCACAAGCACACTATCGGTAACTTGCCATTTAGCAAACGTATCAACAGTTGTGTAACCCGGCTTATTCAATTGATAGAGCGCATCAACCCAACCTTGATCCAAATCTGAATGCAAAGTTTCTATCGTGAGTGAGCTAACACGAGTAATATTCGCGCCAAACTGAATGTCTTCACTTAATTCATATTCGGCACCAAGAACAAACGTGTCTCCGCGACTATTACCTAACGCATTGAATGCATAGCTGTTCAGAGGAACAGAGCTATAGTCCACAGCATATAAGCCATCGCGAGGATCGAGTTCGGCATCTACCGTTGAAGCACCAAAGAACAAGTTGAGATCGTTCCAACGATATGCCACATCAAACTCAATACCGTCAGAATCAATAGTACCGATATTGTTATAGACTGACGTTGCGTTGGCGCCGTCAAAAATAACATCGTCAAGGGCTGACTGGAATACCGCAAATTTAGCCGATAGATTCTCACCGCTGTATTCTACTGACGCTTCAATGTTAGCAACGGTTTCGGGTTTAAGATCGTCGTTAACCACTGGATTTTCAGTGCGGTCATATAAGTAGCTGTCTAAGGTAAAACCATCACCAATTTGCTTTCCACGCGCAGCTTCTGCATAACCTAGCCCAAGGGTCCAGAACTCATTAACTGTGTATGACAAACCGAGATTAATACTGACTTCAGTGTCGTCTAATGTTGCTGGCTCGTCGGTAATAACGTCGCCGTAGTAATCATCGAGTAAGATCTTTTGCTCGTAGCTGTAATCATCAACACGAACACCATAACTTACCAGTAACTGAGGTGTGATATCGCTGTAACCTTGGGCATACAAACCAGTCACACTACCTTCTTCTGCGTGGTCTTCTTCTGGCTGTGGTATAGCATATCCGCTGTCGACTTCGTCACTTCGATAATCCACACCATAAATGAAAGTATGATCACCAAAGTCACTAGAATTTCTCAGGTCAAACCCAAAGGTATCGATTTCTGCTAACCAATCAAAACGTCCACCGCGGAAAGATGACGATGTTGAATAAGCTGTCGCCTCAATATTCACTAACTCGCTATGGTTAATATGATAGTTAGCTACGTAAGTGGTACGTTCTGCATCACTTGGATAAAGGGCGTCCCCTTCTTGTACAATCCAGTTAGGGCGTGCAGAGAATGCTCCTTCTTCGTCACGACGCTCAGCACTCACTGAAAGGTACTGATTCTCACCAATAGAGCCGCTCGCTTTCACGAACAACATGGTTTGATCGGCTGCAGACCCCAGAATTGGATCACCATTGCCATCTTCCATATTATCTCGTTCAACATCACTGTAATAGCCGAGTACGCCCCAATCGTCGCTCAATCTGCCATACACTGTGCCGCTGTATCGTGTGCCGTCATTTGAAAAGTAGTTCGCTTTCAACCGACCGCCGAATACTTCATCATCTGCAAGTAGGTCGTTTGCGTCTTTTGTTTTAAAACGAATAGAGCCGCCTATTGCACCTGGGCCACTTGTTGCTTCACCCGCGCCGGCCTGAATTTCGATACGTTCAAGTAGATCAGGGTCAATATTCACGCGTCCGATATGATGGAATAACGTCGATGTTTGCTGAGCACCGTCTACAGTGACATTCAGCATGGAATCTTCTAAACCACGGATATACACTTTTTGAGCGATACCAATTGAGCCACCGACACTTACTGATGGAGATAGGCGAAATACATCTGACAGGTCATTAGCTTGAATATTTTCTAGATCTTCAGCGTCAATATTAAGGTTAGTAGCGGCACCAACAACTGAAATTTGTTCAATTCCTTTTAGGCTGTCAGTATCTGTATCATTTGCGTTTACCGCTGTAGCATGTGTTGCAACAGCGAGTCCAAGTAAGGCAACTTTGTTCACGTGTGTTCCTGCTTTTGTTTTTATGATAATAACAACCATTATCATTAACATCTATATCAATCGCTATCACTTTTACATTTGTTACATTTGTTGCTGAATGCAACATTACTAGAGCGTTGAATTGTGTTATCTGTGCGGCAACTGTATCGACACCTTTAGCCCACCTTGAGCTAAGTTGTCAGCTTTGATAGAAGCGCATATCGCTTTTAATTGACGTTGTGCAAGGGCTAAACCCAGCCCAAAGCTGGAGCCATCTGTCGGACGAGATTTTTCAACTCGATAGAAGGGACGAAATATAGCGCGTAAATGTTGGTCGGGAACACCAGGTCCCTTGTCAGAAACGTGAATTTCGTAACCGCTCTCAGAGGCGATTAAATCGACAATGACATCAAGTCCCGCGGGCGTATATCGCAACGCATTGCGAAGTATGTTCTCGATTGCTTGGCCCAATGCCCTGTGGTTAGTATTTTCAATAATGGCGCTACCAGGCATATTGACTACTAAGGTTCTGTCGGGATATTCGAATCGCGCATCTTCTACAATGATCCCAATCAACTCAGCAATATCTACAGACTCGTTGCGCAAATCAGGTTGCTCATTCTCTAACCAAGATAAGGTTAGAGTGTCATCTACAAGCTTTCGTATGTGTGCCGACTCTCTGTGTACTCGAGATAAGTTGCGTTGCAGTGTTTCAGCGTCGGCTTTATCTGTCGTTAACAGTGTTTCGGTAGCAATATCGAGTCTTGTCAGCGGCGTTCGAAGCTCGTGAGACAAGTCAGTGATGAGCTGCCTCTGACGCATAATAAGATCACCAATGTGGTCAGCCATGGAATCAAAAGTTTGTGACAGATGAGCCAATTCGTCGTCACGGGAGCCAAGTTGCTCCTTCACGCGCACTAGATAGTTCCCATTACTGAAAGCTTGTGTAGCAGCATCAAGCTCACGCAACGGGTTCATGATATGGTGATAAAGCACCGTAGAGAGCAAGATCAAAACGCCCATGGGTAACAAAACTTGTAGTGTAATTCGAGTGATGGTCCAGTACGAACCGGGGCGCATTCTTGGTGGCAATGCTACCAGTAAA
>NZ_BJKL01000002.1 GCF_006538345.1 Alteromonas sp. KUL49 | reverse complement strand
TGCAGTTACACAGCCCCGCCACGCCATAAACCCCTCCATGGGGGCTCTGCCTCAGCATCTGTGCTTCGGAAGGGCGTTGCTATGTAACTGCTACCTTGTCATTCATATCGTTATGACAGCAGTTACATAGCTGATGTCGCCCAGTTATTGGTACTTTTAAAAAGTACTCTTCTGTCGTTAACTGATTTTTGACTATGAAGAGGTGATAGTGAGCGAAACGCAAAATGTCGCTGGTAAGGGTGTATTTACCGCGTCTTTGAGAACTGCACGCTCCCACCTTCTAAGTTAGCCCTTACCCTGAGCAAAAAGTGCATCCAGCTTTTGCTCGTAATCGTGGTAGCCAAGATAATCGTATAGCTCCATACGGGTTTGCATCATATCGACTACCGCTTTTTGATCGCCGTTATCCAGAATAGACTGGTATACGGTTTCTGCCGCTTTATTCATGGCGCGGAAAGCACTTAATGGGTAAAGCACCATATCTGCACCCCATTCACCCAGCTGTTCTTTGTTCCAGAGTTCGGTTTTTCCAAATTCGGTAATATTCGCTAGAATAGGTACATCAAGTGCTTCTGCGAAAGCGCGGTAGTGTTCTTCAGTCTGCACTGCTTCAGCAAAGATGCCGTCTGCACCGGCAGCAACATAGGCCTTCGCACGTTCTATCGCTTTGTCTAGCCCCTCTTGTGCAAATGCATCGGTACGAGCCATGATGAAAAAGTCTGGGTCAGTGCGTGCATCCACCGCTGCTTTTATGCGGTCGACCATTTCTTCGGTGCTGACAATTTCTTTGTTAGGTCTGTGACCACAGCGTTTTTGGGCAACTTGGTCTTCCATGTGTACTGCTGCGGCACCTGCTTTCTCCATATCGCGTATGGTTTTAGCAATGTTAAACGCGCCGCCCCAGCCCGTATCGATATCGACCATTAACGGAAGATCACATGCTGATGTGATGCGTTGAACGTCGGCAATAACGTCGTTGAGTGAGGTCATACCTAAATCAGGTAGGCCGTAAGAGGCATTGGCAACACCACCACCAGAAAGATAAATGGCCTGATGACCAATAGACTTCGCCATCATTGCGGTATACGCATTAATAGTTCCAACAATCTGTAACGGTTTGTTGTCCGCTAACGCTTGTCTGAATTTTTTTCCTGCACTCATAATTAGTCACTCTTGGTTATAGGGTGTAAAGCAAAGGTGATTATTTGTCTTTGCTTATAAATCTTTGTTCAGCTTCTTCTCGATGTTGGTTTTTGAATAAAGAATATGGCGGCGCATGAGCATTTCTGCCAGTTCTTCATCTCTATTGGCAATGGCATAAACTACGTGTTTATGTTCATCAAATGCGGTACTTACCCTAGGTCCTGCCATGCCAAATTGAACGCGGTACATTCGGACTAAATGGTATAGCCCATCAATTAACACGCTAATCAAGTGTGCGTTTTTGCTTCCTTGAACAATGCGGTAATGAAAATCCACATCGCCCGCTTCTTGGTAGTAGTTTTCGCCACTCTTTACGGTGTCAAAGTGGGAGTCTAATAGTGCTTTAAGCGATGAAATTTCTTCATCTGACATATGTTTGGCGGCGAGACGTGCCGCCATGCCCTCGAGTGCTTCACGCACTTGATAAAGTTGCACTAGACCTTCCGCTGAAAGACCGACAACACGGGCGCCCACATTGGCTTTTCGCTCTACTAAATGGCAGGTGGCAAGCCTGTTGATGGCTTCACGGATAACCGCTCGACTGACTTGGTATTTTGTCGACAACTCGGTTTCGCTGAGTTTACTTCCCGACGGAATAATACCTTCAACAATATCGTCTCTGAGCTGGACAAAGGTCTTATCTGCGTTGGTAATTGGTGTTTCTACACCAAAGCTTGCGGCCATGAGTCATTCTGAAATGTAAATAATGTGTCGACAATATAGTGGTATATATACGTGTGGTCAAACTAAAACAGCATTAATTGTCGACAAAGTGGGATGTTTAAGACCAAAGTCTCGTTCCTAATGTGATACCTAACAGTTGCTTATGTTGGTTTTGTCGCTATATCCAAGTATGTTAGTCCAGTCATTAAATTGATTAAGGGTTTTGAAATGAATTATCGACAAATAATATTGATGGTTGTTTTCGCTATCGGTTTGGTTGGTTGTGCTTCGACTGACGAGGAGACTGTTGAAATTCCATTGGAAAACGATCCAAGAATTGGAGAATCAGTAGACAGAATTTGTTTTACTACTAACAGTGATGGCTGGGCTCCCGTGGATAATGATCGCAATGCGATTATTCTTACCCGTGGTATTCGAGACAGCTACAAACTAAAGCTTGTGGGAGTCTGTGATCCAGATTGGGCAATGTTCAGTGTGGCCTTCGTCAAACGAGTGGGTAACAACTGTCTTACTCGTGGAGATAGAGTGTATACCGACAGCAATACCTCCATGGGCTACTGCACTATCATGAGTATCAATGAATGGCACCCTGAAGCGATTACTACCGATATTTCGGAGGGTGATGGCTCCGTTCCCACCGCCGAGGAAAATTCTGAAGGTTAAATCCAGCCTTTTTGCCGCGCAATACGCGCGGCATCAACGCGGTTTGTGGCATCCAGTTTTGATATCGCTTCAGAAAGGTAGTTTCTTACTGTCCCTTCGGATAAAAATAGTGCGCTAGCGATGTCTTGGGTTTTCAATCCATCGGCCGCCAGACTCAGCGCTTTCGACTCTTTTTCACTGAGAGGATTATTGTCATCCAGTGCCATAATCGCTAGTTCAGGTGCAATGACTCTCTTGTTCTCCATCACAGACTTCAAGGATTGAATAAGATAATGGCTGTCAGACTCTTTAAGAATGAAGCCAAGTGCGCCAAGTGAAAGGGCTCGTTTGATGTAGCCAGGTTTAGAAAAGGTCGTCATGATGATGGTCTTAGTGGAAATTCCTTGGGCTTGAATAGCCTCACAAAGTTCCAGTCCACTCATTTCGGGCATTTCAATATCGGTCAAAACAATGTTAGGTGCTTGATTGTCTGATAACCATTCAAGGGCTGCGGCACCATTTTCGAAGGTGGCGACCACACTGATATCATCCTCTAGCGATAATAAAGTCGCTATCGCATCTCTTACCAAGCTTTGGTCTTCAACAATAATGACTGAGATCATGATGTTACCACCGGTATGGTTAGATGGACTTCGGTGTTGTTACTCCTAGAAATCAGTAGGGTTCCTTCGATTTCTTGGGCTCGCTCTCTCATACCTTTGATACCGTTTCCTTCTTTATTGATTTGATTTTGCCCGTTGTCGCTAATTTTCATGTGAACGCATTCGGTTTGGGTATATACCCTCAGTGAAACTTCATTAGCGTCACTGTGGCGTAGAATATTAGTGATGGCTTCTCTTGCTATTAATGCTAATTGTGTTTCCTGCAGTGGTGACAACATCCCCAAAGCAGATTTGTCTAGGTCAGCATTAACCACAATACTATTTTCCGTAAGCTTGTTCACCAACCTAGTGAGTTCTTCGTGGCTGGTGAGATGCTTAATGCCGCTTACGGTTTGACGTATTTCGCTGAGCAAAGACTGAGACAATCGAGATAGTTCAGCAACCTCTTTTTTGGCGTTATCAATCTGTCCTTTTTCTAATAACTTTTCGGCAACTTGTGCCTTGAGGGAAATACTACTCAGAGCATGCCCGGCAACATCATGTAAATCCCTACCTATGCGTTCTCGCTCTGCAATAGCCGTGAGTGTGGAAAGTGATGCCGCTTGATTGGCTTCTAAGATTTGATGGATAGTTTCTCTTCTTTCCATCACACCAAAACCGAAAAGCACAACAACATTGACCGCAGATGCGATGAAAAAATACGTCTGTTCGGCAAATATACTCGATTGGAGTACAACGATGCATATTACGATGAATAATATAAATAGAGTGCTTATCAACGTTCGATAGTAGTAGCCTACGATGAAGGCGATAAAGCCAAAAATAACCGCGCCTCCAGGGCTGTACACACTGGCCACATAAGCGAGTGTGAGCATGGCGCCCAATCCATAAAGCAATTGATGGTGAGGCAAGTGAATAGTAATTAAATAGAGTGAAACAAATCCCAGATAAAGGCCGGCGATAATAGTACTCGTTTTAAAATCAGGCAGTGCACCAAAAAGCAGAGGAACAAAGTAAAACAGTGAGAAAAACAGCGAGCTGTATGACCATTGGTTTTTTTCTACCTGACGTGAGTAGTGGGAGTGATATTGAAGCTGCCATAATTCACCCTATTGAAAGACAACAGTTGATTTACTGGTAATAAGTAAGGTTCCAGAAACAATCATTAATATTCCCACTATCGCATAAATATCAAAGGTTTGCTTCCATAGTATTACTGAAGCTGCTGATACCAAAGCTATCCCCATGCCAGACCATATAGCATAGGCCACACCAACGCCCATATGCTTCAGTACTACGGCGAAAATCATCCCAGATATCGCGTAGAAAAATATTGATGCTGAGCCGTAATGCCACTTTTCCCAGCCATCAGAGGCTTTCAGTAACAGCGTTGCAGTAACCTCAGTGACGACTGCTAGCGCGAGTAAAAGATAGGTCATAGTGAAACTTCCTTTGTGTGTTGTAGGTTGCGGTATCTTTGTTCCAGAGCGATAAGTGATATGACGTATACGATAACAATAACAGCACTTACTGCTTCAAAACGATTGTTGGGGAATAAACACCAGACCAGTACGATAAGTAATGTTCTTGCTATAGTATGAAAATAACCCACCCAGTGTTGAATTGCCCATGAGAGCGGCATCCACATTAATCCCGCGAGTATCCCCACACTTAGTGGTAAGCTTGTATGGTCATTGGTAGCTATGGGTAATGCGATCCCAAATACCAGCAGACTCATAATCATGCCTACATAAAATAATTTATCGAACTCGGTATTGACTCGTTCTTTAGAAAAGAATTTCTCACCAGTTAAGTACGAGAAGCCCGCACCCAGATAAAAAATGCCGCCGGTACCAATATATAGTAACCATGTCTTTGCTATTTCAGACAGGAAAGGTGAGGCAATTCCTATCAGCGCCCACACCAGAGTGCCGGCAAGTGGCATTGCCAAAAAGCGTCGTTGTTTGAAAATCTCTCTTTGATGTTCAAGGGTAAGTGTTGTCATGTGTTCTCTCCAATGTCTCATTGTGGAAAGAGTATGCAATGTGTCTTTGGGAAAGATAATTCACACTTGTCATCAATAGCATGTGACAAATGTCATGACGTGTTAGATTACAGGTCCAAACTCTCATGGAATGTTAATGTGAAGCACCTGACCCGTCTGATTAGCCTTAATAAATCAATGATAACTATGTATTTTCCCGGCATCGGGATTTGCGCTATCACTGGTATGGCAGCATTGTTTCTCAGTGAGCATTATGGGGCACCAGCAATGTTGTTTGCCCTGTTGTTGGGAATGGCGGTATCGTTTCTTTATCAGCAAGATACCTCATGTAAAGTTGGCATTGAATTTACTGGTTGTCATTTACTGCGAGCGGGTGTTGCCTTGCTAGGGTTAAGGGTTGCCTTTGGTGATCTTGTTACCTTGGGGTGGAAAACAGGGATGATGTTAGCGTTTGCAATAGTCTCAACCATTGCCATCGGTATTGGTTTGTCAAAACTTATGGGTATGCAAAAGCGCTTTGGCGCTTTGACGGGCGGCGCGGTTGGTATTTGTGGCGCGTCTGCGGCATTGGCGATTTCCGCCGTACTCCCCACAGATGAAAACAAAGAGAGGGATACATTGCTCACCGTTGTTGGGGTGACGGCATTGTCTACGTTAGCAATGGTGGTGTACCCCATTTTGGTTGAGTATGCCGGTCTAGATTCAACGGGGGCGAGCATTTTCCTCGGAGGAACAATCCACGATGTTGCTCAGGTGGTTGGGGCTGGATATTCTATTTCAGAGCAAACGGGTGACTTTGCCACTCTGACTAAGTTAGTCAGAGTGGCAATGCTTATGCCCGTGGTATTGTGTTTTGTGTTGTTGATTAAGCGTGCAAATGCTAATACAACCGAAGGTACTGACATCCCCAGTTTTCCTTCGTTTTTAGTATTCTTTGTTATATTGATGACGCTGAATAGCCTTGCTGACTTGCCATCTTTTGTTATCGAAACGGCTGGCGCCCTGTCTCAGTTTTTTCTTATTGTTGCAATCACCGCTATCGGTATGAAATCTAACTTAGGGAAGTTAGTAGAAGTGGGAATTAAACCGATATTATTAATGGCGATGGAAACCCTCTGGATAGCCTTACTTATACTCGTGTTTGTCTTGTATTTTTTGTAGTAGTTGTTACGTGGACAATCATTTAGAGATGGCGATGCCACTGATGCACAGCAGCATCGAGAGTAGACTGATTACAGTATTTCGAACGCGCGAACGACGCGAGCTACACCCGAAACATTCCTCGCCACGTCAACGGCTGCAGTTGCCTCTTGATTGGTAAGCTGACCCATAAGAAATACTTCAGAATCCTGTACAACAACTTTCACTTGCAGTGCTGGAATGCGCTCGTCGGCAATCAGTTGAGTGCGAACTTTCGACGCAAGCCAGATATCATTAGCTTGCGTTCCTGCTCCAATTGGCTGACCGAGTCGGATTTGATTGTGAAACTTAACGATGTGACGTACTTCTTTGGCTCTGGTCAAAGCTTCGTCGATGAGCGCTTGAGTCGGCGCCTGTCCAGTGAGTAAAGCAACTCTGTTATAAACATCTACTTGCAAATTAGCTTGCTGTTTAAGCGCTTCGCTTTTAGACCACTTCAGCGAAACTGCACCGCTGGCATTTTGGTCGTCTAATTGAGTTCCAACCGTTCTTCGGTCATTCGCAACCTTCGCAGCCATTGCTCCGGCAGCGCCCACAGCAACAACACATCCTTGCAGTGAACCTATCAAAAATGCGGCAGTAAAAATGCCAACAATTTTTTTTGAAACTGACATCATGCATCCTTTCCCTTGTGGTTATTCGTCACCTAAGTCAGCTGGAAACAGACTGTCGTCTATGCATTCACACAAATTGTGAATCACTAATAGGTGAACTTCTTGAATACGTGCAGTACGGTTTGATGGCACGCGAATTTCAACATCGTGCTCACTTAAAAAGCCCGCCATTTCACCACCATCTTTACCCGTCAGTGCAACGATGGTCATGTCTCTCGATAAGGCTGCTTCCATGGCAGCAATTACATTTCGCGAATTTCCGCTGGTTGAAATAGCGAGGAGTATATCGCCAGGCTGGCCTAATGCTCTAACTTGCTTTGCAAAAATCTCATCATAGCTGTAATCATTTGCAATAGACGTCAACGTTGATGTATCTGTACTCAAAGCAATGGCGGGAAGGCTAGGGCGATCTCTTTCATAACGGTTGAGCATTTCCGACGAAAAATGCTGGGCGTCACCTGCCGAACCTCCATTTCCGCAACTTAGTACTTTATTACCGCGGATGAGCGCTTCAACCATCATCATGGCCGCTTTTTCAATAGACTCTGGCAAAATTTCAGAGGCCGCGATTTTAGTTTGAATACTCTCGGTGAAGTTAGCTTTAATATTTTCTATCATGGTTTTTCTTCGGTTAAGAGGCTAACTTACGATACAGCACCAATGCCCTTTTGAGTTAACCTACGTTTTTTAGCCATTCAAGGTTATCGCCATTGATGGCAATAACGTCAATACGCATCGGCGTGGATGCGGGATTGGCGCCATTATCTAACAAATACACTTGAAACGCAGCTTGAATTCTCGCGAGTTTTCTTGAAGTTACAAATTCTGCTGCATGTCCAAATTGATTCCTTTTGCGATACTTTACTTCTACACAAACTATGGTTTCACCGTCTTGCATAACAATGTCGAGTTCACCCATTTTTGCGCGATAGTTTTGACAACGCAGTGTCAGCCCTTGTTCAATTAGATAATCAATGGCTTTTTGTTCAGCGACACTTCCTTGCGATACTGACATAGTTTTTATTCCGTAATTAGTTGAATATTCTCTCGTAAAATCACCGCATGAGGTAAAACCCTTTCTACTTCACCATGCGTGTTAATCGATAATTTACCCGTCAATCCCTGTAAATCGGTATAGGGGAGTGTGTTCAATACCCCAAGATTAGGCAGTAAACGATACGCGTCTACGCCAAAAGCAAAGAGTCTACTTTGCAGTGTGGTTCGATCTGGCCATATTTGGTCAGCACTTTGTCTAAGTGCTTGCCAGTTATTATTCGGCATCACCCAAGGCATATCCAAAAAATGTACATTTTGTAGGTCTCGCCATTGGTTTTTGGCACTCGTGTATTCCATAGAGCGAGAGGTGGCATAAACGTTAGTCACTTTTCCTTCATAAGGCGTAAGGCTAGCTTCAATAATTGGGTTAAGAAGTTCTGTATCCTGCGGGGAGGTAAATGCAACGATGGCGTCTATATCATGGCGACTTCTGGGCATGTTATAGATGTTTTCGTTGACCATGTGATCGATTTGTTTGATCCGCTCTTTGCTTTGCTCCACATCGAGTGCACGAGTTATTCCTTCACGCAACGAGGCGCTGTCGCTATAGGTTACTGTGGTGATATTGACCTTAGCGAGCCCGTGTTGTTTCACCAAAGTTTGCCAACGAGTATCAAATGCATTGGACATTCTTTGATAAAGTACGGACTGACCATGCACCAGTACTGGCGCTCGAATTCCCTTACTGAACATAGAGTCAGCTAGTTGGATAGCTTCGTCTTCTGGTGCTAAAGAAAAGTAGTTTACGCGCTGAAGACCGCCCGACAATTCACCAAACTCGACATTCGTTGCGAGTGATTGAACATCATTGGTATCTAGCCTATTTAAAGCCAGCATATTTACATTCGGTGGCAGTGCCGCACTGAGTGCCTCAACGTTCTCTTTCAGTAAAGGCCCAATAACAAAGTTGGCGCTACCTATTTCGGCAGTAAGTTGCTCTATTGATTTCTCATTAGTGTCTATGAATTGCAATGAGGGTAAATTCTCATCGGATTGATCGGCTTGATACTGAGAGTAGTAAGCCGCTAGTACACCTTCTTTTACTGTGTTTCCTGTGCTTTCCAAACGGCCACTGAGAGGCAGCAATACGGCTATCTTATCAATTTCTGGAGAATTAATTGTTAAGGCCTGTGTTACGTCCGAAGGGAAGAACTGAACCAAGGGATGACTGCGATACACCGTAGTGAACTGATCAACCGCTTGGGATAAGGCGGCGGAGTCATAAGCATACTCAACGGCTAGTTGACGTAATGCGATATAAGGCGCAAGTTCAGGGTGGCTGCTAGATATAGCATTTAGTTGAGATTCGGGCAGCGCAGACACCAGGTTCCAAGATGCCTTAACCTTTTCTTCGTCAGGCCGCGAGGTTTTGAGGAGTTGGTCAACACTATCAATTGCGTTACCTTGCTCTGAATATAGTCGGTATAGTAATTCAGCGTAGTCAGGTTGTAGTGCGCTCGGGACGTATTCTTGCTCATTTAACCAGGTGATAAGTTCGGTAGTAGAAACGTTGGCTCCGTCATACTGGCTTTGCGCGACCAGTAACTTGAACCGTGCTGCTAATGTAGGTGTTAGTGTTTCGTTTGCCAATTCCATCAAAATCTGATGGGCACTCACAGTATCCCCTTGCTCGAGGAAAAGCTCGGCGGCATCTAAGAGGTAAGCGTTACGTTGAGTTTCATCACCTGTACTCAGCCATGTGCTTTTTGCTCTAGTAATGAGCTTTAGCGGTGTGTCTTGGACTTCTTGTACAACCGTGGGGGCTTCTTGTACTCTCACTACAGGCGCATTTGATTGCTGAGGTGTGCTACCACAGCCAGAGAGTATTAACGAGATAATACCAGCCGTCACAGCAATTCGTTTGCTCTGAGGTTCAAGATTAAACACAGCTTTCTCCATTTTTCAGCAGAATCCACAGTTTATCCTAATCGCGCTGAAAATCTACGCTTGTAAACGTGAACTGGTCTTTGAGCGTGGTACACTTTACGTATTGAAATGATTAACTAAGGTCTGCTATGCAAAGCGCAACGCTTTTATTGTACCTACCCCAATAGGTAACTTGGATGATATGACCCCTCGAGCTATTGAGGTATTGCGTCAAGTTGATTGGATTGCCGCAGAAGACACTCGTCACAGTGCTCGACTACTTCAGCATTTTTCTATTCCTACTCGTACATTGTCATTACATGAGCACAATGAAGACAAGCGTACAGCCATGTTGTGCGAACGACTCAAAGGTGGTGAGTCTGTTGCTTTGATTAGTGATGCAGGTACACCGTTAATCAGCGACCCCGGGTTTGTACTGGTGCGTCGGTGTCGTGAAGAAGGAATAAATATATCAGCATTGCCCGGCCCATGTGCTGGTATAACGGCATTAAGCGCATCTGGTTTACCCACCGACCGATTTATATTTGAGGGCTTTTTACCGGTAAAGTCCCTCGCGCGCGATAACTTGCTTACACAACTTAAAGAGCGAGAGTGCACTAGCGTGTTTTATGAGGCGCCTCGCCGAATACTAGATACAATTAACGACATCCAACGTATTTTGGGTGACCGACATATTGTTATTGCAAAAGAGATAAGCAAAGCCTTTGAAACTTATGTGTCTGGTACGCCGCAAGTGGTTATTGATTATTTAGAGAGTGATGCCGCCCACCAAAAAGGAGAGTTCGTGGTGATGGTGTCTCCGGCCGAGCTGAATGCCTCAGAAATACCTCCCGAAGCCATGGCCTTACTCAATGCACTGTGTGAGCACCTACCACTTAAAAAAGCAGCAGCAGTTGTTGCTAAGCATTATGACTTGAAGAAAAACGCCTTGTACCAAGCTGGATTGGATGCTCAAAGGTAGTCGCCTCAGGAGTGAGAGGAGGGCATTTACGATAAACGCCCTTTAAAGTCTTCGTAGGTGAATGAACGGACCAACTCGAAGGTCCCGTCTTTTCTAAGGATACCTATGGCTGGATGCTCAACGCCATTGAAGAAAGTGGTTTTTACCATGGTGTAGTGCATCATATCTTCAAATTGCAGACGATCGCCAACACCGAGTGGCTTCTCAAACGAGTAGATATCGATAACATCACCAGCCAAACAAGAATTGCCTCCGAGTTTATAGGTGTGTGCTTTTTCACTAGCCTCGAAGCCATGAAGGATATGGGGGCGGTAGGGCATCTCTAATACATCTGGCATATGCGCAGTTGCCGAAATATCCAAAATTGCAATGTCCCCTTCGTTGTTAACAAGGTCCACTACTTCAGCAATCAAAGGGCCGGTTTGCCACGCCACTGCTGAGCCTGGTTCAAGTATTACATTTAAGTGTGGGTGGCGTTGTTTAAAAGCGTTGAGTGTGGTTACCAAATGCTCAACGTCATAACCTTCACTTGTCATTAAATGACCTCCGCCAAGATTAAGCCACTTTAATTGCCCTAACCATTTGCCAAACCTTTGTTCAATTGCGAGTAAGGTCCGTTCCGTAGCATAAGAGTCGCACTCACATAAATTATGACAGTGAAACCCTTCGATACCCGATAGATCGATATTCTCTAGCTCCGAAGCGCGAATACCCAATCGAGAGCCGGGCGCAGCCGGGTCGTATAAAGGTGTTTCTGCCTCTTGGTGCTCTGGATTAATACGTAAACCAACAGAAACATTAGACATGGCATCTTTGTAGGCTTGCCATTGAGAAAGACTGTTAAACGAAAGATGGTTAACTAGTTTGCTCAATTCATCAATGTCTTGCTTTTTGTACGCTGGAGAGTATGCGTGTACTTCCTTACCCATCTCAGCGGCAAGTTTAGCTTCCCACACTGAACTGGCGGTAGCGCCATGTAAATACTGCTTAATAATGTCGAAGCATGACCACATGGAGAACCCTTTAAGTGCAAGTATAATTCGCGCACCAGAGGCGTCTTGAACTCGTTGCATGAGCTCAAGGTTTCTAATCAACTTTTCCTCTTCAAGAACATAACATGGAGAGGGGATATCAGTGCGCTGAGTTAAATCGGTCAAAGGGAACTCCGTTCTGTACTAAAAGAGACTTATTTAGCGAATGGACTTTGGTCACATTCAATAACGTGCCACGGAAGGCCATGTTCGTTAAGCATATCCATGAATGGATCTGGATCGAATTGTTCCATATTCCAAACACCAGCTTGCTTCCACGTACCATTGAGCATAAGCGCCGCACCAATCATTGCTGGTACCCCTGTGGTATAAGATACCGCTTGTGCACCCACTTCATCGTTGCACTTGGCATGTTCACAGTTGTTGTAGATAAAGATGGTTTTTTCTTTACCGTCTTTTATACCTGTGATGTAAGTACCAATACAGGTCATGCCTGTGTAGCCTTCAGCGAGTGAGCCTGGATTAGGCAATACTGCTTTTAAAAATTCTAGAGGCACAATTTGCTGACCCTGGAATTCAACAGGCTCGATACTTGTCATGCCAATACCTTCAAGTACGCGAAGATGGTTGAGATAAGCATCGCCGAAAGTCATCCAAAAACGCGCACGTTTTAGTGACGGAAAGTGCTTAACGAGAGATTCGAGTTCTTCGTGGAACATGAGATAAGACGCGCGCACACCAATGTTTTGATAATCTAAATCTTCACGCACACTCAGAGGATCGGTTTCTTTCCACTCGCCATTTTCCCAAAAACGACCGCGCTGGGTAATCTCGCGAATATTGATCTCAGGATTAAAGTTAGTGGCAAATGCTTGACCGTGGTCACCACCATTACAGTCAACGATATCTAGATAGTGGATTTCATCGAAATAGTGCTTGGCTGCGTATGCGGTGTACACATTGGTAACACCGGGATCAAAGCCGCTGCCCAACAACGCCATAATGCCTGAATCTTTGAATTTATCTTGGTATGCCCACTGCCAAGAGTATTCAAACTTTGCCTCATCTTTTGGCTCGTAGTTTGCCGTATCTAGATAGTCAGTACCTGTAGCTAAACACGCATCCATAATAGGTAGGTCTTGATACGGTAGAGCAAGATTGACTACGAGGTCTGGCTTTACTTTATTGATCAGTGCTTCTACTTCTTTTGCGTTATCTGCATCTAGGGCAAAAACAGCTTTAACTCGATCTTCACCCACTTCTTTTTGGAGTGCTTCACACTTTGAAACAGTGCGGCTAGCTAAGTAAATTTCGTCAAAATGTTCGGGTAAGCGAGCACATTTTTTCACCGTTACAGTGGCTACACCACCGGCACCAATAATTAAAACGCGAGACATAGAGAGATTCCTAAATTAAAGCTGGAAATTTTGCGCCGAATGCTAGCAGACAACAATAAATTGGCAAGTCTAGCGAGCACGGATATTAGAAAAAATGTAACCTATTTTGTTGGAAAAACAAGCCAATGAGTGTTTTAGCGATAGTTTGGGAATAGTTAGCCCACGAGGTTAAACGTAGGGGGATACTAATGGCGGCGATACAATGACTTTCTCACCTAATCTAAAGTAGGGATACAGTAACGTAGAGACGGTTTTGTCAGGTGAATGTGTATTGATGGCGATTACTTCGATATCCGAGTTTTTGTAGGTTTTGATTGTGGTTGGGAAAACTAATACGTTGTAGTTTTCAACAATTTTAGCCAAGCTGGTTAAGTGATGATGCAAAGATTCAATCAACGCTGCGTTTTCCCTGCTTTCGCAAGTGTCCTCAGAAAACACACACTCGACTTTTCCTTTGATGTAAGTAGCAGCAAATGGATAAAAGCGAGACTTCATGGGTAGCATCAACTCGCAAAGTACCAGTGAGCGAGCTACTAATGTATTCAACGGTGTAGGAAGCGTAACAGGCCCATTGGTCACAGACTAACCCTCAAAAAAGTTGGAATATCTAATCTACTGCATTTTCAACTTACGCTTCAGCTTAAATATCAGTTCAATTAATCTACATTAACCTTTAAAGAGTTAACGCCTGCCTCCGCTAATACTGGCGTGCTCCCTGCATACCCCCCGTATGTAATACAAGAATTTTTTGACCTTGAGAGAACGTTCCTGCTGCTAACATTTCTTTGAGAGCGAAAAAGAGCTTTCCTGAATAAACACCCTCGGTAGGTATACCGTATTTTTTGTGCAACTCAGAGCAGAATGACTGTAGTTCAGGAGTAATTTTTGCGTAGCGACCATGGTGGAACGCATGTTCAATATGCCAGTTATCGTTAGGTTGAACCATAAAGTTTTGAACTAACGATTCTAAGTATTCTTCACCTTTTAACACGGCGATTCCAATAGCTTGTTGATCAGCATTGATTGACTGAGCTATGCCAGCTAGCGTTGCACCACTTGCTACAGGAGTGACAATGGCATCGAAATTCCACTCAATCTCCTGAACAATTTTTGCCACCCCATGCATTGCATCAATGTGGCTGCCACCTTCGGGAATAATCGCATAGCCTTTGTATTGAGTAGAGAGCTCGTTTAAATAGTCCGCATCGTTTCTGCGTTGATAGGTCACTCGGTCTACATAAATGATTTGTGCTCCCCACGCTGAAATATCCCGTAGCATGGGAGTTAGATTTTGTTGATAGTTACCACGAATGATGGCGATAAAGGGTAAGTCAAGCGACTTGCAACAATAAGCCAGTGCGTGAACATGATTTGAGAAACCTCCGCCAAAACTCACGATACCTTTTGCACCTTGCGGGACCGACGATAGTAATGAGGATAGCTTGCGCCATTTGTTACCCGAAATGACTGGGTGAATGAGGTCGTCTCGCTTAATTTTCATCTCGACTTGTCCTGCGCCCTCCCAGTCCGGAGTGAATGACACCAAAGGAGAGGGTAAAGAAAGTTCTTTTTCTAAGGAAGTGCAACGCAAAACAATTAAAACTGATCATAGCTACCATAACCCCAGTATAACTGTGTATGACAACGAGTAACATATGACGGCGACCTAATGAGTGCTTTTAGACGGGAGTTGGTGATTGGAGCTTTTATGGTTTTGAGTGTTTTCGGCGCATCGATAAATGCGCAACAAAACTTACCCACCAGAATAACCATGTATGTGCCTGAAGCAGCGCTTGTTGGCGAAGAGATGTTTCGTTACTTGTTTTGGAAGGTCTACCAAGCGCAACTATATGCACCAAATGGAGAATACAGTTCAGAGCAACCTTATGCATTGCGATTGACATACCAACGATCGTTGGACGGAGAAAAGATTGCCGAACGTTCTGCAGATGAAATCGCACAGCAAGGCGGAGTTACAGATTCGCAGCTTGATGGTTGGTTGCAGCAGATGATTGCTATCTTTCCAGACGTCAAAAAAGGCGATGTCATATTGGGGGTAGCCACCGAAGATAAGTACACGGTGTTCTATCTCAATGAAGAAGAAATTGGACGGGTTGAAGATACGGAGTTCACCGAACGATTCTTTGGAATATGGCTTGACCCAAGAACATCTGCGCCTGACTTTCGACGCGCATTATTAAAGTTACCCGGCTGACCCGGGATATATAGAGGTAATTACAATGAAGAACTTTCTGAAAATAGCATCTGCTGTTTTTGGTCTTGTGTTTTTAAACGGATGTTCTATTGCCATTGTTGGCAGCGACTATAAAGAACAAACTCCTGCATTTAATTTAAATCAGTTTTTCGATGGACAGGTTAAGGCATGGGGTATCGTACAAAATCGTTCCGGCGAAGTGGTTCAGCGCTTTGTTGTGGATATTCGCGGTTCCAACGCCAACGGAGTGCTGACTCTTGACGAAACTTTTGAATATGACTTAGGTGAAGGGCCGAAAACTCGCGTATGGGAAATCACTCAGAAAAGCGACGGCACCTTTGAAGGAAGCGCCAGTGATATTGCATCAACAGCGATAGGAATGTCTTATGGAAACGCGTTTAATTTCCGTTATGCAATGGACCTTCCTGTTGGGGATACTACGTACTTGGTCCAGTTCGATGATTGGTTTTGGGCATTTGACGATACTGCAATAATGAACCGCTCGTACATCAAAAAATTTGGTGTCGTTATGGCAGAGGTGACTATTTTTATGCAGCGTCAGTCGTAAACACTAATACGACGCCTAACCCGTGGCCCACGTTCAGTGGGTCAGGAACAAACCAGAGTTTTCCTTTGTGCAATCTAATGATTGCAGACACCAGTGATAAACCTAGGCCGTTCCCTTTTGATGTGCGGCTGTTGTCAGAACGATAAAAACGGTCTTCGATTTTCGATAGCATTTCAATCGGCACTCCACTACCACTGTCGTTTACCGAGACGACAACCTTGCCTTTGAACTCGGAGACCTGCACCTGTATTTTACCGTCTGTAGAGGTGTGTTTAATGGCATTATCGAGAACATTGGCAACGCACTGGAATACTAAGTTGGGATCACACCGAAACTCGATTTTCGATGCTTTTAATGTCAGTTCAATTTGTTTTTGTTGAGCTAGGGGAAGGTATAAATCTACCGCATCATCGATGACTTGGTTGAGTGCCGTCACTTCAAATCCCGCCTTGTGCTCTAACGTTTCAATTCGGCTGATTCTCAGTAAGCTGTTAAAAATGCTCAAAAGTTTGTTAGCTTCGCTGGTGGTCTCTTCTCGTGTTTTGGCGTCTTCTATTTTTTCTAGACTGTTTTTTAACCTTGTTAAGGGGGTCCTTAAGTCGTGAGCAATATTGTCAGTCACGCTTTTGAGGTTCTCTACAGACATTTCAATGGCATCGAGCATCTTATTGAGTACTACCGCCAATCGACTTAAATCGTCCCACTTACTGTCAATGTCCAGTCGCTCACTAAGGTTCCCGGTATCCATAATGCGTGAGGCGGTGACCGACATGCGATTGATGCGATTAACCACATAAACTGCGACAGCAAAACTGATGAGGCAAAGTGCGGTAAGTAAGAATAGAGTGCTTAGCACATAGGTTCGTTTTTTGGCATTTGATAGCGCAATATCTCTCCCTATGAATACACTGAATTCTGCGTTGTCGATGGTTTTGAACATTGACAATGTTCTTGTTGTATTGTCATTTGGCGTTAAATTATATGGTACTAACACGGCTTCACTGGGGTTTTGTGACGGTGAAAATGAGGGCCACTGTTTGATGTTACCGCCCCAGAATTGATTGTTTAGTGTGACGCCAATATAAGTTTGATTGTCTAGCGCATCGATATAGTCATTCAGTGAAGTAAAATCTTCCGTTGCGAGTGCATGTTGAATAATTATGGTCAGCGCTTGAGAGTGCGCTGTCAGGGTTTGAGCAGTGTGTTCTTGAACGCTTGTGGTATATGCTGTTTTTAAGAAATAAGAAACAAGCAACATTGCTGAAATGGCAAGGAAGGTAAGCAGAGCCCCAACACGAAAGCTTGAGCTCTGCGTAAATTGACCAATGGCTAGCACGGAACAGGTTCGGTGATTCTGTAGCCAGTACCTCTTACGGTCTCGATTAGCGGGATGTTGAACGCTTTATCTACTTTTTGTCTTAGACGGCTGATGTGAACGTCAATAACGTTAGTTTGCGGGTCGAAGTGGTAATTCCACACTTGTTCTAGCAACATGCTACGCGTGACCACTTTACCTCGGTTGCGCATTAAACATTCAAGTAATTGAAATTCTTTGGATTGTAATTCAATTTCCACGTCACCGTGAAGTACTTTGCGGTTGACTAGATCGAGGGTGACGTCGCCCACACTCATGGACGTGCCTCTATCATTCACTTTGCTTTTACCCGCTAAAACTTCAATTCGAGCTAGCAATTCCTCAAAGGCAAACGGCTTGGTTAAATAGTCGTTTGCACCGCGGCGCAAACCGATTACTTTGTCTTCTACCTGGCTTTTAGCACTGAGGAATATAACAGGAGTAAAGACTTGGTTGTTTCTGAGCGTGTCAAGTACCGATAGCCCATCCACCTTAGGTAGCATGACGTCTAACACAATGACATCTGCATTGGTGGACAGCCCCTGTTCAATTCCATCCTCGCCATTTTGTGCAAGTGTACACGCATGGCCTTCTTTACCCAGCTCACTTACGATATGAGCCGCTACGTTCGGATCATCTTCAATTAAGAGCACATTCATCGAAATAAAATCAAGTTACTAGGCGGTACCTTTTGTACTGATTAACCCCTAGTTTTCGATCACTTCTTTTGTGAATTTTTCGGCATAAATCAATGTGCTAATTAACTACTTCGAGGGAAACGCATACTCTCGTTGTATGGAGTGAAATGTTGAATCTCTCCTTTAGCCGTTATGGTTTGTACTTTGCGCCAGTATTCGGGCGTCATAAGGTCGCCGTGAAGCGACTTTAAAATCTCTTTGAACTTCCTTTTACCCACAATAAAGTGTTCAAATTGCTCAGGGAAAACGTCGTTTGGTGCGACTGACAGCGTGTCGATGGCATAGGGGTCATCTGATTTGGGTAACGATCTAAAGTTCCGTTCATGCATAAAGCATATTTCATCGTAATCATAGAAAATAACTCGACCATGACGTGTTATCCCAAAGTTCTTGTGCAACATATCACCGGGGAATATGTTGGCCATGGCAATCTGCTTGATGCACAGTCCTAGCTCGTTCAACGCATTGTGAATCTTGTCTTCGTCGGTCTCTTGTTGAAGATATAGATTAAGTGGTGTCATTTTGCGTTCGATGTACAGATGAGAAATGATAAGTTCTGAATCTGTAATTTCTACACTGGATGCACAAGTCTCTTGCAGTTCATCAATCAGTGCCTGAGACATTCTTTCAATGGGGAACCTAAAGTTCATGTATTCATGGGTATCGGCCATTCGGCCAACCCGATCGGACATTTTTACCAAACGATAGCAATCTTTTACGTGTTCTCTGGTGATCTTTTTGCTCTCGGCGAATTCGTCTTTAATGATTTTAAACACTACGCCATATGATGGCAGATGGAACACCATCATTACGAGCCCACGAATACCTGGAGCAGCTTCAAACTGATCGTTTGAACCTTCCAGATGCTGTAGGTAGTTGCGATAAAATACGGTTTTTCCATGTTTGAAGTGCCCAAGCGCCATATACAATTCAAAGTGTTTTTTATTGGGAAGTAATTCCTGAAGAAATGCGGCGACTTCGGCAGGGTGTTGGGTGTCGACCATAAAATAACTTCGGGCAAAACCAAAAATAACACTTAAGTCTTTTCTATCGGTGAGTAATGCATCGACGAAAAGTTGTTGTTGGTCATTGCGCTGTATCGAAATAACAAAGGGTAAGGTTTCGTTGGGCATACAGATTCGCCCAATTAAATATGCGGATTTACCGCGATAAAATGTGGGTTTGAGTATCTCTACAGCATGAACACTGGCGAGTTGCTCTTTAGTGAGACGCTTGCGAAGTGCGACTTCGAGGTGATGCATATCTCGTGTTTTGTCTTCAAACTCAATATTGAATCGGTAGATAGAGAAGATTGATGAATACATTTGTGCCACCGTGGTTGTGGTGTCGAAACTATTCACGACTTTGTGTCTGTCTTGCCCAGGCAAATAGCAGCGGCTAGGCAGCACAAACATGAGCGAGTCATCGATTTTTTCGTGTTTGAAAAGCCTTCCTATCACCGAGTTATAAAAAGTCTCAGCAAGCTCGTATTGTGGATGACCTTCGAGAAGCACAGCAAATTTGGTTTTTAGGAGCTGCCAAAATTCATTGCTACTGCGGTGTGGATGTATGTCGTGAAAAATCTCGGCCACAGCGTCGGATAAACTCCGTTCATAGATGGTGATGCGTTCTTTCGAAGCCGTTTGCGTCTCTTGCCACCGCCCCTGTTCAAATCGCTCTTGCGCACCACGGGTTATGCGGGTGAACCATCGGTAGCTTTTATCAAAATGAGAAATGATGTGATAAGCCACTTTTTTAGCGAGCATTGCGTCAGACATGTCTACCCCAGCTATTTGTTTGATTGACGCACCTTAATTCCAGTGACGTCTAATGGCAGTTTGCACAGTATGAAATGATCGGCTTTACTATACCAATTACTGAGATGAATCATGGGTATATGCTCACCCAGTAAACTAGATTAGTTGTAAAACTGCTTTTCTTTATACTTTAGTGCAATATAATCAGAAGCATAGTGACCAATTATTAACACGTAAAACACTGCATTTTTATGAGCTACTCTGTACTTGTTTGTGACGACTCAACAATGGCGAGAAGAATGGCAAAACGCCATTTGCCTTCGGGATTCGCACACACCATTTTCGAGGCAACTAATGGCGTTGATGCGCTAGAGGTGCTGGCTCATAATCACGTAGATCTACTCATTCTCGATTTGACCATGCCGATTATGGATGGAGTTGCCGTTCTTGAAGAGATAAAGCTTCGAGGGATAAAGGCTTTTGTAGTGGTAGTTTCGGGTGATATACAGCCCGCAATGCAATCAAAGGTCATGAGTTTGGGAGCGTTAGGCTTCATTCCAAAACCACTAAAAACTCACCTGTTAAGTGACATTTTGACAAGCTACGGATTTATCCAGCCCCAACCTATGGTTGGATAATCTGAGCGAGCCCTTGCTATTTCAACTTGCACAGCAAGCGGCTCGTTTGGAGAGTAAAGTGTATGGTTTGAAAGTTAACTCGCCCTAATCAAACCAATGTCTTGTTTTATTCGCAAACCACACCAGTGACAACATTACGGGGACTTCCACCAACACGCCGACTACCGTAGCAAGCGCTGCACCACTGTGTAACCCAAATAACGCAATGGCAACGGCGACCGCTAATTCAAAGAAATTGGAGGTTCCTATCATACATGCAGGTGCTGCTACATTGTGAGGAAGCTTCATTTTCTTAGCGGCGAAATACGCTATGGCAAAGATTCCGTAGGTTTGAATAAGCAGTGGAATGGCTATAAGTACAATGTTCTGTGGCTGCTCAAGTATGGTATTGGCTTGAAGGGCGAAAAGAATAACTATTGTCAGTAATAGACCAAAAATTGAGAAGGGTTTAAGTCGTTCAACAAAGTGCGTGAGTTTTGCCTCACTGACTTTGGTGAAGCGTGCACGGGTGACCGCTCCTGCAACCAATGGAATGACCACATATAGCAATACAGATAGTAAAAGCGTATCCCAAGGAACACTGATATCGGTAACGCCCAACAATAAGCCGGTTAATGGGGCGAAGGCAAAAATCATAATGACATCGTTGATTGATACTTGGACTAGGGTGTAGTTAGCATCGCCTTTAGTGAGATGACTCCACACAAATACCATGGCTGTGCATGGCGCTACGCCTAACAAAATCATGCCAGCAATGTATTCAGTGGCGGTTTGTGGGTCGACCCAATCGGCAAAAATACCTTTGAAGAATAACCAGCCTAGTAGGGCCATGGTAAAAGGCTTTATCAGCCAATTGATCACCAAGGTTAGCACTATACCCTTGGGTTTTTTGCCCACATCTTTAATAGCTGAAAAGTCTATTTGAATCATCATTGGGTAAATCATTAGCCAAATCAATACAGCAATAACCAGATTTACGTGTGCAAATTCAAAATCAGCAATAGAGGTAAAGAGAGCCGGAAAGTAAACGCCTGCTCCTACACCTACAAGAATACACAATGCCACCCACACAGACAGGTAGCGCTCAAACAATCCCATGCGTGCTTTCCTTATTTTTTGTTGACGCGTTTACTAACTTCTTCAGCACTTTCTACTCTTTCAGAGTAGCGGTCGACGAGAAAGTCTTTATTATCGCGAGTTAATAAAGTGAATTTCACCAATTCTTCAACCACATCTACAATGCGGTTGTAATAGGGCGAAGGTTTCATTCGCCCATCTTCGTCAAACTCTAAAAAAGCCTTTGCCACAGAGGACTGATTGGGGATGGTTAGCATGCGCATCCAGCGGCCTAAAATGCGCATTTGATTAACGGCATTAAACGATTGCGAGCCGCCGCATACTTGCATTACCGCGAGTGTTTTGCCTTGCGTCGGGCGAATACCGCCTAGATTCAAAGGAACCCAATCGATCATACTCTTCATGATGCCAGTGATACTGCCGTGACGCTCTGGCGAGCACCAGACTTGACCTTCAGACCAAAGCATCGCTTCTCGCAATTCCTTTACTTTAGGATGACTTTCATCTTCGGTATCAGGCTGAGGAAGCCCTGTTGGGTCGAAAATTTTTGTCTCAGCACCAAAGTACTCTAGTAAACGAGCTGACTCTTCGATAACCAGACGGCTGTAGGAGCGCTCTCTCAAGGAACCATAAAGTAAAAGAATCTTTGGATTGTGAGCTGAACCTGTCGTCGCGAAATCATCACCTACGGGTTGATGCATTTGTGACATATCGAGGTTTGATGATGGTGTGATAGTGTCAGCCATTACAATGCTCCCAATAGTTTGAGGCGTGATTTGATCTCGTCAACAGACGCCTTTGATTCGGCGAGTTCTACTAATGCTGCAACCCGAGACTCGATGATGTCGATGGTGTTATTGAAAGCGAGTGCTTTTTCTTCCTCTGACCCTTCGAGCTTAGAGGGATCTTCTAAACCCCAGTGCAGCTTCAGTGATTTGCCAAAGTAGACAGGGCAAGTTTCGCCAGCGGCAGAGTCGCATACCGTGACCACGATATCCGGTGCATAGTCTTCAAATTCGTCCCAAGACTGGCTACTTAGACCTTCTGTGTTGTAGTTACGCGCCGCTAAGTATTTTAATGACAGCGGATGTACTTGCCCCACTGGTTGGCTACCAGCACTTCTGGCTTCTATGGCTGAACTAGTCGACTGATTTGTTACCGCCTCACAAAGAATACTTCTGCATCGGTTGTGTGTGCATATGTAGAGAATTTTCATTCTAAGAATTCCATCACTAATAAAAGAATTAATCACAGGTGGTGGCGCAACACAATTGAGAAAGTGCTTCGCCGAGATATTCACTATTGTTGTTAAGAGTTGTGTTCAAGACACTGGTGACCCAATGAGGCAGTGCGGGATTTAGGTGGTAATAAACCCATTTACCACGTCGCTCGTCGGTGACCAGTTGGCATGCGCGCAAGTCTGCCAAATGACGAGAAATTTTAGGCTGACTTAACTTAAGTGACTCGGTTAAATCACATACACACAGCGGGCCTTTTTCACTGAGTAAGAGTAAGGTTTTAAGCCGCGTGTCTTGTGCTAAACACTTAAACAGGGCGAGTGGTGATATGTCTATCTGATTCATGTGACCCCTCACTTCTATATGGCATGCAAGGGGTACTTGATGACATATATGATTTTTCATATGTGTTAAATCATATATGAAAAATCGTATATGTAAAGTGATGGATACGAAAAATGATGCGGCTTTACTACCTATTTAAACTCATAGTGGGCGAGTACATCCTCGATGTAACTTTGCCAAACTTCATTAGGTTGCCAGATATTAAGCATGGTCTGTTTTGCCTCAGCTTCAGGGATGCCAAGTTGCGTAACCTGATAAAGATAACTGAAGACCGCACCTCGCCAATTTAATCGACAGTGGGTCAGTGTGACGCCACCTTCCTGTGTGTTCATTTGCATTTGAGCAACGTAGAATTGAAAGTTCTCTATAGTGGGGTTTTCCCAATCCACAGGAATGTTTAAATAATTGAGGTCCAACTCTTCTAAAAGCATTCGCTCTTCTGTGCGATCGTCTGGGATAAGGTCAATCACATGAGTCAATCCAGAAGCCTTTAATAATTCAAAGTGCTCTCGTTCAGGGAGGCCTGCACTCATTGTTGTGTCGCTTAACACGGTATAGTTTTTTAGGGTAGACATGGGGTCGGAGTTTACGTTGTTCGCCTCTTGCGCATTGAGTGATGCAGTTAGCGCAGTTAAAAGCATCAGTGTTAGCCAAGTTTTCATGTGTTTTACTTCCTTATTTCAGAGTAGATGCTAATAAAAAATCTCAGAAAACGGTTCTCTTTTAGAGATAGATACTATTTCTAAGCGTATATTTATAGCATTTTCAATACGTTAAAAAACAAGTTTTAGCGTTATTACATAGTATAATTTTCATTCGCTCACAAAACACTATACTTCGCGGAATGACATTGACTCTTGAGGCATATATGCGTTTGAAATTTTCTCTCACTTTTCTTCTTTTGTTATTTTTTTCGACGAATGTGATAGCAAATATTATTCAAACTACAGTAACCGCGAATGAATTGGTTAACGGTGGATTTGAAGATAATAATGTCGCCAATGGAGGCTGGATGTGGACATCTTCCGACAATGTAAACGGCTGGGATGGGAGCAATATTGAGGTATGGAATAACCTCTTCGGTTTTGGTGCATTCGAGGGTACCAACTACATAGAGCTCAACGCGCATGGTAGTGGAAAAAGCTATTCGATTTATCAGTCCTTTTACACGGATGCAGGTGCCATCTATGATCTCAGCTTTGCTTATGCAGCAAGAAGAAGCACGAATGAGGCTTTTTCTGTTGAAGTGATTAATGAACTAGGAGATTCCATACTGAGTGTAGAAATTAACGACCACTCGATAAAGCAATGGCAGTTGTATCAAACCCAGTTTATTGCCAATAGTGCACTTACAACATTACGCTTATCGACAATCTCTCTCGGCACGCTTGGTAACCTAATTGACAATATTACGGTGGTTTCCCGTGAGTTTTTAGTACAGCAGGTATCTATTTCTGGAACGGGATGCGTTTTCATTTTTGCTTCGATGCTCGTATTATTCAGAAGAAAGCAGCGCCCTTGAGCGCTGCTTGCCAATAGGCTACTTGTTCATGTGAACTACTGAACGAATGCTCTCGCCCTCATGCATGAGAGTAAAGGCGTTGTTGATGTCCTCTAAGCCCATGGTGTGCGTGATAAATTCTTGCAGACCAAAATCACCATTCAGATATTGCTCGACAATACCCGGAAGTTCAGAGCGACCTTTCACTCCACCGAAAGCTGTGCCGCGCCATACTCTTCCTGTCACCAGCTGAAACGGACGCGTTGAAATTTCTTGTCCAGCACCAGCTACGCCGATGATCACTGATTCACCCCAGCCTTTGTGGCAGCATTCAAGAGCAGAACGCATTACATCAACATTGCCGATACACTCGAAAGAATAGTCTACGCCACCGTCGGTGAGTTCAACAATGACATCCTGTATCGGTTTATCATGGTCTTGGGGGTTGATAACATCAGTGGCACCAAGTTGTTTTGCTAAGTCAAACTTACTCGTATTGATATCGACACCGATAATGCGGCCAGCCTTCGCCATTCGAGCGCCTATAATAGCAGAAAGCCCGATACCACCGAGCCCGAAAATAGCTACCGTATCACCAGGTTGCACTTTTGCTGTATTAAGTACAGCGCCCATGCCAGTGGTTACACCACAACCAAGCAAGCACACTTCTTCAAGGGGCGCATCCTTATTGACTTTAGCTAAAGAAATCTCTGGTAATACCGTATATTCGGAAAATGTAGAACACCCCATGTAGTGGTAAATGGGTTTCCCGTCGATTGAGAAACGACTGGTACCATCTGGCATGAGTCCTTTGCCCTGAGTGGCTCTTACCGCTTGGCATAGATTGGTTTTGCCCGATGTACAGAATTTGCATTCACCGCATTCTGCCGTATAGAGGGGGATCACATGGTCTCCAACTTCTACGCTGGTAACTCCTTCTCCAACCATTTCCACGATACCACCCCCTTCATGTCCGAGAATGGATGGGAATACACCTTCTGGGTCTTCACCCGATAGTGTAAAAGCATCTGTATGGCATACGCCGCTGGCAACTATGCGTATGAGAACCTCGCCTTCTTTTGGCAATTCTACATCTACCGTTTCCATACTGAGCGGCTTGTCAGCAGACCAGGCAACAGCGGCTTTTGATTTAATATGAGTTTGTCCGTCTTTTAACGATAGTGGCATAGCCGATACCTTTTTAGTAAGAATGAATTGCGTGTAAATATAGTCTAAAAATCAATTGCTTTGCACATTGTTAACAAAATTTATTTTTAATGTCTCTGTTTTAGAAATGACTTTTGTTTAATGTTGCAAAAAGTGAAATACAGTGTGGTGAAAACTGCGGTTGACAGATAGACGTCTATACGGCAAATTGGACGCATGAAAATGATTGTAATGATTCGCACCACCACCATGCTGATTACCACCTTAACAAGGGCGGTCGCTGACTAGTGCGAGAAAGCAAAAGACAACGAAAGCCCGCCCTCACAGAGAGCGGGCTTTTTTTTACTCGAATTACCTACATGCTCGCTTCGTGCATTGGTAACCGAGTAAATCGAAGGAACATTTAAGGAGCAGCATATGAAAGTCTTAAAGTTTGGGGGATCTTCCCTTGCCGATGCACCACGTTACCTACGCGTAACGGATATTAGTACGGCAACCCACCAAACCGATGGCGCGGCAGTTGTGCTATCTGCACCTAAAGGCGTAACGAACGCACTTTCACTATTGTGTGAACAAGCCGCTGCTGGCGAGGATTTCGCACCTCTTTTCACTAAACTTTCAGATACCTTGAATGGCATTGCCGCTGAGTTGAATAATCAACTAGATGGATTCGAGTTTGACCACGTTTCAGGCTTCATTGAAGAGCGCCTTGCGCTGCTAAAACAGCATTTAGACGGTATTACTTTGTTAGGTGTAGCGCCAGACGCTGTATCTGCAGGTATTCTGAGTGTGGGCGAATATGTATCGGTCACTTTGTTTAGTGCGATTTTAACGTCTAAGGGTATTACTAACCGCATTATCGACCCTGTCACCTACATATTGGCCGAAGGCGAATACCTAGATAGCATTGCAGATGTTGCACTCAGCAAAGCACGCTTTACTGATGTTCCGTCAGACGGCAGTGAGCTGTTAATCATGCCCGGTTTTGTTGCCGCCAATGACGAGGGTGAAAAAGTTACTCTAGGACGCAACGGTTCAGATTATTCAGCTGCCATACTTGCTGCTTGTATAGACGCAAAATGTTGCGAGATATGGACTGATGTAGATGGTGTTTACAATGCTGACCCAAATCAAGTAGAAGGCGCCGTATTACTTGATAAATTGACTTATCAAGAAGCGATGGAACTGTCGTATTTTGGAGCGAAAGTACTTCATCCAAAAACTATCGGACCCATCGCCCAACACCACATTCCGTGTTTGATTAGAAATACCCTCAACCCTGCTGCACCGGGTACGCTTATCAGTAATGAAAAAAGTGAAACTTGGACATCGGTTAAAGGTATATCTCAGTTAGACGACGTGACTATGTTCAATGTGGCTGGTCCAGGGTTAAAAGGTATGGTGGGAATGGCAAGTCGTGTATTCGAAGTGATGTCGAATGCCAACATTTCTATCAGTCTAATTACCCAATCATCCTCTGAATATTCCATTAGTTTCTGTATTCAAAGCAAAGATGCGAATCGCGCATTAACTTTGCTGGAAGATGCCTTTGCTCTGGAGCTGCAAAATCAGCTGCTTGATCCTATTGAAGTGCGTCACGATCTCGCTATTGTCACTTTAGTGGGTGATGGTATGAGACAAACCAAGGGCCTAGCGGCACGTTTCTTCAATTCGTTAGCACAAGCCCGTGTCAACAACGTAGCCATCGCCCAAGGCTCTTCAGAGCGCTCAATTTCAACAGTGATCGAAAGCCAACGTGCAAAGAAAGCGGTAAAAGTTATTCACCAAAATTTCTTCTCAAATCGACACACTATTGACGTGTTTCTTGTGGGATGCGGCACAGTGGGCGCAGAGCTTCTCAGTCAAATATCCAAACAGCAATCTAAGTTGTTAGAACGGGATATTCAGGTACGTGTTTACGGTATCGCGAATAGTAGGAAGCTACTGTTGAACAGTAGTGGAATTGATTTAGACAGTGATTGGAACGCAGCGCTTAATTCTGCTAGTGAGAGTTTGAGCATTGAGCGTTTACAGCAGTTTGTGAATGACAACAGTCTAGTGAATCCTGTTATTGTCGATTGCACAAGCCATGATGGTGTTGCTAAGCAGTATGTGGATATGATGGAGCGCGGGTTCCACGTGGTAACGCCAAACAAAAAGGCAAACACCAGTGATCTAACGTATTACCGAGAGTTAAAAACCACAGCACAAAGTACTAATCGCCAGTATTTGTATGAAACTACCGTCGGCGCTGGTCTACCGGTTATTGATAACTTGCAAAAGCTTTTTAGTGCTGGTGACGTGCTGCATAGATTTGAAGGTATTCTTTCAGGAAGCCTTTCTTATGTGTTTGGTAAGTTGGAAGAAGGTATGAGTTTGTCAGAAGCAACCTCATCAGCTAAAGCTAACGGCTTTACAGAACCAGATCCCCGCGATGATTTAAGCGGTATGGATGTGGCACGAAAACTACTTATCATGGCTCGTGAAGCCGACCTTGAGCTTGAACTTTCAGATATAGAAATCGAATCTGTGCTACCAGAGGGCTTTGCCACAGAATGCTCAATTGATGAGTTTATGACTCAACTGCCATCCCTAGATGAAGCTTTCTCTAAGCGAGTAGAAGAGGCTAAAGCTAGAGGTGAAGTGCTTAGGTACATTGGCAGCATTGAAGGTTCAAAATGTAAGGTAAGCATTCAGTCAGTGCCTGCATCAAATCCTTTGTCTCAAGTGAAGGACGGTGAAAATGCGCTGGCTATTAGCAGTGACTATTATCAACCTATCCCTTATGTGATCCGCGGTTATGGGGCTGGAGCTACAGTGACGGCGGCAGGTGTATTTGCCGATGTACTGCGCACTATGCCTTGGAAACAAGTGGTTAGCTAGAGGACGCTGTGATGAAAAAAATTCGCGCGTTCGCGCCGGCCTCGATAGGCAATGTTAGCTTGGGATTTGATGTATTAGGTGCAGCGCTTGCCCCAGTAGACGGCACCCGCTTGGGTGATGAAGTTGATATAGCATCAGCAGATGAGTTCTCCTTGTCTTGCGTTGGTGCATTTGCACACAAGTTGCCTGGCGATGCGGACAGCAACATAGTGACTAAGTGTTATCACTATTTTTGTGAACAAATGGTCAAGCAGGGTCTAGAAACTTCGCCAGTGGCAATGACCCTTCATAAGAACTTACCCATAGGTAGTGGTCTTGGCTCGAGTGCTAGCTCAATTGTTGCTGCACTTGCTGGTTTGAATAGCTTTTTTGACTCTCCCTTCGACGAAGATACCTTGTTGGGAATGATGGGTGAGCTAGAAGGTCAGATTAGTGGCAGCATTCACTACGATAACGTAGCTCCGTGCTATCAAGGTGGCATGACTCTTATGACAGGTGACACCTCTCCCGTGACTATGTCATTACCTTTGGTTGATCATTGGTACTACACTATTTGTTACTCTGGTATTAGCGTTTCTACGGCGGCTGCGAGAGATATTTTACCCAAGCAAGTCGATATGGCGACGGCGTTAACCTTCGGACGCCAGCTCGGAGTTTTTGTGCATGCACTACATACTGGTCAACACGAAAGCGCTGCGAAGGTAATGCAAGACGTTATTGCAGAGCCTTACAGAAAGTCATTGTTACCTGGTTTTGATGACGCAAGAGCGTTTTGTACAAATCAAGGGGCCTTGGCTTTTGGAATTTCTGGTTCTGGCCCAACAGTATTTGCGGTGAGTGATAATTTAGACAGTGCACAGGCAATCGCAAGTTATCTAGACGAACATTATATTCAGAATGAAGATGGCTTTAGCCATGTGTGTAAGATTCCCGCAGAGGGAACGTTAACGTCAGAGCTTTCTGACTAGCGACACAAGTTTTAAGAGGTAAAAGTAGTGGAATTAGTAAATTTAAAAGATCCTCAAGATCAAGCCTCATTTGCCCAAGCAGTAAAGCGTGGCCTAGGTAAACAACAAGGGTTGTATTTTCCAACCAATATTCCAAAACTGGACAACATCGATGACGTGCTAGCCATGCCGTTTGTTGAGCGCAGTATTACTGTGCTTCGCGCCCTCATTGGTGATGAGCTTAACAATGGCGAGCTAGAGCAAATCGTCGAAACCGCATTCGCGTTTGGGGCACCTGTAGAGAAGGTGACAGATGACGTATACACCCTTGAGCTTTTCCATGGACCAACGTTAGCGTTTAAAGATTTTGGCGGCCGTTTTATGGCGCAAACACTGTCTGGAATTAGCGAAGGGCAACCTGTAACTATTCTTACAGCAACGTCAGGTGATACGGGGGCTGCGGTAGCTCATGCCTTCCATGGTATCGACAATATCAACGTGGTCATTTTGTTCCCCAAAGGCAAAATCAGTGCCTTGCAAGAAAAGTTGTTTACTACCCTTGGTGGTAATATACATACCGTCGCTATCGAATCAGACTTCGATGCCTGCCAAGCCTTGGTGAAAACCGCATTTGATGACCCAGATGTACGTGAAGGTCTTCACCTAAACTCTGCCAACTCCATCAACATTAGTCGTTTGTTGGCGCAAGTGTGTTACTACTTTGAGGCAATGAGCCAATTACCTGCTGACAAACGCGACCAATTAGTGGTGTCTGTGCCTAGTGGTAACTTTGGTAACTTGACGGCGGGTATGATTGCCAAAGCCATGGGTCTACCTATTAAGCGTTTCATCGCGGCAACTAACCTCAATGATACCGTTCCACGCTATCTGAAAACTGGCGAGTGGGCACCTAATGCTACTGTTGCGACCATGTCTAATGCAATGGATGTGAGTCAACCGAACAACTGGCCTCGTATTGAAGCACTAATCGAGCAAGGCTACATTGATAAAGGGTGCTTGAAAGGCGAGATGGTAGACGAGGAATATACTCAGTTAGCTATGAGACAACTCGCTCAGTTGGGTTATACCAGTGAGCCTCATGCTGCTATTGCTTATCGTGCGGTAAGCCACGATCTAGAGCCTGGTGAAATTGGTTTATTCTTGGGGACCGCGCATCCCGCGAAATTCCGTGAAACCGTAGAAAACGTACTTGGTAACCCTATTAGCTTGCCAAAAGCATTGGCAGATGTTGCTGGTGAAGACAGCCTAGCTATTGATTTACCTGCGTCATATGATGCGCTCAAGCAACATATGATTTCTTTGCTAAAAGCATGATCACTTGGGATGATGTGTTAACGTCTGAAAGAGAAAAGCCTTACTTTCAGTCGTTAATGCAAAAAGTGGAAGCGTCTAGAGCGGCGGGGAACAATGTATACCCGCCGTCGTCAGATGTTTTTAACGCCCTATCTATTACCTCCTTGTCTGACGTAAAAGTTGTGATATTGGGACAAGACCCTTATCACGGTCCCCGTCAAGCTCACGGTTTGTGCTTTTCAGTTCTACCCGATGTGAAAACGCCACCGTCTCTTGTCAACATCTATAAAGAGCTCGCCAATGATATTGACGGGTTTGCCATTCCGGAACACGGAACACTGACCAAATGGGCTGAACAAGGGGTATTGTTACTTAATACAGTACTTACAGTAGAGCAGGGCAAAGCACATAGTCATGCTAAATGGGGATGGGAGACGTTTACCGATAGCGTCATAAACGCCGTTAACCAGCATTGCTCGAACGTGGTCTTTTTACTTTGGGGAGCACACGCACAAAAAAAAGGTGCTTCGCTAGATACCAGCAAGCATTTAGTGTTAAGCGCACCTCATCCCTCTCCACTGTCTGCTCATCGCGGTTTTTTCGGATGTAAGCATTTTAGTGAAGCGAATGACTACCTAGCCAAAAAAGGTATGACTACCATTGATTGGCAAGTATAGTTAGCTGAAAAGTAAAAAGGCTGCTTGGTAAAACCAAGCAGCCTTTTTATTATCTTTCTAGCGTCTCTAGTTCGTATTCGAACCCACAATCGAGTTCTGAGAGCTCTTTTTCAAGTTTGAAGCGATCTTGCAGTGCTTCAATCTCCCTCCACTTCCGCTTTTTGCTTTTTGTTTTCGCTGGGCTTGCTTCGATGTCTAGCATGGCAAATAGATCTGACTTGTCCACGAGGATCTCCTTTTTATTACCACTTACAACAGTACAGAGCGTTTGTTTTAATTTCCCTCTGTACAATTTTGTATCACAGCCACGATGAAAATAAAACAGGTTTGTTTACCTTTTATTAACACTTAGTGACGATACGATGACAACGTAAGGTTCGTGAGGACAACAGCTAATTGAAGCAATATGTTCTGTCGTTAGTGTCTTCTTAAAACAAAAAACGGCCAGCGTAAAGCATGACCGTTCTGTGCGTTTTTGCACCATTCTAGCGAATTTTTAACCGCTAGCATTCCTTATTTTGGTGCATTAGCTGCTCTGAAGCGGGCGATTAAATCTTGTGTAGATGCGTCGAATGACGATTTTTCAGCATCTCCATTAATGCCTGCAAGCACTTGATTTCCTAGTGCTTTACCTAACTCTACGCCCCATTGGTCGAACGAGTTTAGGTCCCAGATAACGCCTTGAACGAATACCTTATGCTCATACATTGCAACCAACGCGCCAAGAGTGCGAGGTGTTAGTGAATCGAATAAAATAGTATTACTTGGTTTGTTACCCGGCATGGTTTTGTGAGCAGCTAAACGTTTGCGTTCAGCGTCGTCTAGCCCTTTACCTTCCAGGTCTGCATAACAGTCTTCGAAAGACTTACCTTGCATCAGGGCTTGAGTCTGACCAAAACAATTGGAGGCTAGCATAGCGTGATGGGTGTCATTTTGGTTCGGGACATTTAGTGGCAGCATGAAATCGGCGGGTATTACACCAGAGCCTTGGTGAATTAGCTGGTGGAAACTGTGTTGACCGTTAGTGCCTTCACTTCCCCAGATGATTGGGCCTGTGGGGTAATCTACAGCGCTACCATCATGGGTTACTTCTTTACCGTTACTCTCCATATCAAGCTGCTGGACATAGGCCGGTAAGCCTCTCAGGTAATGATAATACGGAAGCATCACGTGTGATTGAGCATCGAAGAAATTGCGATACCACACACCAAGCATAGCCAAAATAACTGGGAGGTTTTCTTCCAAAGGTGCCTCACAGAAATGCTTGTCCATGTCGTGTGCGCCTTCAAGAAGCCCTTTGAAGTTCTCAAAACCCAACGCAAGCGAGATAGGTAGTCCAATAGCAGACCAAAGTGAATAACGACCGCCAACCCAATCCCACATGGGAAAGATATTGCTTTCGTCGATACCAAACTCGGTGGCAGCTTTCACGTTCGATGAAACCGCAACAAAATGCTTGGCTATATCTTCTTGTGTTCCACCTTGGGAAAGGAACCATTCTTTTGCTGAAATGGTATTTTGAAGTGTTTCTTGAGTGGTAAATGACTTTGAAGACATTACGATCAATGTGTCTTCATGATCTCTTTTACTCAGTACGTCATGAATGTGGCAACCATCAACGTTTGCGACAAAATGCACATCTACTGCAGCAGATTTACAAGGAAGCAGTGCCTCAGTCATGATTTTTGGACCAAGGAATGAGCCACCTATCCCTATCGCAACAATATGTTTGATAGCTTTTCCTGTGTAACCTTTATGCTCGCCTGAATGAATACTTTCAGTAAAGGCTTTAATTTTACCAAGGGTTGCTTGCACTTCAGGCATTACATCTTCACCGTCAACAACGACCTGTGAACCCGAGAAGTTTCTCAAGGCTGTGTGTAAAACAGCGCGTTTTTCGGTGTCATTAATGATGTCACCTGAGAACATTGCCACTCGATGTTTCTCAACACCACAGGATTTGGCAAGGTCAAATAGGGCTGATAATACGTCTTGAGTTACTCGGTTTTTCGAGTAGTCCAAAAACAAACCGCAAGCTTCAAGTTGCATTTGCGTTGCGCGAGAAGGATCGGCGACAAACCAATCTCTCATATGCTCAGATTTTACGCCTTCTGCTAAATCTTTCAGCGTTTGCCATTGCGGTAAAGATGTAAGTGCACTCATGGTGTACTGGTCCTTGAATTAATTATGCTTGTAACTTTTCTTTAAGTAGCGTTTCTAGTTTGTCCTGATCCGCTGCAAAATTACGAATACCTTCTGACAACTTCTCTGTTGCCATAGCGTCTTGGTTCATATCCCAACGGAACTCTGCTTCAGTTAACTTATCACCCGGTGCTTGAGTTGCGCCTTCATCAACAAGTTTTACTTCAAGTTCACCTGGCTCATTGGCCAATTCTTCAAGCAGTTGAGGGCTGATAGTTAAACGGTCACAACCTGCTAGCGCTTGGATTTCACCGATATTACGGAAACTCGCACCCATAACGACAGTCTTGTAGCCGTGCGCTTTGTAGTAGTTGTAAATACTGGTCACAGATACAACACCCGGATCTTCCTCTGGCGCATATTCAGTCTTGCCAGTCGCTTTCTTGTACCAATCAAGAATTCGACCAACAAACGGTGAAATTAGATACACACCAGCCTCTGCACACGCTCGCGCTTGGGCAAAGCTGAACAACAACGTAAGGTTACAGTTGATGCCTTGTTCTTCTAATTCCTTCGCCGCTTGAATACCTTCCCAGGTTGACGCAATTTTGATAAGAATTCGCGACTTATCGATGCCAGCAGCTTCGTATAGGGCTACTAAACGGTGTGCCTTCTCGATAGTTGCTGCTTTATCAAATGATAAACGAGCATCAACCTCTGTAGAAATTCGACCAGGGATAGTACCTGAAATTTCCTTGCCGATGGCTACAGCAAGTTTGTCTGCCGCGTCTGTAAGTTGTTGCTCTGAGTCAGAGGACTGAGATTTAGCCCAGCTCACTGCATCGTCGATAAGGCTTGCATATTGCGGAAGCCCTGCAGCTTTTAGCAGAAGTGAAGGGTTAGTGGTGGCATCTACCGGTTGATACTTTTTAATAGCATCGATGTCGCCGGTGTCGGCAACAACGGTTGTGATTTCACGTAGTGAAGCTAATTGATTGCTCATAATTTTCTCTAATTGAATTAAGTTATATTGTGCGGTTTAGCCAGGCATTAAAACGCACTTATCAGTCTTTGTTTACTGTGTTTAACAAACAGTATTTAGAAAGGGTAATCACTTGGAGACATAGGCTATTTATACCAAACCCACATGACAATTTATAGCCTACACATAAGAAATCCGAGCCTAATCGACAAAGTCTTTTAGGTTAATCGTTTTCTTTTCATCACCTTGGCATTTTTAAGCGTTTAACCAGTGTTATACTGCGGTTAACAATCGATGAGGAGTTAAAATGTTAGTCGTTGTATCACCAGCTAAAAACCTTGATTATGAAACTGCAATCCCGGTCTCAGAACACACGCAACCCGCATTGTTAAGCAACGCAGAACAGCTGGTGGAAACCTGCCGTACTTTGTCGCCTGCTGACCTCTCATCCTTGATGAGTATCAGTGATAAGCTTGCTACGCTCAACGCTAACAGATTTACGGAATTTTCTACGCCATTTACGAAAGATAACGCACGTCAAGCACTCTACGCATTTAATGGTGATGTTTATACCGGACTCGATGCTTACACCTTGAGCGAGGCAGATGTGATCTATGCTCAAACCCACTTGCGCATACTATCAGGGCTTTACGGTGTATTGCGCCCACTCGATCTTATGCAAGCGTATCGATTGGAAATGGGTACAAAATTAGCCAACGCAAACGGTAAGGATTTGTATCAATATTGGGGCGAAACCATCACAGAAAATCTCAACGCTGCTTTAGCAGAGCAGGGTGACAATGTGCTTGTTAATCTGGCATCCAATGAGTATTTCAAGTCAGTTAAGAAAAAGTCACTCGATGGCATGATTATCACACCTGTCTTTAAAGACTACAAAAACGGACAGTTTAAAATCATTAGCTTTTTTGCAAAGAAAGCTAGGGGACTGATGGCGCGTTATGTCATAGAAAATCGAGTCAAAGATGTAGATGGACTCAAGGCATTTGACTCCGCTGGTTACACGTACAGTGAAGAGCAAAGTTCGTCCACTGAAATGGTATTTTTGCGCAAAGTAGAAGATTAAATTGTTAAATAATGCTGTTCGCTTGAGTAATAAGGAATTTAATATGTATACATTGTACGGGTATCCTCGAACGCGGTCTGTGCGTGTGGCATGGGCGTTGGAAGAGATAGGTATACCCTATTCATATCATGCTGTTAATCTCAAAGCTGGCGAACACTTCTCAGAAGGATTCCGCAAGATTAACCCTGCTGGTAAAATACCGGCCTTGTTGACCAGTGAAGGCACACTCTCTGAATCCGCAGCAATTTTAACCTTTTTGGCAGACAAACATGGCCTTCAAGAGTTTATCCCAGCGCCGGGTTCCTTCTCTCGAGGTTTGTACGAGCAAACGATGAGCTTTTTAGTTACCGAGCTTGAACAACCACTGTGGGCCATTGCCAAACATACGTTCGCACTGCCGGCCGAAAAAAGGCTACCTGAGGTTATTGATGTTGCTCAATGGGAGTTTAACCGAGCGCTCAGTGTCTTCTCAACGATGCTCGGCGCTAATACTTTTCTAGTAGATAACAGCTTTAGTATGGTCGATGTGGTAGCCGGACACATCCTGTCATGGGCTCGCGCCAGTAAGCTAGATATAACGCACGATAATGTAGCTTCGTATGCAGATATCGTACTTTCTCGCGAGGCATACGAAAGAGCTTGGCGAAAAGAAGTTGCTCATTTGTCAGAGTAATAAAAATTTAGCGTGACCAAGGACTTCTGGTCTATTACAGTATATTTTTTGTTCATGTGAACGTGAGGAATCTGTAATGGAACTTGGATTGTTTTCCCTTAGTTTAGCAGTAAGGGACATTGTTGAATCGAAAAAATTCTATGAAACTCTCGGATTCAACGCTATGCCGTCCTGCGGCTCGGTTGAAGAAAAGTGGGTCATTATGAAGCACGGTCAAACCATGATTGGTTTGTTCGAAGGAATGTTTGAAGATAATATCTTAACATTCAACCCATCTGATGTACGTGCTGTAGAAGCGCATTTAAAAGACAATGGAATTGAAATCGAAGTGCCTGTGAAAGGGGAGAGCGGTTCGGGCCACTGCATCGTGAAGGATCCCGACGGTAACACTATCATGCTAGACCAGTTTTAGTGTGTTAGAAGTAGCGGCACCGCAAAGTGCCGCCTTTCACTTGTTAATTAACGTTGACGACAAGCGTATCTGTTTTACCCAAGTTCTTGGTTTTAACAGTGATTATCGCTGTGCCGCTATTACGAGCAGTAATTACTCCCGAACTATTCACCGTCGCAACACTCGTATTGTTTGACGAGAATGTCACGTTTTTATTAGTGGCACAGGCGGGAAGTACAGTGTAAGAAACTTGTCTTGTGCTGCCTTTTGCCATGCTGAAGTTTGTCGCAGATAGTGACACGCTATTCACCGCGACAAAGCTTCCATCACAGGTAGGCTCAGTGGGTGTAGGTTCGTCTGGCGTATCATTGCCTGAATTTCCACCACTATCACCACCGTCAGTGTTACCTCCTCCTTGTGTCGACGTTACTACAAAGTTATCAACCCAAGCAGTGGTATTGTCTTGTGTGGTGTTGAACACGATCTTTGCTGATTGATTAGAAGCGCCCGTGGTAAACGTAATGCGCTTTTGCTCAAAGCTATCTGAAGTGAAAGTCACCGTTTTAGTATTCCCGCCGTACTCTTTCACCAACATGCGAGATACCTGACCATTATTATTGACGCGACCATATGCGGTGAGTTGGTATTCCGTGTTAGGCGCTAAAGCAAGGGTTTGGTTTATCCCCCCTTTGCCATTTATCTGTGCCGCATATTGCCCTTGCTGTGAAACATTTGAAGTGACGTTGTTGTTACCCCAGTTGGCGTTCCAACCATTGAAATCTCCAGCTTCAAAACCGGAATTTTGTACAAGGTTGCCGCCACCAGACGTTGATCCAGAAACATCAACTCTTGTGGTATCCGTGTATGCACCGTCATTCGTTCTGACGGTGATAGTGGCCGAGCCCGCTGAAATCGCTGTCACTCGACCACTTGCACTCACACTTGCTACGTCATCATCACTAGAAAAAAAACTACTGACTGATTTGAAGCGTTGTAGGGCGATATGTTTGCCGAAAGTGTTTGGCTAACACCTTGGTTTAAGCTCAGCGAGGAAGGCGTTAGCGTTACTCCGCTTACTGCAATAGGAGCGCTGGATCCATTTACAACCGTAATATCTCTAACAGGGCTTTGCATGTATATGCTTGTGCCATTCGAAGATTGGAATGCCGCTGCAAGCGCATAGTAATGACCATTCGGAAGCGTATTTGAAGCAGGCACGCCGCTGAGATTAATTGAAAGCGTGGCTTCTCCAGCATACTTCTTATCGTCGTTGGTGGTTGAAGGATCGTTGGCTGATTTAACAACACGTACTAAGCCTGACGCATTTCGTTCAATAAGGTTTAAAGTCACCCCATTGAATGCCCCTGAATCAACGTAAAAGTCATGTCCACCGTGGTAGTCCACTGTAACTTCCATGGTATCGCCTGAGCGATATTGAGTTGACGTGTATTGACCTGGGTTTTCAATCCAAACTGATGGCAATGCCTTCCAGGTTTTCACATATTCAACTTGCATGCGCGCCTTTTCTGGGAAGCCCTGTGAAACAATATTGTCTGGGTTTGGGTCAGCGCGCTGACATGCAGGATTATATTTAATGAGCTGTCTACGAAGACCTTGCGAGAAAATCAAATGCATAGGACGATGCCACCACTTGTTGGGCTTAGAGCCAACTTCAACACCGTCGACGTACCAAGTTATGCGATCAGGTCTGTTTTCTACCGCGTAAGTATGAAAGCCCAAGCTAGGATCAAAGGGGGCTTCATAATGCAGTAGCTGAGCTTCTGGGTTGGGTTTTGGACGTTTCCAAACGATTTGTCCATTTTCTTCAACCCGGGCATGAAGGTTATGGTCCATATCGAACTGATCATCAAAATCCGTAGGACTGCGCCAGTCCGCTTGCTGCAACTCAACTATGTCAATTTCACTGTAGTCTACGTATTGCTTTGTTGGGTCATTTCTATCTGGGAATGGATGTCCATCACTATAAAGCCAAAATGCGGGGCTTAGACCGGGGAATATTTCTACCCCTTTGATACTTGCTTCATAGAAGCCATACACACCGTCGGCAACGGTTCTCACTGCACCTGATTTGTAATAGAGCTCTCGTTGCGTGGCTTGTGATGGACCTCCAGCAACACCGTCCCAGCAGCTATCTTGAAAGGTACGAGTGTGAGTTTCTTGCGTTGTTTCAATCACTAGTCGTCCATTTTGAACATAGGCGTTGGGTTGCGCAAACGTCCACGCACCTACAACCAGACTCGATGGCGCATTTTGCCATTTAGCTGGGTTAAGTGAACCGCTTTCAAAATCATCTGTGCGATTTCCTAACTCCTGCCATCTTACCTGTCCTGCGTCAAAACCGGTCGGTCGAACTACTTCTGCGTTTAACACGCTTGGCATTGACAATGCCAATGATGCTAACAAAAGAGATTTTTTCATTTTGGCGTTCCTAGTAACAAGTTTATTTCACATTTTACAATAATGATACATATGTAAACATAGTATGTTTGAATTTGAAAGATGAATAAAACAAATTAATAAAAATTTAAACTTTAGTCGTGTAGCGCTTGGATTATTGACGTATTTCAGTCTTAGTAATATTGTATGTGTAACTGGTTACGGAGTTTGTGGTGTGAGACCATTTCATGAGTTGGGGCATATTGCTCTGGGTACAGCCCTTCGGCAGTTAGCCGCACAAGTATCTAACGATGCTGAAAAAACCTACGAACGGTTTGGATTTGATATTGAACCAAAATGGTTTCCCGTTTTTTATGTACTTGCTAACTCAGGTGCTGATTCGGTTGTGAATATAGCTAAGACAATCAATCATAGTCATGTGTCGGTGAGTAAAATCCTCAAAGAAATGAAACAAGCAGATCTAGTGGAAAGCTATAAATCAACGAGCGATTCACGAGTGACACTTGTATCGTTGAGCTCGAAAGCTCGAGTAATGATTCCTGCTATGTATGCCCAGTGTGATGCCATAGATACTGCTATGACACAGTTAACAAAAGACACTGGCGTTGATTTGTGGCAATCATTAAGAGTGGTTGAGAGGCATCTAAAATTTCATCCGATAAGTACCAGAGTCAATGAAGTTCAAGAAGACATTAGGATCGTCGACTACGCCCCTATTTACCAAGCGGCGTTTAAAGCGCTAAATGTTGCTTGGATCAGTAAGCACTTTGTCATGGAAGCGCCAGATTACAAGGCACTCGATGATCCAGATGGGTATATCCTTAACAATTCTGGCGTCATTATGATTGCCTTGTATCAAGGCGAGCCAGTAGGGTGTTGTGCGTTGATCAGAGTCTCCGATGACACTTATGAACTAGCCAAAATGGCAGTGTCTCCGAGTGCGCAAGGCAAAGGAATAGGCCTTTCACTAGGGCGTAAGATAATTGAACGGGCGAGGCTCATGAAGATAAAGCGCCTATACCTTGAGAGTAATTCTAAGCTGCTACCGGCACTGGCACTGTATGAGAAGTTAGGGTTCAAATTTATTGAAGGGGAAAGCTCACCTTACGAACGATGTGATGTTCAGATGGAGCTTAATGTGGCGTCAATTTGAGGAGCATGAGCTCCTCAAATATAAAAATGCACAAATGTTTACGCCTGAGTTTCTTTCTTTGTGAAAAAGCGGTTCTTTAACCAGTACAAGGGGACCAAGAGTACGAACCAGAACTTTTTCAAGAAAACGAGCGCCAACGCTAGAAAGCCGGTTTTTGCCAAGACCTTTCCAGCAATAAGACCACCTATCCCGTAAGCCGCTACTTGATCAATGTCTGGATCAAATTCACTGTACTTGTGACCATCATTAAAACTTGCCATAGCAAGTACTTCATCTCTTGCTTCATTGACTTCATCTAGCTGCTCCATATTCGCGATAAAGTTCATCACCAGATAACCTTGTCGGCCCAATGCCCTAACGTTGTAGTTCAGCGTATGGTTAGCACTGTCACCAAATTGCAGCTCTTTTGCCCAATACAATTTGTGAGTACTAGCGTCGTAATAAGGTTGCTGCGCCCAACCTACAAGCTCAATAGCTTCATAGCCATTTTCGGTTCGCCACTTGTTTTCCTCTCTTGTATCAGCCTGCATACTACTGAGTAAATCATCGTAATCGATATCGCCTGCATCCTCATCAGAAACGTAGCCGTCATTGGCATACTCTATAGTTACTCCCCAAGACGCGCTATCTAGCACGCGATACTTTTGTGGAAACAGCATTCCCAAAGTTAATTCACCCTCAGGGTTACCCCATGCCTCTTCAAGTACGCGTTTAGTATCTTGAGGGGAGAGGTAGTAGTAGTTTTCTGGTACTGATAGGCTAGCTTTACCGCCGGGTAGATCAATTTCACCGGTTTGATAGTTCAAAGATGCCTCAAACTCTTCAACCCATTGAAAATATTGCTGAGCTTTTAATTCTTCGTCGGTAAGTGACATGGCGGTTTCTTCATTACCGTCGAGGACCTCTTTAAATGACGAAGATTCTTCGCTACTTTGAGCAATTGTAGCGGTTGAAAGTAGCAGTAATAGGGCGGATACCCCACGGGCAACTGATGAGGAATTCATAGAACAGTCCTTGTTTTGTTATTGTGGTTTAGTCAAATTGCACTAAAAACATAATTGTTGAATGCGCAACTTTTGTTAATGTCTGATAGCTCGGGAGATTAGTCAAATATTTAAATCTTTCAAAAAGTTGCGACCTTCCAATTTTGCGACCAACGACGCAGAGCAAGACGTTTGCAAATCTTATTTAAAAGCACGTGGTATGTAAGGAAATTAAGTGTCTATGAGAGACCTTCTAGATAAAGCAAAAAAACTGGCGAGCGCCAAAGCTGACCTAATACTTGGTGAATTAGACAATGGCTTTAAAACGGCAAAGGATGTTGTCGCTGGTCTGCCAATTTTTATTTCTCTAGAACGTTCTCAGAACACGCAGTGTGACTACGACGAGAAGCACTATTTCGTGATTCCGTATCATTTGAGTGAGTCAGGATTCCTACTTCACACCATGCGCTCAATTCCAAAGGGAGTTTTAGAAGTCAATGATTTGCCCAAAAGGCGAGTATTTCATTTTCCTAATGAGCATTATGAGGGAACGTTGCGAAAGTATATGCTTGAAGCGGCGAAAAACATGGCCTATGAGTCTTCTGCACAAAACGTGAGTAGCCTTGAAAAGCTGGCTAATGATATAGATTCTCTCGACAATAAATTAACCTACGGCATGCTTTTTATTGGTGGTATTGCTGCCATATTTAACCCGCTTATTGGTGCAGGTATTGCGGTAAAAGCATTGTTGCCAAGTATTTCTGGCACGTTTGCCAAGTATGGCCTAAAACCCATCGGAGAAAAGGCGACAAGAGCACAAGTCGAGAAAAGCGCTAAACAGGCACAAGAGCACGTACTCAAACAGTTTTCTGAAGCATCAACGGTGAAAGTGGTTAACCCCATACTTAACGAACTCGAATTTGCGTTGAGGACCACCGAAGATGTTCACGACCCACTGCATGACCCTAATTTAGCTGATGGAACTATTCAGGAACTACCCGGAGAGAGTTGGAGAAACCTCACAGAAATTGCTATTTGTCATGTTTACAAAGACGTTATCAAAGATGAATCTTTACATCGTGATGCCAAATTAGGACCTGAAGATATTCGCTGGCTAGAAGTGTTACTGGCTGGAAAGTTAGACAATTAAAACAACCTATAACGCCAACACTTTCATTATGTTGAGATAAGTATCAACCCAGTAACGGTCGCGATTTTCATAAGGCTAGCTTACTCGCCCTCCTCAAACTTGTTTTGATATCCTTTAGGCGGAGGTGTCCAACCGCGTTCATCACTGTGGTGTTTATCAGCCCTATCTTGCTGCATCATCTGCAAGATAGTTTCTTCTAGCTGCATGAATATCTTTCGGTAGTCTTGGTCGAATCGTTCACCTTCTGTCCCCGATTGCCATTTTTCAAATAGTGTCTGAGATGCATTGGTTTCCGCATTAATGAAGGCGGCTTTTTTCTGCTCAACAGCGAAAGGGTGAAAACCTAAATCAGTCATGAGCTGGCCACCCATTTCTAGCGCTGAGTGATAGGTCTCATTGATGACATAGTCAGCACCTGCAAGGGATAATTCATAGCTGTGACCTTTATCAAAAGCGCGGGCTAGTATTCTAACGGTGGGATAAGTATGTTTTACATAGTGAACCAGTTCTATAGCTGACTCGCGATTGTCTATAGCGACAACCAAGGCTTTGGCTTCTTCTATACCCGCAGTGTGAAGTAATTCTGGACGAGTAGCATCTCCAAAATATGCCTGAATATTAATGAGTCTTAGGTTTTCAACTTGCCCAGCCTCATGGTCGAGTACGACAGGTTTTACCCCATTCGCCGTCAGTAAACGGGTCACTATTTGCCCAAATCGACCAATGCCAGCCACGATCACTGTACCCTGTTCTTCAATTGTGTCGTATTCCTGGTTATTACTCACAGCCTCGTATTTTGGCAATATCACTTTATCGAATAGGATGAATAACAACGGTGTCAGAAACATTGATAATGCAACGACTAATTGAAGCATGCTTGCTGTTTCGCTGGGTACAACATGATTTTGAATACCAAAACTCAGAAGTACGAACCCAAACTCACCAGCTTGCGCTAGGCTCATTGAAAACAACCATCGACTACTATTGCGGATTTTGAAGATACTCGCTAATAACCAAAGAATGCCTGCTTTTGACAACATAACACCAGCTGTGATGGCAAGTATGATGACAAGGTTACTTGTTAAAATCTGGAAGTCTATGCCAGCACCTACAGTGATAAAAAACAACCCTAGTAGCAAACCTTTAAACGGTTCAATATTGGATTCAAGTTCATGTCTGAATTCACTATTAGCGAGCACAACGCCGGCTAAAAAGGTACCTAGCGCTGGCGACAAACCCACCAAACTCATGAGTGCAGCTATTCCAACCACAAGTACTAGCGCCGTTGCTACAAATATTTCGCGCAGACCAGAACTAGCGACATAATGAAATAGAGGGCGACTGAGAAAGTGGCCCGCGGCAATAACACCACCAATACTGCCAAGAATAGCAAGCGCGTAAGCCCAAGTGGGCAAGCCAGCTACAAGACTAAGTTCTTCGTGATGATCGGCAGCCTCTTTCGTGGCTTGCGCTGCAGCGGCAAGCTCTGGGAGTGCTAACATGGGGATAAAAGCGAGCATTGGGATAACCGCGATATCCTGCATTAAAAGCACGGAAAACGCGTTTTGTCCACCTTCGGTTTTGGTCAGTCCTTTTTCATTAAATGTTTGTAGAACAATGGCTGTGGAAGACAGTGAGAAAATTAATCCGATAGCGAGAGCAACCGTCCATACCTGACCAAATGCTAGTGCTACTGCAAATATAAGTGCTGCGGTAAGTATGACTTGTAGCCCTCCCAGACCAAGGAGTCGATTACGCATTTGCCACAGCATTTTGGGCTCTAGCTCTAAACCCACTAAAAACAACATCATCACCACGCCAAATTCGGCGAAGTGCTGAATAGTCACCGTTTCTTGACCGACTAAACCGGTCACCGGCCCAATAATTACCCCCGCAATTAAGTAACCCAAGACAGAGCCCAGCCCGAGCTTTTTGGCCAGGGGCACAGTAATTACTGCTGCAACCAAGTAAATAAAGGCTTGAACGAAATAGATGGTCATGAAGTGTCCGTTTTTAACTTGGTTTTAATGAGCGAGCGAGGGTAAAAGGTCATTAATGATAACGGTATTATCCGTTTGTAAATCATCAAACTGGCCATGATGTAGTGCGTTGAGCAGCTTCTGCCAGTCTTCAATATGTTGGGGCATGCGCTTTTCCTCTACCGCTGAACGGCTAGAAAATAGAGAAAACGGCGGTAAATAACGCATACCGGTAAGCATTGCAGTTTGTTCTAGGGGTTGAAGTAATTCTCTTACTGTAAAATGGTTGTAGCCGCCAGCTCGATAGGCGTCTTTGTTACCACCTGCGCTCAGTGCACACATAAAGGTTTTGCCGTGTAATGCGTTTCCATTGGTTCCGTAGGCAAAGCCGTACTCCAGTACCAAGTCTTGCCATTCTTTTAAAATGGCGGGTGTTGAGTACCAGTAAAACGGAAACTGGAAGATGACAACATCATGATCGAGCAGTCTTTGCTGCTCTCGAGTAATGTCGATATTGAATTTCGGATACTCAGCATACAAATCAACAGTGGTGACAAACGGAAGTGATTTAGCGTTCTCAAACAGAGGTAAATTTACTTCTGAACGCGATTGGGATGGGTGAGCAAACAGCAATAAAATTTTTAGTTGTTTCATGTGTATCCGTCTAGTGAGCCGCAGCAATTTCCAACACTTGTTTACTACTCTTTCACAGTTGAAAGGTTCAGTCCAACACGCTCTAAATACTAGATTGAATTTACTGGTTTAGCCACGTGCCTAAACTGCCTCACTATTTTATCTACATTTAAACTTTCTCAACGTTCAGTGCGACTGATGTTTTATTGCTCTTGGTTTTACCTTGAGACAGACAATCATTGAACGCGTTGAATGAGGGATAAGGATGAAAATAGCGGATACCAGTGCGCAGGACGTCGCTGTAGCGCCAAAATCAAAAAGAAAAACGTGGATACTGGGGGGAATAGCTGTAGTACTTGTACTGAGTGCGCTAGGTGTATTGGCGTCGAGCTATTCTAATTGGGCCAATACAGATATCTCTGTTGCCCGTGATAGGTTAAGAATTGCTCAGGTAACCCACGGCGATCTGACACGAGACTTATCGTTGCAGGGAAGAGTAGTCGCTGCGGTGAGTCCTAAGCTTTACAGTCCTTATCAGGGAACCATCAACTACCAGGTTGCCGCAGGAGATTCTGTGGAAACGGGTCATATTCTTGCCTACATTGATAGCCCCGAACTTACCAACCAGCTCAAACAAGAAGAGGCGAACTTGCAGCGCCTGCAAATTGAGCTTGATCGCAAGAAAATAGATGCAAAACAAAAAGCGTTACAAGACCAAAAATCGGTGGATCTTGCACGCGTAGCACTGAGTGCTGCAGAGCGGGAGAAGCGCAGAGCTGATAGCGCTTTTGAGCATCACAGTATCAGTGAGATAGATTTCGAAAAAGCGCAAGACGACTTAGAGAATGCCAAACTCGAATATCAACATGCGGTTTCAGATGCAGACCTCAACAAAGAATTACTTAGCTTTGAGGTGAGAACCAGCCAGTTGCAAGTCGACCGACAATCACTGTTAGTTGCTGATCTTCAACGCAAGGTTGAAGAGCTTACTGTGCGCTCTCCAGTGACGGGGATCGTGGGTAATTTAGCGGTCGAGCAAAAAAATCAAGTGGCGCAGAATCAAGATATTCTCTCAGTGGTTGACCTCAGCGAGTTTGAATTGGAGGTACTTATTCCAGAGGGTTACGCCGATGACCTTGCTATTGGTATGGAAACCGAAGTCATGGTAGATGGTAAAAAACGGCTAGCGACTTTGGTGACTATTTCTCCTGAAATCATAGACAACCAGGTGACTGCTCGGGTTCGCTTTAGCGATGAGTCGGTGTCAGGGCTTCGACAAAACCAGCGCTTAACTACCCGAATTTTAATAGAAAATAAGCCCGGTGTACTTATGGTTCAGCGTGGTCAATTTCTTGAAAGTGGCAGTGGACGCATTGCGTACATCGTTCGCGGTGATATCGCTACAAGAACATCCATCAATACCGGCGCAAGAAGCCTTTCAGACGTAGAAATACTCTCAGGGCTTAATGCCGGTGACCAAATAATCATCTCCAGCACAGACGCATTTCGCGGCGCAGAAACCGTTTTACTCACTCAATAAGAGGAAGAAAATTATGCTAAAAATGGAAAACATCAGTAAGGTTTTCAGAACCGATGTAGTAGAAACTCATGCATTACGACAATTCAGTTTGAACGTGGATGAAGGCGACTTTGTTACTGTGACAGGACCTTCAGGATCGGGAAAAACCACCTTCTTAAATATTGCAGGGTTACTTGAAACCTATTCTTCTGGAACCTATGAGCTTGACGGTAAAGATGTTTCAAACTTGAGTGACAGTGCCCGAAGCCGACTTAGAAATGAAAAAATAGGATTTATTTTTCAGAGCTTTAATCTAATTCCTGATCTCAATCTTTTTGATAATGTGGACGTACCGTTGCGTTATCGGGGATTCAACAGCGCCGAACGGAAAAAACGCATCGAAGAGGCGCTAGAAACAGTTGGGTTGAGCAATCGTATGAAGCATTTACCTGCACAACTTTCTGGCGGGCAGCAGCAAAGAGTAGCAATAGCGAGGGCACTGGCTGGATCGCCCCGTTTTCTGCTCGCCGACGAACCCACGGGTAATCTCGATAGTAAGATGGCGCACAGTGTTATGGACTTACTCCACAACATTAACGCGCAAGGCACTACCATAGTTATGGTGACCCACGATCCGGGTTTTGCAAAACAAGCGAAGCGTAATATTTTTGTTCGCGATGGTCAGGTAAGTGAAAACACTTTAGTGGAACAAGACCTGCCGTCTGCGGCAAGTGCGTAGGAGGCGGGCATGTTTTTTTACTACATTAAATTGGCCATGCTCAGCTTCAAGCGCAATCCAATACTGAGTTTATTGATGGTGTTAGCGATTGCCTTTGGCATTGGTGCGCTGATGACAACCATTACAGTCAATTACTTGATGTCAAACAATCCTATCAAGGAAAAGAATGACGTGCTTTATCACATTCAGTTGGATAGCTGGAGCCCCTATGAGGCGGCGCGTGATGATGATGCACCTCCATTGCAGTTAACTTGGACCGATGTCAACAATCTTCAGCAAGCCGAACAAGCATTTAGACAAGCTGCAATGGCTCGTTCTGGTGGTATTATCGAGCCGGAAAATCCAGATGTTAAGCCTTTTCAGAGCTCGTTCAGACTTACTTTTACTGATTTTTTCCCAATGTTTAATGTGCCGTTTATTTATGGTGCTGGATGGGATGCATCTGCAGATCAAAATGCGGAACACGTGGTAGTGTTGTCTCGCGATGTCAATGATCGCATATTTGGCGGCGAAAATTCAGTTGGTGAGTCTGTCACTATCTCTGGAGAAACATTTCAAGTTGTAGGGGTCATTGATGAATGGCACCCAGTACCGAAGTTCTTCGATCTGAACACTGGGGATTTTGGTGGTACGGCAGATGTTTTTATTCCACTGTCGCTAAAACTACCCATGGAACTTCCTAGTTGGGGTAATACCAATTGTTGGAAGCCACCCGAAGGCACCGGTTTTCTTGCTTTTTTAAATTCGGAATGCGTTAACTATCAGTTTTGGGTCGAGTTGACCTCACCGCAAGATGAAGCTAGGTATCACACCTTCCTCGATAGTTATGTAGAGCAACAAAAGGCCCTTGGTAGATTTCCTCGTCCGCTTAATAACCGCATGAGCAATGTTCAAGAGTGGTTGGAGTATAACGAGGTTGTCGCTGATGATGCGCAGATAATGATGTGGCTCTCAATGATGTTCTTATTGGTGTGTCTACTTAATACGATAGGGTTAATGCTATCCAAGTTCATTGGAAAGTCTGGCGAAATTGGTTTGCGCAGAGCGGTGGGAGCAACTCGGGGAGATCTGTTCATGCAGCACTTAGTAGAAACGGCATGCATTGGTGTGGCAGGTGGATTACTAGGCTTACTCTTCTCTTACTTCGGCTTACAAGGTGTTCGTACCCTTTATGGTGAGTTTGCCGACAGATTAACAACTCTTGATTCCAATATGATGTTACTCGCCATTGGTATATCAACAATTACCACTATCATCGCTGGTATCTACCCCACGTGGCGCGCCAGTGCTATTGCTCCAGCTGGCCAATTAAAGGGATAACTCATTATGACTCAATTAAATCTTGGCCCTATTTTCAGAAGTCTTCTCCGAAACAAAACTGGAGCAATACTTATCGCACTTCAAATTGCGTTTACCATGGCTATAGTGCTCAATGCTTTGTTTATTATCGGAGAGCGAAATGACCTTATGGCGCGTAGCAGTGGGGTAGATGAAGCGAATAGCTTTCAAATCAGTAGTACTGGGTTTGCCACAGGGTTTAATCACCTCAATACGTTAGAGGAAGACCTCCGTGAAATTCGTGCGCTGCCTGGCGTGAGAAACGCAACAACTATTAACTCTGTGCCTATTAGTGGTGGTGGATGGTCAATGTCTTTTCAGGTGGAGTCTGGTGAAAACAAACCTAGTACACCATCGTCGATTTACATGGTTGATGAACAGGGTATTGATACGCTGGGTGTTGAGTTAGTGGCAGGAAGCAATTTCACCAAAACTGACATAAGACTGCGTGATGGTACACAAGAAGGTTGGCCGCAAAATGTCATTGTTACTGTCGCCCTCGCCAATGACATGTTTCCTGAACTTGATTATGCAGAAACCGTTGGGAAAACCATATTCATCAATAACACTGAACCAATGCAAATTATCGGTGTGATAGATCAACTTCAAGCGCCTTGGATAGGATGGAACAAACTCGAAAACGCTATGTTGTCGCCTGAGTATATTGTTGGTGACAACTGGAATCGTTATTTTATTCGTGCCGAAGAAGGCATGCGAGACCAAACCATGCGGGATGTAGAAGAGCTTTTAGCAAAACGTGCTGATGAGAGACTGGTTGAAAATCTGCGCTCCTTTGAAGAGATCCGCGAAGACAGCTATAGCCGTCACAGCGCTATGATACAAATCTTGTACGTGGTTATGATCATTATGATTGCTATTACGGGCAAGGGGATTGTCGGGTTGGCAAGCTTTAATGTGAATCGCCGATTGCGTCAAATTGGCACTCGGCGAGCGTTAGGGGCAAGTAAGGCAAACATAGTGCAATACTTTATGACAGAAAATGTCGTTATTACTACATTGGGCGTCATCGTCGGTATCGCACTTACCATAGGATTGAATATGACTTTGGTTTCAGCCTTTGAACTAGGTCGCATGCCTTGGTACTTCTTGCCCTTGGGTGGACTTTGTTTTTACTTGTTGGGGCAAGTTGCTGTGTTTGGCCCAGCATTAAAAGCGTCTTCAATACCACCGGCCATGGCGACGAGAAACGTATAGCGCAACGGTGAATGAAGAGCTTCGTTGTTTAAAGCTCTTCTAGTTATCGTTGAGTGGTTGTTCAAGTTCTGGAAAGCGCCACCAATATTCAGGCTGGTCTAGTGGCGCTGTTTTTGACGATTCCGTATCCCCTAAATAAATAACCCGCCTGTTGGCAACATTAGCTCGCTCAATGAACTCACCGTAATGTTCGTTTATCAGTTGTTCAACCATGCCTTGTTCAACCATGCGGTTGAGCCCTAGTGTCATGCGTTCAACTAGTCTGGGCGCATGGGGAGAGACAAACATATAGTAGTAGGCGGGTAGAACTACCAAGAGGTTGGGTTCAACAACGATGTTCTTGTTTATAGCTTGTTGCTTTTCAACTTCTTCAAAGACCTCGTAAATTCCCCTTGGGATATAGTCAAAACGTTGCTTCTCTAACATTGAGAACAATTGTTCGTAAGAGTAAGCATTAACAATACTAAACTCTTTTGCTTGCATGGCCTCCCATGTCGCCCAGCTTTTTCTCAGTCCTACCGTTAATTTTTTGAGTGCTTCCTCATCAGCTATTTCGCTAAATTGAGCTAGGTTATCTTTGTGAACGGCCAATATTCGGTAGCTTAGTAAACCCATTCTGACTGGGATTCGAATGGGAATAACTTGTTCTTCCCAATCAGGTTGAGTAACGGCGAGTACAACGTTAAATAATCCATCTTCTTTTTGTAGTTCTTCTAATGCTCGCTGCTTAGGAATATCACCTGTGCCTCGCGCCTGAATACGATATTCACCGTACTCGGGTACGGTCAGTGCTAAGGCTCGTTGTATCACCTGATAGTTGAATTCTAAGTTCAGATCATCTGTCATTTGTTGACGACCTGTGAACACTTCATCACGTGCCGAAACTTGAGTGATTAACGTAAAGAAAGCCAAAAGAAATATACTGAATCGAATCAACGCTCTTCCCTAAATGATCAGTGACTTCGAGGAGGTTTAAGACTTGCCGATAAATTATACAGTGAGGTGCTTGTTATTGAAACTGCTGTGACTCTGCGTAGCGTTTACGCGAGGGGGCAGTCCCTCACGCCAATAATAGTCATACGTTGATCGCGTGCACTAGATAACCGCGGCTAATTCAGCTCCTTGTCTAATTGCTCGCTTTGCGTCGAGTTCAGCGGCAACGTCTGCACCGCCAATAATATGTACTGACAAGCCCTGTTCTTCGAGGGGGTCTTGCAAGGGTTTAAACGGCTCTTGGCCAGCACATACGATGATATGGTCGACTTCCAAACACATAGGTTTGTCGTTAATGGTGATGTGTAGGCCCTGATCATCAACCTTTTCATAGGTTACGCCATTCATCATTTTAACATTGTGATGATTGAGTGATTGTCTGTGGATCCAACCCGTGGTTTTGCCCAATCCTTTGCCTACTTTGGATGTTTTACGTTGAAGGAGGTACACATCTCTTTCTGAAGGATTGATATGTTTCTCGGTGAGCGCTCCAGGCTGGTTGTAGCTTTTATCTATGCCCCAATGAGCCAGCCATTTTTCTCTATCAGTGGCCAAGCTTTCTTTTTCAACAAGGAATTCGGCTACATCAAACCCTATTCCACCCGCACCAATAACGGCCACTCGTTTACCCACCGATACTTTGTCTCTTAGTACATTGAGGTAACTCAACACTTTAGGGTGGTCATGCCCTTCGATACTGAGCTCTCTGGGTTTTATTCCTGTTGCAAGGACCACATCATCAAAGCCTAGCTCAGCGAGATAGTCTGCAGTGACTTCTTGTCCTAAATGTAGGTTTACACCAGTACGTGTTAATTGGTGACTAAAGAATCGGAGCGTCTCATAAAACTCCTCTTTACCCGGAACTTGTTTGGCGTAGTTGAATTGCCCTCCTATCTCTTGTGCTGCGTCGAATAAGTGTACCTCATGTCCACGGTCCGCCGCGTACATTGAAAACGCTAATCCTGCAGGACCTGCACCTACAACAGCAATTTTTTTCGCTGTTTCTACCGGAGAAAACGTGAGTTCAGTTTCATAACAGGCTTGAGGGTTAACTAAACAACTTGCCCGTTTTTGTTCGAAAGCATGGTCTAAGCACGCCTGATTACAGGCGATACAGGTGTTGATAAGATGAGATTGGTCGTTAACTGCCTTGTTCACAAAGTGAGGGTCAGCCAGAAATGGACGGGCCATAGATACCATATCTGCGTGTCCTTCAGCCAGCACAGATTCGGCAACTTCTGGTGTGTTTATTCTGTTTGTTGTCACCAAGGGAATAGACACTTCACCTTTCATGCGTTGGGTGATCCAAGTAAACGCTGCTCGTGGGACTGAGGTCGCAATTGTCGGGACACGAGCTTCATGCCAGCCAATCCCTGTGTTGATTATTGTCGCGCCCGCTTTTTCAATAGCTTTCGCGAGATAGACCACTTCATCCCAGGCCGCCCCACCTTCAACCAGATCCAACATAGACAGGCGATAAATGATAATAAAGTTGGCACCCACTGCTTCTCGGGTTTGTTTTACGATTTCAACAGCCAGTCTAGCTCGGTTTTCTAGACTGCCACCCCATTCATCATCTCTGTGATTGGTGCGCTGACAAAAAAACTGGTTGATGAGGTAGCCTTCGGAGCCCATCACTTCAACTCCATCATAGCCAGCTCGCTGAGCGAGCGAAGCACACCTAACGTAGTCTTTTATCGTGCCTCTCACCGAGCGAGAAGACAGTGCTCTCGGTTTAAATGGAGTAATAGGAGATTTCATGGCGGACGCCGAAACAGCGAGTGGATGATAACCGTAACGTCCAGAGTGAAGGATCTGCATGCATATTTTTCCACCTTCGGCATGCACAGCATCCGTGATCTGTTTGTGTTGCTTAACGTGCTTGTTGCGCGTCATTCTTCCTGCAAATGGTGCAACCCACCCAGAGATATTAGGACTAATACCCCCAGTGACAATTAACCCCACACCGCCTTTTGCTCGTTCCGCATAAAACGCCGCTAGTTTCGAAAAACCATCTTTTTCCTCTTCTAGTCCTACGTGCATAGAACCCATTAAGGTCCGGTTTTTCAGCGTTGTAAAACCTAGGTCAAGTGGCGCTAGCAAATGAGGGTAGGGAGCTTGGGACATTGTCATAATCAGTCTCTAATTTTTGTTTCATGGGTCAGTTCGAAGCTGTGGACTGACCAGTTAGATAATGATTATTGACCAAGTTTACGGATAGGTAAAGGTTGTAAATTTACTGTCTGTGTTAAATTAGCGCGCAGAGCCTATGACGCGTCCTTCACGCTGAGTTCCTCTTGTGACGGTAACATTTCAAGATAACGGTTGTATTTCTCTTGCTGCTCTTCGTTAAGCGTAGACGCTGCTAATATGGATAAGCAGCGCTGAAGGCCAACAGTATGCTCTTCTTCGAAAGACTTCATCTCGCTAATTGCTGCAAGTGTCTGCAGTAGGTTGAGTGCGATATGAATATTATTAGGGGCGAGTTGAAATGCATCAGACAAGGCTTTAAACGCAGGTAAATAGCGTTTTTGCTTGTAGTGATTAGAAGCCATATCTATCAGCTCCCGAGGAGTAAAGTGAATACTAGCTTTCTCCTCAAGTTCTTGGTCGATGTATCGAAGAATAATAGGATTGGCGAATGCATCTTCAGATAATTGGTTTTTTAATCTGTTTTAAGAGTGCTACTGCTTTCTCTCTGTGACCTAGAGCATGGTAAAGTTTAACTAAGTCCATATTGTCATCAAACGAAAGTGACAAAGTAGAGAGTTTGATACCGTTTATTTTGGATTCAGCGAGTCTCTTCTCGCCCTGAGTAACAAGGATCCTCGCTTCAATAATCTTTGCGCGATTTTTGGTTGTCGAGTCTACCGTTTTACACAAGTCAATAAGCTGCCTCGAAGCTCTGTGAAGCGTGCTGGCTCCTGCTTCCGGTGGCGCTGATGCTGCCAAGTCAATTGAAGCTCTGATCAGGTTTAATACTATTTCTGGTGACGCGTGAATGGAGTTACGAGCATATTTCTCCATGCGAAAGGCAGAGACATACTGCTCTTCTGCATTGTGATTGAGTTTGGCCAAATCACAAACGCGCTTGCTTCTTTCTATATTTCTGGGGGCGAGCTTGCCCGCTTGCTGAATTTCGGTAAAGGCTTTATCAAATTCATTGAGCTCGACATAATAGTTTGCCAAGAGGTCATAGGCCATAAAGCGAGTATCCGCTCGTTGTTTCAGTGTCTCAATTTTAGCCTGTGCCTCCTCAAGCTTGTCTTGCTTTAATAAGGCGCGGGCATACCCCGTGTGTGCCCAGCTATAATTAAACTCAGACAACAAAGTTCCATAGTATTTCTCAGCTGACGCGAACTCTCCTAACTCACACAGGCAGTCTCCTATCAAACGCTGAAGTTTGGGATGGAACCCTTTTAACTTCTGTTGCTTGAGACCTCGCTCTGCATAGTATATTGCTCTGGAGTATTCTTTGTGGTCGGCACAATAAAAAGGTTTGTGTAGCAGTTTGCGACAATTGAGTATGTTGATTATTCGCTGTTTTATTTTTTGGTGATCAAGTGGTTTTGTCCAAAAGTCGTCGGGTTGAAGTTCAACGATACTGTGCACTAGCGCGGGGTCTGTGTCGGCGCTTATAAAAATAACGCAGGTCGACTTTTTAATAAATCCTTTAAACTTTAGCTCTTCCAGTAAGTTGAAACCATCTTTGTCGGTATTTAAGTCGAAAGCGAGTACCACAATGTCGAATTGTTGTTGCCTAAACTCTGACAGTGCATGGTATGCACCACTTGCACCTCGCGTGTAGGAAAGACCTAAAGAATACATCAGACTTTTAAGTGCGTCGCGTACCAGTGCATTTTGGTCTATTACAATAGCACTTAACTGGTCTAGTGGTTTAGGTGAGGGGATATCAAACATTCAGCTACTTCCCTAATTACTGACACTTTCGAGCTAAATTATTTGAGCCACGATATGATTCGGTACTCTACTTACTCAATTTGTATTTACGTCAGAATAACAAATCTTCGAAAATATACTAGTGTTCCAATGACAAGTTAGAACGGTGTGAATAGGTCGACCTTAACTTCGTTTAAATATCTGGATTAAGGTCGACTTCTCTATTCTATTGCTAAAGGTACGAATTATAGTGAAGAGGTGCGATCTTCAATAATTGCTGCATCGAGACGAGCAAGCACGTCCGCACGTGCTTTGAGTTTGGTTTTGTGATGCGCTTTTTTGTCTAACCCAGCGAGAGCACCTACTACATTTTCGATGGTCGCTTGGAACTGCTCTTCTGGCACAGCGATGTCCAAAAAGCCTGCTTGAACAGCTTGCTTGGGGCTGAACATCTCAGCACAAATAACAGAGCGATTAAACTGTGCTAATGGCATTCGTTGTGCTGCGAGTTCGATACCTGCTCGATGCATTGTCATGCCAATAGCCACCTCGTTTAGCCCGATTTTAAATGCACCGTCAACGCCAATACGATAATCCGAAGCCAGTAATATAAAGGCTCCTTTTGCTACTGCATGCCCGCTGCATGCTGCAACTACGGGTTGAGGGAATGCCAACAAACGCCTTGTTAGCGTTGAACCTCTCTCGACCAGAGCCATGGCTGCATCCATGCTTTCTTTCATTACTTTTAAATCGTAGCCACCCGAGAACATGCCCGGTTGACCTGTGATAACAGTGACTAGCCCAGCATTTTCTGCTTTGTCTAGGGCGTCGTTGAGTTCATCGATGAGTTGATGGGATACCGCGTTTACCTTCCCGTTATTAAGCGTAATAACCGCGTGTTTGTCGAAAGCTTGGTAGTTAACTATGTTACTCATGGCTCTTCCTTTTTATTGTAATGTCGAAAATCCAGGCTTAATCGACATACATTTTTTGTTGAAACTGTAGGGTTTGCGTTTTGCCACCTTGCTGTATTTCCACCGAGAAGCGATAAGTTTCCTGGTCTCTGAACGGCAGTATGGCAAGATAATAAATAGCGTTACCGTCGACCACTTTTTTGAAAGACAGTGGTTTTGACGTACCAAGTAGATTTCGAGCAGTACCTGACATAGCAACAGTTTGTGCTTTTTGAGTGTCGCTATCTAGCACCGAGATGTTAACCAGTGCATTAAACTTACTACGCACAATGCCGTAAGATTTAGCCACTTCCGGCGTCAGAAAGGGAGTGCCGAATACTATGTAATGCACATCCCAGTCACCTAACGTTTCTTTTTGTTCTGCGTGGCTAAAAGGTATAAATAAAAGAAGCGCCGCGATTACGCTCGTTTTAATTGTTGTTAGTAGATTCATAGGTGGCTCACTCGCTCTACACTAATAAAAACGAAACATGTCCTGTAACAGGATTTGCAAAAATTGAAGTCCAATAATGGCCACAAGTACGGATAAGTCTAGTCCACCCAGTGGAGGTAATATTCTACGTATGGGGGAGAGGAATGGCTCAGTGAGCTGATGTAACACGTAATCAATGGGTGATGCACCTTGTGATACCCAACTCAAAATAGCGCGAAGTAATAGTACCCAAAACATTAACGATAGCGTCTCTTTTACAACATCAATACATGCAATGACCAAGATACTGACGGGGTTTAGCGTGCCACCAAAAAGTAGTCCAAGTGTTGTGATTTTGAGCGCTGCCACGGCAATAGCGAGTACCAAGGTTGCCGTATCTAAACGACCAAAAGAGGGAATAAACCGGCGTAAGGGGCCGACAATGGGGTGGGTCGCTTTTACGATAAACTGACTAAGTGGATTATAAAAGTCAGCCCTTGCCATTTGCAGCCATAAACGCAAGATCACTATCATAAGGTAAAGGTTGAACAGCGTACTGATTAAAAATACTGTTGCATTCATTGGTTGTTATCCTGAATTTAAATCTGTTTAGCCATTTCTTCCGCGCGATTGACCGCGGCTTGCATAGCGCTTTGCACCAAGGTACGTAAACCAAGCTCTTCGAAAGTTGCAATTGCTTCTGCGGTGGTTCCGCCTTTAGACGTAACTTGGGCTCTAAGTTCGCTCAATTCAAGGTCAGGATTGTGACAAACCATTTCAGCACTGCCTAACATAGCCTGTTCAACAAGTAGCCTGGCTTCTGATTTGCCTATACCCATGGCGATTGCTTCTTGCTGCATGGCTTCTAAAAATAGGAAGAAGTATGCAGGGCTGCTTCCTGCTGCGGCAATGACCGTATTGATACCCCCTTCGCTCTCCACCCAGATGGTTTTACCTACAGCGTTCATCATTTGCTGTGCAAATTCTTTGTCACTCTGCTCAATATTCTTGTCGGCAAATAGGCCAGCCATGCCTTTTCCGAGTAAGCTTGGCGTGTTAGGCATAACGCGAATAAGCGGGTATGTGCTACCAAGCATTTGATGAAGTCGCGAGACGGGAAGTCCGGCAGCCAAACTAACGAAAAGTTTACCTGTAAGTAGTGAAGCAGAAAACTCTGCAGTAACAGCCTCCATTACCTGTGGTTTTACCGACAGCACAATAACGTCAGCAAATTCACAGGCCTCGTTATTATCTTGCGTTGTTTGTATACCAAACTCTGCACTTAGGCCATCGAGTTTAGGTGTTGATGGGTTACTCGCAATAATACATTTGGCGTCGTAACCATTTTTTACCAAGCCGGAAATAATGCAGCGAGTCATATTCCCGGCGCCAATGAAGGCAATTTTTCTAGATTGCATCGTGTTCCTAAACAAATATTTGTTGCTATGTTCTTGCACCGAATATGGCAGTGCCTACTCGAACCATGGTTGAACCATTGGCAATAGCGGCTTGCATATCGCCGCTCATACCTACTGAGAGTGTATCGAATTCAGGGCGTGAAGTACCTACGCTGTCAAATAGCTCCTGTAGTTTGCACAATGAGTTGTGCTGTTCTTCTTCTCTTGCGTTGGCTTTTGGAATGGCCATAAGTCCCCTCAGTTTGAGATTGGGGAGTTGTTCAATAGCAGTGGCGAGTGATGCAACGTCATCTGGTGCAACACCAGACTTGGATACTTCACTGTCGATATTAACCTGAATACACACGTACAAAGGCCCAAGTTCCTGTGGGCGTTGCTCACTTAATCTACGAGCAATCTTTTCTCTGTCTATCGACTGTACCCAATTGAAATGCTCCGCTACCAACTTAGTCTTATTGGACTGAATCGGCCCTATCATATGCCATTCAATGTCGTCTAAGTGTTGAAGTGCTTGCACTTTTTCAACACCTTCCTGAATGTAGTTTTCTCCGAATAAACGTTGTCCGGCCTCATACGCAAGGTTAATTTGAGATACCGGTTTGGTCTTACTGACAGCTAGTAATTTGACTGAGTTTGGAGGACGATGTGCCAACGCAGTGGCCTGAACTATTCCTTCCCGTGTGGAATTCAGTCTTTCTGCTATTGTTTGCATTATTCACCTTTATTGGGAGAAGTGGTTGTGGATATTACCGAACTTTTGGCCTTCAGTGTAAAAAATGGCGCATCAGATTTACATTTATCTGCTGGATTACCTCCCATTATCCGCGTTGATGGTGATATGCGAAAGCTTAATGTAGACCCCCTCGATCACAAACAGGTTCACGCGCTCATCTACGAAATTATGAATGATGGCCAGCGTAAAGAATACGAAGAAAATCTCGAAACAGACTTCTCATTCGAAGTGCAGGGACTATCCCGATTTAGGGTTAATGCATTTGTACAAAATCGCGGCGCTGCTGCTGTGCTGCGTACCATTCCAAGTAAAATACTGACCCTCGATGAATTGGGGGCACCTGCTTCATTTAAGCAGATAATTAACCAACCTACAGGGCTGGTGTTGGTGACAGGTGCCACGGGTTCAGGAAAAAGCACTACGCTAGCGGCGATGATCGACCACATCAACTCGCACAAGCGTGAACATATATTGACTATCGAAGACCCCATAGAGTTTGTTCATGACAACAAACTATGTTTGGTCAACCAAAGGGAAGTACATCGTGACACCCATTCTTTCAATAACGCGCTACGCTCTGCTCTTCGTGAGGATCCTGACGTGATACTAGTAGGAGAGTTACGCGACCTTGAAACTATACGACTGGCAATGTCGGCTGCGGAAACCGGCCATTTAGTCTTTGGTACCCTTCATACGAACTCAGCCCCAAAAACTATCGACCGTATTGTGGACGTATTCCCTGCGGAGGAAAAATCTATGGTGCGTTCAATGTTGTCGGAATCGTTGCGAGCGGTAATTTCTCAAACCCTCTTGAAAAAAGTGGGGGGCGGCGAATTGCAGCTCACGAAATAATGATCGGAACTCCCGCTATTCGAAACCTAATCCGTGAAGATAAGGTCCCTCAAATGTATTCAGCGATTCAAACCGGGCAAGCTCATGGTATGCAAACTATGGATCAATGCTTGCAGCGACTTGTTGCGCTTGGCGTTATTACACAGCAAGACGCAGCATCAAAAGCGATAGATAAAGCTGCCATGCCTAATCACTAGGGGAGCTCTATGTTAGACAATTATTTAGCCTCAATGGTGTCGAATTCAGCGTCTGACCTTTTCGTCACCGCACAATTTCCCGTGAGTGCCAAAATCAATGGGAAATTAACTCAGCTATCAGAATCGTCGCTCAGTGACATTGAAGCGTTAGCGCTCGTGCATGAGGCAATGAACGATAAACAAAAAATTGAATTTGACCAGAACAAAGAATGTAACTTTGCCATAGTACGCGAAGGTGTGGGACGTTTTAGGTGTTCGGCATTCTGGCAGCGCGATCAAGCTGGTATGGTGATTCGTAGAATTGTGACTGATATTCCCAAAGCAACAGACCTCGGTCTGCCGGAAGTATTGAAAGATATCATCATGGCGAAACGTGGGTTGGTGTTATTTGTGGGTGGGACAGGCACAGGTAAATCCACGTCACTAGCTGCACTGATAGGCCACAGAAATGCTCACTCGCATGGGCATATTTTAACTATTGAAGATCCCATTGAATTTGTTCATGAGCACGATAATTGTGTAGTCACACAGCGAGAAGTAGGTATTGATACCTTATCTTTTGATGACGCGTTAAAAAGTGCGTTGCGTCAAGCGCCAGACGTGATACTCATTGGTGAAATACGCTCCATGGAAACCATGGAGTTTGCCATGTCATTTGCCGATACTGGACATTTGTGTGTTGCAACGCTCCATGCCAATAATGCTAACCAAGCTATTGAACGTATCATGCACCTTGCTCCAAAGGATCAACACGACAAACTGCGGTTTGATTTGAGTTTGAATATTCGGGCCATTGTCGCTCAACAACTTGTTCCCACGGCGTCTGGAAATGGGAGAGTGGCTGCGATTGAAGTGTTACTAAACTCTCCCTTGGTCTCTGATTTGATTCAACGAAATAAGATAGGTGAACTCAAAGAAGCGATGCGCAAAGGTAAAGAGCAAGGTATGCAAACCTTTGATATGGCCCTTTACGCACTTTATCAACAAGGTACTATAACCATGGAACAGGCGTTACATCATGCGGATTCTCCGAATGATCTACGGTTGATGATAAAGCTCGATTCGGCGCAGGCCTCTGGATTGGGGACATTGTCTAATGTATCTATTGATATGGATGATTAAGGTCAGTAATCATGATTAAGTTGTTATCAACGGATGATGCACTACTTATGCAATCTGCCAAGAGTGAATTTGACGCACTCGGCATTCCTTATTTGGTAAAAAATGAGTTTGCTGGCGGTGCAGTGGGTGAGATCCCATGGATAGAGGCTTGTCCTGAATTATGGCTCGTCGATGTAAGCTGGCTTTCTCGAGCAACTATGGTTATCTCTTCACTCAATGATACGTTAAGCGACAATGATTTTGCAGAGTGGCATTGCACTGTATGTGAAGAGAAAAATGGCGCCGCGTTTGATTTTTGTTGGCAGTGTGAAACTGCCAAACCCAATTGATTTTATTGAGTTATTCGTACTGACGTTCTACCCAACTCGAAAAAATAACACAGGCAGAAACGCTGTCTATTTTATCCTTAGTGAGTTTTTTGTAACCCCCTAATTCAAACAACATTGCCTTTGCATCAGCAGTTGATAATCGTTCATCAGCAACATCTACTTTGACGCGAAAACGTCCGTGAAGACGATTGGCAAATTTCTGAGCCCTTTGGGTCATTTCTTGAGACGTACCATCCATGTTGAGTGGTAATCCAACAACAACGATGTCGGGTTTCCATTCATCATATATTTTCTCTATTTGCGACCAGTCTGGAATACCGTCCCTTGCTTTGAGCGCGGCTAACGGCGAGGCTGTACCTGTGATTTCCTGACCTATCGCAACGCCAATACTTCTTGTTCCGTAGTCAAAAGCTAAAACGGTACGTTGTCCACTATCACGCATGGCCACTACCGGGGGCGAGTTGCCAAACATCCACACCTAATTTATTCACTGCAGCTTGCCACTTTTTGTGGATTGGTAGATTAAATAGGATCTCTTGATCGGCCTCTACCGTTAACCAGGCGTTCTCTTGAAGTTCTTGTTCCAATTGACCTGCTTTCCAGCCAGCATAACCAAGCGCTATAATGGCAGATGATGGTCCATTGTTTTCGCCAATTGCCGTCAATATGTCTTTCGACGTTGTGACCATTACCTCTGAGGTTAACGATAGGCTTGAGCCATAACCTTCTTGAGCGGAATGTAGTACAAACCCTCTTTCTTGGTTCATAGGACCGCCTGCAAGAATAATTTGCTCACCGTAACGTTCATCAACCACTAACTCCTCATCCGTTTGTGAAAGCAGTTCTTTTAAATTCATCGACGATGGCTGATTAATAACAATACCCATTGCCCCCTCGTCATTGTGTTCACAAATATAAGTTAACGATCGGGCGAAATAAGGATCGTCCAGCGTTGGCATTGCGATGAGAAAGTGATTTTGTAAACTTTTTAGTTCGGTCATACGAGGTCCATTGGTCAACACTCTTTATGCGTTAATGAGTGCGATTTTTCTCCAATCGTTTTTCAATGGCATCAAACAGCATCGCCATAATATTAATATCGAAGTGCCCTTCTATCTCTCTAACACAGGTAGGGCTTGTTATATTAATCTCGGTAATTTTATCACCAATAACGTCGAGCCCTACAAAGAGTATTCCCTGTGCTTTTAATACTGGTGCAATGGCTTCGGCCAATGCTTTGTCAGTGTCTGACAAAGGTTGTGGTCGGCCCGTGCCTCCTGCCGCCAGATTCCCCCGAGTTTCCCCCTTAGTGGGCAATCGGGCCAAACAATAGGGTACAACTTCACCATCTACGATAAGTACTCTTTTATCACCGTCTTTTATTTCAGGTAAGTATGCTTGAACCATCATATAACGTCGGCCCAAATCAGTTAACGTTTCGATAATTACACCCAAGTTATTACCGTCAGACTTAACACGGAATATTGAGGCTCCACCCATACCGTCTAACGGCTTGCAGATGATATCTTGGTGCTTAGCATGAAACTCTCTAACTAACGTGCTGTTATTGGTTACTAGCGTATCTGGGATATGCTCGGGAAAATAGCTAGTGAAGAGCTTTTCATTGTAATCACGAAGTGCTTGCGGATTATTTACTACTAAGGCGCCATCTTTTTCTGCCAGCGACAAAATATGGGTAGCGTACATAAACTCACTATCAAAAGGCGGGTCTTTGCGCATAATGATAACGTCAATATCACCCAGATGAACCGTTTCAGGCTCAGACAGGCTGTAAAAGTCGGTAGCTTTGTCTTCCACAGTGACTTGACGAGAGAGCCCCATGGGTCTGCCATTGTCGATATACAAGTCCTTTAGCTCGAAATAAACAACTTTGGCACCTCGACGTTGTGCTTCTAGCATCATTGCAAAGCTCGTGTCCTTATGAGGTTTGATCGCACTAATAGGATCCATGATCACGCCTAGGGTATATTGCATGTAGCTCTCACTTATTCGATTACTGAAATGGAGTTTTGAAAAACTAGCTCAACGCCATATATGGTATCAATTCGAAATAAATCAATTGTTAGTTTAGAGCGCAACGATCTTTGCTGCAAAAATGCATAGCAAAGGCTAACGCAGTCTAATTATAGGTCACCATGCAGCGCCTGTAATACGCTAATACTCGCCAACGCAGCAGTTTCTGTTCTCAATATACGTGGTCCCATACTGACCGATAAGTAACCGCACTCGTTGGCCTGATGTATTTCATTCGCCGATAGGCCACCCTCTGGACCGATGAGAAGTCGATAGCCTTGGCTATTGTAAGGTTGTCGTGACAATGCTTGCTCAGCGCCGGGCGCTAATACAAAACGGCTAGTTGTTGTGGAATGTGAGAGCCATTGCTCTAACGTAACTGGAGTATTGAGGGTCGGGACTGTATTTCTACCACATTGCTCACAAGCACCCACGACTATCTTTTGCCACTGTTGCTGTTTTTTCTCCCATCGCTTTTCATCGAGCTTAACCGCACAGCGCTCTGTAAGAACGGGTGTAATTTCTGTGACACCAAGCTCTACACTCTTTTGTAGTACCGTGTCCATTCTGTCACCTTTAGACACGCCTTGTCCCAGATGAATGCTGAGTAATGACTCTTTTGATAGGGACAAGCATGCGTCGGCCTCGACATGCACCTTTCGACGCTCTACATGTACGATTTGAGCACTGTATTCATTGCCATCACCGTTGAACAACACAATGGGGTGATTTGCTTTTAGCCTGAGCACAGTTGCAATGTGGTGAGCCGCATCATCGGTCAGCGCAAACTCTTGCTCAAGTGGTATGTGATGTGGGTAGAAAATTCGAGGAATACGCATAGTTACTGGGTGAAACACAAATGAATACGCGCATCATACCGATAGCGTTACACGTTGTCGCGAAAAATCCGGCGTACTTCAGCTTTGGAAACAATAGGTTCCAGCGCTGTGATCTGATGACACGAATCTCCTTTTCGTGCGTACTTGGTATTGATACCAGTGTCTTTCATCATTGCATAGCAAAAAATTAGGCCTACGACGCACATGAGCGTCCCTAAAAACAACATGAAAACATTCCTTTAAACCACTTTCCGTTAACTTAGCTCTTTATCTCGGAATAATGCCGAGTGACGTGTGTTCCTGAAAAATACGAAGGGCAATCTATAAGCATTTGATGACTATTGTATGACGATGTCTCTCGCCTTATTTTTTTCAATATATATTTTAAAACGTCATAAGCATATCAAATATTCGTATTAAAGTACTGTAAAATGACGTTACGTGATGTGAATGGTAGAGATATTTCACCATTTGTCTATTATACAAAATGACGATGGCAACGAGTTCGTCCAACGTTTAGATTATGGGTCATTGGCGATAGTAGCCGCAAAATAAAAACTTACTAACACAAGGATGCACCATGGAAGAAACACTCAGTCAATTCAACACGAGTAATGTAGAACAGCTCGTCAACGATTATGCGATCCCTTGGGGAATAAACATCGCGCTAGCGCTTGTCATTTTTGTTGTTGGTCGAATGGTTGTCGGCCTGATTTTGAATCTTTTCCGCAAGCTCATGGGTAAGTCAAAATACGAACCCATGCTGGTAGATTTTTTGGCGTCTATTTTAAGCGCATTACTTACACTGTTCGTCATTGTAGCCTCATTGAATCAATTGGGGGTGGATACAACATCATTGGTAGCAATACTGGGTGCCGCTGGTTTAGCCATCGGCCTATCTTTACAAGATTCGTTAAAGAACTTTGCCGCAGGTGTCATGTTACTTGTATTTAAACCGTTTAAGGCTGGTGATTTCGTTGAAGCAGGTGGAACTGCCGGTGGCATCACAAAAATCAGTATTTTTACAACTACTATGACAACCCCAGACAACAAAGAAATCATTATTCCGAATGGTGCGATATACAGCGGAAACATCACTAATTACTCTGCCAAAGCAACACGTCGAGTAGATATGGTCGTTGGTATCGGGTATGACGCTGACTTACTCAAGGCAAAAAATATCTTACTTGAAATGGTGGCAGCTGATGATCGTATCTTGCAAGATCCTGCACCACAAGTGGCGGTATCAGAGCTCGCGGATAGTAGTGTTAACTTTGTAGTTCGTCCCTGGGTGAACACCGCAGACTTCTGGGCTGTGAAATTTGACTTTACCGAGGCCGTAAAGCTTAGATTTGACCAAGAGGGTATTTCCATTCCATTCCCTCAAATGGATGTACATGTACACAAAACAACTGACTAAAAGATAGTCTAACGTTTCACACTAAAAAGGGAGCACTTAACATGCTCCCTTTTTTAAAGATTAAGAGGCAGGTCCTATTCGCAACTAGGGTATACCGGCGCTGCACGGTAATCAGCCATGGCAGGAGCCATATTAGCTTTTAGATTATCTATTCGTGTTTGTGGAGCAGGGTGAGTTGATAGCAGCTCCATGGGGCGTTCACCGGAGCTAGCAGCATCCATGTTTTGCCACAGGTTTACCGACTGAGCCGGATTAAACCCTGATTTAGCCATGAGCTGTAATCCGATGATATCGGCTTCAGATTCATGAGTTCGGCTAAAGGGAAGTTGAACGCCAACCTGAACGCCCAAGCCAATAGCGCCCATGATTGCACTAGACCCTGCTACTTCTTGTTGCTCTAATACTTGACCCACAACTTCACTACCTACACCGATTACAGCAGATTGAGACATTCGCTCATTACCATGATTGGCTATAACGTGACCAACCTCATGACCGATAACTGCTGCGAGCTGATGTTGGTTTTCGGCAACATTAAGTAAGCCTGTATACACACCAATTTTTCCGCCAGGTAGGGCGAACGCATTTACCTGCTCATCGTCAAAAACGACAATTTCCCATTCTCCACCGAACACCTCTGACGGTACTTGCGCAACGATGGCATCGGCTACACAGTTCACATAACTATTTTGCACACGCTTATTAGAAATCGTCAGTTCTTCTTTCATGCTAGCGAATGCCTGATCGCCCATTTGCGCGAGTTGAGCATCGGAGTAAAGCAGCATCTGGCTTCTGCCAGTTGGAGAGGTAGCGCAAGCACCCAACGCGACGGCTAGCGCAGTGGCGATTAAATGTTGTGATATTCGTTTCATCCTTCTTCCTTTTTTGGGAGTCAACATACTGTGTATAGATTGTCAGGTTAAAACTGAGTCAAGTCAAAGTAATTAGCGGCTTCCGAAATTCGTTGTAAAAATAGCATGGCAGAGCATTAAGGATGGGTTCAGTTTGTCGGTACTATTCTTCGAAACATGTTGGCTCGATACTCTAAATTTAAGGAAGAGAGATGACCAAGACAATCAATAAATCACGACTAAGCTTTCCCCTTCTACGTAGGTTAGCTGCAGTTTTTGTATTGCTCGGAATAAACGGGTGCGCTAGCTCTGATGACATTTCATTGATGTCAAAAAACCAATTTGTTGAGGTGTTTTATGCTCGTGTGAACGACATCACGCCAATTACCTTTGAATCTCATGTCCCTGAAGCTATGGCATTGGGAGCAGCAGACGGTGCATTGTCTAGCTACGATAATGACCATGTCGTGGGTAACATGATATTTGGTGCATTCTTCGCCGGGCTAGTGACTTCGATAGTGGAAGGTGACCGAGAGGGGTTTGAGTTTGGTTTAAATGCAGTGGATGGAGATTACGTAATAGTCACCCTTGACGAGCTAGTAGCTAACGAGGGTGATTGCGTGATGGTCAGAATGTCGAGTGATGTTAGGGTTTACCCAACCGATGATTTTAACTGCAGCACATCATTAGGCGCGTATTAGAAATCTTTTTTAAAATAGCAGTTTAGATGATTTTTGTTTTTGTTCTATTCATTTGTTTTTGAGCATTTACGTGGTTTTGTGTCTTTTTGCTTAATTAATATTAGTGTCATAAACTGGCTCTAAGTTTGTACGGAACATTTTGTACTGCACGTATTAGAGACACCGCGACGCACTATTTTACACTACTTGAATGGAGTCTCTCGTACACAGCTATGCATTAACGGGAAGATTTTCTGTTAGTGACCACTGAATATGAAAAACAAAAAGGAAATCGAATGGCCGCTCAAAACAAATTTAAATTAGGCATCCTAGCACTACTTATATCTGCTTCTTTGACAGGCTGTGGGCTTGACGGAGACGACGGCGCTCAGGGTGAGACTGGCGCCCAAGGCCCTCAAGGCGAGCAAGGTGACGCGGGTAGTGACGGAGCAGACGGCAGTAACGGCGCAGATGCATCTTTAGGTGTATCACTTGACGTTGTTGGTCGCGCGTTTTTAGGAAACCTAACGGCGGCCGAGATTGTTCAGTATCACGCTGCAACACAAACTATTTACGCTACTAACGGAGACACCAATACTATTGCTGTTATCGTTGCAGATTCACTGTCTAATGACACTATGGCAGATCCGTTAGGTACGACTAACCTTGCCGTAACTAACATTTCGCTTCCGGCAGATGTTGATGGTGTTGCACTTGGCGGTCTAACAAGTATTGCAGTCAGCGGCGACTTAATGGCGGTAGCCGTGCCAGCAGCGACAAAAACCGATAATGGTTATGTACTTTTTTACAACGGTTTAGATGCCTCAGCACCAGTATTATTAGACACAGTTGAAGTGGGAGCACTTCCTGATATGGTGACTTTTACCCCAGACGGCGGGAAAGTACTGGTTGCCAACGAGGGTGAACCATCTGGTGATTATACTGTTGACCCAGTGGGTTCCGTTTCAGTTATCAATATTCTAGCTAATGGTGAGCCTGAAGAGACAGCAACTACCGTTGGGTTTGACAGCTTTAACGACAGCAAAGCTGAACTTGCTGCACAAGGAATGCTATTTCCAAACCCTTCTGGTAGAACAATCAAAGGTGTGTTGATTGATACTTCTGTTGCTCAAGACTTAGAGCCAGAGTACATCACATCGACTAACGACAATGCCTTTGTTAGCTTACAAGAAAATAATGGTATTGCCGTTATTGACTTGGAAGATCTCTCAGTTGAGATCGTAGGTTTAGGCGTTAAGTCTTGGGAAGGTTTGAATATAGATATCCAAGAAGACGGAGGCGTCAGTTTTGGTCAGTATGAAGGCATTTATGGTTTGTATCAGCCAGATACCATTGCGAGTTTTACTTGGAAAGATGCCGATTTCATACTCACAGCAAACGAAGGTGATGCACGGGAGTATTTCTTCGACGCTGTTGACGAAGCAACATGCTTAGCCGACGGTGGTTTAGAGTTTGATGAAGATGACGGATGTCTTGCTTACATCGATGAAGTGAAGGTAGAAGATCTAACTGCTGAGGCAAACTCTGAGCTTGCTATGTTACAAGCGACGGGTGAGGCGGATGACCTTCGTGTAACTAATGCAATGGGTGACAGTGACGGTGACGGTGAATACGACGCGGCATTTGCTTATGGCGCCCGCTCATTTACCATCTGGGACCAAAATGGCCTAGTTGTTTTCGATTCAGGCGATGATTTCGAACGCATTACCGCTTCAGTTCACGGCGCTCAGTTTAATAACAATGACGATGAAAACGAAGGCGATTCACGTTCTGAGAACAAAGGTCCTGAGCCAGAAGCGCTTACGGTAGGTATGGTTGGTGACCGCACTTATGCCTTCATTGGAACCGAGCGTATGGGTGGGATTTTCGTATATGATGTCACCAACCCGTACGATGCGCAGTTTGTAGAATATGTTATCAACCGTGATCTTACTGAAGGTCTATCAACCGGTGATGTTATTGGTGACCTAGCGCCGGAAAGCCTTGTGTTTGTGAGCGCAGACGATAGTTCTAACGGTCAAGCATTGTTGCTCGTAGGTAGTGAAGTAAGTGGCACAGTAACTGTGTGGCAAATCACTCAAAATTAATATGTGAAATTTTAATTGATTTCTGCGAAAACGGCGCCTTGAGCGCCGTTTTTTGTTGATTTTTTAGCTGTAACTTCTAAAGCCGAGCTAATTTGCCCTTCCAAAGATTACTTATTCTATCGATTGCGTTAAGCTAGTAGCACCTGTTCGCATTAGAACAATCGAATATAAACAAACTGACGACATTGTTTAATTATTCCCTTTTGCCTGAGGGAAGTGTTCGCGCAATCTTCAGATGTCTCGAATACATGTCGTACAATTTAAAAATAATTACAGAAAGAGATTACCCATGTCGCAGCAAATCGTTATTAGTGGGGTTGGAGTATGGCACCCACAAGATAGCATTTCTAATCAAGAGCTTGTGGAAAGCTATAACGCGTATTGTGATAAGTTCAATGCGCAACATAGTAGTGAAATTGAAAGTGGAGAAGTGCAGGCTATGCCTCACTCAAGCGCTGAATTTATTGAGAAAGCGTCAGGTATCAAACAACGTTACATCTACAAAAAAGATGGCGCGTTAGACGTGGATAGAATGAAACCACTGATTGAACCTCGAGCAGATGAAGTACTTTCTCATCAAGCTGAATTTGCTATTGCGTCGGCAAAGATTGCCATGGAGAAAGCCAACAAAAAGGCAGACGACATTGATGCGGTTATCGTTTCTTGTGCATACACACAGCGCTCCTATCCTGCTATCGCTATTGAAGTTCAGGGTGCGTTAGGAATCAAAGGGTTTGGTTTTGATATGTTGGTTGCATGCTCAGCTGCGACCTTTGGTATGCATAGAGCGTTCGAAATGCTGAGCGCCGGCAGCGCTAAGTGCGTTTTAGTCATAAATCCTGAACTAGTGTCTCCGCAAGTTAACTATAAAGACCGCGATAGTCATTTTATATTTGGTGACGTGTCTACTGCGACTGTTTTAGAACGCGCTGAAACCGCTACATCTGAACATGTTTATGATGTGTTGAGTACCAAGGCTGTAACGCAGTTTTCGAACAATATCCGTTCTAATTTTGGATATTTGACCCGTGCAGAGGACGTTGATCCATACGGTGCCGACAAGTTATTCCACCAAGCTGGACGTAAGGTATTTAAAGAAGTGTGTCCTATGGCTGCTGAGCATATTTCAGAGCACCTTAGCCGTCATGATATTGAGCCAGCAAATGTAAAACGATGGTGGTTGCACCAAGCTAACATCAATATGAACACCTTGATAGCAAAGCGACTATTAGGGCGTGAAGCCAGTCGCGAAGAAGCGCCCATAGTACTTGATGAGTTTGCCAATACAGCCTCTGCAGGCTCTGTTATTGCTTTTGGTAAATATCATGAAGATCTGGTCTCGGGGGACGTAGGCATTTTGTGTTCGTTTGGTGCAGGGTATTCCATTGGCTCTCTGGTATTGAAGAAGCGTTAATAGCAGGTAATTAGTGCGGTTTAGGGTGAAGAAAGGATGATTTCAGGTATAGGGATTTCAGACATAGGATACGCGCTGAATAGTTTAGCGTATTTAGTCCTCTTGTTGCTTCTACTCACTGTACGAAAATCCGGAGTAGCAAAGCACATGCTCGTGTTGGCATCAGCCGTCACACTGGTGTGGTCTTTGAGTATGATAGCCACGCTTTTTGGCCCTATCAGCCTGTCTCGTTTACTCAATATGGATGCAGTTAAACAGTTGGTTTGGCTGCTCTTTCTTGCAAGTTGCTTGCAAGATAATTTTACAAGCTTTTGGCAGATAATAAGGCGTCCAACAACCTTTTTTATACTCTTACCCGGGCTGATCACACTCTTACTACCAAACCTGTTTTATATTGACCCGTCTTGGCGTTATTTACTGCTAATTGTTTTAGCACTCGAAGTGTTGATTTTGTTGGAAGTGATGTATCGCCAAGCAAATAAAGATCAATGGGCATATAAGCCTCTTGTATTGTATTTAGGGGCTATTCATTTATTCGAGTTTGTTACCTACGCAAATGCAACCATGGTGAATCAAGTCGAACTGGGTTATGTCGCGGCGCGTGGTTTCATATATTTTCTACTCATTCCCTTTTTGGTCGTAGCGATTCGTAGAATAAGTCATTGGGGTGTAGACATATTTATATCTCGTGATGTTGTCCTGCACAGCTCTTTGCTCTTGGTCGCTGGTGCCTATCTGTTTGTGATGGCATTGGCGGGTTATGCCATTAATTATGTTGGCGGTAGTTGGGGCGCAACGGTACAAATAATTTTGGTGGTCATGTCGTTGGCTCTGCTGGCGAGTGTGTTTTTGTCTAATTCGTTTAGAACGAAGATAAAGGTGTTTATCACAAAACACTTCTTTGCTAACCAATATGACTATCGTGTGGAGTGGGTGAAGCTCACTAAAGCGCTCTCAACCAATGTGAATGAACCAGACAAAGTGTATGAGCGAGCATTGCTTGGAATGCTCAAGGCAATCAATTACGACTCTGGAATTCTATACAAGAAAACCAATGATGAATTTGAGCCGGTGGCATCGGTTAGGCCATTACAAGAAAACGAGCACAACCAAGCGCTACTGATAACCATGGCTCATCATTGTGAAACTAACCCCTGGTTTATTGATACCTCTGAGTATCAGGTTAAACCTTTCAATTATCAGGGGCTTCAGTTGGACAGAGATATTCTCAGAGAATGGGGGTATCAACTTTTCCTGCCGCTATACAATAACGAAAAAATATGGGGGGTTGCAGTACTTGCAGCGCGAGATGCCGAGAAAGTGTCGTTAAACTGGGAGCTCAGAGACTACCTCACCGCCGTTACCGAGCAGGTCGGTACTTATATCTATCACCATGAAGCAGCTAAAGACGTTGCGGAAAACGCACAGTTTGCCGCCTTCAATCGTATGTCTGCCTTTGTACTTCACGACCTCAAAAATGTGATGGCCCAAGTCGACCTTATCCTAGCGAATGCTGAACAGCACAAGCACAACCCAGAGTTTATTGAAGATACTTTCGATACCTTGGTGCACACCAAGTCGCGTATGGATCGAATGTTAAAGCAGCTCACTGAAAAGAAAACGGTAATTTCTGGAGAGCAGGCGACGGTAAAATTATCCACTATTGTTCAGCAAGTGGTCGAACAACGATGCCAAGGTCTACTGCCGCTACCAACAGTGCATGTCTCAGAAGAGTTGTCAGTAAACGTTGATAACGAGAAAGTGGCAAATGTTTTCTATCATTTAATTAGCAATGCGCAACAAGCTACAGAAAATAATGGTCAAGTAAATATAACCTTGACTAAATCAATCAGTGGTAAGCGACAGTTTGTGCATATCGAAGATACCGGTTGCGGGATGGACGCAGATTTCATTGAAAATCGCTTGTTTAAGCCTTTTGACACCACGAAAGGCAATGCCGGAATGGGTATAGGGGCTTATGATGCTAAAGACTACATGAGTTCGATTGGTGGGTCGCTGAAAGTGAGAAGTGAAGTTGGAAAAGGGAGTTGTTTTACGCTCGCTTTTCCGATTAACTAGTCAGATGTGTCGAGTGTGTAAAAACGCACTTATATCAGGATGAAGTAACAAATAGGAAAAGGGTAATGGCAGAAACCATATTAGTGGTTGACGACGATTTGGGTATCCAAAAACAATTAAAATGGAGCTTAACTGACTACAATGTCGTATTTGCTGATGATCATACGTCGGCGATTGCGCAGTTACGTCGTTTTGAACCCAAAGTAGTTACTTTAGATCTTGGCCTTCCACCTGACCCTGCTAATGCTTCTGAAGGACTTAGGATTTTACAAGATATTGTGTCTTTGGCACCTCGAACAAAAGTCATCGTAGTGACAGGGAATAACGACAAGGAAAATGCACTCAAAGCCATTGAGTTTGGAGCTTACGATTTTTATCAAAAGCCCATTGATTCTGACACAATTAAGTTGCTGGTAGGCAGAGCGCTCAATCTCGCCACCCTTGAACACGAAAACAGTATCCTTTCCCGCGCTCGAGTGGGTATGGGACGTATTATTGGCAACAGTGATGCCATTCAAACAGTGGTGAAAAAAGCAGAGAAAATCGCTAATACCGATATTAGCACGTTGCTACTGGGTGAAAGTGGTACGGGTAAAGAGGTTTTCGCCCGGAGTATTCATGAACACAGCCCCAGAAAAGACAAGCCATTTGTTGCTATAAACTGTGCTTCAATTCCTGAGAGCTTACTAGAAAGTGAATTGTTTGGCTATGAAAAAGGCGCGTTTACCGGTGCTAATAAAACCACATTAGGCAAAATCGAAACCGCTCAAGGAGGGACTCTTTTCTTAGACGAGATCGGTGATATGCCTATTGGATTGCAAGCTAAAATGCTGCGATTTTTACAAGAGCGCGTTATCGAGCGCGTTGGCGGTAGAAACGAGATTCCGGTAGATATTCGTGTGATTTGTGCGACGCACCGAGACCTACAAACTATGGTGGCCGAAGAGCGTTTTCGAGAAGATTTGTATTATCGTATCGGTGAAATTCCAATTTTGATTCCACCACTCAGAGATCGAGATCAAGACATTGTTTTGTTAGCTCGCACATTTTTAAACAGTTATCGCGAAGAATTTAACGCTAAAGCAAAGAGTTTTTCCGAGTCAGCCATCAACGCTATGCTAGCTCACAAGTGGCCAGGTAATATTCGAGAAATGCAAAATAAGCTCAAGTCTGCGGTAATAATGGCCGAGGGCACCGTCATTCAACCAGATGATATGGGGCTGATGCCAGTGAGCGGTGAAACCGAATTAGAGACCCTAAATTTACGAGAAGTGCGTGAAATTGCCGAGAGTCGAGCCATTCGCAAAGCTTATCAGACCGCTGACAAAAACATGTCAAAAACCGCTGAGTTGCTCGGCGTTACGCGTCCAACGCTCTATTCACTCATTGATAAATATCATCTAGACGATCTTAAAAGTAGTGACTAAAAATTACTCGTTGTAGTGATGAAAAGCGGGTTTGCCAGGGAAAAAATTTATCATAATGTTTAATGGCGAATTACGCTGACCTATGACACGCTTAACGTATGCACTACGTTTATTATGAGCGTAGTGCGTTATTTGTAAGGTACGTATGTCATTTGATAGCCACGGTGAATTAAAGATTTGGGTGCAAGATAATATTGTTTATCTTGAAGCCTCTGGTGGATGGAATCTGGAAAAGGCCAGAGAGTTCACCCGAACAATCAACGAAGTCATATTTCCTCAGCTAGTTCCTCCGTTTGGTGTAGTGGGTGTCTTGCATAACGATTGGATGCCTACCGCAGACGCTATCCCTCACCTTCATGAAGCCACTCGTATCGCTATCAAAGCCGGTATGGTTAAAGAAGCTTACGTGTCGTCTTCTGCTATCTCGTCTCGAGTGACACAAAGCTTCGTGTTACCCCCCAGATTGCTCGCATTACCAAAGTCGCGAATTTTCTAATTTAGAAGAAGCGGTTACTTGGATTAAAGAAGACGAGGTAAATAACAGTTACTCTCAAAAAGGTATGTATTCGAATACCTAAGTATCGTCTCTAGGATTTTTCTCTCCACCGTTTTTTAGTTTAATTCATCTCGAACAGACAAATCTAACTTATTAAAAATTCGAGGAATTAACCATGTTGAAAATAGTTAAAGCTTCTTTACTTATCGGCGCTACTCTTGGCGTTTCGGGTATGGCTCAAGCTAACGTTGATGAGGCACTAGCAAACATTTGTACCATCGTTCAGGCTGACGATAAAAGTGAACTACGCAAGAAAATGCGTGCAGTAGAAGCCGACTACAGACTAAAGCTTAAAGATTACTACGACGGTATTACATGTAGCGGAAACAGCTTAATCCGCACTGCATTGCTCAATGGTGCAGTAAACTCTGGTTCTTTACTTGTTAAGAAAATGCCTAAGAGTGACCTTTCTGCTCCTGAAGCTGACGGTAAAACATTGACCGCATGGGTAACTGAGAATGGTTTGCAAGACAGCCCAATTGCTCAGTTGCTAGCGAACCGAATCTAATGGCACTAGCCAAAGACCATTTCAACATGGTTGCAGAGTAAACGCTCTGCGCTCTAAAAAGGCGACCTTTTGGTCGCCTTTTTTCCTTTCTAAAGACCCTTTAAAGTGCGTTTAACCCAGCCAAAGAAAAACTTCCTATTTGATGATGTTGCCTCACATATTTCGACGTAGCGATTTATTTTTGCGAGCGCAAATTCAGTGAGAAAAAGCCTCTTATCTGTGTTGTTTAGCTTTGCAAGCGAGTTAGGTCCAATGAATCCGTCTGCTACTGCTCCAACTGCAGACTGAGCTAACTTCACGCTTGTTCTTGGACCGGCATTGACTGCAAAATCAAAAATAGATTCAGCGATACTTTGATCATCGATGTCGTCGCCTTTTATCACTTCCCAATAGCGCTCAACATAAATAGACTTTACGTGAGACTGAATTTGGTGGTCATCGGCCAGACAATCGGGAAAGTCATCTCGATTTTTGAGACTATCGATAACCGGCCAACCTACCCAATGCGGGTTCTTTGCGCGTGCTACCCCCATGTAGGTTTCACCGCCGTTATCGTCTGGGTCGAATACGTAACCCCCTTCCATGTCCATGGTATGGTTAAATGCTAAATTAAAGTCTGCCATCTGTTTTCCTTTTTTAAGTGGTTAAGGAAATCTTGGCTAAACCGAGACAAGAAAACCGTGAAGTCATTTCACCTTTGTCGAAGCGCTGTTTCCTATTGCGGGTTGACTTAATGATGAGAGTAAATCAAAAAATATGCAATCTGCTTCATTGAGATAGCACAAGCCAAAGACGCTTCACCCTCTCATAGTTTCGAAATACTTAGGTCATGTTATTATGACGACACTTTTTATCACCAAATCGTTAGGAGACTTTTGGTGCGAGTTACCTTAAAACGTATGAAGTTTTTTATTGGCGTTTTGTTATTGTCTATGCCAGTGGTTGTTAGTGCTACTACTGTATCGCCAAAAGAACAATTTACCGCACTTTACCAGCAAGAGCTCGGAGAGCTGGTACCCTGTCGTTCTACATCACTTTACCGACACTCGGTGTGTTCAAATCTGCTCAGAAATGAGGGAAATGCTCCATTCTTACTGTTGCATGATGAGCCAGCTGAAAAAGTCGCGGTACTTGTCCATGGCTTAAGTGATTCGCCTTTTTTCATGCGAGAAATTGCTGGTATTTTGTTTAGCGAGGGCTTTGATGTCATTGCACCATTATTGCCCGGGCATGGACTACGTGATGCAGATGACGATATGGAAGACAGTAAACTTGCTGAACGTTGGCAGGCTCACGTTTCGCAGGCGGTGAGTATCGGTCAATCAATGAGTGATACTGTGATTATTGGAGGCTTCTCGACGGGGGGGCGTTATCTGTTGAGTACTATCTCAACAATCCCGATGCCATAGACGGAATCATGCTGTTCTCTGGTGCTCTGGCGCTATCTGATAATGCCGAGAGTCTCTCAAAAATCTGGGGTATTAAGCTGCTCGCCAAATTCCTCGATGGCAGTTACGAGACGCACGGCCCGAATCCACATAAATATCCTAGTGTTGCGAGTTTTGCTGGAATGGAGCTCATGGATATTATTAGTGGCATTCGTGAAAAAGTGAGTGAAGGCCAGACGATCGACGTGCCTTTGTTCGTTGCGCATTCACAAGCAGATGTAACTACTCCGATACACGGTGTTGAACAACTTATCGAAACAACCACTGCTGGAAACACCTTTTTTGTTATCGATGAGTCCTACGAGCTATGCCATGCTGATTTAGTGGTCAACCAAGTATTACTGAACACGATGAGATTTAACACAGCCTTAGTGAAAGAACACGAGGCATGTGCTATTCCAGAAGCAAATCCTCTGTTTGATCAGATGGCTTTGATGTTAAGAGCGTTCTTGGCGGGCTTTGATGCAGGAGAATAATAGTCTTTATACGCGCCCGATTGGGCGCGTTGACTCAATATTTATACAGTGATTAATGGGCAGCTGCGTAAACTTCTACGGCTTTCCAAACTCTTAATAAATTACCACTAAGCACTTTCTTGATGTCCGCCTCACTGTAACCTCGATTAAGCATTCCTTGAACCAAGTTAGGAAAGGTCGATACATCCTTTAAATCGATGGGTAATGAGTCACCAACACCATCATAGTCTGAGCCAATACCCACGTGATCGATACCTACCAGTTTCACTACGTGATCAATGTGATCCAACACTTCATCAAGGGTTGAATAAGGATATGGGTTTTCAGCGCGATAAGTTTCGTCAAAGTTCTCTAGTTTAGGACTTTCGTCGCCTTCGGCCTCCACAATTGCATTTCGTGCTTGGGTGTATCCCGCTCGCCACTGTCTTGCGGCTTTGGATACGAACCCTGAGCCAAAGTTAATCATAATGACGCCGCCATTCTCTCCGAGTGCTTTAACCATATCATCGTCCATATTGCGTTCGAAGTCTGGTGTAAAACGACGCAACGATGAATGTGAAGCGATCACTGGAACCTTAGTCAGTGCCACGGCTTGATAAAACGCGTCATCAGATACATGAGAGATATCAATCATGATGCCAATGTTATTCATCTCTGTGATCAGCGATTTACCAAAAGGACTTAGGCCTTTCCATTGCCTGCGTAAATCATAAGAAGAATCAGAAATGTGGTTGGATTGGCTATGTGCTAACGTTATGTATCGTATTCCGCGCTCGTAAAACAAAGCTAGGGTGTCTAAGTTTCCTTGAATCGGAGAACCATTTTCCATACCTAATGGGAGAGAAATGAGACCTTTTTCGAACTGTTCCTCCACATCCGCAGTGCTCTTGGCAATAGCAAATTTATCTGGCGCTCTTGCGACAATAGCTTCCACCTGATCAATGAGGACGTGAGCCAGCTGAGTTGACTCAGGTGAATTATCCAGACTAGCCGGTACATATATCGACATAAAAGGTGCATTTAGGCCGCCTTTAACCGCACGGGGGTAATCAAAATCCCCACCTTCGGTAGCCTCGGTGACGTCGACCCAACCTCGATTTACTCGATATGGTACGTCGATATGACCATCTACGATAATGGTATCGTGTGCAATCTGTACTGCTTTTTCTGAAACTTCAATAGCGTTAGCGTTGTTTGATAAGGCCATCATGGAACTCAAAATCATTGCAATGTAACGCTTTTTGAATGGGGCTTTCATTGTTATTCCTTGTTCTTTTTTGTGTTCTTCGTTAGGGGAGTAAAGCGTCTATCCGCAATCCTTATTCAAGACTACGAAAATTAATTACGTCAGACAATCAAGAAAAGTGTTGAATTGCGCACACAAAGCCCAATGTTATAAGGGTTGTAACGAAAATTTAAAATATGTTACGCGCTTTGAACGTGACTTGCTGCGGCTTATGGGTGATACTCCGTGACCACTTATTGCAATATCAAAGCAGCAAATAAGATCAATAAAGTTAGTTTCGTGGTAACCATCATCATCCCATGGACAGGAAGCCACAATAAACAAGTAAGAGAATGAAATATGGCAATTAACTACGTACCGCTAGACAAAGAAAAGCATAAAGACCTTAAGATTGCGGTAAACAACTCATTTAAATATGCAAAAGATACTCATTTAGCCGCGGCAACCATCAAAGAATTCGCTCAGCTAGCGAGCACTATGCCAATTGTATTGATTAAAGACCCAGGCTCAGATCGTTATCACGTTGTAGCTATGCTTGGTATGGAGCAAAGTCAGAACCTTTTCTTGACGGGTGATAGCTGGAAAGGGCCACATGTCCCTTCTAATGTACTGCGTTATCCGTTTGACGTCCGCCCAGATGGCGACAAGCTGGGTGTATTCATTGATGAAAATAGTGATTCGATCAGCGAGGAAGGTCAGCCATTATTTACTGCTGATGGTGAGGCGTCTGATTTCCTTAAAAATCGTCAGCAGTTTCTTGCTGACCTTGCAAATAGCGAACTATTGACGCAACGTTTTGTTCAAAAAATTGTTGAATTAGATCTGCTAGATCCTATTCAAATTCGTCTGACATATCAAAGCGGCCAGCAACGCAACGTAACAGGTATGTTAAGCATCAATGAGAAGAAGCTTATGGAGCTACCGGAAGAAACGGTGCTAGAACTTCATAAGTCAGGCTTTTTGGGCGCGCTTTACGCATTAATGATGTCACTAGGACAACTCAATCGCTTGGTTGAATTGTCAAATGACACAGAGAACCCTATTCGTAGCATGCAACTTTCTGTGGCAAAAGACGAGGAAGCACCAGCTGCTCAATAAAGCTTTTGGTGGGTGCTCGTAGCGCCAAAATAATAGTTGAAGCCCCTCTCCAACGCTGGAAGGGGCTTTTTTATTGATGTCTAAATTTTTTACAATCGATAGGGCCTTGTGTGTGTTTACTCGGATTTTATTCTCTAATTACATGAAAATATTAAAGTTTAATTTGATGGTCTGTTAATTGCTTATTTCGACTTTAGTATTGCTTTGTTTTTTGAGCGAGTAGCCAAAAACAGTGCTAGATGTACTTTTAGCTAAGTAGAAGTTGAACACTAAAAGGTAAATTAATGAAAACACAATTCCTAAAGCACGTAAAAGTTGCAGCGTTCTTGCTAGCAACATCACTTGTTTCCGCGACTGCTTCCGCAGCGGTAATCGTCCAAACTACGACAGACTGGTTTGTTAACGACGGCTCATCTTTCACCAACGGTCAAGATGAAGACTGGAATTCAGATGCGGTATTCGATCTCACCGGTTGGTTCAATGCTGTAGAAGTTTCATCGATGGGTGGTGGTTGGCTAAACATTTGGTCAAATGATGGGACAAGCGTTTCTGGTAATACTTCTATCGTTGCTCGCACTGTATTCACACTGACTGAACTTCCAACAATTGCTGAGCTTATTGGTTCATTTGACGATGATGGTTCAATTTACGTAAACGGTGATCTAGTTTATTCAGACAGCAACGGCTTCGCTAACGATATTGCTTCAGCTATTGACGTATCTTCATTCCTACAAACTGGAACCAACGTTATCGCGTTTTACGCTAATAATGTTCAAGCACCAAACGCATCAGCCCGTGTTCAAATTAATGGTGAGTTTGCAGCAGAGGTATCTTCACCTCAGTCGTTTGCACTTCTAGGTTTAGCCCTTGTTCTTATGGGAACGCGTCGTTTTGCTCGCAAGTAATTCGACTCTGCTTGGAGTCTAGTTAGATTCTACGCTTTTAAACGCCCGAGATTGTAAAACACAACTCGGGCGTTTTTCTTTGCCTCTCTTTCCTCTCGAGTTTTTTTACTGCAATTATCGCTCTCAATATTTCTACTGCGTTATCAATCACTTTTGTTTTTTACTGTATAAATAAACAGCTCTAACCCAGTAAATACGTGGCTTAGCGTGCGTATTTTTCCTTGACAGTGGGGATCAATGATACCTAAACTGTCAATTAGTGGGTAAATGTGGCGAATTGTGGATCTAACCATCATCGTTTTGCAGATCAGTACTCAAAAAATAAGAAAACTAAGAGCAAAATATAAAAGGCTAGGGGAATGTTCCGCGGCGCTAACGCAATCAATCTTGACACCAAAGGCAGGTTAGCGATACCAACGAAGTATCGTCAATCACTGCTGGATGATTGCGACGGACAACTGGTCTGCACGATAGATACAACACAGAGTTGTTTGCTGCTTTACCCACTTCCCGAATGGGAAGAGATCGAGCTCAAGTTGAGCAAATTCTCTAGTACGATTCCTGCTGAGCGACGCATGCAGCGATTGCTCTTGGGTTATGCCACTGAGGGGGAAATGGACAAGAGTGGTCGTATTCTCGTACCCACGCCTCTTAGAGCTCACGCCCACTTATCAAAAGAAGTCATGTTAGTTGGTCAGTTAAACCGTTTCGAAATTTGGGACGCTCAGGAATGGGCCGATCAAATTGAGCTTGATATGGATACTGAGCGCAAAGGTGAATTTGAATTAACTGAACGCCTACAGGATTTCTCGCTATGAGTCAGGAAAGCACTTTCAAACATATTTCCGTACTCTTGCATGAGTGTATTGATGCACTGGCAATCAAACCTGATGGCATATACGTTGATGCTACATTTGGTAGAGGCGGACACTCTGGCGAAATCCTCGCAAATTTAGGTGAAAACGGAAGACTTATTGCTTTCGATCGCGATCCTCAAGCTATTGAGTCATCAAAACGCTTCGCCAGCGATCCTCGTTTTACCATAGTACATTCCCCTTTTGGCGACATGGCTGAGCAGCTCGAAGCTATGGGGTTGTCAGGTGAGATTGATGGCGTATTGATGGACTTGGGCGTCTCATCACCTCAACTAGATGATGCTGATCGCGGATTTAGCTTTTTGCGCGACGGCCCGTTAGATATGCGTATGGATACCACTCGCGGTGAAAGTGCAGCAGAGTGGCTAGCGCATGCAGAAGAGCAAGACATTACACAGGTCATCAAAGAGTTTGGTGAGGAAAAGTTTGGTAAACGCATTGCTCATGCAATCGTAAATACTCGTGAAGAAACCCCTATTACTCGCACCGCACAGCTTGCAGATATTATCGACAAAGCGGTACCTGTAAAAGACAAGTTTAAACATCCTGCTACTCGCGCCTTCCAGGGCATTCGCATATACATTAACGCTGAATTAGACCAGCTACGTGTTGGTTTAAAAGCGGCAACAAGTGTTCTAAAGCCTTCGGGCAGACTTGCTGTTATCTCTTTTCATTCACTGGAAGATCGTTTAGTTAAGCGCTTCATTAAGGAGCAAAGTAGAGGGAAGGCCGTACCGCACAACCTTCCAATTACTCAAGCGGAGATAGATGCAGATAAAGTATTAAAATCACTGGGCAAGGCGATAAAACCCTCGCCAGATGAGATTGAAAGGAACACGCGGTCACGTAGTTCAGTACTCAGGGTGGCCGAGAAATTATGACGAGAGGTAAGCCAAACAAGGCTAATACTAACTTCAGCTTATTGCTCATCATTGTTTCAGATTTAACCCGCAACAAACTGCGGGTTTTGTTGTATTTAATGGTAATGCTAAGTGCTATGGCTGTGACGTTGAGCACGCACCATAATCGACAGCAAGTTATCGCTCTTGAATTGCTGATGATGGAGAAGGATAACTTAGACGTAGAGTGGCGCAACTTAGTATTAGAACAGCGCTCTCTCACAGAGCACAACCGCATTGAAACTCGAGTAGAGCAGCAATTGGGTATGTATCGCCCCACTGCTGATGATGAAGTCATAGTGAGGTTAAAATGACCGCACTAGCGACTAAGCGCACACTCACAAAAGGCGCAAAACAAAATGTAAAACCGAGCATGGTGCATTGGCGTTTTGTCGTTGTGCTTATCGTCGTGGTTATGGTTTTTGTCGTCTTAGCGGCGCGGGCTGCTTTTATTCAAGTAATCGAACCAGACGAACTTATTCAACAAGGTGACAACCGAACCCTTCGTACCCGAGATATGCCAACTTATCGGGGTATTATTACCGATCGCAATGGTGTGGAGCTTGCGGTCAGTGTACCTGTTAGAGCAATTTATGCTGATCCAAAGGTTATAGCTGAGCAAAAAGCGTTGGCAGACCAACGTCGCTGGCAAGCTCTGGCTGATGTGCTTGGAAGAGACGTAGAAGAGTTAAAAGAACGAGTAAGTAATCCCCAACGACGATTTGTGTACTTACAGCGTCAAGTGTCGCCTGCCATGGCAGAATACGTAAGCAAGCTCGCTATTCCAGGTATTTATTTACGCCGAGAAAGTCGACGCTATTATCCCACCGGTGAAGTTTCAGCACAGCTACTTGGCATGACTAATGTCGATGACGAGGGTGTAGAAGGGTTAGAACGACGCTATGACGACTGGCTTACTGGAACGCCGGGGTCGCGCAAATTCCGTCGTGATGCTAAAGGCCGTCAAGTTGAAATCCTTGAAACTACTTCAGGTGAGGAAGCGGGAAATCTAGCGCTAACCATCGATCAGCGCATACAAGCATTGGCGTACAAAGAGATCAAAGAAGCCATGATGTACTACAAGGCCAGTTCTGCGTCGGCGATTGTTATCGACGTTGAATCTGGTGACGTGCTCGCCATGGTTAACGCGCCGTCTTTCAACCCTAACAACCGCGCTAATATTTCTCCGCACCGAATGCGTAATCGAGTAATAACTGATGCCTTTGAACCCGGTTCATCACTCAAACCACTCGCCGTACTTTCTGCATTAGAGTTTGGCGACGTTCAGCCCAACGATACCGTCGATACTTATCCCGGGTGGATGCGTTTAGGGGGGAGTTTAGTAAAAGACTCGCGTAATTACGGTGAGCTAACGCTAGAAGAAATTATCCAGCACTCGAGCAATATGGGAACCTCAAAGCTTGCGTTGTCTGTACCAAAAGAGTTTTTGTTAGATACCTATTACAACATGGGTTTGATGTCTGACACGGGTCTAAATATGGCAGGCGAGAGCAGTGGTATTTTCTACGAGCGCAACCGTTGGTCAGAGTTTGAGTTGGCTACATTGTCATTTGGCTACGGTATTTCGGTGACAACTGCGCAGTTAGGGCGGCTTTACACCACATTGGCTACGGGCGGTATAAAGCGCCCACTCAACATTATTCAAACAGACGAACAGGCAGGTTGGCAAGAGCAAGAAGAACGGGTCGTGAGCGAGGCTAGTGCAAAAGCGCTTGTTCACATGATGGAAAGTGTTACACAACGAGGAGGCACGGCTAGGCAAGCAGCTGTGCCTGGATATCGAGTTGCCGGAAAAACCGGCACAAGCCGAAAGGCTGTTGCTGGTGGTTATGGCGAGGAATACGTCAATATATTCGCAGGTATTGCACCCGTATCAAATCCTAAGTTAGTTACTGTTGTACTTATTAATGAACCTGGTGGTGATTTGTACCATGCGGGAGATACTGCGGCGCCAGTATTTTCCTCAATTATGGGCGGAGCACTACACATGTTGAATATTGCGCCGGACGACAAGCAAGTGACGTCAAGTGCCTTACAACGAGGAGACGGCAGTGGTAGTTAGTGCATTTGTACAAAGTGTCAGATCTCTACTCGTTAAATTTGACATAGCAGCCCCTGATATTCGGGTACAAGGACTGACCTTAGATAGTAGGCAAGTAAACACCAAACTTATTTTTGTGGCGATTAAAGGTCATGAAAGAGACGGCAGAGATTTTATTCCTCAGGCTATAAGTTTAGGTGCGAGAGCAGTGTTTTCTCATACTGAGGACTTCGCATCTCATGGGAAAATTGAGATGCGTGGCAATACCGTGATTGTACACATGTACGACCTTCCAGCCATGCTTTCATCATTAGCCGCCGCTTTTTATGATTATCCAGCGTCAAAAATGACCACAGTTGCAGTAACAGGTACTAATGGTAAAACCTCGACAGTGCAGATGGTTACTCAGCTCAAAGCACTCTTGGGCTCACGGTGTGGAAGTATTGGAACGCTGGGAACCGGTATCTACGATGGTAAAAAAATTCAGTGGACTGGTGATGCCCTCAACACCACGCCTGATGCGATAAGTATGCAATATACCCTTGCCGAATTTGCCCAGAGTCAAGTCACTCATGTGGCATTTGAGGCTAGCTCTCATGCGTTAGTACAAGGACGACTCTCTCAGGTTAAAACTGATGTTGCAGTGTTCACAAACTTGACGCGAGACCATTTAGATTATCACGGAACAATGGAAGCCTACGGCGAAGCTAAGCGAAAGCTATTACTTCAGCCGGGATTGAAGGCAGTAGTGCTAAACGCAAACGATAGTGAAAGCCTTAATTGGGATAAACATACCCCATCTTCTCTTACACGCGTTTGGACGGGGATGAATATAGACTCATCATTTCACGAGCAACATAAAGGAACTCAAGATCGCCATTGTTTCGCCACAAATGTTACCTATCATCCATCTGGATGTGAGTTTGATCTGGTCACGTCTTGGGGGCAATTTTTAATATCACTTCCATTAATGGGAGAGTTCAGTATTCGCAATGTGCTTAGTGCGGTAGCTGTGTTACTGGCACAGAATGAACGAATTGAAGATATCGCTAGCGTGCTTCCTTCAATTTCACCAGTGGCTGGGCGTATGGAAATATTTGCTATGCAGAACAAAGCCAATGTGCTTGTAGATTATGCACATACGCCAGATGCACTCATCGCTTTGCTGAAAAGTGTACGCAAGCACACGAATGGCAACGTATGGTGCATTTTTGGTTGTGGCGGTGATAGAGATCAGGGCAAACGACCTTTGATGGGAGAAGCGGCTGAGCGTGGCGCAGATCATATTGTTATCACTAATGACAACAGTCGTAGTGAAGCACCAGACGTTATAGCACAGCACATTAAGACTGGGTTAACACATCCAGAAAGCGCTTTTTTTGAGCCTGATAGGGAGCAAGCGATTCGCTATTGCCTCAATAATGCTGATAAGAACGACTTGATAGTAGTGGCCGGTAAAGGTCACGAAGACTACCAAATTATTGGTGAACAACGAACAAATTATAACGAACGTAAGCTTGTAGCCGCGCTACAAGAGGAGTACAGCATATGATAACAACAACGCTGTCGTGGATAGCCAGTCAAGTTGAAGGCGAACTTGTCGGAGAAGACCTTACGATTGACGCAGTAAGTACCGACACACGAACAATAACTAAAGGTGCAGTATATCTCGCGTTAAAAGGCACAAACTTTAATGGGCACGACTTCGTCGCGAATGCTGAAAAAGCGGGCGCAAGTGCCATTATTATCAGTGAAGAGACCGAATCCTCGCTACCAGCAATTAAAGTAGAAGACACCAAAATTGCATTGGGCAAATTGGGCGCTGCGGTAAAAGCGCTAGTAGCTCCTAAAACGCTAGCGATTACGGGGAGTAGTGGAAAAACCACTGTAAAAGAAATGTGTGCTGCCATCCTCTCTCGCCGAGGCAGTGTATTGGCAACAAATGGCAATTTTAACAATGATATCGGTGTACCACTGACCTTGCTTAGGTTAGAGAAACATCACGAGTATGCAGTGATGGAACTTGGTGCTAATCACCTCGGAGAGATTGCTTATACTACTAACCTCGTTAAGCCCGATGTGGCAACTATTGTTAATGCAGCGGCGTCTCATCTCGAAGGTTTTGGTAGCTTACTCGGTGTTGCTCGCGCAAAAAGTGAAATATTCAAGGGGCTTGGTGATGATGGCGTAGCCATTGTTAATGCTGATAGTCAGTTTGCTGAGTTTTGGCTTGGAAAGTTAAAGCGTACTAAAGTACTGCGCTTCGCCCCTGATCAAAAGAACGAAGCCGAGTTCTACGCTCAAGACATTATTGTTGGTCTAGACGGTTGTGCCGCTTTCCAAATGTTTACGCCACAAGGCGAAGTTAATATTCAGCTAACCATTCCCGGTTCTCATAATGTGGGCAATGCTCTCCTTGCTGCAGCGCTAACTATTCAGTTGGGCGCTACATTAGAAAACGTTCGCGATGGTTTGTTGTCTATGCAACAGGTAAAAGGCCGTCTGAATGTAAAAGCGCTCACTGACCAAGTGCGTTTGCTTGATGACACATATAATGCCAACGTTGCGTCTGTTAATGCTGCAATCGATACATTGAGCAGTTTCTCTGGCACTCGAGTACTCGTACTTGGTGATATGAAAGAACTTGGTGATAAGTCTCGTTTTTATCATGAGCAAGTGGGTGAGTATGCAAAGGAAAAGGGAATTGACTACTTGTTTACCAAAGGTGTGCTAAGTCAGGCGGCCAGTGAAGCATTTGGTATGCAAAACGGACATTTTAGTGATGTAGATAGTCTGATTGAAGCGATGGAAGCGTGTTTGCTTCACGAGCAACGAGATCTTTCAATTTTAGTTAAGGGTTCACGCAGTTCCAAAATGGAACAGGTGGTAGAGGCAATCGAGGCCTCACCGCTGGGAAAGCTTGATCGCCGTCGGGAGCGCATAGCATGTTAATTTGGCTAGCCGACTGGCTGACTCAGATCGATGCTGGGTTTAATGTTTTCTCTTATCTCACACTCAGAGCAATTCTCAGTACGCTGACCGCGTTGCTGATAGCGATTTTGATTGGTCCCAAAATGATTCGCTTTTTGCAGACCATGCAGATAGGCCAAACCGTAAGAGATGATGGCCCTGAAAGCCATTTATCTAAATCAGGCACACCCACTATGGGTGGGCTACTCATACTCGCGGCAATTGTTGTAAGTGTGCTTTTATGGGCAGATTTAACAAACCGCTATGTCCTTGTCACACTCGCGGTGGTCGTAAGTTACGGTATTATCGGTTTTGTTGATGACTACCGAAAGGTGATTCGCAAAGATGCCAAGGGATTGATTGCTCGTTGGAAATACTTTTGGCAATCAGTGGTGGCCATAGGTGTCGCTTTTTATCTCTACTCAAGCGCTAATTTGAGTGCAGAAACTTCGCTGTTAGTACCTTTTTTCAAAGAAGTTATGCCACAGTTGGGTTTGTTCTTTGTGGTCGTGACTTATTTCGCCATTGTGGGGACGAGCAATGCGGTTAACCTTACTGACGGACTTGACGGCTTAGCCATTGTTCCTACCATTCTCGTCGCAGGCGCTTTTGCCATCTTCGCTTATGTTACGGGTAACGCTAATTTCGCCTCTTATTTGAATATTCCACATATTCCGCTTACCAGTGAACTCGTTATTGTGTGTACCGCCATTGTCGGGGCTGGTTTGGGTTTCCTATGGTTCAACACCTATCCAGCACAAGTTTTTATGGGCGATGTAGGCTCATTGTCTCTTGGTGCCACGCTTGGAGTACTAGCAGTGTTGGTGCGCCAGGAGATTGTCTTAATTATTATGGGCGGTGTCTTCGTGATGGAGACCGTTTCGGTAATCTTACAAGTGGGGTCATACAAGTTAAGAGGGCAGCGCATATTCAGAATGGCGCCGATTCATCATCACTATGAACTCAAGGGCTGGCCTGAACCTCGAGTTATTGTGAGGTTCTGGATTATTTCTATCATTCTTGTCCTTGTCGGACTTGCAACGTTGAAGCTTCGTTAATGACTTATACATTGAGTGAACATCGCTATGTAGTTTGCGGGCTTGGCCTAACGGGTCAGGCGTGCGTGCGATTTTTACTTGAAAAAGACGCCTACGTAAAAGCGTTCGACACGCGAGAACATTTAGCGCTTGGCGAACACACTACGTTAGATGCAGTTGAGGTATTGCTCGGCTTACCAAAGGCGTCTTTTTTTGAGAATGTAGATACTTTGGTGCTCAGTCCGGGGGTGTCCCCTAATGAACCGGCAGTACAAGAGGCTAAGCGCTGCGGATTGGAAATCATCGGTGACGTTGAACTATTTGCCCGATTAACTAAAACACCATGTATTGGTATCACCGGTTCTAACGGTAAAACCACCGTTACGCTGTTAACAACGCATATTCTTAAGTCTTTGGGAAAAAGAACTGTCGCAGCAGGTAACGTGGGTAAACCAGTCCTTGAAACTCTTGATGCAGAGTTAGACGTTATTGTGCTTGAACTATCGAGCTTTCAATTAGAAATGACAAGTTCGTTGGTACTCCAAGGAGCCACGCTGCTTAACTTGTCTGAAGATCACCTCGATCGACACGGCTCTCTCGAAGGATACGGTAATGCCAAACAACGCATATTTGCCCATTGCGCAAGTGCTGTTGTTTGGCGAGATCATGAGTACAGTGTCCCTGAGTATCCGGTCGGTGAAGTTATCAATTACGGTTTATCCGCATCCAATGAAGGTTTTGGAGTGATTGATGACAACATTACCTATCAAGGTCAGCCGTTGATTAGTTTTTCTGAGATACCTTTAGCCGGTGAGCACAATGTGCTTAACGTTATGGCGGCTTTAGGCCTATGTGAAACTCTAGGTGTAGACCTGAATGAAGCAGTTAACTCCGTTAAAACGTTTGAATCTGCGCCACATCGATGTGTGGAGTTAGGCAACTTTAATGGAATTCGCTGGATTGATGACTCGAAAGCGACCAATGTTGGGGCAACAATAGCAGCCATTCAAGGTATTGCACCACGGCTGAGTGGAAAGCTTCATCTCATTGCTGGTGGTGATGCAAAAGGTGCCGATTTGTCACCACTAAGGCCGGTGTTAGAAGAACACGTAGCGTCAGTATTTGCTCTCGGTAAAGATGCGGACAAGATCGTACATATATTTCCCAAAACGCAATATTGTAAATCGATGAGAGATGCAGTGATTGCTGCTAAAAACACAGCGCATCACAACGACGTTGTTATGCTTTCGCCTGCGTGTGCAAGTATTGATATGTTCAATAATTATATCGAACGAGCTGAAGTTTTTAAGGCCGCAGTGATGGAGGGACAACATCTATGATCAGTGCCGCGCCTTCACTCAGTGCAATTTTTGCTGCGCAACACGATGATGTGCGTGTTCAACGCCCGTTTGATCTCGGGCTAATTTTACTCGCACTATCTCTGTTAAGTATTGGTCTGATTATTGTTATGTCTGCATCTATTCCTATTGCGGATAGAATTCATGGCAACCCTTTTCACTTCGCTATCAGACACACTATTTACATTATTTTGGCACTTATTGCGTCTATGGTGGTGTTGCAGCTACCTATGCAATTCTGGCGCATGACCAATCCATATCTATTACTCGCAGCCATTGGTTTACTAGCGGCAGTGCTTGTTGTGGGAAGAACGGTTAACGGAAGCACTCGTTGGTTGGCGCTTGGGCCTATCACTATTCAAGCGGCTGAACCAGCAAAGTTGTTTTTCTTCGCCTACCTTGCAGGTTATATGGTGAGACGCTATGAAGAGGTGACAGAGAACCTGAAAGGATTCATTAAACCCTTGATAGTGTTCTTTGTACTTGCGGTTTTGCTATTACGACAGCCCGACTTGGGTACTGTGGTAGTGATGTTCGCTACAACCATTGGGTTACTTTTTCTGGCTGGAGCGAGATTGTGGCAGTTCTTTGCACTTGTTTTTGCAGGTCTCCTCGCTGTCGTTGCGCTTATTGTTTTCGAAGAATATCGCATGAAACGCGTAGTGTCTTTTTTAGACCCGTGGGAAGATCCCTACGGAGCCGGTTATCAGCTTACACAATCATTAATGGCATACGGTCGCGGAGAGTGGTTTGGTCAGGGGCTAGGAAATAGCCTTCAAAAGCTCGAGTTTCTACCCGAAGCCCATACTGATTTTATTATGGCCGTGCTTGCTGAAGAGTTCGGGTTTGTGGGTGTGATGTGCATACTAGTTTTAATATTAAGTATGGTGATCAAAGCGCTACAAATAGGAAACAAAGCGCTATTAAGAGAGCGACCTTTTGACGCGTATCTAGCCTATAGCATAGGTATTTGGTTTAGTTTCCAAACGGTAGTGAATGTGGGCGCTAGTGCAGGCATATTACCAACGAAAGGATTGACGTTACCTTTAGTGAGTTATGGTGGGTCGTCATTGATTGTGATGTCTGTGGCCGTGGCTATTTTATTGCGAATTGATTTTGAGTTGCGAGTTGAAGGGGTTCAAGCCCTAGACAAGGGAGACAAGCCTAAAACGAGGAAAGCGCTCACAGAGAAAGGGCAATCCAAAACAGCGAATAATGGCTATAGTAGGCCCACTTCCGACACCGAAAGAGATGAGGGGAAATCAGGGATAAAAGCGATTCTTGCTCATGTTGAACGGGAGGCCACCCATGAGTAAACGCTGCTTGATAATGGCTGGTGGTACTGGCGGACATGTATTTCCGGGGCTTGCCGTGGCAAACGCAATGAAAGCGGAGGGCTGGGAAGTACATTGGCTTGGTACCGCAGAGCGAATGGAAGCGGACTTAGTTCCCAAGCACGGCATTCCCATTCATTTTATTCCTGTGAAAGGTATTCGAGGTAAGGGGATAAAAGCTAAGTTGAGTGGCCTTCGAGCGTTAGTGACTAGTTTGTTCTCAGCGCGAAAAATTATTAAGCAATTAGCACCTAATATTGTCATTGGTTTTGGTGGTTATGCCAGTGGACCTGGTGGGGTCGCTGCAAAGTCCCTTGGCATTCCAGTGGTGATCCACGAACAAAATGCTGCCGCTGGAATGACTAATCGACTTTTGGCGCGAATAGCTAATAAAGTGTTACTGGGCTTTGTCGATGCGAAGTCTCAGTTCGAAGGGATCACCAAAGTGGTCGAGACGGTTGGAAATCCGGTTCGCAACGAGATAGCTCAAATTAATACTCGAGTATTGCCATCGTCAGCGCTCAATCTATTGGTTATTGGTGGTAGCTTGGGCGCAAAGGTACTTAACGAAACCTTACCCAATGTATGCGCCGACCTGAATGGAATAGCTATTCGTCATCAATGTGGCAAAGGCAATCAAGACGACGTTACACGCAGATATGCTGACGCAAAATATGCGGTTGAGGTAGATGAGTTTATTGACGATATGGCAAAAGCGTACGAGTGGGCTGACCTTATTGTTTGCCGCGCTGGAGCACTTACCGTGTCTGAAGTTGCGGCCGCTGGAAGAGCAGCTATTTTTGTGCCTCTACCTCATGCTGTTGACGACCACCAAACTAAAAACGCTATGTCGTTAGTGTCTCGCGGAGCAGCCACACTTATTCCTCAGCAAGAGTTAGCGCTAAGACTACGCGAGGAACTGTGTGGATTCATCAATAATCCAGAAAAATGTATTTCGATGGGAGCAAAAGCCAGACAGGCGAGTAGTTCTTATGCGACAGAAAAAGTAGTAAGCCATTGTGTATCAGTGGCAGGAGTAGGGGCGTAATGGTTTTTAAAACCCCATTTGAAAGTCCGCAAATGCGGAAAGTAAACAACATCTTTTTTATCGGCATCGGTGGTGCGGGTATGGGTGGTATAGCCGAAGTATTGCTAAACGAAGGCTACGCTATTTCCGGATCTGATATTCAAGATGGTGCGATGACTCGTCGACTGCGCGGGTTAGGCGCTAACGTTGAGATTGGGCACAGAGAAAGTAATGTCGATGGTATGGACGTTATCGTCGTATCTAGTGCCATCAATGAGTCTAACCCAGAGATTATTGCAGCACGAGCACAGCGTATTCCCATTATTCGTCGAGCTGAGATGCTGTCAGAACTGATGCGTTTTCGTCACGGTATCGCGGTGGCCGGTACACATGGCAAAACCACTACTACCAGTTTAATAGCGACGATATTTGCGCAAGCTGAGTATGATCCAACGTTCGTGATTGGCGGTCTATTGAACAGTGCTGGAACTAACGCGAGATTGGGCACAAGTCGTTATTTAATTGCTGAAGCCGATGAGAGTGATGCATCATTTCTACATCTGCAACCTATGGTTTCAGTAGTAACCAATATCGAGGCCGACCATATGGATACCTACGGCGGCGATTTTTCGAAAATGACTGACACCTACGTAGAGTTTCTTCACAACTTACCGTTTTACGGTCAAGCAATTGTGTGTGGTGATGATAAGAACATTCAGGCTCTACGCCCTCGAATCGGTCGTAACATCTTAACCTATGGCGTTGAAACCCATAATGATGTGCGTGCAGAAAATATCAAGTTGTCGTTTGGACGTGCGGATTTTACCGTTATTCGTCCAAATAAAGCACCGCTGGACGTCACTTTAAATCTAACTGGCCAACACAATGTGTTGAACGCGTTGGCTGCAATTTGCGTTGCGACTGACGAGGGTATCGAAGACGATGCTATTGTTAAAGCACTTGCAGGGTTTGGCGGGATTGGTCGCCGATTTGAGGTATTGGGTAATTTTGCTGCACCAACCGGAGAGGTTTGTCTGGTAGACGACTACGGTCACCATCCAACGGAGGTTGCTGCAACGGTGGCTGCTGCCAGAGCGAATTGGCCTGATAAACGTTTGGTGATGGTCTACCAGCCTCATCGCTACACACGCACGCGTGATCTCTATGAGGATTTTGTTGAAGTACTCTCACAAGTGGATGTGCTTCTACTCCTTGATGTTTATGCGGCTAGCGAGTCACCCATTGACGGCGCTGATAGCAAATCCCTTTGCCGCTCAATACGCCAGCGCGGTGAAATAGAGCCTGTCTATGTGGGAGAGCCCTCATCACTACCAAGTATTTTGTCAAACGTACTCGCTTCTGGTGATGTACTCATGACGCAAGGCGCTGGAAACATCGGGAAAATCGCTAAGACCTTAGCAGAATGCGAACTCAACCCGGATAGGCTCAAAGAGGAGCTTGGTGCATGAGTAATATGGACTTGATTAAGTTTCCGAGTGACGGCGTAGGAAAAGTGGCTGTGCTCCTAGGAGGAGACTCTGCAGAGCGAGAGGTTTCTCTGAATTCAGGAAACGCTGTGCTGCAAGCGCTTTTGCGAAAAGGCCTGAACGCTATTGGTTTCGATCCTGCAGAACGCCCACTTACCGATTTACTCGAAGAGAAAGTCGACCGAGTCATCATAATGTTACACGGTCGAGGTGGTGAAGATGGCAGTATGCAGGGAGCACTTCAGTTACTTGGTATTCCTTATACTGGGAGCAGCGTATTGGGCTCTGCACTTGCTATGGACAAGATTCATACCAAGCAAGTGTGGCAAAGTCTTGGTTTACCCACTGCAAAATACAAAATAGCAGACAAAAGGCACTTTGAAGCTGGATCATGCAGCGCTATAATGAGTGAATTGGGGAATGAGGTCATGGTAAAACCGGCGCGAGAAGGGTCGAGTATTGGCATGGCGAGAGTGACAAGCGCTAAACAACTCGAAAACGCGATTCAAGACGCCTTTAATTACGATAATCAAGTCTTGTTGGAGCAGTTCATAGATGGGCCTGAATTTACTGTAGCCGTGCTACAAGAGCAGGCGTTACCGTCTATCCGCATGTCTACACCACACACATTCTACGATTATGCCGCTAAGTATCAGGACAATACCACGGAATATTTTTGTCCCAGTGGTTTGGCTGATGATCAGGAAACGAAACTCGCTGAGCTAGCAAGCTTGGCTTTTTCTGCTATTTCTGGATCAGGTTGGGGGCGAATAGATGTTATGCAGGACAAAACAGGTCAGTTCTTTTTGCTGGAAGCGAACACTGTTCCGGGAATGACCGAGAAAAGCTTAGTACCCAAAGCCGCTCAAGTAGCGGGAATCGGCTTTGATGACTTGGTGTTAGCAATTTTGCACACGAGTTTTGAGGAAGAAATCGCGCGTAGTTAGCGTGAGAGGGCAAGCTATGGCAAAAGATACAAAAAATAAAAGTACGCTCTGGGGCGGCATTGTATTTTTGCTATTAGTGTTGTCATTCATAGTGTATGCCGGAATAAAAGCGCACACTTATTTGCAAGATGAACAGCAAATGCCGGTGCAAGTTATTGATTTTTCAGGGAGCTACCAGTACGTTGATATTGGTAGACTGGAAGGTCTAATACGGCGTTCGCAGCCAGGTAGTTTTTTTGCTCTGGATGTAAACGAGGTATATGAGCTTTTGGAAGCTCAGCCATGGATATATCGCGCTTCGGTGCGGAAGCAGTGGCCGAATAAACTGAATATTTACGTGGTAGAACAAACGCCCGTAGCCCGTTGGAACGGAGATTTAATACTCAACCCCTACGGAGATACATTCAGTCCTGAGGGAGTGACGATTTCGCTTCCAGATTTGTTTGGACCAGGGGGAAGCGAGAAAACTGCCCTTGAGGGATACAACACTATGCATGCGTTGTTATCTACCATGGATATGCAGATTGCAGAGTTGTCATTGAGTGAGCGTTTTGCGTGGCAATTGCAACTTGAATCGGGCATAAAACTAAATTTAGGGCGTCAGGCATTTATTGATAGATTACAACGGTTTATTGATATCTATCCGCTACTGATGCAACAGGAGAAGGCGGTGAGCTACGTCGACCTTCGATACGATACAGGTGTAGCTGTGGGATGGCGAGATGCATCCGGCAGCACGACAGATGAAGAGAGTTAATAAAACCATGTCAAAACCGTCTGAACGCGATTTGATTGTAGGGCTAGATATAGGCACCAGCCAGGTGAAAGCCGTGGTAGGTGAATTACTAGACGATGATCAGATCAGTATTGTTGGCGTGGGAACCCATGCAGCAAAAGGTATGGACAAAGGCGGTGTAAACGACCTAAACCTAGTGGTGAAGTCGGTACAAAGAGCGGTTAACGAGATGGAGTTAATGGCTGATTGCCGTGTGTCCTCGGTGTTTATGGCGATTTCAGGCCGTCACGTTAAGTGTCAAAACGAGAACGGTATGGTGCCTATTAACAACCAAGAAGTGACACAAGAAGACGTAGATAATGTCATCCATGCGGCTAGAAGTGTACCTATTGCTGCTGAGCGACGTTTATTGCACGTGTTACCACAGGAATTTACCATTGATGTACAAGAAGGCATCAAGAATCCAATAGGAATGTCTGGTGTACGTATGGAAGCCGACGCACACATTATCACCTGTGCTGATGACATGGCTAAAAACCTCGTAAAATGCGTTGAGCGCTGTGAGTTAAATGCTGATCAGCTCATTTTCTCAGCATTAGCATCGAGCTATGCTGTACTTACCGATGATGAAAGAGAGCTGGGCGTATGTGTTGTGGATATCGGTGGTGGTACCATGGACATGGTAATCTATACCGATGGTGCTATTCGCCATACGGCAGTCATTCCAGTTGCGGGTAATCAAATTACCAGCGATATTGCTAAAATTTTTAGAACGCCTATCAGCAATGCAGAGGAAATTAAGGTTAACTATGCCTGTGCATTAAAAGATATGGTGAGTATGGAAGATAGTATTGAGGTGCCCAGCGTGGGCGGCCGTCCAGCTAGAGTGATGTCTAGACATACTTTGGCTGAGGTTATTGAACCTCGATATCAAGAATTGTTCGAGCTGGTACATGACGAAATAAAAGCCAGTGGATTGGAAGAACAAATTGCCGCTGGTTTGGTATTGACCGGTGGAACCGCCAAGATGGAAGGGGCGGTGGAATTCGCAGAAGAACTGTTTCAAATGCCTGTGCGTGTAGGTAATCCGATTAATGTGAAAGGTTTGTCGGAATATGTTGATGACGCTGGCTTTGCAACTGTGGTTGGTCTTCTGCAGTATGGAAAAGCGCAAACTGATAATAAGAAATCCAGTAAGCAGCGTTCAGGTGAAAGCTTATTTCATCGACTGCAAAGCTGGTTTAAAGGTGAATTTTAATTTTTAGGGGCGCTATGGCGACGTTATGACAATGTGCAGGGAGTGCGACATTGGAAATTCATGATTACGCATAGTGTTAAAGACGTACAACCGGAGAGTAAGTATGTTCGAGTTAATGGATAATCACGGCGAAGAAGCCGTAATTAAAGTTATCGGTGTCGGCGGCGGTGGTGGAAACGCTGTTGAGCACATGGTAAAGCAAAGTATTGAGGGCGTTGAATTTATCGCGGTAAACACCGACGCTCAGGTATTGAGAAGCTCAAGTGCCGATGTGACCTTGCAGATTGGTTCAAGTGTAACCAAAGGACTAGGTGCCGGCGCGGATCCTAATGTAGGTAGAGAAGCTGCTCAAGAAGACAGTGAGACCATTCGTCAAGCGCTTGAAGGTGCTGATATGGTTTTCATCACCGCTGGTATGGGTGGTGGCACGGGTACAGGTGCTGCGCCAGAAGTGGCTAAGATTGCTCGTGAAATGGGGATTCTGACGGTAGCAGTTGTTACTAAGCCTTTCCCTTTTGAAGGTAAAAAGCGTACATCATTTGCTGACCAAGGTACGGCTGAATTAGCGAATAATGTTGATTCATTGATCACCATTCCCAATGAAAAACTACTTAAAGTGATGGGGCCGGGCACACCGCTTCTTCAAGCATTCAGTGCGGCAAATGACGTACTTCGCGGCGCGGTTCAAGGTATTGCTGAATTGATTACTCGCCCTGGTCTAATCAACGTTGACTTCGCCGACGTTAAGACTGTGATGTCTGAAATGGGCAAAGCTATGATGGGTAGTGGTGCTGCAAACGGTCCAGATCGCGCTGAAGAAGCAGCAGAATCTGCTATTGCCAGCCCATTGTTAGAAGACATCGACCTATCAGGTGCTCGCGGTATCTTGGTGAATATTACTGCAGGTCCTGACTTTGCTATCGACGAGTTCGAAACTGTCGGTAATGCGGTTAAAGCATTTGCTTCTGAAAACGCAACCGTAGTTGTTGGTACTGTTATTGATATGGAAATGACAGACGAACTCCGAGTGACGGTTGTTGCAACAGGTATTGGCGCTGAACGCAAACCAGATATCTCGTTGGTTAGTTCTGAAGGCGGTCGTTTGGGACAACAAGCACCAAAGGAATATGGTGTTGGTGGTTCTTCAGACTCTCGTCCTGCGGTGGGCGGCACAGAGGGTAATCAGGCACTTAAGCCAGAGGATGATGCTCAGCCTGGAAACGATTTGGAATACCTAGATATTCCGGCGTTTTTGAGAAAGCAAGCTGATTAAACTGAACTGACCGGGAACTTTTTGCGCGTAAATACGTACTTAGCTTTGTGAAAGGTAAGTTGCACCACGGTCAAATTCGTGGAATAGTGGTTGAAAAGTAAACGTTTTGTTTAGTTTTGTGGTCAAAATTTGATTAATTTTGACATGTGAGTACTAACTCACTATAATTCGCGGCCGCTTTTTAAGATAGGTAAAAGCTCGTAATATGATTAGACAACGTACAATACAGCGCCCAGTTCAAGAAACTGGAATAGGGCTCCACAAAGGTGAGAAGGTCACAATGACTCTCCGACCTGCGCCTGCTAACACTGGAATTGTGTTTAGGCGTGTTGACCTTCAGCCTCATGTTGATATTCCGTCCCGCGCAGATGCGGTAGGGAATACTATGTTGTGTACGTGTTTAAACAACGAAGATGGTGTGACTATTCAAACGGTGGAACATCTTGCTTCAGCGTTGGCGGGTTTGGGTATAGACAACATTATTGTCGAAGTTGACAGCAACGAGCTACCTATCATGGACGGTAGTGCAAGCCCGTTCGTATTTTTACTTCAGTCAGCAGGCATTGAAGAGTTGAACGCACATAAGCAGTTCATCCGCATCAAAAAGCCTTTACGAGTAGAAGAAGATGATAAGTGGGCAGAACTTGTTCCCCACGACGGTTTTCGTGTCGATTTCCAAATCGACTTTGATCATCCGGTTATCAGTCAAACACGTCAACACATGGTGATGGACTTCGACTCATGCTCTTATGTAGATGAAGTAAGTCGTGCCCGAACCTTTGGGTTCATGCGAGATTTAGAGTACATGAACGCGAATAATTTGGCTCTCGGTGGAAGCATGGAAAATGCCGTTGCATTGGACGACTTCCGAGTATTGAACCCTGAGGGTTTGCGTTATGACGATGAATTTTTGAAGCATAAAATTCTTGATGCCATCGGTGACCTATATCTTGGTGGTCACAGCATTATTGGCGAACTCCGTGCTTATAAAACTGGACATGGATTGAATAACAAGTTGCTAAACGCGTTGTTAGCGCAGGCAGATTGTTGGGAATTTGTCACCTTTGATTCTCAAGAAGCTGCGCCAATTCGATACTTGCAACCAGCTCTAGTATAAATTAATTCAATTAAAAGGCCGCCTTTGGGCGGCTTTTTTACGGGTAGCTTTTGTAGCTATTGTTGTTTAAAGTAGAAAAATATAATTAAATCGAGTACTTAGTGGCTTGCTTTTCGTCGAATGACTATCACGATGTTGCCAATTGTGATGAGCAACGAACAGGGTTACACTGTACGCAATAATAATAATGTATCTGTAGTATGAAACTAACAATAACACTATCTGGCGGGGCAAAACGTTACAGACGCAGTATCAGTGTACGTACACTGGTCAGCGTTACCGTCTTGTCGTCGTTGTTTATGTTAGTATCGAGTCGTTCTACAGAGTCTGTTTCAGAAGATGTTGCGCGAATACGATTAGCGCAATCAGACTTAGAAGAAACACAGTCTGACGTGAGTGACTTAAAACGCAATACGTCAGACAAACTTAATGCATTGCTTGTGCACATTGCATCATTGTCGGCAAAAGTTTCCTTACTCGACGAACAAGGCAAGCAAATAGCAGAAGAATTAGGAATGGATGCGGCTGACCTGGACGCATTCGTACCAAGATCGATTCCCGATGACCTACAACAAGACCCAATACTTAACGAGATTGCTTTGCTTGAGCAATCCCTAGATGTTAAGTCTCAACAACTTTCTATGCTTGAAAGTTTGGTCAAAGGTCACCATATCCACGAACAGAGTCAGTTATCTGGTCGTCCGATAGCGTCGGGATGGTTGTCGTCTTATTATGGTATGCGAGCTGACCCCTTTACTGGGAAGCCAGCTATGCATAAAGGGTTAGATTTCGCTGGTAAAGCCGGTGATGACGTAATTGCTACCGCTTCGGGTATTGTTACTTGGGCAGGTGATAGATACGGTTACGGGCATCTAGTGGAAATCGACCATGGTGATGGTTTTGTTACTCGATATGGGCACAATGACGAATTGTCTGTGTCTGTTGGTGATGTGGTTGTCAAAGGACAGCCGATTGCAACGATGGGGAACACGGGGCGCTCAACCGGTGCTCACGTACATTACGAAGTCATAAAAGATGGTGAACCAGTCGATCCTCTACCTTATGTTTATGGAAGGTAATTAAGGTAGCAGCCAGGTAGTAAGCGTCGCGCTTACGTTCTAAAATCGCATAGCCTCACTTTGGTGTGGCGAATAACGTTAATCGTAGTTGCGCTCAATGTGAGTTGCATCTCGACAAGTAGTGGAAATAACAAGCTAATGTTTGCAAGCATCCTGACAAAAGTATTCGGTAGCCGAAACGACCGTCTTCTAAAAAAATTACAAAAAAATGTAGATGCCATTAATGCATTGGAAGCCGAGTTCGAAAAGCTTTCAGACGAAGAGTTAAAGGGAAAAACTGCTGAGTTTAAAGCGCGTATTGAAAAGGGTGAAACCCTTGACGCCATACTGCATGAAGCTTTTGCTACTGTTCGAGAAGCTAGCAAACGTGTTTACGGTATGCGTCACTTTGACGTACAGATGCTGGGTGGACAAGTACTTCACCAAGGTAAAATTTCTGAGATGCGCACAGGTGAAGGTAAAACCTTAACGGCAACGCTTCCCACCTATTTACACGCGTTATCAGGTAAAGGTGTTCATGTGGTAACAGTGAACGATTACCTTGCCCGTCGTGATGCCGAGTGGAGTAATCAGTTATTCAATTTCCTAGGCATGAGAGTAGGTTGCAACATTCCCGGTATGGCACCAGAACAGAAGCGTGATGCCTATCAAGCTGATGTTACCTACGGTACCAACAATGAATTTGGGTTTGACTACCTTCGCGATAACATGGCTTTTAGCCCTCAGGATCGTGTACAGCGCCCACTTAATTTCGCGGTAGTGGATGAAGTTGACTCGATCCTTATCGACGAAGCTCGAACGCCATTAATTATTTCAGGTCAAGCGGAAGACAGCTCAGAGCTGTACCGTAAGATAAACACGCTCATTCCAAAACTTGTTCAACAAGAGGAAGAAGACGAAGAGGGTAAAGAGGGTGATGGCGATTTCACTATCGACCTCAAATCAAAACAGATCCACCTTACCGAGCGTGGTCAGATTCACGTAGAAGAAATTCTTCAAGAAGCCGGAGTGCTTCCAGAAGGCGAATCTTTGTTTGCCGCAGGCAATATCTCGTTATTGCATCATATTAATGCAGCGTTAAAAGCACACAAATTGTTTGCTAAAGACGTCGATTACATCGTTAAAGACGGCCAGATAGTTATCGTTGACGAACACACTGGACGTACTATGGAAGGACGTCGCTGGTCTGAGGGCCTTCACCAAGCTGTCGAAGCGAAAGAAGGTGTTCGTATTCAAAATGAAAACCAAACCCTTGCTTCGATTACGTTCCAGAATTACTTCCGCTTGTACAATACCCTGTCGGGTATGACAGGTACTGCCGATACTGAAGCCTTTGAATTTCAGCATATTTATGGTTTGGAAACTGTGGTTATTCCTACCAATAAACCAATGCAGCGTAAAGATAAGCCTGATCTTATCTACCTTACTGCAGAGGAAAAGTACGAAGCTATTGTTGAAGATATCAAAGCTTGCGTAAAACGAGGTCAACCGACCTTGGTAGGTACTGTGTCTATTGAGAATTCTGAGTTACTTTCTCGTGTACTTAAGAAGAGTAAGATCCCACACAAAGTACTTAATGCTAAATTCCACGAGCAAGAAGCTGATATTGTTGCTCAAGCGGGTAAAGCAGGGGCTGTAACTATTGCTACCAACATGGCAGGCCGCGGTACGGATATCGTACTGGGCGGCAACATGCAGGCAGAAATTGATAAAATTGATAACCCTACTGAAGCTCAACTCGCCAAAATAAAAGAAGAGTGGCAAGCTCGCCACGATGCAGTGCTCGAAGCTGGTGGCCTACATATTATCGGCACAGAGCGTCATGAATCTCGCCGTATTGATAACCAGTTACGTGGTCGTTCTGGCCGTCAGGGCGACCCGGGTTCAAGCCGCTTTTATCTATCACTAGATGATGCACTGATGCGTATTTTTGCCTCTGAAAAAATGGGCAACATGATGAAGCGTCTGGGCATGGAGCGTGGTGAGGCCATCGAACACCCTTGGGTAACTCGCGCTATCGAAAACGCCCAGCGTAAAGTAGAGGGCCGTAACTTTGATATTCGTAAGCAACTTCTAGAGTATGACGATGTTGCGAATGATCAACGTAAAGTGATTTACGAGCAACGCAATGAATTGCTCGATGAAGGCGATATTAGCGAAACTATCGCTGTCATCCGTGAAGACGTAGTCACTGGTGTAATTGATGAATACATCCCGCCACAATCCCTTGAGGAAATGTGGGATGTAAAAGGGCTAGAAGAGCGCCTCAAAGCAGATTTCTCGGTAAACCTACCATTACAAGAATGGTTGGATAACGACGACAAACTGTATGAAGAGAAGCTACGTGAGCGTATCTTAGGTGACATCAGTGCGGCTTATGCTGAAAAAGAAGCTGTGGTTGGTGCACCGGTACTTCGTCAGTTTGAAAAAGCAGTAATGTTGCAAAACTTAGACAGTCACTGGAAAGAGCACTTGGCGGCAATGGACCATTTGCGTCAAGGTATTCACTTACGTGGCTACGCGCAGAAAAATCCTAAACAAGAGTATAAGCGCGAGTCGTTTGAGCTGTTCTCAGGCATGTTAGAAGCGCTGAAAGTTGAAGTTATAACTATTCTTGCCCGAGTAAAAGTAAAAGCAGAAGAAGATGTTGAAAAGGTTGAACAACAACGTCGTCAAGCTGACAATGGTCCTAAGAACTTCCAACACGAGAGTGCTTCAGCGGTACCTGAAGATGCTAAAAAACCAAGTACTGCTGTAAGAGAAGGTCCTAAAGTTGGGCGTAATGACCCTTGCCCGTGTGGTTCTGGCAAAAAGTACAAGCAATGCTGCGGTAAGCTAAACTAGTGTCAGTGGTTCATGTTGCAGTAGGCGTTATTCTTAAAAAGGGTAATGTCTACATCACGCGCCGCGCACAAAATGCGCATCAAGGTGGTAAGTGGGAGTTTCCAGGCGGTAAGGTAGAGCCTGGAGAAACAGTTACCCAAGCGCTAGCACGGGAACTGGCTGAAGAGGTGGGTATTGATGTATCCGATAGCGAACCTTTGATACTCATCGAACACGATTACAGTGACAAGTCAGTCAAGCTAGACGTTCATACCGTGACTGATTTCGATGGCGAACCCTTCGGCAAAGAAGGCCAAGAAGGAACTTGGGCTCCCATAGCGGCTCTAAATGAATATACCTTCCCTAAAGCTAACGAAGTCATCATCCAAAAGCTGCGAGAAAAATAAAGCAAGAAATGCTAACCCGTTAAGCGTGGCCGGTGGTACAAGCCCTTGTAGAGGGAGCGGTGGACTTTTTATAGCACGCCAGTTCCATCCATGGGGCTCAGCTTCGGCATCCATGCCTCAGATGGCTATAAAAAGTCCACCACTCCCTCTCTAGCACGTCCTACAGGGTGTTTTCGTATCTGACTAGCATTGCTCTTAAGCGCATTTTTAGTATCAAAAAATCAAGTACCGCTGATACCAAAAAAACGAAGCCTAACTTTATTAGATAGGCTCGTTGTATGAATTAGACTGCCCTGAGCTTCCTTTCAGTAGCTATAACAGATACATCAAATCTCGCATTTGTCTGCAGTGGCGAAAGCGATGTGAAGTTTGCTGTAGGCGGCTTCATTGATGAAGTGAGGGAAGGTAACTTCGTTACCCCACCATCCAATGGTTTCGCCATTGAATGCTCTGAACACAGGATCGCCTGGGAGTAGGGGGGCAAAATCATTGTCTTGTAAATCGCGGTGAACCATTGCCGTTCGCTCACCTTTGTCATCAAGTGGAAACGACACGGTTTCTCCCAACCTGAAGGCCTCGCAGGGAGTTTCAACCAATGATTCGTTCTCATTATAGTGGGCACAGAAGGTAAGTATGGCGATTGCCATTTTTTCTACGAGTTTATAAACGTCTTCTCGCATGACGCCTTGGGGTTGTGCGCCAACCTCAATCATGACCCCTTTTTTACCCACAGTGCAAAGGTAACCGTGTTCTTCAAAAGGTTTTTCATCTTCAACTAGAATAATGGCTTCAGGCATTACGTGCTTAACGTAGCGAGCGAGCTGAGTATTGAAGTGATCCGTTTCTAAGATAATAAGAGTGGCGCCCATGTTGCTCGTGGTATTGTGAATATCCACAACAAGTTCTGTAGTTGATGAGCCTTTAGGGCCAAATTCTTGGTTGAACTGTTCAGCACACTTAGCTTCAAGAGTGTCCTTTTGCTCTGCAAGCGCTTGGTAAGTAAATTGTCTATTTAGGTCTTCGTCAACAAAGCGAACGTTGTCTTTGATTGCGCTATGATTGGCTATGACTAAACCCAAATTCAAAGAAGCTAAATGCTCGGGAACACCATGCTGTTTCCAATGGTTAATCAATTGAATACCGCTGGTTTCGTTTCCATGAGTACCACCAACCAAAACTACCTTTCCTAACATGAGGGGTCCTTACATTAGTGTGAAAAAAATTGGTCGCCTTGTTTGGCGAGCATGGCTTCGATTTCTTCAACGTCAATGGCATCTGGTGAAGGCGTTTCTTCTGGCTTCGCAGCTATTTTATGTTCTTCTGTTGCCCACTCGCCTAAATCGATGAGCTGGCACTTTTTACTGCAAAACGGTCGGTATAGACTTTCTTCTGACCACTCGACAGTGGCAGAGCAAGTGGGGCAATCTACTTTCATAAGTTGGGCGAATACAAAAAAGGGGGTAGGTGAAGTCTAACAGGCTGCTAGGCTAAACTGAATATCTGAATTTACCGAGTTTGACTGGTGGGCTTCAGGGTTAAACCACATAAAGCGCAAGGCATAACGATATTTGTTTCCACTGAGAGTGGGGTAGTAGCCGTCATTGACGCTACACTTTATTCTTATCAGCTCATTTTTGTCTTCGGCAGTGCCTTGGAAGAATCCATTGGCTGCAAGGGTAGGACTAAAATGTCCTCGCTCACGAATGAACGACAGGCTCACCTCGATGGCATCATTTAGCAGGGCTAAATCAGACAGCCAGCGAGAGATATCTTGTTGCTTTTGTGCTTCGGGTTGCTGAAGCCAAAAGTGTAAGTTAGGTAAATCAAAACTACACGCGCCACCAGGAATAGCGAAGCGCTGTCGAATAGAACTGAGGAGCTTGTCTTCTTTTAGGTTATTACAGAACTTTCGGTCAGCTTTTAATCGCTCGCGCAAAGCGAGGACGGTTTTTAATGCGCTCTCTAGGGCACTGCTATCTATCTTGGGGTGTTGTGACCAATAGACGAGATTTTTTTCATGGGCGTCTAAGTCTTTACTAATATCTGTGCGCAGGTCTAGACGCTCAATTAGGTCCAACAAATCAAACAACTGAGAAAAAAACACCAGCTGTAGCTGATTGTTTTGAGGGCTAGAAGTACTTTTTAATTGACCAAGCAGTTGCTCGACGCGCAAATAGTTACGCATCTTCTCCTTTAAAGGAAATTCAAACACTGCTTCGCTCATGGATACCCTTTTAAACACAGTCACTTAGATTTAAAGACTAAAGCAAGAATTAGGTGATGCCAAGTTGGAATTAAAAAGAACACTAGTTTTGATACTTAATGGGTAAAAAAGTTGCAAATTTACCCTGTTTTGTTGATATCGACGATGAGCTCGTTGTACAGCGTATCGACAGCTCGTCCCAAATCTTCCAAAGACGTGCTGTTGTCAATAATGTGAGATGCTGCTGCTTTACGTTCAGTTCGCGTTGCTTGGGCCGCCATAATTCCCTTTATTGTGTCCTCTGAACTGCCATCTCTGCGCATAGCTCGTTGAAGCTGAAGTGATTCCGGGCAATCAACTACTACGACATAATCACACATCGTAGTAAGTTTGTTTTCTACTAAAAGTGGTACAGACAATATGCAAAATGGCCCTTCACATACATCGAGTTGCCTAGACATTTCTTCTCGAATAAGGGGGTGGAGCAAATGGTTTAACCACTCTTTTTCAGCGCTATTGTTGAATACTTTTTCTCTTAGTGCGGGGCGATTTAGCGTTCCATCACTAAGCAATAGCTCTGTACCGAAGTGCTCTACTATGGCCGACAAACCTTTCGTGTCTTTTTCGACGACTTGCCGAGCGACAATATCTGCATCTACGATGGAAATACCTATATTAGCAAAGGCATCTGACACTGCAGATTTACCACTACCGATACCACCTGTTAGGCCAACAACAACTGTCTGTCCCATCAACCAATTAACCAATTTATATAAGCATTAATGATGGAGTCTTTATAAAGCAGAGTTATAAAACCCGCAACCGCAATATAGGGGCCAAAGGGCATTGCCTGCCCATTAACGCTCTGTGCTTCATCGGTTTTCAAGCGGAGAAATATGATCCCAACAATAGCGCCGACTAACGACGAAAGTAAAATAATGATAGGTAGGCCCTGCCAGCCGGTGAACGTCCCCAATGCAGCTAATAGTTTGAAGTCACCATATCCCATTCCTTCTTTGCCAGTCGCTAATTTAAACAACCAATATACAGACCACAGACTGAGATAACCGGCAGCGGCACCAATAATAGCGTCGAACATACCTACGAACACAGATTGAGTGCTGAGTAGAAGCCCTAGCCAAAGTAGCGGAAGTGTGAGTTGGTCCGGTAGCAACATTTTATCGGCATCAATAAAGATTAATGCGATTAAGACGTAACAAACCAGAACTGACCATAATGCGGCTGATGAGGGACCGTAATGCCACGCTGCAAAGGTGCAGACTGCGGCAGTAAACAACTCTACAAGGGGGTACCGTATCGATATCTTGGTTTTACATTGGGAGCATTTGCCCCCTAAGAAAAGGTAACTAATAACTGGGATGTTTTCCCACGCTCTTATTTTATGACCACAATGAGGACAAGTGCTATGCGGTAAGACAAGATTGAATGGCGATTTTGACTCGGTTTTTACTTCGTCGTTGGTGGTTGAAAAATAGCTTTGGTATTCTTCTTTCCAACTATTTTCCATCATAATGGGAAGTCGGTAGATGACAACATTTAAGAAGCTACCCACCATAAGGCTGGTAATAAAAACGATGGCATAGAAAAACGCGGGTAATTCAATACTTACCTGTACAACCGCATCTAGCATAGAGGTTCTCTGATTTATATAGTTGTTGTTTGCAGTGTATTGTACATGGCTGCGTGTATTTCTACACCACGTTACCCATTTCGAATATAGGTAAATACATAGCGACAATAAGTCCGCCTATGACCACGCCCAGAACTGCCATTATCATCGGCTCTAACAGGCTTGTTAGCCCGTCGACCATATCATCGACTTCCGCTTCATAGATAGTGGCGATCTTGCTTAACATCGCATCTACGGCACCAGACTCTTCACCTATGGCAATCATTTGTGTCACCATTTCTGGGAATACCTGAGTCACGCCCATTGCCGTATGCATTGGCATACCGCCAGCCACCTCTTTTCTGATATACAGTATGGCATCTCTGAATACTGCATTGCCAGACGCTCCTGCAGCCGACTCTAATGCTCCGATAAGGGGAACACCTGCAGAAAAAGTAGTTGCCAATGTTCTGGTGAAACGGGCAATTGATGCCTTCTTTAAAATTTCGCCAATCACTGGGATTTTTAAAATGCGTACGTCGAGTTTATCCCTCAATGACGGACTTTTCTTGTAGGTGCGCGCAAATAGATAACCTGCCGTCCCTACACCAGCCGCTAGAAGAATACCGTAGTCTTGCACAAATCTAGAAATACCCAATACAAACTGAGTAAACATGGGAAGTTCAGCACCTGAACTTTTAAAGATATCCTCAAATTGAGGAACAACAAATATCAAAAGAATCGTCGTAACAATAAAAGCAACGACCAGTACGGCAATGGGGTAAAACATTGCTTTCTTGATTTTTGATTTTAGTGCTTCGGCTTTTTCTTTGTAGGTGGCTATTCGCTCGTAGATGGTTTCTAGTGCGCCGGATTGCTCACCGGTAAAGACCAAATCACAATAGAGGCTATCGAATTGCTCTGGGTGTTTTTTTAACGCGGTCGATAAGGGGCTACCTGCCTTGACTTCATTCGCAATGTCACTAAGCATGTTTCGCATGGCGACTTTGCTGTGGCCTTGAGCGATCATGTCTAAAGTTTGTATTAAGGATACACCAGCACCGAGCATGGTGGCGATTTGTCTCGACATTACACAAATGTCAGCGGCATTTATTTTTTGACCACCAGAACCAAACAGCGGTTTGGCGAGCTTCTTAACTTTATTGGCAGAGATACCTTGACGGCGAAGAAGATTCTTTGCTTCAGCGAGAGACGCTGCGGCTATTTCACCCTTGCGGTTATTCCCTTTGCGGTCTTTTCCTTGCCAAGTAAATGTTAAACTTGCTTTGGCCATGATAATGAGACTTTGTGGTCGGAAAGGTCATTAGCCCAGCGGGTGCTGGGCTAATTCATTCAGAAACTTGTGATTAACACAAAGTGGTAGGAGTACACGCTGTAGCCCATGTTACGCGACCACCAGATACACTAGGCGTTAAAACATAAGTTGCAGCATTGCTTGAAGCATCAACAATGCCTGAATTAGGAGAAGCAGTTGCAGTGATCACACCATTCTCAGTACCTACACCAACAATTGCACCTGAAGCGCTTACGTCTGCTGGGATACCACTTGTGCCACCGTCGCAAAGTGCTAGCGAGGTGTCTACAGTTTGAGCACAAATCTCTACCGCCGTTTTTGCTGCCGCCGTTGCGTTTGTGACTTCAGTGAATCGTGCTTTTTCCGTGTAGTTTTGATATGCAGGTAAAGCGATGGCCGCCAATATGCCGATAATAGCAACAACGATCATTAATTCGATTAGTGTGAAACCTTTTTGGTTTTGGGTAGTCATGTTAGTCATGGTATTTCTCCGGTACGTATACAACACGTTTTAACTCTAAAATTGACGGTTCAAATGGACCTGTTACCTGAGTCGCCTCTGGCACGGCCCTGGTACATGTTTTTCAGTATAGAAGGCAATGTGTCACTGACAAGTATCGGAAATTATACCCTTGTTTACCTTTCGATTGTGCTCACTCAACGGTGTGAGAAAAATTCCAGAAAGGTTTGTAAACTTACTATTTATCAACAGTTTGTAATGTTGTTGAAATTTATACTTGGGTATTTTTCAGAACAAGGCGACGAAAAAATAGCGGAGAGATTAGACCAGCGCACTCGGATAATGAGTGCGCTAAAAAGTAACAGGCGTACGTTTATGAAATATGGATCCTAAGCGACAAATCGATAGCTTCCACATGTTTCGTCAGCGCGCCTGAAGATATGTAATCTACACCTAACGTTGCTAATGAACTGAGTCGAGCGTCAGTAATATTGCCAGACACCTCCAGTTTACTTTGGCCGTTATTCAGCGCTACTGACTCTTGTATCTGTTCGTTGGTGAAATTGTCTAACATGATGATATCAGCCTTAGCAGACAACGCCTTTTTGAGCTCGTCGATACTTTCAACTTCAACTTCTACTGGCACTCCAGGCTTCATTGTTTTTGCCGTTGATACTGCTTTTTCAATGCCTCCGCAGGCAAAAATATGGTTTTCCTTAATCAAGAAGGCATCAAACAACCCAATTCGATGGTTTTTACCTCCTCCACACGCAACTGCATACTTTTGCGCTAGTCGGAGTCCAGGCAAGGTTTTGCGGGTGTCGAGAATCTGAGTATTACTGTGTTTGAGGATGTCGGCGTAGTAATGCGTCACAGTTGCCGTTGCCGAAAGGGTTTGTAAGAAGTTTAATGCGGTGCGCTCGCCGGTAAGAATGATTCGAGCGTTACCAGAGAGAGTCGCCAGGGTTGTATTTGCTTCTACCCGATCGCCATCTTTCACATGCCAAGTAATATCTAGTTCGCCATTAAACAGTGCAAACGCTTCAGTTGCCCAAGCTACGCCACAAACCACGCAAGGCTCTCTTGTAATTATGGTTGCGGTGGCTGTGGTTTGTTCGTCGATAAGACAAGCAGTTATGTCATTAGTTAAAAGAACGTCACCACCCAAGTCTTCGCGTAATGCGTTTGAAACTTGTTCGCGAATGGCTACTAGCGTTGGGGCTGTCATAGAATCACACTGTGTTACTTTAGAGGGTACGCAATATTAACCAATCTCCGCGCTGAGTAAACTCCAATTGGCGCAAAACACTCATTCCAAGAAGAATTTCATCCCCTTGCATCCCAGGGTTTAAGTTTGCTTCAACGTCATTGAGTACAATGTCACCAATACGAAGCGTATCTATGCGGGACTCATTGATTCTCACAACGCCATTCGCAGTACTCGCCAATGCTTGCCTGCCAGCTTGCATTTGTAGTCTAGAGGCCAAGTGCGCTGGCACTGCAACATCTGTCGCGCCTGTATCAACTAGGAAAGTCACCTTAGTGCCATTAATAAAGCCGGAAGTAACGTAATGTCCAGCACGATTTTGCTTCAGTCTGACTTCTATGCGATTCCCCACCTGAGAGGAATCGGGAGAAGCGTTTGGATTTACCTGACGGTGCAACAGCTCAGAAAACACCATAATCAACAAGCCAAAAGCGGATATCCAAGCCAGCACAATCATCCACTTACCCATGCTTTTTTGTTCAGTCAAAAGAATTCCTCTTTCAAGTTGTGTGGTAAATGTTGTTTATATCTACGAGAAGTCATGGACCATTCCCTTCACGCCACAGGCCCCTCCATGGGGACTCTGCTTCGGCATCCATGCCTCAGAAGGAAGTGAATGGCCCATGACTTCCCGTTGACTACAGCAATGAAACTCATGAGCCATTCCCTTCACGCCACAAGCCCCTCCATGGGGGCTCTGCTTCGGCATCCATGCCTCAGAAGGAAGTGAATGGCCCATGACTTCCTATCGACTAAAACAACGAAACTCACTAGCCGTTCCTATCACGCAACAAGCCCCCGTTAGTAGCAGCTCTCTGTTCTTATGTAAGACCACGATAGGAAATTATCGTTGCGTTCACAAATATAAGTGTCACACTTTTATAATTAATTGAGCTAAATACAGAAATTTAAACCCGTATGAATTATTACCCATCGGCTGTCCGAGTGGATTGCCCTCATTATGACGAGCGTATCAACGATAGTGATGTCAGCTTGCTTGTTATCCATAATATATCATTACCTCCAGAGGAGTTTGGCGGCGATGGTATACGAGGGCTTTTTACTGGGACACTAGACATCAGTGCTCATTCCTTTTATGCACAGCTCAAGGGGGTAAAAGTATCAGCACACTGTGTGATTTATCGCGATGGCCAGATAGAACAATATGTCCCCTTTAGCCATCGTGCTTGGCATGCAGGTTTGTCTTCCTTTCAAGGTGTCAGCCGTTGTAACGACTACTCTATCGGAATTGAGTTAGAAGGTACTGATACGCTGGCCTATACAGCAGCACAGTATGATGCGCTTGTTGAGTTAACGTGTTTTATCAGAAAGGCTTATCCTCGGATCACCTTGGGTAGAATTGTAGGGCATAATGATATTGCTCCGGGGCGCAAGACGGATCCCGGCATTGCATTTGATTGGGCGTATTTTCGTCAACAAGTTAACCGTAATATTTAGCGGCTGTTGAAATTAGCAGCAACACAACTGAACTTCACTGCAAAAGAGAATAGGGAAGCACTATGATCCTGATGAGTTTGTTATTGGTTTTGAGCATAGAGCGGCTGGTAGCAAAGACGTCTAGGTGGCACGGTGAATTTTACGTTCGTGCCTATCGAGATTGGCTTGAACAAAAAGGGTTGTTATCTGAAAGCACAAAAGAATTAGCCTTGTGGTTTTATATGCTTGCGCCTGCCTTATTAGTGGCGGCCGTAGAGGTTTGGCTCTTGGGCTCAGCATTAACATTTGTATTGCAAACCTTGGTATTGTTTATCGCTATTGGTTGCCCTGCGTTGCGTGCTACGTATAAGTGCTTTCTCAACGCTGCCGATCGCGGTGACTTGCAGGCTTGTAGCATGTATACCGATGAACTTGGTCATTGTGAAAACCAAGGCGATGAGAACTCTGCCAGAGGACAAGGTCGCAGTTTCGGGCAACATCTGACATGGTTGAATTATCAGCACTACGCTGCGGTAATGCTTTGGTTCGTGGCGTTTGGTGCACCTGGTGTTATTTTTTATGTTGTAAGCCGAAGTACTGCAGATTCGTTATGCGCTGCAAAACACCCTCTTGCCACAAGTGCACGACATTTAATGTACGCTCTGGACTTTATTCCAGTGCGAATTACCGCACTAGGGTTATTGTTCATGGGTCACTTCTCTCGTGCGTTGCCCGAATGGGTCAAACATGTGCTCTCACCCGAGACGTCTGCCTATGATGTTTTGACATCGGTTTCTGCAAAAGCAGAGATGCTCAGTGAACAAGAGTTAGAGGCGCAAACTTACAACGCGTCAGTAGAACCTAAAGTATTGGTTAAATTAGCTAAAAGAAATGTAATGTTTTTGCTAGCAGCTACGTCAATACTGACGTTGAGCGGATTCATTGCTTAAAAATAACGTTTAGTTCCCCAACAATTGGTAAAACAAATTTTGACCAATTGTTGGGCTGATGCCCGCTCGAATCACTCTTTTTCTCTCATCAGACCAGTTGCCTTTTTTAACCTTTTTTTCTTATTTTTCAAAAGACAACCTTTCTTATTTACCCTCGTTTTCCCACTTTCTTTCCCTGATAGTATTTACGACGCTCCAGATCTAACCTAAACTAATAAGGTAAATTGGTATTACCAATGAGTGCTGTGAAACCGTATTGTTTACATTTAAAACAACGCACGCAGCGAGATAGATAGGCAGAGGGAAGCAACTCAAGTATGCGTCAGCAACGCAAAAAGCTAGCAGATGTAATTACTGAACAGCTGGAGTCTATGATTCTGGACGGCACGTTGCTGTCAGGACAAAAGCTTCCCCCAGAGCGAGAACTAGCTCTGCAGTTCGATGTGTCGCGACCGTCGCTAAGAGAAGCCATTGGAAATCTGCAAGCAAGAGGTCTAGTAGAGCGTAAACAAGGTGGAGGCACCTTTGTTAATCGCAATTTGAACTCTGCGATGCGAGACCCTTTGATGGCTTTAGTGAGTAAACGACCTGAAACGCAGTTTGATTTGCTCGAATTTAGGCACGCGCTAGAAGGTATGGCTGCTTACTATGCTGCGCTTCGTGGACAACCTGAAGACTATGAAGCGCTAAAACAAGCACTCAATGATTTACCATCGCCAGGGCCGCAAGAAAGTAAGCGAGCGCAGGCTGAAGCGCTAGGGCAGTTTTATGTGATTATGGCAAGAGCCTCTCACAATATGGTACTGCTCCACGTAATGAACACCATGCAAAGCATGCTGGTTGAAAATATTGAGCGCAACTTAGATATGTTGGCGCTGCATACCGATGTAAGTGACGATATAGGCCGTCAGCGTCATGAAATTGTTGAAGCTATAGCGGCGCGAGACCCCGAAGCGGCTCGCCAAGCGTGTAACACGCATCTTGCTTACATTGAGAAAACACTATTGACCATTAACCAGCGAGACAGCCGTGTGCAACGAGCGCTTCGACGGTTAGAAATATAGCGACTTAGGTCGCAGAACAGAATTGCAGCAAGCGGTAGTGGTAGTACACAACACCGCTGCATAAGAAAACACGTTCAAATGAGCGTGAAAAAACAACGTAAATTAAAGTTTCCCTTTTCCCACACCCTATGGCGAAAGGGATTTTCTGTATCAGCAACTATAGGATGGCACCATGACTGATATGATGCACCAAGATGTAGATCCCAATGAAACTAAAGAGTGGATTGATGCGCTAGAGTCGGTTTTAGAAGAGGAAGGCGTAGAACGCGCTCACTTCTTACTTGAAAAACTTATTGATAAAGCACGTCGCAGCGGGGCGCATTTACCGTATGACGCAACGACTGCCTACATCAATACTATTCCAGCAGCACAAGAGCCAAAAATGCCTGGTGATTTGACCATCGAAGCGCGCATCCGTGCGGCTATTCGTTGGAATGCACTGATGATTGTGTTGCGTGCATCTAAGAAAAACCTAGAGCTTGGTGGTCACATTGGTAGCTTCGCATCATCGGCTATGTTTTACGACGTAGGCTTCAATCATTTCTTCAAAGCACCCAATGAAAACCAAGGTGGCGACTTTATCTTCGCGCAGGGCCATATTTCTCCGGGCATTTATGCCCGCTCTTTTATGGAAGGCAACCTCACTGAAGATCAGTTGAACAACTTCCGTCAAGAATGTGAAGGCGAAGGTCTGTCGTCTTATCCGCATCCTCACTTGATGAAGGACTATTGGCAGTTTCCAACAGTATCTATGGGTCTTGGTCCACTTCAGGCTATTTATACTGCTCGTTTCCTTAAGTACTTAACTAACCGCGGTATCAAAGATTGTTCAGACCAGCGCGTATACTGCTACATGGGTGATGGCGAGTGTGATGAGCCAGAAAGCTTGGGTGCAATCGGTCTTGCGTCTCGTGAAGGTCTAGACAACCTTACTTTCGTTATCAATTGTAACCTTCAGCGCCTTGATGGCCCGGTACGTGGTAACGGCAAAATTATCCAAGAGCTTGAAGGAACTTTCCGCGGCGCAGGCTGGGAAGTGGTAAAAGTTATCTGGGGTAGTTATTGGGATGAACTTCTTGCTCGTGATAAATCTGGCAAACTCATTCAGCTTATGAGCGAAACCGTCGACGGTGAATACCAAAACTGTAAGGCTAAAGGCGGCAAGTACACTCGTGAAAACTTCTTCAACAAGTACCCTGAAACAGCGGCGCTTGTAGCAAATATGTCTGACGATGACATCTGGCGTTTGAACCGTGGTGGTCACGATCCAGTTAAAATGTATGCCGCTTATCAAAAAGCGATTGATACTAAAGGTCGTCCGACGGTAATCCTTGCTAAAACCGTTAAAGGTTTCGGTTTAGGTCAATCTGGTGAAGCGCAAAACGTTGCGCACAACGTTAAGAAAATGGACGTTGATTCAATTAAGGCCTTCCGTGACCGTTTCAACATTCCAGTAGCAGACGACAAGATTGCTGATCTGCCTTACTTCAAGTTTGATGATGACAGTGAAGAAATGAAGTATCTTCGTGCTCGTCGTGAAGCTCTAGGCGGTTACCTTCCTGCTCGTCGTGAGCAAGCAGAAGAGCAGCTTGAAATTCCAGAGCTGAGTGCTTTCGATGCTATCTTGAAAGGTTCAGGTGAGCGTCAAGTGTCATCTACAATGACTTTCGTACGTGTGCTCAATGCACTACTGAAAGATAAGAAAATTGGTAAGCGCATTGTTCCAATTATCCCTGATGAAGCTCGTACCTTCGGTATGGAAGGCTTGTTCCGCCAGGTAGGTATTTACGCCAATGAAGGTCAAAAATACGTACCTCAAGATGCAGACCAAGTGGCTTTCTACCGCGAAGATAAGAAAGGTCAGGTACTACAAGAAGGTATCAACGAGCTGGGTGCAATGGCATCTTGGGTAGCCTCTGGTACGTCTTATTCAACCTGTAATGCTACAACTATTCCGTTCTATATCTACTACTCAATGTTCGGTTTCCAACGTGTTGGCGACATGGCATGGGCGGCGGGTGATAGCCAGGCACGTGGTTTCCTATTGGGTGCAACGGCCGGTAGAACGACACTGAATGGAGAAGGTCTACAGCACCAAGACGGTCACTCGCATGTACAAGCTAACCTTATCCCTAACTGTATTACGTACGATCCAACTTACGGTTACGAAGTTGCAGTTATTGTTCAAGACGGTCTACGTCGCATGTACGGTAACAACGAAAATGTTTTCTATTACCTAACATTGATGAACGAAAACTATCAGCACCCTGCAATGCCTGAAGGTGATGATGTTGCTGAACAAATCATCAAAGGTATCTATAAGTTAGAGCGTGTTGAGGCTGCTAAATCTAAGCTTAACGTTCAGCTAATGGGTTCGGGAACTATCTTGAACGAAGTGCGCAAAGCTGCACAGATTCTTGCTGAAGACTACAAAGTTTCTTCTGACGTTTACTCTGTTACCTCATTCAACGAGCTAGCTCGTGAAGGTCAAGATGTTGAGCGTTTCAACATGCTTAACCCAGAAGCAGAGCAAAAAGTTCCTTACATCGGTCAGGTTATTACTAAAGATGCAGGTCCAGCGATTTCTGCCACTGACTATGTGAAGAACTATTCAGACCAAGTACGTGCGTTTATCGACACTGAATACCGTTGTTTAGGTACAGACGGTTTTGGTCGAAGCGATAGCCGTGAAAACTTACGTACTCACTTTGAAGTTAACGCATCATACATCGTTGTTGCATCACTTTACGAACTAGCTCAACGCGGTGACGTTGATAAGAAAGTGGTAGCAGAAGCTATCAAGCGATTTGATATTAACGCTGAAAAACTTAACCCACTTTACGCGTAAGCCAAATAAGGGATTTTACATATGTCAGATATTCAAAAGATTATCGTACCTGATGTAGGCGGTGACGAAGTTGAAGTTATCGAGCTCTGTGTTGCCGCTGGCGACAGCATTGAGGCAGATGAAGGCGTTGTTACTGTTGAGAGTGACAAGGCATCAATGGACATCCCAGCGCCTTTCGAAGGTGAGATTGTAAGCCTGACAGTATCCGTAGGTGACAAAATCAAAGAAGGCGATGTGATTGGTGAAATGAAAGTAGCAGGCGGTGAGACTGCGCCTGAAGCGTCGTCTTCAGACAACGCTGCCAGCGCTGCACCGGCAGAGCCTAAAGTTGAAGCACCAGCGCCAAAAGAAGAGAGCGCGCCTGCTGCTGCGCCAGCTGCTTCTGGTGCAAGCGAAGTGATTGAAGTTGCTGTTCCAGATATCGGTGAAGACGGCGAAGTTGACGTTATCGATGTATTGGTTTCCGTGGGTGACACCATTGAAAAAGAAGATGGTTTGATTACGCTTGAAACCGACAAAGCTACGATGGATGTTCCTTCTACACACGCGGGTACGGTTAAAGAAGTATTTATTAGCACTGGCGACAAAGTCAAAGAAGGCGTAGTAGTCATCAAGCTTGAGATCGCTGGCTCTGGTCCTGCGCCAGCTGAATCTGCATCAACTGCACCTGCTGCACAGGAAAGCGCTGCTCCAGCGCCTGCAGCAGCTAGCAGTGAAACTATTGAAGTCGCAGTACCTGATATTGGTGAAGATGGCGAAGTTGATGTTATTGATGTATTGGTATCAGTTGGCGATACGGTTGAAAAAGAAGACGGCCTAATTACGCTTGAAACTGATAAGGCGACAATGGATGTACCTTCTACCCACGCAGGTACCATCAAAGAAGTTTATATCAGTACAGGCGATAAGGTTAAGCAGGGTACTTTGGTAGTTAAGCTTGAAACTAGCGGTGGTTCATCATCACAAGCTGCGCCAGCGCCAGCGCCAGCTCCTGTTGCTGAGAAGCCAGCAGCTCCAGCACCTGCAGCTAAGCCATCAGCACCACAAGCGAGTGCGCCTGTACCAGCGGCACCAGCGGCAAAAGGTAACGGCAAAGCGCATGCATCACCTTCAGTTCGCCGTGTTGCCCGAGAGTTTGGCGTAGACCTTACGCTAGTCAACGGCACTGGACCTAAAAATCGTATCTTGAAAGAAGACGTTCAAGCTTATGTTAAAGCTGAATTAGCTAAGCCGCGCACAGCAGCTGCAACTTCTAGTGCACCAGTAGGCGACAACGTACTTCAAATCGTTCCGGTTAAGCCTGTAGATCACAGTAAATTTGGCGATATCGAAGAGCAAAAGCTTTCTCGTATTCAAAAGATATCTGGTCCGTTTTTACATCGCAACTGGGCGACTATTCCGCACGTTACACAGTTTGACGAAGCAGACATCACTGATGTTGAAGCGTTCCGTAAAGAACAAAATGCTTATCATGCGAAAATTAAGTCTGGTCTAAAAATTACACCGCTTGTATTCGTGATGAAAGCAGTCGCTAAGGCGCTTGAGAAATACGAATTGTTTAACTCCTCACTGTCTGACGATGGCGAGAGCTTAATCATTAAGAAATTTATCAACATTGGTATTGCGGTTGAAACGCCGGGTGGCCTAGTTGTTCCTGTTATTCGCGACGTGAATAAGAAAGGTATTGAGCAGTTATCTCAAGAACTTATCGAAATATCTAAGAAAGCTCGTGATGGTAAGCTTAAAGCTGCCGACATGCAGGGCGGCACGTTTACCATTTCAAGCCTAGGTGGTATTGGTGGTACTGCATTTACACCTATTGTAAATGCGCCAGAAGTCGCCATATTAGGTGTGTCTAAGTCTGAGATGAAGCCTAAGTGGAATGGTAAAGAATTTGAGCCGCGCCTAATGGTGCCGCTGAGCCTATCTTACGACCACCGAGTAATTGATGGTGCGGTAGGTGCGAGATTCTCCACTGAGGTTGCTGCAAACCTTACTGACTTACGCAGAATCATACTTTAAGTAAAAGGTCGAAAAAGTTTACAATATCAGTAACATTTTCGATTATTTTATACGCCCATTTTGTGGCATTTCGGTTATGCTATTAGACAAACTAATAGCATAACCCTACAAGAACAGGACTGAGGTTCACGATGAGCGAAATTAAAACGCAATTAGTGGTATTAGGGGGCGGACCTGGCGGCTATTCAGCTGCATTCCGTGCAGCCGATTTAGGCATTGAAACAGTTATCATAGACTCACGAGACACTCTAGGTGGTGTTTGTTTGAACGTGGGTTGTATTCCGTCAAAAGCTTTGCTTCACGTTGCTAAAGTCATCAAAGAAGCGAAACATTTGGCTGCTCATGGCGTTACGTTTGGTGAACCAACGTTCGACCTAGATAAAATTCGCGCATATAAGGACGGTGTTGTAGCTAAACTTACTGGCGGCCTAAGCGGCATGTCTAAAATGCGTAAAGTTAAGCACGTTCAAGGCTACGGAAAATTCACAGGCAGCAATGCACTGGAAGTTACTGCAGCTGACGGCTCTACAACAACGGTTACTTTCGAAAACGCAATCATTGCCGCAGGTTCAGAGCCTGTATCTCTGCCTTTCATCCCAGAAGATGATCGCGTAATTGATTCAACTGGCGCGCTTGAAATGAAAGACGTTCCAGAAAAAATGTTGGTACTTGGTGGTGGTATCATCGGCCTAGAAATGGGTACGGTATACGAAGCGCTGGGCTCGAACATCGATGTAGTTGAGTTCTTAGATCAGCTAATTCCTGCTGCTGACAAAGACATTATGAAAGTCTTCATGAAAGACTACAAAGACAAGTTTAATATCATGCTAGAAACCAAAGTAACTGCGGTTGAAGCAAAAGATGATGGCTTGTATGTGTCTTTTGAAGGCAAGAATGCTCCAGCTGAGCAAGTACGCTACGACAAAGTACTTGTAGCCGTTGGTCGTCGTCCAAACGGCAAGCTTATCGGCGCTGAAGCTGCTGGTGTTGCAGTTGACGAACGTGGTTTCATTAACGTAGACAAGCAGCTTCGTACTAACGTTAATCACATTTTCGCGATTGGTGACCTAGTAGGCCAGCCAATGCTTGCTCACAAAGCGGTTCACGAAGGTCACGTTGCTGCCGAAGTTATTGCTGGTAAGAAGCACTACTTCGACCCGCGTTCAATTCCTTCAGTTGCCTACACTGAGCCAGAAGTTGCTTGGGTTGGTCTTACTGAGAAAGAAGCTAAAGAACAAGGTGTTAACTACGAAGCGTCAGTGTTCCCATGGGCGGCATCAGGTCGTGCGATTGCATCAGATGCAACGAATGGTATGACTAAGATGATCTTCGACAAAGATACTGGCCGTGTTATCGGTGGTGCGATTGTTGGTACTAACGCTGGTGAGCTTCTTGGTGAAATCGGTCTTGCAGTAGAAATGGGCGCGGATGCAGAGGACGTTGGTCTTACTGTTCATGCTCACCCAACCCTTTATGAATCAGTAGGCCTTGCAGCTGAGATCTTTGAAGGAAGCATTACCGACTTGCCAAATCCAAAGGCAAAGAAGAAAAAGTAATTTTTTCACAGTAGAATAATGAAAGGGCCAGTCGAGAGACTGGCCCTTTTTCTTTCTGTTTCAGCTTACTTGCTAGCTTGCTGAGTAGACTCAATATGATGCGATAAAAACAACGAAACGAGGTCAAACGATACTGAACCAAAATCCCAAAAGTGTTCGGTTTTTGCGTTAATGTTCACTGCTACCGCCATGTTGTAATCAGGTATTACCATAAGCCAGCTTTGCGCACCTCTTGAAACACCGCCATGATTGGCTTGAAAAAGCTTACCTATGCCTACTCCAAAGTCCGACTCTCTCACCCGCCAACCAATGGCGTAGCCTTGTTCATTGACCTTTCCACTATTCAGTGTCTGTGGCGTCCAAAATGCCTCTCTAGTGGTAGCGCTAATAAAGTCATCATTATTGAACCCAATCCCGAGTCTTACTAAATCAGAGGATGTTGAGATAGACCCACCCCCCGCAAGTCTGTGACTTAAGTCAACGTCTCTCCAAGGTTTGACGAGCTCCCCTTTGTCTTCTTTATGCCAATAAAAGGTCACAAGATTTGAAGCCAAGGATTCATCACTACTCAACTTTTCATTCATATAGGTGTGTTGCATGCCCAAGGGTTGAAGTACTTCATCACGCATAGCATCTTGAAATCGAGAGTTGGTACTTTCTTGTATGACTGTACTCAGTAGAACCGTCCCCAAGCTTGAGTAGCTAAAGTCGTCGCCCGCAGGAAAAAGTAGGTCGCTTTCATCGAACAGTCGCGTCGCGTCCATCACATTGTGGTAGTGCTTGTTTAGTGCAATTGAGCGATATAGCCCTGTTAACTCTGTATTCTCTCCGTAGTGTGGAATTCCAGCCATGTGAGAAGCTAGGTGGCGTGGAGTAATATGGTGCCAGTTGGGATTCAACTGACCCACTGAGAAAGTGGATATTGGGGTGTCTAGCGAAACAAGGTCTCTATCAACTAACTTAGCTAATAATGCCGAAGTGAGTGCTTTTGATGTGCTCCCAACCCGAAAGACAGAGGCAGTTGTCATTGGCGATTTGCTCTCAATGTTTGCCCACCCAGAAGCACCTGCCCAAATGAGTTTTCCGTCAATCGCCACTGCAGCAGATATCCCCGGGCTGTTAATACTTTGTCTGTGCTCTTCAATTATCCTTGATGCTTTTTCACTTGGTATGTGAAAGTTTTGGTCATAAACCTTATTGTCGATTGGGCCAGATTTTGGCACATGAACGTATGACTCACCTAGCATGGGAGCTTCGTGACGGTAAGCGTAAAACTGGTACACGGGCATCAGAAAATAGGTGATAAGGGCAATAATGATGGCTAAGGCAATCAAAAGACGTTTCATGAGTTTCACTCCTAATAAAGAGTGACTACTCTATTGTTACTCTGTCATTAGCGTCTTATCAAAACTGAAGAAACGCTGATCATTTTTGAAAAGGCGCAAAAATATATGTTTTTTCAGTATATTAATTAGGCTTTTCTTGCTCCGATTTTAACTTGCGATAGTCAGTAGGGGTGACTCCAGTGAAATCCTTGAACGCTCTATTGAAAGAGGCAATTGAGTTGAATCCTGCATTAAGCGCATGGGTGAGAATAGGAATCGACTTATCTTGCTGTACAAGTTGTTCACATACTAACGGGATCCGATAGCTATTGAGAAACTTAGAAAAGTTATCGAACCCCAGTTCAACATTAATAAGCGCACGCAACTGATGCTCAGGTAACGCCATTGCGTCGGCCATTTTCGAGACGGTTAATTCACTTTGACAGAAGAATTCAGGTTGCATTAATTGCGTTAACTTTTCGACTTTTGGGCTAGGTATAGGTGTGTCGTTGTTTTTAGTCCTTGTGTTGTGCTCGGTGTTGCGTTGATTTTCGATGTAACGCATGGCAAAAAATGTGGTGAGAACAAACATGAACAACGCATTACTCAGGCTAAATAGCCAGTGGTCTTTTATCGCGCGAAGAAACAGCTCAACCAAAGTAAGCGACAAAGAATACGCGCCGATGATAATGATAGTTTTCAACCTAAAGCCGCGACGGTCTTCGTCCAGATCTTCCCCGTAGTCTCCAAGCGCATCTACAACAATAAAAAAGAGAATAAACATACCGATAATATGGAGGATATCGTGGAAAAACCCTTTGCCTTGAAAAGCGAAGAAAAACACCGCTATCCCGGTTAACCATAAAATTATCCCAACTCGATAGAGCACGGGCAAATTAGTGAAGAGTGACTGGCGGTGTACTTTTTGCCAGTATACAGCGAGTAGGCTGTACGCCGTTAAATCTGTGAGTAACAGCAATAACGGACGAGTCCAGCCATAAATATGGTTTTCAATGGGGGCAGTTAATAGGATATACGCCGCTAAACATACCGCTAGTGCTGTATTTGAATATACCTTTGGTGTTAACTTTGTTGTCATTAAACCAATGAGACACAAAATGCCCGCGGCTTGAAACCGAAAAAGTAAGTCAATTAGCTGAATCTGCGAAAGCGTAATTTCAAGTTGCATGTTTACTACGAATTACTAATAAGTAGATGAAAGCTATCAAAAAGCTATGATTGCTTCGAACTACGGTATATGAAGGGTGCGAGTAATACTACCACTTTGGCCTTTTATATTGTGTATAATCCGCTATACATTTTTGCCAAATTCAAACTGGCATTTCTTTATTGTTGCATGTAGCTTTTAGTCTATCTCCGATTGGACCAACATTTACTATGTCACAACAACCATCTCGTGCGTCTCAACTGGAATTTTTTTCAATTCCTAGTCCGTGCGTTGGTGTTTGTGAGTCAGGACCGCGGGGATTTTGCAAAGGTTGCTACAGAAGCCGTGAAGAACGGCTGTATTGGTTGCAAATAGACGACAGTACTCGACGTACCATTGTTAATGCATGTCAGCGACGTAAAAAAGCAGCGTTAAGGCGAAATGCGAAGCAGCTTGATGAGGAAACTCCTAGTGAGTCGCCAATGCAAGCTAGCTTTTTTGATGAATAAATGCCCGTAGTTTAATGACTTCGGACAAATGAAATTTTAGATAACGTTAAACAGTGGATACTTGCATGTCGTTAGATAAATATGTGGCTTTTGCTACTAAGTCTTTTGCATTACCTGATGTATGTTTACGAATTCGTGGAATATTGGATGATCCTCGTTCTGATGCTGAAGCTATAGGAAAGGTTATCAGTTTAGACCCTTCATTGTGTGCCAAGGTATTACGCTTGGCTAACAGCTCCTTGTTCCGTTTTCCTTCCCAAGTGTCAACAATCACCAAAGCAGTCAACGTTGTTGGTGGTGAAGCTTTATATAACTTAGTAATGGCTGAAACGGCCAATTCAGCGTTTAAATACTTCAACACCAAACTCATTGATTTAGACAAACACTGGTATAAGTCTGTCTATTGCGGCATGGTTGGTCGGTATCTTGGCCGTCAAATGGGTACTCGTGGGAGCGAGCGCTTTTTCGTGATGGGTGTTCTAAAGAACCTCAGTGAATTAGTTGTTGCGAATAAAAGCCCAGATAAATACCAGAAATATTTAAACGACGAGAGTGAATCCTCTCTTGCTGACAAACAACTTACCCATTTCGGCTTTACCTTTGCCGAATGCAGCGGTGCTATTCTAGAAGTTTGGAAGCTTCCTCTCGTACTTTACTACCCGGTAAAGTACTTACACGACCCAGCCAAGCAGGCATCGGATACAGACGTTTCATTGTTTAATGCCGCGAGCTCTTTAGCTGACCTTAAAATGATTCAACCAGATTGCGAATCGGTTGAACTTTTTTTGAACAGTGATATCAATACATTGAATCTTGATAAATCGGCGCTGCTTAAAGCGGTTGAACATGCAGACAAAGAAACCGCAAAAGTTTCGATGATGATGTGAAATATTGCTGTTAATTCAGAAAAATAGTTACGAATTAAAACAATAAACAAAATAAAAGACGCAAGAACAATGACAAAACATTCAGTGTTAAGTTGGAGCGTGCTTGTATGTAGCACTATGGCACCGGCGCTGGTTTATGCAACGCCACGGGATTTGATCGATGATTTATATCACGCCGACATTTCGTCTCCCAATGAAGAACTAAGCTCTTCATTGGACGGTGAGCTTGGTATTTTACTGAGCAGTGGTAATACCTCTGCTAACAGTATCAAAGCCGGGATAAACGCTCACCACGATACCGAAAATTGGAGTAATCGCTATACCGCAGAGTTGCTTTACAAACAGAGTGTGGTGTCAGAGGGAAATAAACAGACGACTGCGCATCGATTTTTCGGCACAGGTCAATTCGACTATAAACTAGGGCGAAAAGATCGTCGACTATTTGTCTACGGTGACTACGAAAACGACCGATTCAATGGTTATGATCATCGTGCTTCACTCGCGGTGGGGTGGTCTCAGCGCTTATGGCGCGATAACATGAGTGCCTTTCGGTACAGTGTTGGGCCTGGCTATTCATTTGTAAAACCTCTCGAAAGTAATAATGTCAATATTGGTGACAGTGTTATCGTGAGAGCGTCAGCTGAGTATGAGTACAAATGGGAGTCGGGCGCTAGATTACGTCAGTTCTTAAGTACCGAAGCAGGTGAGTTTAATACCAAGTCTCGCTCTGAAACATCAGTCTCAGCCAATGTGTTTGGCGAAATGGCAATGAAGTTTTCGGTGGTGCTAAATCATGATTCGGACACCCCAGAAGACGTAGCCTCGTTGAACACTGAAACATCAGTTGCGTTGGTATACCAGTTTTTTTAAGGGTACGTTCAGGTTTCTCGGTGTAAACTCGTTATACTTTTGTAGTGAAACCTGCGTAAACTCGCATGATTGTTTGACTCAATAACAGAGGCGGGTAATATTGCTCCCTTTATACCGTATATTCCCTTAGCGCCGATAATAAAAGCAACATTGAGGTGCTCTAATCCGACTTTTCATTGATCAGGAACGCACATGAAAAAAAGGCTATTAGCTACACTCATTTCATCACTAGTGGTATCAAATTTTGCTTTTGCAGAAGATGAGTTTAAACCATTCACCCTTGAGGGCGAGCTAGGTATTATCGCCACGACTGGTAACACAGAAACTACCTCAATTAACGCCGGTCTAGCAGCGCATCATGAAACGGAAATGTGGAGTAACGACTACATTATCGAGGGATTGTATAAGCGTGAAACCGTAGAGAGAGATGGTGAAGATGTTGAATTTACGTCGGCTCAAAAGTTTTATGCTTCTGCCCAAGGTAACTATAAACTAGAAGATCCTAATAATCGTTTGTTCGGATTCACCTCTTATGAAGATGACCGTTTGAGCAACTTTGATTACCAAGCCACGATTGCAGCAGGTTGGAACCAAAAATTATTTGAAACTGATAAACAGAGCTTTGAATACTCGATTGGTCCGGGTTACGCGTTCGCGGAAACACAAGAGGGTGAAGAGCAGAACAGTTTCATTGTTCGTGCATCAATGGCTTATCAATGGACGATTTCAGATACGGCTAAATTCATTCAAACAGTCAGTACGGAAGTTGGTTCAGAAAATACTAAATCTCGTGCTGAATCTGCACTATCGGCAACGATTAGCGGTAATCTATCCATGAAAGTATCGCTTAAACTCGACCATAACACTGATGTAGCCGACGATATCGATAATTTAGATACAGAGACAGCGGTAACCTTGGTTTACAACTTCTTCTAAATTCCAAGTATCTCGGCTCGAAAACAAAAAACGGCTCCCTTGGAAGCCGTTTTTTTATGACTTAAACACTACTTTACTAGTGAAGAATACGTGTCTTTATAGTGCCAGTGATTTGTTGCAACTGAGCAAGTGCGTCGTAAGCTTTGTCTTCAACTACATCCACTACCACATAACCAATCTCTGCATTCGTTTGTAAGTATTGTGCTTCGATATTGATACCTTTCTCGGCAAACGCTTGGTTAATCTGAGTAAGAATACCAGGTTGGTTTTTGTGTATATGCAGTAATCGCGAACGTCCAGTGTGTTCTGGCAATGACACTTCTGGGAAGTTTACCGCTGATAGTGTAGAGCCGTTGTCGCTGTATTTAGCGAGCTTACCAGCAACTTCAATACCGATATTCTCCTGAGCTTCTTGTGTGCTACCACCCACGTGCGGGGTAAGAATAACGTTATCAAACTGACGAAGCGGAGATACAAACTCTTCGCTGTTTGATTTTGGCTCTACTGGGAATACGTCGATTGCAGCGCCGTTCAAGTGACCACTAGCCATTGCTTCTGTTAATGCATCAATTTCTACAACAGTACCGCGAGATGCATTGATCAAAATTGAGCCTTGCTTCATTTGCGCAAGTTCTTCTTGGCCAATCATATCCTGTGTTTCAGCGGTCTCCGGAACGTGAAGTGATACTACATCAGAGGTATTTAGTAGCTTTTTAAGAGATTTCACTTGCGTAGAGTTACCTAATACAAGTTTGTCTTCAATATCAAAAAATTGCACGCGCATACCCAAGTGTTCAGCGAGGATACTCAGCTGCGTACCGATGTGGCCGTAACCTATAATGCCCAGTGTTTTACCTCGTGCCTCATAAGAGCCAACCGCTGTTTTCTCCCACTCACCACGATGGGCTTTGGCACTTTTGCTGGGTACTTGTCTGAGTAACAAGATGATTTGACCTAACACAAGTTCAGCCACAGAGCGAGTATTTGAGAAAGGTGCGTTAAACACAGGAATACCACGAGCTTGCGTCGCAACCAAATCAACTTGGTTAGTACCAATGCAGAAACAACCGATAGCCACAAGCTTTTGGGCCGCTTCAACCACGTTTTCAGTGATTTGAGTACGTGAGCGAATGCCTACAAAATGCGCATCTTTAACTTTTTCAATGAGTTCGTCCTCCGGAAGGGAAGTCTTGAGGTACTCAATGTTGGTGTAACCGTTGTTCTTGAAGGTTTCCAAAGCACTCTGGTGCACACCCTCAAGTAATAGGATTCGAATTTTATCCTTCGGAAGTGAAACTTTACTCATGAATCAATGTTCTCTCAAAAACTTTAATAGGCATCTAGACGTCTAAACGGAAGTTAGCAGAATTTATCGCCAGTGAAAAGGGATAATTGCTATTCGTAGGTCTCTACGCCGTTATTCGTTGCAGATAGTACGATATCAGCACCACGAAGGGCGAAAATACCATTGGTCACAACACCAGGTATATTGTTGATGCTCTGCTCTAATTCTCTTGGGTTGGTAATACTGAGATTGTGTACGTCAAGAATAACGTTGCCGTTGTCGGTAACAATACCCTGACGATAGACGGGATCACCACCTAACTTAACCAGTTCTCGAGCAACGAAGGAACGAGCCATGGGAATCACTTCAACAGGTAGAGGGAATTTGCCAAGCACAGGTACGCGTTTACTCTCGTCGACAATACATACGAAGGTTTTTGCTGCTCCCGCAACGATTTTTTCGCGAGTAAGCGCAGCGCCGCCACCTTTAATCATATGCTTGTGTTCAGTCACTTCGTCAGCGCCATCGATGTAAACTGATAATTCACCGACGTTGTTGAGTTCGAACACCTCAATACCTAAGGCTTCTAGGCGTTGTGTCGATGCTTCAGAGCTAGACACTGCGCCTTCAATCTTGTTTTTGATTTTACCTAGTTCATCAATGAAAAAATTAATGGTAGAGCCTGTTCCAACACCTACAATGCTGTCTTGTTCTACGTATTGAATAGCGGCTTTAGCCACGGCCTGCTTTTTCGCGTTCTGATCCATGTTCGGGGTCTCTAGGTAAGTTTTGCGGAAGTGTACCTGAAAAGCCTTATTGCCCCTAGTCAAAAACGCTATGATGTTAGTCGTTTTTGAAATGCAATATTCTCGATGGTGTCACTATAGCATCTAGGGGAACGTCCCAGGATTGCACTGGTAGCTGACTGACTTCTTGGCAGTCATGTGCCACGCCAACAAGCTTAGGACGGATCGGCGCATTGCGTATGTTACTCAGCGTTCTGTCGTAGTAACCTCCTCCCATGCCCAGACGATTGCCTTGTCGATCAAATCCTACTAAGGGCATAAGAATCACACTATGGTCACTGATTAAGTGTATATGGTTACAAGCGACCTCAGGCTCAACAATACCGTATTTGTTCTCGGTCATCTGCGTCGTTGGAGTATATGCCAACATGAGCAAGTGGCCTTTATTGACGGGATGAATTACAGGGAGCGTAATGTGCCTTTTATAGGGACCTTGGTGTTGCCATTGAGCGGTTATAAATGACGATAGCGATACCTCACCATCATTTGCTAAATAACCAGCGATAGTGGTGGACTGATGAATAAATTCGCTTTGATTAAGCTGATGTGCAACGGCGATCTCTGCGCTATATTGTTGTTCTGAAGATAGGCTTATTCGAGCCTTGCGTAATGATTTTCTTAACGCTTTTCTATCAAATGAACCATCTCTACTCATTACTAAATTAGTTTACCTATATCGCTGGGGGATAAGAATTGGTTAAGAATATCAATTAGTGCCGTATTGTCGATAGGTTTGGTAAGGATTTCGCTAAACCCATGCTGTGCTAATTCGGCACGCTGATACAATGCATCAGCTGTCAGTGCAACAACGGGGATGTGGGAGGCGGGGCCTGCTTTAATGCGCCTAGTGGCTTCCAGACCATCAATACCCGGAAGGTTGAGATCCATCAAGACTAGGTTAATTGAGTTATTGTTCGCGTATTCTACGCCTTCTTCGCCAGTACTTACGATAGAAATTGGAACGCCCAGTTTTTCGAATACAGTTCTTATCACCACCTGATTGATGTAATGGTCTTCCACTACCAATATGTGAGGATTTTCAATGATATTCAGGTGTCGTGTATTGTCGTTGTTAGAGAGTTTTTGCTGATCAGACATAGTCGATTCGGGGGCAACTACGGAAACAGTCACTCTTGTTCCCTCATTCAGAGCACTTTTAAACTTCATGGTGCCCTTCATCAAATCAATTAGCTGCTTGGTGATATTTAATCCGAGCCCGGTACCTTTGATAGTGTGAGCGTTATCCATGCGCTCGAAGGGTTTGAAAAGTTTATCTTGATCTTCTTGACTAATTCCAATCCCGTCATCTTTTACGGTGAAAACAAGCTTGTCATGCTTGTATTTGATCTGTGCAACAACCTTCTTGCCTGCTGGCGTATATTTGATCGCATTGGATAAAATGTTAAGGGCAATTTGGCTAAACTTGGTGTCATCTAACTCAACCCATTGAGGTACAGATTCGTCAATATTGTAGTCAAACAGGACATTTTCGTCTTCAGAGCGAATTTTCGTCAATGAGAACAGATGAGTGAATAAATCACGAGTATTAACGGTTCTGGCGACGATCCGCATTTTACCTGCTTCAAGCTGTTTCAAATCTAGCACTGAATTGACAATTTCAAGAAGCCGTTCACCGCTCTTACTTATGTGCCCCAATGGCTCAGAAAAAGACAGAGGTAACCGTAGAGATTTTGCCTCCCCTTCTAACAATCGGCTAAACGTATTGATCGCGTTTAACGGCGTTCTTACTTCATGGCTTAAGTACGATAAAAAGTCTGACCTAAATTTATTAGTGCGTTCGAGATCTCTATTTTTTCTGCGCAATTCCAATTGCGCGATGACTGAATGGCTCAGTGTGGTTAACGCTTCTTTTTGAGAGTCTGTCAGCGTTTTTGGTTTATCACTGATTGTACAGAGCGTTCCGATGGCATGACCTGCTGGGGTCACCAAGGGGGCGCCCGCATAAAAGCGAATGTTGGGATCTCCGGTAACCAAAGGGTTGTCATGAAAGCGAGGATCTTCTTTGGCATTCGTAATTTCAAAGACTTCACGTTGCAAGATTGCATGAGAGCAAAATGCGATACTACGCGATGTTTCGGTGGCGTCTAGTCCTACTCTTGACTTAAACCACTGACGGTCAGGATCCACAAGGCTAATTAATGCGATAGGTGTTTCGCAAATTTGTGATGCCAGCAGTGTTAACTCATCAAATAGCTTTTCGGTATCGGTATCGAGTATGTCGTAGCTAAGCAACTCTGCAAGACGTTGAGGTTCACTGTCCGGTACCGGTGCTGATATCATAAATAGTGGTAAACCAAGTTAATTAATCAATAAATACAATAAAAAAGGCGCTAATTCAGCGCCTTTCGAGTAAACAAAAAATCGCTTATTACAAAGCGTAGGTGTCTATGAACAATTGTTCCAGTTTTGCGTGTTCTACACCTGTAGCAACTTTGATGGTATTCGCTTCTGTCCATAATGGGCTTGGGGTTGTACCGGCAGGAGCCACAACGGTTTGGCCGCGGTCTAGTTCACCGGTGCCAACACGTGCATGACCCTCAGTCATAGTAAATAGCTCTGGATGACGCAAATGGGCGATAGGGAAGGCATCGTGGAAGAAACACACACGGTCTTCTCGATTGGCTGAATAGAAATCCATATAGAACTGGGCACTTTCTTGCACAAATCCACCAAGCTTTGAATTTTTCTCTGCAAGCACATCAACAAAAGTTGGTGCGAAAGGTACGTCGTTGGTAACGTCTAGCCCGAACATATTGAGTTCCCAGTCGGCTGCAAAAACGATAGCTGCAGCATGAGCGTCGTTCCAAATGTTGGCTTCGGCCACAGGTGTTACGTTTCCGCGAACAAAGGCCGCACCACCCATAATACTTACGCCTTTAACTAACTTAGGAAGTTCTGGTTCTAATCGTAGTGCAAGGGCGAGATTGCCCAATGGACCAATTGCGACAATGGTAATTTCGCCCGGGTACTGGCGTGCCATATCTACAATAAATTGTGCAGAGCTTCTTGGATCTAGTTCACCTTTTGGTGGCTCAGGTTTGATGTGGCCAAAACCATAGTCGCCATGTACGAAATGAGCATAGCCAGATTCTGGACCTACCCATGGCATACCTACACCCTTAGTAACGGGAATATCTTTTCCTGCCATTTCACACAAAGTAAGAGCATTTTGCGCCGCCATTTCTACCGGTACATTCCCGTAAACAGTAGTTAATCCTAGTACCTCAATGTCTGGAGATTGAAAGGCAAAGAAAATTGCCATAGCGTCATCAATACCGGGATCTGTATCTAAAATAATTTTATGCGTCATAGTAATGCGTACCTTTATGTGTTGGCATTTGCTGACAAAAATAGGTCAACATCTTGAATTGAAGGAATACTTTGGGCTGCACCCTCTCGTGTTACGGCAACTGCCGATGCTGCGCAACCGCGAGTAAGCGCCTGTTTGGCATCGCCGCTCTGTGTGTAGGCCGCTAAAAAATAACCGATAAATGTGTCACCGGCAGCAGTAGTATCAACGGCATCAACTGAAAAAGCGCTAACTTGCAGTTTCTCTTCACCACGTAACATGATTACACCCGCTTTACCTAGGGTGATAATGACTTCGCTGTGTGTCCAATGTTCGCGGAAGTAAGCGATGATATCGTCTAACGATTCTTTCTCCGTAATACCCGCAGCTTCTGTTTCGTTAACGATCAATAAGTCAACACAATGAAGAGGTAGAGATTTTACCGATTCGGTCATTGGTGCTGGATTGAATGCGACTTTAAGACCTTGTGCTTTGGCTTGTTCAAGAACAGCGTCGATACTACTCGTCTCGTTTTGTGTAAGTACCCAATCTCCGGCTTGTGCGTCAGCCAGTGCGCTAGACACTGTTTTTTCCGTAAGCGTTTGATTGGCACCACCAAACAATACAATGGCGTTTTCACCACTGGGTACCACTTGAATGATTGCGTGGCCAGAGGGAGTATCTGAGCAGCTCACTCCACGGCAATCAACGCCCTTTTTAATAAGAGATTGTTTAAATGTTGCATCGGAATGATGAATGCTACCTACATGGCGAGCGTCTGCGCCAGCTTGTGCAAGTGCTATAGACTGGTTTGCCCCTTTACCACCCAGCAATTGCTGGTAATGCGAGGATGCGAGGGTTTCTCCGGGCTGAACAAAGTGTTCGACCTGATACACGTGGTCGATATTAATAGAACCAAAATTAATTATTGCCATTTCTTCGTCCATCGAAAGAGGGCGTCTCCCAGAATGCCGCTGTTCATCGTTCGCCCGTGAACCGAAAAGTTCAGGGCGGAAGAATCACGGTCACCGTAGGCTTCTCGATACGCGTCGAGCTTGCGCAATAGCATCCGTTTCAACTTCCTAAGTTTATAGCATCGGCCAGGGACATGAGTGAACTGGCGAACATCCCAGGAGACATAGTTATTATGTAACACAACAGCGTAGCGCAAATCAGTAACAGGGTGAAGAAAACCCCATTATAAAACATGACTTCTGTTGTTCTCGGCTGTCAGTGGAAATCTTATTCTGACCATTTGGTCAGTGATTATACACTCAAAAATATCAACCTTAAAGCAGACCTTAAAGCAGAATGTTGCCGAGCGAAATGTCCGTATTTCTGGTTTGAGATCATAGAGTAAATCACACTGCCTTGCCACAAAAAGCCTGAGATGATTGTGTTAAATGTTCAGTCTGTAGGCAAGTCGGTGATTAATAGGGCAGTGCGGGTGGTGCCATAAGTTACAAATGCGCCAACATACTATGTGACCTATGGGTTTTGAGAACGCGGTTTGCTACTATTACATCAATTAGATTAAGGACACATCTCTGTGGATAAACAGCTTACATTTGACAAGGTAACTAACGTCTTGTCACAACACGACGTAGTAGTAGACGGTGCCGAAGTTCAAGGCATTTTGTGTGGAATGTTGTGCGGCGGTATGTCGCTAACCGACCAAAATTGGACGTCTGCACTTGCCGATACTATTAATCAGGGAAAGTCATTTAATGACCAAACTACCCACATTTTGACGCAACTGTTCAATCAGCTCTGCCAGCAGTTACTTGAACCAGAGTTTGCGTTGCAACTCTTGATGCCTGAGGACGACGCGCCCATTAACGACCGTGGGGCTGCACTGATCAATTGGGTGCAAGGGTTTATGATGGGCTTTGGTTTGCACCAGCAAGACCTGACAAAATGCTCAGAAGACGTAAAAGAAGCCCTTGAAGATTTCTCTGACATTGCACGTATGGAAGAGCCCATGGACGACGACGAAGAGTCCGAAAAAGCACTCTTTGAAGTGGTTGAGTATGTAAAAATTTCAGCAATTCTATGCTTTAGCGAATTAGGTCGTTCCTTATTAGACGATCAACAAGAGCCGCCTACGGTTCACTAGTGTTAGCCTATGATAAGCCAACAAGAATTTATCGCTCGACAAGACAGATTACTCGCTGAATGCGAGCCGAACAGCGTGTGTTTGGTGCCTGCCGCATCGCTGGTTACTCGTAGTAACGATACGCATTATTTATTTCGTCAAAACAGCAATTTTTGGTATTTGACTGGGTTTGAAGAGCCTGACGCATGGCTTATTCTTTCTAATCACCCTAGATACGGTGAAAACTATCGCGCCATGGTATGTCCTACCAAAGACAAAACCACGGAGATTTGGCAAGGTAAGCGTCTTGGTGCGGATGCTGCGCTGGCGCGATTTAGTCTTGACGAAGCGTTCGATCTGGAAGAGCTTGACGATGCGGTGCTCGAAAACCTTCAAGGTCACGACAATGTTTACTTTGCCCTAGGAGATAATGCTTCAGCAGACACCTTGTTGATGGACGCCATGTCTCATTTGCGAGGAATTCCAAAACGCGCTTTAGCACCATCATCGATTAAGGATATTCGTCCACTCATTCATGAGATGCGTTTATTTAAGTCTGCTTGTGAGATAGCAGTAATGAAAGCGGCAGCTCAAATATCTGCGCGTGCTCATAAGCGGGCCATGACATTCGCTCACTCTGGATGCTACGAGTATCAGATAGAGGCCGAGCTTCATCATGAATTTGCAATGGCAGGTGCTCGTTCACCCGCTTATGGCACGATTGTAGGTGCGGGTAGCAACGCGTGTATTTTGCATTACACCCAAAACAACGCGCAGATTTGTGATGGCGACTTGATCTTGATCGATGCTGGGGCCGAATACTTGGGGTACGCTGCCGATATCAGTCGAACTTTTCCCGTGTCGGGTAAATTCAGCGAATCACAAAAAGCGCTTTACGAAATAGTGCTAGCGGCTCAAGAAAAAGTACTGACCATGGTTGGGCCTGGCACCACACTGACAGAAGCAATGCAATGTAGTGCTGAGGTGATTACTCAGGGCTTGGTAGCGCTCGGTGTGCTTAAAGGAAGCGTAGCAGAGAACTTAGCATCAAAGGCATGGCAGCAGTTTTACATGCACGGCGTTGGTCACTACCTTGGATTGGATGTTCACGATGTAGGTGAATACAAAATCGAAGGCGAAGATAGGCCTTTTAAACCTGGCATGGTGCTGACTATTGAACCGGGAATATACATTAGCGATGACGCTGATGTTCCAAGCCAATATAAAGGTATTGGTATTCGTATAGAAGATAACGTGGTTATAACAGCAACAGGTGCTGAGGTAATTACCAACGATGTCCCTAAGTCCATAGAACAAATTGAGCAGTTAATGAAAGGTAGCCCAGATTGAATTGTGTAGATGTGGTTATTGTTGGTGGTGGCGTTGTTGGAAATGTACTGGCGAAAGGACTAGTCGAACGCACTGACTTTTCTATCACCTTGCTTGATGAGTCGACACCCGATAATCATATCAGTCCAGAGCAAGATAAACGGGTCATTGCACTGGCACAGCGTACAGTCGAAGAGCTTAATGCTTTCGGTATTGGGTTGGATAAACTACAGCAACAGAATCCTGGTGCGATAAAGCATATCGAAGTGTCGGACAAAGGTTGGCTTGGGCTCACAGATCTCTATTGCCAGGAGTTCGGTCTTGATAGTTTTGGGCAAGTCGTCTCATTAAGTGCCCTCACAGAACTTGTTGGAGAGTCTCTAAGTTCGTCACCTGAATCTCGCTTCAAACATTATCAACCCATATCGGTCAATTCAGTTACTCGTTTTAAAGACTATGTTGAGGTTGCTTTGTCGTCTGGTGATACACTAAACGCTAAATGTGTCGTACTTGCCGATGGTGGGCGTTCATCGTTGTCTGACAGTGTAGGCATAACTCGCAATACAAAAGACTACGGCCAGACCGCGATTATTTGCAATTTGCATACGGCAAAACCTCACGAGTTTTCAGCGTTTGAACGCTTTACCACGTCGGGGCCTCTCGCATTCTTACCGTATGATTCTGATATCAATGGCATAGCTTCAAACGGTACTGGTTTCTCAGTAGTGTGGACGTTAGACAGTGCACAGAAAGACGAGATATTATCCCTGTCAGATACGGACTTTATTTGTGCTGTGCAACGCGCTTTTGGTTATCGCGCAGGGCGAATACTGCGCGTGAGCGAGCGTGTGTCATATCCATTAGCACTGCGCTATGCAGAAAACATCACGAGCCACAGAATTGCGCTCGTTGGTAATGCAGCACAAAGCTTACACCCCATTGCTGGGCAGGGGTTTAATCTTGGGCTTCGAGATATTACAGGTTTGGTCGATACTTTAGCGTTGGCAACTGATCCCGGTGAGTACGCTGCTCTGGAGGCATACTCTCAGGCTAGACAAAAAGATAGAAACGCAACCATAAATCTTACTGATACCTTAGTGAGAGTATTTTCAAACGATTACCTTCCAATGGTTGTAGGGCGCAACCTAGCTTTACTCGGATTAGGGGCTGTTAAATCTGCCAAATCGGCCTTTGTGCGCCAGACTACGGGTTTTGGTACACATACGTTTAATAAAGGACTGTAAAACCATTATGCAACATGTTGATGTAGCCATTGTTGGTGGCGGAATTGTGGGCTTGACCCTTGCACTTGCGTTAAAAGATACCCCCTGCACAGTTGCTGTGATTAACAACGGGCCGTTAACTACACCTGTATTAGACAAGCCCACAGCACGGGTAAGTGCCATCAATCAAAGCAACATTAATGCACTGGAACAAACAGGCGCATGGCAGTTGATACAGCACGACAGAGTTAACCCGTATGGTGAAATGCACGTGTGGGACAAAGACAGTTTCGGCGATATTCATTTTAATGCCAGTGAGCTAGCCCAAGAATCACTGGGTGTTATCGTTGAGAACCAAGCGTTGGTCAACGCACTGGCCCAGCGGGTGGAGCAGCTGCCAAATATCACTGTGGTAAACGGCAAAATTGATAGAGTGCTGCCAAGCCCGCAACAAACTATGCTGATGATGTCGCGAGGGCAAGGGAGTGATGATGAGATTGTTACTTGCCGCTTGTTGGTGGGGGCTGATGGCGCAAACTCCTATGTGCGAAAACAGGCAGGTTTTCCACTGACCTTCAAAGGTTATGATCACGTAGCCATTGTTGCGAATGTGCGTACAAGCCGCCCTCATGAGAATGTTGCTCGACAAGCGTTTACGCCAACAGGTCCTTTGGCCTTGTTACCCATGTCTGACCCACATGTATGTTCTATCGTGTGGTCACAGCAGTCAGAAAAAGCCAGTGATCTCATGCGACTTGATGACGCGAGTTTCTGTAATGCCCTTTATGCCGCCTCAAATGGCGTGTTAGGAGAGGTATCTCTTGAAACCAATCGCACGGATTTTCCATTGACTATGCGTTATGCAAGACAATGGGCAAAAGACGGCATCGCCATTATTGGCGATGCCGCGCATACTATCCATCCACTAGCCGGACAAGGCGCTAATTTAGGGATGCAAGATGCACTGTGTTTGGCCAGTTTGATCACTCGCTTGTTTGAGCAACAAAAAGATATTGGCTTACATAAACACTTACGCGAGTTCGAGCGAGCAAGAAAAACTGAAGCGGTAAAAATGATTGCCGCCATGGATGGTTTTGCTTATTTGTTCGATGGCAGTCACCCTTTTAAGAAACTCATTCGAGGCGTGGGACTTTCAGCCACCAATAGTTTACCTGCACTTAAAAATGCATTTGTAAGCCAAGCAATGGGCTTGTAAATGTGGATATTTTTTACCTGTTGGGCGGTAGTACTACAAACTGTTAGAAATGCCTTACAAAGCCAGCTAACGGGCCATGTAAACAGTATCGGTGTAACCCTTTCTCGATTTATTCTCGCCGCGCCAATCGCAGTGGTTTATCTGTTGGGGTTACACAGTCATTCCAGTCAACCCATTCCCTCATTCAATACTGCCTTTGCTATTTATGTTGTACTGGCTGGCGTTTTTCAGATTGCCGCAACATTTTTAATGGTTGTGCTGTTGCGGCAAAAGAACTTTGCTATAGGTGCTGGCCTGGCAAAAAGTGAAGCCATTGTTGCAGGTATTATAGGCTCCTTGTTTTTTGGTAGCAGTTTAAGTGCGCTTGGTTGGTTAGGTATTTGTATTGGCGCCGCTGCGGTATTGATAATGAGCGTTGGCGACAACACTCGACTCCCCAGTTTAAAAACTGTGCTCATTGGGTTGGCTTGTGGTGCATGCTTTGCGTTGACGAGTCTGCTGGTACGTGAAGCCAGTGCGCTTCTTGAACTTCCTTTGCTACACGCTGCGGGGTGGGTACTGCTGTGTACGCTCATCATTCAATCGGTGGGGTTAAGTGCTTATATAGCGCTTACTCAACCAAACACCTTCGTTCAACTGCTGGCTAAAAAAAGCAGGTGCTTGTTATTAGTACCGTGAGTTGTTTAGGGTCAATAGGTTGGTTTACTGCGGTTGCACTGCAGCACGTCGCGTATGTTAAAACACTCGGCCAAATAGAGGTGTTATTAACCCTGCTCTTGGCGCATTATTGGTTAAAAGACAATATAAATCGACAGGATGTTATTGGGCTACTGCTCATCGCTGTAGGGGCGATACTGGTAATGTGGGCCTAATTGACCAAAGAAATGGGAGTATAACAATGAACAAAAGAGATTTTCTTAAGTTTACCGGTCTTAGTGCTGCTCTAGCACCCTTATCAGGAATGTCAGCGGCTGCGGCAATGCCCACGTCTAATGTAGCAACGCTCACACCCATCACGTCTGATGCGGTTCCTATTAGCGTAGACGAGCGAAAAGCGCGTATTAAAAAAGCACAGGCGCTAATGGCTGAGCGAGGTATCTCCGCTATTTTGATTGAGCCCGGTGCGGCAATGGACTATTTTTGTGGCCTTCAGTGGTGGCGCAGTGAGCGCTTAACCGCGTTAGTGATTCCGCAAAAAGGCGATGTTGCGGTGGTGACTCCGTTTTTTGAAAAGCCCAGTGTACTCGAGTCACTTCAGGTGGGCGACGATGTGCATGTGTGGCAAGAACACGAAAGCCCCTTCAAACTCGTCAACGATATTCTTAAATCTCGCGGCATAACATCAGGTAAGTTAGGCATTGAACACAGTGTGCGATATTTCGTTGTGAGCGACCTTCAATCAGAGGCAGGTCACATGGAACTGGTGCCAGCCGAACCCATCACCTTGGGTTGTCGCATGTATAAATCGGCAAATGAACTCGCGCTGATGCACAAGGCTAATGAAATCACCCTAAAAGCTTATGAGTTTGTTTATAGCCAATTGAAAATTGGTATGAGCCAAACCGAAGTCAAAGGCTTGATGAACAATGCGCAGCAACAGCTAGGTGGTAGTCGCACTTGGGCTATGGCGCTGTTCAATGACGCAAGTGCTTACCCCCATGGTACGAAAGCTCAACAGACGATTCGTGAAGGTTCTGTCGTTTTGATGGATAGCGGCTGTGCCGTGCATGGGTACCAATCAGACATCAGCCGTACCTTTGTTGTGGGTACACCCTCACAGAAAGTGGTGGATGTTTGGAACACTGCCCGTGAAGGGCAAAACGTAGCCTTCGCTGCTGCCAAACTAGGTGTGCCGGCAGGCTCAGTTGATGATGCTGTGCGTGCTTACTACAACACACAAGGCTACGGAAAAGACTACGCGTTACCAGGGTTAAGTCATAGAACGGGTCACGGTATTGGTATGGAAGGTCACGAAAGCGTGAACTTTGTGCGCGGTGAATCTACTGTACTCAAAAAAGGCATGTGCTTTTCAAATGAGCCGGGCATTTATATTCCGGGTGAGTTTGGTGTGCGCTTAGAAGACTGTATTTATATGACAGATTCGGGCCCTGCTTATTTTACAGAGCCAGCAGAGAGCTTAGCCAAGCCCTTGGGTAAGTTGGCGGTAAAACGCTTCTGATTTAGCTACCACATACCACCCCAAACAGCCTGTTTTGAATAAAAGTTGGCTTCTTGCACAATTTGAGTGCAGGTGTTACTTTGACCAATAGCTTTTAATAAAATTCAAGATTAAGAGCGTTGTATGGCGTGCTAGGCCTCAGCTAGTCACGCCAATGTCACGTCTAAGGATAGCTAGTGATGATAAAAATGAGGCACATTGCTGGCGTAACAAAATGGAATAAATATGGCCAACAAATCTGTGCTTACCGGCACTTTGCTGGGAAGTATACTTCTATCTTCCGGTGTTCACGCAGCGACGCTGGTAAAACCAACCAATCTCAATGAATTTGATACTGTCAAATCTTCGTCTACAGTGCAAAATCTTAATGTTGTAGAAATAAGAGATGCAATAAAATCCCAATATAACATGGGACAAGACTACAGCCTAAGTGTGTCCACGAGCTTTCTTGATAAAGTGGGTAACACGCACACACGTATGCAGCTTGAGTATCAGGGAATGCCGGTTTGGGGACAGCAAGTCGCTAGCCACACATTAAGAAAATCTGGAAAGATAAATTTAAGCGGAAGTTTGCTGGTTAATATCGAAGCAGATATCAACACCGCTGTGCCTCCTGCACTTTCGTCCAGTGCGGTGCTGTCTCAAGCTCAATCTTTATTGGAGACAAAACACGGTAAGCTAGCCCGTATTGAGCGAAACACTCAGCAACTTGTTGTCTATTTTCACGAAGTAACAGGCAAAGCGGTTCGTGCCTACGAAATAGACCTGTTTGGCTTCTTGGAAGCCGGTGGCCCGGTGCGTCATAAATTTATTATTGACGCCGACAGCGGACAGTTATTACGAACTTGGAATGCACTTAATCACGCACAAGTTACAGGGCCTGGAGGGAATGAAAAAACGGGGCGATATCAATTTGGTACTGACTATGAAGCGTTAAATGGTACAGACCTGGGCAACGGCAACTGTTCGCTAGAAAATGAAAATGTAAAAGCGGTGGATTTGCAGCATACCTTCAATGATTTTTGGAGTGACCCGTTTATTTTTCCGTGTTATGAAAACACGCATAAAGATATTAATGGTGCTTATTCACCCATCAACGACGCTTTTTATTTTGGTAATTTGGCCTTTGACATGTACCGCGACTGGTACGACACGGCGCCCTTGCCGTTTCAGTTATCGATGAAAGTGCACTATGGTGTGGATCATGAAAACGCCTATTGGACAGGCGACTCTATGTTGTTCGGTGACGGATTTTCTTTGTTTCACCCGCTCGTAGATGTCAATGTATCTGTGCATGAAGTTAGCCATGGTTTTACCGAGTTTAACGCTAATCTAATTTACTCTGACCAGTCAGGTGGAATGAATGAAGCTTTTTCTGACATTGCCGGAGAAGCCGCTGAATACTATTGGAAGGGAGAGGTTGATTGGATAGTTGGTGCTGATATTTTTAAGCAGGAAGACGCAGGACTTCGCTACTTTGCAACACCATCACTCGATGGTGTGTCAATTGATCATGCAGATGATTATATCCCAGGAATGGATGTTCATTTTAGTAGTGGTGTATACAACCGAGCATACTACTTAATGTCTACACTGCCTAATTGGGATCCACAAAAGGCGTTTGATGTATTTGTTTTGGCTAACCAAGCGTATTGGCTCAATGACGAAACCTTTAATACTGGTGCGTGTGGTCTTGTTCAAGCCGCGTCAGACCTAGAATACGATTGGCTATCGGTTTATGCCTCGTTGTTGGCGGTTGGGGCTGAGTGTCAATCGAATAACATTGATGAAGATGCCGACGGTATGTCTGATATCGCAGAAATGGTATTGGGCTTTGACCCATCTAATCCTGACGACGCATTGTTGGACTTTGACAAAGACGGCCTAAGTAATCGCGCTGAGTTGTCCACAGGGACCGATCCAAAAGATTTAGATTCTGATGATGACGGGCTAATGGACAGTGAAGAGCTCACCATGCTCGGTACTGATCCTAGGGTCACTGATACTGACGATGATGGTATTTACGATGGTTGGGAGTTTGAGTACGGTTTAAATCCTATCAACGACAGTGACGCGTTACTCGATTTAGATGCCGATGGTATTTCCAATTTGCGTGAATTTATTGACGGGACCGACCCTTCAGATCCCGATGATTTTATCACTCAAGGTATTATTACGACGTTGATCTATGATTTTGAGAACGGTGATGCCAGTGACTTCGAGCTTAGCGAATTTGGTGATGCTGGATTTGAATTGTACGAGGGGGTTGCGGCAGAGGGGATTTTCAGCCTTGGCTCTGCTGATATCACACATAACCAATTCGCAGCGGTTGAATTAAATATTGAGTCAGAGGCAGGTGTACTTACCTTTGATTTGAAAACTTCCACAGAATTTGGTTGGGATTACTTCGAGTTGTATATTGATCGAAGCTTTGTTTTCAGCCAATCCGGAGATATCGACTGGCAGCCACTCAGCTTTGAGTTAACTGAAGGTGAGCATGAAATTATCTTCGCTTATTACAAAGATGGAAGCGTAGACTCCTTCGAAGATAAAGTCTGGATTGATAACGTTTACTATACAGGCATGGCTACAGATACTGATGGCGACGGAATGACCGACAACTGGGAGTTAGCATTTGGTTTCGATGTCAATGTCGATGACAGTGCGTTGGATGCAGACCAAGACGGACTCACCAATCTCGAAGAGTTTACCGCCAAAACTAACCCGACTCTAGCAGATACTGATGAAGACGGGTTATCGGATGGAGATGAGTTAAATACTGTTCTGTCTTCTCCGGTAGTGTTTGATACTGACGGTGACTGGATTGGTGACGGAATGGAAGTGTCACTTTCTCTTGACCCGTTAGATGCCACCGACGGCGCGCTTGATCTAGATATGGATGGCTTTACTAATAGTATTGAGGCCAAATACGGTTCTTTGCTAGATGATGAGACCAGCGTACCTGCGGCACATAGCGCGATTTATCTAGACTTTTCGGATGCTGAACTAGATGACATATGGTCGCTTCCTGCCTTAACCGAATCATGGCATGTGAGAGAAGGTCAACTGGTTAACGATCCTATTTCAAACGATAAGGCTGCGGTAATTTCAGTCACAGACGTGTTTAACGAAGGTAGTTTGTATTTTGATGTTATGGGTTCGACAGAACTAGACGCCGATATGTTTGAGCTGTGGTTAGATGGCACCTTGCTGGTTGAATACTCAGGTGACTTCAGTGAGCGCGTTAAGGTTGATATTCCTCAAGGGGAAAGCACATTAACTTGGGCGTATCGCAAAAACTTGGTAGCGAGCTCTTTGCAAGACTCTGTTGCAGTTACCAACCTTATTTTCTTTACGCCAGATGCTGATACAGACAGTGACGGATTAACTGATGCGGAAGAATACGAAACCTACAACACCCTCGTGATGAACCCTGATTCGGATGGCGATACACTATCAGACGGTGACGAGGTGAATACTTTGGGTACGGATCCTCTCTCTGAAGACACAGACGGTGATAACGTAAACGACAACCTCGATGCTTTCCCAACAGACGCAACCGAAACCGAAGACTTAGACGGTGATGGTATCGGTAACAACGCAGATACCGACGATGATGGTGATGGTGTTGATGATACTTCTGATGCCTTCCCGTTAGACGCTTCAGAAACTGTTGACACCGACGGCGACGGCATTGGTAACAACGCAGATATCGATGACGATGGTGACGGAGTAGCTGATACGAGAGATTATTATCCCCTTGATGCAAGTCGACACGAGAAACCCTCTGGCGGTTCATTCAATGGTGCAATTATTGTCCTACTCCTTGGAATGACAGCGTTAAGAAGACGCCGTTCGGTTCAACAACGAAGCTAACTTCATTCGCTGCTGAATCGTCAAAAGCCCACTTCAATTTAGGTGGGCTTTTTTACATGTGAAAATTAAGTGTTCGCTTTCAAACGCATAGTAAAAAACTCAGCCAACGTTTTACTGATTACCGGGTGCTGTGTGTCTTGGTTAAACAAACAGATATTCACTTTACCGAGTTTTGGCAGAAACCTATTGTTAAGTACCTTGAGGTTTTTCGGCATACTCGAGCGCGCCAACGCCGTTATACCTAAACCTTGCTGCATAGCAGCCACCAAACCGGTTAAGTCGGCGTTGGTGTAAGTAATTTTCCACGCGTGGGTTTGTTGCTTTAATTGGTCTATGACTCGGCTTCGGTACATACAACCGTCTGGGGCAAGTACTAGGGGAATAGTATCGCCAACAAGAGGCTTACTGGCATCGCCCACCCATACTACATCATCTTCTAACACCACTTCGCCGTCGGTATCTTCATCCGGATTAGCGAGGGCGAGTATCAAATCAAAATGATCTCGCTGAGACGCATGGAGCAAATCACGACTCAATGCAGACGTAACTTCCAATGATACGTCGGGATAGCGCTGTGAGAATTCGCCGATCAACCCCGGTAGTAGAGTAGAGGCAAACTCATTGGGAATACCCAAACGCAAACGGCCGCTCAATGGTGCAGGGGTGAGACTCCTGAAAATAGAATCATTCAGTGCCAGTATTTCTTTGGCTTTAGGGTATAGCCAGTTGCCATCTGCACTGGGTAGGTGTCGTTGTCCTACCTTAGTGAACAGTTTTCTGTCGAGCTGGGTCTCAAGCTTTTTTATTTGCAGGCTAATAGCAGGCTGGGAGCGCCCCAAAAAATCCCCCGCTTTAGCGTAACCGCCAAGCTCAATAACACTTACAAAAGTGCGTAACGTATCGAGTGAAAGCTGTTTCATTAAATATTTGAATTCCTGATGAAGAAACCTTAATACATTATATTCTTAAATGTATTGATAAGAAATTCCAATTTGTTGTGTTTTACGAGTCTCACTATACTCAATTCCGATTTTTCATATACACAGTGAGTAAGTGGAATGAGCAACACCACAGCCCTTCATGCAAAGCACCTTGAAGCTGGTGCGAAAATGGTGGACTTTTTTGGTTGGGATATGCCAATTAATTACGGTTCACAAATCGAAGAACACCACGCGGTGCGTCAAGATGCGGGTATGTTTGATGTATCACACATGACCATTGTTGATGCCACTGGCAGCCAAGCAAAAGCGTATCTCCAGTACTTACTTGCCAACGATGTTGCCAAGCTAAAAGACAAAGGCAAAGCCTTGTATAGCGGCATGTTGAACGAAGAAGGTGGTGTTGTAGACGATCTTATTGTGTATCACTTCGACGAGACTAACTATCGCTTGGTAGTTAACTCTGCTACTCGTGAAAAAGACATGAACTGGCTACGCAGCAAAGCGGAAGGCTTTGACGTAACCATTACCGAACGCCCTGAATTTGCCATGATTGCCGTGCAGGGACCAAACGCCAAAGAAAAAGCAGCGACTTTATTCAGCGCAGCGCAAAAAGAAGCAGTAGCAGGTATGAAGCCTTTCTTTGGTGTGCAAGCTGAAGACTTATTTATTGCTACTACCGGTTACACAGGTGAAGCTGGTTACGAGATCATGGTACCGGCAGAGCAAGCCGCTATGTTCTGGCAAAGCCTGTTAGACGCAGGTGTTAAACCTTGCGGACTAGGTGCTCGTGACACTCTTCGTTTAGAAGCTGGCATGAATTTATACGGCCAAGACATGGACGAAACTATTTCTCCATTAGCCGCTAACATGGGCTGGACCATTACGTGGGAACCGGCAGACCGTGATTTTGTTGGTCGCAGCGCACTGGAAGCCCAGCGCGAAGCAGGTACTCACAAACTTGTGGGGCTAGTTATGACCGACAAAGGCGTGCTTCGCCAAGGCCTAAAAGTAAAAACAGATAACGGCGAAGGCGTTATCACTTCTGGTACCTTCTCGCCCACACTTGGACATTCTATAGCCATGGCTCGTGTGCCAGCAGGCGTGGGTGAAACCGTAGAGGTGGAAATGCGCAAAAAGTGGGTTACAGTAAAAGTGGTTAAGCCCTCCTTTGTTCGCAACGGAAAAAGTGTTTTATAAGTTAACAAGATAATAAACAGGAAAGACAATGAGCAACATCCCAACTGATTTACGCTACGCAGCAACTCACGAATGGGTTCGCCCTGAAGGTGACGGTGTTTTCACTGTAGGTATCTCTGAGCACGCTCAAGACCTATTAGGCGATATGGTTTTTGTTGAACTACCTGATGTAGGTGACAACGTAAGCACTGGTGACGATATCTGCGTTGCTGAATCTGTTAAAGCTGCGTCTGACGTTTACGCACCAATCACTGGTGAAGTGGTAGAAGTTAACGAAGACTTGGAAGATTCTCCTGAGTTAGTTAACTCTGACCCATACGGCGACGGCTGGTTGTTCAAAATCAAAGCTGACGATGCGTCTGAAGTAGAAGGTCTACTTGACGCTGAAGGCTACGAAAGCAGCATCGAAGAAGAGTAAATCTTCACGCAGCTGTACGAATAAAAATTAAAAAAGGGGCTACGTTGTGTGCCCCTTTTTACCAAGTAAAACATTGTGAGTGCTTAACACGTTATGTCTAATTCTTCTTTTTCTTTGACTCAGTTAGAGCAAAAAAATGCCTTTGTTCGTCGTCACATTGGTCCGGGCGAGCAAGAAATGCAAAGCATGTTAGACGCCATTGGCGCAACATCTATCGATGATCTCATTTCGCAAACGGTACCTGCGGATATTGCACTACCTAAGCCTATCGAAACAGGCGAAGGTGCCACCGAAGTTCAAGCGCTAGCTGAGCTAAAAGCCGTTGCGTCGAAGAACAAAATTAACCGTTCTTTCATTGGTATGGGCTATTACGATACTCACGTACCCAATGTAATTCTGCGAAACGTGTTAGAAAACCCGGGTTGGTATACTGCTTACACACCCTATCAGCCAGAGATTGCCCAAGGTCGTTTGGAAGCCATTTTAAACTTCCAGCAAGTGACTATTGACCTTACTGGTCTGCCACTCGCGTCGGCATCACTGCTTGATGAAGGTACTGCTGCGGCAGAAGCGATGGCACTTGCTAAGCGTGTATCCAAAAACAAAAAAGCCAACTTATTCTTTGTTGCTGATGACGTACATCCACAAACACGCGACGTAGTAGAAACTCGCGCGGAAATGTTTGGATTCGGCATTGTCACTGGCCCTGCGGCAACCGCTGCTGAGCACGATGTATTTGGTGCATTGTTGCAGTACCCTTCAACCACAGGTGAAGTGGCTGATATCTCTGAAGTGATTGCTGCGGTACAAGCTAAAAAAGGTATTGTGGCAGTAGCTGCTGACCTTATGAGCTTGGTGATGCTTAAGTCACCCGGTGAGCTTGGTGCAGACGTTGCTCTGGGTAGTGCACAGCGATTTGGCGTACCTATGGGGTACGGTGGTCCACACGCGGCATTCTTTGCTACTCGCGACAACTACAAGCGTTCACTGCCTGGCCGTATTATTGGTGTGAGTAAAGACACCCGTGGCCGTCAAGCATTGCGTATGGCACTGCAAACCCGCGAACAACACATTCGCCGTGAAAAAGCTAACTCCAATATTTGTACTGCGCAGGTGTTATTGGCCAATATGGCATCATTCTATGCGGTATACCACGGTCCAGAGGGACTAAAAACTATTGCACAGCGCATTCACCGCTTTGCCGATATTCTTGCCGCTGGCTTAACTCAAAAAGGGTTAACCCTCAAGCACAGTACCTTCTTCGATACCCTTACCGTGAATGTAAGCAACAAAGATGAAGTACTTGCTAAAGCTTACAGCTTAGGTATGAACTTACGTGCCGACCTAGAAGGCGCGGTTGGTATCGCGCTTGACGAGACGACTACTCGCGACGACATTAACGCACTGTTTAGTTTACTTGTTGGCGACGACCACGGCCTAAGCATCGACGCTTTGGACGGTGACATTACTGCGAATGGTTCTACATCTATTCCAGAAGCACTTGTTCGTACCAGTGACATACTGACGCACGAGGTATTCAACCAGTATCATTCTGAAACTGAAATGCTGCGTTATATCAAGTCACTTGAAAACAAAGACTTGGCATTGAACCACTCAATGATTTCATTGGGTTCATGTACCATGAAGCTAAATGCGACTGCGGAAATGATCCCTGTTACTTGGCCTGAGTTCGGTCAGCTTCACCCTTTTGCACCGCTAGACCAAGCTACGGGCTATCAAGAAATGATTGCCGAGCTTAGCGACTGGTTAATCAACATTACTGGTTACGACGCGCTTTCTATGCAGCCTAATTCAGGTGCGCAGGGTGAGTATGCAGGTTTATTAGCCATTCAGCGCTACCACGAGAGCCGTGGTGAAGGGCACCGTAACGTGTGCTTAATTCCAAGCTCTGCTCACGGTACTAACCCGGCTTCTGCACAAATGGTAAGCCTGAACGTGGTAGTGGTTAAATGTGATGACAACGGTAACGTAGACCTAGACGACCTTCGCGCTAAAGCCGAAGAAGTGGGCGAAAACCTATCATGTGCAATGATTACTTACCCGTCTACCCACGGTGTTTACGAAGAAACCGCACGTGAAATTTGTGACATTGTTCACCAATACGGCGGCCAAGTTTACATGGACGGTGCCAACATGAATGCGCAGGTGGGGATTACCTCTCCGGGCTTCATTGGTTCAGATGTATCTCACTTGAACCTGCACAAAACTTTCTGTATTCCACATGGTGGTGGTGGCCCAGGTATGGGACCTATCGGTGTTAAGTCGCATCTTGCGCCTTTTCTACCTAACCATACGGTGATTAACGTAGAAACCGCTGGCGACGATTGTGGCGCTGTAGCTGCTGCACCATGGGGCAGTGCGTCTATTTTGCCAATTAGCTACATGTACATCAAAATGATGGGTTCTGCGGGTCTGCGCTTAGCGACGGAAGTGGCTATTCTTAACGCTAACTATGTAGCAAAAGCACTAGAAGGTCATTACGAGGTACTTTACAAAGGCAACAACGATCGTGTTGCTCACGAATGTATTATCGACCTACGTCCGCTTAAAGAGTCATCGGGCGTGACCGAAATGGACATTGCTAAGCGCTTAAATGACTACGGTTTCCACGCGCCGACGATGAGCTTCCCAGTGGCGGGCACGCTAATGATTGAGCCAACTGAATCAGAGGCAAAATACGAGCTAGACCGCTTCATTAATGCCATGATCAGTATTCGAGAAGAAATCGCCAAAGTAGAAAGCGGCGAGTGGCATGCAACTGATAACCCACTGTACAACGCGCCACACACTTTGGCTGATATTTGTGACAACGACTGGAACCGCAGCTATACCCGTGAACTTGCGGCATACCCTGTACCTGAAGTTCACCGTAACAAGTTCTGGCCTAGCGTAAACCGTATTGACGATGTATACGGTGATCGTAACTTGATCTGCTCTTGCCCTTCGATTGAGAGTTATTTGGAGGAGTAGGGGAAAGCACCTCGAGTAGAGAGGTATCCTTTAACTGAGTGCCAATTGTTAAAAAGCGAGCCGTTACGGCTCGCTTTTTTGATTCTAGTGCGGTAAGTATTTAAACAGGCTTTTTGTTTTTTGGTGTCATTTGATTCGAACTGGGGCAATTCCAGTTAGTAATCATTAGTGCCGCTCTCTTAATAAATAAACCTAGTGGATAGAAACAACCTGCGCACATGCATTATTGCGACGAAAGCGAGTTGCTAGTAATCCAATTAAACCGATAAAAACTATAAAAAACGAGTTGGCCGCTGAAACCGCGGTAGCTTGAGCAAGTTCAATATTGTCGATGCTAAAAGCGTCTACCCCACCAGTTCGAGTTCCATTGGTGAATGAAAATTCGTCGATACCGTCACCAAGCGACACAATACCCACAAATCCAGTTTGTAGCTCTGCTAAATCGTAGAGAGTAAATTCGGTATCGAATACCTTCATATGAACTGTTGTAACAGCACTTGATTTGTTGACCTCAATGAAATCGAACCCAAATCCAATATATGTGTTATTGAGTTCAACTGCGTATTCTGCTGGCTCTTTATTCAAATCGTCTGGATCTAAATTAAGAGTCATCACTTCGTTGGCAACACCAAGATAATCGACAGAAGTAGAGATCCCTTTGGTCACCGAAACGGTTATGTTTGAGCCGAGTAATGTCAGAGAGTTTGTTGGACTGGTGGTGGTTGGTTCATCTGACAAGTCATCAAGATAAATTGAACTGCCGTTTAATGCTTGAAGCCAATGGCTGCGATCAGAAAATACCAGAAACTCACTTGTCGTTAAAACGGGAGTTGCACTAGCAACGGGAACACACAATATGTGGGCCATGATGATTAGGCACAGTGCTGTGAACCTTTTACTGATCTTGTTCGCTGGGTTAGTTAACTTGTTGTTTAAATGTCTCACTAGAATTCCCTACTACAATCTAAAATGTAAATCTAAGCTTGTTTCGTAATAGAGAATCGCATCAAATTGTGCAGGGAATATGCAGTCAGTAGATTGAGCAGATCATTTCTTTCATAAACAGCTAATTTCTTGCATTCTTTGAGTTTTCGATATGCTGTTGAATAATAATGGGCTACATCTAACGATAAGAATTGACAACCACAAGGACACTAATGTCTGAAAAAATCGACCATGTTGTGATAGGCGCTGGAGTGATTGGCCTTGCCATCGCCCGTGAGTTGGCACTGGCCGGCCGCGAGGTTATTGTGCTTGAGGCGGCACCTATCATTGGCTCGGGAATTAGCTCCCGTAATAGCGAGGTGATTCATGCAGGCATTTATTATCCGCAGAATTCATCAAAAGCCTTTCATTGTGTTCGAGGCAAACAGCTTCTTTACGACTATTGTCAGTCAAATCACATAGAACATCGTCGCTGTGGCAAGCTCATTGTCGCTGGGAATGCCGAGCAGCAAGAGATGCTCAAGCAGGTTTATCAAAAAGGCCTAGCCAATGGAGTTAGCGATTTAAGGTTTCTGTCTAAAACCGATGTGATGCAGCTAGAGCCAGAATTAGAGGTATATTCAGCCATCATGTCTCCCTCTACGGGGATTATCGATTCACATGGTTTAATGACCCAATTGCATGCCGATATTGAGCGTTTAGGCGGCATGGTGGTGTGCAATACACCAGTACAAAGCGGCGAGCTAGAAGGCGGCGAGTGGCATTTGCAATTAAATGACCAAGAGCAAAGCCGAATTCGATGTAAGCGAGTAGTCAATGCCACTGGGCTTTCCGCCGTTAGCCTTGCTAAGGCGTTGACAACAGATTCCAATCATTTGCCGCAAGCGGCGTTTGCAAAGGGGAGTTATTTTTCGCTGTCGGGGAAAGCTCCATTTTCAAGGCTGGTGTATCCACTGCCAGAAGCTGGTGGTTTGGGAGTTCACTATACGCTGGACTTACAAGGTCGTGGACGGTTTGGCCCCGATGTAGAGTGGATCGATAACATTGATTATCAGGTAGATGCTAGCAAAGTAGCTGCTTTTAAACACCGCGTTGCAGACTATTGGCCAGGGGTTGAAGCACGAGAGCTGCAACCTGATTATGCAGGTATTCGACCAAAGCTAATGAGAGAAGGGCAACCCGCTGAAGATTTTGTGATTCAAAATGGCGCAAGTTTCGGACGAGCCGGGCTTTTCAATTTACTGGGAATAGAATCGCCCGGTTTAACGTCTTGTTTGTCGATTGCGCAAGACGTAGCGCAATTGGTTATGCAACCCATCACTGATTAAACTTAAACCAGTATTCTCGATACTTCAGATACCGCTGTTTGTCACTTGCTTGCATAAAAACAATATCTTCAATGCTATTCGGTAAAAACTCCACACTGAGTGTATGCGGCGCATTTCCAACAAGTAAGGCGCTTTGTAAGCTTCCCCACTTTAGGAGGTAGGTGCCGTCTGAATGTTGGCTTACTACAATGTTACCTAAAGTGTCGTGGCTAAAGTTGCCAACATACATGGCGTTTAGTTGTAGGGCTTTTTCAGGGATTACAGAACTCTTGTTCTCATAAAAGCGAGTGGCTGATTCTTGTACAAAAGCTTCGTAATCCTCAATAATCTCGTTTATTTCTTCTTCTGGTTTATCTAATGCTATGGCGTATACCAGCTTTTCTAGCGCGTAGGCTAAGTCGCCGCCCCATTTATCTTGGTTACTTAAAACCACTAAACCAATTTGTTTTTCGGGCATGATCGACATGTAGGTACTGGCACCCGAATACCCACCTCTGTGCTCTAAAATACGCTGATCAAAAATATCGCGATTAAACCACCCCCAACCATAGCTCTGCTCATGGCCAAACATAGAGTGAGTTATGAGTGACTCATGGGACTTGGCAATGACTTCTTTAGGTATTACTTGAGTACCCTCCAAAATGCCCCCATTAACCTGTGCGAGTAGGAATTTTGCCATGTCTTGGGCGGTAGTAATCATTCCGCCAGCAGCGTGCATACTGTCATCTGTTTTGATGAGATAAACGGGAGTTGTTGGCGTAGGCGACTTAACTGAATAGCCTTTGGCAAGTGCCCAATCGTTGCTCGTGGCATCGCTCATGAGCGCTGAGGTTTGATTCATACCCAATGGCTTGAAAATATTGGTCGCTAGCTGAGTTTGCCAATTGGTTTCAAACGTATTGTCCATCCAATGACTCAAAATATTGTAACCCACATTGGTATAATCAAATGTGCCGAGCGGAGCATTAGGGTTAACGTAAGAGTCTTCCAACAGTTGATTAATCAGGTCGTTGTCATATTGCCCGGTGTAAGCGGTCACTTGTATCAATGGCCAACTGTCTATACCGCTGGTGTGACGTAACAAATCCGTGATGGTTACTTTGTCGCTTTGAATCGCAGGTTTGAAATCAATATCGGGAAACATAGCATTCAAAGTAGTATTCGTATCAACTTTTCCACTGTGTTCCATCAGTAGCGTATTTAATGCGTAGAACGCTTTGGTCATAGAGGCTATATAAAACACCGTATTTTCATTAACAGGCGTTTGGTTTTGAATATCTGAGTACCCAAAATAGCCCTCGTAAATGACTTCATCGCCCTTCACAACAGCTACTGCCGTACCTGAATTCAACTGAATGATGCCTTTGTTGTTAAGGATGTACTCATCCACTTTATCAAACGGGTTTGCCATGATTGACCCTGACAACAGGGTCATAATCAAAGATAGGCATAGTGTTACTTTTCTCACGGTTTATGTCCTTTTTTCTATACGTGCGAAACTAGGTTGAGCTAGATTTTGTATCGTGCTTTGTAACGCTGAAAAACAACATTCTCGGCGCTTAACGGATGAAGATGTTCTGTGTCTGTAAGCACGGTTTTGGCTTGCTCAAGCTCGTTGTTTTTCAAAAAATCTTTGAGGTCAGTGAGTACTTGGCCGTACAAAATTTGTGTGTGCATTGTCATACTCATGAGGGCACTTTGACTCTGAAAGGCCTGAATGACTTTCTTTTGTTTTTCGAAAGCATAGCGAGTACAAATTGAGATCCATCACAACTTATGCTGAATGCAACGTCATCCGTTTTTTCATGAATAGGTGCGCCATGTCTGCGAAGTGTTGTGATAACGCCAGGAAGATCCGCGTTCTCGTAGAGTTTAACTCGCACTTCTACCCCACGTTTGGCAGCGTTAACCAATGCATCAGAGAGCAGAGGAAGTGCCTCTGGCTCTATATCCCCAAGAACTATCGATTCGGCCTTTTCTATCATTTTGAGGCTGGTTTCAATCACCTGATTGCGGTTATCTATTTGATAAATCTGCTCGTCGATATCAGGTTGAATAACCGATTCTAATTGCTCACTTAATTGTTCAAGGGTGTGTTCAAACTGCTTCCTGTGCTTATCAAGCAGTGTTTGCCAGTCTACCGCGTTGAACATTTTGTTGTTGCCAGACGCCGAAATAACTCCACCTTTTTGACCCAACGTATCCAGTGCTTTATACACATTGGCAGCGGGTTTATTGATACCCTTTCCAATGGAGTAGCCTGTACTTACACCGTTCTTAAGCAAATACAGGTATATCTCACTTTCGAGCTGAGTGAAGCCTAATGTTTGAAATTGTGTAGTAATCTCTTCGTACATTATTTAATTATTAGTAGTTAGTGCTACTAATAATTAAATAGATCAAAAGGAAGGTTGTCAACTGTAGGTGTAAAATCTCTACGCGGATTGCTACTAGGCTTTTATTAATGATGTTATTGCGTGAATTTTTGATTCAAAATCCAGCACTTTAGCGAGGAGCTTCTTAACGGCTAATTCATTGTTCTCATACATGCCATCTTCTATTGCCTCTAGTTGCATAGATATACCCGATAATGATGTTCTCAAATCTTTTGAGACTAGATGAAGGTCTGTTCCCAGTTCGCGGCAAATCTCTTCGTGATTAGACTTGGCCTCTTTACCAATATGCTTTGCAGTTTTAGGCGTACAAATCGTCATAGGAGCATCAGCTTCGCTGTGGTACTGGTTCGTATTTATAGCCAGCGCCATAAATGGAACGAATGAGTTCATGCTCTGTTTCTAACTTTTTTAGTTTTTTCCGCAGATTACGAATATGGCTGTCTACCGTGCGGTCGTTTATTTCTCGGTAGTCTCGGTAAACTCTATCCATAATATGGTTTCGATTGAAAATACGGTTCGGGTTTGAAAACAATAAGTCGAATAGGGCAAATTCTACGGCGGTGAGTTCGACAACAATATCACCAAGCTTCACACTGAAGTCTTTGCTATCCAGTATTAGTGTCTGTTTTGGGGGGATTATTTTGTTTAATCGTCGCAGATTTGCTTTTGTACGAGCGACGAGTTCTTTCGTACTGTATGGTTTGCAGACATAGTCGTCAGCCCCTAACTCTAATCCCAGTAATCGATCAACTTCTTCAATCTTCGCTGTAGTCATGATTATTGGCACATCAGAAAAATCACGTACTTCCTTGCATATGTCGATTCCACTCTTTGATGGCAAATCAATATCTAACAGGATCAAAGCGGGATTATTTGTTTTGGTCCAAGCAACAACATGAGCGCCATCAGCCATCCAGTGTACTTTATAGTTGGCATTCTCCATGTACATTATGACAATTTCAGCAATATCTTCATCGTCTTCTACAAGTAAAATGGTGGGGGTATTCATGCTACCTTTTAACTCACATCGGGTTGTGCTTAGATTCGGAGCTTACCATATCGTCTGGAATTGCTTTCAAAATCATTCTGGGTTTAATGAGTTTTAATCTGGGCTTTTGGGACTCTACGCAAGGCTAGAATTGTTAGCGCAAGCACAAAAATCGTGATTGATTTGGGCTCTGAAACAGAGAGTCTCGGCGTTAGGGTAATATCATTACGCCGCTCAGTGAGAGTTATAGATACGTTGTTTATGTTTGCTTTACTACTGGATACTTCCCAACTCGTATTGGTCTCAGAGGCAACGTTTTGAATAGCCCTGGCATTTGCAACATTCTCCCAAGCTAATAGCGTCCAGAGAAAAGTCACAATCGCTAATTTCAGTTGTAATGTATGCATACTTTTTGTCCCACAAAAACTAGAAGAGATAGACTTAATCTCTCCTATAGTCAGAATCTAATCGAACAGACTAGGATAGAAATATGCAGAGAATATGCAGAGTAGCAGAATGAATGGAAACTTCAGACGAATTTAATCGTTACCCTCTTGCTGGCAAGGACATTATGGGTAGTCTTACAACAACACCTAGCCCGCCTAAATCAGAGTGGGCCGCTGAAACCCCTCCCTCGTGAGCGTTGATAATAGACTCAACAATTGAAAGCCCTAAACCAGAGCCTCCATTGGAACGGTTTTTGGTGTTTTCGGCCTGATAAAGGCGATTGAATAGGTTCTCCAAATCTGTATCGGCAACGCCCGGAGCGGTATCTTCAAAGGTAATAGTAACCTCGTCTTGCTCGGTAGACATTGTTATGCGGATCACGCCATTAGAGTCTGTATAGCGAATAGAGTTTTTAATCAGGTTATTAAACGCTTGTAGCAGGCGACCTCTGTCGGCGTAGACATGTATGTCTTGGTTAGACTCATAATACATGTTCAACGAGAGCTTAGATCTAATGGCTGATGCTTGGAAGGATTCAACGGATTCTTCGATAATAGAGGTAATTTCTTCCTCTCGCTTGTTTAAAACTAAAGAATCACTCTCCATCAATGACAAGTGATACAAGTCTCCGACCATATGATTGAGATTACTCAACTTCTTTTGAAGTAAGCTGTATGACTTCTCACTGTGATCGAGGGCGCCGTCTTCCATTGCCTCTAGTTGCATTTTGATGTTGGCGAGTGGTGTGCGTAAGTCATGAGTAACATCTGCAAGCATTTTGTTTTTCTGTTCCATTAACTTGGCTAATCTCTCAGACAGGTCAGATGCCAGAATAAATACCGTGAACAGTCCCATGGCAATGAATGCCCCGGGTAGAACTACAAAGTTCACCATTATATAGAACTCGAGTAGTACCTCGTTCCTTGTTTCACCCTGCATAAGCGCGATGCTCCCCGCAACGAGCTGAAATATTGCTAGGGTGATGTACGCTGACGCTGCTCCAATTTCGGCAGGCATGGTTTTCTTGGGGTGCTTCAGAATTATAATTCCGACGCAAAACAACAGTAGCGCGTTATAAAATACGTATAACGACATACTTAAACCTGCATAAGGTTCTATCGCTGTGAAATAAAAGGTCAATAACAAGATAATTGCACTACTACCAAATATATATTTTATCGGTAGCTTGTTTTCACTACGAAGAATATGTCCCCATGCCGCTAAAACAACTGACAACACCGAGAGCGTGCATACGATCATCCAATGTAGTGCAGACGAATCAAATTCACCCTTGTTGATGTTGAAAATTCGCTGAAACACAATAGCGAGGTAGGTTAGTGTCCATAAAAGAGAATACCGTTCTCTTCCCATGGTGCGCCAAGAGAGGTAGAAAATAATGGCGAGAATTGAACTCGTCGTAAGTAATGTCAGTTCAATAAAGAGAATAGCATTCATATAGCGTCTGTATTTTCTATTGCGTTTAATGTGACGTTAACTTCACACTACAGTAAATCACCAACTTTCTTCTTCATCTCAGTTAGCCCTTGATGCAATAGCTCAACCTGATCGCCGAAGTCTTGAATAGTTGACGGTTCATTGTGTTGAATGGCCAGTTCAATTTCAGTGGCAAGCTCTGCTAGTGCAAATCCACCAATGTATTTTAGTGCAGTTACATACATGTGGGCGACTTTGGAGATAGTAGGGTAGTCGCAGGCGTCTATGGCGCCTCTTAGCGAGTCTAGTTCACCTTGCAGGGCGATAAAATCGCTGAGGAGTTCTGTGTATAGGGCTTCATCACCCCTGAGTTTTCTCAACGCTTGTGGTTTGTCGATGAAGGTCAGTGTGTTTAGGTTCGTAGCCCTTTCAACAAGTTTTGGCTGTGGTTTTGATACCTGTGTAGAAGGGCGATCATCAATGGCTTTAGCCATAACATCAAAGAATTTTTGCGGATCAATAGGCTTGTTAATGTGTCCATTCATGCCAGCGGCATGGCTTTTGTCTATATCCTGCTGCATGGCGTGTGCTGTCATCGCAATAATTGGAAGCGTTAGCTTTAACTCGTTTCTGATAATTCTTGTTGCCGTTAACCCGTCCATCACTGGCATTTGAATATCCATTAATACGATGTCGAAGGTGTTGTCGTCTTTGAGAATATCCAAAGCTTCTTGACCATTGTTTGCTAGGGTAACCATAGCGTTGGTGTCGGCGAGCAAGCCCAAGGTTACTTTCTGATTGAGTGAATTGTCTTCAACAAAGAGCAGTCTTTTGCCTGTTAAATCGGGGATCTGTACTGTGTCTATCGGAACACTTTTGCTTGGGATGTTGAGGCAAAGCTCTTGCAATTTATCGATGAGTTCGCTGGTTCCCAAAGGTTTCTTAACGAAGGTATGAATGCCAAGTTGTTTGGCTTGTTCCTTCATTTGAGGGGAGTCGAACGCCGAGAGCATGATGACTTTTGGCTTTTTGATGGAAAAGCCCTGTTTCATGATTGCAGCAACTTCTAAGCCGTCAATATCAGGCATTTTCCAGTCTAAAATGAGTACATCGTAGGGCGCCTTTGTTGCAGTAGCGTGACGCAGTTTGATGATGGCCTCTTGTCCGCCAGCTGCAGTATCCGCTTTGATATTGGCGATAGAGAGCGCCTCGGAAATAGCACGTCTAGATAAACTAACGTCATCGGCAATAAGTACCTTAAGCGCAGATAACTGCTTTGATGGCGACATGATTTGCTGAGTTGGATCCCGCTTGACCTTCACGGTGAAGTAAAAGCTCGAACCCTTACCTACTTGGCTCTCAACCCAAATCTTACCACCCATTAGGCCAGCAAGTTGCTGACAGATTGCCAAGCCCAATCCGGTACCGCCATACCGGCGAGAAATAGTTTCGTCGCCTTGGTTAAAAGGTTGGAATAATCTGGCTTTTTCTTTACTGCTTAGTCCAATACCGGTGTCTTTAACTTCAAACTCAAGCTCTATATCGTCAGTGCTTTCCACACAGCGCACACTCACCGATATCAAGCCGTCTTCTGTGAACTTTACTGCGTTGCTGACCAAATTACTCAGTATTTGCTGCACACGAAGTGGGTCACCTAATAAGTGGAGCGGTACATCCCTTGCGATGTACTGAATGAGTTCAACCTGCTGCTCGTCGGCACGAGCTAAATGAAGCCTTACGGTTTGGTTTATCAGTGCATCTAAATTAAATGGTGTGGACTCAATATCGAGCTTTCCGGCCTCGATCTTTGAAAAATCTAATATGTCATTAATTAGGCCAAGTAAGGTATGTGATGCACCTTCAATTTGAATCAGGTTGGTTTGTTGCTCCTGATTTTCAGCGGCTCGCTGCGACAACTTAGTAAGGCCAATAATGGCGTTTAGCGGTGTGCGAATTTCATGACTCATACGAGCGAGAAAGTCAGATTTTGCTTCGGTGGCTTTTTTCAGGTCGAGGGTAATGTCATTCAGCGCTTTTCGTTGTTGGCGAGTTCGTAGCCACAAACCAATGACCAATATCAAGGATAGAATTACACCGCAGATGAAGTATAGCTGAAAGGTATTTTGCTTTTGCTGAATGAGGTTACGCTGTTCTTTTAACAGGTTGTCTTTTTCCAGCAATTTAATGGTTTCTTCTTTTTCCGATATAGCTAACCGCACACGGTTAAGTGCCAAAGATCTCGATTGCTGCTCATTGAAGCTTTGTTCATAAGCCTGTTGGTATTGCTTCGAATAGTCCAGAGCCGCACGATAGTTCTCTGTAGTTTCTAACAGCGAGATTAATTGTTCTAGTGCTTCGAGTAGATGTACTTTGTCGTTCTGCATTGCGTCTGTATTTAGCGATTTTTCAAGCTCAGTAATGGCGAGTTCAATATTACCTTTTAGTCTATATATTTCAGCGAGTTGCAGTACGTATCCGCTTTCGTTGTATAGGAAGCCCACTTTGCGGTCTGCTTCAGCAGCTTCATTAAGCTTTTTAAGTGCTTCATTGAGATTGTTTTGCGCGATGTGCAAATCTGTCATGGTGCTATAAACAATGCTAATAAATGGATATTCATCTTTTTTCAGCAGGTCATTTGCAAGTAGCAGGCTCACTTGCGCTTCTTTATATCGCCCTAGCTCTGTATGCGCAAAGCCCTGAAGGTAGTATGCGATACCTTCATTTCTCGGGCTATTAAGTCGTTGCGCGGCAGCCAAATAGCGTTTGCCAATAACCAACAATTGCTCGTAGTCTTTTAAGGAGCTGTAGACGTTTCCTAGTGTCGAGTAAACGCTCAAAATACGTTCACTTTCCAGACTAATGTACAAATCTAGCGCGTTATACAAGGCTTCTAATGCACTGGCGTGCTCCCCTGATAGATCAAGAATTAACCCCTCCAGTCGGTAGGATTCTGCGAGTACATTTTTGTTGTGATGCTTGTTCGCTAATTCTCTGGCTTCAAGTAGAACTTCGTATCCTGAGATATAGTTTTGCCGCAATATGAAGTTGTACGACTTCATAGTTAAATAGATGGCATGGTCATTATGTTCAGGGTTTAATGCGAAGAAAGTGTCCAGTTCAGCTAACGTAGCTTCCAGTGTAGAGTCGTTGGTCTGAATAAGTTCCGTTAGTGTATTTAGCTGGGGAAGAGAGTAGGTAGACGTAGCGTCGTCCAGTGCTGCCTCTACGGCAAATACACTGAGCACTGTCACCATTAAAATGGCGATTACTTTAAGGTAAAGACAACGCATACTTTTCTACTGAGCGTTCCTTAGTAGTGAATAACTCGAACAGCTCTTTTGGCATCACTAAAACGCTTTTCTAACTCGTCCCAGTTTTTGTCTTCAAAGAGTTTCACGTCTTCGTCTGATAAGCCGTATTTTTTTGCTGTTCCAATAGGATCTTTCTTGTACTTTTCCAATAACTCGCTGTTGGTATCTAACTCTACTAAAAATTCTTCAATTGATTTAGCCATCTTAATTTCCTTTTTCACTTAAGTTAGGGTTTCGGTAGTTACTTACTTCTTGCTCTGTTAAACCTAGCTTGGCGAGCCTATCTTGGCGATATTTTGGCAAGCCTAACGATGGAACAACTAGCGTCGAAATCAACGTAGTTGGAGTATTTACAAGTTCACTAAGTCGAATCTTTTGAATCTTAGGCTCGCATACGGGCAACGTTGCGGCCTCATAAACAATGAGTTCATGATCTTCAGGGTAGTTTTCTAGCAATATTTCAGTAAGCAAAACCAACCCTGGTTTATTGTGTTCAGAATTTAGCACTTTAAGTGTAGCTTCACCCGCTAATCCAATCTGCCATATGATTTGGGTCATGTATGGGTCTATGCGGTAATCGCGAAACAGGAATTGTGTGGCCTCGTAAGATTGGCAACCATATTGCGACGGGTCGATGCCTAGGTCAGCTATAAGGCAATCTTCTGCTGATATGCCTGGTAGCATTGTTGCACTTAAGCCTAGTGCGCGGACTTTTCTAATGGCGTCGTGAGAGGGCGTAACGAATACACCGGCGTGACCATAAAAGGCAGCGCACACTTTGTTACCTTCAACTACAGCTTGAACGATACGGTCAGCCATTTGCTCATAAGTATGGGCGCGAGATTTACCTTCCATGTACAAGTCATCTAAAGATACACAGTTGGGATTGAGCGTTGTAACAATATGCTCGCCGACCTTATTCATAATACCCATGAATACTATGTCGGCGTTCTCAATATGACTTTTTGCGGCAAGTGTTATTTGGCCTGCAACACTGATCCCAGTACCAACAACGACTAACTCTCCCTTTTTAGCTGTGCTCATGACTTCCTTTTTCAATTTTTGCGCATGACAACTCAATCACTATAAATTAGATTCGAACAATATGCTATATCACCTTTCTGGATTGATTTCACATTCGTTTCACGCCAAGAGAAGTAGTTTGTTATTAACAACTTGAAGGAGAGATTAGCGTGATTAAAAAACTGGTAATTAGCGTTGTTATTTTAGTGGGGCTCATGTCGGCATCGCTATACGGGGCAAAGTCTTGGGTTAAAGGGTTGCTTCCTGATAAGTCTCATTTCGAAACGCTTAAACAAACACAAACTCAAGATCTTACTTATGTCACACAAGATGTACCTAGCTATCGCGGAAAGATTCTCGCTGTGGTTACCAGTGTTGATCGAATGGGGGACGACAAACAAACGGGTTATGAACACACTGAGTTGGCAAGAGCCTATTGGGTATTTGTGGCGAACGGGTTTGAAGTTGATATCGCCAGCCCTAAAGGCGGAAAGCCACCCGTTGTGATAGACGGTGAAGATATGGGACGCTTTGACTATGCCTTTTTGAACGATGCCGACATACAAAGCAAGGTTAACAACTCGATGCCGCTTTCGGAGATAAATCCTGATGACTATGAAGCGGTATATTTTGTAGGCGGAAAAGGCACCATGTTTGATTTTCCAGACAATCCGGATATTCAACATATTACTAAATCACTGTATCAAGGTGGCAAAGTAGTGAGTGCTGTATGTCATGGTCCAGCTGCTTTGGTCAATGTGTTACTGGACAACGGAGAGTCGCTGATCGCCAACAAGCAGATCAGCGGATTTACCAATGAAGAAGAATTATTTTTGATTCCAGATGCAAAACAAATTTTTCCATTTCTATTAGAAGATAAATTGCGAGAACAGGGCGCGCAGTTCAACCCTGGTATGGTGTACTTAGAGCAAGTAGTACAAGACGGCAAGCTCATTACTGGGCAAAATCCGTGGTCGGTATGGAAGATGGCAGAAATGGTGGTTGCTGAGCTAGGGTACGAGCCCAAGGTGCGAAAACTGACTCCAGAAGAGTATTCAGTGGCCCTATTAATGACTTATAAGCTGCAAGGTTTTGACGCAGCGATAGCCATGGTAGAAGAGCAGCCAGAGGTATTTCAACGGATATTAATTCTAATGCATGGAATCATGGCATTGATGAAATGGGACATTGTTGAAGGCATCGATTTGTTCTCTATTGCTAGCAGAATCAGAGATTTGACCGCTTAGTAAGTGTTGATTGTTAAACCTAGCCGCAGTATTTGACTGCGGCTTTTTATTGTCAGTTTCTTAGTGCTGTTCGCCATAATACTGATAGCCAGAGTAGGTATCGGTTGAGGTTTCGTCGATTTTGGTGAAGAAAGCGAATCGACCTTTCATATCCAGTGTTGTTTGGTGGGGCAATATTGCGCCCTGACGTTTTGTGAAGCTGAAGGTCATTTTTAAATCGCTGATGGTTGCGCTAAATATCGGTGAAAAATCGGCATTGTTAACCACAATAATTTTCTCGATAAATCCTAGTTCTTCGTTGTAGCGTAAGGTGCCTTGGAGTTTTCCATTCGCATCATCACCCAGTTTTGCTATTTGTACTGGAAATCCTATCTCTGTGATTTCTCCATTGCTCGCAATGAACTCAAGTTCGTTTAGGTTGATGAGTTCACGTAAGTCTATCAACAGGCTATTTCCTCCATTTTTGGAATGCTCAAGTTTCTCAGCCTTAAACGCATTTTGCTGTGCGTTGGTTGGGGCATTATTGTTGATACTGACGAGTTCCCACATGTTCTCACTTTCGTGATTAGGATCATATCGTTCAACACTTTGACTAATATCGCCCTCTTCGTTTTCAAAACGAGACACTGTATATGCCCATTGCTGCCTTGGCGTTTGTTCAACCGCTATAATGGCTTGTTCAATTTTCTCTTCGAGTTGTTGTGTGAGTGTTTTGTCTGACGCAGATGTGGCGCTAACGTGAATAGCCAACGCCAAAGGTAACCAGTGTTGAATACGCATAGTTTTCTCGTTATTGATAAAAAAGAAAATAGCGTAAAAAAAGTGATGTGAAACCCTTGTGAAATAAGCCTTAGATCCTCTCCCTTGCTCTCACAACGCACTATAAACACATCACTTTTTCACTTGTTATTTGTCGCGATACTGACTGAGCTCAAGTTCCAAATGCTTAATTGAGCGGAGTAGCGATACTCGATTCATTTCCATCCAGGTCCATAGTTTCATCATAGCTTGTGCAAACAATACAATCACAAAACTGATGCCCCACAACACCCTGTCGTCCAATGAACTCGCGGTAAAAAACTGATAACCCGAGTAAAACATGAGTACGGTTAGTGCAATGGTAATTGCTGTAATCAGTATCATCCAACCTCGCAGGCTACCTTTAAAAGTGTCGGCCAACATGCCAAATAAACCATGCTCCTGTTTGAGCATGGCGTCTAACTGGGCTTGCTCATTTTCTAACTCACGCTTGATATGCTCATCTATCTTCATTTTCATTCTCCAACAATGTCTTTAGTCGGCCTCTGGCCCTGTGTAGCCGAGATTTTATGGTTCCGGCTGATATATTTAGCACCACGGCAATTTCGGTGATTTTAAGTTCGTCGAGGTAAAACAAGTGCAAGCATTGTTTATCTAACTCATTCAGTTCCGCTCTGTCCCAAAGATTACATGGACTTTGATCTACGCTCTGTGGCGCTGCTACTGCGGCGTCAACATCATCCGCTGATGTTTCGTAGCGACTTGCTTTACGTTGTGCATCAACGACACGCCAGCGTAAAATGCGATAGAGCCAAGGCTTAAACAAACTCGGATCCCGCAAATTCCGCAATGATTTAGCAGCGCTCAGCCAAGTATCTTGCACTATGTCTTGGGCCATATCTGTGTTTCGACAAAGCTTCACCGCAAAGCTAACTAACCCTCTGTGGTGCTGTTTTACCAAACTGTGCCAGGCTTTTTTATCACCGGTTTGCGCATCCAATACCAGAAGTGCGCGCTTCGCGTTTTGCATTATTTCCCTCTCTTTTGCCCTAATGACGAGGTAGGGAACAAAAAGGTTCGATGTATAACGAAAATGTTTATATCAAAATCAGCCCTATGACTTGTCACTAATCTCTTTTGATGTGATTTTTATAGCGGCAGACTGTCAGTATTTTTAACAAAATGTAAAAGGTGTTTTTATAACAATATGAAAAATATATTAAATTTCAATGGTATGTAACTTGCTGGAGTGTCCGGTTGAAGTAAAAAATAAAAGGATCACCAAGTGAAGTTGTTCAGAATAGTTTTAACATTTTGCCTATCAATTTTTGCCACCACACTCCAAGCCAGTTTAATCAATGCCATTGATGCAGACGGTACATTAGTTTCCAACGTTTTTTCATCATCTTTTTCAAACTTGGTTGAAACAACGGATTCCAGCACCGCTTATCAAACCGGCGGGTTCTCAGGAAGTTATTTGAGAACAGATGCTTCTGGTACAAGTAGTATGACATTTGTATTTCAAAATCTAGCAGCTCACAGTTCAATAAATTTGGGATTTATTATTGCCCGAATAGGATCTGTTGACCCCTCTCGCGACGATGATGTTTTTTCTGTTACGGTAGACGGCGTTGAAGTAATATCCGGTGGCTTGGGTTTTGGTAATGCTAACGGTTTCTCAGAGCCACTTGTTCACGACTACAAAGAATATGGTGTAACTGCGAATTCGAGTATCGTTACGGCTACACAGTCAGCATATGTTAGTAGTACTTGGGGCACTCATATCTATGACTTTAATGACTTAGATGTTTTTTCAGGTATCAGCCATACGAGTGATACGTTAACCGTAACTATCTCTGCGAGCACAAACCAAGGGTACTCTAATGAAGCATACGGGTTTGATAATGTCTCCATTGGTATAAATTACGTCTCTGCTCCTGCAGGATTACTAGTCGCTTTAGTACCCATGCTCATACTTTGTCTACGACGCGGAAAGTAGGTATCCCTATAATCGGATCGTCGATTCGCTTCGTATACTTATTTACACGCACTCAGATGATTAATTATGGACGTTATATTTTTTGATTTAGACGGTACTTTGCTCAATAAAAATTCTGAGCTGTCCACGTACACTATTGATACCTTGCATATGTTGAGGGATAAGAATATTGCCCATACGGTAGCTACAGGCAGAACTATGTTGTCTGCTCAACGGGTACTGGGCAATCACAGTTTTGACTTACCTCATATATACAGTAATGGAGTAACAGTGTGGGACCCGAGAGACAACGGTCTCACGCTGGAAAATCTGCTTAATCAAAATGAAGTTTCCTATATTGTAGATTATGCACAATCCATCGGTATAACGCCCTTTGTGAATACGGTATCTTCTGATAGTGCTAATCATGAACATTTTGTCTATCACAGCCCGCCAAAGCATCAGGCGGAAAAGGACCTTATCAACAAATATTTTGCGAAAAGTGAATTGATTCAGCGGCCTTTGTCATTACTTTCAGAAGATCAAGCCGTAACAAACATCAGTATGATTGGTGACACGCAAACCATTGGTGAGGTCGATGATTATGTCAGCCGTTACGACAGCCTAGTCGCCTATTCGGGGTATGCCATCGAAGGGGATCACTTGAGCTGGATTGATATCCATCATCGATTAGCCAACAAGGGCAGTGCGGTACAAGCACTTAGCGATCAGTTAGGTGGCAGTAACATTATATGCTTTGGCGACAGTTACAACGATGCCAGCATGTTTAAATTAGCCCATGAAAGTTATGCACCACAAAATGCTAAAGAAGAGATTAAGAAATTAGCCAGTTCCGTGATTGGCCACCATCATGAAGATGGCGTTGCTCAGTTTCTGCGTGAACGGTTTAACTTGTAACACACCATTATTGTTTGGTTAGCAATGTGAACAGTGCCTTTGGCGATTCCATATGCAATAAATGCCCGCTGTTTTCCATACATTCAAATTGCAGGTGGCTGTTATTCAGTGTTCTGAGTGTAGCTAGTCCCACGACCGACAGAATGTCGTCTTTTGCGCCCCAGACGGTCAGGGTTTGTACAGGTGTTTGTGCGAGTAGCTCTTCAAGTGGGTAGTCGAATTGAATGTGGCCATCGTTGAATTTGTGCGTGGTGTAGAACAGCTGCTCATGCACTTGGCATTGAGATTTAGCTCTTCTTAGCATGCATGATAACGCAAAACCGGGAATGAACGGCGGCTTCACAAAACACTTGGCGATTAAGGCTTTGAGGTCACTCTTGTTTTTAGGTAACAATAGAGGCGACTCGCCTTTAAGTATGTCCTGAAAAACCTGAGTGTACTCTGTTTTTTCCACCCCTAACGGGTTTATTAGTGTTAACTGAGTAACATTGGCACTGTTTCTACTTGCGAGTAATGCCGCTAAATAGCCTCCATATGAGTTGCCAATCACACGATATTCTGTGAGACCTTTGGCAGAAATAAAGCGTTCTATTCTTTTCACTTGTTCCAATATTGAGAAGCCCGACTCAGGCATGTAGCTGCCTCCAAACCCAGGAATATCAGGCACAATGACCTTGTAGTGCTTCGACAAATATCCACACAGCGGCGCCCAATTGTCCTTGTCTGCACCAAATCCATGTAGCAGAACAACACTCTCACCTTGGCCACCCTCTAAATAGCTTATTGAGCCTTCCTGCACTGAAAGCGTCTTGATAGAAACACGGTTTACCTTCCGTTGTAATTTCAGGTAGGCTTGATAGCACCATTGTTCAATTGCCTGCATTAATACCATTCCTTTCTATCTGTTCACTCTGCCTCGTACATAAAACCTACCGCGGCAATTTGCCCCGTACCATCAATAATATTGACCTGATTTTCGCCACTTTGTGACAATGGAATTTGTATTTTTTGTGTACCCAAGGTTTTACCTTGATATCGCCCATTGAGATACCAGTGGATATCGCCTTCACTACCATTGGCATTTAATGACAGTGATGGAGAAATTGTCGCCAGGGGCGATTTAACAATTAATGCGTCTTCAATAACTCCGGCTATTTGCAGGTGATGCGAGCTGTTAGCCGAGAGACAGTCCTGTGCCAATGGCGGTATACGTTTATATCTTCGTTGAGTCACAGGAAGATAAGGCTCCGCGGTTACCGGCCACACAGCCAAAGTAGTGGTAGCAGTGTTATAGTCGTTTGAAGAAGTACAGTTGGGAAGTACTCGCTTACCCTCTATGTTAGTCATGACAGTAACTTCGTAGCTCGAGGTATTGCTACTATTGGGTTCAATGAGGCTCGCTGGGGCTGTCTCATCAATCAGCCAAGCGTGCATTTTTTTGAGGCAAACATCAGAAGGCTGTATTGCTGTAGCTGTACCCAAAGGCCAGCATATGGATTGCCGTTTTACGTTAGCTGGCTTCTCTGCAATTAACGTTGCATGTTGGGGGAATAAAGGCAGAATTTGCTTTAACAGTGGCACTGCCGTATTACGACCATAGTTGTCTGGCATCGCCGTACCGTCGGGTCGCCCGATCCAAATGCCTATGGTGTATTGTTCGCTGGTGGCGATAGTCCAAGCGTCTCTGAACCCATATGAGGTGCCGGTTTTATAGGCCATCCGCCGCTTGTTGGTGTATGCAATTTGGTCGGTTGCGTTCTCTAACCCTGATTCGTTTAGTGCATTCACCGTTATCCATGATGCTGCATCGGATACTAACCGGCGCGAGATTGCTTCATTGGTGACGCCGCTTCTATATCGCAATGGTTTGGTGAGGCCGTCAGAGCCAAGGGCAGCATAGGCTTTCACCAAGTCTTCCAAGCTAATACCCACGCCACCGAGTATCATTGATAAGTTAGGTTTAGCGCCTTGGGGGAGTTGCAAAGGGATAGCAGCATTTGCCAGCCGTGAGTAAAATAACTGTGGTTCAAGGGCATCAAGCACCTGCACCGCTGGAACGTTCAACGACCGTTGAAGTGCCAGACGAGCAGTGACAAGGCCACTAAAATGACTGGAGAAGTTTTGCGGCCGATAGTCACCAAACGACAACGGCGTATCCAGCAACATAGACTGTTCATGAATAATGCCTTCGTCCAGCGCCATGGCAAATAACAGAGGTTTCAATGTTGAGCCAGGTGAGCGCAGGGCGGTTACCATGTCTACGTGACCGAATCTGTCGTCATCGCCAAAGTTAGCACTACCTAAGTAGGCTTTGACCTCCATGGTATTGTTGTCCACCACCAGTACGGCACCAGAAGTGTGTTCGGGTAGAGTTCGAATATAGTCAGCTACTTTGTTGCTTAATGCCGCTTGCAGCTCCATTTCAATAGTTGATGAAATAACCGACTGCTGGGGATATTGTTGGCGTAGTCGCCGAGACAAGAGTGGCGCGAGTGTCGCTTGCTTGTGATAACGCGCGTATATGGGCTCTTGAATGGCGTTAATAATCTCATCATGTGACCATACTGACTGGGTGAGTAGTCGCTGAAGCACTTTGTTTCGGGCTTGTTTTGCGCGTTCTGGGTAGCGGTCAGGCCGCAAGCGTGAAGGGGCTTGGGGTAGCACGGCTAGTAACGCTGCTTCCGCTTTTGAAAGTTGCTCGGCGGGTTTGTCCAGGTACCGATAGCTCGCCGCTTGTACGCCTTCTAACGTACCTCCAAAGGGAGCGTAGTTTACGTACAGCGTAAGAATATCAGCTTTGTCGTAATGCCACTCCAACTGAAGCGCTCTGAACATTTGATATAGCTTGCCAGAGATCGACTTGTCGTGAGGGTGGAGCAAGCGCGCCACTTGCATGGTAATGGTTGAGCCACCAGAAACAGGCTCGCCTGTTAACAACCACTGCCAACTTGCGCGGATCAACGAAATGGGGTTAATCCCCGGATGTTGATAAAACCACTGGTCTTCATAATGAAGCAATGCGGTGATGTAATCATCAGACACTTGATCGAGTGTTACAGAGTACCGCCACACACCATTGTTGTCGGCAAACATACGCAGCGGTCGGCCTGTTGCATCTGTAACCACTTGGGCAAAGTCTTGAGTATTGTGAGTTTGCTTTAGCGGAAAGCAATAATCAGCGACCACAAAGCACAACAACAGTGCGCAAGGGAGCATGAGGAGCACGCAAAGTCTCCTCAAACCTTTTGCCCGCAGTGTGCTTACTAATACTGTTCCACGAGAACCCATATGCTGTTTACGCGTTGTTATTTGCTAGAGATAACTAGTGGGCCTGAAGACTCACCAATAGCACGGATATAAGGGCGATACATATCCTCAGCCTGTGAAGGTGGCATAACATAACGCCCGGGTGTTACCGCGCGAACCAAGTAAAATAGTGTTGTCATGTCACGTTCTAGTGGTAGTGCTACCACGTATCTGTCGTCGCGATATTCGTCGTACTGGATATCAGTATTTCCCATCCATTGGTCAATGGTATAGCCGTCAACTCGCATATCTGCCATCTTAACCGCAGACTCTAGGTTTTGGTTTTCTAGCTCAAAGCCAGCAGGCAGCATTTCTACAATCATGGCCTCAGGTATCCATCGTTCGGACGTGCTTCTTACATCTAGCTTAACGAGGATTAAATCGCCAGAAGTGACTTCTTGCAGGTTGGCTTTGCCGCCGTGCTCAGTGAAGTAGCTACGATGAATGCGAATACCCTCGCTAACGGGGGCTGGCATTTCTTCGGGATACCCCTGTACCGTAGCATTGATAAACAAGGCTGAGGTATTGTCAGTAGTCACTTCAAGGTTGTCGGGAATATCATTACCAGACAACAGCTTTCTCCATTGTGAATGCGCGGTGTGACTAGTCGTGCTGTTGGCGTTGGCCGAACCTTGGGTAACTTCGATTGACCAAGTCTCACCTGGTTTGGAGGCAAACGCATTCGACAAGGTAAACAAAGCAAAACGTTCCTGAGTTGACAGCCAGCGTCTTGAACGTAGTTCGTCTTGAAGTCTTACTATCAGAGCGCTAGGTAAATCTGCTAGCTTACTTTGTGTTGCTAGGGAAACTGTCATGGCGAGATCTCTGATTTCTGAGCCATAATCACCAGCGTAACCTCGTTCTCGTTCGCCAAAATTCAAGGCTTTGCCCCACCCACTTTTAGCGCGTTGCGTGTCGCCAGCAAGTTCCAGTGCCATAGCTAAATAGGCCAAAGGCAAAGGGCTTTTAGCAGCATTCCATTGTTTGTCGAATAACTGACGAAGATCACTCAATCTGACTTGCTGTTTGGTGGCTAATACATAGGCGGCATAGGCGCGATAAGACAAATGATAATGCTCGGGCCAATCGCTGTATACGCTGCGCTCAGTCCATAGCTGACGGTTGGTGCGAACATAGCGGTTAAGTCTTTCCATAGCATTAACCAAAGTAGACTGATTGACTCGGTAGCCCAAATCATCGGCTCGAAGTAAGAAATCGGTGGCAAATACGGTAAGCCAGTGATTTTCGTTACTTCCGCTGCCCCACAAACCAAAGCTACCATCGCTTCGCTGCATAGAGGTTATGCGAGCGATGGCTGTGTTTACCGCTTCTTGCTTGTTATCGATGATGGCTTGGTTGGCGTCGTCAATGTAAGGTTTGAGGGCGCTAATATCTGAAGTGATGAGCGGCCATGCACGGCTGGTGGTTTGCTCTAAGCAGCCATAGGGGTACTGCAACAAATTACTCAAATGATCAGCGGTATTAATGGGTAAATTCGAAGATACATTAACTAACAAATGCTGTGCACTTGTTGCTAAACCCGCATTAAAATCCACGGGAAGTTCCCATGATGTGTTCTCATCGATAAGCGCATCAAAAGTCCGCCATTGGGCTGCATAAGGTGAGCGCATGCCCAGTGTCCATGAACGGCTTAACGATGCTTGTTCTGGGTTTGACTCAGAAATAACATCGAGTGTTACAGTACCTTGGCCGAAGGGGATGCCGCCAGAAATAGGCAGTTGCACTACCGTTTTCTGTCCTGCCTCTAGAGTAATAGACTGATCTATTTGTTTGCCACCGAGTTGTGGGTCTGCGGTTAACATTACTTTCAGTTCCATGTCTTCTTCGGTCATGTTGCGAAGCTCAACGGTACTGGTGGATTGGTCACCGTAACCTAGAAAACGTGGCATGCTAACGGAAGACACAATAGGAGCGGCGACTTTTACAGCCTCGCTGTGGTGGCCGTAGGCATCGTCGCTAAAGGCGAGTGCTCGTAGTTGAAGTTCGCCGTTGAAATAGGGAACGGGAAGCGTGATTTCTCCTTCGCCATTGTCATTGAGTGATACTTTACCAGAGAATAAACTCACCACTTGCACGTCGCTAACGGACATATCACCGCCACGGGTGAGTTCCGCGTCGCTATCGCCCCCAAAACGCATACGTGCATTGTTCGAACTCAGTTGTTCAATGAGTAGACCCCATGTGTCTCTAATTTCTGTGGTATATCGACGCTTAGCAAAAAACCAGTCGAAGGGTTTGGGGGTAGGCGTGTTGTTGATACTCAACACACCTGTATCTACTGCCGCTAGCGTGATATTCACCTGTTGCTGATCAGCCCCTGTCACTTTAATTTTGGTCACAAGTTCAGTGTCAGGTAGCATTCGCTCCGGAGCGTCTAGCTCAATGGTTAGTCTTCTCGGCTCTCTGTCTAGCGGTAGATGCATGAGGCCGAAAGCACGCTTGGGTAGGTGTTTGGTTTGTATTTCCCCAGCGCGAATAACGTTAGCGGTGGCGTAAATATCGTGACGACGCCATGAAGCCTCAATGGGAATATTGACGGTGGCGGTGTTATTAACCACGTCAGCAGTAGTGTGCCACAACAAACCATCGGCTTCTAAGGTGACTATGGCAGTGCCATCGTAGGGAGCGGATAAAGTTAGCGCGGCATTGTCATTAGCACTATAGGCTGCTTTGTCCCATTCAAGAGTCACCATGTCGGGTCGACCCATTATGCCGTCGGATGAGCGATCCCAACGCCACCCTGCAAAGAAGCGATAGCTCGCTAACAAAGACTGGTCTTTGTCACTGACTTCTATGCGATAGTTACCGTATTCAACGGCAAAATCCAGTAGCAACGGGTTTTCTGCATTGAATGTGACGACCTTGGTAAGTACGGGATGTTCCTCAATATCATCTTGATATGACCAACCATTGTTCCATTGCCAATAACTGTTGTTGTCTTCTCGAATCAGCGTAACTGTCACATTCGATTTTTCTTTGAGGATGTTTTGCCTATCTATATTTATAAACTCAAACGACACGTTAGATTCTGGCGATGCGATATTATCTTCCCACATGGGTTTGATACCGATGAGCTGGGCATCGGGCCAAATAATAAAGTCCCGTGAGCGCGTTACCGGACGGCCGCCGGATTCAAATAAGCTGGTGCGCGCACTGACTCTCAGAGGATATTGGGCTTGTTGCCAAGTATTGGGGACAGCCAGTTGTTGATGACCCTCTTGGTTCAGCGTCATCGGGGGAAGTGAGATATCGTCATTATAATCGGTATAGCCCGCCACGCCGAACACAAAGTCTTTGTACTCAGATGACACCGTTCTGGCTTGGCGAATACTTAAGGCGACTTCTGCACGATTACCAGCGGCTGGTGCGCCGTACAGGTAATCACCTTGAATCGAAAGCGATGGGGTTTCTGACGCTAATACGGCACTATTTTTCGCAGAAAGTGCTAGTTTCATGCGTTCTGGTAAGAAGTCTTCGATATTCAGCGAGTAGCTGAACATATCGCGATTACCCAGTGTAACTTCGTACGACCATTCACCAGTTAAGGTGTTTCTAGGCAGCGAGAAGGTATGAGTATAAAAGCTGTCGGTATCGCCTTGCCAAGCAAAACTTGAATGCACTCTGCCGTCAGGCCTTAAAATACGCACATTGGTGGTTTGTGCTTCAACTTTACGCCCGTCATAGTCTCGTAAAATGCCGTTAATCACGATAGTCTCACCGGGACGATACAGGTCTCGTGGACTGTACAAAAACATCTCTAGCGGTTTGTGGCTTCGACCATTCACATTGAATTCGGTGAGATCCATGGCTGCCGTTCTAAGCTTTAGTAGGCTTAGGTGGTTGCCTTTCTTTGCAATGGCGGCGACCGCATCGCGAGCCCCGCGAGAAAATTCAGCCATACCATTTTCTGAGGAACCTTGCTCGGCAAGTGTATTACCATTGTTATCAATGAGTCGAATATCAACGCCTTCAATAGGCGCAGCGGTATCTACTCCATTAACAAAAGCCAATAAGCCGTTGGCAGTCTTGCGTACCTGCATGCCTATATCACTAATGGTGAACCAGGTGACTTGATAGTCGTATGGGTAGTCGCCAGCTTTCTTCATCACCGCAATGTACACGCCGGGCTTTTGTAGTGGCTCGATATGCTTAATATTGATGAGTGAATCTCGGCGACGGTTATCGGCGCGGTGTAGCGAGTATCTGCCAGAGAATACCAATTCGGAAAAACGACTGATGTTTTGCAGTTCGTAATAGCTGTTCCCAATGTAGCTGTTGAGAAAGGCTTCTAAGTTGCTTTCATCAACGTAATGAAAGTCGATGTCGACCTCACTCACGTTAATGGCTTCAACCGTTAAACCGTCAGAAAGCTGAGGAGAAAGCTGTGCACCGCGACTTTTAAAGCGCACGCTTTGCGTGCTGCTGTCGGTAGTCACCGTGTCTGAGAAATCATTGCCTAACTGACGTCCTGTCACTGCCATTAATCCCTTGGACACCTCCACCGTGTAGCTGGTATCTGCGTCAATAAACGGAAAGTACGCAATGTTAAGTTGGTCACCCAAAATCCAACTACCGCTCACTGGTTGATTATCTTTGTCGTAAAGCTGAATAAATTGATGAAAAGGAGTAGTAGGGTCAATGGGAACAGAAAATGCGATTGCGAGGGCAGGTCCTCTGTCGTAGGTTTGTTCGCTGAAATACATCACAGAAAACGGCGTGTCGGCGTAATCTATCGCGAGCTGGTCTAAGCTCTGAGAATTGCTCGATGGCGAGTGGTAACTTGGCGTTTCTAACAACACTGACGTATCGGTTGGCGATTGTTCGGGAGCAACAGGAGAGCAACCAAAAATCGTGCTAACCAACACCGTCATACAACAAAGCCGCATTAATATATTCACGAGCAAAACTCCTTTTACTGATTGATGTTGAGCACTAACCAAGTGTAGTTGAATGAATTCACAGTCGCTTTTAATTAGTGACCTATAGTTTAGAGCAAAGTTTCAATGGGTTTTAAGTGTTTAAATTTAATCAGGTATTCTAGCTTATTGATGTGTTATTAAACGCAAATGATCCCACCTACTAGCGTACAGTGTAATAGACTAAGTTTTAAGCAAAGTGTCCCTATGCCATTAGTCAAAAATTAAAAAACGGAGAAGCTCATGTGTGATACGTTCACTGAAGATGACAATCAAAAATTTAACCAAGGTGGCGGTACACTCAATCGTCGCGACTTTAGCAAGCTCAGTATCGCTGCTATCGTGTCGCTCTGCTACGGAGGTTTAGCCAATGCCAGTGCCTTATTCGAGGGTAATTTGATTGAGTCAGAGGTTAACGTACCCATGGCTGATGGCATGTCAGACTCCTTTTTTGTAAGACCAGCGGAGGGTGAGCATCCGGGTATTTTGCTTTGGCCTGATATTCGTGGGCTTCGACCTGCGTTTAAAGCAATGGCGACCAGACTCGCTGCTGAGGGTTATGCCGTGCTTGTCGTTAATCCTTTCTATCGCGACGCTAAATCTCCTGTGGTTGCACCAGGTGAGCAGTTCAGTGATCCAGAGGTAAGAGGTAGGCTGATACCTATGGCGAGAAAGCTAACGCACCAAGCGAGTATGTCTGACGCGAGAGACTACATTGATTTTATAGACAAGCAAGACGGCGTTGATACTTCGCGTAAAATCGGTACGGCAGGTTATTGTATGGGCGGCCCATTAATTGTTCGCACCGCAGGCGCTGTACCGGAAAGAGTAGGTGCAGCAGCATCATTTCACGGTGGCGGTATGGTAACCGACAAGGAAGACAGTCCCCACCTTTTGATCCCTACCTCACCTGCACATGTGTTACACGCCATTGCAGAAAATGACGATGAACGTTATCCCACCGTAAAGCACGATTTAACAGCCGCCTATGAAGCTGCTGGTGTACCAGCTGAAATTGAAGTGTACAAAGGCACATTACACGGTTGGTGTCCACCAGATTCGGCGGTGTATAACGAAGAGCAAGCGGAAAAGGCATGGTCTAGAATGCTGGCGCTATTCAAAGGCGCGCTTTAACGGCGTGCGCTTAAGATGTGGCGCTAATTAGCGCAACTAAATACGTGGTGTAAAACATTTGAGAGGGAGCGATGGACTTTTTATTGCACGCCAATACCATCCATGGGGCTCAGCTTCGGCATCTATGCCTCAGATGGCTATAAAAAGCCCATCGCTCCCTCTCTAACTATTTGACCGATATTTCGCTTTTTAGTGGCGTTTCGAAATCGTAAAACGCTGTTGTGTAATCGAAAAAACATCTCAAAAAAACATTTCTGGATCTGTAAAAAGTCATACTTTTCAATGGGTAATGTTTTGGCATGGCGTTTGTTATCTATTCATTAGATACAACGACGAGATGTTGAAATGGATATTAAAATTGAGAAGCGTTCTAACCACAGGTTCAAAAGCTGGCAGTTGATTGTTGGTGTTTCGGCTGTATTGGCGCTCTGTGGTTTTGTCTTCACTCGCGACAACACTGTTCAAGTGTCTTCCTCAGAGATTTGGTTAGGGGAGGTTAAGCAAGGTGAACTACAACAATCAGTAGGTGGTTTTGGTCGCCTTAAATCACAAGATACTCGCCTTTTGACGGCTTATAGTGCAGCAACTGTTGAAGAAATCGTGCTAAAGCCCGGTGCACTGGTAACGCCGGATAGTGTCATAGCGGTGCTGGTTGATCCTGCAATTACCCAATCTGTTAAAGCCGCAGAGCGAGCACTGATACAAGCTCAAAATCAACTGCTTCAACTACAAATTAATCAGCAGCGCGAACTCTTAGAGCAGCAGTCAGCGCTTGAGGTTATGCGCTCAAACCAAGAAAGTGCCGAACTAGAGGTAAGTGCTCAAGAACAACTCGCAGAACAGGGGGTGGTATCTCAACTCGAATTCAAACGCAGTTTGCTGGCGCATAGACAGCTGACTCGACAGCTAGCATTTGAGGTAGAACGTATCGCACAATTGTCAGAGCTGCATGCTGCTAATCTAGTTATTGCTCAATCTTCCATTGATGCACAGCAAGAAGCCCTTGATTTGGTGAAAGAGACCGAGTCACGACTTGTAGTGCGTGCAGGTATTGCCGGTGTTTTGCAGTCCCTATCAATAGAATTAGGCCAAAGTGTGATATCTGGGCAACAACTCGCCTTAGTTGGGAGTATGGATTCCCTCTATGCGATATTGGATATCCCACAATCAAGTATGCAATACGTGGAAGTTGGCCAGCAGGTAGAAATAGACACTCGAAATGGTGCGATGAGTGGCCAAGTGGCTCGGGTAGAACCCTTGATAAACAACGGTACCATTCAAGTTGAAGTTACACTTACCAGTGAACTGACTGACAACGCGCGACCAGAACTCAATATTGCAGGCACTATTTACACACAAACCCTAGAGAATGCGCTCTACATTCAAAAGCCTCTCAATGTAGCCAATAACAGTACCAATAGCCTTTATCGCGTTGATGACGATAGTAATTTAGCCCACGCAACAACACTTAAATTTGGCATTGAAACTAAAGATAGCATTCAGATTGTTTCTGGTGCTTCTGTTTCTCAACGCTTTATTTTGTCGGACATGTCGCAATGGGAAGAACACGACACTATCGCAATCACCCAATAGACAACGCCCTGTCGAACCTATTTTCATTTAGGAATAATTATGAGTAGAAAGAGCAAAGTTAAACTTACCAACATCACTAAAAAATTCGTGACCAATGAAATGGAGACCCGCGCGCTTCAAGGCGTCAATTTGGAAATATTTGATGGTGAGTACGTTTCTATTTCTGGGCCCTCGGGATGTGGAAAATCGACCCTGTTGACGATATTGGGTTTGCTAGACACACCTACGTCGGGTGAGTACATCATAGGTGGGCATGATGTGAGTAATCTTACTGTGAATCAGCGAGCCAGCATACGCAACAAGCATATTGGCTTTGTATTTCAGTCCTTTAATCTTATTGATGAGTTGAGCGTGTACGACAATATTGCACTGCCTTTGCGTTATCGCCAAGACGCGCTTACCAATTCAGAAATTGAGGAACGTGTTAAGAGCAGTCTTGCAAAAGTTGATATGTCTCATCGAACACAACATAAACCCAATCAACTTTCTGGTGGGCAACAGCAGCGTATAGCCATAGCAAGAGCTCTGGTAAACAGCCCCGATGTATTATTGGTAGATGAGCCTACGGGGAACCTCGATTCAAAGAATGGTGACTTGGTAATGAAACTCTTGCAGTCACTCAATGACAACGGTACCACCATTTGTATGGTAACTCATGATCCCAGATATGCTGATATGGCGAGTACGCAGTTACACTTACTTGACGGTGTGATGAATGAGTCGCTTCATATGGAGCTAGCCGTATGATTGCCAGCATTCGCTATTTTACCTATGAACTAAAAAATGCGCTCACCAGTCTACTTAAACTTGGCACCTATAGTTCATTAGTTATTGCCACAATGGGCCTTACGCTGGCGGCGCTAGCCGTGGTGGTGAATATTAACTACTTGGTGCTTTCTAAGCCGTTACCCTATCCAGATGCTGACTCGCTCATCGTCACCGATCAGAGTGAAACTATAGGCGATATGACGCAATACGGTTTTCAAATACTCTCTGCTCAGTTTCATATTTATCAGGACGATAGTTTCATTGACTCCATGGCTTTGATGCAGTCAACTGGCGGGCGCTTGCAAGAGGTTACATCGAGTCCTTATATCGAAGCGTTACAGGTGACCCCCGAGTACTTTGCGCTATTGGGGGTGCCTATGGCATTGGGGCGCAGCTTCAACGATGACGAAGGAGTAAATGACCAAAAGCGAGTGATTGTACTGAGTTACAACACGTGGCAAAACCACTTCTCCGGTGACCTTTCAATACTTGGGCGAGCAATAAGGTACGATAACGAGATATACGAAGTGGTAGGAATCATTGAAGAGGGGTTTGCACCACCCGAAGTTTTTGGCTCATTAGAAATAGGCGGTTGGGTAAGTTTTCATGAGGAAGTCTCTACTACGAGCCATTGGGGCGCTATTACTGGCGGTGTGAATGGTTTGACTCGTCTTAAGTCTGGTGTCACATTGGAGCAAGCGAGTGCGAGCTTAGGTCAGCAAATAAATACCCTATATCAAAGCCAAGGTGCTGCGCCAGACACAGCTATCGGTGGGCGGTTCGTTTCACTAAAAACGAAAATCATTGGCGATAGTGCACAGCTAGCCTATCTACTTCTAGCGGGTGTCATTACCTTGTTACTTATTGCGGTGAGCAATCTTTCCAATTTGTTTTTCTCTCGAGCAGCGCAAAAGCAAAGAACCATGGCGATTCAAGCCGCGTTAGGTGCGCAGTCTCGTCACCTTTTTGTCCATGTGTTCAGTGAGGCTTTGTGGCTGATAGGTGCGTCATGGGCGATAGGCATGATAATCGCTGCCTGGCTTTTAGTATGGCTTCAAAACGACCTTCAATTTACTTTTCCGCGTATGCAAAATTTGTCATTAGATGGATTTACGTTAATTGTTAGTGCGCTAATAAGCATAGCTATTGCCGCTGTTTTGTCGTTTGTCTCCATGCGCAAAATTAACAGTGAAAGCTTAGTCAGAGATTTGCAAGCCAGTGGTAAAGGTACAAGTGCTCAGATTTCAACACGTACGAGAAATTTGTTGATTGCTACGCAAGTTTGTTTTGCTACTGTCCTCTTGCTGGGAGCGTCGGAACTGCTTCATCCGGTTTATAAAAAGCTCACTCAGCCTCTTGGTTTTGACAGTGAAAATCTGCGTTTCATTCGCGTCGATACAGGCGATGTTGAAGAAGGTTTACCAGAGTATTCACTGCAAATGAAAGCTGCATTAATGGCGTTACCTGAAATTGAATCAGCAGCACGTAGTTTTACTACTCCTCTCGTAATGGGATGGGAAAACTATTTATACGACGAGAATAATGAGATGCTAGGTATTGTGAGTGTAGGTATGTTTGATGAGGACATATTCTCAGTACTTGGGCAACAGATAATTGAGGGGAGGAGTTTTACCCCAATTTTGGACGGCGACGCACTGCCCCAAGAGGTAGTGATTAGTCAGTCACTGGCTAGGCGACTGTATGGTGATCAAAGCCCCATCGGTGAAACCTTGCATGCCACGCAAAATGAGCCGTTATCTGTGGTTGGGGTTGTAGAAGATATCTATGTTCCCAGTACCTCAGATGGTTATGCCGAAGAGCGATACTATTTACCGTTTTCGGGTGCTCGAATGGGATTCACGCTTAGAACTAAAGGCACTTTGGACGAAGCAAAACTACTCGCCACGGTTAAAGCAATTCACCCCAACTTTAGTGTGGCGTTTAACGATACCTTTGCCACAGATCTTAGCTTCCGCTTGCGCAATGCTAAGCTCACTGGGGGATTAACGCTTTCACTTGTTGTTCTTGCTTTAGCGCTTGCGGCTGCAGGGATTTACGGCGTATTGAGTTACTCTGTGCAAATGAGACGTTATGAATTGGGAATCAGACTATCATTGGGGGCCCACACCCAAACTGTAATAGCGCTAGTGATGAGACAAAGCTTTACACCCATATTTATTGGGTTAGCCTGTGGCATTGTAGTGGCGCTAATCGGTAATATGCTGGGCGAGTACTTGTGGCAATATCAGGTTCAGGCAGAATGGGGTGCATTCTTACTCGCGTTACCTATTATGATTGCTATTGCGCTGTTGGCTTGTTATTGGCCGATTCGCGCGGCGGTATTGGCGAATCCAATAAAAGCACTGCGCAACGAATAATAATGAAGTTCAAGTGGTCGGTGGCGATGCCGCCGACAGTCGACGAGGTAAACACATACAGATGACGACCCACAACATACTCATTGTTGATGATAAACCTGATGTCAGGTTGAGCTTGAACTTCTTACTGTCTAATCACGGTTATACTGTCGAAGAAGCAAGTTCGTTGCAAGAAGCCCAGCAACGACTCACAGAAACTTCCATCGATTTAATACTCTTAGACATGAACTACCAGCTTGATACCACTTCAGGCGAAGAAGGTTTGGCCTTCATCAAGGCACATAAGCAAGCTGACAAAATAGCCGTTCCCATCATTGCAATGACAGCGTGGTCAACCGTGGATCTTGTGGTGAGGGCGATGCAAGTGGGTGCTGTAAATTTTTTCGCTAAGCCATGGGATAACCAAGGCGTCTTAGCTTTGGTCCGCAAGCAGTTGGCGTTAAGCGCGTTAGTTACACCTAACGTCAAATCTGAAGCTACACCTGAATCTCCCTCAAGTAAATCATCAGAGACTAGCAACACCCTGCAATGGCATGGCGGCGCTATGATTAAGTTGCGCAGTAAAATTGATCGTATTGCGAAAACAAACGCAGCGGTGCTTTTACGAGGAGAGAATGGTACTGGAAAAACCAGTATTGCGGAGTATATCCACAACCAATCAGGCGTTTCTGGTGCCTTTGTGAGCGTCAATGTGGCGGCAATTCCAGAGAGCCTGTTTGAGAGCGAGTTGTTTGGTCATCGAAAGGGCGCATTTACTGACGCTAAAGACGATCGTGTAGGGCGTTTTGAAGCAGCAGATAATGGTACTTTGTTTTTGGATGAAATCGGCTGTTTACCGCTAGCACTTCAAGCAAAACTGTTGCGAGTGTTAGAATCAAACGAGTATGAACGAGTAGGTGACAACACCACAAAGCGGGCAAATTGTCGAATTATCTGTGCATCTAATGCGGACTTTGAAGCACTGATTAGTAATGGTGACTTTAGAAGCGATCTGTATTTTCGAATCAACCCTATTGAACTTACCGTACCATCGCTTAGGGATCGAAGAGACGAAATAGTCCCTCTCGCTGAACACTTCCTTAAGTATCACAGCGAGCAATATGAGGTAGCTTCGCCCACGCTATCGCATACGGCTCGTTCTGCGCTAGTTGAGTATCACTGGCCAGGTAATGTGAGAGAATTGAGTCACTTTATGGCGCGCGGCGTGCTTATGTGTGATGACGCAGAGTTACAACCTTCGGATTTTGCCTTTAAACACGCTGAAGTAAGCAAGAGCAATGAACTACCAATGATCACCCTTGAAGACGCAGAAAAACGTTTACTAATGATGGCGATGCAAAAAACCAATAATAATGTTGAAGATGCCGCACTGCTACTTGGCATAAGTAAAAGTGCGATTTATCGTCGATTAGAAAAATTTAAGCTCAACAAGCAAGGTAATTAGCTTGGGCTTCCTATTTAAAAGAGCGAAGTCATTTGAAGCGCTGTTTTGGCGCTTTGTTGCGTTAACCGTGATTGTGATGGTGTTATTAATAGCTGTCATTTTGATACTCATTGACGCTAAGCCGTTACTAACAATTACAGTGCTTGTCGTTGCCTTCGTTCCATTTGTTATTATTGCATGGAAGGTTTACACGGCGTTGTCTGCGCCGTTAAAAAGCCTAGCTGCATCTCTCGAAGCCATTCGGCACGAAGAATACACCCTACGAACTCAACCCAAATTTTCCGCAGGGGCCATCAAGGCCATGAGCGAAGAAGTTAGCTTGATTGCTGATGACCTAAAAGCGCGAAAAATTAACTACGATCGTCAAGCCGTGTTGGTGTTTAACTTAATTGAACAATTGGCTACTCCCATTGCGGTATTTGATTCAATTGGTTGTTTGCATCATGGGAACGATGCCCTAAGTACCTGGTGCGGGATCCCTTGGCGTCAAGCAAGACAGTGTAAGGCTCAGCAGTTAGGTTTGCGATTCAATACTGGAACACAACTGCCTCCTTGGGAAATAGAAGACAAACATCGCGCCCAACACTGGCAATTGAGATACAGCGCATTTGAATTGTCAGGCGAGAGATATCAACTCGTGGTAATGACCAATGTTGAACAGCTAATTAAATCCACAGAACGGGAAGCATGGCAGAAGATGACGCGCGTACTTAGTCACGAGATTAACAACTCTATGGCGCCCATCAAGTCATTGGCGGAGTCATTGCTGGAGTTACTTGGTACTGAGCAGCAAAACCCGAAAATCTCGAGTGCATTGGAAGTCATCATCAACCGAAGCGGCAGTTTGATGGGATTTGTTGACCGTTATGCCAGTTTGAATCAAGTGTATGAACCCGATATCAAGTCTTTGGATATTGATGTGTTGATAAACAAGGTCGCTGGACTTTTTGAGTGTGATGTACGCTACAAAAAAAGCGGTATTCAAATTCAGTCTGATGAAATCATGTTGGAGCAAGTTTTGATAAACCTATTGAAGAATGCCACAGAAGCGAGTCCCAAGGGAAAGCCGATTGAAATCAGTGTGAAAAAAATCAACATGACGGTGAAGGTTCTAATAAAAGACCAAGGCCCCGGAATTGCAAATATAGATAATTTGTTTGTGCCCTTTTACACCACAAAAGCAAATGGAAAGGGGATTGGGTTATCGTTATGTCGCAACATTCTCGAACAGCTGAACGGAAGGCTAGAGCTCAAGAATAGAGACGATCGAGCTGGCGCAGAAGCTGTTATCAATTTACCTTCACGGATTGATAAGTAGGATTAGTCATTTCCTAATTTGACACTGTAAGAAAAAGAACAGAACCAAATCCGACGGTCTCTTGTGTACGTTTAGCTGCCGATCGGTCTAGAATGGTAATATTAGGGCGTTATTCATTAAAACGGACGTCGATAGCTAGTCATCAGTCTCGACTTTATCTGCGCAATAAGGATTCCTTTTAGTTACTATATCATGCTCTAAAAAATTCACTGGTGGCTTCATCCGCAGGGAAAAAGGTTTCTACTTTTAATTCAGAGGCTGTTACGTCCAAGGCAGTACCGAACGATGAAATCATACTAAACATTTTCAGTTCTACATCACCGAGTTGTAGATTCAAACTCATTACTGGCGCGACTGTCGCAGAAATATCTGCGGCAGTGTAATCTTGCACGTTGGCTAGCTGCTGCACTTCCTCTAAAAGATTGCTCAGAAACGTATTTTGCGGATCATCACTGACTTCACGTTGTAATCGTAATAGCAAGGGGGTGGCGATTTCGGTCCAGTTGGATATGAATGGTCGCAACCCCTTGTCGCTAAATGTTAAGCGATAGATATTGAGTGTACCCTTATCTAACAGACTCGGATCAGGCTCGCCAATAATGCTGATCAACTTATTGCTGGCTTGATTAGCCATGTACAGATTCCATCGTCGGTCGACCACAACGGCAGGAAAGGGCATATGGTGCTTTAGCGTCATATCCAATGCGTTTTGCACGGCGACCATCGTGGCATCATCAAGGGCTCGTTCTTTATAAATAGAACCAAAACCCGCACTTTTAAGCATTTGGTTGCGATCGCGCAAGGGCATCTTTAGCGCTTCAGCTAGATCAATAATGGTATCTTTACCGGGGCGAGAGCGTCCAGACTCCAAGAAACTTAGATGACGCTGAGATATTCCCGCTTCTAATGACAAGTCTAGCTGGGAATACTTACGGACTTTACGCCAGCGTTTTAATGTAGTTGAAAACGGAGAGTCACTCATGAGTTACTTTTACATAATTTCCATCGGTTATTAATTTATCCTAACCACAAATTGTCACAATTACCTAACAGGTAATTGCTGGAATTATCTCCGCTTTTACAATGAGTGCCAACATTGAGGAGAAAACTATGAACTTACGTCTTATTTTACTACTGGGTACATTGGCTCTGTTTGGTGCTTACTCTGTTTGGTTATTGATGGATGTCGGCTACATTGCAATTTGGAAGGCTGGCTTTGCGAATCCATCTAGTTTGCAGATCTTAATGGACCTTGTGATTGCTTGTTTGATCATCTCAAGCTGGATGATTGGCGATGCAAAAGCGCGCGGTGTGTCCGTATGGCCCTGGATTATTGCAGTGCTAACCACGGGCACATTAGCAATCCTAGTTTACTTAGTGGTGCGTGAACTAGCGAAAAAACCAAAGCTACAAACGGTTTAAATACATTGAACAAAGCTCTAGCAGTGCCATAGCTTTGACTCGCTACTAACTTCACAATATCCAAGGTCAGCAAAACGTACTTATTGTTAATGAGTTGCCTCGATTCAAATAAGAATCGAGCGACTGCAAATTGTCTTTTGACGCCAGTCAGCGCAAATTTTGGTTCTTCGAAGAACCTTGAGTTCAATGAGTGAATGCAACGTTACTCATGTCGTCCCCAGTCCTTTCCACCCATTTCTACCAACCGAGACGCGGCTCGTCGAAAGGAAAAGGCGAGATCATTGGCGGACGAAAATTGTGCCAGTGATACGCCAACTCGCCCCGTCGCCGACCACTCATAGTATTTCCCGTCTTTTGTGCGAATCATGGTCGTCGCAAAGGAACTCGAGTTCCCCCCTTTTTCACTGACAATCAATTCTCCATCGCCATCACTACTTTCGACGTGTGCTTCAAAATCAACAAATAGTTCGTCGAGCGGGACCTGTGCCGTCAGCACTAAGCGAGTGCGAGATTCATAACACGCGTCAATGAGGGTCACGAATCGTCGCGCTTCGTTGAGGTGATTGGCGTCCAGTTGAGGGACGCGTTCCAAGATGATGACCGGAAATCGGCAGCAGAGGGAAATATAATCGGCCGCCCCGAGCGGTTGGTAGCACAACTCGGAAAAGTCAAACCAGGCACACCGGTCATTCAATCGTGCGACCTTGACAGTGCGACCAAAGAGGACTGGAATGATCTCGGCCTCAGTCTTGGATGCAGTGCCACCAAATATTTCTTCCAACGTCGCCTTTATGTTGTTATTGGTATTGCCATTTACATCGTTGTTTGACCAAAAATAGGATTGACCATCCGCTCGAGTTTCGCGTCGATAATCCACGTTGGAATTTTCCATGGAAACAATGTCGAACCTGTCTTTTAACATATCGATGAATGGCAAAAAGAGGGATCGATTGATGCCCCCCTCATACAATGCCTCGGGGGGGCGATTCGAGGTAGCCACCACCACGACATTCCAATCCAATAATCGTAAAAAAAGTTGCTTCAAAATCATGGCATCGGCAATGTCTGTCACTTGAAATTCATCGAAACAAAGGAGTTGAGCCTCTTGTGCCAATTGTTGCGCAATGACGGGGATCGCATCATCTCTTGGGTGCTTTTGTTTGTAGACAAAAATTCGATGATGGACTTCTAGCATGAATTCATGAAAGTGGACGCGGCGTTTGTTTACAGGAGTAGTAACCGACGCGTAAAAGAGATCCATTAGAAAGCTCTTACCGACCCCGACGGGGCCATGAATATACATACCTCGTGGTAGTGGGCCCAACGACCACAAATAGAACTTCTTTCGAAAAAAGGAGTGGGCGGATGCCAAGGGGCGCGCCAGTAACAGCGGACTATTGTCTGTAGTACTGCTTTCAGACGGTTTGTCGGTACGCACTGGTACTGGTGGGAGCAAGGTAAGAGACTCGTGCAGGGCATCTAGTTTGGCCGCCAGAGTGACTTGCGCGTCATCTCGTCGCACTTCCTCCGCATCCACCTTACGTTCATAGGCCGCTGTCACTGGGCCTATCTGGAGTGGCTGCCGAGCGACCGGGTGTTGTGCTGCCATATTTTTCATCACCTACTTCATCTGGGACCTGATGAATTTATCAACATGGTGGTTTGATACGCTAGATTTCTGTAAGGGTATCAAATGAATTTGTAATAGAGACTTAAGTTTCTGAGTTTGGCTTGTGCAATCGATAGCCGCCCCTCCCATTAGTGAGTCAATCTCTAGGTCGGTTTATCAGCAACGAGGTCTGGTATGAAAGCGAGTAACCAAGCGATACCTATTTGCCACACACTTACGATGACTAATATCAGAGTCATACCAAATACACTGAGTGACACCCAACCCATCAGCAAACTGATACTTATACCTACACCTGTGATGAAGCTAATTAGCCCGAACTGTCGCATTAGCCCGCTTTTTGTCATCATATCCATTGACCACAAAGCTATTGTGACGCACCAACAATGTACGGCAAAGTTTGCAAAGGCCTGGTTCATTTCAAACTTTAACAGCGATAGTCCTTTATAAACCTCTGCTTCACTCTGATTTGCTTGCATGTAGTTAGCCGCCAATTCCGGGCCAACTATCCCGCTCAGAAGCGCGGCAAGTATCATCAACGCAGTGGCGAGCCAGTAGATTATTGTGCCAAACAGTACAAAGCTGCGATGCATACCTCTTTGCTTGGCATAAAACGTCAAGCAACCGCTAATCAACACGATAAATGCGATTAACGTAGAATGGACAAACTTGTTTACCGAAGCTTCTTCACTGATCTCTTGTATCTGGTGATTGATATCTACCGACGATACGCTGGGGTGAAACCACATCACTAAAATACTGATAATGCTGGTAAGCGCGAGAACCGCACCTACGATTTTAGCGTTTCGACGTTGAACGGGGTTGAGAGGTGATGACATATAATTTCCTTGTTTTCAGATTCATTTACACGCTATCAGGTACCGTCACAGAGTTGCTGGACAATACGTTCAAAGTGTTTATTAATGGACAATAATTAGCGAATGTTCAGTTGTATGAATACATTAAAGAGGTGCCTTTGACTTCAGAAGCTAACATTGACAAGCGCATCCAGAAGACCCTCCTGGCATTACGAGAGTCTTTTTTTGACTTGGTGCTCACCTACAGCTACGACGAAATAAAAGTGTCTCACATCATTGAAAAAGCCAATGTGGGGCGCTCTACGTTTTATCAGCACTACCGAAGTAAAGATGACATATTGGTCGTGAGTATGAGCAAATTGCTGGATGACTTGGCGATGAGTGTTACACCAAAAGACAACTTGACGGTAATTACCGAGTTAATGGACCACTTTTGGGAAAACCGCCAATTTGCGCCAAAAATATTTTCAGGTACTGCTCGACGGGTAGTCGTTCAAGCATTGGCAGAGAGAATTCAGTGCCAGCTGAAGCAACAATTAAAAGCAAGTATGCAACAAACTCCCGTACCGCTGAATATAGCAGCGCATCAAATTGCTGAGGCGCAGTTAGTGCCGTGTATTGATTGGCTACTCGGAAAAGGACGATGCACGACACAGGAAATGGCACAATGCATCGAAGATTCAACTAAGGCGCTGGTTGGCGCTTACATGGGGTAGTTGAAAGCCCTAACTAATATGTTTTTAGCCGCTATGACTTCCATTACTTATCAACGTTAACACGCCGTGCTAGAGTGAAAGAAACGCATTGGTTAAATCACAAGGTAAACAAAGATGAAGATCCGCGCTGCTATTCTACTTACTGTGGGTATATCACTAAGCACTCAAGTTCATGCAGAGGGAATTCTTGATTCTCTTAAAGACTTCTTTGGATTTGGTGATCCTCAAACGGAAATGGTCGAACAGCCAACGGTAGATGGATTGTTGTCGGCATTAACTGACAATTTGAATGTGAGTTCGGAGCAAGCAAAAGGCGGTTTGGCGTCCTTGTTAAACTACGCAAAAAATAATGTGAACCCTGATACTTTCGCCCAGCTAGAGCAGCAAATCCCTGGGGTAAGCTCTGTGATGGGGAACTTACCAGATATCAGCGACATGCAGCAAGAAGGACTGGGTGGCCTACTTGATATGGCAGCCCAATACAGTGAATCACTCCAAGCAGTCAATGACCTGAAAAAACAGTTTGAGGCTATTGGTTTAGAGCCTCAAATGATAGTGAGCTATGTAGAGCAAGCACAGGCTTATCTCGATACTGAAGAGGGTCAGCAAGCCAAACAAGTATTAATGGAGGCGTTTTCATCATTAACGCTGTAAGTTAATCAGGGCTCACTGTGGTGAGCCTTCTTTATTCTGTTCGCCTACTTAGTATCAAAATGCGGTCCGTGCCGTTCTCATTATTGGCAAAACCAATATTGTCTCTTTTTCCGGCAGACACTGTTTGAACACTGCCCGCAACGCTACTTTCACCTTTTAACGGATCAAACCATGAGACGTTATAGTCAGAGTTGACACCGGGAATAGTCACCACACCTGTTCCTCCTTCCGGTAGGTATATCACGTAGAGGCTGTCAGGTTTCGCAAAACAATAGGCATCCTCTCTGTCTATTATTTCAAAGGCGCAGGGTGACATCTGGGAGTAGGGGATAGTGTTGAAAAACTTCAGCGCAATATTCGTTTGGTACCATAATGATTCTCGACTGCGAAAGTCTTCCGTTGAGAGGTCGTTCTGCGGGTAGTGCGCGCCAAAATACCATTCCACACCAGCACCGCCTGCCATCAAGTGTCCCCACAGTACGTGACGACGCAAACTGTCATGCTGACTTGCTGCGTTGTCGGGTTTTGCGCCAGTATGCCACATCCCAATTTCATCCATGGTAATGGCCCATGTATTGCCGTGTTCTTTTGATAACGTTCGCCATTTGAGAGTTTCATCGAATACGTCCCTGCGATGCGCTACTTGAAACGACAAGCCATCTAACCCTTTAATGCCGAGTAACGGTGTTAATATATGATCTTTCTCTTCTGGCATCGCGTGGGTGTGCAAGAAAACAGGGTGTTGATAGGGATCGTTGCTTTGAAAAAAGGCGATCATCTCTTTGCGCTGGTTATCATTTTGCCCCTCTGGGCGCCAGCTGACCGGGCCGTTTTCTTCACCCAGGTTCCAAACTAATGCGGGGTGATGTGCGAATCTTGCAATTAGCTCATTGAGATACAAACTGCGCTGAAAACCAGTATCACCTCCATCCAACATCAGTTCGTTCTCAGTTTCTTGAATGACCATATGAAGCAAAATTCCACGGGCTTGCATGTGCGAGAACAAAACCTCCCATTGTGCCAGTCTGCTCACATCAAACCTGTCTCTTTCTGTGGGGGAGCGATAGGGCCAAACATCGTTACCGTCACCGTCGATATTCATGGTAAGGAAATACGATGAGTTCATTCCTTGGCTTGCCAAATAATTGATTGCACCAATGAGAGCCTTTCCCTTGCCGTTGTTCCATGTAGGGGCTCCTTGATGCCAGTCTACTAGGTGTGGCGCGTACTTATGGATATCGCCCGTGGCTGAGGCTTCGCCATCTCTGTCTTCGGTTTTGAATCGATAGGTGTCATCAAAGTCTACATATGCAAGTAAGTTTTCAGGGCTATTGGTACCGCCTTTCACCCAGTATTTGCCAGATTGAATAAACTGAAAGTAACCATTGTGGGTATGAAGCCAGCCACGGTCACTAGCTCTGAAATCTGGTGCTTGAGCGCTGGAAGAAGTGACAGTAAAACTACCTTCTTGTCGCAGTATGGTTTGGTCGTTAGAGTGGCTAGTTGCGCGAACCGCTATATTCTTGCCAGTGTTGAGCGTTGCAACATAACGCCAATCACCCACTTGATTTGGACTGAACCTAGCACGCCAAACGTTCCCAGCATCTGCTTGGGTATTTGCAGCATCACCGTCAGCAGCATAGAAGCCTCGGATAGAATAAGTGTTATCTGGCCCGATAAAATCAACGGTGAGCTTGTAATCAGTGAAAGGGTTAGTGTCAGCGACTTCTGAAGTATCTGGACCGAGAAAATCCAATTCCAAAGTATGCCAAAGCGCTACCGAGTCTTGCGTTGACGGGGACAATGATTTAACCGGGATGCTATCGAGTTTCAGACGTTCTATGGAGGCAAGCTCTGGTTCACCTCCTCGCATTCCACATCCTGACGCGGTATACAGATAATCATCGATAATCGCGAACCCAGTACCATGTCTTCCTTCAATGAGTGCGGGCAATTGAACCCATTTTTCTGATGAAGGGACGTACATTTCTACTTCATTGTGAGCAGCTTGCTGGTGCTCGCTTTCTCCTCCACCAACAAGGATCCCTTGCGGCAACGCAATCGTCATATTACCTGCTCGTGTGGTGGGAATGCTAAACTGATCTACATCGCTCATCCATTTGCCAGTTGTGTAGTCATATATATCACCTTGCACTAGCGTAGGCCCAAAATCATTGCCGATTTCATGCTCAGTCTGTCTACCCCCAACAACATAGAGTTTGTCGTTGTGAAGGGCAGCACTTAAGTGATCGCGTTTGTGCGGTGCGTCAGCCAGTACATTCCACTCACCAGTAACAGGATCATATTCGTCAAACCAAGATACATACCCATTCATATGTCCGTTAGTAATGCCGCCAACTAGGTATATTTTATCTTGATGATATACCGCTCCAGCACCGCCGCGTCGTCGCTCAATAGGAATAGTATGTGTATATTCAAAGGTGTCTGTTTTCGGGTAATACACCAATACTCGGTCGAGAGGCTTCTCGTAGGGCCACCGCCCAGTCATTGCGCCAACCATGTATATGGCATCATTAACTACAACAGCTTGGAAGTGGTGGATTTCGATAGGTGGTTTGGATTGTGAACGCCATTTGCCAGTGACTGGAGAGTAAACGTCTACAGGGTTTACCCCCCGACCGCCCAACAGATAGAGTTCACCCTCAAAAGCAACCAGTGCCGCCTCGTGACGAGCCGTTGGACTACCTTGTGCAGAAACCGTCTGCCAAGTAGCTTCAGCATGTGTGAGCGTTGTGCTCATAACAGCACAACATAACAACAAAATACGGTAAAATAAGACCACGTTTATCCACCCTTGTTTTGATAGTGATATCACTAAATTCACAAGCAGAATAAACATGGGCGCTTAGCGATGCAATATGCTAATTTTTAAGCCTTTTATGCAATTTTTTCAGCGCCAAAACAGTGCTTTTTTGCAGGTATTACCAGCCCCGAGTTACATGCCATTTTTCTATAACTTTCCCTTCATCAACGAGGTAATAATGGCTGAACTGCGCTGCCGTTGAACAGGCGTGGTTGGGCAAAATTCTGACCATAGAAGCTAAAGAAAATGCATCGTAGTTCATGGGTTGCTTTGCATCTCTATGGCGGATAATCCCGTGCTCTTGGTTGGCGTCGTTGACGATATAGTCAGTAAGTGCTTTACCGGTAATATCGCAAACCAGTCCATAGCCCTGGTCTGTGGGGTGATTAGCTGTACCTCGGTCTCTTGACATGGCCATCCAACCTGCGTCGGTAATGGCCCAGTGCTTTTCTGTTTGATGCCCTATCACACTGGCTAGCACACTGATTGCGACATCTTTAACATCACACACGTTTAAACCCGCCATGACTAAATCAAAAAAGGCATATACGCCTGCGCGAACTTCGGTAATGCCTGTTAAATCATCTATAGCAAAGGCAGTTGGGGTGGAGCCAATGGACAACACTCGGCACTCTAAACCTGCCGCACGCAAGCGTTCGGCAGCCAATAGAGTAAGATCTCGTTCTTGTCTGGCCATGGCAAGTTGTTCTTCATGGGTAAAACAGCTGTATGATTCGCCAGCGTGAGTCATCACTCCACATAACTCTATATTTTGAGATTGATTCACGAGCCCAGCGATATCCAGCAACGCTTGGCTGCTTGGCTCTATACCTGAACGGTGACCGTCGGTATCCAGCTCAATCAATACTTTGAACGTGCAGCTAAATTCGGCGGCTTTCTCGATCACCATGGCTGCCATGGCGGTGTTATCAAATACTATCTTCAAGTCACAGCCTTGCTCTATTAAAGAGGCTGCGGTTGCCAGTTTATTCGGTACTATCCCCACAGCATATAGAATATCTGTGTAACCATGTTTGAAGAAGTGCTGAGCCTCTTGAAGCGTTGATACCGTGATACCCCTCACATTACCGCCGTTTTCAATAAGCTTGGTCACATCAACGGATTTATGAGTTTTGACATGAGGCCTCAGGCTACACCCCAGTTCACCAATGTGTGCTGATAAACGAGCAATATTTCCTTGTAGTTTCGATTTTTCGATAAGGCAGCAAGGAGTCACTAATTGGGCAATAGAGTTTAGGGTGTCAGTCATTTGTAAGTTAAATCCGTTGAGTCAGTTTGTGAGGCAATACCTTTTGGCTTCAAAGATAATAACAAGGATTGAACTAGCAGCCAGTGCTAATGACTTATTCCCCTAAACTATAAACAAAATACACCTGTGTATATTAGAAATATAAATATTGCTGATAGTGGCGCCGTGTTAGCTTACAGCCATACTTAGAGCTCTATCAACATAGCGAAGCATCAATATGAATAAATCTAAACAGCTATTTACGCTTATTACGTCTCAGGGTGAACTAGAGGTATCTCTAAAAGAAGTTGACGTACCACAACCTCAGCCACATGAAGTGATTGTGCGTATGGAAGCGTCACCGATTAATCCGTCAGATATGTGGCCAATGTTCGGTCCTGCCAGTCTAGACAGCGCAAGTTTCGACGAAAGTAAAAAGGCGTTAGTAGCACCCGTTCATAAATCTTTGTTGATGCGTATTAAGTCGCGTTTAGATCAAACCTTGCCAATTGGGAATGAAGGAGCAGGAACGGTAGTGGCGGCGGGAGACAGCCCTGCCGCTCAAGCGCTAATGGGTAAAACTGTGTCTATTCTTACGGGCGCTGCGTACACAGAATACGCTTGCGTTCCAGTACAAGCTTGTTTACCTCACATGGAAGGCACTACTGCGCAGCAGGCGGCGTCTTCTTTTGTCAATCCACTCACGGCCTTAGGTATGGTAGAAACCATGCGCATGGAGGGTCACAAAGCCCTTGTTCACACGGCTGCTGCATCTAACCTTGGGCAAATGCTGAACAAGATTTGTTTGGAACAGGGCGTTGATTTGGTAAATATAGTACGTAGCCAAGCGCAGGTGGATATACTCAAAGCCATTGGCGCTAAGATCGTATTGGATTCTACCAGCGACAACTTCAAAGCGGAGTTGTACCAAGCGATTGACCAAACTGGCGCTACGTTAGCCTTTGACGCTATTGGTGGCGGAGAGCTAGTAAGTGACATACTCACTATGATGGAAGCCTCAGGAAGTAAAGATGCGAAAGGATTCAATACCTATGGTTCAGACACCAATAAGCAAGTGTATATCTATGGTGGTTTAGACTTCTCACCAACCACACTAAATCGCGCTTATGGTATGACTTGGGGGATTGGAGGATGGTTGCTGATGCGCTTCCTTGGTAAATTAGACAAGCAGCGAGTGGGCGAACTCTACCAAAAAGTGGCTACGGAAATTAATACAACCTTTGCGTCGTCTTACACCCAAGAACTGACATTGGAAGAAGCCTTACAGCCTGAAAATGTGGCGTTGTACAACGCTAAGAAGACAGGTGAAAAGTACTTGATTGTGCCAAACAAAGGCTAATCGAGTCATAGACAACAAAACAGAGCAGACGTCTGTGATAGCTGTATGATTATCACAGACGTTGTTTAAGGCGCTAACCAAGCAGTCCTATAAGCTTATAGCCACCCAATCCAATGACGGTGCATACCACTAGACCGCCAGCTAAATTACTCTTCCAAGAATTTTTGAAAGCTCCCACCACTGATGATTTATTCATTACGACCAATAAGCCAATGGCGATAACCGGCAGTAAGAGTGCGTTTGTGGCTTGTGCGAATAAGATAGCCGGTAAAGGTTTGAAACCCAACGCTGCGACAGCTACGCCAATGAATACTATGACTAACCATACCGCTCTAAAGCCGCCACTTTTCATGTCATCACTCAAACCAAGCGCGCCGGTGACTGCAAAAGAGGCCGCCAGTGGTGCGGTAATAGCACTGGTAAGCCCTGCTGCAAATAAACCCAAAGCGAAGAAATATTGCGCGAAGTCCCCAAGCACTGGGCGAAGCTGTTCTCCCATATTACCGGAGTTCATTGATACTGCTTGATTGAAAAACGCCATCATTGCTGTGGCCATTATCACGAGCGTAATTAAGCCGCCAATGCCAATCGCTTTAGCTGATTGCGCACGGCATATTGAGATTGCATTTTGTTTGTCTGAGTTTTGGCTTGATTTCGCCACTAAGCTGGCATGTAAAAATAAATTATAGGGAACGATTGTTGTGCCAATTAGCGCAAGTACTGTTGTTAAGGAGGACGCAGAGAGTGTTGGCGTTGATAACTGAGATAACATAGCACCAAAGTCAGGCTTTGCTACTAGCAACGTAATGACGAAAACGCTGGCCATAGTAAACACAAGTAGTACCAATACCCTTTCGATCAGCTGATAACTCCCTGACCACAGCAGTGCAACGGTAATAACACCAAGTAGGGCGGCCCAACTAGCGACACCTGCATCCAAAAAAGCGTTCAGTCCTATGGCCGCACCTGTTAGGTTACCAGATTCATAAGCGGCGTTGCCTATACCTACAGCACTGACGATTAGCGCGGCAAGTAACCCTTTCAACCAGGGCGTTTCAACCATGTTTTTCATGGCATTTGCCAAGCCTTGTCCACTGGCTATTCCTAAACGAGCGGCCATGTCTTGCAATACAATCGTTGCGAAAATCGAAAATAGTAGCGCCCACGCTAGATGAAAGCCAAAGTTGGCACCAGCAAGACTTGCAGTAGTGACGGTACCCGGGCCAATAAAGGCCGCAGCGATAATATAACCTGACTTATCCTTTGCCATAAAATACTCGTTTTTTGTTTAGCTAAAACGTAGCATTTTTACGACTTTCAACCTAATATTTTTAGATAAATCTTTTTATTTACTGCAAGTTACTTAACATAGAGGCGATGGAATGCGTTTGAGTAGTTCGGGAAGATACAAACTGATTATCCCAATGTTAGTCAGCTTGGTTATGCCTTTTAGAAGTGTCGCGCAATCCACTGAAGAGTTATTTGAGTTGTCGCTTGAAGAGTTGCTCAATGTACGAATTACAACTGGCCAGTTGTTTGATGTTCGCCAACAAGACTCTCCTTCCGCGGTTACCGTTATTCAACAAAATCAGATTGACTTGGCGCCCGTCAAAAACCTCGCTGAATTACTAGAAATGTATGTTCCCGGGTTGATACTGATGACCCATTCTGAGGGGGATAAGCTAGGGTTGAGGGGGAACATCGCTGCCGAAAATTACAAACTACTCATACTCATTAATGGAAAAAATATTACTAATATGGTGTATGAGGGAGTTATTAACGAGATAGATCAATGGGATCTTACCGATATTGAACGAGTAGAAGTAGTAAGAGGTCCTGGGTCCGTGGTCTATGGCACTGGAGCTATTGCAGGTGTTATCAATATCATCCCCAAAAGTGGTGCGACAACTTCCAACGCAAACAGTATCATTGGGCAGTTCAACACCACTTACCACAGTAGAGGCTTTAGTTTACAAAAACAGTTTTCGGGTGAGAAATCCCATGGATATTTTTTTGGCTCATTCAGAAACAGTAACGGATTGCAAAATCCCGATTATTACGTACAGCGTGGTGACATTAACGCATCTAACAATCGCTTCGTTGGCAAAGGAGATGGTTATGAAAACGGGCCTCAGCCATACAAAGCAGATGCTTTTGATCGGCCTCAGGTAAAACTGCATCTTGATTGGCAATACTTGGAGCGCTTTAACCTATTTGCACGCTATACCCAATCTGGTCAGACTCATCATTTTCGGACGCTCAGTCCAGTGGTCGACAATTCCAACAACGTAATTAATACCGTGCCGAATAGACAGGTAAGTCTGCGGAGCTTTATTTTTGCACCGGAATATTTGCATCAATTAACTGAGCGATCCCGATTCAAAGCTGCTTTTACCTATGATACTCAGGAATACTTGCGCTATGAACAAGCAAATATTCAGTGGCCTGCAGACCATCCAAACAATGCGAGAGACTACGCATTTTCACAGAACAGATGGCATGTATCAGGGCTTTATACCTATGAGGCATCAGAGTGGAATGTCACCTCGGGCTACGAGTTTGAGTTTATTGATGTCACCGCACCTTGGGGAGAGAACAAAGAGCATCTATTGATTCGTGAAGGGGTGTACATGATTAATGACTTTAGCACCAGTGTTTACACGCAAGATCTCTCTTTGAGAAATCGACCAAGGCCAGACCGAGTTGTTGAGGTCGGTAGCGGAATAGATTTTTACAAACATTCTCTACTTTTTGAGGGTAATTATAACCTGTCTGAAAAAACGCAGTTGCACTATGGACATCGATTAGACTTCCCTAATCGCTCTAGCACTATGTCATCTATGCGTTTTGCCGTACAAACCAGGCCGAGAGAAGGCCACTCCGTAACACTCACTGCTCAACATGCATTGCGCATGATGCCATTGCGTGCCCAATACTTGAACGACATCGCAGATACGCCAAATGACAAAGAGCACGAAAAGATTGACAGTATTGAGCTTGCATACACGAACAGTATCAGTCGAAATGGCTACATCACGGGTCGAGCATTTTATAATGACATTGATGCAGTAGGTTTTACTGGTGAAGAACTACAATTTTTGGGCAATCTCAAGCTTGTGGGTATTGAGGCCGAATTTTTCTACAAAACGGACAGTGTTGATTTACAGATCAATCATTCTTATCTTTCTCCTAACTCCGTTACTATGAACGATGAGCTCAAAGATGGTACCAACCGAAACAATCTGTCTTATGCAGATTACTTTTACATCACCCGCACAGAGATTCCCATAACTTTAGAGAGTACGGGAAATGGTTTAAATAATTGGTCTGAAAATACCTCAAAGTTTGTGGTCACTAAGACGTTTTTAGATAACTCACTTACCATTCAGCTTAGTGGGCAGATTTTTTGGGACTATAAGGGTTCCTATGACGAAGTACATATGTATCAAAAAGCGTATGATAACTTTGACCAGTCACAGTTAACCTCAGAGCAGCAACTTCAGTTCAATTCTCAACTCAGTATTTTTGAGCGGGAACGCCAGCTCATGGAAGAGAGAGATGCCTACCAAACCCAGTTCACTTTTGGCCTTTCTGTGACATATTCAACACCATTGATGGATAACACCGAGTTTAAATCTAGTTTTTACATTCAAAACTTATTTGACTCTCGTAAACGCTATTTTGTAAATACGGGTTCGAGTAATTTTTATACCAATCGTATGAACTTTATTGAAGAGCCAACGGTGTATGGCGTGAAATTTGAGCTCTCTTTTTAAAGAGTAGGTTAACTTCGATTTACACATACTGACAAACATGCTTAACAGTGTTAGCTTTTGTGTTTCGTTGTACTCTACCTACTAATAAAAAAGGACTTTTGCTTGAATTCCAACCGTCAACGATGTTTCGTTTCGTACTCTATTCTTTTATTGCTCACTCACTTAGTGTTAACAAATCTGGCGTTTGCACAAGGGTATGAAAGTGAGCATTTGCATGTTGAACCAGCTCCTAGTTGGGTAAATATTCTGGATGTTGAGCTAAGGGAAGACATTCCTGAGGGTCAAATAAGAAATGGTGTTTACTACCAACTATTGGATAACCAAATACGTGTAGAGCAAGACGGAACAAGGGCGTCGTACACCCGCTATACCGAAACTGCGGTCAATAAGACTGGGGTGGAAACCAGCTCACAAATTAATATCGACTTCGACCCAGCCTATCAAAAGTTAGTATTAAACCACCTCGCCGTTATTCGACAAGGCGAGGTAATCAATAAAATAGATGAAGCTAGATTATCTATTTTCAATCGTGAAGACGACCTAGACAGTCTCATTTATAACGGTGATTTAACGCTCAATGTATTGCTGGAAGATGTTCAACCCGGCGACACCATTGACTACAGCTATACTCGGTTTGGTGCAAATCCCGTATACAAAGGGTTGTTTTCGTATGCTCAAGGCTTGCGTTGGAATGTACCTCTCTATCGTCAAAATCTTCGAGTACTGTGGGGTAAACCTAGCGCTCTGAATATTGAGACCCGCTATACCGATTTAACCTATGCTGAAAGGGAGTTGAACGGGTTTACTGAGTATCTTTTTTCAATGGAAGACGAGCCACCCCTCGTTGTTTCAAGTGAAACACCAGATTGGTACGACCCTTATGATGCGGCTTACTTTAATGAGACAGCTGACTGGGGTGAAGTCATCGATTGGGCATACCCCATGTACCAGTTTGGCGATACCCATCCAGATATTCGTATGGTTGCTGACCAAATCACAGCATCACATAAAACCACTATTGAACAGATTGTAGCGGCGTTGCAATATGTTCAAGAGCGAGTCCGCTATGTCGGTTTAGAAATGGGGCAGAACTCTCATATGCCCACCTCGCCCCATGAAACCTTGGCGCTAAAGTATGGTGACTGTAAGGACAAAACCGCATTACTTATCGCGCTGCTCGATGCTTTAGGGGTCAATGCGTATCCTGCTCTTGTAGACACTGATTACACCAAAACCTTAATAAATTTACCTGCCGGCGTTGCCATGTTCAATCACGTGATCGTTAAGGTTGAGTTTAACGACAAGGTGTACTGGCTAGACCCAACGTTAAGCGCGCAATTCGGAGAACTAGATGAGCTTTATCAGCCGGATTATGGTTATGGCTTAGTATTAAAAGAGGGCGAAAAAGATCTGACATTCATGGCCGTTAACGGGGAAAACAACGAGGAATCCATTGTTGAGCGTTACACTATTCCTGAGAGCGTCACTGACGCTATTCGGTTTGAAGTAGAGAGTACTTACACAGGTTATGAAGCCATGAGGGTTCTGTGGCGCCTCGAACAGGATGGTCAAAAGAATGTAGAACAGGACTATGTTAGCTTTTATCAGCGTAGATATCCTGGGTTATCCCTCGATGAATCGCTGGTGGTAAACAATAACGCACAGTCAGGTGTTTTGCGGTTGGATGAGGTCTACAGTATCACTGAATTTTGGGAGGAAGATGAGGAAGGGTGGGAAACGGATTTTTATCCCGGTGTGATTCGAAACAGTGTTTATAAACCAGATGATATACATCGCAACGGGCCGTTGGATTTTATTTACCCAAACAATATCAAATATCGCATTGAAGTGACGTTTCAAGAGGATGATTGGGAGTTCTACGATGAGGACTTCTCTCAAAACAATGATTTTTATGCCTTTGATTTTTCGGCAAGGTTCGATGGCAAAGTACTCACACTGCTTTATCAGTTCAACGCAAAAACCGACAATATTCCCGCTGATAAAATCGAGGAGTATTTGTCTGAGCGTGAAGCGTTAATGGACAACACCTACTTCGGTATTATGAAGTATGCTGAACAGACTGAATCTGAGACGGTTACCAACGACGAATTTGTTAATGCTTCTGTCATCGGACTCATCGCCATCTTGTACATTCTAGGGATTACCTATGTCATCATCGAGTGGAGAATGGAATCTGGACAAAGGCCTAGCTTCGAGCAATCGCGTTTTTATCCGATTTCGCCAGTCAAGTTTGTTTTCATGAGCATAGCTACATTAGGGATATTCGAAGCCTACTGGATGTACCGAAACTGGAAAGCGGTTAAGCAACAAACGGGTCAACCAATGATGCCAATTGTTCGCGGAATTTTCTTGGTACTCTGGCTTTATCCTTTCTATAACGCGTTAAAGAAAGAACATGCTGAGCATGGGAATAATCCGTACCTATTTAGTCGTTTCATCGCAGTATTACTGACGGTGGGTTACTTGGGTGTATCTGTATTTCAGTGGGCAGTGGAAAATGAACTATTAATCGTACTTTCAATGTTTGCGTTGGCCTTACTTTTACTCCCTTTCGTTATTGCGGTAAATCAGTTTAACCAAAATGACTGCGACGCGATCGAATACAACTCTAAGTGGCAAACACGTCATGTGTTTAATGGGATCCTTTGGTTCCCATTACTCGGGTTTTTGGCATTGACCTCAACTGCACTCTTCCCCAGTGATGAAGTGATAGATGAGAGTCAACTCATGGCTCATCATCTTAAGTTCTTTTACCGTCAAAAGATTATTCCTGCGAATGAAACTATTCTCTATTTTTACAGCGATGCAATTTGGGACATCAAAGAGGACGGGAACGGCTTTACTGACAATCGCGTGTTCTCTTATTGGAAAGATGAAGACGGCGTTTTTCAATCAGACGTTGCTTTATTTACTGAGGTGTCCGACATCGAAGTAGAGCCTGCAGACAATGAATTTGATAATACTATTGTGACGATAACTCGTGATGACAGTTCTACTTTTATTCTCTTTGTGTCTGCAATCAATGATAAAGATGACATCTTTGTCAGTGAGCTCAAACAACGATGGATGAATAGTAAGGAATAGCGAGTATCGGTCTTACTATCCCAAAAATGCAGTCCGGTCATTGAGTATCAATCACGACCGGACTTTCATATGTTAGTTAATGACGTGCCACTGTGTTTGGCGACCTGCTAAATACCAAACGTTTTTACCGTCAAATACGGCGTCTTGTTCCAGTTTTATTTGGATCCACTGGTTGTCCCATTCGGGCACTTGCGTCGCTATATTCCCTTCAATAGCGTAAACCGTATTTGGATAGAGTTTCCAATCACCTTGTACTGGGGTTGGACCTTGGTTGTCCCACATGCCAATGGTTGGGCCCGAGGCGTGGCCTACGAAACCCAGCGGATGAGTATAGGTGCTGCTGATGATACTTGCGGCTTTACTGTCGGCAATTGTGTTGGCCAGTATTTCATTCCCAGTGCTACCGGTGGTGAAGTTACCTGTGAGTATGTCTTGCCATTGGTTGCCCACACCCAGTGCTTCTTTTAGGCCTTCGGGAACGTCACTTTCGCCTAGGCGTAACACATAAGCCATTTCTTGGGTGTCTGTACACAGATTCAAATAGCAAATACCTACATCGGTATGCAGTATGTCTCCGGGTTCAATTAGCATTCCCGGAGCACCCATAAATACATCTTCTTTGGTCGTCTTATCACCCTGGCGCTGGACATTAACATAGGGTTGAAACCAAGGCCGCACTTGAAGTTCCTCGAACCGCTCTCGAATATACCAAGCAACATCGTCTGTAGTAGTTACACCTGGTGTAATGACTTTATTTGAAAAGGCTTCAGCGATAACACCTCTCGCAATACTGACTACTTGAGGATATACCTGTAGCTCTTTTTCTGTACGGGTTTCCAACCAACGAACCACAAGGTTTTCCGCACTGACCAGTCGCTCTTGGTACTTTGCAGGGAGGTTAGCAACCAGCTGGTTGTATAATCCAACACTTAAACCGTCTGCTAGTGCCCAATCTTTGCTAGTGTTGATGCCAATGCGTTGGGGATCTCGTTCTTCGATGATTTGCGCCAATCGCAGCCACTGCTCAGCTTTTGAACCGCCATCCCATATCGTGGGATAAACATCACCAATCGCATATCGGCTCACGCTAAACCGCTCAACAGTGCCATCTTCTTGTTTACTGAACACCAACATGGTGGTACGTCGTGCCGCAAAGGTGGGTTGGGGTACTAGGGTGAAGAAGAGCCGATCTTCGCCATACTCACGATTAATGACCAACCACATATCAATATCTGCTTCAGCCATCAATGTGGGGAGTAGATTATCTAACCTGTCTACCACCATGTCGTTTAATGGTGTCACTCTGTCTTTGAACGAGAGCACACTGGGCATTTCAGTGACCTGACGCCCTTGAGTAAACTCTTGTGCGTTAAGCATTACAGAAAATATGGCTAGCATTGATGCGAGTATTTTAGACATAGTGGTGGCTGTTGTTGGATATTTGAACTTCAGTATGCCAGTGATTGTGATAAAGATCAGTGTGTTACTTCTATATTTTGTACAAGCCATGAGTTGGTACTACCAGCTAGCGTATTTACAAATGCCCCGCTATACCGTTCAATCTAGCCTATTGAATCCCTTATTTCTTAAAACACGATTATGATCATTTCTAATTTTCAGCACGATATTGAAACGCCTACTGGAACCATGCGCACTTACCGTTATTCGCCGGTTGAGGCAGGTAACTACCCTTGTATCATCTTTTATTCAGAAATCTTTCAACAAACTGCACCTATTGCTCGTACTGCCGCAATTTTAGCTGGGCATGGGTTTCACGTGTTAGTGCCGGAGGTTTTTCATGAGCTAAATCCCATTGGTACTGTGCTGGGCTATGATGATGAAGGTAAGGAAAAGGGTAATAACGATAAATGGACTAAGCCCCTGGAATCTCATGACAGTGATACCGAAGCACTCATTGCATTTGCCCAATCACTAGAGGGGTGCAATGGCAACGTAGGTGTAATGGGAGTTTGTATTGGTGGTCATTTGGCTTACAGAGCGGCACTCAACCCGAAGATTGAAAGTGCATTTTGTTTGTATGCCACCGATATCCACAGTGACACTTTACCTGCGCAACCGGGCAATAACTCTTTTGAGCGAATGAAAGACATTCAAGGTGAAATTCACTTCGTATTTGGTAAACAAGACCCTCATGTACCCGCAGAGGGTCGAATAAAGATTTACAACGCCTGTCAGCAGCACGGCATTAATTTTCAGTGGCAAGAAGTCAATGCACAGCATGCGTTTATGCGTGATGAAGGAGATCGCTTTGACCCAGCATTGGCGATTCAAATGTATGTGCAGTCAGTAGCGCTATTTAACCGAACGCTAGCGTAGGGAACCAGTAAATTAGTTATCTTTGTTCACAAAATAGTCTGGCCTAATTGCGAGTTAGGCGTAGTATAGTTTTTATACTTGGTTTCAGCAGAATTTGGAATTGCCATGAAATTTAATGTCACAAAAAGTATTGTTATCAGCGCGCCATATGAGACGGTTCGACCGTTAATCGAAGATTTTAATCACTGGAATTCTTGGTCACCTTGGGTAGTACTCGAACCAGAGTGTGAGGTGACTGTGGAAGGCGATGTAAATCAACCTGGGCACAGTATGCGTTGGGATGGAGCGCTTATTGGCGCAGGTCAAAATACTATTCGTGAATCGTCACCTGAGCGTATTGACTACAATTTAGAGTTCTTTAAGCCGTGGAAATCAAAAGCGGATGTAAGCTTTTTACTAGAACCCTCGGACGGTCAGACCAAGGTTACGTGGACAATGGATTCCAGTATGCCTTTTTTCCTGTTTTTCATGATTAAATCAATAAAGACCTATGTGGGTATGGATTATGAACGCGGTCTTAAGATGATTAAAGCTATTGCCGAGGAAGGCTCACTAGACTGTGAAACTATAAACAGTGACATTATGGACTACCGAGGTTTCTCATATCGAGGAATTCAGCGTACTGTGGCTATTTCAGATATGCCTGACACCATGTCCAAAGACTTTGAAAAAATTGTCAATGACATTGTCATTCAGGGGAAAAAAGCGGCTGAGCATTGGATATGCGTATACCCCAAGTTTGATTTGAAGAAAGGCGTTGCTACGTATATCGCTGCCGTTTCTGATGAAAATTTAGATGACCTCGAGCTTGATAGTCATTATGTCTCAGGCAGTGTGTCGAATGGTAGAGCGCTAGAAATAAAACACAACGGTAGTTATGAGTTTCTGGGCAATGCTTGGGCGATGGGCATGATGAATATGCAAAACAAGAAGTTAAAGGGGAAAGACTATCCATTTGAGCAGTACTGGAATAGCCCCATGGAAGTCAAACCCAAAGAACTAAAAACCAGCGTGTTCTTTCCGCTTAAAAACTGAGTAGATAAGCCACATGCCATCAGGTATGTGGCTTTTGAATCTCTTCGTTAGTCTTCTTGCTTCAATGCAGTTGCAGCGGCAAGTACCAGTTCAGCTGACGGACGTACTTTGAAATCAGGGTTAACATAGCTGAAAAGTACCTGACCTTCCTCACTTAGCATAAAAATAGCGGGTGCTGGAAGTACTGGGCGACCCTCTGCGTCCATAGAAAGTCCAATACCGTAACCTTTGTATTTTTCAGCCGTGGTATCGTCTACGTAAAACCCGATACCAAACTCGCGAATGGTGTCTAGTGAAGCATCAGATAACAACGTAACCAAAAATTCAGTCTCAAGTTTTTGTTCTTGTAGACGCTCTGGCGTTTCAGGGGATATTGCTAAAATCTGATAGCCAAGGTCTACAAGATCTTTCTCAATATCCTTTAATTGAGCTAGCTGACGATTACAATATGGACACCAGCCGCCGCGATAAAACAATACAATAGTAGGCTTTTGCATGGTCAATGCTTTTAAGCTCACAGGGGTACCATCTGCCATTTGTAACGTGGTTGACGGTGCCATATGACCGTTGAGTAGTGGAGTAACCGCATCTGCTTCCTCTGCAATAACACCACGTTCTAAGGCGATAACACCAGAGGCACCGAACAGACTACTGAGCGCTAATACAGCAATAGCCACATACTTTTTCATTGGATTCTCCCAAGTTTTGATTTTCTTTTACGTCGCGCATAAGCGCTGTGAGGAAACAAAGACCGAGAGAATACGTGTAATCTTTCACAGGCTCATTAAAATTTTTATTAAATGAGCACAGTGAATCGCTAAACAGATGGTTTATTAATCAAACTCGAAAACGCTAATTCTCTCGTGTAGCGTTGCCGTATTCTCTGAAATATTCATTGATGTTGATAGTACGTGGTTGCCTTTTTGAGCAATATCAGTAGCGTTGTCGTTGATAAGTGATATTCGCATGGTGATGTCTTGAGCAACGGTAGATTGCTCTCGCGAAGATACTGCAATTTGGCTATTAATGTCAGAGATCGCATTGAGGCTAGACTTTATTTTACCGAACGATGTTGAGAATGCCTCGACCACAGAGAGGGTGTTTTTGCCTGTTTTCTCTAGTGTTGATACTTTATCCAGCGTTGCTTGTGCGCCGGTAGATAGCGCTTCGATGTTTTGCTGGATCTGTATAGTGGACTGTTGGGTTCGCATTGACAGCTCGCGCACTTCATCCGCGACCACGGCAAAACCTCTGCCATTTTCACCCGCTCTTGCTGCTTCGATGGCGGCATTAAGTGCTAATAAGTTGGTTTGTTCCGCGATGCCTGTGATAATTTTTGTGACTTGCCCAATACTCTCAGATTGCTCGTTAAGTTGAGTGACTAATTGTTGAGTCGATACAAGTTCTTCAGACAAATGCTCCATAGATTCGGTGCATCGAATGACATCTTGTTCACTGATCACTGCCATGGATAGCGCTTGTTCAGCATTTTCCGACGCGACCTGCGTCACGTTAACCACCTCTTCGATAGTTGCTGAAAGCTCTTCTACTGCTACGGATATACTGTGCGTTGCTTCATTTTGCTGCTCAATAGAAGAGAAAGACGTTTCCATCGATGATGCTACGTCTTGCGAGCTCCCTTTTAGGCTAGCAATATTTTCTTTTATCAAACTCAGTGTCGATTCGAATGAATCAATAAGCGTGTTCACTGTGCGACTGAGCTCACCAATTTCGTTGTTTTCTTTGATGTCACTTCTTAGCGTTAAGTTTTTGGTTGTGGATAGTTCGCGAAGCAGCTGTACCAAATATCTTAAAGGTGTAACGATGCTAGAGATAATAATTTTGGAGAATACGAGTATGACTGCAATCATGACAAGTGCAGCACAGACAGTGGTTGTGAGTTCAACGTTTGCACGCTGAAGTTGCTGAGACTTTTCTTCTTGTATGATGCGAAGTATGTCACTCTGTAACTCACCATAACTTTGCACTACGGCATCATGTAAAGCATCCAAGGTTTGTCTATCAACATCAATTTGATTTCCAATTTGATTTGAGGCTTTTTTACGTATTTCTTCAACCAGGGCCAAGTAGCTAGAGAAGTCTTGATTGTCCCCAATTCTTGCATTGTACGCTTTCAATACAGAGGATGAGGCGTAGTTTTTGAAGTCCTCTAAGAATGTAGCCTCCATATTTTTAGCAGAAATAATGGCGGCAAAACGGCTACCACTCACATTGGTTTCTGCGCCTTGAAATACCTGAACAAGTAGGAGCATATTGGTACTCTTAGCGCGCAAAATGCTATAAAACGCGTTGCTCAGCGCTGAGAGTTGCTTGTTTTGTGCGGTACCTATCGTAACGGCAACGGCACTTTGCACTAACTGTGATACCGTGGTTCGCATTTCTCCCAACGGCCAAATTTTCGCACTTCCATCAGCGTTCGGTGCATTTTTCTTACCTTGGTCAACAATATCTCTTCGAATATTTGTTCGATTTAATCGCTCTTGAATTTTCTTGATTGAGGTTTGCAATGTGGGAATGCTGTTAAGGACGCTCTGGTTATCAGTGGCATTAACGTAAGCTTTGTAGGCACGGTAAGAGGTATCTACATTGACTCTCGCCTCCTTAAGTTTTCTACTAACGTCGCCTATGCGAGGGTCATCTTTATCTCTACTGGAGAATTCAACGAAGAAGTTAGAGTACATTAGCTCTTCTTGATACGCGTTTAGTAAAGCAGAAAGTACCTGAAAATATTCAAGTAGTACGTCAACTTGCTGAAGTTGCTGCCGTTGCTTGTTGGCATGATTGACTTTGTCGACAGTAAAGAACGTTAAAGCAGCCAAGGGGATTAATACGAGCAAGAAAACTTTCGATTTGACCGAGAGAGCATTTATTATTTTCATGAACAACTACCTACGTTCAGTTCTGTCTTAACTTATTTTTACCCAAGTTGCCGTGCGTATATATGATTACGTGTAGGCTTTAATGATTAAATATGACATCTTTTGATTAATAATCAACATTTAGTTCACATTTAGTATTAAATTTGACCGGCGACGAACATAAAAAAACCGCACATTTCGAAGAAAATGAGCGGTTTTTTTGATAGTTTCGAAGGAGTTAGGCGTTTACTACTTGCTCTAGTTTAGCTTGAGCTTCAGAAAAGCTCTGTTCGCCGTTTGGCATGTTGAGACCTTCTGCATAGACAAACTGAATGTTTGTTAATCCGATGAATGCGAAAAAGTCTTTCAAAAACTGAGTTTGAGAGTCTTTTTCAGTCCCCTGATACATGCCTCCACGAGTAGCAACAACAATCACACGTTTGTTTTCTAGCAGTCCCAATGGGCCTGTTTCAGTGTATTTAAAAGTAATTCCTGCGCGAGCAATACGATCAGCCCATGCTTTAAACGTGGAGGGAACACCAAAATTGTACATGGGAATAGCAACAATCAAGGTGTCACTGTTTTGTACTTCGTTTATCAGCGTATCTGACACATTGACCAGTTCAACTTGCGCTTGAGATCTGTCCGCTTCTGGTGTCATCCAAGCGCCTATTTCTGCTTGTGATAAATGAGATAGAGGTTCTGCCGCGATATCACGGGTGATAACGTTGGCGTTTTGCAGCGTTGTAAACTGTTCAGCCAGTTGATTTGCCAGAGTATTTGATTTGCTTTGCTCGCCATTTAATGATGATTTGATCAGTAAAATATTGCTCATGTAAGGTTCGCCTTATAGTGCAGTTGGGTTCGGTATCTGTAACTTGATAGTTATTATTGACTGAATGAGTGATAAGCAAAATTTGTAAAATTAAGACACTACGTTCGAAAAAACAGAATGTTTGATAGAGCCAATGAACTCTGCGAAATTGCTAGTTCGTTTATGCCGAATGGTTTGTACTATTTTTACTGATGCAAACTCAGTGCAGCCTGTTGCTATAGTTGACATCGTTTTTTAATCGCAATATTCGCAAGTGACGTAAACACAACATTCATTACAAGTAGGGAGTTGGTTATGGCAAAAACATTGGTAGCCGCAGAGCACGACCTGGGTGGTTTATTCGTAAAACGAGTACTGCCTCATCAAGAAAAGCGCATGGTGGGGCCATTTATTTTCTTTGATCAAATGGGGCCCAGTGACTTCCCAGCAGGAAAGGGCATTAATGTGCGCCCCCATCCTCACATTGGACTATCTACATTAACCTATTTATTCGACGGCTCGATATTACACCGAGATTCTTTGGGCAATCATTTGGAAATCTCTCCGGGTGACGTAAATTGGATGACTGCTGGTAAAGGAATAGTGCATTCGGAGCGAGAATCTTTTGAGGTACGAGCAAACAAACACTCCATCAGCGGCCTGCAGTGCTGGATAGCATTACCTGAGCATATGGCAGAGCTAGAGCCCTCTTTTACCCACGTGAAAAAACAAGATTTGCCTCACTTCATTCACGAAGGTGTGATGATGAGATTGGTTGTAGGTGAAGCTTATGGAATGAGTTCACCGGTAAAAAGCTACTCCCCCATGTTCTATATTGATATTGCTGCGTCAGAAGGGAGTGTTATTGATAAGCCAAATGCCAAGCAAGAGACTGCCGTTTTTGTAGTATCTGGCAAGTTGACCATTGGAGAAAACAGTTATAACCAGGGAGAGTTTGTCTTGCTGGATGAAGATGACAAGCAAATTCAGGTTGAGGAATGTGGACGCTTTGTGATGTTGGGCGGCGATAAGTTTGAAACCGTGCCGTACATGCACTGGAATTTTGTGTCGTTTAGTAAAAGTCGTATTGAACAAGCAAAGGAAGACTGGAAAAACGGTAAATTTCCAACAATCCCTGGTGATGATAAGGAATTTATTCCTCTTTGATTCATTCGATTTAATCGAATCATGTACCCGATTATTGCTAATAAATCTTTATTAACGACTCGAGTAGACTAGCCCTACTAAATCAATTCGAGGATAGATAATGAAATACGTAAGAAAGTCTGACAGCAGAGGTACAGCAAACTTCGGTTGGTTGCAAAGCAAGCATAGTTTTTCATTTGGCAGTTACTACGACCCGAATCATATGGGCGTGTCTGTGCTACGAGTGATCAACGATGATACGGTTAAACCTGGGGCTGGTTTTGATACTCATGGTCACCGAGATATGGAAATTATTTCGTACGTTATCGAAGGTGCGTTGAAGCATAAAGACAGCACGGGAAATAGCTATGAGGTGCCGGCGGGTGAAATTCAGCGAATGAGCGCAGGAAAAGGAGTTATGCACTCCGAGTTCAATGCGTCAAACACTGAGGATGTGAAGTTTTTACAAATTTGGATTCAGCCCAATGTTATGGGTATCGAGCCGGGTTACGAACAAAAAGCGATTGCTCAAGACGGTCAGCTAACACCTTTGGTGACACCTAACGGTGAAGCTGGCTCACTGTCGATGAACCAAAATGCGAGCATGTACCGTTTGGTGCTTGAACCCGGTGAAGGATACGAGTTGTCAACAGGCAATAGAGTAGGCTACTTGCATATCATTAAAGGAGAGTTAGAAGCTCAAGAAGAGTTACTCAGCGCTGGCGATGCTTTTGCGCTAGGCAACAACGAAAAAGTGTCGTTGACAGCAAAAAGCACGATTGAGGCGCTTTGGTTCGATCTACCACCGGTATAGTTGTACTTAGGTACTTAATAAGCTTAGCCGAGCTCGTTTAAGCAAAGATATCTTAGCTCGCCAAGGAAGGCGCGAGCGGCTGGGCCCAAGCTGTCAGCATCGTTAAACAGCAAATGCAGTTTGGCCTTCCTACGAGAATTCATACTCAATTTTATCGCTTGTAGCTTGTTTTCTTGCAGTTGGTTTTCAATCAATGGAACAGGTAGCCAAGCAAAACCAAAGCCATTCACTATCATGTCAACTGAGGTGCGTATATGAGTGACAGTCCATCGTTGCTCAGCGCCAAGCCAACCTGCATCTTTCTTCGCTGATAATGAAGAATCTCGAACCACAATTTGGCGATGGGATTTGAGATCTTCAAATGTTCGTTCTCCCTCAGCTGTATTGAGTGGGTGAGTAGGGCTAGCAACTGCCAGAAAATCAATTTCACAAAGCTCTTCACTAAACAAGCCACTGACAGGATAGGGAGCAATGGCAATATCAACTTCTGAGTTTTTCAGTAATTCAGTCGACCCGCTAAGTACTGATTCCATGAGCTCAATACGAAGCACGGGAAACTCCTTTGACACTGCGTCACACACTTTATATATCAGATGTGGGGGAAATATTTCATCAACCGCTATTCTTAGCTTAGTTTCAATACCCTCGCCAAGGTTTAGACCAATGGCTTCTACTTTTTCTGCCTCTTCAAGTAGATAGTTTGCCCGGCGAAGCATTAACTCTCCGGCTTGAGTGAGTGTGGTTTTACGACCTTCAATGGAGAAGAGTTTTACACCCAGCGCGTGCTCGATTTTGTTAACCGCACTATGAATACTCGACTGGCTTTTATGAACCCCCACAGACGCTTGATTAAAGCCGCCATACTCGACAACCGCTAAAAACATGCGCCACTGCTCAAGGGTGATCTTCAACATAATAGGTTCCAGTGAGAAATACGTATTCTGTTTTAGATACTATTAGCCCTTCTCTTTAACTTCAACGTTCTGTTGAATCGAACGGGAATCGAGCTGCAATAACTTACTCAAATGTAAATTCGTTGATGTATTGATTAAGACGCTGTTCTGTTTCACGCAGTCCCGATGCTGATTCTGACGCCTGATTGGTTTTTCGAGATATGGTTTCTGAGTCGTCTCGAATAGCAATGATACGCTCGTTGATAACGTTGGCTACACTTGTCTGCTCGTCTGAAGCTGTTGCGATTTGAGTGGCCATATTATTGATTTGGTCTAACTCATCACGCAGAACATCGAACGCTTGGTTACCTTTCACCACCATGTCTACCGCGCTGTTTCCCTCAGTTTGCAAGTTGAGCATTTTCTGTGTGGCAGCTTGTGCTCCACTTTGAAGCTTTTCAATTTGTTCGTGAATTTGTGCTGTAGAGGTTTGCGTCCGCCCCGCTAAGTTGCGAACTTCATCGGCAACTACTGCAAAACCTCTGCCCATTTCACCCGCTCTGGCAGCTTCAATCGCGGCATTCAGAGCGAGAAGGTTGGTTTGTTCGGCAATGTCTTGAATAACGTTGAGTACGTTGCCGATATCTTTAGACTGTACTTTTAAATCATTAACAACATCGCTCGTATTGCCAAGTTCCTCTGTGAGCTTAGTCATCATTTGTTTTGATGCTTCTGCGTCTGTCGCACTGTTGATTGAGAGTTCATGGGCATGATTAACCACGGATGAAGTGTTATTGGCCATTTCTGCCACCTGACTAATCGTGGCGCTCATTTGATTAATCGCTACAGAAATACTGTCTGTAGCATCGAGCTGGTTAGCGCTGAGATGGGTGGACTCCTGCATTTTAAGAATGACATCGCTACTAGATGTATCCACATTACGAGCTTCTTGTTTCACCTGTTGCAAGGTGCCTTTGAAGCTATCTAGTAGCTTATTGATTGCCGATCCCAACTCTGATATTTCGTTTCTACCAGTGTCACTGAGCTTTACTGTCATGTCTTTCGTTTTTGCCAAATTTACCAAAGCGGATACCACATTCTTTAGCGGTGCCGTAATACTTTTGCTTACTACATATGCAAAGCAGGCAATAACCACTAAAAGCGTGATTAATAAGACAGTGGTTTGAATAACAAGAAATCTCGCTTCTTCAACCGTGTTATCTCTGGTTTCAATGAGTTCACCGAGTACTTCATTGATTGCTTGTTGGTAAAGATCGAATACCCGTGATGATGTGTCTTCCCAATCTAACGAGGACGATACTGTGAGTGGTTTATTCACCTGTGAATAGATATTACTGCGCGCTTGCAAGCCAATTGTATCAGCCACTTTGTAGTCGCTGTTTTCTATCATTTTGTTAAACGCTGTGCGCGCTCGCGAGCTAGCAAAAGACAAGAAAAGCTCCTGATAACTATGCATTTTAGTCGCGCCAGAGTAAATCTCTCCAAAAATATATACGTCTAGCTGATTATTAATTGCGGTGTAAATCATATTGTTGTGAAACGAAGATTCGGCACTCGCGGCGACTAAGTTGTAGTAGGCATTTGCTTGCTTTCCTAGTGCTTCATGTTGAGTAGCTAATACGGCTATCTCGCTTAAACTCAGCACAAGTTTGCGTATCAGCAGCGTTTGCTCGTACATCGTGTGAATATCTCTGTTGAGCTGATTTTCAGCAGCAGGGACATAGTGTTGCTTGTTGTTGGTTGCTTCTCGTAGATGCTCTGAGTTAGAGAGCAGTTCTTTTACTAGTTCAATATGACTATAAAGGGAAGTAAAACTGCGCAATTGCGCCTGTTTGTCAGCAATGAATTGCTCGTAAATTTTCTGCGATGCTATAGCACGTTCACGAGCACGATTGAGTTTAGACCTGTAGTCTGAGTGTACAGTTTCGCCCGCATCGATATATAAACGGCTATAAAAGCTTTCTTGAAGGCTTGCCGATATGAGTGGATAAGTTACCTCGGCATAGTCGAGGACTAGACTCAGGTTATCGATTTTTTCTTGGCTGCCGAGTGCATGGCTGAGCCTTTCACCTGATAATAAAATGGTTACCAGCAGCGGTATTACTACAAGTACAAACAAGCGGGTTTTGATGTTAACGGCGTTAAACAAGTTCTTCACTACGTACTCCTCAACCACACAGAAGGCTTGAACAACAATATACTGGGTAAGTAAATTATACTTATTGTTAACAATTGTATTGTTTTATGTCAACTTTGTCTTTGGGGAGATTTTTAAGATTTAGCACATAACTTGCTCATAGTTGTAATTTTGTCTGGTGTCGGCTAACGTAAATGCAAGATATTCATAGAATTTTGCTCAACTTGTTAGTTAGTAATTGCTAAGCCATAAACACTAGTTAAACCGACCCATGCAGAATCACATTCTTATTATTGACGATGAAGCTTCTATAGCAGACAACCTAATCTATGCGCTATCGATGGAGGGGTTTACCAGTGATTGGTCGAGCCTTGGTGTTGATGGCATTGAGATGCTGAAGCATTCTCCTAGTAAATACGATTTAGTTATTCTGGATGTGGGACTACCAGATACAAGTGGTTTTGAAGTCTGTAAACAGATTCGAGCCTTCTCTGAAGTGCCCATTATCTTTTTAACAGCCAGAGGCGAGGAAATCGATCGCGTCATAGGCTTGGAGATAGGCGGCGATGACTATGTAGTTAAACCCTTTAGCCCAAGAGAATTAGTGGCAAGGGTTAAATTGCGACTCAGAAAAAATAAGCCACTGGAACCCATTGAAGCTTCAATATTTTCTCTTGATGAGGACAGGCATACGATACATTTTAAGGGTGTTTTATTAACATTAACCACTTATGAGTTTGGTATCCTCGCTCTACTTATTCGACATCAGGAGCGTGTTTTTACCCGAGAGCAATTGATGGAGCGCGTATGGCGGGAACATCAAGACAGTATTGACCGTGTTATCGATACGCATATCAAAACTATTCGTGCCAAGTTGAAGTCGATTGATAAGCAGTCTTCTCCCATAGTTACTCACCGGGGGTCTGGGTTATAGCCTTTCTATGAGAGGTTAGAATGAGCTTAACGCTGCGTATCTTCAGTGCGTACGTGATCATTGTGCTAATTGCTAGCGTGGTGTTTCTCAATAGTTTTATGTCTGAAATAAAACCCGGTATCCGTCAATCTACCGAGCACAGTCTCATCGATACTGCAAATTTGCTGGCGGCATTGGTTGGTCCCGAGTTTTACCAATCTCCTAATGCGCTGCCACACTTCTCGAAGGCCATGAATAAGGTAATCAACCGGCAGTATGGTTATAGAATTTACAACGTACCAATCCAGTCGAGTAATTTACGCATTTATATTACTGACGCAGATGGCATTGTGAGATTTGATACCTCTGGTAAAGATATTGGAAGTGACTATTCGCAGTGGAATGACGTGTACCTGACGCTACGAGGAGAGTACGGAGCTCGCAGTACCAAGTCGGATCCAAACGATGAACTAAGCTCTGTCATGCATGTCGCCGCACCGGTAATGCACGACGGTGAAATTATCGGTTCGCTGACGATAGCCAAACCCAATGTGCTGGTCCAACCCTTCATTGATCGAGCACACCGCAAGATAATTATTCGCGGCGGTTTGGTGGTCTTAGCCTCATTACTCATCGCCTTCACCATCGTTGTTTTGCTGACAAGGTCCGTAAAAAAGTTGGTGACATATGCAGACAACGTTAGCCAAAGTAAGCCTGCCGTTTTACCTAAAGTCTACGAATCTGAACTTTCGAAACTCGCACTCTCTATTGAGAACATGAAGTCTGAGCTAGAGGGCAAAGACTATGTAGAAAACTATGTGCATACGCTTACTCATGAATTGAAGAGTCCTATTGCAGCAATTAAAGGCGCAAGTGAACTGTTAACGGCCCCAATGCCTGCGGAGCAACGTCTAAAGTTTGTGGGCAACATTGAGCAAGAGATCACAAGAATGGATACTATGGTGACTCGCCTACTTCAACTAGTTGCCATAGAAAAACAAGGCGGTATTGTTAAATCTGAAACTGTTTCTGTTCAAAATTTAGTTGATACCGTCATTCAAGGTAAAAAGCATTTGTTGATTGAGCGCGGGTTGAACTTTAACATTGATGTTTGTACAGGTGAGCTTTTGGGAGATCAATTTTTACTCACGCAAGCACTCGATAACTTGATATTGAACGCTATCGCCTTCGCACACGAGGGGAGTGATATTCGAGTTCAATCAAAGGTGAGTAATACTGCGGAAATTCAGGTTACCAACACAGGCGAGCTAATTCCTGAGTACGCACTAGACAGAATATTCGAGCGATTTTACAGCCTACCTCGACCCGATAGTCGCCAAAAAAGTACGGGGTTGGGACTGTGTTTTGTAAAACAAATCGCGGTTCTCCACCAAGGTGAGGTTATCATCGAGAACGTAACTGAGGGGGTGCGCGCCACGTTAAAACTACCTATTTCTTAGAGCACACCAAAACCACATTTTAACCACAAATATGAAGGCTAGTCTTGCGATGACTTAACCAGGCAAGGAGCTTTCAATGCAACAATCAATCACAAACAAGTGTATAGCAGTCGTAGTAATCACAGTCGCGCTAGTGTTAGTTTTAACTGTCATATCAGGAAAGATCTCTGAACGAGAACGCTATTTTGACGAAGCGAAAGATAAGGTGGCGAGTAGCTGGACATCGAGTCAGCAGTTAGCGCCTTTGGTAATTGCGCTTCCCTACAAAGTACCCGTCATTGCAAAGGATGGAGATTTAACGGTTGTTAAGTATGATCATCATGTGAAAATGGTTGCTCCAAGTTTGCTATCTATTGAAAGTGAACTAGCGCACAGTAACAAGGTGATCGGTATCTTCAATGTGCCGATTTATACCAGTGTCATACGGGTCAATGGCACTCTAGAAAGAAATTTTTTTAAAGAACTCTTCGAGCGAATTTCAGCTGATTTGGGAACAGACAATGTGGAATTTTTTGCTCCGTACGCGGTGACGCTTATCTCAGATGTGAGAGGAATTAATCGAATATCTTCACTGCAATGGAATGATACAAGTTTAAATTTTTCTTCTGGAAATCAATCTGTAGCACCAACGGGAGGGATACATGTTCCTCTGCCACAAGATGTATTGAGCCACAATCAAAACCCAATAAATTTTGCTTTTGAAATAGAGCTTCGCGGAATGGAGTCACTAGATATTTTTCCTACTGGGCTACAGACCGAATTGACAACAAAAGCTAATTGGCCGCACCCAAGGTTTGATGGGGGATTTCTTCCAACATCGAGCCAGATTGACAGTGATGGTTATGTGGCGAAGTGGTCCGTTACTTCCTATGCGAGTAATATTGATGACAAGCTGTCGGCTTGTAACGAGAAAGCGTGTAAACAACTGCTTGCTAGTAGTATGGGGGTGAGCCATATCAACCCCGTCGATATTTACACACAAACCGATCGCTCAACAAAGTATGGCATCCTTTTTATTGGGTTGTGCTTTACGATTTTTCTCCTATTTGAGGTACTTGCAAAGCGGGCCATTCACCCTATTCAGTACATTTTAGTGGGACTTGCAAATGCTATTTTCTATCTACTACTTTTATCACTCTCCGAGCACATTTACTTTGCGCTATCTTATGTTATCGGTGCAGTAGGTTGCATTGGCATCATCTATTTTTATATGAAGCCTGTTTTGCAAGAACGTTTCTATTTATGGGGTTTCATGGGACTACTCGTACTACTTTACGCGACCTTGTACTTCATCATTAGTATGGAAGACACTGCATTACTTGCTGGGGCGTCACTGAGCTTTATTGTACTTGCGACGGTAATGGTACTGACGAGACACGTGGACTGGTATGGTTTACTAGCTTCGAATAAGGATTCTGAGTCTAAAGAAGAATATCTATCGTAGAGGCGCAAATCTCATAGGCGGTGTAGCCGAATGGGCTGCACCAGCGCTTATGATTGTCTCAAAAAAAAGAGTAATAAGCTCTATTTGAAGTGTACGGAGATTAGAGATTGTATTTGTTAAGAATTGTTTCTAGTTTTCCTGTGCTTTTAAGGTTACCTAAAACCTGCTGAAGTGTCTCCAAGTTTTCAATCAGTGGTGATTTTTTTGACACGGCTATATAGCCACCTTGATCGATGTGTTGCGTGAAACTAGCACGTTTGATTTCATTCTCAGTATCAAATTCGAAAAGATACTCATTGGCCGCTACAGTAGGCATAAGAAAAACATCCACTCGACCCACGAGTAACATATTGAACAAAGATTGAATGTCTTTGACGTAAATCTTCGTAATAAGCGGATCATTGTCAAAGGCTTTGAAATGTACTGCTCCTCTTTGTACACCAACTTTTAGCGCTCTGAAGTCTGCCAAAGATGATACGTCAAATCTTGCATCGGCTCGCTGATATGCTGATATTTCAAGAATCGATGAAATGAAAGGAGGGTCCAAAAATACGAATTTTTGTTCTCGCGCCGAGGTTTTGGACAAGCCGATTACTATGTCTACATCACCTTGCTCGGCCATTTTTAAACATCTCGCCCATGGGCAAGCTACTGTCTCTAACAAAGTTCCCATCTCAGTAGCCAATGCATCTGCTATATCAACCTCCAGACCAGTGACAACACCTTCGTCATCAATGTGAGAAAACGGTGGAGACGGTTCAACAGCGAGACGAAGACGTTGAATTTCGGCGATGACTGGGTAGCTCGACAAACTGATGGCACAAACTAGGCAAAAAACAGCGGCATGGTAAAAATGGCGCAAACAAATACTCAATACTATTGTGGCGAGCATTAAAACTATTTTAGTTGTTTAGCGGTGTCAATGACCTGAGCGTTATTCGTTTTAGGGTGCATGCAAATAATGGCAACGCATCACAACAGTGGCTAATCATCAATATGCACAGAACGGTTCCTACCCTCAGCTTTGGCCCTATAGAGGGCTTGGTCCGCGCTATCTATTAGACTGTCTAAGCTTTTAAGTTTTTCTCGACTGTATGCGAAAGTGGCAATACCAATACTTATGGTCACGATACCATAAGGAGCGTTATCTTCATGTTCTAACTCAAGTTCTTGAATAGCATTTCTGATTTGTTCTGCTTTGATTTTTGCACCTTTACCGTCAGTGTGGGGCAGTACAAAACGAATTCTTCACCGCCGTATCTCGCGCACAAGTCTGTCTCGCGTTTAACGTTGCTTTGTAAACTCTCTGCGACGCTTATTAGACAATTATCACCTTCTGAATGCCCATAGTAGTCGTTGTATTTTTTGAAAAAGTCGATATCAATCAGCAACAAGCTCATTGGCCAGTTTTGTCTGGAGGCACTGGCGATTTCTGCACGGATTTTTTGATCAAAAGCCCTTCGATTCGGGATACCGGTAAGCGGATCGGTTAACGACATGTTGAGGAGTTCGATTTCTTGCTCTTTCACACGTTTTAAGTAAACAGAGAAGGTATCTGCTAGCTTGGCTATTTCATCACTACCTTGGATATCGATGGGTTCTAAGTCTGAAGATGATGCGTTGTCGACTTGGTTATTGAGTTTGATCAAACGGTAAACAATGCGCCTGTGCAGCACGTATATCATACATAAGGTGAGCACTGCGGTTATGGCTCCGGCAATTAGCGCAATGCGTGTCTGATTTGAAATGCGAGCCTCGGTAGTTTTGGCATCTGACTGAAGTTGTTGATAGGTTGACCGAGCATTTAGGTTGAGATTGTTGGCGACGTCATTGACGAGATTCTTAACAAAATTGCCTCTGCCTATGGTGCGCCCTCTTACCCTTAATGCCTCAATTTTCTGGTTAATGATACCAGTATTGCCAATCAACATGGCATACAAGCTTTGCAATTTCCCCTTCATCTCGGGGTTTATATTCAGGGCGTTTAACTTCTCTAGACTCGCTTGGAGTTGATGCTCGGTATCTCTAAGTTGATGAATTCGATTTTGCTGCTCGATGTGAACCGCTAAAAGCAGTATTTCGGTTACTAGCGTTTTTTCATCTGCAGTGGTCGCAAACGAGTGAAGTTCATTGGCTGCTGAAAAGAAGCTATTAATGTTTTTCTCTAGACTTTCTTCGAGCTTTAATCGTCTATCTACCAGGGATTCCAGTTCCTCTAGCTCTTTTGATAGTACCGTAAGTTGTGTGGATAAGAATCCTGTATTTACTTCTTGATATCGCGCGGTAGTCTTTAGTTTTTTGAATACATCCTCGAGTTTTTTAGTAATTATTCTTCGTGTAGGTTGATTCGTTGCATTTGATAAAGAGACTGTCAAAAATACAAGATGTTCCACTTCTTGACTAACTTGCGCTCCGTTGATGACTGTCGGTACCACATCAACTGTGAGATAACTCAGCGTCGTTTGGATGTCAGAAAGCCTAGACAGACTAAACGTAGTGACAAAAATGAACAGTGCCAAAATTGCGATCTGTAGGTACGTAAAGTAAAGGATAGAGGCGCTTTTATTGACTCTTTCCATTATTGCACCTCCGACGCATTGGTGATGCGCCCCTCTATTTCGCCACTAACACCGTCCTGAATTCTAATTTGTTGTATGACCAAGTCGGATATGAGTACATCAAAATCGGTAATTTCTCTTAACTGAGTGTCTTGAGAGAAACTCAAATAACCGTCCCCACCGCTTGCCAAATAATCAGTAGTCGCCAGGCTGTACATGGCATTTTCGTTCAGCGGTTTTCCGGCAATGCTTACCTGTAATACTCGATTTCCAGCAGGTTTATCTGCAGAAAACTCGACTGTCATTCCAGAAAAGTGAGGAAAACCACCTTTTAAAAACTCTACTTGCGATAAACCGTTCTCCAATCCATCTAAAAGTTGTTTACCCGTGAGGTTAATACTTACCAGAGAAGATCGAAAAGGAAGCTCTGTGGTTATGTCACGGCGAGTAATATTTTGTTGGTTGAGATATGTTGTATTTCCTCGAATACTTCCGCCGTTCAATAACGAAATATCAGTTTGCGCGTAAGTTCTCATACTATCGGTAACAAAGTTAGCAAAAAGATTCTCTTTGCTTCTCACATCGCTTGTGGTGGTAAATACATTGGTCTTCCAAATACCTATCCGTTCGTCGAGTAAGCGATCAAGTCGCATTTGGTAGCTATTTACCTGTAGCTGAACAGCGGGGGCGGCATTCAATGTCTTTAGCGAGTATCTATCTACGTTGTTTAACCTGGTTTCGCGGTTAGTTACTTCGAGTGTAGCCACAAGAATATCGCCGCTCTTATCGAGTAGCAGTGTTTGATCGTTAGTACTTAAAGTTTGATACTTTTCTCTCAGCCTAGTATCGGACATCACTGCTATATCAATAATGTTTGAGTCAATAAGTTCGGGAACAAAGGGAAAGGGGAACGAATAGTGGAGTAAAATAGTATCGGCGCCTTTGGTTCTGAGGTCTTCGGCGACTTGCTCTGATATCTCTCGTGGATTCATTACGGTGATATTATGAAGCAAGTATTCTTCGATTATGCGCTCATTTAATAGCGATATTACACCTAGTTTTACTCCCTGCTTTTCAATAATGACCGATTTGAATAAACCATCAGGGGTATCATCAAAGCGTTTGTCGAGTACATTTGACGCAACAATGGGAAACGCAGCTTCATAAGCGCGAAGTGACAACTCATCTTCAAAGTAACTAAACTCTCGCTTGGTGACACCCATAACATCGGGCTCTAGCGTGTTGAGTATGTCTATGATGTGTGAGCCACGGTCAAACGATGACATGGCACTTGGACCAATTGAACCACCACCGAACACAAAGAATACTGGAGGTTGTTGTTCTCTGTATCTGTCGAGTAAACTTTTTAACTCTGCATATCGGCCTGATTCCGGGTCGGTGATATTGGGCATATCGGCGGCGAGTACTAGCGTTATCTGCTTCGCTTTACTTTCAACGGCGAAACACACCAATGCTATCAGCACTAATGCCATTTTTAACAACCGAGTGTTACTAACCATTTATACCCCAGCGCAAATACTATAAGTCGCGAGATTACTACTGATAGAACATTACTTTAATGTAAGAGTAACTAAGGGTTAAACATCCTTCAACTAATCAAACGTATGAAAATGCGCATATATTGGGATAAATAGCATTACATTCATTATTTTTATTTCTCGGACTTGGCAATCACCTCACTGAGTAACGCCATGGGGCTATCAACGTACTGAAGTCTAGTTAACCAGTGGGTAATTGATTCTACGACTAAAGCGTCTGAAGCGACGGCTTCATCAAATAAGTTAGGTAGGGCGAGTATGGATTCCACCCATAGCTTTACATCGCTGTTGAAGCATAGTGAAAGATCCTCTGCGATGGGGTCTTGTACTTTCATTGGTTCGCCATTTAAACCTTTTCCAGAAGAGAATTGGATCCAATTAGCAATCGCAAAGTACAGACGTTCGGCACACAGCCCATGGTTTAGCTGGTAGGTAAGGGGCTTCATCCAACGCTGCGGAAGTTTCTGCGTACCATCCATCGCTATTTGTTGAGTTTCGTGGACTAAGCGTGTGTTGGAAAATCGATGAAGTAATTGCTCACAGTAATGATAGACGTTGATCTCTGGCGGAATGATTAAACTCGGTAAGAGTTCAGTTAACATGAGTTCATGAAGATACCGTCTGAAAGGTGGGTGTTGCACCGCTGCACTGACTGTATCAAAGCCGCTTAACTTGCCTATGTAGGCAATCGCTGAGTGGCTGCCATTGAGCAATTGTAACTTCATTGACTCGTAGTTGTGTACGCTAGAGACCATGAGCGCACCTACCTTTTCCCACGCCGGTCTACCTTGAACAAACATATCTTCAATAACCCATTGATGGAATGGCTCAGTGACCACAATTGCCTGGTCGTCCACATCAAGTACTTGGCAGAAGGCCTGACGTTTAGTTTCGTCTATGCTGGGCACTATTCGGTCGACCATGCAGCAGGGGAAAGTATACTGGGACTGTATTTGCTCTGCTAAAAGGGGCGAGATTCTCTCTGCAAAAGCCAGAATAAGATTTTGTAGTAGAAGTCCATTCGCTCTTAGATTGTCACAACTCAGTACGGAAAATGCGGGAATACCTTTAGCAATGCGTGATTGCATTGCATACACTAAGAAACCAATCGCGGTCACTGGAGCATCTGGGTGCGCAAGATCGTATTGAATTTCAGGGCTATCAAAGTTCAACTGACCATCAGAAGGCTGATGGCAGTAACCTTTTTCTGTGATAGTCAGGCTGACAATCTTAACCGACGCATCGGCCAGTGCATCGAGCACGTCTTGCGGATTATTTGGCGCTACCAGCACTTGTGTTAATGAAGTAACTAGCTCAGTGGATATGTTTCTCTCATCTTGTTCTACGAGTGTATAAGCACCACCCTGTGGATTGAGCTGCTCTGCAACCTTGCCTGAGCGCAAGCTTACACCGAGGATCCCCCAGTCGCCGTCACTGTGTTTCATCGCCTTGTGCGTATACCATGCTTGATGACCTCTATGGAAAGCACCCACACCCAAGTGAACAATACCGACATTAGGGGCTGATTCATCACCCCGAGTTAGACGTCCTAAAGACACAGCTATTCCTCTTTCTAGTTCTAAACTCACAACACTTATCTAACCACTATGGGCTACTCTTGCTTTCCCGGAACCTCAACATAAACGCCTTTTATATTTTGCGTTCTAAATTCGATGGTACTAGGGTAATCACCGAGTTCGAACTCGATGGCGGCGTAACCGTTCGCCATTTCTATTGTGCTGCTTTGTGTAGGGGTTCCATGGTTTTCAACGAGTTGTCCGTTGTCACCAATATTGAAAAAGTAGGCGCGTTCTGCATAGTCGAGTACTCGATTCCCACTGGCATCTCTAGCTTCCGCGTGAATCATGTATTTATCCTTATCCACAGTTGAAATTGTTAAGCGGATATGATCAAAATCTCCATTATTTCCAATAAGATAATTAACGGCAAGTGTGTCACTAGCTACAATATGGTCGTCGTTTAATCCATTGACATGCAGCTGATTATCACCCTCCACAAAGGGGACTTTCCATACTAAACCACCAGCTGGAACCACATTGGGTTGTTTTGTCTTACGCCCGAGAGAATCACCATTGAGGAAAAGCTCGGCCTCGCTGGTGTTGCAATAAACTGTGACGTCTCGCCCTTCTTTTGGGCCACTTCGGTGTGTCCATGTGTGGGATTCGATCCAACACATAGGGTCAGTGCTCCAGTAACTAGCAAACACATAGTAGGCATCTTTTGGGTTGCCATTACGGTCCACAAGCCCTTTCATATTGATATAGGGTATGGGGTTTTCTGGACGTAATGGCGTACCAAAGTCTTTGAAGGCCCATTGGGCATTACCGGCAAAGTTAGGTAGGGATTCAGAGACATTTAAATGCCAGTCAAATAGATCGACGATGTAGCTTTCGTTCCAATCAGAGTCTTTTGCCACACTTTTCACGACTGCTTGATTAACTGCCTCCGCTACAGATACTTGAGCGTCTTGCAATCCATCGGCACTGACAGGCGTCTCAGTGTGTCGGCCTACGTGACTAGAGCCGCCATATTCCATATGCAAAAATGCAGGATACTTTTCCATGGCATGTTCTAATGCCGCTTGATACTGGTTATAAGCGCCGCCATACCAGCCTGCCCAAATACTTGGCGAAAAGGCATCCACAATGTCCCAGCCCGGATAGTACTTTCTTAGTGTAGTTAACCGGTAGGGGTCCATGGCTTTTACCATGCCGTTGAGCTTGGTCAGGTAGGGGTTTATCACATCATCAGCACCACCTCCAACAAAGTCTTCCTCCCAGTACATTTCGTTACCCAGTGACCAAAAATAACGCTCGGGTGATTCATGTTTTGATTGATCATCGAAGTGAGCATGTATTCTGTGTTTGCTTCCCATTCCTTGCCGCCTTTTCCACCGCGACACCAGGGGAGCTCATCCCAAATGAGCAAACCAAGTTCGTTAGCTGCTTGGTATACTTCAGGATCTTGCGGGTAATGACCCAAGCGGACAAAGTTAGCCCCCATTTGCTTTATCATTTCCATATCTTTTCGGTGCTGAGCGTTAGGTAGCGCTGCGCCCAAGCCTGCGTGTTCCTCATGGCGATGCGTGCCACGGATAAGCAGACGTTCCCCATTAAGGAAGAACCCTTGATGAGGTTTCATTTCAAACCAACGATAGCCGATGCTGTGACTATCGGTATGCATGCTTCCTAGCGCCGTTGAAAGTCTGACAGTGACTGTATAGAGCGAAGGAGAGTCAGGAGACCATAGTTGAGGATCTTGCAGTGTGGGAAGGTCTACAGTTAAGGAGTTATTGCCTGTGACGAGGTCAACATTTTTTTGCTCAACGCTCACCGGTTCGCCTGATGGCGACTCAAGATAAATAGAGATATTAGCTTGTTGATTCTGTGCTGACGTTAGCTCTATAGATATCTGTGTTTGAGCTTGATTTTTGGATACTGACGGAGTGGCTACATGGGTTTGAGTGATATGGGTTGTTGGTACGTGTTTTATCCATACGTCTCGAGTGATTCCTCCAAACAGGAAGAAGTCTGCTTTTTGAGAGGGGATCAAATTAGGATTAAATCTGTTAGATACGCGAACCAATAATTCATTGTTGTCGGTGCTATTCAAGAATGGTGTGATATCAAACGTGAAGCCGATGTAACCACCAGTATGCTCACCGACTCGTTGCCCGTTGAGGTAAACCTCAGTTTCAAAGTTTGCACCTTCAAAATAAAGTTGGGTTAACCCTTCTGGGTTTACAGCTTCGGCCGGAATTATTCGTTTGTACCAGCTAGCACTGCGTCGGTAACCGGGAACCGTATCAACGGTATCAGTGGCATTCCACGTATGAGGTAGTGTTATTGATTGCCATGATGAGTTTTCCAACGCGAGTTGATAAGACTTTGTATTGTTCTCCCAGTAGTACCAATCTTGGTTGATGTTAATTGTTTGCTGTTGTGCCTGAGCTGTTAAAACAACACCGACGAAACACAGTAAAAGCACTAACCATTGCTTTAGCATTACCAACCCTTATACAAAACTCTAAATAATTCAAATTAGGTCATATGGAGCCATAAAATAGTAATGTGGCATGACCAATATTGTTCGATAATGAACCCCTGAACGCATCTGATCAAGAATTTTTTACAATACTATTACATCCTGATTTGCATGAAATAGTACTGATACATAGTAATTTATTGTTATTAATGTGATTTTTATAATTACCCTGATTGACAAATTAATCAAAGAAAAATTTAATTCACAATAATTGGCCTTACCGCTTGACAGTATGTTTGGTTGAGAGTAGTTATGTAAAGGAGATGTAAAACACAACAACGTATTGGGACAAGGAAAAGGTATGCAAACCACACTCGCAACTCACCATTCAGCCATGCGTCGGCGCAAATTTAGAGGTTCAATTGTCGCCGTGGCTGTCAACACGATTTTGGCTGTATCAACGCTGCCGGCTTTCGCGCAAGAGAGTGAAACCGATGAATCGGAGACTGTTGAAATCATAGAGGTACGCGGTGTAGCAGAGGCGTATCGCAATGCTATTGCAGAAAAACGTAATGCGGCGACCATTGTGGATGCGCTTTCCTCTGCAGATATTGGCGCCTTGCCTGACCTGTCTGTAGCAGAGACACTGGAGAGGATCACCGGTGTGGCGGGTGACCGATTCAAAGGCAACGCCAGTGAAATATCTATTCGTGGTTTGGGGCCTTTCTTAGGCCTTTCAACAGTAAATGGTCGAGCCATTTCATCGGGTAGCGGCAATCGAAGCGTCGCGTTTTCTCAGTTTCCCTCAGAGCTGGTTAACGGTGTTGTGGTTTATAAGGCACAAAAAGCAGACCTTCTTGAAGGCGGTGTAGCTGGGACCATAGACCTTAAAACTATTAAGCCCATTGATTATGGCAAAGAGCGTTTTCAAGCCGAAGTTCGCCTCAATTACAATCCTTATCACGCCAAGTTAGACGACGAAAATGGCATGGGATATCGACCCTCTGTGTCGTACACCAACAGTTTTGAATTTGATGACGGCAGCAAATTTGGCTTTGCCATTGGTTACGCGGGTACTGATGTGTCTACCCCTGAAGAAAGCTATAACACCAGTTCTACATTGAGAAATTGCAACTCTGATTACGGCCTCGATGGTGGAAGTAACTGTAGCTTTAGTGATGGAAATGCTGCAGCTAACGGCGGATCGGCTGAAGCGGGTGACTACTACTTTATTCCCAATCTGTTTTATTACCGACAAATGGAATCTGAAGAGAAGCGGGATGGTGTTATTTTCGCAGTTCAGTATCAGCCAAACAGTGATATTGATATCAACCTAGACGGCCAGTTTTCTAGCCGTTTCTATTACGAAGATCGTCACGACCTTTACTTTGATGATGGTCGTCGCCGTATTTCAAATTGGACCACCAATAGTGAAGGTGCGCTGCTGTCATACACGGGTAATTCACGAATAAGTTCCTATGGTGAATACCGAGAAAGAGATGAAGACTACAGAGGTGTTGGTCTGAATGTGGATTGGCAATTGACCGATGAGCTGGGTGTTGAGTTTGATGCTTCTTTTTCAGGCACCGAGCGCTGGCAAACGCGAAACTATACGCGCTTTAGAAGTGACCGTTTTTACTATGATTGGGTAAACCGTGGCAGTGAGACATTCCCCAACATAGCAAATGTGTACAGTGATTTTGATGATCCTCAAGGTTCGTCGGTTGATTGGCGCAGTCAAATTCAAGACTTGAGCTTCTTTGACGCCAATAGTGAAGCGCGCAACTATCGTTTTGATATTAGTGATGAAATTACCGCCTATCGGCTAGATTTTGATTACGCGCTCGATGGCGACGTATTTACTTATGTTCAAGCCGGTGTTCATATCTCGCAGCGAGAACACGATAACTTCCAAGAAGACCGCAAAACCGTTAGTACGGCATCAGGTGACCGAGACGCCGTATTGGCGTCTGTTGACCAATCTTGCTCATCAAGCTGGCCACAGTCTGATTATGGTGATGATGCTCAGTCTCCGGTAACTCAGTGGGCGTTTTATAACACCCGCTGTGCCTACAATATCCTTGTGGGAGATAACGACGTTTCCCTTGACCCCAGTCAGCCATCTTCGGGTGACGTGAACTTGTCAGAAGATATTACGTCCTTGTATGCGATGGCTTTCTTCTCAACAGAGTGGGGAGACGTGACCGTAGACGGTAACGTTGGTATTCGCCATGTCTCAACTGATATAACGTCATTAGGCACACGCAACTCATATTCAGTGACCACTACCCCAGAGGGTTTTATCGTTTTTAACGAAAACGCCGACCCAGAGACAAACGTTCTTGAGAATGACTATTCGAATGTGCTACCGAGCATTAACGTAAACTTTGGGTTGACCGATGATGTGCAGTTGAGAGTGGCAGCATATGGTGCGATTTCTCGCCCAGATATGTGGTTCTATGGTGCTGCAAGGGAAATCTCGGGTGCTTCTGAATCAGACGAATTTCAAACCATTGAAGAAGCTCTGCAAGACAACGTGCGAGCGCGAGGTAATCCATTCTTAGAAGCATTGGAATCAGACAACTTGGATGTAAGTGTGAGCTATTTTGCAAGTCAGGATACCCTGCTATCAGCGGCACTATACTACAAAAAGTTCAACGCTCGAATCGTCCCTGAAAGTGATATTGAATCTGTGATTGTTGATGGCCAGTCTTACGCGGTGGAAGTCTCTGGTCGCCCCACCATTATTGATGATTCATCAAGCATTAAAGGATTGGAACTTACACTTCAACATAGGTTCGTGAGTCTGCCAGAACCTTTCGATGGCTTGGGCATGGTTTTAAATTACAACTATGCTGATTCCGATTTTGAGACACCCGAAGCTGGTAGCAGTATATCAGATAGCGTTTTGCCTCTGATTGAACCGGGTAATGTGCCAGGTTTGTCACAAGACACTGCCTCAGCTCAGCTGTACTGGGAGAAAGGTGACGTATCTGCGCGTATGCAATACCGCTATCGCTCTGAGTATCTCAAACCGTTTGGCGCAAACTTGGGACAAACCAATCGCTATGTTGTTGACCAGTCGTCGTTGGATTTGGATGTTGCTTACGATATCTCCAAAAATCTTACTGCCAGAGTTCAGGTGCTCAATCTGACCAATGAACCTTATGTGGAACAGCGTGTTGTGGATGAGGCATACAATCGCATTGAATATTCAGGAAGACGCTTCTTCGTCGGCCTTAGATATAGAATGTAATGCTGAATCAACGCAACTTATTTACTGACATGAGGATATGCTGTGATTGAAACGTGGCGCTGGTTCGGACCAAGTGATTCAATAACGCTGACGAAAATAAAGCAAGCTGGGGCAACGGGAATTGTTACGTCGCTCCATCATGTTCCCACGGGGGCGCTGTGGGAAAAGGAGGAAATACTCGCACATAAAAAGATGATTGAAGGGGCTGGACTCACGTGGGAAGTTATCGAGAGTATCCCAGTCCATAACAACATCAAGACTCGTACAGGGAATTATCAAACCCTTATCGAAAACTACAAAATGTCGATTCAAAATGCGGCGGAATGTGGCGTTACCACGATTTGCTACAACTTTATGCCAGTGGTTGATTGGACGCGTACTAATCTCATGTATCGCTTACCCAACAATAGTCACGCGTTGCGATTTGAAATGACGGATTTCGCTGCCTATGACATTTATGTGTTGAAGCGAGAAGGAGCGCGCGATTGCTACTCTGATGCGATATTGACAAAAGCAGAGGCGTTTTACGAATCACTCGATGCAGACACCGAAGCAACCCTCGAAAAAAACATTATCGCTGGACTACCCGGTGGCGAGGGTTCATACACGCGAGAAACCATCAAAAAAGCAATAGACGACTTCATCCAACTGGGGACAGAGGGCTTTAGAGCAAATCTTTTTGCCTTCTTGAAAGACGTTGTTCCCACCGCGGAAAAATACGGTGCGAAGCTTTGTATTCACCCAGACGATCCGCCATTTTCTTTGTTTGGCTTACCTCGTGTGGTGTCGACTGCTGAGGATGCGCGTAGGATCCTTGCCGCATATCCATCCCCAGCAAATGGGTTAACCATGTGTGCTGGCTCTTATGGTGCGCGTGGAGACAACGACCTGGTCAGTATGGTTAACGAGTTTCATTCGCGGGTGTACTTTGTGCACTTGAGAAACGTGACTAGAGAGGAGGATGGATCATTTTATGAGTCGGACCATCTTGATGGCGACAATGATATGGTAGGGTTGGTTGAAGCATTGTTGAACGCAGAGGCTGAAAACAATATCAAAATCCCAATGCGACCTGACCATGGTCACTTACTTGAGGATGAGTTAGATGACAAAAGCGTTAAGCCCGGATACGGTTACATGGGAAGAATGAAAGGACTCGCGGAGTTGAGGGGAGTTATTCACGCGGTGTCATCTATGTTTAAAAATAAGTAGGTCGACTCGCCCTCGCTTATATTGGTAATCTATGGGTAAAGCTATACACTTCGAAACGCAAGATTGAGAGCGTTGACTTTCAATCTTGTTTTCCGCTCTACGTGGGTCTCAAGCCATGGTCAGGGCAGCTAAGATCAATGAAAACCCTACAATCAAGGAATTACCGCATATGTCATTTTATGTTGGAGCTTATGCTTCATCTCCATGCACTTCTGGATGGAACCCAGAACTCGAATCCTCTTTTTATGAACAGCTAAAACGCTTGCCTAACATGGCCGGACTAGAACATCCATTTTTAGGTGAGTCTTTACACGCCCATGATGATGATTGGTTTTTAGCAAACATAGACTCATCATGGAACTATGTGCTGACTTGTGTGCCCGGTACTATGGGAGCTATCGGTAAGAACCCTAACTTTGGTATTGCCTCAGGTGATGAAGAAGGGCGTCAGTTAGCGATTGAGTTTTTGGCGCGAGCACGTGATGCGGTTGTTAAATTGAATAATCACTGCGGTCGCAACGCGGTCAAGGCAATTGAAATTCAAACGGCGCCGAATCAAAGCAAAGCGAGCTCCTCTGCAGAGGCTCTGACAGCTACCCTTGAGACTATTCTTGGTTGGGATTGGCAAGGCACTAGCATTGTTATTGAACACTGCGACACCTTGGTAGAAGGGCAAACACCTGCGAAAGGCTTTTTGTCATTAGAAGATGAAGTTAATGCCGTGAAGACCGTAAATGCAAAGTGTAATAGCAATATCGGTATCGTAATCAACTGGGGACGCTCGGCTATCGAAACTCGTTCAGTAGACGGTGTAATAGAACATATCAACCAAGCAAAAACAGCAGGTTTACTGTCAGGACTAATGTTTTCTGGTGTGTCAGCAACTGAATGTCCTTATGGGGTATGGGCTGATACACATATGCCTGCTGCAGCATCAGAAAATTCTGAAATAGGCGCTGAACACTCATTGATGACCGAAGCCGAAATACACAAGTGTATTGTTGCGGCTGGAAATGTTGATATCCTGGGTATCAAGCTGGGTATTCGCCCAAAAGACGAGATAATTGACAATCGCATTGCTTACAACCGAGAAGTAATGGCAATGATGAGTCGTGCGGCCAAGTCTTAAAAGGTCCGTTTGACATGGTGTGACATCTGTCAGTAAGTGTAAGAAGGTTGATAACGCACTAGAGGGAAGGTAAGGGGCTTTTTACAGCCGTCTGAGGCAGGGATGCCGAAGCCGAGCCCACACGGATGTGCTTGCGGCGTGCGGTAAAAAGCCCCTTACCTTCCCTCAACGGGCCGATACCACCTGAATAGCTTAATTGACAGGTGTTACGACCCTTGTAGCGATCGCTTTTTTAGCTTTTCAATACGTATAAAAGTGAGCATGATGCAAATACCCAATATGCCGATACACAATGAACCTAAAGTGGCGTCTCTGAAGCTATAGAACTGGGCCACAAGCCCTGCACCTGTGGTGCCTAACATCATGCCTACGCGAGTGGCGTTTGAGTAGAACGCAGAAGTAAATCCAGTGAGGTCGGGGGCTTGATGTTGTAGCAGTGTAAGTCCAATTCCCGCATACAATCCGTAGAACAGTGCGTTAAAAATCTGAAGTACTAAAAAGTGCCATTCTTGGGTGGCGTGATACATTCCCACGTAAAAGCAGCAGGCAAATACAAAGGCCGCTAGCATAATGCCAGCAGATGAAAATCGATTGGCAAGTTTAGCCGCAAAGAGCATGGTTGGAATTTCAAGACCAGCCACCACACCCATCATCAAACCTGGTAAATATTCGGGCAAATCTAGTTCTTGCATCACATAAAGTGGCATCGACGAGAGATACATAACATTACCTGCCATACCGGCCACTACCGCCAACCCGATCAGCCAAAAAGAGACAGACAGTTCACCTTTTATCTTTATAGGCTCAGTGCGCTTCGGGGCTATTTGTGAGGGAACCACTTTCAATACAAAAACAGACGCAATGATCACGCAAATAATAGCCGCAGAGAATGATGCCGCAAACCCAAAACTCGCTACCAGGGTAAACGCCAGAGGCGGACCAACCACCCATGCCATTGAAATTGCTGCACGAACTCGAGAGTTAAAAGCGGGTAGATCGATATCTTGGTTTTTTGCCCATAGCCCTGATACGGTGAGCATTTGAGATACAGCCCCGGCACCAATCGACATAAACAACACACCAGCAACAAACACCTGCCAAAATTGGTCACTGACAATAAAGGCTATCATAGCTAGCCCTATACACCCCATAGTCAAACCATAGAGCTTATTGGCATTCATTCCTTTGTCTGCCAGATATCCTAAATACTGACTAATCACTAGCCCAGAGAGTGTTACGGATACCATGTAAACGCTCATGTAGAAAGGCTCAACATTGATGCCATCTATCAGGAAGTAACTCATCAAAGGGGTGACAAACGAAGACGTGAGGCCGGTTAATAGACTGAGTAATAAGAAGGGTAATTGGGGGCGCAGCGACGCTAGAGAGGCCATGAACAACTAACTGTATAAAAAAGGAGCGGGCATTATAGGTGCAATTTTTACGTTGTCTACTTAAAGATTGAGGTTGAAAAATACCAATTCACTACTACTTTTACTGGCGGTAGTAAGTTCCATCAACAGAAAAGAGGTCGTTATGGATATAGAAAGATTCTTATTTGATATTCCTTCATCAAAAGCCATTGAAGAACACCATCAAATGTTGGTTGACCAAGCGGATGCAACTTTAGCACTTCGCGCAGCATGGCAAGAATATTACGAGACGGATACTCAAGACTAGCTAGTCCTACGGAGATGGGTTATAGGTGATACGTTGCTTTAGCTCATCTTCCGTTATTTCCCAGTCATCAAATAAGCTGAGTGCCAGCGTAATATCTTCTAAGTAGCGTTGTTGACTTGGAGTAAAGTTGTCCCAAATCTTCCCTTCGTCGTGTTTTCTTCGCAGCAAGTAAAAAAGTGTAATGTAGTCGTTTACCGCAACAAATCCGCGAGCACAGTAGTTGCCCAGCGATGAATATAATGTGAACCGATGCAGTTCATTCCGGTGTTCACCTAATATAGCACCTTCATAAATTACGCCATGTTTAGTGCAGAGTGCTGCAAAGTGGCCAATCGATTGGGTGATAAACAAAGGGACGTTCATGATAGAAAATTGGCTCACAACGAGCGTGCTTTCAGTCTTACCTATGGTGGTGACGCTTTCTTTACATGGCACCCCGAGTGTTGCCATTTCTCGAATGAAAGAACGAATGTCACATTTTTCATCATTAACAGCGTACATAAAGTGAGCTATTTCGATATGCTTTAGATTGCCATGTAACTCAGAAATGGCCGGTAAGCTTTTAGATACAAGTGCGGTAGGGTATTCGCAAAGTTTTATGTAAGCAGCGTTGTTAATGCTATCTAAAGTATTAAACAAACTTTCTCGGGTCAGATTCGGAAAGTGGTATGACGAACCATCACGAACCTTTTTATCAAGGGCAATGGCAGGATATGATGCGACCTTATAAAACTGAGCGAGCTTACCTTTATTATCTTCAGTTGCGACAGTGCTGCTACCAAATTCATAAGTGTCGATTAACGGAATGTTGTTAATTTCTTGACCGTGAACCCAGACAGTTTGTTCGTTTACATCGTTGCTGAACATAATATTCAAGGCATGAAAAGACGAAAGTTGGGGCGTTGATAATAGGCTGTAGTCATCGACATTCGAAGGTGTATTCGGTTGAAGGTCGGTTAGGCAATAGATAGTCGCATAGAGTCGGTCATAGCTAACCCCATAGTCTATCTCTTTGACAATAAGGTAGTTATGCCTAGGAGAAACCGCAAAACTGAAACCCTCGTAGTTCTCATCAGTGCCGTATTGGTATGTGCCGATGACTTCACCCGAGCTCATACAAATTCGCTGAATTTCGTTGGGTGCATTAATATGGTCTACCACTAATGACTGGTGTAGATCATATAAGTGAATTATTTCTTTTTCTTGTCCGTTTTCTTCTAAATACAGCGATTCTTCATACTTCATCAATACTTCCCTATTGTTGAACATTACTACATTTTTGTCATGACACGAGTAACCCACTGCAATAGGTAAAATCACAAACATCATATCATTAAAGTGTCACGAATATCCTTGATACTTTCTAGTTTTCTATTTGACCTTAACGAGTTCACCGAAGTAATGATGAAGGATGCCATTCTCTCCGCGACCGTTTCTTCTCGCTCTTTACGTAGCTATATTCGAAAACTTGTGAGTCGCGAGTCAGACGTTGAAGACGTCTTACACGACACTTATCTGAAGATGGCTGACGCTCAACAAACCATTGAAGAGCCAACGCATTACGCTCATCGCGTGGCAAAGAATATAGTGCATGATATGCATCGCCAACAGTTTCGCCAACATGAGCTGCTTGACGAAGAGCCCGCTTGTGACAAAAGTGAGCTGGACAATGTGATAGAGCATTCTCAAAGAATTGAACTTTATCAGCGTATTGTTGCTCGTATGCCCAAAGTTAGGCGTGAGGTATTCATTCGATATCGCGTTCAAGGTCAAACTAAGGCGGATATTGCAAAAAACTTAGGGCTTTCTACAGACAGTGTAGACAAGCACATTACTCGCGCCTTAACCACACTCAAAGGCGAAATGGCATTACTCATTAATGAAAAGGAGGGCAAATAGATGAAACCACGCAATGAACAATCAAATCAATGCCCTACTCAAAACGATCTTCTTGCTCAACAAATTTGGGATGATCCAGCGTTAGTTGAAGCATTATCTAACGTATCCTGTGCTTCTGCCTCTAATAAATCATCAAGGGTAAGCACGGGTTTTTGGCTCACCGCTGTTTGTTTCGTACTCGCGATCACTACCTTCTTGCTGTGGCCCTCGAGTAGTCATGTTTCGCCTGTCATAGTGTCTCCGTCACAAATGTTTGTGACGGGTACGGCTAAACGAGAGCAATTTATCCTAGAAGACGGTACGTCAATCGCCGCCAATGCGTCGACGTCATTGGAAGTCACATTTTCTGAAACGTCTCGGCGAGTGACCATGACTCAAGGAGAAGCTTACTTTGATGTTGCCAAAGACCCCAACAGGCCTTTTGAGATAACCACTAAATTTGGTGAAATTACAGTACTGGGTACTGCCTTCAATATAGATACGGACAGTATGGGCGCAGAAATTCGTGTCTTTGAGGGGGTAGTGAGCGTGGCATCTAACGGAAGGAACATTGAGCTCACTGTGGGTCAGAAAGTTGTTGCCGATAGTTTAGGTAATCTGACTTCGGTGACTAATTTTAATGCGCAGGTTGAGGAAGACTGGATGGCGGGAACGTTACATGCCGATAATATGTCTATGCGTCGAATTGTTGATCGAATGAACAGGTACACTGACAAGCCGATTTATTTAGCACCAGGTATATCTCAGCGTTCGGTAACGGGAGCATTCTCTCTTTCTCGACCAACTGAAAGCCTTGAACTACTCAGTGAGTTGTACGATTTAACAATTGAAGAAAATCACAATAGTTACTATTTAACGCCGCAGCACTAGTATTATGCAAGCCGCTATTAGAATGTCAGCGGTACTTATGGTGCTGCTGTTGTGTTTTAGTGAAGTTAGGGCACAAAGTACTGACGGAGCTCATTATGTTTCGTTGCCAGAAGGGCAACTGGCGGATGTTTTACCTTTGTTGGCAGAGCAATTCCAGCTGCCAGTCATTGCCGATAGCCATGCTATTTCTCAGTTTACTATTCAATCCGTTAGCGGCAGATATACACTACCAGAGGTACTGGGTATTATTACTCAGGGTTTACCCATCGAGGTGCGCATTGTAGCAAGTGGGGTAGTACTCAAGTTGCAGCCCGCAGAACATGAGCTTACGCAAGATAATATCGAGTCCGCACCGACCCAAGAGATGGAGAAAGTCGTTGTTGTTGGAGAGCGTTTATCTTCAGTAACACAAACCTCCACACACGCTATGCAAGGCGCGTTTATAGAGCAACTCGATGCTCGAAAAAACAATTTTGTATTTTTAAGTTCAGCAAACTACCAGAGCTTAAATGCGTCATCATCAAACACCTTGGCAGACGCTTTTGGTTTTCTTTCTGGCCTTACTGTTGCGAGAGATTTTGGCGAAGGGCTAAACGTAAGTGTTAAGGGCTTGGGACCTGATTATCAAGCCACGCTGTTAAATGGTCACCCTTTGGCGGTTAACGAAAATGTTAGAGATAGCGGCCAGTCTGGCCGTTCTTTTCGATTTGACGTGTTACCTGCTCAACATGTTGACCGTATAGATATTATCAAAAGCCCAACAGCATCCATGGCCGAGGGTGGGGTGGGAAGCACCATTTCGGTGACAAGTTTGCGCCCGCTGGCGATTGGCGAACGTGTGTCTAGGTTCAGCTTTGGTGCAGATTATTCAGCAAATAGTAAAAAAGCCCGCCCGAGTGTTAATACACTCCAAAATTGGGTGAACCACGATAAATCGATCGGGGTTTTGTTGTCAGCCAACAGTAACTCAAGGGAGATACGGCAAGATCATTTCCATACTTGGGAGTGGGAACCCAACGGGAATAGCTATCGACTCGATGGGATTGATTCAAGTGTATTGATTCCAAGCAACAGAATAGCTGTCAGTATTGAACGAGAACGCAGAGATACCGAGAGCTTCTCATTGTCTACACAATGGAGTCCGAGTAATGCCTTTACGCTAAGTGCTGAACATTTTTACTCATCGTTAGTATCGAACTACATAGAGCAGCGTTGGCTCGCTCGATTAGACACTGAAAACGCTGGCTTGGAATCCTATAGCCTCAGTGGCAATAGTCTCGTAGGGGCAACACTCAGCAACATTAATATGAAAGCGGCGTTGGACAGTTCCGAACAGCGACATACTAACCAAACTTCAATTTTTGATCTCCAGCTAAACACTCAAGGGTGGCTGGTAGATGCATCGTTGGCGAGAACGTCGGCATTGAGTAATACCGACGACCCCATAAGACGAACACGCTATGAGAGCACGCCTGTTGAGTTTTCATTTGGTCATTTGGGCAATAAAATAAACGACCCGTTCATCAGTGTTAGTCCGTTTCCTGAATTCGGTGATGAATCTCCTGAGCATGTGAGTGCTAGACGCATACGTGTAGAGGACGATGGGCATTCGATGCGTTTTACAATGACCAAACCATTGAGCAATACGTTTACTGAGATTTCGTTTGGCACAGATTGGCGGGAACAGTCTCGTCGCTACAATCGACAAGATGTTAGTGTGAGCATTCAAGACTTGGGTCGGTTCTTGCCCGAAGTCAATGTTCTTGAGCCTGTGTTGGCATCTAATTTCTTGGCGGGTCAACTGAAGGGAAATATTCCAACCTATTGGTCAATTCCCAACCGCGATACTCAGCGTGAGTTGGCGTCTTTACTCTCATTTGGCGATCGCACACTCCAAGACCTTTCCCGCAGCTACCAGGTAGATGAGCGGGTTCATGGTGGTAGTGCTACTGTGCAATTTGTGTTTGGAGAAGATTGGAGCGGAGAGGCTGGGCTTCGTTGGCAGCATTGGAACAATGAAACAAGCGGATTTTATGCACAAGGAGATAGCATTACACCTACATTCAAGCAGTTTTCCAGCGCTCGAAACAATTGGTTGCCAAGTTTGAGTATCAGAAAAACGTTGAATTCATCGCTGCTGCTTAAAGTTAATTACGGTGAGGCGATCACGCTACCTAGTTATGCTGATTTGCAACCAGGGTTATCTTTAAATTCTACCGATGGTGTGAATTTAGCGACCGGAGGAAATCCAAATTTGGCGCCAACAACGTCAAAACAATTCGACGCAGGTTTGTTGTGGTCGTCAGAGAATATGAGTTTATACCTAGCTGGCTTTCACCGCAGGCTAGATGACTACATTGATGTGATTCGTCAAACGATCATGATTGACGGTACAACTTATCAATTATCTCGCCCAGAGAATCTTGGCTCGTTTTTGTTTAACGGTGTTGAAGTTGACTTTCATTATATTGAGCCGTGGGGGGGAGGTATTCAGATTAATGGCGTTTTTCTGGATAACATTGAGCAAGTAATTGAGTCTGTTGCACGCTGGCATTACAAGGCTCAGGTGTTCTATGAAACCGAAGCATATGCTGCACGAATAGCGTTTGATGTTCAACAGAGTCACGTAATTGGTCGTTCAGCCACTGAGGTGCCAAACACCTACATTGACCGCCAGTCATTCCTGTCTGCACAACTGAGTTATGTGCTTTCTGAGGCTGTAGTATTGAACCTGAGTGGGCGAAACTTATTGGATGAATCTGTAAGATTCTACTTTCAGCGTGATCAAGGTAACACATTGAAAGAAATAGAATATATCGGAAGAAGTTTTTCATTTTCCATTGAAGTTAGTTTCTAACCATCTTTTCAATTCACAAAAATGTCATAGTTTTTTTGTCCTAAATTTTTCTTTTGTCCCGTCTTCTAGTCAACACATTACAAAAAATCACTAGGAGAGTGACATGACATTACGTAAGAACTTGGCTCCATTAGCGTTAGCCGTTGCTGCTGCAATGGTTCCCAGCGTGCAGGCACAACAAACCGATGACGAGCAAGTCATCGAAGAAATTCTGGTTTTAGGGTCTTACTCTAGCAGTTTGATGCGTGCCATGGATTTGAAACGCAGTGCGGAAACGGTAACCGATGCGATCTCAGCGGAAGACATCGGTAAATTCCCCACTGAAAATGTGGCGGAAGCACTTCAACTAGTACCGGGCGTACAAATTGACCGTAACCGAGGAGAAGGGCTAGGCGTGAGTGTACGTGGCTTGGGGCCAACGTTTCAGGTAACGCAACTTAACGGACGTGGTGTTGCAGTTAACGAAAATGTTGAAAATAGCGGTCAGAACGGTCGTCAGTTTCGATACGATATACTGCCATCTGAGCTAATTTCTGGTCTAGAGGTTATCAAATCGCCGTCGGCAAACATGGAAGAGGGGGCGATTGGTGGTTTGGTGAATATCCAAACCTTTAAACCACTAGAGCTGGGTAACTTTGGATCTGCTACCGCAAAAGCAAGCTACACAGATTTAGCTGATAGTACTGATCCCCGTGTATCTGGTTTGTACAGCTGGAACAATGAAGACAAATCCCTTGGCTTTTTAGTGTCCGGTGCATTTTCTGAACGAGAGCTTCGTCAAGATCGTGTTTTTACGTTCAACTGGATCCAAGGAGCGTTGAGTGCTGAAGATGGAGAGCCATCGCTAGACAAAGCTTTTGCGCCTCAGCGTAACCGCCCGACGTTAGAAAGACAATCTCGCACGCGTCAGTCATTGGCATCGGCATTGCAATGGAAGAGCAGCAATATCCATGAAATGAATATCGACATGCTTTACTCAAAATTCAATGTGGCGTTTGACGAAATTGGTATTGATATTGAGCTGGGGGGAAAAGTTGCGAACCCTGTGGTCAATGGAAATTCTTTGGTATCAGGTACGGCGTTAGATACCAATCTACAGCTATCGCGAGAAAGCTCTGATGCAGAACACGATACCTTCAGTTTGGGCGTTAACAATGAGTGGAGACTCGATAATTGGCATTTGTCTGCGGATGTTTCATTGTCTGAAGCCAACAGTGAAACGGTAGAGCCTATACGTCGAACCCGTATTCGTTTAAATGACCAAGCGGTAGGATTCGACTACAGTGCGGGTTACAAACACGCACCTTCATTTACTTTCCCTGTGGACATTTCCGATAGTAGTGTATTTCCAGGGCGTCGTATTGAATATCGAACTATTGCTGTTGAAGACAGTGATTACGGCGTAAAGCTAGACGCAGAACGCTTTTTTGATGGCGCGGTATCATCGGTAGAGTTTGGCGTGCATCTTCGCAAACGAGAGCGTATTTATAATCGTCGTGATATTAGAGTGTCGGATGGTATCAGTGGTGAGTTCTTTAACGACACATTCTACGAAACGTTTCCAGTATCTGATTTTGCAGCGAATGTATCGGGTAATTACCCTTCTGTATGGGCAGTACCAAATGAAGATGCATTCTTTAGTACATTCTTTTCTAGCGAGCTAATCAACCAACCGCTAACTGCGGGCGATCAGCGAAATTCATATCAGGTTGATGAAACTATCTCGGCTGGATATGTCATGGCGAACTTGTCTGCGGGTGACGAGCTACCTGTATTTGGTAACATTGGTCTTAGAGTAGTGAGCTCAACTCAGTCGCCCTCAGGTACAAGTATTATCGATGGTTCGCCACAAGTTGTGGACTTCGAGACTGACTATGTTGAAGTACTACCCAGTGCAAATATCAACTTTGAACTTAGCGACGACTTGCTATTGCGTACAGCTTTTGCAAAGGTGCTAACGCGTCCTTCGTTACCTGATTTACGTCCGGGGTTGACCTTCAGCACAGATTCTCCAACGGCAAAGGGCGGTAACCCATTACTAGAGCCTTATGAAGCATTGCAATACGATGTTTCTGCGGAGTGGTATTTCGCTGATTCTGGGTATGTATCTTTAGGTTATTTCTACAAAGACATTACCACATTTATTTCTACACAAGCTCAGCTACTAGACGTTGAAGGTACTGAGGTCATTCTAAGTGCTCCGTCAAACACCGGAAATGGCGATATCTCCGGATTAGAGTTTGCCTATCAACAAGTGTTTGACACCTTACCTGCACCGTTTAATGGTCTTGGCGTGCAGGCTAATTACACCTTTGTTGAAAGCGAAGTAGAAGTTACCGAAGGTGATGTTCTAGTGGCTCAACCGATTGCGGGGCTCTCTGAAAACAGTTTTAACCTTGTAGTGTTCTGGGAGTATGAAGATTTTGGTGCTCGTCTGGCTTACAACTGGCGAGATGATTTCTTAGTGAGCAACGGCGTGGGGGCGGTTTCAGATCAATTCCAAGATGCGTTTGGTACCCTAGACACCAGCATGTCATACGATGTTAGCGACTCAATTAGTGTGTCTTTAGAAGGGGTTAACCTTACCGATGAATCTATACACACCTACTTTGACCAGCGTGTTCGCGGTGGTCGTATCGACCATTATGGCCGTCGATTCTCGCTCGGTGTGAACGTTACTTTCTAACTTACTTTTCATCACTTTTTAGGGCGCTCATTGTGTAATGTCCGTGAGTCAAAAAAGCCTTTAAAGCTTAACTGGCCGGAGTTACCCGAGCGCCTTTTTTGGCTAGGCATTCGTATGACAGAACATTTTCAAGCCGTTTTACAACGGCGTATTAACCGTAGGTCGTTCCTAAAAAAATCTGCATTAGCAACCTCGGTTGCCTTTGTACCATCATTGCCCTTGTCGGCAATAGTGAATGCACCACAGCAAAACACAGTCACCGAGACTTTCAATTTCAGTGAGATAACTCACGGCATTGGTGACGAGTTAGTCGTTGCTGCCGGATATGAACATAATGTACTAATTCGTTGGGGTGACCCCCTGTTTTCAGATGCACCTGACTTTGACATTAATTCGCAAACGCCTTTTTCCCAAGAGCAGCAGTTCGGTTACAACAATGATTACATAGGTTACTTGGCGCTACCTTCCAAAAGCGACAGTCAACGAGCGCTACTTTGTGTTAATCACGAGTACAGTTTGCCTAAAATGATGTTTCCCGACATTCACTCAGAGCGTGATTTGACACTCAATCACGTTAATATTGAACAGTCCTCGGTAGGCAACAGCATTGTCGAAATACAGAAAATTGATCGTGACTGGAAGGTGGTTGTTGGTTCTAAATTCAATCGACGTATCACCGCAAGAACCACTCAAATTGAGTTTTCTGGACCTGCAAAAGGTCATCCTCGTATGCAAACTAAGACCGATACTTCTGGTGTTTTGGTTACAGGAACACTCATGAACTGTGCAGGAGGGATGACTCCATGGGGAACCTATCTCACCTGTGAAGAGAACTTTAACAATGTCTTCACGGGAAGTTTGTCAAAGGACCACGCCGAGTACGCACCCTATGAAAGGTATGGAGTAAACCAACGAGAAGAAGGCTGGGGTAGGCTCGATCCAAGGTTCAACATAGAAGCAACAACAAATGAACCCAATAGATTTGGTTGGGTGGTAGAAATTGACCCTCTTGCGCCCGATGAAAAACCGATAAAACGTACAGCACTAGGACGCTTCAAACACGAGGGAGCGGAATCTGTCATTGCACCTTCAGGCCAGCTGGTGGTTTATATGGGGGATGACGCTGCTAATGAATACCTATATAAATTTGTCAGTCGAGATGTTGTCGATACCAAAAACAAAGCAAACAACCGAGAGTTATTGGACCATGGCACTTTATACGTTGCCCGTTTTAGTGATTCTGGGGGTTTAGACTGGTTACCCCTTGAGTATGGTAAAGCACCATTAACACCGACGAATGGCTTTCACAGTCAGGCTGATGTAGTTATCAACGCGCGAATGGCTGCCGATTTACTTAAAGCTACGCCGTTAGACCGTCCTGAAGATGTAGTCCCACACAGTCACACTGGTAGAGTATATGTACTGTTAACCAACAATACGAAGAGAAAACAAGAGGATATTGATGCGGTAAATCCAAGAGCAAATAATCAATTTGGTCAAATTGTTGAAATTGCAGAAGCTAATGATGATTTTGCTGCCACAGAGGGGACGTGGGATATGCTTGTTGTTGCTGGCGATCCAAATAAAGCGGAGGTGGGTGCAAAGTGGAATAGTAACATCAGTGAGAATGGTTGGTTTGCGTGCCCAGATAATGGAGTAGTCGATCAAAAAGGTCGTTTATGGGTAAGCACTGACCAGGGTGATGTTGCCTACCAGACTGGCACCAACGACGGTTTGTGGGGGCTGGAAACTGAGGGAGGGAATCGCGGTAAAGGCAAAATGTTTTTACGATGCCCAGAAGGTGCAGAAGCTACAGGACCGATGTTCTCTGATGACGGTACTTCGCTTTTTGTGGCAGTGCAGCACCCAGGAGCCGGAAGCCGTGCTAGCGGTAAAGATTCTTTACATGATCCCATCAATCGTTGGCCAGATAATGAGAAAGGAGTACCTCCAAAACCTTCTATTGTGGTCGTACAAAAACATGACGGAACTGAGATAGGTTAAATGTGACAATTAGCTTGCATCTGCATATCTCGTCAACAAGTGTACGATATCCAATACAAAGAGCGTTGGCGAACGCAGGTTTTGAACTAATATAGAATTGAAGGAAGGTAGAATACTCTGTAACCTTCGCGGGATTTTTTATTCCATCCTCTTGGAGATAAGTTTTGTTCAGAAGCTACACCTACTGGGTGTTCTATCTCACTTTGACTTTTGCGGCGTTTACCGAAGTAAATGCCGTGGAGGGCGAATGCAAAAAGACGCTTGTTGTCAGCGTTGCTCAGGAGTGGCCTCCATTCTCCTATCTCGAAGATGATGAATTTAAGGGATTGGATATTGAAATTGTTGAGTTGGTACTGAGAAACGCAAACTATTGCTGGAACTACGTTTATTATCCGTCATCTACGCGGTCTTTGATTGAACTTAAAAAGGGTAATGTAGACCTAATATTCGCTGCCAGTTATACATCGGAGCGAGCAGATTATGCTTTTTACAGCGAAGCCTACCGCTTTGAAACCATGCAGCTTTTTGGCCGCATAGGCCAAATTGCTAAATCTACCCTAGAGGCGGGAAGTACTATCGCCGTAAATCGCGGATCCCACTATGGCAATGACTTTGAAAGGTATAGACAGGAATGTGAAGAGTGTATAGTCGACACTAACACTGCGTCTGAACGCTTTGCACTTGTTGATAGGGGACGAGTGGACTTTGCTATTGAAGAATCAATTGCTGGTGACTATATCATCGATAAAGCAGGACTCACGGGATCTATTGTGCCAACGAGCGTTACCATTAATCGCTCACCAGTGCATTTTATGCTGAGCAAAAAACAGCTTACGTTCCTCGAACTCGACCATTTGAACCAAGTCATTGGCAATAGCCACAATGAAATAAATAGTATCGTTATCAAATATCATCAACGCTACGGAAATTAATTTAGACTAATTAATTGTCGCTACTCATATTAGAGTCTGAAGATTACCGTTAATCAGGTTGAATTTTGCTCATTTTTAGGCGGATTATTGAGCCAATAGAATTTCTAACGAACATATTTTCAACTATTGCTTGCGATAATTCGGCGGATTCACTAACGTGTCCTATACGACCCGTGTTTGTATATCGAACCAGACCCCAAAAGAAGGATTTAATAATGTCGATAGTGGTTAGTTTTGAACTTAGCGAGAGCGATTTAGAGCATTTCCGTAAGATGATGAAAACGGCAATGGAAAAAACCCAGTCGTTATCAGAAGAAGACATTCTTGCTAAGGCAACTGCATTGTGTGAAGAAATGGAACAAGCAAACATTCCAGAGTTTGTTCGTTCGCGCTTATCGTCGCTAGAATTGCTTATCACTGCAGTAAAAGACGACGAGTGGCAAATGCCAGAAGACGAGAAAACTGACATCCTTGCTTCGTTGGCATATTTTGCTGAGCCTCAAGATTTAGTGCCAGACCATATCCCTGGCCTTGGTTATGTCGACGACGCTATTATGATCGAGCTGGTTATCCAAGATTTGTCGCTTGATCTGGAGTCTTACAAAGCATTTTGTTCTTTCCGTAAAACGGAAGAAAATCGTCGTGGTGATGAAGCAAGTGTTAATCGCGAAAGCTGGCTTGAGTCAGAGCGTACAGAACTTCGCTCTCGTTTGCGCCGCAATAAATCTACAAGTAGACGTCGTAGAGTATTCGGTCGCATCATGTAATTAAAAAGTCATGTCATTCAAAAAAGAGCAACACACTGTGTTGCTCTTTTTTTTAGAGTATTACGGATTTTTACTGAAGCCAGTTAACGTAAATTTCTGAACGCGACGGCCCGTGTTCACCTCTGACGTATAAACGTTTCCTTTGCTGTCCACTTCAACACTGTGTAACCAAGTAAATTGTCCCGGATAACGACCAGGGCGCCCGAAGCTACCTAATACTTCGTAGTTTTCGTGCCACAAAATCCATATGCGGCCATTCATCATATCGGCGACATACATGTATTTATTGTCGGGCGAGAACGCAATATCTGATGCAGTGCCTAACCCTCCAGTTTCACCCGCAACAATGACATCCTTTACGAAGCTGGCATTACCATCTTCGCCAAGCGTGAAAACCTGAATACGATTGTTACGTCTGTCACACACATAAATTCTGCCGTCGGTAGACTGAGTAATACAGTGAACAATGTCGCCGAAATTCTCTGCCCTAATACTTGTGTTTTCGGCATTGGCAGTCGCTTGAGATACGTCAAATGCGCCTTCGCGAGTTCCGCCTCCGGGGATTGTCGCATATGCCCCCCAGAATTGGTTGAAGGAGTTATCTTCTGTGTGAAATGCCATGATGCGTTTGTTGATATAACCGTCTGCGATGAATAGTGCATCGGTATTCACGTTATGAAACATGTCGGCGGGGTTGCCCAATGCCGATTCACTTAAGTTACCGGCAGTGTCTCCACGTTGGCCAAACTGGCGGATAAATTCTCCTGATTGAGTGAAGTTAAGTACCACGTGGTCTCCTTCACCATTTCCACCTAGCCATACGGTATTGTCGTTATCGACAAACAAGCCGTGTACGGTGGCTGGCCATTGATTTTCACCATCAATAGTAGGTGATATTTCCGGGCCACCCCATGCGTTAACTACATTGCCCTCAGGAGAAAACTGCACAACGTGTGGTGCAGATTCACAGCATTTTCCCATTTTGTTGGTTAGGCCGAGGTCTAGCCTGCTCAATGAATTTGGTCGATGTAGAATCCATACATTATCATTTTTATCAACAGCTAAGCCGGGGACCTGACCAATCAACCATGTATCAGGCAAGGTTGGCCAACTTGCATCAACACTAAATTGTGGTACTGGATGACTCGCTTGTGCCTCTGGATACTGTTCGACGTCAACTAGTGTACCTGTTTCGGCATTAACTGAACTCAGCGTAAACAGTTGAAATAATCCAGCGAAAGCGAGAAGCTTGCTAGTGCTGCGTAAAACCATGGTAAGCCTTCCTTAAAGTGTATTTGGTCAATACGTTAAAGTCTGGATTATAGTTCCACAGTTATCCTAGGTTCGCAGCGCGTTACGTCGAATTTATAGCCATATTCACCGCTTTCATCGGGGCTAATAAGTAGCACCATGTTTTCATCGATAATGACTGAACGCTGCTCTGTAGTCTTTATACACGCGCTGTTGGGGTAAGATTCGAAGTAAAACAAGAAGTGAGCAATAAATCTTCTGATGAGTTTAGCCTTCTCTTCATTGGTAGCCTGAAAAGAGCCAATGGTATCGTTTATGGCCTGAGCTTCGTCCATTGCGGCCTGTTGTTGTGGTGTTGTTAATTCACTAACGTCTGTAGAAATATTTCCATTGTTATCAATAAGGGCAACATCTTCCTCCAGAAAGTTAATATTTATCGGTATGTTACCGAAGGTAACGGCAAAATACGGAGAGGTTACTGTTGCCAGCGATATCATCACCACAGGTATCAGCACAATTCGCATGATCATAGTGACGAATGGGTGCTTTTTATCTTCCCAATGAATAGCTGGCTTGAATCCGAGCAAACGAAAAGGAAGTCTAAGTAGCAGCCAAAGATTGGCCACAATCATAAACATGAAAAAGAAAGAGATGGTAGCTACGGTTATCCAAAAAGGAAGCATTACAACCGTAGTAAAGCCGAGAGTAAAAACGAAAGGCGTTGGTTCCACGCCGGTGATCAAATTAATTTGCATGGCCGCAAAGGCAAGCGCCACATTTGCAGTGGTTGCATAAAGGATCAATATGGCCGCCTTACCTAGCGAGTAAGACCATAAATAGTGAAACAGCCCAAGCAGTTCTCGTGTTAGCCCAACCAGTGCGATAAAGCCAGGGACGATAATGTTGACTTCTTCAGCCCAGAAACCCTGAATTGCGAGTAAAGAACAGGCAGCGAAATAACAGAGTTGAGAGAAATTATATGCCTGCCACCACGACTGAGATGGATCTTTTTCGTCACGTGTCTTGGTGAGTGCTTGAAATCGTTTCGACAATAATGTCTTGATACTACCCAATGCATTGGGCAATCGTTGTAATGATGATTCTTCCATAAAACTAGACACGCGATATTGTTGTTATAACCTCATATTAAATGGTTAACTCAATAATATTCAAATTTTGTTCAAATTCTATGTCGCTGAGTTTGCATAACGAACAGCTATTGATGGTCATCATTTCTCACAATGTTGGCTGAAGTGTATTTTGTGGTGCCATATTCTTCGATCTGATAGGGTTCCGTAGTGATAATGAAGGAAATTGCTATGCCTGATTCAAGAGTTACACTTACGGTCAAAGACAATATTGGATACGTTGCCCTGAATCGTCCAGAAAAGCACAACGCGCTAGATTTCGAGATGTTCCTTGCGATTGATAGCATCATCAAAAAAGTGAGAAAAGACAAATCGATTCGGGTGGTTATTCTCAGTGGTGAAGGTGAGAGCTTTTGCTCCGGCTTGGACGTTAAGTCGATTCTCACAAAACCGTCGAGCGCACTGCGCTTGTTGTTTAAGTGGTTGCCTGGGAATGCCAATTTGGCACAGCGGGTAACTGTTGGATGGCGCAGGTTGAACGTACCCGTAATCGCCGTGTTACATGGAAAATGTTGGGCGGGGGTATGCAAATTGCCCTAGGTGCTGATTTTAGAGTAGCATCGAATGATTGTTCTCTAGCGATAATGGAAAGCCGTTGGGGCCTTATTCCCGATATGGGAGGCACACTGGCATTGTCGGAATGTGTACGCGGAGATACCGCAATGCAGCTTGCCATGACTAGTGAAGTGATTGATGCAACTCAAGCACAGGCCATTGGGCTTGTGACTCACTTAGATGATGACCCCATCAAAGCAGCAGAAGCGCTCGCAAATAAACTACTCAATCGCTCTCCGGATGCCATTCGAATAATAAAAGGTATGTATCACAAGATTTGGTGCTCAAAAGGTCGCAAAATCTTAGCTAAAGAAAGCCTTAATCAAGTCAAAATATTACTCGGAAAAAATCAGCGAATTGCAGTAAAGCGAGAAACAGGCAAACCGGAAACGCCGTATATATTTTGATTTCATTTAATTGTTAACAATTTTGAATGTTTGGGTTAGCATAGTGTTTATTGAAACAACCACTCATCATGCTAACGAATGAAAATCGCCTGTTTTTTAATTGTTTTAAGCGTTATTGTTTTCGCCAACAAGCCTAGTGCTTCTGAAGATAGCCGTCCAAATATTATTGTTATATTCGCCGATGATTTGGGATATGGCGATGTTGGATTTACTGGCTCTAATGAAATTAATACTCCCAACATCGATGCATTGGCTGCTGGGGGCGTAATATTTAGTAATGGGTATGTGACTCACCCATATTGCGGCCCATCCCGCGCAGGGTTACTCGCTGGTCGACATCAAGCTCGCTTTGGAATGGAAATTAACATAGCTCATTCACCAGATGATCCGTTTTCAGGAATGCCCGCCTCAGAAGTTACCTTTCCTGAGCGTCTACAAGACGTAGGTTATACCACGGGAATTGTTGGAAAGTGGCATTTGGGATCTCATCCTAACTTCCATCCCAACAAACATGGTTTTGATTATTTTTATGGTTTTTTACCTGGCGGACATGATTATTTCCCAGATTCAGTGAAGACAAGTACCGAGCCATATCATGTGCCTCTCGAGCGAAATGGCGCGACTGCAGAATTTAGCGAATACCTAACTACTGCGTTGAGTCGTGATGCGGCAGAATTTGTGACAAATACCAATACCCCTTTTATGTTGTATCTGGCCTACAACGCACCTCACGCTCCACTCCATGCCCCGCAAGCATACATCGATAAATACACTCATATTGAAGATGAGAATCGACGTATATACGCTGCGATGGTAGACGCAATGGACTCAGGTATTGGGATGGTTGTTAACGCATTAAAGCAATCTGAAAAGCTAGACAACACACTTATTTTCTTCCTATCTGACAACGGGGGAGTGTTTCCAGAATATTGGAATAGTTGGGAAAACTGGGCGGATAATACACCCTTTCGTCGAGGAAAAGTGAGCCTTACAGAGGGTGGAATACATGTGCCATTTATTGCGTATTGGCCTAACCAAATTAAGCCTAACCAAACTTTTGATGGATTGGTGTCATCACTAGATATAGCGGCAACCTCAGTAGCATTAGCCGGTGGTAACATCGATAAATTGGAAGGTGTTCATCTGTTACCCTATATCACGGGAGAGCGCTCTGGGTCGCCTCATCAAGCGTTGTTCTGGCGCTTAGAAGAAGCTGATAATATATGGGCAGTTCGAACGCCGACAACCAAATACCTTAATCAAGGTCTGCCCGATGTGGGTCTGAGCTTGTTTGATATGGTGAGTGACCCTTATGAGTCGAATAACCTCATTGGTATTCGCGATGATTTGCGTAAACCTCTTGCAGAACTTTGGAACAAATGGAATGTAGAGAACGTTAATACACCGTTTTTACAGGCATATCCATACAAGCAGCAGCGTGACAATTTCTACCAATCTTTATATGAAGAAGGGCTAAGGCGAGCTGCTTCGCGGGAACCGTATACCATTAATTAGTGAAGAGTGCGTTTAACTTTCACTCATTTTATGACACTTTGCACGAGCATCCTCTTCCTGCTCGTGCTTTACTAAAATAAAAGTCAGGTACATTTTGGTTGGCAGGCTCATAATCATGCCTACGGCAACCAAGCATGCGCTTATTACAATGCCAGTAACGCCCATGCTCTCGATGGTTTCGCTGAAGTTATGACAGTAAATACCCGCCAAGATTAGCATTATACCGGTGAGCATTATCCCTTTAAGTAGAGTAATAAGTTGTTTGTCTTTCATCATAAGCCTCCGGAAAGAAGTCTGACGAATCCTCTATATTAGATAGTTATTATATTCCTTTTTGTTTATTACCCTATTGATGCAGATCATTAAAGGATCATGGTGCTATTTTTCACCTAACGCATAGACTTTTTTTTCGTAGTCTATATAGTGCACGCTTCAATATTTGTCCTCAGTTCAATTTGCTTCAACCTTTGGAATTTCTATGATCACTGTATCTAACGTTACTATGCAATTTGGTAGTAAACCGCTATTCGAAAATATCTCTGTTAAGTTCGGTAACGGCAACCGATACGGACTCATTGGCGCTAATGGTTGTGGTAAGTCTACCCTGATGAAAATTCTTGATGGCAGTTTGGCACCGTCGTCGGGTAATGTATCGATTACACCTACCGATCGGGTAGGTAAACTAAATCAGGATCAATTTGCTTTCGAAGAATTTACCGTCATCGATACAGTGATCATGGGACACAAAGAACTGTGGGACGTTAAAAAAGAGCGGGATCGTATTTATAGTCTTCCAGAAATGAGTGAAGAAGACGGTATTAAAGTTGCTGAGCTTGAGTCGTTGTTTGCCGAAATGGACGGCTACAGTGCGGAGAGCCGTGCTGGTGAAATTCTCATTGGCGCAGGTATTGAACAGGATGCTCACTACGGCTTGATGAGCGAGGTCGCTCCTGGTTGGAAGTTACGTGTATTGCTCGCACAAGCGCTGTTTTCAGAGCCGGACATTCTTCTACTCGATGAGCCAACCAACAACTTGGATATTGACTCAATTCAGTGGCTAGAAAATATTCTTAACGATTACAAATCAACCATGATCGTTATTTCGCACGACAGACACTTCCTCAATTCAGTATGTACGCACATGGCGGACATCGACTATGGTGAGCTTCGCGTATATCCAGGTAACTATGATGATTTCATGCTGGCATCCACCCAAGCCCGTGAAACTATGATGGCAGCGAATGCGAAGAAGTCGGCACAAATTGCAGAGCTACGTCAGTTCGTTGCGCGATTCTCTGCAAACGCATCAAAAGCAAAACAAGCGACGTCTCGTGCTAAGCAACTCGACAAAATCAAGTTGGAAGACATTAAGCCCTCAAGCCGAGTGAACCCGTTTATTCGCTTTAATCAACAAAAGAAGCTTCACCGTCAAGCGCTTGTCCTTGAAAACTTAGGCCATGGCTTTGACGGCGAAACCTTATTTGACGACGGCAACCTCATTCTTGAGGCTGGTGCTAAGCTCGCCGTGGTTGGCGAGAATGGTGTGGGTAAGACTACCTTCCTTCGTTTGTTAATGTCAGAGCTTGAGGCCAATACTGGAGTGGTTAATTGGTCTGAAAACGCCAGTCTTGGTTATTGCCCTCAGGACAGTAATGACATTTTTGACAACGACATGAACTTGTTTGATTGGATGACACAATGGCGTAAACCGGGCGATGATGATCAAGTGATCCGCGGTACGCTTGGTCGTATGCTGTTTTCGGCAGATGATTTTAAGAAGCAGGTAAAAGTGTGTTCTGGTGGTGAGAAGAACCGCCTGTTATTCGGTAAACTGATTCTTCAAGAAACCAATGTGCTGATTATGGATGAGCCAACAAACCACTTGGATATGGAATCTATCGAATCGTTGAATATGGCGCTAGAAATGTACGAAGGAACATTGATTTTTGTGAGTCATGACCGAGAGTTTGTTTCGTCCTTGGCAACGGAAGTTATCTCCATTCACGACAAGCAACTAGAGCACTTTAAAGGTACTTACGACGAATTCTTAGCACATAGGAATGCTAAGTAAAATAAATGTTTGAGCTAGTGGTAAGTACCTACTTACCACTAGCTTTATGCTGTTTGCTTATTTTTGCTAGCCAAACGTCTGTGAGCAATGGCTTGTCAAAGTAATACCCCTGAAAAATCTCGCAACCTCTGGCTTTGAGGTATTCTACTTGTTCTGAGGCTTCGACGCCCTCCGCTACACACCTCACATTAAGGGCTTTTGCCATTCCTAAAACCACGTTTACGATCAATGCAGGATGTTGAGCGTCGGCGTCGATGATGTCATCAACGAAGTACTTGTCGATTTTTATTTCAGAGATAGGAAGTACTTGCAGGTAGGCCAAGCTAGAGTAGCCGGTGCCGAAGTCATCAATAGAGAAGCTGAACCCTTGATCGTTTAGATACTGCATGGTTTGTTTAACAACATCCACATCTGCTACTAACGCGGTCTCAGTGAGTTCGATAACCAATGCCGTTGGGGGCAGAGACCAACGCTGAATACAGTCTAGTAATTTGTCTGAAAAATCATCAGCGATAATTTGCTTGGCGCTAATGTTTACGGCAACGTAGGTTTGTATGCCTTGCTGATAAAGTGAACTCAATAGTTCACAAACGCGATCAAGTACCCAATCGCCTACGGCAATGATTATGCCACTTTCCTCTGCTAATGGAATAAACTCCGCAGGACTGACAAAGCCTAGCTGAGATGAATACCAGCGAAGCAATGCTTCGGAAGAACAAAGGCTATTTTTTGAATCGTATTGGGGTTGTAGAACAACTGAGAGTTCATCGAATACACTTCCGCTGTGAAGGGCTGCTAGTATAGCTTTCTTTCGACGATAGCCTTTCAAAGCATCAGCAGTGAGAAAGCACTCTCCGCTCGGTTTGGTTTCTTTTGCAGTGGATAGCGCGTACTCTAACGAATCCAAAATACTCTCGAAACTCTCATGCTGCGGGTAGCAAATCATACTACCTAGAGAGAATGTAATAGTCTCTTGGTAATCCTCTCCTTGAACAATAACTTCGCTGAGTAGGCTCTGTACTGTATCTTGATGTAGTTGGCTCCACTCTGTGTCGGTGATGTCGTCGTTGGCGGAAGAGATATAAAAAGAGTCGGCGCCATTCTTATACAGCTTGAAATTAGAAGGCAAGCGAGTGGCTAGCGTAACTCCTACCGTGTTGATGACTTCATCGCCAATATCAACGCTATACTTTAAATTAAGTTGGGCTATACCATCGATATCGATAAGACCAATGTACTTCGGAAGGCGCTCGTTACGTTTGAGTTCGTCTCGTAATTCTTGCTCGAACCAACGGCGATTTTTCAGGCCCGTAATTGCGTCGGTATAGGCCATATTGTAGATTTTATCTTCGGCGGAGATACGTTCACTAATGTCGCGAACAATTCCGATGAATTCGGTTTCACTCTCTTTTTCAACTTTTGTTAGCGCCAACTCCATTTGAAAAATTTCACCGTTTTTTCGCACCGCAGGAAGTTGTCTACCTTTGCCAATGATATTTGCTTCACCGGTTTGTCGATAGTGTTCGAGATACCTATCGTGCTCATCACAATAGGGTGGTGGCATAAGAAGATTGATACGATTACCAAGTAATTCACTCTCGGCGTATCCAAATATTTTTTGTGCGACTACATTGCAGTGCTTAATGATGCCTTTTTCATTTATGGTGATAACTGCATCATTGAGGTTATTTAGTATTGTTTCAAGGCGATTCTTACGTGCTTGTTGCGCGAGTAACGCTTGGCGTTCATTGGATATATCTTCGAAAGTACCGTAAACCGTAACGATGTCTCCATGATGGTTTCTATCGGCATAGCCAGTGGTTCGGACCCATTTTGCGTGGCCTTGAGTATCGACGAACTGAAGTTCTTCTTTGTATGGTTTCCCAGTAGATATAAGCGTGGCCAAACGTTCTGCAATAATCTGAGCGTCTTGTTCTCTGTAACAGGAAATGGCTTCGTCTTTGATAATAGGCGTATTAACTGGCATCCCGTATATGCGATACACTTCTTCAGTCCAGAACAGAGTCTCGGTAGCGAGTTCGAGTTGCCATGCACCTACGTTAGCTATACGTTCAACCGCTTCAAATAGCGTGAGTCGCTCATTGGCACTATTTTCAAAAAATGATTTTTGACAAAAAACGCCGAGGTACTCGCCGGTTTGTGTGAACAGCGCTTTTTCGACGTCATTCAATGACCTGTCTTGTTGTTGCAAACCCACAAGTAGCCCACACGGATGCCCAGCGGTATCAAGGAGTGAGGTGCCGACATAGGTTTTAATACCCATGTCAGTGAGCAGTTTGTCCATGGGAAAATGCTTGGCAACATCAAGATATTCGCAATAAGTACCAGTGATTGCGTTATCACAAGGCGACTGTGCGAGTGGGTAGCTAAAGTTCTCAATAATCTTGTTGTTATTCAGGGTAATTGTTGTAGTTGCGTTTGATTTATCGTCGTCAACGACGGAGAGAAAAAGGTAATCTAATTGCAGAGTATCGTTAAGCGCAAGTAATGTTTGTTCGATGTGCTCGCGCTGTTCTTCGCAAATGTGCAAAAAGTCTTTTGCGGAAAACAGGGGGGTATACTTCAACATATTTTTACAATAACAACCCTTAAAGTAAGGACAATAACTTCGCTATTACCAACGATACACAATGGTGCCGGAGTATACACCACGAAGGTGTTTTCGTGAATTTTTTGTAATGTTATTCGTGGCTTACATCAGACTATTTATCCCTTGTTAAGTAAACAGTTTGCGATGGGAATGCGAAGCCACTGTCGTTCTCTTTAACAATTCTAGCAAGAGATAGTAAAAGCTTTTCCTGAAGCGCTAAAAACATACTGTAATCGTCTGCAATGATGTAAACATAAATTTCAACATCTAACGAACACGCGCCATAACCAATGAAACGCACTCGCATCGATTCTTTGTCTGTAAACGGGTACGACGAAATTTGTGTACGCATGGCTACCAGAAGTTTTTCTATATTTGATGTTGTGGTTTCATAGCGTAAATTGAGCGTTGTTCGAGTAAGAAACTTGCGACGTTTTGTGTAATTTTCAATTTGTTCAGAACTCAGTAGCCCGTTGGGGTATGTTACTAAGGTATCGTCGAGAGTCCGTATTCGTGTAGAGCGAAGCCCAACTTGTTCTATGGTTCCCAGTAGCGTACCCACCTTACAAAAATCCCCGACCCTTATTGGCTGATCAATAATGATAATGATACTTCCAACTAGGTTCTCAATTGCCTTTTGAGCACCCAGCGCTAGGGCAATACCACCTATGCCAAGTGCCGCTAACCCGGTAGTTACATCAACGCCTGCGTTACTCAGCAGCACAATCACAGTAACGATAACAAGGAGTACTTTGGCACTTGCGCGGGTAAATATCAGGATAGATAAACCACCTACACGATTTTTATCTCTTAGGTAGGTTTCACTGCGTGTAGCTGAATAGTTAATGAGTGCCCATAAAACCATAAAAAGGGCAATCCACAGTATGCTTGTGGTGAAAAAGCTCAAGGTTTGACGCAGTACTATGGAGACACCTAAGTATTTCAGCAGCGAGCTAAATAATATCACCGCTACTACTAGGCTAATGGGTTGGACTAATATCTTTGATAGAGCCTTGCCAGTCGGGCTTTTATGGATTCGAGTGATACGGATTGCGAAGAATTTAAGCAGCAGTGAGAGCACTACGCTTACGAAGTAGCACAAGGTGGCAAGTATTGGTACGCTTATCCACTGTCCTAAGGGGGCGCCTCGCCAGCTAGATGATTTTAGTAATTCTGGTAGCCATTGAGAAATAAGCGCTTTGTGCTGCGTGGGCATATTTCTAAACAGTTGTGTAACTGTCTCTCTAGCAATCAACCACTGCGACGTACCGTCGTCTCTTGTGATACGAACCAATAGCAAGGGGACGATACGATCCGGCAGGTCAAAATCTCCGACTTTTTCATAATTGTATTCCAAACCAGTTTCCTGAGTGCCTTCAGGGCGATTTGAGATAAGCCCAATGGGCGGCATACTCACGTATTCGTCAAGTAGTTGCGGAAATGCAGCTTTAACTGCGGTGAGTTGATGGCGTTGATAAAATTCATCAAATCGCTTGTCAAAGAGACCGTCCAGGCGCGTCGTTTGAACGTTTTTCATTCTACTCAAAAGCCTTTCCACAGCCTGTCTAGGGGATTCTTGATCAGTGATGAGTGACTCATTGATCGGCTGAACTGTCGGTATTTGAGCGCTAACCTTAGAGACAATTACAAATATTAAGAGCGTAATGATGGTTAGCAGTTGGGTACAGGTAATCCTTACTCGCATTATAAATTCCTCGTCACGCTAATCGCTCTGACTTTCGTTCCATTAGTCTAGAAGGTGAAAATAGAACATCCAAACTTTCATCCAAACCGTAATGACAAAAGATCAAAAAAGTTACCTACACTTTTCTAAACTATATCGTGGCAGAAAGGATCAACAAGAAGCGTATGAAATTCATGGACAACAAACCTCATCGTTCTACTTTTTTAGCACTACTGATTTTACTAATCACTTCCGGAAATGTTGTAGCTTCTGAAGGCTCACCATTAAATGACGAAACGTCTGATCCAAGAAATATGGGGTGGATGGTTGGTTTTCCGCCCGAGCCATCGTTAAGAATTACGCAGCCAGACAGTAATTACTTTAGTTTTCCCAAGCTTCGCTGGTCTGTTTGTCACTTAAGAGAGCTTTTGCCTACGGCTCGAGTAAGGCGAAATCCATATCTTGCGATACCGTTCGAATACGCGCTAGATGGTGGTATTGAGCGTGTGACTTTTTCTCCGATGAATAGCAATAACGATATGACTTGGCAAGAAAGCTTGTCTGCAAACTATACTGATGGGTTGCTTATCCTGCATAAAGGCAAAGTGGTCTACGAGTACTACAGCGGTTGTTTGTCAGAGCATACCCTTCATGCTGCAATGTCGATGACGAAGTCTTTCACTGGGTTGATTGCTCAGATACTGGTATCCAACGGCGAACTGGATGAAACAGCGTTGGTGAGTAGCATCATCCCCGAACTCTCACCCTCTGCATTTGGTGATGCTACGGTACGTCAAGTGATGAATATGACTACGGCTTTGGATTACAGCGAGAACTACGCAGATCCAAATGCCGATATTTGGATTTACAGCAAAGCAGCGAGCCCCATGCCTAAAGCTCCGGATTATGATGGACCCGAGGGATATTTTGAATACTTACAAACCGTTCGCAAAAAAGGCTCTCACGGTGATGGCTTTGGGTACAAGACGGTAAATTCTGACGTTCTTGGGTGGATAATTGCGCGAACGACAGGGATGGCATTTGAAGATGCAGTTCATCACTATTTGTGGGATCACCTCGGTGTTGAGAATGATGCTTATATTACGGTAGACGGTCTCGGTACTGCATTTGCAGGTGGTGGGCTTAGTGCAACACTAAGAGATTTAGGGCGCTTGGGGCAAATGATGTTAGATGACGGTAAAGTCAATGGCTTGCAGCTAGTACCCGAAGAGGCTATTGATGCAATCCGTCGAGGAGGAGATAAGGAAGTTTTTGCCAAAGGTGGATTCACAACGCTCGCTGGTGGTAGCTACCAGAGTATGTGGTGGATCTTTCACAACGACAATGGTGCTTATGCTGCCCGAGGGGTACATGGTCAAACAGTCTACATAGACCCTACCGCAGAAATGGTTTTGGTGCGTTTAGCCTCGTTTCCTGTCTCAGCCAATTCAAAGATTGATCCTACGTCGTTACCTGCTTACCAAGCCGTTGCGGACTATTTAATGTCTAAAAATTAAATAGGCGAAACATGTGGTAATTCATACTCATCGAAATTAAAGGGTTACATTAATCAAAGTTCGTGGCATAAACGTTCTAGTATTGTTAGAGGGAAGGCAATAGACGTTGAGTAAGTCATGTAGAGAAAGCAATGCACTTTTTACCGCACGCCGTAAACCCGTCCTTGGGGGCTCGGCTTCGGCATCCATGCCTCAGACGGCTGTAAAAAGTGCATTGTTTTCTCTTTGAATTAGCAAAATAAAGCTAACTGCTTAAGGGTTAGTAACAGGGAGCATATTTATAGTGAAAAATGAAAGTGTCTTGCGTTTCGATGCTCAAATGATTAACGCACTGAGTAAAAGTGCAAAGGACAGTCCTAGGCAGCGCGCGAATAAAAACATTCACCCTCACTATCAAGATGCAGTACAGCGACTATTTATTTCTATGTGTCCTGACTCTTATGTAAGACCACATCGTCATACGCAAGACTACAAATGGGAATTTTTCATGGTAGTGTCTGGGCGGCTGGATATTTTACTGTTCGAAGAGGATGGCACACTCACCGAGCGTATTCCTTTGGAAGCGGGAGGGGAAACTTTTGGTGTAGAAATACCTCCCAATACTTGGCATGCAACGGTGTGCTATGAACCAGTAACATTCGTAGAGGTAAAGCAGGGGCCGTATGAGATCACCGAAGATAAGAACTTCGCTTTGTGGTCACCACCTGAGGGCGACAATCGTGTGCCTGCGTTTTTACAGACGTTAAAAACTGCAGAAGTTGGTCAGTTATTATCTATGCCTGAGAGTGCCTCAGTGTAATCAGCACACAAAGCGCAGAAGATGTATATAGTCTTGTGTAGGGGGAGCGATGGAGTTTTTACAGCCGTCTGAGGCATGGATGCCGAAGCCGAGCCCACAGGGATGTGTTTACGGCGTGCGGTAAAAACTCCATCGCTCCCCCCTGAATTCCAACGGTTCCACTAAATTCGATGGCTTACTCCCTAAGCAGCGGTCATTTCACTCTGTTCTTGCTTGCTGATTCGCTGCGTTTCTAGCGTATCAATAAGCGCTTGAGGGTCGGAAACTATTAATTGGATGGTTTCTGGATGCTCTAAAAAAGTTCCCATCAGTGTGTGCCATTGGGCTTGCTTAGTGCAGGTTATCTTGATGTTGGCAACGTCTCCACGCCCAATTGTGACTGTTTCCTTGCTCTTTTCCCACGTACCTTGGCTCACTGAGTTTATGTCACTTAATGGAACAAGTAGAAGATTTAAGAACGAATCATTGATGACAAGATGGTCATTGTAGAGATAAATCGAGTAATGCTTTGCGATTCTGTAATTCGCTATTACCGAGAAGACACTATACAAAATCAAGCTCGACACAATAATAGCGGCTAGCTCACTCAAATTGACTATAGCCAAATAAGAGCCCACGCTCGCAATCAGTGTAGCAGCGAGCAATAACAACATGAAAACACCTGATTTACTGAGGGTTGCTACATCGGTAATTTTTGGCGTGTGGTTGCGACTAAATTTGGGGATCATGTAGTACCAACATGCAGGTTCAGCTGCCATCATTAAGGCAAGGGAACGCTTTTTGTCTTCACTTTCTGTGAGTGAAGATAACGCTTTAACGCGTGGATCCCCTTTGATGTGACGTGCCTTCCACAACATTGACACCACGTGTGCAATTACGGCGAGTTCAATCAGCAGTAATATCGCGATAATCGGGTATCGAACGTAGCTGATGAAGTCAAAGTACTCGGCGAGTGCACTCGGCAAAGTATAGCGGGCGATAACCGTTCCCAAACTCAGTGGAATAATGATTTTCCAACGCTTCTCTTCGCCTTTGACGATGACGCAAAACCAATAAAGGGCAGGTAGCGCAACAAAATAAGCAGTGAGAAAACCGTAGGTTAAGACCTTATCAGCTCTAGTGCTCAATGCCTCTGGCATAAAAGTAAAACCAGCGCCGAATACGGCGGCCATACACAGTAGATAGAATAATCGAAATTTGACTCGTGTACGCATTGTTCTTCCTTGCATTTCAATCAAGGCACTATACCCACAAACCGAGAGAGTATCATCCGATATTTATGACGCACGCCAGTCTGTCGTAGTTGAAATTACACACCTTTCCAAAATGGAAAGTAGTTGCCATTGCTTATTAAAATGGTATGGTGAAGGATACTTAATGTGCAGAGATTGTTCTGCCAATTAATTTTTTAGGAAGAATTCCCATGCGAAACGTAGCCAAACCGTACATTTACAATTTTACCGATTGATTGCGCCTGACCGTGGTGTTCAGGGGCGATTAATGGCTCTGGGCACGCAGGAAACGTTTTGCAAAAGCCCAGAAGTTTAAACTATCTGGGTTTTTTTATGCCCAAAACTTGAGGCAAGTTTATAATGAGAGAGTTAACGTTAGGCGAAATCAGAAAGCAACACCGTGTAAAGCAGGAAGTCGTAGCAATGGCATTGTGTGTGACAGCATCTGGGGTGAGTAAACTAGAGTCAAAGCGTATCCAAGATGTGCCCTTGCATCGCGCGGCAGCGTATCTGGCAGCGGTTGGTGGCAGTTTAAAAGTGGAAGTCACACTACCCGATGGTGACACGCTGTCGGTTGCAGAACACAATGCTGCTTGATACATCATCATGTGTGAAATAGTAGAGGACGTAAATAATGTCGGTTCATGAGATTACCCACCCCTTGGTTCAACACAAGATTGGTTTAATGCGGGATGGTGAAATAAGCAGTAAAGATTTCAGAGCATTAGCGTCGGAAGTGGGTAATCTTCTTACCTATGAAGCGACTCGCGCTTTACCTACAGAATCGACTGAAACAAAGACTTGGTCTGGAGAGACAGTAGAGATCAAGCAAATCAAAGGGAAGAAAATTACAGTAGTGCCTATATTGCGAGCGGGACTCGGCATGCTAGATGGTGTATTAAACCTAATTCCTAATGCCAAAATAAGTGTTGTGGGTTTGTATCGCAACGAAGAAACCCTTGAACCCGTCGCCTATTTTGACAAAGTGGTCAAAAATATCGACGAGCGAACCGCGTTGATTGTAGATCCTATGCTCGCCACCGGCGGAACACTCATGGCGACCATTGAATTATTGAAGCAAAAAGGGTGTAAGCGAATTCTTGGTTTGTTTTTAGTTGCAGCACCGGAGGGAATCAAAGCGGTGGTTGAACGTCATCCTGATGTTGATATTTTTACGGCAGCTATTGACGAGAAGTTAAACGACAAAGGGTACATACTGCCGGGTCTTGGCGATGCTGGTGATAAAATTTTTGGAACACGCTAATTAGCGTGCTCCCTCAGTATGTGCTTTAAGTACATTGTTATGTGATTGAAAGTTCAAAGCGCAGCCTTCAAAAAATGCTTCTAGCCCATTATCTCTGTATAAGTCACCCTGTTCTTTAAGGCTTTCGGGTTGATTGTTGGCTTTTGGTGGAAACAAACCGTAACCCGAGAGTAAACAATGCCAAGACGACGCGCTAAAATGTTCATCGATGTTCTGACGACTGATTTCTTTTACTAAGTCTTGTTTTTGATACCAAGTATTGAGTAGTTGAATCAGGGAATCTGATATAGCGTTGTTCTCTCTGTTATCTATCCAATATTGGCTATCTTCTCTGGAATTCAGTTTGTAATGGCCAACAATATAGTCACGAACACGCTCAAAGCGCTCTGACATTGCACTGTTATACTTATCCTGATGCTTCGATGTAAAATCTCCCGCTTGGTAATCACGGATAAACATCTCAATACCTATTTGCACAAGATGGAGCGCCGTTGCTTCTAACGGCTCGATAAAGCCTTGTGATAGCCCCAACCCTAAGCAGTTCTTGGCCCAATGTTGCTCACACTGGCCTACATTCATGGTTAAATGTCTGGCTTCTATATCTGCATCTAATAAGCCCAAGTGTGCTCTTAGTTCGGTTTCAGCAGCGTCTTTATTCAGGTATTGATTGCTGTACACATATCCATTACCCGTTCGGTGAGTCAATGGGATTTGCCAACACCACCCATTGGATAGGGCAGTAGACTTAGTTTCAACTGGAATGTCTTTAAAAGCGCTAGTAGGGAGTACTACCGCTGCATTATTAAAGAGATTATCGGCGAAGGGGTTGAAAGGTACCTTTAACGTACTTTGCAACAACAAGCTTTTAAACCCCGAGCAGTCTACAAATAAATCCCCTTCGATACTTCGACCATCGTCACATTCAAGAGATTTAATGCTGCCATCGGGATGTTGAGCGACTGCAGTAATTTCTGCTTGGATATGGTTTACACCTTGGGTAACCGCGCGGTCTTTGAGAAAGTTACCTAACAATCCAGAGTCAAAATGGTAACCATACTCAATACGGAAAGGAAAGTTATCAGGGGTTACCGGCGCTAATCCTTGGTTAGCGAGATAACCTGCAAACAAAAACTTATCCGGTTGAGTTTCAACGTCTAGTCCGAGCCGTCGAGTACGGCAGTTCACATGAAATGCACGTTCACTGAAGGTATCGAGTTGCCCGAAAAAAGGGTGACTATATCCCTTGGGCGCATATTTGGGGCTCCACCCTTCAAAGCGTATATTAGTTTTGTAGGTGGCGTTGCACTTAGGCATCCACTCAGCTTCGCTAATCGCTAAATCAGAGAAGAAACGCTTCAACGTTGGCGTTGATCCTTCTCCAACCCCGATGATGCCGATGTTGGGTGCTTCAATGAGGCTGATTTCAACGCAAGCGTCTTTCCAATGGTGCGCAAAAAGATTTGCAGCCATCCATCCTGCGGTACCACCGCCAGCGATTACGATTCTGTGAGGTTGCACTGAGGTAACGTCCTATTGTTTGTCCCAAACTAATGCTTTGAAATGCTTTCGACACATAGATTCATATCTATCGTTGCCACCGATTTGCACTTGATCACCACTGTTAACTGCATTGCCATTTTCATCTAAACGAACAACAAAACTCGCCTTTCGGCCGCAGTGACATACGGTTTTTAACTCTGAAAGCTTGTCCGCCCAGGCAAGGAGGTAATGGCTACCTTCAAAAGTCTCCCCGAGGAAGTCAGTTCTCAAGCCATAAGCCAAAACAGGGATGTTAAGTTCATCTACTACTTCTACTAGTTGCATTACCTGTGCTTTAGACAAAAACTGAGCTTCGTCAATGAAAACACAATCCAGTGACATATTGGTGTGCTCACTATTAATTGAAGCAAATAAATTGTCGTCATTGCTATACAATTTTGCATCGGCTTGAAGACCGATTCTAGAAGTGACTTTGCCCACACCATAGCGATCATCAAGCGCAGCTGTATAGATAAGCGCGTTCATCCCGCGTTCTTTGTAATTGTATGCAGATTGTAGAAGAGAAGTGGATTTACCTGCATTCATTGCAGAATAATAAAAATAAAGCTGAGCCATAATGCGTTAGTTATTCTTGTTATACCAATCGATAAAATCGTTTTTGTTCATTGGGCGAGCAAAATAAAAGCCTTGGAAAAAATCGGTGCCAAGTGCTCGTAATCGCTCGATCTGTGTTTCAGTTTCAACACCTTCGGCAACGGTTTTACAGTCAAATTCATTGGCAATAAGTACCGTCGCTCGCAAAATCGTATCGTTTCCTTCGTCTGAATTTTTAACAAAAGAACGATCGATTTTAATGAAGTCACAATCCATAGATTGTAAACGACTCAGTGACGAATACCCAGTACCGAAATCATCGATAGACACTTGTACACCACGGGCCTTAATGTCGTTAACTCTTTTCACTGCATCTTTGTCATTGGTAGTGAAAACACTTTCCGTGATTTCTAAGTAGAGTTTTTCAGGAGATATTGGCGTAGTTTTGAGCACGTTGTCGAGTGTGCGTATAAAACTCTCATCCATAAGCTGAATCACTGACACGTTAACCGAAAGGCCTATTTGTTCTTCAAAAGGCCACTGGGACGCATCTATACATGCTCGATGAAGGACCCAACGACCTATGTCATTGATCAAGCCCATTCTTTCCGCCAACGGTATAAACTCCGCCGGAGATACAAACTCACCATCACACTCCCATCGCAATAGCGCTTCAACAGAAGCGACCTTTAACGTGTCAGTATGAATGATTGGCTGGTAATAAACCGTAAGTTCGTTGTTTTCTATCGCGCAACGGAGTTTATCTCGTCTGCTCTGCTCGAGCCTTATTTGAGCGTGCAAGATTTCATTAAATACACCAATCGTGCCACTTCCTTCACGCTTTTTATCATACATGGTTAAGTCAGCATGCTGAATCAAAGTCAGTGCGTCTTTTCCATGAGTGGGAAATAGGGCGATACCAATGGTTGCATCTAAATTAACTTGGTTATCATTGGCGCTAATGGGCACTGTAACGCCATTTCGCATTGCGTGGGCCACTGCCATTGCGGTGTCTTCAGTAGCATATGGAACCACAGCAACAAATTCATCACCACCCCAGCGCCCTAAATGGCCATCCTCGCAATATCGGGAGAGTCTTTGTGCAATGTTCGCCAGTACGATATCGCCTATTTCATGGCCTAGGCTGTCATTGACTTGCTTGAAGCCATCGAGATCGATAAATAACACTGCGAAGTTCTTCTCGAGGCTACTCGATGTTTCAACCAGACTGTTTAAGTGTTTTAAAAAGCCACTGCGGTTGAGCAGGTTTGTGAGTGGGTCTTTATTGGAAAGGCGGAGAATATCACTGGTGCGTTTTTCTACTTCGGCTTCTAGCGTACTGTTAGCATGGTCTAATCGATTGTTAGAATCTAAAAGTTTGGCGTTTACCTCAGCGATCTCTGCACGCTCTTTGGTCATCTGATCGACAAGTTCTGTATTACTCTGTTTGAGTACAACTGTATTCTCAAAGAACGCATTGTAGCGAAAAGCGCTACTTATCAACGCGGCCCAAAACACTATCCCCAAAATCCCTAGTACCGAAAACTGGTGCTGGTTATCAAAGAGAATCACAATACTCAAAGGTATCAGTAACAAAGTACAGTAAATCGTTACGAGCACTCTGCTCGGAGCGAGTATTGTGGCAGAACCACTGGCCATCGCTGCAAGCACAATCATGGTACCCGCCAGTTCATGTAGTGCCATGTTCTCGTAGAGACCTATGGCGTAAACACACCACATGATCGCGGTCAGGATGACCCCAATAGAAAAACGAAGTTTGGCAGAAGGTGGTGGGTAGTCGGTTCCTTTGAGGCGGAGATACCAATAACCTGTGTCAGCAAGTCTGCCCACCGCAACAATGATGACTATTACCCAAAAGGTATGTTTTAGATCTTGTACCATGGGAGTTTCAAACCCAAAGGTAAGGCCTGTGAATACCAAAATAGTGACCATGATACCTGCTATTGCGTTTCCGTATAGCATATCTACAAGGTCACGTTGTATATGCTGAGACGTAGCTACTTTCTTTTTATGAAACAGTGCAGTGATGTTTGCTTTCGCCATATTCTTCTTTGTCGATACTTCTTGGTTAAAACAAATCCTTGTTGGCTAGGGGCTGCTGACCTTTGCGGTACACTTCGCTGCAAAAACGTACAGCAAAGATCAACAAACCCTATCGTAACTTTAGCAGCTTGTTTGGTTAATTTACCAAAAATTAACAGTTATAGCTGAGATAATAATCGACAGTTATAAAAAAAGCCCTGTAGACGAGCTAACAGGGCTTTGGCATGGTTGGAACTATGTGATTAAGCGGCGTTTTTGTTGCCACCCACCGCTTTTAATGTTGCTGAAGCGGGCAGAATTTCCAGGTCGAACGTATATTCGTCTACGCGAACCGCTAGCTTACGCTTCTCGTTGTAATCGAGCAGCTGAGCTGCTTCCTGTTCAGTTACAACACCTTTTTCCAATAGCTTGTTAAGTGCGTGCTCAAATGAAATAAACGGGATAACAGGTTCTTTGCGCAGTGCTTTTTGCACTTTACCAAGAAGATGCTTAACGGCATGTTTCGCTTTGAACGCTTGCTCGTTGATGTCGTTTCCGTCACCGTTCATCGGACGCACTAGATGCGTAATTTGATCTTTAGCGCTGTTATCCTGCATCGATGCTGCTGCAAGCTCTGTAACCAGCTTATCACTGATACCCTTAACACTGCTTGAATAAGTGTTTGTCAGTAGGCGCATCAAACCACGGGTTGCTGTGTTCGGGAAGTTATTGATGAAGTTCACAACTGCCTGATCTGCTTGTTGCAATGACCACTGGACTGCATACTCAAAATAAGGCAAGGCTAACTTTCTGTCTTCAACACGTTGCTCGTAGAAGCGAATAGCGGCCATTGCACCGTAAAGGTAGCTCATTACGTCACCTAAGCGAGCAGATAGCAATTCTGCCTTTTTCAGGTCGCCGCCGAGTACTGCCAATGAAAGATCAGCCAGTGGAGCAAGTTTAGCAGCAATGCTGTTTAGGCGTTTTTCATGTTTAACCACTTCAGGTAGTGAAGAATCACTGCCACGTAAGAACGGTAAATAACTCTTACCCAAGCTTCTGAAGGCATTATTCACGCTGAAACCAACAGTCTTGCGTAATACTTTGTTGAATTCTTTGTCTGCTGCGCTGTCGTTGCTATGGATTAAGTCAACCATCTCTTTAAGGTAAGGATGACAACGCATAGCACCTTGACCAAATATCATCAGGTTGCGCGTTAGGATATTTGCACCCTCTACTGTGATTGCAATAGGTAGTGCAGAATAACCTTCAGACAAGGTGTTTTGAGGACCACGCTGAATAGCTTTACCCGCTTGAATATCCATAGCTGAATTCATTACATCACGACCTAGTTCGGTCATATGATATTTGGCAATCGCAGTCACTACTGATGGTTTAACACCTAGGCCCAGACCTTCAGTGGTTAGGACACGCATAGCTTCGAGCAAGAATGTTTTGCCCGCAATGTCGGCCATTTTCTCTTGAATACCCTCGAAGCGACCAATAGGTAATCCAAATTGTTCGCGTACAAATGAGTACTCAGCTGTGCTCTTGAATGCAGATTGTGCAGTAGCAACACCCATCGCCGGAAGTGAAATTCCTCGACCCGCGCCTAGACAGCTTACAAGCATCTGCCAACCGCGTCCGATATTTTTCTGTCCGCCGATGATAAATTCCATTGGAATGAAAACATCTTGACCGCGAGTAGTACCGTTGTAGAAACGAACACCCATAGGATCATGACGGTTACCTAGTTCTACACCAGGGTGAGCTTTTGGTAGCAGCGCACAGGTAATACCTAGCTCTAACTTGTCGCCGAGTAGTTGGTCTGGATCGAATACTTTAAATGCTAGGCCAAGTACAGTCGCAATAGGTGCTAGGGTAATGTAGCGCTTGTCCCAGCTTACACGAAGGCCGAGTACTTCTTCGCCGTTGTATTCGCCTTTGGTAACGATAGCAGCGTCAGGAATTGCACCTGCATCTGATCCTGCTTCTGGGCTAGTTAGTGCAAAACAAGGAATATCGCGACCGTCAGCTAGGCGTGGCAACCAGTAGTCTTGCTGCTCGCTCGTACCGTAGTGCATTAGCAATTCGCCAGGACCTAGTGAGTTAGGCACCATAACTGTAACCGCAATAGCACCGCTTTTCGCAGCGATAGTAGCCACGATGGTTGAGTTAGCGTAAGGCGTAAACTCTAGGCCACCAAATTTCTTTGGAATGATCATCGAGAAGAATCTGTTTTTAACCCAGAAAATCCAGAATGTGTTGAGGAATGTGTTTTTCATTACTCAATTCATATTCGTCGATCATGCCCAATAGTTCTGTGACAGGACCGTCCATAAAGGCTTGCTCTTCAGCACTCAGCTTTGCTTGAGGAATATCACGCAATGCCTGCATGTCAGGTTTGCCTTGATAGATTGAAGATTCAATCCAAACATCTCCCGCATCAAGCGCTTCCTGCTCTGTTACAGAAATTGGTGGTAGTACTTTCTTTAAGCTAGTTCTGATACTCATAATTACTCATCCGCTCATCTGACCAGTTGTATGTCTTTATAGTACAACAGAAAGAGAAAAGATCAAAATTTATGAAAATATTATTTATATCAGTCGTTTACGATTGTGGTGTACTTTTTTTAATCAGTAACATCATGATTTTGATGTTTATTTTATGTGCATTAATTGTTTGTTAGGTGTGAAAATATTTTGATATGTTGCGTGTTGAGCGTTTTAAACCAAGTCGCTGAGCGAGGGAACGTCTGGTCATTCCTCGTGAATTCTATTAACACTCAATTCGACGCAAGCGAAGAGGCTAGGTAGAATAGACACACTTTTAACATAGGATGGACACCCCACTTGTCGGCAGCAGTAAAGCCCCCTCAATTCAAAATGAGTTTCTTTTTACCCAAGTATTGGCCGATTTGGCTGGGTGCTACGATACTCTATCTTATTACTTGGCTTCCCTTTCCACTCATCCGTGTACTTGGAAGAAGCGTAGGTTTTCTTCTCCGAAAGCTCGCTAAGAAGAGAGTAATGGTGGCTCACCGAAATATAGCATTGTGGGATCCTAGCTTATCGCCCCAACAAGTAGATTCGTTACTAGATGAAAATATTCGCCGCACTGGAATGGCTTTGTTCGAGACGGCGATGGGATGGTGGTGGCCTGACTGGCGAGTTAAACGCCACTTTGAAGTTGAAGGCTATGAGAATGTGAAAAATGCGCTGGCATCGAATGGCGGTGTATTTGGTTTAGCATTGCACAATGTCAATTTGGAGTTTGCTTGTCGAGGGTTAGGTTATACACATCCGAGTATTGCGTTTTATCGTAAGCACGATAACCCACTGATTGATTACCTCCAGTATCACGGACGTAATCGTTCAAACAAATACATGATTCACAAGCGCAATTCGAAAGCACTTATTCGCGCTCTCGATGACAATGAAATGTGTTTGTACCTTCCTGATCAAGACTATGGACCGCGACAAAGTATTTTTGTCCCTTTCGGTGGTGTTAAAGAAACAGCAACCACTACAGCCACTATGATGTTCATTCGAAAAACACAGTGCGTACCTCTTATGGTTACATCGCAATACACCAACTCTGGCTACAAGGTTAAATTTTATCCGCCGATGCACAAGCTTAGAGAGATGGAAGATAAAGATGCGTTAACCTTCCTAAATACTGAGATCGATACCATAGTGAGAGAACAACCTGAAAGCTATCTATGGATGCACAAGCGATTCAAAACTCGTCCACCCAGTAGCCCAGAATCTCTCTATAAGTAGTTGAAGGGTTCAACTAATTACCCATTGTGTAGAGAAGGTGAGTTAGTTAACGTATAGTGATTGAGACTCAAATCGGTGATCTGTAATGATAAATAGTGACAAAGGCTTTTCGCGTTCCATGTTCTGGATACGCCATTTGACCTTGGCATTCATGCTGGTTGCCGTTGCTGGAGTGCTCATTTACTTGAGAGAGGATGACGCTCCTGCGCTTCCTGATGGTGAGCCTGAACAGCGATCAGTCTCAACTGGGTTGAGCGAGTTTTATCGAGAGTTTCGCATGTCGGCCACCGATCCTGCTGAAGAGCCAACTGGGGATTTTGTGTTAGACATTGCGGGTGTTGATTCAAACTTGGACGCACGCCTAGAGAGTATGTCTTCTCGCACTCGACCTGTGGAAGAGAGTTGGACGGGTGAACACAAGAACCGTTCGTTCAAAGCGGGAAATACGTTGCGAGAAGCAATATCCACTTACGCACTCGCCGAAGGGATGCAGGTAATTTGGAATCTTAACCAAGATTTCGTCATCAAACATCAATTTCAAATGGACAATACGGTGGCGGGTTCTCTTGCCGAAATAGCGAGTGGGATCAATAGCAGCTTCGAAGGCGATGTGAGAGTTTACTTGTGTTCGCAACAGCGTTCATTAGTCGTATCTGCTGAGGCAACTCCTTACTTAGTCGACGAGTGCAGCACAGTGAATTAGACGCTTATTTTCACTTTATAAGACCTCATTATTTATAATTTTTAAGTACTGCTCAATTTATTGCAAGGAGCTTTAAGACACATGGACACGCTGGTGCAACTCATCCCTTTAGATAACTCACTTTGGACTTACCTTGTTATCGATTTTGGTATTGCTTTGGCACTTTTACTCGTACTCAAATGGTTGAAAGGGGCCCTCTCCAAAACTTCTGTTACTGAAGAATTGGGTGTAAAAGACAATATTGCGTTTGGCATTAGTTTAGCTGGAGGCATGTTGGGTTTATGTATCGTACTGAGTGCTGTTGTAGGTAGGCACATTGGCATGGGGTACACCAAAGCTGCTATTGGTATGTTGGTTTTCGGTGCTGTGGGAATTTCATTACTCAAAGTTGGTCAGTTTATTCACGATAAGTTAGTGCTAGACAGAGTTGACACGGACGCACTTATTGAAAAACGAAGTTTGAGCGTAGCGCTAGTGGATGCAGCGAGTACTGTTGCCAGTGCAATCGTACTGCGAAATATCATGATGTGGGTTGATGGCAGTGATATGAATGCCATCATCGCCATTACGTCGGGTTATTTGGTGGTATTGACGATGCTGCTGATGATGACGCGACTCAGAGAAGTAAGATATGCCAAAGATAACCAAAATGGCTCGTTTCAAGGGGCGCTGCGAAAAGGTAACATGGCGTTAGCGTTAGAACACACTGGCAGTTTATTGGGTACCGCCATTATAGTATCGACCGCGCAGTCGCTGTTAGTCTATTCTCCCGATGGTTATGTAAGTAATGTTACAGGCTGGCTCGTCGTCAGCGTGGTTATGGCGGTGGGATTACATACACTTGTTACCATTAGCAAACGAATACTATTGTTGGGGATGAGTGTAAAACAAGAAGTCGATCATCAGCACAACATTGGCGTTGCGTCCGTAGGATTTGTGCTTAGTGTTGGACTCGCCTTGGTTGTTAGCGGCGTATTGAGTCACTAGGTTAGGATTTTAGTCGACAAACAATTCAGTGACGCATTCTGTTGTGCCTAATCGTTGCTCTGTGACTATGGTTTCTTTTTGAGAACGCGTTTGCTGCTTTATAAAGTATTCCATTTGGTGTGCGTGTTGTTTTGATTTTGCTCGAAAAATAGCTTTGAATGCGATGGGGTGCTTACCTTTCAGTGCCTTTGCCCCACCTGTCAATAATCCTCTATGTTGAGATATACGTCGTGTTGGCGACGTTGTAACACCCGTATAGTACTGACCTAATTTGTTTTCGATAATATAGATGTACCAAACAGTATTCTGAACGTTTGTAGATTTATCGTTGGAATTGCCCTTAACGGCCTCTGTTGCTTGGGTATTTTCGGAAGCGACTGGTATACTCTTGGTCAAGATAATACGTGAACGTAGTTAATGGATTCATGATTCTACCAGATTTTAGTAATGCTCGAGTTCTTATTGTTGGTGATCTGATGCTGGACAGGTATTGGAGTGGTAATACCGGGAGGATATCGCCGGAGGCTCCAGTGCCCGTGGTAAATGTTGACGGCTCTGAAGACCGCCCAGGCGGTGCCGCGAATGTAGCGATTAATGTTGCCACACTTGGCGCTACTGTCACGCTTCTCGGTCTATGTGGTAATGACAGCAATGCAGATATACTGCGGGATCGCCTTACTTCCTTTGACATCAATTGTCAGTTTTTCCCTGTCGAAGGCATGGACACCATTACTAAACTCCGAGTGATGAGTCGCAACCAGCAGCTGTTACGTCTTGATTTTGAGAAGAGTTTTGCCCATGTCGACAAGGCCGTATTAGAAGCCGCCTTTGAAGAAGCCGTGGACCACTGTGATATCGTTATACTGTCGGACTATGCCAAGGGCTGTTTGAGCAATCCGCAAGCACTCATATCAACCGCAAAACAAAAGGGAAAGCGTGTTGTTGTTGATCCTAAAGGCAATGATTTTGCCCGCTATGCAGGGGCGTCTGTTATCACACCGAATTTATCAGAACTGTTGGGGGTTGTTGGTGAGTGTGATGATGAATCTGTTTTGATCAACAAAGCACAAAAGCTTCAAGAAGATTTGTTGCTTGACCATTTGTTACTTACTCGTTCAGAGAACGGGATGACTTTATTCTCAAAGCATAGCGAGAGTTTTCATTTACCGGCGAAAGCGAAAGAGGTCTATGACGTTACAGGCGCTGGCGATACTGTAGTATCAACATTATCAGTGGCCCTTGCGTGTGGCTCAAGTTATGAGGATGCATGTGTTCTTGCGAACATAGCAGCAAGCGTTGTTGTCGGTAAACTCGGAACGTCTACTGTATCTAATACAGAGCTTGCTGTAGCGCTAGGAGAAGAGTCGGTTCATTTAGACGGTGGTGTAATGACGCCTGAACAGCTAGAAATCGCACTGCGCGCCGCCCACAATCGCGGTGAAAAAGTTGTGATGACCAATGGATGCTTCGATATTCTACATTCAGGGCATGTGTCTTACCTTGAAGAGGCAGCACAGTTGGGGCAGCGGCTAATTGTAGCCGTGAACACAGACGCTTCAGTGACTCAATTAAAAGGGCCCGGAAGACCAGTGAATAACGTCAATCGCAGAATGGCTGTACTGGCTGGTCTCAGTGCTGTGGACTGGGTTGTCCCCTTTAGCGAAGAGACGCCACAGGCTTTGATCGCGCGCTTACTACCAGACGTTCTTGTTAAAGGTGGCGATTATACCGTTGATGAGATTGCAGGAGCCAAAGAAGTCATGGCCAACGGCGGTGAGGTGAAAGTACTAGGATTTGAAGATGGTGTCTCGACTACCGGTATTATTGAGCGCATTACAGCTAAGTCGTAACGATAAAGACATCCCCATGGTAATACGGTGAGTAAAATCTCAGGGCCAAACTTAACAGGTAAAGTGAAGTAATGTACGAAAGCTATTACGGACTTAGCTCCAAACCCTTCCAGCTAACCCCTGACCCGGGCTTTTTTTACGCAAGTAAATGGCACAAGCGCGCGTTAGCATACTTACAATATGGCCTATCTCAAGCCGAGGGGTTTATTGTCATTACTGGTGATATAGGCACTGGTAAAACGACTATTGCCAATAGTTTGCTTGCTTCCATTGAAGACGATATTGTCGCCGTTCAAATTGTCACACCAAAGCTTACGCCAGATGAGCTCGTTAAGATGGTTGCAGCAAAGTTTGGTTTGGAAACCTCACATCTGAATAAAGCAGAGGTTTTGGAACATCTTGAGGGATTTTTGAGGGGATTACAGGACAGAGGAAGTAGAGCACTACTTTTAGTGGATGAAGCGCAAAACCTGCCACTGGAAACCATCGAAGAGCTGCGCATGTTGTCGAATTTTCAGGAGGCAGGTAAGCCCCTGCTCCAGAGCTTCTTGTTGGGACAGAAAGAGCTTCAACCCATACTCAGAGCTCCCAATATGGAGCAGTTCAGGCAGCGAATCGTTGCTTCTTGTTACTTGAAGCCGCTGACTGAGCAAGAAACCCTAGATTATATAGCATACAGGCTTACACATGCTGGTTGGGAAGGGGAGTTGCCTCTTGATGAGGACGCCATTCCACTTATCCATGATTTTACCGGCGGTGTTCCAAGAAAAATCAATACCTTAATGGATAGAGTCTTTTTATATGGGTTTCTTGAAGATTTAACGCGATTAACCGCAGAAGTTGTTAACGAGGTGATTGAGGAAGTTAGAGAAGAGAGCTTTGATCAGCCTTCGCCCGAATTTATGAGCGATAGCGCAGTAACCAGCAATATTCACTCAGATAACGAGCACTTTGTTACGCCGAATGGCAATCAAGTGAAAGACGTCAATTATTACAAAGCTATGTTAGCTGAGCTGGTGGATGCCCTAGATGATGCTATTAGTCACAAAGTTAAGCTTACTCAGCATATGGATAAATTATTGAAAAAGAAATATCGCACCTATGTTGGGATGAAAAATGAATCGAGTGACGAGCCATAGGCTCGTTATTCGTATTTGTAAGTGATAACTAAAGATATTCGACGATCCATATAGTTTGCACCAAACAAACTTCCTGTATTCAAATCACCTGATTTATCTAGGTAGGTAAACTTCAACGCTGCTGTTGTGTGCCGCCCAAAGGATCTATTTACACTAGCGTCTACATTATAGTTCTCACTGATTCCTTCGGTTGTTACGTCACCCCTTTCATTGACATTGGCATAGGTTGCGTTCAATTGAATGTCGGTGTACTTGCCCAGTTGATAAGCAATATTTATTGCGCCAGAGTAGCTACGCCTGAGTCTATCTGCATCTAAATACTGGTCCTCGGCATAACGCCAAGAAAAGCCAGTAGAGACTTTGGAGAATGAGTAGCCAAATTGAAAGTTACTACTTTTTCTCAATATGACATTATCATCAAACTCTATATTCTGTGTTGTAAATTGAACAATCTGTTCTTCTGCTGTTGGGGTATATGAGAGGCTATTGGGTTGAAAGCAATCCGCTAACGCTGTGGACTCGGCAGGACATACGAATACCCCTAAATTTTCGGGATTGGCTAATAGCCTCGAGGTATTAGTTACACTCTCGCTATATGAAAACGACGTACGTATGTTTTTCGTGTTGTAAGTGAATTTTACGTCTGCGGCATTCCCATAAAACCGCTTTCCGTATGACGCAGTTAGCGATGTTCTAGACGACAATGCCCATTCTAAGTCTAAACCTACAAAGGTCTCGTTATCATTGTCCTCTTCGCTTGAATCGCTCTTATTCGCGGTAATAGATACATACCGGTTCAGGCCAGTTCGATAAGTTAACCCGAGACCATAGGTGCTGTAAGTTCTGGCAAAGCTAGAAGTGTCAGTTCTGTCTGATATCTGGTTGCCTTCATGTGTTGCGTTTATCCTCAATGAAAAGCTGTCATAGACCATAATGTCCGATATGAACTCGGCACTTCGCGTAATAAAGTCGTCACTGCGGTCCTGTTGTTGAGTCGTTTGAAAGCTTCCAGAAAGTGCCCATATTGCGAAGCGTGCTCTGTCTCCGCTTGCTAATGTCCCTTCAAGAGAATAGCTATCGTTGTTCAAAGCGGTGTTATTGTTCACAGAACGCTCTGAGGCTACGTCAGAATATGAAGCAACCCCTTGTGCTCTCACCCAATCATTGTTTTCAAACTGTAGATTCGAGGTAATTCTGTTTGAGCGAGTTTTCGAGAGTTCCTCAGGATTGTTCACGAAATCCGCCAATAAATAATTTCCCGCCGTTGTATTCTGATAGCTCAAGTTACCGGCTGCGGAAATAGTTAAATAGTTTTCGATTAGGCGTAAGTTAGCACTGTAGTTATATTCGGGAAACGTCGTTTCATCACTACTGATATCATTTTCCCGCTCTACGTATGTGACACCAGCCGACCATATACCGTTGAACAATTTGGACTCATAACTCGATAGTACGTTGGGCGTGATAGTGTAGGAGTTATAAGAAAGCTGCCCATCATTTTCAGATTGCACTGTTTGATATATGGCTTCAGCGTTAGCGGTTGCTGATAGGTTTACTTTGTTCTGTGCAACAGCGATGTTACTTAGCGGAGCAACTGCTAAAAAGACAACGTATTTTGACATGCTATGTGGCGTTAGCCGATGCTTACTCAACCGTTCTTTCTGCATAGTAATATCCATAATATCCACTACCATCGGTATCCGTATGCACTGATTTATTAACCACAAAACCTATTGCCATATCTGGGTTCAATCTTTCAACACAATGCCTAATGTCAGCCATTTTTGCTCGTCCTTCTTCGACGACTACAACCGCTTGTCCTGCAAAATTGGCGAGAATAGCACTCTCGTTGATACCAATAAGTGGCGGTGTGTCGAAAATGACGACCCTGTCTGGGTAGCGATTGGCAAATTCATCAACAGTATCGTGCATTTTCTGACTTGCAAGTAACTCAGTTGATAAGTGATGTGATTTACCAGCGGGTATAATTTTCAGCTTGTCCACGTTGGTGTGGTAAATAACTTCAGAGATATCATCTACGTCACCGGTAAGGTATTCCATCAATCCGGGTTTGTGCTTCAAGCTCAATGTTCTTAGAACATTAGGTTTCAATACGTCAGCATCAATAAGCAACACAGTTTTGTCTTGCTCTGACGCTATACTGAGAGCCAAATTAGTCGCCGTAAATGTTTTACCCTCTGACGGACGGCTACTACTTACCATAATAATGTTGGGGTTGTTGAGCGTGCTAGATAGTGCACCAAAAGCATTGGCAAGTAATTTCCGTTTGATTTCACGGTATTCTTCATTGATTTGTTTTCTCTCGCCCGATAATGAAATAAGCCCATTTTCACTGAGTTTTTCTAAATCAATTTCCAAGAATTTTTCGGGCAGATCAGGCTTACTTTCTGGTTGAGTTTGCGTTGGTACAGTTTGCTCTTGTTGTGTTTGTACCTCAACCTGACTCGATATACTGGAGTCTAACGTCGGTTTATCATCCTTAGGCGGCTCTTCAACCTTAACCTCAGCTTGACGTTGCTGTTTCGCCTCTTTCTGTTTTTGAAGCGCTTTTTCAATAGTATTCTTCACGACAAGAAACCTCGAATGATATCGATATTCATAATTTCAGAGGCTACGAGTACTGCGTACATTGAAAATACTGCACCAGAGGAAAGTAAAAATACTGCAAGCCTAGTTCGGTTTTTACGTTTTATATTTTGGATATCCAAATGGGAAACCGTTCCCCATATTGGATATTCTGAAACGTTTAACAATTGCTTCGGTCGAATGAGTACTGGTTGTAATTGACTCACTAAAAAGGCAACACCAATCCCTGCGCCGAACCCGATGATCAACACTGCAGTGTAGAGTATCAGCCTGTCAGGACCAGATGGTCTCTTGGGGACGAGTGGCGGTTCTATTATTCTAAATTGTAAATCTTCAGAAGAAACGTCGGCCCGTCTAGAAAGGTCAGCAGCTTCTTTACGGCCGAGTAATTCTTCATATTTGCGTTTTGTAATACTGTAATCTCGATTCAACGCTGTTGATTCTGCTTCAATCTGCGGGATTAAATCAACTTTCGATTCAAGTCGTGCAATTTTATTGTTGATATCGGTTTCTTTAACTTCAAGCGCAGCTAATTGACTCTCAAGGCGACTGACTTCTAGTCGTAACTCGCGGTTAAGTTCATTAAGAGGCTGTGAGTCATCTTCAGAGGCACTGTTGAGGAAAGCATCTATCTCTTTTTCGCGAGCAGCTTCTAGGTTTTCTAACAATGACTTAGTTTCAATAACGTCGGGGTGCTGATCTGTGAATCTTAATTTTAGCGTATCTAATTGCTCTTCTAGCCCTCTGATCCTGTCATCGTAGCGGGTTCTGAGTACAGGACCATCCGCATTAGTGACGTCAAAACTGTCCGAGGACTGAGCACTACCCATTTGTGATTTGATGGAATCGATCTGTTGTTTAGTCTGCTTAATTTCTAACTCTGTAGACTCAAGGTCTCCTTGAAGTACCTGTAGACTTGAGTAGTAAGTACCGGACAAAGGTAGGATATCGTTATATTGGCGTTTGAAATCTGCCACACGTTGCTCTGCCTCTGAGAGTCGGCTCTCATACTCAGCGATTTGTTCATCAAGGAACTTACCAGCTGTATCAGTATCGCGTCTGTTGTTACCCAGAGCACCTTCCACAAACAAATCGAGTGTTTCTTTAACGACCCGTTGTGCAACTGTAGCATCTCTATTTGAGTACGAAATATCGTAGATGTTATCTCTGCCCGTAGAGCGAAGCCGAATACTGTTGCTCAAGCCAGTAACGAGACTCTCAAATTGGGCCTCTGTCGTTGTGGTAATATCTAAATCACTCTCCCTAGCAATGATTTCAACATTAGAACGACTCAACAATGTCCTAGCCATCATCTGGATTTCTTGATCAGGATCTGTCTGTATGGTGAGCCCGCGTAGCAGCGGCTGTAAAACAGATCGAGTGTCAACGAAAACCTGTGCGCTAGAAGAATAGGTATCGGGCATACTGGCTACGTAAATAAAACCCACTGGGCAAATAAGCCAGGAGAAGATCATCACGTAGCGCTTTTTGATCCAAATACCTTTAACGTAATCGAGTATTTGCGTCAGCGTTTGCTGTAAATCTTGCATAAAAGGAAGTGTTCCGGTTACAACGCTGGTTTAGAACCAAGCCTCTGGAATAATTATAATGTCGCCCGGCAGCATATCTACGTTTTCGCGGATATCACCGTTCCGAATCAAGTCATCTATATTAATGTCGAAAGTTCTTTGCTGACCTTCGACAACTCGAACTAATTTTGCACTGTTGCCGTCTGCAAACTCTGTCAGTCCTCCCACGGCTATCATAAGGTCAAGCAGCGTCATGTGCTCAGTGTAGTTTACAGCGCTGGGATTCGTTGCTTCGCCGATAACACGGACTTGCTCACTAAGTGGTCCTCTGAAGCCATTGACACTTACCGTGACTCTCGGATTGTTGATGTATGTTGCCAGTTGTTCTTCTATTTCTCTGGCAAGGGTCGACGGCGTCTTACCAGATACATCGATATCTTCGACTAATGAAGTAGTTACTTTACCGTCTGGGCGTACTATAAAAGATCCTGAAATCTCAGGGTTTCGCCATACAAATATAGTCAGTGAATCACCGGGACCAATGAGATACTGGTAATCATCGACATCCGTTGTTAGCGAAGCTCTTGTGGTAGCCTGTGGCAATGATGAGGTATTACTGCATCCTGCAACTAGTGCGACTAAACCACATACGAAAAAAGGAACGAAACTATTCACACGAAACATAATGAATTCGGCCTACGTACAGTTGGTTTGTTAAAGCGTTCTTGCTTTACCCTATGGTTAGTAGCACTATAATGCCATCTTAAAGTCTAGTCTATTAGAATAATTACCATTAATATGGGTAACATGCCGAAGTTTTTTGGGGGCCAGGGGTGGCAGTAAACAAGCGAAATCAAAATAAACGCTCAAATATATTAGTGGTTACCGAGGCGTTGCTGATTGCCTACATGGGCTACATATCCCACTTTATTTTGACACAGGTTGGTTTGTCACAGCCTGTTCCAATTGAAAAGTTGTTCGTTAATGTGGGGATGTTAACAGTCAGTATCCTTTTGTGTTCGCTATCAGTGGGACTTTACGAAGCTAAACTCCGCGAGACCTTCAGAGGGATCATACGAAGAATTTTCGTAAGTGTCGGATTAAGCTACTTTTTGGTGGAGGTACTATCACGAGCGTTCTTCGACGAACTTGTGATGGATTCCTATTTCTTACCGGGCGCTGTGTGCTCAATAATCATCACTCTGGTGGTCTTTCGGTACTTTACTAATCGTTTAGGGCTCCTTGGACTAGGCAAAGTTAGAATTGTGGTGTTGGGTGCGGGTGAGAGAGCGTCAATCATAGAAAAGCGTATGCGCCGTGATGTAGACCGTATAGGGTTTGAATTATTGGGGTTTGTACCAATTCCCGGTGACAACCGAGAAGACGGTATAAAGCAAGAAAAGATAATTCATGTAAAAGTCGATGACAGTTTTCAGAAATTTATTTTAGACAACGATGTCGAAGAAATAGTTATCGCTTGCGACCAGCGTCGAGGAACGCTACCTGTCGAAGTGCTGTTTGAATCCCGACTTCGCGGTATCGAAGTGACTGAGTTACTCGATTTTATGGAACGGGAAACTGGCCAGATTGTGGTTAACCTCATGTACCCCAGTTGGGTTATCTACTCTAATGGTTTTCAGAGTCAAAACTATTTGCGCGATGCTCTAGATTACAGCCTTAACGCATTTGTTGCCTTCATCATTTTCTTTTTCGTTTGGCCCATAATGCTGTTCACGAGTATTTTTATCTATCTTGATGACGGCAGGCGCACAGGAACCTCGATCTTTTACAAACAAGAGAGAGTTGGTCTAAACGGCAAACTCTTCAAAATCATAAAGTTTAGAAGTATGCGCCCTGACGCTGAAAAAGATGGTGCCAAGTGGGCAAGTAAGAATGATGATCGCGTTACGCGAATCGGGCACTTCATTCGCAAGTATAGAATCGACGAATTACCTCAGTTACTCAATGTTTTCAAAGGGGAGATGTCTTTTATTGGTCCCAGACCAGAACGTCCTCAGTTTGTCGAACAATTGGTTAGAGAAGTTCCTTACTACAACCAACGTCACAATGTGAAGCCTGGTTTGGCTGGTTGGGCGCAGCTCAACTATCCCTACGGTGCAAGCGTCGAAGATTCTATGGAGAAATTGAAATTCGACCTTTATTACGTGAAACATCAAAGTTTGTTGTTTGATATCGTCATCTTGATTAGAACCGTGGAAATAGTGCTATTTGGAAAAGGGCGTTAATGAATGAAACGAGATGAACGTCTCAATGCGATGACAGTGGATGTTGAAGATTATTTTCAAGTTTCTGCGTTCGAAGATGTTATTGAGAGAAAAGATTGGGATGCTATTAGTCTTCGGGTAGGTGACAATACGTCACGTTTATTGGATTTGTTTGCCCAGTATGATGTTAAAGCTACGTTTTTTTACTCTTGGATGGGTGGCAAAACGCTGTCCGGACGTCATTAAACGTATTGTTAGTGAAGGACATGAACTTGCAAGTCACGGCTTGGCCCATCAACGCGCAACAACAATGCCCAGATCTCAATTCATACAGGATGTGACGGAAAGTAAAAATATTCTAGAAGATATAAGTGGCAAACCGATTATTGGTTATCGCGCTCCAAGCTTTTCTGTAAACGATTCAAATACATGGGTATACGAAGAGTTGAAAACACTGGGCTTTTTATACTCATCGAGCACTTACCCCATAGAACATGACTTATACGGAGTGCCTGAGTGGCCTCGCTTTAAATATGAACGACCGGAAGGTCTTGTAGAGATTCCGATTCCCACCATTCGTAAAAATGGCACCAATATAGGTATTGGTGGTGGCGGTTATTTTCGTCTTTACCCGTATTTTCTATCAAGAAAACGTATCACTCAATACCTCGAATCTGAGCCGCATCCATACAACTTTTACTTTCACCCATGGGAAATAGACCCTGCACAACCTCGCATCGACGGAACGTCGCTGCGCTCAAAATTTCGTCACTACATCAACCTATCTCGCATGGAAGGGAAAATCGTGAAGCTACTTAAAGACTACAAGTGGCAAACGATGTGTCATACCTACGGTATTACCACTAAGGAAGAGTGAGGCTTTATTCGTGTTTGAGCAGTACAAAAAAGCATATTTACAGTTAGGGATAACACTCGTCTTTTGGGTACTTTTGTGCTGGCAAGGTATAATATCCGCGGCGGAGATTTGGTGGACAAATGACATTTTTAACCATGGTTTCTTAATCATTCCTGCGTCGTTATATCTTATTTTTCTCAACCGAGATCGCTTGTTGGACGTTGAAAAAAAACATGCGTTGTTACCGTTAATTTTAATAGTTCCAAGTTGTTTACTCTATGTTGTTGGCGTAGCGGGTGATATTCAGCTCTTCATGCATACTGCGGCATTCGTCATGCTACCCTCACTTATTTGGCTAAATTTGGGCCATAAAGCCGCAAAGATTATCGCTTTTCCACTGCTGTTCATGCTCTTTAGTATTCCTATTGGCGAGCAACTGATTCCTTATCTGCAAGAGATTGCTGCCGATGGCTCAGTGGCGCTACTGCGATTTACCGGCGTACCCTTGTATCGCAACGGTTTATACCTCGACATACCTCAAGGGCGCTTTTTAGTCGCAGAAGCATGCTCTGGTGTAAGTTTTTTTATCGCCAGTATTGTTATTGGATTTCTATATACTTACCTCAACCTTAGATCGCTGAAAAAGCAGCTCTTTTTTGTACTGCTATCTTTTATTTTCCCTGTTGCGGCTAACATTGTTCGCATTTACGGAATCATCCTCATTGCTTACCACACAGATATGGAACATGCGGCTGGTGCAGACCATCTCATTTATGGGTGGTTTTTCTTTGCATTTGTCATCGTATGTTTAATAGCGATTGGTGAATTTATTAGAGATAAAGTTGAGCAAAAAAGTGAGCAAAATGAAGAAACCATTCTAGCGGGTACTTGGATTACTAGTAGTAAAATAGTGTCGTTGGTAGCAGTAGCACTACTATCCTCTGTTGCATGGACCTATAGTATTATTCAAGTAAGAACGTCCCAGAGTATTGCCGTAGCGTCCTCTTCAGTCATTGACCAATCGATGCATTGTGCGGGCAACCCTATCGTTCTTGGCTCGTCATTCAGAGAGCCCGATGAGGTGTTTGATAATGCCCTGCAAGTGGAAGGGGAATGCAAAGCCAATGTTACAGAAGCTTGGTTCAATGGTTACACAAATGAATTGGTGACTGATTTGAATCGCGCTTACGACCAGCATAGATGGACGTTACTCAGCTACAAAAATGTGTCTCTTCAAGTGGGCGATGACTTACTGACAGTTAGAGTAGATACGTTAACGTCACCTCGTGGGCAACAAGTCATGTTGGTCAAATGGTATAACCTTGGTGGGCATGTATTTACCGATCGCGTGCACGCTAAGCTTTTCGGTACACTTCAAGTTCTCCGTGGCAATTCTCCTGAAGGAAAGCTTGTCATCTTTTCAATGAATATTGATAGTGACACGGACGAGGTACGGTTTTTTAGAGGTAGCAGGAGACTTGCTTTTGAAAGATGTCGACCATGCAGTGAGCGTGGTTGATTAACATCATGAGTGTGATGTTACTTCAGTGAATGAACTCCCCAACAAAGAGACAACATGAAAAAGATTTTGCTACTCACTGAAAACTTTCCACCCAAAGATGGTGGTAGTAGCCGATGGTTTTGGGAGTTGTATTCTCGTTTACCAAAAAAGAATGTGCTCGTCGCTGCAAACGATACCGAAGAGGGTAATGTATTTGATAAAACCCATGACATTGTTGTGCTGAGAATGCCGCTCAGTAGTCCAGAATGGGGATTCGCCAGTCTCAAAGGTGCAATATTTTATTTCAAAACGTTTTTTAACGTACTACGCGCGGTTAAGAAACACGACATTACCGAAGTTCATTGTGGCCGTGTCATCCCTGAGGGCGTTATTGCTTGGCTGGTAAGTAAATTCACCGGAGTCAAATACATCTGTTTTGTCCATGGAGAAGATGTCGAAACCGCAGCGACTAGCAGAGAACATAGTATGCTCGTGACTCAAGTGTGTAAGGGCGCGGACTATTTGTTATGTAACAGTCATAACTCGGCAAAACTAGTGGCCAATTATGGTTTTGCTAGTATTGATAAGTGTGAGGTGGTTCACCCTGGTGTTGATGTCGACACATTTTGTATTTCCTCTTGCGACGATGATTTCAAAACTGCACTTGGGTGGAATGGAAAGCGTGTAATGCTTACTGTTGGAAGACTGCAGCAGCGAAAGGGACAAGATTTCCTAATAAAAGCTATGCCTGCTTTACTATTGCAGCACCCTGATTTGTTTTATGCCATTGTTGGCCGTGGCGAAGAGCGAGAGGCACTCCAAACATTAATTGATGAACTTGGACTGTCACAAAGCGTTAGAATTTACACCGAACTTGACGACAATAGCCTCGTTAAAGCTTACCAACAGTGTGATTTCTTTATTTTGCCCAATAGGACCATTGGCAATGATATAGAGGGCTTTGGTATGGTGCTTGTGGAAGCCCAAGCGTGTGGTAAGCCAGTAATTGCGGGTAACTCTGGTGGTACTGCCGAGACCATGAAGCAAGGTGAAACTGGCTATGTGGTTGACTGTACGTCACCTGAAAATATAGTGAGTGAGCTTCTGCCGTTGCTCGAGGGCCACGCATTAGCTCTGGACAGTCAGGATCAGAGAGAGTTTGTTAATGCGTCGTTCAGTTGGGAACAGCACATGCTGAAAGTTAAGGCGTTGTTCTCCGTTGATTAAATCTAGAAAGATACAAATGTAACATAAGGATTGGCTATGTGTGGTATTGCTGGTTACACGACGTTTTACAAAGATAAAGCGCATGTTTCATCTCTGGAGGCAATGGGAAATGCTATTGCACACAGAGGTCCAGACGCAAGCGACACATATATCGACGATAAACTCGCTCTTGTACATCGTCGCTTAGCCATTATTGACTTGTCAGAGGCTGGCGTACAGCCTATGCACTCCAACGATGGTCGTTATGTCATCATATTTAATGGAGAGATATATAACTACCAAGAGCACCGTAAGCAGCTCGAGGTAGAGGGTTACCCGTTCAAAACCCATACTGATACTGAAGTCATTTTGGCGCTGTATGATAAATATGGTACCGAATGTTTGGCTCACCTCAATGGTATGTTCGCATTTGCCTTGTGGGACAAAACCAAAGAACACCTTTTTATCGCCCGTGACCGGATGGGGAAAAAGCCGCTTTATTACCATTACGTCAATGGCGATATTTTCTTCGCGTCCGAATTAAAATCATTAATGGCTGTAAATGCCTTCCCTAAGACAATTCGCCAAGATGCGGTATACGACTTTTTTGCGTATCAGTATGTACCTGACCCCAAAACCATTTTTGAAGAGGTGTTTAAATTACCCCCGGGCCATTTTATGGTGTTTTCTGCTCAGGGCATGGTGAAGAAAAAATATTGGGATGTATCGTTCGCAGAACAAGGTATAGAGAGTGAAAGCGAATTTACCTCACGCCTCAATGATAAATTACTTACCTGTACAAAAAATAGAATGGTATCAGATGTTCCATTGGGCGCTTTCTTGAGTGGGGGGGTTGATTCTAGCGGGGTAGTGGCGTTGATGAGCCAAATTGCCGCTGAGAATGATGGTAATAGAATTACGACTTGTTCCATTGGTTTTGACGACGAAAAATACAATGAGGTTGAGTTTGCACAGGCTGTTGCGGATCAGTATCACACCAACCACCATGAATTTACCGTTCATCAAAACGTCAAGGATAATCTACGAAATATTACTCGCTATTTTGATGAGCCCTTTGCTGATCCGTCATTGGTACCGACCTTTTTTGTCTCTGAGTTAGCGCGAGAGCAGGTTACCGTAGCAGTAGCTGGAGACGGTGGTGATGAAGTATTCGCTGGCTATGAGAAGTATGCGGTCGATCATTTGGAAAATAAATTAAGAGATAAGTTTCCTTCGTGGTTGCGTCGATCAGTGTTTCCATTGCTTGCTAAGTGTTGCGGGCTAATAAGCGCCACACCATTTAAGCGTGCTAGATCATTACTAAACTCCTTGAGTGTCTCACCAGATATGGGGTTTTACATTTCAAATTCCTTTATCACTGACGAGCAATGGCAGTTTTTGGTGCGTCCTGAATTCAATAAGGAGCTCGGTAGTTACCACCCATGCAAAGTGACACTAGATGCGTACCAAGCGGCCGATGGCCCTGATCATCTGTCAAAAATTCTTTATACCGATATGAAAACTTACTTGCCCGGTGGGATCTTGGTAAAAGTGGATAGAATGAGTATGGCTAATTCACTAGAAGTCAGAGCACCCATCTTGGATTATGAAGTGGTTGAACTTGCAGCGAAAGTCCCTTCAGAGTACAAATTTAAGGTTTCTGAAGAAAACCCCTCCGGTGAAAAGAAGCATATTTTGAAGAAGTTGTTTCAACCTATGCTCCCAAAAGAAATTCTATATCGAAAGAAGATGGGCTTCTCGGTCCCGCTTGCAGAATGGCTTAGAGGTGAGTTAAAAGAAATTGCCGAAGACTGTTTGTTTTCTCGAGATTGTGGGGTATCTAATTACTTCAAACCACAGGCTATTCAGAAGATGTGGGATGAACATCAATCGGGGAAAAGGGACAATTCATCTCCGCTATGGAGTATGTTGATGTTTCAGTTGTGGTGGGATGAGTATATGGAAACTAAGCAGTGAGTCCATCGAGTTCCTTTCGTCGAGATATCAATGGTCTTAGAGCGCTAGCGCTACTCGGTGTATTGATATTTCATCTCGACTCCTCATGGCTAGTCGGCGGCTTTGCTGGCGTCGACGTGTTTTTTGTTATCTCTGGTTTTTTGATGACAAAGATTATTATTAACGGCCTGTCTTCGGAGCGGTTTAGTTTCAAATTGTTTTATCAATCCCGTGCTCGTAGGATCATTCCACCACTGGCATTATTGTGTTTGGTCGTTTTGGTGTATGGCTGGTTTTCGCTGCTAAATACTGAATATTCAACACTGGGTAAACACACATTTTCCAGTTTGTTGTTCTACTCTAATCATTCGTATTGGATGGAGGCTGGCTACTTTGATGGCGGCTCGTTAGAGAAGTGGTTGCTGCACACTTGGTCTTTGTCTGCCGAATGGCAATTTTATATCCTCTATCCAATGGTCGTCTGGCTATGTGCTAAGTGCTTTGGGTTGAGAACAGTTAGATGGTTCATACTCATTGGGGCAATACTGAGCTTACTTCTTAGTGTAATCGCTTCTCCCATTTGGTCAGATGCGGCCTATTTTCTTCTACCTACTCGTGCGTGGCAGATGCTAGCAGGTGGAATAGCATTTTTGTTTCCTGTTTTTATCTCACAACGCTTTAGGCCGTTTCTCAGTTACTTAGGTGTCGCTATTATTGCCTTAAGTTACTTTGTTTTTGATAAGACGGTTGCATGGCCAGGTTATGCTGCCATGGTTCCCGTTATTGGTGCTTATTTGGTTATTCAAGCCGAGAGCAGTAAGAACATTCTTTTATGTAACCCTGTTTTCGACCGTATTGGATTGTGGTCATATTCAATTTACTTATGGCATTGGCCGATAATCGTTTACTTAAATAATCAGGCTTTCAATATTCAATCAACCCACCTTTTAATGGCGGCAGTGGTATCGTTCCTCTTAGGAGCGCTATCTTACTTTTCTGTAGAAAGGCGAGGGCGCAAAGGGTTTCACATTTTATTATTTGTGGTTACTTTGGCTGGGGCATTTTTTGTAATGAAGCAGGGAGCTAACCCATCAGACTACCGCGCAACGTCGATGGACCCTACAAATAGCTTTGTGCAGCGATATGTTGGTTATCAAGACAATAAGTTCGGGTGTATGGTGAGCAAGTTCGAGCTCAAATATGGCCACTATGGTGTAGAGGATGGTTGCGTTGACTTATCGTCCACTGGAGGAATGTTCCTGTGGGGAGATTCCTATATGGGGGCTCTATCGATGGGAATAGTGAAGAGGTATTCTCATGTAAATCGCGTATTTTCGTCAGGTTGCCCACCTTCATTTACGATAAAGCAAGGTAATGTTAGCAGACTGAGACGTGCCTGTGATGCTGCTAATGCATTGGCTTATGAATATATTGAAACTATCGTACCTGAAGTCGTTGTGATTACAAATAAACATGAGCATGAGAAGCTAGACTGGGATAACACCGTATCTGCACTGTACCGACTTGGAGTAAAGCATGTGATTGTAGTTGGCCCTGTTCCTCAGTGGTATCCATCGCTTCCACTTATATACGCTAAGCATTATGTCGGAGAAGAGTTCATACCTACCAACAAGTTAGACCCTGGTTTAGCTTTCACAAACGCGAGAATGAAAGCGATCAGCTCAGAGGTTCCGGGACTAATTTACGTAGATGTGCTCGCTGAGCTCTGCACACCAGATATTAGTTTGTGCAAGGTTAGAGTCGGAGAGGAACTCATGGCTTGGGATTACGGTCACTTAACCGTTGAAGGTTCTGATTATGTTTTTGATCGGTTGATAAAACCGGTAATACTTGAGAGCGGATACAGTGAGTAAAGTAAATGTCCTTCACCTTACCTACGATATGAGAATTGGTGGCACTGAGACTGTCATTAAAAACCTTATTGAAGGAGCGGATCAGGAACGGTTTAATAATGAAATCCTCTGTATTCAACCAGAGTTGGGACCATTTGGTGAACAGCTAAGAAAGCTCGGGGTGACGATTACTTGCTTGGATTGGGCGGGAGGTTTTGATTTCGCATTAATCAAGAAAATTAGAGAAATTGTAAAGCAGAGAGACATTGAAGTATTACATTGTCATCAATACACTCCTTGGGTCTACGGAGTATTAGCGGCGGCATTCACAAAAACCAAGGTTATCTTTACTGAGCATGGTAGGTTTTATCCCGATTCATCAAGCTGGAAACGACGTTTAGTAAACCCATTGCTGTTATCGTTGACTTCCCGCGTTACTGCTATTTCGCAAGCGACAAAGCAAGCGCTGGTGACTTATGAATATGTTCCCGAAAAAAGCATTCGCGTCATCTATAACGGAATTAACGGGCTCAGTGCGGACAGCTGCACTGTGAGCGCTCTTCGAAATGATTTGAACGTGCCTGAAGGGCATTTAGTATTTGGTACAGTAGCTAGGCTCGATCCCATTAAGAATCAAGAAATGATGATTAGTGCCTTTGCTAAAGTCGTGAAAGATTTTAGTGAATTAGTGTTGATTATTGTCGGGGATGGTGAAGAAAGGCAGAAGCTCGAAAGGTTAGTAGATGACCTCCATATCCGCGAGTTTGTCAGATTTACGGGCTATGAAGCTAATCCTGTGAACCACATCGCGCTAATGGACATCTTTTTACTTTCATCTTTATCTGAGGGAACATCAATGACACTGCTCGAGGCCCTGTCTTTGGGCAAGCCCTGTGTCGTCACAGATGCTGGTGGAAATCCAGAGCTGATCCAGGACAACTACAACGGTTTGGTCTCTGCAAACAATGACATGGAGGGTTTTGCAGGTAATATCAGAGCGTGTTGTTTGAACAAAGCACTGATATCTTCCATGGCTGGTAATGCAAAATTGTCTTTTTCGGAGCGTTTCGAGCGAAGTAAGATGCTTGAGCAATTTTCCGATATGTACATGAGTCTGGCAGATAGTCATTAATGTTTAAGTTTATAACCATTCTCAGCGCCCTTTTCGCGTTATTTACGCTGACTTCTTTGCCGTGGGTTTCTGCCAGCCTATACACTCTATTTTCTGTTTTACAGCCACAGTATGTTTGGTTTTGGGCATTTGACGGGTTTCCTGCGTTTAAAATTTATGCTGGATTGGCTATTGTCACTTGGATTGTCGGTGCCTTTAGGGGGACGATTAACTTTTCTGTATATAAATTACCGATAAACAAGTCTCTGTTTTTTTAGCCGTAATAGTAAACCTTTCTGAGCTGTTCTCTTCTTATCCCTCATCTTTTGGGGCCGAGCTTGTTCTCGAGATTTTCAATATTACTTTGCTTCTCTATTTCGTTTGTCTCGGTCTCGTTCTCGATGAAAAAGCGATCAAATATTTGTGTTTGGTATTTATAGTTTCCGGTGTGTATTACGCCTACGACGGTAACATGGCATATTTCACTGGAGATTGGAGCCGATTCGAGCAAGGACGGCTGGGTGGGCCGGCTAAAGGTGCTTACGGGGACAATAACAAATTTGCAGTACTGTTGGTTATAACCTTTCCATTTTTGTTGTTTGGGTTCTTCTTCTGTAAAAACGTTGTACTAAAAACCCTCACGGTGGTGGGAATGATGCTAGTGATTCATTGCATTTTCCTAACGGGATCGAGGGGGGCGTTGCTAGCGTTGGGCTCCTCTGTGTTTATTTGTTCTAGGAGTATTAAATCTCGCTTTTTCAGTTACGCCATTGTCGTAGCTTTTATTGCTGTAGTCATTCTCCAAGCTCAGGGAACACTAAATCGCGGCAAGGAAGTAGTGAGAAACAATGAGGCAGAGGAAGTCATGAATCCCAGAATTAAGTCTTGGACCGTTGGGATGAAACTCATGACGCATTATCCAATATTAGGTACCGGATTATACCGGTTTAGAGAAGCCTCTTTTTTTCATTATCCAGGAGAAACTCCACACGTTGCGCACAATACACTTATTACGTTCACTGTGAGTAGCGGGATAGTATGTGGTTTCCTCTATCTGTATTTGTTTTATCGAAGTTATAAAATGCGGCAAGAGGTAATAAGGAAAGCTAAACCAGATACACTTATTGTTTATGCGGCTAACTCTTCTTTTGCCGCGTTGATTGGCTTTTTTGTGGGGGCCATATTTCTTGATATGATGATTTTTGAGCCATTTTATTACTTAATCATGTTATTGACCGCGACTTATTTCCTACAAAATCATATAAACAACCCAGATAACGTGACTGAAAATAAAAAGGGATAAAAGCAATGTATAACATCGTCATGTTTGCATATAACGAAGAGAAGAATATTGCGTTATCTGTGAAAAGCGTATTTGAATCCGCAGATGATAATCTCAAGCACTTTTTTTTGATTGCTAATGGATGCACTGATAAGACGGTAGATGTAGCTCTGAGTGTCAAAGATGAGCTAAATTTTACTAAAATGTCTGTCGTTAACCTGGAAATAGGTGATAAGTGTAATGCGTGGAACCATTATGTACATGAACTTGCAACAAGTGAGGATGTGCACTTTTTTGTTGATGCTGACGTGAAGTTTTCACCTAATTGCTTCGGCGCAATGCACGACAAACTCTCTGAGTGTTCCAGTGAAACTGTTGCCATAGCAGGACTTCCGTTATCCGGCAGAAATATTGAGTTTTACAGAAGTTTGGTCAGAGATCGTTCCTGTTTCTTTGGTAACTTATACGGGTTGCGAAATAACTTTATTACCAGAGTGAGAGAGGACTCGTTTTTTCTGCCTAAAGGGCTGAATTGGATTGACTCTTTTCTCACTAAAGCGGTGAACACGGATCTGCAGTTTTTCAATTACAACCTCGAAAATAGAGTGACGTACCTAGATGGCGTTGGGTATGTCTTTGATAGTCTATCGCCTCTCAAGCGCGATGACATTAAGCTGTACGTCAATCGAATTGCTCGTTATGAATTAGGCAAGATTCAAGAGAAACATTTGGATGCGATTGATGTGAAACAATGGCCCAGAGATCTCATGAACCTCAATGTTAAAATATGGCGTAACTTTGATGAAGAGAGCAATGGTCTGTCGTTCATTAAACGTAGGTTGGTCAAATGGCGTCTGAAGAAGTTACTGGTAAAAAGTAATTTATTATAATGGATACGTTAAATAACCCAGTACAAGAGCGAGACGATGATTTCTGTCTAGGCATCGTTATCCCTTTAAAATCTGAACAAGTCTCTAAGTCGTGGAAGTTGGTGTATGAATCGCTAGAGAAAACACTTGTCAGTATCGGAAACCAAGGCTCTTCAAAATTTCGCGTATGTGTTGTTTGCCACGAAGTTCCCCCTCTGAGTATTTTCGATAGTCCTTGGTGTGACGCGGTAACGATTGATGTCCCAGCCCCCGATATTGCGGGTAAAAAGCCGAGTGAAAAACAGGTGCTGTTTGAGAAAGATAGAACGGCGAAATTGGAGTTTGGTTCAAATAGACTTGTCGAGGGTGGGTGCACTCATATTTTCGCGCTGGATGCAGATGACTTAATTCATAGAGATTTTGTGTCTACCGTAGAGCAGTACCAGCACTATCAATCACTTGTCTTCAAGTATGGTTACTTGAATTTTCAACGATACAAGCTCATAAACAAAACTTCTTCATTCGACCTTTATTGTGGCTCTTGTTGTGTGGTTCAGGCGTCGTTGCTGTATATGCGTTTATCAGATTCTACAGTGAAAGATTTTGTCTTCAGATTGATCTCACATTCTTCATATGCACCGACATTTAAAAAATTGGATATTTCTTGCTTCGTGCCTCAATCCTATTTAGTGATGTATATGCGAGAACATGGAGAGAATATCAGTGCACAAAGGGCTGACCTCTACCAAGGTAATTCATGGCTCAAGTCATTCTCAGAGTGGCTCAGGCGTCGGTTGAAACGCAGTAAACGCTTTACAACTGCGCTAGTTCGTTCATTTGCGGTAAGTCGAGACGTTAAGTCGCAGTTTGGTCTCTGATTGATTATTTTTATTTTGCCAGGGTAGTATTTTGTCCGTACATCGACTGATTCGTTCCTCGTCTTTACTCGCAGCTGAGGGGTTGTTACAAAGGCTGGCCGGCCTAATTAGTACTTTGGTACTTGCAAGGCTTTTGATGCCAGAAGACTTTGGCCTGGTAACAATGGCGTTACTGGTCATTTGGTTTTCGCAAACATTCACTCAGACAGGAGTGAAGTTTTACCTTCTCTCGATTCAGACCATTGACTCGGAAGATATAAATAGTGCTTTCACTTTAAATATGTTGTTCCGAGGCAGTGTGTATATTCTGATCGCGCTGTTCGCCAGTTATGTTGCCGACCTTTACGATGCGCCGGATATCGCTGAAGTACTAATAGTCCTTTGTGTAATTAATTTGATTACGTGCTTTGATAATCCCTCTCTGGTGTTGTTACAACGTCAGAACAAGTACGAAAGAGTCGTGGCGATGAGTATTATCGTAAAGGTTTTACGCGTTGTTATTACTATTATTGCAGCGTTTCAACTCAGAAATCATTGGGCGTTAGTGGTTGGTCATGCAGCTGGCTCTTTGTGTAACCTGATCGGAAGCTATTTAATCTATCCATACTTACCAAAGCTATCTCTCTCTCGTGTCAAAAAACAGTTTTCTTTTTCAATCTGGATCTTGATGCAATCCTTGGTGGGATACTGCCGAGATCAACTTGATGTCTTATTCACTGGTTTTTATTTTGGTAAGGCAGAACTGGGTGCTTACAATAATATAAAGTTCATTGGGAACATTCCTTTACTGAATCTCATTATTCCAATGACTAGTCCAGTAATAAACAATTTTAGGGACAGAATCGAAGATAAGGAGAGTATGAGGCTCAGAGTTGACGCAAGCCTCTTAGTACTTAGCTTTGTTATTCTACCTTTGTTTCTTACACTGGGTATTCTTCACGAAGAGATTATATTATTGGTCCTCGGCCCAAACTGGACCCAATACAGCGCTTCGCTTGTAGCTTTTTCCAGTATGTTCTTTTTCAGAGCCTATGTGGGTCTATTGACGAATTTAGTCATGATACACAATGAAGTTAAGCGGCTATTCACTTACGATCTGATTTCATTAATGATATTTGCAATCGCCTTCTTTCTGATAAGAGAAGAAAGTTTTGTCGTCTTTCTTATGACCGTAGCTGTTGTCGAGAATCTACTGCGATTCGTATTTTTTATCTATCTCTATTCAAGATATATAGGCTTCAGCATTAAAGGCGTGCTCAAACCGCTCGTTTCAGTCGTCTTTGCTGCAATAGGTTTTATCATTTATCGTCCTATTGCCCCAGAATGGAATACCTTTATGTTTATCTTAGTTAATGGGCTTGTAATACTCTTTGGCTCATTGAGTATAAGTACGCTGATACTCCTGCTGTTTAGAAAGGAACCGGACGTTCAATACATCGTTAATTTGTCAAAAAACATACTTAGTAGGAAGTCGTAACTCAACGAGGTCTGATGGCCTTTTTAACGGGAAATTAGTTGATATGCAGAACGTTCGACCCACAGTTACCTTTGTAACAGCCGTCGGGAATCCCGACGCTTATGGCGATTTTGACCAGGTAATAGAAAGAATAAAAATACAATTAGATTCTATGGTTAATATGGCCGGTAATTACAAATATGTGATGGTCTGTAACCGCGATTCCAGAATAGAGCAACTCAAATCTTCGTATTCAAAGCTAGAAGCCATGTGGGATCTTGTTGAGGTAGATTTTCTACCACCGATAGATGTCGGTGCCGGAGCCGGTAGCTACGGCGATGTTTCATACAATAAATTTATGAAAGACAAAGGTAGTCGGCTCATCATTGGATTTCAAAAGGCACTAGAGTACCAATCGGACTATATTTTCTTTGTGGACTGTGATGACCTCTTATCGTGTAAAATTCCTAGTTATCTCGCCGACAAAACCGGTGACATTTACTATGTTAATCGCGGGGCCTTTTTAGATTTGGGAAGGGGCAAAATTAAACCTACTGCCGGCTTGTTTAGGTTTTGTGGCAGCACAGTATGCTATAAAACCAGTTTCTTGGTGGAACAATTTTCACAAATTAAAAATATAGCGTTGGATGCCTCAAAAGAAGATATTGCGTTGCACTTTGATGAAAGAGATATTGCACTAATTTTTGGCGACCACATGGAATGGTTCCATCGATTTGTTGGAACTGCTTATCAGATCGATGCGTTTCCTTTTAATGCAGCGGCTTGGTTAGTTAACTCGGGCGTTAACGTTTCGCAAGTTAACTTTGCTTCTGATCGATGGTTAACCGCTTCCAGTGCCCGATTGAGGGATTTTGGTGGTAAAAACGATATTGTACCCAAGGTAACACTTGGATACTGGTTTAATGCTGGCTTACTCTACATGAGCCTGTTGGCGCAGTTATTTATCATTCACCGTTCATTCAAAAATAAAAGGCTCTATTTCTCTTTGGGTGATTACATGAAACGGGGAAAATAACGTCTTATTACAAGTAGTTTTATTGAGAAAATACAAACCTTTGGTGACAAGTATTAGGTAGTTGAGAGATTGCATGGAAACGCTAGATTCTTATAAGAATAGTCGCGAAAACAACTTTAACTTATTGCGATTCATCGCAGCCAGTATGGTGTTAGTGAGTCATAGTTTTCCGCTGGCTACGGGAAGTGGAATATCTGAACCGCTAAAAAGGTTCATTGGTATAACATTTGGCCACATAGCCGTGGATGTGTTTTTTATCACCAGTGGCTTTTTAATTACTGGCAGTTTGTTAAGGTCAAAAAGCTATTTTAGTTATGTCGCAGCCCGCGCTTTACGAATCTATCCTGCACTATTTGTTGCCATTTCTCTGATAGTTTTTGTAATGGGCCCACTGGTGACTTCATTGTCAATTGGTGAATACTTTTCCAAAGAGACATTTGTATACTTTGCAAAAAATGTCACGCTTTTCATGGGGGTTAGCCACACGCTACCTGGCGTTTTTGAAAATATCCCTTGGCATAGTGCCGTCAATGGTTCGCTTTGGACGCTTCCCTACGAGCTAAAGATGTATTTTTACCTCTTCGTTGTTTTCGTGTTGTTAAAGGAGAGCCGAGCTTACTTACCTGATTTCATCAAACGTTTTTACAAGTTCGAATATGTCATCGCTACTTTGGCCATTACTTCATTAACGCTCCACATAGCGAATCACTTTTACTTTCATATGTTTAATGATTTTATTCGCTTGTTCTCGTTTTTCTTTGTGGGGAGCTTTTTCTACTGCTTCGCACACAGGATAGTGTTAAACAATTTACTCTTTTTTGTAGCGACTGGACTTTTGGTCGTGTCTCTATTCAGTAAAGATGCCTTTATGCTCTGCTACATCTTGCTGCTTCCGTACTTAGTCTTCTACCTGGCGTATATTCCGCGTGGAATAATTCGCAAGTTTAATCAGTTGGGAGATTATTCCTATGGAATTTATATTTACTCCTTCCCAATACAGCAATTGACCGCATTCGCTATCGTTGGAATTTCAGTGTTACAAATGACAGTGCTTGCCGGCGTTATTACGCTTTGCTTTGCAATAGCATCGTGGCATATCGTAGAGAAGCGTTCATTGTCCTTTAAACCAAAGTCGTCATGAAGCAACTATAGAAAGTAGCTTACCTGGATTTATCAATATGGCTTTACCACGTCACTATGATTGAAATCAAAGCTGCAGATTTCTTTTAAAAAGAAACTTAAAATGAAAATTAAACTCCATGGATGATTTTAATTTATGTATTCAATAGGGTCTCTCCAGATCAAGGTTCTAGTACTATGCGTAGTTGGGTTATCCTTGTTAAACATTGTCAACCTCCTGCTTGGTCAACCTTTTTGGATCGTTACAAAAATTATCTATCTTGGATTCGACGATAACTTTGCCGCATGGTTTTCCTCTATGCTTCTTGCTATCGCCGGTGTTCTAGCCCATGAAGCCTCTGTGACTGCCAAACGATGTGTAGGCTCTGGTCACGTTTATTTGCTCATGTTTTCATTATTGCTATTCACTATGTCGGCCGATGAAGTAGCCAGAATTCATGAAACAGTAGGCGAATTTTTATCAACGATAGCCTCAAATGGCGACACCTATGAAGCTAAAAACTCCGGTTGGGTATTGGTCGGAGGCCCGATTGTGCTAATTGTTTTTTCAATCGCATTTTATTTACTCAAACCACATCTCTTTTTAGTAAAAGGCACAACAACCTTACTGGGTTTAGGTTTTACATCAATCTTTCTAGGAGGGGTATTATTGGAATCGGCTGTTAATTTGTTCGACGAGAGTACCCCAAGGTGGATTTGGGATACACAAATAATTGTTGAAGAGACCCTAGAAATGATTGGCACGCTCTTGATTTGCTTATCACTAGTACGTTGGCGAGACGGTGTAGCGGAAAAGAGTAGCGAATCCCAGAGTTAGTTTGAAAGTCTATCATGCTTGAACCATCAAACTATGATTGCTTGATAGTTCAGCTTTTCGAAGTCTTGGCCGTATAATTTGTTGATAACTTCAATGGACGCTTTTGTGAGTACGTCTATTGAAGCATCACCTTTTGAAGCGTTGTTTTTTGTGATGTTAAAAGGTCTATCTACGATAGTTTTCACAAAAGATTCAAATTCGTTGATTTCTTCAACTCTTCCAATATGGTCAACGAGTAGCTCGTCTTTGTCATAGATAAATTGGTATTGAGGTATAAAGTGTTCAGCATTATCTTGGATCGCTTTTTCTAAGCCATGTTGAACGAAGTGGTTGATAGATTTGTAAGGCGCTATGTATCTTTCTCTCCATACTTCATCAATCTCGCATCGCCCGCCATCTTGCAGATAGTTATACGCGGATATCAGTCTGGAATACGGATTGCGTACTAACGTGATTTTAGTCGCTGAGTCGAAGAGCTTTGGGTTTTCTTCTCTGTAGTGGACAGCTGCGGCATGACAAGACTGAGTTCTATCATAGAGTGCTTTTACAATAGAGATACCAGCAGCTTTAGGAATATGAATAAAGATAATTTTCTGATTAGAAGCGTTGAATAAGGTTTTGTTGTAATAGTTAATACCACTATCTACTTCGTTTACTGCATGACGATATTCCTCAGAAACGTAAATATGTAGTTTCCTTAAACAACGCTTGGCTAGCTTTTTCAGTTTCATCGTGTTCTTCTTGTTTTTACAGACTAGTGAATTAGCGTTTTAGAACAGATTACAGAGGCTCGTATAGGTGAATCACACCAAGCTGCTGCTGGATCCGCGATAGCTCGTTTAAAAACTCCACCTTCTCCAAATTTGTGGTATTTGCATCAAGCACCGCACTACCACCGTCTCTTGAAGAAATTGCTTTGTTAACCTTATTTTCGAATATCCTTACGTCTTTAGTATCGGTAAACCGATATTCAATAGCTCTCGGATAGCTGTGCTCCATATAAATCGCATTGTTATATATTTCGGCACCCATTGAGGCTTCAAGAATAATACCCGTATCTCCAAATGGGTCACCATTATCTGAGTGATAGATGACATTGTGTGAGATAACTCCTCCTTTATGCGAGTACTCCAAGATAGCCGCATTATGATTCAGTGGCATACCAAAGCCTATTGCACGATCATTGTCTATGAACAGGTTGTTGATCACCTGAGTGCCTGATGAATTCACCCAAAAATGTACCGCATGCTGCGCGATGTGGTTTGACGGGCTAGCGATATCCCTAAATATATTGTTTTTTATTACCCAATCCACCGCACCTATGGCATCAACACCACCAGTGTAAAAGTTAGGTGCAATTCCTTTCGTGTACTGAAAGATGGAGTTTGAAATTATTCCACCCACCGACTTTTTCTCTGGTGTATTTTTGTTGTAGCTCACTTTTACAAATTGTTCGTAGGCGTTTTGGAGAATGCAATTATTAATGATGGGAAAACTGGCCTGTTGCTCTCCGACAATTTGTATGAGGTGATTTTTGGCACCTGTTAATGTAACACCGTCGAGATAAAAATTATCGCCCGATACTCTAAAGAGGTTCCCACCTTTATTTCTATGGTCTCCCGCACTCCAAGATATCGTTGTGTCGTAGGGATTTCCACTGGAGGACTTAATAAAGACATTGTTGGCTCTCACGTATAATGGCCCTTTCATCTCATAGTGTCCCGGTGCGAGGATAACTACCAACCCCTGTTCTGGTATTTCCTTAGACTCTACAGCTGCTCTGAGTTCTGCATGAGTCGAGACTTCCTGATATGTGTAACCTTCCGGTACTTCAATTCGTGGGGCGTAGAATTCCTTTTTCACTGTAGTAGGTTCAGTTTCAACCTGAACGGGAGGAGGGGCTACAACACCTTGTGAAACAAAAAATGACGTGACTCTGTGTAGATTAATATGCCCCGTTGCTACCCCAGCAATACCGACAAACAATGAGGTAAATAAGCAGAATCCCATACCATAAATGAATCCGTCGACTAACTTTAAAAAAAAGGATTTTAACATGCGTTACACCACATTAGATTTGCCAGGCCTTACGAAGAGCGGGAGCATAAACAGCAACGGCAACAGCCATTTGAGTATATAAGCTAGCTTTTCAAAGTAATATTTTTTAGTGATGAAATGTTGAATTCCATCCCAGTAGTTTACTTTGATAGAAAACGAATTCGTCATAAAAACATCATCGTTTTCCGTATACCCCAAGGATGAATAAGCATTTCCAATCTCCTGTGGGTTTTGGTTTAAATGCTGCGCCGAACCGGGCAGAACCACACCGAAATCAGGGTCAAAGACAATCTTGTTCTCGTCGAATTGAGCTTCAACCATGACATGCCCGGGTACAGTGACAATTTGATTTGGAATGCCTTGCCGATCCAGCAATTGCGACATCATCATAGATGCGTCACCACAAATTCCAATTCCTCTTTCAATGGATTTTTCAACATTGCTAAAGTGATATCTCTCGAATTCTGGTGTAACTTTCAGCTTACCCATAGCCCATAAGATATAGTTTTCCCAGAATGGCACTGTCTGGTTAAACTTGTCAGGATCATACTCTTCCCAGTGTATGTGAGCTATTCCATCGGCGATCACTGATGTGATTCGTTTCGAATAATCTAGTTCAGACTCTCCAGTTTTGCGCGCTACCTGTTCCCTAAAACTCTCTTTAGACAATGATATGTCACTGTTCCCAAATCTTAATTCATGCGTTTCAAAATTTGCAGGTCTTAGTGTTTGAAACAAACCGTAAATGTTGGTTGCGAATAGACCTGCACCTACAATAAATAGAGCAACAAAGATTCTTTTTACTAGTGCGGTGTTAAATACGTGGTTTTGCATCAATGATTCACAACGTGTTTATTGAACAGGCATAGCTATTTTGCTACAGCTCATAGGGGAAGTCGATATTCATCGGTTAGTACTTGGCGTACAGGGACTGTATCTTGTCGATATATACCTGTTGAGAAAAGTGCCCTTTGACTCGAGCGCGGGCTTTCGTAGAGAGTCGAGTGGCAAGTGCTTTATCTTCTAATACTGTCATTACCGCATCCGCAAGTTTCTCGGGCGAGTGAGGAGGAACTAGCAAACCTTCAACTCCATCGTCAATCGCTTCTGGAATACCATTTACATCCGTTGAAACTATGGTTTTACCAGTCGCCATAGCTTCCAATATAGAAATTGGAAATGCCTCTTCATGAGACGCACAGACATAAACATCCAGTGTACTTATCAATTCAAGAACGTTGGGTACTTGACCGTGAAAAGTGACGCTACTATCGATGCCAAGGTCGACTGCTTTATTTTTAAGTATGTCTTCTCTTGGTTCTTCAAGTATATCTCCGCCGATTATATGAAACTTAACCAAAATGTTTTTCTTCAAGAGAATGTTGGCCATCTCGAGAAAATCGTCATGCCCTTTTCTGAACTGAAGGTTCGCCACTATTCCCACATTGGGAATTTGACTTGGCAACAATGGGCGCGGAGAGAACACAGACGTATCGACACCATTGTGTATGACTAGCATTTCACTTGTTGGACAGCAATCTTGGATAACAGGTGCAAGGTTGTCTTTGAGTTCTTCACTACAGAATATAAAAGATGCTGGAGCATACCTTTTTGCGAAAGCCCATTTTACAAATCCCGCTCCATAGGGAAAGTGAACATGACAGATGATTGGAATGTTCAGCAATTTGCATATGGGTTGTACACTTCGTAGCGCCAGCAAGTCTCCACAATGAACCAAAGCAGGCTTATGTTTTCGGAACAAGCGGAGGTATTTGAGCCCTTGAAAAATCGTACGAAATGGGCTTTTGAAATCAGGTTGAATGCAACTAACCGGCTCGAATATGGCGCCCTCATTTTTAGCAGCGGCACCAAAGTTTCCTTCATCAGGAGCAATTAAAACCACCCTGTACTCATTTTTTACGCCATTAATGGTTGCCAATGTAACGCGTTCCGCCCCGCCTATAACATTGACACTATGTGCAAAAAAAATGGTTTTCACTTCGATTCCAGTGCTTTATTGTCCCAGGAGGCTAAGAATTACAGTAATCTAGGTAGTATGCAATAGTTTTCCAGTGACGGCTTGAAGGTAATCTAGTGAGCTGAACACTGTGATTTACTTTGTGATTTTGGTAACTTAGAACCACATCTATACATAGGACATCTACAACATGAACGTGTTCGTTCTGTGCGCTGGTCGCACGGCTTCCACCGCTTTTAGCGCTGCCTGTTTGCACATTGAAAACTTTACGAGCGCACATGAATCTCGTGTAAATATTCTCGGAAAGGAAAAGCTTTTATATCCCGAGAATCATATTGAAGTTGATAATCGGCTATCGTGGTTTATTCCTCAACTCGAAGAAAAATACGGTGATGACGCTTTTTATGTCTACCTTAAGCGAGATTCGCACAAAATTGCGAAGAGTTACCTAGAACGCTGGGGACTGACGGAGTCAATTGTGAAGGCCTATGGTCATGGTATTCTGATGATGCCTACCATTACAAAAGAGCAGCGATATGATGTTTGTTTGGACTACGTCCATCACGTTGAACAATCAATCGCGCATTTTTTGAAAAACAAATCTCATACGTTGGAGATGAATACAGACTCGTTAAAAGAAGACTTTGGTCATTTTTGGGAAGGGATCGGCGCACAAGGAAACTTTGAAAGTGCACTCGCTGAATTTGATGTTCAACACAATTTGAACAATACCAGCGTTCTTACTCGTTTGAAAAGGTTAGTTAAGGGCTAGGAGTTGTTGATACGCCAATTACGTCGTATTGCCTCTCTTCAAACTGTTTGAAAAAAGCCATATTACGGTTAACAACTATCCCAGATTCAGGCAGCACCCAATACATCTTGCGGATTTTCTCCGCTTCTTCGAAGATGCTTTCTGGTGTTATGCCTGTTTCTTTGAGCGTGTCTGGGTGAATTTCAATCAATAAAACACACTTTTCGCATGAAGCAATTATCTTATTTGCACCCTGAAGTACCTCTACTTCTTGCCCCTCAACATCAATTTTTATGGCTAGATGTTTGCTTACCCTCTTGCTATTAAAAAAGCTATCGAGCGTATTTACGAGAGTTTTTCCATCTGACGTGTTATTGATGCGTCCTTCGTGGTCCGACGGTGTGCTGTTGTCAAACTCAAATCCCGCGCTTCCTACAAAGTTCGAAACCGCTTCGTTTACTGCGGTAAATAGGTGACGAGAGCTATTGGCATTCGAATTCAAGTATTGATACGCATGTGGGTTTGGCTCGAAGGCAGTAATTCTGTTGAGCCGACTACAGTGTATGGTGACGATAAGACTCATGACACCCACGTCGGCACCTAAGTCTATAAAATCAAAGCTATCGAGTTCTCTATTGATAAGCGAGCAGAAAGGTAAATTCTCATCAATATAGTAGTTTTGCGGCCCGAAAGTGTCCCAAAAGCACCACTGTGCGTAGGGAATTACAAAAGTGCCATGATCAAAAGAATATTGAATGGCATAGCGTTTAAATAAATTCCTTGTGAGTAAATAAAAACGATACTTTCCCGGTAAATCGCTTTGCTGAAGCCATATAACAAATTTGTTGAAAAGCCGAGGTAGTTTTTTCATGGAAACTAGAGACTGATATACGGCCTGATAAGGCTGCCAAGTGCCGTACTTACTGAAACTGGTAGCTTACGCCACATTCCCTCTATGGCTTCGCGGGCTTTGGATGACGAGCTTGCTGTGTCTGTCGATGAAGTCTGTGTGCCAGTGGCATAAATCTTTTTCCATTCGAGTAGCTCAGGTTGTGCTCCCCACTGTTTCTTGAACTTGTAGGTGCCTTCTTCGTACGTAGAACGGCCGAAATCGAAACATCGTACGCCATTGTCAGCGCAATAACCTAAAAGAGACCAATACAGAAGCATATTTGGCGCTAACTTATTGTAGTCTCGGACCGTTGATGCCCATGGGATGCATGCTTTGTCAGACACGCTTAGTACAAGACCTGCTCCAACGGGAATATCGTCTTTATACACAACGCTGAAAATATGATTTTCGCCGTAGGCTTCTGAGATACTCTGGAACCATCTTTTACTGTGTGATGGTGAGCCGAGATCGCGCATGTTCCTCGTGTATACCCGAAAAAAATCCTCTAGTAGTTTGACATCTCTCCCCACGGTATAGACTAGGCCGTTCTTCTCTGCCTTCTTGATTTGGCTCCGTAGCTTTGATTTGAATGAGGCCAATAGCTCATCGCTAGAAGAGGGAAGTTCCAACAACATTCGGACTTTCTTCTTGTCGAAATCAACTGGGGAGTCACCGTTCACTCTGTTTGTTCTGCTGTCAATGAAGCTTTTTTTGCTCTTGAGAAAGCGTGACCGAATGGCTGTTTCTAATTGCTGCTCTATGTGAGGGGTGTCGGTCAATGGACCGCCCAAATCACAATAGGGTAGAGCGCATAAAGAGTCTTTGGTAAAGGGATTTACCATTAATATGGCCGGGTAAACACCTACGACTTCACTATTGGTATTGAACGCGATAAGGCTGGCATTTTTGTGAGGATAGGCGTCACAGACAGCCTTAAGCCAGGCATATTGTTGATAGGGTGTCGCTTGGGGATGGCTGCTAACATAGTCGTCCCAGCACTGTCGATCTTTTGCTGTTACCGATCGAATAGACAATTCCATAGTTAGATGTGGTGCGGTGTCTATCACAATAAAACCTCTGGCGAACAATCAGATGCGCAGGAATACGACACATTTTTCAACGCTATCGCGGCCTCTGAAATGGTGCAAAACTTAATGTTACGTTGTTTTCCCAGGTGTTTGATAACCGCAGCAATCCTACTTTTGATGCGTTCACATGCTTCATCTACATCCAATAATCCAGTTGCACCATCAATAAGACTTGAGCTGTGCAAATACATATGTATTACCTGATGATTGTTTTTCAAACAGGTATCTACCAGTGTATTCATATTTGCACTATTGGTGAGTTCTGGACTGAGATAGATTTTACGGAGTAACTTTGTATGCCACAGTGCTCCCACCATTTTGAACCAGCTGAAAGGAGGTTTTGAGAGTGCTCCGTGGATTTTTTCAGCAGTATTGAAACGGGATACGCTAAAACCCGCGGTGATCGGAATTTCCGCAAGTGTACGTTGATTCCCTCGTAATAAAGCGTCGGTAAAACTTGGCCAATAGGGTACTGTTGGTGCACCTAAACAACTGAAAAAGTCGTTTTGATAAAATGGATAAATACTCGAATCGACAGAAAATCCCCTTGATGCAAGCAGCTCTAACGTGTTGCCGTCAATTCCCCAACGGCCACTACGGAACGATTTTGGGCGCACACCTATGTTTCGATGAATCAGGTCGGTTAGCGCATCAAGTTTTTGTTCTACCTGTTCCTTTGGCAAATTAATGACATGTGACTCAGCTTCTCGAGTTTTGCCGAAAAATGGCGGGTTACACCATGGATGCAAATGGGCTCCGATTTCGGCGGATTTTTCCGAAGCAAACTGCGACAGTACTTTTTGACCAAGCTCATCTTGCGCAACGGCATAATCTACAAAATAAGTAGGACGAATACCCAGTGACTTACAAAACTCATTGAACTCTGGAAGTTTAGTGATATTTTTCACAGAGCAATCGTCTTGAGGAAACTCTTCATCCCAAAGCCATTCTTCTTCAGTGTCTATGCTCAAGACAAATAGTACGTCCTTTTTCTGCATCAACGATTCTCTTTACACAATGATTCAAATAGCGACATATATTCCTCAGCCATGCGTTTTGCCGAAAAATTTTGCTCTACATAGTCTTTCGCATTGGTTGCGAGTGTTTGCGCATATTCTGGGTCGTCGAGTATCGTTTCCCAATCAGCTAACAGTTGAGCTTTATCGTGAAGAGGAGCGAGCAAGCCTGACTCTTTATGTGTAATGAGTTGGTCAACACCTGCTATATCATAGGCCGACACAGGTATCTCCATTGCACATGCTTCCATCAAGCATCGTGGAATTCCCTCTAAGGTTGAACTCATTACAAAAATATCAAAGTCTCGCAGCAGTTGTAATCGATCATTGCGAAATCCAAGAAATTTAATCGCGTCTTTACTTGGAAGTGTTGCTGCGTAAGTTTCCAGCGACGGACGATCCTCTCCATCGCCAAGCAAAACGAGCTCAACGTCTTGTCGTTTTTTATAAAGGTTGTCAAAGCAATCAAGTAGCGCAGTAATATTTTTACGGCTAATCATTTGACCAACAAACCCAATTTGTTCTTTTGCTTTGCATCACCCGAAGTTTTAGTCAGTCGAACTGCCTCAACTTCCGAAAGGTCCACCCCATTTTGAATATACTCCAATTTTTCGGGTGCTATTTTGAAGCGTTTAACATCTTTCATGAGCTGGCGCGATAATGGAACTACTTTGTCGGCAAAGCGCATCGCCTGACAACCCAACCAAATAAAGAAGCGCAGCTTAAAATCAGCCGCGTTTTCAAAGCCGTGTGGGGTCACTACACAAGGTATTCCCGCTTTTCTTGCAGCCATCACACCGAGGATGTCAGACTTGTATCCGTGTGTATGGATGATATCGATGTTATTTTGCCTAATCAGCTGTGCTAACTTATCTACCGCACCAAGATCAAACCTGCTTTTCATAGGCACTTGATGTGTCTTTCCTATGGGGTGAAACTGTTTCACAAGTTCCAGATCTTCTGTACCTGGCTCAAGAGTAACCACTAATTCACTTTCTACTGTTGAGGGGAGGTGTTTGGATAATGCTAGGACCCAGCGCTCCGCACCATAAAAACCCGTCGAGCAAATAAACTGTAATATTTTCATTCTAATTTTTATGAGAGCTAGTGGATACTGCGCCTCTTACTCCTAATAATGTCCCAATGGTTCGCGCTGGAAAATACAAAGTATAAAACCATAAGCAATGTAATATGCTGACGTCTTTACCGGTGAGCTTTTTTAATCGAAACGTATAAGCGGCCAGAGGTAAAGTAGTCACCAGGCCTAACAGCATCGATAAATTAGTTGGCAGTGTAACCAAGCTGCTTATCGTGAATATAAAGCCAAAAGTAATAATGAATGGCACAATGAAGCTTGGCCACTCCCTAAGACCAATGCGCCGACCCTGTATTGACGCTATATTCGACTGGCCCCTCCATATCTCTTTTTTGAACATGGGTATAAAAGCCTTGTCTTCACCAATATGAACATAATGTGTTTGAGAGGTGTAGTAAAGGTAGCCGAGGTTACTGACACTGTCAGTGAAATAGTAGTCTTCGCATGTCATGAGGTGTTCGGGGAAGCCATTTACGCTGTGAAAGGTTTGTTTGCGTAAAAACAAGTTTCTACCGGGTAAAAAGTCCACGTTTGTGTCTAGTTCAGCATTACTGAGGGCTGTGCGAATACGCTCAAGTGGTGGCGCTTCTTTACTGTTGATTTGCATGGCGCTCACTAGAGCAATCTCGTTGTTTCCTTGAAGAATACTGAGCGCTGTCTGTGTCCAGTTATTGGCTAAATGTATATCAGCATCTAAAAATGCCAGAAACTCACCCGATGCTGCCTGTGCACCTAAATTTCTAGAGTGCGATATGGTGTTTCGGTCTTGGTTAAATATGACGGTGAGCTGCAGTCGCTCTTTAAACGCCTCTAGTGTCGAGGAGATGGATTGGTTTTGACTAACAACAATAACTTCAATACCGCCCTCACTAAAATCTTGCTCACATATACTACTGAGCGTATCAATGAGCATCGCCTCTCGTCCCTTGTGAGGTATAATAAAGCTAACGGCTATACTCATGGTTGACCCAGCCATTTTTGTAGTTGTGGAAAGCGCTTGACCAGTTGTCTTCTCTCTCTGCCTATTGAAAATGAAGCTAGCGTTTTTGTTACCAGAGATAAAAGCGTTTTTTTATCTGAATTAACAGAAATATTGCCCTTATTTACTTTGGGTATTGGTACATATCGATAAGTAGCATAGTTGATATTTTGCATCATTAAACACAATAACCGTGTAGTTTTAGCTTCATCACTTGCACTCAGTCTATCAATAATTTTTTGTTCTAGTGATTCAAGCTTTCTATCAAAGGTGTCGAGCAACTCTTCGGTAACATAAGCTCTAGCAAAGTTGAGTACACAGAGTTTCCTGATGTCTTGACCTGACCAAGTTTGGTTGGGAAATTCTAGAATGTCTGGTTTATCTAGATAGGCGTATTCATTTTCAGCCATCCACTTTGCATAGTGAATTAGTGCTGCAACTGCGTAATGATAGTTTGTGTCATTGCTGTTTTGGCGTTCTTTCACAGCAATATATTTACACATTGCTTGTAAGAAAACCGTATAAAACCAGGTTGCCTCGACATTCTCGAAGTGTCTCATGACCAAATTATCAGTTGGCGATACGGTATTTTTAATAATATGCTCACATTGCTGGATTATGGTGGAATCGCCAGTGATTTCAAACTTATCGAGTAATGCGTTTATATAATTACCTGTACCTCTGTCGAGTGGGTACTTTCCTGTTTTACGTTTTTAGCCCTTGAGTACCTGCGTTTTGTAGGCTAAAAGCGCAAATAGTAGAGTGTTGTCACCTTCGTAATAGTTTGAAATCCAATTGCTCTGAGATACCACTGAATCTCTCGATGGAACATAACCAGTTAGCAAGTAGTGTAAGAGTAAACCTGTGGTGTAGCAGTGTTGCCCACCCGGGCCTCCACCACCGGCATGATCATCATAGACATTCGATGGCTGATCAGACGAATAGGTTCGATGTGTAGCTCGGTAAGCTTGAACATAGTGGTCGGTATGCCAAAACAATCCCCCAGAATATTCAGGTTTATCCTCTTGGGTATGGTAAATATCGATGTCACTGACATGCTTGGCGAGATCGTCGGCAAGCTCAAACCATCGCTGATCCCCTGAAACAATCCACTGATAGAGCATACCTTGGATAGGGTCATACTGGTTGTTATAGTGAGAAACAAAGTGCTCAGTCTCTGGCTGGAGTGCCTTTTCATGGTCGGCGTAAAGTTCACCAAAGTGTCGCCAACCAAATTCATCGATTGCAATTCGTTTATAGAAAAATGAGTGTTCGCCTGTGATTCCTTGAGAAATCATTTCATTGAATGCGTCAGTGCATTCTTCTCTCGGTAAAAAAGGAATGGCATTCGATGTTATGACAGACTGCTTGCACAAAGTCACGTGTGCTTCAACTACATCCGTTGGCGAAATGAAAATTGAACGGGAGCTTTGCTCACCGGGCTGCAACTCGACTTTCGAAGCGCCAACAGCACCCAGTAAACTGAATGTTGAATGCTTGGAATCAACTCGTATAGCGGACGGGAATTTTTGCCAGAACTTATCTACGCTAACGAAGAGTGTAATTTTGGAGTGTTGACCCGAGAGTAAAACAGTTGGCGTACACTGTTTGCCTTTAGCTGTTTGATTATTGTCTCGCGCTATCTGATAACCATTAAAAACCTGTGGAACATTGCCTGACGCGTCCACATGGTTAGCGCAATCATAGTTTTTCTCACCGCTGGCAAGTTGAACAACAGAACATGTGGTAAAGTCTGAAATTTCAGAAAGTACCGCTTGGCCGTTGTCGTTAATAACTGACGTTTTGATAGTGCTCGCTGGTTTATTTATCGAGATACCGATCTCAGAAACGAGCAGCGAGTTTGGATCGCCAAGGTCCCATTGTCCGTTCGGGTGCAATGCGGCTGATGGATTGTTAAACGTAAATTCGGTTTTGATGGTCCCATCCGACAAAAAGACCGTGGATTTTTGTGTGAGTTCTAAAGTTTTACCTTCAAATTTGACGTTCGCTGTCTGTTCGATGACTACTGCACTAAACACGCCGTTGCTCTGAAACAACTTGTGAGAGGTATTTATTTTTTGATGAACTAGGTCAGAGACATTATTGATACAGAATTTGCTTTCAAACTCTCTGATTGAGATGTCGCAAAATCTATTCGTAGAAAACGCTATGCGTGCGCCGTCATTAAGCTCGATTCTCAGACTCTCGTCGTCAACTTTAACGGGCACAGACAAGGGGACCAACTCTGAGCTAATTTCACTCACAGATATTTTGTGAGTAGCGTTTGCTTCTAATTGGTGTAAGCCAAAAACGGATAGCCATTTAACGGAACCGTCTTCCCAAAGCTGAATGACTTCATAGCCGATATCAGCTAACACAGTATTCCTGTCTTTCAAACACACGTCAGAGGTGGCTGACAAAACACCCTTGGGAAACGGCAGCCCAATACGAAAAAAGCAGATCTTGTCTTGATTGTGATCTGGGTTTGTTAGTGAAAAAAACGTAGACGACATCGATGGGCTCTTGTACTTCATCCGTGATAGCGAGGACGCAGGATTACTTTAACTGACTTTTGAAACTAAACCAATGTATTCATTAAAAATCCCATGACGCAATGTATTTTGACGATGAAAAGGCATTTACATTACTATGATGGGCATACATGACATTGTGTTTTTATTTGAAGGCTTGAATGGCGAAGAAGTTAACTATTTGTGTGGTATCTCAACGTGTGCCTTATCCCCCGAATAAGGGAGAGAAACTAAGGACGTTCCACCAAATTGAGCGGCTACTGGCACTAGGGCATAACGTGACCGTGCTGTCATTGTGTGACGGTGATGCCGAAAGCGATAATGCAAAAGCACTAGCAGAAGTTTGTGGTATCGAAGTTATTCCTTTTCGAACTCGCAGCAAGCCAGTTCAGTACGCATGGGCATTGTTAAATCAACAACCCATCAGTGTGGGCGCGTTTTATAGTCCCTCACTGCAACGTTACATCGATGAGAGTCTGAGTGGGCGTTTTGATGTAATGTTTCTTTCTGCGTCTAGTCTTGGATACTATGTTTTTAACTCTGTTGCCTATGAGAGAAGACAATGTCGATTATTTATGGATATGATGGATGTCGACTCAGATAAATGGCTTCAGTATTGCGACAACTCTCGTTGGCCAATGAATTGGGTGTACAAACGAGAAAGTGTGGGCATTAGATATTTAGAAAGACGGGCTTGCGAGGAGTTTGAAGCTACCTTTCTCATTGCAGAGGAAGAGGTTAAGTTGTTTAACACTCAAGTTTCACGGGCAAAAAAAGTTACCGTTTTGGGGAATGGTTTAGATTTTTCTTCATTTTATCCACCTGACAGCACCAATGACGCTCAATCGCCTCGTTATCTGTTTACTGGCGTAATGGACTACAAACCTAACATAGACGCTGTTGTTTGGTTTGTAGAGCATTGTTGGTCGGCAATAAAACTTAGGTATCCTGACGCAAAGTTTACCATTGCGGGTATGAACCCAACTCAAGAAATTCAAACCTTGGGTGATAACGACCCCAATATAGAAGTAACAGGTTTCGTTGATGACATTCTACCCTATTTTCATCAAGCGACCGCTTTTGTGGCACCATTTCGCCTTGCTAGGGGGGTACAAAACAAAGTACTTCAAGCCGCTGCATGCGCCCTACCCATTGTGACTACGTCAATGGGGGCAGAGGGAATTTCATTTGCAGGCCCAACGACCATGTGGATCGTGGATGACACCCAGAGCTTCATCGAGGCTTGTATCCAAACAATGGAAGACCGAGTCGCTGGAATAGAAAAAGGGCAAGCAGCACTAAATGCTTTGTCGGCATCTTATAGTTGGGAGAACCAACTGTTACCGTTAGAAGAGGCTTTGAATAACTGATGAAAACGATGCTCAAAGTTGTGCTGTTCTCTGTGTTCGCTATTGTGATGTTGCCATTCACCATTCTTTATAAATTGTTCTCGGTTGCGTTTAATAAAGATTCGATGCTGGCAACGTTTAGTCAGTTTTTAAGTTTATTACCGGGAAAAGCGGGAAGCTACTTGCGTTCTGGTTTTTATCGTTTCGCGTTAACACATTGTTCTGCAGATGCAATTGTCGGCTTTGGTACGCTTTTTTCTCAGCAAGATACTGAGATTCAAAAAGGGGTATACATTGGTCCTCAATGTAATATCGGTAAATGTACTATCGGAGAAAATACGCTACTTGGTAGCGGAGTCCATATCATGAGTGGCAAAGGTCAGCACAATTTTTCTGATCCTAATACGCCAATTAAATCCCAAGGCGGTGCCTTTACCAAAGTTTCAATAGGCGATAATTGTTGGGTTGGTAATACTGCTTTGATTATGGCAAATGTAGGGGAGGGAAGCATTGTTGCCGCAGGTGCAGTGGTTATCAATGATATTCCTGCCAATGTTATCGTAGCGGGGAACCCTGCGAAAGTTATACGCTCTCGTTTTGATGAGAAGATACCATCAGATTAGTGCACTTCTTGATCACTCTGTTAGCCGCTTCTAATACTTTTGCCACGGGACTCGAGCTGAAAAACGTCATTGTCGTAAAGTCGTAATTGTGGTTGCTCAAGCTTTTCTTGTATCGATAGTCCCCCCCTAGAAAATCATAGGAGAGCAAACCTTGCTCCGAGAAGTGACACATGGCCAGATAGTGTAATAGGTAACCGGGTTTTATTGAGTTAGTCGCAATATCGAAATTGATGCCAGAACAATAAAAATAGGCCCTTCGATTGTGTATTAGATAATAACCATAAGCAACGAGCGTATCACCTGCACGAACTTGGAGGATTTCTACGCTGGAAGGCGCGAGATTGAGTATTGTTTCATGATGCTTCACAAATGCAGGGTTTTGAAACCCGCTGCCTTCGGGGGTTTCTCCCCATTGTGAAATATGCAGAGCGCCCAGTGCGTGAAAGTCATTAACTAATTCACTGTCAACTGCTGCGGAAATAGATAGCTCGCCAAATTCACTGGTGACGTTTTTTAATTGCTCTTCTGATTTGACTGCGGGTATTGGAAGAGAATGCACTCTCAATACTGTTTTCACTAAAGACGTGCTCAAAGCTAGGAACGTGAGACTCGTCAAAGGTTAAACCCAAGGCTAATGCGGCATTGCGCCAGTGAGTTGTTTCACTAAGATACGACGCTTCAAACCTAAAGTAGCTATTTTGCTCAAAAACATAAGTCAAAAGCAGTGATGCGCATCGTTCTTTGTGTTCGTCATGACAAATAATGTCGTTAAATTCGATCCATACTTGGTCGTAGCGATGCTTACCGGTTTGATTAAGTAGCACTCTCTTGATAGATGAAAAGCGCGAATTCTCTACTACACCCAAAAACGCAAATCCAACAAGTGTCTCATCTAGCCAGAACTCTAAAAGCGTGATCGGACGTGCTAGGGTGCTTACCCAACTCTGCTGCCAATGATAATTAAGAAATGGATTACACTCTGATACTTGCATATTCATCGCGTCGTAAAGCATTTTTAATTCAAAAGAGCCGTCTACTTGGCGGCTTTTAATCGCCATATGTTGATGTGGCGCAGAAAGACAGTTCTGAGTGGTCACGCTAACTCTCTCTAACAGTAATTAGTTTGTACTTTGCGATGGCCAGGTATTCGTAAAGTGCCTTTTGAACACCGATTAATGCTGATGTTGAAGGCAGTTTCAGCGAGGGGACGAGCTCACCAGTGCTTGTGTAGTCAACAGGGAAAAGTACTACCGGGGAAGCATGCTGTTGGTACATCATCTTGAGTCGAGTTAAGTGGGTTGCCGAAGAAACTGCACCCAAAGTTGCATGTGGAAACCTTGTTAAAATGCGTTCTATTTCTTCAGACGTTGTTTTACCTTCCGAGATAATCACGACGTCACTAGGGTTAACTCCCAGAGAGTACAAAAAATCAGCAGCACGCTCTGCATAATTGACCTCTTTATCCGATAAAAAGTTGCCTCCCGTGACTATGATTTTACTACCTGTATTTTGGTAAATACGAAATGCTTCGATGTTTCTTTGTAAAGAGCATTCAGACCAACGACTAATTTCGGTCATCGCTCCCGCGGTATCATAGTAACAGCCAAGCACGTGTATATAGTCTGTTTTGGTATCAAGCGTTGGTTGGGGAAATTTATGTTCAAGGGGGTACAGTAACAAATCGCTAAAGTAAGGTTGGGAACATAGCGCCAGCCAACACAGCGAGAGTGTCATCATCGTCTTTTTGAGTTTTACACTACCTGCAAAACCGCACAGAAGTCCTACGACGCACAATAAAAAGCACAGCACGATGGGCGAAGTTAGCGAGATTACGATAAATTTTACAATATCCATCAATCACGTAGATCCTTGATTTTCTGATACGTACAGTATCACGGCTTACTATGTTTGTTGATGATTAACATGATGCACTTTAGAATTAACCTTATCACTTCTTCCTATTACGGCATTTTTCCGTGTAAGGACAAAGCTTCATGCGTATTGAATTGGCTCGATTTCATCTTGCATTACGAACCACTCTTTTTCTGTTCGTTGCTGTTTTTTGTGGGTTTACCACTAAGTCATTAGCGCATAGTTACAATTTTGTACAAACCGTTGAGCAAGTTTCTTCATCCGTGGTTGCTATCGGTTTGTATAGCCCATTGAAACAATCTGGTAGCCAGATGAGAGGAACTGGATTTGTTATTGATGATGGTCGATGGGTAGTCACCAATCACCATGTGGTAGATGAGTTGTTGGATCCTACTGTGGTTGAACACTATGTGGTGCTCCATGGACAGGGAAAATCAGTAAAAACGTTAAAAGCCACCATTGAGGCAATCGATCCACAGCATGATTTAGCATTGTTGCGTATTCAGGAACCGCTGCCGAGTGCAAATTTAGCTCAACGAGACCTTTTGCCCGCTGGCACAGAGATTGCCCTTACTGGTTATCCTTTAGGTGCAGTACTAGGACTATATGCGTCAACCCATCGTGGATACATAGCGTCGGTTTCACCGGATGCTATACCAACGACACAAACCCAGCGCCTTACTGCTGATATGTTATCTCGATTGGAGAATCCAGATTTAATTTATCAGTTAGACGCAACAGCATATCCTGGTAACTCTGGCAGTCCTATTTATCGGCCCGAGACCGGAGAAATTGTTGGAGTAATTAACAAGGTATTCGTGGTTGCTGGAAAAGAATCAGCAATAAGCACACCCACCGGAATCAGTTATGCCATACCAGTAGTACATGTGCACAAGTTACTCGAACGTGTAAAGGCACCCCCCCATTAAAACCATTAATGAAAGTGTACCTGGTGTGTTTTTTTAATGTTTTTTTAACTGTCTGAATTCTTTACAGAGAAGTTTTGTGTATCTGCTTTTGTCTATATAAATCAGTGTTTTATATAAATGGTTTGAACTTTGCATCGGCTGAGGCGTTGTATCATTTGGAATCGTGTTTAGCAGCCTGAGCGCTGTTCGAGTTGTGACGATATGGAACCTATGGAAAATAATAATCGCCAAAATCAAAGTCGCCGAAGTTTCGTTAAGAAAGCGCTTGCTGGCACTGCGGCAGTCTCATTACCCACGAAGTCGGTTTGGGCAAGTGTGTCAGTGACTGCTTCTGCTGCGGCTTCTGGCAATGGCTCTGATGCAAATTCTATTGTCCAGTACAACCTCGAAGGCCCAGATTATTGGCGCTACAATATGCCTTACGAATACAGATATAAGCGATTCAAAGACGTTTTTGGTGTAAGGGCATACAAAGCCAAATATCACGATACCTTCTCATACTATCACGCTGATACGTTTAACAATTATTTATACAAGATAATGGACCTACACAGTTCCCGCTATGCTGGATATGCTGACTACAACCGACTATGTATTTCTATGTTTTTAAACGCAGTTATGAGCGGGCAAGGCAATATTTATTATCCAGTGGTCCAAGATGGTAGTTTTAGTTCTCCTTATTCCTATGCCAGCAAACTTATTGAATTAACGTATTCAAACCCTGCAAATTCGGCATATCAATTAGCAAGTATCATCGAAAACCCATCTTCTTATACCATTTTGTGATGGTTAAAAAGGGCGTCATTGTATATTCGTTCGGTGACGCCAGCGGCGTACTCTTTTATAACACCTACACTGATGAATCTATTATTGTTGATGTGAGTGAATGTGTTGTCACGCATGACACTAGCAGTGACTATCCAACGATAAAGTCTGTCTCTGAAAGCATTAAATCGGTACTTATTAGCAAAGGGTTTTTAACCAGTGACTAGCTCTTTTGTGCTCGATTGTGCTCCATTTGCATTCAACGTAGAGACGAGTTTTTCGTACGTTAGAGACGTCGCGAAGTGTATTTACGGGAACCGATTCGTCGAGAGTACCGAGTTTGAAGGATATGTCGATTATAATGTGAGTGTTCTTAACACCACAGGGTTACGGCGTATGTTCAAGCCGCAAGCTCGCTTTTTAAGTGAAGGGCAAGAGCCTTTCAAACCACTTGATAAGAGCCAGGGATATGCGTTGCTCGAATGGGGACTAAATTGGGTTGTCGCAACACATGAGTTTAGCTACGTCATAGTGCACTCGGCGGTGCTAGCGAAGGGGGATAAGGCCGTGATACTTCCAGCACCTTCGGGATCAGGGAAAAGTACTCTTACCGCGTATCTTTCTCACCATGGATGGCGTTTACTGTCTGATGAAATGGCTCTAATATCACCGGCGACTTGTAGGGTAACGCCATTCGTTAGGCCAGTATGCTTAAAAAACAATGCTATAGAGCTAGTGAAAGCTTGGTTTCCTGACGTTTATCTTTCACCTGTGGCTCCGAAGACGCATAAAGGTGATATTGTCCACATGCAACCCAGTGTGTATTCCGTATCAGCCTCGCAAGAACCTGCTGAAGTGGTGGGGGTTGTGTTTCCAAAATACGATCCGTCTTGTTTCTTGGATATTTATCAATTAGACAAAGCAGCGTGCTTTAAAGGTCTGACGCACAACGCATTTAATCACAACCTCATGGGAGAAGTGGGTGTTCGAACTATGCTAGACATCGTTGAGAAAAGCGCCTGTTTCGAGATTCATTACAATGACATGAATGAGGTAAGTGCTTTTCTTGATGAAGTAGTCAGGGGCAAAGTCGATGTTTAGTGCCAATGACATCGCTACACTTATCGTCTCTCCTGAACACGTTGAGACATTTTCACTGACTGACTGGAATGAATTAGTATTCATTCTTCGCAAAGAAAAAATGCTAGCGCGTTTTTACGACATTCTAGAAAGGGCGCAACTAGCAACATGCGTTCCTCCAGAGGCCTTACGACATTTTATTAACGCAAGGATTGTGAGTAGAAAACAAAACGAGCTAGCTAAAAAAGAGGCTGCTGAATTATCAAGAGCGTTGGGTAACATGGCTGACTTTGTCGTGTTTTTGAAAGGTGTTGCTTATTCTGTCACTGACAATGCAGCAAGCTTAGGTCGAGTGTATAGTGATATTGACCTATTAGTACCCAAAGAAACACTCGTTAACGTTGAGCAATATTTAGCTGTAGTGGGGTGGAAGCGCAAAGCGCTAGAAGACTACGACGAGATGTACTACAGAAAGTGGGCACACGAAATACCGCCTATGCAGCATGGCTCGAGAGGTACTGTATTGGATATACATCACAACCTAGTACCGATAATATCAGGGAGAGGGATAGATACCCGAGCATTCGTCGATGAGTACAGTGCAACTCATGATGGTGTTTCGGTGTTGACCGAGTCTGCGATGTTCTTTCACAGTGCAATTCACTTACTGTTTAATGAAGATATGTCTTCAGCATTTAGAGATATGACCGATCTTTACTTGCTCTCTTACTCCCAGCCCCAGGAGTTTTACCTTGATGTTTTGGAGATTACAGAAAAGCACGGCTTCAAAAAAGAATGTATTCTAGCCTTCCACCTTTTATCGATTCACTTTAATATAAAGTTACCGTTGTCTGTCGAAACTTCTGTGAATGAGGAATTGAAAAATATTTCTATTTGCGAGTTGAAACTCTTAAAACGGCTGACATTACCTAAACATCCGTTGTTGGCGGATGGAGAGCTGTTATTCAATCAGTGGCTTGGAGAGATACGAGGTCACTGGATGAAGATGCCGCTGTTTGTTTTAACCTATCACATAACGATAAAGAGCTGCCGAACAATAATCCAGTCGATTTTTGGAAAACATGTGTTCCTAAAATCGGACAGGGATAGGCTGTAGTATAAGGAACTATAATGAAAGTACTAGTAACAGGCGCTGCCGGATTTATCGGTGCAGCAGTTTCACATTATTTACTTGCGCGCGGTGATACTGTTGTCGGCATAGATAACCTCAATGATTATTACGAGGTTTCTCTCAAAGAAGCACGTGTTGCAAACATCAAAGATAAAGCCTACGCCAGTCAATTTAGCTTTATTGAAATGGGTCTGGAAGATCGTACAAAAATGGAAGCCCTCTTCGCAGAGGAAAAGTTTGATAAGGTAGTGAATTTAGCTGCTCAGGCTGGTGTTCGCTATTCTCTGGAAAATCCACATGCGTATGTCGATTCTAACCTAGTTGGATTCATCAATATTCTAGAGGGCTGCCGTCACAATAACGTAGAGCATTTAGTGTATGCATCCTCGAGTTCAGTCTATGGCGCGAACGAATCTATGCCGTTCTCTGAAAAGGATAATGTTGATCATCAAGTCAGCCTTTACGCGGCCTCTAAAAAAGCCAATGAGCTAATGGCTCACACATATAGCCACTTGTATAACTTGCCTACCACTGGTTTGCGCTTTTTTACGGTTTACGGCCCGTGGGGACGTCCAGATATGGCTTTGTTTAAATTTACCAAAGCGATACTCGCCGGTGATGAAATTGCAGTTTACAACTATGGTAACCATCGACGAGACTTCACTTACATTGACGACATTGTCGAAGGTGTGATCAGAGCGCTCGACAACAATGCACAACCGGATGAATCGTGGGATGGATTGTCACCTAATCCATCAACAAGCCGAGCGCCGTATCGCGTTTACAATATTGGTGCGCAAACGCCAGTTCATTTGCTATCTTTCATCGAGACGCTTGAAAAATCGTTAGGTATTGAAGCTAAGAAAAATCTGCTTCCTATGCAGCCAGGAGACGTTCCAGATACTTATGCTAATGTAGAGGCGTTGACGAACGACTTGGGCTATAAGCCAACTACATCAATTGAAGATGGTGTTGAAGCTTTTGTTCAGTGGTATAAAGGCTACTACAACATCTAACAGTTATCTTGCAAATAAGAAAACGGCCAGTGATGTCAGATCACTGGCCGTTTTTGTTTGGGTAATTAGATGAAGCGCTAAATTACATGCTTGCTAACTTTGCTTTCATTTCTCTTCTACGAGCGTGTAGTAAAGGCTCTGTGTAACCACTGGGTTGTTCTTTACCAAGGAATATTAGATCGCACGCTGCTTGAAATCCGATGGACTTGTCAAGATCGGGAGCCATGGCGATATACTCAGGGTCGCTCTGATTTTGTTCGTCTACCAGTACGGCCATTTTGCGTAAAGACGCTTCAACTTGTTCTTTGGTAACAATATTGTGTTCAAGCCAATTGGCGATATGCTGAGAGGAGATCCTCAGCGTAGCTCTATCTTCCATGAGTCCGACATTATTGATATCTGGTACTTTCGAACATCCAACACCTTGATGCACCCATCTAACTACATAGCCCAAGATACCTTGTACATTATTGTCGATTTCACGTTCAATGACTTCACGAGTTAACTCACTTTCTTTCGGTAGTAGTGGAATAGTGAGAATATCTGAAAGACCGTCGAAGGCTGCATCCAAACCTTGCTGAACTTCGAAAACATTGATCTGGTGGTAATGAAGTGCATGCAGGGTTGCGGCGGTGGGAGAGGGCACCCACGCGGTATTCGCACCAGATTTTGGATGTACTTGTTTCGCCGTCATCATGTTTTTCATTTCATCAGGAATCGGCCACATACCTTTACCGATTTGGGCTTTACCTGACAAACCGCAACGCAGACCTACCGCCACGTTCGACGTTTCATAAGCACTTATCCAAGGTAGAGCTTTGAGTTTTGCTTTTTCAGCAAATGGGCCGGCAAGCATTGAAGTATGTATTTCATCCCCTGTGCGATCGAGGAAGCCAGTGTTAATAAATACCACGCGTTCTCTGGCTTCATTGATACACGCTTGAAGATTCACGCTGGTACGGCGCTCCTCATCCATAATACCCATTTTTAGCGTGTTTTGAGGGACGTCGATGATCTTCTCTATGCTAGCAAACAATTTATCAGCAAAAGCCACTTCTTCTGGGCCGTGCATTTTTGGCTTAACAATATAAATACTGCCTTGGCGACTATTTTTGAACGAGCCGTTGTTGAGTAAATCGTGTTTACCAATAAGTGATGTCACTAAGCCGTCCATAATCCCCTCTGGGACAGGTTGCCCATCGAACAACATGGCATCATTGGTCATTAAGTGGCCAACATTACGCACAAACATTAGGCTTCGGCCCGACAGTGTTATTGGTGAAGTGTCATCAGCGTATTTGGAAGGAAGGTAGTTTTTGTCTTCATGCATCGAGCGAGTGAGTGTCTTACCACCCTTTTTCATCTCAATGCTCAAGGTACCTTTCATAAGGCCGAGCCAATTACTGTAAACGAGGGTTTTGTCTTCAGCATCAACCGCTGCTACTGAGTCTTCACAGTCCATGATAGTGGTCAATGCAGACTCAACCTCAATGTCCTTAATATGCGCTGGATCCGCTTTACCCACTGGATGGTTTTCATCAAATTGGATAGCGAAATGCAGCCCGTTGTGAACAAATAGCAATGATATGAGTGCCTCAGTGGTTCCTGTATAGCCTATCCACTGAGAAGGGGTTGCCAGTTGTACTTTTTCGCCAGATTCCAATTCAATGACGAGTTCATCGTTTTCGACAGTGTAAGAAACGCTGTTACGGTGATCGCCCTGAGCCAGAGGGATCAGAGTGTTCAAGTAGTCTCTGGCGGCAGAAATAACTCTTGCACCGCGAACAGGGTTGTAGGAAGTGCCTTTCTCAGCGCCGCCGTCAGCTTCAATAACGTCAGTACCATAGAGCGCATCATAGAGGCTGCCCCAGCGAGCATTCACGGCATTTAGTGCATATCTAGCATTATTAATAGGTACTACTAATTGAGGACCTGCCATAGTTGCAATTTCGGCATCTACATTGGTGGTCGTTGCAGCAACCTCTTTAGGCTGTTCTACAAGATAACCTATTTCGGTAAGAAACGCTGTGTAACCTTCGCCAGATACAGGTTTACCTGCTTTGTGATATTCATCAATCTTAGCTTGAAGAGCATCTCGCTTCTCAAGTAGCGATTGATTGACAGAGATAAAGTCGGCAAAGAGAGATTCAGCACCTTGCCAAAACGCGTCAGGTGAGACACCACTATCAGGCAACGCCTGCTGGTTGATGAACGAATCGAGTATGTCGGCTACCTGAAGGCGGCCCCGTGTGATATATCCTTGCATAACTACCCCTATACATTATGTTTCACTCACTATTCTAGAGAGTATAGGGGTAATTTTTTAATTTATGGTTTGTATGTTTGCCATATTTTCCGTGAATTTAACTACTGACTTCCCAGTTCAGCTGCGACGTCACTGATCAATCGACGTAACCAAATATGACCTGCATCGTGATGAAGTAACGCACTCCAGGCCATTTTCAAAGCAATCGGCGGAATATCAAACGGCGGTTCGGTGATCACGACTTCAGGATCGTAAGAAAACAGCTTGGCTGCTTTCGTGGGGAGCGTTGCGATAAGCTGTTGCGTTTTTGCTATCTGTAAGGCAGCGTGATAATGACGAGTAAACACACGAATAGAACGCTGTTTACCAATTTTCGTCAGTTCAGCGTCAACCCAGCCCAGTTTTTGTACTTCATTAGGGTCGATACCTACGCCAACACCAAAGCCCGTCTTACTTACCCAAATATGTTGTGCATTTAGGTAGCGTTCTAAGTCACATTTTTCTACAAGCGGGTGGTCAGCACTCATTACACAACTGAAGGTGTCGTACCAAATTACTTTTTGATGGAAAGACAAAGGGAGTTCATCAAAGCGATTAATCGCCATATCCACTTTACCTTGTTCAACATCGTGGAAAGTCACGTCGCTTGGTGTGATCAAGTCTAACGTAATGTTGGGCGCAAGGTTGGCTAACCGGCCAACTAGTTCTAACAATAACGTGCTCTCAGCGTAGTCACTCGTCATTATTCTAAAGGTGCGTTCACTGGTTAGCGGGTCAAAGTCGGTTTCAGGCTGGATGGAACTCTCTAAGCGACTCAGTACATCTCTGATAATAGGTTGAAGTTCCAGTGCGCGCTTGGTTGGTGTCATTCCATCACTGGTTCGCACTAGCAGAGGATCTTTGAATAAGTCTCGAAGACGCTTTAAGCCATTGCTCATTGCTGGTTGAGTAATACTTAGTTGATTCGCGGCTTTAGTAACACTTCCTTCTCGTAGCAGCACATCAAGGTACACCAGCAGATTAAGATCGACCTTCGCTATATTCATTATTGTAATGCTCTGTATAAACTAAATTTAACAGACCAATTATACGGAGTTTTTATTAGTCTGTCAGATAGGCGATTAGTCTTAGTAAACTAACCTTGTTTAGGTATAAGACTATTGTTTTTTAATAACTATTTCTAGCTTTTATGGATGTGTATTGCTTACGGGTCTGATTTTTATGGAAAGAATTTAATAACCGTGCTGAATAGGGCCTGATAAATAAAAAAAGAGCACCAACTTGGTGCTCTTTTTAGGAGATGCTTTGCACTAATGTTTATACATCAAATTGATTCATCGTGTTGTCTTCACCAGAGGCTTTAAGAGCACCGTCACCAGAGAAGTACTCTTTGTGAGTATCACCAAGGTCAGAGCCTGCCATAGCTTGGTGTTTAACACACGCTAGACCCTGGCGAATTTCCTGACGCTGAACACCACGCACATAAGCCAACATACCTTCCTCACCAAAGTATCCTTTAGCCAAGTTGTCTGTAGACAATGCTGCAGTGTGGTACGTAGGCAGTGTGATAAGGTGGTGGAAAATACCAGCCTCGCGAGCAGCATCCGCTTGGAAGCTCTTGATTTTCTCATCCGCTGCCGCAGCAAGTTCAGAGTCATCGTAATCTGCAGACATCAGCTTAGCGCGGTCGTAACCTGAAACATCCTTACCTTCCTCAGTCCACGCATCAAATACTTGCTGACGGAAGTTAAGTGTCCAGTTGAACGACGGAGAGTTGTTGTACACGAGCTTCGCGTTAGGTACTTGTTCACGGATAGCATTTACCATTTCCGCGATTTGGCCAACGTGTGGTTTCTCCGTTTCAATCCAAAGCAAGTCAGCACCGTGCTGTAGCGAAGTTACACAATCAAGTACTACACGGTCAAAACCAGTGTTGTCTTTAAAGCGGAATAAACCATTCGGTAGACGTTCTGGCTTCACTAGTTCACCGCCTTGCTTGAGTATTAGGTCACCTTCTGAAAGGTCAGCAGCACTCGATACTGTAGTGGTTTTTAGGAACGCATTGTACTGTGACGCTAAGTCGCCCTCTGAAGTCGATACTGGGATTTTCTGAGTTAGACCGGCGCCTAGTGAGTCAGTACGAGCAACGATAACACCTTCATCTACACCCAGTTCCAAGAAAGCATAACGAACCGCATTAATTTTCGCTAAGAAATCTTCATGAGGAACGGTAACTTTACCGTCTTGGTGACCGCATTGCTTAGCGTCAGAAACTTGGTTCTCGATTTGGATACAACAAGCACCTGCTTCAATCATTTGTTTGGCAAGCAAGTAGGTTGCTTCTTCGTTACCAAAACCTGCATCTATGTCTGCGATAATTGGAACAACATGGGTTTCGTAATTGTCGATTTCAGCTTGAATTGCCGCAACATCGCCACCGTTGGCTTTGGCATCATCTAGTTTATGGAATAAATCGCCTAACTCACGGGCATCTGCCTGACGCAGGAAAGTATATAGTTCTTCAATAAGCGCAGAAACAGAAGTTTTTTCGTGCATTGATTGGTCAGGCAATGGACCGAATTCAGAACGTAATGCAGCGACCATCCAACCAGAGAGGTAAAGGTAGCTCTTATTAGTTGTGCCCTGGTGTTTTTTAACTGACAACATTTTTTGTTGCCCTACGAAACCGTGCCAGCATCCGAGTGATTGTGTGTATTGCGATGAATCTGCATCGTACTCAGCCATGTCTTTGCGCATGATGCTTGCTGTGTAACGGGCAATGTCTAAACCGGTTTTGAAACGATTCTGAATCTTCATACGAGCAGCGTACTCTGGATTAATACCTTCCCAAGTACCTTTTTGTGCTGCTTTTAGAGTAGCGAAGTTATCAATGTCTTGTTGATATTGCGACATGAGCGTCTCTCCCGACTATAATAGTGTTTGTTAACTGTACTGTTCGAAACGTCGTTGGTGCGTTTCGTTGAACTCCATTTCATCCTAGAGGTGAGAGTAAAATAATAAAAATATATATTTTAGATTGTGGTCATTTTTTATGTGAATGGTTTTGTCGATGAGATACCCCGTTAGGGTTAATTTATCGTAACGCTTCATCCGTGCATATTTAGCACAATGGACAATGTAAAAACCGCAATATGTATGTAAGCTTTGGATTATTCTTTAAATATGAGTGAAGTCGGATTATTAGGTCTGTGTTTATGAAATTGTTATACGGTGTATTCAAGCGATGAATGGCGTACTCTCCTCAGTCGATCAACGAACAAAACTCGTCGGTGAAAATCGTCTTGAGTTGTTAATGTTCCAGCTTGGTAGTCGTCACATTTTTGCGATGAATGTGTTCAAGATAAAAGAAGTTATCGGTGTTCCAACCTTGAACAGCATGCCTGGGTCCCACAAAAACCTGAAAGGGGTAATGAATTACCGAGGCAGTGCAATACCGATTATAGACTTGCGACAAGCTATAAAAATTCGAGGTTCTGGTGAGGCTCCTGAATCAAATAACGTGATTATTACTGAGTACAATAGGACCGTTCAGGGATTTTTAATCGGGCAAGTGCTCAGTATAGTGAATACCTCATGGGACAATATTCAGCCACCTCCGAATAGTATTGGTAAACAAAACTACCTCACCGCGATTACTCAGATTGATATTCAAGGCAGTAAAGAGTTAGTTGAAATTATTGATGTAGAAAAAGTTCTGGCAGAAATCATTGATTACGATACCAAGATCTCAGACGAAGTATTAGATGAGGAAATCTCTGGTTATTTCGCGGGTAAACAAATACTGGTTGTCGATGACTCAGGCACTGCAAGAAAACAGATTCGAGATACATTGGCTCAATTGGGTATTTCTATTATTGAACGCAAGAACGGAGCCGATGCACTCAAACTTTTACAATCGTGGGCGGATGAGGGCAAACGACCAAGCGATGAGATTTTAATGATGTTCACAGATGCTGAGATGCCAGAAATGGATGGCTATCGCTTAACGGCAGAGGTGAGAAATGACCCCAGAATGTCGGATTTGTTTATTGCATTAAACACCTCTTTAAGTGGTAGCTTTAATGATGCCATGGTTGAGAAAGTTGGATGCAACCGATTTATCTCAAAGTTTCAGCCTGATATGCTCGTTGATGTGGCTCAGGAACGTTTAAGAGAGTATTTGGCAGCAAACAAAAATAGTTAATTTTGATGCTCTTACATTAGTGTTGTTTTAACGCTTTTGCTTTTATCTAAACTCCTAGTATCTTAAAATAATCGGAGTAAGCGGATTGATAGTTGAAATCGGGCACAAGTTTTTGTCTGAAGTCACACAAATATCACGCATTTAGATCACCATATGAGATTGTTCATTCTGGCCCTTCGTCAAAATGAGAGCATTACTCAGGGAAGCATTAATGACAAAGCGTAAAACCTTCCAAGCAATGGCGCTTGGTTTATCTCTCACATTATCATTAGCGGGATGTTCTGTAACCGAAGAGAGCACCGTATCGGAATCTGTTTCAAACCAACCTAAAAACATAATTATGGTAGTGGCTGACGGTATGGGGCCCGCTTACACCGGCGCATATAGAAACTATGCCGATGATCCATCTACTCCAAATGTAGAGTCAGTCATATTCGATCAATGGCTAATGGGTATGGCATCTACTTACCCTGATAGTGTTTCTGGCTACGTTACCGATTCTGCTGCAGCGGCAACTGCGCTAGCTACTGGGACTAAATCGTACAATGGTGCTATTGGTGTTGACGTCAACAAACAGCCGCTCAAATCAGTGATGCACTTTGCGAAGGCCCGGGGTATGAGAACTGGGTTAGCAGTCACGTCTCAAATCGTTCACGCCACACCTGCGTCCTATATTGCCCATAATGAAAGCCGACGGAATTACAACGAAATAGCTGATGACTTTTACGATGTGCGAGTAAACGGAGAGTTTGTTGCAAACGTAATGTTAGGTGGTGGCACCTCTTACTTTGAACGTGAAGATCGAGATGTATTGGCGCAGTTTATTGATGCAGGATTCGAGTACGCTGACTCTTATAATCGCCTTGCTTCTGTACCCAAAGGTAGCAACGTTATTGGTCTGTTCGCACCTATTGCACTTCCTCCTGTGCTTGACGATGTGCGTGACAATCGTTTGGAATATATGACCAAGCACGCTATCAAACACCTAGAAAACCCCAATGGATTTTTCTTACTTGTTGAGGCAAGCCAGGTGGATTGGGCGGGACATGCCAATGATATAGGTTCGGCAATGACTGAAATGGATGATTTGGCCCTAGCGATGGCCTACCTTCAGTCATATGTCGAAGAAAACCCTGATACTTTGGTTGTATTAACCGCTGATCACAGCACTGGTGGTCTAACTATTGGTGCAGGAGGCGATTATCGCTGGTCTCCAAATTACTTAACCTCACTAAAAGCATCAGCCCCGTTCATTACCACAGCAATGGTGGAGCAAGAATCACCTGGGCGTTACGTTGAGGAAATGCTTGGATTCGAGTTGAGCGCGGAAGAAATTGCCATGTTTGATGATGTGGCTAAAGAGGATGATGTCACTCGTTACACCACTATCAAGACTTTTCTTGATGAAAAAACCAATACAGGCTGGACCACGGGAGGGCACACTGGTGTTGACGTTGAAGTGTTTGCCTTCGGTGCTGGGCATGAGACGTTTGCCGGACAAATAGACAACACGGATATTGCGAAGAAGATTTTTCAGATGCTTCAGAATAAACCAATGGTCGACGTACCAGAAGTTACGGCGACTCCGGAGTTACCTGTGGAGCAAGGTTCTTCAGGCAGTGACGGTACTAGCGATGCCTGTGACTTTACTCAAGATTGGCGCTGTCAGTAACGATAATTGGCAATGCTCCAGCGTAGGCCAATGTAAACTGGAAAGTTGAATTGGTCTCGCCAAGGGAAAGCAATGGACTTTTTACTGCACGCCGTAAACACATCCCTGTGGGCTCGGCTTCGGCATTCATGCCTCAGACGGCTGTAAAAAGTCCATTGCCTTCCCTGATGCTACTTATTCATTCTGTGGTAAGTTAGAGCATCAATATTTTAATGTTCAATGATTTCCAACCACTTACGCACTTGCTGTCTCAACCAAGCTATTACCGCTTTTTTTCCGTTTACACCTGTATCTTGTTGAAGTTCAGATATATTAATTGATTGCTGAGTGAGTTGTTTAACAATTAATGCTCGGTTGGCCACTCCAACAAGAAAGTGTTCTTCATTTGCAATGGATTGGATTGCCGTCCCTAGATTGTCTAGATTTCGACTGCCTTCGCAAAACTGGTTGAGTTTAGCCAGATAGACAGCTCTTACCCAGCTAGGCAGTTGTGCAAAATCTTCTGGCGATTGACTCAGTGTGTATAAGTAACTCAGCTTTTCCGAGCATTGCTTTGATCGCCGAGACAGTGCTTTGATCACTAAACCACTTGTTTGCCCACTGGCCTTGTTTGTTTTTATGCCTTTATCAACAAGCTCAAATTGGTTTTGCTGCCAAAAGTGGGTTAACTGTGGAGTACTGCCGAAGGAGCTCAATAGCCCGTCAATGCCAGTGCTTTGCGCTTGCTCTTGAATGTAGCTAAGCATTGCAGAGCCTAAGCCATTTCCCTGAAGTTCTGGTAGCACGGCGATACGGTTAATACGCCAATAGGTGTGCTGAAGTAGTTCCGTAGCTGCACAAAGCAGGGCAAGACGCTGGATGCCCAAGTGCCCTTTAGGTCGGCGAGACCCCGCGGCTATGCGTTCTTCCAATCCAGATAGTGTGCCTCCGCCCTCAATATTAACAATTGTAGTGCCCACAATACGTTCATTATTTCTTTGAACACACAATAACAGATCGGGGGCGTCAATCATTCGCATCATGTCATCTGGCGTGGTTTGATAATGTGCCAGACTCAAGAGTTTCATCACTTGTTGCAACTCTAACTCACTGAGTGTTGCAAACTGTGTTATCTCATACCTCAATGTTTCGTTATCAATATTTTCGGATGGCAGATGTTCTTGAGTTAGAGGGGAAAACAATAACGTATCGTTTAGCCATTGTTCTACAGGGTCATTCTCGTACCATCTAAGCGGCGTGTTCACTTGATAGTGATGTGCACCTTTTTCGATAAGGGGAAACAGCATACGGTGGTAAAAGCCCTGCCCACTGCCTTCGTAACCAAACATAGTTGTGCTTAGTAGCCAGTGAGTGTGGTGACCTAGTAGGCGTAGCAAAGTAGGGACAGGTATACTCGCCGCCTCGTCAACCACTAGTAGGTCGTAGTTTGCGCTACACAGAGTAGGGTTGTCGGTTGCCAACCATGCAAGCTTGCCATTGGTCATGTAAGGCTTAAGCGAGTCGCGGTCTACTATGGGTGAAATGCTGTCCACGTGGGAACTTGTCACTGCAATGGTGAGTCCATCTGCCAGTAAAGACTCAATCCAAATGCCAATCAAGGTAGATTTTCCGCGTCCTCTTGCGCCTGTAACTATGGCGTTAAATGGGTTGCTTTTTTCTTTCAGCTGCCATTCATGGTTCCACTTTGCAAAGACCTCCAACTGATCTTTGGATCTGAAAGGTGGTGATACTGTTGCATGTGGTTTAGCCTGTTTGTACGTTGGAAAGAAGTGATCTTTTTGCGTGTAGTGTCCTAAATGATACTGCTCTAGAGACGAGATAAATCTGGCAATATATTCGCTGTGTGAAATGTTAAATCCATGAGTCAGATAGGCTGGTTGTGTAACGCTGAGGTGTTGTGTCCATTGGTCTAGTTCTGGGCATACAATAATCAAAGTGCCGTGGTATTGAATAGTGCCAGCGAGCGCCAATAGATCCGAGGGACGAAACTCGTTGAAGCAAAACAACACACCTATATCGACGGTTTGCCCTAATAAATGCTGTCGACTTTTGGCACTAGTCACAGATTTATCTGATGCGTTTTGATTCACTAATAAATTTCGCCCTAACAGTGCTGCGCTGAGCTTTTTGGGCCGTTGTTTCAACACATCGTCAATGACTTCAGAACACCAAGACTCACCGCCTGAGATAATCAGACATCTGCGGTGAAAGTGATTATTTTGAGATTCGTAAGGCGAAAACAGCCAGTGGGCAAGAGTGGAGTGAGCCATCCGCGTCGTTTTTATATATAATCCAAACCCAATAGTAACGATTTACCCAAAGGATTACGAATGCGCTTTTTATCACGCCGCCTCGTTATGCCCAATGACCTAAATTATGCTGGTTCCCTGTTTGGTGGACGAGCACTGGAATGGATTGACGAAGAGGCTGCCATATGGGCAATTTGTCAATTAGAAACCAATTGTCTTGTAACTAAGCACATTGGTGAGATTAGTTTTGAGTCTCCTGCACTTCAGGGCGATATTGTTGAATTTGGATTGGAAACAAAATCGGTTGGACGGTCTTCGATTACCGTAAGTTGCTTGGTCAGAAACAAAGCTACCAAGAAAACCATTTGTTTTGCAGATGATATTGTTTTCGTCATGGTCGATCCAAACACTAGAAAACCTGTACCGCACGGTAAGACGCTTGAAGGGTTAAAAACTCAAACTGAGGAGGAAGTACGTCAACTGAATCTTAACCACGATTAAGACTTAGTTATTCTTACAACGACTACTTCTTTTCTTGACGGTGTGCTGGTGGCTGGTACACTGCCGCGCATGTAGTTAGTGATATCAACTACAGATACCAAGGGGTGCCCACGATTTTTCGTTGTTGACGACAACTTGTGGCTGAGATCTGCATGAGCAGGAACCCTTTACCTGATCCGGATAATGCCGGCGTAGGGATGGTTTACAATACAGCCTGATTACCTGCCGATAAACCGGATCTTTTTTCTATTTATGGATAAAGGATCCCATGAAAAAAGCAACATTTTGCCTTTCGTTACTCGCTGCGTCTGTTGCAGTACACGCACAATCACAAAACACGGAAACTAACCAAGACATTGAACGCATTGTCGTTAGTGGTGATTTTCGCCAAACCATACTTGACCAATTAAGTGCCAGCGCCACAGTCGTTGATGCGGAACGTCTGCAAAGCCGTCAACCTGACCATGTCGACAGCTTACTGTCGAGTATTCCTAATGTGAACTTTGCCGCAGGCGCATCTCGTGGTCGTTTTGTGCAGATTCGCGGTATTGGTGAACGTAGCCAGTTTCGTGAACCTATCAATCCATCGGTAAGCTTCTTTGTTGATGACTTTGATTTTTCAGGTCTTGCCGCTTCGGGTCTCATTTTTGACATGCAACAGGTGGAAGTGTTCCGTGGGCCACAAGCTACCCTGTTTGGTACTGGCGCACTCGCGGGTGCGGTTAAACTTACCAGTAATGCTGTGGGCGACACAGACAACAACTATGTCGATTTAAGACTAGCAACACAAGACACGCTCCGTTTAGAGGCTGCTACCGGCGGTGAGATCAACGATGCATGGGGTTATCGTGTAGCTCTTGTTCATAATCAAAGCGATGGCTTTATTGAGAACACCTATCTAGATAGAGAAGACACTAATAACATTGATGAATCTGCATTAAAAATTGCTGTTGCTGGTCAAGTGGGTGAAAGAAGTGAGTTAGCGTTAACTTACCGCTGGTATGACATTGACAACGGTTACGACGCGTTCTCTTTAGACAATGATGGCAAAACACGTTCAGATGAGCCGGGTTTTGATCGCCATCAAACCGATGCATTAAGTCTACGTTCGACCACGCAAACTGCCGGTGGTGACTTTGTTGTTATCGGTACCTATGCATCGCATGATATTGGTTACGCCTATGATGAAGACTGGACGTTCACAGGTTTCCACCCGTGGGGCTATACATCTTTTGATTCTTACTTTCGCGACGTAGAAACCCAAACTGCGGAAGTGCGTTTTGTGTCTAATCAAAACACTGCGTTGTTTGATGGTAGAACGGATTGGACTGTAGGTGCTTTGTATAAGTCGAGCGAAGAGCAATTGCTACGTCAATACACCTATGCCGATAGCGACTTCGCCAGCACTTACGAGCCCACCACTCGAGCTGTTTATCTAGACACCACCACGCAATTGACCGAACAGTTGAGCTTACTGGCGGGACTTCGTTCAGAAAACTACGGCTTTGATTATTCAGATAACGCTGGTATCGCCCGTTCTACAGACACAACAATGCTGGGTGGAAAACTTGCACTGCAATATGCGGTAGGCAAACACTTTTATTACGCTAGTGTTTCCCGTGGTTATAAAGGTGCAGGCTTTAACTCTGATGAGCGAGTTTCAGAAGAGCGTCGTTTCTTTGATGAAGAATATAACTGGAACTATGAGTTGGGTTTCAAGGGCTCGTTGTTGAATGACGATATGACCGTAAGAGCAGCAGTGTTCTATATGGATCGACAAGATACTCAAATCAGTGATTTTGATGTATTGAGAAGAGACGATGGCACCGCAGACTTTATCGACATTATCGATAATGCGGACTTGGGTACTAACCAAGGGGTAGAGCTAGAGATGTCGTGGAATGCCACTGATACGTGGACCCTCGATGCAAGTTTAGGTTACTTAGATGCTACTTTTGAAGGTTTCACAAAAGCCGACGGCAGTATTGTTGAAGAACAAGATCAAGCACAAGCTCCTAAATACACCATGAATGTGTTCAGTGAATTAGAGGTTTCAGAGAATGTACTTTGGCGTGTGGATGTGGACTTCAAAGATTCTCATCGTTTTTCCGACGGGCACGATGCTATTTCTCCAGCAACAACGCTGGTTAATAGTGAGTTAGTTTGGTTTGCTGGCGATTGGCGCACCACCTTTTGGGTGAAGAACGCTTTTGACCGAGAGTACTATACTCGTGGTTTTGGTGGATTTAGCAATGACCCTCGAGACGAGTACGCCTTTGATGAGTATTACTATCAGCTAGGAAACGGCCGTCAGTACGGTGTGTCCATCCGTTATCAATTTTAAGGTGTAATACTATGAACGTAATGGTTGAGTTGTCGTTATATCCATTGGTCAATGATTACATAGGCCCAATAAAGGACTTCATCGAACGCATCAACACTTATAAGGCTCTTGATGTTGTTACTACGTCAACGAGCACACAGGTGTCTGGTGACTACCAATACGTCATGTCAGTATTGGGTAGAGAAATGGAGATCACTCATAGAGAAGTGGGGCAAGCTATCTTTGTGGCAAAGTTTCTAAACTTCGATGCCATGCAGTCAAACAAAGATAAGCGATAAAAGACATTTCTACATCTTACGCTAAAACGCGGCTACTTTATTAGAAGTAGCCGCGTTTTTTATTGGTGTTTGGCGATTAAGGAGTTTAGATATATAGTCTTGGTCTAGAACGGAAAAGATAAAAAGCAGTATGGATACACGAGACATTCTCAATCTTTTACACACCGAATTAGGGTTATCGAACGACGCGCAGCTACGTGCGGTAGATAGCGGCGATATCAATGCTGTGTTTCACTTAGTTGATGGTGCACAAGAGTACGCAGTTAAATGGCTTGGAGATGACCAGTTCAGCGGCGTGGATCGTTTTCACCAGTTTGTTTTACAACAACAGCTCACCGTAAAGGGCATTGCGCCCAATGCCGTATGGTTAAACGACGATGAGACTTTATGGGTTGAAAACTGGGTAGGTTCAGACGCCTCAATTCAATACGACATTTCTCCAAAGGATTTAGCTGAGGTACTGTGGCATATTCACGAACTTCCTATCACCGGACGCCCTCTCGATCTCATCGGACGTTGGGAACACTACCTAAAAATATTGTCGCTACCAGAGGGCAATGCATTACTCGAAGAAGTGACTGCTTTGCGTGTACGAGTTGTTGCCAGTGAGCAAAATCAAGACGATATCGTGCTTTGCCACAATGACCTTCAAGCTGGACATGTGCTTAAGATCAACCCTCCGATGGTCATCGATTGGGAGTACGCTGCCATGGGTAACCGCTATTTTGATATTGCGAGTTGTGCCATGATTAATGAGTTCGACGATATGCAAAATATGGCGCTGTGCGAAGCGTATGCAGATAAGTCCGGCATAGCGATAAACACTGTGATTGAAGAAACAAAGCGTCACTGTGAAATTGTGAAGCTTACCAATGAATTATGGTTTGCAGCTTTGGAGTCTACTGGAGGGTAAATGATGGGGCTTAGCGGTTATTTTGTGCGGTTTGGATGATTATTAAGCGTATAACTGTAAGATAAGCAAAAAGTCTTTACCTTTGAATCGCTATACGTATAATGCACTGCGCGTTAGGGGTGTAGTTCGAATTGGTAGAACAGCGGTCTCCAAAACCGATGGTTGGGGGTTCGAGTCCCTCCACCCCTGCCACTTTTAGTGGCTAACGTGCAGGCTCTTCAAGCTTTCCGTAATATCTTCTTACCGACAAAAACTTCAATTACCGACAAAATTTCTGCGTACTGCGGAGAATTTTCGATCGTGAAAAATAATTCTATGGGCTAGAAACAAAAAACCGAGCTATGTGCTCGGTTTTGCGGCTAGCCTGAATAAAGATTCAGGAAGACTTCAATACTCTGTAGTTGTGGCGACTTCAGAAAATTCTACTCAATTTTGGCTGAGGGGGTTCCCTTTGTCAAATGAAAAGTCTTCCGATTCCTCTATCCATGCCTAGTCAGCTAGCCCCGCCTTTCATTCGTAAAAATTATCAGTTATCCATCCCGTTAAATGTCTGATTTCAAAACTGGCGGGCGAGTGAGGAAGGAGCGTGGGTGGTAGGAAAAGTGACGACTGCACCTCTTTCTGCAAATAAGTGCTTACATGTGGGAACCAGCAATAGGCACGAATAGGAGAATTGTCGAGTCATTGGGAGCGTATATTGGATCTTCCTTGCGTTGTTAAATTTGGCTTGGCGCGGAATCCTGCTGGGTGGCGAAAACATAACGGTATGGCGAACCGTGGCCAATAATCTGCGCAGCGTCTGATACGTTTTCTAGACAGATGCCCGACTGAAAGTGATGACTGGCTCCATACGGACACACTACAGTTGGTAAGACAGGACGGGGATTCAGTTCCTTAGGGCTTGTCTGACCAACTTCTGCTCAAACCTCACCACCGGTCATCTGAAAAAGAAGACAAGTTTGTTCACAGTAGAGTTGTATTTTGGGTATAAATTCTATTCAGAGTGGCTATGGGCATCTCAAGGGTGGGAGTTTGTATAAGGCTCATGTTCTCGACAATAACCTAATGTTTTCTGCGTTAGTAGTTCAATAGGAGCGGGCTAATTCACCTCAATTGCTCTAGGCGAACTTCCGATCCTTGTCTGACTGAACCCGCCAAAGATATAAGTACTGCTCAAATGCACGTATTGCAGACGTTGGAGCATAGGTTTAGATTCTTTCAAAAATATAGTTATGATGTGTCTACTGAACTAGTGTCTACTGAACTAGTTGCGATTCAGTGCGACTGTATATCATACATCAAGTTCGCCACTCGTTGCGCTATGTTAACTGGAAACATTCCTTACCGATTCTCAAATGGAACATGACATTTATAAGCAAGTGAAAGGATAATAACCTTCTACAACGGACTAATAGTGATTACGCTCAAGGGATAAATCAGTGAAAGAAATTATTAAGGGCAGCTTCCAAGTTGGCAGCAATGATAATGTATCAGGAATACTCAATACAGAAGATGGGTCAAATGAATTCAATTGCTGGTCATCTGAGTTGTTCAATGTGGAAAGTCACTCAGACATATATGGAAAAACGTCTGAAGGAAAGTATATTTCACTTATAAATTGTTTAGGGAATACTGGTCGAAACATGTATGGCCAGAAAATATCCTTTAATGCAAAAATATACTCACATTTAATGATAGTTGGAACTAGCAAAATACTTCCTTCCGAAGATTTATTCAAATCAATCTCTTTGACTATAGATAACCCAGAGCGCATGATCCCTAGGCGCAGTGGGTTCGATTACATCAACTTCCCCAACGATGAATTGCTATCAGCTTTAAAAAGACAAGAATACCATGAAGAATTAGAACCAAATGATGGAGCTGTAATAGCTTACTTTGATGGGAATTTTAAAATCTTCAATCAGGAGACAAAAATTGGAAGAGTTAGTGCAAGCAACTGCTTAAGCACTGGCGGAGGCTATAGCATCAACGGTGTGAGCATTAAAAATAAAGTGGTAGTGAATATCAATTTTGAAGAGCCTTTATTATTAGAGGAAGCTTTCGGAAGAGCGTACAAACTTTCATTGTTCTTGCGATTCGTTAGTGGTTCTGGGCTTCACTTTGGAGAGGTTAGTTTAAAAAAAGACTGCGAAGATAAACACCAAGAATTATTGGTATTACATAGTAATTACAACTGGGGCGAAAATAAGAAAGACAGATTCACTTCAGACCCTTTGGTTGATGTAAATAGCGAAGAGTTCTTGTGCATCCTTAAAAGTTGGTTTGATAAAGAAGATAGAGATACTGTTAGATACAGTTTCTATGGCTCATATTTCCAAGAAGGCTATTCACCTAGCAGGCTTATTGCTGTAGCAAACCTCTTTGATATATTCCCTAAGACCATAGGTGAAGAAAAGAACAAGCTACCTGAAGGTTCCCCCGAGTTACTTGAGGAACTTGAATCAAGAATTAAATCAGACTTCGAGGATTTTGAAACAATTAGGCAATCCTTACTGCATTCGATATCTAATATTTCTCGGAAGTCCCTAAAAGATAGGATTTTCGAGCGAATAAGTATATTAGAAGAGCATCCGACAACAAGACCTTTGGGCGCGGATGACTTAAGATATATTGTGCGTAAAGCCATCTTAGTTAGAAATCTCTTTGTTCACGGTTCACGGAACGATAGGCTATTTAAAAAGGTAGACCCTTTTGAATTTCAGTGTTTATTTATCGACACACTTGAGTACATTTACGGCTGGAGTGAATTAATTGAAAATGGATGGTCAGGTGAAAATGTTAAAATTTGGAATGAAGGGCACAAAATGCACTTTTTAGAAAAAACAATCATTGATGGTCTTCGTATACTGAAAGATAGACTAGAAAAGCAAATCTGACAGTCTCTTGTGGACATTAAAGGACGACATAGCGGTTGGCTTCCCAACAGCCAAAGGCCGCGAGTGCTGCCCATCGTTAGCTTCAATTGAACTCGTACTCATTGTCACCTAGAGTGAAAAAAGTTTTTATCCCTCTATTCATAAGTTCGAAGCCAAGGTGAGTCGGCTTTTGAGAGCCTAAAGGCATATATGAGACAAATACATCGACATTTTGGTAAAAACAAAGCTTGACCAAAAAAACTCCAAAATGATCAGGCTTAGTAAATTGGTAATAAAAGACTTCTTGATTGTCCCCATATTTCGGTTCGTCAGCCAGCTCAACTCGTACCTTTTCTTTAATTAAAGCCTTGAATGTCTTCGGGTTTTTCTCATTTGTATAAAGAAACCCTAGATAGGGCTTTAGCACGCCGTTGAATTTCTTTTTGAAATGGTGATGGTAAATTCCATATGCGATGTGGCTGAAACAGTTAATTAATCTTTCATAGTCGGGAGTACCCCAAAGAATTTCGATAAATTTGTTTTCACTTTCTATTCTCGTAAGCTCCGTTCGTAAAAACACTTTTTCCAATAACTTGTATGATGTCCTTTTTAATGCTCTTTGGATCTTCCCTCTGTAATGCTGATAGCCGATCGAGTTATTGCCGATTATTCCGGCGATGCTAACCATCAAGAATTCGTCGTCATGTGACTTTTTTCCATTGTGCTCATCGCATGAAGGAACAGTGATTAAGTTAACCCTTAAGTTTTTCTTGGCGTCCTTAAATTCCGGGAATAAGCACTTTGGGGGAACATGCTCAGCAGATGTGGATGATTTTTCACACATGTAGCATTGATCTTTTTGCATGCCGCCAATCCCTACGAAATGAAACCAAGATAAAAGCGCGGCGGAAAACCATTCCGATAGCTCGCGCTTCTTAGAACTAAACCACATTGAATTATATAGCTACCAACTCCGCGATTTTTTCAGCAATCTCAGCCATTGAATCTTCCAATGTGTCTAAACCGGACCTCGACGCAAGCAAAGGGCTTACATTACGAAGCGCCTCATATGTCGTATTGTGCACGATAGGAACGAGTCGGTTTCCCGCAAGCAAAGCAGAAAGCTCTTTATCAGCAACACTTTCTTTGGGTAAACGCTCAAGCATTGCAGGAGTCACCAGAACAAGCCCTACTTTGGAATTTGCTAAGCCCTTGTCAATGGCTCGCATCATTGGCACACCAAGACCAAGGTCTTTTTCACTAAACCAAACTTTTACACCAGCAGCCTCAAGCAAATCATGTAACTCCTTCGCTGATTCTTTACGATCAGCCCACGCATGGCATAAAAATGCATCTCGAATATCAGGCTGTACAGCTGCTTTATCTTCAACTGCCTGCCTTACTGGCGTTAATGATTGAATCTGAGACGAAGTATAGGACACTGAAGAGTTGGGTTTAGACCAGCGAGGTTTTGAACTTCTGGAGCTACTACCTCTAGAATAACTACTAGCGCTGGAATATGATGAGTATGAAGAACTATAGCCACCGTACCCGCGACTTTTATAACGACACGCTGGACAATTTGCTGCGGCAGCGGCCGAACTATGTCCTCTCACTGGTGCAGTACATCTCGCCATGACGTTGTCTCCTTAATTTATTAGTTCGTATATTTTACTATTTGGCATGCTCGTTTTCTAAATTCAGATAGAGAAAATATAATTTGATACATTATCGGAAAATGAGCACGTGTTATAAATCGGAACCTGCGCTTCAAATGTACGTGCTTTGATTTAACAAATACCTAATCTACAGCACGTTGTAAATAAAACCATATACACTTCACTTTTACCACAGAAAATCAATAGAGCTAAAGCCGACAGACTATATTTGGCACAAAGCAGAAATTTTATATCAAATCTGAACGTCCACTCCTTGTCTATTTGAGACTAAAGACTTGCCTTTTGGGGCTTAAGTTAAATCCTGGCTAGACTTCACACTATGACTATATTAGCTTTATTGTCTATGACACCTTCTTTATGGCAAAACCACCACATTCAGCTGTCATACTAACCTCAAAGGAGTGGGTAATATGAAATGGATTCTAACTATCGTTGTGTCATTAGCTACTGTATTGGCTATAGTGGCTGCCAGTCTAGATGTTAAGCTAGTAACTATGCATACTGCATTAAGGGCATGCGACGACGCAGGGAGAGTCTTTTTAGGTGCTACTTCAGGTGGCCACAACAAAAGCATCATATACCATCCTCACTCCCTCTCTGACGCTCTCAATTCCTCCATCACAGGCGCACCAGATACGGAAAGCGTGATTAAAGCCACTAAAAACGCTTATGAAAAAGGGGAAACAGGCGGGCGTCTTCACACAAAAATGGCATTTGAAACCGGTTCAGGAAACAGAGTAGTAATGTGTTACTTCGAATATTACGTATTCGGCTCAACTAACTTTCTTGGATTTCAAGTAGATACTATTATGGTTCCTGAAACCAGACTTACCCTTCAAGCAGCTAGAGAAAAACATGTACTTGAATTTATAGGTGAGAGAGAAGTTACTTTCATTGATCGTTTGATCGCTTTGATTAGCCCGGAGTTTTGGGAATATTTCTTTGATAGCAAATAGATCCGAACTTCTGCTCCTTGTCTATATCTGACCATCAGAAATTTGGTACTAACTGATAACCATTGCTCGGGGTGAGCGAAAACTTAGTTAACGTATATAATGAAAAGCGCCAAAGAGGTGTGTAATACAAGTTTGCAACAGACTTTGCAGTAAAGCTGTTTTAGCTCTGTAAAGGGTTATTTATTGACCAGGTTCAAGAAAAATGTCAAGTACAGGTATTAGCGGTGAAGATTTCGTTTTATGGGCGCTACCGGTAACGGTAGCTGTTTTAGTCATAGGCGTTATCGTTCTTAATCATTTTGCCCCTCAAATAGAAGCTTGGGGAAGAAAGCACATTAAGAAGAATTAGAGTGACTATAGATTGTTTGTGCATGCACAAACCTTCTCTCTTTTCTTCATCTTCGCTTTTAGCTTACCTAAAGCAAAGGAAGCTCTTTCCTGCTTGTTTTTTCTACGCTTACCCTCCTGCTCTGCAGCTTCAGCTCTACAGTTTGCATCTTTCAGCTGAGTCATAAGAGCGATGTTTTGCCTCGTGAGTTTCACATCCTTGTCGTGTATTTCTTTTGCTTTGGCCTCAAATTTAGATATAAAGTCTCGCTTAAACCAATTCAGTTTGCTCTCGTAAGCGCTAGTAAGTGAGCGTTCTTTCTCTTCGTACTCGCTCCTTAGCCTGTTAATTTTAGCGACTAAAACGCTATACTCGATCAGTGAAACAACACAAATGGTGACTAAGACTGCAACGGTTATCAGTGGCCAGCAGTATTTTATGATAGACCAACCTCTAGCAGCTAATACCCATTGTCCGTTTCGATTTTCCAACAGCGCATAGCTGGGTAGCGTGAAATAGAGCCAAACTGCAATGAGTATTGATATTAAGAGAATGATTCCAATAGAGATAGTTTTCATCTTAAATAAACCTCTGTAATACTAGGGCGGAAGTGACCAAGCTCTTGACTAACAATCTCAAGTGCTGCGTTGTAGCTTTTTCCCATTGCTCTGAGCGTATCCATGCGTTTTTGTGCATAGCTATGACGAAGACCATGTGCACCATTCGACCAGCTCAATGTTGCTTTCGAGGCTTGACTGAATGATTTACTGAACGATTGGCCTCCTGTTACCGCATAGTGACTTTTGTAATGCACATTGCGGTCAACAATATGTTTTGGGATGGTTAAACGTAATGATTCGAGCTTTTTAGCTAGCTCATATGGAATGCGCACTTCGCGTATCAAACCGCCTTTTCCTACTACGGTGTAGGCTTCTCCTGGTAACCCTGTGAATTTATCGGTGCGCGTAGCTCTGCGCTCACTGGGCGATTGTTCATTGAGGAGACGCAAAGTGTATAGCTCGTGCGCGCGAAGGCCTGCCGCATGAGCAATACGGGTGGCTAAGGCGTTATGATAGCGTTGGCGCTTGGTTATCTCGTTAACTTGTAATTCAGTGTAGGCACGAGATTGAAGAAGTTGTTTATATTCTGATTTTACGACTGGAAGTTTGTCGTCTTTACTCAATACACCAGTAACGTGGGTAAACATCATTTGAATCGCTTGTCTGTCCATGTCTAGTTGCTTTTGCCCGACCTCCTCACTTCTTATTGTCAAATAGCGCATAGCTTGGTCGATTGTCATAGACATCAGGCCGTTGAAGTTTCCGTCGCTCTTCATGAATTTAGCAACGCCACTGAGGCACTGTTCATAGTTGCGTACGGTACCCACAGACTCAATAACGGTACCTTGCAGTCGTTTCATTACTTTGGCGGCTTGTGCTTTAGGTTTAGCGAATATAGCCATGTTTTTTCAGCCATCGAGACACAGTGGAAAGACTGACCTTTACTTTGTTTCGTGAGAGCCAAAATTGTATTTCGGTGCCAGTGGCACCATGTAAAAACAACTGTTCAATTTCCGGTTGAAATTTATCCAGTATAGATTTTCTGTAGCGTTTTCGTTTACGTAATTGACGAATAAACGCCAACTCTGAATTGATATTAGACAACATTACTACCTCACTTTGTAAGAACAAAACCCTGAAATCACAGGGTCGACTCATATGTCCGCTTTCGCCTACATATAGCCTCGCCAAGTTTGAAAACACTGCGCGGTTTTCAGGTTTGACTATCACCGTACCTCTGAAGCGCTACCCGTTAGTAGAGTGGGGTAGATACTCAGCGTTTACACCGCTACGTGGCTTTAGACTTATTGACGTTTTGCATCGTGTCTCTCCTATTTCGATTATCGTTACTGGAATGAAGTAAAACTCAGGTTCAAGCCTGAGCAGCCGTTTGCACTTTATGCCGGACGGTGACCGTACTTGCTGCAAGGCAAGCGCCGAATGGTTTAACGTGGTCGCGAGCGCACGAGTGTCAAAGCCACTACCTTTTTCGAAATTAATTAGAGCACAGAAAAGTACGTGAAATTTTCAGGTAAAAAAAAGAGTTTGATGGAGCTATAGATTTTCAATACACGGCACTAAACGAGTTTGCGAGAGAAAATTGCGCGTAAGCCACTAAAGCCATAGATGCCGCTGTGTTCGGAGGCGTAGCCAACGTTTACACAGCGGCATCTATCGAAATGACCCGTCATTTCGATGCTTTGCTGGCTAATATTGTTTGTAATGCCTAAAACTCTAGAAAAAGTAGTGGCTTTTAGTGATTTAAAAGGGAAAAGAGTGATTTAACATAAAATTCGATAGCCGAAATCGATGAGGTTTTTGGTTTTAGTGGGGCTTTTCAGGCGAAATGCTTCTTTTAATAAGTTTGTGCATGCACAAACTTATAGTTTGGGGCTTACAAAAACCTTGTTTTAGCCTCAGTATCTTATATGGTTAAAGTTGTTGAGAGAATTTCGTAAATAGCGACACTAAAGGTTAATGGTTAGAGAATTCAAAGAAGCTATTTGAACCGAATGCTCGGGCTTCAAAACCATCCAGTTATAGATCAAATCTTACTACATGAAATATATTTGAATAGCTAAGTCTCATTTTAAACACAGAGGAGGCAAACTCATCATGGAAAAAGGCACTAATGATAGTCATTACAATGGAGCTGACCTTAGCAGCATGTTTAAGGCGATTTTGCGCGGTCTAACCTATTTGATAATGGGTTTTATAAGGATCCTGATAGCAACGTTAACGTCTGAATCAAAAGAAGAGGATGAACCTATTTATATTTCGGGCCGCGGTGATCCCGCTTTTGACCAATTTAGTGGGAAAGTATATAAAACCTTCGATGGGGAGTATAAACAGAATATCGATGGTGAATATTATAATACTTTCACTGGTCAGAAGCTCGATTGAACTTGGTAAAATTTTAATCAGTTGGCTCGTAATTTTATACTCTAGAAAATGGGACTAATCGTTCTTCACTATTCATTGCGGTTTGAGATTTTCTCATTTTTATTGTCAATAGTCCTTGAACATATAATTGCAACGAAAAATTGGAAAAATTATTGAAAAAGACGTAAAAAGGGAATAACTTGTAAAAAGTTCAAGAAGAACACTTCAACAGCGAGACAAAGGAACTAAAGTCATCGCGAATAGAGTCCCTAGTTATTCCATTCGAATAACTTAAGAAACGCAGCTATTCTCGATGAGGTTTAATGTCAATCCTACTTAAAATCGTCCATAGATTTTACATCTTCAATAGCTAAATTTTCATTGACCTATGCAGGGCAACTTTTTGTTTTGTAATCTATTCCTATATTTTTTGAATAGAAGTACTAGTTGTTTTCCAGGTCTCGGTTTGAGGACACACCATGATTCCTTTGAACGCCAACAATGTTTTGCGTACTACTGACTTTTTCCTTTCGCAAGAAGAAGTTGCTCGTTTAACTGGCTTTAAACAAAAGAAAAAGCAAGTACAGCAGCTTATAAGGATGAGGATTCCACACGAGCTTGATTCGTGGGAATACCCAATAATATTGAGACGGACTGTTGAAAATAGGTTGGATTGATATGGGAAGACGCAACAAATACAATCTTCCGAAAGGTATGAGTTTTAACGAAAAGTCTAAGACTTATTTTTTGATAACTCGACCAAACGGCAAAAAGAAAGATATTAGTTTAGGCAAGAGCTATGCTGAAGCTATCAAATCTTATTATCAAAGAGTTGACTATGTTATTGAAAAGCAGAGTAACCCAACTACATTTGAGGAGTTAGGACACACTGTACTGCAACGTAAAATACGAATTGGAGAAATTAAAGAATCAACGTTTGAAGATTATTCACGCTGCTTTTGTGAGCTTCTGGAAACGTTTAGAGGTTTTAAGATAGCCGAAATCACTCGCGACGCAATACAACTCTACATGGATAATCAACTTCATAGGGCTACTCGAGCTAACCATGAACTGACTCTGTTAAATATATTTCTTAATTATGCCGAGGATAAATGTTTAATTGATTCAAACCCTGCAAGGAAAGTAAAAAAAATTCCTGTTCCAAGCAAAGGTTTTATCCCAAGTGATACAGTAATACAAAGTTTCAAGAAGGCCTGCCCAGACTGGCTCAAACTATATATCGATTTAAAATTGAAGCTAGGTATAAGGCAAGCCGACATGCTCAGATTAAACGCTAGTATGTTAGACGATGTAGGAATCAGAATTGTACACGGTAAGAATCAATTTGGTATGCGTGTTAGATATGATGATGAGTTAGTGGAAATTTTATTAAAGATAAAAGAACTTAGGTTTGGTAAATCAGCACCATTCAAAAAAATTGGGATTTTTTTGTTACTGTTAATGGTGTTAGGCGCAGCTCTAAGAGCTTTCAAAATGCTTGGTGTACGGCGAAGCACAAAGCAATTCGAATGAAATACTTGCCTAGTGTAACCTTTACCGAACACGACCTTAGGGCAGTTGCGGCAGTGAAAACAGGAACGTTAGAAAAAGCTTTTCAGTTGATGGGCCACTCTTCTATCTCCGTAACTAAGGAATTCTACTACAGAGATGTTCTAGACGTGGACCCAGCCCCATTAGCTCAGGAAGATCAATCTAATATCGTTTATCTTGATAAGTTAGGTATTTTAACTAAATAGGCAAACCCTATAAATTTTGGTATCTTAGTGGTACTAGGGTTTAACCGAATATGTAAGCTTAAAAAACAGGGATGTTTTTTAAAAATAGACAAATATGAAATTATTGTCGGTTTTAATAATGGAATTAAGTTGTTGAAGTAAATGGTTTTTTTGGTTTTCAGATTGGTGAAGTTCGAGTCCCTCCACCCCTGCCACTTTCAGTGGCTTTCTCAAACGCTTCAAATTAAGCATTATAGTCTCTACCAAACATCTGTATAAATCACCCTTAATGCATTAGTGATGAATTATTAGCTAATCGCTGTTTTCGCCTCATCAACAGAAGTAAAATTCCACGAGACACAATGCTCGATCCATTCAATAGTATTAGAGGCCAGGCAGTCGCAATAGGTAGCGTGAATAAAAACGCTAGCGTCGTGACATCTTTGAGCAGAATACTGTGTAACAACGAGAAGGAGAGCGCCCCAACCTCTTGATTACGATACAGCATACGTATTTGAGCAATAGTCCCTTGCAGTAATACGAGAGTAATGACCACCACAATAATGTCAGTGTTGTGAATAATATAGGCGGGTAGGGGTCTAAAACTCATAGCAATAAACCCAGCGATAAAGCAGGCAGTTGATCCATATAATACGCTTCTTACCCGTAACGACGGCCGATCTTGCCATAGGTAATAAAGTACACACAAAGTGAGAAAGAGCGCCCCTGTTCGTGTCCACACTAAGTAGTGATTAAAATCGGCAGACGCTATTCCTACAATAAAGCTCGCGTAAAAGGCAAAAAAACTCGAGCCAAATTGATTCAGTGATAAACCATCTGTACCTAAAAGATTTGATTGTCGACGTCTATAAATTTTGATGAGCTGACGAGTTAAACCATACCAAGTTAGCATGAAAACAACGGAACTAAGTATTCCTAAGCTATGGTAAAACAATGTTAATTGACCTTTTAGTTGTCTAGGTGTGACGGTTCAATATAACCAGTGACTTCACGCCATTCGGTATGTTTATTTTCGTACTTCAGTCCATGATAATAAAAGAAGATCGACCCTCGGTACTGCCAATTATCGACTTACTGTTATAAACTAAGGCAAGTTTTTGCAACTCGCCCTCATTATCTAATGTCTTTATCCGATTATCAAAGTGCTATTCTCCAACACATGGGAATACCTGTGTTCGTCGCAAAGTCGGAAAATCAAACAGATAACGTTCAACAAGTGGTGAGTCAAAAAGAACCTCAGGTTGCTGCCGTTACCAGCACCCCACTGAATAAAGAAGAGAAACAGGCGCGATTATCAGCACTTCGTCAAGTGATGGCCACATCGACAGATGAAACACCTCAGCCAGAAGTGCCAGTTGTGGAATCCGCGCCATCAATCCCTGAATTCTCCCCATTATCTGCGTCAGAACTCAGCATTAGTAAGGCCATTATTGATGACGTTCTCAACGCGACTTTGATTTGTGGAATGACTTTTAATAGCAGCCAAATTGTTGTGGGCGAGGCATTTCAACTTACACCAACCCATTTGGTGTTGCCTTGTATACCCTCTGAGTTAACGGCTGTGCACAAGAAAGCCTTGTGGCAGGTTTTATGCGAAAGAGCGAATTCAACGCAATAAATGAATATTCAGCTTATTAGCCAAAACATTGATGACAATCAGCTTCAGCAAGCACATGGATTACATCAAAGTGCCCATGTGACGCCTTGGTCATTCAATACTTTTTGTGAAAGTACGCACAAAACCTATCGCTGCTGGGTAGTTACACATGCTAATAGTGTACAAGGCTATGCCATTGTTCAGTGCATTGCTGATGAAGCTACGCTAACTGATATTACCGTATCGTCATCGCAAAGGGGCAAGGGGCTTGGTAAAGCGCTAGTGCGACACCTTGTGAGCTATTGTAAAGATAGTGGTGTAGAAAAACTTTGGTTAGAGGTGCGAGCATCAAATTCTGTCGCAAAAGCGCTTTATTTATCTTTAGGTTTCGAACAGGTCTCCATCCGCAAAGATTACTACACCACCGAAAATGGCCGTGAAGATGCGGTGATAATGGGGTTAAGCCTTTACTAGTCGCGGATAAATATTCAATGTAATCCGCTATAACAAGCGGACGTATTCTTGTATAATCCCGCGCAATTTCTAAACTCGTATTAATATTTCGGCACAGCATGATGTTGCGTGGTGCCGCTGTGCAGATTTATCTATGACAAATTCTCAATTGGCCACTGAAATTGCGTCGCGTCGTACCTTCGCAATCATTTCTCACCCGGATGCCGGTAAAACGACCATCACCGAAAAGGTCCTTCTTTTTGGTCGCGCTCTGCAAACCGCTGGTACCGTAAAGGGTAAAAAGTCAGGGCAACACGCTAAGTCCGACTGGATGGAAATGGAAAAAGAACGTGGTATCTCAGTGACTACCTCTGTGATGCAGTTCCCATACAGTAATCATTTGGTCAATCTTTTAGATACCCCAGGACACGAAGACTTCTCCGAAGATACTTATCGTACCCTTACCGCGGTTGACTCTTGTTTAATGGTGATCGACGCTGCGAAAGGTGTTGAGGACAGAACCCGTAAACTTATGGAAGTTACCCGCCTTCGCGACACGCCCATCATCACCTTTATGAATAAGCTGGACCGCGATATTCGTGACCCCATGGAATTGCTTGATGAAGTAGAAACCGAGCTAGATATTTTATGTGCGCCCATTACTTGGCCTATTGGCTGCGGTAAAAGCTTCAAAGGTGTGTACCATCTGCATCGTGAAGAAACCATTTTGTATCAAACCGGTCAGGGACATACGATTCAGGATGTACGTATCATCAAAGGACTGGATAACCCCGAGCTAGATGAAGCCGTTGGTTCAGACCTCGCGGAAACGCTGCGTGAAGAGCTGGAGCTTGTCACTGGTGCATCGAATGAGTTTGACCAAGAGTTGTTTTTAGACGGCCAACTCACACCGGTATTTTTTGGTACTGCATTGGGTAACTTTGGTGTAGACCATATGTTGGACGGCCTGGTTGAATGGGCGCCTAAGCCTCAAGGTCGCGAGACCGACGCAGGTACGGTAGATGCAACAGACGAAAAGTTCAGTGGCTTTGTATTTAAGATTCAAGCCAATATGGATCCCAAACATCGTGACCGTATTGCCTTTTGCCGCATTGTGTCCGGTAAGTATGAAAAAGGCATGAAAATGCGCCATACGCGGATTGGCAAAGACGTGCGTATTTCTGACGCGTTAACTTTCTTGGCGGGCGATCGCGCGCTGTTAGAAGAAGCTTACGCAGGGGATATTATTGGGTTGCATAATCACGGCACCATCCGAATCGGCGATACCTTCACTGCGGGTGACTCTTATCGCTTCACTGGTATTCCAAACTTTGCACCAGAGCTGTTTAAGCGTATTCGCTTGAAAGATCCACTTAAGCAAAAGCAGTTGCTCAAAGGACTTATTCAGCTGTCAGAAGAGGGTGCAGTACAGGTTTTCCGTCCATTGGCTAACAATGATTTGATTGTCGGAGCTGTCGGTGTACTTCAGTTTGACGTGGTGGTTGCTCGATTAAAAGCAGAATACAACGTTGATGCCATGTACGAGCATGTTAACGTTGCCACTGCACGCTGGGTTTATGGAAGTGACGAGAAAAAACTCGACGAATTCCGCCGAAAAGCAGAGCAAAACTTAGCGCTAGATGGTGGTGACAACCTTACCTACATAGCGCCGACCATGGTGAACTTGCAACTGTCGCAAGAACGTTACCCAGATATCGATTTCAAAAATACTCGCGAAAATTAAGACTAAGACAAACTATGAATATACACGCTCTATTGGTAAACCGTTTCAGTGAAGCTCTTGTAAAACTGGGTGTAGAGAACGCCCCCGTTCCTGTTGCGCGAAGTGCGCGACCAGAGTTTGGTGAATACCAATTTAATGGTGCTATGGCATTGGCGAAGCAATTGCGTAAAAAGCCACGAGATATTGCAGAAGATATCGTAGCCGCAGTGAGTCTTGATGATATTGCGACTAAGTTAGAGGTTGCTGGCCCAGGTTTTATAAATATTCACATCAGCGATGCTTGGTTGAGCACGGCTTGTGAAGCCTCATTAGCCGATGCGCGCATTGGTGTAAGTTCAGCGCCAGAACAAACCATCGTAGTTGACTATTCGTCGCCAAACCTAGCCAAAGAAATGCACGTCGGTCATTTACGTACCACTATCATCGGTGATGCTGTGGTTAAAGTATTGGAGTTCCTGGGTCACAAGGTTATTCGTCAAAACCACATGGGAGATTGGGGAACACAGTTCGGTATGCTGCTAGCGCACCTTTCCGACAAGCTCGCTCAAGAAGAAGTGGCTGAAACGGCATTGTCTGATTTAGAAGATTTTTATCGTGAAGCCAAAGTTCGCTTTGACGAAGAAGAGGGCTTTGCCGACAGAGCACGTGATTATGTTGTTAAACTTCAAGGCGGCGACGAACAATGTCTTGCCTTGTGGAAGCAATTTATTGATGTATCTATTGCCCATTCCGAAGAAGTATACGACAAGCTTAACGTTAGCTTAAAGCGTGAAGATATTATGGGAGAGTCAGCATATAACCCTGATCTACCAAAGGTTATCGAAGATCTTCAGTCACAAAACTTAGCCGTTGAAGACCAAGGCACACAGGTTGTTTTCATTCCTGAACTTGCCGATAAAGAGGGCAACCCTGGTGTTTACATTGTGCAAAAATCTGGTGGTGGCTACCTATATTCAACTACCGACCTTGCGGCAATGCGATATCGCAGCGGTACCTTGCGTGCAGACAGAACCCTTATACTGACCGATGCAAGACAAGCTTATCATTTCAAGCAAACCGAAATCGTTGGCCGTAAAGCGGGCTTTATGACCGAAGCACAAACTTACGAGCATTGCCCGTTTGGTATGATGCTGGGCAGTGACGGAAAGCCATTTAAAACCCGTACTGGTGGTACTGTTAAGTTGGTTGAATTACTTGATGAAGCGGTAGAACGTGCCGGTAAATTAATTGCCGAACGCGACAACGACTTAAGTGAGCAAGAACTTGCCGATGTTGCCCGTATTGTGGGCATTGGCGCGGTAAAATATGCCGACCTAAGTAAAAACCGCACTACTGACTACATGTTCAATTGGGATACCATGTTGAGCTTTGAAGGCAACACAGCTCCTTATTTACAGTACGCGTATACTCGTATTCAAAGTATTTTCAGAAAATCAGGCATAAATGCAGATACCCTGAATGTTGTGATTGCTATTGAAGATGCAAAAGAGCATGCATTGGCAGTACAACTGCTTCAATTTGAAGAAGTCATTGGCGTAGTGTCAAGAGAAGCCACTCCTCACGTGTTGTGTACCTACTTGTACGAGCTCGCAAGCGCATTTATGAGCTTCTATGAGGCTTGCCCAATCTTAAAAGATGATGTGAGCGAACCTGTTCGCGATAGCCGTCTTTCGCTGGCACTACTTACTGCAAATACCTTGAGACAAGGGCTAGGGTTGCTTGGTATTGAAACTCTAGAGAAGATGTAACCTAGGCTCTATCACATGAGTGAGGTAAGCGGATCGCCGTTTACCTCACTTAATATGCAAAGTACATGAATGAACGGTGCTGTTGCTCAATTATTCTTTGAAGTAGAAAAAGTTAAGCTTGTTACCGTCTAAATCGCGAAAGTAACCAGCATAAAAGTTATCACTCCTAAAACCCGGTTTTCCCTCATCAGTAGCACCCAAAGCCATTGCTTTCTCATATAGTGTGTCGACCTTTTCAGCAGAATCTACCTGCATTGCTACCATTACACCATTACCAATCGTAGCGGCGTTCCCGTCAAAGGGTTTTGTTATTGAAATTGCGGGCTGATCTGGGCTAGCTGCCCATGCAATGAAAGTATCATCTTCCATAAAGCGGCCAGCACCAAGTTCAGCTAACAGTGCATCATAAAATTCTGCACCTTTTGCTAAATCGTTTGTACCTAATGTGACATAACCAATCATGAATCCATCCTCGCTGCTTGTTAATTTAGCACTCCTTCTTGTTGAGGAGTGTTTCTAACTATAGTTTTATGCTGTATATGTGTACAGTATTTTATCGAAAAACTACTTTTCCTTTTCCATGTAGCTCGACAGCTGATCAACGTGTTCTTTGGTTTCTTCAATGAGCGTGCTGATTTCGCCAGCAGAATCTGTAGTGCGCAAGGCAAGGTTTCGCACTTCTTCAGCTACTACAGCAAAACCTCGCCCAGCTTCACCAGCACGTGCAGATTCAATGGCTGCGTTCAAGGCAAGCAGGTTGGTTTGGTCAGAAATACCATTGATGGTTTGAATGATGCCACTTATTCTGTCCAACACCTGTGACATAGCACCGTGAGTTTTTGATATTACGGCATTGCGTTCAGATGCATCAGAACCATATACGAGGACTTTGTCTAAATCACCCTCCGTATTCATTACAGGCGATACACTAACGTCAAGTCGACCAGCATCACGCCCTTCATTGATAGACACACTTAACGTCGTTCTAACCCCTTTTCCACTTTTGAGCGCTTGCCACTGGTCATTTGACAAGTAGTCATTGAGAGATTTTAAACAATGCTGTGCATCATTAATATTTGAGACTCTAAGCGCATTCATTGCCATTGGGTTGAGGGTATTCAGAGCGCCGGAATGGGAGAATTCCATCACGATATTACTTTCGCTGATAGCTGCCAAGCGAACATCATTTTCAAGGGCTTTTCGCTTAGTTTGGTCAATGTTGGCTTGTATTGATATAAACTTCGTAAGTTGTCCTGCCTCGTCAAACACAGGGTTAATGGCTAAGCTAATCCAGTAAGGAGTTCCTTGCTTATCATAATTGAGGATCTCGTCGTAAAACGCTCTTCGCTGCTTTAAATTTTCACTAATTCGAGCAACAGTAGCCGGATCGGTATTTGGCCCCTGAAGCACAGCGCCTGGCGTTTTTCCTTTAATATCGCCTAGTGAATAACCTGTTAAACGGTTAAATCCAGGGTTTACGTACTCCACCAATCCATTGGCGTCGGTAATAATGACTGAGTTGTCTGTTTCGTTGGCTACCAAGGATAAAGTAGAAAACGCTTCTTGTTGCAACTTTGCTTCAGTAATGTCTTTGACAAAAGCGGTGTACAGAATTTTGTTTCCTAACTCAACTTTTGAGAGTGACAAATTTGCCCAGAGCTGTCTGCCATCAAAAGTGTTCAGTTGGATATCACGAGAGGTTCCGACAATTTTGTCATTGCCAGTACGTCTGTTGGTATTTACATAATTATCATGGTTTGGCTGAATACTTTTCGGTACCAGCATTTTTACATTTTTGCCGAGTACTTCCTGTCGCGAAATAGCCCACAATTTTTCTGCCGCTTTATTGAAAAATACGACAAGGTTGTTTTCATCAATGGTCACCACAGCATCAATACATTGTTCTAGGGTTTGGTCGATGCGTTCCGCGTTTTCTTTCTCTGCGGATATGTCTTTGACAAAAGCTGTGTAACTAATTTTGCCTCCTACAACGACTTTCGAAAGAGACAGGTTGCACCAAATTTTGTTACCAGTTTTAGTTTCTAACTCCACATCGCGGGACGTTCCCACAATTTTGTCTTGGCCTGTTCTTCTGTTGGCATTCACGTAGTTGTCGTGATTGCTTTGAATTGCTATTGGTACAAGCATTTTTACATTGCGACCAATAACCTCGTGAGCTTTATATCCCCATAACCGTTCGGCTGCAGGATTAAAAAACGTAACATTATTGTTTTCGTCAATACTTACCACGGCGTCAATGCACTGCTCGAGTACACTGTTTTGATTTTCTTGTGCTGGTTTAAACCACGATGAAAACATAAGCGTCCTTTTCACTTGTCGATTAAGTTTACACTCGCTACAACTGCTCGCGGGGTGATGCCTTGATTTTTTATATGGTTGGCGTCAACTTATAAGGGTAGACCTTCGTATAAGATTCACTGTTAATAATTAGTCTAAAGGTAAGTTATGACCAAAATTCTCGCGTTTTCAGGAAGCACTCGTCGTGGTTCATTCAATCAAGCTATGGTCGAGGCGGCGGCCAAAGGGGCCGAGGAGGCTGGCGCACAAGTCACTGTTATTAATTTGGCAGATTATCCAATGCCGATTTTTAGTGAGGATCTTGAAGCTGAATTGGGTATGCCAGAGCACGCATTGGCATTTAAAAAGTTGCTACTAGAGCACGATGGTTTTCTTATTGCGTCGCCCGAGTACAACTCCAGCTATCCAGCGGTATTGAAAAACGCTATCGATTGGGCGTCTCGAATGGCGGAAGGAGAAAAGCCGCTTCAGGCGTACAAAGGTAAAGCGGTGGGTATTATGGCGTCATCGCCGGGAGCCCTGGGAGGTTTGCGCGTACTCAGTGTACTTCGCATGTTGTTGGGTAACATAGGTATGGTAGTGGCGCCTAATCAAAAAGCGATTGGCAAAGCTCATGCACTTGTTGATGAGAATGGTGTGGTTGTTGACGAAAAAACACTGACTCAGTTGAAAGCACTAGGCGCTGAAACAGCAGAATTGACTAAAAAGCTCACCGCATAAATTCAGTGACTTTACGACATGGGCTACCCACAATGGAGTGAGCGAACTTCGTGGGTAGCCTTTCCATTCTTTCACGTTAAATAAGTGTCTTAAATTACGCCTTCACCCTATCTAAATTCGGCTAAATTCGTTAATATCCGCGGTCTTATTTGATTCATCATGATAGCGGACTATGTTTGAAGTAAATCCCGTAATCAACGCTATAAAAGATATTCGCGAGCGCTCCGATGCGCTTAGGGGGTATCTTTGACTTTGATACAAAGTCAGAGCGTTTAGAAGAAGTTAATCGTGAACTAGAAAGCCCTGAGGTTTGGAATGAACCTGAGCGAGCCCAAGCCTTGGGAAAAGAAAAAGTTTCTCTAGAACAAGTGGTTGAAACTATTCACAAGCTTGACCAAGGCACGGAAGACGTTGAAGGACTCTTAGAGCTCGCTGTTGAAGCCGAAGACGAAGAAACCTTCAACGAGGCCGAGGCTGAACTTGATGGCTTGATAAAGCAACTCGAGGCCCTCGAATTTCGTCGTATGTTTTCTGGCCCCAATGATAATTGTGTGGCCTACATCGATATCCAGTCAGGCTCAGGTGGTACTGAAGCACAAGACTGGGCAAATATGCTGTTAAGGATGTATTTGCGTTGGGGTGAAGCTCATGGCTTTAAGACTGAGCTTATCGAAGTTTCAGACGGTGACGTTGCAGGTATCAAAAGTGCAACGATTCGTATGGATGGCGAGTATGCCTTTGGTTGGCTACGCACTGAAACGGGCGTTCACCGCCTGGTGAGAAAGTCTCCCTTTGATTCGGGCAATCGTCGTCATACATCATTTTCGTCGGCGTTTGTTTATCCGGAAATTGATGACGACATTGATATCGATATCAATCCAGCTGATTTACGTATTGATACCTACCGTGCGTCGGGCGCGGGTGGTCAGCACGTTAACAGAACTGACTCTGCCGTACGTATTACTCACGAACCTACGGGAATTGTAGTGCAGTGTCAGAACGACCGCTCTCAGCACAAGAATAAAGATCAGGCGATGAAGCAGTTGAAAGCTAAACTCTATGAGTTTGAGCTACAAAAACAAAACGCCGAAAAACAAGCGATGGAAGACAGTAAGTCAGATATTGGATGGGGAAGCCAAATACGATCTTACGTATTGGATGACTCTCGTATCAAAGATTTACGTACAGGCGTGGAAACACGCAATACACAAGCCGTACTAGACGGTGACCTAGACAAATTTATCGAAGCTAGCCTTAAATCAGGGCTATAAACCGAACAAGTAAAGTGAAGGTTATGACAGACCAACAAACTGACGAAAATAAATTAATTGCCGAGCGTCGCGCTAAATTAAGCGCTATTCGAGAGCAGTGCCGTGCTAACGGCTTCCCCAATAGCTTCCGTCGTGAAAACTACGCTGAAGAACTTCAGGCTAAGTTCGGTGAACTCGACAAAGAAACCCTGCAAGCGCAAGACAATAAAGTGAGCATTGCCGGTCGTATTATGGCCAAACGTGGACCTTTCATGTTGCTACAAGACATGACTGGTCGTATTCAAGCTTATGCTGACAAAGACACACAAAAAGTGTTGAAAGCCAAGTATGGTGCTTTAGATATTGGTGACATTATTGGTGTGGCTGGTGCATTGCATAAGTCGGGCAAAGGCGACTTATACGTGAACATGGAACAGTACGAATTACTGACCAAGGCACTTCGACCGTTGCCAGAAAAATTCCATGGATTAAGTGACCAAGAAACTAAATACCGTCAGCGCTATGTGGATCTTATTACGAGTGAGCAAACCCGTAAGACATTTATGATCCGCAGCAAAATCGTTAATGGCATTCGCAACTACCTCACTGAGCGCGATTACTTAGAAGTAGAAACGCCAATGCTTCAGGTGATTCCGGGCGGTGCAACAGCTAAGCCATTTGTAACGCATCACAACGCCCTTGATATCGATATGTACTTGCGTATCGCGCCAGAGCTTTATCTCAAGCGCCTAGTAGTAGGTGGTTTTGAGCGTGTGTTTGAAATAAACCGCAACTTCCGTAACGAAGGTTTGTCAACACGTCACAACCCTGAGTTCACCATGTTAGAGTTCTATCAGGCCTACGCAGATTACCGCGACTTGATGAACCTGACTGAAGATATGCTTCGCACCTTAGCGGAAGATATTCTTGGTACCACAATTATCAAAAATACGGCGAAAGACACTGACGGCAACGTGGTTTCAGAAGTTGAATACAATTTTGGTAAACCGTTTGACCGCTTGAGCATGGGCGAAGCCATTCTTAAATATTGGCCAGAAGCTAATGAAGCAGCAATTCGCGATCCAGAAGCACATCTGGATGAGCTTAAGGCGATGGCTAAGCAGCTTCACATTAAAGAGCCTGAAGTCGATGGCATTTGGGGTGCTGGTAAGTACCTTTGTGAAATCTTTGAAGCGACTGCTGAAGAGAAGTTAGAGCAGCCGACCTTCATTACAGAGTATCCGTGGGAAGTTTCGCCACTGGCGCGCCGTAACGACGACAACCCGTTCATCACTGATCGTTTTGAGTTCTTCGTGGGTGGTCGCGAGCTAGCCAATGGATTCAGCGAGCTTAACGATTCAGAAGACCAAGCAAAGCGTTTTGCTAAGCAGGTTCAAGAGAAAGACGCTGGTGACGATGAAGCTATGCACTTTGACGACGACTATATTCGCGCCCTTGAGTATGGTCTTCCGCCAACGGCAGGTGAGGGTATAGGTATCGATCGTCTGGCAATGTTGTTCACAGACAGTTCAACCATCAAAGACGTTATCTTGTTCCCACACATGAAGCCTCAGACTTCACAAGAGTCTGACGCAGATTAGGTGAGAAGGTGGAGGCCATCAATCGCAAAGACGCCGTAAATACGTCCATGTAGGCTCTGCGCTGGCATCCCTGCCAGCGAAGCTTTGCTCATTGAAGGCCTCCACCCTCTTTAAATTTATCAAATCGTCTAAGTTGTAGTTAACTTCGACTCTGGACGAAACTATCAACAACGTCTTTGTGTTTACTCACCCTCACCTTCAAAGCGGTATCAACTTGCGAGTATCTTCACCTTTTCAACCATAAGTGTATTCAACGGAACGTCGATACCTTTTTTGCCTGCCAGTGACACAATGTAGCCGTTGATGGCGTCTATTTCGGTACGGCGTTCATTGGCTACGTCTTGGTGCATACTTGAAAAGTTGTTGGCGGTTTGTCTTGCAACTTGCCTTACTAGGGTAATGAGTGCTTCTTTAGTGAGATTTATTCCGTAGGCTCTGGCGACTTGTGAGGTTTCGTCACAGAGCCCTTCAATAGTTTCGGTAAACTCCGGTTGTAATAGATGACCGTTATTACAATCGTGAATAGCGGTAAGAGGATTAATGGCTACATTCACCGCTAGCTTTTTCCACAAAGCACTCTGAATATCGTCAATTTGCTGAACAGGAGGAAATGCTTTTTCAAAGCGTTCTACAATAGATTTCTGTATTGCTTCATAAACGCAGTTTGTTGGAAGGTGGGGGGCTAGTCCCATCATGGTTGACCCTATACCTGTATAGACAATACTAGCACTATCTGCTTTATAAGCCCCGTGGCTGGTGGTTGCTAAGATGATGGGGTGAGTATCACCAAGAATATCTCTCGCTTGTTCAAGACCGCCCATGCCATTGTGTAATAACACCACGGGTGTCGCTGGTGATAGATAAGGTTTCCATGCAGCCAGCGCTTCACTCAGTTGATAAACCTTGAGTGGCAGTACCAACACATCGGTTTCAGTGAGGAAGCTCGGCGCTGCGTTGTGGTGAGTAATCGTTAACTGCTCGCCATTTATCCACGTAATATTCAGTGAACACTGTTTTGTGGTTCTTGGGTACATGGAATAGCCGAGGCCGTTGCGTTGTGCTCCAGCCGCCAACAAGCTACCAATAGCGCCGCTTCCCAGTATATGAAGGTGATACATGATGTTCAGTTATGCTTAGTTGATGTGTGGTGCGAAACGTCGTCAGAGCTGCAAACCTTGGCTAGTAATGACGGCGCAATCGCAGGCCATGCGAGCTTGTCTGGTTCATCAAGTTCAGCAATCCACTGCTCAAACGCACTGGTGGTAAAGTGTAAACCGGACTCAGTGGGAGCCGTTATGCTAATGGTTTCACCCTCGAAGGGAATCGACAGTCGCCACGCATGTAGGTACATGCGGTCTGCTGATGTGCCATTGTAGTGGGTATCCCCCAAAATAGGTGCGCCTAAACTCTTCAAAGCAACACGGATTTGGTGTGTTTTACCAGTTAGCGGTTTCACTAGTGAGGCCCGAATACCCGGCGTGAGTCCGTAACTAAAAAATTGAGTTACCGCTGGGTTTTCTCTCGTCTTAGTCAAAATATGTTGGCCTCTACGCCGATTTTTCATGTCGCCAATCACAGTACCTTGTTTCTTCTGTGGTTTTGCATCGGTAATTGCAAGGTAGTATTTATTGACCGTGCGATGTGCGAACGCATCGCCAATAATGGCAGCCGCAGAACTGGTTTTGGCTAAACACAAACAGCCAGAGGTTTCTGTATCTAATCGGTGGCACAAGAAAAGATCTGAAGTGTTAAGTTGTGACTTGAGTAATGAAACTATCCCGCGGTCGCTGTCATGCATGGGTACTCCCGCAGGTTTGTTGACAACAACCATATGGTTGTTGTCAAAAAGTACCGGAATATAGGTCACTAGGCTTGTTCTAACGTAGCAATGGCTTCTTCGTAATCGAGTTCATCCACAGCGTCCTCGATAGCTTGGCGAACATCAGCATTAAAGCCCAGTGCGTCCATCCAGTCATCTAGCTTAGATTGCGAGATAAATTCGTTGGCTTTCAACGCCCGAGTAAGTTGATCTCTTGCCTGCTTGGCGAGTGCGTTGTCCGTTACTTCGGTGTCTTTAGCCGGTGCTTCGTTGGACAAAGCTTCAATAGCAGAAATGGTTTCATTTAATAGCGCTTCAAATGCAACGTAATCATCAGGAAGCGTTTTATCACCACGTATACTGGTTTCAACTTCCTTGCTTTTCGAATGGAGTGCGAATAAACCAAGGTTGCCTGTCACTCCTTTTAAGGTGTGCACCAATGAGTAGGCCTTATCAAAATCATTGTCAGCCATAAGTTGCTTTAAATCATCGCTGAGAGAACGATACTCTTCCAAAAATTTATTGAGTAGCGTCAATAACAGCGCTTTGTTGCCGCTTAACTGCGACATACCAAAATCGAAGTCTAATACTGTTACTGATTTGTCCATGAAAACTCCCTTAAACGGCAAATGCTTAATACACTGAGCACAACACTATACGTTAGTTCAGTAGCCTTATAACTAAGAGCAACAAAAAAACGAAAATACAATTTTACACAATGATAGCAAGTGAAAGGAAGTAAAGCTTGAAAAAGTCTGTTAGTCTTCGCTAACACCCAAAAAACCTATGTCTTGTTTTCCCTACCAACATAGCGTTTTAGCCGTACAAAATAAGGAATAAAAATGTCAGTAAGCCTGACCCGCGCCCTTTGCGTTTCTTTTGCTGCGCTTTTTGGCTTAAATGCCTGTCACAATCTTGATAAAGATGTTGTTGAAGTTGATGCTAATCTTGTTTCTATTGCCTACGAAAAGTACACACTTCCAAACGGACTTACCGTTATTTTGCATGAGGACTCTTCGGATCCTCTGGTTCACGTAGATGTCACTTACCACGTAGGATCTGCGCGAGAGGATATCGGTAAATCTGGGTTTGCTCACTTTTTTGAGCATATGATGTTTCAAGGATCAAAACACGTTGCTGACGAGGCGCACTTTCAAATTATTACCGAGTCAGGTGGAAGTTTAAACGGCACTACTAATACCGACAGAACGAATTATTATCAAACAGTACCAGCGAATCAGCTAGAAAAAGTGCTTTGGCTTGAATCTGATCGCATGGGCTTCTTACTCGACGCCGTTGATCAAGAGAAATTCGAGAATCAAAGAGAAACCGTAAAAAACGAGCGTGCTCAGCGAGTAGACAATCAACCTTATGGACTGCGCCATGAAGTCATTGGTGAAGCTTTGTACCCAGAGGGACACCCATACTCTTGGATGACCATCGGCTACGTGGAAGACCTCGACAGAGTCAATGTGGAAGATTTAAAAGCTTTCTTCAAGCGATGGTATGGGCCGAATAATGCGGTGTTAACCATTGGTGGCGATATTGATGTAGAAAAAACCAAAGCGCTGATTGTCAAGTATTTTGGCGAAATACCTATGGGGCCTGCGGTGGACGAACCTGAGCCTGCAACGGTAACACTGGCAGAAGACAGATACGTTACCCTTGAAGATAATATTCACTTGCCGCTTCTTCAATTAGCTTATCCAACGGTGTACGCCCGTCATCCAGATGAAGCTCCACTCGATGTACTAGCCGATATATTGGGAGGTGGGAAAACCTCTTTGTTTTACAAAAACCTCGTCAAAGAGGGGATGGCAGTGCAAGCGGTGGTGTCGCATCCGTGCAGAGAACTAGCGTGTGAATTTCAACTCCTTGCGTTAGCTAATCCTAGTGTGGTGACGTCATTATCTAGCGTGCAAACAGTTATTCAAAATACGCTAACCGAGTTTGAATCGCGCGGTGTCACTGCGGATGATTTAGCGCGTACCAAAGGAAGTATTGAGGCATCTACAGTATTTGGCCTTCAAAGTGTGGCAGGAAAAGTCTCTGCTTTAGCTGCTAATCAGACTTTTCATCAGGAGCCCGATTTAATTGCGCAAGATATAGAACGTTATAACGCGGTGACCGCTGAAGATGTCATGCGTGTTTACGAGACATACATTAAGAATGGGAAGGGTGTTGTATTGAGTGTGGTGCCTGAAGGGCAAGCACAAATCGCAGCAGCTGAACAAACCTTTGACCGCCCTGTTCGCACCTTACCGGATTACAGTGATGAGGTGAGTGGAGACTTTTCAAGTCCGGCGTCTTCTTTTGATCGAAGTGTTATGCCGCAAGCCGGCGCTGCGCCTGTGGTGAATGTACCGTCGTATTGGAAAAGTGATTTAGACAATGGAATGACTGTCTTGGGGGTGACCTCTGACGAGACTCCAACGGTAACGCTGACAATCAGCTTAGATGGCGGCATGTTAGTAGAGCCCATTGATAAGGCGGGTACTGCCAGTTTAACAGCACTCATGATGAATGAATCAACGGTAAACTACACCAATGAGGCGATGGCCAGTGAATTGGCAAAGTTGGGCAGTGCTATCCGCGTAAGCACATCCGGACGTCATACACAAATCTACGTTTCTTCACTCACCAAACACCTTGAACAAACGTTGGCGTTGGTTGAGGAAAAACTTTTTAATCCTGCTTTCTTAGAGAGTGACTTTAATCGCATGCGTGAAAGAGTGCTTCAGGGCAAGCAGCAAGAATCTAAAACACCAGATAGTATTGCTCGCCGGGTAAGAGATATTGTGTTGTTTGGCGACGACAACCGCGTAGCCTTGCCTAGCGATGGTACATTAGAAACTATTTCGAATATTACGCTAGAAGATGTTAAAGCATTTTATGCAACCTATTATTCGCCGGCAAAAGCGAGTGTGGTTGCCGTTGGTAATTTGTCTCAAGATGAAATGATTGACGCTATAGGTTTCTTGAATCTATGGGAAGGTCAAGATTACGAATTTGATGATTACAATCCTTTCCCAGAATACAGCGAACAACAAATTTTCTTCGTAGATAGCCCAGGAGCGGTTCAGTCTGTGGTTTATATGGTGGATAGAAGCCTGCCATTTGACGCGACGGGTGACCACTTTAAAACCCGTTTAATGAATTTCCCATTAGGGGGAGCGTTCAACAGCCGAATCAACCTTAATTTGCGTGAAGATAAAGGTATTACTTACGGCGCCAATAGTGCGTTTATTGGTGGCAAAACGCTGGGTTGGTTTGAGGCAGCATCTGATATTACCGGCGCTGAGACTGCTCTCGGTATTAATGAAATGATGGATGAAATCAGAAATTATCGCGACCATGGGGTCAGTGAACAAGAAATCGAGTTTATGCGCAATGCGTATACCTTAGGTGATGCGTTAGACTATGAGACACCGACGAGCAAAGCGCGATTCCTTCGACAGCTGTTAAGTTACAATTTGCCGAACGATTATCGAGCTACGCAAATTGATATCATACAAAACATTTCGAAGGCGCAGTTGGATGCGTTAGCAAAGCAGTATCTAGACCTAGAATCGTTACAGTTAATCGTAGTGGGTGACAAAACCATGGTAATGGAACAGCTTGAGTCGTTAGGTATCCCGATTTTCGAGTTCGATTTAGCGACTAACGAAGCTAACCGCCTTAACTAAAACTTGAATTTAGACAAGACTATGCCCATAACAGGGCTACAAACAAAGCTTGGAACACAATTTTGACTGCACAATCAGATACTTTCGAAAAGCGCATAAGTGCGTTGCAGAGTCAGTCGTTTTTGACGACACTAACGCAGATAAAGCGTGGTGTAGAGCGAGAGGCGTTGCGTATACAGCCCAATGGTGAGATTTCACAAAAACCTCACCCCGCTGCATTTGGCTCAGCGCTGTCCCATGAGTCTATAACTACGGACTACTCTGAGTCACTTCTCGAGTTCATTACACCTCCTGAAGCGTCGTCACAAAAGACACTTGCCCAGCTTCATGATGTTCATAAGTTTGTGTTGGAAAATATGGACGAAGAACAGCTTTGGCCATTGAGTATGCCTTGCTTTATCGAGAATGAAGCAGATATTCCTATTGCCTATTACGGCGAGTCAAATGTTGGAAAAATGAAGCGTGTGTATCGTACTGGATTAAAAAACCGTTATGGCAGTATGATGCAAGCGATATCTGGTGTGCATTTTAACTTCTCGTTACCAGAGTCATTTTGGTCACTTTGGGCCGAGTTACACGGCAAAAATCCTACCCAAGACCAAACATCAGAAGACTATTTTGCACTAATCAGAAACTATCGACGTTTTTGTTGGTTAATTCCTTACTTATACGGTGCTTCCCCCGCGCTATGTGGCTCCTTTTTAGAGGGTAAACCTCATGCATTACCATTCAAAAAGGTAGGTAAAGGGACATATTACATGCCTTATGCCACTTCACTCCGCATGAGTGATTTGGGATACACCAGCGATGAGCAATCCTCATTAAAAATTTGCTACAACCACATTGATAATTACGTTCGTCTATTGCGTACTGCAATGGAGACCCCGTCAGAGCGGTTTAGCAAGTTCAGTGCGGGTGAAGGGGGACATTATCAGCAGTTGAGTAAACACATTATTCAAATTGAAAATGAGCTTTACTCGCCAATTCGCCCTAAGCAGCCCACAAATTCGATGGAAAAGCCGAGTGATGCACTCGTCCGTCGTGGTGTGAGTTACATAGAAGTAAGAGCATTGGACGTTGACCCATATTCACCTTTGGGTATTAACCAAGGGCAGTGTGACTTTTTAGATGTATTTCTACTCAGTTGTTTAGTTATCCCAAGCGCAGAGCTTGATGCCTCCCAATTGCAAGAAGCAAAAGACAACATGAATACCGTGGTGTTGGAAGGTCGTAAACCCGGATTAAGCTTGTCTAGCGGCGGTAGTGACATCGGATTGATAGACTGGGCTAAACAACTCTTCGCACGCTTCACCGAGGTAGCAAAGTTGCTCGATGACGCTCATAGTACACATCGATACTCTGAAGCAGTGAAAAGCGAGTGGAAAAAAGTAGAGGATCCTTCTCTTACGCCATCTGGCAGAATGCTTTCAACCTTACTTGCTGACGATATTGATAACGGCAACCTAGGGTTAAATTTGGCATCTGCGTATAAAGTGTCAATTGCAGAGTCGGAGTATAACTATACGGATTCAGAGGCGTTTAAGGCACAAGCTATTGCATCTATAGAGGCTCAGAAAAAGGTAGAGAGTGAAGACACTGTCGACTTTGACACCTTTATTCGAGATTACTTTAACGAAGCGCCAGCTAAAAAAAATGCCTGACGGGCGTCAGGCATAAAAAGGGTTCCAGGGAAACACACACTTTACTAGAACATAGAGTTGGATAATGAAATGTTAAGAAAGTTCAAAGAATCGCATATTTTTTCATCGATTTTTGTCGCGCTATTCTTACTGTTCATCGCAGGATGCGCTACATCACCTCCGAAAAACGCCAGTAATTTATGCGATATCTTTCATGAAAAGTCTGATTGGTATGATGCTGCCGCTGATGCGAGGGATAAATGGGGAGTACCCATTCATGTGCCAATGGCAATGATGTACCAAGAAAGCTCGTTTCGTCATGATGCCTTACCGCCACGGGATTATGTCTTTTTTGGTTTAATTCCTTGGGGGCGCGTATCGTCAGCCTACGGATATTCTCAGGCTAAAACTCCCACCTGGGAAGATTACATCCGAGAAACGGGTAACCGAGGTGCTGATAGAGACGACTTTGATGATGCTATCGACTTCATGGGCTGGTTTATCTATAAATCAAACAAGGTCAATGGTGTCTCTAAGTGGGATGCCTACGCGCAATATCTTAACTACCATGAAGGGTGGGGGGGATATCGCCGTAAATCTTACAACGCTAAACCTTGGTTAAAAGACGTTGCACAGAAGGTGAAAGATCGCTCGTTACGTTACGCAAGTCAGTTGAAAACTTGTGAAGAGGATCTAAAGAGCGGATGGTTCTTTGGATTGTTTGATTAACAACGAAAAAAGAAGGGGCAAACGGGCGTTTACCCCTTCGACGACGCCAAGCCAAGACCGTTTTTTACCTAACGTCGAACAGGCAAGATTTAATTTATTGCAAATCATTCTCATTTGCAATAAGTATTTTCTAGTTTCTCCAAAATACTTTCTCATCTCTGTATTCCATTGACGTAGATCAACTCTTGAATGCCTTATCCTGTGCGGGATTCCGTGGATTGATCTGGATCATAACTACAAACTCAGTAAGGCATAAAATGATAAACATAACGAAACAGGAGAATGATTATGTTTATGAATATGCTTGCTGACCCAGTTGTGTGGGGCTCTTTGTTAGGTATCTTTATTATCGTGGTAATGATGGGCTACTACACATATTTGTTCATGCATAACAGTGCCGACGATACAAAATAGACGGTTAACGTTTTTCTTTGTTGGTGGGAATATCTATAAGTACTAGCAAAGCCGCTTGTCCGCCATATTCGAGCGGTGCCTGGTGAAAGGCTTTAACACTGGGGTGCTGCACTAGGTAATGCGGGAGTGCGGCTTTTAATACGCCCTCGCCAAATCCATGCATAATGCTAACGCAATCGATATGCGCTTTTTGTGCAGCGTGAATCAACGCCGCAATTTCGCCTTTTGCTAGTTCGCGAGTAAGACCGTGTAAATCAAGCATCATCTCCGGAGAGTAATCTCCCCGCCTTAGCTGCTTCAATGTGTGGGTTGGAACCCCCTCACTGCAATATCGCATGGGCCCTTCTGTTGGCAGTGCCGCTTGATACATGTCTGAAAAAGAAAACGTTGCTGCCAACTGCTTATTGTGTGGGGAGTCTCTGCGCCCTGAACGCTGCTTTTTGTCATTTAAAGCCACTGATTTGTCAGGTTCAATTTTATCTTGATTGAGGGGTTTGACTCCCGACATTAATTCAGCAAACGATGCATCCGACGCTTCTTCAACGGGTTGCTCTTTTTGCTTCATGGCTTTTAGTTCTTTTTTAAATGCTTTCATTCTGAATAAGCGTACAAATTAACTTGGGTGCGAGCGCTAACTTTCGGTATGATACCAGCTTTATTAAGCTCGATGTACTAAAGCACCATGACCGATAAGTTTTACCTTGAAGAAGCCATAGACGATTTGCATACCATACTTGATATGGTGCGATGGGCGGCAAGTCGATTCAATGACGCAGCGCTCTACTTTGGTCACGGTACAGACAACGCGTGGGACGAGGGCATGAGCCTGGTTTCACAAGCCTTGCATTTACCTCACTCTTTGATTGCTGACAGTTCGCAGGGTATTTCTGCTGCCAAGCTGACTCGCAGCGAACGAGAAAAAATCGCCGAATTAGTATTAAAGCGGGTGCAAACTCGTATGCCACTGCCTTACATAACCAATGAAGCTTGGTTCTGTGGTTTCCCGTTTTATGTTGACGAGCGAGTGCTTATTCCTCGCTCACCTTTTGCTGAGCTTATTCAAAAGCAGTTCTCAGCATTTATCACAGAGCCCCCAAAAGCAATTCTTGATATGTGTACTGGCGGTGGATGTATTGCCATTGCACTGGCCCATACCTTTGATGAAGCGACTGTCGATGCGGTAGATATTAGCGCCGATGCGTTAGAAGTTGCAGACTTCAATATTCAAGAGCACCAGTTGAGCCACAGAGTTTATCCTATTGAGTCAGATTTATTCTCGAGTTTAACGGGTCAGAAGTACGATCTAATAGTTTCAAATCCGCCGTATGTCGACGCCGAAGATATGGCTGACTTACCGGACGAGTATCATCATGAGCCGGAGCTCGCGCTAGCTGCTGGTAATGATGGTCTAGACCTTGTTGATATTATGCTTCGGGAAGCGCCAAACTACCTAGCCGAGCAAGGTTGGCTTTTTGTTGAAGTGGGTAACAGCGAAGTGCATATGGCAACCCGATTCCCTGGATTAGATGTTACCTGGATCGCATTCGAGCACGGTGGACAGGGTATATTTGCAGTACAACGAGCAACCCTAGTTGCTTATTTTGAAAATAAGGATTAATGCCACATTATGTCAGGAAATAGTTTCGGAAAACTGTTTACAGTCACAACCTTTGGGGAAAGCCACGGCATCGCGATTGGTGGTGTTGTAGATGGTTGCCCTCCAGGACTTGAGCTTTGCGAAGAAGATATGCAAGGTGATTTAGACCGCCGTAAACCGGGCACATCACGTTATACCACGGCCCGTCGCGAAGATGACGAAGTGCAGATTTTGTCGGGTGTGTTTGAAGGTAAAACTACAGGTACGAGTATTGGTCTTTTAATTAAAAATAAAGACCAGCGTAGTAAAGACTATTCGAACATAGCCGACAGATTTCGCCCTGGTCACGCCGACTATACCTACGAGCAGAAGTACGGCACACGAGATTATCGCGGTGGCGGTAGATCTTCTGCGCGCGAAACGGCTATTCGTGTCGCTGCTGGTGGTATTGCGAAAAAGTATCTGAAACAAGTTCACGGCATTGAAATTCATGGCTATTTGTCACAGCTAGGGCCGATTTCGGTTGAGACTGTAGATCACTCGGTGACTAATACTAACCCTTTCTTTTGCCCAGATAGTTCCAAGCTTGAAGCACTCGATCAATACATGCGCGACCTAAAGAAAAGTGGCGATAGTATCGGTGCTAAGGTGTCTGTTGTAGCTACACAAGTGCCGGTTGGGCTCGGTGAACCCGTGTTTGACCGATTAGATGCAGATATCGCTCACGCCATGATGGGTATTAATGCGGTTAAAGGTGTTGAAATTGGCGACGGTTTTGATGTTGTTGAGCAAAAAGGCAGTGAACATCGAGATACGTTGACACCACAAGGTTTTGCTTCAAATCATGCGGGTGGTGTATTGGGCGGAATTTCTACAGGGCAAGACTTAGTCGTGCACATGGCGTTAAAGCCAACATCGAGTATTTCGGTCCCGGGTAAAACGATTAACAAAGACGGTGAGTCGATCGACATAGTAACTAAAGGTCGCCATGATCCGTGTGTTGGTATTCGCGCAGTACCGATTGCTGAATCCATGCTGGCTATTGTACTGATGGATCACTTACTGCGTCATCGTGCGCAAAACAACAATGTACTTTCAACAACACCCGTAATTCCAGGCAGTTTTTAACTGCCTTAGCCGACGTCTTATCAAAAGGTAGCACGCTTCGGCTTGTTACCTTTTTTGCTTTTTGGAGACCTCGTGTCTAATACTCGTTCACTATTTGTCCTCACCATTGTCTACTGGCTTTATTTTGGTCAGCTTGGCGTCATCGTGCCTTATCTAGGCATATTCCTGGATGGTAGAGGCTTTTCCTCTGAGCAAATAGGCGAGCTGTTCGCCATCATCACTCTTTCAAGAATTCTAGGGCCTGGCCTGTGGGCAGGTATTGCAGATAAAACGGGTAATACGGTAGGTGTATTACGGCTTGGCTGCTTTTTAACTGTCGCCACCTTTGGCACGGTGTTTTGGTTCGATAGCTTTTGGGGATTAACCCTCTCGTTTGGTTTGATGATGATGTTTTGGACTGCAGTATTGCCCCAGTTGGAAGTGATAACCATGCAGTCTGTACTTCACTCAAGATTCAATTATGGTCAAATACGGCTGTGGGGGAGTGTGGGGTTTATTTGTCTCACCCTCATCGTCGGTAAGGCTTTGGACGTCTTTAATACTGAAACACCGATTTATGTCAGTGTTATCGTATTGCTACTGCTAGCCATAGCAACGCTATTTATCAACGTACCGGTAAAACCCAAAGCTGCCGTCAAGCACGCTGGTAGCATTTGGCAGTATGCTAAGCAACGCCCGTTTATGGTGTTTATCTTTGCATCTGCTTGCTTACAAATAAGTTTTGGTGCGTTTTACGGTTTCTTCTCGTTGTATATGCGCGACCTTGGCTACTCTGGTCAGCAAACGGGGGTATTTATTGCCCTTGGCGTACTCGCCGAAGTAGGGATCTTCCTTATTGCCCAGCGCTTAATCAAAACCATTGGCGTGTGGAATTTACTGTTTGCCTGCCTGATACTCACAGCGGCTAGATGGTATTTGCTTGCAGATTTTGCCGGATTCTTTTGGGTGATAGTACTCAGCCAGTTAATACATGCTTTGAGCTTTGGATTAACACATGCCGTGTCGGTACACTTTATTCATCAGTACTTACCTGCCCAATATCACAGTCGAGGACAGGCGGTTTACATCAGTGTCGCATTTGGCTTTGGCGGTGCGTTTGGAAACTACCTAGCAGGTCAGCAATGGATGCAAGGCACCAATGCCTACGAAACCTTTGCCACAGCTGCTGCGTTCTCAATGATAGGTGCTGTTGCGCTACTATTGTGTAAAAAACAAGAGTTTGAAGCTACGAGTTGAAGAGCGCTTTGGTAACCCGGTAAATCTACCGAGCCGTTGTATTGGTGTATTCGAGAGGGAGCTAGGGACTGTTTACAGCCGTCTTCGGCAGGGATGCCGAAGCCGAGCCCACACGGACGTGTTTACGGCGTGCAGTAAACAGTCCCTAGCTCCCTCTCAGCGTTGTCAAGATAACCTACTAGCGCCAAAGCGCTCCTCAGCTCGCTTCTTTTTCACCGCGTTTGCATTGAGCTAATAGAGTGACGTCACCAGAGGCAGTTTCTTGCTCCAGTTTTACATCGAATTTCCATAGCCTGTGAAGGTGGCGCATTACTTCGTCTTTGGAATCTGCTAGCGGAATACCATTTTGCGGTGTATATCTGAGGGTGAGTGAACGGTCTCCTCGTACATCTACGTTGTATACTTGAATGTTCGGCTCTAGGTTGCTCAAATTGTACTGAGCAGAGAGCTTCTCTCGTATGGTGTGGTAGCCAGCTTCATCGTGTATCGCACTCACACTAATGAAGGGTTTGTCTGTATCATCTTCTAGGGCAAAGAGTTTGAAGTCTCTTATTAGTTTGGGTGAAAGGAACTGGCTAATGAAGCTTTCATCTTTAAAGTTCTTCATTGCAAAGTGCACGGTTTCCAGCCAGTCTTTGCCTGCCACACTAGGTAAGAATGCGTAGTCTTCCTCTGTGGGCTCCTGGCAAACCCGTTTGATATCCATGAACATGTTAAAGCCGAGAGCGTAGGGGTTAATGCCCGAATAATAAGGGCTGTTGTACTCGGGCTGCATTACCACGCTACTGTGACTGTGAAGAAACTCCATCATGAACCTGTCACTCACCAAACCTTCATCGTACATCTGGTTAAGTATGTGATAGTGCCAAAAACACGCCCAGCCCTCGTTCATCACCTGTGTTTGTTTTTGAGGGTAAAAATATTGCGACACTTTTCTCACAATACGAACTAGTTCCCGTTGCCAGGGTTCAAGCAAAGGCGCATTTTTTTCGATAAAATAGAGCAAGTTCTCTTGCGGCTCTGCGGGAAAGCGCCGCTGAGAGGGCGCTTTACTTTTATGGTTGTCGGGTAGCGTGCGCCATAGTTCATTGACTTGAGATTGAAGGTATTTCTCTCGCTGTTCTTGGCGATGACGTTCTTCCTGCAATGAGATTTTTTGTGGGCGTTTGTAACGGTCAACACCATAATTCATCAACGCGTGGCAAGAATCGAGAATGTTCTCAACCTCCTCATAACCATACTTTTGCTCACATTTCGCGATGTATGATTTAGCAAAGACTAAATAATCAATGATGGAACTTGCGTCAGTCCAAGTTTGAAAGAGGTAGTTACCTTTGAAAAACGAGTTGTGCCCATAACACGCATGTGCCATGACCAATGCCTGCATAGTGATGGTGTTCTCCTCCATCAAATAGGCAATGCACGGGTCAGAGTTGATGACAATTTCGTACGCTAACCCCATTTGTCCGCGACGGTATTGCTGCTCGGTTTGAATAAACTTTTTCCCAAAAGACCAATGGGTGTAGTTGATGGGCATTCCAATACTGGCGTAAGCATCCATCATTTGCTCGGCAGTAATCACTTCAATTTGGTTGGGGTAGATATCCAGTCCGAAATTACGGGCAATACGATCGATTTCTTGCTCGTACTGGGTAAGAAGAGGGAACGTCCAATCGGGACCATCACTCAACATAGTGAACTTCTTTGCGGTGGAATCAGACATATTAGTCTCCCGAAGTAATGGTTTCTTCTGAGCGGCGGAAGAGCTCTCTAAACACGGGGTAAATATCGTCTTGTGACTTAATTTCTTTGCATACTAAATTCTCGTGGGTAGCTGCCACTTTATCGTATTCCCGCCATAAACTCTGATGCTGACGGTCGGTGATCTCGATATAGGCGTAGTAGCGACAATGGGGCAGTATGTCTTTGGTTAACAGTGAGCTGCATTGTGGTGAATCATCTGCCCAGTTATCGCCATCAGAGGCCTGTGCGGCATAGATATTCCAATCGCTGCCTGTGTAGCGTTCGTTTACTATCTCTTTCATTAAGTGCAATGCACTTGAGACGATAGTACCGCCCGTTTCTTGAGAGTAGAAAAACTCCTGCTCGTCTACTTCCTTGGCTTGAGTGTGATGGCGAATATAAACCACCTCCACATTTTTGTAGGTTCGGGTCAAAAATAGGTAAAGCAGAATGTAAAAGCGCTTTGCCATATCTTTAGTGGCTTGATCCATTGAGCCTGAAACATCCATTAAACAGAACATTACAGCCTTGCTTGAGGGTACTGGACGCTTGGCGTAATTGCGAAAACGCAAATCAAAGGTATCAATAAAGGGAACTCGCGCTATCTTTGCTTTAAGTTCTTCTATCTCTTTATCGAGGCTATTAATCTCTAGCGTATTTTCTAAAGGGCTATCGATGAGCGCTTGGCGCCGCGCTTCAAGCTCTCTAAGTTTGCGTTTATCTGACCCCGTAAGGGCCATTTTGCGCGCCATAGAGCCTGTAAGAGAACGAACAATGTCCAAGTTACTGGGTACGCCATCGGTTTGATAGCCCGCTCGGTAAGTCTCGTATTGCTCTACTTTATTGAATTGAGTTTTTCTTAAATTGGGTAAAGCGAGGTCGTCGAATAGTAAGTCGAGATATTCGTCTTTTGATATTGAGAACACAAAGTCGTCTTCACCTTCTCCCTTATCGCTGGCTTTACCTTGTCCACCCCCTTGACCAGCGCCTCCTGGGGGACGGTCGATTCGGTCACCTTGGGTAAATTGGTCATTGCCCGGGTGTACAATATCGCGTTTACCCCCTTTGCCTGTGTGAAACACAGGCTCGGAGATGTCACGGGTTGGAATACTGACTTGCTCGCCAGTTTCTAAGTCAGTGACTGAACGTTTACCCACTGCATCAGAAACGGCGCGCTTTATTTGCTGCTTGTATCGCTTTATAAAGCGCTGTCGATTTACAGTACTCTTGCCCTTGCTGTTAAGTCGTCTGTCAATAAAATGCGCCATAAACACCTGCTAGTTGAACTACACATTATCACGATGCCACTACGACGCTTTTCGTACGCGTAAGTACCATTCACACAACAAGCGTACTTGTTTTTGTGTATAGCCTTTTTCTTGCATCCGATTCACGAAGTCATCGTGCTTTTTCTGTTCCTCGGCGGAACCTTTGGTGTTAAAGGAAATGACAGGTAGCAAGTCTTCAGTATTGGAAAACATCTTCTTCTCAATCACAGTACGCAGCTTCTCATAGCTGGTCCAAGAAGGATTCGTACCGCCATTGTTTGCCCGTGCGCGAAGCACAAAGTTGACGATTTCGTTCCTGAAGTCTTTAGGATTGCTTATGCCTGCAGGTTTTTCTGTTTTTTCAAGCTCAGCGTTTAATGACGCTCGATCAAACAGCTGTCCGGTTTCTGGATCCCGATACTCTTGATCTTGAATCCAAAAGTCAGCATAAGTGACATAGCGGTCAAAGAGATTCTGACCATATTCTGAGTACGACTCGAGATATGCAGTCTGAATTTCTTTGCCAATGAACTCTACATAGCGCGGAATCAGATAACCCTTGAGGAACTCCAAATAACTGTCAGTGACGTCTTGTGGGAACTGTTCTCGCTCAATTTGACGTTCTAGTACATAGAATAGATGAACGGGGTTGGCCGCCACTTCTTGATAGTCAAAGTTGAAAACTCGAGAGAGGATCTTAAAGGCAAAGCGGGTAGAAAGCCCTTCCATGCCCTCATCAACCCCAGCATAGTCACGATACTCTTGGTATGACTTGGCTTTAGGATCGGTGTCTTTGAGACTTTCACCGTCGTACACGCGCATTTTCGAGTAGATGCTCGAATTTTCAGGTGCTTTGAGTCTGGATAGCACACTGAACTGGGCCAAACACTCTAACGTGTCTGGTGCGCAGGGAGAGCCGTTAAGCTCGCTCGAATCGAGCAGTTTGCGATAGATTCGAATTTCTTCGCTAACACGCAAGCAATAAGGCACTTTTACTATGTACACTCGGTCTAGGAATGCCTCATTGTTTTTATTATTCCTGAAAGACTGCCACTCGGATTCGTTAGAGTGGGCAAGAATAACGCCGTCGTAGGGCAGGGCAGAAAAGCCCTCCGTTGGATTGTAATTCCCTTCTTGAGTTGCTGTGAGCAGTGGGTGAAGCACCTTAATTGGCGCTTTAAACATTTCTACGAACTCCATCAACCCCTGATTTGCCTTACACAAAGAGCCAGAATAGCTGTAGGCATCGGGGTCGTTCTGTGCGAATTGTTCTAATCGTCGGATATCGACTTTACCGACAAGTGATGAAATATCCTGATTATTTTCATCACCCGGTTCAGTTTTAGCAATTCCAACTTGGTCAAGTACTGAAGGATAAACTCGCACTACTCTGAACTTGGATATATCACCATTGTATTCATGCAGACGCTTTCTGACCCACGGAGACATGATGGTCTTCAAGTAGCGCTTGGGAATTTTATACTCTTTCTCGAGAATATGACCGTCTTCATTCGGATCGAATAAACAGAAGGGATGGTCGTTAACTGGGGAGTCTTTGAGTATGTAAATCGGTACATTTTGCATGAGCTCTTTTAAACGCTCTGCTAGTGAAGATTTACCACCGCCCACAGGACCGAGGAGATAGAGGATTTGTTTCTTCTCCTCTAACCCTTGTGCCGCGTGTCGCAAATACGAAACAATTTGTTCAATGGCTTCTTCCATGCCATAAAATTCGCTGAATGCCGGATAGCGGGAAATGACGCGGTTGGAAAATATACGACTTAGTGCCGGGTCGTTGGCGGTGTCAACTAGTTCAGGTTCGCCAATGGCTTTGAGTAAACGTTCAGGTGCACTAGCGTAAGCCATAGGATCTGACTTACAAATGTCCAAAAACTCTTGGATAGTGAATTCTTCTTGTTTACGTTCCTCGTAACGACTTTGGTAATGCTCGAAAATGCCCATGAATACCTCGAAAAAACGGAAGCCCGTAATTTAAGCGTAGTTGTTTTTTTCGAAAAGTAGAGGGATTGTTAGTCTACTTTAGAATAGTGTCGTGGCATTTGGTCTATTGAAAAAGTGAACTTTTTCGGAGGGTTATGTCTCAAAGGCATAACAAAATTAATAATTTTTTACGCCTCATAAAAAAACCCATCCGAAGATGGGTTTTAAAATCTATTTTAGCGTGTCGCTTATGCGAAGTTTTCGCTAGCAAATGCCCAGTTGGCAAGTGCCCAGAAGTTTTCTAGGTACTTAGGACGAGCATTGCGGTAGTCGATGTAGTAAGCGTGTTCCCACAAATCAACAGTAAGTAGTGGAGTAACACCTTCTTCAGTGATCGGTGTTGCAGCGTTACTTGTGTTAACAATGTCTAGGCTGCCGTCTGCAGTTTTTACTAACCACGTCCAGCTTGAGCCGAAGTTGTTCACAGCTTTGTCGTTGAATGCTGCTTGGAAATCAGCAAAAGAACCCCATTTCGCGCTGATTGCATCAGCTAGTGCGCCAGTTGGCTCACCACCACCATTCGGGCTAAGGCTGTGCCAATAGAAAGTGTGGTTCCAGATTTGCGCTGCATTGTTGAAAACGCCGCCTTCAGAAGACTTAACGATTTCTTCTAGGCTTTTGCTTTCTAGATCAGTACCTTCAATAAGACCGTTCAACTTAGTAACGTAAGTTGCATGGTGCTTACCATAGTGGAATTCCAAAGTCTCAGAAGAGATATGCGGTTCTAGAGCATTTTTCTCGTAAGGTAACGCTGGTAGTTCAAAAGCCATAACGGTCTCCGTGTTTGTTAAATAATTATCTGTCGTATTCGATGTTCTCTGCCTGAGGGAAAACAAAGGTAATCAATGATTGGCTACTTACACGACATTTCTTTACTCTGATTCACAATGTATGGTCACAATCAGATAACTCAATGACAATAATGTGAAAAATTTAATAAAGGCAGTGCTTTCTGTGACAACAAAATACTGGCAAAGCATAAGCTATCTTGTAGATAATGTGAAAAGTGAAATTACGATCACTATCCTGAGCAAGATAATTCTTTTTTAGAATATAGTGGGTGACCCAAGGTGTACACGATTCTCGTATATCAAAGTGTAATGTGTAATTACCTCGATAAATAAGAGTTTCATACACAGCTCTTGAAGTTTTACTGTCTCACCCCAATATAGCAGACCATCGAGTATGGCAAGATCCTAGATTAGATTCACAGAGAGAACCCCATGGAAAATACTGAAAATCAAACAACGGTTGAACGCATCCAACAGCAAATTGAAGAAAACGCGATTCTTCTCTATATGAAGGGTTCACCTAAGCTTCCAAGTTGTGGCTTCTCTGCACAGGCGTCTCAAGCGCTAATGTCGTGCGGCGAACCATTTGCTTATGTAGATATTCTACAAAACCCAGACATTCGCGCCGAGTTACCAAAATATGCGAACTGGCCAACGTTTCCACAATTGTGGGTTGACGGTGAGCTGGTGGGCGGCTGCGATATTATCTTGGAAATGTTCCAACAAGGTGAGTTACAACCCCTTATTAAAGAAACCGCAGCGAAAAACGCTAGCGAAGAATAAAACGATTGAAAAGCCGGCTTTAAGTCGGCTTTTTTGATTAATTTCCCTCGTTATTCTCTTCAATTTTTCCTCGCCAAATACTAATAGACAAGCTAGAAATTAAAATCCTCTACGGGTTGAAAATATATTTTTTATTTTGCATAAACCGTTTGTTTTTTAGTGGTTTACAACTTATAAACTCGATGGCTGACGGCGGTTTAATGTCAGCGTTGAAGGAAACTATAAGTAAAAAATTACGTCATTTAAGCACTGAACAATGAGGTGTGAAATGGCGAAACCATATTCAGGAAACCACTATGAAAACCTCTCTTACTCGTGTGACAAAACAAGTGCGTGGTGTACTTGCAGCGTCAGCAGCGTTGTCGGTTATAACGATGGCGCCTGCACACGCACAAGATGCGCAAACCGAAAGCGCAGAAGACTATGAACAAATTGCTGTTGTTGGTACCCGTGCAGCGCCTCGTTCAGTTGCAGAATCTGCTGTACCCATCGATATCATTTCAAATGAAGAGTTCAAAAGTCAGGGCTCTACCGACATGGTATCTATGCTACAAACGGTAGTTCCTTCGTTAAACGTTAACGATCAACCAATCAACGATGCATCTACATTAGTCCGCCCAGCTAACCTGCGTGGTATGGCATCGGATCACACACTAGTGTTAGTTAATGGTAAACGCCGTCACCGTTCAGCGGTAATTACCTTCCTCGGCGGTGGTTTGTCTGATGGTGCTCAAGGCCCAGATATTTCTGTTATTCCTGCGTCTGCATTAAAGCAAGTGGAAGTTCTGCGTGATGGTGCGGCGGCTCAGTACGGCTCTGATGCCATTGCAGGGGTAATCAACTTTGTATTAAACGATGCCTCTGAAGGCGGCTCGTTCGAAGCCCGTTACGGTAGCTACTACGAAGGTGATGGCGACACAATCCAGCTTTCAGGTAACATCGGCATGCCGTTATCTGAAAATGGCTTTATTAACTTATCGGCTGAATATCGTACTGCTGATGATACGTCTCGAAGCGTTCAGCGCGATGATGCAGCAGGGCTTATCGCTAACGGTAACACGAACGTAGCTGATCCAGCGCAAATCTGGGGGTCGCCAGAAATTAAAGATGACATCAAACTATTCGCAAACTTAGGGCTAACCCTATCTGAGAGCAGCGAAGCTTATCTGTTTGGTAACTATGCAGAGCGTGAAGTTGAAGGTGGCTTTTACTTCCGTAACCCACATAACCGTGGTGGTGTGAACGACGGTGGCACCAATGATGCTGGTGAACAACTATTACTTGTTGGCGATCTAACAGGCGATATGTCTGGAAACTGCCCTACCGATATCGTTGTTGGTGACAATGTATTGACCAATCAGCGCTACATCGATGAAGTAGCAAACAATCCAGACTGCTTCGCGTTTAATGAAATGCTTCCGGGTGGCTTTACACCTCGCTTTGGTGGAACGGTTACCGATATGTCTTTGGTATTCGGTACCAAAGGTGAGCTAGATAACGAAGTCACTTACGATGTCAGTGTAAACTTGGGACGTAACGAGATTGATTTTGCTATTCGCAACACAATCAACCCGTCTCTTGGTCCAGACACTCCGATGGAATTCAGCCCGGGTAAATATATCCAGTCTGAACAAACCTTCGACCTAGACCTTGCAAAACCATTTGATGTTGGTTTGTTCGAGCCGTTGTTTGTTGCTGGTGGATTCCAATATCGCCACGAGTCTTATGAGAGCATTGCGGGAGACACAGCGTCTTACGAAATCGGTCCATTAGCGACACAAGGCTTTGGTATTGGTTCGAATGGTTTCCCTGGCCTTGCACCAAACAGCCAAGGTTTAGTATCACGTCATAACATAGCGCTTTACCTTGATGCAGAAGCTTACATCACCGAAACCTTTATGCTTGCGGGTGCGTTGCGTTACGAAGATTTCTCTGATTTTGGTAATACTACTAAAGGAAAAATTGCTTTCCGTTGGCAAGCACTAGAAAACATTGCGTTCCGTGGTGCGTTCTCAACTGGCTTTAAGGCACCCACCCTTGGTCAAAGTAACGTTCGCAACGTAACAACAGCGTTCGGTACCGACGGCAAGCTGATTGACCGTGCAACACTGCCGCCAACTGATCCAGTATCTCAGTTGAAAGGTGGTGAGCAGTTAACACCTGAAGAGTCTGAAAGCATTACGTTTGGTGTGGTAGCTGACTTTGATAGCGGTGTGTTCTTGACGGTAGATTACTACAATATTGAGCTAACTGATCGTCTTAGTACGGCCTCTGGTATCGCGTTGACGGAAGAAGATATTGCAACCTTGTTGGCGCAAGGCATCAACGATGCATCGAGCTTCTCTGAAATTAGCTTCTTCACCAACGACTTCGATACCACCACTGAAGGTGTTGACGTAGTTGCCAACTATTCAATGGATATGTTGGGCGGTGAAACCAAGTTCTCGTTGGCCTACAACTGGACGTCAACTACGGTAGACCAAGCGTCAGAAAATATTTCAGCTGCTCGTATTCGAATGCTTGAAAACAACCTACCAGCGGTGCGTTACAGTGCTACAGCTAACCATACTAATGGTGACTGGCGTTTCCTAGCTCGCTTGAATTACTACGGTAGCATCTTCGAAGATCACCTAGATTCTGGCTTGCCGATTGAACAGGTGGGTTCTGAGTTTACTGTTGACTTAGAAGCAGCTTATAACGTATCCGATGCACTTACAGTGACGGTTGGTGCGAAGAACGCGTTTGATGAATACCCTGACGAAAATACAGAATGGAAAGGTATTGCAGGTTCATTGTACCCGACAACGTCTCCTATCGGGATCAATGGTGGTTTCTATTACCTGCGAGGTGTTTACACCTTCTAATTTAGGAAACCTGACGTAAAGGGGGCATTTGCTTAACCCCATTCAGTGAAGCAAAGTGATTGGTTTACGAGAGGAAGTAATGGGCTTTTTACAGCCGTCTGAGGCATGGATGCCGAAGCCGAGCCCACAGGGACGTACTTTTACGGCGTGCAGTAAAAAGTCTGTTAGTTCCTCTCAACGAAGCTGATATGCTTGATTGACTAGGGTTAAGCATTTGCCCCCTTTTATACAATATAGAGATGCACTATGCCTTCTTAAATGGCATGATGTGGAAAAGTGTAAGACATTATAAACAGTTGTATTTTTAATTTATGCCGAGTAAGTCGACAGTCACAGAAACCTATTTAAAATACCGCGCTAAACTGATGCGTGCGGTGGGTTCCATTGTCGGCAAAGATGACATAGAAGATATCGTTCAAGAAGCCTTTATAAAAAGCTACGAAGCCGAATTAAAGCAAGAGATTCGGTATGAACGAACCTACATGTTAAAGACAGCGCGGAACCTCGCACTTAATCATGTATCTAAAGCTGCAAACAAGCACAGTCATCCTATTGACGACATGGATATTTTACCTCATGAATTAGTGGGGTATAGCTTAGAAAAGAATGTAGAAAGTAAAGAGCGCTTTATTCATTTTTGCCGCGCGACAGACACCTTATCAGCTGAAGTTAAGCGAGTTTTTTTGCTGAAAAAAGTGTACGACATGCGACAAAAAGAAATTGCCGAGTTGTTAGGTTTGAGTGAGAGTACGGTAGAAAAGCACGTAGCCAAAGGGCTGCTGCAGTGTTCTAAGTACTTAGCTGCGCTTAATGAAGTTGATGTAAAGAGTGGCGCAGTATCAGCTACTCAAGGTGTGAATCGTAGTTAGTATGAGTAATATTCGTCAATTCTCCAGTAAAGAAGACATACAAGAACAAGCATGTCTGTGGATCAGTCGCCTAGACCGAGGGCTCTCTGATGCCGAAAAAGCAGAGTTAGAGACGTGGCTCGGTGATAGTCAATCCCATCGAACTGCACTACTCGATGCGGCGAGTTTGTGGGATGACATGTCGGTGTTAAATGAACTCAGTGGACTCTTCCCTCAATATCAAACCAAGCCTGATGTCACTCTACTATCTCAGCGTAAAAGTAAACGTGTGGTTTGGTCTAGCATAGCTGCATGTTTTGCATTAGTAATGTGTTGGGCGTTATTCACGCAAACTAACTTTATGAGTACAACCAATGTGGTTGCATCGGTTACACAAAATGTTTCTACCGGTATCGGTGAGCAAAAAAATATCGTCTTATCCGACGGTTCAACGTTACATATAAATACCAACTCCGTGGTGTCCATCGATTTTTCACAAAATTTGAGACATATCGTATTACTCAAGGGCGAGGCACATTTTCAAGTAGCCCATGAAGTTGAACGCCCTTTTGTCGTGACTGCTGGTAGTAATACGGTGACGGCCGTTGGCACTGCATTTAATATGCAGTACGTGGAAGATGGCGCATTCGAGCTTGTTGTTACCGAAGGTAAAGTACTGGTGAAAGACAGATTTACTACGTTTGATACGCCAGCAGCTCAACTTGCGTCTCAAGTCATTACCGAACAAGGCCTATTGATGTTTGCCGGCGAGAAAGCAACCGTTCAGGGTGAAGTTGATGGCCGCGAAAATCTATCGCAAAACGATATCGATGATGATTTAGCATGGCAACAAGGTATGATAGTTTTCAAAGGTGAGCCTTTGGAAGAAGTACTTTTTGAAATCGGGCGATACACGCCAGTGCGCCTAGCGATAGTTGACGATAGCCTGAAAGGGCGACGGGTGGCAGGCTTCTTTAAAGTGGGTGATATCGACGGGCTACTGTCAGCGTTAGAGACAAGCTTTGATATTTCTTCTGAACAAGTTTCTGAGAATCGTATCCATTTATCGGCATCTACAACTGAACGTCAGTAACATTCAGGGGCTATAGAATTATACGCCCCCGTTATGGCCAATGGCATATCTTTGATGAATATGACACTATCTGTTTAACTTTTCTTAACAAGAACCTTCACCTTGCGGGCCAGCTCTCAGTTGAATCTTCAGAAACGTATAAAAAACAAAGCACATAGACGTGTTTTGTTAGCCAGTTGGACGGCGCTGCTTTCTGCGTTTTCCTCGTTTCTGGTATTCGCTGAAGAAGATGAGACCATCTCCAATAAGGCCTATCACTTCTCTATTCCTGCCCAGACAGCAGACGAAGCACTTACTTATTTGGCAAAGCAAGCAGACACTACTTTACTGTTCCCTTTTGAGTTGGCCCAAGCGGTGGTCACCAATCCCATTGACGGTGAGTTCACACTGAATGAGGCGCTAACCTTATTGCTGAAGGGGACTGAGCTTGCAGTAGTCGCTGGTAGTGAAGGACACTTGAGTATTCGCTCTCGTCACGAGTCTCAAGCGTCAGAAGTGGTAAAGGAAACTCAGCAAGAAGAAGTTGATGAAGAATTTGGCTTAGAGCGTATTGCCGTGGTGGGTACTCGAAATCTGCCCAGAAGTGCTGTGAGTTCCCCGGTTCCCGTTGATATTATTGATGGGAACGAACTTGGCTCAAAAGGCAGTGGAGATGTTTTGACTAACTTGAGTCGCATGGTTCCATCACTCAACGTTAATGACCAACCCATTAATGATGCCACTAGTCTAGTGCGTCCGGCGAATCTTCGCGGCATGGCGTCGGATCATACGTTGCTTTTGCTCAACGGAAAGCGCCGACACCGTTCTTCAGTAATTACCTTTTTAGGCGGTGGTTTATCAGATGGGGCACAAGGCCCAGATATTTCTGTAATTCCCGCATATGGTTTAAAGCAAGTTGAGGTGCTGCGAGATGGAGCTTCGGCTCAGTATGGCTCAGATGCTATTGCAGGGGTGCTCAATTTTGTGATGAAAGACAGTGCTGAAGGCGGCGCTATTGTCCTGAAAACTGGAATATATAGTGAAGGGGATGGAGAGCTCTTTCAGTTGCAAGCCAACCGTGGGTTTGCATTGCCAAATAATGGATTCCTAAACGCTACGGCCGAGTACAGAACCCAAGCTGGAACCTCTCGTTCTGTTCAGAGGGATGACGCTTTGGCGCTTATCAATGCAGGGAACAATAACGTTGCTAATCCGACTCAAATATGGGGCTCACTTGATGTAGACCACGATGTGAAGTTGGCGGTTAATGCTGGGTGGGACATCAGCACAACAGCAAAAGGCTACGGGTTCGTGACGTATGCATACAAGGATATTCAAGGAGGGTTTTATTTTAGACATCCTCAGAGCCGAGAGGGCGTGTTCACACAAACAGACGCTGCCACGGGTGAAAAGTCTTTACTAGTTGCCGATTTAGATGGGCTGAACCAAGGCATTAGCTGCCCTAATATCCCCATCACGTCAGAAAATGTATTGGAGCAGTCTGACTATTTACTCATTGCTGATAATAACACCGATCTAGGGCAAAACTGCTTTGCATTTAATGAGTGGTTTCCCGGGGGTTTTACACCACAATTTGGCGGTAAGGTCACTGATGGCTCTATGGTTATTGGCGCTAAGCGAGAGCTAGCGTCAGGGTGGTCGATGGATACGAGCCTTGGTATCGGATATTCAGATATTCAATATACGCTCTCTGATACGGTCAATCCCTCTTTAGGACCTGATTCTCCATTGTCATTTTCGCCCGGCGGTGTCAGTCAATTGGAGCAGTCTTTCAATATAGACCTATCTCGTCTTATCCAAACGCCGTTGGAAGAACCCGTTAGTATTGCAGTGGGGGCTGAATGGCGCAAAGAGACCTATGTTCAGCACGCGGGTGATGAAGCCTCATATACCGCTGGACCGTATGCATTTTATCCGCCCCTAGGTACCTCACAGGGTTTCAGTATAGGGTCGAATGGATTTCCGGGATATCAGCCTCAATCGGAAGGACGCTGGAGTCGCAGTAATTGGGCGGTGTATTCAGATCTTGAGTTTTTTATCGAAGAAGCTCTGCAGGTTGGGGTAGCTGTGAGAGTTGAAAATTACAGTGATTTTGGTGCTACGTTTGATGGAAAGCTAACTATGCGGTACGTGCTCAATTCAAATCTAGCACTTCGAGGTTCAGTAAACACTGGCTTCAAGGCGCCGACTGTTGGCCAAAGTAATGTGATAAACGTTACCACGGCTTATGGCGTCAATGGACTTGAAGACCAAGCAACACTGCCACCCACAGACCAAATTTCTACTCAACTCGGTGCCACTCCTCTTGAGCCAGAAGAGTCAATCAACTTCAGTTTTGGCGCAGTATTCCAATTGGGAGAGAAAAGCTTCGTTACATTGGATTACTTTAATATTCGTCTGCATGACAGGATCAGCACCACATCAGCGATTCCATTGTCTGCCGCCGACGTTGAGAACTTAGTGCGCATCGGTCGAGAAGATGCGGCGAAATACAAGGCGGTAAAATATTTTACCAATGATTTTGATACCTTGACTCAAGGTATCGATATCGTTGGGCAACATTCCACTGTACTTTTTGAGTACCCTTTAAATTTCCTACTTACCTACAACTGGACTGACACCCAAGTCGAACGTGTATCCCTGTATCCCGTAACTACTGATGCAGGAGTAATTTATCGTTCAAACTTAACACCCCAACGCATTAGGATGTTAGAAGACAACCTGCCAGCCCATCGCGGTAACTTCACCGCTATGTATGATATTGACAAATATTCGGTGGTGTTAAGAGGTAACTACTTTGGTGGGTTTTACGAAGACCATTTAGATGCCTCTGCAGGAATGGATATTGAGAGCTCAGCCGTGGTAACGGTAGATATTGATTTTGCCTATCGACTGACTGATCAACTCACGCTGAGTGTTGGCGCTCAAAATCTTCTTAACGAATTTCCAGAGGTAAACCCATTTGCAGGTCAAGTTGGTGCGTTATATCCACCCACATCGCCCAGTGGTATCAATGGCGCATTCTATTATGCGGGTGTTGAATTTCAGTTTAACTAACGGTTGAGAGAAAATTGGAAATAGATGTTGTTGCAGGTTTTGGAGGGAGTGTTTTTAACCCACATCTTTGAACAGAGATTCATCGATGATAGTTTGGTCAATGATTTCTTGAGCCATCTGAACGCACTTTCCACACTGGGTGCCCAAATTCAGATGTGAGCGCAATTCTCGCAAATTACCTGCGCCTTCGCTCTGTACCGCATTGCGAATGTCTTTATCTGTTACGCCGTAACACATGCAAACAAACATGAAATCTACCTCTAATCGATGTTGTTAATGATAATAATTGTTATTTGCTATCTAAGCAAGTGATAAAATCGATTAGAGGATGAATTTTTTGATAGAAATATTATAACCGAGGATTACTCAGACAATGGCCAACCGCCCAATGCTTTGTATTTGTTAACCATGTAGCAGAATAATTCTGTAGTGCGTTGAGCATCGTATAGGGCACTATGTGCTTCGCTCTGGTCGAAGGCAATTCCCGCAGCACGACAGGCTTTCACGAGCACGGTCTGTCCTAAGGTTAGTGCAGCTAAGCTCGTGGTATCAAAAGATACAAATGGATGAAATGGTGTGCGCTTTATATTGCAACGCTCTATCGCCGCATTTACGAAGCTTTGGTCAAAGGTCGCATTGTGCGCAACAATGACTGAGCGTTGGCAATCCGCATTTTTCTGCGCTTTTCTTATACCTTTACACAGTGCCTTCATTGCCTCTGATTCTTCAATGGCACCACGAAGCGCACAATGAGGATCTATTCCATTAAACTCCAGCGCGGCGGGTTCTAGGTTAGCCCCCTCAAACGGGTTAATGTGATAATGAAAAGTTTCGTCCGCGCACAGTAAACCGTTGTCGTCAAACTTAACCGTTACTGCAGCAAGTTCAAGTAATGCATCTGTGTTTGCATTAAATCCCGCCGTTTCAACATCAATGATAACGGGGAAGTAACCTCTAAATCGGTCAACGAGTAAATTTGGAGTATCCGACATAATTCTCTGTCATTATTTTGCGGGCGATGAGAACAGAGGTGATTGTTCTTCGCGGTAAGTTAGCTTGGCATTATACGAATACATGGCATATTGACCTAAACTTTTTTACACTAATGACGATACAAGCACTATAACAGGCATGATTGTCTCGCTGTGATAGGTCATTGTCGTTTAACTCACGTGTAGGTGTTTTTGTGAAACATATTCTGCTGCTAATCATCATGTCTTGCCTGGCTGCTAATGCCAATGGGGCGATGCGTCAATACTCGGCGACGGTTGAAACATCTAACTGGGAGGTTTCTCAACAGTCTCGGTTGCAGTGCACATTGAGCCACGGACTACCCGGGTATGGCGAGGCTATGTTTACTAGTTTTGCCGCTAAACAATTGAATATGGAATTTGAGCTAGACATGATGTCTTTGCCTAATAGATTTGATGTGGCGGCGGTATATTCAGTCCCGCCCACCTGGATGCCGGGTATTGCTCCACGTACGATCGCCGATATGACTATCCGTAAACAATATAATGGCGACCTTCCACAAGACGCCGCGTGGACTATGCTTACCGAGCTGGAAAAAGGTTTCTGGCCGACGATCCAATACCAAGATTGGTACAATAAATACGACAAAGTCAGCGTGGCGCTCAATGCGAGTAACTTTTTGCCTGTGTATCGAGATTTCGTCGCTTGCGTTTCAAACTTGCTTCCATTTGCTTTTGAAGATATCGCCTACACCGTACTTTCTTACAAAAATAATTCCACATCACTCACAGATTACGCTCAAAAGCGGTTAACTATGATTGGTGAGTACCTCAAAGAAGACAGTGAACTAGATTTGGTGCTTCTTGATGGATACACCGATAGCTACGGTGGACGTTGGAACAATGAACAATTATCTATTCAGAGAGCCAATGAAGTAAAAACCTATCTGATGACCATGGGTGTGCCTGAAGATCGCATTCAAATTACTGGGCATGGCGAGCGTCGTCATAGCGCACCCAACGATACCCGAGAAAATCGTTCACTGAACCGCAGAGTAGTGGTTAGGTTGTCGAAAACCTAACCTAACTTAGTTATTGGCCTTTCGATGCTCTCCAGGCTTTTACGGGGGGACTTGGTCGGTAAATACGCCATCGGCCTTAACTACACCGCTTAAGGTATCGAGTAAGGTAGTTTGGGTGAAACCAGCTGGGAGTGCATCGGTTCTATAGGTATACGGATGTATAGTCAATTTATGCTCATGAACCAGTTTGACCCAAGGCGCAGGTATAAGCTCTCCTCGGGCTAGGGCATCTGAATCGAGTAGTTGCCCTATCCATGGTCCTACACCATTTACAACGTTGGCGAGTGCCCCGAGGCCTTCTGGTGTGCGAAGCCAATCATAATCAGTATTTGACTCGCCCCAGCTATTTTCTCCGATAAGCATCACAAGTTTGCCATCGTAGTCCAGATCATTGCGTATACGTTTGAGTTCGTTGTAATCAAAGCACTGTAAGTAACTTTTTGCTGATGCAGAATGCAAGTTAAACGCAGTCAACGTATCAATGACAATTTGACTGGCGTCTACACCTTGCGCTAAGTGCCATGCAGGTGATTTTATTTCAGGATAAACACCAATTTCCTGACCGTAAACACGGTTAAGTTCTGTGATGAGTTCAAAGTGCTCCGCAAGAGTTGCGATTTTGAATTGAGCCGTCGTGCCTTGGTATCGGTGGGGAAATACATTATCACCCTTACTATTTTTGCGTTCAATAACAGTAAGGGTTTGCAGTTCTGCAAGGGTAAAATCTAACGCGTAAAATCGCTTATCTGAACGCGCTTTCGATGGGTAGAGGTCTGCCACATTTGTAACGGTGTCTAAGTGGATATCGTGCAACACAATAGGAACACCGTCTTTAGTTATTACAACATCCTGTTCGATATAGTCTGGTGATTGCCCATAGGCAAGGCTTGCTGCCTCAAGAGTGTGTTCAGGTAAATACCCCGACGCGCCGCGATGGGCAATGATATCAAAGCTCATTGCGGATTGGCTGATAAGAGAGAAGAGGCAAAACAACAGCTTTACAAAGTGTCTACGCATCAATGACTTCCTTGATTATTTATGTTCTTAATGTCTGTGAAATTAGCAACATTCTGAGAAGAACAAGAGTGTACAGCGAGTAAAAGACAGTTTTATGTCGTACTTTGGCATTACTCGTTGAGCACTTGGTGCCAATATTTTTTTTACAAAAAGTTGGTCTCTTTACCACCAAGGTCGTATTGGCTATTGCACTTTGAACTACATGCAAGAGGGGGAGGTATGAACGAATATCTTGTCGAGGCCATTCGCGTTTTGCGCGATCCTGACCAAACATTACCTGCCAAAGAAGTTGCCAAGCAGATCCTTATCAATGCTGGGTATTCTTCTGAAGATATCGCCACAGAAGCCCAAGATTCCTCCGAAAGTGTTAACGTTCGTGTAATGCTTTTCCTTGCATAGTTGGTGAGTTTAGATAATTTATCCCCCCTAATTGCATGTTGTCATTGTAGACAATTTGACGCCATTTTGGCAGACTACAGGTATTGCGACCCTCCTGGATTATCATGACACAACGGATCTGGTACCCCATACATTTCTCTTCTTTCGCATCCGTTTTCCAGCGTTTGTTCGCCCCCCTTTTCTTTATTAAAAATCAGGTAATACTATGGAAAAAATCATCGTTATTGGTGGGGGTGCTGGTGGTCTAGAGTTGGTAACGAGGTTATCTCGAGCCTTAGGCAAGCGCGGTAAGGCGCACATTACTTTAGTAGACAGAAGCCGAACTCATGTTTGGAAGCCTTTGTTGCACGAAGTTGCGGCAGGGGTTATCGACAAACAGTCAGACGGCGTTGAATATGGTATTCATGCCAGTCGTTATGGTTATGAGTTTCAACTGGGTAATGTGAGTAAAGTTGATCCCGAACTGAACTGTTTATACCTAGATCCTATGTTGGATGACGACGGCAGTGAAATTTTGCCTGCCAGATCATTGAGCTACGACACACTTGTTGTCGCGGCGGGTAGTGTGAGTAACGATTTTGGCACCCCAGGGGTTGCTGAACATGCGTTCTTTCTCGACTCGTTAAAGCAGGCAGAGCGTTTTCATACGGCACTACTCAATCAATTGCTGAAGAAGGATTATCAAAAGGACTTTGACAAAAAGCTTTCCATTGGCATTGTGGGTGGCGGTGCGACAGGTACAGAGCTTGCGGCGCAACTCCACTATATTGGCGATCTTGCGAAGTCTTATGGTATGCCGAATATGTCGGCTGATCGATTGAGTATTACAATCATTGAGGCAGGTCCTCGGATTCTTCCAGCGCTACCAGAGCGGATTTCAAACGCAGCAAGAGCCGCTTTGTACAAGATCAACGTCAATGTCAAAGAAGATACCCGTGTTGCGGAGGCGACTGAGCAGGGATTTGTTACTGCTGAAGGAAATTTGATTGAAGCTGATCTCATGGTGTGGGCTGCTGGTGTTAAAGCCCCTGAGTTCGTTCAAGCAATCCCCGGAGTTGAGCATAATCGAATAGGCCAAATTGTCGTCAACGGATTTCTACAAACCCCCCAACATGAAAATATCTATGTGATTGGTGATAGCTGTGGAATGATGCAGGAAAATGGCAAGTGGGTACCTCCTCGCGCTCAGTCGGCTCACCAAATGGCAGAGCGAGTGGCGAAAAACATAATTAACAGACATAAAGACGCAGGACCTCAACCCTTTTCTTACACTGATTATGGGTCACTAGTGCACTTTAGTAAGTACAGTACAGTGGGGAGCCTGATGGGAAAACTGTCTAACAACAATATGTTTATTGAGGGACGGTTAGCAAAGCTGGTTTACGTTTCTTTGTACTCTTTCCACTTGCTTGCGGTGCATGGACGCTTAAAAGGCGCGCTTACTTTGCTAAGTCGTAAAGTAGGGAGTTTGTTAGGGCCAAAGTTCAAGCTTCACTAGGTGTCTTGTCTAGTACGTCTTGATTCCACTTATGCTGCGCTTTTTGCGCAGCATCTACAATCCAATCTCTAAATACACAGACGGCTGAATCATTTTGATAGCTCTCTGAGCAGACGAAATAATAAGATTCTTTTTTTCGCATCATATAGTCGTGTGCGACAACTAACTTACCTTCCTTGATAAGAGGGTCTGCTAGTGGCCTGTACATGGGAATGATGCCAAGACCATCTACCGCTGCTTGGGTTGCCACAGAAACGTTATCGAAAACGATATTTCTCTTGATTGTTTGCAAGTCAGGAGCGTCTGTTCCTGCTAGCCACTGATGCCATAAATCGGATAAGTGACCGTAGTGAAGCCAATTGAAATGCGCTAATGATGTAACGTCCGATTGTTGAAAATGCTCGTCGAGTAGACTCGGTGAACATACGGGTTGTACATAAATATCGATGAGCTTGTCGCTGTGACAATCGGCCCACTTTCCTTTACCCAACCTAATAGCAGCGTCCATCTGGTCGCCAGAAAAGTCGACTGATTCGTTCCCTGTGTCGTAAATATTGGTGAAAAATGAGAGGCTGAGCTCAGGGTGACGTTGTTCTAAATCACATAACCTACTCATTAGCCATGTTGAATTAAAAGTCGCGGATATCCCCAGTGATAGCTTGAGCTCTTGGGTGCCGTGATGAAGTTCATTGGTAGCTATTTTAAGGTCTGCGAATATCGTTGAAATAGCATTCGCGTAAATAATACCTTGCTCGGTGAGTTCTAAGCCAACCTTATGGCGCTCGAATAGCTGAAAACCGAAATAGTCTTCAAGGTTTTTGATCTGGCGGCTCACCGCAGAGCGAGTAATACAGAGCTCATCAGCCGCTTTTGTAAAGCTAAGTAGTCTAGAAGCAGCCAAAAATACCCATAATGTATTGAGTGGGGGTAACCGTCGAGACATACATACTCCTTTACAGCATTAGTGAGGCATTCGCTATCCTTATGAGCGAATATCTCACTGTATCGGCATTCATCATTGCACTCAATATCAATGTGTTATTCTTCGATATTTCCTATGCAGATGTATTTAATTTCGGTGTAATCGTCTAGTCCATACTTAGAGCCTTCTCTTCCTAACCCCGATGTTTTTACACCACCAAATGGTGCCACTTCCGAAGAAATGATTCCTTCGTTAACGCCAACAATACCGTTTTCGAGCTTTTCGCTAACTCGCCAAATTTTGCGTTGGCACTGTGTAAAAATGTAGGATGCCAGGCCGGCATCGGTGGCATTGGCAAGAGAAATTGCTTGTTCTTCGGTATCAAATGTCAAAATTGGTGCGATGGGGCCAAATATCTCCTCTTTGAACACCCGCATCTCAGGAGTGACACTACTTAATACTGTAGGTGGATAATAGTTACCTTCCTGTTCAAGTGGGGTACCGCCAATCTCTAGTGTGGCATTTGCAGCTAGTGCATCGTCGACTAACACTTGCATGTTGTTCACGGCGTTTTTATTGATAAGTGGCCCAATGGTAACGTCTTGTTCAATACCATTACCTATCTTTAAGCCTTTTACTTTTGCAACGAGTTGTTCTGTAAATTCTTGAGCTATTGATGAGTGCACGATAAAGCGGTTTGCACACACGCAAGTTTGCCCAGCATTTCGGAATTTTGAGGCCATTGCCGCTTCTACCGCAAGCTCGATATCGGTGTCTTCAAATACGATAAAAGGTGCGTTTCCACCAAGCTCCATCGACACTTTTTTTACGGTATCCGCAGTGGCTTTGAGTAACAGCTTACCCACCGGCGTTGAGCCAGTAAAAGAAAGTTTTTTAACTATGCTATTTGTACTGAGTTCTTGACCAATTTCAGCGGCATTTGTGCCAACAACTACCGATAGGAGCCCTTTGGGCAGTCCCGCTCTGGAAGCGAGTTCCGCCAGAGCTAATGCACAAAGCGGTGTTGCTTCTGCTGGTTTTATAACCACAGCACAACCCGCGGCTAACGCCGGAGCGACTTTTCGGGTAATCATTGCAATAGGAAAGTTCCACGGGGTGATGGCGGCAACGACGCCAACGGGCTGTTTGAGTGTTAATGTGCGCTGGTTGGGGTGGTTACTTGGAATGACATCCCCGTACATACGCTTTGCTTCTTCTGCAAACCATTCTATGTACGCTGCTCCGTAAGTAACTTCGGCGCGTGCCTCTAGAATAGGTTTACCCTGTTCGAGCGTAAGAATTTTCGACAAATCCTCAGTGTGCTCGGTGACGAGATCAAACCATTTTTTTAGCAGATTTGCCCGATGTTTAGCCGTTGTTTGTTGCCACAGTTGCATAGCATTGTTTGCACAGTTAATGGCATAACGGGTCTCACTTTTACCTGCGTTGGCTACAGTCGCTAGAATCTGATTAGTGGCTGGCGAGTGCACTGGAAATGACTCACCAGAGTCGCTCTCAACCCATTCACCATTGATAAACAACTTGGTTTTTAACAGTGCTGAGTCATTTAGTTCGAACATAAGTACTCCGTTAAGTATTGCTCATTTGCCATACTAGTCTTCTGACAGACACTCGATGGTCTTGCGATAATGGGGTAAAGAGCGCCACAGTAAAATCGCTGAGGTGATCATGGCGATACTTGTGACCAACAGCAGCGAATAGCCCACTTGCTCGGGTGCTCCAAAGAGATAGTCTGTGCACAATGCTACTAATGTTGGGCCTAACCCTAAGCCAATCAAGTTTACGACAAACAAATACAAGGCACTGAACTGTCCTCGCATTGTGGTTGGGACCGCCTCTTGAATCGCAGCGGGGCCGAGGCCCATCATAAAATTGGCGAAGAAAGTTGACAGTGTAAGTAGTACTAATACCGGTGTGAGGTTGGATAATATTGGGTAAAACAATGTCGGAATTACACCGAGTAACATTGCCCACATTGCAACGCGCATTTTGGCGTCCAACTTACCTTGGCGATAGAGTTTGTCTGCGATCGCACCGCCTGTTAACACGCCTCCGGCACCAGCGAAAAGCACAATTAATCCAAATATTAATCCCACTTCACCACTCGACAAACCGTGCACGCGAATAAGATAACTAGGCACCCACGCCAATGCTCCATAGCCCGCAACTGATGCGAATGCTGCACCGAAATTGTGATACAACACCGTTTTTCTATTGGTTTTGAAAAAGGCTACGACATCGCTGACTGAAGCAGCAGATTGTGGTGATACATTTCTACGAGGCTCTTGCAGAGTAAACAGAAAAGGCACCAGGAGTATACCGGGGAGTCCAACGGCGAGAAAAACTGCCTGCCATGTGTATATTTCACCAACGAAAGGAAGTGAGATAGTGGTAAATGAGTTGGCCCATTGGATGACCATTCCGCCAACAATAAGAGCTAGTCCACCACCTAAGTAGATCCCCATGGTATACACACCAATGGCTTTTGACAGGTGCTTTTTATCGACGCTATCAGCGATTAGCGAATAGGCAGCAGGAGAAAGTCCCGCCTCTCCAACACCTACGCCCATTCTAGCGACGAACAAGTGCCAGTAATTTTTCGCAAGTCCACATGCCGCAGTCATTATACTCCAAAAAAATATCGAGGCTGCGATTATTCCACGGCGACTTTTTCTGTCAGAGAGTCGTCCTAATGGCAGTCCCATGAGGGTATAGAAAATAGCAAAAGACAAACCTTGTAATAGGCTCATCTGAGTATCAGATATGACTAAGTCCCGTTTCATTGGCTCTACCAACAAACTGAGTATTTGTCTGTCGATAAATGAAAAGGTGTAGGCTAGCAAAAGAATAAATATCAAATAACACGCGTAGCCAGTACTTTTTGTTGAGGTTGTACTCAGGGTGTCAACTTGGCCCTGAGCGTCCACTTTTTCTAGCATTTGCTGCTCCCTAATTTCAAACGACTAGTAGGCTTGTTGATAAATAGAAAGAATGTCTTGTTCGGTCATTTCTCGCGGATTATTTACGAGTAGCCGTTGTTGCTTTATGCCGTCAGCGGCTAGCATCTCAAGGTCAGTTTTAGGTACGTTTACCTCACGAAGCCTGTTGGGCAGTTCAAGTTCGGGGACCAAGTTTTCAAAGTAGGCTATGAATGCCTCAGATTTCCGCTTGGTTGGTAGTGACGAAGGCACTGCTATGGTGTCATAGAGTTCGGCATAGTGTTCGAATGCTGCAATGTGATTGAAACGCAGTACATGGGGTAGGACTAATGCATTACTTAATCCATGGGGAATGTGGTAATGCCCGCCCAATGGGTAGGCTAAGGCATGCACTGCAGCGACTGGAGCGTTTGCAAAGGCTTGGCCAGCAAGCGTAGCACCAAGCATCATATCATGCCGCGCTTTGAGGTTTTTTCCGTCAAATACTGCAGTATTTATCGCCCCAGCCATAAGTGTCAGCGCTTGTTTAGCGAGCATATCAGAGTAGGGGTTTTTTTTGTGGACACTGGTGTAGGCTTCTATGGCATGTACCATGGCGTCTACGCCTGTCGCCGCAGTAATGTGAGGAGGGAGTCCACGCGTAAGAACAGGATCTAGTAGCGCGATATCGGGCAGTAAAACGTTGGAGATAATGCCCAACTTTTGTGAATCTTCAGTGGTAACAATAGAAATTGGCGTAACTTCTGAGCCAGTACCAGCCGTTGTTGGAATTTGAATTAATGGCAGTCGACCTGACGAAACCTTGTCGATGCCATAAATATCGTCAAGCGACTGTGATGAATTAACTAATGCAGCAATTAGCTTGGCAGTATCAAGTGAGCTACCTCCTCCCAGACCAATAACGCCGTCGATATCGTAAGATTTTGCGTAGTCGACGGCTAGTTTAATCGTTGATGCTGGCGGATCCATTTGTACTTGAGCAAATAGGGTCGTTGGAATATTGGCCACTTCGAGTGCACTCACTATTTCTGTATGTAGTCCTATATCCGTGATTCCGGGGTCGGTGACAATCAGTGCCTTCCTGATTCCAAGAGCGTGGCAATACTCGCCAATATTTTGTGAGGCGTCTGGCGCACAAATTAGTGACTTTGTGGTGCAAAAGGTGAATGACATAGTTGTTCTCTATAGGGAGAGCCCATGCTCTCCCCTAATCGTGGATTAACTTAAAATGCTATACTGGTGTTTACATAAAATACACGCCCAAGTGGATTGTGTTGCTTGGGGTCATAGCTTAAATTTCCGAATCCATTAAACACCCTTGGTGGCTCTCGATCAGAGATGTTTTTCACCCCAAGGCTGGCGGTTAGCTCAGCATTTTCAGAAATTAAAAAATCAATACTGTACTGAACATCTGCAGTTACAAAGCTACCTATGGTTGCGCTTTCAGAACCATCTAAAGGTAGCTCTATTGAAGTTTCGTAGCTAGAAATATAGTTTATGTTTACTGCTGCGTTTTGTTTTTCGCCTTGCCATACCGCACTTAACGTGGCTTTGGTTTCGGGCAGTGAGCGGGCAAAGTTATCGTGATTAAAAGAACCAGCAGCCTCTACAACCTCGCCACTGTCTTTGGTCAGTTCGTAGGATAAAAAGTGAGAAGCATTCAACATCACACTTATGTTCTCAGAGACTTCCCACATAGACTCAAAATCAATACCCTCAACCTTTACTGAAGATGAGTTGAAGTAATTCACCCTAACGGCAGAAAGTAATCCTGCATCGGTTCGAATGATGTCTGAGCCATTGGGATCATCAGCAATTTTACCTTGGGCATTTTCAACAGTAATAAGGTCAGTGTAATCGACGCGCCAGTAGTCTATTTGTACATCGAATGTATCTGACGGTTTGTATACTAGACCTACATTGTAGTTTTCAGATTGTTCTGGCTTGAGTTCGGTGTTTCCGGTAGCAATGACGCCAACAAATGCAGGAGATTTAGGGGTTCCATCTTCGTTAAAATCTGAAATTCCATTAATTGTTGCAGAGGCAGCAAATTGTTGAGACAGAGAAGCTTCTCTAAACGCAGTGCTAATTGACGTACGTAAAATGAATGCATCTGACAACTGCCAGCGCAAAGCAATTTTGGGGTCGACACTGTTGTCATTCTCCAAATGCTCGTAGCGAAGAGCGCCTTTTATTTCAATATCATCAGACAGTGGAATAATAGCTTCTGTAAACCAAGCAGCTGAGGTTCGACTTACATCAACTTCAGACAAACCTGCAAGAAAAATGAGATCTACTGGAATTGGATTACCTTGTGCATCAAAAGTTATTTCGTTGATATCGTCGGTAGCTACACTAAATCCTTCTTTTCGAATTTGAATCCCTGTAGCAAAACTAATGGCGCCAGCCGATGTTGCGAACGCCTCGCCAGCAATAACCCCGTCGAATACAAGAAGGTCGGTATCTTTTTGCGCTTCTGTGATATGGGTGAAGTCTTCGATTATGCTGTCGCTGAGTGTTGTGCGGTCGAATGGGTTAAATAGCTCGTCGTTATTCGGCCCTCCCACACCATTGAGCGCCGCTACTAAGCGAGATTTCAATTGATCTTGTTGATATTGAGTGTAGGTGTTCTTGCTAAAAGTAACTGCTGTGTCCCATGACCAATCGTTTGCAAATATGCCATTGATATTAAGTGAAGTTCTAAATGTTTCGTTTTCTCTGGGCGCGAGCGCAGGTGGGCGATCTGCTCCCAGTGGTCTTCCAAGCCAAACAACGTGAGTTCCAAAAGGATTGCCGGGGTGCCAGCTACCAATGAAGGGAAACGATAGGTCAGGATAACTAGGAGATTGTGGGTTGTCTTTAACGTCATTGTTGCTCCAACTGGTATCCCATGAAATAGAAACATCGTTGTCGAAATTGTGTGAAACGTTTGCAAACAATTGGCTGCGGGTTTCGGTATTGACTAAGTTGTAAATAGGACCAAAATTAAAACCGCAACGAGTACCACTGGCTTGTGGAATTAGTATACCGAGTTCGTCTTCGAGACAGGTTGGGTCGGGCACATTTTCAAAAGGGGCATAGGTGCCAGCATAGGGACCACTGTTGACTACAATAGGTGATAGATCAAAGGTACCATCAAAGTTGGTGGGGTAGAGTAAAAATGAGTTTCCTAGCGAGCTGAATGCGTTGTCTCCTAAAGACGGTCTATCGGCAATAGTGAGAGGCGTTCTATCAAGGTAATGACCCGTAACTGTAATGTAAGTGCCGTCAATATCGGTCCCCCATATGAACCCTATGTCGGTGTCTTTTTGACTACCACTATCAACTTTGCTAAGGCCTGCATTTATTTCGAACCCATCAAAATCACTGCGTAGTATGAAATTAACGACGCCAGCGATTGCATCTGAACCATAGATAGATGCAGCACCTTCTTTCAATACTTCCACTTGAGCTACGGCTTCTATGGGAATGTGACTCGTGTCTACAAAGGTGCTTCCATCGTTGGTCAATGCGCCAGAGATAGTTTGTCGACGACCATTGATCAAAACTAAGGTCGAGCTTAAACCAAGGCCTCGTAGATTCACGTTACCAGTCCCTTGGGTTGACGCCTGAGTAAAAGAGTCTGCTTGATTTTCCGCACCTGAAGATATGGCGAGCTTGGTGATAAGCTCACCAATGGTTGTTGCGCCAGTAGACTGAATAAATGCCTGATCCAAAATTTGCACTGGCTCAGCGGCATCAACGGTTTCTCGTTTGATATAGGAACCTGTCACCTGAATCTGTTCAATGTTGTCGTTGGCGTTAACCATTGCTGATGACAACAGTGCAAAAGCTATCGACAAACTAAGGGTGGCAGGAGTAACTGCGCCTTTGTTTTTGGAATCTTCGGCATTATTTTTCATTCCTTATTTTCGGGGTAGGCAATGTTGTTTGTGTAACTGTGCGTAGAATGTGTGCGCACTCCTCAATTGCATTTCGCGCCTGAGGGATCACGCTAAAGTTAATGAATCCATGAAACATGTCTGTGTAGCAGGAGTGACGTACTGTCACACCATCTTTAATCATGGCATTGACCAGCATCTCACCCTCATCTCGGAGTGGGTCGAACCCAGCGGTCAACACAAAAGCAGAAGGAAGTGCCCCAAAGCTGCTTGCTTTCATGCAATTGAATCTTGGGTCGTTCTCATTGTCTTTATCGATGTAATTATCATGAAACCACGCTAACAGTGGCGCGGTTAATAGCAGTCCTTCAGAGTATTTTGTGCGGCTAGCTGAGCGATCATTTCCTAGCGTACTGGGGTATATCAATAGTTGGCTGCAAGGTTGAAATGTGTGGCTGTTTTTGTTGAGTTGGCAATAAGTGAGTGACAAATTAGCACCTGCACTATCTCCACCAATAACCACGCGATAGGGATCAATATTCAACGCTTGATGGTTAGCAAAGACCCAATCCATAGCGGACTGAACGTCTTCCACCGCGCCGGGGAAGGGAGTTTCTGGTGCTAACCTATAGGCGACAGATATCACCATGATTTGTGAAAGATCACATACTAATTTCAATAGAGCGTCATAGCTCTCAATATCACCCAATACAAAACCGCCGCCGTGAAAATATACGAGTGCAGGCAATGACTCGCTGTGAGCAATGGCGGGGCGATAGCATCTAACATCTAATGTGTGATCGCCAGCGGGGATAATTTTGTCGTGAGTTTCTACATCCGCTTCAACTTGATGTTCATATGGGTTGTGTCTGTGACTGCGAACCATTGAAGGAGGAAACTGGTAAGCGGGTGGAAGGCTGTGAATGTAGGCGAGTACTTCAGCGGCTCCCTCTCCAAGGCCCGTTGGAGATTCAGAAGCAACAGTGCATACTTTGGGCTCTTTTGATGGAGCTATTGTGCTGAGAAGCTCTGATGCAATCGCAGCGTGTTGCTTATTGTCGTGGTGATTATCCATGTATTCGACACGTTGTTTTCAAACCTTTTTAGTTTGTAACGTGATGAACAAAACTCCACAAGCAACTAAAATGAAACGATGTGTTTACATTTTGTAAACAACTTGATTTTTATTGTGCGACTTGGGCTTTGGTTGTCTTTGAAAAGCGATACATAATGACGGATGAAAGGAGCACACCAATTAAATTTGCAGTGAGATCATATCCATCAAAGTTGCGCGAGCTAAATAGTATTTGCGTACATTCTTCAGTAACGGCGACAATGGCAATAATCAACGCGCCGAGGTAGCATTTTGTGCGCCACAAATGAATTACCCGAAACTTAAAAGCATTGATAAATAAAGCACTTAACATTCCATAAAGGGTAATGTGACCGACTTTGTCGCCAAAGGGAATACTATGCAGCCAACCGAGTTGTTTTTTTAGTAAACCGATGTCGGCTAGTATAATAATTGTTGCAATGAATAATGCGTAAGAAAGCGCCAACGTCCATCGATTCATGACTATCCCTTCACTTTATTTTGATGGTTTCAAAACTACTGTATCAGACACTTTCTCTACAGAAAATAGGGGAGCGATGCTTATTTTTTCTTCTTTAGTTGTTGTTTTAAAACTTCATTGATGAAGCTCTTTCTGCCGTATTCTCTCGTGATTATACAGTTCTCAAGAGAGAACCCTCTAGCGGGGCAATATTCTCTACCGTAAAAAATGATTTGAAGGTGCAAGTCATTCCACTTTTCTTTAGGAAACAGTCTTTTGGCATCTTTTTCGGTTTGCTCAACACTTTTACCGTTAGAGAGTCCCCAGCGGTACATAAGCCGATGGATATGTGTGTCTACAGGAAACGCAGGTACGCCAAACGCTTGCGCCATAACCACCGATGCGGTTTTGTGGCCAACACCTGGCATCGCTTCGAGGGCTGCAAAATCTTGAGGAACTTCGCCGCCATGTTGCTTAATGATCATGTCCGATAGGTGCCAAATACCTTTGGATTTCATTGGTGATAACCCGCAAGGCTTAATGATTTCCTTAATTTCTTCAATGGACATTTGTACCATATCGAACGGGTTGTCTGCCTTGGCAAAAAGCTTAGGTGTGATTTGGTTCACTCGTTCATCGGTGCATTGAGCTGAAAGCAATACCGCAACCAATAGGGTATAAGGATCTTTGTGATCAAGAGGAATGGGTACTTCTGGATATAGCGACTCTAATATATTGATAATCGCTTCGACTTTCTCTTTTTTGAAATTGGCTTGCTGTCAGTGTTCATTGTTTGCGCTTTTCTATTCCGCGGTAATTCTTATACGAGTGGCCTTTTCGACAGGCTGCGTGGCTTTAGCCGCCTGTTTAGCATCGATGGCATTCTTGATGGCAATGAGTAAACCCATGCCAAGAAATGCGCCCGGGGGCAATATTGCCAATAAGAAGGGCTGAGAGGTTTCAAATAGCGTTATTGTCCAGTTGGATGCAATGCTTCCAAATAAGCGATCAGCTCCGGCAAATAGCGTTCCCGAACCGAGAATTTCTCGCATACCGCCAAGCAAAACGAGTACTGCACTGAAGCCTAACCCCATCATTAAACCGTCAAAGGCGGCGTCTTTAGGCGCGTTTTTTGACGCATAGGCTTCTGCCCTACCAATGATGGCACAGTTGGTAACAATCAAGGGAATAAAAATTCCCAACGTAAGATACAAATCAAAGGTGTAGGCGTTCATCAACAACTGCACTATGGTAACAAAAGCCGCAATTATCATCACAAAGATGGGGATACGTATTTCGTTTCTTACGATATTTCTTATCAAACTCACTGTAACATTACTGCCAATCAGTACGAGTGTGGTGGCAAGTCCTAGCCCAAGACCATTGATAAACGTCGATGTAACTGCTAGCAACGGGCAAAGCCCAAGCAATTGCACAAGCGCGGGGTTGTTTTTCCACAGGCCCTGAACGGACAGGTCTTTGTAATCAGTTGTCATTTGCTTCTCCAGCATCCACTGGCGACATATCTGTCTGAGGTAAGGCGCATTTATTAGGAAGGCCCGCAATTGTATCTAGATTGTTTTGCGCATATTGAAGTGTTCGCTTGACCGAAGCAACCACAGCACGCGGGGTAATAGTTGCCCCAGTAAACTGGTCAAAATCGCCACCGTCTTTTTTTACGTTCCAACGAGCTTCCTCATCTGGATTGTATAGCTTGCCAGTAAAACTTGTTATCCAGTCACTTACTGAGAGTTCAATCTTATCACCGAGCCCCGGAGTTTCTTGGTGTGAGAGCACGCGAACACCCAATACGTTGAGGTTAGCATCCATCCCCACGACTAGTTTTATATTGCCGCTATAACCATCAGGAGCGGTGGCCTCTATGGCGACTGCGTTTAGTTCATTGTTTAACGTTCCACGGTAAATTACCGTTTCGGTAGTTGCCAAGAGCGAGTCAGTTACTGATACGCAATCTAAGTAAAGTTCGTTGTCGTAGTGTGATGTCGGTACAACTTCTGTCAGGATACTGAGTAATTTCTTTTGTTCTTGTTGTGCAATACGAGACTCGGTGCCCAAGAAAGTGATACTGATCAGCAGAGTGGTCACTACTGCGAAAGCGGCCAACATGCCACCGTTTTTCATCAGTGTTTGTTTCATGACTCCGCCTTACTCTCTGGTTTAGTACCACGACCGTAGGTTCTAGGGCGAGTGTAGTAATCAATTAGCGGTACGGCCATATTCATGATTATGACGGCAAAAGCAACAGCATCTGGATAGCTTCCAAAGGTACGAATAATCACAATCCAGAACCCAATGGCAGCACCAAAAACTACACGCCCTTTTGGCGTAGTTGATGCCGATACCGGATCGGTAGCAATAAAGAAGGCGCCAAAAATCAGCGCACCGTTGAGTAAGTGGAACATTGGTGATGCATAGTAGTCGGCATCACTCATATGGAGAATAGATGCAAAAATCACCACAGAAAGCATCATACTCGCGGGAATATGCCATTGAATAACTCGTGTTTTAATAAGCACAAGGCCACCCAATAAGTAAGCGAGACTTATCCAACTCCATCCTGCGCCGGCTGATGCGAATAGGCCACCGTTAAGTATGGGGTATTCTAGTGTCTCGCTGTAAGTCACTCCTTGCGTTAAATTGGTTTTGAGCGTGTCTAGTGGCGTTGCGGTTGTTACACCATCAGCAATAGTTTGAAGTTGAGTAACATCGTATCCACTGGTGGTGAACCCGGTGAATATAATCGATATGGCGTCGAAAAATGACATTGGAAGTGTTGATATGCCGGTGGGCGGTAACCATGAGGTCATCGCCACGGGAAACGATATCAAAAGCACCACATAGCCAATCATAGCGGGATTGAAAAGGTTAAACCCTAGTCCGCCATAAAGCTGTTTGGCAACGACTACCGCAAAAAAGATACCTATTACCGTCATCCACCAAGGTAATGTTGGAGGAAGGCTAACGGCTAGGAGTAACGCGGTGAGTACGGCAGAGTAGTCGGTTAAGGTTCTCTCGATTGGCTTTTTGCGCATCCAGAGTACTACTCCTTCAAATACAAGGGCGGCTATCACGGCGATAAGTGCTTGGATGATAATGCCCCAGCCAAAGAAATAACACTGGGCTGCTACACCTGGTAGCATAGCGTAAATAACAAGTCTCATGACTTGCGGGGTATCTCGTTGAACCCGCTGGTGAGGTGAACTAGACAAGGTTAACTTCATTCTTGACTCTCTTTGTCTGCTGCAGCTTTTTTGGCTTTCGCTTTTGCTACAGCAGCGGCTATTCTGCGCTTCTTCTCTTCTGCTGGATCTAAGACTTCAGATTCCGTTGGCAGTGATGTCGTTGTTTCAACATCTGACTTTTCAGCAACTGCATTCCTTCGTGCTTTCGCTTTAGCCACAGCGGCAGCTATACGTGCCTGTTTTTCGTCTTGAGGCTCTATTGTATTTGCAGATGAATTATCTTCTTCAGATTTCGAATCGCTACTCTCGTTGCCAGCAGAAGCTTGCTGTTCGGCTTTCTTAGCTTTTGCTTTGGCAATAGCGGCGGCAATGCGGGCTTGCTTGTTGTCGGCGTCATTCGCTTGCGCTGATTCTTCTGAGGCTGCCTTTTTCGCTTTTGCTCTAGCTACAGCTGCCGCTATCTTGGCTTTTTTGTCTTCATCGCTGTTTGATGAATCTTGTGACTGTGCTGAGTTGCCTTGCGCTGCCTGTTCAGCAGCTTGAGCCAGAGCTGCTTTTTTAGCTTTAGCTCTTGCAACCGCAGCGGCAATTTTGGCCTTCTTGTCATCTGCCTTATCTTCTGCCCTATCTTCTGCGGCTGACTCTGTTGCGCACGCATTGGCTGACGGCGATTCTTGCGCAGCAGCTTTCTTAGCTTTAGCGCGAGCAATAGCTGCCGCGACTTTCGCTTTTTTGTCATCTATCGCTAATGATTCGCTGGTGGCTTCACTTGTATCTTGTGGCTGGTTTCCTGTCTCCAAAGCGGCTTTTTTCGCTTTGGCTCTTGCTAATGCGGCTGCCACTTTGTCTTTTGCTGTATTACTCCCTTGACCTGCTGCGCTATCTGATGGGGTAGATGCTGAAGGCGCTGCTTTAGCCGCTAAGCGTGCTTCTTTGGCTTTGCGATGCTTTTCTTCTCGTTCTTCTTTTTCACGCTGCAGGCGCTCTTTTCGCGCCTCAAAACGCAGCTTAGCTTTCTCTGCTTTGTCTTTTTCGTCTTTTTGTAAGCGAATCTCTGATTTCGCTTGGCGATAGTAATGCACTAAAGGAATTTCGCTGGGGCATACATAGGCACAAGCGCCACATTCGATACAGTCGAAGAGATCATACTCTTCGGTTTTGTCATATTCCTTCGCTTTGGCGTGCCAATAGAGTTGCTGTGGGAGTAAGTTCGCTGGGCATGCGTCAGAGCACGCACTGCATCGAATACAGGCCCGTTCGGCACTATTATCTCTAAGCTCATGAGTGCTTGGTACGAGCAAACAGTTTGTGGTTTTAACTACAGGTATTGCTGCATCGGCAAGGGTAAAGCCCATCATTGGACCGCCCATTACGATTTTAGGTGTTGCTTGTTTGTCGGCAAGGTAACCTGCAATGCCTAGTAGGTGATTCACTGGCGTACCAAGCAGTACCTGATAATTGCCTGGTCTTTCTAATGCTTCACCCGTCAGCGTGACAATACGGTCTATAAGTGGTTTACCGTGTAACACAGCATCAGCAACAGCGTAACAGGTTCCCACATTGAACATAGTCACACCAATATCAGAGGGTAGCCCTGAGCGTGGAACTTCTCTTCCCGTTATGACTTGGATGAGCTGTTTCTCGCCCCCTGCGGGGTACTTGGTTTCCACAGAAACAACACGATAATCCGGCTTGTCCTGACACGCGATGGTGAGTGCCTGGAGTGCTTCGGGTTTGTTATCCTCAACAGCAATAATAATTGCTTGAGGCTCGATAATATGGCTAAGTATGTCGAGTCCCTGACGAATTTGCCACGCGTGCTCTCGCATTAAGCGATCGTCAGAAGTGATGTAGGGTTCGCATTCCACACCATTGATGATTAAGAACTCAATAGGTTTACTTGGTGCTGCTTTGATGTGTGAAGGAAAGCCCGCACCACCCATACCTGAAATTCCCGCGTTGCACAGTACTTCTAGCAACTCGGTTTTATCTCGAGTGGTGTAATCCATCATAGGTGATAGTTCACACCAAGTATCTCGACCATCAGTATCAATAACGATACACATCTCAGTCAGACCACTCGGGTGGGCAACAACGTGGGGAATAATTGATGCTACATGGCCTGACGATGGGGCATGCACAGGTACTGCAAACGCTGCATTGGAGTGAGTGAGCGCTTGGCCTTTTTGGACATAGTCACCTACAGATACGCAAATAGCACCCTCGGTACCCACGTGTTGTTTTATAGGAACAATGAGTTGTTTGGGGAGCGGACATTTAGCGATAGCTGTGGTGTTGGATAGAGTTTTCTTATCATCAGGGTGAACGCCACCTGGAAACGAGTGTAGCTTGCCCGCATTGAGATCGTTAATGATGTTGTCAAAGCTTGGGTACTTCACTGCTAACTTACCATCTTAATCGGTATGTCGCCTTTTGGTGACGATGAAAAATTCCACTTCCAGGAAGACGTAGTTTCTTCGGCCGGAAGCATATCAATACAATCTACTGGGCAGGGATCTACGCATAGATCACAACCGGTACACTCATCTGTAATAACGGTATGCATATGTTTGGCTGCCCCCAGAATGGCATCAACTGGGCATGCCTGAATACATTTTGTACAACCTATGCACTCGTCTTCTCGAATATAAGCAACTTTCTTGACGTCTTCCTCGCCATGGGCTGCATCCAGAGGCTTTGCTTCCACCCCCATTAGATCCGCGAGTTTTTTAATTGTTGCCTCGCCACCTGGAGGGCACTTATTAATTTCATCGCCATTGGCGATGGATTCGGCATAGGGGCGACAACCAGGGAATCCACATTGTCCACACTGAGTTTGGGGGAGTATGTCGTCTATCTGTTCGACAAGTGGGTCTCCCTCTACTTTAAATCTGATACTCGCATAACCCAGCACTAAGCCAAAAACTAGCGCTAAAATTCCAAGAGCAATGGCAGCTAAACTTAACGTCATTAAAATTTCACCAATCCACTGAACCCCATGAAAGCTAACGACATTAAACCCGCAGTTATCATTGCAATTGATGCCCCTTTAAACACCTGTGGTACATCCGCAGCGGCAAGTCTCTCTCTCATGGCCGCAAACATTATTAACACCAAAGAAAAGCCCACTGCTGCACCAAAGCCGTAAATAAGGCTTTCAACAAAATTGTGTTGTTCAGTAAGGTTAAGCAATGCAACGCCAAGTACCGCACAGTTTGTTGTTATAAGCGGTAAGAAAATCCCTAGAAGGCGATAGAGTGTTGGACTCGTTTTGTGTACCACCATTTCTGTAAATTGCACCACCACTGCAATTACCAGAATAAAGGCTAGCGTTCTCAGGTAACCAATACCTAAAGGTTGGAGCAAATAGGTTTCTACGAGGTAACTACTTGCTGACGCAAGGGTAAGTACAAATGTGGTAGCCATAGACATACCCATGGCAGTTTCGAGTTTGCTAGAAACCCCCATAAAAGGGCACAAACCCAAGAATTTTACCAAGACAAAATTGTTGACTAATACGGTGCTGACAAGCAGCAATAAAAATTCAGTCATTGATGATAAATACGTCCAACCAGAATGAGTACAATGTCTATACGCAGCAGAAGCGATTTGAGCGCTCTATTATCGCTGTTTCGGCACAGATTAACAACTTGATTAAGTTAGCTTTATTTAACGTGAATTATGGGAAACTTTTGGGGGAGGGTACTAGGCTACTTGCTGTGTAAAAAGTGGCTCCCCCTCCCCGACTCGAACGGGGGACCTGCGGATTAACAGTCCGTCGCTCTAACCAACTGAGCTAAGGGGGAATCGACTACATTTTACGTTTGAAAAGTTGGCTCCCCCTCCCCGACTCGAACGGGGGACCTGCGGATTAACAGTCCGTCGCTCTAACCAACTGAGCTAAGGGGGACCTGCTTTTCAACGGAGGCGAATATTAAAGACGTACTGCTTTGCTGTCAACAACCTTAATGCATTTTTTGTGTTAACTGCACAAAAAATGACTTTTTGGGTGTTTCGTGCTCAATTCGTGTACAAAGCGTCAAAAAATACGCTTAAATCCTAAACAAGTGTCATAAGTACCCCAGAAAAGAGGCTTGAGCGCAAATGAAGCCTATGTCATTTACAATTTTGATGTGCCTATAGCTATATTTATAAAGGTAATAACAAAACGCTATAAAAAATGGTTTGATTACTGTTTTAATGTACAGTATTTAATAAATGTGTAACCTTATACGTTGTCCCATGGGGTTAGTTGTTACTCACCTAAATTATGCATGTATTGCCACAATGTCACGTAAAATCTGGGGTTGCGCTAGTTATCCACTAAATCTGTGGATAACTATGTTAATAGATGGGCTTATGAAGCCAAGAGAGTGTGATCATCTGTGTTGAGATCTTTCAATATTCTATGTTGAATGGATATTAATTATAATAAAAACAGTTGCTTATTTATTATTGAGGGATCTTGTTTACTGATCATAAAAGATCAGTTGGACAAAAAATATCTTGTGTGTTAATTCACCTGACATCGATGATTAGTTCAGCGATTACTCACAAACTCGTTATAAATATACATTTAGTTAACATTTTTGTGTAAGTCATTGAAGTCGATGTTTAAGCGTTGAACAGAGTAATGGTGTCTTATTTCCGACATTTCAGTGTCATTTAATTGTCACGGGAATTTTGTGATAACTCGAGCTTTTAAGATTGTCATTCTACGCAGAGAAAGACATGGAAAAGTTATGAATGGCACTAAAAAGGGAGTTAAGCCTTGTTTTAGTCTTTGGTATAAAAAGTTACTCCGTTTTTTATTAAGTACATTAATCACGCACTTATTACGTTTAATCGTTTTCACATGGTCTCAATTAACTGGCTAGCGTAGACTATGTACACTTATTACATAAAGGCGGAAACCTCCGTCTTTTTTGTTGCTAATTGCACTGTGAGGTTTTGTGAAAGCTGAGTCATCAAAAAGTTCGATATCTAACCTAACCGAAGGGGATATCCCATCCACGCTCAAACGCATGACCATCCCTATGGTGTTAGGCATGATTATGATGATGAGTTTCGGATTAGTAGACACATTTTTTGTGAGTTTGCTCGGCACCGATCCTCTTGCTGCGATTAGTTTCACTTTTCCAGTTACTTTCACAGTGATCAGCTTAAATATTGGTCTGGGCATCGGTACGTCTGCGATCATTGGTAAGCTTCAAGGTGCAGGAGAGGTTACTAAGTCGAAGTTGTATGCGACTGGTGCTTTGTCGTTGTCAGCGATATTCGTTGGTGCGTTAGCGCTCATCGGATTTTTTACGATTGAGCCTATCTTCTATTCGTTGAACGCGTCTGACTCGTTAATGCCATATATCAGTGACTACATGGAATTGTGGTATTTATCGAGTATTTTTCTCGCTATCCCAATGGTTGGTAACAGTGTACTCAGAGCCTGCGGTGATACCAAAACGCCTAGTATAATTATGGCCGTAGGTGGTGGTCTAAACGCGTTACTCGATCCTCTATTTATTTTCGGTTTTGGGCCAATTCCTGCCATGGGTATTCAAGGCGCAGCCTTGGCTACCTTGATTGCTTGGTTTATCGGGGCTGGCTGGATTTTATATATATTAGCGGTTCAGCGAGGACTTATTCTCCCTCGTGTTATTTCGCTCAAAGCACTTAAAGTGAGTTTTCGTCCTATTTTGAAAATAGGCTTACCAGCGGCTGGCGCTAATATGTTAACGCCAGTAGCTGGGGGAATCATGACGGCGGTTGTCGCTGGCTATGGTGCAGAAGCGGTAGCTGCTTGGGGTGTTGGTAATCGCATGGAGTCAATTGCTTGTATCGTTGTTTTGGCGTTGTCGATGACGTTGCCTCCTTTTATTAGTCAGAATATGGGGGCGAATCGTTTCGACCGCGTTGAACAAGGCTATTGGACTGCTGTTCGGTTTGTTATCGTTTGGCAACTTATTGTTTTTGTCATTATGTGGCTGTTATCTACTTGGATTGCTTTTGCGTTCGCCAAAGAACCTAAAGTCGCAGAGTTGATACAGTTGTTCTTAATGATCGTTCCCTTGGGTTATGGTTTACAAGGTGTCATTATCCTGACCAATTCTTCGATGAATGCTATGCATTTACCAATGCGTGCACTGTGGTTAAGTTTGGCGAGGTTATTTGCTTTCTATGTGCCGCTGAGCTACGTCGGAAGCCTCTATTGGAGCTTAGAAGGTTTGTATTGGGGAACGGTGTTGGCAAATATATTAATGGCTGTAGTGTCAATTACTGTGTTTAAACGCTCGATAGCAAAGTGCCATGAGTAAAACAGGAGAAATTTATGTCTAAGGGGTTTGTTCTTCATTCTGATTATAAGCCGTCTGGAGATCAGCCTAAGGCCATAGAGGGTCTCATCGATGGTCTAGAGAGCGGTTTAGCGACGCAAATTCTTCTCGGTGTAACAGGCTCTGGTAAAACCTTTACTATGGCTAATGTTATTGCGGATGTTCAGCGCCCTACGCTTATTTTAGCGCACAACAAAACACTCGCCGCACAGTTATATGGGGAGATGAAAGAATTCTTCCCTGAAAATGCGGTTGAGTACTTTGTTTCTTATTATGATTACTATCAACCAGAAGCGTATGTACCTAGTACTGACACTTTCATTGAAAAAGATGCGTCGATTAACGATCACATAGAACAAATGCGCTTGTCAGCGACTAAAGCGCTGATGGAGCGTCGCGACGTTATTATTGTAGCCAGTGTATCAGCCATTTATGGTTTGGGTGATCCTGAGTCGTACATGAAAATGCTCTTACATTTACGTCAGGGCGACACCATGGACCAACGTGACATACTGCGTCGATTGGCAGAACTTCAATATACGCGCAATGATATTGCCTTCGAACGCGGTACTTTCAGGGTACGTGGCGATGTTATCGATATTTTCCCTGCCGACTCTGAAAAACAAGCGGTGCGAGTGGAGCTATTTGATGATGAAATTGACAAAATTAGCTTATTCGATCCACTCACTGGTGCAGTTGATAAGTCTGTGGTGCGGACGACGGTTTTTCCAAAAACTCACTACGTAACGCCACGGGAAAAAATACTCAATGCGGTGGATGAGATAAAAGAAGAACTCGCTGAGCGTAAAAAGCAACTGCTAAGTATTAATAAATTAATCGAAGAACAACGCGTGTCCCAGCGCACACAGTTCGATATTGAGATGATGATGGAGCTTGGCTATTGCTCGGGTATTGAGAACTACTCTCGCTACCTTTCTGGTCGGGCTCCCGGCGAGCCACCGCCTACGTTGCTTGACTATTTTCCTGGCGACGGGTTGATGTTTATCGATGAGTCACACGTTACTGTGTCCCAAATTGGGGCTATGTACAAAGGTGACCGCTCAAGAAAGGAAACACTCGTTGAGTACGGTTTTAGGCTGCCTTCAGCGTTGGACAACCGTCCACTTAAGTTCGATGAGTTTGAGCATATTTCACCACAAACTGTATATGTCTCGGCAACACCGGGTAATTACGAGCTAGAAAAATGTCCAGACGATATTGTTGAGCAAGTCGTTAGACCCACAGGATTACTAGACCCAGAAATCGAAGTTCGCCCAGTGGCAACTCAGGTGGACGACGTCCTTTCTGAAATTCAAAAGCGTGTTGCTCTAGATGAGCGGGTCCTAATAACTACACTTACCAAAAGAATGGCTGAGGATTTGAGTGAATACCTCAATGAGCACGATGTGAAGGTGCGCTACTTGCACTCAGATATCGATACCGTAGAGCGTATCGAAATCATCAGAGACTTACGACTTGGTAAGTTTGATGTGCTTGTGGGCATCAACTTGTTGAGAGAAGGCTTGGATATGCCCGAAGTATCATTGGTAGCAATACTTGATGCGGATAAAGAAGGTTTTCTTCGCGCAGAACGTTCGCTAATTCAGACCATTGGTCGTGCAGCCCGTCACGTGAACGGTAAGGCAATCCTTTACGGAGATGTGATCACAAAATCCATGAAGAAGGCAATGGATGAAACAGCACGTCGTCGTGAAAAACAGATGGCATACAACAAAGCCAACAACATTGTTCCTATGCGCCTCAACAAACCGATCACTGATATCATGGATGTTGGAGACAGTAATCAGCATCCAGCATCAGGAAAGGTAAAACTACGTAAGGTTGCCGAGAAGAAAGTACAGCAATCAGCGGCGAGTGCGACAGAGTTAATGACGCAGATAGCTGAGTTAGAAAAGCAAATGTTTGAATATGCTAAAGAGCTAGAGTTCGAGAAAGCGGCGGCGCTCAGAGACGATATTGAAACGCTTAGAAAGCAAGTGGTTGCGCTGTCATAGGTGACAGTTTCATCAAAATTACTGATATCGCCCCGTTTACCCCTATAAATCCTCCTGTGCCCGTTGTAATCGCGGGCGCACTTGCCTATAGTGCTAGGTAGAGTATCCAGAACTATACCTAAAACAGGTGTCTCTATGCTAAATCGATTGCAAGAATCTGATATTAAACTACTTCGTGTTTTTTACGCTGTAGCGAGCTGTAATGGTTTTACCGCTGCAGAACCCGTGTTACGAATGCAACGCCCTAATATCAGCGCTGCCATTAAAAAATTGGAAGAGCGTCTTGATTTGGTTTTGTGTCATCGCGGTCGTGGTGGTTTCCAAATGACCAAAGAAGGCGAGGTGGTCTTTCAGGAAACCAAGCGTATCTTTAACGCCTTCGATAACTTCGTCTTTAATTTAAAGTCACTTCACGACGACTACTCAGGTCACATTACCATTGTGTTAATGGCTGGTTTGCCACTGTCTATGCACTTAGCAGTGAGTAAAGCCGTGAAGAGTACAATGAAAAAGTTTGATGATATTCATGTGAATATTCAAACCCGCTTGTACAATGAAGTGGAGCATGTAGCGCTATCTGGTGAGTGTCACTTGGTAGTATCAACGTACGACATGGTTAAACCCGAGTCTGTTACATTCCACCCTGTTGGCATTGCTTGTGAAGGACGCTTGTATTGTGCGCCAACCCACGCACTTGCAAAATATCGTGATACGGAACTACCTGATAACGTGAATATTGAAGATTATCCAGCAATCGGTATCTCTGGGTTATCTTCTGCTAATTACATTGAGGAAGAATCACGCCTCGCCATTCAAACATTCTCCGACTCATACGATGCCGCAATGTCAGCAATGATGACAGGTGAGTATATTGGTTTGTTACCTGATTACATGGCGAAAGAGCAAGGCGCCGCGCTTGGACTAGTGCCAATCGCAAAAGGAAGTTTATTTAACTTCAGCCATGATTTATTTGTTATGAATGGTAAAAATACACGACTAAATCCAGTGTTACGTCACTGTATTAAAGAGTTATCTTACTTCATCTCTGAGAGTCAAAAAGGTTAGTTGCGTTCATTGATATGGGCAGCGCTAGCTCATGCGCTGCCTCATTAGTGCCTTGATACCCTAAGCTTCATACTCCAAGGGATCGGTAGCTTGGTTGTCTCTGAATGCCTCTAATCGCTCTTCACATGCACCGCATTTTCCACAGGCCACAGGCCTTTCTCGGCCATTGTAGCAAGTCCACGTTTCGCCGTAGTCCAGATCCATGGCCAAACCCGCGGTTAGAATGTCAGTTTTACTCACATCTAAATAGGGCGTGACGATTTCTACTTGAGTGTAGTTTGCAATGCGACAAACGTCGTTCATTTTGTTGACGAACTCAGGACGACAATCTGGATATATAGCGTGATCCCCTGAATGAGCGCCGTAATAGACTTCATTGGCTTCGAGACTCACGGCATAACCCACTGCCATTGAAAGCAATATCATATTTCGGTTAGGGACCACGGTTTGCTTCATACTAGGTTCTTCGTAATGTCCCTCGGGAACGTCGATATCATCGGTGAGCGCAGAACCACCAATAAGGGTGTTGATCGCGCTTATGTCAACGACCTTGTGGGGTATGTTTAGCTTGTCACATACCTTTGCTGCGTAATCGAGTTCTTTTTTGTGACGTTGCCCATAATCAAAAGAAAGGGCATGAACTTGCTTGCCATCACGTAAGGCTTTGTGGAGCACAGTGTAAGAATCCATGCCTCCTGAATAAATAACAACAACCTTTTCTGACATAATTATTTAATTGATTTAGAAATTATCACAGAATTTTATGTGATCCTTGCTAAAATCCCAACCTACAATTGAATAAGAAACTGAAATTGGCACACTGAATGACATTAAAGATAAACGAAATGTTTGAAACCATCCAAGGGGAGGGCACCTATACGGGGGTTCCTTCGATATTTGTGCGCCTGCAAGGGTGCCCTGTAGGATGCTCTTGGTGTGACACTAAACATACGTGGGTGATTAATGAGGATTTGGCGGTTTCGCCGAAAAAAGTGATTACTAAATCTTCGGAAAGCGAGCACTTTTTCAATGTAGAGGAAAACGAACTGCTCGAACTTTTTAGCCAGCAAGGTTACAAAGCTACCCATGTGGTTATTACTGGCGGCGAGCCCTGTATTTATGACCTACGTCCTTTGACTGATTTACTCAAGACCCGAGGCTACACCTCTCAAATTGAGACCAGTGGCACTTTCGAGGTACTCTGTAATGACGACACTTGGGTGACAGTATCACCTAAGGTAAACATGAAAGGGGGCTATGAAGTTCGTGTAGATGCCCTTGAACGTGCCAATGAGATAAAGCATCCCGTTGCCATGGAAAAACACGTAGAAGAACTGGATGAATTACTCAACCAATTACCTTCGCTGGACGGTAAAACAGTGTGCTTGCAGCCTATCAGTCAACAAGATCGCGCAACTGCACTAGCAATAAAAACGTGCATTGACCGCAATTGGCGTCTTTCATTACAAACTCACAAATACATTGGCATAGAGTAGCGAGCGACTACGTTAGTAAAAGGAAAAGAGCTATGTTGAACATACATTGGTGTTTTCGAATGCTTGCTTTATGCGCTACATTCTTCGCCGTGTCAGCTTCGGGTGCGATGTGGACAGTGACCTATCCTAGACCACTAGATGATGCAGATAAAAGGTCAGAGTATCCCATAGCGTTACTTCAACTAGCGTTAGAAAAGACGGGGGTCAACTATGAGTTGAAGGCATCAGATCGCATTTTGTTGTCGGGAAAAGCCATCCGCCAATTGAGAGAAAATCGCGAGGTTAATGTTGTATGGAGTATGACTGACGCTCAGCGAGAGCGCGATCTTATCCCGATCCGTATTCCTATCGCAAAGGGGCTGATAGGATTACGCTTACTAGTCATCAATAAAGAACAGGAAGCCGATTTCGCAAGTATCACGAGTCGTCAACGATTGATGACTATGTCACCCCTGCAAGGTAATGAATGGCCTGATACTAAAATTTTGCAAGCCAATGGCTTTAATGTGCTCACTGTTCCTGATTTTCGCGAGGGGTACACGGTACTTGAACGCGAATCACAGGCCTTCTTTCCTCGCTCAGTGATTGAGGTGGTACCTGAATTAGCAGAGGGTCGCAGAAACAATAAATTTACTATTGCGCCAAATATTGCATTGTACTATCCGACGGCAATGTATTATTTCGTGAGTAAAAGTAACCCTACACTTGCGCGATTGATAGAAACAGGTTTACAGCGGGCGTTAGATGACGGTTCATTTGATGCTTTATTTAATGAATCATATGACACCATTATCGAAGATCTCGATATAGAGACGCGACAAATCTTTCGACTTGAAAATCCGCTACTGCCAGAGTTAACCCCGGTCTCTAACACAAACCTATGGTACTTGTCGGAAAGTCAGTAAGTACATACAAAAAAGGCACTGATAAATCAGTGCCTTTTTTATTGATAACACGAGTTACGATTCACCAGCGTGAACGTCTTTCATTGAACGACCTGATGGGTCAGCGTTGTTTTTGAAGCTCTCATCCCACTCTAAGGCTTCTACAGTACTACAAGCGATTGATTTACCGCCTGGAACACATTTTGCCGCGCTTTCTTGAGGGAAATAACCTTCAAACATTGTACGGTAGTAGTAACCTTCTTTGGTATCAGGAGTATTCACTGGATAGCGGAACTCAGCAGAAGCCAACTGTTGATCTGTCACTTGCTCTTCAACGAAGTCGCGAATTGAATCAATCCAAGAATATCCTACACCATCGCCAAATTGCTCTTTCTGGCGCCACAATACTTCTGCAGGAAGGGTATCACCGTTATCGAACGCTTTACGCAAGATCCATTTTTCCATTTTACCGTCGAGGCACATTTTGTCCTGAGGGTTTAGGCGCATAGCAACGTCAATAAAGTTTTTATCTAGGAAAGGTACGCGAGCCTCAACACCCCATGCAGAGGTCGCTTTATTGGCACGTGCACAATCGAACATGTGCAAACGGTCGAGTTTACGCACCGTTTCTTCATGGAACTCTTTGGCATTAGGTGCTTTGTGGAAGTACAAGTAACCGCCAAAGATTTCATCTGAACCTTCGCCCGATAGCACCATTTTGATACCCATGGCTTTGATTTTACGGGTCATAAGATACATCGGCGTTGCCGCGCGTATGGTTGTGGTATCGTAGGTTTCTAGATGGTAAATAACGTCTCGGATGGCATCTAGGCCTTCCTGAATAGTGAAATGAATTTCATGGTGCACGGTACCAATCATATCAGCTACTTTTTGCGCCGCTATTAGATCTGGCGCGCCTTTAAGGCCGACAGCAAAGCTGTGCAGGCGAGGCCACCATGCATCCGTTTTGTCTTCATCTTCCACACGCTTTGCAACGTATTGCGCTGCAACCGCAGACACTAATGATGAGTCCAAGCCACCGGACAGAAGCACTGCATAAGGTACGTCAGACATCATGTGTGACTTCACCGCTTTTTCGAAGGCTACGCGAAGCTCGTCAAGATCACTTGGATTTTCTTTAACGGCATCATACGACATCCAATCGCGCTGATAGTATTTAGTAAGCTTTCCGTCTTTGCTCCATAAATAGTGACCTGGAGGAAATTCACTAATGGTCTTACACACAGGCGCAAGAGCTTTCATCTCCGAGGATACATAGAAGTTTCCGTGCTCATCATAACCAGTATACAAAGGAATAATACCAATATGGTCACGTGCAATTAGGTAAGCATCTTGCTCTTCATCGTACAAAATGAAGGCAAACATACCTTCTAGCTCGTCGATAAAAGACACACCTTTTTGTTGGAACAATGGAAGAATGACCTCGCAATCAGAGCGAGTTTTAAACGGATAAGGTGTTTCTAAGTCTGCGGCGAGTTGTTTGTGATTATATATTTCGCCGTTCACTGCAAGTACTTGCTTGTCATCTTGACTGATTAACGGCTGCGCACCTGTATCTACGTCGACAATGGCCAGGCGTTCGTGACACAAAATGGTATTGTCATTATTCCAGATACCCGACCAATCTGGTCCGCGATGGCGCAATAATTTTGATAATTCTAGTGCTTGGGTTCTTAACTCTGATGCATCGGTCTTGATATCAAGGATGCCGAAAATACCACACATAAAACGGAGTCTCTCTGTTCACTTGTTGAAAAAGGGGCTTTTTCTGTCGGACCTCTTTTTTTTGAGGCGGCGAGGAATTGTTGTTGTTATTAGAAATTGACTCGCTCGCCATTGAATGTGCCAGTCTGAGTAGAAATTGCAAGTACATTCTAATGATAAATTGGAATTTGACGGTGCTATTGGTTATTTACCCTTCGCAGCCGTAACACGCCAAGGCGGATTTACGCGGTTTTCACCTGCCCAGTAAAGTTTTAATTTGTTTCCAGATGGATCGCAGAGTACCGCTTCTCGCCATAGATAGGGTTGGTCTACAGGGTCTTGTATAAACTGAATTCCCTTTTGTTTTAGTTGTAGCACTGTCTCGTCAAGCATTTCTACTTCGAAGTAGAGTGTCACACCATTATTAAAAAGTTTGTCTTCGAGAGCGAGTGAAAAGGTTGCTTCGCCATCGGCACAATAGAAGCGAGCGTAGTGGGGGGTATCAACAATCAACTCAAATCCGAGGGTTTGATAAAAAGCCACCACTACTTTCATATTGCGAACGGGAAGTGTTACTTGATTTAGTTTCATCGGTTTCATCCTTGTGAGTGCTTAGTTAGAGGATAAATCCGTGGGGATAGCTTCACTATGGTATTTTTTAGATAGCCTTGATGTGTTTCTTAAATTAAAAACGCCGAGGTGATTCTCGGCGTTGATTTTTTTCAGGGTTTCGGTGAATTTATTGGGCTCGTTGGAACTCGCTAGTAGGTTTCCAGTTAGGCCACTGCTCTGCGTTAGCAACATCAACACCCACTTCAAAGAACATTTGAGTGTCTTCTATAATTCCGCCTAAATCCCAGTCGTCACGATATTCGTCACATACTTGGTGATAGCAGCCGCGCACAATTACATTCATTCGCTTGCGGTAAGCTGCAGTTTCTTCATCGATGGGCTCACTACCACCTTGTGCATAAAGTGCGGGCACACCTTGTTTGGCAAAGCTAAAGTGATCTGAGCGATAGTAATAGCCCGCTTCAGGACGGTCTTCCTGTGTTAACGTACGACCCTGTCGGGTTGCTGCTACAGTGAGGTAATCTTCCATATCCGATTTACCCATACCCACTACAGCTACGTCTTTAGTGCGACCTAGTACGTTTAAAGCGTCCATATTGATATTGGCTACTGTGTTCTCAATAGGAATAACAGGGTTATCGGCGTAGTACTTACTGCCCAACAGCCCTTGTTCTTCTGCGGTAACAACGAGAAATGATACTGAGCGCTTGGGTGTTTGGTTAAGCGACCCAAAGGCGTGGGCCATCGCAATAATCGCTGAGGTACCAGTAGCATTGTCATGGGCGCCGTTATAGATTTGGTCGCCTTCTTTCGTTTCGTCTTTACCTAAATGATCCCAGTGTGCCGTATAGATAATGTGTTCATCTGGGAACTCACTGCCAGGTAACGTCGCTATTACGTTGTTACTTTCGGACTTTTCAAATGTGTTGTTAACCGTCACTGACGCGGTTATACCCATAGCTTTATGGTAGGGACCACTCAGTGCTGCTGCTTTTTCTTGGGCAAAATCTAGCCCAGCGTCAGAGAATACCTTCTGTGCGGCTTCCAAGGTGAGCCATCCTTCGACAGCAACACGGCTCGCACCTTGGTCTTTGCTCACAAGGCCATACTGAGGGCCACTCCAACTATTTGCGACGACTGACCAACCATAAGATGCAGGTGCTGTTTCGTGAACGATTATGGCGCCGGCAGCGCCTTGACGGCTTGCCTCTTCATACTTATAGCTCCAACGGCCATAATAGGTCATGGTCGTGCCTTGAAATTTACCGCTGTCTGGGTTTTCGAAACCAGGGTCGTTGACCAAGATGACAACGGTTTTACCTTCAACATCTAGGCCTTCGTAATCGTTCCAGTCATACTCAGGTGCGTTTACACCATAACCAACGAAAACGAGTTCAGAGTTTTCTAGGTTGATTTGGGCTTGTTCGCGCTTCGAAGAGGCAACCATATCTTCTTTATAAACAAAGGTGTTGTCTCCAATAGTCATGGTCATATCAGGGTCGGCAGTGATTTCCATCAAGGCTACTTTCTGTAAGAAGCTGTCGCCATTCCCCGGTTGAATACCGGCAGCTTTGAATTGTTCGATAAGAAACGCGAGCGTTTTTTCTTCTCCTACAGTGGTGGGTAAGCGGCCTTCAAATTCGTCTGAAGAGAGGGTCATTAATGGACCGCGAATATCTTCATCTGAAATACTTGCGTAGACTTCTTCGAAGTTTGAAGCGGGAGCGCTTGAGGTTTGTTCTGAGTCGTTAGGTGTACATGCACTAGCGCCGAAAAGTGACGCAACTAGCATGGGCAAAAACATTTTTTTCATTGTTAGTCTCTGTTTGCTCTACAATATCGCCCAGTATAGATAAAACCACTCGTTGAACCAATAAATAGTATGAAAGCCGCTGTAAACCTTCCTCGTTGGGAATCTCTCGTAATAACAGAACAAGCTTCAAAACCTGTTGTCGAACTACTTAATGATTATGATTTGTTGTCAGAGAAGGAATTCCCGAGTGCTGATTGCTTGAATGCTCTGTCGCGCAGTTTTGGGCAGCGTTGGAATGGTCCTATGTTTAAAGCGCAAGGACAGTTTCCTGAAAGCGAAGTGCGTTATTATGAGGAAATTATCGGACAGGATTTCGTGGTACCTACCCGAGAAGAGAGCTGGCATGACTTGTTCAACGCGCTTATTTGGATTCAGTTTCCCAAAACGAAGGCGTTGTTGAATAAACTTCATATCGAAGATATTCACGAATATGGTGTGCATCCCCGAACTCCAAGGCGCAATAAGATAACTCACTTTGACGAGTGTGGTGTTGTGTTGGCAATTGAGGAAGCAGATTTGGTTGACGGTAATGCCTTACTCGACGCACTGGCGAAACACCAATGGAAAACAGTCTTTATATCCAGTAGAGAAATTTTTAACTCGACGATTCATCCTTTTATTTTCGGTCATGCAAATTTAGAGATGATGCTTTCACCTTTCGAGGGACTAACGGGCAAGTGGTTGGCAGTGGTTGTACCCAATGGTTTTAATAGCTATTCAGATACTCTAAAACGTGAAGTTTTAGACAGTGCCCTAGTTAAGCGTATTACAGAACTCGATAACTTCAACCAAGCGGACATACTTAAACCACTCCCTCTTTTGGGGGTACCCGGTTGGTATGAAGCGCAAAATGCCGAGTTTTATGACAACGCGTCTTATTTCAGACCATTAGGTAAAAAAGGACAGTACACCAGTCAGCTTCCACTCACTAGGTTATGATTACAGCAATAATGTATGACTTATTGTTAACCTTGTTCCATTAAAAAAGCCGCTGAATTATCAGCGGCTTTCTCATAAAAAATGAGAGTACTACAGCAGTAGAATAATTAGCCAAATACCATAGATGACTGCACTTGGAGCAATAGCGATAGCTAACGATTTCTTCGTCGAAAAAGAAGTCCATTGGCTAATGCCTACCATCGTCAAATAGATAGACCAGACCATCTCTACTCTAAGCGCTTGGCAGAAAGCAAACCAACTAGACGCAACATCGATATTAAAAAGATAAGCAAGAGATGTTGGCGACACTGTGCTTTGTGGCAACTGATGGCTCTCAGCTAACAATATCAATACCACTGCAATAAGACATGAAATGATTGATGGCATGCTAATCCACCAAGTAAATCCATACCAATCTGTGAAGCCAAATACGTGGCTATCGTCGCTTCGAGTTGCCAAATTAAAGTAAACGGCGAAGATTGCATTGAATACCACCAACGCTATCAGTGTGCCCACAGTAGCCTGAACAATCAGTGAGGTGCGAGTGATAAAAGAACGCATGGCGTCTTCTTCAGCCGGACTCATGGCTTCTTGCGACGCGATCATGGTGTCGGCTAGCCAATCAATATCAACAAAGTTCGCGTATAGGTATTGTGGCAAAATGAGCGCCACTACCAGCAGAATGAAAGGTAGCCAAGACCAATTGTTGTTTTCACCGACAGCTTTAAATACGCCGTTCGGTTTAAAAAATATGTCGTTACATGCTTGTAAGGGGTTAGTTACCGAGTGCATCCGGTGCTCCATTCTAACGTTTTCATTATTTAATTTAGCAGGTTACTGGCTCGTAACTTCGAAGTACAGTATTTCTAATTAATGTATTTAGAGAATTTCGTAATAAAGTGTGTTCGATGAAGAGTAGGATTCAAAGTAGAGCGCTAATTGTGGATATAAATAGCGCTCTGCAGTGAGAAGAGTCTCAAAGATAAGTATAATTGAGGAGGGCTAGCACTATACTGCTGTATACGATGGATATAGGTATACCGAGTCTCATAAAGTGCGTAAACCGATAATTTGCGGCGTTGAATGCAAGAAGGTTAGTTTGATAACCAAAAGGTGATATGAAGCTAGCACTCGCTGCAAAAGCAACGGCCAACGCGAATGGCATGAGTGGCGCACCAATGATTTCGACTAGACCATATGCAAAAGGGAACATTAACGCAGCAGCAGCGTTGTTGGTGACAAATTCTGTAAGCAGCAATGTGGTCACATAAACCACGACTAAGGCGAAGAACCAATCGGTATTTGCCAAATAAGGCATTAACGATTGTGTGGTGTAAGAAATAACGCCCGAGCCTTCGAGTGCCGTAGCCAAACTCAACGCACCGACAATCACTACAATCAAATCAAGCGGAAGGTTGCGTTTTAATTCGCCGTGAGAAGTCACTTTAAATCCGATTAGCACTGCTGCAAGGAACAAAAGGCCCATCGCAAGAGAGAGCACGTTGGATGCAGCAAGACCTACAACAGAAAGAAATCCCCCCAGCGTTATCCATTCCTGTCTATTGCTCAGTGGACGACTAATTTTTTGCTCGGAAAGAATAAAAAAATTCTTAGAAAGATTCTGTCTCGTATGAAAGTCGGGACCCACGGCAAGTAGCAGAAAATCACCGGCTTGTAGTTTAATCTCACCCAGTTTACCGGATAACTGTTCTCCATCTCTGCGAATTGCAACTACAGCCGCGTCGAACAACGCTCTAAAGCCGAGACTTTTAATGGTCTGTCCAATAATTTGAGCGCGATTTGCCACTAACACTTCGGTAAGGTTTTCTCTGAGAATACCGTCGGTTTCCGCGAAAGTAGATAGCCCTTTGATATGGCTCAGGCTATCGAGCTTTTGGACATTTCCTGAAAAAATGAGCTTGTCGCCTTGGTTGATTACGAGGTCAGGTGACACTGGAGAAATGAGATGCCCATCACGGATCACCTCCAATAAAAACAACTCCGGTAGATTTCGAAGATGGTTGTTTTCCACCGTTTTACCAATAAGCTCGGAACCCTCACTGACCTCAGCTTCAACGGTATATTCTCGATAGTTGGCGTTCTTGCTCGCGATAACTGGAAGTAACGGCGATAGTAGGTACATCAATAGACCACATGCAAGACCTGCCACTAAGCCGTAAAGGGTGAAATCAAAGAAACTAAACCCAGGGTGTCCTTGCTCTTGTAGAAAACTATCTACTATTAAGTTGGTTGACGTTCCAATAAGTGTCACCGTTCCACCTAAAATCGCTGAATATGACAACGGTATGAGCAATTGTGATGCTGGGTGGTACTGGTTTTGTTTCACAGGGCCGATGAGGCTCGCAACAATTGCGGTGTTGTTTAGCAGTGCTGAAGACACAAAAGTCAAAGAGAACAATCGCCAAAAGCTTGCCGTGAAACTAGCGGTAATGAGCTTTCTTCCCAGTCGTTTTATGAGCGCAGTTTTGTCAATTGCACTGCTAACTAGCAGTAATAGAGTAAGGGTGATTAGACCTTTGTTGGTCAAATTGTGAAGTATGTCATCCAGTGTTAGTTGTTGAATAACTATTAGCACTAAAATGGCTGCTCCAAAAATACGAGCAGGCCGCTGATTGGTGAAAATCAGCGCAAAAATGGTGCTGAAGAAAACCCCCAGCACCATGAACTGGTTAATATCCATTTATTGTCCAGTTTTTACTACAGTTTACTGATATCTACAGCGTTCCAATGTGGGAAGTGTTTACGAACAAGTTCGTTGAACTCTAGTTCGAACGCTGAGAACTCAGGCGCTGCATGCTGGCTATCTTGCGCTAGAGCGTCAATGATCATGCCTGCACCAACGGTACCGTTAGTTAAGCGGTCGATTACAATGAAAGAGCCTGTAGGGCGATTGCGTTTGTATGGGTCACAGCTTACAGGTTGTGTAAACTTCACGTCAACAACGCCAATCTCGTTAAGGTTCAAATGCATTGCATCGGTTTCTTCCAGCGTATTCACATCGATTTGGTTATCAATGCTGGCAACAACACCCGGCGTTGACTTAGTCGCAAACTTAAACAAGTACTGCTTGTTTGGCATCAGAGGTTCTTCTGACATCCATACTAAGTGAGTCTTGAACTGTGTTGCTGTAAGCGGCAAGTTATCAGATTTAACAATCATGTCGCCACGAGAAATGTCGATTTCGTCTTCAAGCGTAAGGGTAACAGCTTGTGGAACGTGAGCACGCTCTTGGTCGCCTTCAAAGGTGACTACTTGCTTAACCTTAGACTTTTTACCAGAAGGAAGTGCGGTAATTTCATCACCTGGGGCAATTTGACCAGACACTACGGTACCTGCAAAACCACGGAAATCTAAGTTAGGGCGGTTAACATACTGAACAGGGAAACGGAAATCGTCTAAGTTGTCGTCGTCACCAATTTCAATGTTTTCCAACATTTTCATTAGTGGTTCACCGTCATACCAAGGCGTTTTTTCACTTTTAGACACAACGTTATCACCTTCAAGGGCTGAAAGTGGTACGAAGTGGATGTCTGGAATATCTAACTGTTCAGAGAACTTAATATAGTCTTCTTTGATTTGGTTATAAACCTCTTCAGAGTAGTCCATTAAGTCCATTTTGTTGATAGCAACGATAACGTGCTTGATACCAAGCAGCGATACTAGGAACGAGTGACGTTTTGTTTGTACTTTAACACCGCCACGAGCGTCAACTAGGATGATTGCTAAATCACACGTAGAGGCACCAGTTACCATGTTACGGGTGTACTGTTCGTGTCCTGGAGTATCTGCGATTATGAACTTACGCTTTTCGGTTGAGAAATAGCGGTAAGCTACGTCAATGGTGATACCTTGTTCACGCTCTGATTGAAGGCCGTCAACCAATAATGCAAGGTCGACTTTCTCACCGGTAGTACCCACTTTCTTACTATCTTTGGTAATAGCTGCAAGTTGATCTTCATAAATCATTTTTGAATCATGAAGCAAACGACCGATAAGTGTACTTTTACCGTCATCTACAGAGCCACAAGTTAAGAAGCGCAACATGTCTTTTTGTTCGTGTTGCTCTAGGTAAGACAGAATGTCCTGTTTCAATAATTCGTTTTCGTTGTTCATGTTATGCGCTCACAAGGAAAAAGGGGTTCAACACTGACTCTTTCTGGTTATAGGTAAGAGCCTCAGCGTTATCATTTAAAGGGTTAGCTGCATCGAGTACGGTGACGTCTGCACCTGCGGCGAGTGCTACGGCATGGGCCGCACCAGTATCCCATTCAGAAGTTGGACCTAAGCGTGGGTATAGGTGAGCTTCACCTTCTGCCACTAGACAAAGCTTAAGAGAACTTCCCATGGCAACGAGTTCTGATTCGCCACCTAGCTGTTCTAACAAGTTTTTGATTTCAGGGCTCTGGTGAGAGCGGCTACCAACCACTTTCCACACTTCACTACCATCATGTTTACGAGCAGTAATTGGTGTGAATTCACCGTCTACTTCGGTCCATGCACCTTCGTTTTCAACGCCAACGTACGACTTGTTAAGTGCCGGAGCGTATACGACACCCATGACAGGGCGTCCATTTTCTATAAGTGCAATATTGACAGTGAATTCACCATTTTTCTTGATGAATTCTTTAGTGCCATCTAACGGGTCTACTAGCCAGTATGAAGTCCATGTTTGACGCTCTTCCCATGGGATATCAGCAGATTCTTCTGACAAAATAGGAAGTTCAGATATAGCCTTTAGACCATCTACAATAACGTGATGAGCAGCAAGATCTGCTTCTGTTAAAGGGCTAGTATCTTGTTTTTCGTATATGGCGAAGTCTTTTTCGTAAATCACCATGATTTTATCGCCAGCTTCTTTAGCTATGCGCAGGATTGATTCTGCGAGTGTATTTGCTAATGCCATTACACAAGTCCTTTTTCTTTCATCAGCTCAAACAAACGCTCGGCAGTTTGCTCCGCCGGCTCTTCCTGATAAATCAGGTGAATTTCAGGTTGTTCCGGTGCTTCATAGGCAGAATCTATGCCAGTAAAGTCTTTGATTTCACCGCTACGCGCTTTTTTATATAAGCCCTTTGGATCTCTTTGCTCGCATACCTCTAATGGGGTATCAACAAATACCTCAATGAATTCGCCTTCTTCGAGCAGATTTCTACAGTAGTCTCGATCTGCTTTAAAGGGCGAGATAAACGCGGTAATCGCTATACAGCCAGAATCTACAAAGAGCTTAGCGACTTCACTGATGCGGCGAATATTTTCAACCCTGTCAGTGTCGCTAAAACCCAAGTCTCCACACAAACCATGACGAACATTATCACCGTCTAATAGGTAAGTATGTTTACCTTGTTCATGAAGCTTTTTTTCAAGCAAATTGGCTAGGGTTGACTTCCCTGAACCGCTCAATCCAGTGAGCCACAATACCCGTGGTGACTGGTTGAGTTGCTCGGCACGAGTCGCTTTGTTTACCTCATGCTTATGCCAAACAACATTATCGGTTGCCATTAGAAGTATCCTTCCATTTTCTTCTTCTCCATTGAACCAGCGCTGTCGTGGTCGATCACACGGCCTTGACGCTCCGATGTTTTGGTAAGAAGCATTTCTTGAATAACTTCAGGCAGTGTCGCTGCTGTTGATTCAACGGCACCCGTGAGTGGGTAACAACCCAAAGTACGGAAGCGCACTGAACGCATTTCTGGCTCTTCGCCTTCCTCAAGCGGCATACGCTCATCATCAACCATGATAAGAATACCGTCACGCTCAACTACAGGGCGAGGCTTAGAAAGGTATAGCGACGGAATTTCAATGTTTTCTAGGTAGATATATTGCCAGATATCAAGCTCAGTCCAGTTAGACATTGGAAATACACGAATGCTCTCACCTTTGTTAATTTGTGAGTTGTAGATATTCCAAAGCTCAGGACGTTGATTTTTTGGATCCCAACGATGGTTGTCATCGCGGAATGAGTAAACACGTTCTTTCGCACGAGATTTCTCTTCATCGCGACGAGCACCACCAAAAGCGGCGTCAAATTTGTATTTGTTTAGTGCTTGCTTAAGCGCAGACGTTTTCATGATGTCTGTGTGCTTAGCACTACCATGAGAGAAAGGACCTACGCCCGCTTCAACGCCTTCTTGATTAATATGAACAAGCAAATCAAAGCCGTGCTTTTTGGCTTGCTCGTCGCGGAATTTGATCATTTCACCAAATTTCCACGTGGTGTCCACGTGAAGTAACGGAAAAGGAATTTTACCAGGAGCAAACGCCTTGCGAGCAAGGTGAAGTAATACCGAAGAGTCCTTTCCAACAGAGTAAAGCATTACCGGGTTTTCAAATTCCGCGGCCACTTCTCGGAAGATCTGGATACTCTCGGCTTCGAGTTGTTTCAAATGCGTAATAGACGGGATACTTGCAGTCATTGTCGAGTCCGAATGTATGTTATATAAAAAAAAGTTATATGCGAATTATTTTTGTGCATAGAACAATAGCACACTTACTCACAAATGTAGTATGCGATTTTGCTATTTAAAATAGCTGTCTTATTCCAAGAAATATAAATGTAATGCTTTTGAAGCATAAGGGCTGAAAATATTGGCAGCAAGCGTGGTAAATACTAGCTTTTACATAACGACGAAAACTCGGAAAGGGCTTTCTTTATAGATACAATGTCAAATATCTCTGTGGCACTGACAAGCTCTTGTGCGAAGGTTCTAACGCTCTCGATGCCGTACTCGTCAGCTTTGAGAATCAGGTCGTTGGCAAATGTTGTGATTGCTCCAAGGTTGTTGCTTTGTTTCAGCGCCTCACATAGTGGTAAGTACTCATCGATGAGGATTTTTCTGAAAGGAGCCGTGACGTCTGTAAATGCCTCGTTATCCTCTTCGAGTATATCTTCCTCTTTATAGGGAAGATGTTTCTTCAATTCTTCGATGAGTTCTTGCTGTAAAATTGGCTTTCTCAGGTAACCGGAAAAGTTTTCCCGTCTTTGGCGTTCATAGTCATCTCGCATCACTGATGCGGTAAGCGCAACAATGGGGATATTTGGGCTACTCGATTTGATGATGTTCGCCGCTTGATAGCCATCCATCTCTGGCATACGAATGTCCATGATAATGATATCGAACTGGTGATCCTGCGTTTGTGCTACGGCTTCCAAACCGTTGCTCGCCTGTTTACACTCGAAATTTAATCCATTAAATATCTCTACCAGCAAGTCTCGGTTGTCTGCAACATCATCAACAATCAGCACCGACCCCGGCGTAAACGTTGTGGATTTTGCTGTTGTTGGTTCGTTGCCAGAGTTCGAGCGAGGCTCCTCGATGGACGCTATATCGACGCCGTGCAAATACACAGAAAAGCATGAACCTTTACCAAGCTCACTCGACACCGAAATTGTGCCGTCCATAAGTTCTGTCAGGCGCTTACTTATAGTTAGTCCGAGTCCAGTACCGCCATACTTGCGTACACTTTGACCTTCTTGCTGCTGAAAACTGTCGAATATCTGGGTAACTTTGTCCTCGTCAATACCGATACCAGTGTCTTTTACGTCAATACGTAAATCGACTTTACTGTGTATTTCGTCTTCATTGAGTGCAGTGGCTTGTAGGGTAACAATACCCTCATCCGTAAATTTTACCGCATTGCCTACTAGATTAAATAAAATTTGCCGTATCCGCGTTGAATCGAGTAGAAGGGCATGAGGTATCTTTTCATCAACTTGAAGCAAAAAGTCTAGCCCTTTACTGCGGACGTTCATGGTAAAAATGTTACTGATATCCTCAAAGATGTTGTGCGGGTTGCATACTTCTTTGTTAATCGATAGCTTACCCGCCTCTATTTTGGAAAGGTCGAGAATATCGTTAATCAGCATAAGCAGCGAGTTGCCAGCTGACTTGATGGTTTTGACAAACGAACGAAGTTTGTTGTCTTTGACTTGCTCGTGTAACAGTTCAGTGAAACCAATGATTGCATTCATCGGTGTGCGAATTTCGTGGCTCATATTAGCGAGAAATTCAGATTTAGCTTTGTTGGCACTTACTGCATTGTTCTTCGCTTCCTCTAGTGCCCGCTCCATGGCGATTCTTTCGTTGAGGTTTACCGCAATGTGTAGAAGCGCAGTTTCTCCGTGAAACCTAATTGGAATTATCGACAAGAGTCCGTCTATCTTTTCGCCAGCGAGTGTGGATATTTCAAGTTGCTGCTCATTGATGTCTATTTGTGTACCTGAGTAAATCAATGATGCATCCAGCGAAGTTATTTCATTCTCGTTTAGCTTGAGTGTGCTGATGGCATTGTGGTTAGCCATCAATAGTTTGTTGGTTTTCAAATCAACAACGTAAACAATCACAGGTATGTTGTTTATCACCACAGAGAGGTTTTTCTCGCTTTGGATGAGTGACTGTTCTGTTTCGCTTCTCAGTGCTATTTCAAGTTGTAATCTTCGATTCCAAATAAAAACAAAAGAGATGATTAATATGGCGATTAATGTGATGAAAAAGATAAGTTTGTAATCTGTTTTTACGATCGGTTCTGAGTTGCCCCAATGGTCGAGTATGTCTTGTTTTGTCGCTGTGGGAATGTTGTCTAAAACGCGATTTAACAGAGGGATCAAAGGTGCGTGTTCAGGCTGCACAGCGAAGCTAATCGCAAGGTTGTAATCTGTCTTTCCAACCACTCGTAGGCCAGAGTAACCGTTCTCTGCAATATGATAGTTAACTTGTGCCAAAGAACCTATGAATATATCCGTTTTGCCCGACGATAAATCATCTAAGCCTTGCTCCGGTGTATCAACGAAATAAAAGTGCTTGTTGGGATACTGAAGCGTTAAGTTTTTGGTACTTGGATAGTCGCTCAGTAGCGTAATGCGTTTACTTAATACTTGGCTAATATTCTCGATGTATTTGTTTTCATTCTGCGTAACAAACACAATAGGTGTATTGATATAACTGTCAGTGAAGACTAACTTACCAAAGGGTTTGTAATCGGGGAAGGCCGCGACCATGTCCACATTTCCACCGATAACTTGTCGTTCACTTTCTTGCCAACTGTCGGTTGGTATATAGGAAAATTCTACGTTTAATGCTTCCGAAAAAATATCCAGATAATCCTGAATAATACCCACATGGTTATTGTTTTCATCCAAGCCCTCGAAAGGCATCCATAATGGGTCGCCTACAATAGTGAATGAGGTATTTCGGTTAAGCCATTCTTTTTCTGCTTCGGACAAGGTAATACTCTGCGAGCTTTGTCCGTCACGCTTATTTATGAGCCACCTGTCCATGATACTTTGCATATCGGTATTTTCTAAGTGGACTAAAGCCTTGTTGAGAATACCCACCAAAGGCTCGTAGTCGTCTCTGACCGCAATATGGAGATTGTTGACTGGTGAGTTTGGAATGGTTTTGAACGCTTCAACATTGGTAACGTTGTTTTGCGTTAATAGATAGTTTATGACCGCATGAGAGTCATAGAGGAAATCAGCTCTACCTTCAGAAACATAAGCAATGGCTTGTTCGGGTGACTCAACATAAACAGTATTGATGTTAGGGATTAGAGCGCCTATTTCTTCTTCTCGGGCACTATTTATAATGATTGCTAGTGTTTTACCGGATAGATCCTCAATCGTATCAGCGTCGATATCTGATCGGATAAAGAAGTAATTTAGTGCACTTACGTACGGGTTAGTGAAGAGTAAGTATTCTTCTCTGTCTTCTGTTTTAAAAGCGGCTACGAGAAGATCCTTTTCTTTGTCTTTGACCTCTTGCAGTGACTTTTCCCATACGTCAGTCGTAAAGTGAAATTTGGCACCAGTTAATAGGGATATTCTCTCGAGAAGATCGTGCCCCAGTCCATCATGAAGACCTTGCTCATTTCTAAACTCAAAGGGAGCCCATGCATAGTCACCCGCCACATTAATTACTGGGTGTTGTTTTAGCCATGCTTTTTCGTCGTCAGTCAACGCAAGTAAATTACCTTGCTCGCTATTAGTTTTAGGTGCAGAAGTCCCCGAGGTTTGAAACCACTTGTTGTAGATGGCTCGTCGCTCGGCTTCGCTGATGGCATCGAGCCCCTTTTTAATAATACTTGCAAGTAGAGGATGAGCTTTGGACGTTGCAAAATGAATGGGGTTTTTGCCCAGATGCCGGGTAGACTTAAACGGCTTTATGGTACTGATACCCTCAATTTCCAGTGTGTAGATAAGCGCACCATAGGTATCAAATAAAATGTCGGCTTCTCGCTCAAGTACCATATCAATCGCGTCACCAAAGGTTTCAGCGTCTACCAAAATGATATCTGGAAAGTGAGCTTCGATAATTTCTCGATGGGCATACCCTTTGGGCATTGCTAGGCGCTTACCATCTAGATCTTCAAAAGTGTTGGCGCTAACGTCTTGATGAATAAAAAAGTAGTCGAGCGCCTCGAAGTAAGGGGGAGAGAAGTGTAGATAAGTTTTTCGCTCGTCGGTGATATACACCGCAGGTAGAACATCGAGTCTACCTTGTTGAATACGTTGTAAATTATTGTCCCAAGTATCGGTAATAACCTCATACTCTAAACCAGTATATTTTGACACTAGGCTTAAATAGTCATTGGCTATACCACTGTATTGTCCTTGTTCATCCACAAAGTTGAAGGGCGTCCAGTCAAGACTCCCTCCTACGCGAATTTTTGTATGAGACGCTAACCATTCCTGTTCCTCCTTGGTCAACTCAATGAGAGGAGTTGCATTCAGGGAACTCGACAACAAATAACATACCAGCAGCGTTAAAAAAAGCCTGATATTCATGCTAAGGATTTAATATTTTGAGAAATTCCGGTAAATGATCGATAAATATACCTACGAGTGTAGGGTCAAAATGAGTTCCGCTGTGCGCTTTGATGTAATCTACAGCGTCGTCAACGGGCCACGCTTCCTTGTACTGGCGTTTGTGTGTGAGTGCGTCAAAGACATCAGCTAGGGCAACAATTCTGCCAAATATATGAATTTCTTCACCTTTCAAGCCTCTCGGATAGCCGCTACCGTCCCATTTTTCATGATGCTCGCGGGCTATAATCGACGCTGCTGTCGTCAGTCTTCGTTTTGAATGGTTCAACATTTCGAAACCCCGGTGAGCATGCTGTCGCATTTCACTCATTTCAGCAGGAGACAGTTTGCCAGGTTTGTGCAAGATGTCCTTTGAAATGGTGATTTTACCGATGTCATGCATGGGGGAGGCTAAGAATATGGTATTAACGTCTTCCTCTGAAAGCGAGGGAACATAACTGGCCAATAGACGACTCGTTTCGGCAACTCTTCTGATATGTTGACCCGTCTCGTCAGACGTAGATTCCATTATCTCGAGAAGCACATAAATCATTTCGATCTGTGCATTTTCGACCTCGTTGGCTAGACGAATCGCTTGGAGTCGGGCTTTTTTCTCAATGGTTTCTGCCCGTTGCTTGAGCGCTTGACGAGAGAGCGCCAGCTCAACATGGGTTCGTACTCGAGACAGCAATTCATTGGCGTGAAACGGCTTAACAATATAATCGACGCCGCCAACTTCAAATCCTTCTGCGATGGAGTCTGCGTCGGCTTTAGCCGTTAAAAAAATAACAGGAGTTTCTTTGGTAGTGGGTGTGGATTTTATTGCTCGACACACGTCAAACCCGTTAATTTTGGGCATCATAATGTCGAGTAAGATAAGATCGAATGACTCGGCGTTGATCAGGTTTAATGCCTCTTGCCCGTCTGTTGCAAACGAGAAGCTATAACTTTCCTCTTTGAGAATATTCATTGCCACCTGAATGTTCTCAGACACATCATCGACAATTAATATTCTGATATCACTACCACTTTTCACACTGCGTTCCCTATTCGACGGTAGTTAACCGCAAACTTCGCTGATGCATTAAGCATACGTCGTTTTGCTCAGATATCAAGCAGCCTCTGTCGCAAAAAGGTTAAATTGTAGACAGTAAAGATTAGGCAAGTGGGTCAGGAGTCGAAATCTCAGTTCGACTCCCTTAAGTGTTTGTTATTTATTGTTGAATACTGCTGTAAAGGTATCGTGAAGGGCGGCAGATTCACTGTCTGGTGGACTTAGCTTGCTGAGTAGTATTATCGTGACACTCGATAATACAAACCCTGGAACAATTTCGTACATCCAACCACTCAGTGATTGGCCATTAATGGTGATTGGCAAATATATCCATAGTAAAACGGTAGAGGCACCAACAATAATCCCTCCTAATGCGGCGATACGGCTCATGTCGCGCTTAAACAGACTAAACAGCACCAGTGGTCCAAATGCTGCACCGAAGCCAGCCCAAGCATTACTGACTAGAGATAAGATTGAACTGTCTCTATCGTGAGCTAAATACACCGCTAAGATAGCGACTAATACAACACTGCCACGGCCTGCAATAACTAGCTCTTTATCTGTCGCATTTCTGTTGATGAAAGCCTGATAAAAATCGCTCGTTAATGAACTTGATGTCACGAGTAATTGAGACGAAATCGTACTCATGATTGCCGCGAGAATAGCGGCAAGTAAAAATCCACCAATAAATGGATTGAATAACACTTGAGACAAGTGAAGGTATATGGTCTCGGGATCTATGGTCGCACCTTGGGCAGTAACATAAGCTAGCCCAAACAAGCCAGTTGTAAGTGCACCAATAAGTGATATGACCATCCACCCCATACCAATGTTACGAGCGGTTGGGATATCCTGAACCTTTCTAATAGCCATAAAGCGCACAATGATATGAGGTTGACCAAAGTATCCCAATCCCCAAGACATAAGTGAAATTATGCCAATAAAGCTCAATGAGGCTCCGGTACTCGCATCAACAAACCCGTGTAAAAGGTTAGGGTTAATTTGATTTATAGCAGTAAAAGCATTGTCTAAACCGCCGAGTTCACTCACTACGACTGCTGGCACGAGAATCAACGACACAAACATAATGCAGCCCTGAACAAAGTCAGTCATGCTTACAGCCATGAAGCCGCCAATTAAGGTGTAGCTCACTACAACACCCGCGGTGATATACAATCCTAACTCGTAGTTGAGTGAGAAAGATGTTTCAAACAGTTTACCTCCGGCGACAACTCCCGAAGACGTATAAAGCGTAAAGAAGATAACAATCACAACGGATGCAATGATGCGCAATGAGCGACTTTTATCGTTGAATCGATTTTCAAAGTAATCGGGTAGGGTAATAGAGTTGTTTGCGACTTCTGTATACACCCTAAGCCGCGGTGCAACCAGAAGATAGTTTGCTAATGCACCCAAGGTCAGACCAATTGCAATCCATGCGGCTGAAATACCTGATAAGTACATCGCACCGGGAAGCCCCATTAGCATCCAACCACTCATGTCCGATGCACCTGCAGACAATGCTGTTACTGATGGACTCAGTTGTCTTCCGCCCAACATGAAGCCTTCAACGTTAGTGTTTGTTTGCCTGTAGGCAAATACGCCGATACCTAGCATAGCTATAAAATAAAGCGCTAGAGAAATGAGTGTACCTGTCGCCATTGCGTTTCCTTGTTATTTTTTATTACATGCTAACAGGATTACGTGTGACTCTCTAACTACAGGCAAAAAAAAGCGGCCACTACAGGCCGCAAACGGAGGAGAGTGTGGCTTACGCCGAAAATTGCATTCGTTCAGAAATAAGTTGTTTTACTTCTGAGAGATCCGACGCTTTGTCACCCACAACCAATACATTTGCTCGTTGCATTCTCATGCTTTCGCCACGATAAAGGGTATCGCTAAATGAATCTGGAATATCTACATCATTTCGCTGAGGAACAATAAATACCGACATTTTTCCTTCGGGCGTGTCCATAATTAAATGAAGACTCCTTACCATGTTCAAGTGACAATAATTGGCCACTTGAACATCACCGATCATGCCAGTGAATTCAGCACCGAAACTCGCTAGTTTGGCGTTAACTTGCGCTAAGTCTACTGGCAGTGGCGAATGTGCTTGTTCTGTCTGCGCATACTGCATGTGTGCAAGCGCGTGTACATCCAAGCTCACTGGTTTGTTTACCCAACTCATCACACCTACGCCCATAACGAATGCTACTGAAGCAGCAAGGCCGATGTACCATGGTGTTTTATGTTTATGGCGTGCCAGATCATTAGCAGACTGTTGCCATATTAACTTGTGTGCTAAATCGTCAGGAACTGACACGTTTAGCACTTGTTTCAACTGGTTGTCGAGCGCCTTCTGTTCATTCCAAAACGCTCTCAATTTTTCATTGTTTTTTGCCGCTTCAATAACATCACTGTCAGTCGTGTTTGGATCTGCATAGATACGGCGTCGAAATTCTAATTCATCCATTGTGGCGACCTCTAATTTCATTTTGTTGCGATAGCGCCTCTTTTAATTGGTTTCTCGCGCGGAAAAGCCTTGTCATAACCGTGTTCTTGTTCAAATTAAGTTGTTGTGCAATCTCTTCACCACTAAAACCCATAATGAGTTGCAATACCAAGGGTTCTCTGTATTCCACACTGAGTTGTCCTAGAAGACGATGTAGGTCTCTGTCTTGTACATCCCCCTCAGCAACTTGTGTGTCATCGTGAAGTGATACGTCGTCAATATCTACGGTTTCAAGCTGTTTACGTTCAAAACGGCGAGCGTTTTCCCGACGTAAAATGGTTATCAACCAGGGCTTGGCTGCATTTTCGTCTTTCAACGCGTCGAGTGAACGCCATGCGCGCAAGAAGGTTTCTTGCACTATATCCTCAGCGATGGCTTTGTCTTTGACTAGCCAATATGCATATCGGTAGATGTCGGCATGAAACGCGTGAACTAACGCTTCGTATCTTTTTTGTTTTGCTTTCATGTCAGATAAGACCCGATCAGAGCCAGATCTATTTCGCGCAAACATAAAAAATCCAAAAAATTTGTATAAAATTTCTATCTCATCGCTAACGTATTGAACATTAACGATGATTTTAGAAGTTTTAAAATGCTATTTATGTAGTGAAAGCTTAACTCATCCCATCAATTTTACGTAGGATTGTTTATTCAACATTAGTTGGGGTACAACTGTGATAGCCGACTTCCCTTGTTTGATTTCGTTTGTTCAAGCCATTGCTTGCGCGCTTGTTTCAAGGTAGACAGCAGTTGAGAGGAAGAGGACAACTTACCATTGCCATACTTGCTGCCCATGAATTCGTCGAACAATGGTTGCACCTCGCTAGTCTCGGCAAATGCCGCAAAGCGCAGAGGTCCTGTAGACTGAGGCGAAAAGTGCCTCAACCAATCGGTAGCTGCCTGCGAGGCCCGCTGAGCATTATTTTGCTTGATGCAGGTTATTAGGTATTTGAACGACTCTGACTCACTGAGTTGATGCTCAGTTGACGGAGCTTTTGCCGAAGTACTTACAACATGCGGTTTATTGCGTTTAATAACCACTATCAACACGACCAAGGTAGCAACCCAGAGCAGTAGTGCGCCAATAGCAACATAAATCCAGAACAACGGTGCACCTGTCTCGCCAGTCTTTTCGACTTGAGTGGGCGACGGAGCTGCAGGGTCGACGTTATTAGGTAGCGTCGTACTCGGTACCGTCGTTTCAGTTAGCGATTGTGCTTGCGCAGGGCTCACCGAAACTGTGCGTGGCGGGAGCGAAGCGTATTCAGTCTTACCCGTTGCAGTATTGAACCAAGGAACGGTGATTTCTGGAAGTACGAAACTGCCTTCCTGTGTGGGAATAATCGCCAGACTCGATTGTCGTTGGGCAATCAGCGTGTTGTCTCTCTCCACACTTGCTGTATTTGACTGGTCTGGATAAAGCTTAAAGTGCGGTGGATAAAAGCTCGGGATTTCAGGCAGCACTGCCTCTGTTATGCCTACAGCGGTAAGCGTTATTGCACGGGTGATGGGTTCGCCAACAATAAAGTTCTCGCCTTGCGGCCATTCTTCATCAATGCGTACAAGCTCTGAAGGCAACCAATCATAGTCTATCCCTTGAGGAATAGGTTTGATATTCACGGTAATGTCCGGACCGACACGACTAATTTCTTCCGTTTGGTTAAATAAGCCGAAACGCTGGTTAGTGTTTGCAGCTAAAACTTCCCCGCCAAATACCGGGCCGCGGATAATAAATTCGCCGGAGGCTTGAGGGATAACTGCAAAGTTTCTCTCAATAATCTGATATCGCTGACCATTGATGATATCCGTGTATTGTTTATCCTCTCCAATCTGCGCGATTTCTGCATTTGGCATCTCCGGGGCTTGTAAGCTTCCGCGCTCAATGTTACTCGCCAAGTGCAGTTTAACGGTGTATAGCAACTGCTGGTTCAAATAGGCTTCAGTGTGGTTGACTTCGGTGGTGACGTAATACTTCCTTGCCTGACCTTGATTGTTATCTACTGGAACTACACGGACGCGAATAGGTTGGGTTTGCTTACCTTCGATGGTAAACGCGGGGATAACAAAGGTTCCTTCTTTTCTTGGGAAAAGCGTTGTTGTCCACGTTGTAGTTTGACTGGTAGAAAAATTGACTATTGAGGTTTGGCTACTTACTTTTGTTCTTCCAACGACAAAATCTTGCATTAGGGGGCTGCTGTCGAAAGCATTATTATTCGCGTCTCCACGGGCCACAATTGTGAGGCGTATTGCTTCGTCAACCATGACTGGGTTAGCACTAATGCTCGCTTCAACCGAATCTACATCCGCACGTACTACTTGGGAAACTAGTAGACTGAAAACAAACAATATAGAGGTAAGATTTCTTGTCATTTACCACTCACTCCGGTTGGCTGGCATGCGCTGACGCTGTCTTTTTTGTGCTTCAAGTTGCATTTTTCTTTTTAGTAGAAATGCTGGGTCGTCGGGTACGCGGCGCATTAGATTTTCCATACGCTGCTGTTGTTCTCTTTGCTCATCAGTGAGTTCTTCAGGTGATGCTTGTGCTGAAGCGGGTTGCTCTTCAACGTTGTCTTCATTGTCCTCTTCATTCTGTGATTGAGCTTGTTCTTGCTCTTGTTCCGATTCGCCTTGTTGAGAATCTTCTTCGCTCTGGGAAGGTTGAGATTGCTCAGACTGCTCGTTGTTTTGGTTTTGCTCGCTGTCATTCTGAGATTCAGACTCTGGCTGCTGAACTTGACTGTTGTCGCTCTGGGAGTCGTTATTTTCTGACGACTGTTCTTGTTGAGAATCACTATTAGATTCATCGCTTTGATTATTGTCAGAGTCCTGATTTTGTTGCTCACTGTTTTCGCCAGAGTCTTGATTTTGATTATCTTGTTCTGACTGTAATTGCTCCAGTAAGGCTTTGTTAGCAGCAGCATCCTGATGATTGTTATCTAACTCGAGCACTTCTTGGTAACGTTCAATCGCCTCCTCAAACTGCCCGAGTTGTGCAAGCGCGTTACCTTGGTTGTAGAGTCCATCGATTGTATCTAGTTGCGAGTAGGCGTTTAGCGCTGCTTCATAGTCTCCCGCTCTGTAATGTGCACTTCCTTGCCATGCAGGGTCATCAAAGGTACTTGCAGCGGTGGAGTAGTTTTCAGCGTCGTAGTTCTCTAACCCTTCTTGATCCCGATTGAGAAAGGGCTTCTTCCACATCGAAACCACCGGGCTAGATGCCACTTGCTCTGCGTTATTGTTGGCAGAGACCTGCGCATGCGCGTGAGGAATTCCGCCACCAATAAAGCTAAATAAAATTGAAGCGTTAACCACAAAAGCTAGGCTAAACACCAAGCCTTTGCGAAATCCATAGGCGACAATGGGTAACAAGATGAGCAGTAAATAAGGCCCAACCTCTTCCCAAGCGTCACCTTGATTGTTGTCTTCTGTCTCGTTTTGTTCGTTTTCTCTATCCAAAAGTGATGACCGCAGAAGCGAGTTAATATCGCTGTCATCAGGGGTGAGCGTAGAAAATTGACCGCTACCTGAGCTAGCGATACCTCTCAGACGAGATGGGTTCATTGTAGGTACAACGATTGCGCCCGTATTACTCTTGAGTAGTTCACCGTTAACTTGTCTGATAGGTGCGCCTTCGGCAGTGCCAACGGCGAGAAGGTTTACAGTAAATGGCAGTCCTGTGACATACTCTTGAAGCTCACTCTGCTGCTCAATTTCGATGCCATCAGTAATCCAATATATGTTTCCTTTTTGATAACCAGCATTAGTGAGTAAGGTAGCCGCGCTTTCTATGCCAAGTAAAGGATCACTACCTGGTACTGGCATTATTTCCGGCGACAGGCTAGGGAGCAGCGTTGTTATATTGCTTGCGTCTTGAGTGAGCGGGCTAATGACAAAAGAGTCGCCTGCATAGGCCACCAATCCCATTTCACCCTCACCAATCGCATTCACAAGATCAATGGCTTTGTATTTTGCTCGAGTCAGACGGTCGGGAGTCACGTCAGTTGCGCGCATAGACAGTGACATATCAATAACCACCACATGCCCTTGCTTAATTTGGTACACAGGCTGAGGTAGTCTTTCCCATGTTGGACCCGCGAGTGCGAAGGTAGTCACTACCCATGCGAAGGCCAATAGCCCAAAAGGAGGTTTACTGTTGCTCTCCAGTTTTCCTTTTACCATATGTTGATACAAGTGTGGCGGAATCACCGATTGCCAGCCGGAAAATGTCCGACCGCTAACTTTCAACCACACGTAGGCAATGGCAACAGGTATCAATGCCCAAAACCATTCAGGGCGAAGAAAGTGAAAGTTGTTGATTAGCGTATCTATCACTGTTTCGATCCTTGTTGAATACCGGATCTAGTGGATTTTGTGTAGCCTTTAAACATCATGACGAGCAATTTTGAAAATACCAGAAGCAAAGACAGTGCAAGTGCCAATGCGAGTGGGTAATAAAATAGGGATGAAAGTGGTCGCATTTTTTGTGTTTCGCCCTCAATGGGCTCAAGCGCATCGAGAGTGCTATAAATCTGTTCTAACTCACTGACATCTCGGGCGCGGAAATATCTGCCTCCAGTAGATTCGGCAATATCTCTGAGCATGTCTTCATCAAGCTCTTGTGAGGGATTGATTTGTCGGCTCCCAAAGAAACTGCGAACCAACATTTGGTCTGCACCGACCCCTATAGTGTAAACGGTAATATCTTTACTCATAGCAAGTTCTTTGGCTTGCTCTGGCGTGATATTGCCTGCGGTATTTTGACCGTCCGTAAGCAAAATCAGCACATTGTTTGAGTCTTCTTTTTCGCTGAACCGTTTTGTCGCCAAACCAATGGCGTCGCCAATCGCTGTTTGTTCACCTACTAACCCGATTACAGCTTCATTCAGCAGTGTGGATACGGTATTTCTATCGTAAGTCAGTGGCGCTTGAACATAGGCGGTGTCTGCAAACAAAATAAGACCAAGTCGATCACCGACGCGACGCTGAATAAACTCATAAAGTACTGCTTTTGTCATGGTGAGACGATTAACCTGACGACCTCTAAGCTCCATGTCATCAATTTTCATACTGCCAGATAAATCCACCGCGAGAATCATTTCTCTCCCTTCATTGGGGATACTGATGGGCTCGCCCAGCCATTGAGGTCTTGCCGCAGCCAACACTAAAAGACACCAGATAATAGTCGGCACGACGCTTTTTAGCAGTGTTTTACTCGGGAGTGTCGATGGAGTCGAAACAGAAGGGCGCAGCACAGGGACACGCAGCGAGGCCATATTTGCAACGTTTTTACTCGGTAAAATCAGTCTAATGATAATAGGGAGTGGAAGCGCAAAAAACACCCACCACCAGGCGAACTCAAGCATACTGCCCCCTTACTTTATTACCGCTCGTATTGGGCTTAATGTCTTTCAAATCGGCACTTTTAATCCACACCAAGGCACTTTGATGACATTGAGCAAAGTGGGACTGGTTAGGTGCTGGAATATACAATTGTTCCTGCAGCGTAGTTAAGCCGGGTGTCACTTCAGATGATGTTGCAACATCGAGTCGAGAAGTTAAAAACTCGACCCAAGGTTTACCACTGAGTTTTGCTATATCCTCTGTTTGAAAATAACTCATAGCTGTGCGCTTTAAACCGGTGTTTATCAGCATCGGCCAATTCGTTTCTGCGCCTGTTATTTCTGCTAGGTAGGTGAGAGCTTCTCTTCTGGCTTTGTTAAATCTATAACGTCTCATTAGCCACCATACAGTGACTACTATTACAAGAATCACAATGCCGCCAAGGCACCACCATCCCCAATCGAGCGGCCAGCTATTTACTCCATCGGGTACGTGGATATCTTTTAGCTGATCAAGAGGGTTACTGGGTGCAGGTGAGGTTGCTTGCATTACACCTTCTCCCTCTGAATGCCCTGCAGCTGGCTGTCGAGTGGTATGCCAGCGGATAGGTGATATCTCAGCAAACCGCACTTTTTGAGTTGACTTTCGATATTGTCGTTTTGTGTCGCACGCCATTGCTCGTAATCGGCTTGCTCTTTAGAGTCGCCCAACACCCAAGGCTGTTGTTCTGTGCCGTCAGACACATTCACATATTGCACTTGGGAAGAAGATGGCAAGCTGTGCTCCATGGGATCGTTCACTATAATGGCTCTGACTTCACAGTGTCTCGACATCTGACCCAAGTGTTGCAACGCCATATTGCTGAGGTGTTGAAAATCTGACACGAGATATACGAGACTACCGGGCCTAGCTAGACGCCTTGCTCTTGCACAGCTGTCTGCAAATATTTCTCTACTGAGAGCTTCGTTATGAATGTCTGAAGTGTTTGACTGATGAACATCCGTCATTGCGTGGCACAAGTTAAGTACTGCGCGCTTTCTCGACACGGGTTTGCACTCTTTGTGCTTTTCTTGGCTGAAAATTAGTGCACCAACCTTGTCACCTCGATCCGCGGCGGACCAACTAAGTAGTGCACTCACATGAGCCGCTTGTACTGATTTAGTCAGCAATTGGGTTCCAAAATGCATCGATGGAAGAAAATCACAAAAAATAAAAACAGGTCGCTCCCGTTCTTCTCGGTAAACCTTTGTGTGAGTTTTTCCCGTTCGTGCAGTGACTCGCCAGTCAATAGCCCGAATGTCATCGCCAGGCTGATAATGCCTCGCTTCATCGAACTCCATGCCCCGACCTTTGTGTCGAGTCAAGTAACTACCCGCAAGGCGCGCTTGTGGCGTCCGTTTTGGTGTGAGGTCCATTAACTTGGCGAGTTGCTGATACCGCAGTAGTTCAGCACTATTCAGATTAACACCGTCAGAATGGAGTAACTCAAGTTGTTCGCTAACAGATTGCATAGAGTTACGGAACAGCTACCACTGAAACAATTTTATTCAACGCGTCATCAACAGTGACGCCTTCAGCTTCAGCCTGATAAGACAGGATAATTCTGTGGCGAAGTACGTTATGTACCACGGCTTGAATATCGTCTGGGCCTACAAAGTCTCGGCCGCTTAACCAAGCGTGAGCGCGAGCACAACGATCTAAACTAATAGTAGCGCGAGGGCTTGTACCCATTGCTATCCAGACACCAAGTTGTGCGTCAAATTTTTCTGGTTGTCGAGTTGCCATAATTAGCTGCACCAGGTAGTGCTCAAGCTCTGGTGCCATGTGCAGACTCAACGCGTCTTTACGAGCTGCAAAAATATCCTCTTGGGACAGCTGAGGCGGTTCAACTTTTTCAGTATTTAATGCTTCGCCACGGGTGAGTTGAAGAATCGCAAGTTCAGTATCAGCCCCCGGATAGTCGATAGAAACATGCATCAAGAAGCGGTCTAACTGCGCTTCTGGCAGGGGATAAGTACCTTCTTGCTCCAGCGGGTTTTGCGTTGCCATTACCAAGAACAGTTCGGGAAGTTTGTACGTTTTACTGCCCACAGTTATCTGATGTTCAGCCATTGCCTCTAACAAGGCCGATTGCACTTTAGCGGGAGCACGGTTTATTTCATCAGCCAACACAAGGTTGTGGAATAAGGGACCTTTTTGGAAAACAAACTCTCCAGTTTCGGGGCGATAAATATCTGTACCTGTTAAATCTGCTGGTAATAAATCAGGTGTAAATTGCACGCGATGGAAATCACCTGTGATTCCATCGGCAAGTGCGTTAATGGCACGAGTTTTTGCTAGCCCAGGAGGACCTTCAACCAATAAGTGACCATCAGCAAGGAGCGCAATCAATAAACTCTTTGTGAGTTCGTGTTGACCGATGATCTGAGTATCTAGGTATTGATGCAATTGTTGAAACTGCTCAGCTGCCATAGTGGAGATATCCTGTTTATTTTTGTTATTCCGTCGACGGACGTTTACTAGCTCAACGATTTAGGCGTGAGAATAATCCGCTCTATTGTTAATAACAAGCGGGGATGTGTATCAAAGTACAACGCGCCTACGAAAAGAAGCTAGGTTCAATAAAGACTACAAATCACATATAGGGTTCCATTCTGTCATCTTCAAGTCGTTAAAATTACGTATTTTATCGACAGAATAAGAATCTTAGCGTTTTTGGTGGCGTTACTCGGTATGCAGAGCGGTGATATTGATGATTATTTGCTATTTTGTTCATTGTTTGTAAAAATCTATCTTATTACAGGTCAGACCACTTTGTGTTGGTCTCAAAATCAGGTGCATTATGGCTACAAAACAATCTGTTACTACCCGTGAGGGTGATCGCATCGCTATTGTTGCAGGATTACGTACTCCGTTCGCGAAAATGGCAACAAATTTTCACGGCGTGCCTGCCGTAGACTTAGGTAAGATGGTCGTTAACGAGCTTCTTGTTAGAAATGGCGTACAAAAAGAGTGGGTAGACCAACTCGTTTACGGCCAAGTAGTACAGATGCCTGAAGCGCCAAATATTGCCCGTGAAATTGTTCTTGGAACGGGGATGAATGTGCACACTGATGCATACAGCGTGTCGCGAGCATGCGCAACTAGCTTCCAATCCGCGGTAAACGTTGCAGAGAGTATGATGGCCGGTGTCGTTCAGGTGGGTGTTGCTGGCGGCGCAGATTCTACGTCAGTATCGCCAATCGGTGTATCAAAAAAGCTTGCTCGCGCGTTGGTTGATTTGCAAAAAACCAAAACACTGGGTCAGAAGTGGAATGTACTGAAAAAGCTTGGTTTAAAAGATTTACTTCCAGTACCTCCAGCGGTAGCAGAGTACTCGACAGGTTTGTCGATGGGACAAACTGCTGAGCAAATGGCAAAGTCTCATGGTATCACCCGAGAAGAGCAAGATGCGCTAGCTCATCGCTCACATACCCTTGCGGCTGAAAGTTGGGAATCTGGTAAGTTGTCTGAAGAGGTAATGACGGCCTACCCAGAACCGTACAAAATTGCACTAGAAAGAGACAACAACGTACGTTTTGATTCAAAATTAGAGGGTTACGCAAAGCTTCGTCCAGTATTTGACAAAAAATACGGCTCGGTTACCGCAGCTAACGCAACACCTCTGACCGACGGTGCGTCTGCAGTGTTAATGATGACTGAGAGTAGAGCGAAAGAGCTCGGATATAAGCCTCTGGGTTACATCAAAAGTTATGCATTCTCAGCCATTGATGTGTGGGAAGACATGCTCATGGGGCCGTCTTATGCAACACCAATTGCGCTGGATCGCGCCGGAATGTCACTAAACGACCTTACATTAATAGAAATGCACGAGGCGTTTGCTGCGCAAACATTGTCAAACGTTAAGATGTTTGCCAGTGATAAATTTGCCAAAGAAAAGCTCGGTCGTGATAAGGCGATTGGTGAAATAGATATGGATAAGTTTAACGTGATGGGAAGCTCAATTGCTTATGGTCACCCATTTGCTGCTACTGGTACACGTATGATCACTCAAATGCTTCACGAACTTAATCGACGTGGCGGCGGAACTGGCCTTCTTACTGCATGTGCTGCGGGTGGCTTGGGCGCTGCGATGATCGTAGAAACGGAATAAATGAGCCAGGATAAAAAGATGACTACTGAAATAGAAACAAAAAGCGCATTTACCCTGACTAAACAAGACAATAGTGTTGCTATACTTTCAATGGATGTTCCAGGTGAAAGCATGAACACATTGAAAGCTGAGTTTGGTGATGAAATTTCCTCTATGCTTGACGATATCGAGGGCGACTCATCAATCAAAGGGGTAGTTCTCACTAGCGGTAAACCCAGTTCGTTTGTTGCTGGTGCCGACATTTCAATGTTGGCTGCATGTAAAACCGCCGAAGACGCGACAACCATAGCTGCGGGCGGCCAAGCTATTTTCGATCGCATCGAAAATATGAAAGCAACCTTTGTAGCAGCTATACATGGCCCAGCACTGGGTGGCGGTTTGGAATTAGCACTCGCATGCCACTACCGCGTTTGTACCGATTCGTCTAGCACACAGCTAGGGCTTCCAGAAGTTCAGTTGGGCTTGTTACCAGGGAGCGGTGGTACTCAGCGTTTGCCAAGACTCATTGGCATTCAGCAAGCGATGAAAATGATGCTCACGGGTGCTCCAGCGCGTGCAAAGCAAGCGAAGAAGTACGGCATTGTTGATGACGTAGTTCCGTTGAGTGTGCTTGTGAAAGTTGCCGAAAAGTTTGCGCTAAAAGCCAAACCTAAGCGTCAAGCGCCTCAAAAAGGATTGGTTAACAAGGTTCTCGAAACAACAGGACCAGGACGCAACCTTCTTTTCAAGAAAGCGCGTGAAGCAACTTTTGCTAAAACCAAAGGAAACTATCCGTCTCCAGGTATGATCATTGACGTGATTGAAACGGGTATGTCGAAAGGTGTTAAAGCAGGTTTGAAAGCAGAGGCGGAAGCCTTTGGTAAGCTTGTAATGACCCCGGAATCATTCCAGTTACGTCAGATCTTTTTTGCTACTACAGAAATGAAAAAAGAGACCGGTGTCGAGGGTGTAGAGCCAGTCAAAGCCAATAAAGTTGGTGTTCTTGGTGGTGGTTTAATGGGTGGTGGTATTGCCTTTGTTACTGCGACTAAGGCTAAAGTCCCTGTACGAATAAAAGATGTTCGCCCAGAGGGAATTTCTAATGCCATTAAGTACAGCTACGACATTCTAAATAAGAAAGTGAAAAAGCGCTTTATGCGTACCAGTGAAATGCAAAAACAGCTAGCACTACTCACCGGTACCCTGGATTATCGCGGTTTCCAGGATGCAGATATTGTTGTAGAGGCTGTGTTTGAAGACCTTGGATTGAAACAGCGTATGGTTGCAGACGTTGAAGAAAACTGTCAATCATCGACGATTTTTGCGTCAAACACGTCTTCGATTCCAATTACCCAAATCGCAGAAAAAGCAGCTCGCCCAGAAAATGTAATCGGGCTTCACTATTTCTCGCCGGTTGACAAAATGCCATTGGCAGAAGTTATCGCTCACGAGAAGACTTCTGATGAGGTTATTTCTTCAACCGTTGAATTTGCCAAGAAGCAGGGTAAAACGCCAGTCGTAGTGAAAGACGGCGCAGGCTTTTATGTTAATCGTATACTAGCGCCTTACATGAACGAGGCTGCAAACTTGATTCTTGCGGGTGAACCCATTGATCATATCGATAAAGCCTTAGTTAAATTTGGCTTCCCTGTGGGGCCTGTGAAGCTTCTTGATGAAGTGGGTATTGATGTAGGCACAAAAATTATTCCTTTCTTGGTAGAAGCTTTTGGAGAGCGTTTCACAGCACCTTCTGCTTTTGACAAAGTATTAGCAGACGATCGTAAAGGGAAGAAAAACGGTAAAGGGTTCTACTCTTACGAAGGTAAGAAGCCCGGAAAAGAAGTCGATGAGTCTATATACACATTACTTGGATTGGCACCTTCATCTTCACTCAGTGAAAAGGACGTGGCTGAACGTTGTGTATATATGATGCTAAATGAAGCCGCTCGCTGTTTAGATGAAGGCGTCATTAGAAGTGCAAGAGATGGTGATATTGGTGCTATCTTCGGCATCGGCTTCCCACCTTTCCTTGGAGGTCCTTTCCGTTATATGGATACCGTGGGTATCGATACGGTGGTTAGCAAGCTTAAACAGTATGAATCTGAAGTAGGTGATAAATATGCCCCTGCATCAGTACTAGTTTCTATGGCTGAATCTGGAAAAACATTTTACTAAAATGTTACTAAAATATTAAAAACCGGGCTTAGCCCGGTTTTTTTGTGTCTAATGGCTATTATTGCTGGTTTATTGACCGTTTTTAGGTACAATTCACGTCGATTAATATTTGAACTGTCAATACATTGGCGTTCTTACTCAATAACTTACCGCGTTGTATAGGTATTCATTATGTTAGTTGCATTTGTCGTGCTAAATCTTGTGTGCTGTATGTTCTTCTTCGTTGAAGCGATAAAGTGGGCTATGCCTGCGAAAAGGTGGGCAATGATTGGATTACTAATGGGTCCTACGGTACTGCCATTGTTCAGTATCGCTAGGCATATACAGTGGCGCAAAGCGGTAGGGTTCAACAACCTCTATATCGCCGCATAAGCAGTTACAGAAAGTCCTCAGGTATAAAAAAAGAGAGCAAGTGCTCTCTTTTTTTGAATATCGCCATCTAATGTTTAGAAGCCAATACCGTAACCGTTACCAGTTCTTGGACGGTAGTTCTCAACCTGCGTCGTAGCTTCTTTTTGAGTTTCTGGAGCTTTGTTAGCACCTTCTTGCTTATCAGCAGCAACAGGTGTAGCAGTCGAGAGTACTAGAGCAACAGCATATTCTTTTAACATTATAATTTTCCTCTGATTTTTGAACAAACAAACAAAGCCAACCTTCATGTTGAATATTGGCATCGAGGATAATGCTAAGACCGTGCCAGTCTTTTAAGTTATTGTTTTATATGTTTTTATTGTGGTTTTGAGGAGTTTTTGGCGGCAATTTTTAGCCTTTTGACTATATAGCCTTTAGTTTAACCGTGAAACGCCAAAAAATAGTCATATATTTGAATGACCTAACAAGTTATGGAGTTGTTGATTCTCTGTTAGCAGCTTTTCAAATCGCTCTGCATTCAATGGGCGACTGTATAAAAATCCTTGAAGCATCTCGCAATCGTAACGTCGTAAAATGTTCAATTGTTTCTCATCTTCAACACCTTCAGCAACAACCTTCAGTCCGAGGTTGTGGGCTATATTGATGATTGCCGCAGCCATGTGTCGGTCTACGCTACTGTTTGCAATGTCATCGATAAAGGCTTTGTCAATCTTAAGCGTATTAAGCGGGAAGCGCTTCAAGTAGGCTAGGGAAGAATACCCTGTACCGAAGTCATCTAGGGCTAGGTGGATGCCGCGCTCGCGCAAACGACCCATCATCTCAAGGCCGTTTTCTGGGTTCTCCATCAAAGTACCTTCGGTGATTTCACATTCGAGATGCAGGGGAGATAATCCAACTTCGTTTAGGATTCGATTAATCCTATCATCCAGATCAGGCAATTCGAACTGTTTGGCTGATATGTTCACTGCAACGCGACCACTGAACAAGCCGCTGTTAACCCAACGTTTAGTGTCGGCACATGCTTTTCTGAGTACTTGTTCACCAATTTCTATGATTTGACCAGTTTGCTCCGCTAGCGGAATAAATTGCCCGGGACTTACTATACCTTTTTGTGGATGTTCAAAACGAACCAATGCTTCCATACTGACTAACTTGCCAGATGCGATGTCTACCTTTGGTTGATAGTACACGGTGAATAAATCGTCTTTTATACCCTGCCTAATGAGGTTTTCGATCTGCAACTGACGAACGGCATTTTGATTCATCTCACCACTGAAGAACTGATAGCTGTTACCGCCATTGTTCTTTGCGAAATACATCGCTGTATCGGCGTTTTTGAGCATTTCTTGCGGCGTTGTACCATCGTCGGGGTAGAAGGCAATACCTATACTCGCGCCCAGTACAAACTCTTGTTTGTTGATAATGAAAGGACGCTCTAGGGTATCTAAAAGACCTTGAGCATAGTGAGTTACCGTGTGAACATCAGCATTCTCTTCAATGAGTACACTAAATTCATCACCGCCTAGACGGTAACATGTGGCTGTTCGCCCTGTGATTCGTTGTAAGCGCTTGGCGATTTGTTTAATAAGAATATCGCCCGTTTGGTGGCCTAACGAGTCATTGATCTTCTTAAAGTTGTCCATGTCCAAACACAGGAGGGCGTGTGAGGCCGATTTTCTAACTAAATTTTGATGGCTAGCTTGGAAGAATGAACGGTTGGGTAGTTCGGTAAGTGGGTCTGTATTGGCCAACTTGAGTAGTTCTTTCTCGGTATTCTTACGCGAAGTAATATCTGAGAAAACGCCTACAAAATGAGTAATTTTACCATCGTCATCATGCACGGCATCGATATTGAGTTCTATTTCAAAACGCTCACCATTTAAACGGACAGATTCAACTTCACCAAACCAGTTACCTTTGGCTTTAAGCGTCTTCTTAATTTCTTCGGTAAATGCATCTGGATATAGATGAAAGTGCATGTAAGTGGCTAGTGCTTGCTCTCGTGTTTCGCCTGTATAGCTGCAATAAGCATTGTTAACCGAGATAAACTTGAAATGGGTGTTAGCGATAAACACACCTTCTGAAATATTTTCGATTGAGCGTTTAAACAAGTTAAGTTGCTCTTCCGCTTCTTTGAGGTGATGAATGTTTTTTAGCGTTCCTGTCATTCGTACAGGCTGTTGATTGTGATCGCGCTCTACAACTTTTCCTCGATCGAGCACCCAAATCCACTGGTTCTTGAAGGTTTTGGCTCTATACGCTAGCTCGTAGAATTCGTTCTTACCTTCTAAGTGGGCTTTAAGCGCTTTTTGCACACGAGGTAAATCATTGGGGTGGATATTAGCGTCATAAGCCCCTGTAGTTCGGATGTCGTCTTGCGGAAAATCTAACGTTCCCCAAGTATTTGCACGGTAAACTTGCCCTCGATATACGTCCCAATCCCATAGTTCGTCGCCAGAGCTCCAAAGTGTGAGCTTTAATCGTTCTTCAGATTCTCGAATCGCTAACTGATTTGCCTTTCGGATTTGATACTGACGAACTGTGAATGCAAGAGCGACAGTTACCAGCAACGCATAAAATACTAGAGCAACACTATGTAACCAAGGAGGGCGATTGACATTGATTGCAAGCACTCGACTGTCTGACCATTCTTTACCAGCTTCGCGAGCTTGTACTTCAAACGTGTAACTGCCAAAGCTAACATTATTGAACTGAGCTGTTCTGTTAGTACCTATATAAATCCAATCATTATCTAACCCAATCAATCTGTACCTGTAAGTTACATTATCAGTGTAGTGTGGGTTTAACAGGCCAAATGAAATACTGAAGCGAGACTCGAAGTATTCAAGCGTTTTTTCATCGATATAAGTTACAGGAGTACTGTATACAAAGTTCTCTTCTAATGCGCCCTGCGTAGTAGTCAAAGACTTTCTACTCTGAGATGGAGTGCCAAATATACTAAATTCTATGAGTTCTGGGGCAAGTGTAACAGCGTCGTTATTGTCAGAGTCATTGATACTTGATTGCGCAATTGCATTAAAGCCTTTATTACCGGCAAAAAAGACTTCGTTTTCTTTAGTGATAAGTACTGCGCTTTCCCCTAACGAATTGAATTCTAACTGTTGATTACTAATCGAAAGCGTCTTCTCCAAGCTCGGAAGCGATATTTGGTGTATTCCGCCATTGTCTGCGTACCAAATATTTTTGTCGATTCCTATCGAGGAGTAAATGTATCCAAAATTGTCACTTTTAACCTGCTTATTCTCAATATCAAATGTAGTCTTGTTCATCTGAACAACACCGTCCGAACGAGTGGTCACCCAATAAGCATCGCTTGTTTCGTAAACACTATAGGGCATAGAGTTCAATCCTTGATCTGAACCCACATGCGCGATCACTTGAGATGTATTCACGTCGAAAATAGAGAGGCCATCGTTTTTACGAAGCCACAACCTATTTTCTTCGTCAGAATAAATGGGTAGAGCGATCTCGTGATCGCCTTGCAAGTCATATACGTCAACGGAATCCTCGGCACCGATAAGGTTCTCATTGACGGCATTTAACCCTGTATCTCCTAGCCATACCCATGTCTTACCATTGCCTTGGTGGATGTAATCAATAAACTCACCTTTAAAGTAGTGGTGAACTAAGTTTAGTACTCCACCCGTCTTTCTATACACGAGCAAACCATCAGAACTAGCAACCCAAAAGTTGTCTTTGCTGTCTATAGCTAAGTCCCAATATGTTAGGTGAGTTGGTAAGGTAGGTCGTTGCTCGAGGTAACTGATATTTCCCGTCGATTTCTCAAACAAACCAACGCCTTCTTGTTGAGCGGCGAAATAAATATTCCCATCACTACTTTGACTAATTCCCCAAATAGTTGCGAAAGATGATTCTCCCTCAGTGATGCTTTCACTGGAATAATATCTCACAGTTGAAAAGTCTTTATGGTGACGGAGAGCACCTTGAACAGAACCCAGCCAAACCGACCCGTTCCTGTCGTGAAGAATACTGGGAAAAACGTTTTGATAGACCTCTGATACACTTGAGTTCGTATTGGAAATGTGCGTTATGTGGTCTTTTGTAAGTTGGGTCGGAGAGGCGATGGAATCAGTGATGATGTAGAGGCCATTGTTCGTTCCGAGCCATACATTTCCATCCACTTCTTCCAAAGAAAACACGTCTACTGATGAACTGGAATTGAGGAACTCACCGTTAATGTGCGCTATTTCAGCGCCTTGCGCTGATAAAATATATATACCTTGGTCTGTAGCAAGCCAGTAATTACCCTTTATAACCTTGGTAGCATGAAATGAAGATACGGGAAGTGATATACCCCAAAAGTTCACGTCAGTTAGTGATGTTACCTTATTATCAGTTTTGTTGATGATTGCTCCGCCGAGGGTTTTGGAACCCACCCATGTTCTAGAGGTTTCATCGAATATGTGCTTAACAAATGTGTTTGAGTCAAAAACCCTTATCTTCTGAACAACGGTATTTTCATCAAGAGAATACCGATACACAAATTTGTCATCGGCGAATAGTACGTCACCATTAACGGCTTCGTTTACCGCTGAGATAGCATTAGACTTTATAATTGAATTATTAGTATCAATAATTTCGAAGTCGTCACTCTCAGGACGATATCGTGCTATTCCAGCGTTAGTCGCGGCCCATAGGTCACCATTAGAATGCACTAACAACTTAAAGACAAAACCACTGGGAAGTGAGTTGGGATTAGTATCTGAGGGATGGTATTGCTTAACTTCGTAACCTGAGTATCGGTTGAGGCCGTTCATTGTCGCCAGCCATATGTAACCGTTGTGGTCTTCTACGATGTCTAAAACAGTGGTGCTCGACAAGCCATCCTCATTACTGAGTTTGGTAAATTGAAGATCAGCTATTTCGATGGCGCTGGCTTGAGAGGGAAAAATTCCAATCAAAGTAAGCCAGACAACAAAAAAAGAACAAGCTTGGGTTAAGCGCACCTAAACACCTTTGGCAATGTTTGCCTTATCATTATATTTCGACGATTGGGCTATATCCTTACAACCGGAGTTACAAATATGCCCAATTAAGCAAGGCTCTACAAGGACTTTTTATGTAACTGAGCATGTTGGCTTAATTGTTAAACAAACCGCACCGAAAATTGCGCTTTAGTAGTACGGAGTATTCTCTTTAAACGCTGAAATATTAGTAATTAAGTTTTCTGGTGCGTCGCCTAAGCCTTGATGTTTTCCCTTTGCGTAAAGGACAAGTTCACCACAGTGTGAGCGATCAGCCAAAGCATTGGCGTAGTCTTGAATATCTTCAAACGACAAAGTTTCTATGCAGTGGGCGACCTGCGTGTTGCGGTCAAAGGTAAAATCTTGCGTGCCTAAACTTACCCACAAACGTTGTGATTTCATGGAGAAGGAAAGATCTTGTTCTTTTAACTGTTTTAGCAGGTTGTGTTGGATTGTTGACCAGTAATAACGATAAAAGCTTATTTCGTTGAGTTGGTCGAGTAAAAAAGACGTCATAGCGTCTAGGATATCTTTGGGACCGTGTGTTGGGCTCTGTACGTAGAACGCCATTCCGGGGTGTTGGTTATGCGGTACATAACCTGTCCCTGCAATATAGCCGAGTTGTTGTTCTGTTCGAAGCGCGTTAAAAAATGGCGCGGCTAGCATTTGTTCCAACACCATGCAAAGTGCAGTGTCTTTTAGTGAGTTACTTGGTGCCTGCAGGTAAAGCACTACGGCTGCATCGTCATGTTCACATATCACTTCATGATACAGAGATTTGCCTATCGGTAATTTAGCTACAGAACGATGAAGTGTGGGGATATTTGCACCTTGGTAAATAGGTAAGGTGTCATTATAAAAGGATTCTGCTTGATCAAAGGTCCAGTTTCCGTGCATGAAACTCTCGACAAAGTACTCTTGAAAGGCATTTTCTTGGGCCTTTAGCATGTCCTCGTAGGATACTTCTTCAACAGCATCAATCAGCTCGATAGGTGCCTGCGTACTTCGTTGTATAAGAACGCTCAAGCGAGAGAATAGTCGGTTGGTAGGTTTGTTCATCAAAGTATTGTGCAGACTCTGCAGTTGCAGTTGTTTGTGATGTTCAAACACATCCTTTGGCACGTGATAATGCTGAACGACTTCTAACAATTGTTTTGCCAGCAACGTTTGTTGGTCGGTAAATCCTCGTGTATGAAGGGTAAAACCCGCTTGGTGTCCATAAAGTCGGTAGTGAAGACCTGCAATTTCAGCGCGATAATACTTAGATTGCAAATGGTCGTTTATTGCGCTTAACCATATACGTTTTGCGGCAACATCGGCTCTAGTTGCAGAAAAAGCGTTGCTATCAAAAGAGAGGTAAATGTCGCCTTTTGGACTTTCAAAAGTATTATCTTGGGCAAACCAAAAACGACTAAACTCTGACGAATGTATCGCCGATGGCAGACAGTACTTATCTTCAATTGGTACTCGGGCGTAGTTATCACCCAGATACGGGTTATTGGGTGGAAGCGCTAAGTAGCTGCATGATGGTGGAGACAAAAGTTTGTCTAGCAGCGCACTATCGAGTGCCTCTACGCTGTATCGCGCTTGATAAAATGCACAAGCCTTGTTTGTTGGAACCTGGTCGGCAATGATCTTCAGACGCAAGTTTTGCGGTGTAAAATACGAAAGCGCTTTTTCAAGTACTTGTTTATCGTAAGTTGCCACAATCGTTCTAAGCGTAGCAACTTCTTCTGGTGAATACATAAACATGTGTTGGGCAAAGTCGCTGACCAATGACAACGGTTTTACACTGTCTTCATATTTAATGGCCAGTGTATTTAACTTGGCTTTTTCATTGAACCGCCAAACATCATTAACCGCATCTTTAATCAGTTCAATATAGCTAAACAGTGCAATCAGAATTTCTTCTTTGTGGTCTAAACCTGATTGGGTTAATTGAAAGCTAACATTGAAGTCCTTAAAGTCATCACCTTCAATACCAGAACCTGCTATGAGATTCAGGGCCCAATTTTTTGACTTGAGATATGCCAGAAGGCTTCCTTCACCCTCATCACCCAAAAGATGGCTGATGTAATTGAGTGGCTGAACTTTGTAATCGTTGTGTAGCCCTGGTAGTGCAAAAGTGACAATCATACGACGGGCCGATTGCAGAGGCTGAATGTTTATCTGCACCCCTAAATTATCGGGAGTGTACAAAGAGGGCCAGTCAGTATTTGCTTGCTGACCTTTGTCGAAACTACCAAAACACTGAGCAACGAGTGTTTGAATTTGGTCAAAGGGTACGGGCGTCGAGATACACAACGCCATGTTAACTCCGCAATAATAAGTGGAGTGAAGTAACTTTAATTTATCCCGAATGGCACTTGTGGTGTGTTCACCAAACGTAGATGCGTTACCTACAGAGAACTTTGAAAAAGGATGCTCTGGGTTACACGTTTCTTTGTGTATTTGATACAAGCGACGTAAATCATCTTTAAGTTTAAACTTGAACTCGGCATCAATTGACTGAATTTCATTGGCAATAGCCTCTTTATTTAGCAAAGGTTGCCTGATCATGTCCGCGAACGCAGGTAAGGTACGAATGATTGCATCACCGTGACATTGATAGTGATAATTCGCGTATTCGGTGCCAGTCCAGGCGTTAATCGACCCACCGTGCTTTTCAATAAAAGCGTTGATTTCGTTGGGTTTAGAAAGATGACGACTGCCCATAAACAACATGTGTTCGAGTAGATGGGCCAATCCATGACAATCTTTAGGGTCATAAAAATGACCAGCTCTTACAGACAACGATACAAAAGAGCTAGTGGATTGCGGATTACTATGAACTAAAACACGAAGTCCATTTGGTAATGTCAGGTATTGGGCATTTTCAAAATCAAAGGAGGTAGTCAATACATTCTCAGTTAAGCAATATTTATATTTTTATTTAATTTGCCTTAAGGAAAGTACTACACCATAAGCAATACTAAAGTTTATACTCAATTTTTAAGGATAGTGCTAGGCGATATAAACGCTCTCTGCTATCGTTACCTTAAGTTATTCATAGTATGCGCAATGTCATGTCAGGTCAAAGTAGCAGCGACGACATTTACTTTTTTATCATGCGTCATGGTGAAGCAGAAGCACCAAGACTCGATGATAAAGGTAGACAACTTACCACGGTTGGCAAAGCTCAAACCGCAGATGCATCAAACTGGCTCATCAAGCATTATTGTGAAGATCACAAAATAGATTATGCGTTAATCAGTCCTTATCAACGCACCCGCCAGACGTTCGACGTTTTAAGCACCTTTGTAACGTCAAATAAAACCGAGATTAGCGAAGATATTACGCCAAATGGCAATGCAGAAGATGTTCATCATTACCTCTATGCCAAAGCCCATCGAGCGATAAACAGTGCTTCACCAATGAAAAAAGTATTGGTGGTGAGTCATATGCCGCTGGTGAGTTATTTGGTAGATGCACTGTGCGGATCTTTTACTACCTGCCTATTCGCCACAGCCTCTATTGCGGTTGTGAAATATAATTTGACTGAGCAAAAAGGCGTTCTGGAAACCCATTACCAAGGCTAGGCCCAGAGCGTTATTCCTAGTAGCGTTGTTGAAATTAGTCTGCAAAACCGAATTTATACCTACAGAAGTTTTTTTCCTGACCGATAACCCTAATGAGAGCGTCAAGTTTAATTCACTGTAGGGCGGGAAATGGCCACAAAATCAATTCCTGAACTCCTCAAGCGATCGTTGCAATCCCATATGGAAGAATCGGATCTGCACGATGATGAGGAGATGAGGCATATTATATCTAAGCTAACTACCTTGTCGGATAAGGTAGCTGATGCTAAAGCGCGCGCATTAGCGAGACGTGCAGAAAAAGCGTCTCGCGAGGCGTAGACATTTAGTCAGATGAAGATGACTTGGGTTCTATGTAGTACTCGGGCATGATCCTCACCGTTTTTATCATGTTCTCCGAGATATCAACAATCTCCAACGGATAGCCGGCAAGTCGTACACTGATCTTGTGCTCTGGAATTTCTTCCAAGTATTCGAGTAGCAAACCATTCAAGGTTTTTGGCCCCTCAGTTGGGAAACTCCAATCCATCTCTTTATTTAAATCTCGAATATTAGCGCTGCCATCTACCAGAACAGAGCCGTCTTGCTGGGTATTGGCTTCTTTGCTGTGGTCGGGCAAGGTTGTAGTGGTGAAATCACCAATAATTTCTTCAAGAATATCTTCAAGCGTCACTAAACCCATGATATCGCCGTATTCATCGACCACCAATGCGATACGTTCTTTTTCGGTTTGAAACTTATACATGAGAGTATGCAGCGGCGTGGATTCTGGTGTGAAGTAAATTTCTCTAACTGCTCTCAAAAGTGTTGCTTTGGTGAACTGGTCTTTCGACAACAAACGCAAAGCATCACGCAAATGCACAAAGCCTACGGCATCATCAATACTGTCGCGATACAAAAGCACCCGGGTGTGCTGTGCGTGAGTGAGTTGCTTTTGAATGATTTTCCAGTCGTCATTGATATCTATAGCAACAATGTCTGACCGGGTCACCATAATATCTTCGGCGGTTACGCTCTCTAAATCGAGAATACCTACCAACATATCTTGGTGTTTTTTCGGGATCATGGTGCCAGATTCGTATACTACCGTTCGGAGTTCTTCTCGGCTTAGTGAGTCGCCGTCACCATCGGTAGGGCTGATGCGGAGCAAAGACAAAATGCCGTTCGTAATCGCATTAATGAACACCACGAATGGGTACAAGATGGTCATTAGCGGCAATAAGATCAAAGAGCTCGGAAACGCTACTTTTTCAGGGTAGAGCGCCGCTAGTGTTTTAGGTGTAACCTCTGCAAATATAAGGAGTACAAACGTTAAACCAAAAGTTACTGCAAAGAAGCCCCAGTAATCACCAAACAAGCGAATACAGATAACAGTAGCGATGGATGAGGCTGCAATGTTGACTAGATTGTTGCCAATGAGTATCAAGCCAATAAGACGATCTGGTCTGTCAAGAAGCCGCTGAACACGCTTAGCAGAACGGTTCCCTTGGCTATTCAAATGCTTAAGACGATATCGATTTATCGACATCATCCCAGTTTCAGAACTAGAGAAATACGCAGAAAGTAATATGAGTACGCCAAGTGCGATAAATAGCGTACTCGTTGATATGTCGTCCAACGAAGGTTTTCCTTTAATACTTGGACTTCAACTTTAGTTTTTTGACGCTAGTGTTTCAAGAGAAAATTACGTGACATCGTCAGTTAACCACTCTCTTGAAGGTTGGGTTACAGAAGTATCTCGCGTACTAACTTGCTGCCAAAATAGGCTAGTGACAAAAACATTACGCCGACAATAGTTAGCACAATGACTTGTTTGCCGCGCCAACCTTTTAGCTTTTGTCCGATTAACAAGGTGGAAAACACGCCCAACGCAATCAAGGATAATACAGTTTTATGCGCGTGAGAGGTGCTTAACATATCATCTAAAAACACAAAACCAGAACCCAGAGAGATGAGAAGAAGTAGGGTGCCAACCACTAGGAGTTTAAACAAAATGCTTTCTACGGCCATTAATGGCGGGAGTGATGAATGCAGTAAAACACCTGCTTTTTCTTTGAGCTTGTAGGTAATGTATGACATTTGAATTGCGTAAAGAAATGCCATTACCAAAATACAATAGGCAAGCAGCGACAAGGTAATGTGAACCACAAGCCCTGGTAGTAATTGTATGTCCATCACATTCGACGCAGGAACTAGCCACGCCACTGCCACAGTAAACGCAGAGAAAACAAAAACAACAGGTAGTAAGATGATATTTGGCATAATGGTAGCGAATGCCACCATCGCTGTGCATATAATCCAGGCGACGAGTGAGAGGACATTGGTTACACTCATATCTTGGCCGGGAGCAACCCAAATGGTTTCTAGTAAAAAGCCTAAATGCGCTAAAATGGAAACGCTAGCAAGGATAAATCCTAGCTTTTTATTTGGCCCTTCTGAGTGGACGAATTTTCCTATTAAGACTGCTGCGGCGAGGAAATAAAGTACTATCGCACACACAGCAAAAAGCGTACTCATAATAAATCCTATTTGCATTCGCCTAATGTCGCTAAGTTCGTATTGATACTTGAACAACAGTTCATTTTCAATGTTTTCTTTGTATTACAGCGTGATTTTAAGAATACATGTCTACACGGGGTTAGGTGAACAATAGTTTTTACGTTACAATGCGCGCAGAATATATCCTCGAATTAAACTGAAGTTTCACGCTATGTTTGAAAATCTATCCGAACGCTTAGGCCAAACGCTCAGAAATGTGAGCGGGAAAGGGCGACTTACTGACGACAATATTAAAGATACGCTACGGGAAGTGCGTATGGCCCTTCTTGAGGCCGACGTTGCTTTGCCAGTGGTGAAAGCCTTTGTTGCGCAAGTAAAAGAGCGTGCTGTAGGAACAGAGGTTACTAAAAGCCTGAAGCCGGGCCAAGTATTCATCAAGATTGTTCAATCAGAACTAGAAGCTGTAATGGGCGCTGCAAATGAGCGTTTAGACCTCGCAGCTGCGCCTCCAGCCGTTGTGCTTATGGCGGGTCTACAAGGTGCTGGTAAAACCACCTCTGTAGGTAAATTGGCAAAATACCTTACCGAGCGTGAAAAGAAGAAAGTCTTGGTAGTTAGTGCTGATATCTATCGCCCAGCGGCGATTAAGCAGTTAGAAACCCTTGCTACTGATGTGGGGGTAGGTTTCCACCCGTCTACAATCTTGCAAAAGCCTATTGATATCGTAGAAAGCGCTATCGATGCCGCTAAGAAACAGTTCTACGATGTACTTCTTGTGGATACCGCCGGTCGTCTTCATGTTGATAGTGACATGATGGATGAAATCAAAGATCTACACGCCGCGGTTAAACCTGTTGAGACACTCTTCGTAGTTGATGCTATGACAGGTCAAGATGCCGCAAATACGGCAAAGGCCTTCAATGACGCCCTTCCACTCACCGGTGTTATCCTGACCAAAGCTGATGGTGATGCGCGAGGCGGTGCGGCCCTCTCTGTTCGTCATATTACTGGTAAGCCAATTAAGTTTATCGGTATGGGTGAGAAGCTCGATGCACTAGAGCCATTCCACCCTGAGCGTATTGCTTCTCGTATACTTGGTATGGGCGACGTACTGAGCTTAATTGAAGAAGTTGAGCGTAAGGTTGATAAAAAGAAAGCCGAAAAGTTAGCCAAGAAAGTTCAAAAAGGTAAAGGTTTTGACCTGCAAGACTTTAAAGACCAGCTTGAACAAATGAAAAACATGGGCGGCATGATGGGTATGATGGACAAGCTACCAGGTATGGGTGGCATGTCGGAAAAAATCAAAGAGCAGGCCAATGATAAGCAGTTCAATCAAATGGAAGCTATCATCAACTCGATGACGCCAGCAGAGCGCGCGCGACCTGACATCATTAAAGGATCTCGTAAGCGTCGTATTGCAGCGGGTTCAGGTACACAAATTCAAGACGTTAATCGTTTGCTCAAGCAGTTCACGCAGATGCAGAAAATGATGAAGAAGATGTCTGGCGGCGGCATGAAGAAAATGATGCGTCAGATGAAAGGCATGATGCCTCCGGGCGGGCCAGGTGGTTTTGGTGGTCCCGGTGGTCCAGGCGGCTTTGGTGGTGGCGGTGGTATGTTCCCACCACGCTAGTTGAAAATTTTTCGTTTTATTGAGGGAAAGCACGTTGCTTTCCCTTGTTGATTGGCCTTAATGCCCATTAAATCATTTTCCAGCTTCCGTCATTTTGCAAACATGCGGTACCGTGTGCTTGCTCAGTTTCACCACCAATAGTGACAGTTTGCTGAAACTCTCGACAGGTTTGGCCAGCGTCATTTAATCCTTGTTTTGTCGTCACCACTGAACCTGAACTGGTTGAGGTTTCCCATACAATTGGTTCACCTACAGGGGCTGTTGTCGCTTTTACCTGTGCCGCTTCATGGGCTCGCTGAGATTCTTCATCAATATTGTCTAAAATTTTAAGCGTAATTGCGGTAAATGCTAACCACTTCCATGCGTCGTTGTCGTGGTGGAAGTGACCGTAGCCGTGATAAGCATGGCCGTAGGTACGCACAATGACCACATTGTTAACTCTACGGTGCCTCGGCACGACTACCACGGTGTTTCTAGGGTGAACCACAGGGCGACCTACTACTCTGGTTTGGGTCACTGGTGCCGGACGAACCACCTGAACTTGGCGTTCTCGCTCGTTATTTCTGTCTCTTGGCCCCGCATTTACTGGAGAGGTTGCAAACAACATGGCAACAACTGAAACGATTACAATACTGGTAGATACAGATACTTTCATTGTCTTGATTCCTTAAAACTATGCTTCTTGTCTTCGGAATAAAGAGTAAAAGAATGGGCGACTTGTGGTTAATCACTGTATGCCAATGACTATTCAAAACACGACAACTCGCACTTTGTTACCGAACATCGGTTTTTTTGCACTTATTACTTGCCACGCAGTGCAACCTTTAGCAAATCGTAATAAACTGAGCGGCTATTCGCGCTAATAAGACACACACGCTTTATCAAGTGTGCTAGATACAAACAGGAAGAATATGGCTGGTTTAAATCGCATCATCCTTATTGACACTCATTTACCGGGTGTTGTGGAGTTGAAGCTTGATGGTCACACCAATATTTGTGGTACCAACGCCTCGGGTAAAACTACGTTACAACGCTTAATACCGGTGTTTTACGGTGAATATCCAAGCCGGGTAGTTCCCGCAACCCGAGACAGTTTTGAACGCTGGTACTTGCCCCGTACTTCTAGCTTTATTATTTACGAATACACCCGAGCAGAAGGGGATTTATGTCAGGTAGTACTAAGCTCAAATGGCACGGGCGTAAACTACCGTCTAGTGGGTAAGCCTTTCGATTTAGACGATTACCTGATTAAGCAAAAAAGCGGTAAGCACGTCAGCGTATCTAGTGCGGAACTAGCTCGTGCCATGAAGCGCAATGATATTCTCGTCAGTAATATTCTGAATACCAAAGATTTTCGCGCGATTATTCAAAATGATTTAGGTGTGTTAAACCAGAGTAGTTCAGCGCGAGAGCTACTGGGATATGCCAAAGTATTTAGTGTGTGTGAGTCTGGTAAGCACATGCGTCATATCGAGAAACTAGCAAAAGCGGTGCACTCAAAAGAAGGCAAGATGGAAACCATCAAAGCCATGATTGCCGCTATTCTAGAAGAAGATGGTGTAACGCCGCCTACGTCAAATTTGAGTCGTCACAGAGTTGATGATTGGATCAAAGAATGCCAGTTAATTAAACAGTTCGACAAAATACGCCCTGAGTTTTCCAAGCTAGAGCAAGCCGATATGGCGTTGACTTCACTGGAAGCTGAACTTAGTCAGCTCAAACACGATTTTGAATTGGACAAGTCTTACTTATCAGCCCATTTAGAGTCGACTAAGCAGGCGTTGGACAACAATCAGTTCGAGCGAAAACAGGCTGACAGCCAATGGTACGATAGTCGTGATCATTTGAATCAGGTTATTTCCTCTGCCCGCGCCGATGTTGACAAATTCACTACTGAACTCGACACCGTAGAGCAAGAGTTTGAGCAATGGCAATCTGAAGATATCGAGCAGTTAAAAGAAGATGTAGAAAACCTTGCCCAATGGCAACGAGATGCTGAAATTGCCGAAAGTCGCTATCACCTTTTGACTGAAAAGCACCAAGATATTGAATCGGCCTTTAACCGCCGTGCCGCAGAACTTAGTGATAGCTTAGGACAAACGCTTGAGTTGTTGTCGGAAAGAAAAGCAGAAGCCGCTGAGCAGAAAGCCCAACAGCAGCGTGAAGAAAGCGAGAGTATTACCCAAATTCAACGTGATTTCGCCGCTCAGTTGAATGATGTGAAAGCTGCTCATCAAGATGCGCTGAGTGAACTTAAAGTGAAAGAAGCTGAGCTTCAGTCTGCGTTGAATAACGCCGGATACAATGAGTTTGAACAATCGCAACTTGACCTGCTAGACGCTGCTATTAGAGATGCATCGGTTAATGAAGATGCTGCCCGTAGCGAACTACGGAAAGCCAATCAGGCGCATAGCAAACTGGTACAACAGCGTTTAGAGGCGTCTAACGCCCTCGATAAAGCAAGAGCGCGCTATCAAAAGGAAGACGTTGAAGTTGAAAAAATCAACGGCCTTTTGTACCCCGGTGAAGGTTCGCTATTAGAATTCTTGCGCAAAAACGTAGATGACTGGGAGCATACGCTGGGTAAGGTGCTGCATCCTGATTTACTCGACCGCACCGACTTAAAGCCGAGCAAAAAAGACGAGGGTACCTCATTGATGGGGGTTGAACTTGCCCTTTCTATGATTGATACCCCACGCTATGCGCAAACCGAAACTGAGTTAAAGCAAAAACTCAGTGATGCCCAGCAGCGTCAGGCTGAAGCCCTTGAGGCACAAAACACCTGTGAAACGACCTTGGCAAAAGCCAATGAGGAAGTGCGCAATGCAGAGCTTGTAGTTACGCAAAAAGATAACGGCGTTAAAAGTGCTGAAGCGACCCGTAAGCGTACACAGCAAGACAGAGACACAGTACTCAGCGAGTATCAGCAAGCCTTGTCTGCCCGTAAAAAGTCGACCAGAACAAAGTTAGACGGAATTAAGCAGAGTCAAAAACAAGCCGCTACTCAGTTTGCTGCAAGTGTTGATGAGATCAAAGATCAGCAGCGAGAAGCGGAAACTGAGCACCGTTTTCACTGGCAACAGTTGTTGAGTGATACCGACAGCAGAATCGAAAAAATTGACCAAGACATCAAGCACGCTAAAGACAGTGCAGCGTCAGATCGTCAAGAAATGAACCAATGGTTAGAGAACGAGTTAAATCAACGGGGTGTTGACGTTGATGAAATCGGTCAGTTAAAGCGTCAGATCAACGAATTAAAAGCGTCTATCAATCGCACCGAAAAACACCGACACAAAGTGAGCGACTACGAGCGCTGGTACAATACGGTGTTCATGTCACAAAAAGTGATATGGCAAGAAGGCTTAACCAAAGCTCGCAAATCATTGGGTGATGCTGAGCGTAGCCTTGCTGAAAAGCAGTCGAGTTACAAAACACTGCGAGAAACACTACTAGAGCAACACGCAGAACTTGAATCATCGCTTAAGCAAACCAAAGAGCATTTAGAGCAGGTGACGTCGCTGAGCAAGTCGTTAAGCAAGATTCGACTGAAAGCGCCTGATGAAACCAAAGCCCAGTTGAGCCAAGACGCAGTAAGTATTGGTCAGCGTATTTCACAGGTTCAAAGTCAGCTACAAGAGCGAGAGCAGTTACTCAGTGATGTGCGTGCCTACGTTGAACGCTTCGATCAGTTAATTGCGGCACAGGCTGGTACGGGCTTGTCAGATACGTGGGAGAGAGCACGAGAAGAGTGTGCGACCACAAACGCCAATGGTATCAAGTCTATTGACCACCGCCGAATGGTGACTCACCTTTCTCAGCTGCTAAACGTTATTGTTCCACAGAAACTCCAAGGGCTTCGTGAGCAAGGGCGTATTTTTGGTGCAGACTTGTCTCAGTACTATTTTGTATTGGCTGATATCGACAAGCGAATAGCCTCACAAAGTCGACGTATCACCAAAGAGGTTGACGGTGAACTGTTCCTCGATGGTGTGTCTGACTCTGCAGTCAAGATACGCTCCCGCATTAGCGAGCTGGAATTCTGGCCAGAGCTAGAACAGTTCAGAAAACACTACGAATTGTGGATTGAGAGTGGCGCAAATGAGTTGCCACAGGAAGAGTACGGCGTAAGTATGCGTACTGTATTGGATATTCTTGGCCGTGCCGCGCTCACTGGCGGTATCAGTAAGCTACTGGATATTGAACTGCACTTAAAAGAGGGCAACAGCGACCTAACTATTAGGACGGACCGCCAGCTCAATGAGTCGTCGAGTCACGGTATGGCTTACTTGATTTTGTGTAAGTTCTTGCTTGCCTTTACTCGTTTATTACGTGGTGATGAAAAGGCCACCATACACTGGCCTATTGATGAACTGGGTACGCTTCACCAAAGCAACGTTAAGAAGATATTTGACGCGTGTCAGAATAATAACATTAGCGTGGTGGGCGCATTCCCTAACCCAGAGTCAGATGTACTGACATTGTTTGAGAACCGTTACCTCATTGACAAAGTGTCTCGTCAATTACAAGTGGTTCAACCAAAATCTAGCGCCATCGCCGAGCGATTAAAAGCGCGTCAGCTCGCTGAGGAGAAATAATATGATGACGGAACAAGGTCAAGTACTTAGCGCGTTGTTGGAAGGCAAGTTCATTTGTCAGGTATCGGATGAAATGTCGTGGCGTTTTTTGAAAGCTAACGACAATGCAGCCCAGCTAGAGCCCCATTTAAACTTACTTAATCGCACCCTTTCGACTACGGCAGAAGGCGATGTATTTTTTGCCAGTTACCTCACTATTGGTGAAGCCGAGCGTAAAATTCTGATTCAACAGTTTCAGGAAACCACCTCTTATTTGGTGCCGCTGGTGGAGTGGTTGCTTTTGGTTCAACAGGCCAATGAGTCTGATATGCCCGTGACAATGGGCAATGCCATTCGCTTGAATGAGCTACTCACCACCATCGAAGACACACCTGCGTATACCGAGCAACTTGAAAAAATATCGCGCTACAAGATGTTTGGCTCAGCCAGTGTATCGGCCGACGGCCAGTTAAAGCAGGTGTTTAAGCGGTTGTGTGATTTGGGCTACTTAATCAAGCCTAACCCAGACAAGCAGATTTATTTGGCCACTGGCCGCGTAGAACACTTGTACGAGATGATCCGCTTTATTGACGAAACCGAGGCGCTGAGCCTTGCCGAACAGGCCGACGCCGCTATTCAGCAAGGTAGCTTGATATGAGTCAGGTATTGTTGCAGGCGGGGAGTCGATTACTCAACGCGTTAGGGCGACACAGCGACCTGATCATGCAGGCGTATATTAACGGGTCGGTGTCTGCGCGGGAATACAGCCCCAAAGTATTAGAACAGCTAGTGCAGCTTGGCGTGTTGTGGCGGCCTGAGGCACAAAGTGATCTGCGCCTTAAAAGCGCAGTGCGAACCTTGCTCGAAGGTAGCTTACAGGATGAGCGAAACCGCAATATCAACACCAACATTGGTGCGGCTATCGCAAGCCTTAAAACTCTCACTGAGCATTACAAAGAAGCGCTCCATCACCAGCGTTACAACGACGCCACGGCATATATGAGTGACCTTACTGAACATGCGTATCAGTTGTCTGAAACCCTTTCCAACAGTGTAAGGGTAATGTTCAGTCGTATTAACAACGAATTTGGCTATGTGTCGTCGGTTGAGGCGAAAATTCGTGAAAATGAACTGGCTCAGGAACAAGTAACTGACCTACTGGGCCAGCTAGAGTGTTTCCGATTTGACGAATTAAGTGAATTAGCAGGTTCAAATCGCGAACTTCGTCACTTACTTGTTGTCTCACTTCAGCAACGTTTCTCATTGGCGGCACAAGAGCTGTCGGTGGTGCAAGCACGATTACTTGATTTACTTGGGCGATTCAGAGAGTTCAGAGGGCGTACCCGCTTACTTAAAGGGTTTTTGCTTCACATGGAGCAACACCCAGATTTTACTCCTGGCAATTACCCTAATCTAACCCAAGTACCCGTGCTGTTTAATCAGTCACGCAGTGTAATTAAACCTGCGGTTTCAAATGTGAACAACGTTGAACATGAGGCTGATTATCACGCAATTGTTGGGGCGTTAAACTATGTGCACAAGCAACATAAAGCGCCAGAAGAGCAGGTTGAATCGCAAGAAATTAGTGTTACTGAACAAGCGAGTGTGACGTTAGAGAAAGACCCGCTTCATCAAGCGGTAGAGGCTTACTTTGTTGATGTGATTGACTCTGGGCAAGCAAAAACTGCGTTGGAGTATTATCACGAACACGAGCTTAGTTTTGACCCTGAAGTGTGGATCTATCAAGTGATTGGTGGTTACCAAGGGCTTGATGAAGAGGACAAACAGTTCTTTGCGCTAGATGCGCAGGGAAGCAACGATACGCGCTTTACAGGTAACTTTTACATTAACGACGTAACCTTGGGGCTGAGGTAACAGGCTAGCGGGTAGTTTTTGTAAGTATAGATTTCAGTACATAGGTATGATTTTAAAGTTGCGATCTTCTTAGGCGATTCTTTACAAAGTGTTAACATTGCGCCGATGTAATCTTGAATTTAGCATTACTGGCCACATGTTTTTCCTGTCACTTTTGAATAGTATTAAGGGGCGAATAATGGAACTATCAGAACAACAAGGCTTTAACCAAGCGTTAATCAAATTATCTGTGTTGCTGTATCAGGTCGACGGTACAGTCTCTTTATCCGAACAAGATTATCTCAATGATGTGGTTGACACTCTGGACTGGCAAAGCCCAATTTGCCCAGAGGCGTTTTTAAACGACACGATTTATCAAACTCGACAGGCCATTGATGCGGGTGACAGTGCAAACTTTATGCGTCAGTTAAAAGACGATTTAGTGTTTGATGCCAACAAAACTCTTGAAGTTGCTATGGGTATCACTGGAATAGACGGTGAGCGCAGTGAGAAAGAAACAGAACTATTGTCGCTACTAACCCATAAGTTGCTGGCTAAAGAGCTTGTGAATACTGGAGCAACGCAAGAGCCTACGGCGTAGCGTTGGCAAAGATGAATATGAAAAGGCCTCTCTAGCGATAGAGAGGCCTTTTTCGTTATACCTGAGAAGACGCCTCTTTCATTTCTCGTTCAAGGCGCTTACTTTCGTCAGCTCTAGGTTTGGTAAATCGTGCTAGGGCTAAATACAACACCGGGGTGAGGTACAAGGTAAATACCACCGCAATACCTAAGCCACCGAAAACCACCCAGCCAATAGCGTTTCTGGCTTCTGCTCCTGCACCGGTAGATAAAATCAATGGTAGGCCGCCCAATATGGTAGACACCAAGGTCATCATGATCGGGCGTAAACGTACCTTACCTGCCTCAACGATAGCGTCGTAAACACTCATGCCTTTGTCGCGAAGTTGGTCGGCAAATTCGATAAGTAAAATCGCGTTTTTAGCAAGCAGGCCAATAAGCATCACAAGACCAATCTGCGAATAAATATTGATGCTGGTGCTGGTTAAGTACAAGGCATAAATTGCTGCGGCAATACCAAAAGGTACGGTTAGCATAACAACCACTGCACTGTTCACACTCTCAAATTGTGCAGCAAGTACTAGCAGTACAATCAAGAATGCCAATAGATAGGTCATCGCCACCTGTCGAGAGGTTTCTTCATAGGTTTGCGCTTCACCTAGGAAAATCAAGCCGATACCTTGAGGGAGGGTATCGTTGCCTAATGCACGAATGTTGTCCACTACTTCGCTAATGGGAGTATCTTCTGGTAGCTCCATTTCAACTTTAATCGCTCTGCGCTGGGCTTGACGTTCAAGTTCGGCGGCAACGCCTTCCTCGGTAATATATGCCACACTCGACAAAGGTACTAAGCTTCCAGAACGGCTCTTCACGTATAGGCTCGTAATATCTGACGGATTGATAGTACTGCGACTATTAGTTTGCAAAATAATGGGAACCGCTTGGTCACCCACGTTCAAATCGGCAATGTCGTCGCCATTCACCGCCGCCCTTAGAGTACGAGCAATATCATTAAGCGGCACGCCAAGTTCTTCGGCGCGACGTCTGTCGATATTGACCCGCATTTGTGGCTGCGTAGGATCATAACTGATACGAGCTCGACCTAGCTCTGGCATAGTGGCCTCTAGCTCTCTTGCAAATGCAGTTGCTGCTTCAAAGATCTTTGGATAGGTTTCGCCCGTTAGCGCAATTTCTAAACCGCCACCTTGGCCGCGCAAGTTCAAGCTGTTGCCACCCCACGCATTACCTGGAGCACCGGGAATTTGTTGAAGCCGAGGGCGAATTTCGTTAGCGACTTCCTGAAGTGATTTGTCTCTTTCATCCCAGTGTTTTAATGGCGCGGTAATAAATACAATATTCGGGTCCCACTGACCTACAACGGTATAAATGGAGTCAACCGTGCCGTCCTCGACGTAGGGCATTAGCATGGCTTCCATCTTTTCCGCTTGCCTGTCCATAAAGTTAATGCCGGCACCATCAGGGCCTCGGGCAAAGATACGTAAGGTACCTCGGTCTTCGCTGGGGAGCAGCTGATTGTCGATGTTTTGAGCGAGCAAATACGCACCGCCGCCCGCAGCTAAACTTAACACGCCCACAAGCCAGGCGTATTTGAGTGACTTAACCAATGAACGCTGGTACAGCGACAAACATACATGGCCGAAACGACCAAAGGTACGACTGAACAAGCTTGCTTTGTCTGCGTTTGTTTTTACCGGCAAACGGGCAGTTAATGCCGGTACCAAAGACAACGCCACAAACGAGGATATGATGACTGCTCCAGCTAAAACACCGCCAAATTCACGGAATAGTCGCCCTGCGGTAGATGGCAAAAAGGCGATAGGAATAAATACCGATGCTAACACTGCGGTAGTGGCTACTACCGCAAAAAAATACTTCTCGAGTACCAACAACGGCAGCTGCTCGTGCGCCTAGGCCCATGGCTCTGCGTCGTTGAATGTTTTCAGAGACCACAATGGCATCGTCGACAATCATGCCAGTGGCAAGTACCAGAGCAAGCAGCGTGAGTATATTGATTGAAAATCCCATTCCCCAAATAATGGCAAGGGCGCCTGCCAGTGATACGGGAATAGAGAGCGCAGGAACAATAGTGGCTCGCCACGAGCCAATAAACACCAGCAGGGTAACGATAACAAGCGCGACGGTTAAGCTCAGTGACACCACAACTTCTGATACAGAGTCACGGATAAATTCTGCGTCGTCTGCGGTCACCACAATGTCCAACTCAGGAAAGCGCTTTTGAAGGTCTTTTACCGAGGCTAATACCTCGTCAGAGATTTCAATGGTGTTTGAACTGGCTTGACGGATCACGCCTAAACCAATGACCGGACGGCCATCTAGACGAACCATACTCGACGTATCCGCCGGGCCGAAATACACGCTGGCAACATCGTTAATACGCACATCACCCGTAACTACTATGTTGCCCACATCTTCTGCTGATACCGAAGTCGCGTCAGCGCGAACAATCAGTGCTTGGTCAGCGGATTGAATGCTCCCCGCAGGCACATCAAAAGGCGCAAGCTGTAATGCGTTGGCGATGTCTGTCATCGACAAGCCAAAGCTTGTTAGGCGAAGAGGATCGATAGATACACGCAGTACCCGCGCTCTGTCACCACGCAAGTTAACATCGGCAACCCCAGGAATACTCAAAAATAGGGGCGCTAAATCGGTTTCAACCCGCTCTGTGAGTGTTTCCATGTCTAAGCTTTCGCTCGACACGGCTAAGCTCACCACTGCTTGCGCATCATTGTCGGCGCGAATTATCGCCAGGTTTTCCACTTCATTAGGCAGCTGGCGTTGTACACGACTCACAGACTCGCGGGTTTCATTAGCGGCATCTTCAAGGTTTACACCGGGCCTAAACTCAACGCGAACGCGAGCAAAGTTTTCCTCACTTTGGGCATAAATGTTTTTAACACCACTCACCCTAGCCACCGCGCCTTCCAATCGGCTGGTAACTTCCGCATCTACCGTTTCCGGTGACGCACCAGGGTAGTTAGCGGTTACTGTCACTCTTGGCGTGTCTACATCGGGAAGCTCTCGAACCTCTAAGCCGTAAAGCGCCGACAAACCAGCAATGGCAATAAGCAAGTTGAGTACAACAATAAGTACGGGGCGTCTTATTGCCGTTGAGGGGAGGTCATTAGTTACTTCGGTATTATCCATTAGTTAGCGACTCCCGCTAATGCTGTGGTCACTTCTTGGCCATTTCTTAAACGCTGTACACCCTCGGCAATTAGCGTGTCGCCTTCACTCACATCGCCAGTGATCAGTATTCTACCGCGCAGGCGTTGATGCACGTTTACGTCTACACGTTTAGCTTTGCCATTCTCAGACAACCAAATATAAGCACCTTGTGCGCCCCACAGTAGTGAAGCCTCTGGCACTGCGGCATAGCGTTCACCTTCTACACTTAGGTTCACTCTAAAGCTCATACCAGGGCGATAGCTGTCTGCACTGTTGTCAAGCACGGCGCGAGCGCGAACGGTTCTGTCTTCTTCATTAACACGACTGTCTACTTGTGCAATTTGTGCCTCAAGTGATACTTGTCGATTGGTCCAGGGCTCTAATGTGACTACAGGGTTATTCATTAGCACGGCCATGGACGATTCTGGCGCACGAAAATTAATGAAGAGTTTGTCTCTGTTATCAAGGGTAGTAACAATGGTTTGCGCGGTGATGCGGTCGCCAACTTCGATATCGGTAAGCCCAACAATACCGCTGAAAGGGGCGACGACTTTTCTGTCATCTAAATCTGCTTGCGCTTCTTCAAGGGCAACTTCAGCTAGCTCGTGCTGCGTACGGGCTAAATCCAGCTCATTAACTGGAATAGCACCTTTTTCAAAGCTCTCTGTTAAACGTGAAAGGGTACGTTGGGTTTCTTTTAATTCAAGCTCTGCGCGTTTTACTGCCACTCGCTGGCGTCTGTCATCCAATCTAACTAGCACTTGGCCCGCTTCAACCATATCACCGGGGGTAAAGTTAATCTCGGTAACTTCATCAGACACCGCTGGGTAAAGCACAACAGAGTTAACGGCCTCGGCACTACCCACGGCTTCGACATATCTTGTTTCATTTAAAAAGGTAACTGGAGTGGTAACAACTAACTTAGCAGTGTTACGATCAAAGGACTGGGCAAAAGCGCCTTGCGATAAGGCCGTCAATGCAACAACGCCAACAAGTAGGTTGCGAGATATTTTTTTTATCATTTTGTGTCCGTTACGTTTTGGTTTTACACCAAAAAGCAGCTCAATCACCCTATTATTGAGCTGCCTAGTGCAAATAAATACGACTTATACTTTTGGATACGTATAGCAACACACACGGATTAGCTTAGCAATTGCAGTTCAGCGTACTCTCGGTACAAGGTATCGCTTTTCATCAATTCTGAATGTCTTCCAACCGCTACAACTTTCCCAGACTCCATAACCACTATGTTATCCACGTGTTTTACGGTGGCCAAACGGTGAGCGATCACAATGCAGGTTTTGCCTTCCATTAGAGTATTCATGGCTTTTTGCACCATATTCTCGCTCATAGCATCAAGGGCGCTGGTTGCCTCATCTAGTAGAAGAATAGGGCGGTTGGCGAGAATGGCTCGGGCTATGGCAATGCGCTGCTTTTGCCCTCCCGACAGTTTAACGCCACGCTCACCGAGTTGGGTGTGATAGCCGTCGCTGAGCTTTTCAATGAAATCATGGGCATAGGCGAGTTTTGCAGCCTCAATAATGTCTGCCTCCGTCGCATTGGGGGTGCCATAGCGAATATTGTCGATCACCGAGGTGGCAAAAATAACTGGCTCTTGAGTCACAATTGCAATGTGCTTTCTGAGTAAATCCAGCGGCATTTCAGCAATATCAACGTTGTTAAAGCGGATTTGCCCTTTGCTCGTATTGTAAAAGCGCATGAGCAACTGAAATATCGTGGATTTACCCGCGCCACTGGGACCTACCAAGGCTATGGTTTCACCGGCGGGAATATCGAGGGTCATATCATCAAACAGCAGATTGCTTTCATCGTAGCCAAACGACACATGATCAAAATGCACGCTGGGCGCATTAATGGCTGTGTTTGCCGAGACTTCACCATCATCAGAAATGTCTGGTGAGGTATTTAATAGTTCAAACAAGCGCTCGCTAGCTCCTACGCCTCGCTGTACTTCACCAATAACCTCACTAATGGTGGCAACGCTGCTGCCCGCCATAATGGCGTAAAATAAGAAGGCTGATAGTTCACCCACGGTAAGACTGCCACTTAATACCTGACGTGCGCCTACCCAGAAGATCAAGGTAATCGATGCCATACTCAGCAGCATAATGCAGCCAATCAGCAAACTACGGTAATGAATGCGTTTAGCTGCCACTGACATGGTGTTTTCAACGTTCTGATTAAACTGGGTTCGCTCGGTGTCTTCAGCGTTATAAGCTTGCACAGTCATGATTTCATGCAGTGACTGGTCGATATGTGCCCCAATGTCCGCGACACTGTCCTGACTGGCTTTCGCAAACTTTCGCACTTTGGGGGCGAGTACCTTAATAGGAATAAGTACGGCAGGTACGGCAATCAAAACACACAAAGTAAGAATTGGGCTGGCGATGCCCATTAAAATCAAGGCACCAATAAAAGTAACAAACGAGCGCAACGTCATTGATAGGCTCATACCGACCACAGTTTGAATAATCGTGGTGTCGCTAGTGAAACGAGAGATAACCTCGCCGGTGCGAAGCTCTGCGAAAAATGACGGGGGGAGTGACAATAAGTGTGAAAACACTTGTGAGCGAATATCGGCACTTACGCGCTCGCCAAGCCAGCTCATTAAATAAAATCGGATGTAAGTGGCAACACAGGCGACAAAGGTAACCGCAAGTATCATAGTGGTGGCGGTATTTAACTCGTCGGTAGACGCGGCAATAAAACCACTGTCTATCGCATATTTAATGCCTTGGCCTAGCATTAGCCAAGCACCTGCCGCTACGAAAAGCGCGACAATAGCACCCACAGTTTTTAATGCGTATTTAGATAGATGAGAGCCTATCCAGCCCAATACTTGTCTAGTGGAAACCTGTGAGTTGCTATGCGCCAAAAGAACCTCGAAGTCATGACTACTTATGATACATAGCTACATTTGCGCAAAGTGACAAAATTCAAGGTACTAAATTAGTATTTAACTGGTCTATAAATCGCATTTCTACTTGCAATCAAAAGCCATATCCGTATAATTCGGCGGCCTTCTATCAGGTGCTTGTTTTTTCAACACCAAAAGAGGGCTTAAGTTAACGGTAACGCTACAACGAGTTTGAGGCATTTATGGTTACTATTCGTTTACAGCGTGGTGGCGCGAAAAAGCGTCCTTTTTATCAACTAGTGGTGGCAGATAGCCGTCGTGCAAGAAACGGTCGTTTCATTGAAAACGTTGGTTTCTTCAACCCAACTGCACAAGGTCAAGCAGAGCGTTTACGCGTTGACCTAGAGCGTGTTGATTACTGGGTTGGTGTTGGCGCGAGCTTATCTGAGCGCGTATCTACCTTGGTAAAAGAAGCTAAGAAAACTGCAGCGTAAGTTGCGATTAACTGGTGGGTATAGATGAGTCATACATCTGACAATGTGATTGTTGGCAAAATTGGCGCGCCGTACGGCGTAAAAGGTTGGGTCAAAATCAACAGCTATACCGAAGTGCCAGAGGGTATTTTTGAGTATGTACCGTGGTTTCTCGGTAGCGAAAAAGAATACCAGATAGACCAGTGGCGACCGCACGGTAAAAGCTTGGTAGCGAAGATCGAAGGTGTTGATAGCCGAGACGATGCAGAACGCATCAAAAATCTCGATATTAGCATTTTAGCTTCGCAACTCCCCGAACTAGGGGAAGAAGGCGTTTACTGGCGAGAGCTTACCGGCATGCAAGTAGTAACAACGCAAGGTTACAACTTGGGTGTGGTAAAAGACGTATTCAACACAGGTGCAAACGACGTAATTCAGGTCAAAGCAAATGTGGGTGATGCGTTTGGTCAAAAAGAAAGATTACTACCTTTTGTATTCGACGATGTCGTTCAAGAGGTAGATAAAGAAGCGAAGGTCATTAAAGTTGACTGGGACCCGGGGTTTTAAGTGACACCGGAAAAGTGGTTCGGGGTTGTTAGCCTGTTTCCAGATATGTTCGCGCCATTCACTCAACAGGGTGTAATTGGAAGAGCTGTTAAGTCTGGCAAACTATCGGTAGACACCTTTAACCCCCGTGACTTTACTACCGACCGTCATCGTACTGTAGATGACCGCCCTTACGGCGGAGGTCCAGGTATGTTGATGATGGTTCAACCGCTTACTGAAGCAATACAAGCTGCCAAGGCTCTTGGTGGCGAAAACAGTAAGGTGATTTACTTATCACCTCAGGGGAAACCCTTAGACCAGCAAGACGTTCAACGTCTTGCCAATATCGACCGCACTATTTTAATTTGCGGGCGGTATGAAGGAATCGACGAGCGCGTTATCGAAAGCCACGTAGATGAAGAAATTTCTATTGGTGATTACGTGTTGAGCGGTGGAGAGCTTCCGGCAATGGTTCTTATGGACGCAGTTGCTAGGTTAGTTCCCGGCGTGTTGGGGCATAAAGCCTCAGCAGTTGAAGATTCTTTCACTGACGGCCTTCTTGATTGCCCGCATTATACGCGGCCAGAAGTGCTCAATGGTCAATCGGTGCCTGAGGTTTTGTTAAGTGGTGACCACGAAAAAATTAGGCAGTGGCGATTAATGCAGTCTTTGGGTAGAACCTGGCAGCGTCGCCCTGAATTGTTAAATCACCTAGCTCTGACTGAGGAGCAGGAGCGTTTACTGGAATTATTCCAAGCGCAACTGCAGCGAGATGACAGTTAACTAGGACGAGAGGATATGATGAGCAAAGTCAGTCAAGATATCATCAAAAAAATCGAAGAAGCACAGCTAAAAGCTGATGTTCCTGCGTTTGGTCCAGGTGACACAGTAGTTGTAAAAGTTCGCGTTACCGAAGGTGACAAAGAGCGTCTTCAGGCTTATGAAGGTGTTGTTATCGCTAAACGTAACCGTGGTCTGCACTCGTCTTTTACCGTGCGTAAAATTTCTAGCGGCGAAGGCGTTGAGCGTGTGTTCCAAACACACAGCCCGGCAGTTTCTTCTATCGAAGTGAAACGTCGCGGTGCGGTTCGTCGTGCTAAGCTTTACTATCTACGTGAGCGTTCAGGTAAGTCTGCACGTATCAAAGAGAAGCTTAACTAAGATTACTAATCCTTGCGTTATTGTTAACTTCGAAAAAGCCCGCTTTATGCGGGCTTTTTTGTGTTTCGGATTTGGTGAGCGGTTGCTTTACTTGTTGTTTATTGGCGTTTTTGTGTAGTAGGGTAGATTATACTAAAAGTTTAGAACATGGCAGAGGGAAGTTTTCCTGATAATTGTATTGTTAGGCTTACATCAAACTCAAGGAGGAATAAAATGTCGTTACCAAGCGTATACACACAGGTGTATGGACAAATACCAGACTTCTTTTCAAAACTTCAAGAAGGGCAAGCGCCAACAACATTTACTCAACAGCACCTCAAAGATATTGGGTTCGCTTCCACAAACCATAGAGCGTTTATTCCCATTTTAAAAGCGCTAGGCTTTTTATCTCCGAGTGGCGCGCCTACAAGTAGATATCTGGCTTACAGAGATAAATCACAGGCTCGCCAAGTAATGGGAGAAGCGATTAAAGATGCATATTCTGATTTATTCCTGATTAAAACCCATCCTAAAGAGGTGGATAAAGAGCTAATCGAGGGTAAATTTAAAAGCACTCATAATGCAAAAGATCGACCAGCTGAGTTGATGGCAAAAACATTTTTTGGTCTTCTTGCACTCGCTGATATCGATCACAGCCCAAAACCACAAAAGGCTCAGACTGAAAAAGAAAGTGAACCGAAAGGGGATGACACTGCAAAACAACCAGTCCCAGAGTTAAAAACTCAAATCCCAATAGAAGGGGTAAACCCAAGCTTACATTATAATATTCAAATTCATCTTCCAGCGACAAAAGATATAGAAGTTTACAACTCAATCTTCAAATCATTGAAGGAACACCTCCTTGGATAACTATAAGAAGGATCTAAGAGATTTTTTGTTTCGAGGGTTGATGTTTGAATCTGAAGCCGGAAATTTCCAGAGAGCAGGAATACAGATCGGAGCAGACTTGAGAGATGCCGATGAACGATTATTGGCGGAACAGATAGCACCTTTTAGTCTCAATAGAAGGAACAATGCATTAGAAATGGCGCGTTTGTATGCTCTTTTGCATTGTTTTGAAAATGAAGTCAGATCATTAATCAGACTTACTTTAGAAGAAAATGAGGGGGTGGACTGGTGGGATAAACTCCCTCAAAAGGTTAAGAAACATGCTGAATCTCGTCAGCAGACTGCTTTCAAAGATTCTTGGCTAGAAGGTGAAAAAGAAGATTTGCTTGGCTTTGTAGATTTTGGGATGCTTGCAGCTATCATAATTGAGAAATGGATGTTTTTCGAAGATATTATGCCATCGCAACACTGGCTGAAACAACGCATGGAAGAACTTGAAAAAGCTCGAAATTTTATAGCGCACAACCGCATGTTACTCCCAAGCGAATTTAGTCGTATTTACATGTATATATCAGATTGGAACAGGGTCATTGGGTTGTAAGCCTAACAAAACGCTGTATGCACCCCAAAGCTAAGTGTTATGCGATCACAAGGAATTTAATGCAATGAAACTAGAAAGAGAATCGCTCTATATAGGTTTTTTAAGTTCTATTTTCGGTGCCTTACTTGGTTCGTTTGCAACAATTACAACATCCGGTTTCGGTTACTTAAATAAAGATAGAGAGCAAGATATAAAGATGATTGAAATTGGTCTCTCTATTCTAAACGGTGAAAATACAGAAAATTCAAAGCCCGCTAGTGACTTCGCCGTTTCGATATTAGAAAAATACGCAGGAGTAGAAATTAAGTATAGAGATCAGTGGGTAGAGAAAGGTGATGTTCCCTACTCGGTTGTTTTAATGTCTTTTAATCCCTTAACTAAGGAACAATCGTTAGAAGTACAAAAATGCTTGCTTGAAGGCTCAGTTGACGCGACCGTAGAAGACTGCAGAGAAAAACTGGGTTATGGGGAGACTGAAATATGAGCTAGTACAAATGAGTAACGCATATAGTTTTCGCATAACAAGTGCTTTAATCAGGACGCTCGCAATCTCGCGCCTATTGCGCGTGCGTTAGGCGGTTGTTCCCTACAAATTCAATTGTTCGTTCATTTGTAATATTCCAACCGAAAAGTTGTTTCGCTAGGTCTTTTAAATCTCGTTGTGCAGCTTTCTCTATTGGTTGTATCAGCTCGTGTTTCCATTTAAGCAGCCGTGTAGCATCTGGCTTTTTGTACAAGGTTGTTTTATTGTTGTTTTATCAATTTTAAATCGGCGTTTTGTTCGGTAAGTGTTGGCAATAGTGTCGCGTACGTTCAGTTGAATGCCTAACAAAACGCTTAAGTCGCAGTCCGCTACGCTATTCCCGCATTGTGCTTTTGCTTCTTAGCTTAGTTTTAGGCTTAACCAAAATAGATATTAATAATTAGGAGGCAAGGTATGGAAAAAATTCTTTCAATTATAGCTATCTTAGTGTCAATGTTAGCTTTCATTTTCGGCGGATATTTTAGCAGTGCTTGGAATAAGGAAGTAACCAAAGCAGACCTTTCGGTGTTAGTCAGAGACATTAGGTATGAGTATCCGCAAGCTAATGATGCTGAGATAAGAATTTCAGCAGATCTGCAGGCTAGAAGCAGTAAGGCTAAGTATTTTCCAACATTGGAGGGCTTTGTTTCCAAAGAGAGATTTTCTGAGTTACTTGAGGAAATAAGAAACATCGAGTCTTCGGCACTTGAGATGCAATATGCGCTAGATCAACTGGATCGAGATAACAGTGACGACAGTGACGCACAAAGAGTATGGGATGATCTTTCAGCAGAAAGCAAGGCCTCTCTATTAAGTATTAGGACAAAAAGAATCATTTTCTCAGCTAGACATCTCACAAGTGATTTGAATTTAGGGGAATTTGTTGACCAACATCTTGAGCAGGATGAGCATGTTGAAGTAGATGATGAATATTTGAGCACACCGGGTGTTAGAGAGTCATTGCGTGGAAGCTTGATGATTGCAGCAAGATTGGAAACTAACGCAACCAAAGAGTTGGTTTTAACAACTATAAAAGAAGATATTAGTGGTCTTAAATTAGCTGCAAGCGAATTTTCGTCTTTTAAAAGTGATGTAGAAGCGGCATTAAATCTTGAAGATGAGGTCTCAAATTCCGTGATTTGGAAGTTTGAAGTTACGATATTTAATGCAGGAGGAGTTCCTAGTTCTTTGCTTCCTATCGGGTCCGCGGCAATTCAAAAGCCCGCGGATGGTAACATTGTTCTAAATCTACGCCCTAATTCGGTTAGTAAATTAATAATTGCTCCAGGTGAAGCACTAAATCTAACGTTATCTTCGGTCGATGTGAATGACCCAATAAGCAAATCACTTTTGGATATGTTTGTAAGTGGTGATAGAGATTTTGTTGTAGTTTTGGCAGAGGTGTCTGGAGAATATGTCGAATCTATAAAGTATAATTTCTCTGATGAAATTGATGACGAAACTAAGAGAAGGTTGGTTGAATTTTCAAAAAAATCAAGTATTTAGAATGGAAGGCTGTGATTGGTTTTCAGCCACAGTGTTTGTTGTTGGGTGGCTTCGATGTTTGGCTTCTTCAAAACAAAAAACTTTGAACCTGATTTTCCAATTTTCGAGTTAGACGAATCACGCGATACTGTGTTTGAAAAACTATCAACTTTCGCTGAAGTGGTAACAGTTTCAAACCCTAGCGAAGACGTCGATTTAGAATACGCTGCAGAAAGTGATATCACGCGAATTAGTATTGGTTTTGTAGGGAATTCAATCTGTTATTTGAATTACTTAACATCAAAGCATAACAGCAATGAAAAACAGAGAGCGAATAAGTTACTTTGGTTTCTAAATCATTATGGCAAGCTAGGAGAGTACGATGAGCCATTGGATACAGGCTATTTATTAGTCTTTAACAATCGCTCAAACCATTTTTCAGTTGTGTTTGGTTTACACAAAGGGCCTGTAAGGATAAACAAACTTAGTCAGGGAAGTCACGATGTTTAATAAACCGATTGAATCACACGTTACATCCGCTGGGATACCTACTCGCTGCGGCTTCGTCATTTGCGCATTCCACTTATGCCCTTAGGGGTACATAGAGAATGTCTAAAATCTTGCTCACTATTTTGTTTATTTTATCTCCCAATGTAATGGGAGATGAATTAGGTTGGGATGTATATCTAAGCGATCATGGTTGGGCAACAATTTCAGGTATACATCATGAAGGTGAACCACTTTTAACATCAATTAAAAGTGTTCCTAAAGAGGTTTGGGTCAAGTACTTTCGTGTTTTTCCTAATGAGGATGATGTTACTTTTCAAAAGGAAATTCACGAGTTTTTAAAAACAAATTACCCTCAATTACACAATGAAGCATTGAATTCAGCGGGTAATGTGCATAATCCTAAAGTCATAGCTTTAAGGATTCCGTTTCAAGAGGCATTAATGGCATCTAGTCTTGTGACCAGAATAAATGCGGCGCTAGAATCAAGATGTGAACGTGTAGTCTCAGCTAGCTATGAGAAATTCACAATAAGAAAAAGCAATGGCAAACCAGTTTACAGTGCTATGGTTTGGCTTAGTACAAATGATTGCACCTAACAATTTGCTCAAGTTCGTTCGCAATCGCGCAAGTATAGCCGACAGTCAATCAGCCCTTAGCAGAGCCTCAGGTATTTTCTAGTATCAGCATGAATTACAATATTTACGACTTGATTGAAAAGATTAGTAAGCGAACTGAAATGTATACGGGAAAGAGAACCTTATCTCATGTTCGTTGTTTCCTCGATGGTTATGCGCTAGCTATGCATAAAGCAAACATTCCTAATGTTGGCACTCCAGAGTTTGCGGAATTTCACAATTGGGTGGCCAATAAATTTGGTTTTGAGAAGCTAACTATAGGTTACCCAGAAATATTGCTAGCCGTTTCGTTGGGTGAATCAGCAGAGCTTAAAAATTGGAATATTAGTGATTACAGCGTAACAAAAGCACAGCATGATAAATCTGTTGATTTGTTCTTTAGCCTAGTAAGCGAATACAAAAGTGCCTAAAAAACATTAAATTGGAACTCGTTAAGCGGAACACTGGGGCAAGGCTCATTCTAGCTCTGTTTTTAGCGCTTGAAGCAATTATCTCTTATTGGAGTATTATGCATCCAGTAATTAACAAGGAACGTACATGAACGAATCAAACTTAGTAATGGCAATTTTAACGATCAGGGAACAAGTTGGGTTTCTTTGGAACTTCTATGTCACGGCATGCGTGTTCCTAATCGGTTGGATTTTTTCTTCTAAAACTATTTGGACCGAGACAAAGCGAAAAGTCATTATCGGACTGTTTGGTGCTTTCGCTCTTGTTAACCTCTCCGCTATCTACAATGAGTACGAATTACTGGCTAGCGCAACCAATCAACTGTATGCAATGGCGTCATCAGAGAATCGCTTCTTAGCTAAGCTTTCTAATGGTGCTGGAATAGGCTCTTTGCTTGCCAGCGTCATTCACCTGACCGCGGACGCATTCATCATCTACTTAATCAACTTCAGGTGTCGTGGTGTGGAGAATGCATAACAAAACACAATGTGGCTTTGCTATTCCCACGTTGGGCTTTTGTCCCTAAGCTTAGTGTTTGATAATCATGGAAAAATCTCAGTTCGAAGCACTCTTCAAAGAAGAAATCGTAAGTAAATCTGGATTCCAGCAGAGTGGCTTGAGCGTTTACTTCAAAAACGAAATGCATACTGTAGCCTTATTACGGCTTGGGGGCAGAATGGCAGTTTCCGGTGGCATTGCCCACGTGCTGTGCTGCCGCCACTCTTTTTTACGGAACACGGATGAAACAGTACCTGAAGAATTAGATACTGAGGTGTTTTCTTATCCATTAAAGATTAAACCAACTGAAGTAAATAGAGGCTTCTTTGGGTTAGACATCAAATATACATCTACAAACCTACATTATGATTTTGAAGTTTTCACATACTCAGATAAGAATGAAGATGAAGTAAAACGATATTTAGCCACGTTATCAAAATCACTAGATTCGGTTAAAGATTGGTTCATTCATCAGTCTCCGTCAAAACTTGCGACACAGATTTTGTCAAATGGAACGGGTGCTTGGATAGAAAAAATATGGATTGAAGACTATGAGAAAATGGCTGTTTAACGTACTGATCAAGCTTTCAAACTGGTGCGTAAACAAATTACAGCTTCGTTATTCTCGTATTGGACCTTGGTCTCCTCGTTTAGTTTTAGGCACTATGATATATCCGCTACTTTTAACTCCATAATTAGCGAAAATAAATGAAAAACTTATTATTTATATGTAGCCGAAATCAGTGGCGCAGTCCTACGGCAGAAACGATATGGCGAAAGCATGCCTATTTTAATGCTAAGTCGGCGGGTACTAGTCCAAAAGCCAGAAAAACAGTCAGCCAAGCAGATATTCGCTGGGCTGATGTGATATTTGCTATGGAGTCTAAACATAAAAGTCGACTTAAGGCTGAATTCAGTCGATTGCTTGATCATAAACCCATTTATGTATTAGATATCCCAGACAATTATCGATATATGGACCCTGAATTGGTTCAGGAGCTAGAGACGCTAGTGCCTACGTATTTAGATATTTAGTCTCTTAGTTTAGTGTCGTTGTTCAAGGGGGAAGAATTGAAAATATTTCTTATTTTAACTGCTCTACTGCTAACTACACATTCATTCGCGAGAGCATGTTCAGATGTATCTGAGTTTAAAACTCACACTATCGGTAATCCAGTGTTAAAGGTTAGCCCAAAGTATCCTGACTCTCTGTCATCTTCAATGCCGTCAGGTTGCGCAATAGTCGAATATCGCTTAATAGAAAAACCATCTAGTAATGGGAAAGCGCTTATCCCAGCAGACATTGTCATCATTGAGTCTTCACAAAACGCATTTGGGCTAGAATTGCAAAAAGCTGTAGAAAAATGGCTGTTCTTTACAAAAACACACCCTGATTATCAAAGCCTAGTGTTTATTGCTAAATTTGACTTCGTTGTTGAGTGATAAGTACTAACGATGTGCTAAGGCAACAATCCAAGATAGAATCGCAATGTGGCTTTGTTCATCGCGTACCGCGCTTTTCAAACTTAGCTGAGTGTTATACACCAGACAGGAATACAAATTTTGACCTTTCCCCTGAATTAGCACCAATCTTCCGATGAGATTTTTCATATTATGCTACCCGTTTTGCATACTCAACAGGCGGCAGATAATTCAGTGAGCTATGTGGTCGAACGTTATTATAGTGTTCACGCCATAGATCAATTTCGTATCTTGCTTCATCTAAGGTTCTGAACCAGTGCTGATTCAGGCATTCGTTTCTGAATTTACCGTTTAGGCTCTCAACAAATGCATTCTGTGTCGGTTTACCTGGCTGGATAAAACCAAGTTCAATACCTGTTTCTTTGCTCCAGAAGAACATCGCCTTGCTGGTGAATTCTGTACCGTTGTCGCATATCACCTTTTTAGGCTTTTCCCGTAGCTCTATCAGTTGGCTTAGAAAACGAGCTACCTGTCGTCCGCTAATCGACACTGATACAAGTTGACCAACCATTTCTCTTGAGAAATCATCAACCACGTTCAGAACGCGGAAGCGCCTACCGCTGCTTAGTTGGTCTGATACAAAATCCATAGACCAGCGTTGATTCGGTGCTGAAGGTACCTCTATAGGTTGCCTCGGCCGTGTTAGCTTTTTACGCTTCTTAGTGCGTACTTGCAGCGCTTCCTCGGTATAGAGGCGGTAGGTATGCTTGCGGTTAACAACTAAACCTTCGCCTTTGAGTAAGCCATGAAGCATCAAATAGCCATATCGCGGATACTGCGACGCCAGCACTTTCAGACGTGAACGAACAGCGTCATCAGCTTTACCTTTTTGGCAGTAGCGAAATCCTGTTCTACTAACACCAGCAAGCCTACAAGCCACCCGTTCGCTGAGCTTAAATACATCAATTAAATAGCGGGCTACAGGCTTTCTTGCTGCTGGCGTCACCACTTTTTTGAAAGCACATCCTTCATTGCCTCAACTTCCAGAAGCTTGTCTGCCAGCATCTTTTTCAATTTACTGTTCTCTGACTCTAATTCTTTGAGCCGCTTAGCTTCGTTGACTTCCATGCCTGCATATTTACTTCGCCAGTTATAAAACGTACCGGACGATATGCGCATATCACGGCATATATCGTCTACCTTGGCTCCAGCTTCATGCTGCTTGATTGCCTTGATGATTTGCTCTTCGCTGTAACGTTTCTTCATGTTGAGATCTCCATTGTCTCCAGTGTATTGGAAATCTCATCAATGTCATGGTGTTATTTTGGGGGGAAAGGTCAATTTGAGTAATCTAAAGGAACTATACAAAGGCTTTTTATGGGGCTGCGGTTTTGCAGTTGCTACCTCTGCTATATATTTTGTTTCAGTGTCTCGCCTTTTAGCCACTGCCGAAAATGAATACAGAAATAGCATTCGTGAAATGACCTCAACCGAATTCAATACGGCTGCAAAAATTATACTGCCAGAAATAGTTAACCATACAATAAGCGATAATACGGTTACATTGGGAATCAAGTACGCGAACCTTATGGATGCTGGGTTCATTGGTCAATCATTTGGATTACATATATCTCTCTTTTCAAACAATGGAAAACTATTGGGAACGTGCGACCAGCCGCTGAAAAGTGTTCACAGCACTAGTGAAACTATACATACGCAAATTGAGTGCAGGTCTGTCTTTGGAGTTGCGTCTGAATTCGATCATGCCATAGCAGATGTGGTTGTTTTGCCCCTAACAGATTGATACACAAGAGGGACGCTTATGTTTATTCTGTTGGATGATTGGGATGTTAATGACCCAATGGGGATCGTGAATGCGCACAAGAAATACGAGAGTGAATCATCATGTTAGCATTGTATTTTTCCTTCGCTCAGTATTTCACTTTGGCTACATAAGGATTTTTGGCCTATGAAGTCAATTTTGTTTTTTTCGCTTTTTCTATTTTCTGTTTTTGAAGTTCACGCTAGTAGGTTAGTTTTACTCACAAAGGTATTGTCGCAAGAAGTTGTAAAACGAGACATTGATGGCGGTGAAAATCCTCGATTAAAACCGTTCAAATTAGAGCAGTCTAATGCTTGTGGTATACAGTTCGTTAAATTGTATGTCGAAAGTGTATTGGATGGTCATTACGATGAAAAAGTAATTGATACCCACGTGATTTTGGGCGAATGGTGCGGACAGCCATTTGATCCTTGTCAAGAGTATGTTGTGAAGCTATTCGATAAAAAAGATCCAATCGTATCTATACATCGCACTCAATTAGAGGGTTGGGAGGTGTTCAATTTATATAGTATTGAACGTTTGCCAAATAACGAACGCGCTTTAATTAAAGACTGGCATATTGAGCACTTCGATCATTTAACCCCCTCGGTAATAAGCAATTTTGATGGTAAGTCGGTAATTAAAATTGATGACTTAAGGGCATGGTACACCACTAATAAACCGCATTAGTCACTCGCAGTTTGCACTAGTAGTTTTATGAAGAAGGAATGTGTTTTGAAACCAGGCAGAATAGATTGCTTAACCCTCAATTTCCGAGTAATCGAGGTGGACGACCCAAGAAGCTCCAGATGCTATTGTTTGGTTACTGTCTGATGTATTGAGGAAGTAAATGAATTACAAAGGTATTTTCATCAGTGTTTTAGCGTTAGTTCTATCAAACGTTTTGGTGGGAATTATTGCTGGTAAATTCTTCTTTGGTTCAGACTATTTTGCGATGACCTAGATAGTTTCTGGCTTCTTAATAAGTTTTATGGTCTTAACAGTTTTTGCATCCAAGCAGAATTGCAAACCACCACTGCATTTAGCTTTAACGTTCCTTATATATTGGTCTTCAGGGGTTATTGTATTATTTGTCTTGTTTGGAGAAGTAAGCCCGTCGCTGACATTGCCCTTTTTAATGGCAGTTGATGTATTTACAGTCGTTAGTGCATTTTTCACAGGACGTTTTATTAAAAGGAGTTACCAGCATGCGATGTAACGAAATATTGAAGTCCCAACCCTTTACACCGCTTCTGGGCTAGAGAAGATCATGACTTCACTAACTTCACTTTTGGTTTTAACACCTTTGCGTAGCGTTCTCCAAAAAACTAATACCGCTATGAATTTCAAGATAGCTTTAGTCATATTTACTGTACTTATGCTCGGTTGTACCGATACGAGAACATCCAATGATGAAATTGTTGAAATCAAACCTTGGCTGAACGAGGATAAAGTAGCAGCAAGAAATAACTTTATCGGGAGTTGGTACTCGGAGCAGCCAACAACTGACGGCGGCTTGCGAAAAACTACAATCGAACGAGCTCATGATGGCCGTTATCTGAGTACTTTCGAAATCTACAATCAAGAACGTATACTGATACAAACTAAACGAGAGGTTGGGCTTTGGGGAGTATCTGGTGGTATTTATTTCACTATGCTTCAAGGCTGGATCAAAGATGACGAATTTCAGGAAGCAAACCCAAATGACGCTTATTACTATGATGCGTATAAAATTATCTCAACTTCACGCTTCGAGTTGACATATCAAAGCTTATCCACCGGCAACAAATTTACATATATCAAAGTTAAGTAGTATGCGTTTTTTGTATGTTATGGACCCTATGTGTGCATGGTGCTATGGGTTTCAACCTGAGTTTGAGGCATTTATAGAGCACTTTCCCTCAGCCAACGTCGAATGGATAATGGGTGGTTTGGCTCCTGATACAACAGAGCCTATGCAAGACAGTCTTAAGAACACTATTGCCGCCTATTGGTATCAAATAGAAGAGGTTTCTCAAGTAACATTTAATCATAGCTATTGGGAGTTAAATACACCTTATCGCTCTACATACAAAGCGTGTCGAGCTGTCATATCGGCCGAAGCGTTGGCCTTTGAAAGTGCTCAAAATATGGTTAAAGCTATTCAAACTGCGTACTACCGTGAAGCTAAAAACCCTTCGCTAGAAACCACCTTAATGGAATGCGCTCGGTCATTGAGGTTAGACGAACAGCATTTTCTCAAGACGTTGCATTCAAGCGAAACTGAACGAAAACTTCAGGAACATTTGAGTATTACTCGCCATTTTCAGGTGAGTGGTTTTCCAGCGCTATTTTATATAAATGACAGTAATCAAGCTCACCCTTTGACTCTTGGGTTTTGTAAAGCGCAAAAGCTTTTGGAACGCTTTGCTTTAGTTTCTAATGAGTAAGAGCAGTTTGTGATAGCTATGTAGGCGAGCTACTATGCTTTAAATTACAAACAAAGACGCGTATTGTTTGATGTATTGGGACAAGCGAACAGCTAGTACCGTCATAGGAATATTACTAATTGCTTTACAGCGAGAGTTGCCAGAAGGAGAGGGCATGCAAAATTTAGAGAATACCAATGTGCTTACACGTGGTGAATCAGGAGTAATCGCAGGTGTTTGCTCTGGCTTAGCAGCTCACTATGGATTGCGGAAGAATGGCCTTCGCCTCGCGTTCTTACTTACCAGCTTTTTCTTTATCATTCCCACTTTCGTTTATATTGTCTTGTGGCTCGTTTTACCTAAATACCCAAGTGTTGAGGCTATGAGGCGTAATTTAAGACGTAAAGCACAGCTGCGAAAGAGTGTTGGTAGCGAATAGACCAGACACATCATGCTTTACACCCCCTTGATATTGTTGTTGATAGGAGAATAGCCAGAACCACTCTAAGAGCTTCTGGCTTCAAATACACATTCGCCCGTTAGAGCGGCGCTATAGGTACTAGTAATGGAAATTGGATTCGCTGACATAGGTGGACTACTAATCATTTTCTTCGGATTGAAAGTGGTTGTAGAGGGAAAAATTGATATCGAGGCGGGTATCACAAATGGCGCTGAGCACAATACTAAGTTTATCAAGAGTCACAAAACTAGACTCACTGGTAACAGCGCAAAGGCTACTGGCGTAGGATTCTGCATGATAGGGATGTTAATGATATGGCTAGTACCCAATGAAGAGGTCCTTTTCACAATACCATTCTTGTGAATTATGATTGGGTATGGAGTTAACGTAATTGTTTCGGCGTCTATTAAAACAAATGCATGTTCTTACGATGTGGGTACGCTTTTACTAGAGGTGTGTCAGGAATGTGGAGTACTCATGCAGATTAAATTCTTACTTTTTTGCACCTTGTTCTTCTGCGGTCATGCCTGTGCTTGTAGCTTTGCTCCAGGCTATGATTTTGTCAGGCCTTCAAGTGTTCAAAATGGCAATGTAATTCCATTGAAACCTATTGTATCTGTCGTTTCGGTGCATCGTGGGACTGATGATGGAAATGGCGGCTCATGCTCTGACGCTGGGATGATAGTCATTAAATTTGAGGAGAGTAACTCACCTAACAAAACTGCTTATCGATTCAAAGTGTTGGATAGTGAATTCTTCTCAGAAGTTCTTCCAAAAGAGGAGGTAACCTATACCTCTTACAACCGCAGTAAACGCGAAATGTATTTTGTTTGGTTCGATCTTGGTGAGTCTCGCCCTGAAACTATCGGTTTCACATTGGAACTCACTGCTGTTTCAGCATCAGGGAAAGAAAGCGAGCCAGTGGTAGTGATTGTTTCAGAATGAAATTAGTTTCAGTATTACTTATTCAGCTATGCTTGTTGGCTTGTGCTAGCGCACCACAGAAAATTTTGGTGGGAGAATGGTTGCATATCGAAAAAGGGCAGGATTACGAAGACGCTAAAACATGTGTTTTTGAGTCGTCTGGAAGTTTTACCTGCCATATCACAGAGCTTGGTTTTTCCAACGGATTTGGTGAAAGTCATTTTCACGAAATATCTGGTAAATGGGTAATGAACGGTAACCAGTTGGTGTTGAATTATTCGTACTCGTATAAGCCTGAGCAGCAAGAGGAGTTAAATTATATTATCGTTGAATCATCTAGCAGTATGATGCTGCTCGGAAAAGCTGATGGTGTAATTGAGCATTGGAAAAGGTCCAGTGGAATTTAGTTAGCCAATGAAGCGAAGGTGCTTCACTTATTACGCCCTAACTTATAAATCAAGGATGGATATGCGCTTCTTATTCTTTTGCCAACGAAAGCAGAACAACCCTTGCCCTGTGTGCAAATTGGAAGGCATTTACGTTAAAAGAATTGTTAATGACTACGGCAGATAATGTGTAGCTCATGACTAAGTTTCAGCAGCAGGAGCACTAAACCATGGATACGCGGTCACTTACTTTATTGGGAGGATTGTTACTGTACGTTTCGCCAATTCTTCTCTGTTGCCTTTATTCAAAGTACGAGTATGGGTACTCACTGAGTGATAACTTCAAAAAATGGCGTACTGGCAAGCTTTTGGGTATAGCGTTGTTCTTACTGCTGTCAGTTATGTTTTTATCTTTCGACTTCAAATCGTCTACAAGGGCTTTTTGGTATCTATTTTGGGAACCGAGTTTCAGCGTCAGTTTAATAGTTTTCTCAAAACCAGCCAGCGAACTTTTTGAAGACTTTTCATCTTACTTCTCGTATGGCGAGGACTTTGGTTTCATTATCGGCTGGCTTGGACTATTGGGAGCATACATTATGTTTGTGGTCGCAATTATGCGATTTAGCTAGTCTATCTTTCTAGCGCTTCACTGTTTTTACTCATTCACGGGACTAAACATTTGTTCTCAGAAAATGGATATCAGATAGTAGAAAACTTCGCTACCAAAGAGGATATCGTGAACCTGAGGCTGGCGGTATCTAAGTTACATCATTCGGGGCGCTCTGGAGGCGTAAGGAATATCGAGAAAAAGTCACAGGTCATCAACGCCTTTGCTAACTCAGAAAAAGTATTAAAATTGGTCGCGTCACATATTGGTGGTGAACCAAGGTTAGCTAGAGCCATTTACTTTAACAAAACAGAAAATCAAAACTGGATGGTTGCATGGCATCAAGACAAAACTACGGCAGTATCGAAAAGAATTGCATGCGCAGGTTGGCTTAATTGGAGTATCAAAGACGGCGTGAATCACGCACAACCGCCCGCCGAAGTGTTTTCCAAAATGCTGACTGTAAGGCTTCATCTAGATGCTACTAATCAAAGTAATGGATGCTTGAGAGTTATTCCTAAAAGTCACTTGTTGGGTGTGTTACCTCAAGAAGATGTTGTTTGTCGTAGCAGCACGCAGCAAAGTCACTATTGTGTGGGCAACTCGGGCGATTTATTGATAATGCACCCTCTTCTTATACATGCGTCGAGTAAGGCTTCTACACCAAACACTCGTCGTATCATTCATATGGAATACAGTAGCTATGAACTGCCTGAAAGTGCAGAGTGGGCGTAACTAAGTGTTTGATTAACCGTGGTTGCAGAGAGCAATTCGAAGATATATTGTGTTACACCCTATATTCAGACTGTGTCAGACTTAACAAAATCATTGAAAAGTAATGGATAAAATTTTAAAAAGCAGGGTCCAACGCAACTAATGGAGCGTTGTTTACCTCTCACTTATTTTACGTATTGAAATTTAATTACAGTAAGGAAACTGATGAAAAAACTTAGACTAATCACTTTTGTATGCTTCCCGCTGGTATTCTCAGCACACGCTTCTGCTGAAGAGTTTTCTTTTGGTGCAGGGCTTGGAACTCTATACAGTGGGTTGGGAGTAAATGTCGCGTCCCGCTCAAGTACAGATCTTAAGTATCTGTCTGCTGGTTGTGTGAGCTATTCAGACAATGGTGGAGCCACCTGTGGTGTCGGCGGCGGTTGGATTAAAACCGATTTGTTTGATTCTGAGAATACACAACATGGTTTCGGGGCATATATAGGAGTAGTTGGGCGTGATCGGGTTGCATTCAAAGACGATGAAGCCGTTTATGGAGCAGGTGTCGGGTATCACTATTTCTTTAATGGCATTGAGCAGCCTGGTACTAATATTGGTCTTTCGTTTGTTGCAGGTGATACCGATTCGGGTGTGGATAGTGCGTTATGGGTTCAGCTTGGATATCAGTTCTAGCAAAGCGAAGTGTGCTCTGAAGAAACTGCGCTATTTTGGGATGACTAACAGCGTATTTTAGGAGATAACGGATTGTTTGATTTTTATGGAATGAAGTGGCCAAGGACCTTCGAATTTGTGACGATTCAGAAATCTGTGGCAGAACTTAAAGCAACAATTTTTGCGCTTGGTGGTGGGTTCACACTGCTTACCATCGTACTCGGCCTGCTGTACGATGCTGACTTCGAATTATACTCCACGTTCTTTTTCACGTTTTCTGTTCTGTTATTGCTATTCTCCAGTTGGATGGAGGATTACCTAAAGTTTTCAGTTGCTTGCATATTTCTCTCTAACTGTGTCATTGTTGTTTTTTCACTGTTTGTAACCGCCACTTTGTTGTTACAGAGCGGTGTTACGGTATATACACTTTTTAATGCTTTTATTTGGGTGTATGCAGCGATTATATGTGTCATGACGTTTCGTCCTTTATTGGCAAAACGCTCTTGATGAACTAACAAGCCTTGGTCATCAAGTCGTAGAATTTTCATATAATTTTTTTTCGCCCATACTCGACCAACAGTTTCAAGGAAGTAACTTATGTCTAACAATTCATATTTAGTTAATTGCACGCTGAAAACGGCTAATTCTGCAGAAGTTCAAGCTGAGGGTGCTCAGTTCAAAGTGCTTTCAACAGGTGCAAACAAAATACCAGTTCCTTGGTTCTTTTGTTTTGAAGAGGAGGATCTTGTCGACGTCCATGACGAGATGGAAAACTCTGCGGGTGAAAAAGTAATATTTACGTATAAAGCACCTGTAACTGAAGTTGAAAAGGCAATCCAAAATCTCAAAAACAGCAAAGCGCTAATGATTGCATTTTGTAAAAACGAGGCTCTCGGATTGCAGTATTGGGAAAAAGCAATGTCTGACCTCGAAGGGTTAGAGTACCCATACTTGATGCTTGACCCTCAAGAAGTCTTCTACTTAAACGACCCCGATGAAGAGGCAAAAGAGTTCATAAAGTGTTTTTCTAGAGACGAGCATGCATTTAAGTCAATTGAATTACTAACTTTCTATCAAGCCGATGCGTTACCGTATGAACTTATTGAGTTTTATGCCAGCAAACGGCTGAGTGATAGTGCAAGAATCAAAAATTCAGTTTCGATGGATATGGGCATTAACAGTGTCGATACATCATCTTGGGTTGAGCCTCAAAGCGATGCGCCCGAAGTCAAAATAGCACAGCAAGCTAGACGTCCGTGGTGGAAGTTTTGGTAAAAACGATTGGCAATATTCCGATTATTCTTTTCAATTTTTTGTTTTTTCTGGGGAGGCTTCTCAATGAACAAGTTAACGATACTATTTGTCTTTGTCGCTTTTTTGAGTGGTTGTGCCGCTAAAGGACCCGTCTTCGAGGAGGTGAGTGCCACTCATGTGAACAAAGCAACTGTTTACATCTATCGACCCAGTTTGATGTTCAATTCTGCTGGATGGCCTGAGATTTTTGTTGATGGAGATGAACTTTTTGAACTCCGGAATAATGGTTACGCTGTATTGTTTCTCGACGCAGGCACACACGATATTAAAGCAGAGGGGTCAAAGTTTTTAACAAATTGGTATCCTGGGCCCGTATCATATTCTGCTAATTTTAATGCAGGTGAAGAGTATTTCCTCAGAATTACTCCAAAACTAGATAGCGCAATGTTTATTGGTACAGTTGCAACAATGACGGGAAGTGCAACTATTACACCGGTTTCAAAACAACAAGCATTAACCGAACTAACAGATACAAAACTGGTTTATAAAACAGACTTATAATTTGGTACCAAAAAAGACTCTTATTTCTGTCCGGCAATACATATTCCAATGAATATATCCAACTTCGATTCCATTAAACGACGCTCGTTTGTTTCGGGTGCTATATCAGCATTGGCTTTTGTGTTCTTTTTTCATTTCTTTCTCGATGGTGAAAAATATACTTTTAGGCTAGCTTTCAGTTGGTTTGATGTGCCAATAGAGCAGGTTATTATTCGTTTTGAAAATCATGAATTGTCGATTAAGAACCCACCATTTGAATCGATAGGCACCAGCGACAGCGTCTTATGGTTTTTCACTCCTGAGTCGCATTGGGAGTTTGATTTGACAGTTATCACTCAAGATGGCGCTTACTATGAACTATATGACATCGAGTATAAATCGGGTCATTACAATTATATTGCGAAGCATGGAGATGAAATAGGTTACACCACAGGTCACTGGTAGCTCTTGTTGTTTCTCAATTAATGCCATTGCGAAATGACTTTTTTAACAATTAAGGATTGGTTTGGTACCTGAAGGTTTTGGTAGTGGTGCCCTTTTAAATATGCAAATTAGTTAGCTCAAATTACTTTCCAAGGAGAGGTCTGTTTATGAGTAACTCACGTCGAAGTCACGAAGTTGATGTAATCAGGATGGCTGCGCTTATTGGCATTTGTATTGTCAATGTGCCTTTTATGGCATTGCCCGAAGAATTCAGTTTTGTTCCGCCAGATAATTTTTTAGATCATTCAGCTGCATTTATTGTTGCGTGCTTTCTTCAGTTTAAATGTTTTCTTCTGTTCTCCTTTATCTTTGGTTGGGGAATGGCTATTCAGTCAAAATCTGCATTGTCAAACGGGGCGTCGGTTTCGTCGCGGTATTTTCGGAGGATGGGTGGGTTAGCTATCTTAGGTGTGTTCCATGCGTTGCTCGTGTTTAGCGGGGATATTCTATTTTTATATGCACTGCTGGGAGTGGTTCTCTGGATGATAAAAGACTTCTCACCTCGAAGGCTATTGACGTTCGCCGTTTGCATGATGCTTGTGAGTATGTTTGTTCTGTTTATTACAGGAATACTTCTAGATGCTGCGATGATGGAGCAAAATACCACAGCCTTTGAAAAAACAAGTCCAAACCTTGGTGGCACTTTTCTTGAGGCCACGGAGATCAGGGTATATGACTGGCCTGTCACCTTTGTAGCCCTAGTCTTTTTACAAGGGCCATTAGCCTTGGGCGCTTTTGCTTGCGGGTTGGCGGCGGCCAAAACAGACTTTTTCTCTGAGAACAGTGACGGTTTGATTTTTATTCAGAAGCGTTTTTGGCTTTTGATAATTATTGCCATACCTACAAACATTCTTTATGCGGCCGCTGTTAGCAATGTTTTTCCAGATTCTAATGGAATCTTATTACTATTTGGGCTTGTTGGTATTGCTATCGGTGCACCAGCCTTCTCATTGATTTATCTGTATTTCATTATTCACATCTCAAGAAAGATAAATATTCCACATTTGCTCGTACTTTCCGGGCGAAACTCTTTGTCTTCTTATGTCGGTCAAGGAGTATTGGCTGGTTTTGTATTTGGCACATATGGACTGGGCTTGTTTGATAAGATCGGTCTTGCCGCATTAATTCCAATGTCGATAGTCATTGCTCTTTTAGCCATGACTTTTGTGGGGGCTTATGCAAAGTATTTTGGTCGAGGTCCGTTAGAGCCAATATTGCGGAAAATAACAGGCAGTTGAATGTGCCTAACAACCCCTTTATGGTTGTCTAGGTCAACAGCTTGCCTTTTAAATGAGATTGGTAACCCAAGGATGGTATATGAATATTGATATAAAAGTTCCACAGCTGCCTGCTTCAGTGACAGAAGCAAATATACTGCAAATATTCGTTAGCGACGGCCTCGAAGTTTCCAAAGATCAAATGCTATTTGAAATTGAAACAGACAAAGTAGTTTTAGAGGTTGTGGCTCCAGCGGATGGCATCATTCAAAACATGCTTATTAAACCTGGAGATTCAGTCTCATCAGAACAGTTAACCATGCAACTGGCTAGTGTTGAAAGTGTTGAAGCACCGATATTACTAGACGAGTTAGATGAAATAGCTCTCAATCAGCATCATGAATCAGTAGACCCAGAAGATGCGTCAAAAGCGCCTGAAGGTACTGATAAAACTGGACTCGTGTTCGGTGCAGTAGCGTTGATGTTAGGTGCCGCACTAATAGTTTATAGCGTACTTAAGTAGCATGTTTACTTATAGCCATATTTTTAGAGTGATGGTTTGCATCCTATTTATCGCTATTGGTGGCTAGCAGAAGGCGTGGTGCATGTTGAACTTTGTGATTTCGAACCTGAGTCAAAAACTTGGAGCGAGAGAGAACAAGGTGTTTGGATTGAGTCACATGCTTCATACGTATTGTATTGAAAGTGCTTTTAGGAATGGATTAAATGAATGTTGTTCAAGGTACACTGGGTTACGAAGAGGCTTTAGCCTCTTTTTGTGATAGCAGCTTGAATTTGGATTTTGAACATATTAACAAAGAGTTTCTACCTTTCTTACCTGCTGCGCCTGCGCTTGTACTAGACTTGGGATCAGGAGTAGGACAGAACTCAAACGCATTAGCTTCTCTAGGGTATGAGGTTGTTGCGGTTGAACCACTGCAAGCTTTTATAGAGGTTGCAAAATCGAATTTCACCAACGCTTCTATCAACTGGCTTCAAGATTCCCTGCCATCATTAACTAAGTTGTCAGCATATGAGAATGCTTTCTCGTTCATTCTGATTGATGGTGTATGGCATCATTTGCATCCAGAACAACGTGCAGATGCAATTGGAAAATTAAAATCACTTTTGCACAAAGACGGTAGTTGTGCGATTTCACTGAGAAATGGCCCCGCTGGTGCTGGCAAGTATGTTTTTCCAACGTCTTTGGCGGAAATCTCGGAATTAGCAAATTCCATAAACTTAAATTGTCATGCAACTTCGCAAGACCGACCGAGCAAGTTTGCCCATAAAAAGCATGTTACTTGGTCAAGAGTTGTTCTGACGCATGGGTGATTAGTCTTTACTAAAAAGGTAATTTACGTATGAATCAAGAGTTACTATTTTCACTATTGGTTGATTTACACCTAGGCGGAGAGCGGCAGGGCCCCGGAAGTGAAGAGGCAACCTTAAGAGCATTGGCTCAAGCTTCAAGTGATCCATCATCTCGGCTTAAGATTGCTGATATAGGTTGTGGTACGGGGGCTTCGTCTCTGGTGCTCGCTAGAAGCCTGCCAAATGCCGAGATAATTGCTGTTGATTTGTTTCCTGAGTTTATAGCGGAACTTGAAAAGCGAGCTGGGCAATACGGGCTGTCAGGAAACATTAAAACACTTGAGGCTTCAATGGACTCATTGCCGTTTTCTGAAAACTCTCTTGATGTCATTTGGTCTGAAGGCGCTATTTACAATATAGGGTTCAAGAAGGGGATTGAGTTGTGGCGGCCATTGCTGAAAAAGGGAGGAATACTCGCAGTTTCAGAAATAACATGGCTACACCCCGATCCCCCAGAAGAAATTAGACAGCATTGGGAAACTGAATATCCAGAGATTGCCACCTCGCCTGACAAAATTAAACAACTGGAAGATGCTGGTTATGATTTGTTGGGCTACTCAGTACTTCCTCCGTCAGATTGGCAGGAGAATTACTATATTCCTACCCAGTCGAGACTGCCAGAGTTCGCGGCGCGCCATCCTGGTGTTCAAGAGGTTCAAGACTTAATTGCAATGGAAACGAACGAGGCCAACCTTTATGAGAAGTTTAAGGATTGGTTTAGCTACGGGTTTTACGTTGTTGCGAAAAGGTAGGTCGACGACGCGTCAACACACCTAGACAAGCAATGACAAGTAATCCAATAGAAGATGGCACGTTTACCGCAGTTGAGGGCGTAAACGACGCATAAACCAAACTAGCACTATTGGCTAAGTTTTCACCTGTAGAGCCTGTTCGCGTTGAGCCGATACCCGTAATACCCACGCCATCGGAGTTGTTGACAATTGCACTGGTTAACAAACTACCAGCGAAAATGCTCACTGGTATCAGTATTTGGCAGGTGATAGTGCTCGTACAACCAAAAATAAGCTCAGGATCGATGTCATAAGGTGCTCCAATGACTGTGCTGAATATTTGATCTCGCAAAGCTGCAGCAGCTAGAAAACCTTCTGCCTGCCCTTGAAAGGTAAAGTTAGCAGATGAGCAAACACCAAAAATATCTGCGCATGTGCTATCGATGAAGCGCACATCAAAAAAGTTACCGTCTACCTCGATACCGTCAGCGCCAATAAGTTGGTTGTTGTCTGTAATTAATAATGCCGCGTTAGCAACTGACGACAGCGCAATTAGCAACGCAAAAGGTAAAATTAAATGGGAAGTAAACACCTTAAGGATTTTCATCGACAGCGTCCTTTCTTTTTGCTCGTTTTGACGTTTGTAAAAACGATCAATGTTAAGCCACATATACTTTGGGGTGGTTAATTATTGAACTGTTGGTTTTTGTTTTCAAGAAAAATTAGTAGTTGTAGATGGGATAGTTTTTGTGTCAAAAGCCATTCCGTGTAGTAATCTGACAAAGTAAAAGATGACTCAAACGGAAACTTGTATCGAATTTATCATGAAAAAGTATGTATTTGCGTTGCTGCTCGCTGCCTCATTATCTGTAAATTCCACAGAACAAATTAACGATGTTTTTATCGTTGATGGCGTAGAGTATGAAATAGAGGTTATGCCTTTTGGAGCAAGCCCTCTAGAGAAGTTGTACGGATTTGATGAGATCTTAGCAATGTTGCAGTTAGAGGGCTGGTGTTCGGCAAACTGGCGTGGTTACAAGGGCACATGGGAAGTCATTGACAACCAACTCTATCTTACCGAGCTTGTTAAAGGAGCATGTTCCAGAAATCCTCCCTCTGTCGATCCAGAATTGTTTTTTGGAGAGAAGGAGTATCCCGTTAAAGCTACTTGGCTCAGCGATTCAATAAGTATTCGTTTGACCGAAAGAGAGCCTATCAGATGTGACGAACAAGACTCTTCACAGGGAGTCATTGGGTTTGAGCACCAAGCGATGGTTTACGAGTTTTCTTCTGGAGAACTTATTCATAAGTTCGAACATAAGGTTGAAGATATATGGGAAGAACCCGCGTTGGAGTGTGAAGCTATCGACTAGACCAAACATGTTACGAGTTCGATAAGACTTAGCATCGAAAACTATTAAAGAAAACGTTAACTTGGATAGGAATCATGAGTAACGAGCAACTATTGGTTATTACTGAACAGCTTATTTTGCTTTCTGCGTTTCTGGGCGGCTTTTCAGCAACATTTTTAGCTGCCATCCTAGTCATTGACCCCAACAAAAAAATGGCAAACTGGGTTGTTGTACTTTCAGCAATTTCCGCCTGTAGTTTTGTCGTGTGTGCGACTTCTTCCGTTGCGTTAGTCAATGGTTTACAAGCCACACAAGAAGCGTTGGAAGCTGGGTTTGTCACTCTCCAAGGTGCAAGAATTATCAGCGGTCTATCAATGGCGCTTGGTTTGTTTTCATTGTTGGCGAGTATTGGAATGTCAGGTTGGTTAAGAGACAAAACGACGGGTATCACTACAAGTTGTGTAGCTGCTGTAGCGATTATCATAGTGGGCGTGTTTGTTTAGCAACTACTCTGTTCAACATTAGTATAAATCTTCGCTTTCGGATAACGCTAACTCGTCAGGCGGCAATTTTTTAGACTAAACTCGGTGTTGTGTTGAATTAAAACAGTGTAGTCATGGAATGACGGCCCGAGGTTTACGATGTTACGATGTGTCATTTTGCTCCTGTCATGTTGTACTTCACTCAACTTGCTCGCCGAGTCTCGACAGTCAGTCTATTGGCTGTATTCCGAGATGCCTCCGGCCCATATTTCCCACGGAGAGCACGTAAACACTGGTTACGCTGACCTTGCAATGCAACTGCTAATAGACGCACTGCCACAGTACAATCATGTAAGGGTTCTTGCAAACTACAAGAGAAGTCTTATTGAGATAAAGGCAAATGACAATGTATGTCACGCTGCTTTGTTGCGGTCGGAAGAGCGAGAGGAGTTTGTCGCTTTTAGCATGCCAGCTTACATTGTCTCGTCTAATAAGCTCTTTGCCCAACCGAGTCATAAATCACTGATGACCAATTATCTTTCCCCAAATGGCAAGGTGGATCTAGCGCGCTTGCTCGCTAGTGAAACATTTGTTTTAGGGGTTAGTAGTGGTGCTATGTACGGGGGCGGAATAGATGAAGCTTTAAACCTGCCATCTAGCCAAGATAATCTCATTTTTAGAACAGCTATTGACCATTACTCTGGATTGTCAGGCATGCTAGAGAGGTCCATGAGATTAGATGGGTTCTTGGGCTTAGCGGTCGAAAATAGGTTTTTTCAAAAACCTAATTCTGCGATAAACAGTAACTCTGTGAGCTATAGTATTGAAGGTGCGGATGACTTTCTAGTGGGATATATTGGTTGCTCCAAGTCTGCGTTTGGCATGCAGTTAATTGATGAAATTAATCACGTATTGACAGTGGAGAGAGCAGGCAAAATTAAAGACTATTATCAAAGCTGGTTACTCGAAGAGGATAGGCCCGCTCATCAAATGCTTGTCGAGCAACTTTTCGATAAAAATTAATAGGAGCAGGATCACTTAATCAGCGCGCATAGTTACTCTGAGCCTTTTTAATTTCAATGTCTTTGTTGGAAGTTGATAAGCGCATGTGTTAAGAGTAGTAAAAGGAAAATAGCTACAGGAAAGTCGCATGCATGTCATAGATATCAAAACCTTTGTTCCCAGCAAGGATTACGAGATATCACAATCGTTTTATTCTGAAATTGGTTTTACACCAGAATACGTCTCTGACGACCTTACGCTATTCGAAAACGGCGACTGTCTCTTCTTTCTTCAGCGGTTTTATAATGAAGATCTTGCGAAAAACTTCATGCTGCAAATATGCGTCGCTGATATTTACGATGCCCATGAATTGTGTTCAAACTCACAGCACAAAACAAAAATTACGCCCGTTCAACAAGAAGCATGGGGAAAAGTTTTCTATTTGTGGGGGCCGGTTGGCGAACTCCTGCACGTGACTCAGCTTGGTAGTTAAGGGATGGAAAAAGATGTTCTACCTTGATCCGCACCAAAAGTTACGCGACCTATGAACGCATTCTCAGCTGACCCAGATTTTTCTAAAAGTGTTATAGATGAGCTGTATCATCCAAAGCACAAATACTTTTCGGTGGCATTTGCACTGGGGCTCGTCCTTGGTGTGTTTGGTGTGCATCGTTTTTACTTGGGTAAAACCATTACGGGTGCTCTAATGTTCCTCACTGGTGGTGGAGGTGGACTGTGGTGGTTTATCGACCTTTTTTTCATTAAGAAAATGGTAAGTAATCACAATATAGAAGAACAGCGTCGGCTAGAGGCTGGAGAGCCTCCGTTGAGCTTGGCTTTTTTGCCACCCAAAGTCGAGCTTAACATTAACGAACCGCCTGCTTGGAGAGCTAAGCGAAGCTCTAAAGTGAGAGTTTACGGCAGTTTGTTTTTGCTTAGTTTAACGGGCTTCATTCTCGGCACTATCTCCACACCCACTGGCACTTATCAACCATGCATCATTCTCTTCATCTTTTTGCTTGCTTCACTCACCGTGGTGCGTTGGAAAATGGCAGCGACTATTCCGGTTATCTCCAGCTTAACGCGATGGATCCATAGACTGCGCCTTTATTACTACAGTGTTGATCCTGGTAATATTTGGTTGATAGCGATACGTCCTATTTTTGGGTTGTTTATGATGCCCTTTAATCCGAAGGGGAGAGCAGAAGTATTATTGTATTTTGAACTCGGCTTGGTGTTTTCTGCGTTCTTTTTTGTTTCTGACCTCATTGAGATTCTGCAATACGATTCTATTTGGGAAGGTATAGGATTGAGTCTTTCCCAATCGTTCCAAAATTTTATTTACACCTATCTTTTTGTTGCTCCAGTAGGCGCATTAATCACGACACAAATCTTGCTCTCTCGTCGTGACTACGTAATCTGGGTATTGAGCTTAGTGTGTATTTTGTTTATTTGTTTGGGGTTAAGCGTGACGGTTAATAGTTAGCTGGTATTGACGCTATTAAGATCAGTATGGTTTTATAGTGACGGGTGCAGGAGTACCCAGAGGGTTGTAGGGATTGCACCATAAAAATAACTCTCTACAAAAGGATTTACTCGATGTTTAAAAAATTAATATCTCTTCTTACCATCATTCTTTCATTTTCCGCTCAGTCTGAAGTTATTCGCTATAATTTGGATTGGGCAGGGATTAATGGCTATACCGCAACCGGATATTTTACCTACGATGATTCGATAGATCACGGTCAGTTTTTAGCTCCTACTGAAATGTTAGATTTATTTTTTCAAGTTACCGACCCTAATGGGGTAGCTCTTGAAGGATATGTGTTAAATAACGAAACGGCATTCCCGAGAACTAGACTGTTTTTTGATCTAGAAACTCAGCAGATAAATGCTAGGTTTGACCCAGATCACCCTGAACACTATTTGGACTATTTATCTATTGGCGAATTACAGGGATACGGCTCAGGTAGAGAATTGTTAGTAACAAATCCAAATGGTTATTTGTTTACTGAATCTTTGGGGTGCAGCGGTTCTCTTCCTGAGTCTGTTGGAGCTGGTTTCGAAATTTATTTCGGCAACGGAGGTTGTAGTGGAAGTATTCTCGATTGGGATGAAGGAGGAAGAGAGTCTCTCAGCGTTACGTTGCAGAGTGTCTCCGCTGTTGCAACACCAAATTCTTTTTTGTTGTACGGTTCGGCGTTACTCCTATTAATGAGACTGAATCGCAAGTCAAAATCGCTAGACCAGTAATTAGCGTTAACAAAAAGGCCAGCAAAATTGCTGGCCTTTTAAGAACTCACCACTAAAGCAGCGGACTAGTTGCTATTGTATATACGCCAGCGTGTTTCAACACACACGTTAAAATCGTTTTCAGTCACTACATCGCCATCAGCAAAAACTGCTTTTAGGTCGAACAGACAGTAACCTGTGCCGTCGTCGATGTTGATTTCAAATTTTTTGCCAGGACGCAAATAGTCTCCGTCTAAGATATCTTCTTCCCAGCTGTCTGAGTCGATGTTAGACGCGTAAAATTCAGTCATTGTTACGCTGGTATCATTAACTAAGTCGATACGGCGATCTTTACCGTCAGCAGAGTTAGCTGATGCAGTAAATGCCATAAGCACTGTTGCGATTAAAGCTACTGTTTTAAACGTGTTCTTCATGGGCGTCCCTTTATGATCTAAACAAATCTATCAGTTGAATTATTGTATCGAGCTGATCTAATTCAACAAGATACTTATGTTTATACTTTGAAAGTCTACTTTACTGAATCCGGTCTAACAAGTTGTGCTGATGGGAATTTGTTAAAAATAGGGTAAAAAGTGTACGCATGACTTAATGTAAAGGTAGTTAGTAAGCGTTACATATTTTAGCTAATGGGCGCTAAGTTGGTTGCTATTTGTCCAATGTGGCGGTGTTGATGAACACTCTACGGTAAGCAATATTACTAGATTTACCACTGGTTAAAAAATGTTCTCTTGTGGCTATTGAGAGGTCAGTGACAGACAAAGCAGAGATTAAGATATGCCTTAGATCAAACAATTATGGGGTAATGGTTGTTTAATTTTTCTGTTTTGGTAAAAAGTCAAACATATTATTAAAATAATAAAATTAAGTTGTACATAAAAGTTTACGGTAAGGTGCTTTCTTATCGCTATCTCTTATGACGTTTCCGTTTTTTCGTTTATATATCCAAGAGAACATCATGATAAAGGACACCGTTAATAATCTTCACGTAAGTGGAGAAGATATTCTTATCACACCTGAAGCATTAAGTGCTGAGTTACCCGTATCAGAGCGTGCTTTGCAAGCTATTGCTGAATCAAGAAACATTATTTCTGACATTATTCATCGTAAAGATCACCGCTTGCTAGTGGTCTGTGGCCCGTGTTCTATTCACGACGTTGAGGCTGCTAAAGCTTATGCGCTTAAACTAAAAGAGCTTCACGAGTCTTGTAAAGACACCTTGTTCATCGTTATGCGTGTGTATTTTGAAAAACCACGTACTACCACGGGTTGGAAAGGGCTTATTAATGACCCACATATCGATGGCTCGTTCGATATTGAAGCTGGCTTGAGAAAAGCACGGGAATTATTGATTTGGTTGGCTGAACTTGAGCTTCCTGTTGCGACAGAAGCTCTTGACCCAATCAGCCCTCAGTACCTTGCTGAGTTGTTTAGCTGGTCTGCTATTGGTGCACGAACGTCTGAATCACAAACTCACCGCGAAATGGCGAGTGGTTTGTCTATGCCTGTCGGTTTCAAGAATGGTACTGATGGCAGCTTGGGTATTGCGATTAATGCACTTAAGTCTGCGGCCTCTGGTCACCGTTTTATGGGAATTAACAAGCAAGGCCAAGTGAGCGTTATTGCCACTAGTGGTAACCCAGACGGTCATATTATTCTTCGTGGCGGTAAGCAGCCTAATTATGATTCTGTCTGTGTTTCAGAGTGTGAGCAAGAGCTTCAAGACGCTGGGCTGAACGCCGCGTTAGTCGTTGATTGTAGCCATGCGAACTCAGCTAAGGATTACCGTCGTCAGCCATTGGTTGCACAGAACGTTGTTAATCAAATCCTAGAGGGCAATCAGTCGATTATCGGCGTTATGTTGGAAAGTCACTTAAATGCGGGTAATCAGAAAGCTGACGGCAAGAAGCCAGAAGAGTTAGAATACGGTATTTCTATTACCGACGGTTGTATTGACTGGGAAACTACAGAAACCTTAATTGAGCAAACCAGAGAAAAGCTTATTACTGTGTTACCCTTACGTCAAAATAAGCGAACGGACGCAGCCTAATACTGACAATCGGCTGTGCTGTTGTTAGAAGGAAACCAACATGGCCGAATATTCGCAAGAATTAGCATCATTGCGCGATGAAATCGACGAGCTGGACTCTCAGCTCGTCGATTTATTAGTTAAGCGCACCAAAGTCACTACGCAAATCGGCAAGGTAAAAGCCTCAGCAGGTATGCCGGTGTACGTTCCAGAACGAGAAAAGTCTCTCATTTCAGCGCGCCGTGCCCAAGCGCAGGCAGTGGGTTTATCTCCAGAACTCGTTGAAGATTTGCTGCGCAGAATGATGCGCGAGTCTTATCATTCCCAAAACAATCAATATCGATGTGTTAATCCCGACATTAGTAATGTTGTAGTGGTGGGCGGCCAAGGTGCGCTGGGTAAAGTCTTTGTCAGTCTTTTTGAGCGTAGCGGTTATCAGGTCTCAGTGGTCGAGAAAGATGATTGGGATAGCGGTTCGGCAGAGATCACACTGAGTAGCGCAGATTTGGTTATTGTGGCCGTGCCTATCAATATTACCGAGAGTGTTATTAGCCAGCTGACTATGCTGCCTGAGCATTGTGTATTGGCTGATATTACCAGTATTAAAGCTAAACCTCTTGATGCCATGATGGCCGTACACAGCGGGCCTGTAGTGGGGCTACATCCAATGTTTGGTCCAGATGCTCCAGGTATGATTAAGCAGGTGGTTGTAGTGACTCATGGGCGTGACACGAGTGCCTACGAGTGGTTAATTAAGCAAATGACTATCTGGGGCGCGACGATTCACGAAAGTTTGGCGAGTGAGCATGACAAAGCGATGGCCTATATTCAGGTGATGCGACACTTCAACACCTTTGTGTACGGTGAGCACCTACGTGGTGAAAACCCTGATCTCGATACCCTTACCTTGTTTAGCTCACCAATTTATCGATTAGAGTTAGCTATGGTGGGAAGGTTGTTTGCTCAGGCGCCAGAGCTGTATGCTGATATTATATTTAATAATCCGGATAACTTTGCCCTGTTGCGTCGTTTCCATGAGCGGTTTGGTTTGGCTCTCAATTTACTGGAAGAACAGAACAAAGCTGGATTTATCGAGCAATTCCGCACTGTGGGAGACTGGTTTGGTGATTACGCTAAAACCTGCTTAGTCGATAGCAAGCAATTGTTGTTAAAAGCCGACGACGGTCAATTATTAAGAAAGTAAGTGAATAGCCCCACATGCCAGTGTGGGGCTTGTACTTTTTACTCGGCCAATGCGCTAGCGGCGGCAACCTTGGTTGGGCTAATCTCTTCACTAGGATAGCAACCTAGTACTTTGATATAGCGAGTAATGTTTTTCAGCGACTCCAGTGCTTTTTGCACTGGGCCATCAGCCACATTACCTTCAACGTCAATGTAGAACAATTCTTCCCACTGATTTCCTGGAATAGGGCGAGACTCAAGTTTTGTCATATTGATATTGTTGTCGCGCAATACCAGTAGCGCCTCAACAAGTGCACCCGGTTTCTGCACAGTAGACATGACAAGCGTAGTTTTTGCAGGTACTTGTAATGGCACTACGACTGGCTGGCGGGCAACAACAATAAACCGGCTATGGTTTTCTTTTTGGTTGGCTAAGTTGCTCTTAATAGCCGTTAAACCATAAAGATTTCCGCCTGCTTCACTACCAATGGCGGCAACATCGTCACGTTGTAATTCGCTCACTGTAAGCATGGCCGATGATGTACTGTCCATGGTTTTTACTTCAACATTACCCAACTCAGCCAAAAAGTGACTGCACTGTGTGAACACTTGTGGGTGAGCATATAGGGTACGTATTTTGTCAATAGACGTATCTTTGCCCACTAACAAGGTATGGCGAATAGGATGAGTGAGTTCACCGATAATACTTAGCTGAGTGTGCTGAAGTTGGTCGTATACCTCGTTAATACTGCCAGACGTAGTGTTTTCAATCGGAAGAACGGCGTAATCAGCGTCGGCATTTTCAACTTTTTGCACGATTTCACTGAAGCTCTGGCAACCCATTTCTAAAAGTTCACCTGGGCGGCGTGAGAAATACTTCTGCGTAGCTAGATAAGAATACGAGCCTTTGTCCCCTAAAAATGCAACGCGATTCAGTGGTAGGGCACTACCAGGGTTGGCACGGGCTGCAAGCATGGCTTGTTGGTTGAGTACCGAGTCTTCAATAATGACATGAAAAATTTGCGTTACGTAATGCGGGTCTAGGCCAACCACTTGACCTTCTTTAATCAGACGCACTAGCAGTTGCTCTTCGCGTTTTTGGTCACGTACGGGAATATGATGCTTTATCTTGGTTTCAGCAACTTCGTTAGTTAGTGTTCTACGCTCGGCGAGTAACGAGAGCAATTGGCTGTCAAGCGATGTGATTCGCTCTCTTACCGTGTCCAATGCATTGTCTGACATAGTATTTCCATTTGTTGTTTTTGCAAAAAAAACCTCCCAGTGGGAGGTTTCTTAGCGCGTAGCATTACCTCCCTAGTTAAAGGATGTAAACGCAAAAAAGAAGCGGGCTACGCGGTGTGTAATTTTTTTCATGTTGGTGACTTTATGGGCTGAGCGGTTAAGTGTCAACCCATTTTTACAGCTCAGACCAATGTTTTTACTCGTTTCCAAGCAATGCGGCTAGCATTTTTCTCACTTCTGTGGGTTCGAATGGTTTGTCGCACAATGCATTTACCCCAGTTTGCTGGATATTAGCCATATGGGCGCTTTCAGCAGACTCGGATGTCACCATAATAATAGGGATATGCGTCGTTTCTGGATTGAAACGATAAACTCTGATAGTTCCCGGCCATCCATCTCAGGCATGTTGTAATCGGTAACCACTAGGTCGAATGGCTCGTCTTTAATATACGTCAGTGCCATCGCACCATTTTCAGCTTCTTTGATGTGCTGTAACCCCATGCCTTCGAGTACGCGGCGAATGTGATTTCTGGCAAGCTTACTGTCATCCACCAACAAAACACGCACGTCTTGAATGTCGAAAAGGTCTAGGTCGAGTTCGTCGTGATTAATCAAATCTAAGCTTGCATTTAGCGCGCGAGACAAATGAACAGGTTCGAATGGCTTGGGTAAAATTGCAGCCACACCCGCCTGTTTAAACTCTTCAAGTTTGCTTAGACGGTTTTCACTAGAAACCAGCATAAACGGAATAGAGCTGTGCTCTTCGTTTTCCTTGATAAATTTTAATAATTCGATGGCTGTACCATCTTCATAATACATCGCACTGACGATTACGTCGGCACCGTGAGCTTTGACTGCGGATATTGCCTCTGCAAGTGTACTCACTGGGTCAATTTCCTTCACCTTTTCTTTGAGTAGTAAGGTGGTGATAATTTTTCTCTGGGTATCAGATGGTTCAACCAAAATGATATGTAAATCAGAAATCGACAGCTTTTCCATTTCAGACTCTTCTTTTAGTGATGAGGGCCATGTGGACCACTGCCTACATGAACCTAAAATTGAACATTAAACTCAGCTACCTGCGAGTTTTACGGTAAATTTTTTATTTTCTAGCAAAGATTTAAGTTTTTCTCTGTCGTCTGTTTGAACTTCGATATTGCCTTCTTTGACTGCGCCGCCGCAACCACATTTTTTCTTGAGTTCAGAACAAAGCGACTTCAACTCGCTAGCGGGCAAATCGAGCCCTTTAACGATAGATACGCCTTTGCCTTTGCGGCCTTTGGTTTCGCGGTGGATCCTAACTATTCCATCTTTTGATACGGAACGCACTTCTTCTTTAGGCTGAGGTTTTATTTTTCCGCCGTCAGTGCTGTATACCAGCAACGCGTCTTTCCAGTCTTGCATTGTTACCCCTGAATTTCAAAATCAGGCCATAGTAGCATGGCACACAAAAAAAATCTGTTCTAGTATACTACTATTAGAGTTAGTTGATCTTCACAGCAAAATAATGCTCTATTTACGCTATGTTGGTTTTTAAGGAGAAACAAATGGAAATATCAACACATTATCGAAACAACGGATCCGTTCTTGTCATCGATATTGGCGAAAAGTTTGATTTCGGTAAAGTGGAAGATTTTAGAAATGCATACAGCGACTTACCGCACAATGTCGCGCATATCATTATCGATTTAGCAAAAACTGAATATATGGATAGCTCGGCACTTGGCATGCTCTTAAACATGCAAAAAGCATTAGTCGACCGTTCACTAAAATATACCATTGAAAACACTCGTCCTCCCGTTGCGAGAATTCTCAAAATATCCCGATTCGACAAGAAGTTCGATATTAGCTAGTGGCAGGCTCACTTGTGGTGTAACTCATGGGTAGTAGACGCGCTATGAAAATTTTGATTGTTGACGACGAGCCGATTAACCGCATCATGTTACTGAGCATGCTCAACGATGCGGGGTACACAGATTGTATCGAGGCGCAAAATGGCGCTGACGCCCTTGAGATTGCCCACAGAGAGCAGCCAGATTTGGTGCTGCTCGATGTTATGATGCCGGGTATGTCCGGCTTCGAGGTGGCTCCTGCGTTAAAGGAGATGGCTAAAGGCAGTTACTTACCCATATTGTTCATCACCGCTTTGGATGACAACGACAGTTTGGTTAAATGCTTGGAGGTTGGAGGGAACGACTTCGCCACTAAACCTTTTGACAAACACATACTCACCGCAAAAATTCGCGCTCACGAAAAAATAAGAGCATTGAGCAAACATATCGAAGAGCAAAATACCGCGTTGCGATTTTACAAACAGCAAGTTGCCCGAGAGCATGCCATTGTTGAGCATATCTTTAGCCATGCCATTGTAAATCAGCCTGAGATAAAAGCCTTTTTCGATTGTGTACTCGCGCCAGCAGAAACGTTTAATGGTGATTTGTTTTTGTGTCAACCAAGCCCAAGTGGAGGCCTCTACTTTATTGTCGGCGATTTCACTGGACATGGGTTGGCGTCTGCCATTGGTGCGCTACCCGTCACAAGAGCGTTTCAAGAAATGTCGTTAAAAGGTTTGGCGGTATCTGAAATTGCTACTGAGATAAATGACATTCTACTGACCTTTTTACCGGGCGATATGTTTATGGCCGGTATTGTTGGTGAAATAGGATCAGACGGTAAGCGAGTAACACTGTGGCAAGGTGGTATTCCTCAGTCTCTTGTGGTGCATTCTGAAACCCGGCAAATCAATCGATACCCTGCGAAGCATATGGCACTAGGTATATTGGAGAGAGATGAGTTTGATTGCTTGGTGGATAACTTTGAACTGGCCTACGGTGACAGACTCGTCATGTACACCGATGGGTTGGTGGAAGTGAACGATGAAAGTGGCAATATGCTGGGTGAAAGCGGCATAGAGCAATGGTTCGAACTCAACAACAGCATTTCTCTTGAAGGAGTTTACAACCAAGCGCTTAACTATTCATCTACTCAAACTTTTGACGATGACGTGACTATTGTTGCATATACCGCACAGTCACTTGAAACACTTAATCCTACCTCTGAAAGTGACGATATCCCCTCCGACATTGTTATTAAGCTTTCTGCATCTCACATTAAAAAAGATGACGTTCTTGAACGTATTTTAAGTGTGACTGGGCAGTGCAGTGGCATCACCCATGTTCGCTCGACCCTGTTTACCTTGCTGTCTGAAATGTTTAGCAACGCCCTAGAGCATGGCATTTTGGGGATGGACTCTCAAATGAAGCATTCGCCTGACGGTTTCGTTGAATATTATACAGAGCGTGAAAAGCGCATCAGCAACTTAGACGACGCTACGCTAGTGGTAAAACTACAGAGCCGACCCGAGAAAAAGAAGTCGAACTTTCTGTCACCGATAGCGGTGAAGGGTTTGACCATTCCACTATTGATTTTGAAAGTGCGGAAGCAAGTTTTGGTAGAGGTTTGTCTCTGATTCAAGCACTCAGTGCTAAAGTTTGGTTTGAAGATAGCGGCAGAAAAATTAGCTGCATACTGTCTACCGACGTCTCAAATACTACTGAAGAATAAGTCAACAATTTGAAGACTTTTCACAGATGATTGCGCATTTTTTACGTTGTTAACGCAAAATGAGTAGGTAAGCTCTGTTCAAAAGTGGTATAAAACTGCTGTAAATATCAGAAAGGTGTTCCAAAATTCTCGTTTCCTGAGGTAAATTAAACATAACCTTTTCGGTATCAAGTAGTTAGCAGGATCGGAGAATTCAGGGTGTTTAGGTCAATTAAAGCGCCAATTGGCTTTATTGTTTCTATGTCGTTGTTGGTGATTGTTGTCACCGTATTGTTATTTGCTGCGAGCGAATCTAAACGCTTGTATCAGGACAATATTAAAACGCAGTCAGACTTTTTCTCCGAAACAATAGCGCAATTGATCTTCCCACTGGTGAATGAAGGTACGTGGGACAACGTACCTATTGAAAACGCTCTTTCTACCTTGTCATATCGAGAGAACCTGATTGCTGTACGTATTTATTCACCAGACTACAGCCGTGTGGTGCAACTAAATGGCCGCGAATCAGAACGCCTGCAAGAGTCATTTTTTCAAGAGCTAGATCCCAAAAACGTTCCTGTCGGCGTAGTCGATGATTGCCAAATTGTAGTGACTCATTATCCTATTGGAAGCCCTGCATTTGTCAGAGGCTACGTACAGGTCTACACCGACGTTCGTGCGCCAGTGGGTAGTAACTTCTTCTCATTGGTATTTTATGTTTTCTCACCGGTATTTATTGTTTTTGTTATCACCCTGATTGTGTGTTTACTTGCCGTGAACAAGTTACTTAAACCACTTGGCGCTTTATCAGCATTTACTAAGCAAGTGACTCAAGCAAAGGATTACACACTGCGTCATAAGTACACCAAAAGAGATGAAATTGGTGGGCTTACTCATAATATTAATCGCCTGCTAGAAACCATCGAAGTTGAGTTGCTAATAAACCAAGAGCAAAATCAAGCGTTAATGGACCAACAAGAAATAATGACACGGTTAGCCAACTACGACAGCTTAACGGGACTTCCTAACAGACAGTTTGTTTTCGATAGCATGAAGCTTGAACTGGCAAGAGCAAAACGCAATGGCGATGATGTTGCGCTGTTATTCTTTGATCTCGACGGTTTCAAAGGCATTAATGATTCACTTGGTCATGAAACGGGTGACCTAATCCTCGTTGAAGTTGCTAGCCGTGTTTCAATGCTTTTAAGAGAAGGCGACCTGGTGGCGCGTTTAGGGGGCGATGAGTTCCTGGTGGTTCCCGACAGAGAGAGTAATGATGCGAGTCTGCACAACCTCGCGACGCGATTGATTCATGCCTTTGCTGAACCCTTTGAATTACGAGGCTTATCACTTACCGTCGGTGTAAGTGCCGGGATCGCAAAAGCCAAAGATGCGGAGTATGACCTCAGCGAGTTAATGAGTAACGCTGATTTAGCTATGTACCGTTCCAAAGCAAAAGGGCGGGGGAGTTATACAGTATTTACCCCAGATATGGTTGAGTCTCACAAGCGCAAACTTCACTTGGCAAATGCAATCGAAAAAGGATTAGCCAACAATGAGTTTAGCGTTTACTACCAAATCAAGATTAACCAACGTGGGCAAGTTATCGGAATGGAGGCGTTATTGCGCTGGAACCATCCTGAATACGGCATGGTAATGCCCTCTGAATTTATTCCGATTGCTGAACAGGGCGGCAGAATATCCTCCATTACCCATTGGATTATCAATAAAGTTTGTCAGGACCTCCCTGAACTTAAACAGTGGGTGGGGCGCAAGTTCCGCGTATCGGTGAACCTATCAGTTCACGATCTACGAAACAGTAATTTGTTCGACAACATTTACGCTATTTTTAAACGCCACGACACCAATCCAGAGTATATGGAGTTTGAGGTCACAGAAACGGCCTATCTTGAAAACTTTGCTAATTCTAACAAGTTCTTCAAGCGCCTTAGTAATATGGGCTGCGCCATTGCGTTAGATGATTTTGGTACGGGATATTCGTCACTGAGCTACCTAACGCAAATTAGTATAGATACTTTAAAAATTGATAAGCAGTTTGTCAGAGAAATCGAGCAGTCAGAGCGAAGCCGCTTAGTAACCGGCTCGATTATTGATTTGGCCAAACGCTTGTCCCTACAAGTATGTGCAGAAGGTATTGAAAATGAAGCGCAGTGGGAGTACTTATCTGAGCATGGGTGTGACAGTGTTCAGGGTTTCCTTTTCAGTAAACCGGTTCCCATCGACGACTTGATGTCAGTGCCATTATGCTTTCCACGACGGGTTCTCGATATGGACTTTCTTGGCGTTTAACTCAGTTTAAAGCGTTAAAACAAAGCACCTTGATCTGGTTCTGAACCAATAGACAGTTCGGGCAATGCTGCCTCGGGGTAGCTAACGTTGTATGCGTTGATAAATTGCTGCGCGAGCCATGGCGCATCTTTGTTATCTGGGCGGTGAAAGAACATAAAAGGTTGTTTACCCTCGCATCGCCACGCGTGTATTTTCTTTATCCATGGTCGTAAACAAGCGAGATTATCCTCGTCATTGTCATTCCCTACAAATCTCACCATGGGTTTATTGCCAGTGGCAATTACATTCACAGGCACTCTGGGTTTCTTACCTCGCACCTCAGTTACCATTGCTGAGGTATCAGGGCCGGTGAACAGCGCTCTAGTATCCATTACCACCCTGTTTGCACTATGCTCTATTAACAACTGATTAAACGCGATTTCAGCATCACCTTTTTCAAAGAATGCGAGATGCCTCACTTCTACCGCTATGTCTAGCCAGCTTGGTAGTATTCTCAAAAATCTGTCGAGTGCAGGTAAATCCGTAGGCGAAAATTGGGCGGGTAGCTGCAATATGGCTTGCCCAAGATTAGCTTTAATTTTCTCAAGCCCCCTAAGTTGAGTTGCGAGTAATTCTTCGTTGAACTGTAACTTATTATGAGAAATGTCTTTATGTATCTTACAGGTAAACGCAAAGTGTGCCGGTACCATTGCCTGCCACTTCTCTAGTGTTTCGTCACTGGGAAGGGCATAAAAGCTTGTATTACCTTCAATGCTGTTGAGTTCCTTTGCGTAATGCTCGAGCTGGTTTTTCGAAGACTTACAGTCTATTAACCAAGTGTTTGGCCAAGACGCGTGTTGCCACATGGGTAAGCCCATAAATACGGCAGGCAATTCAGGAGTCGATTCATTGTTATTTGAATGAGGAAACTGTTGATTTGTCATTGGGCTTTAGGGTGCATTTGTTTATACTATGCGGCCTTTATATTAAACCAAAAAAGCATAGTAGCTCGGTTACCTTATTTTTACCTATTGTAAAGTAAAGGATAACGCTATAAAAACCATGTTTTACAGCACTATGCAAAGCAACATTTATCAGGGGTCAAGGACCATGCGCACAGATTACTGTGGGAATATCGATGCATCTTACATCGGACAAGAAATCACACTTTGTGGTTGGGTAAACAAACGTCGTGACTTAGGTGGCGTTATTTTTATCGATTTGCGCGATCGCGAAGGTATTGTTCAAGTGGTGTTTGATCCAGATTTACCTGAAGTACTTTCAGTGGCAAATACCCTTCGTAACGAATTCTGCGTAAAAATGACGGGTAAAGTACGTGCTCGTCCTGAAGGTCAAGTTAACAAAGACATGAAAACTGGTGAGATTGAGATTCTAGGTACAGGCCTTGAAATCATCAATAAGTCAGATGTACTTCCACTTGATTGGAACCAAGAGAACTCAGAAGAGCAACGTTTACGCTATCGCTACCTGGATTTACGTCGCCCAGTGATGAGTGAGCGCTTGCAGTTCCGTGCAAAAGTCACTGGTGCGGTGCGTCGTTATCTAGAGGACGAAGGTTTCCTAGATATCGAAACGCCAATTTTAACCAAGGCAACACCGGAAGGCGCACGTGACTACTTAGTGCCTAGCCGCACACACAAAGGTGAGTTCTTTGCATTACCTCAATCACCACAGCTGTTTAAACAGTTATTGATGATGTCGGGTATGGACCGTTACTACCAAATCGTTAAGTGCTTCCGCGACGAAGATTTACGTGCTGACCGTCAACCTGAATTTACCCAAATCGATATTGAAACAACGTTCCTTGATGCTGACGGTGTAATGTCGATTACCGAAGGCATGATCCGTAGCTTGTTTAAAACTATGCTTGATGTCGACTTAGGTGATTTCCCACGCATGACATACGCTGAAGCCATGAAGCGTTTCGGCAGCGATAAGCCAGACCTACGTAATCCACTAGAACTTACCGATGTGGCTGATTTGCTAAAAGACGTAGATTTTAAAGTATTCTCTGGTCCAGCTAATGATCCAAAAGGTCGCGTAACTGCCATTCGTGTCCCGGGTGGTGCTAGCTTGTCGCGTAAGCAAATCGACGAATACACCAAGTTTGTTGGCATTTACGGCGCTAAAGGTCTGGCGTGGATTAAAGTTAACGAGCTAACGGACAGTCAAGAAGGCTTGCAGTCGCCAATCCTCAAGTTCTTAAGCCAAGAAGTAAGCGATGCAATCATCGAGCGCACCGGTGCACAAGCCGGAGATATCTTATTATTTGGTGCAGATTCAGCGACGGTAGTGACCGAAGCTATGGGGGCGCTACGCCTTAAGTTGGGTGAAGATTTCGAATTACTTGAAGGTGATTGGAAGCCGCTTTGGGTCGTTGATTTCCCAATGTTTGAAGAATTTGACGGGCAGCTACACGCTATACACCACCCGTTCACTGCACCTCGCGGTTTAACGGCAGAAGAGCTGAAAGAAAATCCAGTAGGTGCCCTTTCAGACGCCTATGACATGGTATTGAACGGCGTTGAATTGGGCGGTGGTTCTGTGCGTATTCACAATGAAGATATGCAATCAGCGGTGTTTGGCATTTTGGGAATCGACGAAGAAGAAGCGAAAAACAAATTTGGCTTCTTGCTAGATGCTCTTCGTTTTGGTGCTCCACCACATGCCGGTTTGGCGTTTGGTCTAGACCGTTTGGTAATGTTGATGACGGGCGCTACGTCTATTCGCGACGTTATGGCGTTCCCTAAAACTACGACGGCGGCGTGTCCATTAACGTCTGCACCAAGTCAAGCAAACCCACAACAGCTAGAAGAACTGGCTATTGCTACGGTGAAAAAAGCCGACTAATTCATGGTATATAAAAAGCCAGAGTCTGTACTTGTGGTGCTGTATGATCAGCACCACAACGTATTGCTCCTTCAACGTGATGACGATCCTAACTTCTGGCAGTCCGTTACAGGTGCAATGGAAGAGGGCGAGCAACCCATTGACACCGCCTATCGCGAAGTCCTCGAAGAAACTGGCATTAACCTCAAGCAGCTTGGTTTTTCCATAATCGACTGCAACACTACCAACCAATATGAAATACGCCAACGTTGGCGTCACCGTTACCCGCCGGGCACACGCTTCAATACGGAACACGTATTTGCTGTGCAAATTGACAGCGACTTACCTATCGAACTCACCGAACACCTTGCTTATCATTGGGTCACTAAAACCGAAGCCATTGAGCGTTTGTGGTCTTCAACCAATAGAGAGGCGGTAACAATGTTTGTACCGAGCCAGGCATAATGGTTATACTGGGTATAGATCCAGGTTCTAGGGTTACAGGTTACGGTGTTATTGCTCGTAAGCAAGGTAAGCTGGTGTACGTGGCGAGCGGATGTATTCGTGTAGGAACGGCAGAATTACCAGAGCGCTTAGCAAATATTTATACGGGAATAAGTGACATTATTCGTCAGTTTAACCCCGAGCAATTTGCAATAGAACAAGTGTTCATGGCGAAAAACCCAGACTCAGCGCTCAAGCTAGGTCAGGCGAGAGGGGCTGCTATTGTGGCTGCAACACAAGGTAATTTACCTGTGGCTGAGTACTCAGCTCGTCAAATCAAGCAGGCTGTAGTAGGTAAAGGAAGCGCGGATAAAACACAGGTGCAACACATGGTGAAGCACTTGTTGAATCTAAGTGGTACGCCTCAATCAGACGCTGCCGACGCGTTAGCGGTAGCCTTGTGCCACGCACACACTGAACAAAGCTTGATTAACATGGCCGGGCAAGCACGCAAAACCGTGCGTGGTCGTCTGCGTTAATACCCATCCCTAGTCCTAAAAATTAATAGTGGTGCATTTGGCCCAGCGCAGTAGAGAATTGATATGATTGGACGTATTCGCGGTACCTTAATAGAAAAACAACCGCCGCAAATTTTGGTAGACGTAAGTGGTGTAGGGTACGAAGTCCAACTCCCCATGACTAATTTTTACGAGCTTCCCGCTGTTGGCGAGGAAGTGGTAGTACATACCCATTTTGTGGTTCGTGAAGATGCTCAGTTACTCTTTGGTTTTACGGATAAGGTATCTAGAGAGTTGTTTCGCGAACTGATTAAAGCCAACGGGGTTGGACCAAAATTGGGTTTGGCTATATTGTCTGGTATGTCGGCATCGCAGTTTTTAAACAACGTACAAAATGAAGATGTGTCGGCTTTAGTCAGTTTGCCGGGTATTGGTAAGAAAACCGCTGAAAGGTTAGTGGTAGAGCTTAAAGACAGACTGAAGAAATTTGGACAAAATCAACAGATAGATATGCCACCGCCACTGGCTGACGATGGTGACAACAACACTATCGTTGCACTTAACGATGCCAGAGAAGAAGCACAAAGTGCGCTGGTTGCACTGGGCTATAAGCCAGCTCAGGCGAGTAAATTGGTGGAAAGTGTGTACCAAGAGAATATGGACAGCGAGTCTTTAATTCGCGAAGCCTTAAAAGCCGCGCTTTAGTTGAGTGATGACTGAATGATTGAAGCAGACCGACTCATTACCCCTTCAGCTAGCACTGAAGATGAAGTTATCGATAGAGCGATACGTCCTCGCCTGCTAGAGGATTACACGGGGCAACCTCATGTTCGTGAGCAAATGGAAATATTCATTCAAGCTGCTCGCAATCGTGATGACGCTCTCGATCATCTCTTAATATTTGGTCCGCCAGGGTTAGGTAAAACCACCCTAGCCAACATCGTTGCTAATGAAATGGGGGTGAATATCAAAACTACCTCAGGGCCAGTGTTGGAAAAAGCGGGAGATTTGGCCGCTTTACTTACAAATCTCGAGAAAAACGACGTGCTTTTCATCGACGAAATTCACCGATTAAGTCCGGTGGTTGAAGAGATTTTATACCCGGCCATGGAAGACTATCAGCTTGATATAATGATAGGTGAGGGGCCTGCTGCGCGTTCTATTAAGCTAGATTTACCACCGTTTACTTTGGTTGGTGCAACAACACGCGCAGGATCATTAACCTCTCCACTGCGCGACCGCTTTGGTATTGTTCAGCGCCTTGAGTTTTATTCAGTTAAAGACCTTACAAGTATTGTGGAACGCAGCGCCCATTACTTAAATCTTGATATGGGCACGGAAGGTGCTCAAGAGGTGGCACGACGTTCTCGCGGTACTCCTCGTATTGCCAACAGGTTACTACGCCGTGTTCGCGACTATGCCGAAATCAAGGCAGATGGCAAGGTATCTGCTGATATTGCCGCAGCTGCTCTTGATATGCTTGACGTGGACAAAGAAGGTTTCGATTACATGGACAGAAAACTACTCACTGCCATTATCGAAAAATTCGATGGGGGCCCTGTGGGACTGGATAACCTTGCGGCTGCCATTGGTGAAGAAAAAGAAACCATCGAAGACGTCATCGAACCCTTTTTAATCCAGCAAGGGTTCTTACAACGTACGCCAAGAGGCCGCATCGCTTCTAATCGCGCCTACACACACTTTGGGTTTACACCAAGTAAACAGTAGTAGCGAGCTAATAGAGGGGAGTCGAAGCTGCCACAAAAACGCCATAAATACATCCATGTAGGCTCGGCGCAGGCATCCATGCCTGCGACGTTTTGCTTGCAGCTCCGACTCCCCCCTCCAAATCGCAAGCTGCGCACATTCAAATAAAAGAATAAAATTTAGATAAAAAAAAGCCCACTCAAATCGAGTGGGCTAAAAACAACAAGTGTTGAAGGAAATAAATCCAGGGAACTCATGTCTAACAGGAGGTATAACTCTCGCACACCCGCGATTTGCGTTTGCGCTCTGTATGACTGATGGAGCGTATTATAGGGAGATTTTGTTTACGTACAATTGAGTAAAATTACATTTTTGCATTAGAAAAAGTAATGTGTATATAAAATGTTAAAATTCTTGCTGGTTATTCTTTACCCCATTATTTATAAGGGTTTGGTGTATGTTTACAGATTTGTGATAACCTACTTTAAATAATAACGGAATTGTTTTAGATACATTTATTAGTGATGGCGGAATAGTTATGCATCAACATTACGTGCGAGTTTATTACGAAGATACCGACGCTGGTGGAATTGTTTACTACGCGAACTATTTAAAGTTTATGGAGCGCGGAAGAACTGAGTGGTTGCGCAGTCTTGGCTTTGAACAAGACACATTAATGGAACAATCTGTTGCTTTTGTCGTCAAACGCGTTGAAATGCATAATTATGCGCCTGCGAGATTCAATGAAATGTTGTGTATTGAGTCGCAAATAGTAGAATTGAAGGGCGCTAGCATGACATTTAAACAATTAATTAAAAATGAAAAAGAAACAACCTTGGTTTCAGCTGAGATTCAGGTTGTTTGCGTAGACTTGGCTTCTATGAAGCCAAAACGGCTACCACGTAATTTGTTAGGGGAACTTTCGCGTGTCATCTGATCTTACTTTTATTGGCCTTTTTCTTGAAGCCAGCTTTATCGTTCAACTCGTAATGCTAACGTTACTTGGCGTTTCAATCGCTTCATGGACCTTCATCTTTCAACGCAGTCGAGCCTTGTCGTCTGCTAGGGAGGAAATGCGCCAGTTTGAAGATAAATTTTGGTCGGGTGCCGATCTCAATCGTTTGTATCAAGAGTTAACTGCAAATGAATCGCTTAACGGTATGGGCAGTATTTTCTGTTCAGGTTTTAAAGAGTTCGTTCGTCTACGAAAATCAAATACGAGTACCAATGGCATTGTTGATGGAACTTATCGTGCAATGCGTGTTGCTATGTCTCGCGAAATTGAAGGCCTAGAAAGCCGTTTGTCATTTTTAGCCACAGCAGGCTCCATCAGCCCATACATCGGTCTATTCGGCACCGTATGGGGTATCATGAATGCCTTTATCGCACTCGGTGAAGTACAGCAAGCCACTCTTGCCATGGTTGCACCGGGTATCGCCGAGGCACTTATTGCGACAGCTATTGGCTTTTTGCAGCGATCCCCGCGGTAATTGCTTACAACCGATACAGTCACCAAGTAGAAAAACTAGAAACTGGCTACGGTAATTTTATGGAAGAGTTTTCTGCCATATTACACCGTCAAGCGGTTGCGGCTCAGCCTTCACAAAGCTAAGCGTCACGCTAGATAGCAAGCAGAGGAAAGACTATGTACGTGAGAAAGCGACGACGCCCAGTATCAGAAATCAACGTTGTGCCCTACATCGATGTAATGTTGGTACTACTGATCATATTTATGGTAACTGCACCACTTATCTCTCAAGGGGTAAAAGTGGATTTACCCAAAGCCAGTGCCAACCCCATTGAGCAAGAAGACAACCCGCCACTGATTGCCTCTGTTGACGTTCGAGGGCAGTACTATCTGAATGTGGGTGACAATCAAGAAAGCCCCGTCGAGAAAGATGCCTTAGCCGCTGTGGTCAAAGCACAGTTAGAAAAATCGCCGCAGACACCTGTAGTGGTAAAAGGCGATGGTCAAGTTGCATACAACGAAGTTATTCAACTTATGGTGTTGTTGCAACAAGCCGGTGTGCCCTCCGTAGGCTTGATGACCGATCCGGTAGAGCCATAACACAATGTCAGAGGAAGCACTTAAGTCGTCTCAAATCGCCATCGCAAAATCAGTAGGCTTGCACTTACTTGTTGCGCTGGTGCTTTTGATTAGTGTGAGCTTCTCGCCGTCACCATTGCCGCAAATGGCGCTTAATGCTCCGGTCATTGAAGCGACTTTCATCGATGCGCAAGCCATTGCGGATGCTAAACGTGCACAAGCGCAAGCTGAGGCGCAAGCGAGACAAGAACAACAACGCAGAGAACAAGCAGCCGCTGAACAGCGCCGCCAACAAGCGCTAGCGGACAAGCGAGCGAGAGAGGAGCGCGAAGCAGAAGCCGCTGAGCAACAACGCCAACTTGAGCTGAAACGATTGGCTGAACAGCGTTTGCAAGAGCGCAAAGAACGAGAAGCCAGAGAGAAAGCTGAAGCCGAGCAAAAGCAGAGAGAAGAAGCTGAACGTCAAGAGCAAGAACGATTAATGCAAGAGCAACTTGCGCAGGAGCAGGCTGCTCAGCGTGCTAGACGCCAAAAAGTAGTACTGTCGGAAGTTGAGCGATACACTGCCATGATTCAACAAACCATTAAGCGCAATTTGTACGATGATGACAGCTACAGTGGCAAGCGCTGCCGTTTGAATATACGACTAGCAACCACTGGTTTTGTTACCAATATACAAATATTAGATGGTGATGCTGCGCTCTGTCGGGCGGCTGAAAGTGCAGTGCGGCGAGCAGAGAAGTTACCCGTATCTGACGCAGCTGATGTTTATGAACAACTAAAAAATATTAACTTAATAGTGGAATTGTAGCGCAATGAGAAAACTGAGTTTTTTGCTTTTTGCTATGGCTGCTTTTTGCAGTACGCAGGTAAGCGCAACGTTGGAAATCGTAATTACGGAAGGTGTGGATAGTGCCCGCCCCATTGCGGTAGTTCCGTTCAAATGGAAGGGGGATGGAATTTTCCCTGGTGAGCTTTCAGAAGTCGTCATGGCCGACTTAATGCGCAGCGGAAAATTCAATCCATTGAGTGCAGATAAAATGCCTCAGTTCCCTCAGTCTGCAAGCGAGGTTGACTACGATCTATGGGCAAGTCGCGGTATAGATACCGTGTTACTCGGTAGTATTGAGCAACAAGGGGCCGATTCATATTTGGTGAGCTATGAGTTAGTTGATGTGCTCAAAGGGCAGGCTACTGGAGGTACTTCGCGCGTATTAGTCGATGGGCAGTTGGTAGAGGCCACTACGCACGTTATTGCTTCAAGACAGGCAATTATTAAACAGCGAGACTTTCGTCAGTATGCACACCGTATTAGCGATGTTGTGTATGAAAAGCTCACTGGGGTTCGCGGTGCATTTTTAACGCGCATTGCTTACGTTATTGTAAGAGACCGCACTACTAACCCAACACCTTATGAGTTAGTGATAGCCGATTATGACGGCGAAAATGAAACTCGTTTGTTGTCTTCTCCCGAGCCACTAATGTCACCCACATGGTCACCAGACGGCGAAAAACTGGCCTATGTGAGCTTTGAAAACCGTCGCCCTCAAATTTTTATTCAAGATATTTACACCACAGAGCGCACGAGAGTAACGAATTTCCCCGGAATTAACGGTAGTCCTGCGTTTTCTCCAGACGGTACAAAAATGGCCATGGTATTGTCTAAAGATGGCAACCCAGAAATCTATGTTATGGATCTGGCTACAAAAAATCTTCGTCGTATTACTCGAAATCGTGCCATAGATACAGAGCCAACTTGGTTACCAGACGGCAAAGGGTTAATTTTTAGCTCTGAACGGGGTGGTAAACCTCAGATATATAGCGTAAATTTAGATTCTGGGAAAGTAAGACGGGTTACTTTTGTAGGCGAGCAGAACTTGGGAGCGACAATGGCTCCTGATGGTAAGCAGATGATCGTGGTTAATCAAACCAACGGCAATTACCATATCGCTAAGCAAATGCTCGATGGTGGTTCACCGCAAGTCTTAACAAGAACTTATTTGGACGAGTCGCCCAGCGTGGCGCCCAATGGAAGTATGATAATTTACAGCACCCTTCACGAAGGTACTCAAGTGTTGTCACTAGTGTCTTTGGATGGGCGTTTTAAGGCTCGGTTACCAGCAGCCAATGGGCAAGTAAAGTCGCCAAGTTGGTCACCATTTTTGTTTTAAATTTACAAGATAAGTAAACAATAAGATTTAAGGATTCTAGGATGCAAATGAATAAAATAATGAAAGGTTTCATTATCGCTCTTCCCGTGGTGACTATGATGGCATGTTCATCAGGCCCATCTGAGGCAGAACTAGAGGCCGAGCGTAACCGCATGGCTCAAGAGCAAGCGGCAGCGGCGGAAGAAGCTCGTGTTGCAGAAGAGGCTCGAGTTCAAGCTGAAGCAGCTCAGCGCCTTCAGCGTCAAAAAGAGCTTTTTGAACAAGAAATGGAATCTCTTAAGAGCGAACAAACGGTTTACTTTGATTTCGACCGCGCTAGCATCAAGCCGGAGTTCCAAGCACTGCTAGACAAGCACGCTGCATTCCTAGTAGCAAATCCAACTCAGAAAGTGACTATCGAAGGTCACACTGACAGCCGTGGCACACCAGAATACAACATTGCGTTGGGCGAGCGTCGTGCACAAGCGGTAGAACAGTACCTTAAGAATGCTGGTGTTAGTTCAAGCCAAGTAAGCGTTGTTTCTTACGGAGAAGAAAAACCTGCGGTTATGGGCTCAAGTGAATATGCGTTCGCTCAAAACCGTCGCGGAGTGGTTGTATACCGATAATGACGAATACCGTTATTAAATCTATTTGTAAGGGCGTCACGTTAAGTGCCGCCCTTGCCGTTTCTACTGGTTTGTACGCCCAAGCCCCTGTTTATGATGTAAACAGCAGTGACGAGCTTACAAAGCGTATCGAAATACTCGAGCGCATTGTAAAAAACCGCACTGAAATGCAGCATCAATTACAAGAGCAATTGGTGTTGATGCAAGAAGAGATCGACACGTTACGCGGTGCAGTTGAAGTGAACACCAATGAACTTCAAAAAGTGCTTGAGCGTCAGCGTGAACTCTATCTTGAAATTGACAAACGCGTAGAGGCTCTGAAACAAGCTGGCGTTGTTGCAGGGGGAGGGGATTCCACCGTCTTACCTAGCAGCACACAGCCTGCAGTCACGCCCCAGCAAGGCACCGCTCCCACGGTATCAGAGAGCGAAGCCTACGAGAGCGCTGTGAACCTTATACTGCGTTCACGCGAGTATGATAAGGCGATTCCTGCGTTTCAGTCGTTTATTGCACAGTTCCCAAACAGTGAATATGCACCCAACGCGCATTATTGGTTGGGACAACTTCTGTTTAATAAACAGCAGTGGTCAGAGTCTACGGAACAGTTTTCGATCGTGATAGAGCGCTTTGCCGATTCTGCTAAAGGGCCTGATGCGTTGTTAAAGCTCGGTATGATTGCTGAACGAACGGGCGACGTAGCAACGGCAAGAGAACGCTTGCAGCGGGTGATATCTGAATACCCAGACTCGTCAGCTCGCCAGTTAGCTGAGTCCCGACTAGAAAAACTTTAAAAAAACCTCTCGAAAGAGAGGTTTTTTTTCGTCATTCGAAAATTATTTTTGTTTTTCCAAGAAATTTGCTTTTTTCTACCTAAATTTTTGGTTAGATTTTGAAGGCTAACTTCACCTTTTACTCGAACTTATTCTATAAATTATCAGTACTCTTGAGTGATTGCTGCGCGATTTGTTTTCTTTTTAGGCGGTTGAACGCTTTTTTACAGAAAAATGAAAATAAAAGACAAATTCGGCTTGCACCATAAAAAAATCTGAGTATTATATGCCGCCGTTGCCAAGACACAGGCAACAACAGAAGAGAAAGGGTCGTTAGCTCAGTTGGTAGAGCAGTTGACTTTTAATCAATTGGTCGCTGGTTCGAATCCAGCACGACCCACCACTTTCTCTCAAGCGTCTAGCTTTAATCTGTATTTTTGATGGGTCGTTAGCTCAGTTGGTAGAGCAGTTGACTTTTAATCAATTGGTCGCTGGTTCGAATCCAGCACGACCCACCATCTCCTCAATGTGTCGTTTTCCAAAATTTCAAAAATATATTACCCAACGTAAATTCAGGATTTGAACCAGCGAAGCTGTTCGACAAAATCCGCGCAGCGGTTTTGAACGCGACCGAATATTTGCGCGTATATCTTCCAGATTATTGATTATTTTGTTGCATGCACTCACGTAATCTAGCGATTAATAAATGTTCTTGTATATGCGTTTATGCATGTGTAATTTTTATGACAGTTGGGTATAATCCACGCCCTTGTTGAAACAGAGATGAAGGCCAATGACCGTTGCTTTTCGTGTGGAACAGGTTGATTACCCTTTTCCAGCCAAACCTCAACCCCTATCAGATGCTAAAAAGCAGAGCTTAAAAGCAGAAATTAAATCTTTGCTTAAAGAACGCAATGCCGTGTTAGTTGCGCATTACTACACTGATCCTGAAATTCAGGCGTTAGCAGAAGAGACTGGTGGGTGCGTAGCCGATTCTTTAGAAATGGCTCGCTTTGGGCGCGATGCACAAGAGCAAAACCTCATTGTTGCAGGTGTACGTTTCATGGGCGAGACAGCTAAAATCCTTAGCCCTGAAAAGCGCGTATTCATGCCAACCTTGGAAGCAACGTGTTCACTAGACCTTGGTTGCCCAATTGATGAATTCAGCCATTTCTGTGACCAGCACCCAGATCACACCGTGGTGGTTTACGCCAATACGTCGGCTGCAGTGAAAGCCCGTGCAGATTGGGTAGTTACTTCAAGTATTGCACTTGAGATTGTTGAGCACCTAGATAGCCAAGGTAAAAAGATTATCTGGGGACCAGACCGTCACTTGGGTAGCTACATTGCCAAGCAAACTGGCGCAGACATGCTTATGTGGCAAGGCGAGTGTATTGTTCACGACGAGTTCTCTGCGCAAAAACTCGCTGATATGAAAGCCTTGCATCGCAACGCTGCGGTATTGGTTCACCCTGAGTCACCCGCGAGTGTGGTTGATATGGCTGATGCAGTAGGTTCTACCAGTCAGCTGATTGCAGCGTCGCAAAAAATGGACAACGACACCTTTATTGTTGCTACTGATAAAGGCATTTTTTATAAGATGCAGCAACTCACTCCGAACAAGACGTTTATAGAGGCTCCAACGGGCGGTAACGGCGCTACATGTAAAAGTTGTGCTCACTGTCCATGGATGGCAATGAACGGCTTAGAGGCGATTAAGGCGTCATTGAGCGAAGACAACGGTTCTCACGAGATATTCGTAGATGATGGCCTGCGTGAACGCGCGTTAGTGCCATTAGATCGCATGCTCGATTTTTCTGCGGAACTAAAGCGCAAACAAGGCTTGTAAGGTAAAAGCGTGTATTAAATAGACACTTATTGTGTTTTTTGGGGCAATAGCTTGATTCAGCAAGCATGATTCCCTAATATACGCGCGCTCACAGTATTCACTGTAAGAAATTCGGTATTGAGCCCAGGCTCACACCACACAATTTGGAGAGATGGCTGAGTGGCTGAAGGCGCACGCCTGGAAAGTGTGTATACGTTTATAGCGTATCGAGGGTTCGAATCCCTCTCTCTCCGCCAGATACAGAAGAACCGGCTCATAGCCGGTTTTTTTGTATCTATAGGGATGTGACGGTTGAGAACCCGAGTTCAGGGTTTGACAAGTTGCCACTTAGCAACTTGAAACGAGCGGCTTGTCCGCGAAGCCCGAAGGGTTTTGAATTAATCCTTTTCTTTCTGCCAATTTAGAATCGTGGCTATCAAAATCCTCTAATAGCTTGAAGGGGCTCGTGATAGCGGTGGTTCGAACTCCCTATTTTCTATTGAATACCAATGCATTATGAAAAGCGATTCAGAGTACTACTCGTTTGTGCTCTGGGTTGTCTGTAACCCATACGGCATAGCGGGTTTCAAAAAATCTAAATTCGTTTCGAAAAGTTTCGTCAAATCCTCTGATGGAAGTCGCGCAATTCGCTATTATTTTCCAATAACATAGGCTTATCCCTTGCGATTCTCTCAATACGTTCCTCACATGCATCTGTAACAACGCCATCCAATATTGGTTGGTTCATCACCCGTGACGGTATGAACCTAACGCTGTATTCTTTCAGTTAATTTTGTCGAATACGGTAATAGGTGTTTCCACGTTGAATAGTCTAGTAAAAGGTTGGTGCGAAGATACTGTAGTGTCCGAAAAAACGGGGTCACATACTTTGCGCAAAACATGGGGTTACCATCAGAGAATGAAAGGATGCGTATCGGTTGCGATCCGGGCATTCGTCAGAGAACCAAACACTCGAATACTTGTGTATTCAAAGTGAAGAAGTGCAAGCCCTTTATTTGGGTTTGGACAGCTCCCAATAGTAATCTTGCGCTCCGGGTGGTATGTGATAACGCCTCATATACCCCTTACCAGTCCCGTTAGTAAACACTTTCCCATTACTCCGATATTTTATGACGCTAGGCCATGAAAATTCTTTAGGATGTATTACTTCTGAATGCATTAGTACTTCTTGATGCTCTTCAGCTTCTTTATTTTCAACGACCCTGTAGCGAGTATACTCGCCATCATTATAATCAGGCACTGCGTAAGTGACCCTGTGCCTAGTTTCAGGTTTATACTTAGATATACTTTCAACTGATGTTTTTAAAAAACACTCATGTTCAGCATCTTTCAAAAAAATATTAGCTCGGCAATTTAATATTTGCTGCTGATTAAAGCTGATTACATCATTTTGACTAGATATGCTTGTCCATCCATTTTTGTTGGAGACATTGTAAACATCGCCATCGTAGCCCAAGAATAATAGTTTAGGTGTTAGAGGTAGAAACGTTAAAGCGCCTGCGTTTCCCACACCAAAAGACCTAAACTTCGTCCGCTCATCATTTATATACCATTTATTGGTTAGTACTGCTGGGTCATCTGATGTAATAAAGGGAAGCTTAGTTTTGTTGTAAACGATGCATGTTTTCAAGTCATCTATACCTGACATGCACTCAGCATATTGTTTCATTGCTAATATTACAGCTTCTTTAATCTCTAGATTAAACTCTCTTGGATCGATACCTGATGTAGTACCAATTTCAGCAAACATTTCAGCGGTTCTTCTTGATGCTGCCTCCGTTCGTAGGTGCTGAAGTAACCAAAAGCGGATTAGGATAATTCGGTGCTTATCGGTGAGTTTTCGCGAAGAGTTTAATAGTTCTCGCAGAGTGGTTGCATAGGCTCTCTCTACCAATTGAATAGCACCCTCTAACTTAGCGCTTTTACCATAAAAATAGTTACCAGAGCATTGGTTCTTAACTGGAGCATTGCGTAAGAGTTTGCTCCTATCAACGTTGTATACATTGATAGCTTTTCCTAAAGAATCGAGTGTGAATTCCTTCAAGTAGCACTTAGGTACGTAATGTTGATTTTTGTTAGTTGCCATTCACATCCTTATAAAATTAGGGAAGTATCGATAATAGATGTTTAGCGATTCAACTTATAACGACTATTGTGGTTAAAGCTCGTTTAGACGAGATTACGATTTTTTATATACCAGCAGAATTAGAACATTCAAAAATCTAAATGGTATGTTAATTGGCTTGATGTACATTTGAGCTTGCCAGAGACAGTCATCCTGATCACACTGTACTTGATTTAAGTCACTATTCTAGACACGCCAAATATGCTCATTTTTTACTGAGTAAAGCGGATGAAACCATACTAAGTGAATCAATTGGAGTCGTAGGCTCTTTCTCGAATGCGTGCGTTGGGGCCAATAAATTGACCAAAGTCGTGAGGTCTGAAAAACCAGTTTCTTTGCAAATTAACAATGCATCTGCACGGGACATATAAAATATTGCGAGGCGAATATTGTATCGATAAATAGGGATAATTAGAGCTATTAGAAATAACGTTACGCTTATGCCACCAAATCGAATGATATTAATTCTTATTAAATCAATGGTTTCGTAATTTCCAGCTTTAGCGACGTAGTCCTCAGCAACTGGTAATTGTTCAAACTTAAGTAGTGCAATATTGCGTTTGTTTTCTACGTCACTTGCTTCCAATTGCGCTTCATGAACGTCCGTCATCGCAACGAGCCCTAGTGCATATTTTTCTTTTGCTGCACTCAGTATGTTATTAACTTGCGTCTGATATAATCTGAGCGCCTCTAAATGTGCTATCATTTCTTCGCGAGTTAACAGTTCTTCGGTCTGATTTATATAATTAATGTCAATCAATAACTTCTTTTTTTGCTCGAGCACGTTGATTCTGGAGTTTAGAACAAATATTTCGTGTTCAAGGTTTAATACGTCAGTAATTGTTCTTGTGCCTACTTCAAATCCAGCTTCAACTGCACTTCTTGCACTATTCTGAGCCTCTCTCAGAAGTATTTGACCATCTAGCTCTCTATTCAGAGTCTCTAAATTTTGTGCGGAACCACCTCTTGTTTCAATCGACTGAGCAAAGAAAAATATATAAACCGCTAATCCAAGGAGCGAAAAAACAAAACACAATAGGAGGTAAGCTATTAGCGTATGTTGCTTGCTTCTTCCTTTAAACATCGAAATTTGGTTCTCACTAATCTTATCGGTGTCCATTTCCGTGTACCTTACCGTTTTTTGTACGTTAATTAAACACTACTTCACTGTTACATGACACATTATTATGCCGAACATCTGGTTATTTTCTATTTTAATAATTCTACTTCAAAGAGGTGAGTCCCAAAATTTTAAAGCTTCGAGTACAACTCATTTCCTCAATAAGTGAACGCTTTCATAAACCTTTCGTAATACCCATTTTGTCCTAAAGGAATATGAATCATGAAAAAGCTGGCGGTATTGATGTTGGCTGTGTTGTCTGGTGCGGTAAGTGCGGACGAAAGAGGAAGTGCTAGAGCCCAGCTGGAACCCAACGGATTCTTGTATGGGGTTGGCTTGTCGCTAAGCAAAGAAATCTATCAAGGCTTTGGTAACCGGGTTATCCCTCTTCCTATTATTGGGTATCGCAGCGAAAACCTAACCGTGTATGGCCCGTTTGTGAGCTACGAGTTTGCTGAAATTGGTGACATCGAGTTCGAAGCCAGATTATCACCTCGCTTTCAGGGTTTTGATGATTCAGATAGTGACGTTTTTGCGGGTATGGAAGAGAGAGATTCTTCCATTGATGCTGGATTAGCGGTTAAGTATGAGCGGGATGATTGGCGTGTAAATGTATCTGGGTTGTTTGATGTGCTCAATAAGTCAGACGGTTATGAAGTACGTGCTCAATTGGGGCGTGCGTTTCAATATGGTCCAGTGTTTTTTGAACCCAATGCATCCGTAAGTTATCTCGACGAGAGCTATGTTGATTATTACTACGGAGTAAGCGCTGACGAAGTAACTGCTGAGCGCGGTTTTTATAGCGGTGACAGTGCAGTGAATACCTCGTTGGGTTTATCGGTCTCAACGCCCATCTTCTTTGGTGGATTTACCCAGTTTGCGATTGATTATACGTGGTATGACGACAGCATTACCGACAGTCCCTTGGTAGACGACGACGCCAACTTTAGTGTCAGGCTACTATTTAGCAAGTTTTTCTAATCTGTATGTAATGATTTTGTTAACGCAACAGACAAACTCTCTGTTTTCCTATATGGTTAGCTAAAACAAAAAGAGAGGTGTAACTATGTCGAATGTTGGGTTACTAAACTACGTAGAATTTGCTACCAAAGATATTGACGCCACAAAGGCATTTTTTGGTGCTGTGTTTGAGTGGGAGTTTACCGATTATGGCCCAGAATATACGGCGTTCAGTGAAACAGGCTTAGACGGTGGTTTTTACTATTCACCTACCGTTCTCAAAGCCGAAAATGGCGCGCCTTTGTTGGTGTTCTATTCAAAAGATATTGATGGAATAAAAGCGAAAGTCGTGGAGTGTGGTGGTGTGATTGCTAAAGATACTTTTGCCTTTCCTGGAGGCTGCCGTTTTCATTTTATAGAGCCCGGTGGGAACGAGTTGGCGGTCTGGTCTGACACCATATAAACAAAAGGCATGGCGTTGATAATCTATCGAGCCATGCCTGTTGAGTTTTTAGGGCGATTTATTTGCCCAATATGATCCTAAGCATTCTGCGAAGTGGTTCGGCTGCACCCCACAATAGCTGATCACCTACGGTAAACGCCGAGATATACTCAGGTCCCATAGTGAGCTTACGGATACGACCTACGGGTATAGACAGTGTGCCCGTCACCTTAGCCGGTGTTAGCTCTTGCATAGTCTCGTCGCGATCATTAGCGACAACTTTCACCCAGTCGTTGTGTTCAGCAAGGATAGACTCGATTTCCTCAACGGGTAGGTCCTTGGTTAGCTTGAGCGTAATGGCTTGGCTGTGGCAACGCATAGCGCCCACACGCACACAAATACCGTCGATAGGTACGTTAGTTTGTGTGGCTAAAATCTTGTTTGCTTCTGATTCCGCTTTCCACTCTTCACGACTTTGTCCCGAAGGCAGTTGGCTGTCGATGTAAGGGATCAAACTTCCAGCCAGTGGAACTCCAAATTGGTCGCTTGGATAGTCGCTACTGCGAATAAACTCAGCCACTTCTTTGTCGATATCAAGAATAGCGGTAGCAGGGTCGGATACTTTGTCTTTGACCTTGTCGTGAATGGCACCCATTTGACTGATGAGTTCACGCATGTGCTTGGCACCTGAACCAGACGCGGCTTGATAGGTCATTGGGCTCGCCCATTCAACCAAGCCTTTCTCGAACAAACCACCTAAGGCAAGTAGCATAAGTGAAACTGTACAGTTACCGCCCACAAAGGTTTTAACACCATTGGCTAAACCGCTGTCTATGCTGTCGCGGTTTACTGGGTCAAGAACGATAATGGCGTCATCGTCCATTCTTAGTGCAGATGCCGCATCAATCCAATAGCCGTTCCAGCCTGATTCACGTAGTTTAGGGTAAACGTCTTTGGTGTAATCACCGCCCTGACAAGTGATAATAATATCTTGTTTTGCCAGTGCTTCGATGTCGAAAGCGTCTTCTAACACACCGTATGATGTGCCACCAATAGTGGGCGCAGGTAACCCTTTTTGAGACGTGGTAAAGAACGTAGGCGCGATGTGCGCGAAGTCTTGTTCTTCTTCCATACGTTGCATTAGCACCGAGCCGACCATTCCACGCCAGCCAACTAAACCTACTTGTTGTTGAGACATTAAATAAAGAACCCTATTTAAAACATATTAGACATAGTGTGCACCATGACCTTTGAGTGATAGCACACGTAACCTGTCGTTATTATTCTTGTGCAGGCAGTCTATAAATAAATTGTTTAGCTGGCTAGGGGGTTTTTAGAACTTATGCTTAGACGGTATAAATGAAATGTGTAGTTAATTCGAAGTATGTTTTGCTAGTGCTTCATCCCAATAGGGTGTTTGTCCAAAGTGCGACGCCAGAAAATCAATGAATACCCGCACTTTAGGTGCGAGTAAACGTTGGCTTGGATACACAGCCCATAAATCGCAAGTAGGAAATAGTCGAGCAGAAGGGAGAACTTGCACAAGCTGCCCTTTCATTAGCGCTTCATAGCAACACCAAGTCGACATTATAGTGATGCCATTGCCATGTATGCAGGCGTCGCGTACGGCCTCTCCGTTGTCTACGCTCAAGTTAACTTTGGGCCTGATAGATGCCACTCCCTTGTCGGTTTCAAATTCCCATGTGCGCAATCCCGACAACGCTACTGCTTGGTGTTGTTCAAGGGCTTCAATAGTATCGGGTTCGCCGTGTCGTTCAATATAGCTAGGAGCAGCAACGAGAATGCGGTGATCAGGCGCTATTTTTCGCGCATGAAGGCTAGAGTCTTTAAGGGCGGCGTCTCTGATAGCGATATCGTAGCCACCTTCCACCACATCTAAAATACTGTCACTGAATCTAAAGTCGATTTTGATTTGCGGATAGTCATCTAAAAATTGCTTGATGGCGGGAATGATGTGCATGCGACCAAAGGATGCAGGTGCAGTGATCCTCAAGGTGCCCTTGGGTATTTGTTTTCCGTTGCCTACCGATGCCTGTGCAGTCTCCACGGTATTTAAAATCGACTCTGCATGGGGAAGAAACTGCTTGCCGTCGTCCGTCAGGCCAACCTGTCTAGTGGTTCTGTGAATTAATCTCACGCCTACGTCAGCTTCTAACTTGCTAATGTAGGCACTGGATACTGCAGGCGAAAGGTGCATCTCTCGACCGGCGGCGCTGATGTTTTTTGTATAGGCAACGCGCACGAAAAGCTTCAGGTGATCTATATTCATTAAGCATCTGGTCCAATGTAGTCAACAGATGGAATTTATTTGATATTAAACGTATTAAATAAATCTATTATCAATAATAACTATAAACTCTTTATAAGGTTATCTCAATTATCACAGCGAGACTTTGCAACTAGTATTGAAGACATTCAAAAAGACAAAGCGAGTGACATAATGAAAGCAATGGTTATAAATGAGTTCGGTGGCCCAGAAGTATTTACCTTGGCTGATATACAGAAACCGGCGATTAAATCGGGTGAAGTGTTGGTGAAAGTGGCTGCTTCTAGTGTTAATACGGTTGACACTATGATTAGGCAAATGGGAACAGATTTACCTTTTCTCCAGCGCTTCCGGGTATATTAGGTATGGACTTTGCCGGCACTATTGTTGAAGTGGGCGACGAGGTGTTGGAATACAGTGTTGGTGATGAGGTATACGGCTGTGCAGGTGGGCTTGGAGACCTTCAAGGCGCACTCGCTGAGTACATGCCTGCTGACGTTAGGCTTATTGCCCATAAGCCTAAGTCTTTATCTATGCGCGAGGCAGCAGCGATACCATTGGTGGGTATAACTGCCTATGAAGGTTTAGTGCGAGCAAATACAAGAGAAGGGCAAAGTGTACTCGTTCACGGTGGCGCTGGCGGTGTTGGTCATATTGCGTTGCAGCTTGCTAATTATTTTGGTGCAAATGTGTTTGCTACTGGAAGTTCAGATAAGCAAAAAGCCCTTATTGAAAAGCTTGGTGGTACCTTTATTAACTACCGCGAAGAAGCGGTTGAGGACTATGTTGCAGCGCACACGTCTAGCAAAGGTTTTGATGTTGTGTATGATTCAGTTGGTGGCCCAAATTTGCAGAATTCATACAACGCGGCGGCACTGAATGGGCAAGTAGCAACTACCGTTTCATTAGTTGAGTCAGACTTAAGCGTAGCTCACTTTAAAGGGTTGAGCTTACATGTGGTGTTTATGCTTATTCCTATGATTCACAATGTAATGCGAGAATCACATGGTGAGATTTTGTCGACATTGGCGAAAATTGCTGATGAGGGTAAATTGACCCCAGTATTGGACGAAGAAGTGTTCACCTTTGAACAAGCCGGTGATGCCCATGCTCGTTTATCAAGTGGTAAAGCTATGGGTAAAGTAGTAATCAACGGTGTCGGATAGATTGTAGCGTTTTAACTAACGCTAGCTATAACACACTGAACCATTTCACTGGCCTTAAATAACGTGATTACAGGTTGTTTGAGAGCCAGTGAGTGGTGAGCGAGAGCAACGCGTTAGGTTGCGGCTGAGACTCTTGAAGTACGTTAAAGATGTGATCAGCCCCTTTAATCACTATTGCCTGCGCGTTATCACTATTTGTTGCCTCTACCAGTGCAGTGGCATTCTCCCAAGGCAAAACCTTGTCTTCGCTTCCGGATATTGCCAACGTAGCGCCTGTGAAGTTTGCCAAATCACTCAATGAGGTTTGGGAAGCAAGTTCGTCAAACCATTGCTTGCTAACCAGTAAATCATCTCTCCAACCAAGTTCTACTCTAGCAATCCCTACCGTTTTTGCCTGTTGAATATGGGCATTGTAAAAGTCCTGCATTGCTGTAATACCATCGCCTATCGCAGGAGACCATGCCACAAGTGCTTTAATGCTCGGATGTTGAACCGCAACTAACTGAGCAATAAGAGCACCTTGGCTAAAACCGATAACACCCAATCTTTCTGTATCAACGTGCGGGTGTGATGATAGGTGTTGAAGTGCAACAGTGGCGTCATTAACTGCAGAGGTGAGGGTATAGTCAGACATTGCTGCTTCACTGTCGCCAAAACCTGCAAAGTCAATTCGGATTGAGGCAATACCAACCTCTGCGAGTTTTGCTGCGAGAGACTTGTACAAATTACCCACTTCATCCTTATGTGACGCCGTGCCGTGTAACATAACAATGGCAGGGTACTTTCCGTGTTGTGCTGGCTTATCTGGTACATTGATAATCGCCTGAATATTGTAACTGTTGGTGTGAATGCGGATCTCAGACTCGGTAGCCAGTGCGTTGCACGTCACAATATAGAAACTTACTATGAGTATTAACTGTCTCATCACGTTTACCCGCGTACCTTGTATGAAATCAAAATCTTATGCTATATCAGATAAATAAAAACTGGTAGTGACAGTAGGCGCTACTCGTGGGTCGAAAGATGAGAGGGCGAGTCGTATGGCAATAGCAAGTATTATGACTAAGCGAGTGGTAAGCGTGCATATGGATGATAGCTTGCACACATTACGAGAGCTGTTCAGCGCCACGGGTTTTCATCATTTATTAGTTGTACATGACAATAAGCTAGTCGGTGTTATTTCCGATCGGGATTTGCTTAAAGCGGTGAGTCCGTTTTTAGATACCATGGGCGAGCGAACTAAAGACAGAGCTACGCTAGACAAAAAAGCACACCAAATAATGACGAGAGACGTTATTTCGTTGCCGCCTCACGCAAGTATATTCAAGGCAATAGCTATGTTTAACGAATTTGGTGTGTCCTGTTTGCCTATAGTGGATGAAAATAACCATCCCGTTGGGATTGTCTCGTGGCGCGATGTTATGTGTTTCATGGAGAGTCGAGTTGCGTCAAAAAAGATGTAAGCCCAAGCAATGTGAAAGGCCGCTCTGGGTCTAATGCCAGTCAGTTAAGCGATAAAAGGCTGTTTCGACCTCACTGAGGGGAAGTAATGAACTTTTTACTGCACGCAGTAGACCCTTCCATGGGGCTCGACCTCGGCATCCATGCCGAGGACGGCCGTAAAAAGTTAATTACTTCCCCTCGCTTATATCGAAAACCAAGCTAATCGATAGGCATTACACTCTGAGTCGATTTCAGAGCGGCCTTTGTTTGTTATCGGTAGCTTACTTTAAACAGTATGCTGTAAAGCACGGGCACTGCAATCAGTGTTAATATGGTGGCGAACGCTAATCCACCCATAATAGTCACCGCCATGTCTGCAAAGAAAGCGTCGAAAAGCAGCGGTGCCATACCCAGAATAGTAGTGACGGCAGCCAAACTTACTGGCCTCAAGCGACTGAGTGTTGCCTCAACGATCGCTGTGCGTATGGGTTGGCCTTCTTCAATTTGAAGGTCAATTTCTTCAATCAGGACGATGGCGTTCTTAATCAACATTCCAAACAGGCTTAAGAAGCCGAGCAACGACATAAATCCAAAGGGCATATCGGTAGCAAGCAAACCAGTGACTACGCCAACCACAGCCATCGGCACCACAAGCCAAATTATCAGTGGCTGTCTAGCATGGCCAAATAACAACACTGAAATAATGAACATCACTAAGAAGCCTGCGGGTAAACCGGCCCCAAGGGCTTCTTGTGCCTCTGAGGCGCTTTCAAATTCGCCGCCCCATTCCAAGGAATAGCCCAATGGTAGGGGAATTGCTTCAATTTTGGGACGTATACGTGCCAATGCTTCTCCAGCGGTTTCGTTATCGCCGGGATCTGCTTGTACGGTTATTGTTCTCACTCGATCAAGACGGTGTATGCGAAGTTCTTCAGTTTGAACATCTAGCCCGCCAGAAACCTGAGTAAAAGGAACATATTGTGCTTGTTGAGACGACCATACCTGACTTTCTCGAATCGCTTGTAACACGGTAGCTTCTGGTTTTGCCATCTTAGCTACAATGGGATAGGGGTAGTCCCCATCTTGCACCGTACCTAATTGCAAACCGCTACTGGCGTACTGGATAGTCTGGCTAAAATCAGCATGAGAGACGCCGGCTATTCCCGCATTGTAATTGTCGAACAGCGTGTTTATAGCCACACCTTTTTCTCGCCAATTGTGACGAACGTCTTTTACTTTGCCGTCTTCAATGAGAATAGCTTTAGCTTGCTCAGCCAAATCTCGCAATACATGAATATCTGGCCCAGAGAATCTAGGTTGAAGCTTAGCACCACCACCCGGACCAAATTGCATGCGCTCAAAATAGAAGCTTGCATCTAGATCTACGTCTTGTAAACCTGGGGCTATTGCTTCTATCACAGACGGAATATTTTCGAGTTCGTCTACACGCACCATAAAGAAACCGTAGTTTTCATTGGCACTTTGTGGCCCATAGGTCAGCGTAAAGCGATCTGCTCCTTGCCCTATAAATGTGGAAACGGCGGAAATATGATCTTGACCCAAAATTCGCGATTCCGCTTCTATTACGGCTAGTTCTGTCGCTCTAATATCTCGGTCTTGTGGCGCCCAATAATGGACGAAGAATATGGGCGCATTCGATGGCGGGAAAAAGCCTTGTTTTACCTTGCCAAAGCTTCCATAGGCCACCACCGTAATAACCAATAGTGCAGCAATAGTTAACCACCTGAACTTGAGAGCGCTGTGCAAAACGCTCACAAACCAAGTTTGCGCGGTTGAACGATGATCATCATCAAGGGGCTTTACACCTTTGCGGTAAAAGTACGCACCCAATACCGGCACTAAAGTCACTGCTAGAATCCAGCTTAATAATAGTGAAACTAGAACCACAGCAAACAGCGAGTACAAAAATTCACCTGTGGCGTCATCAGACAAACCTATGCCAGAGAAAGCGGCAATGCCGATAACCGTGGCACCCAGCAGAGGCCATTGTGTGCGTTTAACAATAAAGCTAGCCGCATCTTTGGCTGTGCCGCCAAAGGCCATTCTGAGCATCATGCCTTCGGCAACCACAATGGCGTTGTCGACCAGCATACCCATAGCAATTACCATAGCCCCCAGTGAAATTCGCTGAAGCTGAATATCCATGAGCCACATAATCAATATGGTACCCATTACGGTAACGAGTAAAACGGCACCTACAACAACGCCAGAACGCCAACCCATAAATAAGCAAAGGGTAAATGTAACCACTGCCACCGACATCACAAGATTTAAAATAAAACCGTCTACTGACTCATCAACAACCGCTGCTTGGTCATAAATAGGCGTGAGTGTGATGCCCACGGGTAGTCTTTTGAGAAGGTCGTCAACTTTTTGATTAACACGATTACCCACATCAACAATATTTACGCTAGAAAGAGCGGATACCGATAAAGTAAGTGCTTGCTCACCGTTGTAGCGAATCATTACAGGTTGTATATCGGCAGGCTCAAGGCGTAAGGTAGCTACATCAGCCACTCGTAATGAACGATTGGTTCCTGGAACCACTAAAGATAAGTTCGAAATTTCTTCTAGCTTGTCAGGCGCGCGCTCTACAATAAGTCGTATATTTTTATCATCGACTTTTACTCTACCACCATTAAATGGACGTAAGTTGTCTTCAAACAATGCGGTGAGCTCGGGAAAGGAAATACCAAATCCTGCAAGTTGATATGGGTTGATGTAGGCGACGATTTGTTCCTGTTGCACACCGGTAACGGTAACCTTTGCCACTCCGTCGGTAGTGAGTAAGTCACGACGAATGATACGGGCGAATTCACGTAGTTCTCTGGGGCTAAAATCGGGTGCGCTTAGGGCATAGTAGAGGCCGTATACATCACCAAAGTCATCAAACACCACGGGTGCATTAGCACCAGCGGGCAGTGAACCCGTAGCATCTCGTAGACGCTTTCTTAGCTCATCCCAAATTTGCGGAAGCTCACTACTGTCATAGTTACTTTTCACTTCAACCGTAATTTCGGAGCGACCGGGTGAGGAAATAGACGTCAGTTTTTTCAACTGTGCCATTTGTTGAATAGCAATTTCTAAAGGCTCAGTGATTTCCTGTTCAACTTTTTCAGCACTGGCTCCAGGATATGAGGTAAAAACCTTAACCTGTTTGATAGTAAATGCAGGATCTTCAAGTCGGCCTATGTTAGACATAGCGATTACACCGCCAAGCAACATAATAACCGCCATTAGCCAAACATTTACCGGCTTTTCAATGGAGAAGCGTGCGATATCCATAAACTACAAATCTCCGTTGTAAGGAAGAACAGTAGTGTCTGTACGCATTTTGGATGCACCTGCAGCAACAATTTGATCACCCAATGCCAACTCACTTTGAATGATGGCAAATTGCCCTTCTATATGGTCGACAGATACCGCTACTTGAGTAACGCTCTGTGTGTTCTCATCATACTTCCATACATTGAATCCACTGGCATCGTCGCCAACAAGCGCTTTAATGGGGATCATCATGCCTTCGGCATAGGCATTGCCGTTAAGATTAACTCGTACTACTGCACGGGCACCGGGTGTTAATGGCAGATCTTTTTGGGGTTCCATTGCAAATACAGCTTCGTAGGTCTGCGAGACAGGATCGGGTTGAGTGTTGTGTTCCACGTACTCGACAGGAAACCATACGTCGCGTTTGGTGGCGAGCGTTGCACTAGCGGATAATATGCCACGCCCAATATTAGCGGTAAGCAGGCGCTCTGGAACATTAATGTTGAAATAGATTTTTGATACGTCTTGAAGTCGAGCAATGGCATCGCCAGCACCGACAAAACTATTGTTTTCTACTAAACGCTCAGAAACTTTTGCATCAAATGGTGCGTAAAGGCGAGTGTAACTTAAGTCTTGTTCGGCATTCTGTACGTCGATAACCGCTAGCTCATAACTAGTTTTGGCAGAGTCCAACGCGCTTTGTGCAACTAAATTCTGTGAGAACATTTTCTCAATCCGAGCAAGCTCTCTTTTCGCCTGTTCCATTCGGGTGGTTTGTTCTTCTAAGCGTCGAATAAAAGGGGCGCGATCGATTGTCGCGAGTAGTTTTCCTTCACTAATGTCACTTCCGGTAACAAGGTCTACTTGCACTAAGCGACCTGATACTTCGAAGCTTAAGTCGACGGTTTTTACTGCAGACACAACGGCCGGAAAGGTGAATTCTGTATAGCTAGGAACGTCGGTAACACTGGCTAGTTTTACGTAAAGTGGGCGATCTGACTCAGATGTGTCTACTTCCTCTGTGGTACAGGCGCTAATAAGTAACAACGAAGCTGATGCTATAAGCATTGACTTGAACATGTGTAGTCTCGACATTTTTAGGTTAATCCAGAATGACTGTGTAATGAGTATAGACCCGAAATTCACAGGAATTAAAAAGTAAACTGATGAGTGTATTTTAGTGTCATTTATTGAAAAGTAAACTGTTCAGTGTAAAATGGTTGTCATTATATATGCTCTTATAGATAGAACTATGGTTAGCGGCACCCGTACTCGAAGCGATGTAAAACGAGAAGCTATTATTAACGCGGCAAAACAGGCCTTTAAAACCTTTGGTGTAAACGGCACAAGCATGGACAAGTTAGCCGAGATGGCGCAGGTGTCAAAGCGCACGGTATACAACCATTTTAGAGCTAAAGAAGACTTAGTAATGTACCTGATTAAAGAGCAGTATCAGAATGCATTGGTTGATGCAGACGCAGCTTATTGTACTGACGTGTCTCTTGAGACACAGCTGGTGGAATTACTTATGGCGCAAATTAGTTTCTCAACCAGCGAAGAACATATGGATTTGGCGCGAGTTGTTATTGGCCATTTTTTTACGAGCCAGATAAACTAAAAGACGAAATCACACAACTAAAGGACCAAGAGACCTTTTTCCATCGTTGGCTTCGGGCCGCCAAGCAAGATGGTAAACTTGCTTTTGATGATGTTGAAACTGTATGCATTGAACTCGATGCATTAATTAAAGGACAGTGTTTTTGGCCTCAGTTGTTTAAATTGGAAGAACCACTAACTGATGCTCAAAAACACACTATTGCCTCTAATACTGCGCGACTCATCTTGAGTCGATATCAAGTTTAGGCGTTTGCAAAGTCGATGAGTGTTTGGCCATCCATTCGGTAACCGATCCACTCATCTTTTGGCTTTGCGCCTAAAGACTGATAAAAATCAATAGCGGGAGTGTTCCAATCGAGAACACTCCACTCAAAGCGTCCACAATTATTATCTACAGCGATTTTGGCCAGATGTTGCAGCAAAGCTTTTCCTGCGCCTTTTCCACGAAAATCCGGTGAAATATAAAGATCTTCTAAATAAAGTCCATTTCTGCCTTGCCATGTAGAATAGTTGAAGAAGTACACGGCAAATCCTGCGGCTTTCCCGTCTTGTTCACAAATAACGGCATGAGCAGTAGCACCCTCATCGAACAAGGTTTTTTCAAGATCAATTTCCGATGCCTCAACCTCGTGTTCAGCTTTTTCGTAAATAGCCAGCTCTACAATGAAGTGTCTAATGAGGGAAATATCTTCTCTAGTGGCTTTTCGAATAACAGGGGAAGCGGACATGAGTTTTTCCTTAACTTAGAAACAAAGATGCCACCTATATGGTGGCATCTTTAGTTAAAAACAAGGTTGATAATTAATCACTTATTCCAGTGTCTGTTGCGCTGTCAGATAAGTCTACTGACACACTATCATCCTCTGATGGCTTAAAGACCAGTCTTTTAGCCTTGCCAAAGGGTTTAGCTAGGTCAAGTAATATCAAGTACAAACATGGTACGAGAATAAGTGTAACGAGTGTGGCGTAGAGAACAGCAAAACCAAGTGCTACGGCCATCGGAATAACAAACGCGGCTTGCAAACTTGTTTCGAACATGATCGGTAGTACGCCCACGAACGTGGTGATTGAAGTGAGTGTGATCGCTCTGAAGCGTGCACTGCCAGCCTCTGTCACTGCCTCTCTCACACTGTAACCTTGCGCACGGCGCTGGTTAACAAAGTCAGTCATTACCAATGAGTCGTTGATCACAACCCCCGCCGCCGCAATCAACCCAAATGTCGACATCATACTTAGATCAATACCAAGTAAGAAGTGCCCCCAAATTGCGCCAGTTAAGCTGAAAGGTATGACCGACATTATGATTAACGGCTGACCGTAACTTTTGAGCGGCACCGCCAACAGAATGTAGACTAATATCATTGCCGCTAAGAAAAACAGTATTTGCTCATTTTGTTGGGCTTGCTGCTCTTCTATCGCACCACCTAATTCTGTCATTACACCAGGGAAAGACTCTTGGAGCTGAGGAAGTAGTTCTTCAGAGATAGTCTCCACCACCTCATTGGGTTCTACCTGCTCTTCGTCAATACTGCCCCATACGTATACGCTGCGGTAGCCACCTTCTCGACGAATGTAGCTAATACCAGGCTTTTCTGACAGGGTAACCACGTCACCCAGCATCACCTCTTGGCCATCTGACGTGCGTATTACGGCATACTTTAACTCTGCAAATCGCTCTCTTGTTAGTTCAGGATAGCGCACCATTACGCGAACTTCTTCGCCATTTCTAATGACTCGCTGGGCTTCTCCACCATAGAAACTCGCACCCACCTGACTAGCAATATTCGAAAGCGTTAGTCCTAAGTCATAGGCCACAGGCTTAAGCACCATTTGTACTTCCTTGCTGGGTGGATCTATGGTTGAGCTTACATCAAATAATCCTTCCTGCTGTTGGAGCATTTCAATAAACTTGAGCCCAGCAGCATTTAAGGTGTCTAGGTCTGCGCCAAATATGAGATAGCCAAATTCGCCATCGTCACCATCACTGCCATTTACGTCATCAATCACCGTAAATGACTTCATGCCAGCAATATCAGGAATGGCCGTACGCCAACGTCGTGCAAGCTCAAAGGTATTCATGACACGCTCTTCTTCAGCGACTAGCGGAACAAGAATACGCCCTTCATTACGAGAGTTATTGAACACCAAACGGTCACGAATCATACCGGAGCCAAACTCCTTAACGATTTTTTGCTCCTCGTTCAGTAAGACTTGCTCAATGGTCTTGAGTGCATCAATAGTAGTGCTGTCCGAGACATTCTCGTTCATTTCTACTGAAATACTTGGGAAGTCATGAGGGACTTTAGGGTTGGGAACCATGCGAACATAGTTGGCGTTTATTAACCCTAAGCTAAGCATAAACAATGCGATAAATGCGAATAACACGGCCCATCGCCATTCGAGTGCACGTTCAACGGTTCTACGGTAGGGACCATTAACAAAGCCCATAAAACGCTTGTTAAAGCGAGCACGCCAACTGGATTCTTTAACTGGTGAAAAACGTGTGTGGGCCAAGTGAGCTGGCAAAATGAGTTTGGACTCAATCAAACTGAATACCAAACACAGAATAACGACAACAGCGATGTTGTAGAAAAATGCGCCCTCAGGTCCACTACTCAGCGTAAAAGGTGCAAATACTGCAATCGTAGTGAGAACCCCAAAGGTTGCAGGTGTGGCGACTCGCTTAGCACCGCGAACCACATTGTCGATACCGCCGCCTTTACTCTCTATTTCGGTATAGGCACTTTCCCCGATGACAATGGCGTCATCAACTACAATCCCCAGTACCATAATAAAGGCAAACAAAGACAGAATATTAATGCTAACGCCGAAAATAGGCATCATCATTACTGCACCCAAGAAACACACGGGTAGGCCAACCATTACCCAAAAAGCCAGTCTAAAGCGCAAGAATATGGTGAGCATTAGTGCAACAAGAATCGAGCCTTGGAAAAGGTTCTTAAGCATCATATCCAAACGAGCATTGAGGTAGTAGGTCATATCTACCAGTATTTCCAAGCTCACTCCTGGAGGTAGGGTTTTATTGCGCTCTTCAATAAAGGCTTTGACTGATTCAGCAACCGGGATGGTATTTTGGGTTTTTGTGGCTTTCACAGACATGAAAATGGCGTTCTTGCCATTGAACTTAAAGTAGCGTTCGCCTTCGGTGAAACCGTCTTTAATTGTTGCAATGTCACCAAGCACAACGCGACTTCCCGCTGTCCCCATTTTTACAGGAATTTGCGCGAATTCTTCGCCGCTGTAGTATTGGTTTTCTACACGAATAGATACGATGCCAGTGTCAGTTCTTACTTGGCCAGCGGAAATGTTGGCAGAGTAGGCATTAATTGCACTCGTTACATCGTTAATGTTTAGCTCGTACTTACGCAACATTTCTGGGTTAATTTCGATAGCTATTTCGTCCTCTGGGGCCGAGTTTTCTACCAATGAGACGTTGCCCAATTGGAGTAGCTCATCTTCAATCTGCGTTGCTATGAGCTTGAGCTCGTTCAGTGGTACGTCACCCACTATTGGCATTTCGATGACATCTTGACGAAATTCAATTTGAGAGACATTCACTGGTTCCATGTCTGCAGGAAAGGTGGCTATGCCATCTACTCGAAGCTTCACTTGGTCAAGTACATCGGTGAGTTCAGCGTCGGTATCAATTTCAAGTGTGACCCTGCCTGAACCTCTGAACGCTCGAGAAACAATACGTTTGATCTCGGTAACGTCTTTGAGTGCTTCTTCAATTTTAATCAGAATACTTTCTTCAATTTCTTGAGGAGAGGTTCCAGGGTAATTTGCAGACACATTGATGTAGTTGATTTCAATGTTGGGAAACATCTGACGTTGAATCGTAAAGTAACTGGCAATACCCATGATGATAATAAAAATCATGAGTAGGTTAGCTGCAACGGAATTGCGCGCAAACCAAGCAATAATTCCGCGCTTGTCGTCGTTAGGGTTTTCCATAATACGCTTCCTTACTGGCCGAGAGTGCGATTGGCGACAAGCTCTTCACCTGTCAGCAGGCGCACATCCATACCGTTTCTAGGGTATTCAGGAAGAGAAACTACAACACGAGATGCGTCAAAATTACCTCGAATAAGAAAGTCACTACCTTCTTCGCGAATGACATCGATAGGCTGTGAAATGAGTTTACTATCGCCATCCAAGGTCCATACTATTTTCTGCGTAATTAGGTCTTGAGGAATGCGATAAACCTGTTGAAGCGTTCTGCCCTTGTATTCAACAGTGGCATAAGAGCCAAATTTCACTATTGGTTTGTTGCTGTTAAGCGCGTAAGGGTCCTCGATTCTGGCGACAAACTGTGACATTCGTGTCGCTGAATCAACAATACCCGTGTCGCGGTGAATGGTACCTTCAACCATGAAGTTAGATTGGCTGTCTAATACTATTGTCGCTTTGTCGCCTATCGGGTTTTCGTTCATGAAACCGCGGTCAAATCCAGCGACAGGAAACGTAATTTCTGCATATTCCACGTTATTAATGACAGCGGCGACCGCGCCGGTATTCAAGTAGTCGCCAGTACTTATATTGCGTTCAATAATGAGCGCGTCGTAGGGGGCTTTTACGTCGCAGTTTGCCAGATCGCGCTGCGCAATTCGCAATTGAGCTTGAGCTGACTTGACCGCCGCTTGAGCACTTAAAACCTGTGGTTTTCTGAGATATAAATCGGTAACGCTTGAAGCAGGAAGAGACTTTGATTCGCGCAGAGCAACATCGGCTTGCGCTTCTTCTTGAATCAGTTGAGCTTTGGCACTCGCCAAATTAGCTTCAGCCAGCAGTAGCGCCGCCTCGTAAGTGTCTTTTTCATGCTAAAAAGAACTTCGCCACGGCGAATCAAACCACCACTGACAAAATTAGGATTCCAAGATTGCACTTCACCTGATACCTGAGCTGCTAGGTTAGTGCTTTCCAATGGCATCACCTCGCCATAAGAGGATAGTGAAACGGTAACGTTCTCTGGTAATAGGCTTTCAATGGTAACGGTTGGGCGAGTGTCGACCTCTTCTTGTTCATTATTATCGGAAGCAGAGGCTTCAATGCCTTTCATTCCTAGATAACCAACAATTAAGATGGTTATTGGTACGACAATTTTCATTACTTTCATGTGTGTGCTCGCTAAAAATCCATTGGTCTAGAGTAATTCTAGCGAGAAAATGTGTCGAATATATAATCTAATTGTAAGAATTCGTGAGGCAATGCTAATTAGCTTGCTTTCGCGTCGTTTGGTAGCGGAAAAGAATATGTGAAATTACAGGGCTGAAGCAGGGGTTACGCGATTGCGGCCGTCACTCTTTGCTCGGTACATAGCTTGGTCGGCTAAATTGAGTGCTTTGTCTACATCTAGGTCTTTTGACACTTCGCATACCCCGAAACTAGAGGTAACTTTAAAGCTTTTGCCGTCAATTACTATTGGAGAGTCACTCAATATGGCGCGGATTTCCTCTGCGACCAGCATCGCTTGCTCTTCTGAAGTTTCAGGGAATATAAACAAAAACTCTTCGCCACCCCATCGTGCAACTATGTCATGTTTCCTAATACGATTACTGAACACTTGAGATACGCGTTTAAGTACTTCGTCACCACCCTTGTGACCAAATTTATCATTAACTGATTTAAACCGGTCAATGTCTGCAATGGCAACACAGTACGCTTGTTCATTGCGCTTCGAACGAGCTTCCTCTTGATCGAGGCGTTGCTGAACGCCCCGGCGATTTAGCAAATGAGTAAGGGGGTCGTGCTGGGCTTGGCGTTCAAACTGTTCACTTAGGTACATCGCAGTATCGTAACTTTTTTGACGGCTATATTCGTAAAAGGCCGACAAGAAAGTTACTGTCATAAATGACAGAATTAACCTCGATTTAAATGCCGTTGTGTACGATGCCAACAGTAAGGCGTCGTTTGGCATAAACAACAATATACAAATAAGAAGGGTGAACAAAACTGTTGCGAGCAAACCACGCTGGAATCCTGCAAAGAACATCGTCACCGGCGGTACGGTGTAAATCCACAAGGGGCCGGTGTTTTCACTCCCACCTGTTATCGTCAAGATTGCCATCAGCATCATCAAACAGCCAAGTAAGAGAGACATCGCGATAACACGACCTTTAGCGGTTCTATTACGCACTTGAATTTGCTGAGAAATAGCGAAAATAACTGAAGATACTAGCAGTATGGTTGCGAGTGGATAGTCACTAGAATGTATTGCCGACAACCCAAGAAAAAAAGTGACCCACATGCCGACCGCAGAAAACAAGTTAACAACAATTATACGGCGATTGACTTCCTCGTCGTATTGACTGCTGGTGCCTTGTGACATGTATTTTTTAACTAGACTAAACATACTGCGGAGCTAATTTACCTTTAACAAACTGCTTAAGTCACTGGAAAGCGAATTAATCACTGAACGCATAGCCAATATACTGTGATCAAATCCGTCCTCAGACAGTGATTGAGTATAATGAAACTCATGCACACTTACTTCACCGCTTTTATCTTTCAGCTCAAATCTACCTTTGAGTATGACGTAACCTTGCCATGTTGGTAGAAAATCGTCGATAAATAGCGACAGCGATACCAATTCATTGGCATTCGTTGGCACCCTTGCGGCTGAAACTAACTGTATATTATTCCGCTTCATACCATCTCTAAGGAGTTGGTTAATGCCTACATCAACGGATTCGGACCAAAAGTGTGACTGGGATATGTGTAGTTCCGCAGGACTCAGTTGGTAAACTAGCCCAGCCTGTTTCAAATAGTCTGGAATAACTAATGCGTTTAATACTACTGTTTGTTGAAAATTTAGCTCAGCGGATGAATCGCCGGACGCTGGTGCTACGCCATGTAGTAAGTAATAACGAAGCGGCGGCGCACTTGATGAGCAGGAAATTACGCCTGACAAGATACAAAACAGCAAAAAGAATTTACTGAATTTTCTCGTTGTATAGCGCTTAGCATTGTTCGTCATGCTATTCCTTTTTGCCGTTTGGACTCTCAAGTTTGTTCTCTAATAATACGCCTTTACTACTATTTGAAAAGCCTTTGTTCTTTTAACTTATTGTTTTGGATTAATCTTTCAATGGTTAATTAAGGCTTAGCTTGTGGTTGTATATCCTCTTGAGTTGCAGGAAATATCAAACTATTGGGTGATTGATTCAGTTTATGTAGTATAGGTTGGATATTGCGAAGTGCCATTTGCATTGAATCAACAGTCTCCTTGATTTCTGCCTGACTCAGACCACCTTCACTGTAATTTTTGAGTACTGAATCAAGTCTTACTAACACCTGATTGAGGTTAGCGTTTAGAGATTTTGTGTCGATATCAGCAATGAGTACATCAAAGTCATCACTTGCTGTCTCTACTGCTTGCGCGGCTGACTGCATGTCATTTACTGCTACTTGAATACTCTGAACCATTTCAGACAAAGGCAATGCGTTGATTTTGTCGAGAATGGCCTCTGCTTTTTGTGTTATTTGAGTAAACTCGTTGGAAACCGTGGGAATAACGTTGTAACCAGCTACCATTCGTAGTTCTCTGGGCTCTGGGTCTTCTACGTGTTGAAGATCAACAAACAGACCTCCAGTGAGCACATTACCCATTTTCAAACTTGCTCGAAGATCTCGCTCCAACCAATTTTGCATAGTCTGCTGTACATTAGTGAGTCCCTCTTGAGTGTCTTGCTGGCGTACTTTTCCAGGATAAATATTGATAATAACTGGAATAGGGTAGTCTTCTTCAAGGATGTTACCCTCGATGGAAGGGATGGAATTAATAGCGGCAACGCTGCCTATCTCAATGCCACGGTATTCCACTGGCGCACCAACGGTGAGCCCTCGCACACTCTCTTCAATAAGTAGTAGGTATTTTGCAGCTAGCTTGTATCTGGCATTTGCTGCGGTTGCGGCATCTTCATAAACGGTGAACTCAGCTCTACCGATAATCTGTTCCCCAGGTTGTGCGCCCTCTGGAATGCCAAAGGTTATGCCATTTGCTAACAGTGTTTCAATACTACCCGTTTCCATCTTGAGACCGCTAGAGCCCAAAGAAAACTTGACACCGCTCACGTCCCAAAAGCGCGTATTTTCGGTAATGAGCTTATGATAGGGGGCTTCAATAAAAGCTCGATAATACACCACTCGCTCATCAACATTGAACTCGGCGTCTTCAAACTCGCCGACTTTAAACCCTTTGTAAATAATAGGATCACCCGCGTTGTAGGCATATTCCTCATCGCTTTTTAAGCGAATGTGAAGACCAGGCGTACCTAGAGGCGTCACCGGCGGTCTGCTCAGGGCGACAAAATGTTGCTGCGCCTGGCCTTGATCGTTAGCAGACATTGCAATGTAGCTACCAGACAATATGGTATTTAAGCCAGAAACCTCAGAGATACTTATTCTTGGCGCAATGACCCAAAAATCTGTGTATTCAGTCAACAAATGCGCTGCGCTAGCATCAATTCTTGCGGTTACCAGTACACCATCTAAATTGGGTTTGAGAACAATTTTTTTGACAATACCCACGTCCAAATCTTTGACTTTTATTGGTGTTTTATTGATCTCTATGCCACTGGCAGACGTGAGTTCAATGGTGATAAGAGGCCCTTGATTTTTCCACTGATGGTAAATCATCCAGCCACCAACACAGATCACAATCAGTGGTACCAGCCAGATCACTGATATTGATGATGCGGGTTTGATGTTAGCCTCTTGGGTCATGATAGTCCTTTCCAGTTATGCCAAATAAGGCGAGAGTCAAATGTCATTGCAGCAACCATAGTGACAAATACCACTGCACAAAAAGCGAGAGCAGCAGGTCCTGGGTAAATAGACATAGTACTGCCCATTTGAATCAGCGCAACAAGCACTGCGACAACGAAAACATCAATCATAGACCAACGACCGATAGCTTCAATAAATCGATAGTACGACATTCGCTTTTGCGTGTTGATATCGAGTGCAAAATGCACACTGTAATTCAGCCATAGCAAAATGCCAATTTTTGCAACCGGCACAACGACGCTCGCCAAAAAAATGATTGATGCTACGGGGTAGGAGCCTGATTCCCACAATGAGATTACACCGCCGATAATCGTGTTGGGAGAGTCTCCTCCCATAAGCTCAGTGTGCATTATTGGAAGCATGTTCGCAGGGATATAGAGCACTATTGATGTGACGAGAAGTGCCCATGTGCGCTGAATGCTTTTGCTCGCATCAACACGAGAAATCTGTTTTGGTGATCGCGCTCTCGCTGAGAATAACCAGGTTTTGTAGGTATTGGGATCGTAATAATACACCGCGAGGGTAGTAAATATGGTAAACCCAATAAAGGCATAAAATGATAACCCTACTGATACGTCAGCTAGCTCGGTTATTTTTATCAAGCTAACAAGGGTGCCGACTAAAAATATTTCCGCCATGCTCCATGGCAATAATAGGTTAATAGTTTTGCTCACCTTGACGAGATATCGCGGGCGAGTATTGGCAATAAAATGCCAACTCATGGTAACGAAGCAGGAGAGTACAATTCCCGGCAACAATAAAGTGGCTACGCCTGTAATGATGGCTAAAGACAGGTAATCCTGAGAAATTAATACGCCCAACCCTGAAGGCAAATCGATACTATGGTGTTGGCCGCTAGCTCGAAACGTCAGAAAATTGAAGGGGAGCGACAAACCAAGGAAAACTAAGGCGCTCAAAGAGAATGCCAATACTCTTTCCGTGGCATTCTTTCTTACGGTAAGTAATGTGTGCCCGCATCGAGGGCAAACTGCACGTGTACCCGCAGAAAGTTGCGGTACTGAACAAACATTGTGGCACTGCTCGCAGTGTAAATGCATTTACGCCTTTGACTTAATTTGGTTCTGACGAGTAAAAATATGTAAACAAGAAACATACGCATAAAAAGCACAGTTATTGCTTGGGGCTATGTGCATTTACCAGCATAGCGCAGTGAGTAGAGTGTGCACAATACAAATTACCGTGCACACTATTAGATTACTTACTCAGGTTCAGCAAATGTGAAGTTAGCCATGGTACGTTTAAGCATGTCGTTGTTGTCTTTCATTTTTTCTGCGAGCTCAGCTAAGTTCTTAGCTATTTCAACTTCATGCTCTGACGCTTCTTGAACAGAAAGGATATCTTTTGCGACCTCCATTGAGGTCACTGCCTGTTGCTCTGCACTGGCGGACGATGTATTTGCTAGACTTTCTACCAATACTGCAGCATCTTGTGCTTGTTTGGCGTTGACTTCCCCCTCTTTGGTAATATCTACGATACTTTTGGCAAACTCCGCATTACGTGATACGCCTTCCACTACATCTATGTTTGCTTGCTGTAGTGAAGATAGTAAAGTTGATATTTGGTCAGATGACGCTCTACTTGCACTAGCAAGTTTTCTTACCTCATCGGCAACTACCGCAAAGCCTCGTCCGTGTTCACCTGCTCTAGCTGCCTCTATTGCCGCGTTAAGTGCCAGTAAGTTGGTTTGGTCGGACAGGGTGTTAATTGTATCTAATATGGAGGTTATTTCAGTAACCTGCTTTTCCATCGCCGCGACGCTTTTCTCTACATCTTGCATTTCTGTGTGAAGTCTAACCATAGCGTCGCCAGTTTTGTCGTTCGCTTCTATCGTGTTCACAGAGAGTTGATCTAACTGCTTACTTGCATCCAATGTTTCAACAGCACCTCTCGCAATTTCACTGCTTGTCACAGACATTTCTTCAATGGCTGTGGCAATATTTGAGGCTTTCTGTTGTGTATTGCCAGCGTCTTTGAGCATGACTACTGTAGATTTTGATAACTCTTCAGACAGCAAAGAGCTTACTTGGATAGATTGGCTTAAGCCGACAATAAGGTCGGTCAGGGCCATCACCGTTTTACCAATGGATTGAGAAATTACGCCTAGTTCATTCTGTGACGTAAGTTTTACATCGATAGTAAGATCGCCAGATTCCGAAATTTGGTCCAACTTGTCTGTGAGTGACTTGAGCTGTTTTCTCAGCACCGAGTTCAACACGTAATACAGAATAATCAGTACAGATGCACTAATCACTATGAGTATGATATTCACAGCTACTAGCGTCGATGCTCCACTACGAGTTTTCGCGGCAATTACTCCAATATCAACCCATGTCTTATCTAATAAACCTTTCACATCACCAATTTGTTTTGTAGCTAACGGAAACCATTCACCACTGCTAGGTAGACCATTGAAATTGGGATTACCAGAAGTAAGCGTAGCGGAAATGTCAGCGATTTCTCTCGATGTTGAAGATGACATAACTGAAGAAAACTGAGACTTGATATCACCTTGCAATTTGTCCGTCAGTTGAGATTGAAGTAAAGCTATCTCGCTTACATAGAACTTGAGTTCCTCTTCAACTGCAGGGGCAAGTACTTTTTTGGCTAATACGCCATTAGTTTTACCTCGAAACTGCCCGAGGCGCTCTTTTAATCTTGCAAATAGTATCGCTTGCGATAGCGATGCCTTGGCTTGCACATCATTAACGTACAACATCAAAGAGGTTGCTGTGGCAATGGCCGTTGCATTTAAATTACTGTAAAAGCCAAACGCTGCTGCGCCCTGTTTGTTATTAACTTGAGCGCGTAGTGCATCTTTGCCCTCAATAATCTGGAACAGTGGGCGGAACTCCACCGACAACTGAAGCTCGTCTGCGAGTGGATCTCGCAACAGGGCGTTCAGTGCATTTACTGATGCGTCAGCTTTTGTGCGCTGGCCTCTAACTTTATCAAACGCTGCATCGGTGGGATTGCCTAGAAACCCTGCTGTTAGTCCGCGTTCAACCGCATGGTTATGTGCGATTTTTTCTACCGCATCTATGACTGCTATGAGGTAAGTATCTGAGGCTGCCTGTGCCCGTGCTTGAAACGCTTGGTACATTCCCTTCGACACCAATATTGCGAGTAAGAGTAAAAGTATCCCTGTGCTGATAAGGGTGAATTTTACGAGTGATACATTTCGAATGAATTGACGCATAGTCCATCTCTTGCGGGTGATTATGTAAGTTCTGTTACTGCTAACCGGAGTATAGTTGGTGAATAACGTCTTACCAGTTTTCGTCGAAGATTGGCGCTAGATTAATGAAAAAAAGGATAAATAAAAGGTTTTATTACAGAAAGTTAACAATTTGATTATTGCGTAGTCAGCAGTAAATGTAATCGAATACAAAAAAGCCTCGTTTTACGAGGCTTTATATAAATACGCTTATAAATCAATGCTTAGAAGCTAGCATTACCCGGCGTTCTAGGGAACGGGATAACGTCTCGAACGTTTTGCATGCCAGTAACATAAGCCACTAAGCGCTCAAAACCAAGACCAAAGCCTGAATGTGGCACAGTTCCGTAACGTCGCAAGTCGCGATACCAGCTGTAGTCTTCTTTACTTAGTTCCATTTCCTCGAGACGGGCATCAAACACGTCTAAACGTTCTTCACGCTGTGAGCCACCGATAATTTCACCAATGCCCGGCGCTAATACATCCATTGCGGCTACGGTTTTACCGTCGTCATTAATGCGCATGTAGAAGGCTTTGATGTCTTTCGGGTAGTTCTGCATGATGATGGGAGCACCAACATGCTCTTCCGCCAAATATCGCTCGTGCTCTGAAGACAAATCTACACCCCATTCAACGGGGAATTCAAAGTCTTTACCGCTGGCTTTCAAAATATCGATAGCGTCGGTGTAGTCCATGCGAACAAACTCTGAATCAACCAGCTTTTCTAGTCGCTCGATAGCGTCATTCTTAATTCGCTGTGCAAAGAAAGCCATATCGTCTGGCAGTTCTTCGAGTACTGCTTTGCACACGTACTTGAGCATATCTTCAGCAAGCTGAGCAACGTCACTTAAGTCTGCAAATGCCACTTCGGGTTCAATCATCCAAAACTCAGCTAAGTGGCGTGATGTGTTGGAGTTTTCAGCACGGAACGTTGGTCCGAAGGTGTATACCTTAGACATTGCAGTACAGTAGGTCTCTACGTTTAGCTGACCAGATACGGTAAGGTAGGTTTCTTTACCAAAGAAGTCTTGGCTATAATCCACTTCACCTTTGTCGTCGCGAGGAATATTCATCATATCCAGTGTGGATACGCGGAACATTTCACCAGCACCTTCTGTATCACTCGCTGTTAAAATAGGCGTAGAGATCCAGTTATAGCCACGTTCGTGGAAAAAGCGGTGAATCGCTTGTGACAAGCAGTTACGCACACGGGTTACGGCACCGATAACGTTGGTACGAGGGCGCAAGTGTGCATACTCCCGCAGATATTCAATGCTGTGACGCTTAGCAGCCATTGGGTAGGTATCTGGGTTTTCTACCCAACCTACAATAGTTACCTCTTGGCCATCTATTTCTAGTGCTTGACCTTTACCCTCAGACGCTTTCACCACACCAGTCACTTCTAGCGAGCAGCCAGCAGTCAACCGCTGAATATCAGAATAATTTTCGAGTGAGCTAAGTGCAATTACCTGTACTGGGTCAAAACAGCTGCCATCGTGAACAGCAATAAAAGAAAGCCCTGCTTTTGAATCGCGACGAGTTCTTACCCAACCTTTAACGGTCACCGTTTCGCCTACAGCGTACTTTCCCTTAAGTACATCGACAACGGGCGCATGCGTCATTTTATTTCTCCGTCTTACAGTTCTGTCACACGGCGTTGATTTAGATGGTTTGAAAATGCCGTGTGAGTAAATTCGTTAATGTTTTGGATTATTTGCCGATAAAGAGTCATGTTTCAACAATTATGCTGGATTGGTGTTTTTTACAACGCAGCTTTTATCCAATAGCGAGCTAGTATACTCAACACGCCGCATGATGCCAAAAATCTGAGTGACAAATGGGAAATAAAAACAGAAATAGTGATTTTGTCGATAGACGCAGAGCGCCAAAAACTCGAGATGCCTTCTATAAAGTTGCCATTAGCTTGAACTTTATGGGATGGGCCGGGTTAGTTTTGACCCTAATTTTGTTTCACTTTGCTCGTCCAGATTTTGTTAGTGGTGTACAAAATTACTACGGTATTGCTGGCAGTGGCTGGTCACCAGAGTACGTACTTGCAATGACAAGAACGCTTCAAGTGTGTATTGGACTGAGTGTGCTCGGAATGTATATGCGTTCAAGAAGAAGTCGCCGCAAATCCGACCGTTTTGGAGCAAACTTATTCGTGCTATGCGGTATTGCGGTAATGAGTCTAATGTCGTTAGCGAGCGCGTAGTCGCTGCTTAATTAACTACGCGCTCGACAATTTATTAATTTAGAAATGCGGCCGAAATTAGCCAGTAGGTGTAACCAATATAGGCCGCGACAAAGACCCCACCTTCCAATCGGTTTAACCTTCCGGGCCCTTTGAGCCCAATACAGAATATGAATAGTGCAACTGTGCTGATTAGCATTACTGCCACATCGCGATAAATAAAGTCCGATGCCACTGACATGGGTTGAATCAAGCCTGCTATGCCTACAACGGCTAACGTGTTGAACATATTAGACCCAATAACATTACCCAGTGCCATGTCGTGTTCACCCTTTTTAACCGCCATTAAGGATGAGGCTAATTCAGGCAGTGACGTACCAATGGCTATGATAGTGAGACCGATGATGGTGTCGCTTACACCAAAGAAAGTCGCAATTTCAACCGCTCCCCAGACTAGGATGCGTGAGCTTGCAACAAGCAGTAATAAGCCACACAGTAACCAAATTACATGGGTCTTAACTGTGCCTTGAGAAGCACTTATTTCTTCATTGTACTCGTCGGCTAATGCGTCTTTCTCGCCCTTTACGGCTTGGAAAATACTCCATGAAATCAGTAGCACGAACAAACCAATGAGTGAGTAAGCATCGTCTTTTGATACTGACTGATCGAGCAACTGCCAAGAGGCGAAGAATGTAATGCCGAGCAATACGGGAAGCTCTTTTTTTATAATTTCAGATTTAACTGCAATAGGGCTTATGAGCGCGGTAAGGCCAAGAATTAACATGACGTTGGCAATATTAGATCCATAGGCATTACCGAGGGCGATACCAGAATTACCTTGAATAGCGGCAAATATTGAAACGATGATTTCTGGTGCAGATGTGCCAAAGCCAATGATCAGCATTCCGATGAGAAGAGGCGATACACCAAAATGATTGGCTACAGACGCGGCGCCACCGACGAACTTCCCTGCACTCCACAACAACACAGGCAAGCCGACTAAAACGGCAAGTGTCGCTAGTAACATGTTTACTCCTGTTAAATACTTACCTTATAAGTGTATCCGTACACTGGGTAATGCGCCAAGGTTTAATGTTGTAGATTTTGTAAGAAAACAAAACCTTGGCGTTAAACTGCTTTGAGTTGGGTCTATAAGACTTTTAGCGCAGAATACATAGCGTGAGAGAGCCTTGAAAGTTGCTGACTCGAGATGACATACGGGGGCATAACATAGACGCGTGTACCAAATGGCCGGATCCAAACGCCACTTTTGACAAATAGCTTTTGAATGGCTGCCACGTCGACTGGTGTATGGGTTTCAACCACGCCAATCGCGCCTAAAACCCGCACATCGGCGACATTAGGGAGTGACGCACAAGGCGCTAACTCAACGTTTAGTTGTTGTTCAATGTTGGCGACTTGTTCTTGCCAATGGTTTTGATTGATCAGTGACAAACTGGCGTTGGCAACGGCACAAGCAAGTGGATTGCCCATGTAAGTTGGCCCATGCATAAATACACCTGGTTCGCCTTGGCATACGCCAAGTGCTACATCTTCTGTGCAGATGGTTGCGGCCAGCGTCATGTACCCACCGGTGATGGCTTTGCCCAAACACATAATATCGGGCGAAATACCAGCATGCTCACAGGCAAAGAGCTTTCCGGTGCGACCAAATCCTGTGGCTATTTCATCGCAAATCAGGAGTACATCATAGGTATCGCATAACTGTCGACAGCGTTTTAAATATTCGGGATGGTACATACGCATACCCCCAGCGCCTTGAACAATCGGTTCTAAAATGAGCGCGGCCATTTCGCTATGATGTTTTTCAAATAGCTCCTCCATCGGAAGGATATCGTCTTCACTAAAAGTGTGGTCAAATCGTGTTTGGGGCGCAGGCGCAAATATTTGTTTGCGTAACACTGATTCAAACAAACTGTGCATACCCGTCACCGGATCGCATACAGACATAGCGGCAAAGGTATCCCCGTGATAACCATTACGAGGCGATACAATCCGGGATTTTTCAGGGCGACCCTGGCATGCCCAATATTGAATAGCCATTTTAATGGCAACCTCTACGGACACCGAGCCAGAGTCAGCAAGAAACACTCGTTGTAATCCCGCGGGTACCATATCGAGTAATGTCTTACATACGTCAATCGCTGGCTGGTGTGTGATCCCACCAAACATCACATGTGAGAACGCGTCTATCTGCTCATGGGCTGCTTGATTCAATACAGGGTGATTGTATCCGTGAATGGCTGCCCACCAACTCGACATACCGTCGATTAAAACTTCACCCGTAGCAAGCGTTAACTCTACGCCATTAGCACCAACCACTTCATAACAGGGCAAAGGATTGGTTGCAGATGTGTACGGATGCCAAATATGTTGCTTATCAAATTCAATATTGTTCAAAATATAACCGTTAGTAAACTTATTTGATTGGTCAGAGTTGACAACTTTGTTCTGGCGCATAGACTAAGCCAGCATTTTGAAATAGTAAAGGACAGCAGATGAGCGTGAAGTCAGCCGCTACTAATAATACGTCAACCATTCGTAACGACTGGACTAAAGCAGAAGTTGATGCTTTGTTTGCGTTACCGTTCAACGATTTGTTGTTTAAAGCGCAGTGTGTGCATAGAGAAAATTTCGACCCTAATGAAGTACAAGTCAGCACGCTACTTTCTATAAAAACAGGTGCATGCCCTGAAGACTGTAAATATTGTCCACAGAGCGCTCGCTATGACACGGGTCTTGAAAAAGAGCGTTTGTTAGAAATTGAAAAAGTTATACAGCGCGCGAAAGAAGCCAAACAAGCTGGTTCTACTCGTTTTTGTATGGGAGCTGCTTGGCGCAACCCTCGCGATCGCGACATGCCGTATATCACCAAAATGGTCGAGGAAGTAAAAGACTTAGGCTTAGAAACTTGCATGACCTTGGGTATGCTCACGCGTGATCAAGCTCTCGCGTTAAAGCAAGCCGGTCTTGATTACTACAACCATAACCTCGATACCTCGCCAGAATTTTACGGTGACATTATTACCACGCGCACTTATCAAGACCGTTTGAATACGCTTGAAAATGTTCGCGCCGCCGGTATGAACGTATGTTCTGGCGGAATTGTCGGTATGGGCGAGTCTGCGTCTGACCGTTCTGGCTTGTTAATTCAATTGGCCAATCTACCTGAGCATCCGCAAAGTGTACCCATTAACATGCTGGTAAAAGTCAAAGGGACACCGCTGGATAAAGTTGATGATTTAGACCCATTTACTTTCATCCGTACCATTGCCGTTGCCCGAATCATGATGCCTAAGTCACACGTAAGGTTGTCGGCCGGACGAGAAGCGATGAACGAGCAAATGCAAGCACTTTGCTTTATGGCTGGCGCCAACTCAATCTTTTACGGTTGTAAGCTACTCACCACATCAAACCCAGACACTCACGAAGATGTTATTTTGTTCCGCAAGTTGGGTATTAATGCCGAGCGTACCAGAGAGTTTTCTGATGAAGCCCATCAGCAAGTACTCGAAGAGGAAATTGCAAAGCAACAAAGTGCTGGCGATGATTTGTTTTATGACGCCACTGAGAATAAAAAAACGGCCAAAGTGTCGACAAAACCTGCGCAAACTGTGGAGGCGTAATGGCCTTTGATTGGCTAGAAACACAGTTGTCTGAGCGAGCAGAGCAGGGCTATCTGCGTCAGCGAAAGTGTCAGCAATACGAAAAAGACAACATTATTTGTATTAACGACGCTCATTACTTAAATTTTTCGAGTAATGATTACCTTGGAATGCGACACCACGAAGGGGTGTTGCAGGCTTGGGTTGAGGGGCTGGCGCAATTCGGCGCTGGCAGCGGCGCATCTCCGCTGGTGACGGGACACACCCAAGCGCATTTGGCGTTAGAGACTTATTTGGCTGATGCGCTCGATAGAGAAGCGGTGCTTCTATTCAACTCTGGGTTTTCTGCTAATCAAGCAATATGTCAGGCATTGTTCGCACAAGGCGGCGACATACTTGCAGACCGGCTTATGCATGCCTCTTTTTTAGATGGGGCTTCATCGAGTAAAGCGCAACTTCGTCGATTTAAACACAATGACATTAAACATCTAGCTTCATTGTTTGAGAAAGTAAAATCTCAAGATTGTCTTGTTGCCACCGAGGGTGTGTTCAGTATGGATGGTGACAGCGCACCGGTGCGTGAAATAGCTGACATTACTAGCACAAACAAGGGCTGGTTAATGTTAGATGATGCCCACGGGTTTGGAGTGCTGGGCGAACACGGACTCGGTACTGCAGAGTTGCACAATCTATCTCAGTCAGATGTTCCTATTCTAATGGGAACCTTTGGCAAGGCCATCGGCACAGGCGGCGCATTTATTGCGGGCAGCCAAACGCTGATTGATTATTTGGTCAATTATGCCCGGCATTACATCTACTCTACCGCCATGCCCCCGTCTCAGGCTGTGGCGACATTGTTTTCTATTTCCCATGTTGTGAATAACGGTGACGGTAGAGCCAAACTCCACGAAAACATCGCTGACTTTAGAGACCGTTTCTCTGCGCTGATCGGGCAGGCGAGCGAAAGTGATCTTTATTTGGCTGATTCACATAGTGCAATACAACCGGTAATCGTGGGGACGCCGGAAAAAGCCTTGGCCCTCAGTGAAGCCCTTGCGCAACGGGGAATTTGGGTTCCTGCCATTCGCTACCCTACCGTGCCAAAAGGAGAAGATAGGTTGCGTATTACTTTGTCTGCAACACACACGTCCAAAGATATCGAAGTTCTGGTTGATGCCATTGGGCTGTCGTTAGAGGAAGTGGTGAAATGACAATGAGTCAGGCAGCGTATCAACACATAGATATCGATAACCCAATTGCGCCAGCCGACGTAGCAAAAAGCTTTTCTCGATCGGCACGTACCTACGATGAAGTCGCGCAGATCCAAAATCAGATTGGTGAGGCTGCATTGCGCCATTTACCTCAATTGTTGTCAGGTAATGGTCTAGACATTGGTGCCGGAACTGGACGACATACACAAACGCTCAATAGCCGTGGGGTTAGTATACAAGGTGTAGACTTAGCGAAGGGCATGGTTGACCAAGCTCGAGCGCTTTATCCCGATATTTCTTTTTCAGTGGCTGATGCTCAGTCTTTACCGTTTTCAAACAGTAGCTTTTCATTCGTCTTTTCCTCTATGGCATTACAGTGGTGTACGAATTTACATGCGGTAGCGGATGAGGTTGAACGAGTACTCGAAACAGGTGGTGTTGCCGAATTAGCAATTATGGTGGACGGATCGTTTACAGAGCTTCACAAGGCGAGAGCCTTAGCATCGTTGGACAAAGCAGATACTCCATTACCCAGCTTGCAACGCTGGTTAAGCGCATTCCAATCGACCAAGTTGCGTGTATCACGGGTTATCACCAAAGACTACGTCGATTATCACCCAAACATATTGTCGCTACTGCGTTCTATAAAGCATGCAGGTGCAGGTGCCACAACACGGCAAAATGCCTCTTTGAGTAAACGAGATCTCAAAAAGTTAAGTATGGTGTATCAAGGTATGAGTGATTTGCCAAAGGGCTTACCAATTACCTATAGAGTTAGTCATTTCAGGTTAGAAAAGTAATGAAGCAGTATTTTATTACCGGTACAGACACCGAAGTTGGGAAAACCTACGTAACTGCACAATTACTCAGTGCTGGTGGGCGTTTAGGTAAGAACACATTAGGCTATAAACCTGTTGCTGCTGGCTGCGAGCGGGTAAACGATGAATGGGTAAATGAGGATGCGTTAGCACTTCACACTGCCAGTAGTATGGACGTTTCATTAGATATTATTAACCCTATTCGCCTTATTCCACCCATTGCACCACACATTGCAGCACAAGAAGCCGGTATTGTTCTAGATGAGCCATCTATCGTGGCAGGTTTAAATGCGCAGCAAGCGTTGAGACCCGATCTTTTGCTCATGGAAGGCGCGGGTGGATGGCGCTTGCCTCTGTCGAACGACCTATTTATGTCTGATGTTGTTGCACACCTAAACCTACCGGTGATCCTTGTAGTGGGTATGAAGTTGGGGTGTTTGAATCACGCACTACTCACCGCAGAATCCATAGTGAGCAGCGGTTTAACCTTGGCGGGTTGGATAGCGAATGATGTTTCTGGGTGTATGTCTCGTTATGACGAGAACGTTAACACCCTGAAAAGAGCGATGCCGGCGCCTCTATTGGGTGAAATACCCTTTGAAAATGCACCGGATGAGGGCATGCTAGCGGCAATAATCGACAAATTGTGTTAAGTCGTCACCCTCTTTTATGGGTTGCTTTTCGTCTGCGATGAAGACAAAGCCCCCCAAATCTCCAACAAGTGTTAACTTGTCGTCAGTGAGCTTTAGCGCAGTGCCCTCGCGAATAGCTAACACAGGTGTAGTAGGGTTAACGGTGGTAAATTCAGCCAAGCGTTGGTCTCGGGTTTCGCCATTATGTCCGGGAGCAGCGTAGTCGGTGTAGTGTGGATTAAGCTGACAAGAAAGCACATCGAGTGCATCAAAAGACGGCGGTGCAATAATTGGCATGTCGTTGGTTGTTCTAATAGTCATACCGCAAATATTTGAGCCTGCGCTCCAACCAACATAAGCAAGCCCGTCAGCAATGGCTGCCTTTAAAGGTTCAATTAAATCAAGCTCGTACAGTGTATACAGTAAGTGAAAGGTGTTACCCCCGCCAACCATAACCGCTTGATTATTGGCAATGGCGTTTTCAATCGCTTCACGGGGTGAAGATACCTGATGTAATCCCGTGACATTCAGTGCCGGTAATCCTTCAGCGACTCGCTGGGTATATTCATCGTAACTTATGGTAACGCCAGCAAAAGGAATAAACAGCACATCAGTGATACCGTTCAAATGTTCAGAAATGAAAGGCTGGGCGTGGGCTAGGTAAGGTTCATCGTTTTTGCGAGAGCTACTTAGCATCAATACGTGTGCAGTCATGAATACTCCAGTTTTTTCTATAGTCGCTTGGTCTTTACGGTGGCGAAGATTTTTTGATTTTAGTTATCGCAAACAAATTATACGGTATCTTTGTTGACGTTATCGACCCTTGTGAAGATTTCTGCGGCTCTGGTTAGTTAACCTAACGGGTGACGAGCGCGACTCGTTTTATACTGACGTGATACTCTTTGAATAATTCAGGTATATCATCGGGGAGTTGCCCGTTCAAAAAGTGTCGCAACACTTTACCATTTTGACTCTCTGGGTTAAGTCTAATGCCAACAAACTCACTTTTACTAACGTCTTCCATGAGTATTGGTGTATCCGAATAATTTTGTTCTTTGTAAAAATCGAGAGCGGCTAAAGGTACTTCAATGTGTATCCATTCATCCATAATTGATGAGGGTGTTAAACTCGATAGATATGAGGCGTTTAACGATAGGGTAGATGGGTCGTTGGCTCCTTGCTCGAAAAGAGTGATAGATAAGTTTATGTTGCCATTGTCGAGAGCTAGCAGCTCTTCTTGACTTATATACTCTCCATAAGCTTCATTGAGTGCGGTGGTGTGAGGTATTACTGTCTCTGCACTGTGTATTTTAAGCTCGATAATTATCGACGCTAAACTCTCAACCTTGGTCGGCGAGCCTGCAAAATTTATTTCCAACCCATTCGCATGTTGATGATGCCAGTCAGTAAGCTTTTTAACTAAGACTGTGCGATACGTTATTTCACCGCCGCAAGTTGGATCAGCGATATAGTTTGACGTAGAAAAATCATATCGCTCAGGTGGCAATGCCACACCTAAAAACTCAGCACTAATGGATTCATCGCTGATGTGGTTCCAGCCTGATAAAGAAAACACATCCGAATGGAATAGAACGATTTGATTCTGGCGTCTTTCCGCATCTGGCTGACATTCCTTAATAATGTTGATGGCAACATGATGGTTACTCGACGTGTCTGAAAATACCGAAAACGACCATAGCCAACTCGACATAACGAGTGTTTTGATGGTGAAGGTCTTCATCGTGGGTTTTAAGGTCATTGCTTGCGTTATTGTGATAGCACTATGACGATTAGCATGAAATATTCCTCGCATCGGAGCAAGGTACGTAACCAATGGTATTGCAAGATAGCTGACTTTTCACCGAACTTTTCACTTTATCAGGAGCTATAGCCCGCGTATGTTCTATGTGTTTTACTGGTGGAACTGAGCCATTTCATTAAAGGCTTACAACGCTGAATTTCTTGTACCCCTATAGGGGCTGAGATATTCTACACAACGTGTATTCAACTCATTTTTCATTTTCTGGAGTACTTGTCCGTGCCTTCTGTTTTATTTGTTTGTTTAGGAAATATATGTCGATCGCCTACCGCTGAGGCTGTTTTTAGACATAAAGCAGCGCAAGCAGGGCTCGACATCAACATAGACTCGGCGGGAACCCATGGGTATCACATTGGCAAAGCCCCTGATAAGCGTTCTCAAGCCGCAGGTGTTGAGCGAGGATATAGCTTTAAGGGAATAGCTTGTCGAAAAGTTGCAGATGATGATTTTGATAAATTTGACTACATCTTGGCTATGGATAGCAGCAACTTGGCCAACTTACTTGAGAAAGCACCCGACGCTCAACGTCACAAAGTAAAATTGATGCTAGATTTTGCGCCAGGGCACGAAGGCCAGGAAGTTCCCGACCCGTATTATGGCGGAAAAAAAGGCTTTGAATTGGTACTAGATCTGATTGAAAGCGCCTCTGACGGCTTGATAAAACAACTTCAAGCAAGTTAATCAAAATACAAGGCCAACACGGTCTAAAAAACTTTCTAGATTTTCACGCTGTCCTACTAGTTCCATACATCAATTGTGTTACAGTGGCGCCAAAGTAACCACAGCAACTGTTGCCCTACGTTGTATGGAATATTAACAGGAGAACATTCTTGAGTAATTGGCAACCCGATAGCTGGAGGCAAAAGCCTATTCTTCAGCAACCTACCTACGAAGATTTAACGCGATTGTCCGAGGTAGAAAAAACACTGAGCACTTATCCGCCACTTGTTTTCGCCGCGGAAGCAAGAGAACTCCGTCGTCAGCTAGGTGAAGTAAGTCTAGGTAAAGGCTTTTTACTGCAAGGTGGTGATTGCGCCGAATCTTTTGACGAGTTTAATGCGCCAAAAATAAGAGATACGTTTAAAGTATTGCTTCAAATGGCTATTGTTTTGACGTTTGCAGGCCGTTGTCCGGTAACAAAGGTTGCTCGTATGGCGGGGCAATATGCCAAGCCGCGTTCATCGGATTTTGAGACTAAAAACGGTATATCATTGCCAAGTTATCGCGGTGATATTATCAACAGCTTCGAATTTACCGAAGACGCAAGACGTCCTAATCCAGACCGTTTGTTAGAGGCATACCATCGTAGCGCATCAACCTTGAACTTGTTGCGGGCTTTCGCTCAAGGTGGTTTAGCAGATTTACACGAAGTGAATCGTTGGAATATGGCGTTTGTTGAAAACAATCCGTTGAAAGAACGCTATCACGATATGGCGATGCGTATTCAGGATACGTTGGAGTTTATGGATGTGATTGGAATCAATTCACAGTCGAGTCCTACACTGCACGAAACGTCTTTATTTACCTCGCACGAAGCACTGTTGCTTAACTACGAGCAAGCCTTAACACGTATAGATACGTTAACTGGTAAGCCGTATGATTGCTCTGCGCACATGGTATGGATTGGAGAACGCACGCGTCAGCTAGACCATGCCCACATTGAGTTTTTCCGTGGCATTCACAACCCGATTGGCGTGAAAGTTGGCCCAACCATGGAAGAAGATGAACTCATTCGCTTGATTGATGCTCTTAATCCGCTCAACGACCCTGGTCGTTTAACGCTGATTACTCGTATGGGCGCAGACAAAATTGCTGACAATCTACCTCGTCTACTACGAAGAGTTAAAGCGGAAGGGCGTCACGTGGTATGGAGTTCTGACCCCATGCATGGCAATACCTTCTCTGCATCGAGCGGTTATAAAACCCGTGATTTCGACGCAATTTTACGTGAAATCAAGCAGTTCTTTAATGCACATGATGCTGAAGGCACACACGCTGGTGGTATTCACTTAGAAATGACCGGACAGCACGTCACCGAATGTACCGGCGGTGCTTACGAAATCAGTGACGATGACTTAGCACAAGCCTACAAAACTCAGTGTGACCCACGCTTGAATGCCGACCAAGTACTCGAAATGGCATTCCTCGTTGCAGACCACTTACGTAACGCTTAATAGATAAATACTATGAAGCTAGTGTGGGAAGTGATGACCTTTTTACAGGCGTCTGAGGCATGGATGCCGAAGCCGAGCCCCCAGGGATGGGTTCACGGCGTACAGTAAAAAGGTTATCACTTTCCCTCACTGCGGCGTTGCGTTAACCTCTTAAGCGTCGTATTACGATGCTAGCGCCTGTTCTCTTTCCTCTTCAGTAAGTACACCGGTAAAAATCGTTTGTCGTCTTAACTTTACTGTTCTTTCATCATCTGAGAGTAACAAAGCTTCGAAACGCTGTGGGTCGTCAATGGCCTCCAGAATAACTTGCCACATTATGTAGCTGCCATAACGCATGATGCCGCTTTGATAGCGCTCTTCGAGTCGCTCAATTACTGGCGTTAGAAGTGCAGGCTCTTCAATAATTTTAGTCGCAACGCTGCGATGAATTTTTAAAGCGTTGTCGTCGAGAATGGCATATTGCTGCCTTCGAGTACGTGAATACATAACTAATCTTCAACTAATAGGGGTTCTACAAGGGCCTCCAAGCCGTTGAGTTTTATTTCATACATGAGGGCAAGTTGCTCTCCTAACTTGCCTTGAGGGAACCCTTGTTTGTGAAACCATACGAGGTAGGGCTCTGGTAGATGAAAGAGTCTGCGCCCTTTGTATTTTCCAAAAGGCATGACTTGGTTTATCGCATCTTTAATTTTTTCAGGGTTCATCAGTCTTCGCTGTGCTGTTGTGCAAGCCAAAGCGCTGCATAGTGACCGTTCAAAGCAAGCAGTTCACTGTGTGTACCCCGTTCAACAATCGCCCCTTTGTGCATGACCAAAATCGTATCTGCATCGGTAATAGTTGAGAGTCGGTGGGCAATGACCAAACTCGTGTGACCTTTGGCTGCATCTCTAAGTGCACTCAAAATTGCCTTTTCTGATTCGCTGTCTAAAGACGATGTTGCTTCGTCGAAGATCAGAATTGGGGCGCCTTTGAGAATAGCTCTCGCTATTGCTACTCGTTGCTTTTCGCCACCAGACAGCTTTAGGCCTCGCTCACCCACTTGAGTCTCTAATCCGTCAGGCAGACTTTCGACGAATTGTGTTAAGTGGGCAATAGAAAGCGCTTTATTAACCGCCTCATCGTCTGCATCTGGATTGCCATACAATACATTTTCTTTCAGCGAAGTGTTAAACAACACAGTATCTTGAGGAACAATACCAATATGCTCACGCAAGCTATTTTGCGTGACGTTTTTAATATCAACGCCATCGATTCTCACAGTGCCGCCGGTAGGCTCATAAAATCGGAACAAGAGTTTCATTATGGTTGACTTGCCGGTACCACTTTCACCAACAATAGCCACTTTTGAACCAGCCGCTACATCAAAAGACACATCGTTAAGAATGGGGCGAGACTCTTGGTAATGGAAGTTAACTCCGGTAAATGAGACTGCAGGTTTGGGGGCCTTGAGTTTTGTTGCATCAGGAGCATCCTGAATGACCGGACTAACATCTAGCAGTTCAAACAAGTTATCGATATTGGCCAGTGAACCGCGAATTTCTCGGTAAACAAAACCCAAGAAATTCAGCGGCATAAATATCTGCATGGTAAAGGCGTTAATCAACACAAAATCGCCAATGGTCATGCGTCCATTCATGACGCCAAAAGCTGCATTTGCCATCATAGATGTCATTGCAATCGCAATGATGCTGGCTTGTCCGCCATTTAATGCGAACAAAGACAAACGGTTTTTGCGGCGGGCCTTCTCCCAACCGGCTAAGTCTTTGTCGTATCGATTGGCTTCAAAGGTTTCATTGTTGAAGTACTTCACCGTTTCAAAATTGAGAAGACTGTCCACGGCTCTTGAATTGGTGGTTGAGTCGGCTTCGTTCATTTGAATCACAAAACGGGTTCGCCAGTCAGTAGCCTTCATTGAAAAAGTCACGTAGGCAACTACGCTCGCCAGTATGATAGCGGCAAATGACCAACCGAATTGGATGTAGAGTAAACCAACCACCAGTAGAATTTCGAGTAGGGTAGGGACAATGTTAAATACCATAAAGCGCATCAAAAAGCTGATGCCACTGGTACCTCGTTCAATATCTCTTGCAAGACCGCCAGTGCGTCGATTCAGGTGAAAACTGAGGTCGAGGTTGTGCAAATGTTTGAAGACGGTTAGTCCCAACCTACGCATCGCGCGCTCGGTTACCCGACCGAATAGGGTATCTCTCACTTCACCCAGCAACACGTTGATTAAACGTAATGCGCCATAGGCGATAATCAAACTAATGGGGACGGCTATCGCTAGGGTAGTTACATCGGTGTTGAGAGTATCTACCGTGTACTTAAGCACATAAGGTAAACCAATACTTGCGAGCTTGGCAGCCACTAAGCAAGCCAGTGCTAAAGTGACTCTGCCTTTAAATTCAGTAAGGTAGGGAATGAGTAAAGGAATAACTTGCCACCTTACTTCCTTGGTGGCTCTTTCTGGGTAGGGATTGCGTCTCATGGATGTGCTAGATGAATGATTTACTTCATTTTACGGTATATACCCACAGATCGCTCAAACAAATATAGATTAATTCTCCTTAAATTATGCGTATACAGTCATTTCTTTCTTGTGCAAGCCATCGTAAACTCAAGGTATTGAGTAGTACTAACTTTAGGGAAAAGCGTGTTATCAGATACTTTTGGGCGTCAATTCCATTATTTGCGTTTGTCATTGACAGAGGCTTGTAATTTTCGCTGCCAATATTGTTTGCCTGATGGTTATAAAGGTCCGTCTGATGATCAGTTTTTAACACCCGCAGAGATACGTACACTGCTTACCGGCTTTTCTCAGCTCGGCACGAGCAAAGTTAGGCTTACAGGTGGAGAGCCCACACTCCGAAGAGACTTCGTCGACATTCTCTCGTTGACGGCAAACACGCCAGGGATTGAGCGTGTTGCTATGACAACACATGGTGGTCGACTTGCGAAATTTGCACATGATTGGAAGGACGCAGGTTTAGACCAGATCAATGTGAGCATTGATAGCCTAGATCCACGCCAGTTTGCTGCTATCACTGGGCAAGACAAACTCAAAGAGATTCTTCTCGGTCTGGATAAATCCATTGAAGCCGGATTAGACGTTAAGGTAAATACTGTCCTTCTCAATGATTTTACCGACAGTCGTCTTTCCCGTTTCCTCGATTGGCTAAAACACATGCCTGTCACCTTGCGGTTTATTGAACTTATGCAGACGGGTGAAAATACTACTTTTTTCAATCAACAACACTATCGTGCAACGCCTATCAAAGAACAACTTCTCAACGCAGGCTGGCAACCTGTGATACGACGCAAAGATGCTGGGCCAGCGCAAGAGTTCTATCATCCCGATTACGCAGGAAAGGTCGGCTTGATAATGCCGTACAGCAAAGACTTCTGCTCCTCATGTAATCGATTAAGAATAGCGGCCAACGGCAACTTACATTTGTGCTTGTTTAGTGAAAAAGGAATTTCTGTGCGTCACTGGCTAAAAGAAGGTGACGTAGAAGGTTTGAAGGAACACTTAGTTTCGTGCTTGGGTAGTAAACATGCTACTCATTATTTGCACGACGGAAACACTGGGGCAACCAAACATCTTGCAATGCTGGGAGGCTAAAAGTCTCAGTCAAGGTGGTGGGCTTAAAAAGCTATGGTAGGCAAAGGAGCGGACCATGCACATAGAAGACAGCGACAGATTGTCTTATCACTTTGTGACAAACGATGATGCAGATTTCTTGTGGGAAATAGACCAAGACGAATCTGTAATGCGCTTTATCAACGGTGGAAAGAAGACATCCAGAGAAGACATAGACAATATTATGCTTCCTCGCCTTCAAGCGTATGCTAATTTCGCATTTGGTTGGGGGATTTGGCGAGTACAGGAATTGTCTAGTGGAGAAAATATCGGTTGGGTGCTCGTAAGACCCTTCGGGTTTTTTCACCAATGACCCTCAGTGCGATAATCTTGAGCTAGGATGGCGCTTTAAAAGAAAGTCGTGGGGAAATGGATTTGCCACAGAAGCTGCCGCTGCAGTAAAACAAGCATTGCAAGAATTGGGAACGGAAACTTTTTCTGCCATTGCTGACCCCGAAAATACTGCGTCTAGTAGAGTGATGAAAAAGCTTGGAATGGAATACTTGCACGACTTGGATTACAAAGATGCGCTATACGAAGGCAAAGTGGCAGTTTATAGCACTGAGCGAAATTAGTTCGCTACCTACATGAGTTCCTCTAAGCCGAGTTGCTTAACACTCTTATAGCGTTTCTGTTGGTCCTTGTTTAAGCGGACATTTTCCAAGGTCGTAATGCATTTAACGACAATACCAGGGGCAATGTCTTTCTTCTTTTTCTCTGAATTGGCTATTGATTGAAGTAGGTTCAGTGCGATAGACGGGTTCTTCGGCATTAACCGAAATGCCTGTAGAAAAGACTCGTAAGACCTATCTAACTCACCACTCTGATAGGCGCTAACGGCATGGTTGTTTAATGCTTTGGGACTCAGCGCAATATCAGTTTTTCGGTTTTTCCTGTTTGATGTAGCGTGATAACAGGGTGTTGCTGTAGCCATTTTCCTCACACTGAACTTCGATTTGAGCCAGCAATGCGAGCGCATTGCTGCGTAAGCCTACTTCATGTAATGCTTTTGCCGTATCAAGCTGAGCATCGATTGGTTGGTTCGCAACATGCCGCATGTCGAGTTTTTCTAACAATACTTTTGCTTGTTCAGTTTCATTTTTCAGGTAGAGCATACGCGCGTTAATAACATTAATTTCATCGGTTAATCTAGCACTCGGATGTTGCTTTTTAAGCTCTCGAAGATAGTCAGTCGACTCTCGAATTAAGCTGGCAGTTTCTCCGCTGTCAGATGTCATTGCATAGTCTATTCCTGCTCTAGCTACATTCAAATAGCTCTCAGGTTTGTCGTGTATTGAGTGTTTACCATACCGAACGACTTTTTTGGCGCTATCGAATTGGCACGCATAGTCATGAGTTAGCCTAGAAAGTGCCATTGCGGTTTTATGTCGTGCAACGTTTCGTGGTGAAACGCTTCCTGCTACGGTAACGCATTCTAAAGCGTCATCATATGCTTCGTTTTTTATTTGTAAGTTCGACAACAAATCGTACGCGGCCAACATACAGTCTGGCTGCATGGCGAGGTTGAGTAACAGTTTCTCTGCAGCGTCGTCTTGATTTTTTTGCAGTAAACACTTTACTAACCCCAGTTGCGCCCAACTGAATGCCTGTACTTTCATGGTTGCTTCAAAAAAGTGTAAAGCGTCTTCGAATCGTTCACTGGCGAGGAGCAAATCCCCTTTGAGTTTTAGGGCTAAAGGCGCGTACTGTGAGTGAGAGTTTGACGCGAGCAGGCGGTTAACTTGTGTGATGGCGTTGTCATGATCTTCGCTTTCCATGGCGGCATACACGGATTTAAACACACGTTTTCTTTGTACGGCGCGGCTGATTCGTTTATCCAGTTCCTTGGTTGTGAATGGCTTAGCAATAAATTCATCAGGTTGTAGCTCAACGATGGCATGAACAACCTCTGCAGCAGTATCTGCGCTAGTGAAGATAAAAGCGGTAGTTAGTGGGATATGGTGGTGACGCTTTAATTGCTCAAAGAGGCCATAACCTCGTTGCTCTTCTCCGAGATCGTACGCACATAGCACAATGTCGTAATGATTCTGAGACAGTTCATTGTATGCGTAAGATGCGCGCTCGACATAACTAATTTGACGAAATCCAAGTTCTTCAAGAGAGAACCTAAGATGACTTTTGGCGAGAGTTTGATCCTCTGCAACCAATACCGTTAACGATTTCGCTACGTCCGATTTCATGCCATTTCCTAACCAACAGGGCTATCATTTGGAAGTTGGAGCATGTGAGTGCTTTAGCCTAAACAACGGTAAAGACCAACACGATCTAGTGAGTCAATCTCTTAGTAAAAAGCATGATTAATAAAGCGTCAATCTCTATATTAGAAGAATAATGACCGCCCAGCGCGAAAGTCAGCTAACTCACTGGGCTGCTTGGTTATTTTTTGCTCGCTTGTTTTGCTTCAAAAGCGGCGAGTTGTTCTGGTGTTGCTTTGGCTTGGTAATTTTCTTTCCATTCTGAGTAAGGCATGCCGTAAACGGCTACTCTTGCCGCCTCGTAGTCTACTTCAATACCCCGTTCTTTCGCTTCAGCGGAGTACCATTTAGCCAAACAGTTACGGCAAAAATCTGCAAGGATCATCAAATCGATATTTTGAACATCTTTATTATTATCTAAGTGGCTAAGAAGGCGGCGAAACGCGGCAGCTTCGATTTCTGTTTTTTGTTGGTCGTTCATTGTTGGACTCCTTATTCTCAATGAGGTGCAACATAATGGGAAAGTCTATAAATCTCAACCCTTACTATATTGCTTAATAAAGCTGTATACGTTGCTGATGGTAATAAATGGTTAAGTGATGGAAAAATTATTGATAATTTTTTTCAGCGCTATACGGTAGACTTCAATTTTTAGAAGCATCGTCAAACAAATGCAAGTCGGTCAGAAGGAACACCTGTGTCGAAGACCATCTTTGAATTAACCGATCAAATGCAGAAGCGTCGTGAGCCTTTTGCAATAGCTACTGTGGTAGAGACCTACGGTTCTGTATCAGCAAAAACTTCTTCAAAGGCCATAATAAATAAGCAGGGGCAGGTGTTAGCAGGCTGGGTAGGTGGTGGTTGTGCCGAAAGCACGGCATGCGAGCAGGCGGTGGAATGTATTGAAACCGGCAAAACGGCACTACTAGATATTGACTTAGACGACGAAATGCTTGGTGCTGGAATGCCTTGTGGTGGAGGAATGCGCGTGTACGTTGAACCTGTATTACCAGAGCCTACACTCTGGATCATGGGACACGGGAGAGTTGCTGAATGTCTCTGTTCTATTGGTAGTCTAATGGGACTGAACGTCATTATTAACGATATGGGAGCAACCTGGGAGAAGTTTCCAAACGCATCTCAAATTATTACCGATGACATCGACTATTCAACCCTTACACCAGACAAAGACGATTATGTGGTTGTGGCAACGCAACACAAGGGCGATCACGAGTCCATCGGACAAGCTTTAAAAAGTGAAGCAGATTATATTGCGCTCATCGCAAGTAGAAAGCGCGCCAAATTGGTATTGGATTACCTCGCTGAGAACAATTTTAGTCAAGAAGACATTGAACGGGTAAAGGCGCCTTGCGGCATTGATTTGGGCGCGATTACGCCCGAGGAGATTGCTCTGAGTATCATTAGCGAAATAACGATGCTTCGAAGAAAAGGAACAGGTTTACAACGTCATCAGATGCTAAAAGAGGAGAATGGTGACGCGTCTCAAGACAAACCGTCTTTGGAAGTTATTTCTGGATGACCTTAACAACGCGGGTTAAAGAAGCATTCCCCATTTTCTCAAACCTAGAAACGGCACATCTGCCATTTCATTACCTCGACAATGCTGCGACAACGCACAAACCTCAGTGTGTCATTGATGCTATCAGCTGCGCTTATGCGAGCGATTATGGTCCTGTTGCCAGAGGGTTATACCCCCTTGCTGAATCAGCGACAACATACTTCGAAACAGCGCGGGAAACAGTCGCGCAATTTATAGGAGCAACATCTGATACGGTTATTTTTACCTCAGGTGCTACATCTTCATTAAATATGGTCGCCGAGTATGGCGTTAAACCCTTCGTAAAACCGGGTCAGGAGATTTGGGTAGGGCAGGCAGAGCATCATGCGAATTATCTTCCATGGCTGAGGGTTTGCGAGCAAACTGGGGCTAAACTCAAAATCCTCGAAATCGATACAGAAGGTAAACTTGTTGTTCCATCATTTGATGCGATAGATGCGGGGCAGGTGGCCTGTATAGCATTATCACTAGTTTCTAATGTACTTGGTTGTTACTCCAACATAGCCTTAATTATTAAACGTGCTAAAGCGCATGGCATAGCAACCGTGGTTGATGCAGCGCAGGCAGTTGTCACGGAAATCATTGATGTATCAGAGATCGGTTGTGACTTTTTAGCTTTTTCTGCGCACAAAATGTTTGGTCCAACAGGAATAGGTGTGTTGTACGCGAGTGCAGAATACATCGAGCGTATGCATCCAATGCTACTTGGCGGTGGAATGGTAGAATGGGTTGGAAAAAACTATTCTGATTCATCTTGGGTGTCTGGTGTACAAGGTTTTGAGGCTGGGTCTCCAAACCTTGTGGGAGCTATTGGGCTAAAATCTGCTGTTGAATTTATTGAAGGGTTAGATAGACAAAAGCTAAAAGAACAGGTGTCGCAGCTAGCCATCAATTGCGCCGTAAAAATTTCCGCTTTGTCTGGTTACAACGTTATTGGTACTGAGGAAAACTGGCGAGCGGGTATAGTAACCTTTGTGCATGACACGGTTCACCCCCATGATATCGCACAAGTATGCGCTGATAATGGCGTAGCCATTCGTGCGGGACATCACTGTGCGCAACCGCTGATGGAGGCGCTAGGTTATGGAGCGACTGCACGCGCAAGCTTTAGTATTTACAACGATCAAAGCGATATTGACGCGCTTATCGATTCGCTTAAACAGGCCGCAGAGATCTTTGCATTATGAGTAATACAGCCTTGTATAAAGCTGAACTGCTAAAACATTTCAAAACGCCTCAAAACAAGCATCAAGGGGATTTTCCTGATGATATGCACACTGCGCGAGGAAGTAATCCTCAGTGTGGTGACGATGTTCAAGTAGGAATTAAGTTTTCTGATGAGGATAATTGTACCCACATCAGTGCCATTGGCTTTAAAGGGCGAGGGTGTTCTGTATGTTTAGCGGCAGCGTCAATGATGACGGTAGCGGTTGATGGCAGGGATATTCAAAGTGCCTCAAATATCAGCGAGCTAATGGGGCAGTGGATAAACAATAAGCTCGAGGATGAAAAACTCATCCCCGAAGTGCTTGTGCCTCTTAGCGCGGTAAAAGATCATCCCGCGCGTAAGAAATGTGTGATGTTATCGTTTAATGCGTTAGATATTTTATTAAATAAAGCGCGTTCAACCTGAATACTTTGTATCTAGTTTAGAATTGGTACTGCCAAGTGATATGCCATTTGCTTAACTTCAGATAATTGTAATGTTCATACCCAGTTTTTACGGCCCAGTTATCCGAAAACTGCCACAGTAAACCTACGCCCGCTTTCACGTTTACTTCATTATTATTAAAAGTAACCAGTTGTTGAGATTGGTCTGTACTTCTAACTTCCGCGTCTACGTTGTAGTACGCCAAACCTGCGCTTACGTAAGCATCAATACTGTCTGAAACAGGAAAAGCACTATAGGTGGCTTCGATTTCCAATATTGCCACATCAATGTCATAACTTTCGTCATTGAATAAGCCACTTAAAAAGCCGTACTCGATTCCACTGGTATATCTAGCCGTAATTGCAAAATCGTCAGTGACATAGTAGCCCACACCAAAGTTTGCATTTACGATATCTGAGTCGTTGTCATCAAATTCACCGTCACTAAACACGTCAACAAACGTATCGGGCAACTCACTTCGAATGTCTTTTTCATCGTATGTGTAGAAGCTAGTGCCTGCTGATAAATCAGCAAACCATCGTCCGCTTCTATCATTATTAGCTTTTACTGCAGTACACGTTAACAGACTCGCTGAAATCAACAGTCCTACTCCTGACGTTTTTAAAACCTGCATTCCATTTCCTTGTCAATGTAATCCGGTGCAATAGTAGATAGTTGCTACTTTGATAAAAAGTGAGAAATTGTAAAAAGATGTCTCAATATTCTCTATTTTTATTCGAGGAATCAGTCAGGGAGTCCGCAGAGAATCGTAAAAAAGAGGAGAAAACTTAGTGACGCAATATTTCAGTTAGAGTGATATTTTAGTGAATGGAGATAGGTTTAGTGCCGGCTCACAACGAAATTACTGGACAACTGACCGGAGAAATATTTCTAAGAAAGATGGTGGACGCTACTGGGCTTGAACCAGTGACCCTCGCCTTGTAAGGGCGATGCTCTCCCAACTGAGCTAAGCGTCCATCTTGTTTACTAACTTGCCTGAGCAAGTGGGGCGGTATTATAGGGTGGCTTCTGAGACTGTCAACACCAAAATGAAAGAAAAATGACTGTATGCCCGAAAAGTAATCATTTTGCCAAGTTTTGGCTATTTTTCTTTCGGTTAGCGGGCAAATTTAACAGTGCAATCACAGCAACAAGGGGGGTTCTACTTATATTGTGGATGCTTTTTACTTAATCGGCACTTAAGTCTTTATTATCGTCTTTTTCCGAGGAGCGGAGACTGGTAGAATGCGCGCACTTTAATTTTAAAACCTTGAGAGAGTTATCATGTCGGTTGTTACCAGATTTGCTCCAAGCCCAACAGGCTACTTACATGTTGGCGGTGCCAGAACGGCACTTTATTCTTGGCTATTGGCGAAAAAGAATGGGGGCGAGTTTGTTCTTCGTATCGAAGATACTGATATTGAACGTTCAACTGAAGAAGCGAAACAAGCCATCTTAGACGGAATGCAATGGCTTGGATTAACGTGGGACACTGGCCCTATTTATCAAACTGACCGCTTTGACCGATATAAGGTACTAATCCAGCAATTATTAGATGAAGGCAAAGCTTACAAGTGCTTCATGCCGGCAGAAGAATTAGATGCCATTCGTGAAGGACAAAAGGAGCGAGGTGAGAAGCCACGTTACCCGGGTACATGGCGTGACCGTACTGACCACCCTGAAGGTCAGCCTTTTGTTGTTCGTTTTAAAAACCCGCTAGACGGTAACGTGGTTATAAAAGACCATGTTCGCGGTACTATCGAGATTAGTAATACCGAGTTGGACGATCTTATTATTCAGCGCTCTGATGGAACGCCTACCTATAACTTCTGTGTTGTGGTTGACGACTGGGACATGGGTATTACTCATGTGGTTCGTGGCGAAGACCATATCAACAACACACCTCGTCAGATTAATATTTTAGAAGCGTTAGGCGCACCAGTGCCTGAATATGCTCATGTATCAATGATTTTAGGCGACGATGGTAAGAAGCTGTCTAAACGCCATGGTGCTGTGAGCGTAATGCAATACCGTGACGACGGTTATTTGCCTCAGGCTGTGATGAATTACTTGGTTAGACTGGGGTGGTCTCATGGTGACCAGGAAATTTTCTCACAGGAAGAAATGATTAACCTGTTTAGTCTTGACGCCATTGGTCAGTCTGCTTCTGCGTTTAACACCGAAAAGCTAATCTGGCTAAATCAGCACTATATTAAGAGTATGCCTGCAGAAGAAGTTGCTGAACACGCGATTTGGCATTTCGTACAACTCGGTGTTGATGTTTCTAACGGACCTGCACTAACTGATGTTATTGGCGTTCAAGCAGACCGTGTGAAGACACTTAAAGAGCTTGCTGAAATTTCTTCCTACTTCTATCAAGATTATTCTGATTTTGATGAGAAAGCGGCGAAAAAACACCTGCGTCCAGTAGCGAAAGAGGCACTTGCTTTAGTGAAAGAGAAGTTACTTTCAATCGATGAATGGTCACCAGAATCTATTCAAACAGCGATCAATGCAACCGCTGAAGAGCTTGAAGTGGGCATGGGTAAAGTAGGTATGCCGTTACGTGTTGCTGTTACTGGCGGTGGTAATTCTCCTTCACTTGATATCACGTTAAATTTGATACCAAAAGACAAAGTTGGCGAGAGAATCGACAAAGCGCTTACTTTTATAGCAAACAGAGAGAATTCATAAAAAAACCCGTTGACATAAAAGGGGCGGATGCCTAGAATGCGCCCCGCTGTCACGGAATGGTCACATACAACTAGTACGTGAAATTGCATAAGGGGCCATAGCTCAGCTGGGAGAGCGCTTGCATGGCATGCAAGAGGTCGGCGGTTCGATCCCGCCTGGCTCCACCAGATTTTAGGCTGGTAACTCATAGTTTTGGAGTTATCCCCGACAAAATTTTAGTGTTGCACTGCAACACTAGCAAAAATTTTGTCCCCTTCGTCTAGAGGCCTAGGACACCGCCCTTTCACGGCGGTAACAGGGGTTCGAATCCCCTAGGGGACGCCATATTCCGCGTCACGGTCGGTTAACTGTGAAATAGGCTAGAGAGAACACACATTTGTGTAAATATCTCTCTGACCGAAAATATAGTGGCTTCTTAGTCACTATCAAGTTCTTAGGATAAGGTCGCTCAATTCCGTTAACGGAATTTCGCCTTACAAAAAATCTCGAAAGCGTAGCTTTCGAAAGAAGAATATAAGGCCGGTAATTTCACCAGTGAAAATTATCCCCGACAAAATTTTAGTGTTGCATGCAACACTAGCAAAAATTTTGTCCCCTTCGTCTAGAGGCCTAGGACACCGCCCTTTCACGGCGGTAACAGGGGTTCGAATCCCCTAGGGGACGCCATAT
>NZ_BJKL01000001.1 GCF_006538345.1 Alteromonas sp. KUL49 | reverse complement strand
CTTCAAGCTTTCATGTTAGTTCAGCAAAGCAGCACTAATAAAACTGTTCAAGCTCAAATGAGTCAGCTTCAAATTCAACTTAATAAGGCAAATGAAACCAATGCAGAACTCCTTCATAAAGTTGAAAGTTTGGAGAGCAATCTAGAACTTAAGCCCAGACAACTGCTTTCTATGAATTAATGGGCTATTCGTATAACAAAACGCTCAAGTCGCATCCCGCTGCGCGGGCTGCTGGGACAAATATACAATGCGGCTTCGCGATTTTCGCATTGTACATTTGCCCCTTAGCTTAGTGTTAGGCACTCCATGGCAAAAATTTTACGAATAACTCTTTTTTGCATCTTTTCAAACTTGGTTTACGCGCAAGAAAGCGTTACGGATATCACTTCAAAAATACTCCAGATGAATTCGCCTCAGGATGGGCTGTCAGATTTCTATCAAACTGACAAAGTCACATATTTCGTGGACGCTATTGATCAGTACGGCGAAATCACAGATCACGAATGTAGCCAAAATCACGACTCGCCTCTCTTTAACACCGTTGCGTGCTTCGTTAAATATTCTCATCTAAAAAGTGGGTTAGTGTGGGAGTTTTACTTTTTCAAAGAAAACGAAAAATGGATTGGCACTAATTTAGGCGTCATACAAGAAATACCAAACGAAGTCTGCATTGCAGATATCACTTTTAAAAAGCAGTTGGGACAAGGTATAACCTATGAACAAGTACCCTGTATGTAAACACGTGCCTAACAAAACGCTCAAGTCGCATCCCGCTGCGCGGGCTGCTGGGACAAAAACACAATGCGGCTTCGCTATTTTCGCATTGTGCTTTTGCCCCTTAGCTTAGTGTTATAAACCATGGCGAAATTTGGGCTTAAACGCTTTTTTCAATAGTCATTAGCTTCTAGTTTTTCTTTTCAATTAACAGCATTTGCTCTCAACCATTCGACTGCGTAAACAACTCTCTCTTTTCGGCCTTTCTTCGCAGATAGTTCAAGAACGGCTACGACCAAATAAGTGAAAGGTTGTATTCAATTCTACAGTTGCTACATCAGCGGTAACTTGTGGCAGCAAATCTCTTTTGAACGCCGCTTAAGCTCAGTGCGCGCCATGGCCGGTTGTTAAAAACATCAAAAGCAAATTCAAAACAGCACTCTTTTCACTTGCAGCTTTTACCGTAAATCATTTATAACAAACAAATTAAGTCGTGCGCTGACGCGCACTGGGACGCATACACGGGGCCGCTGCGCGATTATAGCCCCGTGCCTGCGCCCCTTATTTGGAAGTTATGTGCCAAAAGGTTATAAGGAAAGTAATATGGATGAAAATGAATATACATCAAAAGCTTCAGGGATTAAGCCAGATGCGAGAGACCAAGTTGAGGCTGTAGCTGCACTTATGAATGCCACAACAAGCAGGCTTGAACTTTCGACAAAGAGGATCGATTCTTACGCAAAATGGTTTGCGGCACTTGTAACATTAGTAGTAGGGATAGCAACAGTAATGATCAAAACTCAATCTGACCGAATTATTTCACAACAAGATATACAGATTGAAAAAATAACTATGCAGCTTGATATGCTTCAAGATGAAAACTCTAAATTGAACACTAGACTTGATAATATAAATACGATTCTCGAAGAGCGGGAAGAAGGTGAAGAAGTTTACTATGAGCTGATGGAGCTGTTATCGCGCCAAAGAGGTTATTGGGAGTAGGCACATAACAAAACGCTCAAGTCGCAACCCGCTGCGCGGGCTGCTGGGACAAATACACAATGCGGATTCGCGATTATCGCATTGTACATTTGCCCCTTAGCTTAGTGTTATAAACCATGACGACATTTGGGCTTAAACTCTTTTTTCAGCAGTCATTAACTTCTAGTTTTTCTTTTCAATTAACAGCGTTTGTACTCAACCATTCGACTGCGTAAACAAACCACTCTTTTCGGCCTTTCTTCGCGGATAATTCAAGAACGGCTACGACCAAGCACGTGAAAGGTTGTATTCAATTCTACAGTTGCTACTTAAGTAGTGACTTGTGGCGGCAAATCTCTTTTGAACGTCGCTTAAGCTCAACGCGCGCCATGGCTGGCTGTTAAAAACATCTAAAGCAAATTCAAAACAGCACTCTTTTCACTTGCAGCTTTAACCGTAAATCATTTATAACAAACAAATTAAGTCGCCCGCTGGCGCGGGCTGGGACGCATACACGGGGCCGCTGCGCGATTATAGCCCCGTGCCTGCGCCCCTTATTTGGAAGTTAGCCACTTATGTATAGAATGGATGTTGTACGAACAATTGGGAATGAGAAACTTACTCTAGAAGCTCCATGGCTTTTGAAGCATCTTCATATTTTCTTTCAAGCGTTTCTCAATGGTCTGCCTTTTGTTTTTATTAGCTTAATAATTACAGAGGTTTTACAGCCATACATGGGAAAACAATTTTCTCTTTCCTTCCTTTTAATTTTAAGTCTTGCGGTTAGCTATTTCTTGGTAAGAAAGCAGTATTCACCTACCGTTATATCGGGAACGAACCACGAACAATTTTTACAAGCTGTTATACCTATTCTAAAAGAGTATGGTTTTAAAATTAATCAAAATAACGGGAAGTTATTATTCGCATCTTGTACTACAAATCGCATACATATCTCCGACAACTTTTATGCTACTTATACACAAAACTCTATTCTTGTTTTTTGTATTTGTGAATTGCCTTTCCCATTTTCGGTTATAAAAGCAAGAGCAGTTCTTGCATCTATTAAATCAAGGTGGAAAAGTGGCTAACAAAACGCTTAAGTCGCATCCCGCTGCGCGGGCTGCTGGGACAAATATACAATGCGGCTTCGCGATTATCGCATTGTACATTTGCCCCTTAGCTTAGTGTTAGGTGCCACCATGAGCATTAAACATTTGGAGCTTTTAAGAAAAGCTTTAGAAAGAAAAAAGTGGCAATTCGTTCAAGAACTACCTAGCAACGGTTATGAGATTTCAGGCTACTGGGAATTTGCTAGGCCAAACGGAAATCCAAAGTTTCTGCTGGCATTTGAAGGCCTAGACGACATGAAAACTTTGACTATAGAAAATGCCTTTGGCTGTCACGTTGTTGGGCAAAATGAAATAGGCTTGTACTTTGGAAAGGTGGGTAAGTCTTTTCCCCAAGAATTAGATAAATTCATAGAGGAAGTTTTAAAAAAATGTCACCTAACAAAACGCTCAAGTCGCATCCCACTGCGCGGGCTGCTGGGACAAAAACACAGTGCGGCTTCGCCATTTTCGCACTTTGCTTTTGCCCCTTAGCTTAGTGTTAGGCACCCTAGAAACATATCATGCTTGAATTGGCCGTTACTTTTTCAATTATCTTCCTCGTTTACTTTTTCATTGTTCCAGCAGTAAACAAGGAAAAATTTCGGCTCTCCAAAAAGCTATCCATCATCAGAACAACTGATTTTCATTTATCATTTGGACAATTAAGCCCTATAAGCGCTAAAAATATTTCAAATAGTCCAATGGGTTATTTCATTACCGCAGTTAAAAATTGGCCACGTGGGCCAATAGAAATGATGATTACTTCTCCAGTGAGTAATCATGAAATACACAGGGCCTTAGAAAATTTATCTCAGGATACTTGTGTTGTCACCTTTGAGCGCGCACACTTCTATTTCAAAGAAAATCAACTCACTAAAATCAAACTGAAGAAAACGCTCTTTTTTCTAACTATTTATTGTGAACCCAGGGAAACGCGAAATGAATTCAGGGATGCTCTTATCAAGCTTAAGCAGCACGGTGCCTAACAAGACGCTCAAGTCGCATCCCACTGCGCGGGCTGCTGGGACAAAAACACAATGCGGCTTCGCGATTATCGCATTGCGCATTTGCCCCTTAGCTTAGTGTTAGCTGCCATTCGGTCATTGCACAACTTATTGTACAACTCTCAAAATTCAACTATACTTGTTCAATATACTGTACATGTAGGTGATTTATGAGAGTAGTATCTTTTACTGAAGCGAGAAATGGTCTTAAGAGTGTTCTGGATAACGTTGTTAATGATGCGGACACTACCGTAATTACAAGACGTGATTCCGAAGATGCAGTTGTTATGTCATTAGACTACTACAACAGCCTTATGGAGACAGTTCATCTATTACGCTCACCAGCCAATGCAGAGCATTTGAATCACTCAATATCTCAATACAAACAAGGTCAATTCAAAACACGAGAACTCTCAGATGACTGAACGCTTACTGTCGTGGACGGATGCAGCGTGGAGTGATTATGTTTATTGGCAAACTCAAGACAAGAAAACTCTTAAACGGATAAACAAATTAATTGTGGATACGAAGCGTTCACCATTTGAGGGAATAGGTAAACCTGAAGCTCTGAAAGAAAATCTAAGTGGTTTCTGGTCACGGAGAATAGATGAAACCAATCGCCTAGTCTATGCAGTTGATGATAACGCGTTAACAATTATTTCATGCCGTTACCACTACTAAACATCAAGCGTGTAATGGCAGCTAACAAAAACGCTTAAGTCGCATCCCGCTGCGCGGGCTGCTGGGACAAAAACACAATGCGGCTTCGCGATTTTCGCATTGTACATATGCCCATTAGCATAGTGTTAGGCGCAAAAGCTCAGAATATCTTTTTTACATCACGATAAAAGTTTTCATGTGATCCTAACGCTATTAGCTCTAGAACTACGGTTCCATTGTCGTAGCTATATCCTAATAATGTCAGTGGTTTTGTCATCTTGAATTTGTATACGCGTAGAAATGCCAAATCACCTTTCTTTTGTTCTCCAAGTAAAGGATCTTCTATCAGTGCTTTTACTGCTTTATCTAAATCAGACTTTTGGTTCTTGTGCAGCTTCTTTACAGCCTTTTTAAAATTTTGTGTTTGTAAAACAGTGGTAATCTTAGTCAAAGCTATACGGCTCCAACTTTCCTGCTTCTTTTTCAGCCTTGGCGATAATTACTTGTTTTACAAACTCATACGGTAAATCAGGGTTATCTTCCATCATTTCACCGATCTTTGCCCAATGCTCAATCTGTTTGGGTGTTGTTCGGTTTAACGCCTTTCCCATAATAGTAGCTTTTTCCACTAACTCTTGATCTAGCCTTATACTTGCGGTTGCCATAGTATATCTCCTATAAACTTTAAACAAATTGTAGCAAGACGCATCAAATGTAGCAATTTGCGCCTAACAAAACACTTAAAACGCAGTTGCCTTCGGCAATCGCTGGGACACATATACCTGAACTGCTTCGCATTATAGCCCACACGTCTGCCTCCTTGTTTGAGGGCTGTGTATTTTTGAAACATAAAAGGAAGTAAAAAATGAAAAACATAGGAATAATATTTTTATCAATTTTAATACTGGTAACTTCTGCTTGCACAGTTACGTCACCAGTTGTCATTCCTAAAATTCAAAATACTGAATCTTCAGTCTCTAAAAGAACAGAGAGTGTCTTTGTATATTTAGATAATGAATTAACTGATGAGAAGTATGAGATTCAGCAATTAATGACAGTATTTCAATATGATCTGGGTGACTATTTCAAAAACGCCGTTCACGACTCACTAATAAAAAGGTTCACTAATGTTGTGCAGTCCGAGTCTAGTCTTTCAAGTGAGAACTTTGATTTAGTTGTACGTCCCGAATTGCTCAAATTTGAGGCGCCTGTACCACCTCTAGTTACAATGAATACAAAGACAGAGATTACTCTAAAGTATCACGTTACACCTAGACCACCTTCGCTTCCATTTGAGTTAGTAGCAACAGGGACATATGAAATACTCGACGAGGAAGACGAACAGCTTTACGAGAGTTTACAGGGTAAGGATATTTATTATTATGACTTCTCAAGTGGTATTGGACTTAATATTCCAGCCTATTCATATGAAGCTGGTAAAGACTCATTCATGGCCATTCACCACGCACTTGAAAGCCTAAATGAGCAACTTGCGCAAGCCCTGAAAAATAACTAACAACGCGCTGAAATCGCAGCTACCTGAGGTAAACACAGTGCGTCTTCACTATTCTCGCACTGTGTTTTTGCACCTTAGCTTAGTGTTATGTAGTATCGTAGTAACTAAAATAAAAGGATTTATTCATGAATATAAACGCAACATTTATTGGCCAAATCATCGCTCTTTTTGCAATATTTATGCTCTTTGCGGGGTACTACCTCGGTAAACGAAAAACTAAAACCCCCATACTTACCGCAATAGCTGCTTTTCTAACTGCGTTCGTCCCACTGTTTGCGATTATTTTCTTAGCTTATCTTGTGTTAAAAGACGACATAGCCGAAGTAAAGGAATGAACTGTTGCTTAAATTAAAGTTAGTACTTTCTGTTGTTCTGCTATCGATATCGGGGTTTGCCATTGCGGCTTCAAAATCAACGGAATTGGAAAGTGAAGTACTGGAATCATTTCAAAGCCTTGTTAGTGCATCGAAAAATTTGGATGCAGAGAGTTACTTTGAGCACTTTGATGCGGATAAATTTGTCGGATTAAACAGTGATGGAACCAATTGGAACTCGATGGACGAGTTAGTTCCACTTATCAAATTTGGTTTCAACTCAATACGTGAAGTGACTTCACTGGAATTCACAAATGTAAAAGTGTCTGTTATCGATGACTATACTGCGATTTTGGTCAATGAGTTTTCTCAATCAATGGTACTTGTGAATGGAGATACAATAAATGTGTCTGGTGGCGGCACACAAGTTTGGTCTAAACGTAATGGCAGATGGAAATTAGTCAGCGTATCAGCTAGCAACAAACCCAGCGCGAGTACACCTTAACTTTGTGAAAGCTACTTATGTATGAAATGGATGTTGTACAAACTATCAAAAAAGAGAAGCTTGCGCTAAAGGCCCCTGTGGTTTTGAGGCATTTTCATCTATAAAATCAAAGGCAGTTATTGCTTCTGTTGTGGATAGTTGCAAATGTGACTAACAAACGTCAGTGCAGCCACGCAGATTAGCGTTAGCAATTACAAGGAAGAATATGAAAACTCCCCTTTTTTATACAACTATGCTGATGTTTTTATCGGCTTGTTCAACGGTAGAGACTCTACCTAGTGACAGCACTGGCTTAATAAAGCTAACTCATAGCAGAGAGGAAGCTGAAAAATATTGGGTTGCATCTAAACTGGTTGCCCCCGAATATCCCCTTTCTGCTGCAAGGGGTAAAGTTGCAGGCTGCTCCCGCTATCAAATTACAATTGATACCATGGGCAACACAATTAATGCAGTATTACTAGAAAGCTATCCGAGTAATGTTTTCATCGCGCCCTCCAATGCAGCATTAAACAGTTGGACTTGGAAACCAACTGAGTACAATCAAAATAGAACGCCAATCTCCCGAACTGTGCAACTGGATTTTTATATTGAAGACGCCAGAAACTACGACCAAGCCAAAGTGCATTGTGCCGTGTAAACAAAATGCGGCTTCAACATTTAGTCACCCCCGATGAGTGATAACTAAGGAAAAGCTTATGTTCAAATGGATGTTTATACTTTTATCTCTTGTTTCTGTTAACGCTCTAGCTGACAACGAATCGCTCTCAATAGAAACAAGGTTACCTGCTGGTTTTGAATTAGCGTTTCCAAACGAATCTAACATTCAACCAGAAATCAGTGACTTTACGGTACTAAACTTTGTACCTATGAGTAATGAAGAGGGAGAAAGATGGGTCGTTATTACTGTGACCAATACCGCTTCTGGCCGTCGTACGCTGAATCAAAATCATCTTATGGCGTTGGTAGCTGATGGGAGTAGGATCCACCCGCAAGCACTATCACAGAGCGTTTTAGCGAATGAAACCCTCTCTATTGTCATCAACTTTGGGATGAGTAAATTTCCATTACTAAATGTATATTCGAGAACGGAAAAATAGCGAGATGCTCAATTGTCTTCTCGCAGTGCTGGTTGAGGCTCTAATATGAGTACAGTGCTATTCTCGATTGTAATGTGCGCACTAATGTTTAGCCTCACGCGGAGTAAGTAATATCGACTACGGTAATATCATGCAATGGACTGGGATCATCATCGAGCTTATTGGCTTGTTGTTGGTTGCTGTAGAACTCTATTTTCCAATAGCGTCAGAATTTCTCAAAGCTACCTTTGAAGAAACTAAACCTAAAGTGATGAGAAACCCCACACTATGGTTAGGTAGTTTCATCTTGCTTTGGGTTATCACTGTGTTGGGCTTATCTGCTTGGGACTACTCGATGCTTTTTATCTCTAACCTATTCTTCAGTGCCGTTACTGTCATTGCGCTAATTATTGTCAGTATCAGTCGGTTGCTGGTGAGGCTTGGTGTAGCCATTGGTCGAGGTAATTCTGTGGGCGGCGTGGGGTTGGTATTGGCAGTTATTGGTTTATCGTTAGAACTCATTCAACTCATGTAACCTGCGCTCAGAAGAAAAGGATGTTTTATGGTCAGGAATAATCAATTGTTTATCGGAGCATGTTTGAGCTTTTTAGCCGCGCTGCTCCATATAAGTTGTATTTTAGGTGGCCCCGATTGGTACCTTTTTTTCGGTGCTGGTGAGCGAATGGCACAGCTAGCATCAGAGGGGGACTCCTACCCTACGATTGTCACGCTAGTTATTGCCGCCATTCTCAGTGGCTGGGGGTTGTATGCGCTCTCTGGTGCAGGCGTTATATTTAAGCTCCCTTTACTCAAAACCTGCTTGATTATTATTACCGCTGTATATCTTATTCGGGGTATCGCAGGCCTAATTGGTCCGTTTATCACGGATGATCCCGTTGTCCATCAAAATTCAATCACGTTCTGGATTGTTAGCTCAATAATATGCTGCATTTTTGGTGGTTTTTATTTATCTGGAACCATAAAACTGTTGAGGCAAAAACCTTGAAAAAGCTCCTAGTATGTCTTGTATTCGCCTTTATCTCTTTGCCCGTTTTTTCTGCGTCGAGCAGGTATGAAGCCGTAGCTGATAACTACGAACAATATGCGTTGGATGAGCCTCTTATTGAAAACGCCAAAATGCAGGGAGAGTGCTTGGTACAACTAAAAGAACTGACTTTCAAAAAGAAAAATGAATTCGACCCAATTTCAGAATGGGTCAATTATCGTTCAGTGTCTTTACTCGAGCAATATTCACCCTGCGAGGTACTGATTATGTTGGAAGTTGCAAATGATAAAATTCGCCAAGGAAACCTATGAAGGCTTACCTAAACACATTCATTACGTATTTAGAAAATCTCCAACGGATCGTCGATAAGATTGAAAGGCACTTTGATGGAGATCCGTCTGTTTTACAGGCCCGACTTGCCGGCGACATGTTTCCGTTAGTTACACAAATGGAAATTGCCATTGGGTTTACTTTACGAAGCTGTTGCCCATTGGCGGGGAAGGAGGTTATTTCATTTGTGTCAGAGGAAAAGTCTTATACAAGCATTAAGACTCAAATCACTAAGACTTTGCATTACCTGAGAAGTATCGAGCTTTTAGGCAACAGCGAAAACCTAGTACTCGAGGATATGGCGGGACCAGCGAAGGTATCTTTGCCTGCGCATCAGTTTTTACTCACCTTTGCTTTACCTAATTTCTTCTTCCATCTTGGTATGGTTTACAGTATCGCCCGTACTAATGGCGTTGCTTTAACTAAAGGAGATTTTGATGGACTACATCAATACCCGCCTGGATTTTCCTTTGAGTAAAAAACTAGTGTGTTGATATGAAATTTCGTGGTACCCCAATCAACACATGGGCGCTGTTGTTACTGGTATGTTTACCTGTCGCAATTGTCTATCAATTCATGTGGTCTTGGTATTTCACTACCATGTCAGGTGCAAGTTGGTCACTCGAGCTCTATCAAAATTTAGTGGTATTTAAGCTAAGTAGCGAGATTGTCATGTACTCGATAATGCTATGGGCATTAGTGAAAGTGTCTGTTACTCAGCACCCACTAAGCAAAGGTATCGTTTCAATTTTTATGAGTGGTATCATTTTATATTCTATCTATTCGCTTTTTCACATGGTTGGTTGAACACAATAAGCAGCCTTAATAATGGGGTGACAATGAAACTATTTGTATACGGAACACTTGCTCCGGGTGAGCCCAATGAACATATATTGGCGCACATCACAGGGCGTTGGACCAAAGGTGTTGTAAGAGGTAAAAGGTTTGATAGCGGATGGGGAGCGGCAATGGGTTACCCTGGTATTATCCTTGACCCCGAGGGTGACCTTGTACCTGGCATGCTATTTTCGTCTTCCGAACTAGATGCACATTGGCCCGCTATAGATGACTTTGAAGGAGAAGGCTATCAACGTGTGATCACCGAGGTGATACTGGAAAATGGTGAATCTGTAGAGGCATATATTTACGAACTGTCAGAGGCGGGGCGCTAGGTGTGGAAGCTCTTATTAAGAAATCTCAATCTCTACCGGAGAGGAACACGGTGCATTTTATCGGCCGATTGATGAGTGGGTCGTTCCGGTAAAACAATGGATACATGGCCAAATGACCAATCATCGCTGAGACGTAATACTATCCAAACAACGGTAGCTTAACGAATTGTTACTATTTGACGCACTTTCTGTGTGGATTTACACAATTATGCGTGCAAAGCTGAATACAGGTACAAAATATGAGCAGTGGTTGCACTGCTTTCACACAAACAGTTAAGGAGCCTCGATGTACAGCGAAGATGACTTAAATCAGGCGGTAAAACACGGGGTGTTTAAACAAGCGGATGTCACTCGCTTTCGCCACTTTATTGAAGATAGCCGACAGGGCAAACTGGTGGACGAGGAGCAGTTTAAGTTCATCACGGGCTTTAACGACATTTTTGTTGTCATTGCTTGTATGCTATTTGTTAGCTGCAGTGCATTTTTAGCGGGTGTGGTGAGCGATACACTGAGTCCACTCATTACCATGATCATTTCTTGGGGACTAGCGGAGTACTTTTCTCGCGTTAAGAAAATGTCTTTACCCTCTATCGTGTTAGTGATTTTATTTATTGCATCCAGTGTTTCTCTGGTATTCACCGTTCTGGATGATGTGGCTTCACCTATTACTATTGCTGCGAGCGCAGGTGTGTTTGGTGCGCTGATGGCCTATGTGCATTGGCGTAGATTTGGTGTACCCATTACGCTTGCATGCGTGGTGGCAAGCTTTGCATACACTATCATTGCAGGGCTAATTGGCGATAACAGAATAGACGATGTAACCACCGCCTACATTGCCCTTGGCCTTGGTGTAGTCGTGTTATCTCTTGCTGTTTTCTGGGATATTTCAGATAAACAAAGAACCACTAAGCGCTCGGATGTTGCATTTTGGCTTCACCTAGCAGCTGCGCCACTGATTGTGCATTCAATCTTTTCGCTACTCGATGTATTTAATCTGGATGCTAGCTTCTCAGCGGCCTCTATAGTCCTGGTGGTGTACGTCGGCTTAGCGCTGGTATCGATTACCTTAGATCGTCGAGCGCTTATGGTCTCTTCCTTATTCTATGTACTGTATGTATACACTAATGTGTTTAGCGAATTTGGTTTTGTATCTAGTGCATTTGCGGTTAGCGGCGTTATTGCAGGCTTATCGTTAATTCTGCTGTCGGCATTTTGGTCACCGGTTCGCACAGGTTTGCTCAATGTGTACCCATCGACCCTGCGCAATAAGTTACCAGTAACACAGTAAGGCTAGTTTAGTCACCCGTATCTATCGAGTAAGTTAACCTGCGCAAGCTAGATGCATAGATTGCGCAGGTTGGCTAACAGCCATAAGCACTGGTGAATAAACAGGTATCAAGTCAATGATGCAGGAAGTTCTAGTGCGTTTACGATGGACATGCCAGCAACGTAATCATCTGTTACTCTTCAATTCTTCTTTTGGTTCAAGGTAACGCACACAGCATGGATGTTTCTGTTTTTCTCGCAGGCTTTTCGTTAAGCCTTTCGCTTATTCTTCCTATTGGTTCACAGAATGCCTTTGTTTTAAAACAAGGTTTTAAACGACAACACGTGTTTGCGGTGTGCTGCGTATGCGCAATTTCCGATGCTATTCTTATTAGCTCTGGCGTTGCTGGGTTTGGTTCGGTCGTTAATCGTTACCCCACAGTTGAAGTGATTGCGCGTTATGGTGGGGCCATTTTTCTTGTGACCTATGCGTTTTTGAGTTTTCGCTCTGCATTTACTGTCGATCATTCACTCAAAGCTCAAGACAACACAAGCGTTCCGTTGTGGAAATCAATTACCATGTGTTTGGCCTTCACCTGGTTAAACCCTCATGTCTACTTAGATACCTTGGTACTGCTTGGCTCAGTGTCTGCTCAGTATCATCCAAACCAGTTAGATTTTGGGATAGGTGCGGTGCTAGCTTCATTTGTATTTTTCTTTTCCCTAGGCTTTGGCGCAAAATTGCTAGCTCCCGTGTTTGCCAAACCTATTGCGTGGAAAATACTCGAATGCGCAGTGGGGGTGGTTATGTTAGTGATTGCCGCGGCGCTAATCATGCCATAAGAATTGTCGACCACATATTGACCATACCTAGGTTAGTCGTGCATATTGGTATTTCGTTTAAATCTCAACCGATTAATACTGATCTAAGGTGCAGCTTTTTAGCACCCAATCGTAAGATATAGTAACGGATTTGCTTGGAGGCAATTGTGGATTATTCGTTGCTGTTATCTATTACCAGTGTCTTATGCGCCCTGCGTTTTGCCTATGTGTTGTACTTAGAGCATGTAGCAACAGCAGACTTCGGTGACTATGTAAAAACCTACCATTCCCCCCTTTGGAGGGAATATTTAGACACGACGTTAAGGTTCGGAAAAAGCGAGCGAGATGCACTGATATTTTTAACCTCCGCTTTGAAGCAGGGTGAGTTCACCTTAATACGTGATTGTAGATTTAACGCCTACAAAAACCGATTTTATATTATTTCAAGGAAGCTACGTATGGCTCCGCTACTCGCCATTGCGATTAGCCTTCCGGCTACCTACTTATACACCTTAGTGGTTACGATGTGAAAACACCGAATTAATAGGAATTACAATGAGTCAAAGTGATAAGGAAATCCAATCGCAATTGCATAATTACCTCACCATTGCTTGCAACTACCGTTTTGACGTACTAGTCACATTAATCAGCGGTGAGAAGTTTAAAGGTCAAGCCTTTGCTACAGGTACAAATGAGCAAAAACAAAACTGCTTTATTATACAATCGGCGAAAGGCAAGCAGTCTATCGCTACCAACAGAATTAGCACACTGACCGCTATTACCGAAAACCCGCACTTTCACAAAGTAAACTTTAGGGCGTAGAATCTGTAGCAAGGTGTGTTGACTATAACCTCTTATAGAGGCTCGCCTTTTTGCATCTTGTAATTTTTTAGGGTAAAACGGCTGCGAAAAAACATTCCCCGTGATCTGAGGCACTATGACCAATACCCTTGCAACAACGACGCTGTTTGTTTCTCACTATGACGACGCCATTTCATTTTTTGTAGACGTATTAAACTTTACGTTGACTCAAAACATATCAAATCCCGATGGTTCCCGCTTTGTCGTAGTCACACCTAGCGGCGGTGACGGTGGACTATTGCTCAGTGAAGCGAACACAGCCATTCAAAAGCAGCTTGTGGGTAATCAGGCCGGCGATAATGTATTCATGATCATGACAACATCGGATTTTTGGAGCGATTATCATAGAATGGAGGCCGCTGGTGTTGTTTTCACAGAAAGCCCCAGAGACGAGCCTTATGGTATGGTAGTGATTTTTAAAGACTGTGCTGGGAATCAGTGGGACCTGATTCAACCAAAGCCGTAACAACGTATTGAGGTATTTATTTTATGCAGGCGATGAAGCGCTCTATTCTCTTCGATATTGTCTCTATATGCGCTATCGCTTTGCTGATTGTAATAACATTTTCATGGATTGAAGCCAGAAAAGAAGTCATTTATCTGTGCGACAACTTTGTTCCCGGTGTGCCAAAGTACAGCGTGGAACGACAACTCAATAGTACCGACTTTTTGATGTGGGATACGGTTTTTTCTGCTAATGGCAGTCGAATTGACGCATATAGCCCGCTACATTTAGGCGGTATGAAATGCAGAGTCGAATTCAATAAAATCGATATTGTCGTTTATTCAGGTGTTGAATAAACCACCAAAAAGCATCAAAACAGTGCAGCGTTTACATTGAGTCAACACACTATTCACCAGTGATACAAGACTCGTAAAGGATAACGTACCTTTAGCCCTTACCCCACAATCTCTAGTGACTTCCTCAACTTATCAGCTTGGCTCGGCAAACGTATAATTCATCTGTCTTTTCTTTTTGGTAATCACACTATGCAAAACGCAAAACACAGTGTTGTTGAAGATATCTTTGCCCTTGTGAGTGCAGGGTTGTTCGTTGCATTTGGTGTATTCTTGTTTCAGTCACAAGATTTAATGGTGGGCGGCGCAGCAGGTTTAGCACTTTTGGGGACGTATGCCCTACCGCTAGATTTCGGCCTTTTGTTTTTATCATCAATTTGCCGTTTTACGCATTGGCGTGGACACAAATTAGTAAGCGTTTCACACTGAACACCTTCATCTCGGTGACTACAGTGTCTGTATTAACAGAGCAAATTCCCGCCTTTGTGGATATTAGCCATGTTAACCCTATTTTCGCTGCCATTTTCGGCGGTATTCTTATAGGGGTAGGTATGCTAATCATGTTCCGTCATAGCTCTAGTTTGGGTGGGTTAGGTATTCTCGCCTTTTACCTACAAAACCGTTTTAACGTACGTGCTGGTTCATTTCAGTTAGCAGTAGACAGTGTCATTTTGTCTTGTGGATTACTCTTTATTGCTTGGCCACTGGTAGTGATATCTATCTTAGCGGCGTTCTGCTTGAACATGGTGATTTCTTTGAATCACAGACCAGAGCGTTACTTCACTGCGCTGGTAGAAAAAGAGCCAGTAGCAAGTTCAGAAGATGAACTACACAGTGAGCTTCAACCTTCAAATAGTTAGTACTCACTTCTAACAAACATCAAAAAAAGAGCTCTTTGTAGGGCTCTTTTTTATTTAACTTTTTTAAACACAGGGTTAGGAAGATTCCTGCTTATGAACAGGCTTTGGCGGCTTACTGACGGCTCCGCGATTAACCCTTGGACGAGAAAACGCTGTACGCATAACAACCTCTCTATATGTTTAACCAACGAAGGCCTCAAAGAAGTAGTCCTTGTTGTCCCTGCTCGTTGGTGTTCACATTATAGTTACATTTTCTCCTCGTAAACCAATTCGATTTTGGTCTACTGATAGACGAAAATCATCGATGCCGCACAATACGTGGCACTCGGGCTGATATTCTTGTCATTAATTCGTAACTGATGGTGCCAGCGTGCGCGGCAACTTCATCAATAGACAAATTCTCACCCCATAATTCCACACTGTCACCAATAGATACTGTCGGAACATCGGTCACATCTATGGTTATCATATCCATAGATACACGCCCCACCAGCTCAGCTTTACTACCGTTTATTATGACGGGGGTACCATTAGGGCAATGACGAGGATAACCGTCGGCATAGCCAATGCCCACGGTCGCGATTCTACTGTCTCTAGTTGCAGTCCAAGCTTGGCCATACCCCACTGAATCACCCGCAGGAATAGTTCGAAGGGCAATAACACTGGAGCGCAAGGTCATTGCAGGCTTGATATTAACATCGCCTGCTACCGGCTGGCTGCCATACAAACCGACGCCTAAACGGTTCCAACCACGTCGGCTCTGGGGCCACAAAATAGTCGCTGGAGAGTTAGCGATACTCACAGGAAAATTGAATTGGGCAGCAACTTTACTAAATGCCGCTAACTGCTCAGGCGTGGCATCACTTTGCTCATCATCGGCACAGGCTAAATGAGTGGCTAACACGGTCTCTTCACACAAAATGCCATGATAGGCTTGAACAATGTGTTCTATTTCATCAACAGCAAAACCCAGCCTGTGCATCCCTGTGTCTACCTTTAACCAAATAGCTGGTCGCTGGTCTGGTTCACAATGCCTTACCCATTCAAGTTGTTGCTGAGTATGCATGACTAATATGCAGTTGTGCTGAAATGCTAAAGCGCATTCTCTGGGTTGGTGGGCTCCTTCAAGCACGACAATAGGCTCGACAATCCCTGCATCACGAAGCACTAGGGCCTCTTCAATAATAGCAACGGCAAATCGCTTCGCTCGCCCTCTTAATAATCGCGCAACATTCACCCCACCGTGACCATATGCATCAGCTTTTATCACTGCCATTGCGTCGCAATCTGGCGCGATTGACGATAAAACAGAAAAGTTGTTGATAATAGCATCGGCATGAATGATGGCTTGGGTTTGGCGACTCACGAAATGGGTTTACCTGTCAGAGAACGTAAAGGAACAGTGTATCACGAGTGTTTTAAATTCAAATTGTCTGTGTACAAAAATGCCCATTTACTCTATCGTCTTGATGTTATTAACACTGTACAACTGACCTTGGCTACACTTTTCATGACCGCTCAAGCGCCCCGTTCTGTGTCTACCCAACTGGTGGACGATTTAGACCGCATTACTACCGAAGGTAGAAACCCTGACACCTTAACCATTGATACCTTATCGTCACTCGACATTGTGCAAAAGATTAATGCCGAGGATCATAAAGTCGCTACGGCGGTACAATCTCAATTACCCATCATTGCTGAATTGATAGAAGCTATCGTAAAAGGGATGAAAGCAGGCGGCAGACTGATTTATTTAGGTGCCGGCACTAGCGGGCGACTGGGCATTTTAGATGCAGTGGAATGCCGTCCTACTTTTAGTGTGCCAGACAGTTTGGTCGTTGGCGTCATTGCTGGCGGCGAACGTGCAATTCAGCATGCCGTAGAGGGTGCAGAAGATAACTATGATGCAGGTAAACAAGATATTGCCAACCTAGACATAACACCAAGCGATACAGTAGTAGGATTGTCGGCCAGTGGGCGCACACCATACGTTTGCGGTGGTTTAGACTATGCTAATCATATCGGCTGTACTACCGCAGCTATTGCCTGTAGTGCAAACGCTAAAATTTTTGAAAGCGCCGATTTGAATATATGCCCGGTTGTTGGCCCTGAAGCATTAACTGGCTCTACGCGCATGAAAGCAGGCACCGCACAAAAGCTCGTACTAAACATGTTAAGTACCGCTGTGATGATCCGTATGGGTAAAGCCTATGAAAACCTTATGGTTGACGTGAACGCGACTAACGAAAAGCTCAAAGCCCGAGCCCTTCGCATTGTAATGCAGGCCACAGATTGTAGTTCATCAGAAGCACAAACCGCACTGGAAGCCGCCAAGTACAGCGCTAAAGTTGCTATTTTGATGATTCTCACTGGAAGCAACGCTGCTAATGCAGCCGCCAGTCTTAAAGATAATGAAGGCTACCTGAGGCGTGCCATTGATGAAACGCCTTAGTTTATTCAAAGTTTGGCTTCTGCTAATCAGCTTTTGTATAAGTTCTGCGGCAACCTCAAATGCACAAGCACAAATAACCAACGAGGTTAGTGTTGGGGCTCAACAGATAGCCCGCTACCTCCCCCAACTTAACAACAAACGTGTGGCTTTGGTTGCTAACCAAAGTAGCTTGGTGGGCAATATTCACTTATTAGACGTGTTATTAGAGAACAAAGTGCACGTTGTCAGTGTGATGTCGCCGGAGCATGGTTTTCGCGGGAAAGAAGGTGCGGGTGTCAGTGTATCGGATAACACAGATACCAAAACAGGCACGCCTATTCACTCCTTATATGGCAACACCAAAAAGCCAACCACCGAGATGCTACAAGGGATAGATACCATTGTATTTGACCTACAAGATGTGGGCGTTCGTTTTTATACCTACTTGAGTACCCTGCACTACGTATTGGAAGCCGCCAGTGAACACAAAATTCATGTGGTTGTGCTCGACCGCCCTAATCCAAACGGACGCTTTGTGGACGGCCCTGTATTACAACGTGAGTTCAGCTCGTTTGTGGGTATGCACCCTATTCCCGTGCTACACGGAATGACGTTGGGAGAACTGGCATTGATGATCAAAGGAGAGGGTTGGATAGAAAACGCTGACGCACTCTCGTTGAGCATCATTCCAGTGGCTAACTACCACAAAGCCATGCCTTACGATTTGCCCGTTGCCCCCAGCCCCAATTTACCCAACAGCCTGTCAATACAGCTTTATCCAACCTTGTGCTTTTTTGAAGGTACCAGTGTGAGTATTGGACGGGGCACGGATTTACCTTTTCAACTCATGGGTCACCATCAGGTGTCATTGGGTGATAGAAAAATCAAGGTGAGTCCTAATCGCGGCGCACTCAATCCAAAACTCAACGGTCAAACTCTTGAAGCGAGTGTGTTTTCAACTGCTAGTTTTGACGGGTTGAACATTGAACTCTTAATAGAAACTCACGCTGCCTTTGAGCAAGCGGGGGTTAACTTTTTTGACCGTCCTCGATTTTTTGATTTGTTGGCAGGCTCATCTGCTTTACGAGAAGCCATACAAAACAACCAAACACCTGACGAGATAAGACAGCTTTGGCAACAAGAGCTTGCGGAGTTTAAGAGGTCACGGGCGCCCTATTTACTCTACCCTGCAACAAAGAACTAGTGTTGAGTTGGAACGGGTAACTTACCTTGGGGCGTATGCTTACCGAGTAAAACTTCTGCCAAGCTATTAAAAGCCGCACCGTAAGTTGTGCCATCGGGCATAGTATCGGCGCGATAACTGTAGGTTGCTAGCCCCACATCTGCCAGCGCAGCAAGCTCTGCATACTGATACGGCATTCTGAGCGATGCGTAAACTATTGGCACTTTTTTGTCATGGAAAAATTGCGCCTGTTGGGTCAACCATGCGTATTGGGCGATTAAGCTAGAGCGCGGTTCGCCCTTTAAGTTTTCGTTACCCATTTCGTAGGCTGTGTGCCTTGGACTGATATCACCGATGAGTACAGCGTCTGCCGACACATTACTAACGAGTGAGTGTTGTGGTGTTTTTGTTGAGTAGGAAACACAAGTGACATTCACGCTTGGATCCAAGGTAGTCATAGCCGTTTGCATCGCGTTGCACCTGAGCGAATCTGGCATAAACACCAGCCATTGTTTAGCGTCTGCCGCCAAATGAGGATCGCCGTACAACGAAGTAATAGATGCTTGCGCTAGTGCCGTTTCTATTTCACGCCCCTGCGTGATCAGCGTTTGTCCCACAAGTGCTTGGTCATTGGCCGTTACTGTTTCAACCTGAGCAGGATTTAGCGGTGTTAGTTTTTGCTTCGCGACCACAATACGCTGGTAAGACGCTTTTAATGCTTCGCTTTCGATGTTGCTAGATACTGCATCAACCAATGCAGTCATAAAACTATCAAACTGAGCAATATCCTCGGGCGTTCTGATGGTATAGGGCATGAGTGCTATGTCTGCTCCAGCATCAAAGGCTTTGACTACGGCCTCTTGCTGCGAAAAGTAATTGGCAATACCAGCCATATCTAAGGCGTCGGTCACAATTAGCCCTTGATATTTGAGGGTGTTTCGCAAAAGACCCGTTAGGATAGGTTTAGACAGTGTTGCCGGCGCAAACACGGCTTTACCCTGTGTAGTGACCATTTTGTTGCTGTCTAGCGAGGGATATTGAATATGTGCCGACATGATCATTGCAGGCGGCGTATCAGATTGAATGATATGCGCAAACGGCAACACGTCTTGGGACATTGTAGTTTCTATATCATGAGTAACCAAAGGCAACCCTGTGTGGCTGTCTACTTGAGTATCACCATGACCGGGAAAGTGTTTGAGTGCGCTTAATACGCCCTGGGCCTGCATGGACGACACAAAAGATGCTCCCAGTTGTGCCACCGTATTTGCCGACGACGAAAAACTGCGTACGTTAATAACAGGGTTACGGGGTTCACTATTGACGTCTACCGAGGGTGCGAAGTTAACATTCACGCCAAGCTGATGAAGTGCAATGCCCAAATGCTCCCCGACTTGCGTTGAAAACTGGCTATTCGTTTTATCAAAGGTCGCACCAATGGCCATATTACCCAAAAACGGAGTAACCATATGCGCGGGGAAACGGGCGACTCGTCCTCCTTCTTGATCTACCGCGATGAACATGCTGGGAAGTTCAGCGCTTGTCATGGTGTTTTGCAACGCAGCGGTGAGTGTTGAGACCTGCGCAGTAGATTCGATGTTCTCTGAAAACAAAATCACGCCACCAATGTGATGCTTTACCAACATAGTTTTTATTGCGTCAGGTAGTACTGTCATTCCCTCACGACAGGCACTTGACGAGGTGCCATCACTGCAAAAATAGCGAAGGTCGAGCATGATTTTTTGCCCCACCATATGCTTTACACTCCTAGTGTCGTTAGCTGAGGTATAGCTAGCCATTCCTCCGCATATCAGTATGGTTAAAAGCGTGAAAGTCCATTGAAGGAAGCGTAAAAAAGAAGGCAAGAAGGGAAGCTCTGAAATCTGTAATGTCATCATACTAATGAGTGACGATGTAAATGCCAATAAAAAGCATCGGTTAGCCAGTTGACCTCATCGATTACGGGGTTATTTTTACTGGTATTAGTGTGTTGAGTTGGGTAGGCTTAATGATGTCTATGCCGAGATAACACCAAGAATAAAACACGGCGTTCCTCTTCCTTGAAACCGTCTGTTCATACTCTCTGGCATTGCTGGCATAGGTTGTTAGCCTGATTGCAGGTTGGCAACGCAATCGCAGTAAAAAAACCAATCAATGATTTAACGGGAATTAATATGGATTGGATGTCGATCATCCCCCCATTGGTGGCCATTGTCGTCGTCTTTTGGAAGAAAGAAGTCATCTTAGCCCTTGCTTTAGCCGTGCTATGTGCTGAGCTGCTTATAGTGGTCAACGATGCTTCGGTCAGCAGCTTACTTGCACCTATTAACGCGATCGAGCGCGTGGTAGATACGGCCTCTAGCCCTGGTAACACTCGTGTATTGATATTCTCGGTGCTGGTTGGTGCGTTGCTGGCATTTATCAGAGATTCAGGCGGTGTTACTGCAACAGTTAATTATCTCGTCAACAAAGGTGTTGCCAAAAACCGTAAACAAGTGGGTGGGTTAACCATGTTTACTGGCATTGCGGTTTTCATCGAATCTAACTTGAGTGTGCTTACCGCGGGTATTTTTGCCCGGGGCTTGTATGACCGCTTTGGCATGAGTAGAGCTCGTTTAGCATATATCATCGACTCCACTAGCGCGCCTATATGTATTCTTATTCTGCTTAATGGCTGGGGTGCGTTTATTTTAAGTTTATTGGATGCCTACGAATTGCCGGCGTCTTCAGCCTCCATACTGTGGGGCAGCGTATTCTTCAACTTTTACGCTATTTTTACTTTACTCATCGTCGCGTACACCATCTCTGCCGACAAAGTCCATGGCCCTATGGTTGAAGAGGAAGTATCGCTAACCAAATCCACAGTAGTACAAGAAACCGCAGAGGCTACCAAAGCACGATTCATGTTGCTCCCCTTACTGACGATGGTTATCAGTATGGTCGGTTTTATGTTGTGGACGGGCGATGGCGTATTGTCACAAGGGAGTGGCAGCAAATCTGTACTTTATGCCACAGCACTGGCCACCGCAGTGGCTTACGGTTTATTGTTAGTACACAAGCGCTTTACCCATCAAGAAGCAGTCACCGTGGGCTTTAAAGGCATGGGCGAACTACTTCCACTCGTCACCATTGTATTGTTGTCTCTGACCTTGGGTAACAGCTTAAAGATATTAGGCACCGGTGCTTTTGTTGCAGGGATCGTGGGCGAATTCTTACCTTTGGTATTAATAGTACCCATGCTGTTTTTAGCGGGGGCGGTGATGTCATTTACTACAGGGACATCGTGGGGCACCTTCGCGATTTTGATCCCCATCGGTGTGCCACTGATTCAAACGCTAGGTTTACCCCCCTCACTGGTGATTGCCGCTATTTTAGGGGGCGGAGTATTTGGCGATCATTGCTCACCGATTTCTGACACCACCGCTGTGTCTTCTTTAGCGGCGGGCTGTGACGTACTGACCCATGTAAAAACACAGCTTCCCTATGCACTCATTGCAGGCGCTATGACCCTTGTCGCCTACTTTGTGGCAAGTTTGATAATGATCGGATAACACGCGTGTTGATGCTTATACACGCACCTATTTAACAATAAGAAAAGGAACGCGAGCTTATGAAAACTGTAATACTCATTATCTTTACATCGATTTTTCTCTCGGCTTGCTCCCCTTCGGTTCAAGAGCCAACCACTGGAACTACCCCCGAGGTACCAAAAGCATCAGCACAGCAGGCCGTGGCTATGCCCGACACCTTCAGTGCTGACGCAGCTATGCAGGTATTAAAGGACGGTGGTAACGCGGTAGACGCAGCCATTACCGCTCAATTTGTATTGGCCGTTACGCTTCCAGAAGCGGGAAACCTTGGTGGTGGTGGCTTCATGACCATTTCGATGGATGGAAGCCCTGACTTTCTGGATTACCGTGAAATGGCACCCGCGAGCGCCCATCGCGACATGTACCTTGATGAAGAGGGCAATGTTAAGTTTATCGAATCATTGTTTGGCGCTAAAGCGTCGGGTATTCCCGGTACGGTAGCCGGCATGTGGGAGGCGCATAAAAAGTATGGCACTTTGCCGTGGTCAAGATTAGTTGCTCCTGCAGTAGAACTCGCCGAACAAGGGTTTATTGTTCCTGATAAGCTCGCCAATAACATTCAGTGGTACATGGGTAGGCTGCAAGAACGCGGCCTAGAAAGTAACTTTGGCGACTACTTTGGCAGTGCTGTGGCAGGAGAGCGTTTTTTCCAACCTGAGCTAGCCAACACGTTAAAGTCTATTCAACAGCAAGGCCCTGCCGGATTCTATGAAGGCATTGTAGCCAATAAAATTGTTGCCTTTATGGAAGCCAATGGCGGCTTGATTACCCTTGAAGATCTTAAAGCGTACAACGCGGTATGGCGCGCGCCACTGACTTTGTCTTGGAATGACTATACCTTGGTTACAGCACCGCCCCCTAGTTCGGGAGGTGTGGCAGTAGCGCAGTGGATTGGTATGTTAGACGTTTATGCTGAATCTCATGAGTTACCTGAACACAACAGTGCAGAGTACCTGCATATTATGTCTGAGATAGGCAAGCGGGTATTTGCGGATCGCGCCGAGTACCTTGGCGATCCTGACTTTGTCGACGTACCTGTGTCGCAGCTAGTTAACCATGACTACATTGCTATGCGTGCGGGTGAAATACAGCAAGATAGCCCTTCATCAACACCTGATATCGAACCTGGGCTGGTAGAAAGTGAAGATACCACCCACTTTTCTGTGATGGACAAATGGGGTAATGCGGTCGCCAATACAACGACCATCAATTTAACCTTTGGTGCGGGCGTAGTCGTCACCGGTGCAGGCTTCTTACTCAATGATGAAATGGATGACTTCAGTGCTAAGCCAGGCGTACCTAATTTCTTTGGTGCTGTCGGTGGCGATGCAAACGCCATCCAACCCTACAAACGCATGTTGTCGTCGATGACACCTACCCTTGTCACTGACGATAAAGGTGTTGTGTTAGTGACGGGTTCGCCTGGGGGCACCACGATAATCTCATCTGTCACCCAGTCTCTACTTAACGGCTTACTTTTCGAATTTGATGCAAACACCGCGGTGAATGCTCCCCGCTTTCACCATCAACTCTTGCCCGAAAATACGATCCGCATGCACGACGGTTTTGACGAAAACGTAGTAAGCACCCTTGAGGGAATGGGGTACGTGATAGACAACCGCCGCTTTGGTGATGTGCACCTGATAAAACGTACACCCGAGGGGCTAGATGCCGCGTCAGAAGCGAGTGGCCGAGGTAAAAGTATCGTGCTAGACGCGGTGGAAACTGAGTAATAGTCATTTGCCAACACAGACTCAATTGTAAAAAATTTGCGCAATGGATAAATTTTTGTTGATATAACAGTCGCTAACAAAGTGTTACTCACTTGTATGAGTGAGTAACATGCTCTAATAACAACAAAGATAATGAGCCGCTTCCTCATGCATAAACTGAGTCGTTCACTTCACAACTGGCTAGGAATAATTCTGGCTGCGCAAATAAGCCTATGGTTTTTAAGCGGGTTAGTTATGGCTTGGCTTCCCATTGACGAAGTGCGAGGAACTCATTTAAAAATCGAGCCTAAGGTGTCTTGGACACAAGCTCAGGTTGCCCCCGCTATTCTGCTCGCTAAACACTCTCCCAATGCATTGTTATCATTTAGTCACAGGGTGCTTGTGGATCCATTGCGGGCAGAGCCTGTCTATCAAGTGGAAGATGGCAACAGCATTACCCGTTACAGCGCGCTGACTGGTAACACCTACCAAGCTATACAAGAAGATGATATCCAACAGTTAGCCACAGCTCAGTATAAGGGCACAGCATCGATTAGTTCGGCACTGTTGCTTGAGGTATTACCGCAAGAGGTAAGTCATCTCACTGCGCCTTTATGGCAAGTGGTCTTCAATGACGAAGACAACACTCACTTCTACCTATCACCAACCACGGGAAAAGTTGAACGCGTAAGAACAGATACATGGCGACTTTTCGATTTTATGTGGATGCTCCACATTATGGACTATGAAGAGCGCTCTGATTTTAACCACCCGCTATTGATAGCTTTTGCAGCGAGCGCACTGTTGTTTACCTTCACGGGCTTCATTTTGCTGTACTACAAATTCAGGCCGCGTAGAAAGTCTCGTATTTTTTATTAGTCAGTAGCAAACAGCTGTTCAATGTCAGCAAAGGCTTTGAATTCGAGTGCATTGCCAAACGGGTCGTTGAAAAACATAGTCGCTTGTTCGCCCGCTTGCCCTTTAAAGCGCACATAGGGCTCAATAATAAAAGGGATCTCAGCCGCTTTAAGGGTTTCACTTAAGGCTTCCCATGCTTTCATCGTTAGGACTACGCCGAAGTGGGGCACGGGAACCGCATGGCTGTCCACGTCATTATGTTGTGGCTTTGCAGGCATGTGGTCAACGCAGTGAGTAACCAACTGGTGACCAAAGAAATTCCAGTCAATCCACTTTGTGTCACTTCGGCCTTTTTCACAGCCAAGTAAGCCGCCGTAAAACTCATCGGCAAGTGCAATATCAGTTACCGGGATCGCTAGATGAAAAGGCTGAGGCACAGTGTCTCCTTACAGTAGTTTTTTGAGCAATGACAGTTTAAGTTTGGAATATGGTGCGTATCTAAAGGGCGCATCAAGAGCAAAGGCCCGCTTCATCACGGTTTTTAAATGGCTAAAGGTGTCAAAGCCGGCCCGCCCATGATAGTTACCCATACCACTGTTGCCTACCCCACCAAAAGGTAACTCTGGATTTGTCATGAACATCATAGTGTCATTGGTACACACACTACCGGAACTGGTTTGTGCAATGATTTTTTCTAACACGCTGTCGTCATCACTGAACGCATACAGCGCCAACGGCTTGGGTCTTTGGTTGATAAACTCAATCGCGTCGTCTAGTGATGCCACGGTGACAATGGGTAAGATAGGGCCGAAGATCTCTTCTTGCATGACTTTGCTGTCTACCGATGGATTAAGCACTATCGTTGGGCTCATGGCAGGTCGGGCTTCGTCAATCTGCCCACCGTAAACCACTGGAGCCCCTTCTAAGTATTCTTTCAGGCGCTGCAGGTGACGTGTATTTACGATGTTACCAAAGTCTCTTGATGCGAGTGGGTCTTTGCCATACTGAGACTTAAGCTCTTTTTTGATGGCGTCGATAAGCTGATTTTCTTGCCCCTTCTCTACAAGCACATAATCTGGCGCAATGCAGGTCTGCCCGCTATTCATCCATTTACCCCACACTAATCGCCTTGCGGTAACTTTGAGATTAGTGTGCTTGTCAACAATACAGGGGCTTTTGCCTCCCAATTCTAGGGTAACGGGTGTAAGGTGGCGCGCTGCTGCAGCCATCACAATTTTGCCAACCACTTCGCCGCCGGTATAAAAAATATGGTCCCAATGGCAGGCCAGCAGTGCGGTGGCCTCATCTTTTGCACCTTCGACAACAGTCACTGTTGTGGTGTCCATATACTGAGGTATTAAACGCGCCACTAGCGACGACGTAGCAGGCGATAGCTCTGATGGCTTGAGCACGGCGCAGTTGCCTGCCGCAAGCGCGGCGACATAAGGTGCCAACAACAGTTGCAGTGGGTAATTCCACGCACCAATAATGAGTACTGTGCCAAGCGGCTCAGGCTGTTGAAAGCTCTTTCCAGGCCATGCCACTATAGGCGTTGAGACGCGGCGAGGTTTAGTCCATTTATTGAGGTGTTTGAGGGTGTGCTCAATGTCGCTGAGTAAATAGCCGCATTCAGAGGTATAGGCCTCGGTTTCGCATTTACCCAGATCGGCTTTTAGTGCTTTAAGAATGTCATGCTCGTTTTCAATAAGCATGCGCTTGAGGTTTTCTAGTTGGCCGCGCCGCCAGTCGAGAGAGCGGGTTTTCCCCGTCGAAAAACTGTTTTTAAGTGCATTAACGGTATCTACAAAACAAATACCGTTTTCCACAGCGTGAAGTACTGGACGATTAGCCATAAAGATCCCCTCAAAACAAAATGCTCACACTACGAGCACTTTTACGGTTAGTACCTATCTCTTATATCAGTATGGCCGTTTTGGTTCAAAACAAATAGTAGGTTAAATTTTGTTGAGGATGGATTGTGTTACAAGGTGAGACAAAGAAGCCCCGCATGAGCTCAGCACTGTCAATAGAGCATTTCAGGTTGTATTAGTTTCATTGAGAGGAAGTAACAGGCTTTTTACTGCACGCCACAAGCACATCCCTGCGGGCTCGGCTTCGGCATCCATGCCTCAGACGGCTGTAAAAAGCCCATTACTTCCACTCATAAACCACTCAAATTGCTTAATTGACAGGTATTAAGCTCGAGTTTGGCTTTCCGTATCTTTGTTTGTATTAAGCGTCGTAAGGGTGACGTAATACAATGGTTTCGTTACGGTCTGGGCCTGTTGATACGATATCCACAGGTACACCAGTGATTTCCTCTAGGCGCTTGATGTAATCTTTTGCCGCTTGAGGTAAGTCTTCGTAAGTGGTTACGCCGAAGGTATTGTCAGTCCAGCCTGGCATTTCTTCGTAAATAGGTGTAACTAAGTCGTAGCCGTCTGCAGCCATTGGCGGTACATCTTTCACATTGCCGTCAGCGTCTTTATAGCCAACACAAATTTGCAACGTTTCTAGGCCGTCTAGTACGTCAAGCTTAGTTAGGCAGAAACCGGTAATTGAGTTGATTTGCACTGCGCGTTTCATTGCTACGGCATCAAACCAACCAGTACGGCGTTTACGGCCTGTAGTAGCACCAAACTCGTGACCTTTAACACCTAAGTGCTCGCCAACTTCACAATCAAGCTCTGTTGGGAAAGGACCAGAACCTACACGAGTGGTATAGGCTTTAACGATACCGAGTACATAATCTAGTTTTAACGGACCAAAACCTGCACCCGTTGCAACGCCACCTACCGTGGTGTTTGACGACGTTACATAAGGGTAAGTACCGTGGTCAATATCAAGTAAAGTCCCTTGCGCACCTTCAAACATAATTGGCAAGCCAGCATTATGGGCTTTATCAAGTTCGTCAGTCACATCAACGACCATAGCTTTTAGAATGTCAGCGACGGCCATGGCACCTTTTAACGTTTCATCAAAGTCTACCGCTTCTTCGCCGTAGTACTGGGTTAACGTGAAGTTGTGTACGTCGAGAACTTCTTTCAACTTGGCAGCAAAATCTTCCGCATTGAATAAGTCACCTACACGTAGGCCACGACGAGATACTTTGTCTTCATACGCAGGACCAATGCCGCGCCCTGTGGTACCGATTGCTTTGCTTCCACGAGCCTTTTCACGAGCCATGTCTAGCGCAATGTGGTAAGGCAAAATAAGTGGACATGCTTCGCTGATTTTTAGCCTTTCGCGCACAGGAACACCACGCTCTTCAAGCATAGTGATTTCTTTCATTAATGCGTCTGGGCTAAGAACAACACCGTTACCGATAATACAGGTAACATTGTCACGTAAAATGCCAGATGGGATAAGATGAAGTACGGTTTTTTCACCGTCGATTACTAGAGTATGACCTGCATTGTGACCGCCTTGATAGCGAACCACGTATTTTGCACGATCTGTTAGTAGGTCTACGACCTTGCCTTTACCCTCGTCACCCCATTGAGTGCCGAGTACCACAACGTTCTTTGCCATGAATCATATGTGTAAGAAAATTAGGCGGCGATTCTACAAAATTTAACGCCGCGGATCATCTATTTTATGTACAAAAATCCGTCATTCAGACCTATTTTTCTCCACAATTAGGCTAAGTGCAGGTGTTGCCAGTAAAAACTGGCTTTTCCTATCTACCCTGTGCAGTCATTAAGCGCAGATAGATTGATTTCATCTTTACAGTGGTACAAGGCAAAACCAAAGCGCAACCTGTCGCCTCTATAATCAGTGAGTATGCCTTGTTCTCTTAGTTGCGCCGCAAGAGATGCTGTTACTTCCGCATTGGGTAACTTGAAGGTAAGGAAGTGGCCTCTGGTCGCTTCGTTATCAATCATCAGAGCGCTACGGTGCAATAATGGGTGTTTAAGCGCGTCTAGTTTTTGTAAGAACGTTTGTTGCAGCGCTTCTACATGGGCATTGATAGCTTCTACCGTCAGGTCGTTTTCTTCAAACAAGTTGAACACGGCGCGAAGGCGATACAGGGCCGTAAAATCCATGGTAGCCCCTGCGAAACGCATTCCGTCTTGGCTGTATTGGACTTCGCCTGCACGAGGTTTGTCTAGTGCACCGAGTTCGGCAAACCATCCGGTATACGAAGGCCTCAGCGAACAACCTTTAGGTACGTGGGCAAAACAAACGCCCTCCCCGCCTTGCGCGTATTTGTAGCCACCAGCTAAATAAAATACACGAGACTCGAGACGAGATAAGTCCACGGGTTTCGCCATGAAACTGTGGTAGCCGTCAATCACAACAAGTCTTTCTGGGTTAGTGACCGTCGCTACAATACGTTCAATATCTTGAACGTAGTAGCCAGAATTGAAGAATACCTGACTGAAAAATACTAGATGGGGAGCGTTGTCGACTATTGCCTGTTCGAAGCGCGCAGAAAAACTGTCAAAGGGCTCTGTGGGCACACTAATGAGTTCAATGTTAGCTTGTTCATTCAGACGATGAATTTGACGGTGGAAGCTATGAAACTCTGCATCGGTAGTCACGACTTTCAGTGGCGCTGATAAGTCGAAACAACTCAGAATACGATAAAGTAATTCATGAGTATTTGACGCAAATACAATTTGCTCGGGGTGCGAGGTATTGAGTGTACGAGCGATATGGCGTTGTAATTCCGGCACTAGAGTTTGGAAGAAAAAGCCCCATTTTTCATCTGCATAGGTTGCACTGTCATCCCAGTAGTCCAATACAGCATCTCTAGTTACGTCTGGCCAATAATAATGACTATGGCAAGCGTAATGCTGCTTTCCCTCATTGGCCTTTAGAAAACGGCTATAAAATGATTGATACGTCATAAATTAAATACTTTATCGCTATCGTTTTGCGCATATAGTAGCAGAATGAGGGTCGCTCAACGCTTTAGTCCTCAAATATGCCATTAAAGTATGTAAAGTGAGTGACACACTTAGATTAAAGCATGTTTCGTTTAGGTAGTTTTCTGCTATACCTAGATTAGGGTTCATTCACGGTGAGGCACACTATGCGATTTCCAAAGTATGGTCATTACGCATTTGATTTATCGGGGAATGTATTGGAAATTTTCGCCACAGGCGCGTGGAACTTACAAACGGCGGAAATGTTCGCAGTTGAAATGCATGAACTGGTAGATTCATTTAAAGGACAACAATGGGCTGCACTACTCGATGGACGCCGCTGGGTACTTTCTACACCAGAATGTCAATCGTGTTTACGAGAGGCAATAAATGTAAATATTGCTAAGGGGTTGCGCTGTTCTGCTTACGTGCTTGATGTGGGTATGGTCAAGCGAGCACACCTAGAGCGCATGCACCCAGCGAGTGACAAATCCTTCTCATTTGAGGGGTACGAGCGAGAGTATTTCACCTCCTACTTCGACGCCCTCAAATGGTTAAATAACAAAGGCTATTCACCGCTTTAGTACAATAACCCATACACCTTGCGGCGGTATTCCGATTTTAGTGGGTCGCCGTCAGCGAGTGCGTTCACCATATCCATCATAAGTTTTCTTGCGTCGCCAAAGGCGAGGTCTTTTCTGAGTACACTAAACAGTAATGCGAGTGCTTCTTCGGCTTTACTCGCCTGCTGCAATTGAACAGCGAGATCGACTTTGGCCTGAAGATTATCTGGATTAGCCTCAATCTCAGCCTGTAGCTGTCTAATTTCCGGCGTATCCGCCGCTTGTTCAGCGAGTTCGATTTTGCCGTTAAGTGCTTGATAGCGCGCATCTTGATCGACTAACTTGATACCTGCAAGAAGACTTTTTGCTGGCTCGATAGCACCAGTTTCAATAAGACAATCAGCATACAAATAAACAACGTCGGTATTTTCGGGATTGATCTCGTAGGCGCTTTTCACATGTGGGAATGCGGCGGCATAGTCACCACTTTGCATAGCCTCTGCGGCTTTTGCCAGTAACTCATCTTCAGGGTTTGGCAGGTATTTACCCAGCATTTCACGAATCTGTTCTTCAGGTTGAACACCGGCAAAACCGTCTACCGGCTGGCCTTGCTGAACCACCATCACCGTTGGAAGGTTCCTGATACCAAACTGGGCAGCCACTTGTTGCTGCGCTTCACAATCAACTTTGGCAAGGATCATATGCTCACTGTACTCAGCAGCCAGCTTTTCCAAAATAGGTAATAAGTCTTTGCACGGCTCGCACCATTCCGCCCAAAAATCGATTAACACCAGCTTTTCTTGAGAGGCCTCAAGAACGATTTGCTGAAAGTTTTCTACCGTAATATCTACAACATTCGCTGGCGATTGTGCTACGAAATTATCCATTGGGTGACCTTTTTCACTGATTCTGAAGAGATTATGGGGTGGAAACCACAAAAAACAAGCATTCTTATTGTTGTAATAGCCCCTTTGAAGAACTGTTGATAAAACGAAAAAGCCAGCGACATTTTGCCTAATACCTTTTGGTTACAGGTATGTTTAGTGAACTAAAGAGGAAGCCGTGGACTTTTTACAGACGTCTGAGGCATGGATGCCGAAGCCGAGCCCCCATGGATGGGTTTTCGGCGTGCAGTAAAAAGTCCACGGCTTCCTCTGAGATGGTTCATCAACCTACCGGCCAATCAGTATTGAGCAAAATGTCGCTGACTTTTATTTATCGCAATTAAGGCTTTGGCGTTAACTTGATTAACTTGCCCTCGGTAGAATCTGTGAGAAGGTAGATGGCGCCGTCAGGGCCAACTTCTACGTCACGTACTCGCTCTTTGCGATCTCGCAAGTACTCGAATTCTTCGCCCGGTGTTTTGCCTTGCATATCGATACGTCGCAAGTGAGTAAACTTAAGCGCACCAACGAGCAAGTCACCTTGCCAATCTTTGAATAGCTCACCGTTGTAGAATGTCATTCCGCTTGGGGCAATAGAAGGTGTCCACTGAATAACAGGTTGCTCCATCCCCTCTTTGTGGGTTAGGTCACTAATGATGTCACCACTGTAATCAACACCGTAAGTGATCACTGGCCAACCGTAGTTAGCGCCTTTTTCTAGCAAATTAACTTCGTCGCCGCCTTTGGGGCCATGTTCCATTGCCCACACATCGCCAGTGGTAGGATGCACAGTTAAGCCCTGTACATTCCGGTGCCCGTAACTGAAAATTTCTGGTGCAGCACCGTCAACAAAAGGGTTGTCTGATGGAACGTCACCATTGGGCAGAATACGTACTATCTTGCCGTGATGATTATCGGTATTTTGGGCTTCCTTCATGTATTTATATCTGTCACCTAAAGTCACAAACAGGTAGCCCGCGTTATCGAAGGCCAAACGACAGCCAAAGTGAAAACCATTGTCTACACGAGGGAATGCACTGAATATAGTTTCGACGTTCTCTAGTGCATTACCATTTAATACCGCTTTGGCAACACTACTACTGCTGCCACCCTCACCTGCTTTGCTGTAGCAAAAGTAGATTGTGCTGTTGTTGGTGAAATCTGGATCTATTGCGATATCCAACATACCGCCTTGGTTATTTGCCACTACTTCAGGCACATTAGCCAAGGGAGCGGATAAACCTTGCTCACTGGAGTAGCGACGAATACTACCCGCGCGTTCAGTTAGAATGACACTATTATCAGGTAAAAATGCCATACCCCAAGGGTTAGATAACCCTGTCGCGAGCTCAGTAACCGTAACATCGGTGTCTTCGCCAAAAGAAGCAGTGGAAAAACTCAACAAACACGCTGTGGTGAGCACGGGTAACACTTTTTTCATTTCTTATTCTCTAATTAACGAGGAAGCATAGCACGCAACATCCACGCTGTTTTCTCATGAACTCGCATACGATCACCCACTAAAGCCGATGAAGACTCATCGTCAGCTTCTTGTGCAACGCTTAATGCAGTTCTGCACGTGCGTACCACTTGCTCGTGAGCTTTGGTCAACAAAGACACCATTTCAGTGGCTTCAGGTACACCTTCGACTTCTTCGATAGCACTTAATGCAGCGAATGATTTATAAGTTCCTGGTGCAGCCACATCTAAGGTACGGATACGTTCAGCAATTTCATCAACCGCATCGGCCAATTCGGTGTAGTGTTCTTCAAACATCAAATGGAGCTCTCTGAATTGAGGCCCCTCAACATTCCAGTGAAAGTTGTGAGTTTGCAAATACAAGGTGTACGAATCGGCCAATAGCTTTTTAAGCTCTTCGGCAACTGCAATACGGTCGTTTTCTGAAATACCAATATCAATTTTGCTCATTGCTTGCTCCGCAGTTATACAAATCATATACGAGTGAATAGTTACGTAAGCCTAGGTGATAAGGCTCACAAATCAAACAAATAGCGGGAGTAGTCTACACCTCATTAGCCCGGCTAGTGATGATGATGGGTATTTCCCTGATTATCTTTTTTAACCGGTACAGTAATTGTAACAGGCTCATGACTTTCAAAAGTAAGGGTCAATTCAAAAGACTCACCTTCGTTTAATCCTTTGGTTAATCCCATCAACATGACGTGTAATCCACCGGGTGTAAACTGGGCAGTGCCGTGAGGCCCTATCTTGACCCCTTCAACGACTTCACGCATACGCATGACATCGCCATCCATCACCGTAGTATGTATTTGCGCCTCTTGGGCCACATCACTATCAACCTCGATAGCCACTAGGGTCACGGCTTCATTGTGATGATTCATTAGCGACAAGTACACTGCCCCTGTGGCTGCCATAGGAAAGGTGGCACGTGCATAGACATTGCTAATGTGCATTCCTTGGGAATGTGCTAACACAGGTGACACAGCAGAAAATAACAGGGTTACCAGAGCTACTACTCGTAAAGTAAAAGACGTCATACTTTATTATCTGTCGTTAAAATGATGATGGCGTTAACTATATAGCATAGCATTTAGTTAGCAAACTATTGCGAGATCAAGGATATAAGTTGAACTGAATTAAGAAAAACGAGTTGCTGTATGATACTAAGAGAGTCTGCGGAATGGTGTTTGCAACAATTTGCACCGATGAGGTTGGTACAAAAAGAAAATGGTGCCGACTGCCGGAATCGAACTGGCGACCTACTGATTACAAGTCAGTTGCTCTACCAACTGAGCTAAGTCGGCACACTAAGGTGGTTCCGCTGCACTGAGCAGCGGATGCGTATTCTATGTATTTGAAAGCGCTTGTCAACCTTTAAGTCGTTTTGCTTCGCCGACTAATTTAGGGAAGTACTCAAGCGGCAAATATTGACTCAACTGCATAAGCTTTTCGCCAAGATTTTCATACGAGTCGGTGGTGACATTAATATGTCCCATTTTGCGTTTTTCACGCACTGACTTGCCGTACCAATGTAAGTGACTACCGTCGATGCTAAGCAAGTCGCGAGAGAAGCTGCTGCAACCAATGATATTCACCATGGCGCTTGGGCCAATGGCTGCCGTATCGCCCAGAGGTAATCCACAGACGGCGCGCAAATGGTTCTCGAACTGACTCGTCACAGCACCAGATTGAGACCAATGCCCTGAGTTATGCACTCGTGGCGCTAGCTCATTTACATAGAGTTTGTCGCCTTGCTGGAATAACTCAACAGCGAGTACTCCCACATAGTCCATTCCTTCCGCTAGCGCAGTAAAAATGTCATGAGCTTGCTGTTGCAAAGCGTCGTTTGTATCGGTCGCCGGTGCTACTGATACATGTAATTGACCTTGATGGTGAAGGTTCTCGGCCAAAGGATAGGTACGAATATCGCCTTGCTTATTGCGCACACCGATAAGTGACAGCTCCCGGTCGAACGCCATCATTTGCTCAACGACGAGCGGCACCTTTTGTAAATCCAAATCAGAAAGCGTGTTTTTTAATGCCGGTAGTTCAGCTGCCTCGCTTAAACGCCATTGCCCATAACCATCATAGCCATCGCGACTTGATTTAATGATGAGCTTTTCACCTAGCGCTTCTACACAGGCGTCAAGTTGCTCAACGTCGGTCACGATGCGATGCTTACAGTTGGCTACTGACATTTTCTCCAGAAGCTTTTTCTCTCGAACACGGTCAGCCCCCACTAAAATACTCTCGATATTTGGCATAAGCTTGCCAGCACTTGCAGCATCTTCCAGCAGACGCTCAGGCACATGTTCAAACTCAACAGTAAGGGCATCAGCGGTTTCAATAGCTTGTGCAAGCGTGATATCTAGGGGCTGCTTACTTACCGGGTGAACCACGGTGTCGTTGCTTACATCAACGGCTTCGACCTGAATACCGAGCGGGCTACCTGCCAGATACATCATTTGTGCAAGTTGTCCTGCACCGTAAACAACTACTCTCATTCATCGAGCTCCAGAGTCGCGTTTTCAAGCACGGTTTGTGTTTGTTGTTTGCGGAAGGCAATAACTGCTTCTCGAACGTCAGCATCCTGCAAAGCAACCACTTGCGCCGCAAGCAAACCTGCATTCGCAGCGCCTGCTTCACCAATAGCGAGCGTGCCAACAGCTACGCCCTTGGGCATTTGCACAATAGACAGCAATGAGTCCAAACCATTTAGTGCTTTTGATTTTACAGGGCACCCGAACACTGGCAAGTGAGTGTGCGCTGCAATCATTCCTGGTAAATGGGCTGCACCGCCAGCACCAGCAATAACTGCGCTGAAACCTTGCTCTTCTGCAGACTCTGCAAAAGATACTAGAAGATTAGGAGTTCTGTGTGCTGATACAACTTTTGCTTCAAACTCTACGCCAAACTGTTTGAGCATTAATGCAGCTTGCTGCATCGTAGGCCAGTCTGAAGTAGACCCCATAACGATAGCGACTTTTGCCATTGCGTATTCCTTGAAATAGGTAGAAATAGGTTGCCAGGAAAGGCCGCGATTGTAGCTTAAATTGCTTACAAATCCCACTCTAAGACCAATGTGATCTGCTAAGATTATCTAAGACGTAAAAAAAATAGCAGTTTTTCAAAACACTAGCTCACTACCCACAAGGAGAAGCGCACCGTGTCAGAGGAAAAAGAACAAAATAAATTCGATGAAGTTATTGATGAAGTGCAAGACGTGGTATCGGATTTCCTCAAGCGAGAGGCTGCACCGGGGATCCTTCTCATCGTTGCAACAGTGTTAGCACTGATTGTTGCCAATTCTCCGCTGGATGTTTATTACGACAAACTCATTAGCCTCCCCGTGCAAGTGTCTGCGGGAGACTGGGCTATCGATAAACCATTACTACTCTGGATAAATGACGGTCTGATGGCCATCTTCTTTTTTCTTGTTGGGTTGGAACTCAAGAGAGAGGTTTGCGAAGGAGAGCTGTCGAATCCCAAGGATATCGTACTTCCTGCAACGGGTGCAGTGGGCGGTATGGCAGTACCGGCACTGATTTACGTGTTTTTTAATTGGGGTGACAGCACTGCCATGACAGGTTGGGCAATTCCAGCTGCCACCGATATCGCCTTTGCACTGGGTATTCTTGCCCTACTTGGCAGTCGTGTACCGACGAGCTTAAAAGTATTTCTAGTTACCCTCGCCATTATCGATGACATTGGCGCTATTGTTATCATCGCCCTGTTCTACACCAGTAATATTACAGAAACCGCGCTCATTGTTGCGGCGGTGTGTCTCGCTATTCTGTGGCGAATGAATAGAAAGAACGTGGTGGATATTCCTGCTTATATTCTTGTCGGCGTAGTATTGTGGGTAGCAATGCTCAAGTCTGGTGTACACGCGACACTTGCTGGCGTAGTACTTGCCGCCATGATCCCCATGCGAGACAAAAAGCAGCCCTCTTACTCTCCGGTTCTACACTTAGAGCACAGCTTAAATAGCTCGGTAAGCTTTGCCATACTACCGCTATTTGCCTTTGCTAATGCAGGTATTGGGTTTGGCAATATCGCGCCGGAAGGAATATTTCATCCCGTGACCTTTGGCATATTTTTAGGCTTAGTCGTGGGTAAGCAAGTGGGGGTATTTGGATTCTGTTACCTACTCGTTAAGTTGAAACTGGCGTCACTCCCCAAGGACCTAAATCTAATGCACATATATGGCTGCTCTCTCATTTGTGGTGTTGGGTTTACCATGAGCCTGTTTATCGGCAGTTTGGCATTTGAGGAGACTGGCGTGAATCTCATCTTTGATGAAAGGGTGGGTATTTTGGCCGGCTCGTTAGTATCAGCAGTACTTGGATATATCGTATTGTACTGGGTGGGCGAAAAAGCAAAAGCAACGGCGTCTTAGGACACTTCGCATTGACTCAATGTTGTGACATTTGCTCTGCAATGCACTCGAATAGTACATCCTTGCGAATAGGTTTGCTCAGGTGCGCATTCATGCCTGCGTCGTAGCAGGCTTGTTTATCTTCGGCGAAGGCGTTAGCGGTAAGTGCAATAATTGGCGTTTGTTGGTTTTCTTTGCTCGCAAGTCTAATTTCTCGGGCAGCCAACAAACCATCCATTACGGGCATTTGGCAATCCATTAATATCACGTCGTAGGCTTGTTGCTCCGCCATGGCCACGGCTTCCGCGCCATTGACTGCGCGGTCAGCACGTATACCCTGTTTGTCTAACATGGACACTACTATCTCTGCATTAATGTCATTGTCTTCAGCGAGTAATACAAATAATGATGACGGCAGTGATGCCTTACCTTGTGATGTAGACGTGCTGTGATCAGCGACCTCTTCACATGGAATACTGACAACAAAACGGGTTCCTTCACCATCTCGGCTACTGAGAGTAACAGTTCCTTCGAGTCGCTCAATGAGCCCTTTTGAAATCGCCAACCCCAATCCAGTCCCTCCAAAGTTTCGCGTAGTAGAGGCATCAGCTTGTTCAAATTGCTCAAAGATTGTTTCTTGCTTATGTTTTGGAATGCCTATTCCCGTATCTGAGACCGTGATCGTCAAGTGCTGCTTGCGATACCTAGCTTTTACCGCTACTCCACCTTGCTGAGTGAACTTAATTGCATTACTTACGAGGTTATTGACGATCTGACTTATCTTGCCGCTATCTGTGTTTAAAAATAATGGTAAAGCGTCGTCTACTTGTAGCGTCAAGAAAATCGATTTTTGTTTAGCCAAGTGTTCATAAAGCGCCAAACTGGCTTCGAGCAAATGTCTAAGATTTGTAGGCTGGTTATCAACAAGCACTTTACCAGCCTCTATTTTCGACCAATCAAGAACACTGTCGAGTATCAGCAGTAAATTGGCAGCAGAGCGGCTAATAACCTCAATGCGCTTACGCGTACCTGCGGGCAAATCATCTTCTAATGCCAACTCACAAGAGCCGATAATTCCATTCATCGGGGTTCTTATTTCGTGGCTCATGTTGGCCAAGAACTGACTTTTGGCAACACCAGCGGCTTTTGCTTCATCCAGAGCTTCGGCTAAATGCTGAGTTTTCTCTTTGATACGCCCTTCAAGAGAGGTATTCAAACTTGCCAACTCCCTATTGAGTTCTTGCTCTTTTATTCTTGCAAATTCTAGGTCTTCAAAAGCGTCTACTAGCCTACGTTCGTGGCGGGTAAACTCATCATTGAGTTGAGCGAGTTCTCGAATACTCAACGACGGAAGAGATGGGCGCTTTTGATTAAACTCAATCTTGGGATTAAACGCACCTATGTACTGAATTAAGTTTTGAATGGGCTGGTTGAATAATCTGGCCACCATGAAGCCGGCGAAAGATCCCAAGCCTGAGAGCAATATGAGCAGTATGAGATCTTTAAGTAGGTAATTACTCATTGCCACCATTAACCCTCGATAATCGAAGTGATAACTGACTCTCCAACCCACATCGGGAAGCTCACCGACAAAACGCAGCCAAGTTTTGCCCTGCATCCCATTTTCGATTTTAGCATCACAATTTGGGTCGCAATCGTAGCTAGGCGACTTACTTAATGGTGGCAAACGCAAAGGAGACGAGGCGTATATCACGTCGCCTTTTTGGTCTTCTATAAGCAACGAAAATCCAGACAAACTGAGTTGATCAATAACTTCAAAACTCTTTAATGACAATGAGCCCTCGACAATACCCACAGGCTCATCGTTATTATTGAGGATTGGGGCAGAAAGCGCGACGATAGGGTCGTTTCCAAAACCAGTTCCTTGAAACACATTTGAAATAAAGTAACTTCCAGTGCGCATTGGCTCAGAAAAGTAGGGGCGATGGGCCACATTGGCAAAACCACTAGCTCTCGCCTTTTCGAGCACATCTGGCGGATACGCATAGGTAATCTCGCCAGCGTCATCAGTCACCAAGTAAGTAAGAAACTCTGGGTAGTGAACACTCAGACTTTCTAATTGTGCAGGAGTTACTGTGCTAAATCTTTCTGAAGGCGTTGTTGACAGGGTGTTAGCAGACAGTGATATGGCTTTTTGGTGGACCTTCAAAAATTCAGAAAGTTGCTGTTCAAGCACATCAATGCGCTGTTGCATGTAGTAGTTGATTTGCGACTCTTGCTGAGCCTGATACAAGTGTACAGACAAATAAATCACCGCCGTCGCTGCAAAAAAGAAACACCCAGAAAAGAAGTAGCTGAATAAAAATCTCAAGCTCACTTGTTCTTTGCTGTATGAAGAGGCTTTGTCTAATCCGTTAAAAGCAACATAAGCAAATTGGCCGGAAATCAAACCAAACAACCCACTAACCCAGGTAACAAGGACTCCAGACAGCATCATTCCCAAGTGCATGGTGTGATCACTACTCAAAGTAGTTAAATCGCTAACAGCGTGTTCAAATAGCAGAATGGGTAGAAAGATTATTGACCAGAGTACTACGCCTACCCTAATAACGACGCGAAAAGACTTTTGAAAGCAAAGCGCACTAACAACAATAGGCAAGAAGGTCAGACTTTCTGCACCAATATTGGCAGAATCCATAAACCACAGCGGTAAGCTTATGACTAAGCTAACAGGGATGGCTATTACTGGTCGAAAACGCAAGGCGGCGTAAATCGCTGCTCCCATACCGAACACAGATATTCCAGTACTATCGAAGGGAGCTGGCAATATGTTCAGCACAACGCCCACTAAACAGATAATGGCTACATGTAATGCCGTCGGAATTGCAGTTTCTGTGCGCTTCACTATAACAGGTGTCCTTTAACTCACTACCTGCTAGTTTGCAGCCATATAATCTAGCGTGAAGTTAGTGAGCAGCCTAACCCCCAACTTCATACCACTGTCGTCAACAAAGAACTCTGGCGTATGGTGAGCAGGACTATCCTCTTCGGAAACATCAAGCGGCTTGCCTCCCACCCAAACATAAAGCCCTGGGATTTGCTCTTGGAAAAATGAGAAGTCTTCAGCGCCTGTGACAGGCTTAGATAACCGGGTATTCTCTACACCAGCGGTGCGTTGCATGGTAGGTAACATGGCCTCGGTTAACGCTGGGTCGTTGTAAGTAATTGGGTAGTAGTAATCTAGTGGTAGAGTAAGTTCTGCTTGAGCTCCCATACTGTCGGCAATACCCTGAACTTTGCGAGGTAATGCCTCGTAAATATGGTCTCGTGCATCACTATTCAGTGTACGTATCGTACCGACGAGTTCTACTTCGTTAGGAATAATGTTAGAGCGATTGCCGCCGTGTATCGACCCAATGGATACCACTGCAGCATCGTCAATGAGACGTAACTCTCGACTCACAATAGTTTGAATCGACATAATCATTTGGGCCGCCGTTACCACAGGGTCAACGCTCTTCCATGGGTACGCGCCATGCGCCTGCTTACCTTTGATAACAATCTTAAACGGATCTACCGCCGCCATTGTTCCACCAGAATTGTAGCGAATAGTGCCAACGTCTGTATTCGCGCTAATATGTAAGCCAAAAATTACGTCAACGTCTGGGTTCTTGAGTACCCCTTCTTTCACCATAATTTCCGCGCCACCGGTTTCTCCAGCAGGGGCGCCCTCTTCAGCGGGCTGGAAAATGAATTTCACTTTACCTCTGAGTTCACCTTTGAGCTCAGTGAGAATTTTTGCGGCTCCCATCAGCATCGCCATATGTGTATCATGTCCGCAAGCATGCATCACCGGAACGGTTTGACCGTTGTATTCGCCCGTTTGTGTCGAACGATAAGGTAAATCATTTTGCTCTAGCACGGGGAGACCGTCCATATCAGCGCGAAGTGCCACCACGGGACCTGGTTTGCCACTGTCGAGTATGCCCACTACGCCGGTACGTGCAATCCCTGTAGTAACTTCTAGCCCCAAAGAATTCAAATACTGGGCAATATAATGAGCGGTGTTTACCTCTCGATTGGACAATTCAGGAAACTCATGAAAATGATGTCGCCACGCTATCACATCGCTTTCGATTTCATCTGCCATGGCGTCAATGTCTGGTGCAGCAACGCTGAGAAATGACATACCGCATAATGCCGCGGGGAGTAAAAAGCGCGTGAATTTGGTGAGCATAGGGTGTTCTCGATATTATTATGTCTCTGTTCAGAGTAAACCATCTTGCTGACTTTTCACATCACAAAACTCAACATGAACACTAAAAAACCACTTTATTGATAGTTTTTAATGGATTAGCTGTGATTTTCAGAGATAAAAAAAGCGCCTTCTGGCGCTTTTTTCACAACGATTATGTCTAGCTCTTTTGACGCTTCATCGCGTCGAAGAATTCATCATTAGTTTTGGTCATTGCCAGTTTATTAATGAGGAACTCCATGGCGTCAATTTCAGACATTTCATGGACGATCTTACGAAGGATCCACATTTTCTGTAACTCATCTTGTGCTGTAAGTAACTCTTCACGACGAGTGCCAGAGCGGTTGAAATCAATCGCTGGGAATACGCGTTTTTCTGCAATCTTACGGTTAAGATGCAGTTCCATATTACCTGTGCCCTTAAACTCTTCGTAGATAACTTCATCCATTTTAGAGCCCGTATCTATCAACGCAGTAGCTATAATCGTTAAACTACCACCCTCTTCAACGTTACGAGCCGCACCGAAGAAACGCTTCGGTTTGTGTAAGGCGTTGGCATCTACACCACCAGTAAGTACTTTACCTGATGATGGAATAACGGTGTTGTATGCACGGGCAAGACGGGTAATGGAATCGAGTAAGATAACGACGTCTTTCTTGTGTTCGACTAAACGCTTGGCTTTTTCGATGACCATTTCAGCCACCTGAACGTGACGGCTCGCTGGCTCATCAAACGTAGAGGCAACCACTTCACCTTGTACGAGGCGCTGCATTTCAGTCACTTCTTCCGGACGTTCGTCAATAAGAAGTACCATTAACTCACACTCAGGATGGTTAGCAGCAATTGATTGAGCGATATTCTGTAGTAGCAAAGTCTTACCCGCTTTTGGCGGCGCTACAATCAGACCACGCTGACCTTTACCCGTAGGTGAGGCCAAATCAAGGACACGTGCAGTGATATCTTCAGTTGAACCATTACCACGCTCCATACGAAGACGTGAATTAGCATGCAATGGTGTAAGGTTTTCGAAAAGGATCTTGTTGCGAGAGTTTTCGGGCTTGTCGAAGTTTACTTCGCGAATCTTCAGCAAGGCAAAATAACGTTCGCTGTCTTTGGGCGGGCGAATTTTACCGGAAATCGTATCGCCAGTGCGCAAATTAAAGCGACGGATCTGACTCGGAGATACGTAGATATCATCAGGACCAGCTAAATATGACGAGTCTGCTGAACGCAAAAAGCCAAAACCATCCTGCAAAATCTCTAATACACCATCACCAAAAATGTCTTCACCACTTTTGGCATGTGTTTTTAAGATTGAAAAAATAATGTCTTGTTTTCTGGCTCTCGCCATGTTCTCTAAGCCCATTTTTTCGGCTAGAGCAACCAACTCGCTTATTGGTTTATTCTTTAATTCAGTTAAATTCATACTGGTGGGTCTTTGTGCTTGATGAAGCGACTGTTCGTCTCTACGTTATGTTTGAATTGATTAGTAGCCCAGATTCGGGTTATGCAGAAATCGGCTCAGGTATGAGCTAAGAGAAAGGTAGCACTATATTTAACCAACGTCCAGCAAATCAAAATACAAATGTTAAAAAAATGAGTATTTTCCAAACTGACGCAGGTGTGCGATAAAACGAGCGAAACCGAGGTTGATAGCGTTTCGCTCGCTTCATTCATTTTTAAATGTGCTCAGCTAAAAACTCAGTAAGTTGAGTTTTTGACAATGCACCAACTTTTGTTGCCGCTACGCTACCATTTTTAAAAAGAAGCAGTGTTGGGATGCCACGAATACCATATTTCGGTGGAGTTTCGTTATTTTCATCGACATTCAACTTTCCAACTGTTAACTTGCCTTCAAACTCGGTCGCAACTTCTTCCAAGATTGGGGCGATCATTTTACACGGGCCACACCATTCAGCCCAGAAGTCAACCAGTACAGGACCGTCAGCATTGATAACATCTGCTTCGAATTTATCGTCAGTTAGCTGGATAATTTTGTCGCTCATTCTTTTCTCCATTATTGGTCTGTCGCTGATTTGTTTCAGCTCTACCATAAGTGTTATATAGAAACTGTTTTTTAATGCAAGCACTGATAAGCTATAAGCTATGCCTACTCACTTAACTGAAACTCACTTTTCTGACTTACCTATTAATACAAAGGTAGTCGATGCCCTAAAGGCAGCAAATTTTACCCACTGTACGCCAATTCAAGCATTGGCGCTTCCTCCCCTTCTTGAGGGGCTGGATATTGCAGGTCAAGCACAAACCGGTACCGGTAAAACTATGGCATTCTTGGTCGCAACCTACCACTATCTGCTGACGAAGGCGTCAGAGGGTAGCGTTGATAACCAAGCAGGCCCTAAAGCCATTATTATGGCACCTACCCGTGAACTCGCGGTGCAGATATTTAACGACGCTAAACCACTCAGCGATCACACCGGTTTGTCGGTTGGATTGATATATGGGGGCGAAGGTTACCAAAGTCAACGCGAAACTTTAGAAGAAGGTGTAGATATTATTATCGGCACCACAGGGCGCATCTTAGATTATTACAAACAGGGTGTATTTACGCTGAAAAATATTCAAGTGGCTGTACTTGATGAAGCGGATCGTATGTTCGACTTAGGCTTCATTAAAGACATTCGCTACATGTTCAGAAAGATGCCTCCCGCCACTGAACGCTTGAGTATGTTGTTCTCTGCTACCTTGAGCTATCGCGTTCAAGAGCTCGCCTATGAACATATGAATAATCCCACTCATGTACAAGTGGCGCCCGAGCAAAAAACGGCAAGTCGAGTGTCGGAAGAGCTTTTCTATCCGTCAGATGATGACAAAATGCTTTTACTTCTTACACTGTTAGAAGAAGAGTGGCCGGAAAAAGCGATTGTTTTCGCCAATACAAAGACGAGTTGTGAAAGAGTGACCGATTGGTTGTCTGCTGATGGGCATCGCGTAGGGTTACTTAGCGGCGACGTGCCACAGAAAAAACGCTTGAGCATTCTCGAGGAGTTTACCAATGGCCACTTGGATATATTAGTGGCGACTGACGTTGCTGCTCGTGGCCTGCATATCGACGCAGTAACACATGTATTTAACTACGACTTGCCCGACGATGCTGAAGATTATGTTCACAGGATAGGTAGAACCGGTCGTGCTGGACAAAGCGGAACCGCTATTAGCTTTGCGTGTGAAAAGTACGCGTTGAATTTACCGGCAATTGAACAGTACGTTCAACACGCTATTCCCGTTACCGATTATGATCGTAATGCGTTGCTCGACGACGTAAAAGTACCAAAACCTCGTCGACGCCGTACGCCAAACAACCGGAACTCGAACCGCAGAGGAAAAGGCAGAGGCAAACCAAGCGGACGTGGTAATCAACAACAATAATTAAAAGATCTATGCAGGCAAAACACAAAAACGACCCACAAAATTTCGGCGAATATTACGCTGCCGTTGATTTAGGCTCAAATAGCTTCCACATGGTGGTAGTTCATGTAGTGAACGGTAGCGTACAAATCATCGGCAAAGTTAAGCAAAAAGTCCGTCTGGCCGCAGGCTTGGACGAACAACTTGTGCTCGACGAATCGAGTATGGAGCGTGGTTGGAAGTGTTTAGCGACCTTTGCTGAACGCCTGCAGGACATTCCTTGTTCCAATATTAAAGTCGTCGCTACTGCTACATTGCGATTAGCCACCAATGCTCACGAGTTCATTAAGAAAGCTGAGGATATTCTTCAACACAAGATCGAAGTAATTAGCGGCGAAGAGGAAGCGCGTCAAATATATCTTGGCGTAGCCTACACCTCGGCAAATCAAGGTAATAGCTTGGTCATAGACATCGGTGGCGCAAGCACCGAAATTATAATTGGCAATGACATGCAGCCAATCCATCTAAAGAGTCTAGACATGGGCTGCGTGACCTTTATGGAGCACCACTTTGCAGGCGGCGTAATATCCAGAGAGAACTTTGAAGCAGCTAAAAACGCGGCAGAAACACTGCTCATGCCAGTAGCAGATGCATACCTGTGTTTTGATTGGGAAAATTGTCTAGGTGCCTCAGGCACACCACAAGCTATTACAGAGATTTTGGTTGCCCAAGGTATTAGCGACGCTATTCGCATTGATTATTTGTACCACTTGAGAGATCAATGCATCGATTGTGCACACATTGATAACTTGCATATCGAAGGACTCGAGGATAACCGCAAAGCTATATTCCCTTCGGGTTTGGCCATTCTTATCAGTCTATTCGAGACCCTACAAATAGAGAGTATGAATATCTCAGGTGGCGCACTTCGCGAGGGGTTAATCTATGGTATGTTGGATAACCTGCAAGAAAATGATCGACGCGAACAGACGTTAAATCAGACAATCAGCCGTTATCATATCGACAAAACCCACGCCAACTCAGTGGCACATACGGCGCTGACCCTTTGTCACCAGCTGTGTTCTCAGCAAAATATTTGTCATTTAGACACTGAGGCCATCCTCGGTGCGGCGGCAACACTGCATGAAATTGGCCTTCATATTGAGTACAAGCGCCACCACGAACACGGTGCTTATATCTTGTCTCATATTGATTTGCCGGGTTATACCAAGCTACAGCGCGCTGCGATTAAAGACATCATATCGCAACATCGAATGGATATTTCAAGCGAGCTGTTCAGCAAGTATCATAGTGATTCACAGCCCATGCTTATCAGTTTGTTACGTATATTACGCCTGTCGGTAGTCCTGTGTTTACGTCGTCAGAACAAACACATACCAACCGTTAGTTTGCGTTGTGACGGAAACGACTGGACACTCGAGTTCCCCGACGGCTGGTTGAAAGCACATCCACTGATAAACGCAGAGCTTGCCAACGAAACCTGGCTTCAACACAAAGCCGGGTGGGAGTTACACTGCATTTAGTGACAATGGATTGAACAAACGGAATTAGAAGAGTACAAAGCCGTGATAACTCATCACGGCTTTTTTATTGTTAGCGCTGGAGAAGTTCAGCGGCTTTTGGCGCGAAATAGGTAAGAATGCCATCAGCACCCGCGCGCTTAAAGGCAAGGAGAGACTCGAGAATCACCGCTTCCTCGTTCAACCATCCGTTAGCAAACGCTGCCTGATGCATCGCGTATTCTCCACTCACCTGATAAGCGAAGGTGGGTACTTTGAAGGTGTCTTTACAACGTCTAACCACGTCAAGATAAGGCATGCCCGGTTTAACCATTACCATATCTGCCCCTTCTTCAATATCTAACGCGATTTCATGTAAGGCTTCGTCGGTATTGGCAGGATTCATTTGGTATGTCTTTTTATCGCCACCTTTAATATTTGCAGCAGATCCCACTGCGTCTCTGAAAGGACCATAATACGCAGACGCATATTTAGCTGAGTACGCCATAATGCAGGTGTTTACAAACTTTGCTTGCTCTAATGCGTTGCGGATACTACCAATACGTCCATCCATCATATCTGATGGCGCGACAATGTCGGCTCCCGCTTCAGCATGAGAAATTGCCTGTTTGATGAGAACCTCAACGGTCTCATCATTCATCACATAGCCGTTTTCGTTCACGAGTCCATCTTGGCCATGAGAGGTGAAAGGATCGAGGGCTATATCCGACATCAACATAAGATTGGGAAACTTGGCTTTCAGTGCGCGCATTGCGGTTTGTGCAAGACCTTCTGGATTATAGGCTTCTTTGGCACATTCAGTCTTAAGTGTCATCGGCGTTACAGGAAATAATGCTAGCGTAGAAATGCCAAGTGCCACCCAACGCTCTGCCTCTACAAGCAATAAATCTATCGATAAACGCTCAACTCCCGGCATTGAAGGCACTGCTTCTCTTTGTGCTTGTCCTGGTAACACGAAGACCGGATAGATTAAGTCTTGTGGCAACAAAGTATGCTCTTGAACCAAGTCTCGTAATGCAGACGTTGCTCTTAGTCTGCGTAAACGTCGAGATGGAAAAGACGAATATGTCATAGAATTCCTATAATTGTTTTACTGTAACGCGGTTACGGCCGTTATTTTTAGATTCGTATAATTGCTCATCGGCAGACTTATACAGTACGCCATGTTGCTCATCGCTGGTGATCTTACCGGTCGCAATGCCCGCACTCATCGTCAGGTTGATCACTTGACCTTCATAGTTGACCGGTGACTGAGCCAATTTTTCACGCATAGATTCTACTACGTGAAATGCGCCATCAGCTTCAGTGTTAGGTAAGATAATCGCAAATTCCTCGCCACCAATACGGCACAAATCATCAGTCGGACGATGAAGCATGGTTTTAAACAGTTTAGCCACATGACGCAAGCACTCATCACCGGCATCATGCCCAAAGGTATCATTCACCACTTTAAAATGGTCAATATCTAGAATCGCTAGCGAGAGATACGTTTGCTCTCGACGGCTTCTGCGCCCTTCGTTTTTTAGTCGCTTGTCAAAGTGTCTGCGATTGTTAATTCCCGTCAGGGGATCGATAGCATTGAGACGCTTCAATTCTTCGTTGGTTTCAGATAACTCTCGCAGCGTAATCTCAAGCTCAAGGGTGCGCTCTTCTACCTTATATTCCAGTTCATCTTTGTGTTGCTGTTGTGCTTCTAGCAACTTTTCCTTCGCTAAATTTGCCTGTCTCTCTTGCTCTAACACTCGAGACTGAGCGTCATAGATTTCAGTGCGCCTGAAAGCATAGCGAATCGCCAGTACAAGACTTAATACAGAGGTTTCTACGAGTGCCCCAACCATCAGGATGTGACCAGCTGAATAAGGAAGGGTAACCAATGCGGTTGCTTCAGCGGATGCAACGATCACACTCAGTAGTAAAAATACCCAACCAAAAGCTAAGAAACGGGCTATGGTCTCGCCTTTGACCACATAAATCATGCTCAAGGTAAATACCGCTAACGCTATGGCGCTCCCCATGACGAACAGTACTTGTAACATCAAATGATAAGGAGCAATCAAGCTCAACAGTGCAAACAATGCAAACAGCCAGAAAATACCTTGGAAAACTCTTGGGAGCATTTTGTGCAGCGAAGTGAGAGGTAACATGGCCCCAGCGAAAGCAAGCCCAAACATAACTGTCATGTTTGCAAACAACACTAAACCACGATGTTGAAAGCCACTAAAGTCTTGCCACCAGTAGTTGTAGCCCACACCATGTAACGACACTAAAGTTAGCGTTAAGCTGATGAGATAACCTGAATAGTAACCAAATGAAAGGCTTTTGGTGGTGATAAATAGGAAGAAGTGGCCAAGCCCCATAGCACACAAAAACCCGATAAAAACACCGAGCACAAAAAACTTGCGAGAGGAATAATCAATAATATCCCTCTCGTGCCACACGTGTATGGGCACCCTAACGGCACCGGAAGTTTCAGCACTCAAAATCACCAATTGAGACTGGTCGCTGGATGGCAAAGGGAATACCGGTGAATTAAACGGCACGCTGTTTTCAAGTACTTCATGTCCATCACCCGCTTTAAAAACAACTTTCGGCTGTGTAGCGGTTTGGTCGTAAACGGCTATGGATAAGCTATCAATAAGAGGGTAATCAACTTGTAAAAAATAACCGCCAGCGTCACTGGGAATGGGCGCGAGTTCCAGCTTAAACCAATGCACCGCATTGCTTAGACCTAAGTTCACTGGTGATTTGATATTTTCCCAGTTGCTATCTTTGGCACTTCGAACCTCAGGTAGGCTTAGATCATCTTGTTCTACTGTCAGGTACTTGAGTTGAGAATAGTTAGCTTGCGTATCACCTTGAGGGGTTAACTGTAGCGAAAGGCCGAAGAAGCAAACTGCCGCAACCACCGTCGTTAAAATCAGCCAAATGTCATACCGCTTAACGGTTTCAGTTTGTAAATGCATACAACTCAGTCAGTGATGTTAAATAAACGACAAGTGTTGTGGTAGCTAGATTCCATTATAGCCGATGGTGCCACGTCTAATTGTGATGCAACATATTCTCCGATATGAGGGATATTGCACGGCTCGTTATTCCGTTTGCGAGGTCGCAGTGTTTTGGGAAACAAATAGGGTCCATCTGTCTCCAGTATCAATCGCTCTATGGGTAGCGCAGTAACGGCGTCTCTCAGTGATTCTCCCCGCTTGTCATCACAAAGCCACCCAGTAATTCCAACATACAACCCCAGATTCACGTAGTGTTCAAGCTGCGCTTTTGTTCCCGTAAAACAGTGAGCGATTCCTCCGAATTGAGGCGGTATTTCCTTCAAGCACAAGCACTGTTGTTCAAATGCATCTCGCTCGTGTAGATAAACGGGTAACCCAACCTCATTTGCCAGTCGTAGTTGTTGTCGAAATACATCAATTTGAACATCTTGCGGAGAAAAGTTGCGATTAAAGTCGAGACCACATTCTCCCACAGCAACAACACCTGGGGCGTTAAGCATACTGCGTAAGTTTATAAAATCACTCTCGTTTACATCTTTGGCGTAATGCGGGTGAACGCCCAATGTGTAGCAGAGGTAATTGGGGTACTTTTGATATAGCAACTGTGCGTTTTCCCACTCTTTCGGATTGGTGGTAATCACACACAATTTTGACACGCCAGCATTCAATGCTCGCTCTATGACAGCATCTTGCTCGAACCTTGGGTCGAGTAAGTTAACGCCAGCGTCAAACCATGCCATATTACTTTATTCGCTTCACTCGCATGCGCTTGTTCAAACCATCAATTGACAGGAAGAATGATCCCAGAACACCACGTTCAATCTGAACGGCAATCCCCTCTTCCAATTTGATGGAGCTGTCGTCTGTTTGACGCCAAACCTGTCCGTTATTCAACGTAAATTCATATTTTCTATACGCGTTTTTCTTTACCTGAGCAATGACGCTTGATTGACCTTGAGCCATCTCGTCAGTATCGCGTTTGTGCTCTAGGCCAAATTCGTCCTGCTCAGAGGGCGGCGCTGGGCGCTGAGCTACGCTAGGTTGTTGTGGTAAAGGCCTTTGTGGTGCAACTGGCGTATAAACTGGTGATGCAGTAATGGTACGAGCGGCTTCTGTATCCAAACCTTCGTATTGATTCATATCTTTCACAACGCGGTCGTAGCACACCAAACGCTGAAGACTATTTTCTGTTGCACTACATTTTGACAGAGCTTCACCGATGGTTTCTGCACTCACTTGACTCCCAATTGCCAATGAAAATACGCCTACCACTACGCGCAATGCTGAAAACTTCATTTTATTACCTTTTTAATTATTTTATTCGTGAGTTAAGAATTTGCTGGCTCGTCAGGAGTTTCTTCATCTTCCTGTTTGTTTCTGCCCGCATAAACACTACCAACAATGATCCCTATCTCAAACAGCAACCACATTGGAATGGCTAACAACGTCTGAGATATCACATCGGGCGGCGTTAGCAACATACCCACAACAAAAGCGCCTACAAATACATAAGGGCGCTTCTCTCTTAGTGATGCGGCGTCAGTCACACCCGTCCAACACAGTAGAACTATTGCAATGGGAATCTCGAATGAGACACCAAAAGCAAAAAACAGTTTCAATACAAAATTGAGGTAACTGGAAATATCTGTGCTCATCGTCACTCCCTCTGGAGCAACGCTTGAGAAAAACGCAAACACCACGGGAAAAACCACAAAATAAGCAAATGCAATTCCCAAGTAGAATAGCAAAGTACTAGACAACAATAAGGGGGCCACCAGCTTCTTTTCGTTGCGATAGAGACCAGGCGCTACAAATCCCCACACTTGATAAAGTACGTAGGGGATTGCAATGAAGAAAGACAAGACGAGTGTAAGTTTAAACGGTGCAAAGAATGGCGATGCAACATCGGTAGCTATCATGGTTGCATTATCAGGTAGTGCTTCGAGTAATGGCATTGCCAGAAGCTGGTACAAATCCTGAGAAAAATACGCCAAGCAAGCGAACACAACAAAAACGCTCAGCAATGCTTTGAGCACTCGACTTCGCAGCTCAACTAGGTGAGAGATAAGTGTATTAGTATCTGACATTTATTGTTTTTTATAGGGTTCTTGAACTGATTCCGCGGCTTTCTTTAGCTCGTCCACGCTTTTTTCAAGTTCGGGTGACAAGTTGTTTAGACCCTGCTGCTCAGCTTTTTTCAAGTTTTCATGAAGCTCGTGCACACGTAATTGATGCTCAACCTCTTGTTTGAACCCTGAGGCAACATTTCTAACACCTCTCACGGTTTTCATAGTAGAGCGGATAGCACCGGGCAGACGCTCAGGCCCAAGTATAAGCAGCGCTAGCACACTAATGACAAGGATTTCCCAGAAACCGATATCAAACATTAAGACTTATCTTTCACTTCACTTTGAGGCGCTGATGTAGTTGCACTATTTTCAGCGGTATTTTCTACTTTCTTTTGTGACGAAAAGTCAGCGTCTTTCTCTTCATCGGTTACCGCTTTTTTGAAGCCTTTGATTGCTCCACCTAAATCACTACCAATACCTTTTAATCGCTTGGTACCAAATAACAAAACGACAATCACTAGAATGATGACTAGCTGCCAAAAACCCATATTTCCCATAGCAAATTCCCTAAGACTTCTTTAACCACAGTATGCCATTGCAAGCACAAGCTTTCACGTGAATATTTTCCACTATAAGTAATCACTGTTTTGATGGGAAGTGGAACTGAGTTGACTGGCGCAATTTTCACGGTATTGACACAAAAAAGTGTGCTTTTAGTCTTGGGCTAGAAGAAAAGAATGCATTGACCTTTTTGCGTACACAGACCATTCTCAATGTAAAGAGTCACAAATTGACATTGTGAGGTCGTTAACGCAGGAGCGGTATATTGAGAGTTTCGAAGCTGGTAATCATTGGATGTTTTGCGATGGTATCGAACCATGTATGCTCTGCTGCTGAGGCGAGTAGTGAGAGTTCCACCGACCAGCAAGACGCCTCTCCCAGACAATGGTTCGACGAATGGCAATCACGTCTCACCACATCGATGGATGCTACTGCAAACACCCTCGACAACATGTTTGCAGATGATCAAGACGACACTCAGGACGCCCGTGCTGAGGGCCGCATAACATTTAGTTGGGAACCAAGAACCCGCGACTTTTCGCAAACGGATGTTAGATTTCGCATTCGGGTCACATTGCCCGCTCTCAAAGATAGAGTCGATCTACTACTGAGCGACAATGAAGACGAGGCTATCAATGATGCGGTAAAAGTTGCTCGCCCACCAGTCTTCGAACAAGGTGACAGAGCAACAGTATCATTGCGCTATCGACCATTAGATGATTCAAACTTTGCATTTCGCGTAGGTGCTGGCAGACGAGATCAGTTTTACGTCAAAGCGCGCTACAGAAACAACAAAGTCATCAATGATCATTGGTCGTTTATGTATGACAGCGAACTTTACTACTACACGCGAGACCGCTTTGGTGCCGAAATTGGCGCTATTTTTCAGCGCAATAATGACAATGGTAAGGTATCCAGATTTAACACCCGCTTTTACTACAGAGACGAATCTAACGATTGGCGCTGGCGCCATGAGTATCAATATTTTGTTCCGCTATCCAGTAAACAAGCCATGATATACAACGTCCTCACCGAAGGCGTCAGTGAGCCAAACTATAGAGTACAAGAAGTCTACACAGGTGCGCGATGGCGAACCAACCCACTGAGAGAGTGGCTCTATTTTGACGTAGAGCCCTTTGTATTGTTTATTCGCGATGAAGACTTCAAACCGAGTTTTGGCGTTGCGCTGCGTGTAGAGGCCTACTATGGTGGCAACTAAAAAGTGTTAGTTATCACAAAAGGCACCTTGTGATAGCCACACAACCCTGAACCAAATAACGCTGTTTTAGATTCTGAGGAGGTCCTTAACACATACCTATTGTCAAACTGTTGCCAATTAACCTCGGACTTGCCCTTACATAATGGCGTGGTTGCGTTACGCCACTGCCCTTCCTCAAATTCGATATGAGCAGTGCTCGCTAACGGTGAAAACTCTACTTCGATTTGTTTCCCCTCTTTCCTTGCGAGCGTCCCATTAGGCCAATAGCTCACTAAACCACCCAGTGTCCTATTTACCTCATCATCTTGGTTACTTTGTTGAAGTTGTCCGTGATGCATATCAACAACAAACACGCCAGCTTTACCTATCACTTCAAACATTGGATTAGCATTGTCTAGCTTCACCAGCAGTGCCGTGGTTTCATCAACACCAAAACCCAAACGCTGTCCAGTGAGTGCGGTAGCAACGACTAATCGCGTTTCCCTATCGCGCTCAGAAAAGTGTGTATCGGTAAGCCCAAAATCAAAAAATCCAGTACCACCCTTAGCTGCCACGGTAATGTCTCCCGGCAACAAAGAGTCACTACATGACCCATCATCACATCGTGCTGAGGGTGGAGGTAGGTAAAAAATGCCTCGAGATAACGCCGAGCGAGAATGACCACTCGTCAGCATAGGGATGGGGCGATTTTTCCAAAATCCACCCGCCTGTACCGCAGTCCCTGCACTGGTTCCCCCTATCACTATGTCACCTTTTTCCAATTGACGCTTTATAGCCAAGAAGAACTCAGAGGCAACGCCGGCCGGCGTTTGTAGTGCAGCCAAAGTGCGTGATTGATCGCCACCGTTAAAAAAGAGGCCATCTAAACTTTCTATAAGACTTGTGAGTTCAGAAGGAGACTTACAGTATTTGTTTTGACGCTCAAAACGCTGTGGGTATAGCCTTTTGCGATCATATAACTGGTGAGCGGCTTGGTATTTCTCTAGATTACTACAGCCTTCGAACCCACGTGCCTCGTCACCCAAAGCCCCCTGAAAAGCCGCTGTCAGCGGAAGCCAAACGACCTCGACGCCTGTTTGATTAAAAACTCCCGTATAAAAATCGGCGGCTTCAAATGCATCTCTCGAAGAGGCGGTAACTACACCAATTTTAGTGGCTTGTCCCTCGGGTGTATTTTGCTTCGCTAGCGCAATAAACCGTTGATAAATATCAATGCTATAAGGACTCACTGTCTCATTGAGCTGGACTTTTTCTGTTAGACGTCGGCCTTTTTCATCAAACTGCGCTTTTTCTAGTGCATCTAACATTAGGAAGTACTGGCTATCTGCAAGTGCTCGAATAGCATCATCAGACATCCCTTGGCCATTCAATGCATCAAATAGACGATTTTTGGTAAGCACCACCTCACCTAAAGATGAATAAACATTCACCAAATATGAATATTGAGATTCAATATCAATATCAAATTTATTTGCTAATGAGGCCAATCGAGATAGGGATGAAAGAGAAACCTCGTAATATTGAGCGGCTTTAGCATCAGAAAATTGCGCCGATGATTTGCAATTTTGTGGGGACAAACTTGAACAAGTTGAGAGCGCGCCTCCAGCTAGCACTAAATCATATTCGCTTGAAAAGCTGTCAAAAGAAAAAAGCAAAGCACTGTAAAATAATATTTTTTAATTTTTTAGGCATTAAAAACAAGGGGGCTATTTCTTCAAAAAGACGTATTAAAAAAAGTAACATGAGGTTAAATTTCACCCAGGCATTGAGATTGACTTCTTACGAAACTAGTGGTAACACTAAAAACATGTCAACAGCCTTTTAATGGCTAGTTTCATTTTTTACTCAGCGGCAAAATGCATAAATTGTCGCATACCTCGGAATAAACGATGCATAAAAAAGCCGCCAATTTTGGCGCCTATTGCTATCAAACTTTCTATTTGTCGGAGTGGTTCGACGAATAGCCCCAGATTCCTCCACGTCCGTGGAGCGAACTCTGCTGCGTCTCATGCAGCACCTTAATTACATCTAAAAATTACAACGAGTGTTTATATCGCGCTAAAGCGGCATTAGACCGTTTGCGTGTTGAGGAAAATCCAATGAAACTATCTGCTATCTCCAAGACCATTGGCGGCGCATTAGGAAGTGCTGTCGTATTGTCGTTAAACCCTTTATCCTTTGCAGCCGCTTACGCACAAGACGCTATTTCAGACGAGACCACCGAAACCGTCGAACGCATTCAAGTCACGGGTACTAATATCCGTGGTGTAGATATGGAAGGCGCGCAGCCTCTGACCGTACTCACGGCTGAGGACATTGCAAAAACAGGCGCTTCTACCATTTCAGACCTGATGCGTACCGTAAGCCAAACGCGTGGTGGCCTTGGGTCTTTTGATACTACGCAAAGCGGCGCAACATCTACCTCCACACCGGCAGGTCAAGCCGCGGCTTCATTACGGGGTATTGGTCCATCAGCAACACTGACTTTGGTGAATGGGCGTCGTATCGCAGCAAGTTCTTTTGCAGCGGGCACCGAGAACTTCGTCGACGTTAATAGTATTCCAGCCTCTGCGGTAGAGCGTGTAGAGATATTAGCGACAGGTGCTTCAGCAATTTATGGTGCTGACGCAGTCGCCGGTGTCATCAATTATATTTTGAAAGACAACTACGAAGGGCTAGAACTCAACGGTCGTTATGAAAACACAACCAATAGCCATGACCACGGTGCGACAAACTTTCAAGTACTGTGGGGAAAAAGCTTTGATAACAGTAATGTTACGGCATACCTAGATTACTACGACCGCAACGACGCGCGAGCGACAGACTTCTCGCAAACTCGTGATCCTTTGCTCACCAGTAGCTACTCTTACTTACCTAAAAACACGCCGAACATCTACTATTTTGCCGCACGTGACGGCAATGAAATTGGCGCACCCAATTGTGCGAGTCCATTAGTGACGACAGAGTTTGGTGAGGAAATTTGTGCCTACTACGGTAACGAAGACGATTACTTTGAAACTCCGCTCACAGCGTATTCTGGTGGTGTCACCTATACTCAAGAGATTAATGACTTAACATGGAGAACTGAACTTTTAGTCTCTCACAATAAGTCGACCTCATTTTCTTCTCCAGCCCCCATCAATCAAGTGGATGATAGCGAGGGTCCATGGGTTCCAGAGACAGCATTAGACGTTTTTGATGATACTACGCGAAATGCATTGCTCGATAACATGTATATAGACCCATTCACATCGTTTGCAGGACAGGATTTATACGGATTCCAATACGATGCTCGCTTTTCAACACCGCGAACCATTGAAATCGATACCACAGCTTATCGCTTAGTCTCAGTGCTTCAAGGTGAATTCAACGACTGGGAATGGGAAGCTGGTGTGACATACTCGAACAGTGAATCCTCACAAGAAGCAGTAGCGGGGATCTACAATCGTTATAAATACACTGCTGCAGTACATGGTGAGCTGTGCAGCGATGGAAGTATCGCTGACTATGACTACGATTCTGATGTATTAACCTGTGGAAGTGGTTCCCTCGTTAACGCATACAACCCTTTCGCAGTGGGTGTAACTGCAAATGATCAAATTTTGGCTTTAACCCAAGAAGTGCCAACCCGAGATGGGACCAGTGAGGTGTTTGCCCTAGACGCTAAAGTTAACGGCGAGCTTATGCAGTGGGGCGATGAAGCTATTATGATGGCAGCGGGTGTCGAATTCCGACGGGAAGAAATCACCGATACACCGTCACTTAACGCGCAGGCACAGGCAAGTAATGATTACTTAGTGGACGTGTTTGGCTTTGGATCTAGCTTATCAGCAGCAGATAGAAATCAATTTGGCGCATTTGTTGAGTTATTCGTTCCTGTTAGCGAAAAGCTCGATGTTAGCCTTGCGGGACGCTTTGATGACTACAACGATTTCGGCAGCACGTTCAACCCTAAAATTGGCGTAGTTTTCCGCCCTGTCGATGACCTTATTCTTCGCGGCGCCTGGTCTACAGCCTTTAGAGCACCATCGTTAACACAAGCAGGCGTAAAACTAAGAACCACGCGTGCTTCGTTTGATTGTTCAGCTAACCAAGCTGTGGCTGATTTGTATTGTGAAGGCCAAGGTAGCGTCAGAGGCAACAACGTGCTTGAACTGGGTAACGCTAGTTTAAAAGCAGAAGAATCCGAAGCGTTGAGTATTGGATTAGCCTACAGCCCTACCGAGAAAACCCACATCACTATCGACTACTGGCAATTTGACCACGAAGATATTGTTGATACCAACATGACAGGTGTATTAGCAGCAGCCATTAATGACGCATCACTGCGCCATTGCGGAATCGTACCTGAAGGTCAAACCGGTATTTCTTATGATCCAGACTTATGTCTGGTTACCGATGACAGTGGCCTAACCATTGAAGAAGACGGTGCTAATTTAACGGAGATCCTAGATGCATGGATAGCTTTTGACGATCCCCGCTTTTACGAGTTACCACTTTACCGCGACCATATCCTACAACTAGAAAACACTGGTACACAGGAACTGTCGGGTGTTGACTGGCGTATCATTCAAGATATTGAACTGAGTAAAGGCACCATCGAACTTGGATTCTCTGGTACTCATTACTTGAGTTACGATCGCAACAAACCGGGCTCTGATGAAATCGAGGAACTTGCGGGTACTTTCAGGTATCCAGAGACCGTGGCTAGCGCAGAGATCTTCTACGTCACTGATGATTGGTATGCTGGTGCCTACGTTTATTACACGGGCAGTTATCAAGACGACATCATTCGATTACGCAATCGCGAGTTTGACGAAGTTGAAGCGCTAGGTGTATTAGATGCAGATGGGAACCGAGACGTAGAGAGCTGGACCACAGTGACACTGAGTGCAGGATACTACTTCGAGAATATGGATCTTCGCTTTACCCTTGATAATCTTTTTGACGAAGATGCTCCCGTTGCCTATGGCTCTGCAAGAGGGTTTGATGCCTACAATCACGACCCTTATGGCACGACATACAGTGTATCTTTGAGCTACTATTTTAAGTAAGCCTCATAAGCTAGGGTCAGTAGGCCCTAGCAACTCCTTGTTCTAACATCAAAAACTGTAGGAGAATCTCGTGTCCTCACCGTCTACTCAACCCGTCAAGATGCCAGATGCTCTCGTCATTTTATTCTTTGTTATTATTGTTGCTGGATGCCTAGCTGCCATAGTGACACCGGGTAAATTCGCACAGACAGAGAAAACGTTGGCAAATGGTGACACCCGTTTAGTCGTCGATGCAGATTCGTTTACCTATGTTGAAGACACTTCTGCCTCTATTACCTTATTCGACGATTCAGGTAATACCACGGGTGTGCTTAACTATGCTTTTGACGGTATGGTATCGGGAGATAAATGGGGATCTGCGGTTGGTGTTGTTGCCTTTATTCTCATTGTGGGTGGCGCCTTTGGCATCGTTATGCAAACGGGTGCTATTAACAACGGAATTATGGCGCTGATATCTCGTTTTAAAAATGCAGATAACCTGTTAATCCCCCTCATTTTTATATTGTTTTCCCTCGGTGGTGCTGTTTTCGGTATGGGCGAGGAAGCCATCGCGTTTTGTATCGTATTGGTGCCGTTGGTAGTCGCCCTGGGCTACGACGGCATCACTGCGGTCCTCATCACTTATGTTGCTACCCAAATTGGCTTTGCCACCAGTTGGATGAACCCTTTTTCAGTAGCTATCGCACAGGGTATTGCCGACGTTCCTTTGCTCTCTGGACATGAATTCAGAATGTTGATGTGGTTGGTATTTACGGTATTTGGATTGCTATTTACCCTTCAGTATGCGAAAAAAATCAAACGAGCTCCCTCCACTGTTACTCCGAATGAGATCGATACCGAGACCAATTTCAGTGGTTTAGATAAAGTCATCTTGCTGCTATTTACTGCAGCGATTGTTTGGGTCATTTGGGGAGTCATGGTTCATGCTTACTATATTCCGCAGATTGCCTCGCAATTTTTTACTATGGGTATCGCTATTGGTATTGTCGCTTGTGTTGGCGGCAGAATGCGAGCCAACGATGTGAGTGATGCTTTTGTTGATGGCGCAAGAGCCTTACTGCCTGCAGCCCTCATTGTGGGTATGGCGAAAGGTATTGTACTTATTCTCGGTGGTGATGACGTTACATCACCGTCTGTACTCAATACCATTTTACACGTTACCGCGTCGGGGTTGTCCGAGACTGGCGCTCTAGTAAGCGCACTGCTTATGCTGGTGTTCCAAGGCGTTTTTAATTTCTTTGTAGCCTCTGGTTCAGGTCAAGCTGCGATAACTATGCCCCTAATGGCACCATTAGCCGATTTGGTAGGCATTACCCGTCAGGTATCGGTACTGGCATTTCAACTTGGTGATGGTTTAACGAATCTTATTATTCCTACATCAGCCTCTTTAATAGGTTGTCTTGGCGTGGCTAAGGTAGAATGGCTAGTATGGTTCAGATTTATCTGGAAATTTGTTTTAGCGCTTTTCGTTTTAGCCTCTGCGGCTATTATGATTGCTGTAGTTATAGGTTACGCATAAATGATAACGCTTCTTCGCAATGTAAATGTATATAGCCCCACGCACCTTGGGATGAACGACATCCTCATTGCAAATGATAAAATTGCCGCGATTGCGCCTGCTATTCACCTGAGTAGTGATGCAGTGCGTATTATCGATGGCCAAGGGCTAGCGGCAATGCCAGGATTGGTTGACTCTCTCGTGCATATCACTGGCGGCGGCGGTGAAGGTGGTTTTCACACGCGTACACCTGAAATGCAGTTAACCGAAGCCAGTTTACACGGTGTAACTACTGTGATCGGCGCATTGGGCACCGACGCTACCACCCGCTCCCTAGAAGAACTTGTCGCCAAAGCGAAGGCGCTTAACTACGAGGGTATATCAGCGTACTGTTACACAGGCTCCTATCACCTTCCTCCTCCTACTATTACGGGTAGCGTGACTAAAGACATCATGCTGATTGATCCCATCATTGGGATTGGTGAAGTGGCTATTGCGGATCACCGCTCTTCTCAACCCACCGTCAACGAGCTCGCTAAAGTGGCAGCCGAAGCAAGAGTGGGGGGAATGTTGTCGAACAAAAAAGGCATTGTAAGTATTCATACTGGCGACAGCGAAGAAAAATTACAAATGCTTCATCGTGTTGTTGATGAGTCTGATATTCCTGCTCATCAGTTTTACCCTACTCACATTAACCGCAATCAGTCGTTACTTGAGGCAGGCAAGGCGTGGGCGCAACGGGGGGGGTATATTGATATGACCACCAGCACAAATGCTCAGTTTATTGCCGATGGAGAGATCCCTGCAGCAGATGCCATTGCGTGGTGTTTACAACAAGGTATTAGTGCCGCTCAACTCACCATGAGTTCGGACGGAAACGCAAGTCTGCCAGTTTTTGACAACCAAGGTCATTTAATTGGTTTAGAGGTAGGTAAAGTCGCCAGTTTGTTTGACGCATTTAGTACGCTTGCATCAACCTCTGGGGTTAGCATGGAGCAGGCGATCCGCACCGTGTCCACCAGTCCGGCCGACATCTTAAAGCTCCCTACAAAAGGGCGACTCGTTGCGGGAAGTGATGCAGATATTGTACTTTTCGACGCTACGACTTTCGATATTCACCATGTATTCGCCAAAGGTCAACATATGACTCAAGAGGGTGTAGCACTAGTAAAAGGTACCTTTGAGGATCTTTGACCAAGTTCACAGTCACTTAGCATAGCTATCAGCAGCTTCTCGGACTTTATCACTATTGAGTAATCACTAGAATTTGGCTTGTCACAAGATTATTTTCAACGGTTTACGCGATACTCTGGCTAGGACCAAAACGATTGTTAACAAAGGTTGTGATGAAAGGGGGAATGCAATGTACTTTTTACCACCGTCTGCGGCAGGGAAGCCGCAGCCGAGCCCCCATGGATGGGATTTCGGCGTGTGGTAAAAAGTACATTGTGTTTCACACTACGGACGAAGCGCTCGCTCACCACGAGCTAAGCCACAAACACCGGTACGTGAAGATTCGATGATCTCGGCACATTGTGCCATGGTTGCTGCAAACGCATCTAGTTTGTCTGATGTACCAGTAATTTCAATGGTGTAGTTAGACGCATTGACGTCCAAAATACAGCCGCGGAAAATGTCACTGTTACGCTTCACTTCTGCGCGTACTGACTCAGAGCGAGTAGCTACTTTAATGAGCATGAGCTCCCGCTCGATATGCGCGTTTTCGGTGAGGTCCACCACCTTTAACACGTCAATAAGCTTGTTCACTTGCTTAGTGATTTGCTCGATAACTTTGTCGTCGCCATGAGTAATGATAGTCAGGCGTGACAAGCTTTCGTCATCAGTGGGTGCAACACACAAGGAGTCTACGTTGTAGCCACGTTGAGAAAATACACCAATGATACGTGACAATGCCCCAGGGGCGTTTTCCATGAGTACTGAGATAATGCGTTTCATTAGGTTCGCTCCGTCTTGCTTAGGCGCATGTCATCCATAGCACCAAACTTAATCTGCATAGGGTATACGTGTTCGTTTTGGTCAACTGCAATGTCCATGAACACTAAGCGATCTTTATAACTGAAACACTTCTCCATTGCGGCATCTAGCTCGTCTAAGCTATCTACCTTAATACCAACATGACCATAGGCTTCGGCCAACTTCACAAAATCGGGCATTGAATCCATATAAGAGTGAGAGTGACGGCCTTTGTAGATCATGTCTTGCCATTGACGAACCATACCTAATGCACGGTTGTTCAATGAAATAATTTTTACCGGCAAGTTGTACTGTAAACAGGTAGACAACTCTTGAATATTCATCTGAATACTACCATCGCCAGTAACCACAACTGAGGTAGCATCTGGATGAGCAAACTGTACGCCCATGGCTGCTGGTAATCCAAAGCCCATCGTGCCTAAGCCACCCGAATTGATCCATTGACGTGGTTTAGCATAAGGGTAATACAAAGCTGCAAACATTTGGTGTTGACCAACATCAGAGCTTACATACGCTTCACCATTGGTGTGCTTGTACAAGGCTTCAATAACACGCTGGGGCTTAATGACTGTGTCGCCTTGGTCGTAGTTCAAGCACTGACGTGTGCGCCATTGGTTGATCTGCTGCCACCAGTCGGCCAACTTAGTGGTTTGCTCAGATAGGTCAGCTTCATTTACGAGTTCCAAAATTTGGTCTAGTACTTTATCTACCGAACCCACCACTGGAATATGTGCATTTACCGTTTTAGAGATAGAAGCAGGGTCGATATCTACGTGGATAATGTCTGCATGAGGGCAGAACTTATCAACATTATTTGTGACGCGGTCGTCAAAGCGAGCGCCAAGGGCAACAATGCAATCGGCATTGTGCATGGTCTTATTCGCTTCTAACGTACCGTGCATTCCCAACATTCCAACGAATTGGTCGTGGGTGCCAGGGAAAGCACCAAGGCCCATTAGGGTACAGGTGACCGGCGTGTTCATTTTCTCGGCCAGTTCAATAACTTTTGCTGACGCTTCACACGCCACTGCACCACCACCTACGTAAAGTACAGGGCGTTCCGCTTTCAGCAGTGAAGCAACGGCTTTTTTGATTTGCTTCGGATGGCCTTTTTCCGTTGGGTTGTAAGAACGCATGGTTACATCAGTGGGGAACACATAAGGGTGCTCTTCAGCCACGTTAACGAGGTCTTTCGGTAAATCTACAACCACTGGACCTGGGCGACCTGTATTAGCAATGTAATAGGCTTTTGCAATAGCTTCTGGGATATCTACCGCGCGTTTTACCAAAAAGCTGTGCTTAACGATAGGGCGTGAACACCCAACCATGTCTGTTTCTTGGAACGCATCTTCACCAATGTGCTTTGAAGGAACCTGACCAGACAGAACCACCATGGGGATAGAGTCCATGTACGCTGTAGCGATACCAGTAATGGTATTGGTTGCTCCAGGGCCTGAGGTGACGAGCACTGTGCCGGTTTTTCCTGTTGAACGAGCATAACCATCTGCCATGTGGGCAGCCGCCTGTTCATGACGTACGAGGACGTGTTTGACATCATCTTGCGCAAATAACGCGTCATAAATGTCTAATACGGCACCACCCGGGTAACCGAACACATGAGTCACTCCTACATCTTTTAGCGCTTCAACCACCATGGCCGCGCCCGACATCATTTTCACAGTGCTTTCTCCTGTATAAGGGTTAACGTTTGCTAGTAAAACTCAACGATGTGCGGACTATAACCAAGGAATTAGGAAGATAAAACAGCAAATCACACAAAAGTGAGATATATATCCCAATATTCACTATAATTAGGATATATATTTCGATTTATCTATTTTTTGAGCAAAAATTAGGACAACCATTCACATGAGATTAACAACTTAATCTTCATCTATGTCGATATCTATATCGTCGCTGTCTTCAGTAATCGTTGCATCGTCATCATCGTCACCGGCAGAGCCATTTTTAGCGCCATAGATACTGGCAGTTTTGGGACGATTGATTCTTGTTTGATATTTAACCCAAGCCTTTTCCGCTGAGTTTTTTGGCGGTTGGTGCCCCAATGCAGCCTCTAAATAGCTCATCTCTTCTTCGTTTTCAGGTGATAACTCACCATCGACCAATGCTGCGATAAGACTACCATGCATTTGAAGCATTTTACTTTCCATTATGGAAAAGTCCCCAGAACGGGAAAATCCATACGGATAATTTTTACGATCTGCAAACGGGCGCTTTTTCAGCGCATCTCTGGAAAGTGTGGCCATAGTTACCCCCAAAACACACCTAATTATCATCTTTGAGAATTTGCATTACGTCACACAACGTGTGCTAACACTGAGTGTTGTTAACCACAGTGGCGTTAGATAATTGTTTAGCTGGAATATCCAGAGGTGTCAATCAGGGAGGCTGTGAAAATGAACGCTTTCACAAAAATTTAAAACAGCACAAAAATATAGTGAGCCTAAAGCTACAGGCGTGACCACTCAGGGGAGCGACATCTCGTATTCAGCTTTATTTTTGATTCTTGGTTCTTGGTTCTTGAAGAATTTGGAGCGGGAAACAGATTTGTAACTTTCCGGCTACGGGCGCGAACCCTCGGGGGAGCGACATCTCGTATTCAGTTTTGCTTTCTGGATATTGAAAAATTTGGAGCGGGAAACGAGATTCGAACTCGCGACCCCGACCTTGGCAAGGTCGTGCTCTACCAACTGAGCTATTCCCGCGTAGAATGATATGAACATATCTTTCATTATGACTGCTTTTGAATCGGAGCGGGAAACAGATTTGTAACTATCCAGATACCGGGCGCGTCCCCTCGGGGTCGTGCGCTACGCTCTCAACTATCAAGCAATACACTTTTTTGAATTGGAGCGGGAAACGAGATTCGAACTCGCGACCCCGACCTTGGCAAGGTCGTGCTCTACCAACTGAGCTATTCCCGCATCAACAAAAAAGCACTTCGTTTGAAGTGGTGCGCATTTTACAAAAATATTTCAGTAACGCAATACTTAATTCGGTATTTTTTGCGAATGTGCTGTCTTTTGACTAAATCGTAAACACCTTCGTACGATAATACTGTAATTCGGCGATAGACTCGCGAATATCATCTAATGCTTGGTGGGTACCTTGCTTACTGAAACCCTTCAATACATCAGGTTGCCAGCGACGAACTAATTCTTTAATAGTGCTTACATCAATACTTCGGTAATGGAAGTAGTTTTCAAGCTCAGGCATATACTTCACCATGAATCTGCGATCTTGACCTATGGTGTTACCACACAGTGGCGATTTGCCTGCGCCAACATAATGCGACAAAAATTCTATGGTTTGCTGCGTCGCTTGGTCTATCGAAACGTTACTTTCTCTGCATCTGTCTGTTAAACCAGATTCACCATGTACTCGTGTACACCACTCGTCCATGTTATCGAGGATGCTATTGGGCTGATGGACCGCAATCACAGGGCCCTCAGCGATCACGTTGAGCTGTTGGTCAGTAACTATGGTCGCAATTTCTAAGACAACGCATGTTTCAGGATCCAGCCCGGTCATCTCTAAATCTATCCAAACCAAATTGCTATCATTTTTACTCATACATACTTCCTTACGCTCGCCAATACGTGGCAACCCCGTCAAACAAACGGTATCATTACGCTAGTATACGTGAAACTAGATAATAATCGTGGCGAAAAAACCAAAACTTACACATCGACAAAAGCGTCAAGTGGCTGCAAATCGCAGTAAGCGCCTTAAAACTAAACAAGACAGTGCTTCTTCAAGCATAATAGATGAAGCCAATTTAGTCTCGGGAACTGTTATTGGACGCTTTGGCAAGCATGCCGATGTTGAGTGTGAAGATGGTAGTTTGTCACGATGTCATATTCGCCGCACTATCGATTCAGTGGTTTGTGGGGACAAGGTACTTTTCAGCAAAGGTGACGACGCTGAAAGCGGTGTAAAGGGTGTGATTGAAATAGTCAAAGATCGTCATTCAGTGCTGACTCGACCCGATTTTTACGATGGTATCAAGCCCATCGCCGCTAACATCGATAACATCATAGTAGTGAGTGCGGTGCTGCCGACGCTCTCAACCAACATTATCGACCGCTATCTTGTTGCCTGCGAAGATATAGGTATTACTCCCATTATCGTGCTGAATAAAATTGAGCTGCTCGATGATATACAACGCGCTGACGTAGATAAGCAACTCGATGTGTACAGAAACCTTGGCTATCAACTGTTGTTCACCAGCTGTAAAACCGGTGAAGGATTAGACGCCTTGAATGAACACCTCAATAACAATGTAAGCGTGTTTGTTGGGCAGTCAGGTGTAGGTAAGTCGAGCTTAATCAATCAGGTACTTCCTGATGCTGACGAGCTCACTGGCGAAATCTCAGATACATCCGGTTTGGGGCAACACACAACCACTACCGCTAAGTTACTACACTTACCCGCAGGTGGTGATTTGATTGATTCACCGGGGGTTCGAGAATTTGGTTTGTGGCATATTCCCACCGAGCGTATCACTACCGGCTTTATCGAGTTCAGAGAGTATTTGGGCGGATGTAAATTTAGAGACTGTAAACACTTAAATGACCCTGGCTGTCTGATTAAACAAGCGGTTGACGAGGGTAAAATAAGTGAAGCACGCTTTGCGAGTTATCACAAAATACTAACCACCATGGATGAGCAGAGACCAAATCACAGCTTACCACCGAGGTAATATGAAATTTCGGTGGCCTACACCCTAGGCCTTATCTGCTTATATCAAACTATTCGCTATCATAAGCTTAAAGTTGCTTGTAAATACAAAGAATGCTGTACAATTCGTGCAGCATAATTTTTTGGATCGTTCCCACATTTCATCGGAGAAGTTTTTGTGCTCAACTGGTTAAAAGTCAACTTGCAATACATTACCCCAAAGCATTTGCTATCGCGCGCGGTCGGTAAACTAGCAGAAGCACAGCTAGGTAGTGTAACTACGGCCATCATCAAGCTGTTTATCAAACAGTACAATGTGGACATGAGCGAAGCACTGCACTCTGACCCTGAGCACTATTCATCATTTAATGCCTTTTTCACCCGACCATTGAAACCAGAAGCACGTACTATCGATGAACGAGACGATGTTCTTATTCACGCGGTGGATGGCACGGTAAGCCAATTTGGTGACATCGAGGCCGATAGTATTTTTCAAGCAAAAGGCCATGACTTCAGCCTAACTAGTCTACTTGGTGGTAAGCCTGAGTTAGCAACACCTTTTAAAAACGGAAAGTTTGCCACTATTTATCTGGCACCGCGTGACTATCACCGTATCCATATGCCTGTAGATGGAACGTTAACCGACATGATTTATGTACCCGGAGAATTGTTCTCTGTAAATCCATTAACTGCTGAAAATATTCCAGGCTTGTTTGCTAGAAATGAACGGGTAGTAGCCTTGTTTGATACACCAGTAGGCAAAATGGCCATGGTACTTGTAGGTGCAACTATCGTGGCGAGTATCGAGACCGTATGGGCAGGTACTGTTACACCTCCCGCAGGCAAGAACGTACAACACTGGACATATGAAACAGACGGTGAAGCAAGCATTAAGCTCAAGAAAGGGGACGAACTTGGTCGCTTTAAGTTGGGCTCCACCATTGTTGCTTGTTTCGAACCGGGAGCGATTGAGTTTGAAGACCTAGCACCAGGCCAAGTGACTCGACTTGGTCAGCCAATGGCATCAAAAGACTAATCGTTGATGGATCCAGTTAAACGCAGCCTTATATCGCTGCATTTTACGGTTATTCTGCTCGGTGGCACTGGCTTGTTCTCCCGTTTAGTACCGTTAAATGCACTAGATATCACCCTAATGCGCTCTATTTTCGCGTGCATAATTTTATTTTCATTTATCTTACTGAGCCGTGGCAGTCTCAAACTTAGATCTGCAAAAGATTACGCAATCGCCACCGGTCTCGGTATTTTAATGGCTGTGCACTGGGTCTCTTATTTTGCGGCTATGCAGTTTGCTGGTGTATCTGTGGGTATGATTGCGCTGTTTACCTTTCCGGTTATTACCGTATTGATTGAACCCTTTTTCGAAAAAATCAAATTAGTATGGCAAGACGTCATTTCCGCACTTATCGTGATAATAGGTGTTTACTTTATCGTTCCCGAGACTTCTCTCGACAATGATATCACTCTCGGAGTGCTCATAGGCGTTGGTTCTGCGTTTCTCTATGCCGTACGAAACATCCTTCACCGTAAGCATTTTTCTCACTATAGCGGTGCGAAAGCCATGGGCTGGCAAACCTTCATCGTTGTGATCGTGCTGTTGCCTTTTCTCAGCGATAATGTTAGCTCAGCTTCGACTGAAGCTTGGTTATTATTGGCCCTACTAGGTACCGTATTTACCGCGCTACCTCATGCGTTAATTGCCGCATCTCTGCGACATTTACGTGCGAAAACCTTCTCACTGATTGCCTGCATGCAACCGTTTTACGGCGTTATACTGGCTATAATTATTCTGGATGAAAACCCCAGCTGGAGCGCACTAATCGGTGGTGTTCTTATTACGTCAGCATCGATTTACGAAACAATCAATGCACAGAAACTGCATGGTCGCACCGAAGAGGAGTAATCCCTCATGCTGATATTTGCACACCGTGGTGCTAGCGCAGAGGCCCCAGAGAACACTCTAGAGGCTTTTAAGCTAGCCTTTGACCAAGGTGCTCATGGCATTGAGTTCGACACTTATCAACACCCCGAAGGGATCCTTGTATTTCACGACAGATACTTAGAGCGTACCACTAATGGGAACGGCAAACTTCTTGATGCCTCTCTCGCCTCACTTAGAGCACTAGATGCGGGAAACAACAATCGCATACCGATGCTTTCTGAGGTACTTGCCATTACTCCTTTGTCAGCATGGTGCAACATTGAAGTTAAGTACTTACAAAATGCACAAGCGTGGGTAAAAACGGTCAAAGCAGATTTGTCTAAGAATGATATTTCTCTAGATAGAGTTATCGTTTCTTCTTTCAATCATCAATGGTTGCGCCAGATTAAACATTATTGGCCAGAGGTAAGCCTTGGTGCGCTAACCGCCTCGTATGCGTTGGATATTACGTCTGATGCCAAGCAACTGAGTGCTCTTAACATCCACGTAGCACTAGATGTTGTGACTAAGACCTTCATTGAAGAAGCGAAAAAGGCAGGATATCAGGTGTTAGTTTACACCGTAGATAATATTGATGATATGACTACCCTCGCCCGCTGGGGTGCGGATGGTATATTTACTAACAAACCACGGGTGGCGTTAGAAGCGCTTACTTCGCTTCGCTAGGAATGTGCGACGAAAAAACCGTATCTTTACAGCAACGGCATTGGCGACACAAACGCATATTAATCCAATGGCCGGCAACAATAAGCGCTGCACCTAGAGTCACGGCTAGCGGTTCAATGTCGTGACCAAAAAAGCCTTTATTCCAGTAGATAAATCCACCAGCAACGAGCAATAAAAGAGGGTAATAACGACCGTGATAACGGGCTGCACCTGAGATAAGAGCAATCGCGCCTATGATAATTGAGCCAGTGAGAATGGTACGCTCGAACCAAGCTTGTGCAAAAAAGCTTGAACCCACCAAAGGTAATAGTGAAACGATAACGGGCAGCGCAAGGCAATGCAAAGCGCAAAGGCTCGAGATCCAAATGCCGAGTTTGTCCAGTTTGGTCAAATTTTCATTTGTTTGTTTCATTACTTCTTCACTATCTTAGATGACGCTGATGATTGGGTGCTTCGAGAGCGACGTTATAATATATCAAAGTGCTCTGTAATGAAATTTTTGCTGCAATAATTTTCCATTAAATTACTGGTCAAAAATGCAACACCTTGATATTTAACAAGCTATAACTGGACGAGTTTATTGAGGGGCGATGTTAATGGGATTAGAAACCTGCTCAGCATTTGACGATGGAAAATACAGTGCAGAATCCACAGTGGCCAGGGTAAATCCTTCTTCTGCTAACTGTGGCAAGTGCCGAGATAGAAAGTCTACCGTTTCAGGGTATGGATGGCCAATCACCACAACAAAGCCTTGTTTCTTTGCAATGCGTTTCATCATCTCAAACTGGCGTAGCATAGCCAATTCTGACGTGTCATTGTCGAGAAATACTTGTCTGCGAGCATTAGGCACACCAAGGTGATTTGCCATTTGTTGGCCCTTTGACGCCACGCTTGTGCGACTATCCACAAAGAATAGTCCTTGGCGTTTCACTTCTTGCATGAAAGCGCGCATGGTATCTGTATTGGTGGTAAATGCACTGCCCATGTGATTATTCACGCCAACCGCGTAAGGCACGGTTCTCATGGCTTGTCGTACATTATGCGTGATGGCAGCAGGATACATATCAGTAGTAAGCCCCAAAGGTCCCATTCGCTTCCCGCCGGACGCTTGCATCGGCATGTGCAACATCACCTCACGGCCTTGGTTATGGGCCAAGTGAGCAATATCAAACCCCAATGGAGTATCGGGTAAAATCGCAAAAGTTATTTCGGGTGGTAGTGTCAGCGCGTTCAGGTCTGATTGGCGATATCCGAGATCGTCTAAGATAATAACAACACGAGGGCTTGCCTCTAAAACAGAAGCATCATAAGAAGAGTGATTTGTTGCAGCTCGCACATTCACTATATGCAAAGCCAGCATGAGTAGCGCACCCAATCGAGTGAGCATACACAATCGCATTATTGTATTCCGATCTTTTATCGAGTAGCCCGACATCAGCTTTAAGGTGACGATTTGAGCTCTCGTTTTTTATTTCCGCGCGCACATGTACGGCTTATCACCGTTGGGTAAAGCATACCAAGCTGGACTAAAAAGGAAGTACAAAAATCTACCTTGGGTTAACTGGCATTAAGAGTTCGTCTATGGTCACCCACTGAGTGGCCGGCCCAACTGTGAAATGCCCGTGTAAATGAATTAACTTCGTCAAAACCTAACATAAAGGCGATATCTGCAGTGGAGAGGTGAGACTGCTTGAGATATCTCCCAGCCATCTCATAACGCAGCCCGTGGAGGATTTCTTTGAAACTTGTACCTTCTTGCGCCAATTTACGTTGGAGCGTTCGCGGACTCATTGCCATATTTGACGCTATGTGTTCAATTTGACACAAGCCAGATGCCAATGTTCGCCCTAGCTCTCCTCGCACTCGTTCGCTGTGGCTTGTTTGTGTAGTTGCTTCACAAAGCGCCTGATTTAAACCGGGTTCCAACTGTTCCCACATTCTAGCATTGGACGTGATAAACGGTGCAATAACGTCCTCGTTTGCAAAAGTAATCGAGAGGCTTTTCCCAGTGTTAAGCTTACAACCAAAATAAGTCTCGTAGGCCGATATGTTATCTGGAAGCTCGGGCAAACACAGTTGGATCGGAACAACATGAGTTTGAGTGGCAATACGGGCAACTTGGGTGAAAAACACCAACTCTCCCAACGCCACGACATGAGGGATCACACGTGGACAATCCACTGCTTCTGTCTGGGAAATATGAATTGTCATTCCACTTTTATTAGCTTCGTCGATAGTCAATCTAAACGAGCCAATTAAAGGCTTGTATTTAGCAATACGTTTGACGGCGGTGACAAAGTCTTTGCTACACATGCAGGCAAACAAGGGTACGTCAAACAACTCAAAGTTTATCGCTTTTGCAAGTTTAAGGGCGAGTAACCCGTCGGGTACTTGCTTATTGCCCAATTCCCACATATGAAAATAGTCTGCACTGGTAAGCATACTTTTATCACGAGTGAACAAATCAGCAGGCAGTTTTGCCTCTCGTAAAAGCATAGGAATATCGATACCCGCAGCTTCTAACATAGGCTTCCACGTAGGAAGCACGGTAAATTTGTTCACATGTTTTGTCATGACTAACTACTTTTTCTCCATGGACTGTCGTGACATTTTAAGAACGAGTTTACGAGGTAACAATGGTATTACCCAATCTATCAAAAAGCGTAATCCACTTTCATTGACGGCAACTAACTTACCTTGCTCCATTTTTGCATAACCAAAAGCAGCGACAGACTCAGCCGATTTGCCTTTCTCAAACACGGCAACATCTTCCAAATTCCCCGCTTTAGCAAAGCCCGTTTTTACAGCACCGGGACAAAGCGCCGTGACAGTAATACCCTTATCACTGTGCTCTTGTGCTATCGCCTGAGAAAATGAAGTAACAAAAGCCTTAGTCGCATAATACACAGCTTGTAACGGCCCAGGAATAAATGAGGCCGTTGAAGATACGTTGAGTATTTTACCGTGTCCTCGCGCTACCATGTCTTTTATGTAGTAATGCGTCAGTGCTGTCAGCGCACTAATATTCACCTGAATCATTGCTAAGTCGTCAGCGAGTTCTCGCTCAGAAAACACACCATGACCGCCAAATCCCGCATTATTAATAAGCACATCTACAGAAAGCTGTTGCGATGTGGTTTTTTCATAAATTTCTTGTGCTGCCCCGGGTGACTGCAGATCTGCAGCGATGACATGCGCTGAAATTTGATATTGTGCTTCAAGCACTTGTTTCAGACTTGTAAGCTTTTTTTCATTCCTTGCAACCAAGATGGCATCGCCACCTCTTTTGGCATGTTCATGAGCAAAATGCCATCCGATACCACTTGATGCGCCGGTTATTAATGCTGTGCCTGTTTGATTCATGAGCCTTTCTCACTTGGGTTAAGATGCACACATTCTAACGAACAAAAACCTAGCTCACGGCATCAAAACGCGCCAATGCTTCATCAAAGCACGACAAAGATAAGAGAGACAAGAATTGTAACTAGCGAGACAGCCACGAACGAGGATTAAGTGCTTTACCCTTATGACGAATTTCGAAGTACAAATTAGGAGAACTTTGCCCACCACTTTGGCCCACTAAGGCAATACTCTCTCCCTGACGAACATCGTCACCCGCCTGTTTGAGAAGCGCCTGGTTATGCCCGTATACCGACATATAACCTTCACCATGATCAACAATTGCCACCAAACCGAACCCTCGTAGCCAATCCGCGTAAAGTACTTTTCCCGGAGCAATCGTCCGCACGGCATCGCCTTCGGAACCATCAATAATGACACCTTTCCAACGCACCTGACCTTGTCTTCGATTACCAAATAGGTTTCTCACTCTACCGTCAACAGGAGGCTGGAGTTGTCCCTTCAATGGCGCAAGTCCATCAAGCGCAATTTCTGCTTGTTGAGCCGCACGTTCGGCGGCTCTCCTCGCCGCTTCTATTGCCGCCAACAATGCCTGCTCACCCGCTTTTAACCGTTCAATTCGCTGTGCTTCTGTAGCAATCAGCGCATTGAGTTTCACCAGGGTTTGTCTTCTGTCTTGCTGACGCGCGAGTAAGTTAGCTCGCTGTCGTTCTTGCTCCTGCTCAAGTGAGCTTAACTCTTGAGCTTTTTGAGCGAGCTCAATACCTACAGACTTCAGGGCTGCAACAGTAGATTTAAACTCATCTATCGCAGATTGCCGAGCACCTGACATGTACTGATAGTAAGTAAGCATACGCTCGAAACTACGGGCTTCTTGTTGATAAAAAATCATTTTTGCGTAGTCGTAATGCCCGGCCATAAAGGCACTTTTTAATTGATTAGACAACAAGGACTGTTGTTGGATGATGGCATCTGCGAGCTGTTTTTGTTCAGCTTCGAGCGTCTGTTGCTCTTCGATATTCTGCGACAGTTCGGTGCGCGTTTCGGCCAAAGCTTTGGCAACTTGACCAATTTCAATTTCAGATTGAGCAAGCACAGCTTCTACATCTTTTGCAGAAGTTTGATTTTCAGACAATGCTCGCTGGCGTTCTCTAAGCTCGGCTTGCAATGCTTCTAGTTGTGCCGTTTCTTGCGCGCCGTCATTTTGCTGCGCAAAAGCATCACCGACAAATACAAGGGCATTTGCCAGTGAGATCGCAATACTAAACATTACAAATTTGAGGTTTGCTAACATAACTCGTTGAACAAATCGTTCTTGCCAGAATTCAAACGGCACTTGCGTGCTTAAAACCCCAGTCTATCTGACCACACAGGCAAATCCCAGTCTAATTTATAAGTTAGATCAACCATCTAGCGAGGGATTTAGTCCATAGAGTAAAGTCGCTAAACAGGAGACTGGTTTATCTGTCAGTTTTCTATATACTTTGCTCTCTTTTGTGGTCAATAAACAAGGTATGAAGTAATGGATCAGCTCATCGAATTTGCCGGAAATAACATGATACTTGCCGGTATTTGGTTAGCACTTGTCGCCATGTTGATATATAGCTATATCAGCACACTAACCTCTTCGATAAAGGCAATAAACACGCATGACGCCACCATGCTAATGAATAAAAACGACGCTGTAGTGCTTGATATCCGAGCTGCTAAAGAGTTCAAATCAGGCCATATTCTCAACGCTCGTCAGCTTAAACCTGAAGAAGTCAGAGAGAAAAATTTTAAGAAGCTTGAAAACGCGAAAGATAAACCCATTATTGTTGTATGCGCGATGGGTAACCAGGCGCGAGGCACAGCAAGCGCGCTGTCAAAAGCGGGTTTCAGCAATGTTAGCGTACTAGATGGCGGTATGAATGCTTGGACTAGTGCAAGTCTTCCCGTTTCAAAATAATAGGTGACGATTTTGAGCAAAGTTGAACTTTATACGAAAGGGCATTGCCCGTACTGCCATCGAGCAAAAGCTCTGTTGACACAAAAAGGGGTTGAATTTCAAGAATATCCCATTGATGTTCAACCTGAGCTACGGGATGAAATGATTGAGCGTGCCAACGGTGGTTGGACAGTTCCTCAAATCTTCATTGACGACCAGCACATTGGCGGGTGCGACGACATGATGGCGCTTGAGTCACAGCAGAAACTCAATCCGTTACTCGGCCTCTAAACGCAAGAACCAAGTTCACCATATATAACGAAAATTAATAGGAAATCTCATGGCTGACGAAAATCAGACAAACACAGGCGAAGCAGCACAACCAGCACAGGCGCCTCAATTCAACGTTCAACGTATTTTCACAAAAGACATTTCTTTTGAGTCTCCAAATGCGCCGGCTATCTTTACTAAAGAGTGGAAGCCTGAAATCAAATTGGACATTGATACAAGCACTAACAAGTTAGACGAGAACGTATTCGAAGTAGTACTGTCAGTGACAGTTACCGCAATGCTTGGTGAAGAAACCGCATTCTTATGTGAAGTTCAACAGGCAGGTATTTTCGCTATCGGCGAAATGCCAGACCAAAACAAAGCACATACACTGGGTTCATTCTGCCCTAACATGCTTTTCCCTTACGCTCGTGAAGCCATTTCTAGCCTAGTTAACCGTGGAACTTTCCCTCCACTGAACCTAGCACCGGTAAACTTTGACGCGATTTTTGCCGCTTATGTACAAAAACGTGCACAAGAAGCTCAGGGCGAACAAGCACCAAAAATGGATGCGTAATTAACGTGAACGTGAATCCGACATCGGTTTCAGTGTTAGGGGCGGGGTCGTATGGCACCGCCCTTGCTTTTTGTCTTGCCAGAAATGGTAACCCTACCTTACTTTGGGGTCGTGATAAAAAGCACATGGACGCGTTGGCCGAATCAAGACAAAACGCGCGATATTTGCCAGGGGCTAACTTTCCTGATTCGCTAAATGTCGAATCAGATCTAGCGAAAGTGGTGTCTGCGAGCCGTGACATCCTAGTCGTTGTGCCCAGTCATGCCTTTGCTGCATTGCTCAAAACAATCAAGCCCATGTTGACTAGTGAGCATAGAATCATTTGGGCAACAAAAGGGTTAGAACCCAAAACGGGTCGATTACTTCGCGACGTTGCGGAAGACATTTTGGGTACCCAGTTTTCACTCGCTGTACTGTCTGGCCCTACCTTTGCCAAAGAGATGGTTGCAGGCTTACCTACTGCTATATCTTTATCTTCTTCAGATGAAGGTTTTGCTGACGATTTTGCCGCAAAGCTACACTGTGCAAAGTCTTTTCGAGTCTACAAGAACCCAGATTTTACCGGTGTTCAACTTGGTGGAGCAGTTAAGAATGTGATTGCTATCGGTGCAGGGTTAGCTGATGGTCTTGGATTTGGTGCAAATGCCCGAACCGCTTTGATTACAAGAGGTTTAGCTGAACTCAGTCGCCTCGGTGTCAAACTTGGTGCCCAGCCAGAAACCTTTATGGGCATGGCTGGACTCGGTGATCTGGTACTTACTTGTACAGACAACCAATCGCGCAACAGACGATTTGGCCTTGCCCTCGGAGAAGGAAAATCTGTAGACCAAGCGATGGAAGAGATTGGTCAGGTCGTAGAGGGCTACCGAAATACCGAAGAAGTGCACATTCTGTCTCAGAAGGTCGGCGTAGAAATGCCCATTTGCGAACAAATCTATGCTGTACTTTATCAAGGCAAATCAGCGAAAGAGGCTGCGCTCGCACTCTTAAGCAGAGACCTCAAAAGCGAAGCATAACACGCTTGCCGTAGTCGAGGCGCTCTGCTCCGAGCGCCGTATTACTCAAGATTTATCTCAAAGGGCACTGCTGGAAGCTCTGCCCTGTTGTATAAATTCCCGTTACTATTGTTTGCCCAACCATATCGCACAGATACAGGCTCATTAATCTGTTCTGAATAGACGAACACTGCATCATCTAGAATACGAGCTTTCGCATTAACATACGTCCTATCAGCGCCGGCGATGGCGAATCCGAGTAGGCGGTTATGATGCTTAGCCTGTAAACCTTCATTATGCTGGAAGGAAACCATCACTCCTCTTATGCCTTCGTGAGTATCTGGCACTGCGTCAGAAATCTGAGGCCCGGAAAACAGAAGACTTTCGCCGTAGGCGACATGTTTTGCTGCTAGATATAATCTATGTCCAATAGCCTGCTTGTTACGCGGATGAATGTCATCGGCATCACCGACGTCTAACGCTACAGCCATACCTGTTTTTGGTAGCGTCAACACCGAGGTTTGCGCGTCTCGAAGCTGTGCCCACGCACTTTCCTCAGGCACTTCAGAGGGGGGTAAGAAACTCGCTAGCTGTACAAACAAAAAAGGTAAATCAAGCTGATCCCAACGTTGGCGCCAGTCGAGGATCATCGACTTAAATAAGGTTGAATACCACTCGTTGGCGCCTACATTGGATTCCCCTTGATACCAAATCACTCCTTTCAGCGGATAGTTTACTATCGGGTGCACCATGGCATTGAACAAAACGCCAGTGCTTTCATTGTATCTTTGGGCTTTGGGTATCAGAAGTTCAACCTGATTTGAATACTTCCAATGTCCTTCAAGCGATAATACTTGCTTATCGATCATTAAGTAGACCTTATTCGGCATACCCAAATGAGCCTTGTTATCCCAGTCGTTAATTAAACGCACGGCAATAATATTATCACCTTGTTTTAGCAGCCCATGGGGAATGTCGATACTGTCTTCGAAATCAGTCCAATACTGCTCGTACACCTGTTGTCCGTTAACAAATACCCGCGCTAGTTTTTCTAGTCTTCCCAAATGTAAGCTCGCGGTATCAGGTACTTCAGCAAGGTTTACCGTTTTTCTCAGCCATGCCACATCAGTAAAAGGCGCATTTGACGGGTTTGGCACTTCCCGAACCTCCCACTGGCTATCGTCATAGTCAGTGGTAAGCACTGCGCCATCCGCATAGCCACTGGATGACGACACCAAGGCATACTTTTCTGTAATCAGAGCCTCGTTTGCTGCAAATCTTGCTTCCCACTCATCGGGTGCCTTCATTATGCTTGCCGCCATGTCGCGATAGTGTTCTTGCTGGGATAGTACGGGAAGCGATGTCCATGCCTCTGCTGGAGTCCCTCCCCATGTACTATCAATAATCGCAATTGGAATTCCCTTTTCTACATGAAGTGACTTTGCAAAAAACCAAGCGACGGCAGAAAAGTTGCCGGAATTGCGAGGATTGGCTTTCACCCATCTATAAGAGGACTTGATTTGGGACTGAGGTGTTGCCGAAAAATGATTGTCGATTTCAAAAAAACGAATGTCTGGGTAGTCACTATCTCGCACCTCGTCTTGCCAATTGTCGACTTGCTGATGGAGTTTCCACTCCATATTCGATTGGCCCGATGCAAGCCATACGTCACCTATCATTACGTCTCGAAAATGCTGAATCTCGCTGCCTGAGGTTATAGTAAGCTCATAAGGCCCCCCCGCCCTCTGTTGTGGTAGTTCGAGTAACCATTCACCATCAGTGTTCACTACTACTGAAGAGGTAACACTACTTTCCTTGCTTAACGTAAGCGTGGCAGTAATAACACTACTGGGGGTACCGCTACCCCATATTTTGACAGGTTTATCGCGCTGCATGACCATATGATCATAAAAAATGGCTGCTGTAGTTAACTGTGTTTCTGCGGTGGCTGTGGACATCATACCCATCAGGATGATGGCTTTCATTGCCCATATCCAGTAACCCAAAAATCCTTTCATATACACTCCCAAGTACACAGAAAAAAAGCCAAAATTCACATAAAAGTAACATAACATACAAAGCATCGAATGCCTTTCTGCCAAATAAAAAATCACTGTCTATACTTAGCGTTAGGTAATTAGAAAATAACTTCGTAACCGCTATGACCAAAAAGATATGTGCCTATGAGGATAAAGACGGGTTTGTATGTAATGAACATGCCAATGAGTCTGGCTTGTGTTTTTGGCACGATCCCAACCAGGATAAATCTGGTCCAGAAATTAAAGAAAAACTGGAGCAGTACGCTCGCTCGGGCGGACAAACACGAGGAATAGTGCTAAAACATGCGGATCTGAGTCAGGTTAATCTTGTCAATCACCATAAAAAGCATGGATTTGATTTTTCCTATGCAGACTTATATCGCGCCAAGCTGGACTGTGCGCATTTATTCAATATTAAATTGGACCACGCGAGTTTGATGAAAGCCAATTTAACGGCAGCCAATATTAACTGCGCTAGTTTACGGGATTGCAATTTATTGGGTGTGCGTTGGCATGAATGCAAAATTGAAAACATCAAATTAGGAAAAGAACTACGACAGCAAAAGCTCGCTAAAATTGCTACGCAGAAGAAAGAATTCGACGAAGCCTTTGATCTTTATGAACAAGCCGAAGAAATCTATAGAGACCTACGTAAGCACTCAGAAAGGGAGGGGTTGTTTTCCCTCTCCGGCGACTTGATTCAAAGAGAACTGACCGTGCGCCGAATGCGCATGCCTAAATTTAGTTTTAAGAGATTAGGGTCGAAAATTGTAGACATTTTTTGCGGATACGGGGAAGCGCCGTTGCGCATAGTCTTTATTTCTATAGTGATGATTATTATCTGTGCGTCGATATACACCTTCACAGGCTTAAATTATCAGGGCGATATTATTGCTTATTCACCCGACAAACCCTTATGGGAAAATGTGTCACTGTTTCTTTCTTGTCTATATTACTCGGTAGTAACCTTTACCACCTTAGGTTACGGCGACTTTACGCCCGTTGGTTACTCCCGAGCAATAGCTGCAATAGAGGCATTTACCGGTAGTTTTACCATAGCTCTTTTTGTGGTGGTGTTTGTGAAGAAAATGACCCGGTGACACGCGCACTTTTATCGCGCGCCCTCGTACCCCATCTGTCTCCAACTTTCATACACAAATACAGAAACGGCATTAGATAGGTTCATGCTTCTGCTATCCGGTAGCATAGGAATACGTACGCGCTGCTCGGGCGGCAATGAGAGAATGATATCGTCAGGAAGCCCCTTGGTTTCTGGCCCAAACAACAGAGCATCCCCTTTTTTATAGACTACATCGCTGTGAAACGCCTTACCTTTAGTGGTACAGGCAAATACGCGACTTGGCTTTTCGCTGTCTATATAAGCCTCGAAGTTCTTGTGACGTTTAACATGAGCAAACTCATGATAGTCCAATCCTGCACGTCGCACCCGTTTGTCATCCCATTCAAAACCTAATGGCTCAATCAAATGTAACGTAAATCCGCTGTTGGCACACAGGCGAATAATGTTCCCCGTGTTGGGAGGAATTTCAGGTTGGTAAAGGACAATATCTAACATAGCAGGCACTCTTTATCGCGATGGCGCACAGGATAGTGCGCTCAGTTAGATATGGCAAGCATAGTAAACTTTGGGGCTAAGTCGCTAAAAAATCGAGCACCTTAGTCAGTGATTTTATTCGCAACTCATCACGCTCAATAAACAATTCATGATAGGCGTCAGGAATGATCTCTAGACTAGCATTAGGAATGGTGGCTACTACCTCTCGTTGACGCTTGTTATCAATAATGTGGTCTCTATCAGCACTGAGTACCAGCATAGGTAATGAAATTTCTTGAGCCCGCTGTCGAATGAGATCCATCGCAGTTTTCGCAGCACTTAACCATTCAGTGGTTACACCGCCGAGTTGAAGCGCTTTTTCTTCGTCGTAGAGCGCTCTAAACAAGCGGTATCGCGATTGACTATGAGTCAATTTATTCAGCGTAAAAGGGAGAGATACATAACCGGTTTGTCCAAAAAAATACCCTGAGTCTCTCCGACGGAGCCTGTTTACGCCCAAACCTACTTGAAGCAGACTTGATGCTAACCAATCGGGAAGTGCCGGTTTAATGCCATACATGGGAGCTGCTAACACAGCCTTTGAGAATAACTCTGGTTCACGAAGCAAGGTGAGTGTACCAATAGCTCCGCCCATAGAATGACACACAAGGTATCGCTCTCCGTGCTGGTTGGGGGTAACCACAGTATGAACAAACGTCAGTAAGTCCTCTACGTAGTCGTCAAAGTGCTCAACGTAACCGTGATGCCTATCCTTAGTCATACGGTCAGATAGTCCCTGACCCCGATGATCTAGAATAAAAACAGCAAATCCGTTGTTGTAAAAATCGAAAATGAGTTCTTTATATTTTAGATAGGACTCTATTCGTCCCGAGCTTATGACGATAGTGGCTTGGGCATTTTCAGGTACACACCATGCGTAATGCACAGTTACATCTCCCTTTCCCTTGAAAGTACTCTGCGTAACACTCTGTTGCCAAAATGGGTTGATGTGCGTTGCAAAAGTGTCAGCGATATTAGCTTCAGCAGTGAAACTCCATGTCATACTCAATGCCCCTACTCCTATTTCTTGCTAAGAGGTTGCTAATGACGCAAAGGAAACGTCAGTGTTACGGCTAATCCAGCATTTTCACTCGGTTTAGCGTCAATGCTGCCATCATGCAGATCAACGGCTGCTTTTGCAATGGAAAGACCTAATCCCACGCCACCTGACTCGCGTTCACGGGCTAACGAAGCTCGATAGAAGGGAGCGAAAATTCTATCGCACTCCTCTGGTGTTAACCCTGCACCGTCATCCTGAATACAAATACTCCACTGTGATTCAGAAACGTCAAAACTAATCTTTGTTAGATAACGACTATGGCGAAGTGCGTTTCTCAGCACATTTTCTATTGCCCTACACAATAAAACGCCATTGGCTTGAATATCGATACTTGGCACAGTATCAATGTCTAGCGCTTTGTTTCGATTTGCCGCCTCAAATTGAGCATCGGTGAGTATATCTTGCAGTAGCAACGACAATTTATGCGACTGATACTCTCTTTTACCAGACTCAACTCTGCTGAGGTCGAGTAACTGTTTAATCAGCGCCTCCATTCGCTGGGCTTCTCTGTCAATTCTATCCAAGGTTGCAGAGTCTATATTTTGCTGATGAGCCAAACCAAGGGCCATTTGTAGACGAGCTAGAGGTGAACGGAGTTCATGGGAAATATCGGCAAGTAAACGTTGCTGGCCGTTCCAAAGCTGCTCCAATTGATCAGCCATACTGTTAAAATCCCGCGCCAATTTACCGAGTTCGTCATTGCGAATATCTGACTCTTGAATGCGTACTTGCCAGTTACCCGAAGCTAATGCTCGAGTGGACCGTTGCACCCGAATAATAGGTCGGGTAAGCGACTTGGCAAATAGCCAAGACAACAAGGTAGTGGTTATTAACGCAACAATAAAAAAGTACACAAAGGGCTGATACTTGTCTTCCGGACTGGTGAACCTTGCCAGAAATACGGCATAATCTCTGCCACTTCGCTCGTACTTGATTGGACCGATAAAAGTTAAGGCACCGCGCTTAATACTGATCGGCGAACTCTGATTGGCTATTCCTTTGATATCCTTAACCGCACCTCGTGGTAACGGTATCCCAGGACCATGTATTAACCTCTGCTCAGCAAAGTCATAAGCGATAACACGGTAATTCATGTTGCGAGCGCTTCTGTCCAATAAAAGTGGAAATGGCCCTCTTCGCCCCCTTGGCTCGGTTAAGCGTTCATACACTTTGGTGAGTTCTTGAATTTCTCTATTGGAAGCAGCACTCACCTCTAATTCTTGGAACAACAGACGACTGCCCCATACTGCGAGTACGGCAGTGAGAATAAAGGTTACCCAAAACCACAAGAACAAGCGCCCCATGATGGCGCGCATGGGGTTTAATCCTTTAATCCACTTCATGAGCCACTCTGTAACATGTAGCCGACACCTCGAATGGTCTTAATTTTTTCACTGGGGCTTACAGCAGCCATCTTTTTACGTAAGTTACTCACGTGCATATCAATACTTCGGTCGAAAGCCTGTAGGGGTTTACCTAGCACCTTTTGACTAATTTCTTCTTTAGTCACCCGTTGGCCCACATTGAGCATGAGAAGTCGTAGAATTGAAAACTCACTAGACGTTAAAGCAATCTCTTCACCTTTAACGCTAACAAATTGGCGACTTGGGCTTAGAAGCACCTCTTCAACGAGGAGATCTTGCTCACCAGAAATACTGTTTGCGCTAATTGCTTGGCGACGAAATATGGCTTTCACTCGTGCCAGTAGTTCTCTGTGATTGAAAGGTTTAGGTAGGTAATCATCGGCACCAAGCTCCAAGCCTAGAATTCGGTCGTAGTCATCACCCCGTGCGGTAAGCATCAACACCGGCGTAGTCTGGCTCACTCTGAGTCGCTTCAGTACTTCAAATCCATCTAACTTTGGCATCATGACATCTAGCAGAATAAGATCGTACTTTTCCCCTGACACCGCCTCAGATAATCCAGAGTGTCCGTCATTACAGGTATTCACCTTGTATCCAGCACCCTCTAGATAAGTAGAAAGCATATCTGTCAGTTCGGTGTCATCATCGATAATGAGTACCGATTGTAGCGGTAAAGACGCGTCCATTGTTGAATGCTCGGCGACATAGTGGTTCATAATAATTCAACCTTAGCATAGTCTGCTGGTGTGATACGCACGATAAAAGTCATCAAGTGCGCGGATTAGTGTTATCGCACACCGATTCATTACTGTTATTTAACTTGAATGTGCGAAGAATACCTACTCCGACAACGACAGTGCACGATTCTCTACAACCTTTACACAAGCTTTACAGTTTGCTGACCGCATTTGCATTTTTATTCGCTAATCTGTAGTTGTCTAAATGCACAGGAGAAGACAATGAAAAAATTAGTAATTGCAAGTATGCTGGCAGCCACCTTTTCTTTTGTAGCCGCCGTCGATGCGCGACCGCATGCAAACCACGGTATGGATAGAGTACACCCCATTAAGAAAATGGTGCACTCATTACGTGGTTTATCACTCACTGAAGCACAACTATTACAAGTGAAAGCACTAGTCAGTGAGTTCAGAGAGAATAACGAACGACCAGAGCGTGGTGAAAAGCCATCGATGGAAGAGATTCTTGCCATGGATGAAGCAGCCTTCTATACAATGATTGAGGAAAAAATAGAAACTAAAGCTGAGCGCAAGCTAGCAATGGCTGAACTTCGCCACTCAGTATATTCTGTGCTTACTGAAGAGCAGCAAGCACAGTTGGCTGAGCGTGAGGCTAATCGGGAAGAACGTCGCCAAAACCGCGAGGGACGCCGAGGCAATAACAACGGGCAGCGTGGTGAAATGGCACAACGTGGCGGCCGTCATGGTGAGATGTTAAGAGGCTTGGACATTACCGACGAACAAAAAGAGCAAATAGCGTCTCTCAATGCATCGTTTCGTCAATCAGCGAAAGCGCACAAGTCTTTAATTCGCACCTTCAGAAGCGAGGAGAAAGCCTTAGTACGAAGTGATGCATTTTCAGCTGAAGCATGGCAAGCCCTTGCGAGTAGTTATCAGAGTCAATGGGTAGATATGGCAGTTGCAAAAGCGATGCACAAACAAGCCTTGCTGAACGTACTTACCACAGAACAGCAAGCAGAGCTTGAAGCCCGTCGACAAGAGGCTCGTCTATTCAGAAGTACATTCAGACAAAGCTAACAGTTTGCGAAGAGAGTCACAGGCATTAAGCACAAGTGTAATGCCTGCTAAAGATAGTTTTGCAGCACTGCTAGCAAGTCGTGTTTTTCCACTGGCTTACCCAAGCAATCACTGAAGCCTGCTTGGCTATAGCGTTGACGATCAGATTCCATCACATTGGCCGTCAACGCTACCACAGGGAGCAACGGGTAGCTTTGGCGCACTAGCTTAGTCGCTTCAACCCCATCCATTATCGGCATTTGTACATCCATCAATATTAGGTCTACGTCTTCCCCAGTTGTCTCAACTGCCTCTTTTCCATTCCCTACAATTATCAATTCACACCCTGTAGACGCCAACATGCCTTCAACAACGGCTTGATTAACCTCATTGTCCTCGGCCAATAGTATGCGTTTGCCCGAGAAATCTACGGTGTCTTTTGCAATTCGATAGTCAGGAAGATCTGAAAAACTGGCTTGCTCAAGGGGAAGCTTTACAATAAATGTGGAGCCTTTGCCTAATTCACTGTAAACCTTTATTTGCCCGCCCATCATGGTGACCAACGAGTGAGTGATAGACATACCAATACCCGTTCCTCCAAATTGGCGGGTAGTTGATACATCAGCTTGATCAAATCGACTGAAAAGTTTACCCACAGTATCTGTGCTCATTCCTATACCAGTATCTTTTACGACAAAAGTGAGGTGGCCTTCTCCCTCTGCGTATAAGGTCGCAACCGTCACCTCTCCTTCTTTGGTAAACTTCACAGCATTAGAAATCATATTGAGCAAAATTTGCCTGATACGGAATGCATCGCCTACCCAGCAATCGTGAGGCACAGTAGAATTCAAGTTGAACGACAAGTGCTTTGCTAGCGCCTCTCGCCCCATATCAGACTTAATCCCCTCCAGTAATTGAGACAACCGAAATGGCGTATGTTCTATTTGCAGTTTTCCCGCTTCAATTTTAGAAAAGTCGAGAATGTCGTTAATAAGTACCATGAGCGCTTTTGAGGAATACAAAGCGTTTTCAACGTGATTGAGTGCTTTTGGCGGAAGCTCACACTCCATCAATAATTGCAGATTTCCATAAACACCATTCAGCGGCGTTCGAATTTCATGACTGGTATTCGCCAAAAATGCACTTTTTGCGGCATTTGCGGCATCCGCTTGCTCTTTCGCCTCGTATAACAATTGCTCTTGTGCTTTTCGTTCGGAAATATCGCGAATCACACCCACAAAATGTCGCTCGTCGTTCAAAACGACTTCATTGATAGTTAAGTCTATTGGAAAGGCTTCACCATCATTTCTTTTAGCTTTTAACTCTCGATTTTTGCCAACGACCGTTGATGAAGTTTTAGATTGATACCCTGCCATATAATGATGATGCATTTTGCCAATATCAGACTCCATCAAACAGATGATATTTTTTCCCACCACTTGCTCAGCACTATAACCAAACATGATTTCGGCATTGTCAGAAAACGACCTTATATTGCCCTTTACGTCAGTCACTACGATGGCATCAGCCAAACAAGATAGAATGGCGGCTTGTTGTTTTTCATTAAAGGCAAAGCGCTGCTGTATTTCATGTAATGCCATGTCAGTTTGAGCTGCTTTGAAGCTCAAACTTCGATTGGCTTGCTCTATCTGACTAAAGATTGAAATTTCACTTTTTAGTGCAAACCAAAGGGCAACACCATAAGCCAACATTCTTAGTAAATGCCATCCCCACCATGAAACATCCCACATGGTTGACGACTGAAACATAATAGCGGCTAGACCAAATAACGAGCTATGTAAAATAAATAATAGGTCGTTCTCGTTCCTAGTTTTAAGATACTGAGCGTACAGTCGAATGGCACAAAGTATCAAAAAACCACCGCCAACAATGTTTAGTCCGAGGGCTATGGACGAAAAACGCCCTTCATCAAACATGCTGGGAAGATGGGCTTCAAAAGTAATACTGGTAATTACAAACACTACTGATAGCAATAAACACCACCAAAGCATTTGTTCAGGAAGTTTTTTTTGCGTATTGCGAGGGAGATAGATACACAAAAATACCACGCCGCCAAAAAAAGTCGCTACTGAATGTAACCAGACAAAAAGCTCACTGGGTTGCACCAAGGCATGTGCGATATCTACAACCCCCATAACGGCAAAAGCACTGGCTATGATGATATTGAAGCTGGTTCCTTGACCACTACGATTAAGTTGAATCAATAAGTAAGCAACAAATAAAGCGATGGCGCCACCAAACACCTCTATTGCACTGTGCAGAGGTACGTGTTCGCCCCGCCAGTCTTTCAATAAAGTTTGCGCTAAAAAGAATGAGATGAGATGAATAAAAGCGCTAATGACGATTGTCATCAGAATCGCGAAACTATTGGTAGTGGCGCTGCTTTTCATGAACCTAACGATTGGTTACCCAATGCTAAGCATAGTTAAGTTTGAAATTTTTAGAGGTCTATTTCTTAATAAAGAAAAGGTTTTTGCAGCGTCATTCACTTGAGCATGCACCATTCACTGACAGCAGCAGATATCGGAATACATAAGCTGTGCCAGTGGGTTAACAATTTTATTCTAAAAGGTTGGCTTCGTGGGTTTGTATTGAGGGGATAAAAACCAAGGAGAAGTGACTACAAGATCCGCAGTGGCGGGAGTACAAGCCACGGGTACATTCCACACCGAACACAACCTTAGCAATGCTTTTACATCTGGATCATGGGGCGCGGGGTTGAGTGGGTCCCAAAAGAAAAACAACGCATCTAGCGCATTTTCAGCAATCAGCGCGCCTATTTGTTGATCGCCACCGAGCGGTCCACTCTTAAAGCGCTTCACTGGCAGGCCCGTTTCGTCGTGAATCATCCCCCCAGTAGTCCCCGTACCCACTAAATCACATTGGGCCATTACGTCCTGATGTTTTTTCACCCACGCGAGTAGTTCCGGTTTTTTGTGATCGTGTGCTACTAGCGCCACGGTTAACTTACCCATAATTCTGCCTTGTTAGATTGAAACTTCACATTTCTAGAGGCTATAAATATTCAGTTTAATCTTGTTTCTTGTCAACATTCTGTCACAACTTACTCTTTATGATAGGTAAATAAATTATACGAAAGTACATGAAAAATATTTATACATTATTATTGAATAAATATTCAATCAGTGTAGACTAGCAAGCGGTTAAAACTTCCAACGTAAATGTTGGTTGGTATACAGGACATGACAATGATTTCACCATGCTGCGCTCACGTGGTTAAGAATGAGCGCTTTTTACACCAATTTACCTCTCCCCTGGCTGGCTACACACTGCGCCATGCTCGACGACGTTCGTGCTTGGCAGCTTATTTGCGGTAGCACACTTTTTACCTTTGTAATGTGGTCTAGTTTTGGCGCGCATTACGCCCAATCAGTTTACAAAGGTAAAAAGTGATTTTTTTCTATTTATAAAAAGATTAATTATGCACAAGGTTTCTATTATTGGTGCCAGTGGCTACACCGGGGCACAGTTAGTTCAATTAATTCATCAGCACCCTGATTTTGTATTAAGCGGTACCTATGTCAGTGAAAACAGTGCAGACGCCAACAAGCCTATTAGCGCTCTGCATGGTAACGTTGCTCATTTACCCTACTTGTTAACACCAGTGAACGACAATGTGCTTAATGAGCTTGCGCAAGAGATGGATTTTGGTTTTTTTAGCGACTCCTCATGAAGCCAGTCACGATTGGATGGACAATTTATCGAGTGGCAAGGCTAAGATACTGGATTTGTCAGGCGCTTTTAGAATTAAGGATGTAGATGTGTTTTCTGCATTTTATGGTTTTGCGCACACTGCTGAAAAAAGCCTATCGAAAGCCATATATGGTCTCGCCGAGTGGTACTCGACTGACATTGCAGACGCGAGCATAATAGCGGTGCCCGGGTGCTACCCTACCGCTAGCTTAACGGCATTAAAGCCGTTAATGGAAAGCAAGTTGCTAGACCCTGCGGTTCGCCCAGTGATTAATGCGGTTTCAGGCGTTTCTGGCGCAGGTAGAAAGGCCAGTTTAACCACTAGCTTTTTTGAGGTGAGCCTACAGGCATACGGCGTATTGGGTCACCGTCACACACCGGAAATTGAAGCATACTTAGGTACGCCAGTTATCTTTACGCCACACCTTGGTAACTTTAAGCGCGGCATTCTTGCCACAGTTACCGTTAAACTTGCACAGGGCATCACTGCTGAAGACGTTAATCAGGCATTCTCAGCAGCGTATCAATCATCGTCGATTGTCAGATTGAGAGACTGCTTTCCAAAGATCGATGATGTTGCTCACACCCCATTTGTCGATGTGCATTGGAAAGTTGATGAAACTTCAGGTTACGCCGTTATTACATCAGCTATAGATAATGTGATGAAAGGCGCTGCTTCACAGGCCGTACAATGTGCTAATCTGATGATTGGAAAACCCTCTGAACAAGGATTAGTTGCATGATCAGCAGAGCGCCTTTAGTGATCAAAGTCGGTGGCGCCTTACTCGACGACGCTGCTGCAATGACAGCACTGTTTAATAGTATTCACAGTATTCGCGAGCAAAGACCAGTAGTCATTGTTCACGGCGGCGGTCCCATGGTTGAATCATTGATGGCCGACTTAGGTTTAGTTAGTGAAAAACTCGACGGACTTCGCGTAACTCCCGACAATCAAATGCCTTATATTTGTGGTGCATTAGCAGGCACGGCAAACAAACAACTGTGTGCCGCGGCAATCTCTACCGGTATCGTGCCAGTGGGTTTGTCTTTACTCGACGGCAATATGATCCAATGCCAAGTACTGGACGAAAAGTACGGTGCTGTCGGCACACCAAGCCCAGGTGAAAGCGCCTTTCTCAAGCATGTGCTTGCGCAAACAGCACTTCCTATTATCAGTTCTATTGGTAGTACCTCATGTGGTCGTTTGCTAAATATTAATGCTGACCAAGCTGCAACCGTCATCGCTGAGTTACTCGATGCAGACCTACTACTACTATCGAATGTAGAGGGCGTGCTCGATGGTGATAAGGTATTGATCCCCGAGCTAGATGAAGCATCGATAGCAAACTATTGTGATGCTGGCGTTATTCTTGACGGAATGAAAGTCAAAGTCGACGCAGCCATGCAATCGGCTATTACCCTTGCTCGCCCAGTCATTATTGCCAGTTGGGTTGCAAGCATCTCGGACATTTTAAACAACACGACTGGAACTAAAATTGTTCCACCTACCCCGACTACCTCATCAGGAGATGACTCAGGAGAAGCGTTATGAAACAGGACTTGTTGACCTTTGCCAACTGGACCCCAGAGGCCATGGCAGACTTACTAGAACTTGCCGTCACTATCAAACAATCACCGGCTAGTTACAGTCAAGTACTGGCTGGTAAATCGATTGTTGCCCTGTTTGAAAAACCTTCACTGCGAACACGAGTCAGCTTTGATATTGGTATTAACAAGCTTGGCGGTCACATGGTTTATCTCGATAGCCAAGCAGGTAAGCTAGCGGGTAGAGAAGATTCCGTGGATATGGCAGCTAACTTGTCATGCTGGGCCGACGCTATTGTCGCTCGGGTATTTTCTCATTCTACATTAGAGCAGTTTTCTAAAGCGGCAAATATTCCGGTGATTAATGCTCTGTGTGACAAATATCACCCTTGCCAAGGGTTGGCTGATTATCTCACCATGTACGAGCAATTTGGCCAAACCAAGGGGCTAACCATGGCCTATGTGGGTGACGGCAATAACGTGACCCACTCACTATTGATTGTTGGCGCGCTATTGGGCTGTAACCAAGTTGTGATAACGCCAGAAGGTCATGAGCCAGATGCGGAAATTGTTGCACACGCAACCACACTTGCTGCAAAAACAGGCGCGAGTATTACGGTCAGCAACAGTGTTGATGCTGCGAAAGGTGTCAACGTTATTTACGCTGACACCTGGTTGTCTATGGGTGATGACACCCCACTGGCCACCATTAAAGACAAATTTATGCCATACCAAGTTAACGACGCACTGATGACGTTAACCGGCGCAACCCATGTAATGCACTGCCAACCGGCGCACCGTGATCTAGAGATTACCAGTGCCCTTATCGACGGTGACAAGTCACTGTTGATGCCTCAAGCAGAAAACAGAATGCATGGACAAAACGCCATATTAACTCACTTACTCGGTGCGAAATAGGAGACAGAACGTTGAAAAAAGTAAATAAAATCGTGCTGGCGTATTCCGGCGGATTAGACACCTCAGCCATCATTCCATGGTTAAAAGAGAACTACGGATGTGAAGTTGTGGCCTTTGCCGCTGACGTGGGTCAGGGCGACGAAGAGCTAGAGGGCTTGCACGAGAAAGCTATCGCCTCAGGTGCTAGTGAGTGCTACATCATGGATCTTAAAGAAGAATTCGTCAGTGAATATATTTACCCGACGATTACTACAGGTGCGGTGTACGAAGGTGAATACCTGCTAGGCACATCAATGGCGCGCCCAGTTATTGCTAAAGCACAGGTTGAAGTGGCACGTAAAGTCGGCGCTGATGCCCTGTGTCACGGTTGTACAGGTAAAGGTAATGACCAAGTGCGTTTTGAAAGCACTTTCGCGGCACTTGCACCAGATTTGACGGTTATTGCGCCGTGGCGTGAGTGGGATATGGTGTCTCGTGAAGACCTACTTGACTACCTTGCTGAGCGCAATATCGCGACAACAGCGTCAGCCACTAAGATTTACAGCCGTGATGCTAACGCATGGCATATTTCTCATGAAGGCGGTGAGCTGGAAGATCCATGGCAAGAACCTACCAAGCAAATCTGGACAATGACCGTCGACCCAGAAGACGCGCCAGACACACCAGAGCGTGTGAGCCTAACCTTTGACGAGGGCAGACTCACTCACGTTAACGGTGAGGCACTTTCCCCTTATCAATCCCTAGTAAAACTCAACACTATTGCATCGGCTCACGGTGTTGGCAGAATCGATATTGTTGAAAACCGCCTCGTGGGTATGAAGTCGCGTGGTTGCTACGAAACTCCGGGTGGAACTGTATTACTAAAAGCATACAAAGCCCTTGAAACCATGGTGTTAGACAAAGCTGCACTAAAATACCGTGAACAAATTGGCCTTGAGTTTTCACATGTGATGTATGACGGCCGTTGGTTTACTGCATTGAATGACGCTCTATTAGCCGGCGCTGCATCGTTTGCGAAAAAAGTCACCGGTGAAATTGTAGTGAAGCTATACAAAGGTCAAGCAACAGTGACTCAACGTCAATCTCCAAACAGCTTGTACTCTGAAGACTTTGCCACTTTTGGTGCGGACGACGTTTACGACCAGAAGCACGCAGAAGGCTTTATTCGCTTATTCAGCCTATCAAGCAGAATCAACGCGTTAAAAGATCAAGGTTAAGGAGTAACACATGGCATTGTGGGGCGGTCGTTTTACATCAGGCTCAAGCAGTATGTTCAAGCAAGTGAATGATTCACTGCCATTCGATCAAGTAATGGCTAGTCAGGACATTCACGGGTCGATTATTTGGTCTAGAGCACTCAATAAAGCGGGTGTACTGACTGACGACGAACAAGCGCAGTTGGAAGCAGTGTTGTCTTCGCTAAAGCAACAAGCAGAGGAAGGCACTTTAGACTTCGCGAGTTCAGCAGAAGAAGACATTCACAGCTTTGTAGAAGCAGCTTTGATTGAGCAACTTGGCGATATTGGCCGTAAGTTACACACTGGTAGAAGTCGTAATGATCAAGTAGCTACAGACTTTCGTTTGTGGGTGCGCGAGCACATTGAGTCACTACGCGAAGATATCATTGGTGTTATTCGCTCTTTACTCAGTGCGGCGAGCCGTCACCAAGAAGCTATCATTCCTGGTTACACCCACTTGCAACGCGCCCAGCCCATCCACTTTGCTCATTGGTGTTTAGCCTACGTGGAAATGTTTAAGCGTGACCTTAGCCGTCTAGATGACGCCAAAAAGCGTTTAAACCAATGCCCGCTGGGTTCAGGTGCGTTGGCGGGTACAACATACCCCGTAGACCGCGATGCCATTGCCGAAGCCCTAGGTTTTACAAGTCCGTGCTTGAACAGTTTAGATGCCGTTTCAGACAGAGACTTCGTTCTTGAGCTGTTGTTCACGGCGAGCACGAGCATGATGCATTTATCTCGCCTTGCGGAAGACATGATTTTCTATAACTCAGGCGAGGCAGGTTTCCTTCAACTCGGCGACAGCGTGACCTCTGGTTCATCACTGATGCCACAGAAGAAAAACCCAGACGCCCTTGAGCTCATGCGTGGTAAATGCGGACGTGTATTTGGTTCGCTTCAGGGCTTGCTCGTTACCATGAAAGGTCTTCCACTTGCGTACAACAAAGACATGCAAGAAGACAAAGAAGGCGCCATCGATACAGTTAACCAATGGCATATCTGTTTGTGTATTGCCAGTGAGGTACTCGATTCGCTGCAGCTGAACGAGGCTCGCTGTCGTGAAGCGGCAACACAGGGTTACGCCAATGCTACAGAACTCGCCGACTATTTAGTAGGTAAAGGTATCCCGTTTAGAACAGGCCACGATATTTCGGGTCAGGTGGTGGTACACGCTCTTGAAAAAGGGTGTGCAATCGAAGACCTACCACTTGAAGACTTACAAAGTATTTGCGATAAAATCGAAGACGATGTCTACCCAGTATTGCAATTGGAATTTGGCGTAAACCAAAGAAATATTCTCGGTGGTACCAGTAAGGAAACAGTCACCAAAGCACTGTATCAAGAACTGGAAGCACTGGATAAACTGAGTTAATCGATTATGGTGTTAGGTCATCAAGATGGCATTAAACTGTTTCGCAGTTCACTGCCCTACATTAATGCCCATCGCGGAAAAACCTTTGTATTGATGTTCGGTGGCGAAGCCATCGAACATCCGAACTTTCCAAATATTATTCACGACATTGCTCTGCTAAATAGCTTAGGCGTGAGAGTCGTTGTGGTGCATGGTGCCCGTCCGCAAATCGATCAGCGCGTTGCCTTACGCAATATCGAAGGGCGGTTCGTCGACCGAGTGCGTATTACCGACAAGCAAACCCTAGAGTGCGTGAAAGACGCCGCAGGTTCGGTACGCTCCCAGGTGGAAGCTCTACTCACCATGGGGCTACCTAACTCACCGATGCACGGCGCGCAAATTCGCGTGTGCTCTGGCAACTTGGTTGTCGCTAAACCCATGGGCGTGCGCGACGGTGTTGATTTTGAAAACACAGGGTTAGTCAGGCGGGTGGATACCGTGGGTATTAATGATCACCTGAACGATGGTTCCATCGTTCTGTTGTCTCCCATGGGATACTCGTCTACTGGAGAGGTATTTAACTTATCTCATGAAGATGTGGCAACCCAAGCAGCAACGGCGCTGAAAGCTGACAAACTCATCGTGTTCTCAAACTACGATGGTATTTTTAGCTCTGACAGTAAGCTGCTGAGAACCATCGAGCGCCCTCAGCTTGAAGAACTTCACTTTACTGGCGGGCTTGAGACTGAAGAGTCAGTCATTAGTGCGCTTACCACCAGCGTGGCGGCTGGTGTACCACGAGCCCATTGTATTAGTTTTGAAAAAGACGGCGCTTTACTTCAAGAGCTATTTACTCGGGATGGTACTGGTACCTTGGTCATGGAACACCATTACGAGCAAACACGAAGCGCCACCATCGATGATGTGGGCGGTATTCTCAAGCTTATTAAGCCATTGGAAGAAAGTGGTATTTTGGTCAAGCGCTCTCGTGAACGGCTTGAAAACGAGATTAGCCAGTTCATTGTTATTGTTCGCGACGGTATGATCATCGCTTGTGCTGCGCTTTACTTGTATCCAGAAGATGGCACGGCTGAGCTAGCATGTGTCGCTACACACCCTGACTATCGCGGTAAAAATCGCGGAGAAAGGATCCTCGACGAAGTTAAGCTGAGGGCAAAACAATCTGGTATTAACGAGATATTCGTTTTAACCACGGTAACAGCCCACTGGTTTTTAGAACAAGGCTTTCAGCCTTCAGACATTACCGCTCTACCTTCGGTTAAAAAAGAGCTTTATAACTTTCAACGTAATTCAAAAGTTTTTACGCTCAAATTCTAAGGCGTATTGACCTCCGCTTCATTCACCGTTACTAATAAGCAGTAGCGGTGAATGTCATCATTTCGATGATGTTCACTTGATATTCAATGATTCACACTGTTCAAATAGGACGAGGGATTAGATGGCAATCTCAAGAAGAACATTTATGGCCGCTGGCGCGGCTACACTAGCGAGCGCAACAGTCATGAGCACTGAAACTAATTCACCTAACGCTATGAGTGGACAAGTGGTTCACAATGTCTATTTTTGGTTGAAAAAACCAGAGTCGCTAGAAGATCGCGATTTACTTATCGCAGGATTAAAAACACTCTCCGCCATCCCCGCCATTAAAACGCTACAAATCGGTCTACCCGCCAACACGGAAAAACGCGATGTTGTTGATAACAGTTTTAATGTATTTGAACTCATGTACTTTGATAGCGTTGAAGCACAAAATGAATACCAAGTTCACCCTCTTCATACCGCATTTGTAGAAAACTACGGGCATCTGTGGGAGAGGGTTGTTGTACATGACTCTGTGTTAGTTTAACGAATATCCAACCCTATTAAGGATTGGCCTCAAGAAAAATCGTTAGCGTATCGCCAATATTTAGGTGGCTTTGAGCCAATCCGTTCCATTGCTTAAGCTTGTTAACAGTAACGTTAAAGTTGCGTGCAATTAACCACAAACTGTCTCCCGACTGCACTTTGTATTCGATTTGCTGTTCAGCAAGAATCGGTAATATCAAGGTATCACCCGCACGAATTCGACTGTGAGTCAGTTGGTTGAATGCACGAATATCGGCCACTGATACATCAAAGTTTTTCGCGATTACGCTGAGGCTATCGCCACGTTTTATCCGATACGTTTTCCATTGGCTATCTGGCATTTCAGGCAGTGACACTAAGTAATCTTGCCATTCTTCTGTTTTATCAGTTCGCAGCACAATATGTTCTGGCCCGCTAAGCAGTGCAGGAAAACGCCTATACCCCGGATTGAGCGTGGCTATTTCTTTCCAGTCGCTCGTGTTATCGATAATCACACCACTATTCATTGATGCTAATGTGATAACCGGCTGGTTGGCGATTTGTGGAAACTCGATAGTGCTATGCTTCAAAATATGTGCTGCAGCTAACAGTTTAGGCACAAAGTCCCGTGTTTCTCGGGGTAAGCGCAAACTAAAGAAATCCGTGGGTTTACCAGCGCGCTTGTTGCGTCGAATGGCATTAGCTACTCTGCCCTCTCCGGTATTGTAGGCAGCAATGGCATGTAACCAATTTCCATCAAAGCGCTGATGCAAATAAGTCAGAAAATCCAACGCCGCATTTGTCGACTCTACAATATCTAGTCTACCGTCGTACCATGAGTTCATTTTGACACCGTAATGCTTTGCGATAAGCGGTGTCAGTTGCCATAGACCAGATGCACGCTTGTCTGAATATGCTGTGGTATTAAAATCACTCTCAAACAGGGGTACTAGAGCCAATTCAACGGGCAGACTTCGCCGCTCAATTTCAGTGACAATGTAGTATAAAAACGGGTCAGCACGACGACTGATAACATTCATATAGTTAGGTTGATTGGCATACCATTCAATGCGTTTTTCCACCCGCTCGTGGTCCGAGGCAGGAAACGACAACTGCACCCGAATACGCTCCCATACATCATCAGTCTTTGTAGGATCTACTGGCACTATCGTTGTGTTAGCCTCAATTGAATCTGGCGAAGCTTCAGGTATTGGCTGTAATGGAATAGTCGTATGGAGATTAGCTTCATTAGCAACAACACTCTCTTCCTTGGTACTAGTAGTAACACAGCCACTCAGCCAGAAAACCGACGCACAATGCCAAACTAAAGCCCAGTACATTGTTGCTGCGAATATCTCGATAACTCATGAAGCTAAAACTCTTTTTGGTTATTATTTTGGGTTCAATGTGGTGGAAATCACATTTTAGGAAGCACGGTATCAGGGTCAAGCCGCTGCTGGTCTCTCATCACTTCAAAATGTAAGTGAATCCCAGTGGTTCTGCCCGTATCTCCTATTACGCCAATACGCTGACCTGCGCTAATCCAGTCTCCAGGTTTCAATGATATGGATGCGAGATGTGCATAAAGGGTTTGATAACCACCTTTGTGCTGAATCAATACCGTATTGCCAAAATTAGGATGCAAAGTTTGTCCATCGGCTACAATAACAACGCCATCAGCGGCAGCAGTGATTGGACTGCCAATAGGTGCCACATAATCCACGCCTTTATGTGGTTTGTAAAACCTGATTTTGCTCACATTGTTATATGGTGAGCTGATACGATAATCTGTGAGAGGATGCTGCCAATTGGGCGTTACGCTGCCGCTCAACAAATCCCAAGACAGTACTGCTCCTGAAAGGGAGACAATCGTTAAACACACTCCCAGTACCATGGTGATGTTTGTACTTTTTTCACCATCGACGATATGAGTAAGTCGCTGTTTGTAGTCGTCTGCATCGAGTGCGGTTGAGTTAAACTGGGCCACTGGGCTTGCATAAGTCACCGCCGCTTTTCGTAGTGATTGTACGAGTGTCTGAGCATACTCAAACTTACTCATACCATAGCGAGCAATGGTGTGACGATCACAGCGATGTTCCATTGCACGAACAAATTGCCATTCCATCCTACCGACGAATGGGTTTATCCAAAATAAGGCACTCAACACCCGCCAAATAATCACAGCGATTGGGTCTTTGAAAGCAATATGAGTTAGCTCGTGTTGAATCAAAATACGCTGTCGATTTTCGCTCATCGACGAAAAATACTGTGGTAGCACTACCAGAGGTTTGAATGCACCAAAAACGAATGGGCTGTGATTGAACTTCGACACAACCACTTTTATCTTGGAAGATGCCTTTACTGCCAAAGGAGCAGTTTCACCCACCATCACCTTGAGGCGCCGCCAATTCAAGGCCAACTTGATGAGTTTATAAAGTACGATTCCAGCGTAGGTGATAGCAAGTAAGACCACAACGTAGTCCATATCATTCAGACCTGCATGAGCTATGGTGGCATGCTTGATCATCTGGACGTTTTCAATACTTGTATTAATCCAATTTACGTTGAGAGGTGTCACAACTACCGATGCATACGACAGTGGCAACAGTGGTAAGAAACTTGCCAACAAACTTAACCACCACACGCCCGTTGACGTATTTCGCTGTCTTGTGAAATACGCTGTTGCGCTGTAAACCAACCCCGAGAATATTATCCACGGAACCAGTCTTTCAATGGTGAATTGCATTGCTAATGAATCCACTATTTTTCCTTTTCTTTCATGGACAATTGTTGCAAGAGTTCATCTAATTCATCGATCTCATCTTTGCCAATCAACCTGCTGTCGGCAAACATCGTGATGGGAAGTGGTTCATCCAATTCCAATACATTCGCTGCAAAATTCTGCATGTAGTTTGCTAATGTCGGGATTTTCTCTAAGTTTGCAGTAAAGATTTTTTTGTGCCCCTGAGTCCCCACACTGAGGATCCCTTTAGCACCCATTCTCTCTAACGTTTTACGCGTCGAAGAGTAAGACCAGCCGTGCTTGGGTGCTAAATACTCATGGATATCCTTGGCCGTTCTTGGTTGGCTTTTCCACAGTAATTTTAAGACTTCGAGTTCCGTCGGATTGGGTGTCATTATCATCAAGCTTAAGTGTGACTTATGTCGCACATTATCATTAAAAAAACCAGAAAACAAAAAAATGCGACATATGTCACACAAAAAACCATTATCATTGTTATTAATGAAAGAAGTTCACGTGGTTTCACTTGCATATCATGTATAAATTGAGCTTTACTGGTAAGACCAGAGAGTTCTAGATGTGATAAATCATGATTGACGATATCAAAATAACCTGTGAAGACGGCTACGAGTTAGCGGCAACTGCCTTCAGCCCAGATGAGCAGCCAGTAAAAGGTGCCGTAATGATTGGGCCAGCGACGGGAATAAAAAGGCAATTTTATTTCGCATTTGCGCAATTTCTTGTCGACCAAGGGTTTGGTGTTATTACCTTTGATAATCGCGGTATTGGAGGATCTAGTCAGGGAAAGCCGAGTCATAGTAAAGCGTCATTAGTATGTTGGGGCACTCTGGATATGCCCGCAGTATTATCTTCACTTAAAACAAAATTTCCTGACGTGCCTTACTTTCTAGTAGGTCATAGTGCCGGTGGGCAGTTACTGGGATTAATGCCAAACGTCCATGATCTAACTGCGTTTTGTAACTTTGCAAGCTCTTCAGGTCGCTTGAGAAATATGCGCTTGTCTTATCAATACAAAGCGCACTTTTTCATGAACTTTTATATTCCTATGAGTAATTTGCTTTTTGGCCACACCAAATCCCAGTGGGTAGGAATGGGAGAGCCGCTACCAAAGCGTGCTGCTCGACAATGGCAGCAATGGTGTAATGGCAGTGGCTACGTAAAGATGGCCTTTGATGGTGATGTAACCAAACACTATTACAACGAAATGGCCATGCCGTCTAAATGGATTTGGGCAAGCGATGATGACATAGCCAACTACGACAACGTCAAAGACATGCTAACCGTGTTTCCCAATATCGAGGCTGAAGTAAAACGAGTGAGTCCACAGGACCACAACCTTAAGGAAATTGGCCACATGAAGTTCTTTTCTCGCGCCAACCAGAAACTGTGGCCTGAAGTCTCTGATTATCTCTCTACATTTACCGCCTAGATATTGGTAATTTCTGCGACGAGTTGCTGAGCCGCAACTCGTTGTGCAAACTCTGAATTACTAGATAATGCTCGTTGGAGTAAATCTAGAGCTTCTTCTGAACGTTGAAGTTTGTGGAGGGTGTAAGCCAAGTGGAACTTCAATGATGGATTGATATCGTCTCGCACAGAGGCTTCCCGCAATATAGGTAACGCCTCGCTAAATTTCTTATTGGTTACCAATACCCAACCATAGGTATGGAGTACATTAGCATTGGTTGGCATAAGTTGATGTGCTTGTTTAGCATATACTTCGCTTTGTCTGCTATCAATTGACAAGTAAAGGGTCGCCAGCCTGTTTAACAGTGCGTATTTATTGTTTGACGTATTGTGCTTAAGCAAGATCTCGTAGTGAAAAACAGCTTCAGCCGCACTGCCAAAATAATAATGATATTGCGCTAAGAGGTTTCTCGAAAAGTAGCGATCTGGGTAGCGCTCAACTAATGCATTAACAAAGGGCAAAAAATCACTAAAGTCACCCAGCTGAGTGCTTAACGTGTACAACTTAGCCAGGGCAAGTTCAAAACCATCATCAACGGCAAGCACCTGCTTGTAACGTTCATAGGCCAAGGGAATATTTTGCTGACTTTGTGCAAGCTCTGCCCACTTAAACAACACATAAGGATCTCTGGGGCGATTAGCGACTAAGGGTGATAATGTACTCTCTGCAGTGACTAGATCGTTGCTTGCTAGCAGTAGCTTTACCCATTGAAGGTGAATATTTACATTGTCAGGTAACTGGCGGTGCGCCTTTTCTAAGATATCTACCGCTCTCTCTAATTCACCTAAGGCAAGCCAAAGCTCGGATTCAGCCATCAGAGTGTCGGCAGAGCGCAGTCCGTTGATTTCCAACTTAAGTAACGAAGATTTGGCAGACGTAATGTCACCTGCTTTGATAAACAAACTCGCTAACTGAACCAGCGCTTTGTCATTGTCTGGCTCACGGGCAATCAAACGCCGCAAAAGCCCTATACCGCGACTTATGTTACCAGTACTGACATAAGCAGCTACTGCAGCATAGGTAACTTGTGCAGAAACATCATACCGTGCTAACAATCGTTCATATAGCGTCAATGCACCTTGTACATTACCCATGACCAAATTAACTTTTGCTAGCTGGTAGATAACTTGAGGATGGTCTGAACGTTGACCATTCAGTCGCTCCAATAATACCAGCGCTTCTTCATACCTCATCTGATAGATAAGCAAGGTCGCTTTGTTATACTGGGTTGCAAATAAGGTTGGCGCTTCAGCAAGTACTTGGTTCAACACCGCTTCAGCTTTTTCATATTGTTTATCAATCAGTAGCTGAGCGGCTTGAATGTTTTTGACACTAATATCATCTGGATACAAGGTGAGTAATATATTGATGGCGGCTTCTGCTTGTTCTGCCACACCGCTATCGAGGTAAAAGAGCGCATGGGCAATAAGTACTTGTCGATTATCAGCATGCGCACTCAGTAACGCATTTAATGTCTCTGCCGCGCGCCCTCGTAGTCCTCGATTAAGTAAAACTCTCACTGAAAAAAGTGCGACTTCGATATTATCTGGATACGCATTTTGTAGTCGCTCCAGTAAGGCTACTGCTTTGAAATTTCGCTTATTTTCCAAGTAGAGTCCACCAAGCATCAAGGCGTGTTTCAAGTTTACCTTTGCTAGGTCTTCCTCGTAGTCTTGAATGGCCAGCATAGCGGATTGCTTATCACCCAATGCCATATTGGTGGTTGCGAGCAAAATGGCAGTTTGGAGGTCTCGCTCTGTGGCAGCCGCAAACGCGGCAAAGTCCTCTCTAGCGCTTTCAAAATTCTCCTGCATTAACGAAACCATGCCTCGCAAATAATACAAGGCTGGTTCTAAAACAAAGGCTTCGTCAGTGACATTTGCCAACCGCACAGACATAGCTTCTAACTGGGGCTGTATCTGCGCTAGAGACGCAATTTGACTGGTTAGCCAGCTATTTACAAACATCACATAAAGATCATCATGGGCTTGTGAGAGGAGATCTTCGGTAATGACAATAGCAGTATCAAAATCCTGAGATGACACGTATGCATCAATCAAGCTTCTGGCGATATAGGCGGTGTCAGGTGAAATAAGGTACGCTTTGTTATAATACTGCTGTGCAAGGGTGATGTTTCCCTTTGCTTTTTCCAGTTCGCCGCGTAACCACCAGGTCTTTGCATTGTTTTCCAAATGCTCTGTAGACTTAGCTATCAATGCCTCTGCTTCGTCGACACTCCCCTCATTCAAAGCGAGTAGTGCTAATCCATTCAAACCTAGTGAATGATCAGGCGCAAAGCGCAAAATAGACTGGTATTCTTGTTTTGCGCAGAGCCAGCGCTGCTCTCGCTCACAAGCTTGAGCTCGGTATGATACCCACAACGCTTTGTCATCAAGGTTTGAAATGCTTTTGTATTCTAATTCAAGAATTCGCGGGTAATCCCGTAGTCGAAGCAGCACCTGTCCCCAAGATGAAAATATCAAACTCGGGTCAGCATTTAAGTCGTAAGCTTGTTGAAAAGACGCATTGGCTTGCTCGAACAGACCATTATCTAAATAAAGCTGTGCCAGTAACACATGGGCGGGCACATAATCCGATTGCTGCTGAAGTGCATTTTTTACGTGAATATACGCATCTTTGTACTTTTGAGCGGAGTAAGCACTAACTGCGAGTTCGTAATTTTCATTAACCTCAGCACCTACTGATGCACAGAAAAGCAGTACAGCAGCGACTATATACCGGAGTAATCCAGTATTACCTTTATTCATTAGGCTTAGCGAAAGTTGCGTCTAGAGGTAATAAATAATAACGCTGTAAGACAGATAAGTGCAATGGGCGGCGCTGGCACTTGAACGAGTTGACTACCTTGAGGGCGCTCGTATTCAAAGACAAAATCGTGAAACTCACGTGCCCCCGTATATGAAACCGCAGCAAATGAGCCGTCGAAGGACGCACCACCGCTCGTTGACGCCAACGGTGCGAGTACAGATCCCTTCACTGCTAAACTTCTAAAGTCGATACTTGTAGCGTCATAGAAGTTCCAAAGCACATTTGAAAAGGCTTGATTCGAGGTAAAACCGTTATTCAGATTTACACCACCACCAATAACGACATCAGTGGCATTAGACGTACTACTTGCTGCAACGTTAATAATAACCGTTTCAGCCTCACCCCAGTTGAGCGACAGATTACTATTTTGAGCAAATATTTGATCGGCAGAAACGTTGAATACAGCAACATCATCGGTTCCGGCATAGTTAAAAGTACCGTTACTGAACACGCCATTCTCGGTCAAGCTTGAGTAGTAGGCTGAGTCTGCATGGATAGTCGAAGCAATAGTATTTACACCCACTTGTGGATTGTAAATCGCTTGACCATCGTTCCCGTCATTGAGTTCTACATGGGAAGCGTTAAGTGTACCACCGTACACCAAGTTATTATCTCTGAGTACGCGTACAACGTTGGCGTTGATGTCACCGGCAACGGTAACCGCATCAATGGCAGTGTCTGTGTTAGGTAAACGGCTACCAAACTCGACAGCGTGTCCTGCTGCGTTAAGGTTACCACCAATGTATGTACGCCCTTGAACGTCACCACCAGAGAAGTTGTAATCTTCTAACAAAATAAGATTGTACTCACCCAACAAGTTATCCTCGGCAGCAACGCCGAACGATAATAGAAGACTAGTGAATAAACAAACCAATAATCGGTACATCAAAGATTTAGCCCAATTGAATACTGCAATGAAAACGAGGATGAGCTCAGCTATAAGCAAAATTCAAGCCAACAACAAAAACCCATAAAAAACAGAAAGGTATAAGAAAAAGAGACAAGTTGTATCTTACAGTGTAAAAAGTTTCGACAACTTCTGGGTAATCGTTATACCCAGAAGTTGCTGTTGTAGTAAAAAAACACTAAATGAGTGTTAATCGTTACCCTTGATAACTTCGTCAATATCGCTAGCGGAATGACGATTAGGAACTTGTCCTTCATCTCCCCATGTGCGATTAACTAAACGTCCACGCTTTACAGCGGGGCGAGAATCAATCATTTTAGCCCAGCGCATTACATGGTGGTAATCTGCCACCTGCAGGAAGGTTTCAGCGTCGTACAAACGTCCCAATACCAGTTGACCATACCAAGGCCAAATAGCGATATCGGCAATGGAATAAGACTCGCCGGCCATATAGGTGTTTGAAGCAAGGTGTTTATCTAACACATCCAACTGTCGTTTTACTTCCATAGTAAAGCGGTTGATGGGGTACTCCATCGGATACGGAGCATAGCTGTAGAAATGCCCAAAACCACCGCCAAGGTAAGGTGCAGAGCCCATCTGCCAAAATAACCAATTATTGCAAGCCACTTTCTCGGCAAAATCCGCAGGAATAAATTTGCCGAACTTATTGGCTAGGTACTGCAAAATTGCGCCTGACTCAAAAAGGTGAGTCTGAGGTGTGGTAGTAGTATCAACAAGTGCAGGGATCTTTGAGTTTGGGTTTACCTCAACAAATCCCGATGAAAACTGATCGCCTTCACCGATGTTTATTAGCCAAGCATCATACTCTGCCTCAGACACGCCAGCTGCAAGTAACTCCTCAAGCATAATAGTGACTTTCTGCCCATTGGGTGTTGCCAATGAATAAAGCTGTAAGCCATGCTCACCCACGTCTCTGCTTTTCTCATGAGTCGCTCCAGACACAGGGCGATTGATACTGGCCCATTGGTTCCCATCATCACCTGGTTGCTCCCACACCTCTGGGGGCTGATACTGTTCTTTTTCTGTCATATTGTTGCTCCGAAAGTGCATTGTGAACGTCGCTCACATGTATACACAGTGACTCATCCAGTAGTTCAAACAAAAATCGCGGAACAAGAAACACAGAACGTTGCTGTGTTGTTGTATCCGCGATGAGGTCTCAACACATCAACTATATACTTGTACGTTTGTAAGGTCGGTATTCTGCTTTCCAGAAATTTTGCTCGATGCTCTTGCGCAAAGCTTCATCTGTCATTTCCAACGCAAGCCCCTGGGCCATAGCAACTTTAGCTACTGAAAATGCCATTTCTTTACTCAATTCAGCAATCGCAGACAAAGGCGGTAGTAAAGCACCTTCACCTTCGATAACTAATGGCGAAGATGCTGCCAACGCTTCACTGGCAGCCATAAGCATTTCGTCACTGATACGCTTAGCCTTAGCCGCTACTACACCTAACCCAATTCCCGGGAAAATGTAGGCGTTATTACACTGTGCGATAGGATAAGTTTTACCCTCGTACTCTACCGGTTTGAATGGACTTCCAGAAGCAATAACGACTTCGCCATTTGTCCATTCGATCACTTGTTCGGGCCTTGCCTCAACCTGGCGAGATGGATTACTCAGCGGGAAAATAATGGGCAAATCACAGTGCTGTTTCATTGCCGTAATGACTTGCTCAGTGAACAATCCCGGTTGGCCTGACACGCCAATGAGCACATCGGGTTTAGCGCAGTGCATAACGTCTAACAATGATGGATATTCGCCGCTGAATGTCCAGTCGGCTAAATCCACTTGAGACTGCTGTAACTTTTGTTGGAAGTCACGCAGGTCAGACATACCTTCACTCACTAGTCCGTAACGATCTATCATAAATACCTGTTTACGGGCTTGTTCGTCAGATAACCCCTCTTTGACCATCTGCTGAATGAGCATTTCGGCAATACCACAACCTGCAGAGCCCGCACCAACAAACACGACTTTCATCTCAGACAAAAGCTGTTTCTTAGTTTTACACGCCGCCAATATGGTACCTAGGGTTACCGCCGCTGTGCCTTGAATATCGTCATTGAAGCAACAGACTTGGTCGCGATAACGATTGAGCAACGGCATTGCATTTGGCTGAGCAAAATCTTCAAACTGTATGAGTACATCAGGCCAACGGCGCTTAACCGAATTGATGAACATATCGACAAATTCATCGTAATCTTCTTGTGCAATACGCGGGTGACGCGCCCCCATATACATAGGATCATTGAGCAGCTTTTCGTTATTTGTTCCCACATCTAACATAACTGGAAGCGTATACGCCGGGCTGATTCCACCACATGCGGTATAAAGTGACAGTTTTCCGATGGGGATACCCATACCACCTATTCCTTGGTCTCCTAACCCTAGAATTCGCTCACCATCGGTAACTACGATAACTTTCACCTTGCGCTTAGTTGCGTTTCTTACAATATCGTCAAGGTGATGCCTTTCTTCCCATGAGACAAACAAACCTCGTGAACTGCGATATATATCAGAAAATTGTTCACAAGCATCACCCACCGTAGGTGTATAGATGATTGGCATCATTTCATTAATATGTTTTTGAATCAGCGCATAAAATAAGGTTTCGTTGTTATCTTGTATGGCACGCAAATAAATATGCTTGTTGAGGGTTTCATCAAAGCTGCTGTACTGCATGTAAGCGCGCTCCACTTGCTCTTCGATCGTTTCATAGCGTGGAGGTAGCAACCCGGTTAGATTAAAGGCCGCACGTTCACGGTCAGTAAAGGCGCTTCCTTTATTTAATAACGGGGTTTCTAGTAATGAGGGTCCAGAGTGTGGAATGTATAAATAGCGTTGCGAATCGTCTGACATTGGGTATCCGATTAACTTCAGGCAAAAAAGCCATTTCCAAAAGGGAGATGTGTGACCTTTTGTATCGGGTAACCGCTACATGACTACCCGATACAGTGTTCACATTATTATAAATGATTGTGAACAATAGGTTAAAAAATTTCTTCTGGCTCTGGCGCTGTTGTTTCATCTAACAGTGCGGGGTCAACAAACTCATCTTCTCGAACGTATTGATGAGGCTCTGTGCCTTGCACAAAATATTCGAATAGTGTCGTATGGTCAGTACGATCGGTCAACTTTCCACTGGTACGATCAATACGTACTCTTACCACACCTTCTGGAACAGGAATCGGCGAGTATGGAACATCGGCAAGGGCTACTTGCATAAAGCGTATCCACGCTGGCGCCGCAGCTTTAGCACCGTCTTCAGTGCCAATTAGGGCGTTACCAATCCAATTGAATTTCTCGGGGTTCCGGTTAATAAGGTTTTGGTTTCGAGTCGCACGGCCCAGTTGACGACTCATGTCATCGAAGCCTACCCACACTGTGGTGACGAGATCTTTGTGAAAACCGCTGAACCACGTATCACGAGAATCGTTGGTTGTGCCCGTCTTACCGGCAATATCAGTACGTTGGAGAATATTACGGGCCCGCCACCCTGTACCTAGCCAGTAGGTTTTCTTACTCCAGTTTCCATTAGCACGAACCGCTGTACGCATCATTTCACTGACCAAAAATGCGTTTTGAGAGGAAATCACTTGCGGTGCAGGGCGCTTTTGCACTTCCTCTTCTAAATTAGCTTGAGACAGCTGCGCTTCCAATAAAGCTTCAATGTCATTCTCATCTATCGCTTGCTCTGGAGATTCGGCATTACAATCTCCACACGCCCATACTGGATCGGCTTGCCAGAGAATATCCCCAGTCGCATTAGTCACACGATCGATAAAGTAGGGTTCTAGCAAATATCCGCCGTTAGCAATGGCCGACATACCACGAGCGATTTCCAGCGGCGTATGAGAACCAGAACCCAAAGACAAAGTTTCGTCCAGCGGGATGTCGTCGGTGTCAAAACCAAAGCGCGTTAAGTAGTCTGCCGCGTTGCGTAGGCCAACCCCTCGCAGTAATCGAACTGAGACCACGTTCTTTGATTTGCCCAATGCTGTACGCATACGTATGGGACCATCGTATTCAGCAGGAGAGTTCTCCGGTCGCCAGCGCACCCCCGTACTGGCATCCCACTGGTTGATTGGCGCGTCATTTATAACGGAAGATAAGGTATAGCCCTCCTCCAACGCAGCAGAGTAGATAAACGGCTTGATGTTTGAACCCACCTGGCGCTTAGCTTGCGTAGCGCGGTTAAACTGGCTTTGATAGAAACTATACCCACCAACAACTGCCTCAACTGCACCATTTTGTGGGTTGATTGATACCAAAGCACCGCTAACTTCCGGCAACTGAGAGATTCGCCACTCGCCTTCTTGCTTTCGAATATAAATCACTGCACCGGGTTGAGTGATATCAATCGCTGCCTTAGGAGGGTTTCCTTGACGAAAATCCGTAATGTATTCTCGAGCCCAATCGAGTCCCGCCCAATAAATACTTCGAGAAACACCATCGGCATCAAATACTGTTATGTCCTGCTCTCCAATACTGGTGACAACCGCTGGAATCAGGGGCGAGAAACGAGGAACTTCGGCTAACACTGTGAGTAATTCTTCCTCTGACCAATCACTCGCTAAGCGTTTTTCACTGGCATCTACTGAAGACTCCATAACCGGTATAGGCTCGCCTGTACTCTCTGAGATTGGCGCATCCCACAGATATCCAAGGGGACCTTTATAGCCGTGACGTTCGTCATAATCGTGAAGATTTCTTACCACCGCATCTTGCGCTGCAAGTTGAAGATGAGAAGACGCCGAGGCATAGACTTTATATCCCCCCGTTTCAGCCTCTTCTTTACCGTAGGTTTCAACCATTTCATTGTAGATAATGTCGGCCAAGTAAGGTGCATCTACTTCAATTTCTGCACCGTGCTTTCTTGCCGTCACCGGTGCATCTGCTGCAGTATGAAATTCATCTAAAGAAATATGCTCTTCATCAAGCATTCGAAGTAACACAACGCGACGTCGCTCTTTAGACGCTTGGGGCCGACTAATAGGATTGAGCACCGAAGGTGCCTTTGGCAGCCCAGCAATAGTCGCAATTTGTGCGAGGGTAAGTTCGTTGAGTGATTTGCCGTAGTACACTTGTGCGGCAGCGCCAAAGCCGAACGCTCTGTGACCGAGTTCAATTTTGTTGAGGTAGAGGGCGAGTATTTCGTCTTTTGTGAGTACTTGCTCCATATGCAGAGCGATGAAAATCTCTTTCACTTTACGAATATAGGTTTTTTCTCGAGTGAGAAAGAATCCACGAGCTAACTGCATCGTTAGCGTACTTGCACCCTGGCGCTTCTCACCTGTCACAATCAGGCTCACCGCCGCGCGCACAATACCAATAGGATCGATACCATAGTGTTCGTAGAAACGACTGTCTTCGGTAGCAAGGATGGCATTGATCAAGCTTTCAGGAACCTCTTCGAGTTCCACGGGGATCCTACGCTTTACACCGTACTGAGAAATCAACTTTCCATCTTGGGTGTATATCTGCATTGGTGTTTGAAGACGAACATCCTTGAGTACAGTGACGCTCGGCAGGTCGGGTTTGATATAAAAATAGATACCCACGAGTGCTACAAAACCCAGTAGGCCAGATAGTAATGTAAACAAAATGAGAGGTTTAATGTATTTCACGTGTCAATGATACCAAGGCAATTTCGTGAGAATGACGTATATTTTTATACGTATGTGTGTTTATTAGAACCTGACGCAACAAAAATTGCGAGTACCATTGTACGTTAGAGCAATTACCTTTGAAACTGGACACTTGCAAATGAAATCTCTGTTTCGAAAAAAGCAGCCGTCGTTGATCGGCCTAGATATTGGCACCCGCCATGTTAAGGCTGTTTTGTTGGAACAAAGCGATAGTGGTTACCAACTCACTGGCGTTGCTTGTGAGCCTATTATCAAACAAGCTTTTCAAGAAAGAGAGATTAAAGACTACGAAGCCGTTAGCCAAACCCTCAAAAAAATCAAAATGGCGCTGAAAGCAAAGACCAAGAATGTGGTTGTTGCCGTTGCTGGCACATCAGTGATTAACAAAGTGATCCAGATGGAACCCGACCAAGAGGACCACGAACTCGAGGGACAAATCGAGCTGGAGGCCGACAGTTTAATCCCGTATCCCTTCGAAGAGGTATATTTGGATTTTGAGGAACAAGGGCCGAGTCCAACTCACCCGGGAAAAGTCGATGTATTGATTACTGCCGCCCACAAGGAACTCGTCGAAAGTCGTTTGTTGCTCGCCCGAGAAGTGAACTTTGATCCAAAAATCGTAGATATAGAGAGCTTTGCCATCGGCAATGCCCTCGGCATGGTATTAGACAACCCAGAAAGCAGTGAAGCGCAGTGCTGTATTAATATTGGAGCATCACTATTACAATTATGTGTTTGGCAAGACAATCAACTCATTTATAACAAAGAGCACGTATTTGGTACCAATCAACTGGTAGATGATATCAGTGCCATTCATATGATGGAGAGAGAAGACGCCGAACGTGGCTTACTCTCAAACAACCTACCCGCAACATGGCAGGAGGATGCGTTACCGGTGTTTGCGGCAAACCTACAACAGCAAATCAACCGTGCGCTCCAAATGTATATGAGTGCTCACCATGCAGAGCAACCACAAGAGTTATTACTCTGTGGCGGAGGTGCAGCTATTCAAGCGTTAGTCTCTGTTTTATCTCAAGACTTTCTCCTACCGGTAAAAGTACTCAACCCTTTTGCTCATATGTCGATAAATCCTAAACTTGATAAGGAATTAGTAGATCAACTAGCACCGCAGCTTGTTGTTGCTACCGGGCTGGCCAGTCGGAGTTTTGTACCATGGCATATATAAATTTACTTCCATGGCGAGAGCAGCTCAGACAACAAAAGAAGCAGCAATACTTGGCACTGCTTATTGCCGTAGCGATTATCGTTGGGGGTATATTTTGGATTATTGGCCAGTTGATTGATCAGCAAATCGAAAACCAAAGGCAACGTAACCAGTTTCTGCAACAGAAAATCCTCGTTTTGGACGCACAAATAGAGCAAATCAAAAAGATAAAAGAGGCCAAGGCAGCTATTGAACAGCGTATGACGCTAATTGAGCAACTTCAAAAAAGTCGAAATGTATCACCGATAGTTTTCGATGAATTGGCAAAAATAGTACCCGATGGGATTGCTTTTGTTGCCATGCGAAGAATGGGAAATCACATTGAAATTGAGGGCATTAGTGATTCGAACAATTATCTGTCTGACTTTATGCGCGCTATTGAGGAATCTTCTGTGTTCGGAGTAGGCGAACTCTCGTCAGTAAAAGCCGACACTCAGGCACCAAAAGCGGTTAGCTCGTTCACGTTAACATTCGGTATTCACCCCAGCGTTGCTCCCCCAGTAGCAGTTGAGGGTAGCGAGGTGACACAATGAAGTTTGATACTGCAAAACTCAAAATGCTCAATGAGCTAGACTTTGAGCAAATCGCTATTTGGCCCAAAGAGATAAAAATCGTTGTTGCTGTATTCGTAGCACTCATGGTGAGCGGCTTAAGTTACTACTTCATTATTAGTCCGAAACTGCCCATTATGGATACCGCCAAACAAGAAGAAGTCACGCTTAAACTTCAATTTGAGGCCAAAAGTCGATTGGCCGTGAACTTGCCCGCGTACAAAGAACAGCTTGCTCGAATTGAACAAGACTTTTCCTCAATGCTCAAGCGCCTTCCAACAAGTAATGAAACACCGGGACTGCTAGATGACATCACCTATGTGGGCACCAGCGCTGGACTCACCTTCAAGCTGTTAAATTGGCAGAGTGAAGTGCCTAGAGAATTTTACACTGAACTTCCCATTGAAATTGAAGTAGATGGCGGATATCACAATGTGGGAGAGTTTGTCTCTCACATCGCAGATTTGCCACGTATTGTGACGCTCCACGACTTTACACTCACACAAGAATCAGACCGGCTAACATTACTCCTTCAGGCTAAAACCTATCGTTCAGCAAACAATAACAACGACAATACTACTCAGGGAGTGTCGCAATGAAACGTATATTCCCTATCGCTATTGGCATGTTTTTGGTGACCGGGTGCGCCCCCAAGCTAGACGATTTAGAAATTTATACCGAACAAGTTCGAAACAGCAGTGTAGTAAACATCGAACCCTATCCTATGTTTGAAACCCAACCAGCGTATGCATATACATCGCAAAATTTACGCAGTCCATTTTTAACCCTAAAAGATAAACAAGGCCCGACGGTATCCCAACGAAATGCCGATTGTATTCAACCAGACAACCGCCGTAGTCGAGAAGCATTAGAAAGTTATGGATTAGACGCCCTAGAAATGACCGGAAGCTTTGAAGTCAGCGGGCGTAAATGGGTATTGATTAACAGTAACGACGGAATACTACACAAAGCCACACGAGGAAGCCGCATCGGGCTATTCCACGGCACCATTACACATATCAGCGACTCAGATATCAGCATTACACAACTTTTGCCAGACGGAGCAGGCTGTTGGCAACCAAAAGCAACAACGTTAACAGGTCAGTCTGCGACAGGAGATAACAATGGCTAAGCAATTCAAACCATGGACACTATCACGTCAGGCATTCTTACTACTTGCCCTCGCCGGTATTGGGTTTAACGCGTGTGCTCAACAACCCCCTCCTCTCGTTTCATTTGACCAATCACAGCAAAATACAGTACGCGGTGAAATCTCTGGTGTCGACTTTCAGCGTTTACCCAATGGTTCAGGGCAGGTATTACTGAGTATTCAAGGTAATATTCCCTCGCCCCAGATTGTCGAGGCACAGGGAAAGCTCACGTTAATACTTGATGATTTAAGTCTAGCCGCAGACCAATTAATGAGTATGGATGTTACTCAATTTGCCACGCCTATCAACGGCATAGAAACGTTTCAAGAATCCAATGGAAGCAAGATCGAAATCACACTTCAAGGTAGCACTGGCTACAATTACCGTATTGAAGAGCAGTCTTTGATGATCAACGTGTTTGAGCAGGAAGAAGAAGTATCTGCTAGTACTACTCAGAACCAATATAACGGCGCGCCGATTTCTCTAGACTTTCAAGATGTACCTGTAAGGCAAGTATTGCAAATAGTTGCGCAGGTGAACGGCTTCAACTTAGTGACCACTGATACTGTTACTGGCAATGTGACCATCAGTTTAACCGACGTACCTTGGGACCAAGCCCTGGATATGATCTTAAAAATCAAAGGGCTCGACAAGCGCCTAGAAGGTAATATTTTACTCATAGCGCCCGCGGAAGAGCTAACGGCCCGAGAGACTCAAGTGCTTCAGTCACAACAACAAGTGCAAGCGCTAGAGGCCTTGCATACGGTGAGTATCCCCATCAATTACGCGAAAGCAAGTGCGATGGCGGATATATTGAACTCATCAGAAGGTGGGATATTGTCGCAGCGAGGCACAGCTACCGTGGATGAGAGAACAAATACCCTGCTTGTTCGGGACACATTGCCGTCAATCGATCAAGCGAGAGACATGATTGAAGTACTCGATATCCCGGTAAAGCAAGTGCTTATTGAAAGCCGTATGGTCACTGTACTCGACAATATCGGTGAACAACTTGGCGTGCGTTGGGGCTTTAGTGATCTACAAGATGATATTGGCGTTTCCGGCACGCTGGAAGGAGCAGATTCTATTGCCGCAGGTATTGTACCTAGCATAGACAACCGAATGAATGTGAACTTACCCATCGCCAACGCGGCGGGTTCAATTGGTTTTCAAATGGCGAGTTTAGTTGACGGTACCATCCTCGATTTAGAGCTGTCGGCACTAGAATCAGAAAACAAAGGTGAAATTATCGCGAGCCCGCGTATTACCGTTGCCAACCAACAAGAAGCGTATATTGAGCAGGGTACAGAGATACCTTATGTACAGGCGACTTCTAGCGGTGCGACATCGGTAGAGTTTAAAAAAGCGGTGCTGTCTTTAAAAGTGACACCTCATATCACTCCTGATAATCGCATTATTCTCGATTTAGTGGTTACGCAAGACACCCGAGGTGAAACAGTATCTACCTCAACGGGTGACGCCGTAGCGATAGATACTCAAGAAATCAAAACCCAAGTCTTAGTGGAAAATGGAGAGACCATTGTACTCGGCGGTATTTTCCAGCAAACAAGCACGGATTCTGCCACAAAAGTCCCGCTATTTGGTGACCTGCCCGTCGTCGGAGGCTTGTTTAGAAACACTTCAGAGCTACAACAAAAGCGAGAATTATTGATCTTTGTGACGCCAAAAATCATAACAGATATCAGAGAATAGTAAGTGAGGACTGTTTTTACCCCGTCTGAGCATGTTCAAACCCCTGCCTAAACCGGTATGAACTGCTACTTTTACATATTATTCGGAATAAGTTTCAACAAAACTTGCATCGACTGACTTGAAACTGAGATAATCCCCGCCTCGAAATTTTCGCGAGGTTAAAAGAGTAGTGCTTATTGGACATACATAAGCACACGTCGATGGGTAGACTGGTAAGGCAAGTGTGCGCTACCCCTAACATGATAAAGTTGTGATATAAGCAAATATGGCTGAGAAACGTAATATCTTTTTGGTTGGCCCAATGGGTGCCGGAAAAAGCACAATTGGCAGACACCTAGCAGATGAACTTCACCTAGAATTTTTTGATTCAGACCAAGAAATAGAACGCCGCTCTGGCGCTGACATCGCTTGGATTTTTGATCTTGAAGGTGAAGACGGCTTCCGCAAGCGTGAAGAAAACGTGATCAACGACCTGACAGATAAGCAAGGTATTGTTCTTGCGACTGGCGGTGGTTCAGTGGTAAATAAAGCGGTACGCAATCGACTGTCTGCTCGTGGCATTGTGGTTTATCTTCAAACAACTATTGATAAACAAGTTGCACGCACGCAGCGCGACAAACGTCGTCCATTGCTTCAGAACGGCGATCCTGAGCAAGTCTTGCGTGACTTGGCAGATAACCGCAACCCACTTTACGAAGAGGTTGCTGACTACGTCGTAGAAACAGACGACCAGTCTGCTCGTTCTGTAGCAAATCAAATCATTAGCAAAATCGGACTGTAAACAAACAATAAGGAGCTACGTCCATGTCAATCTTAACCGTGGAACTTGGAGAACGTAGCTACCCGATAAATATAAAGGCCGGCCTGCTCTCGCAAGCTGGCCTTTTTCGTTCTTACATCAAAGGCCCACTCGCGGTTATCGTAACGAACGAGACGGTAGCGCCCCTGTATTTAGATAAAGCCATTGCCGCTTGCGGTGATGTTCAAGTAGAAACTGTCGTACTTCCCGACGGCGAACAACACAAAAACCTAGAACAGTTTAGTGTTGTAATGACTCGTTTGTTAGAAATGAATGCCGCTCGCGACACTACCCTTATAGCTTTGGGTGGAGGGGTTATCGGTGACCTATGTGGTTTCGTTGCAGCCACTTACCAGCGCGGCGTCCCCTTCATACAAGTGCCTACCACACTTCTGTCTCAAGTAGATTCATCGGTGGGTGGAAAAACAGCAGTAAACCACCCTCTGGGTAAAAACATGATTGGTGCCTTTTACCAACCTGTCTTTGTGGCTATTGATACCGAAACTCTAGGCACTTTGCCTCCTCGAGAGTTTAGTGCTGGCATGGCCGAAGTGATCAAGTACGGCATCATCTATGACGCACCATTCTTTGACTGGCTTGAAGAGCATGCACAAGCACTCAATGAATTAGATGACACTCTCATCGCTCAAGCCATCACACGCTGCTGTGAAATAAAAGCTGACGTTGTAGCAAAAGATGAACGAGAGGGTGGACTAAGAGCCATTCTTAACTTGGGCCATACTTTTGGACATGCGATCGAGGCAGAGCAAGGTTACGGGCAGTGGCTCCACGGTGAAGCCGTTGCCGCTGGTACTATTATTGCTTGTAAAGCTGCTGAGCAATTAGAGTGGTTTTCTGAGTCAGAAACCCGACGCGTAGAAAGCTTATTCAATACATTTGCTTTGCCTGTTGAGGGGCCAAGCACGATGAAAAAAGCGGACTACGTCAAGCATATGAAGCGCGATAAGAAGGTTGAGGCGGGTAGCATTCGCTTTGTGTTACCTCAGGGCATTGGGCATGCGGTTGTCACTAAAGAGGTTACCGATGACGCACTCACCGCCTTACTAGATTGATGTAAGGTCGTAAGCATGCGCCGTTAATTGCTCTAATACAATTATCACTTTTTAACGGTGTCGTGGAGATAACCCGTGCAGAACGAATTGCATGAACGCTTAGAATACTTGGTCAACTACTCATCACAGCTTATTTTCGTGAGTAGTGACTCTATTGCACAACAGCAAAAAACACTCGAAGCGTTCGTTTTTCAACAGCATGATGACACCGAAATTGCGTATTTCACCGCCGAAGAAAACATGGATAAGAGTGATTATCGACGTTTACTCTGTCGACAATTGCTTGGTCAAACGGTAGGAAGTTACGTCAGGCCTCTGAATGAACTACTGGCTCCACTCAATAATCACGAAGGGCCTATTCTTGTCGCTATCACACAAGCGCAAAACATGCCTGATGCCATGCTTCAAGAATTATGGGATTTGGTGCTACAAAGCCGTTTCGCCGGCAACAAACAGCATCTGAACGTACTTTTGTTTGCCGACACACAGTGGTCTGAAAATGCTAAAGCGTGGCTTCCCACAAAAAACACCGACACTCCTCTACTCATTAGCAGTCAATCGGTAGTAGCACAGCCCGAAGGTTCGGAACTCGACAAAATGATTGCCGAGCGCAGATTAGCTTTCAAAGCCCATTTGGACAAACGCTCTGCACCGCTTCCGGTCATAAAGTCACCTAATTTGCTCACTTCAAAACGCTTTTTCGTGGCTATGTTAATCATATTTTCAGCGACATTTGTCGGTTTGGTGGGGTGGCAATACAGCGATGATATTTCTGGCCTGTTCAACCCCATTGAAGAGCCCCCTACTCTCGTATCTGAGCAGCCACCTACTCAAGTGGGGTCAGCTTATTCTGAATTAACACAGTCGGTTGGTGTACCAGAAGACAATTCAGGTACTGAGATACTCACTAGCAATGAAGAAATAATTCCTTCAGTGGAAGAAGAGCAATCCGCAACCTCAGAAACCGCACTGGCGTCAAGCTGGCAAGATGCCATAGATAGCCTTGACGATACACAGCAACTCACAGCAATTGATTCGGACATTGCCGATATAAATGCCGAGGTGAGCGATTCGAACGCCGCTGAAGAGATGGAGCCTCCCATTGAGGCTAGTACCGTTGTTGAGACTTCCAACCCACCCGCTCAAACACCTGAGTTTTTTCAGCAGTGGCTTACCCCTACCGACTATGTCATTCAACTTGTTGGCATGAAAGACAGCTCTGCAGTCACAACATTTGTCGAGAGCAATAGGCTGTCAAACGTTACCCACGTATACGTTACGCAACGATATGGCGGTGATTGGTTCGTAGTGGTATTTCACCAAACCTATCCATCGCTTGTTGAAGCAAGGTCAGCGATTGCTTTACTTCCCGACTACCCCAATAAAAGCGACGCATTCATTAAACAGGGCAATCAAATTCTGAGCGAAATTGCCGTCCAACGATAGCACTTACTAGTTTATTGATAAATAAACACAGATGACGGGACTTTCAAGGTTGTGACGCAGATCGATGGGCGATACAATCTTGCTCTTGAGCGTAAATTAAAACTGCATTTCGAAAAATGGTAGCACATCACATCTTTTGTCCTTTTTTCGAGCAGAGCGTTGTTGATTTAAGCATGAAGAGAACAGAAGCGAACTACGCGTGATCGATAAAAACATAAAAACCGATATACGCTCTCCATTGAAATGGCCTGGCGGTAAAAAACGAGTGCTCAAACATATTAGAGCAATGCTGCCGTCTAAAGGTAAAAAGCGCTTGGTTGAACCTTTTGTTGGCGGTGGTTCCGTTTTTCTCAATCTCGATTTCGAAGAATATCTGCTTTGCGACACCAATAAAGATCTTGTTGCGCTATTCAACGCGGTAAAGCATTCGCCACTTTCTTTTAAAAAAGATGCACAGCATTTGTTCAACCAGAAGAATAACACTGCAGATAAATATTACGAGCTTCGCCAACGTTTTAACGACAACACTGATTCGTATGAAAGAGCGATACTGTTCTTGTACCTCAATAGACACGGTTATAACGGATTGTGTAGGTACAATAAGTCAGGTGGGTACAATGTCCCATTTGGTCGTTATAAAAAGCCTTATTTCCCGAGTGACGAAATAGACTTTCTAGCCAACAAACTGCAACGTGCAGAAGTGATTAGCGGTGACTTTACCCTTGCTTTTGAACAACTCACTTCAGGTGACGTGGTATATTGCGATCCTCCCTATTCTCCTATAAATCGCACCTCTAATTTTACCGCCTATTCTGGCGCTATGTTTTCTGACGAAGACCAAGAGAGATTAGTTGAAAGTAGTATCAACGCACAGCACAAAGGTGTCGCTACTGTCATTTCAAATCACTACGTTGCTTTTACCAAAAAATTATATGCATCTGCTGACCAAAGGTCGCTTTTTTCAGTACAAAGATCGATAAGCCAGAACGGTAAAGCTAGAGAAAAAGTGAAAGAAGTGCTCGCGCTTTATGACGCAAAATAACTTGAGTGATGTTAAACGGTAGTCACCCACTTCGCCAACAAGAGTAACGCTGCGATAAAAATAATAAAGGCGATAATTCCCACAGCAACAAAGCTAATGAACCTTCCCGTAGTAAAATCTCTTTGATAGTTGTCGTGACTCTGAACACCAAACGCACTTGCGAGCACACTACATATCACTGACCACAAGCCTGTAACTTGCTTAGGCACTAGCATTAATCGTTTGAAAAGTTTGATTTAGGTACATCACCTCGATGAAGCAATTCAAGAAGGTCGATGAAATGAAATTGATAGGAAGACGATTGACCAGCAATCCAAGACAACCAACTCACTTGCTCTACACCATCTCGGTCGCGGGCACACTGATTTTCAACATGGCTAGCGGGAAGCGCAGGGTTAAATGCACTAACAGGCTGGAAGTCGCATACTGACTGTTTGGCAGACAGACTCACGCCCGAAGCAAGGGTAACCACCGATGCCACCAAAGCAATTGCCGCAATTGAGCGATATTTCATCCTGAATGCCTTTCAATCAGTTTAAATTTTAGACTTATTATAAACAGACGGGAGTAATGGACAAGCCCTTCTAACACATATTTACGCTGTTCCAGCTCAAAAATTAGATACAACGGCTTTTTATGCGCTTGTTGTTTTGGGTATACTTAATGTTTCGTCGCTACCGCGCCTGCTTTGAAAAGAGATTTGCAATGCCCTCACACTTGATTGCCCCCTCTATTTTATCTGCCGACTTTGCTCGTCTTGGTGAAGATGTAGCCAAGGTACTGGAGGCTGGTGCCGATATCGTGCATTTCGATGTCATGGATAACCACTACGTACCTAACCTCACGTTTGGCCCCATGATTTGTAAAGCACTAAGAGACTATGGTGTTACTGCGCCAATAGATGTGCATTTAATGGTAAAGCCTGTTGATGACATGATTGTGCAGTTTGCTGAAGCGGGAGCGAGCTTTATTAGTTTTCATCCAGAAGCATCAGAACATATCGACCGCTCATTACAGTTGATCATCGATTTGGGTTGTAAGCCTGGTCTGGTGTTTAATCCGGCAACACCGCTGCACTACTTAGATCATGTGATGGATAAACTTCATCACATACTATTGATGTCGGTTAACCCGGGGTTTGGCGGGCAGTCTTTTATCCCAACCACCCTCGATAAACTGCGCTTGGTAAAGCAGCGAATCTCAGATAGTGGCTTGGATATTCGATTACAAATTGACGGCGGCGTAAAAGTCGATAATATTCGCGCCATTGCAGACGCTGGTGCCGATATGTTTGTGGCGGGCTCGGCAATATTTTCTCAGCCCGATTACAAGGCGGTCATTGACGACATGCGTCAAGAGTTGGCAAAAGCAACTCTTGTATAAATTTAGAATTAATAACGAATACAGGTAATAGTTATGAGTAACAATCCAGTTGTTTTAAGTGGTTGCCAGCCCTCTGGTCAACTAACCCTTGGCAATTACATGGGTGCGCTTAAACAATGGGTATCCATGCAAGACGATCACGACTGCTTATATATGCTAGTGGACTTGCATGCTATTACCGTGCGTCAAGAGCCTGAACAACTTTACAATGCTTGCTTAGACGGTCTTGCTTTGTACTTAGCATGTGGCATCGACCCACAGAAAAGCACTTTATTTGTGCAATCTCACGTTCCAGAACACGCTCAACTCTCGTGGGTGCTTAACTGCTACGCGCAAATGGGCGAGTTGAACCGCATGACACAGTTTAAAGACAAGTCGGCTAAAAACGTGAATAACATCAACGTGGGCTTGTACAGCTACCCTGTACTACAAGCGGCAGATATACTGCTTTATCAGGCTGATAAGGTGCCTGTTGGGGAAGACCAGAAGCAACACCTAGAGTTAACTCGCGACATTGCAACGCGATTTAACAATATCTATGGTGACGTGTTCCAGCTACCTGACCCTTATATTCCTGAGTTTGGTGCTCGAATCATGAGTTTACAAGAACCAGACAGAAAAATGTCTAAGTCTGACTCAAACCCAAACAATTTCATTGGTCTACTTGAAGATCCCAAAAAGATTACCAAGAAAATAAAACGCGCAGTTACAGATTCAGACGAACAAGCACGTATTTATTATGACCCAGCGGAAAAAGCCGGCGTGTCGAACTTGTTAACCTTACTGTCTTTGGTTACCGGTAAAACAGTAGATGCACTCGTTCCTGAATACGAAGATAAGATGTATGGTCATTTGAAAGGTGATGTGGCTGAAGCAGTTGTGTCATTAATCACGCCAATTCAAGAGCGCTATACAGAGCTTCGCAGTGATCGAGCCTACTTAGACGAAGTCATGCGAAATGGCGCTGAAAAAGCCTCTGCAAAAGCAGAAGCAACGCTCAAAAAAGTGTATGACGCTGTAGGATTTATTGCACGCCCCTAGTTTTACTCTTTGTCATTAGGAGCGCCTTGGTGCTACTGATTATCGACAATTTCGATTCGTTTACTCACAACCTTGCTCGCTATTTTGTCGAGTTGGGCTGTGACGTGCGTGTCGTACGCAACAATGCAATAACCCTCGATGAAATAGCTACGCTGGCACCCTCCCATCTAGTTATTTCCCCAGGCCCCTGCACGCCTAACGAAGCGGGCATTAGTCTGAACGTCATTGAAAAATTTGCTGGCAAAATTCCACTGCTAGGTGTCTGTCTGGGGCATCAGGCAATAGGACAAGTGTTTGGCGCACAAGTAACATCGGCGCTCGAAATTAAACACGGAAAGGTCTCTCCTGTATCGCATGCAAATACGGGATTGTTCGAAGGCCTGCCACAAGGTTTTAGTGCAACACGTTACCATTCATTGGTACTCGCTCAAGATACTATTCCTGACGAATTCTCAGTTGACGCTTGGTGTATAACAGATGCGGGGAAAAAGGAAGTGATGGGGATTTCTCACAAATCACTACCCCTTTGGGGCGTACAGTTTCATCCAGAATCTCTGCTTACCGAACATGGGCATGATATTCTTCAAGCCTTTATAAACGCATCCTATACTAAAGCTTAACTAATCATACCTCTTAGTCGATAATAATCGTTACAATACGTCAAGATTTCGCTGAAATTGTCGATAAATCATTCAAACGCGTTTTTAGATTGTTAGTACCCGAGTTCGTAGGCTTTGTAGTATGTTTATAGATTATGCTGAAAAGCATGCAAGAATCAGTAGCAGGAGTAAGTTTACGATGACCAATCCCACGTCAACCAGACCCTCGGTTGATGAGAGATTCGAACGGCTATTAATCTCGCCATCTCAAATACAAAAGATATTGGGTAAGCAAGGTCCAGCAGAAGTTAGATTCGACCAATCTGAGCAGGGCGATGCTCGTCGTCGTCTTCTCGATGTTGAGCGAATTGCCCGTGAGAGTAAACGGAAACAGGCACAATCTGAAGCCGCCTATGTCGCTAAAGTAAACAGTGAGCTTCACGACGTTCTATTGTCAGAAATTACTGAAAGCTTGTCTTATACGTCAGATGTCTTCCAAGACACCTTACAGCTCTCAGAGGAAATCGGTGGGTTAATCGACGCCTTGTCTGTACGCGTTGCTTCCGTATCTAAATTACTCCCTCACGCTGAAGCCTTGCCATGGTTGTATGACGATTTAATGCAAATCGTAAATTCGCCGAGATTCCGCCGTAAAGACAATAAAGGAAAGGTTATCGTTGTTGAGACGATGAAAACCGCATTGAGCTTTCTAGGTATAGAAAACTTGCGCGTATTGCTTCCTTCGCTGATATTAAAGCGCGCAATGCCACAGGTGACTGATCCTTACCCAAACATTAAGGTCAATTTAACGCGTTTCGCGCACGCAACATCAGTGACTGCACGAGAGCTAGCTCCTTTTTATTCCCTGAATCGCGATCATGCCTATATTTTCTCGATGTTTAGTTTCTTTGGCCGCTGCGCCATCATACGCTTGTATTTTCGCTTGTTTGATATGGTGCACCAACACATGCTTCGCGAAACGCAACAAGACAAAGAGACCACTAAATTCGCTGCACTCCAGCAAATTACTCCCTCTCCCTTGTTTTTAATGACACTACAGGACGAACTCGCTCATAAAGTGTCTGCTGATATGTTTGAACATCTCTTGCTCAAACGATTGCCCATATCCCATGCAATGCGAGAATGCGCTGATAATCCAGCCCTAACCGAAGGCACTTTGCCTAAATTGCTCAAACAAGCAAGCACCTATGCCCAGATTAGAATGCTACACAGATCTAAACTAGTAGAGTTTAGTGAGGTGAAGCCTATTCTAACCGAGCAGTCCTACCCTACTAATGCGTTAGAACGTCTAAAAACTGTTGATATTTTCACCCTTCCAGTAACTTCAGTGGACGAATAGTAAATTTTTTTGTGGATATTCATGCAATAGGCTAGAAATCTTGTCCCCGTTGAGTGTCACTTGTTGCGCAAGTTTCCCCGTCCATAGAAAACAGCCTTTATCCCCCTAGTTTGTTATCTTTTTGTAGCAAATCGAGCTATTCCCAAACAGAATGGCTTAGTCCTAAATAGTTATTCACTTTTATTGCAAATAAAGCCAAAGTCCTTGTATATAGCGGCCTGCAGCCGAATACAGACAAGACAATTGACAAAAAAAGTGGCATACTTACGGCCAATTTAGTACACATTTTGCACCAGAATTGCTGGTTTTAAGACCAATGGGTGCATAACGCAGAGGTAAAAAATATGAATGTTACTCGCGCAACGTTTGATGATGTAATGGTTCCCAACTACAACCCCGCAGGCATGGTGCCAGTGCGAGGAGAAGGTTCTCGAGTGTGGGATCAAGACGGTGCAGAGTACATTGACTTTGCTGGCGGTATTGCGGTTAACGTTTTAGGTCACTGCCACCCTGAGCTTGTAGATGCACTTACCGAGCAAGGCAAGAAACTGTGGCACTTAAGTAATGTATTCACCAACGAGCCTGCGCTTCGTTTAGCGGCAAAACTTACCGAAGCAACATTCGCAGAAAAGGCGTACTTCGCTAACTCAGGGGCCGAAGCAAACGAAGCAGCACTTAAGCTAGCTCGTCGTTGGGCACTCGATAAGTTCGGTGAAGACAAGAATCAAATTATTGCATTCAACAAAGGTTTTCACGGTAGAACCTTCTTCACAGTAACTGTTGGCGGCCAAGCAGCCTACTCTGATGGTTTTGGTCCTAAACCGGGTGCAGTTGAACACTGTGATTACAACGACCTAGCAGCTTTCGAAGCAATGATTTCAGACAATACCTGTGCGGTAATGATGGAGCCATTACAAGGTGAAGGCGGTATCATCCTACCTGAACCGTCGTTCGTTCGAGGTGTACGTGAATTGTGTGACAAGCACAATGCGTTACTCATTTTTGACGAAGTACAATCAGGTGTTGGTCGTACCGGTGATTTGTACGCCTATATGGGTTTAGGTGTAACGCCTGATATCTTAACTACTGCAAAATCACTTGGCGGCGGGATCCCAATTGGCGCTATGCTAACCACCACTGAAATCGGTGCACACCTAAAAGCTGGTACGCACGGTAGTACTTACGGTGGTAACCCATTGGCTTGCGCGGTTGCCGAAAAAGCACTGGATATCGTAAACCAGCCTGAAATTCTTGAAGGCGTTTTGAAGAAAGAAGCACTGTTTAGAGAAATTCTTTCTGCGATCAACGAAAAGTATAACGTTTTTGAAGAAGTACGTGGCAAGGGTATGCTTCTTGGCTGTGCATTAAATGAAAAGTACCAAGGCCGTGCTCGAGACTTTATGGTTGCAGCGACCAACGAAAATCTTATGTGCCTGATTGCAGGTGCTAATGTTATTCGTTTTGCGCCGTCGCTAATCATTCCAGATGAAGACATCAAAGAAGGCCTTGCACGTTTTGAGCGTGCTGTCGCAGCAGTTGTTAACGCTGAATAATCACTAACTGAGTAAGCGAACATGAAGATAATTCGCCCAATCAACGCGTCAGATTATCAAGCCCTGTACAACATTGCCGAAGAGTCGGGCATTGGCTTTACGTCATTGCCCGTTAACGAAACACTTCTGCGCAATAAAATTGAACGTGCGGACCGCGCGTTCAACAAAGTTGATGTTACTCAGCCCGGCGACGAGTCTTACCTTTTTGTGATGGAAGACACAGTGTCAGGCGAGGTAGTTGGCACTACGGGTATTGAAGCTGCAGTTGGAATCGACGATGCCTTTTACCACTATCATTTGAGTAAAGTGGTACACGCATCCAGAGAACTCAATATTCACAATACCGTAGACATTCTGACCTTTTGTAACGATTACACTGGCGTTACTGAAATTTGTACGCTCTTCTTGCGTGAGCAAGCGAGAGGCGGCATAAACGGTCGCTTTTTATCAAAAGTTCGCTTTCTGTTTATGATCGAGCACAAAGAGCGCTTCTCTGAAACAGTCATTGCAGAGATGCGTGGTGTCAGTGACGAAGAAGGCCGTTCACCTTTCTGGGAATGGTTAGAAGAGCACTTCTTCTCGATGGACTTTCCAACCGCAGACTACATGACGGGTATTGGTAACAAAGTCTTTATTGCTGAACTCATGCCTAAGTACCCAATCTACGTAAACTTGTTGAGCGAAGCGGCTCAGGCAGTGATAGGTCAGGTACACACTAAAACACGTCCTGCGCTTCAACTCTTAGAAGAAGAAGGCTTCTGTAATCGAGGATATGTTGATATTTTCGACGCTGGCCCGACCGTTGAAGCGAACTTGAGCCACATTCGAACGGCGCAAAGCAGCACTAAGCTTCCTGTGAAAATTGATGACGACCAGGCAGCTACAGGACAAACCCACTATATTATAAACACGTCTATTGCCGATTTCAGAGCCGTGGCCACTGAAATGACCTGTGACGCAGAAAAACAATATGCTGTGATTTCTTCGGAAACAGCAACAGCACTGAACGTGAAAGAGGGCGACCAGATACGTTTCGCTCCAGTCAAATTCAGAGACTAAATACAGGACACCATTATGCAACCAACTCACTTTATCAACGGCGACTGGGTCGCCGGTGAAGGGCAGGCTTTCGCCTCTATTGACCCTGCGAAAAACATCGCGATTTGGGAAGGAAACGCGGCTTCATCGACACAAGTGGATGCAGCAATCCAAGCAGCGCGCTCTGCACTACCGAGCTGGTCTTCATTAACCGTTGAAGAACGTCTTGCTATCATTAAGCAATACGGTGATCTGCTCAACCGAGCAAAGCCTGAACTGACTAAGGTAATTGCAAAGGAAACCGGTAAGCCAGAATGGGAAACCGCCACAGAAGTTGGTGCCATGATTGGTAAAATCGCCATCTCTGAAAAAGCGTATTTTGAACGCACTGGCAATGTGGAAAACCCAATGCCAGTAGGCAAAGCCTTTATTCGCCACAAGCCGCACGGTGTTGTCGCTGTATTTGGCCCATACAACTTCCCTGGGCACTTACCCAATGGCCACATTGTACCTGCACTTATTGCCGGTAATACCGTGGTTTTCAAACCAAGTGACCTGACCCCTTATGTTGCACAAGAAATGGTAAAACTATGGGAAAAGGCAGGGCTTCCAAGTGGTGTACTTAATCTCGTTCAAGGCGAAGTAGAGACAGGTAAGGCCCTTGCGTCACATACCAACATTGACGGCTTATTTTTCACTGGTAGTTCTCGTACGGGTAAATTGCTACACGAACAATTTGCTGGTCACCCAGGTAAAATTCTTGCGCTAGAAATGGGTGGCAACAATCCACTTATCGTGAAAGACGCTGAAGACACCGACGCCGTAGTACATGACATTGTACAGTCTGCATTTGTTACTTCAGGCCAACGCTGTACTTGTGCTCGTCGACTATTTGTCCCTGCGGGCGACAAAGGTGACACACTGATCGAACGCTTGGTAGAAGTGACTAAGTCCATTCTTGTTGGCGACTATGACGCTGAAGATCAACCTTTTATGGGTGCGATGATTTCAGCAAGAGCAGCAGCGCTTATGGTAGCAGCTCAACAACAGCTTGAAGACTTGGGCGGAAAGGTACTCGTACGCCTTACTCAGCCAGATACCAACAAAGGCTTCGCTACGCCAGGCATCATCGACGTCACAGACATGCTAAGCGCATTACCCGATGAAGAGCACTTTGGTCCATTGCTCAAAGTGATTCGCTACACTGATTTTGATACTGCGATTGCAGAAGCCAACAACACAAGCTTTGGTTTGTCCGCTGGCTTTTTGGGTGATAACGAAGATGACTATCAGTATTTCTACAATCACATTCGAGCAGGTATTGTTAACTGGAACCGCCCCATTACCGGTGCCAGCAGTGCAGCTCCCTTTGGTGGCATAGGTGATAGTGGCAACCACAGAGCGAGCGCATACTATGCGGCGGATTACTGTGCATATCCAGTAGCATCGGTAGAGCTTGATAAAGTGACACTACCTGGCGCGCTTAGCCCTGGGTTAACACTCTAGAAAATAAAAACCTAACGACAGGACCCTACACATGCACAATAACGTTGACACACTGTTTGCTAATTTGTGGGAAGACTATGTAGCGATAACGCCATCGGCGCTTGAGATCCATAAGCTTCTTGCAGACGAGGAATCAAAGGATATCGTTAACGATCACGTTGCTTTTCGTACCTTCGCACTAGAAAAAACTCGCTTGAACACACTTGCGGCGCATTTCCTTGCGTTGGGATACGAAGACAAAGGTGACTATAACTTTGAGTCCAAAAAACTCACCGCAAAGCACTTTGAGCACCCAGATACCACCAAACCCAAGGTATTTATCAGTGAACTAAGAGTTCACGAACTCTCAGACGAAGCGCAAGCCATCATAAGTAAGCTTGTTGAGCAAATGGATGCTAATGCAACCACACAAGACAACTACTTATACTCAGGCCGTCATTGGGACATTAGTCATGCTGACTATACTCGCTTGCTAGAGGAGTCTGAGTACGCTGCGTGGATGGCCGCATGGGGCTTCAGAGCAAACCACTTCACAGTGAGTATTAATCACTTGTCTAACAGTCAAACCTTGTTGGGTGTGAACGACAAACTTAAAGACGCGGGTTTCACGTTAAATACGTCTGGTGGTGAAATTAAAGGTGGCGAAGACGTCTGTCTAGCACAGTCGTCTACCATGGCAGACACCGCTGAGGTCGCGTTCACTGAAGCGCCTCAAGCTATCCCAAGTTGCTTCTATGAGTTTGCTCAGCGTTACCCTATGGCAAATGGTGAGCTATACCAAGGTTTTGTTGCAGCATCGGCCGACAAGATTTTTGAGAGCACTAACGCCAAATAGGCAGATATGATTAACACTCGTCTGAGGCATGGATGCCTCAGTGTTTCGCTCACACTCTTTTAAAAGTTTCTCGCCAAAAACTGCTCGCAAGGCATAGGTTTGTCGAAATAAAACCCTTGCATAAGGTTCACGTCGGCTTCTTGCATAAAAGGTAAGTAGCTTTCATTTTCCACCCCTTCTACGACTATTTCGATTTGCAGTCCTGTCAGCATGGCAACAATGCCTTTGAACAATGCAAGTCCTTTACTATTGGCATTGATATCCTTTATCAAGCTCTTGTCGACTTTCACCACTTCAAATTCAAAGTTGCGCAAGTAGCTCAATGAAGAAAAACCACTTCCAAAGTCATCTAAAGAAAGACGAAAGCCCAACTCTCTCAATGCATTGAGTGCCACAATGGCAGCAGCTTCATCTCTCACAAATATAGATTCGGTGAGTTCGAGCTCAATCATACTGGGGTGTATTTGATGACTGTCGCATACACTCACCGCCTGGAATGGAAACTCAGGGTCGAGCATTTGGTTCACGCTTATATTTATCGACAGTGGCACTGCGTAGCCACTTTGGGTTTCCATCATAATAATGTATTCACAAGCCGCCTCTAGTGCTTGTAAACCAATCGCTTTGTCGAGTTGATTTTGCTCGGCAATGGGTATAAAAACCGTAGGTGACACTGCGCCATGCAAGCCTGAGATCCACCGGCAAAGTACCTCGCCCCCTCTCAGCTTTCCCCGAGTGTCATATTTACCTTGTATATAGAAGTCGAGAAGTTCATGCTCTACAGCACGCTTAAGGTCATTAAGCATACTCACCTGCTGCTTTATACTTTCATGCAGTCCTTCTCGATACACGTAGACTTGCCCTTTCCCTGAGTTTTTCGCCTGATACATAGCAGCATCTGCATGCTGCAACACACCTTCAATGGTTGCGCTGTGTTCAGGAAAAGCCGCTACACCCACACTTGCAGAAAGACTCAAATGAATACCATTAATAATGATATTCATCTTTTCGAGCGCTTCAATGAATTGATTGGCTTGAGCAACCGCCATCTCCGTAGAAGCAAGGGGCAAAGCTACAATGAACTCATCCCCGCCCCAACGGACGACTACACCTTCAATACGAGAAAACTGTTGAGACAGTACACCACCTACACTGCGCAGTTCCGCATCTCCCCTATCATGTCCAGCGGTGTCGTTAATTGCTTTGAAACCATCAAGGTCAATAAACAACAAAACAAAAGGCGTGTGATGGTAGTGGTACGTAGTTAGCGCCTCACTGAGGGCGTTTCTGTTTCCAAGTCCTGTTAAATCGTCATTGAGAGCCATTTGCCGCAAACGAGCTTCATTACTTTTTCGTTCACTAATATCCCTTAAGGTGGCAATAACATGGGAGCTCGTTTGTAAATGAGATTCAAACAATGCGATGGAAACATCAACAGGGATTGTCTCGTGTCGCTGGGTCTGAATATTCGTTTCAAAACGTTGATTCTTGTCGTAGCTAAGTTGATCGTGACTGACTTTTTGCCCCGAGAGTAAGGTATTGAAACTCTGTCCGATACACTGAGAAGGATCTGTGGCCTGAACAAGATGAACGAAGGCATTGTTACACTCTGTAATCGTGAGCTCAGATGATAGGACGACCATTGGCTCTCTTGAGCTGGAAAAGGCAGAAGCCATTAACTGAAAAGACTGCTCAGCTTCTCGTTCAGAAGTAATGTCTTTAGTGGTCCCAACAATGTGAAGAGCCTCTCCCGCATTGCCTCGACGAAACACTCGACCCCGGAGCCTAACCCATTGAAAGTTAGTAGAAAGCTTTAAGCGAAACGCAAATTCAACGCGATCTTTTCCACCAAAAACGGCTTGTGACCAATGAAATTGCATATTGTCTAGGTCGTCACAATGAACCTTTGACATGATTTCAATCGGCGTACCCGACCATACAGTGACTTCATCTGAGTTCATAGAAAAAGAGCGAATCTTCATAATGTCGCTCTCAGCTTGCCAATCCCACAGAGACTCTTGAGACGCCCACAACGCCAGCTCTAACTGCTTTTTAGCGCGCTTTGACTTCTCTAACGCGAGGTAAAGCTCTGTACTTTTGCTTTCGAGTAATGATTCAGCGGTGTTACGAGCCGTCTTTTCTCGACGCAATTTGCGTTTTAATAGGGCGTTTTCATTGGATGAAGTAGAAGTCTTGTCGGCCACACCATTCTCCTATTTCAACGACATATGAAATTCAAAATGATATGGCTTTACCGTATTTTCAACCAACCATGTAACTACAATTCCCGACATACACCCTTCCTCTGCTCACTATGGAAAAGTGTAGTTCAACTTCTAGTGCATGTTGATGTTTACCGAGTCTTTTTTACTGCGCCAATCTATCTAATTATAGTGCCTACTCCTGTGGAGCATCAGCTGACACTTCTTGATTTATCACCTCAATAGCATCAACTCGCTGTAATCCACGGGGGAGTTTATTACCTCTTCGGCCTCGCTCTCCGTGATAGTGCTCTAGGTCTGATGGCGTTAATGTCATAGAACGTTTACCAGCCGTTACTTTCACCGACGCCCCTAAAGACACGACAGCAAGCACTTTGACAAACTCTTCTCTGGATTGGGCTTTCGAGCTTGGAATGTTAATCAACTTGTTCCCTTTACCCTTACCTAAGCTAGGCAAATCTTTCATTGGAAACAGCAGCATTCGACCCTCGTTAGAAATCGAGAGACACAAATCTGACTCTGGGTGAGATACTACCTGTGGCTCAACAACTTTCGCAGCGGTTGGTAAGGAAATATAGGCTTTACCTGCTTTATTTTTGCTTACCATATCTTTAAATGTACCCAAGAAACCATAGCCAGCGTCGGATGCCATCAAGTATTTGGTGTCATCAGGAGCCATCAGCACGTGCTCAAAGGTTTCTCCGCCCACAGGAGTGAATCTACCGGTTAGGGGCTCACCTTGACTTCTCGCAGAGGGAAGACTGTGAGCGTCACAGGAGAATACCCTTCCCGATGAATCCATAAACACGGCAGGCTGATTACTTTTGCCTTCAGCACTCGATTGATAGCCGTCACCAGCTTTGTAACTCAACCCCTGTGCGTCAATATCATGGCCCTTGGCACAACGCGCCCAACCTTTTTCAGACAGCACTACAGTGACCGATTCAGCAGGCACTAATTCTTTCTCAGACAAGGCTTTTGCTTCGCTGCGTTCAACTATTGGCGAGCGACGATCGTCACCATATTTTTCCGCATCGGCCAAAATCTCTTTCTTGATGAGAGTTTTAAGGCGCCGCTCTGAACCTAACAATGCCGTAAGCTTGTCACGTTCTTCAGCTAACTCGTCTTGTTCGCCTTTGATCTTCATTTCTTCAAGCTTGGCCAAGTGACGAAGTTTTAGCTCTAAAATTGCTTCGGCCTGTCTATCGCTCAAACCAAAACGAGCCATCAACTCAACTTTGGGCTTGTCGTAAGTGCGAATAATCTCAATCACTTCGTCGATATTGAGGAAGGCAATGAGTAAACCTTCCAAAATATGTAGACGCGCCAGTACTTTATCTAAGCGATACTGTAATCGGCGGGTAACAGTGTCGGTACGGTACTGCAGCCACTCGGTCAAGACAACCAACAAGTTTTTGACTTGTGGGCGACCATCAAGGCCAATCATGTTCAAGTTGACCCGGTAGTTTTTCTCTAAGTCGGTGGTGGCAAATAGATGCTGCATTAACTGAGCAGTATCAACGCGATTGGAACGTGGCGTTATCACTAAACGGGTTGGGTTTTCATGATCAGACTCATCGCGTAAATCACTTACCATCGGCAGCTTTTTGGCCTGCATCTGGCCTGCAATCTGTTCCAGAATTTTAGCGCCTGAAGCTTGATGTGGAAGCGCAGTAACAACGACGTCACCATTTTCCTCGTGGAACACAGCACGCATTTTTACTGAACCTCGTCCAGATTCGTACAGTTTGCGTATGTCAGCTTTCGGCGTAATGATCTCAGCTTCTGTCGGGTAATCTGGTCCCTGAACTATCTCTAATACATCATCAAGGGTTGTCTTTTTATTATCGAGTATGGTGGCACATGCAGTGGCAAGCTCTCTTACGTTATGAGGCGGAATGTCAGTAGCCATACCTACCGCAATACCAGTTACCCCGTTCAACAAAATATGGGGAAGACGAGCGGGCAGCATACTAGGTTCTTGCAGTGTCCCGTCGAAGTTTGGCACCCAATCTACCGTGCCTTGCCCTAGCTCGTTAAGTAGCACTTCACTAAAGCGAGATAATTTAGCTTCAGTGTATCGCATGGCAGCGAATGACTTAGGATCATCAGGTGCACCCCAGTTCCCCTGCCCGTCTACCAGTGGATAACGATAAGAGAAGGGCTGTGCCATCAACACCATTGCTTCATAACACGCTGAATCACCATGAGGGTGGAACTTACCTAAAACATCACCTACGGTCCTAGCAGACTTTTATATTTGGCGCTGGCACTTAACCCTAAGTCGGACATGGCGTATATAATACGTCGTTGCACCGGTTTTAACCCATCTGAAATGTGGGGTAAGGCGCGATCCATGATCACGTACATAGAGTAATTTAGGTAGGCGTCTTCGGTAAAACGTCTAAGGGGAAGCTGTTCTATCCCGTCTCGGTTTATTGTTATTTGATCGCTCATGATGCTCTGCGTTTCTTATTGATAACCCAACGCTGCATACCACTTAGGTGTGCAGCACAGTGCAAGGGACGTAGGAAGGTAAATTCCAGCGACAAGTGTTACGTTTTAAAAACCTATTGTGGGGTAATCCGCTTGTGAGTGCAATATCAAGCCTTCCTTTGTACAAACTGCTCGATGAGTGGTTTAATAATAGTCACGAACAAAAGGCTTTAACGGTAAGTGCCACGGACATGCGTTTAAACTCGGTTTTCAAGTATTTCGCCATTGCTGCGCTGTTTCTTTTTTGCTTTTCGGCAAGCGCGCAATACAACGAACAACTATACGATGAGAATACCACGGTAGATTTGTCCTCGTCGCTTTATTATTTGTACGAAACCGATGCGGCATTATCCATAGAAGACGTTGTGCTGAGGCGTAACGATTTTCGCATTCCACCCAATCAAAATCCCAACTTTGGATTCAGAGATAAAGGGGTATGGCTTCTTACCTCAATAACCAATGCCAGCAACCAAAAAGACTGGGTTTTCACCATTAATTTCAGTCAATTAGATTTAGTAGATTTTTACTTGGTGAGTAACGACCAAGTCATCCTCGACAGCCATCAAGGCAAGCTACAAACCCAGCAAAAATATCGTGTCCCCACGTTTCGTGCGTCGCTGCCTAACTCCGAGCAGGTGGATATTTACGTCCGCGTTGAAAGTCAGTCTTCTAGTTTAATCACACCGCTAAAAGTACAGCCAGAGGGACTTCACAGCCTTCACAGTCAGGTAGACAGTATACTGTGGGGACTATTTTACGGTGGCCTGATTATTCTCGCGGTATATAATCTAGTGTTGTACTTCGGTGTTAAAGAGAAGAGTTTAATTGCCTATGTGGGCTACATTCTCGCCGTCATATGGTGGCAATTTAACTGGGGCGGTCATATTAATATCGCGTCGCCCAATGGTGTTCCCCAATGGCTAGCAGAGCATACTGAGCTGATTTTCGTACTGATTGGAATATGCTCAGGTATATTCACAGTGACATTTCTCGACACTCAAGAAAACGCCAAAACTGCACATCCTATAGTGCTGTTACTGTTAACTATTCAAGTCATCACTGGGTTTGTGTGTTTTGTCGATATTCTATCGCCTATCTGGAAAAACAACTTAGTGTACGGAGTGGGTCTCCTCGCTATTTGCAGCTACATTTATGCGGGTGTAGAAGCCTTTATGAATCACTTTAAGCCAGCCCGATACTTTATGTTTGCATGGACTATGCTGGCGTCTGGCGCGGTTATTGGTATGCTCAGCCTTATCGGTGTACTACCTTCAAATGACTTCACCACTTATTGTTTTCAGGTCGGTGTATTTCTTGAAGCCAGCCTATTCTCGATTGCATTAATGGAAAAAAGCCGCAGCCAGTTAGAGCTTGAAGTCAGACAGGCCACCGACGACTTGCGTAATAATATGGAGTTAATCGAAGAGCAAAATGCCCGCTTAGATATAGCTCGCAAAGATGCCATTAAGGCAAGTAATGTGAAATCTCAATTTCTTGCGAATATGAGCCACGAGATTCGGACTCCATTGAACGCCATACTCGGTTTTAGCCGAGAGCTTGCGCAAGCTTCTCTTCCTACCGATCAGCAAGAACAAGCACGAATTATCGATACCGCGGCGGATAACCTGTTAACCATCGTAAATGATGTTTTGGACTTTTCGAAAATTGAAGCTGGAAAGCTGCAAATCAATAACCAACCGTTTTCGCCCAATAAATTACTTGAAGAAATGGTTACGATTATGTCCAAGTCGTGCCATAGCAAAAAGTTAGAATTCGTCTTTGGCTTAGGACCTTTGCCAGACAAGCTCATCGGCGATGTTTTCAGGATCAAACAAATACTCAATAACCTGTTGAGTAATGCACTGAAATTTACCAGTTCCGGTACTATTACACTCTCAGCGAAAGGTAGAGCATTGCCCCATGGTATCCATGAGCTCGAACTCATTGTTGAAGATACGGGTATCGGTATCAGTCGTCAGGACAAGAAAAAGCTTTTCAACGCCTTTTCTCAAGTTGATGATGCACTTAACCGCAACTATCAAGGTACAGGATTAGGTCTGGTCATTAGCCGAGAACTGGTTCGCCTGATGCGTGGAGAACTCACCCTAAAAAGTGTTCCCAGCCAAGGTTCAACCTTTAGCGTAACCATACGAACTAATCATTTGAGTCAAAAGTTCTCATTAGTTCCACAGCCTGGTTGGCAAGATAAAAAAGTCATTATTTTTGACCCAATCCCAGCCACACGAAGGGCGAGCGCGGCTATGCTGAAGGCGTTAGGTGCTGATGTGTATTGTGCTGAATCTTTGGCCTACTTGAGCACGTTTACCTTTCAACCCGACATGTTTATGGCGACTATTCCCGTGTCTAAAATGAGTCGACGGGATGAGTTTCTCAGTCAATTTATTCATTTTAATGCCAAGCAACGCATTCTCTGGTACTCAGGCCCAGAACCCTTCACACAGTATCAGAGCCTGACACAGTACTTCCACACGCAAGTACGAATGCCTATGACACCGTCGAAGCTAGACAGTCTGGTCAATTCCAAATCAGTGAAGGTGAAAAACCCTCATCAGGAAAAAATCAATAGTCTACCGAAAGCACGAATTTTGGCGGTAGACGATATGGAAATGAACCTCAAATTACTCAAGACTTGGTTGAATAACTCGCCTATTTCACTGACTACCTGTACTAGTGGTCAAGAGGCAGTGAACTACTGCCAAACACAAGAATTTGACTTGATTCTGATGGACGTTCAAATGCCAGGTATGGATGGTCTTCAAGCCTCTCGGGCCATCAGAAAATCAGCGTTGAACATGGGCACCCCGATTATTGCAGTAACCGCTCATGCATTCAGAGAAGAACAAGAGCGCTTACTCTCCTCCGGTATGGACGATTACCTACCCAAACCTATAGAAATGGGCTCTCTGCTCGACCTGATAAGAGCATGGTGTCATACCGCTAATCCAAGTCAGATCATTTTGCCATCACTTGATTGGAACCTAGCACTGAAGCGCGCCAACCAGAACTATGAGGCGGCAAAAGAATTACTGTCAGACTTTATTGAGTTACTTCCAGAAACTAAAGTCATTATCGAATCCCTATGGGAGTCCAACGACTACAGCACATTAAAAGACGAGATCCACAAGTTGCATGGTGCATGCTGTTACACCGGTGTTCCAAGGCTACAGAGCTTAGCAGGTGAACTGGAGTCATCATTAAAGCTCGGGCAACACCTCATGGTTGCGGAACACCTTCCATCTTTAACAAGTGAACTTGATAGAATTCAAGAAGAAGGCAAGGCGCTTCTCACCAATATCTAGCGAGCGCCTCGTTGTGAAGCCTGATGACAGTCATTCACCAGTTTGGCAAACGCATCGGGGGCTCTGTCAAGTTCAGACGACGCAATAAAAATATCAAACCCCAAATGCTGGCGCAGTAACTTCATTCTGTTTGCCAGCATAGCCTTTACACCCGTTAATACAGTGCCATCTTCAAGAGTAAAGTGCTTATCGTCAAACATTGCCGGAACATAACACCCTCCGGTAGAACAGTCCTCTTGAGTAACGTGATTTAACAGTGGACGTTGTTCCATTAACAGATGGGTAATCAAACGGGGCGAGATTGATTCAAAAAAGGGCTCATAGGATTTGATTTTAAAACCAACAGCTTCAATGTCGACGTGGTCTAAACCCTGCCTTACTCGTGGGCAACCGGCTCGCTGTAGGTTTTCGAACCCGATAGACCATACGCCTAGTCGATGCTGGTAGCCAATTTCAGAGGGTGATATTTGCAAGCTGTAGGCCGGTTCTCTTACTTTGAACCAACCTACAAGCATAGTGACAAGAGATGCACTAGTAAGAAAAATACCCGCCAAGAAAAGCCAGTCGGGAGTCACCGTAAACCAAATAATCGACAGCAACAGTCCCACACTACCAATCACCATACTGGTAATGCCGTTGCTTTTAGAGGCCGCTTTTACAAGAATTGGCTCTATATTTTCACCAGACATAAAAGTACACCACAAACATAACAAGCGCCCATATCAAATACAGACGTATTCTTTGGCACCGCACACAGTCAGTATGCCAAAGCTGTTTTAACTTTACCCACATAACCCTTATACGAGCCGTTAGTTAACTTGGGTTATATATTACGCCGTGGTAGGAGTACTGTCAGTCCATTTTTTATAACGTCTACGTTGGAACGCAGCGACGATTGTCGGGGTGAAAACGAGTGACAATATGACCGAGAAGCCAACACCACCGGCCAACACAACAGCAAGTGGCGGCCAAAAGCTCCCTTCACTGAAGAGGAGTAACGGTACAAGACCTCCAACGGTGGTAAAAGTCGTCGACAGAATGTGTCGGCTGCACCCCATAGTTTCTTGTACTATGGCGCGGGTGTCGCCACTTTTAGCCTTTGGATTGGCGTTTATAGCCGCTATGACCACTATCGAGCCGTTTATCGCAACACCAATAAGCCCTGCGCATCCAAGCAACGGATTAAAGCCAACAGGAAGGCCAGATATCCATAAACTAAACATACCTAACCCAACGGATAGTATGGCCACTAACCCAATAACACTGGCCATTCGCACACTGGTAAAGGTAAGAATCAAGGTAGTAACCATTAACACCAGTAACACTGGCGCGTAGGTACCCAACTGGCCTAGTGCTCTTTGCTGCTCGTCGGCGTCACCGGCTAAGTAAATTCGATAACCTTGAGGTAACACTAAACGTTCGTTGAGCTTTTCCCGTAGTGCATTGCTCGCATCAACCGCAGGTACACCAGGCAATAAAAACGCCTGAATTCGATTTAATCTCTCGCCGTTTTGACGGGTTATACTGCTGATAGAGGGATTCAATGAGATCTCAGCAAGCGCACCTAATGACGACCATTTTTCAGCGGTACCCGTAGGAACAGGCATAGCATCGATACTGGATAAACTTTGTCTGAACGTATCGTCTAGACGCACTCGTACAGGGATCTCTTCCGTACTCTCCAACACTGAACCACCGGTCACGCCTGAATAATTCGTTTGCATCTGATTAGCTAAATCATTAAGGCCAGCCCCAATGAACGACAGAGCATTACTGTCGGTGGACAAATTGAGTTCAGGCTCACCCATAGTTACCGTAGCAATAGATTGGGTTACGCCGGGAATTTCAGACAACAATAGGCGGACTTGCTGGCCCAACTCATTCAAGGTCTCTAGATCAGGACCAAAAACTTCAACCTCAATAGGCGCAGCGATAGGAGGCCCCTGACCAAAAGCACGAACTACCACTTGTACTTGAGGAAACCCTTCATCCAGATCTTTTTGTAGCGTTTCGATAAGTGTTACCGCGGAGGAGACATCCTTGGTAGTAACTACCGCATTAGCAAAGTTCGGTGAATTGTCCCGTGTCATCACCTGGTTGTAATACACAGAAGGTGCTGAACCACCGATGAGCCAACTTACCTGCGCAACATCCTCGTTTTTGCGAATAAAGCTATCAAGCTCACGAGTATATGCTGTGGTGTTTTCGATACTCGCGCCGTCTTTAGTCCAGACGTAAATCTCGAATTGATCTCTGTCAGCACTCGGGAAAAACACGTTGGCTAATGTACCGGATAACACAAACCCAGAAACGCATAAGACAATGATGACTGGTAACACCAACCAAGGCTGTTTAATCCAGCGGCCTAGTTGTTTATTGAAAGCTTCACTTAAGCTAGGTGTTTGAATCCCCGTGTTCCACCAACGCTTTGATACCTCGGAGTCTGTTGTATAACGAGGCAAAAAGCGTGCAGCCAATGCCGCAATTAAGGTCAACGAAATAAACAGCGAACCAATTAACGCCATAACTACACTGATAGCGATCGGACTGATGAAGTCACCAATATTGCCATTGAGTAGAAAAATCGGCATAAAACCAAGAATGGTGGTTAGCGTAGAAGCAAGTAACGGCGCAAATAAATGTGAAACACTTTTTGCCATAGCACCTACGCGTGTGAGGCTATCATCTTGAAGATTTATTCGAATTTCATCGGTAATCACAATGGCGTTATCAATAAGAAGTCCAATGGCGATGATCATCCCGAAAATGGACATCTGGTGAATCTGCTCGTTGTAAAAGCTTAGCGAGAACAGAGCAAAAGAAGCGCAAAGGGGCAACGCCAAGCCGACGATCCAAGACGCTCGCAAACCCATAAACAAGAAAATGACAAAGGTAACTACCGCACATCCCAACACAAGGTTGCCGGAGAGTTCTGATAATCTCGCTGCCGTATACTGATTCTGCTCAAAGGCGATTTCGGCCCTGACACTCCCCTTAAACTCCTCATTAAATCCCTCAACAGCCTTTAATGCACCTTGAGTCCACTTGTCGACGCGAACCGAAGTTTGCATCCTTGCACCAACAAAAATCACCTCTTCTCCATCCAATAAAGCAATATCTGAACGGGGTGTTTGATAAGCACGGGTCACAGTAGCCACATCATCTACACGCAAGAACCTACCAGAGGTGTTTACTAGCGGAATAGCTGAAATCATCGCGACACCTTCGAGCCCTTTCGCTACTGTGAATCGCAAATTACTTTGTGCAGTATTAAGAACACCAGCGGGAAGTTTAGGGTCTGCGGCGCTGATAGCTTGACTAATCTGAGCCAGGGTTAAGCCAGTGGATGCCAATTGCTCTGGCGACACACTGACACGGATTTCTTCCGTAGGTGCACCATATATTCTGACAAGCTCGGTACCATTGACGTTACGCAATCTGTCAGTAAGCTCATCGGCAAGACGAGACGTTAAGGTAAGCGGCGTATTTTCTGGGTACTCAGCTTTCAGCGCGAGCAGTAGTGTAAATGCAGTAGCACCGCGTTTTTCATCAAACACGGGGGACGCTGCCCCCTGTGGAAACTGAGTTTCAGCCTCACGCAGTGCGTCTCTTATTTCACTGAACAGCTGCTCATTTGTTGTATTGTCTACCCAATCTTGAGTTTCGATATTGATAACTGAGATGCCGGCCCTGGATGTAGACTTAATTTCTTTGATTTCATAGATCTCTCGAAGCCTGTCTTCAATAACATCGGAAACAAGGGCTTCTACACGCTCAGCAGACGCACCTGGGTAAGGTGTAATAACCAATACATTTCGCGTATCAATTCTAGGGTCTTCCAACCTTGGTAACGTATTGAGAGCAGATAAGCCAGCCACCAAAATGACCAGCAAACTCAATACAAGTAAGTGACCTCTTCGATAAAAAAGGGTGTACCAAGGGTAAGGTTTCTTGTCTTCTTGAGGCGTAGGGATCATCGTTGCGCTCCCAATTCGCTAGTATCTTGTTTAACCGATACTAACTGCCCCGGGGCGAGCTTGTGAGTGCCTTGGGTCACAAAAACAAGGTTGTTACTGATCGCGCCACGAATAAACGCATTTTGACCATCGGTGTACAGCACTTCTACCGCACGAGCTTCGACTTTGTTGCCTTGTTCAGTGTTTACGACAAACAAGCGCCACAAGCCTCGAACGCCATTGCTCAGTGCACTAGTAGGTATCCATGCACCGCTTTCACTATGAGGCTTTTCTCCAGTGAGCGTAACAATGTCACCGGGTATTAAGGCTTGGTTCGCCTCAAGTAAAACAAGTATGTCTACCGACCGAGTTAGGGCGTCTCGAATGGGTGATTGCTGCAGTACTTCACCACGAAGCGTACCCTCGCGATTACGCAACAACACAGTGTCACCAACAGCATACGACGATAAGCTTTCCAGAGATACCGCAAAGCGAGCGTACAAACGGTCACTTGACGTCATCCGTAGTACTGGCATTCCAGGGTTCACAACTGCGCCTTCATCTAGATAGCGAGCACTCACATCGCCATCAAATGGCGCAATAATTTTCGACTTTTCCGTTTCAACATCTAGCCTTACTAGACTCGCTTTAATGCCATTAACCTGAGCTCGCGCAGCGTCCACACGAGTGTCAGCCTCGTCTTTTGCCTGCTCGGAGCTTAGTGATTGCGACGCCATGTTGTTCGTTCGTGTTTGACTGATCAATGCCAGCTTTAATTCAGCTTCGGCTTGAGCCAAAGATGCCTCTAATTCACTGCGTTGTGCGTCAATACGACGGGTTTCAAGTGCTGCTAACGTCTGCCCTTTTACGACCGAATCACCTTCTTCGACATATACCACCAGTATTTCACCGCTATTGTCGAAAGCCATATCCGCCGCCTGCGGTGACTCTATTTGGCCTATAATATTGACGGGCGTGACAAAACCATCTTGCAGTTGAATAGATTGGGTTGAGACACTGGTGGGTAATTGTTCTTCAGGCGTTGCTGTTGCGCCATTGATGCCTGCGGCAAACAACAATACAACAAGCGAAACAACGAAAATGAGAACGGCAGTATACAGCGCCGGTTTGTTGAAATTTTGCGATTGATCGTGATTCGACATTACCCAGATTCCTTGTTCACGCTGTACAATTTTTACCTTGCTATGCTAGTATAATAAAACTAGACCGTCCAGTTTGATAATTAAAAAAATGAGGAATGTTTGTGACAACATCCGATAACAAACGACAAGGCCGCCCCAAAAGCGAAGAAAAAAGACAACAGATTCTCTCTGCGGCATCTTGCTTGTTTTTGAGCGAGGGTTTTACCAACACCTCCATGGATAAAGTGGCAAAAGCTTCCGGCGTTTCGAAACAAACTGTCTATTCTCACTATGAAAACAAAGATTCTCTGTTTCAGGCAGCCATTTCTGCTAAGTGCCAATCCTACCAACTCGATACCAGCCAACTTATGCAAGCCAGCTTGAAGGAAATGCCTTTTTCCACATGCTTAATGCACATAGGCGAGCTGTTTATCCGCTTGTTACAAGACCCTGATACGTTGGCAGTGTTCAGAGTGATCATTGCTGAATCAGGATCAAGCGAACACATGGCTGAACTTTTTTATGAAGCGGGCCCTAGAGCTTCATTACGTTACATCGCTGATATTTTTCATGGCTATGGTGATGGTGCAATATCTAAACAACAAAGTGATCAATTAGCACATGATTTTGTGTCTTTGTTAAAAGGCGATTTTCACACCATGATGTTATGCGGTATTCAACCAGCACTCACTGACGAAGAAATACAAAATCACGTATTAAATGCGGTAGAAAAAATTGTGATTTGGTTCGATCTTTATAAAAACCAATGAGGTGTTCGGCTTTAGGCAAATGGCGGATTGGTATAAACTATTAGGGTCTGTTAAGTATTACGAGTGACCAATGTCTGACTTCACTGGAAACCATATTTTATCGGTCAATCAGTTTGACCGTGATGCCATAGAAAGGGTGTTTTCGGTTGCTGATGCAATGCAACCCTATGCTAAACGCCAAAAGCGAACCACAGTGCTCGATGGAGCAATTTTAGGAAACCTCTTTTTCGAACCCAGTACCCGTACTCGCGTAAGTTTTGGAACCGCATTTAACCTACTCGGTGGTGAGGTACGAGAAACTACCGGAATGGCTAACTCTGCACTCGCAAAAGGTGAATCCCTTTACGATACTGCTCGTGTGCTTAGTGGTTATTCGGATATTATTGCCATGCGTCACCCTGCAGCTGGGTCGGTCGCAGAGTTTGCCGAGGGAAGCCGCGTACCAGTCATCAATGGTGGTGACGGGGCTAATGAACACCCAACACAAGCCCTACTTGACTTGTTCACTATTAAGCGTGAGCTGGAGTATCATGGAAAGGGTATTGACGGTTTGCACATAGCGATGATTGGCGATCTTCGCTACGGCAGAACTGTTCACTCATTGTCAAAGCTTTTGTGTTTATTCAAAAACATTCAGTTCACACTGATTTCTCCCAACGAACTGGCAATGCCTCAGCCAGTTATCGATGCCATAGAGAACGCGGGTCACAAGCTGACTATCACAGATAAACTTGAAGGCAGTATGGATGCTGACATCTGTTATCAAACACGTATTCAGGAAGAGCGTTTTCCATCGCAAGATGAAGCCAATAAATACCGTGGTAAATTCAGACTTAACCAGTCGATTTACACCAAACATTTTCAATCTAAAACTGTGATCATGCATCCACTTCCACGGGATTCTCGTACAGAAGCTAACGAACTGGATAACGACCTTAACGTAAACCCTAACCTCGCTATTTTCCGTCAAACTGACAATGGTGTTCTCGTTAGGATGGCACTTTTCGCACTTACGCTAGGTGTAGACCACTTGGTGTCCAAATATGAACGAGAAGTCATTTGGTACACAAATAAGAGCAATTAATCGAATGCAAAAATCAGAATCTTTATTTTCCCGAGCCCAGAAAATCATTCCAGGCGGCGTTAACTCTCCCGTGCGTGCTTTTAAAGCGGTAGGTGGAACACCTCGCTTTATTACAAAAGCAGATGGTCCATACATTTGGGACGCCGATGGCAAACAATATATCGACTACATCCAGTCATGGGGGCCAATGGTACTTGGTCACAACAATGATGCCATACGAGAAGCGGTCATTGCGGCATCTCATAATGGTCTTTCTTACGGTGCCCCCACCGAAGCCGAAGTAATTATGGCTGAGAAAGTTACCGAAATCGTACCTTCCATGGAAATGGTACGAATGGTGAATTCTGGTACCGAAGCTACAATGTCGGCGATTCGATTGGCTCGTGGTTACACAAGTCGCAACAAAATCGTTAAGTTTGAGGGTTGTTACCACGGTCATGCTGACTCGTTATTAGTCAAAGCAGGTTCAGGCGCGCTTACCCTTGGCGTTCCAAGCTCTCCCGGTGTGCCAGCCAATGTGGCGGAACATACGTTGACGGTTGAATACAATAATATAGACAGTGTTCGCGAAGTGTTCGAAGCTCATGGCGACGACATTGCCTGCATTATTGTTGAGCCTGTAGCAGGCAACATGAACTGTATACCACCGGTTGAAGGTTTTCTTGAAGGCCTGCGGGATATCTGTGACCAATTCGGCAGCGTTCTTATTTTCGACGAAGTAATGACGGGCTTTCGTGTTTCTCGCGGTGGTGCTCAGGAGCGCTACAATATCAAACCAGACCTTACCTGTTTGGGTAAAGTGATCGGCGGCGGCATGCCAGTTGGCGCTTTTGGCGGTAAAAAAGAAATCTTGACCCATATCGCACCGACAGGCCCGGTGTATCAGGCTGGAACCCTCTCAGGGAACCCAGTCGCTATGGCAGCAGGTCTTGCAGCCTTATCTCAGTTACAAGACGCTCATTTGTACGACTCAATCTTTGAAAATACCAAAGCACTAGCGAGTGGCATGCAAGAACTTGCAAATAAGCATGGTATACCACTAAGTACTAATGTTGCTGGTAGCATGTTTGGGCTATTCTTTACTGATATTGAGCGTGTAACTAACTATCAGCAAGCCATTAATTGCAACACGGAACAATTTAATAAGTTCTATCACGGCATGCTAGATCAAGGCGTTTACCTTGCTCCAGCGTCTTATGAGGCGGGTTTTGTGTCTAAGGCCCACGATGCAGATATCATTGCAGCAACCCTTGACGCAGCAGACAAGGTCTTCGCAACACTATAGCGAGTGAGGCATTACTATCGTGACAACAACCCATTGGTTGCTACTTCTTTTGTTGGTGGTAAGTACCTACGGCGTTGTTGTTACGATAATCGCTAGTCGTCGTTCACCTGCTCTATCCACACCACCTCAACGCAAGATTGTAAATTCGGAAGAAGAAAAAGAGCGTGGTTTTCAGCAAACCGCTGATGAGGCCTTAAGGCTTTCGCAAACCTTTCAAAAGTTCGTTCCTCGTCAGTTTGTGGATCATATTACCAAAAATGGTTCCAGTTCCTTAGAATTGGGACACGCAGATGAAGACGATGTCGCCATACTGTTCTGCGATATTCGCGGATTTACCAGCCTTTCTGAAAACATGCGCCCTCATGAGTTGATGAGTTTTTTAAACTCCTACTTCTTGAGAATGAACGACCCGATTCACCAAAACCGCGGTTTTATCGACAAGTTTATCGGCGACGCTATTATGGCGCTCTTTGATCATCCCGGTGGTAATGCCGACGATAAAGTAGCAGATGCTGTTCAGGCAGCATTGGACTTGCGAAAAGCGCTAAATATTTACAACAAACATCGTAAAAATAGTGGCTATGACCCTGTCAATGTGGGCATTGGTATCCACTACGGTCCTGTTATTTTGGGTACCGTTGGCTCAGATGACCGCATGGATACCACGGTTATTGGTGATAGTGTCAATATTGCCTACCGCTTAGAAGCACTCACCTCAAAGTATCATGCTGATATTCTCGTCACCGCTCAGTTGCTCGAGACTATCAGCGAAAAAAGCGACATAAAGGCCCGACTTCTCGACTGGGTAAGAGTAAAAGGTAGACAAGCCCCTATTGAAGTTTACGAAGTGCTCGATCATTTACCCGAAGCAGAACAACAGAGTAAACTTAAAGCAGAAGTCTTCATAAAACAGGGTATTGAGCATAGAAAACAGCAAAATTGGGATGAGGCATTAGAGGCCTTTACTAAGGCACTTGAAGTCGCCCCCCTCGACTATGTGATCCATCACCACATCAATGTTTGTCACGAATATCGTCATCAACCAAAACTACAGATTTGGAGTGGCGCACTGGCGGTATGAGCACCGCACTAGGATTCTGCGTACATTGCTTGTTGTCGAATAAAGGTCACCGAAGGTGCAAAGAACGACGCTCCCGTCTCCGCATTCGAATAGTCTAGCCAACGGTCATAATCGCCGTCACCATTGCCGTATATTTGGCTGTGTAGCATTGCTCGAAATGGCTGGGCACTCGCAGAGCAACTGACAAAAAAGAGTCCTTGGGTACGCATATCACCGTAGGGCATACCCTGTTTGATAAGGCCAGGCATACCATCGTCTGGATTAACTACGCTCGCCCTTTCACAGTGAGAAGACTGAGAGCGTTCCACGCTTTCTAGGTTGTGTTCTTGAGTCACCCCCATGACTTGTTCTTGCTGGCGAGCGGATAAGCTATGCCATCGCCTCAAGTCATGGCGATAACGCTGAACATGGAGGTAACTGCCACCACAGAAGTCAGGGTCGTACTCGCCGATAATTGCGGTTTCTCGCCTGCGCATCCCACGAGGGTTTTCCGGCGCATAAATAAATCCATTGAGATCCCGACCATCCAAGTATCGGAAACCTCGAATCTGTTCCACAAGCTCAACGTGTAGACGCAGTAAATTCATAACCTCGATACCAATCGCATGGCAAATATCCAGCCTGTCCGCCCTAATCTGGATAAATAAGTCACAAGGCATAGTTGGAGCACTTCTGTCTTCGCACTGCATATCAGGAAACGGCGCCAACTCGGGCGGAATCAGACCTGGATACAAATCAGTCCAATATCCCGGACCTACCGCAACAATACCTGTAACCATTGCTTCATAATGCTCGTTTTCAAAGTGTTCGAAAACATCTATCACTCGGGCAAGCTTAGCGCGAACCGCTTCGCTGTCTTCATCAACAACATTGAACAACAAATATTGTGCATGCAAGTTTGGCTCTGCGCATATTCCTTTTTGTGGTTGTGTCATGAATGCTCTTGTTATTATCTACATTAAGTTACAAACGGCTCGCTTACTAATAAGTGTGTATCAATAACCCGCGGCTTGTCCATCTTTTCGACTTTCAGACGCCCCAATATAGATTTTACGCTGATTGTCCCAGCCAATAGCCTGGTAACCACCATACACACCTACTTCGCTTTGTAGCCGATGGCCACGTTCCATCAACTCTCTTTGAACCTCCATCGAAACACCTGATTCTAGGCTTACGTATCCACCATCTAGCATGAGTGCACCAGTGGGGCTACTTGAGCCACTATGTAACATGCGCGGTGCATCCCCCGCTTCCTGGAGGTTCATGCCAAAATCAATAACATTGACAATGATCTGTGCGTGCATTTGAGGCTGTGTACCGCCGCCCATTACACCAAAGCTAAGAAAAGGGTAGCCGTTGCGAGTCACAAATGCAGGAATAATTGTGTGAAACGGACGTTTTCCGGAAGCATATTCATTGAAATGCCCCTCTTCCAAAGTAAACATTTCGCCTCGATTCTGTAACACAAAACCCAAACCAGTGGGTGTCATTCCCGACCCCATGCCACGATAGTTGCTCTGAATTAACGACACCATATTGCCGTCTTTGTCTGCAACAGTTAAGTAAATCGTATCGCCATCATATCGACCGGCGTCATATCGCTGAGCAGCTTGCTCAGGGTTTATCAAGCGCTGGCGCTCAGCGGCGTAGTCCTTAGAAATCAACCAGTCGACTGGAATGTCATTAAAATCTGGGTCTGCATAGAACTTTGCTCTGTCTTCAAAGGCCAACTTTTTAGCCTCGACAAAGGTGTGAATATAATCTGCCGAACCAAACCCCATGCCTTCAATATCATATCGCTCCAACACATTTAGTATTTGTAGCGCTGCTATCCCCTGACCATTTGGTGGTAGCTCCCAAACGTCATACCCTCGATAGTTAGAAGATACTGGGTCGACCCATGAGGACGTGTGACTGGAGAGGTCTTGATACGAAAGGTAACCCCCTTGTTCTTGCATGTAGGCATCAATAATGCGGGCAATATCACCTTTGTAGAACGCATCTCTACCACCCGTGGCAATTTTTTCATAGGTCGCTGCCAAATGCGGATTGGTAAAAATGTCACCTTTCTTCGGTACTTTACCATTGATCAAAAAGGTCTCAGCAAAACCGGGATAATGGCCGATCCTGTCCGCATTCATTTGCCAATAGTATGCAATCATTTCAGTTACAGGAAACCCATCTCTGGCGTACTGAATTGCTGGTGTTAGCAGCGTTGCCATTGGTAACTTTCCGTACTTTTGGTGTAACTCGAACCATCCGTCTACTGCACCAGGTACAGAAACTGGGAGCGGACCAAACTTAGGTATTTGGCTAAGCCCTTGGGCAGAGAAAACCTCTTTGGTAAGTGATCTCGGGGAACGACCGGAGGCATTAAGTCCTGAAAGACTTTTTGTTTTCGCATCCCAAACAATAGCAAACAAATCACCGCCGATACCGCACCCAGTTGGCTCCACTAGGCCGAGCATAGCATTGGCTGCAATAGCTGCATCTACTGCACTGCCACCTTGCTTTAGAATATCGAGGGCGACTTGTGTTGCCAGCGGCTGACTAGTGGCGGCCATACCTTGTTGCGCAATAACCTCTGAGCGACTGGCAAAGCTAGCCCCTGTAATCCTGTCGTATGATGCTGCGGTAAAACTTGCCAATAGAAGTACTAACGCGAGGAATCGCATAAACATAATAGCTACCTTGTAGAACCCTGAAGATATAACGGCTGATCGTAATATCAATAGTTTAGCGCGGAATTGGCCCAGAGGAAAAATGAAAAAAGCCTCGCATATGCGAGGCTTAATAGTGGAGATACAGACATTATTGTTTTTGATTTAGTTGCCTGTTCTGACTCTCTTAAGAGCGGCCGCTTGTGAAGTCTGGGTATGCTTCCAAACCACATTCGCTCATATCAACACCGTCAAACTCTTCTTCTTCGCTTACACGGATGCCCATTACCGCTTTAAGCGCTAGCCATACTACTAGGCTTACTACGAATACCCATACGAAGATAGTCGCGGCACCGATAAGCTGACCAGAAAGGCTTGCACCGTCGTTAGTGAAAGGAACAAGGATAAGACCAAGTAGACCTACAACACCGTGAACAGAGATAGCACCTACTGGATCATCAATCTTGAACTTGTCTAGCATTACGATGCTAAGTACAACCAAGATACCACCTAGACCGCCGAACAAAGTAGCAGCTAGTGGAGTAGGAGTAGAAGGTTCAGCCGTGATAGCAACTAGACCCGCTAGCGCACCGTTTAGTGCCATAGTTAGGTCGGCTTTACCGAACATGATGCGTGCAACGATTAGTGCAGCGATACTACCACCAGCAGCCGCAGCATTAGTGTTCATGAATACAACCGCAACAGCGTTTGCACTTTCTACAGTAGCGGTAGCTAGTACTGAACCACCGTTGAAACCGAACCAACCCATCCATAGGATGAAAGTACCAAGTGTTGCTAGAGGTAGGTTAGCACCAGGGATAGCGTTAACTTTACCGTCAGCAGAATATTTACCTTTACGAGCACCAAGTACTAGTACACCAGCAAGAGCAGCAGCTGCACCGGCCATGTGAACGATACCAGAACCTGCGAAGTCTGAGAAACCTAGGTCGCCAAGAGTGTAAAGACCAAATACAGCTTCACCGCCCCAAGTCCATGCACCTTCCATTGGGTAGATGAAACCAGTCATTACTACCGTGAACGCAAGGAATGCCCATAGCTTCATACGCTCAGCAACCGCACCAGATACGATTGACATAGCAGTAGCTACGAATACAACTTGGAAGAAGAAGTCAGCAGCAGGTGCGTAAGTCGCTGGATCTTCAGCTACACCAGTTGCACCGTCAGACATGATGCCAGCTAGGAATGGACCCCAGTCGCCACCGCCGTACATGATGCCGTAACCGCAAATCATGTACATAGTACAAGCAATCGCGAAAAGCGCGACGTTTTTAGTAAGAATTTCAGTAGTGTTCTTAGCGCGAACAAGACCAGCTTCTAGCATAGCAAAGCCAGCAGCCATCCACATTACAAGCGCACCACAGATTAGGAAGTAAAAGGTATCTAGCGCATACCCGAGTTCAAAAGTGATTTCCATTTTGGTTATCTCCGGAATTTATTTTTAATGGCTTACAACGCGTCAGTGTCTGACTCGCCAGTTCGGATACGTACGGCATGTTCAAGGTCGTATACGAAGACCTTACCGTCACCAATTTTGCCTGTTTTGGCTGCGCCTACGATCGCTTCAACAAGACGCTCAACCTGATCGTCTTGTACTGCGATTTCAAGCTTAACCTTTGGTAGGAAATCCACCTGATATTCTGCACCGCGATAAAGTTCAGTGTGTCCCTTTTGACGTCCGAAACCTTTCACTTCGGTAACGGTCAAACCGTCGATACCGATTTCTGAAATGGCTTCACGAACATCATCTAGCTTGAACGGCTTGATGATAGCTGTGACTAGTTTCATGAGTTGCTCCCAAGTATTTAATGGTTATATGCACTTAAAGTGACTTAAGGGGTCTAGAACAAGACCTATGCCACAATTTAAACACTTAAAAAACAAACACTTAAAAATACTTAAAAATGTAAACACGATGTTTTTTTGCACACAAGTGGTGCACCGCCACATCAATGCACAACAATGAAGCAACGCAGGTTGAATTACCTAAGAATTACGATGAAATTAGGATGGAACTAATCCCTTTGTCTAAGGGTCAGTAGGTTGGTATGACGACAATTTCTCTTGATATTTCCATAGACTACGAGGCATCAAGGCCTCCTGATAGACCTCAACCCCGCGGGTTTAGGGGGTTAGCTGTCTCGTTGCTCGTCCACGGTGCGCTCATCGGATTAGTTGTATTTTTCTCAGTAAAGCAAAAAACACATGATGAACCACAGCATCAGTTACCCCTTATTATTGATGCGACCCTGTTGATTCCAGAGCAAATCACACAAAACGCGACAAATGTAGAGACAGAAGACGAAAGCCAGTCACAGCTCAGTGACACGGAAATTCCTGAGCAAAACGTCACAGAGGAGTCGATGAGTGAAGAGCCTACTATTCAAGAAGCTGATGATACGCTGATCAATGAAAAAACATCTGAAAGCCCCCCTTTAGAACAGACCCAAGCACCAATCGCACGCGAACAACCACTCACTTCAAACGAGACAAGCGACAACGCGCAAGCTCGCTTTAATTCACCTATTGAATTTACCCGTCGATACTTCGAACAAAGTGCACAGAATATTGCTGGCGAAGAAGCTGAACGGGCATCAAGGGAATACAGAGCACAACAAAACAGCCCTACTATTTACGATACCCGTACTGGGGAAGAAGAGCAGGAAGAACGTCCTGAAGTGACCGTAAACTGCTCGTCAGTAGCAGCTAAAGCCGTCACGCTACTTAGCGGCATTGGTGGTGGCACGCTAAGATGCTCAGACCAAGGTGATCCAACTCGCTTCATCGATGCAAGGATCAACAAAAAGCCCATCAACTCGCCGAGAGGCACCAAGCCGGACAGAGATAACCCATAGGACGTACTCTCAGGAAGTGGCCCGTGATACCCCTAAAACTCTTGGTAAAAAGTTAGACACTAACGCACCAGAAACGATTAACGCTACAGCAATGGCAATAGTTGCGGTGAGTGGGTTTACGCCAAACATGGCTAGCGCAATACTTGAGATCACCGGAGTAGCAAAACTTAAACTGGCAAGAAGAGAGCGATTGCCAAACTTTACACCAATATCCCATAGGTAAAAGGCACCGCCCACCGGCCCCAGTCCTAACAGCAATGCACTAACCCAGGCTGATGCAGGGAGATTCAGTACAGTGTCTTCGATAGCTATGTGGACAACTAACGCAAACACCGCGACCGCACCACAAACCCAACCAATATCCTCGACTTGGGTTGTAGCATCGCCCATGTACCACGAGTATGCCGCCCAAATTAGTGCACACGCCAATGCTAGCGCGTAACCAGAAGCGTGTTCTATATTGACGCCTAATGATTCTCCGCCGGTAACTAACAAAGCACATCCAATAAAACCAACTAGGCCGCCAACAATCGCAAACCGACGAGTCGCTGGTGACGCAACAGCAACGCCGAATAGCAATGGCCACAGGTAGCCGATTAAACTGACCTCAATTGCAGGGGCATACCTAATCGCGAGAAAATAGCAAAAGTGAAAGCCAAAGAGACCGCCCACTGTAGCAATCCATTGAGCAACAGTGAGTTTTGGAGGCGTGGTCAAGGGTTCGTTTCTCACCAACCGCTTTACAAAAATCAGCAGTGCAGACACAAGAAAGCAAATAGTGAGTAATTGAAAAGGCGGTATATCGCTCGCATTGACAGTCAGTACTGCCAACATACCCCACATAAAGATCGCCACTACTCCAGCTACGGTAGCCATCGCCCCTCCTTGCCGATTTTACTATTCAATAATGTTGGTTAATTTGGCTAAACCTAGTTAGCAAATTCGCTAACTATTAGCGTATAGCAAAAATAAGCTCAACTACAAGATAAAATATCAAAATTAAATATCCATACAAATCATGCAGTTAAATAAAAATTAAACATTGGCACACCGTTAGCAATAAACCAAATGTGTTTTGTTTACGACTTAACAGATAGCTGCCAAGCAGTTTGAAACGTGCAGTGTCTAATTTATTTTATGGAGATGATTATGTTTACCCGTCGCAAATTATTTACTGCACTAACACTGACTGTTTTGAGTATCGGCGCTATCGCTGCAGAACAAGAATCACAGCTTGTTGAGAATACGGATACCCTTGTATCAAAAGCATTTGCAGATACTCAACGAGACTTGAGCTTGGGCGTTACCTTTGACGTTTTAGAAGCCACTCAAGCAATGGAAGTTATAGAGGCAAACGACGTATTCATGGTAGCCGACACTACAGAGAATACTCAAAAAGCCATCAATCCAATAGACAACAACGACGCATAAGGAAAAGAAAATGGTTACTTCAAGTGCATTAATGATGTTGGTTATGGCGCCAGTTGCGGCATTTACTGCTAGCGCATTGATATTTTCTACCGCTCGCTACGTATTAAATCAGCGTGCGTAAAAACGAATTGTTCCCCCTAAGCCTGTCTCCCATTGGGCCTTGCTCCTAGGAGGCTGACAGAAGATTCAGAGGTTTTCTGTCAGTCCCTCGGAGTTTTTTTATAAGCCAAATAAACGCTTCCACCACGGTTTTTCATCTTCCTCTTCAGGCTCTTGAACCGGTTGACCTGCGCAATTCAATTGCACTGGTGGCAAAGCATCTAATATTGCCGGTACGCTTAAACTGTTAGGACATCCCGCCTCGACGACACTCCCCGTAGCAGTATCAAAGTGGGCAATACCCAGCCCATCAGGAAACCGACGAGACAACGACTTGGGTGATTGTAGTTTTTGATACTCGATAAAAATAGGTAATGCACCACCTGCGCCTGTCAGGCTAATGGGTTGATTGTCATCGTTACCGACCCAGATGGTAGTCACGTTGTTACGGTCGAAGCCACTGAACCAACTGTCTCTGTAGTCATCTGTTGTACCCGTTTTTCCAGCCATATTTATTGATGGAAAACGCTGACCTAATCGTTTTGCTGTACCTTGTGTGGTGACTTTATACATGGCGTAATTTAATAGGTACGCCGCATCTTCCTCAGTGCGTTGTGCGTAGAACTCCGCACCTCGCCAGATAAGTGCATTATTAGCACTTAACACAGAAGTCACCGTGTGTAGTGGTACGTAGCGTCCTTGATTAGATAGGGTTTGATACATTTGATTAGTCTCAAAAGGAGACAATGCCAACGCGCCTAATGTGAGTGCGGGTACTTGTTCAATATTGGCATCTACACCCAAACGAGCAATAGTGTCCGCTACCACGTCCAAGCCTAGTGCTAACCCCAAATTAACCGTAGGTACGTTCAAGGAACCCACCAAACTATCCAGCAAAGTCACCTGACCACTGAATGTTTTAGAGTGATTTTGCGGTGACCAATACTCGCCGGGATCAGTCTCAAGTTGGATTGGCTTATCCTCAAGAGGAGTTGCCAAGTTATATTGGGTTGGGTTTTCCAGCGCCGCTAAATAAATGGCCGGTTTGATCAAAGAGCCGATCGGGCGTTTCGCATCCAATGCTCTATTAAAACCACTGAAAGCAAAGTCCTTTCCGCCCACCATCGCCCTGACTTCACCTTTGGCGATATTGGTGACTACCATTGCAGCTTGCAAAGGAACAGAACGATCTTGTTGAAGCCCTGACAAGGTGCCCGCCAACGCTCGCTCTGCGCGACGTTGAGACACAATGTCTAGCGTAGTGAAAACTTTCACTCCCGAATCTCGTAAATTAGGGTCGGCTAAAATCGTTTTCAGCTCGTTCCTTACTTGTGCCATAAACGCAGGATGCTTACCACTGGCAAGACTAGCTCCACTCGCAAGTCCCAAGGGCATATTGATGTAGCTTTCGTATTCTTCTCTGCCTATCTCGTTTTCCTCAAACAAAATACGCAACACCAGATCACGGCGCTCTTTGACTCTGTCGGGATATTTACGTGGATTGTAATAGGATGGCCCTTTTATCATAGCGACCAAGGTAGCGATTTCTGGAACGCTTAATTCACTTGCTGGACGATCAAAATAAAAATAGCTGGCTAACCCGAATCCGTGCACGGCTTTGTTGCCGTTTTGGGCGAGAAATACCTCGTTAAGATATGCTTGAATGATTTGTGATTTGCTGTAACGCGCATCAATAATCACTGCCATTAAGGCTTCTTTGATTTTACGACTTATCGCTCTCTCACGGGTTAAATACAGGTTTTTAACTAACTGCTGAGTAAGTGTACTACCGCCCTGTACTGTTCGCCCCGCCGCAATGTTGGCCATAAGCGCACGAATAATCGACAGAGGTGCAACACCGTGATGATTGTAGAAATTACGGTCCTCAACCAGTGTTAACGCTTTGGGTAACATTTCTGGAATAGTATCGAGGGTTAGCAGCATTCTGTCTTCGTGACTGGCACTTACCATTCTAGTCACTAACCAGGGTTCTAACCTTACGCTACCGAGCGTTCTTCCAAGAGAATGATCCTCGATATTTTTTATTCGATCACCTTCCCAAGTAAAAGTGATGTGGCGAAGTGGTTCAGCACCATCGGGAAAATGAAAAGCTCGTCGTTGAACCGATAGTACTCTGTTGTGATAACTGTATTCACCACTACTATCAGCATTATCGACCTTGCGATAGCCCAACAGTTGCAACTCATCGATGACTTCTTTAGGGGTAATTTCTAAGGATTGAGATATCACCAAGGGACGAGCGAATATCTGAGCGGGTACTTCCCACTTGTTCCCTGTAAACGAATGCTTAATTTGAGCATCAAGGTAAAAGGTATATGCCCCAAGAACCACGGTAAACAACAGCAGAAGTTGCCAGAGGAGCCGTTTAAAGCGGAAAGAATTTTTTTCACTTTTGATTGTTTTTTCGTCACGTGACATGCCATGATGGTAAGTGAGCTGGCTTATTGAAACTCGATAAAGGCCAGAAAATGCTAACGACCTTGACTCAAATCAAGTAGGTACGTCGCACGATAATCTATAACGTGAACACTACCATTGCTGTTTTGGGTCAACAATAGAAAATACACTTAATTGATGTGATGTTGTCGATGGCATTTAGCGAAAGGCGATGACCATTGTTCACTGCGATCTCAGAGAATTTGCCCTACCTAGTAGAGCAGTAGGCGAGAAGGAGTCACGCTGTGGAAGCAAAAGCACATGACGATTTGCTAAATATCTTGAACCACTATGCCCATCAGTTTAATACGATGGTTCGAGATGTACTTACTAATAAATCGGATAGTACGGATACCCCTGTTTTTTTAGTCCCGATAATCTTCAAACATTACTGAATACCGACGTAAAAATAGACCCACAACAAGTGATGCAATCACAAATGGAGTTTATTGCCCAGCAAAGTGAATTGTGGCAGCGAGCCACCAAAGCAATGATGGGTGAGCAAGTTAATCCAGTTGTCGAGCAGCGAGGGAAAGATCCTCGTTTTGCCCATCCTGATTGGGACGAGAATCCGGTATATAACTATCTTAAGCAAGCGTATCTCATCAACGCTAAGCTGTTGGAAAGCACCGTTGATGCTATGGAATTCAAAGACGACCGACAAGCTCAGCAAGCCAAGTTTTATACCCGCCAGTACATCAACTCGGTGTCACCATCAAATTATCTACTGTCGAATCCTGAAGTATGTGAAGAAATACTGAAAACTCAGGGTAAATGCATGGTCAAAGGTATTCAAAACTTTATGCGAGACCTAGAACAGAGTCCGCTAGAAGCCTTTAAAATTACCCAAACCGATATGACCGCATTTACGCTGGGAGAAAACATCGCCAACACCGAAGGAAAAATAGTCTACCAGAACGACTTAATACAACTGATTCACTACGCGCCTACACAAGACACTGTCTTCGAAACACCATTGTTGTTCGTCCCCCCCTTCATCAATAAGTACTACATTTTGGACTTAAATGAGCGTAAATCCATGGTGAAAGGGCTGTTAGATGCCGGTCACAATGTATTTATGATTTCTTGGGTAAATCCCTCTGCAGAACTCTCTGAGAAAGCGTTCTCGAATTACATGCACGAGGGTCCATTGGCCGCGCTAGACGTGGTTTGCGATATAACCGGCGCTGAAAAAGTTAATATGACTGGCTTTTGTGTCGGCGGTACTTTACTCGCCCTTGCCGCCTCTTACCTGCGTGCTAAAAATGACGAACGTATAGCATCGCTCACGCTGCTAACTACTTTGCTAGATTTTGACGAGCCCGGCGAAGTCGGAAACTACATAACCGAAGACACCCTTTCAATGATGGAACAACATGCTGATTTAAAAGGTGTGTATGACGGCAGAATATTGGGTTTAAGCTTCAGCTTGCTGCGTGAGAACAACCTCTTTTGGTCTTACTTCATCAATAACTACCTCAAAGGACAAGACCCGGCAGCATTCGATATTCTTTATTGGAACAGTGACGCCACCAATATTACCGCAGCTTGTTTCAAGGAATACATCAGAACGACCTATTGGGAGAATAAACTACGTATTCCCAATGAGGTGAAAGTGGATGGCGTCGGCATTAATCTTGGCTCTTTAGACATGCCAGTCTACTTTCTTGCAACCCTAGCCGACCATATCGTGTTGTGGCAAGGCGCATACAAAGGCACCCACCTTACGTCAGGCGATACACGATTTGTATTGGCTGGTTCGGGTCATTTAGCGGGTGTAATAAATCCCACCAAAACGGGTAAGTACCCTCACTGGACAAATACAGATGCCCCCGCGTCAGCAGAAGAGTGGTTTGCTGGTGCCACGGAGCATAAAGGATCGTGGTGGCCTGACTGGTATGCGTGGCTAGAAGACAAGAATGGTGAGAAGGTTGCTATTGATAAACCAGGGACTCACAAGAAATACCCTGCATTGGAAGCAGCACCTGGGAGCTATGCCAAGAAACGCTTGGGCTTGCAGATCACTCCCGAATTTACGACAAAGATGCAGTAAGATTTGCGCTGAAATTAACCTATGCGGTATTCTCAGTTTTCCTCGTCTTGAGCTGAATTGTGTAATTGTGGCTTTTTGCACAATTCAGCGGCATTTACTTTGGACTCACTATGATCACAATTAAGAAATACCCGAATCGCCGCTTGTACAACACCTCTACGAGTCAGTACATCAATTTAGAAGGTATCAAAGCATTAATAGATCAACGCGAGGAGTTCTGTGTGGTTGACTCAAAGAGCAGTGAGGACGTCACTAAAAGTATTTTGCTGCAGATTATCAGCGAGTCAGAGAGCAATGATAACCAAGCTCTCCTGACTAATACTTTGTTGAAGCAACTCATTCGATACTACGACTCTGACATGCAAGTCTATCTGCGACAATACTTGGAGCAAAGCCTCGTAGCCTTTATTGAACAGCAAGATAAGATGCACGCAATGATGCAAAACGTGGTATCTAACTCGCCTTTTTCTTTGTTCAACAAAATCATGGAACAAAATATGGAAATGTGGTCTCCGCCGTATTCCAATAAAAAAAGCGATAAAGAATAAAACGTTAGTGATTTTTTATTAGCAGTTACCGCTTCTTATGCTGCAAAGCAGCATAAGAACGTCTATACATAGTCAAATATGTTCTAATGATCCTTGCTGCAGCGCAGCAAAATAGTCTTGACCCTACCAAAAACTCTGATTATTATTTAATCAAGCTTTGCTGCAACGCAGCATTTACATCGTGATGCAACCATACATGCAGTCGGTCTGCGTACGTTTAGTACTTCAGGGGAGGATGTGATGTTCGGACAACTTTCAGAACAACTGAAAAAAAGTGCAAAGCCAGTGAATACGGTTATTGCCGCAAATACCAAAACGTTAGAAACATTATCAGGTCATCAAACGGCACTATTCACAGGGTTGTTGAGCGACAGTGTGAATTTTATGCAGGCGGTATCAGCACAACCGACCGTAAAGGGTATGTTGGCGGCGCAGTCTGATTACGCAGAGTCAATGCGTGACCGTTTTACAAATGCGACAAAAGAAACTTACAGTGCACTGAGCGTATTACGGGACGACGTAACACTAGCGATGAAGTCTTCTATTGATGAGAGTGTTGCTTTAGCGGAAGAAGCGAAAGCGGAAGTTGCACCTGCGCCAAAAGCACCAGCAAAAACAACGAAAGCTGCGCCTAAACCTGCAGCTAAGAAAGCAGCGCCAAAGCCAGCGTCTAAAGCAGAACCGAAACCTGTTGAAGCCAAAGCTGAACCCGTTGCTAAAGTAGAAGCCAAACCAGCTACTACAGAAGCGAAAGTCGAGCCAGCGGCAGAACCTGCACCAAAGAAGCCCGCGACTCGCGCTAGACGCACAACAGCACCGAAGAAAACAGCAACACCTAAAACATCAACTAAATAGTACCCAGTAAGACCTTAACTTTTACTAACTTAACACCGTGGAGAAACCCATGTTTGAACAAATGAATGAGCAGTTTAAAACAGCAATGAAGCCAATGACTGACTTGGCAACGTTGAACATGAGCACTATGCAAGAGCTAGCTGAGAAGCAAAACACACTATATTCTTCACTGCTTTCTGAAGGAATGGCGTATTTTGAAAAAGCGTCTCAGCAAAAAGACGTGATGGCACTTGCTGAAACTCAAAAAGCTTATATGGAAACTTTGCAAGAAACTGTTTCTGAAACAGCAAAAAGCAGCTATGCCATTCTTACTGATGCAGGTCAGAAAGCTACAGAAATGTTCAAAGACATGACTGTTGACTTTACTCCTAAAAAGTAAGTTTGCTGTAAAGCCACAATGTGCAAAAAGATGACTGGCGGTATGATTCGTGTGATCTCATGCGATTCTCCGCCTTTTGTTTTTTTACACGCTAAACTTACGATGACTCATTTGTTGACCCTACCGTCACCCAGCTTTTCATCAACTACAGGAGCCACGTAGTGAACTATCAAACGTACGACTTCTTTACTCGCGGAGCGCACATCATGCATGAAGGCTTTAGCCTAATGAACGATGTCGCAAATAACCCCGCGAACTTGTTTTCTCATACCCTTCCTGGTCGCATCACCCGCGCCTCGCTGGAAACTGCAATGCGACTGACTCGCAGGTATGAAAAGCTGGGATTTAATATAGACGAGATCGTAATTAACAAGCGTCGCTACCAAGTCAGAGAAGATATTGTGCTTAGCAAGCCTTTCTGTGACCTTATACATTTTAATCGCAAAGGTATTAGCGACGATCATAAGGTGCTGCTTGTGGCCCCTTTATCGGGACACTTTGCTACCCTACTTAAAGGTACGGTAGAAGCATTGTTACCTGACCACGAAATCTATGTGACTGATTGGGCTGATGCCAGAGAAGTTCCTTTAGAAGAAGGACCATTCTCTTTTGATTGCTATGTATCTTACCTCATCAACTTTTTGGAATACTTGGGCGAAGGTACGCATATGATCGCGATATGCCAACCTACGGTGCAAGCACTGATTGCCACCGCAGTTATGGCTCAACGTAAAAACAAGTGTGTACCGAAATCACTTACTTTAATGGCTGGACCAATCGACACAAGCCGTAACCCAACTCGGGTGAATGACTTTTCAAACCAACATTCCATGGCATGGTTCAGAAACGTGGCCATAATGAAGGTGCCTTACGGATATCCCGGCGAAGGTCGTCAAGTTTACCCCGGCTTTATGCAACTGGGTGGGTTCATTAGTATGAATCAACAATCTCACATCCGTAAATACATGGACTTTTATCAAAACTTATTTATGGGTGAGGAGGAAGACGCTGATCGTTTTAGAGCTTTCTATGACGAATACCTGGCTGTACTTGATATACCCGCAGAATTCTATTTAGAGACCATAGAAAGTGTATTTAAAAACAACAAATTAGCTCGTGGCGCTATTAAATACGAAGGTCTACCAGTAGATTTTGAATCTATCGACAACACAGCGTTACTTACTGTTGAAGGTGCTGACGACGATATATGCGGCCTGGGCCAAACTGAAGCAGCGCAAGACATTTGTAAAAACATACCTAAGTCAATGCGTAAACATCATGTTCAACAAGGTGCAGGTCACTACGGTATTTTTAGTGGTTCCAAATTCCGCAAACATATTCGCCCTCTTATTACCGACTTTATCCATAAATACGATTAGTAGCAGAAGTTAAGCGATTCAAAGCCACTAGATTCACCTCTAGTGGCTTTTTTATTGGCATTGCTTGATATAGCATGGAGTTTCTTCTTTAAGGGAATTTGCTATGCCTTCATTATTAACAGCCGCAAAAAAAGCGGTACTATTTTCCTTCATTAGTCAGGTATTCATTTCTACGGCATTTGCTGACGAAGCCGAACAGTTTGCCGAGTGTAAAGTTAACCTTCAAGAGAAGGCGATAGCACAAGGTGCGTCACAGCAAACGATTGATGCTATTTTCCCTTCATTGACCTACCAGCCCCGGGTAATCGAACTCGATCGCAGCCAGCCGGAATTTGTCCAAACTTTTCCTGGGTATTTTACCAAGCGAGTCACTCAATGGCGCACTGATAAAGGTAAGGCAATGTTTGGCAAACACCGTGACCTGTTAAATCAGCTTAATGACAAATACGGTATTCCCCCTCACTATTTACTTGCCTTTTGGGGCCTTGAAACTAACTTTGGCACATACAAAGGGAAGATGCCTGTCCTTGATTCATTGGCAACACTTGCCTGCGACCCAAGAAGAAGCACTTACTTTACTCAGGAATTTTTAGTGGCAGTTGCGTTATTCGAAAGAGAGTCACTGTCCAAAGAGGAAATGGTGGGCTCGTGGGCCGGTGCGATGGGACATACGCAGTTTATGCCCTCTGCTTACACACACTACGCCATTGATGGTGACAACGACGGTCAGATCAACTTATGGGCAAGTGAGGAAGATGCCCTCGCCTCAGCAGCCAACTTTCTCGCTAACTTAGGGTGGAAACCTGGCTTTCGTTGGGGTCGTGAAGTTGTACTTCCAGAAAATTTTGATTATCAAAGCTCAGGCTATCGTCAACGGCGAGCGATCACTGACTGGAGTCAAATGGGGTTAACGAAAGCTGATGGTAGTATGCTTGGAGAAAGTGACACTCAAGGCTATGTGATTGTGCCAGCGGGTCACGAAGGGCCAGCATTTATCGCCTATCCAAATTTTAGAGTCATCATGCGATGGAACAACTCTGAATTTTACGCCATTGCGGTGGGTGTGTTGGCCGATAAGATAGCTGGTGCATCAGGGATCACTCGTCCACTTCCTGAGCTTCCGGCATACAGTCGGACAGATATCATCTCGTTACAAAGAAAACTCAATGCACTTGGTTTCGATGTAGGAAAGCCTGACGGCATTATTGGCCCAGCGACGCGAGAAGGAATACGTAACTATCAAATTGCGAACAATCTGGTGGCTGATGGTTTCCCTAGCATGAATATCATGCGCGCTCTCAATGTTGTGAGCTAGAGACAAGCAATCGTGTCAGTGTGATACCACTGACACGAAGCTGCAGTTCAAAAACACATTAATACATGTGCTGACCGCCATTGATTGATAATGTAGAACCTGTCATAAAGCCTGCATTGTCATCAATCAAAAACATGACACTATTGGCAATGTCTTCTGGTTTACCCAGACGACCTACAGGAATAGTGGCAATAATTTTCTTTAATACGTCTTCTGGTACTGCACGTACCATGTCTGTATCTACGTAACCCGGAGCAATAGCATTAACGGTAATTCCTTTAGATGCACACTCTAATGCGAGTGCCTTAGTAAAACCATGAATACCTGATTTTGCGGCCGCGTAGTTTACTTGACCATATTGCCCAGCCTGACCATTAACAGAACCAATATTGACAATACGACCGAATCCGCGCTTACGCATTCCCTCAATGACAGAGCGAGCTGTATTGAAGCAAGACGCTAAGTTAGTTTGGATAACGGCGTCCCATTGCGCAAAGTCCATTCTGTGCATAGTACCGTCGCGGGTAATTCCCGCATTGTTGATAAGAATATCAACGGGGCCATAGTCATTCTCTATCTGACTAATAGCCGATGACGTTTTTTCAAAATCGGCGACATCAAATTTGAAAGCAGGAATACCTGTTCTCTCTGTAAACGCCTGTGCTGCTGCATCGTTCCCACCATAGTTTGCCACAACTGTATAGCCAGCATCTTTAAGTGCAATACAAATTGCTTCCCCAATTCCTCTGGTGCCACCAGTGACAAGTGCTACTCTGTTCATGCTGTTTCCCTCATATGTTGTACGTAAGCCCAAACCAGTCGACATAGCGCCCACCTGGCATTTTCACTGAACAACGGAAACCAGAATCTGCATTGCACAAACTCCGGACCATGGGCAAAGCACTACCCCTTCTGAATGGAAATGGAATTTGATTGAACACACCGAAAAAGCAAAACCCTTTCACTTTTTCGTCCAATTTTTCAAATAACCACTCTATTAAGCATGTATAACCAAATGATGACAATAGCTAAATAAGACCAAGGTCGGACAATTTTTTATCGCACTAAACAGCACTCTCAAAAAGCGTATTAAATTTATACACTTAACATTTAATTTACAGTTATTTTTTTTAGTGGTCAGACCGAAGGTCTTGAATATAAAGGGCTACAAGCTAGGTTAGTGGTTAAGAGCGTGTGGTTAGTTAGTAAATAACAAAGCACACATTTTTACACCTTATTTATTAGCTGTTCCAAATTAATCAGGCAGATCCCAATTGTGTTTGGGATAGCGACCTTTCATTTCTTTTTGAATCTCTTTATAGCTACCTTGCCAAAATGCGCCGAGGTCAGATGTGGTTTGTAGTGGTCTTCTTGCTGGTGAGAGCAACTCAAACATTACTGTAATGTTACCAAGCGCTATAGTGACAGGCGCTTGCTGACCGAACATATCTTGAAGTCTAGTAGACGCAATCACCCGTCCATCACTCTCGTATCGAAGTTTAATTTTTCTCCCATTGGGAGTATCAATATACTCTGGAAGCAGCGACTTTAATGCTGACTGTTGTGGCCACGTGAGCGTGTTATTTAGCGCAGAATGCCAATCTACTTTTTCGAGTTGTTTAACGTTGACGCATTTAGCTAACTTATCACGTAACATTTCAATTGCCTCAGGCAGTAGACTTTGAATCGAATCTGGCCAAGGCGTAGGTTCGTCGTAAGCCTCGTTCTGGGGGAGTGCTAACTTTGATGCTAGCTTCACTCGATTCCACCATTGCAAAGTACCTGATTGCAATGGCCATCTATCAAAGGGGAGTTCACTAAGGTACTGTCCCCAACCTTTTACTGTAGCCTCGTTCCAATAGTTCGTGTTTTCACTTTTTTCCTCGCCCGAAGCGGGCATACTTTCTAACTCTATAGCAAAGAATCTTTTAGCTAGGCGATATTCCATAACATGGGTTTGAGAATTCAGCGTAACCATTTTATGTTGCTTGAATTGCGCGGGAAACAGTAATTCGAGAAGCGACTGTTCAATAGGCTGAGCCAAGCTAATGGTCACATCACCGAGACGCTGTTGTCCATCCAATACAGCGAGCCACTTGTCTGCAGAGGTTAGTGTGTGACGATTTACAATAGCCCCCTTCCCTCCTGCAAGTTTGAAAGACTGCTGTTCTCCAGAGCCTTCTCGCCTGAGTGCTATGTTTTCAGGAAATGCAATGGCAATACATGCGGCAAGAGCATAATCATCAAGGGAATGGCGGTCGATTGACTCGGCAGATATACCCAGATACCGAGCATATCTTCTCGCCTGTGTAGTCAATCTTTTAATCGAGTGCTGTGGCAACGATAGCAGAGCATCCATAGCAAAAAGATGATCTGAGTCAGAAACTATTTCCTCAGCCATTGCAACAACAAACGCAGCAGCGACTTTCATTGAACTTACCTGTTCAGCGGAAAGGCCATCGGCCCCCTGTCCACAGATAAGAATCATATTCGCGAGCTTTGGATGACATGGTAACTTGGCGATTGCTCGCCCCCAACGAGTTATGTGTCCCTCATCATTAATCGCACCTATGCTTTCAAGTACAGTATAAGCCGAAGATAGCGATCCCTGACTAGGTTGAGACAGCAATGCTAGTTCGCTTGGTGTCGTTCCCCAACTTAAGGTATTTAATACAAATGAGGCCAGATCGCTCGTTTCTATTTCTGGCGCAGTGAATTTGTCCAAACGCTCAAACGTACTCTGGCTGCACAGTCGATAGCAGTGGCCTTCGCTCAACCGACCTGCTCGCCCCATTCTTTGTATAGCGGAAGCTTGTGAAATCCGTTGCATGGTAAGCTGGGTAAACCCACTGCTATGAGAATATGACGCTTTATTCTCGAGGAGGCTATCAACTACCACTTTTATACCCTCTATTGTCAGACTGGTCTCAGCAATATTAGTGGCAAGAATAATTTTTCGAAGTCCATTCTCGCTCGGTACTATCGCCAGCTGTTGCTTATCTTTTGACAGTGCACCGTACAGCGTATGAATTTCAGCTTTAATCGACGTTGATTTCAACTCTCGTTGAACCCGTTCGATGGCTCCCCGACCGGGCAAAAATACTAGCACATCCCCTTCGTGTTTATCGTGTGCTTGAACCACGACTTTAGTTACGCTCTTTATGGTTTCTTGAGGAGGAGTATCTTTCTGATAGTAAACGGCAACTGGAAAAGCCCTACCTTCTATATGCAATTGTGTTATTGGTAAATCGCAGTGTGATGCCAAAAGCGAACTCAAAGGGTCTACGTCTAATGTCGCCGACATAACCACGAGCCTCAAATCAGGCCGAAAAGCGTTCTGTACGTCTATTGATAAAGCTAAACTGAAATCATTGTTGAGGCTGCGCTCGTGAAACTCGTCAAAAATGATTGCTCCGATACCAGACAACTCCGGATCCCGCTGGATCATATTGACAAGAATACCCTCTGTGACAACTTCTAAACGAGTGGTTGATCCCGACTTTGATTCCCCCCTCATCCGGTAACCGATCGTCTCTCCGATCTTATCTCCATGGAGATTTGCAAGGTAACTGGCAAGATTTCTAACCACCACTTTACGCGGTTGAAGAAGCAAGATCTTTCCCTTGATCTCTAGATCCAATAACGATAAAGGGAGCACTGTTGATTTACCTACCCCGGGCGGTGCACTGATCACAACATTAGTCGAAGGGATCGCACTTGCGATCGGATCAACTAGAGAATACGCAGGAAGATGGGAAAGGCTAGTATTCATTGTGAAACTATCGATTGTGATTTCATTTTATGCATAAACTCATGGGTTATTAGCGTCATTTTAAACCACATTATCAACAAAGAGCGGCGCTAGACATGTTTTTATTGTCAGAATATTTTACGCTATGGTTTGTCGCGTTTCATGAAAATAATCAAACTCTTTTTAAATCAACAATTTAAAAAGTTGGATCGGTAATTGCTAAGTAACTATTAGTTTATGTATCATTTTTATCGTATTCCTCCAACGGAACTTTTAGAGAAATAGTTATGAAAAACTTGTTCAAAAAATTACTAATTACAAGCTTACTTGTGACCACATTCAATGCTTCGGCTGCCGTAATTAGTTTCACAGATTCGTTCGGTACTCAGGGTAGTTCAACTGACGTAACTTTGAGCGGTTTATTCTCTGAAACTCTACAAATCCAAGGGTTTGATTCTGCTCTTGGTACGCTAACGAACGTTGCAATCAGCGTTTCAGCTCAGCTGAATAGTACAGGCTCGTCGCAAAACATTAGTGTGTCAAACGGTCGTGCTGAGATCGACGTTACGATGATTTTGCCATTCGAAGTTAGCTCTGCATTCACGAACGCCTTCACGTTTGTTGCTGCTGACCCAATCAATTCGTTTCTGAATGACGAAAGTGCGCCAACTGGTACGTTTGACCTAATCCCTGCAACTGCAGATGATACCTTCTCTTACGGTCTTTCAACTGGCCAAATTGATGGTTCATTGACAGCGACTAGCCTTGCCTCATTCGTTACTGCTGGAACTATAGACTTCGTTTTCACTGCTCTTGCTAACACAGCATTTACAAACGACGTTGACGGTGGAACAGGCTTGTTTACAAACTCGTTCACAACAGCTGCGTGGGGTGAAATTACAGTTGAATACACCTACTCTACCGCTCCAGCGGTGACTGTTTCTGCGCCTACTTCTCTGGCAGCATTCGGTTTGTTGCTTATCGGCTTCGCTGTAAGCCGCAAAGTGAAGTCTTAAACGACGCACAACATCCGTTAGACTACGATACAAAACCAAGTCCAAAGCCAGTGCATATGCACTGGCTTTTTTATTGGATAGAACAAAGGTTTGCATACTGAGCAGGTTCGTCTTCAATAACACTGTTCTTAAGCACGTCATTAACCACATACACACTCGGTTACCTAACTCGTTAATCTATTGAAAACTATGTCCACAATATTGAGACCATTGAGTGTTGCTCAATGCTTTCTTCTATTTTAAGGTAAAGCCAACGTTTGGAGGGAGACACATGCGCAGTTTTATTGGCATAGATTTATTGCCCCATGAAAAATTGAATCTTGACGCATGGAGACAAAAGGCACTGCCCGAAGTAGCCTCCCATAAACTGCGTAATAACTGGACTAAGCAAGATAAAAGGCGCAAAGATCAAAACACCTCATATATGCCTTATGCGGTACCTACAGCGAATTTTCACATTACCCTTTGTTTTACTGGCAACATCAGCCCTCAACAGCATGAAGCGCTATGTATCGCTCTTGGTAACATCCAACAACGCTGTTTTGATTTAACGTTAGATTCCACCGGATTTTGGGCCAAGCCAAAAATAATTTTTGCGGCACCATCCGAATTGCCTCATGAACTGATATCGTTGGCTACTGCTTGCTCTAGTGCTGCATCTCAAGTGGGAATAGCAGTGGAAAAACGAGAATATCGCCCACACGTTACACTTGTGAGAAAAGCTACACCCACCGTGTCACTGCCTTTATTCCAGCCAAATATCACCTGTTCGGTAACTAAATTTCATCTCTTTGAATCTTTCTCTGACAAGCAAGGTGTTCACTACCCCATTCGTCAGTCTTGGTCTCTCACCTCGTCACTTTCAATTCGAGAACAACTTAAGCGCGGTATGGTCGATGAAGGCTAAAAATCGCTATCACATTATTTGATATTGCAAAAAGAGCTAGTGTATTAACGACAAAACCTTTACTTCCTAGTGCGCGATGGTTAAAAAGAGTGTCATCAACATTCTTTAACCAAAAGTAAATGCAACAAACATATCGATTAGTAATAGATTGCCCGGATCAAATAGGGCTGGTGGCGCGGGTATCTCAATTTTTAGCTGACCATGGTGCGACAATAGTAGAAGCTAGCCATCATACCGATCTGCAAACCGGCCGCTTTTTTATGCGTCACGAAATTGGAGCAGACTCAATTAAGCTTGACTACTCGAGTTTTCTCGAAGAATTTACCCCAGTGGCAAACGAGTTCCAAATGAATTGGAAGCTTACTGACTCGAATGTGAAACAGCGCGTCGCTTTACTCGCCAGTTTAGAATCTCATTGTTTGGTTGATATTCTCCATCGTTGGCACACAGGCGAACTCCAGTGCGATATCCCATGTATTATCGCAAATCACCCCCAAATGAAGCAGTTTGCTGATTGGTATAAGGTTCCTTTCCACTGGGTAGACTTTAAATCATTGGGCAAAGAAGTAGCATTTAATCAAATAGCTACGTTACTGGATTCGTACAAAATCGATTTGACAGTACTAGCCCGTTTTATGCAAATTCTACCAGATAATCTTTGCCAAAAGCTTCAAGGAAAAGCGATCAATATTCACCACAGTTTTCTACCCAGTTTTGCGGGAGCAAAACCCTATCAACAAGCCTATGATCGCGGTGTAAAGCTCATCGGTGCGACCTGTCACTACGTGACTAAAGACCTCGATGAAGGACCAATCATTGAGCAAAATGTGAAGCGCATTAGTCATAGTGACTCAGCAAGTGATATGGTGCGAAAAGGTAAAGACTGTGAGGTGAACGCATTGGCTCATGGTGTTCGCTTTCACCTAGAAGATCGCGTGATAATTCATAAGAATAAAACGGTTGTTTTTGGGTAGCGTCCCATTTCGCCATTGTCGTTTAGTGACTAGGTGCATGTATATCAAGGTCAAAAGCATTTTACTTGAGCAATGCATGCACTAATATATTCAACTGTGAGCAATTACATTAAAAATAGACCTCATAGTTAAGTTACTAAAACAACAGGAAATTCCATGGGAAAAATTAACACTTCTCTGTCCGCAATAGCGCTTGCTGTTGCACTGGGCGGATGCACAGGTCAATCAACACCTGAATCAACCACAACTGCTGTAGAGGAAACTCCAGTTGCAGTACCTGCTGAGCAAACTGAAAATGTATTGCTACAAGAGTTCGCAGGTCCTTTTGGCGGAGTCCCCGCTTTTGATCAAATGGATCTTGAAGATCTCAAGCCAGCACTAGAGCAAGCAATGGCTCTTAATATGGAAGAAATAGAAGCTATTGCCAACAATCCCGATGCGCCAACTTTTCAAAACGTGATCGTTGAAATGGAGCGTGCCGGAGACGCACTAGGTCGTGTATTCACGTATTATGGGATTTGGAGCTCAAACAAATCCAGCCCTGAATTCCGCGCAATTCGCGCAGAAATGTCACCAGCACTATCAGCATTCTTCTCTGAAATCACTCAGAATGAGAAATTGTTCCAGCGTGTCAAAGCAGTATACGAATCAGAAGAACTCGCTACGTTAACACCTGAAGAACAACGCATTACATGGCTAACCTACAACAGCTTTGCCCGCAATGGCGCTACATTGGAAGGTGAAGCTAAGGCGCGTTACGCGGCAATCAACCAAGAGCTAGCGACCTTACATAATCAATTTTCAAGCAACGTTCTTGAGGATGAAGAAGGTTACGTTACTTACATTACTGCGGACCAATTGGATGGACTGCCAGAATCATTTGTCAACGGCGCTAAAGCAGCGGCTGAGACCCGAGGCGAGCCCGACAAATATGCTATTACTAATACGCGATCTTCAATGGATCCCTTCTTAACTTACTCGACAAACCGAGAACTTCGCGAAAAAGTATGGCGCACCTATTACAACCGTGGTGACAATGGTGATGCTCGTGACAATAACGACATTATCAAACAAATCCTTACGCTTCGTGATGAGCGAGTTAAGCTACTCGGTTACGAAAACTATGCGCAATGGCGTTTAGAAGATCGCATGGCTAAAAATCCAGAAAATGCCATGGATCTGATGATGAAAGTGTGGCCAGCCGCTATAGCTCGTGTTGAGGAAGAAGTCGCCGATATGCAAGCAGTCGCAGATGCAGAAGGTGCTGAAATTACTATTGCTCCTTGGGACTATCGTTTCTATGCCGAAAAAGTAAGACAGGCAAAATACGACTTAGATTCAAACGAAGTAAAAGAATATCTTCAGCTTGATAAGCTGCGCGACGCAATGTTCTATGTAGCAGGAAGACTGTTCAACTTTAGTTTTTCTCCTGTAGAGGAAGGTAAAGTCCCTGTATTCCATGAAGATGTGCAGGTATGGGAAGTCACCGACAAAGATTCAGGCGAACACATTGGCCTTTGGTACTTAGACCCATTTGCACGTCAAGGCAAGCGCTCTGGTGCTTGGGCAACAACCTATCGCTCCTACACAACGTTTGACGGTAAGCAAACGGTGTTATCATCGAATAACTCTAACTTCGTTAAGGGTGCTGACGGTGAACCTACACTTATTTCTTGGGATGACGCTGAAACCTACTTCCATGAGTTTGGTCACGCACTTCACTTCTTAGCTGCAGACGTTGAATATCCAACCTCACATTCTGGTGTGCGCGATTACACTGAATTTCAGTCTCAACTGCTAGAACGATGGTTGACAACAGATGAAGTCATAAACCAGTACTTGGTTCACTATAAAACCGGAGAGCCGATCCCCGCCGATCTCGTTGCTAAGATCAAAACAGCGGCAACCTTCAACGAAGGTTTTAAAACCACTGAATATATGGCATCGGCAATTATGGATCTAAAATACCATACCACCGATCCAGCAGTTATCGATCCAGACACGTTCGAACGAGAAGAATTAACGAAGCTCGGTATGCCAGAAGAGATCGTTATGCGTCACCGCTCACCTCACTTTGGTCATGTATTCTCTGGTGAAGGCTATGCCGCTGCCTACTACGGCTACATGTGGGCTGAAGTACTTACCGCTGACGCTGCTGAAGCCTTTATGGAAGCACCAGGTGGATTCTATGATGAAGAAATGAGCGACAAGTTAGTGAAGCACTTATTTGCAGTTCGCAACGCCATGGATCCTGCTGAAGCTTATCGTTTATTCAGAGGCCGTGATGCTGGTGTAGATGCGTTAATGCGTGATCGGGGCTTCCCGATCCCTGAATCTACTACTGATAGCGAGTAGTAAGATCACTACAAAGCCATTTACTCACAAAGAGTAAGTGGCTTTTTCTTGACCTACTGGTCAATGTCCGTACAGTATACCTCTCTAAATCAAAAAAGCGTTATATTACAATAACGTAAACAATATATTTTCTTTTTGTAAATTCTTGAGCTATACCAACAAATAGCTCAATGTTTTATCCGGTTTAATTTTGAAAATGGTTATACGTCATGGCATTTAGCGCGTTAAGTATAAAGAAGCAAATTACGCTATCTCTGATCATCGCAGTTTTAGCTGCTTCGATTTCTGTGGGTTCAGTGAGCCAATTGATCTCTCGTAGTCTAGTTAAAGAAAATGTGGAGTCTCAACAACTCCCCGCTACACTCAAACAAATCGGTAATCGTGTAGATAAAGAAGCAAGTGTTATGCTTACCGTCGCTCACAGTATTGCTTCAAACCCAGATATTCTCGCATGGTCGAGCGCCACCACCAACCCAAACGACTCGCAACAACTCACTGATTATCTTGGTGAACTTACCGCATTCAATGATTTGACCGTAGCCTCATTTGTCGATCGTCAAACTCACAACTATTGGAATCAAGAAGGCTTTCTCCGCACATTACAGAACGATAATTATGATGGTTGGTTCTTCGCTTATAAAGACAGCGGTGAAGCAATTTCCCTGAGCCTTTATAAGGAGTCAGATTCGGGCTATAGATTGTTCGCCAATTATCAGCAGTTAAATGGCAGAGGCATGTCTGGCGTCGCAAAATCTGTTGATGAATTGGTCTCTATTCTCAACAGAGTAAAGATCGCAACCTCTGGATTTGTTTTTCTTGTTGATGGCAAGGGTAATATCATAGCGCACCCAGATAGTTCAGTCGTGGGCAACGCTACGTTAAGCTCACTCATGGGATCAAGAGCTGCAGGTACATTACTCAACCAACAGTCTTTTGCAATGACTACCAGTGCCACAGAGGGTGAAGCATTACTATTTGCTAGTACCTATGTCGACACTGCAGGATGGTACGTCGTCGCTCAAGTTCCCGAAGCAGAACTCTACGAAGCACTCAACTCAAGTACTGTCCAAATGATTATCTGGACGTTGCTTATTGCTGTTGGCTTTGCCTTTTTGGGAAGATTTCTCGCGGCATCAATGACAAAGCCTCTTTCATCACTAGCTGAGATGTTTCAGCAACTGGGAAGAGGACAAGGAGATCTTAGAACACGCATCGATTTACCCAAACAAGAGGAAAGTGCAAGACTTGTTGAGGGATTCAATCGATTCATAGCACATTTGCACGAGACTATTTCGTCTGTGGCTAAAACCAGCGAATCAGTGAGAGATTCAGCAAAGCACGTTGCTGCAGAATCTCATCAGACGGAAGAGACCACAAGACATCAGCGCGACGAGACAATTCAAGCTGCAACGGCACTGACTCAAATGGGAAGTACGATAAGCGAAGTGGCTCAATCCGCCACACAGGCGGCACAGAATGCAACTGCAGCTACCAATAGAACCACAGAAGGACGAAGGGCTACTGAAACTGCCGTGGGCGCTATTCAGAATCTGTCTGTACAGATAAACGAGGTTTCTGATGTCATTAATTCGTTAGGAGAGCACACTGCCGCTATCGGTAGTATTTTGGACACAATACGAGGCATATCTGAACAAACCAATCTACTGGCGCTTAACGCTGCCATTGAAGCAGCACGTGCTGGTGATCAAGGAAGAGGGTTTTCTGTTGTTGCAGACGAAGTAAGAAGTTTGGCACAAAGAGCCGCTTCTGCCACAGATGAGATTCAGATTAAAATTGATAAGTTTCAATTAGACTCACAGCAAGCTATTGCGCAAATGACTGAGAGTCGTGCCCAAACCGATACTGTGGTATCAGCAACGAATGATATTGATGTTGTATTACAAAAGATTTTCGATGAAATTTCGGTAATCAACGACATGAACACACAAGTTGCTACGGCGACAGAAGAGCAGAGTATAGTGGTTGAGGATATCAGCAGAAACATCAACGACATCAGCGCGTCAAGTGAGAACACACTGCACATCACCAAAAACCTAGTTTCAGTCAGTGAGCAACTTGACTCATTGGCCAATGAACTATCGTCAGAAGTGAAGCGCTTTAAACTTTAAACGCCCACCAATGTAACGTTGGCTTCGGTCAACGTTGCGGGCTGTTCATCGATAGCTTCTTGCGAGAAATAGTAGTTACCTGATGGGCTAATGCACACCCCTTCTACCTGCTTAAAACCTTCTAGAGGCCACACTTCAATTACCTCAAAAGTACTGCTGACGTGAGCCATAAAAGTATCAAAGTTACCAAAGGGGTCGGAAAGATACCCAACGACGACGAAGCGGTCTTCAGTGCTATCAAAATCAGCGCCAGTAATAACCCCTGGCAAGCCCTCAATATGGCTAATAGGCACCAACGTCTGGCTCTTTTGCTGCGTATTTACTTCATATACGTGGGCAACTTTAGTCTTCCAACTTTTTGAAAAAAGAAGAAGACGGTCTTTTGCAACCACCATAGCCTCGGCGTCATAATCATGTGCGTACGAAGTATTGCGCGTTGGATTATTGCCGCGATAACTGACCTCAATGGTCGACACTTGCTGTGGATCGGACTTCAATACTTTGTAGATTTGTACTGAATCTCGCTTGCCGTGATTGTTGCCAACATCTGCCACGTACATATAGCGATTATCAGCTGCAAGTGCTTCCCAGTCTTTGTTTGTCACAGGTATAGATACGGTATTACTGACCGCTCCGTCATAGTTCACCCAAAATAGCTCTGGGTTATTTCCTGAGTCATTGAGACTCACTATGCCATCAGCTTCGCACAACAGCCCTGACGATTCAGAGAGTACGGCTGGAAGTTGTTGAGTAGACCTCACAGTTAGTGACGTATCACTGCTGTAGTTGAACGATGAACAAGCTGCGGTAGAGAGAACCAAAGCAAAAACGAGGGATTGCTTGCCTAAATTCATTTCGTTTAGCACCAGGTAGTTATTATTATTATTCTGTGCAAAATACACGTTAAGCGTGTGTTCAACAAGGGGGGAAGCAAATGAAAGCAGAACGACACCCCACCATAGGGCAGGGTGCCTCTCCCTGGAAAACGTTGTAATCTGGTGTTTCACTTGAGAGAAACTTAGTTTATTAGATTTTTACCAGAGTTACGCCGTCGGTCGTTAGATAGCAATCACCAAGCCAAAAATAAAAAACACCATTATTCAAAAGCTTAATAGATATAACCTGAAATTATTGCTTAGATCTAAAAATGAAAAGCCATACTTTGGTGCAAGGTTGCACTAGTTCGATGCTTCCTAATCACACTACTTTTGCTATTTGCTCCAGCGTTAGATTAACCGCGCCTTGATTTTCGTCTAGTACCTGTCGCCCTGCTCCCCCTGCTCGGATTGCACTCTCTGGCGCCTCTATCCACAATAAAATTCTATCTCGCATTTCTTGCCATGAGGACACAATCGTGAGCGCACCACGCTCGCTTAAGAAGTCACAGATAACAGGGTTGTTGTAGGTGTTTGGTCCCATTAACATGGGTGCCGACCACGCCGCAGGCTCCAACGCATTGTGCCCCCCTTTATCCGCTAATGACCCACCAACAAATGCGTAATTCGCAACTTGATATGCCTGATTTAGCTTGCCCATTTCATCGAGTAGGATGGTTTTTGCTCCATCAGTCAACGATGTGCTCTCACTGGTTCGTACGAAATCTTCACCCATCTTTTTAAGTAACTTGGCCACTGCTTCAAATCGTTCAGGATGTCTTGGCACTATGACAGTAATAAGTTGACTACCCTTTTCACGAATCCCTTGAGCAGCTAAAACAACAGCTTCCTCCTCGATATCATGGGTACTGCCAGCAACAAACACATTTTGCTCGCCGTAGTTAAGCCCCATAAATGATGATCTCGCTGTGGCCGTGGCGCCTACCTGGTCAAACTTTATATTGTTAGTCAGCGTCAGTTTTTTCTCATCTATCCCCAATGAAAGATAGTTTTTATAATCTCTCTCCCCCTGAGCACAAACGTGAGTGACTTTGTGCAGCATAGGCCTAAATAATCGACTAATTTTTCTGTAACTCTTCGCTGAACGGTCGGTCATCCTCGCATTTACTACTACAACAGGTATCGCTTTTTTCCAACAGGTGTGAATAAGGTTTGGCCACAACTCGACTTCAGTGATCATCACTGCTTTGGGCTTAATGCGTTTAATCATTCCAGCCATAGCCATAGGTAAATCAAATGGCAGATAGAAGTGATGTACTTTGTCGCCAAAAATAGATCGCACCCGAGCAGATCCCGTTGGCGTTGTTGTAGTTATGGTTATTTGGGTGTCGGGTTCGCTTTCCATAATACGTTTGATAACACACGAAGCAGCCACGACTTCTCCAACGGAAACACAGTGGAACAGATACCCATTGTATTTCTGTGGGTGTGCGACTCTGCCAAATCGCTCGAAACGGCGTTTGTTGTGATTCTGATTTCTAAGTGCACCACGACGAATCAACGCAAAGAAAGCAATTGGAATCAACAGAACCAACACAAAAGAGTACAACCATCGACACATCTCATCCACAAATGAGGGTGAATACGGCGAAATAACCTCTTTCATTGAATTTCCTAAATACTGTTTTGCTCGTGGCGTAGTTTACGGAAAATTAGCCTCAAAGGCTAAAGGCAAACTCGATATGTCATTTCCGTGCAATCAGCAAATAGTCGCACGTCTCAGTAGTTAGCCTTAAGTCACTCCCTATTATCGTCCATAGTGCTACAATTGAATTGACCTACGTGGCGGGCAAATCGTTATAGTTCGACATAGCCCACTCAGAAAAATACCAATTACTTGAATGTCACGTTAGTCATTGAAAATTAGAATAATGCCCAGGGATAATAAATGAAATTTAAACCTTCACTGATTGCCATTGCACTCAGCTTTGGCCTGTCTGCGTGTGCAGAGAGAACTGCTATGGTTACCGAAACGACAGCGGAGACCACAGCCCCCCAAGAGGTTCAAGAGCTTACCGAATCTCAAAAAGCCAACCAGATGTTTGATGAGATTTTCATGGCAGGCGTAATGCGCTCTCCTATTTATCAGACGTACATGGCAATTAAGCAAGATTACGATAAGTGGGATGATACTTCCGAAGCTCGCGCAGAAGAAAACTATCAGTTTACGCTTGATAACTTAGCCCGAATCAAAACCATTGATGTAAGTAAACTCGATGCACAAACCGCCATGTCTCACCAGTTGTTTGTTCAACAGCTCGAGAACCAAATTGCTAACCACAAATGGCGCTATCACAACTATCCTGTGAACCAAATGTTTGGTACTCATTCGATGGTACCTTCATTGCTGATCAACCAACATCAAATTACAGATGTGTCTGATGCAGAAGCTTACATCAGTCGTTTGAATGGTGTAGAGCAACTATTTACGGATCTTATCCTTGGCTTAGAGAAGCGGGCCGAATTGGGCATTATTGCGCCTAAATTTGTCTATCCTTATGTAATTTCTGACAGCCAAAACCTTCTCACCGGTGCCCCGTTTGACGATAACGGTGAGAGCACGTTACTCGCCGACTTTACTCGCAAAGTCAATGCACTGGATATCGAGCAAGCTGAAAAAGATCGTCTCATTAGTGAAGCTAACACAGCGCTAGCGGGTAGCTTTAAATCTGCTTACGAGTCACTTATCGCCACACTTCAATCACTTGAAGAGCGTGCTGATACACGAGATGGTGCATGGAAATTCCCTAATGGTGAGGAGTTCTTCAACACCGCACTGGCCAACACAACCACAACATCTATGACGGCTGACGAAATTCACGAAGTTGGTCTTGCTGAAGTGGCTCGTATTCATGATGAAATGCGTGAAATCATGAAGAAAGTAGAGTTTGACGGCACACTGCAAGAATTCTTCGAATTTATGCGAGTTGATCCGCAGTTTTACTATGAAGAAACCGACGAAGGTAAAGCGCGCTATATCAGTGAGGCAGTTGCCCTCATCGACAACATGAAGTCTCGCCTAGACGAATTGTTTATCGTCAAGCCGAAAGCAGATATGATCGTTAAACAGGTAGAAGCCTTCCGTGAAAAGTCGGCAGGTAAGGCTTTTTATCAACAGCCTGCGCCAGACGGTTCACGTCCGGGAACCTACTATGCGAACCTGTACCGTATGAGCGATATGCCAACTTACCAAATGGAAGCGCTCGCGTATCACGAGGGTATTCCTGGCCACCACATGCAAATTGCCATCGCCATGGAGTTAGAGGGTATTCCAATGTTCCGTAAGTTTGGTCGATATACCGCTTACACAGAGGGTTGGGGATTGTATTCTGAACTAATTCCAAAAGAGATTGGCTTATATGAAGACCCATATTCAGACTTTGGCCGTCTAGCGATGGAGCTCTGGAGAGCATGCCGCCTAGTGGTTGACACGGGTATTCACGCCAAGCAATGGACTCGAGAACAGGGTATAGATTATTACGTGACTAATACGCCAAACCCACAGCCTGATGCAGTTAAAATGGTAGAACGTCATATCGTAATGCCATCTCAGGCCACGGCGTATAAAATTGGTATGTTGAAAATTCTTGAGCTTCGGGAAGCTGCAAAAGCAAAGCTAGGTGACAAGTTTAACCTACCTGAATTCCACGATGTTGTACTTAAGAGCGGCCCAGTACCTTTGAACGTGCTTGAAGGACTAGTAAACGAGTGGGTAGCGTCTAAAGCGTAAGTGTAATTGAGTCACTCAATATTTGGTGACTCATTTATTACTCACTAAAAAAGCGGTGTGCATGATGCAATACCGCTTTTTTTTATGGCATATCGACTTAATTAAGCCGCTTCTAGCGTTACTTTAGCACGACTCAATTTGATGGCTTTTTTACTGTCTCGATTTACTTTCAACGCTAGCATACAAGGTGTCAGTACAAGAGTGAGCAGAGTCGCAAAGGTCAATCCACCTGCAATTGCCATCGCCAACTGTGTCCACCATTGAGTAGAAGGCCCACCGATTTCAACATTACGACCAATAAAGTCGATATTGACTCCGAGCACCATGGGCATCAACCCAAGTATAGTAGTGACCGTTGTCATTAACACCGGACGCAAACGTTGTGCTCCCGTTCGCAAGATAGCCTCCATGGCAGGAAAGCCTTCTTTTCGCAGGATATTGTACGTATCGATAAGCACAATATTGTTATTTACCACAATTCCCGCGAGTGAAATCACACCAATACCAGACATAACGACGCCAAAGGGCTTTTGCACAATAGCGAGCAGTAGAAATACACCTACGGTAGAGAACAGTACGGCACTCAATATCAAGAACGCTTGATAGAAGCTATTAAATTGAGTGACCAAGATGATTGCCATTACGAAAAGCGCGACTAGAAATGCATTGAGCAAGAATGCTTGCGACTCTTCTTGCTGTTCGTTTTGACCCGCAATAGTAATGTCTACTCGCGGGTCTAAACCCAATGTGGGTAGTTTTTCCATCAACTCTGGCAGAGCAAGACTGAGTAGTTCACCCGGAACCATGTTCGCTTCAACGCTAATAACTCGTTTGCTGTCAATATGCCGAATAACGTCGGTTTTAGGCTGGGCTGAACGCTCAACAAAGTTTGAAATAGGCACCATTCCCGTTGGAGTTTTTACCCGCAAATCATCGAGTTTACCGATATAACGGTTGTCTACTGGATATCGCACGCGAATATCCAGTTCGTCGTCTACATCATCTGGTCGGTATTCACCAATTCTGAGTCCAGTTGTGACAAACTGAACAGTATTACCCACTAACGAAGCGTCGGCACCAAAACGTGCTGCATCGCTGCGATCTACCTTAAGTTGCCATTCAATACCCGGCTTATTCGCCGTGTCACCTATTGCGGTAAATCGACCATCTTGCTCAAGCGCCGCGCGAATAGTTAGCGCGGTCTCACTGAGTAGTTCTGGATATCGGGATGACAATTCTACTTGTAAGTCTTTCCCTTGTTGAGGTCCGTTTTCATCAGGTGCTATTTCCAGATCTAACCCCGGCAAATTCGATAGCCTGTTGCGTACCTCCTCCATTACATCATCGGAGTGTCTGCGCAATTGCCAATCCACTAAGTTAAGTCGAATATAACCAATTTGATTGTCACCGCCCGTCCGAGCATAGAGTGTTTCAACCTCTTCCATGTCCATCAATCGGCTTTCCACTTCACGAACGTATTGGTCTTTCTCGTAGATCGATAGGTCACCTGTAGTACGCACTGTTATATTCACACCCGTGCTGTCCACATGAGGGAAGAATTCGCTACCCAAACCTGAGGCGATATATGCAGAATATGACAATACGGAAATCACAATAGCCCCTGCGAGTACTTTCCATGGGTGTCTAATGGCGACAGCGAGAGTGCGAACGTATTTGCCAGTAAACCCCGAGAGCGAAGTTACTTCGCCTTCCTCAGCTTGCATCATTTCTTTGCGTGCTTGAGGTGTCACGTAGCGAGGCTTACCGATAAGCGAACCAAGAGTAGGTACAAAAATGAGGGCCATTAACAACGAGGCAGACAATACCGCTATCAAGGTGAAGGGCAAGTACTTCATGAACTCACCCATCATGCCAGGCCAAAACATTAAGGGGGCAAATGCCGCTAGCGTGGTCGCAGTAGAAGCAATAATGGGCCACGCCATACGTTGAGCCGCTTTAGCATACGCTTGCTTTCTATCCATACCCTCGCTCATGCAGCGATCGGCATATTCAGTCACCACAATGGCGCCATCCACCAGCATGCCCACAGCCATGATTAAGGAAAATAGCACCACCATATTCATGGTATACCCAAACATGGAGAGCAGAAGAATGCCAGTAAGGAACGATCCTGGAATGGAAATACCGACCAAAGTAGCAGTGCGTACACCCAATATGGCAACAATCACAATGGCCACTAATATCACGGCACTTGATACATTGTTTTGCAAATCGGCCAACATGGTTTCTATGTCTTTACTTTGATCGCCGGTGTAAGTCACTTGCACTAATTCGGGCCAAAGGGCAGATTCTTGTGCCGCTGCGACTAAAGCTTTCACCTGAGCAACAGTATCGATAATGTTTTCACCGGGGCGCTTCTTCACCTCAAGTGAAATAGAAGCATTACCATTTAAGCGGGCAAAACTACTTGGGTCCTTGTAGGCACGTCGAACGGTAGCGACATCTTGGAAGGTAATAACGCGATCACCGTCCACCTTGATAGGCTGCTCGTACACGTCTTTCACAGATTCAAATACGGAAGGAACTTTTACCGCAAAGCTCCCTTTTCCAGTATCCATAGTTCCTGCGGGTACGAGCCTGTTATTGCGAGACAACAAGTTAAAAATGTCGTTCTGATCAAGGCCATAAGACTCCATCAGTAGGGGATCTACAATGATCTCAACCATGTCCTCTCTGTCGCCACCCACTGACACTTCAAGGACTTCTTTCATACCTTCTAAGCGGTTCTTAAGCTCGCGACTCAAGGTTAGCAAGGCTCGCTCAGATACTGGCCCTGAGAGCACTACAGTAATTACAGCTTGCTCACCAGCCATCGTAACCTCATGAATGGTCGGCTCTTCGGTATCTTCCGGCAACTTAGCGCGAGCAACGGTAACTTTATCTCTGACATCAGCAAGTGCGGCTTTTGAATCAAAGCCTGCTATGAACTCTAAGGTTATGTTAGCGTGCCCTTCAGCTGCGGTGGCACGCATTTCCTTAATCCCTTCAATGGAGCGCAACTCTCGCTCCATAGGTTTTACTAACATGCGCTCAGCGTCTTCCGGCGATATACCGTCATGTATAATAGAAACGTAGATAACTGGAATAGGTACGTCGGGATTAGATTCTTTCGGAATGTTAACGTAAGTCACCGTTCCAGAGATGAGCAGTAATACAAAAACCATCATAATGGTTCTTGAGCGAGCTAATGCTGAAGCAATCATATTACTCATTGATTAACACCTTACTCGCTGCCATCGGCGTAACTGGCTTCAACAATATCACCGTCTCTAACGTAACCATGACCTAGCGTTATTATATCTGCTCGCTCTCCAAGACCACCAAGCCATACTCCCTCGCTATCGCTTTTAACTACGTCAATAGGTACAAAACGTACTCGTGAGTCGACAACAGTTTTAACACCTAGGTTGCCTTGTTCGTCTAGCGCCATCACTGCTGGCGTAATTTTCACAGCCCATGTCTGCTCTAAAGGAATGGATAGCTCAGTGCTCATACCGGCCATGTAAGATAAGTCTGAGTTTGGCACACTGACTTCGATTTTGAACGTATTGGTACCGACGTTTGAAGTACTTGATATGTAGCGAATTGTACCTTTAAGCACATCACCCGAGACCATCCTGCCACTGGCCATCTGACCGATAGACAACTGGTGAATGTAGCTTTCGGTAACATCAGCAACCACGACTAGCGGATCAAGATCAACCACAGTGGCAACTTGGTCACCATCTTTCAATAAATCGCCGACCTCGACAAAACGCTCATTTAGTACGCCGTCGTAAGGCGCCGAAATTACTAAGTTTTCGATGGCAAGTATCAACCCTTCAACGGTTGCTTTTGCTGATTCAACGTTAGCTTTAGCGCCTGCTAAATTAGCTTTTGATTGAAACCCTTGTTGATCAAGAGACGTCGCGGCCTCTAACTCAATCTCTCTTTGTGCGAGTAACGCTCTCGCTGAACGCAGCCTCTGAGAGAGATCGTTGCCGTCTAGTTTTACCAGTGGTTGCCCGGCTTTGACGAATTGGCCTTCTAGAGCAAGCACTTCTACCACAGTGCCCTTAACTTCCGCCCGCAGAGTTGTCATACGGTCAGGCTCAGTGCGCCCGTATAGAGAAACGTCACGATTGACTGGGTAAGCCTGCATAGCTTCAATACGAACTTTAGCGACAGAGTCTTGCTGTGTCGCAGTGGTTGAGTTTTGACTACTAGCTTCAGTAGCATTAGAACCAGAAGCCACCCATGCGATTATTGCAACAACAATCACGATGGCAATCCAAAATGGTTGTTTGTGAAGACGGCTTCTAACAGACTGCATCAATGCGAACATAACGGCTCCAAAATATCAATTGGTGATATTCTACTCGATTTTTAGCTCAGCGTTAGACTTTAGTTCAACACATTTGCAAGCAATTGTTTCCACATTGGAATGAGCGTAAATAGTTTCAGTTAGCAGGTATCAAATGTGATTGATTAATCGCTACTGTTCCTGATGATTATCATAAGGTTGAAGAATCAACTCACTCTTATTTGGAATTTGCTCAGCAGTAAATACAACGGTTTGGTCGGGGCTATAACCTTTTGTTAAGTACACGACCCAATACTCGACATAAGCAGTTTCTCGATCTTTTAAGAAAGCGACACCTAGTTCATCCTGCTCCAAGTAAAAGGGTAATTCTCCGAGCAAATGCTGCCGATGGTCATTAGAACGTTTAAAGGCTCGCCACACCGATTCAGCATCAGTGTAACCGCCGGCGATAGCCTCAACTTGATTTGAAAATGAGGCGCCGTAATACGAGGGAAGTTTATATCCTGCCTCTCTCAGTCTATTATTGGGACTCCCCCCGAGGTTATGCATTACAAGCTCACTCTGCGCCATGAGTTGTGCTTTTTCAACCGCGATTTGGCTTAAGAGTCGATTACAACGGAGCTCTTTTCGTTGCTGATTATCGTCAGTCAAAATCAAGCTAGCTAATGCTCTGGCTTGCTCGTTGTTGCCGCAGTCAATGTCGCTACCCCATGAATTCATACTTAACAGACAAATTAGGTACAAAAATTTACTAGGAAACCTCATGTTAAGTGAATCCTTACAATTTTTAATAAAAAGGTAATACCCTAAAATATCGAAAGAAAATACGATTAACAATGGTCTTATCCGTAATATTGAGGGTGAACTTTTCACACTTGTATGGTCATATATAGATCAACAAGTACGAATAGGTAGTTGAGTATGTATTGTTGTCTTTCACGTTTATTAAAAGGAATTTTACGATGAGCATTAATGGATTAGTCAAACTTTCAATGGTAGCGTGCGTGCTATCACTCAGTGCATGTGGCGGGGGAGGCGGTGGCAATTCAACGACCTCAACACCTACACCTACACCTGACCCAGCGCCAACGGAACCTACCTGGGTAGCAGGGCAGTTCGAACCAGAAGCTGAGTTTTTCGCTCAGTGCGAAGTACCTCGAACAGGTATAGATCCGTTCTCAGGTGAAGCTTACCCAGACCAACAAGGTTCTGCACTCGAGGAAAAACTGTTTCTTCGCTCATGGACCAATAATACCTATCTTTGGTACGACGAAGTCGACGACAATGATCCCAACAACTTCACGGTCGACGCCTATTTCGCACAGCTTAAAACTAACGCATTAACTCCAAGTGGTTCATCAAAAGATAACTTCCACTTTTCACAGTCGACTGAAGAGTACAATGCGTTGGCACAAACTGGAGTGTCCTCTGGTTACGGTTTTGAGTGGGAATTTGTCAGCTCAGCACCGCCAAGAGAACTGATAGTGAGATATACAGAGCCAAATTCTCCTGCTGCCCTTGCCGGCATCCCTCGTGGTGCAAAGCTTATTTCAGTCGATGGTATAGACTTTGTTAACAACAACACCCAAGCGGGTGTAGATGTAATAAACAATGGTTTATTCCCTAGCGAAAATGGACAAACAGCAAGTTTAGAGTTTGAGCTACTCGATGGCACCGAAGTTGCTGTAGACGTCACTTCCGCAGATATCGAAGTGTCACCAGTGCAAAATGTTGCCGTTATAGAGTCTGGTGGCGACAGAGTTGGCTACTTCCAATTTAATACATTCATTCGTACCGCCCAGTCGGATCTTATCGATGCATTTAACCTTTTTGTTGACGAGAATGTATCTGAGTTGGTTATTGATTTGAGATATAACGGCGGCGGTCTACTTGCATTGGCATCGCAAGTATCTTACATGGTTGCTGGTGCAAATCAGACGAACGGGATGATTTTCGAAACCTTAGAGTTCAACGACCAACACCCAACTACTAACCCTGTCACGGGACGTACAATAAGCCCTACCCCATTTTACGATTTAGAAATAGATTACGATGCGGGAGTATTTTTAAATACTCGATTACCTAGCCCTGAACTCACTCGGGTATATGTTATCACCACGGGAGGCACCTGTTCTGCGAGTGAATCGGTGATGAATGCATTACGAGGCATCGATGTTGAAGTGGTGCAAATTGGTACTACCACGTGCGGAAAGCCCTATGGTTTTTATCCAACCGATAACTGTGGTGAAACCTACTTCACTATTCAGTTCCAAGGCATTAATGAGAAAGGTTTTGGAGCCTATTCTGACGGCTTTATCCCAACAGCCTCGCCAAATTTCGACTATGAACTACCTGGCTGTGTCGTTGCTGATGACTTTACCTCAGCATTAGGCGATCCAAGTGAAGGAATGCTTGCTGCAGCACTCGAGCACATTAGCTCTGGCACCTGCCCTGCAACAATCAGCGCAACACCTACACAACCAGTAGCAACGTCAAGTACTGAAGGGCTCATCAGTATTACTCAACCAAGCGAACTGAAACGTAATATTTTGCTACACAACAAAATTCTGCAACCTGCCATTAGACAGCCGGAATAACGTGGCTTTTCCTCACCCCGCGTTAGGTACGATGGGGTGAGGATCATCAATCTACTTCCTTCTCTTCTGATAAAGCCTCCTCACAAAGCAATAAAGTTAACCTCAGAGAGCATCATTCGAGATGAAACAAAATCGGCGAATTCTTGTGTTTTGTAGCAGGAATTCGGCGATGTAATTCGACCGCATTTACACAAAATTAACACAATGCTAGAAGTAATCATCTTTATCAAAAATGATGAAAACACGTATGCAAATGAAAAAGTGGTTAGTAATAGGGTTTCTTTTAAGTTGTAATGTAAGCGCTTTAGCACAACAAACGCCGAGTAAACCCCAAGAAATAGACGTTGTATATTCTCGCTTATCGAGTGTACTTCCCGTTGAAGGGCAAATTTTAACGATGCCGTATGCCGAATCCATAGGACACTATGGCGCATTAGCTTCAGGCTCGTTAAATTCAAACAGCGATGCGCTGGGAGGCTCAGCTTATGAAATTACGATAGCCGAAAAAGGTCGTCACCCTTATGACGCAGGCGCGTTTTTTACCCATTGCCAGTAATATCGAAAAAGGAGATATGATCTACGTTTTCTTTTTCGCTAAATCACTCTCTCAGAGCAATGCACGCTTTGATCAAGTGGCGCTTCAATTAGGTAGTGCGCCCTATACTCCAAGTTTCAGCAGACGATTCAGTATCGCCACTGAATGGCAGCCCTATGCATTAGCTGGCACTGCAAAACAAGATTTTCAACCGGGTGCCTCACAACTCGGTATCCAACTCGCTGGGGCAAAGCAGCAAGTCGCCTTAGGGTCGATATTCGTACTTAATCTAGGAAAGAACGTTGCGTTAGACACGCTCCCCTTCTTGAACGATTAAACGCACCTTAGTGCATCGCTTTACTCAAAGGGAGTTCAGAGGAACAGTCGTCATTTACTGGGGGAAGCGCTCTTGCTTCCTCCACCATTACCGCCATGGCATCTAATATATCTAAAAAGCCGGTCAATTGCTCTGGCGTTAGATCTTTAGAAAGTGTCTCTATTTTTGATATCAGTGTTTTTGTGGGTAGCATAATCAGCGTCAAATTTTTGAATTATCAAACGAATGTATTGAGAACAATCAAAAACCTTGCCAGTGCGACATTCACTCTTTCGCAGTACACTTAAATTCACCTATCCCGAATCTAGTGGATATCACTATTGTCACTCGCTTCAATTTCGTTCACCCTTAACTAACCCAACCTACTGACGTTTAGGGACAAATAGCGATGAAATTCGCCTTCAACCTACTAATCATTCTGCCTTTCGTAGGATTTGTGTCTTTGAGTTCAGCGAATGCCGAGAGACCCGATGACTTTATTGACGTTAATCTCATACTGCCCAATATAGTCATGGACATTCGCTATGCGACTGCCAACAACTTTGTAGGAACACCAATTACCGGTTACAGGTCCGCCAAGTGTCTCTTACAGAAAGATGCCGCAGAAGCATTAGTTAACGTATATACGTCGTTAGCGGCGCAGGGCTTGAATTTAAAAGTGTTTGATTGTTATCGCCCTCAACGGGCGGTTTCACACTTCATGCGCTGGGTACAAGACACAAGTGACATTAGGACAAAAAGCGAATATTACCCCAACCTAGATAAACATCAGCTTGTTGGAGGCTATATCGCTGAACAATCGGGCCATAGTCGTGGTGCCACAATAGATTTAACGCTAGTAGCACTTGATGAACACGGTGAGTGGCAAGAACTCGATATGGGGGGCCCGTATGATTTGTTTGACCCTTTGTCTAATACTGAACATTCTCCATTGTCTAAGCATGCATATTCCAACCGGCAATTATTAAAGCGGGTAATGGCTGATCATGGCTTTGCTGATTACGATATGGAGTGGTGGCATTTTAGCTATCAGCCTCAACCTTACCCAGACACATATTTCGACTTTCCCGTCGAGTAGTACAGCATTCATTTAACTCTTTTGATAAACATTTCAGCTGATCATCACAAAACCTGATAGCTTTTTACTATCAGCAATAGCATGAAGACTGGTATATAAAGCTTTGTTTTCCTCATGTTATAAAATATTTAACGGTACAAAACGCAGTGATCTGTTAGACGCGTTTAACGTATCAATTCATGTTACTTTTATTTAAGAGAAGATTAATTACGATGACTACTGAAACTGATATTGCAGCACTATTTGATAGATGGAATGAATCACTACAGACTGGCGAGCCTGACAATGTAGTTGCAAACTACGCGGAACGCTCAATCTTGCTTCCTACAGTTTCGAACCAACCACGTTTGACTGCTGAAGAGAAGAAAGATTATTTTGTTCACTTTTTAGCAAACAAGCCATCAGGCGTTATCAACCTACGTCAAATCACTATTGCTGACACACTAGCCGTTGACTCTGGGGTTTACACTTTCACTTTCGGTACAACAGGCCAAGAAGTTAAAGCTCGTTACAGCTTCACATATCAGTTAATCGACGGTGAGTGGTTAATCGTGAGCCATCATTCTTCAGGTATGCCTGAAGCGTAAAATCGATTGCATTGACATGCATCTAGAAAGCGCTTTTGACACCGTTGGCCGGTTCAAAAGCGCTTTTTGTTTTTAGTGGTCTTCACCTGTTTCATGCAACTCACCAAGCGCCTGTTTTAGGCCATCCAACAAATCTCCGTACTTTTTCCAGCGTCCAATTGAACCTGAGTACAGAGGCTGTCGCACTTGAACCGAGCTCGCGGTAGAGACTGGTGCATCATTCTCGTGAAAACGCATACAGGCTTCGTCCCAATCCAGGTTACAAAAAGACAGTATCTCTCGCGTTTTTTCCTCTTGGTGATACACAATATCTTCGTAATTTATCTCTAGAAACCTGTCCGAGGGTAAAGTCTCACGCCAATGGCTCATAAGATCATCAAACATTGTGTAAAAAGCAGCGGTACTTTCGAGCCCATAGGTGTAATCATAATAGGCATGCTGCGTGGTAAGTAACTGCCGGTAATTACTCAGGCAGCTGTCCATCGCACCGCGGCGCAAAGCAATGACGCGAGCATTTGGCAAGGCTTTAAGAATTAACCCAACATAGAAAAAGTTTAGCGGCATTTTGTCGGTACAGCGTTTGGCGTTTCGATACAGCGCCTGAGTTGCTGTGACATAATCTTGACCCACCTTAGCTAAATCCAAATCATTTGCTTGAAGCAGAGTAGTTTCGTCTAAAACATACTGCGATTTTGATGACGTGGCTCTTTTAACAAGCTCTGCAAAGGTATTTAATTCTCCGCCAGAGGCTACATCTCTGTGACTTGATATAATTCTATCTACCAGTGTGGTACCGGTTCTAGGTAAACCTACAACAAAGATCGGCGATGCAGTACTAACCTCTGCATTTGTTGCCACCTTCATTATTTTCGACTTAGCGGCAGCAAATATCTTTCTGTAGTCAACACTTGCAGGCTTTGCGTTCTTAGCCGCCTTTGCCTTTTGCAACCAATGAAAACTTTCTTTGTGATTTCCCATGTCTTCATAGGTTTTAGCTAAGGCGTGTCCTAGATACAAAGTCGCATCTTCATTTGTTTGCAGTTTATCGAAAACTCGTAACAGCTCACTCAATCGATTGTCATCTTCTCGCTGTTTCTTCAAGCTCACTAAGGAAGATAACGCGCGATAATCATCAGGCGAGCGCTGTAAAGACGCCTCGTAACTTACCTGTGCAGCTTCAAAATTCCCTAAAAACTGCTGCGATGCCGCTAGATTATAGTGGTAGTTTGCAACCTCACTATTTAATCCAACAGCTTTCTCAAACCAATGTATCGCTTTTTCATGGAAGCCCAATCGGCTGTAGATTACTCCCAGGGTATCCAACAGATAGGCTTCTTTAGGGCCTAGTCCAGCAGCTTTGTCAGCGAGGTTTTTAGCGTAGACATGTTTACCAAAGAAAGTGAGACACTGAGCGTAGAACGTCAAAACATAAACATTCTCTGGGCCCAACGTTATAGCTTTAGAAAATAGTTCATCTGATTTTTTATAGTTCTCGTGGTCAAAGCAAAGCTTAGCGAGCAGTAGATAAGGCACAGGGTCGTTGACATTTTGTTTAATCATCGACAGCGCAGCAGCGTGCACCTCCGGATACTTTCCCTGAGCCATAAGAGAAAAATTTCTCTCTATAATTGTACTTACAAGATTAGACATACTACCTGCTAGTTGAGACGTGGCGTAAAAAGGCTATCAAATCATTAGTAATTTTCAACACAAAAGGTTACACACGCCGATTTGACAGCGGAACCATTACAAGGGCAAACTAAAAACGTGCAAATCGTCCAGTTTGTTAAGATGGGTTTGTCCATCAGCACTTCACAAGAATAAAACCGCGCTGAACGCAATTAACACATACACACATTTAATTCGTTCAATAAAATTGAAAGAGACGACACATGAAGACCGTAAAATTTAAACACAACCTTATTGCTCGTGCTGTGGCAATAGCTGCTGTGAGTGGTTCAGTTACAGTGCCTGTTATAGCTCAAGAAGAGCAAGGCCTTGCTGCAATAGAAAAGATTGAAGTAACAGCAACCCGTCGTGCTGGTTCTATCCAAGACGTACCTATTAACATCGCTGCCCTTGACGGTGCTGCGTTGGAAGAAAAAGGTATTGGCGATATTTCCGAAGTACTAAGGTTTGTTCCGGGTATTGTTGCCATCGACCAAGGTGGTCGTAACGGTAACCCAATCATCGTTCGTGGTATCAACGCTGACCCGTTAGGCCAAGGAAGCGGTAACACACAAGGTGGAACGGTAGCTACCTACCTAGGTGAAATTCCTCTAGCTATTGACCTTCGTATCACTGACTTAGAGCGTGTAGAGGTACTTTTAGGACCTCAAGGGACACTGTATGGTGCAGGTACGCTAAGTGGTGCTATTCGTTATATCCCAACTAAACCTAAGTTTGATGGTACACAAATAGATCTCCGCGGTGACCTATTCCAAACCAGTGAAAGTGACAACCTTGGCACCGATCTAGGGGTTACCTTTAACCTTCCACTGTCAGACACTTTTGCAGTCCGTGTAGCTCTAGACCGTTTCGAAGACCCTGGTTTTATCGACCAGCCGTTTATCGTGCGTGAAATTGGTGTGTCTGAGCCAGACTCTCCCCGAGGCAGTGATGAACTTGCACCGCAAGAAGACATTAACGGTCAGGAATCACTAACAGGTAAATTATCGCTACGTTGGCAACCCAGCGAAGTACTAGACGCAACCCTAACTTATTACTTCCAAGAGGAAGATAACGAAGGGCGTACTATTTCAAGTCATATGGGCGCGTTACCTACAGGTAAATATGAAAATGCTCAGCGAGTTGAAGAACCTAATGAAGAAAGCACGAGCCTACTAGCGCTTGAAATCATCGCGGACCTAGGTTTTGCAGAGCTAACCTCAGCAACAGGTATATCTGAGTACGAAGAGATTGGTCAGCGTGACCAAACTGACCTACTTATCAGCTTAGAGTACTCTTACGAAACCTTCCCTACGTTTACCGCGTTCACTGAAGAAAACGAGCGTATCGACACGCTTAACCAAGAGATTCGCCTTGTATCAACCACTGACTCAGCGTTCAACTGGATTGTAGGTGCCTTCTACAATAGAAGCGAAGATGTAGGTTACTCAGCGGAATACACGCCAGGTTATGCACAGTTTGCCGGTTTCGATCGTCCAGATAACCTAGAGTATTTCTCTGCCTCATCAACTGACATCACTGAAAAAGCAGTTTACGGTGAATTTGGTTATGAAATTACTGATAAGTGGCAAGTCACTCTTGGTGCCCGTTACTACGAGTACAAGATTGAAAGCCAGTCTGAAGTTGATTTCCCACTATTTGACCGAGGCTTTATTGCCGCAGGCCTAGATGAAATTCAAGCGCGTCCATTTGATCCTAGCTTGGGTCAGGAAGATGACGGTAACCTCTTTAAATTTAATACTTCATATGCGTTCAATAGCGACCTTAATGTTTACCTGACGGTAAGTGAAGGTTTCCGTATTGGTGGCGTAAATGGCGGTGGTGAATGTGACGAGTACGACCCGAATGGTTCACAAGGAAACTGTTTGTTGGCACCAGGTCAACAATATGGTCCAGGTCCGAATGACTTTGCCCAGTTTGATGAACGTGCGTACGGCCCAGATACAACCCGCAACCACGAGTTAGGTGTTAAGAGCCGCTGGTTAGATGGAACGCTTACATTCAACACAGCTGTGTACTACATCGAATGGGAAGACAACCAATTGTCGTCTGCGACGGTAAATGCATCTGTACCAATTACCATCAATGCGAACGGTGCTGAATCTCGTGGTTTTGAAGGAACCTTCGATTGGTTGGCTACAGATGATTTGCGTATTACAGGTTCATTCAGTAAAACGAAAAGTGAATTGTCTGCAGACGTACCATCACTGGTTCGTACTATCACACCTCCAGGTTTTGCAACTGCATTTGAAGACGGTAGCGAAGGTGACAGACTTCCTGGTTCACCAGAAACTCAGTTTGCGATTTCTGCAACCTACTACCAAGAGCTATCGGATGGTGCTGAGCTAACTTACAGCGCGGATTACGCATATCAGGGCGATATTCTCTCTCGTACTGCTGCACTAGGTGGTGGTTACACCTTACCGAGCTTTGGTGTTGCCAATGCTCGTGTAATGTACGAGACAGACAACTGGACAGTTACTGGTTACGTTAACAACCTGTTTGACAAGTTTGCCGAAACCGGTGTTCAGTCTACACCGCGAATTAGTCAAACTGTTGAAGGCGCAACGGTAAGAAGCTTTGTAGTAAACGTACTAAGACCAAGAACTGTTGGTGTTCGCTTCACCTACAGCTTTGACGAGTTTTAGAATCTAGTTCTCAACTGTCATTCAGTATCAACGGTGGTTGTCGTGCTTCGACACCACCGTTTTTTGTTTTCACCGATTAAATGGGCTCCCCAGCCTCATCTTCTTGCACAATATCCGCCTCTTCACTCGCCTGCGCTAACCATGTCGAAATTTCTTGGCTCGCTAAGACGCGCTCCATGTATTGAGTTGCTAATTCAGACAGTGGCAAATTGTAGGTTTTGGCTCTCATGACTACAGGCGCGAACATAGCGTCAGCGATAGACCATTCACCAAACAGCCACCCGTCGGGAAACGCCGCCATTTGTTCTGACCATATGTCATCTATTCTACTCCACTCTTTTTTAGCACCGTCACTCATTATGACCTTCCTACGCGCTCTACAATTCATCGGTAGTTCATTACGCACATTCATGAACCCGGAGTGCATTTCACAAGAAATTGCACGCGCTTTCGCTTTTAGCGCTTTATCCGCAGGCCATGCTATACCCTCTAAGTAGTTGTCATTGATATACTCAAGAATAGCCAATGAGTCCCATACCTTAATTTCTCCATCAACAAGTGCGGGGACTTTCGCGGCAGGATTAATGGCTGAAAGCGTTTGGTAAAACTCAGGAGTAAACAGAGATAGCTTGGTCACTTGCGCATTCAAATTAAAGCGTTCAAAAATAATCCACGCCCGTAGTGACCATGTAGAATAGTTTTGGTTTGCAATGTATAGCTTCATTATGTTCCCTCAGTGCATTGAATGTATTTCAAGGTTAAGGGATTGCAGTAGAAACCACTAACGTATAGTTTTTATACCACCTATTAATTTTTCTGATGGATTGAATGAACAATGGATATTGACTCGCTTCGCAGCTTTCTCGCCTTCACTGAAACCGGGAGTTTTACTCGGGCGGCTAAACAGATTAACCGAACTCAATCAGCTTTTAGTGCACAAATGAAAAAGCTGGAAGAAGAGCTATCCGTCAAACTATTTGAAAAACACGGACGCAATCTTATTCTTACCGAAGCAGGTACATCTCTGCGGGTAGAAGCTGAAAAAATTGTTACTTTGCACGGTAACACTGTAACTAAGATAAAACGCTATCAAGACAAACAACCGCTGCGTTTGGGTTGCCCAGAAGACTACAATGACAACCTTCTTCCCTTGATTATAGAGCGCATTTATGCGGTCGAACCCACTTGTTCAATCCAAGTGTTTAGCCGTCCAAGTATTATCTTGAGAGAATGGCTAGATGAAGGAAAAATCGATGCCGCCATCGTTACTCGCTCCCCCAACAGTGAAGAAGGCTATTGGTTATGTGCCGATAAAGGTGTGTGGATTAGTAGCCCGGACTACGATATTCACAATAGGCCGTCCATTCCTTTAGCTCTATTCCAAAAAGATTGTAAATACCACGCAGCGGCCATCGAAACTTTAAGTAAGAAAAAAGTACCCTATCACCTGCTCGCCTGTTGCGACACATCATCGGCTCAGCGCGCGCTTGTTGCCGCTGGTTTAGCAGTTGGTGCTATCGGGCAGATTAGTGTAAGTGGCGACGTAACAGTTGTCGATAGCCTTCCTCCTTTGCCTAACGTAGACATTGTATTGTTGTGTGGTGTTGACAAGCATCCGTTATTAGAAAAAGTCAATCTAGACAATATCTTCGACACTTAGAAAGAATACAGAAAACTCAATTCAAATTTACGACCTCGCCCTTCAATACCACCATCAACACCCCAAATGGCGGGATCAACTTGCGTACTATTGAGTAAGTTCGACACTCGTGCAATAACGCTAGAATTTTTAAATTCTCGCTGAATTGAGAAGTGCACGTCATGAAAGTTTGGCAATGTTACCTCGCTTAACAAGGTATCGGTTCTATCAGTTTTCAACAAGTAGTGTAATGCATATTGGTAGCTGTTTAGCTGATGAACAATCCCAATAGAAAACTTGTGCTCGGGAAACGCGGTGTAATCTGTATTGGAGGTTTCGTTTTTTGATTTTACGTAGCTATAGCCCGACTGAACATAGATATCGTGATCGCTAAAGTAATATCGTTGCTCCAGCTCTAAACCATATGCCGAATTTGAACCAGCATTGACAAACTGCCTTTCGAAGCCCATTGATGTCGCTTCATCGGTAAGTTGGGTGATAATCCCATCTTCCCACATTGAATCAAATAGGGTGACTTTAATCTGGGCGAACTCATTTTGAAATTGATAGGTAGCTTCGACAGTAGTTAGCGTTTCACCTTTTAGTTCAGGGTTACCGAGAAAATTACCGGAAGACAATTCACCAGCTGCGGGAGCGCGATAACCTCGAGCTGCAGACAGTTTCCAGCTCGATACATCGCTTGAACGATAGATTAAACCTATTTTTGGAGACACCTCAGTCTCACCGCTGTTAGAGAAGCGATCCACTCGCAGACCGGCATCTAACGTTAAATTATCGGTGAGCAATTGAGTATATTGCCCAAACAACGCGAACACGTTTTTACTCAACCCGTCTCCACTTGCGAATCTTGGGGGATCTGACGCCAGATGACTCCTCGCTTCAACAACCTTTGATTTGATAAATTCCGTACCTATACTGACCGAGGCGTCAGTGAGACTGTCGTTGGTTCCAATCAGCTGAGCGCCATATTGTCGGTCATTCCAAAACTGTACAAAGGATTCATCGCGAAAACGCAAATCAAACACACTATCGTGAACCCAGGTTTTAGCAGATACATTCCAATCAGTAAGAGTGAACTGACCTTTGTAATAAAGCAGTGATGTCTCTGCACCATCAACGCCACTCGACGTGTCAGTCGAAAATAGATCAAAGTAGCCTGCAGCACTGGCTCTGTTCAGTAGCAATCCCGCCTCATGTTGATGTGAATTTCTCTGCCACGCTATTTTGTTGAATAGCGTATAACTTTTCTGTTCAGAGTTTAGCCGGGTAGTTAAATTTGATGGACTGAAGTTATCATCGAGGTGTGTTGTATGAAGCAGTGAAATACTCTTTATATCTTCCGCAACGTTAACGCTTGATTTTAAGGCCACTTCATTTTGCCCGTAATTGTCGGAAGAAGCCTCAAGACTATGGCCGGGCTCTTCGTACAAACTAGGAGTCATTAAAATTGCCCCATGAAAAGCATCGGGACCGTGCATACTTGATATGGGACCACGAACGACTTCTATCCCACTCAATAATTCTGTTGGTAAAAAGCTTTTACTGTACAGCGCGGTACCAAAAGCAAAGCCATTGAGGGGGATGCCATCAAAGAGTAGAGCTTTGCCGCGAGAACTTGAACTATCACCGGTATATCCGCGCGTACTGAGCGTTGTAGAGCCCCCTACTGACATGTATAAATCCATAGAGGGTTCGTACTTTAGCGTATCGAAAACTCGCTCTGCATCGAACGTACGCCACTGTCCCTGTGTGACTTTACCTATTGAAGAGAATGTATCGCTAGACCGCCTTGATTTAACACTTTCGACCGTGATTTCAACGTTGAGCAGTTCCTCAAGTGAGAGCTCAAACAAATCAACGTCAGACGACGCAGACGCAGCACTACCCAAAGAAGGTGATGACAATAGTAGAACTGCCAAACTCAAACGTGCCCACATACGACAACTTACTTTTTTACGATTAGAGTTACGCTAATCAAAAACCAATTAAGTAGCAAGAAAGTTTAGAAAAATTGATAGGATTTTTTAAAAAAGTTAAACGAACAGGAAGATTTATTCAAAACAACAAAAAAGGCGCTCAATGAGCGCCTTTCTTTTCAATGCTTAGTGTGCAAAGTCTAGATTAGTCTAGAATCTTCGCTACAACACCTGCACCTACTGTACGACCACCTTCACGGATTGCGAAACGTAGACCTTCGTCCATCGCAATCGGAGCAATTAGCTCAACTTTGAATTTAAGGTTGTCACCAGGCATTACCATTTCTACGCCGTCTGGTAGCTCTACTGCACCAGTTACGTCAGTTGTACGGAAGTAGAACTGTGGACGGTAGCCTTTGAAGAATGGTGTATGGCGGCCACCTTCGTCTTTAGATAGTACGTATACTTCTGCTTCGAACTTAGTGTGCGGGTTGATTGAACCAGGCTTCGCTAGTACTTGACCACGCTCTACTTCGTCACGCTTAGTACCACGTAGAAGAACACCAACGTTCTCACCTGCACGGCCTTCGTCTAGAAGCTTACGGAACATCTCTACACCAGTACAAGTAGTCTTCGTAGTTTCTTTGATACCTACGATTTCTACTTCTTCACCTACAGTGATGATACCTTGCTCAACACGACCAGTTACAACAGTACCACGGCCTGAGATTGAGAATACGTCTTCGATTGGAAGGATGAACGGCTTGTCGATAGCACGCTCTGGCTCTGGGATGTATGAATCTAGAGCTTCACCTAGTTCAACAATCTTCGCTTCCCATTCTGCTTCGCCTTCAAGGGCTTTAAGTGCAGAACCTTGGATAACTGGTAGGTCGTCACCTGGGAATTCGTACTCAGAAAGAAGTTCACGAACTTCCATTTCTACTAGCTCTAGAAGCTCTTCATCGTCAACCATGTCACACTTGTTCATGAATACGATGATGTAAGGTACACCAACCTGACGACCAAGTAGGATGTGCTCACGAGTCTGAGGCATTGGGCCGTCAGTCGCTGCTACTACTAGGATCGCGCCGTCCATCTGTGCAGCACCGGTGATCATGTTTTTAACATAGTCAGCGTGTCCTGGGCAGTCTACGTGTGCGTAGTGGCGAGTTGGAGTATCGTATTCTACGTGTGAAGTAGAGATGGTGATACCACGCGCTTTTTCTTCAGGAGCGTTATCGATTTGATCGAACGCTTGAGCGTCACCACCGTAAGTCTTTGCAAGAACAGTAGTGATTGCTGCAGTTAGGGTAGTTTTACCGTGGTCAACGTGGCCGATTGTACCCACGTTTACGTGGGGTTTCGTACGTTCAAACTTTTCTTTTGCCATTTTTCTCGTTTCCTAAGTTAAAAGTCCGACCCAATACAGACCGGACCGAACCTTCAATAAGATTAAATTCTAGACTCAATAATAGCCTGCGCCACATTGTTTGGCGCCTCAGAATAATTGAAGAACTCCATAGAGTATGACGCACGGCCTTGCGTTTGTGAACGCAAGTCGGTCGCATACCCAAACATTTCTGAAAGGGGAACTTTTGCACGGATAATTTTAATTCCGGCAACGCCTTCTTCCATGCCTTCGATCATGCCGCGACGACGGTTTAGATCGCCAACAACATCACCCATCCAGTCTTCTGGAGTAGTCACTTCAACTTTCATCATGGGTTCAAGTAACACCGGATTTGCTTCTGCGGCGCCTTTTTTGAAACCCATTGAACCGGCGATCTTAAACGCCATTTCAGAAGAGTCAACATCGTGATATGAACCATCGTACAAAGTAACTTTTACGTCAAGTACTGGGTAGCCGGCAACCACACCACTACGCATCTGCTCCTGAATTCCTTTATCGACTGATGGAATAAACTCTTTGGGTACTACTCCACCAACGATTTCGTTCACAAATTCGTACCCAGCGTCTGGCTCTTGAGGCTCAAGGCGCAGCCATACATGACCAAACTGGCCACGGCCGCCCGACTGGCGTACAAATTTACCTTCCACTTCAACCGTACTACGAATGGTCTCACGATAAGCAACCTGGGGTTTACCCACGTTACACTCTACTTTGAACTCGCGTTTCATTCGGTCAACAATGATATCCAAGTGTAGCTCACCCATACCTGAAATGATTGTTTGACCTGTTTCGTCGTCAGTGTTTACTTGGAAGGATGGGTCTTCTGCCGCTAGTTTACCCAGCGCAATGCCCATTTTTTCCTGATCTGCTTGTGACTTAGGTTCAACAGCAATTGAAATAACCGGGTCAGGAAATTCCATGCGCTCTAGGGTGATCACATTGTTTGGATCACACAGAGTATCGCCTGTTGTCACATCTTTAAGTCCAATCGCTGCTGCAATATCACCAGCGCGAACCTCTTTAATTTCTTCACGGTCTTTCGCGTGCATTTGCACGATACGACCAAATCGCTCACGCTTGCCCTTAACAGGGTTGTAAACCGTATCACCTGTGTTAACCACACCAGAGTAACAACGGAAGAACGTCAGCGTACCCACAAATGGGTCTGTAGCTATTTTAAATGCTAATGCAGAGAACGGCTCGTTGTCGTCGGCATGACGCTCAGCTTCCGTCTCATCTTTGTCGTCAAGTACACCGTTTATGGCCTTAACTTCGGTAGGCGAAGGTAAATACTCGATGACAGAATCTAGTACCGCTTGTACCCCTTTGTTTTTAAATGCACTGCCACAGGTAGCAAGTACAATTTCGTTATTTAGGGTGCGTGTACGCAAGCCTTCACGGATTTCAGCTTCAGTTAGCTCTTCGCCTTCTAAATACTTATCCATGAGCTCTTCAGATGCTTCTGCAGCCGCTTCAATCATCTCGGTACGATACTGCTCAGCTTTATCTACATACTCAGCTGGAATCTCTTCGTACTCAAAGGTCATGCCTTGGTCTTCAGGGTTCCAGTTAATGGCCTTCATCTTAATTAAATCGATGACACCACGGAATTCTTCTTCAGCGCCTATGTTCAATTGAATCGGAACACAGTTAGCACCTAAGCGTTTGCGGATCTGACCAACAACACGCTCAAAATCAGCGCCAGCCCGGTCCATCTTATTGACGAACACAAGGCGTGGCACTTCATATTTATCAGCCTGTCGCCAGACTGTTTCTGATTGAGGCTCAACCCCAGAAGACCCACAAAATACAACCACAGCGCCATCAAGCACACGTAAAGAACGCTCTACTTCAATAGTAAAGTCTACGTGTCCTGGAGTATCAATAATATTGATACGATGTTGATCGAACTGTTGTTGCATCCCAGACCAGAAACAGGTGGTAGCAGCAGAGGTAATGGTTATACCACGCTCTTGTTCCTGTTCCATCCAATCCATGGTTGCCGCGCCATCGTGCACTTCACCGATCTTGTGTGATAGTCCTGTATAAAACAGAACACGCTCTGTTGTAGTGGTTTTACCCGCGTCAACATGCGCAACAATACCGATATTACGATAGCGCTCAATTGAGGTCTTACGAGGCATACATCTCTCTCAGTTAAATAACGTTGATTACCAACGGTAGTGAGCAAACGCTTTGTTTGCTTCGGCCATACGGTGAACGTCTTCACGTTTCTTAACCGCAGAACCTTTGTTGTCTGCTGCATCCATCATTTCTGCAGCCAGGCGCTGTGCCATAGACTTTTCACCACGTTTACGAGCAGCTTCCACCAACCAACGCATACCCAGAGCGTTACGACGTACTGGACGTACTTCTACTGGTACCTGATAAGTAGAACCACCTACACGGCGAGATTTAACCTCAACGGTAGGACGGATGTTATCAAGAGCTTCTTCAAACATATCCAGGTGTGCTTTGCCGGTTTTTTCAGCAACAATATCAAGCGCACCGTAAACGATTTTTTCAGCGACTGACTTTTTGCCGTCGAGCATTACGACATTCATGAATTTCGCAAGCAATTGTGAACCAAATTTTGGCTCTGGTAGGATCTTACGTTGACCTACGACTCTTCTTCTTGGCATCTTCTATTCTCCGTATGAATTCAGGGATAACCCAAAACTCTTAAACTTCAGTTTGGCCTTACTAACGGAGAACCGTTAAGACTTAGGCTTCTTCGCGCCGTACTTAGAACGGGCTTGTTTGCGATCGTTTACGCCAGCGCAGTCAAGAGTACCGCGAACTGTGTGATAACGAACACCTGGAAGGTCTTTAACACGACCACCACGGATAAGAACTACACTGTGCTCTTGTAGGTTGTGACCTTCACCACCGATGTATGAAGAAACTTCAAAACCGTTAGTAAGGCGCACACGACATACTTTACGTAGTGCAGAGTTTGGTTTCTTAGGCGTAGTAGTATATACACGAGTACATACACCACGTCTTTGTGGGCAAGCTTGTAGGGCAGCTACGTTGCTTTTTTCAACGGGCTTTCTACGCGGCTTACGCACTAACTGGTTAACTGTTGCCATTAACTAGCTCCTGATTAAAAACTACAAAAACCCAATCACTGTGATTGGGTCCATTCTCATGGGATTTTCAAATATCGCCATGTTTTGTTATCCCTGTGCTCGTCAGGAATAACGTGGCATTGATACAAAAATCCGCGCACCATTTTCAACAGTATTTAATACTCTCAAAAATTGGGTCGCGGAATAGTAATGATCAATGCTGTGCATGTCAAGCTGTACAAAGGTTAAGCAGTTAATATTTATGCTTAATGTAAGCTTGTCTTGCCAATAAGCGCGAGTGCACTGAATGCGCACTCGCCAACTTATTATTCTGCGGTGTCTTCACCAATATCAGCGTTAAGAGCTTCTGTTAATGCTTGCTCAGCTTCAGCCGCTGAAACAGACATTTCTTCAATCTCTTCTTTACGCTTCTGTGCACGACGCTCGTGGTAAGCGAAACCTGTACCCGCTGGAATCAATCGACCAACGATTACGTTTTCTTTCAGACCACGTAAGTCATCTTCTTTACCTTGTACTGCCGCTTCGGTAAGTACACGCGTTGTTTCTTGGAACGACGCTGCAGAGATAAATGACTCAGTCGATAGTGACGCTTTAGTGATACCTAGTAACTGTGTTTCGTACTGGGCAGGGATCTTACCGTGTTTTTCAATTTCACGGTTAGCCACTTTAACGTTAGACACTTCAACTTGCTCACCTTCAAGGAACTGGGTATCACCAGCATGTGTAATGATGCACTTACGTAGCATCTGACGAATAACCACTTCGATGTGCTTATCGTTAATTTTTACACCCTGTAGGCGGTAAACTTCTTGAACTTCGTTCACGATATAGTTAGCAACAGCTGAGATTCCACGTAGGCGAAGAATGTCATGTGGTGACTCTGGACCATCGGCGATAACTTCGCCTTTTTCCACTTTCTCACCTTCAAACACGTTAAGCTGACGCCACTTAGGAATCATCTCTTCGTACGCATCACCTTCTGCAGGTGTGATAACTAGACGCTTCTTACCTTTGGTCTCTTTACCGAAGCCGATAGTACCTGAGATTTCTGCAAGAATTGCAGGCTCTTTAGGCTTACGCGCTTCGAATAGGTCCGCAACGCGCGGTAGACCACCGGTAATATCACGAGTTTTCGAGCTTTCCTGAGGAATACGTGCTAGTACGTCACCTTCATTAGCTACCTTACCTTCAGCCGCTTCAATAGTGGTAAAGCTTGGTAGGCGAATTTCCTGAAGACCGAACTCGTCGCTCTCTAGAATTAGCTTAGGCTCTTTCGCATTAACTTTAGCAAGATCTTTAACAACGATACGCGTTAGACCAGTAAGCTCGTCTTGTTGCATTTCAGTGTTAGAGTCGTCGATGTCAGCAAAGCTAATTTTCGCTGCACGCTCAGTAATAATTGGGTGACTATGCGGATCCCAGTTAGCAACCACGTCGCCAGCTGCAATAGTTGCACCGTCGTCAACGCTAAGTACTGCACCGTAAGGTACTTTATAACGCTCTTTCTCACGACCTTGCTCATCGATAACTGTTAATTCAGTTGAACGAGAAACAATAACCACTTTGTCGTCAGAGTTACGTACGAATTTAGCATTGTGTAGCTTCAAGCTACCCGCAGTTTTAACTTGTACGCTATTTTCTGCTGACGCTCTTGAAGCCGCACCACCGATGTGGAACGTACGCATGGTAAGCTGTGTACCTGGTTCACCGATTGACTGTGCTGCAATAACACCAACCGATTCACCGCTACCCACCATGTGGCCACGTGCAAGGTCACGACCGTAACACTTAGCACAAACACCGAAATCGTTGTCACAAGTGATAACAGAGCGAACCATAACTTGGTCAACTGAGTTAGCTTCAAGCATATCTACTAATGCTTCATCTAGCATTACGTTACGCTCAACAAGTACTTCGTCAGTACCTGGCTTAAGTACGTCTTCAGCAACTACACGTCCTAGAACACGCTCACGTAGCGGCTCAACAACGTCTCCACCTTCGATTAGAGGTGTCATTACAACACCTTCGAATGTGCCACAGTCATCGTTAGTGATAACCAGATCCTGTGCAACGTCTACAAGACGACGAGTTAGATAACCCGAGTTGGCTGTTTTAAGTGCGGTATCCGCTAGACCTTTACGAGCACCGTGAGTTGAGATGAAGTACTGTAGTACGTTCAGACCTTCACGGAAGTTCGCTGTGATTGGCGTTTCGATGATTGAGCCATCTGGCTTAGCCATCAGACCACGCATACCTGCTAGCTGACGAATCTGTGCGGCACTACCACGAGCACCTGAGTCGGCCATCATGTAAACAGAGTTAAATGATTGCTGCTCTTCTTCTTCGCCATCGCGGTTAATCACGATGTCAGTCTTGAGGTTGTCCATCATAGCTTTCGCAACTTTTTCGTTTGCGTTAGACCAGATATCGATAACTTTGTTGTAGCGCTCACCGGCAGTTACAAGACCATTTTGGAACTGTTCCTGAATCTCTATAACTTCCGCTTCTGCTGCTTCGATAATGTCTTTCTTAGCCGCAGGAATTACCATGTCATCGATACCAACAGACGCACCCGCGATCATCGCGTAGTGGAAACCGGTATACATGATTTGGTCAGCAGCGATAACAGTATCTTTCAAACCAAGTGTACGGTAACAAGCGTTAAGCAATTTAGAGATTTGCTTCTTGCCCATTGCTTGGTTGATGATTTCAAACGGTAGACCCTTAGGTAGGATCAACGAGAAAATTGCACGACCGACTGTTGTGTCCGTTAGTGTGACTTTCTCAGTTTTAGTACCGTCTTCTGCAACGTCGTATTCAGTAATACGTACTTTTACACGTGAGTGTAGTTCTGCAGCGCCTGTACGATACGCTTTTTCAGCTTCGTGCGGGCTGGTAAACATCATGCCTTCACCTACACCGTTAACTTTGTCACGAGTAAGGTAGTAAAGACCCAATACAACGTCCTGTGAAGGTACGATAATTGGTTCACCGTTCGCTGGTGAAAGAATGTTGTTCGTTGACATCATTAGTGCACGAGCTTCTAGCTGTGCTTCGATGGTCAACGGAACATGAACCGCCATTTGGTCACCATCGAAGTCGGCGTTGTATGCCGCACACACAAGTGGGTGAAGCTGAATTGCTTTACCTTCGATAAGTGTTGGTTCAAACGCTTGGATACCCAAACGGTGAAGTGTTGGTGCACGGTTAAGCATTACCGGGTGTTCGCGGATAACGTCGTCTAGTACGTCCCATACCTCAGGTGCTTCGCGCTCAACAAGCTTCTTAGCAGCTTTGATTGTTGTCGCTAAGCCGCGACCTTCAAGCTTGCCGTAAATAAATGGTTTGAACAACTCAAGAGCCATCTTCTTAGGAAGACCGCACTGGTGCAAACGCAATGTAGGACCAACGGTAATTACAGAACGGCCTGAGTAGTCAACACGCTTACCAAGAAGGTTTTGACGGAAACGACCTTGCTTACCTTTGATCATGTCAGCAAGGGATTTCAGAGGACGCTTGTTAGAACCAGTGATCGCACGACCACGACGACCGTTATCAAGTAACGCATCTACCGCTTCCTGAAGCATACGCTTTTCGTTGCGTACGATAATATCAGGAGCCGCAAGGTCTAGAAGACGCTTAAGACGGTTGTTACGGTTGATTACACGACGATACAAATCGTTGAGGTCAGACGTTGCAAAACGACCGCCATCTAGTGGTACTAGAGGACGCAAATCTGGTGGCAGTACCGGCAGAACTGTCATGATCATCCACTCTGGCTTATTACCAGACTGTTGGAACGACTCAAGCAACTTAAGACGCTTGGTGATCTTCTTACGCTTTGTTTCAGAGTTGATTGAAGGCAACTCTTCACGCATTGCCGCTACATCAGCGTCAACGTCTAGTACTTTAAGCAAATCGAATACAGCCTCTGCACCCATTTTTGCTTCGAACTCGTCACCGTGCTCTTCTAATGAATCTAGGTATTCTTCTTCAGTAAGAAGTTGGCTGCGCTCAAGGGTAGTCATACCCGGCTCAGTTACAACGTAAGATTCAAAGTACAATACGCGCTCGATGTCACGTAGCGTCATGTCTAGCATCAAACCGATACGAGACGGCAGTGATTTAAGGAACCAAATGTGGGCAACTGGACTCGCCAGTTCGATGTGACCCATACGCTCACGACGTACTTTAGTTAGGGTTACTTCAACACCACATTTTTCACAAATAACACCACGGTGCTTCAGGCGCTTATACTTACCGCAAAGACATTCGTAGTCTTTTACTGGTCCAAAGATACGCGCACAGAACAAGCCGTCACGCTCTGGTTTGAACGTACGGTAGTTAATGGTTTCAGGCTTTTTAACTTCACCATAAGACCATGAACGGATCATGTCAGGTGAAGCAAGACCGATTCGAATATTGTCGAATTCTTCAGTCTTGTTTTGTTGCTTTAGAAACTTTAATAAGTCTTTCACATTACTCTCCCAGCGGAGTCAGTCTCTAGAACCCGGCGCAAGCACCGGGCCATCTCAAGTCAATACGTGGCGATTGCCGTGTTACTTTTCTTCAAGCTCGATGTTGATACCCAACGAGCGAATTTCTTTAAGTAATACGTTAAAGGATTCTGGCATGCCAGGCTCCATTCTGTGGTCGCCATCGACGATGTTCTTGTACATCTTAGTACGGCCGTTAACGTCATCCGACTTAACAGTAAGCATTTCCTGAAGGGTATATGCTGCACCGTATGCTTCAAGTGCCCACACTTCCATCTCACCGAAGCGCTGACCACCGAATTGTGCTTTACCACCCAGCGGCTGCTGTGTAACCAAGCTGTACGAACCGGTAGAACGGGCGTGCATCTTGTCATCAACCAAGTGGTTAAGTTTAAGCATGTACATGTAACCAACCGTAACTGGACGCTCAAACGCGCGACCGGTACGACCGTCGAACAGTGTAATCTGACCGCTTTCTGGAATATCAGCCAGTTTAAGCATTTCTTTAATTTCAGATTCACGAGCACCGTCGAATACAGGTGTTGCAATCGGTACACCTTTACGCAGGTTTTCTGCAAGGCGCTTCACTTCGTGATCAGTGAAGTTATCGATATCAACTTCCTGGTGGTTTTCACCTAGCTCGTATACTTCTTTCAAGAAGCTACGAAGTTTTTGCATTTCTTCGTGCTCTTTAAGCATACGATCAATCTTCACACCTAAACCGTGTGCAGCCATACCCAAGTGCGTTTCTAGGATCTGACCGATGTTCATACGCGACGGTACACCTAGTGGGTTAAGAACGATGTCTACCGGCGTACCGTTTTCATCGTATGGCATGTCTTCTACTGGCTGGATAGTCGAGATAACACCTTTGTTACCGTGACGTCCCGCCATTTTGTCACCCGGTTGGATGTGACGTTTAACAGCTAGGTAAACCTTAACAATCTTAAGTACGCCAGGTGCTAGATCATCACCTTGTGTGATCTTGCGACGCTTACCTTCGAACTTCTTATCGAAGTCGTCTTTGATCTCACCGTGCTGCTCTGCAATCTGGTCTAGCTCAATTTGTGCATCTTCGCTGCTTAGTGCAATTTCAAACCATTTCTCACGAGGCAGGCTATCAAGCTTAGCTTGGTCAACACCTGCGCGTAATAGAGCATTTTGTGCACGAGCAAAGATACCATCTGCAAGGATTTCAAATTCGTCAGTAAGGTCTTTCTTAACCTGACGAAGTTGCATATCTTCGATTTCAAGCGCGCGCTTGTCTTTCTCAACACCATCGCGAGTAAAGACTTGAACGTCGATTACAGTACCGTGAACAGAGTTAGGTACACGTAGAGACGTATCTTTAACGTCAGACGCTTTCTCACCAAAGATTGCTCTCAATAGTTTTTCTTCAGGCGTAAGCTGAGTTTCACCTTTAGGTGTCACTTTACCTACTAAGATATCGCCACCTTTAACTTCTGCACCAATGTAAACAACGCCTGATTCATCAAGCTTGCTCAATGCAGATTCACCCACATTAGGGATATCAGAAGAAATTTCTTCTGGCCCAAGCTTAGTATCACGAGCGATACAGCTTAGTTCTTGAATGTGGATAGTAGTGAAACGGTCTTCTTGAGCTACACGCTCAGAGATAAGGATTGAATCCTCAAAGTTGTAACCATTCCAAGGCATGAACGCGATACGCATGTTCTGACCAAGTGCTAGATCACCCAAGTCAGTTGATGGGCCATCAGCAAGAACGTCACCAGCAACGATTGGATCGCCAACATCACACGTTGGACGTTGGTTGATACACGTGTTTTGGTTAGAACGGGTGTACTTAGTCAGGTTGTAAATGTCGATACCTGCTTCACCTGGAAGCATTTCATCTTCATTCACCTTAATAACGATGCGGCTAGCGTCAACGAAATCTACGGTACCACCACGCTTAGCAACTACGGTAACACCCGAGTCAACGGCGATGGTTCTCTCCATACCAGTACCTACTAGCGGCTTATCAGCGCGTAGCGTTGGTACTGCCTGACGTTGCATGTTCGCACCCATCAATGCACGGTTTGCATCATCGTGTTCTAGGAACGGGATGATGCTTGCAGCGATTGAAACGATCTGCTGTGGTGAAACGTCCATGTACTTGATGTCTTCTTTAGGCATCAAGGTAGTTTCACCGCGGTGACGACATGGAATAAGGTCGTCTAGCAATGCATTAGTTTCAGTAAGAGCTACGTTTGCCTGTGCGATCGCAAACTGACCTTCTTCGATTGCCGATAGGTAATCAATTTCGTCAGTCACTACACCGTCGACGATACGACGGAAAGGTGTTTCAAGGAAACCGAAATCATTGGTGCGCGCGAAGCTAGCCAATGAGTTGATCAAACCGATGTTTGGACCTTCAGGAGTTTCGATTGGACACAAACGACCGTAGTGAGTCGGGTGTACGTCTCGAACTTCAAAGCCTGCACGTTCACGAGTAAGACCACCCGGGCCTAATGCAGAAATACGACGCTTGTGCGTAACTTCTGAAAGCGGGTTGTTTTGGTCCATGAACTGAGACAGCTGAGAAGAACCAAAGAACTCTTTAACAGCTGCCGAAATAGGCTTAGCGTTAATAAGGTCCTGAGGCATTACGTTGTCTAGATCGCCAAGGCTAAGACGCTCTTTAACGGCACGTTCCACACGTACTAGACCAACGCGGAATTGGTTTTCAGCCATTTCGCCCACAGAGCGAATACGACGGTTACCCAAGTGATCGATGTCATCAACTTCATCTTTACCGTCACGGATTTGGATGAGCTGCTTCATTACATCGATGATGTCATCTTTGTCTAGTGTACCAGCACCAAGCTGATCTTCACGGCCAAGACGACGGTTAAATTTCATACGACCTACCGATGACAAGTCATAACGCTCGTCAGAGAAGAATAGGTTGTCGAACAGAGTTTCTGCTGCATCTTTTGTTGGCGGCTCACCAGGACGCATCATACGATAGATCTCAACAAGCGCTTCAAGGCGGTTAGTTGATGAATCAATGCGTACAGTGTCAGAGATGTATGAACCGTGATCTAATTCGTTAATGTATAGCGTCGCAAACTCTTTGATACCTGCTTGGCTTAGTGCCGCCAAGTTTTCAAGTGTCAATTCGTCGTTTGCACTTACGATAACTTCGCCAGTGTCTTCATTAACGTAGGTCGCACCAAATACTCGACCAATCAAATAGTCAGCTGGAACTTCTAGCTCTGTCATTCCTGCTTTATCAAGAGAGCGAGTATGACGTGCAGAAATACGACGACCGCTTTCTACAACAACGTTACCTTCGTTATCTAAGATATCGAACTGAGCCGTTTCACCACGTAGGCGATCTGGCACCATTTCCATCATTAGACGGTCATTGTCGATGCGCACATTAACTTTATCGAAGAAAGTATCAAGGATTTCTTCGGTAGTCATTTCTAGTGCACGTAAGATGATAGTCGCAGGTAATTTACGGCGACGGTCAATACGTACAAATAGGTTATCTTTTGGATCGAACTCAAAATCTAGCCATGAACCACGGTAAGGAATAACACGTGCGTTATAAAGTACCTTACCAGAAGAGTGAGTTTTACCCTTGTCATGATCAAAGAACACACCAGGTGAACGGTGCAACTGAGATACGATAACACGCTCGGTACCATTGATAACGAACGTGCCGTTCTCTGTCATCAATGGGATTTCGCCCATGTACACTTCTTGTTCTTTAATGTCTTTTACGGTACCTGGGGCAGCGTCTTTATCAAATAACACTAACCGTAGTTTTACTCTTAATGGAGCAGAGAAAGTGACACCGCGAATTTGACATTCTTTAACGTCAAACACCGGCTCACCCAGGCGATAGCTTACATACTGAAGCTCTGAATTACCTGAGTAACTTTTGATTGGAAAAACGGAACGAAATGCTGCTTCCAAACCGTATTGAGCTTCCGGATCGGTCTCAATAAACTTTTTGAAAGAATCAAGCTGAATTGAAAGAAGGTATGGAATTTCCAATACCTGTGGGCGTTTGCCAAAATCCTTACGGATACGTTTCTTTTCGCTATAAGAGTAAACCATGGGTTCCTCAGCCTGCTGATTTATGACCCAACCTGCTGTCTAATCCGGCGATTTGCCAGTTTAAACAACAAACTTCCACAACCCTTTTCCGGGCAATTACACCAGCATACAACAAAAATTAACCAATTATTAGTTAACTTCTTGGTTTTATGCTTTTTTGGTGCTCCGGAGAGCGCTTAGAGAGAGTGTAGTAAAGGGTTAAAAACTACACACCTATACAGCGCAAAAAGGCTGGTGGTCTAAAAAACCACCAGCCTTGCCGTTTAAGGCAGGTAATCTGATTAGTTCAGATTACTTGATTTCAACTTCAGCGCCAGCTTCTTCAAGCTGCTTCTTCAGTTCTTCTGCTTCTTCTTTGCTTACGCCTTCTTTGATAGCTTTAGGAGCAGACTCAACTACTTCTTTAGCTTCTTTAAGACCTAGGCCAGTCGCGCCGCGAACTGCTTTGATTACTGCAACTTTGTTGCCACCGAATGAAGTCATAACAACGTCGAATTCAGTCTTTTCTTCTGCAGCTTCGCCAGCAGCAGCAGGACCAGCAGCTACTGCAACAGCAGCAGTCGCTTCAACGCCGAATTTTTCTTCAGCTGCTTCGATTAGCTCAACCAATTCCATAACTGGCATTTCAGCAATCGCGTTCAAGATATCTTCTTTAGTTAGAGCCATTTTCTCTAAACTCCTGGGTTTAAAATGTTAAAAAAATCAATATGCCAAAAACGGGAATTACTTCTCGTCTTTGATCGCCGCCAATACGCGCACAAATTTGGTAGGTACTTCGTTGATTGTTTGAACGAATTTGCCCACCGGTGCTTTGAAGGTTGCAAGTAGTTTTGCAAGTGCTTCGTCGCGAGTAGGAAGTGAAGCAACTGCGTCCAATTTCTCTGGACCAAGTAGACCACTACCAATTGACAATGCTGTAACGTTCAACTTATCGTTTTGCTTTCCGAAGTCTTTGAAAAGACGTGCTGCACCGCCTGGTGCATCGATCGAGAAGCCATAGATAAGCGGGCCAGTTAGCGCGCTGTCTAAGTCTGCAAATTTGCTGTCTGCCAATGCACGTTTAGCTAGTGTGTTACGGATAACCTTAAGGTATACGCCTTGTTCACGAGCTTTAACGCGTAGGTCAGTCAGTTCTGCAACTTCCATCCCACGGTATTCAGCGACGGCAACGGATAGAGCGCGAGACGCAACTTCAGATACTTCTGCTACGATCTCTTTCTTTGCTGCTAAACCTAGTGCCACTGAGTTCACCTCTTTGTATCTGACTTTGTAGGCAGTTACCTGCTTACGCCATCAGGGTTCACAGATTGATACCAACAGTATGAAGGTACCGCTCTACGGTGTTTGTTACCCCAGAGAGTCTGAGTCAAACCACCGTCTGCGCAGGTTGTTCTATTAAGCAGTGTGTTATACGTGAAAGTTCTCTTACCTCTTTCACCACACCGCACCTGCGGTCTTGGACGGGAGTCGCCAATCAGCACTGCTGTTTCGACAACTCCAACCCATAACCTTTACAGAGAAATCGGTTGTTATACCGACAGGGTAAATTAAAGACCTACAGAAGCCTTATCTAGAGATACACCAGCACCCATAGTAGTGCTTAGGCTGATCTTCTTGATATAAGTACCTTTAGCAGAAGAAGGCTTAGCCTTGTTCAATGCGTCAAGTAGCGCTTGAAGGTTTTCTTGAATTTGGTTTGCTTCGAACGCGATCTTACCAATGCTTGCATGGATGATACCGTTCTTGTCATTTCTGTAGCGAACCTGACCAGCTTTTGCGTTCTTAACCGCAGTAGCAACGTCTGGCGTTACAGTACCCGTTTTAGGGTTAGGCATAAGGCCACGTGGACCAAGAATCTGACCTAGTTGACCAACAACGCGCATCGCGTCTGGGCTAGCAACTACTACGTCAAAGTTCATTTCGCCTTTCTTAACTTGCTCAGCTAGGTCTTCCATACCAACGATGTCAGCACCTGCTTCTTTCGCAGCTTCAGCGTTTGCACCTTGAGTGAAAACAGCAACGCGAACTTCTTTACCAGTACCGTTTGGTAGTACAGTTGCACCACGTACGTTTTGGTCAGATTTCTTAGCGTCGATACCAAGGTTTACAGCAACGTCTACACTTTCAGCGAACTTAGCAGTTGCTAGTTCTTTTAGGAGTGCTACTGCTTCGTTGATTTCATACTCTTTAGTCGCATCAACTTTTTCGCGGATTACGCGAGCGCGTTTAGTTAGTTTAGCCATTCGATTAGTCCTCTACGTTCAAGCCCATTGAGCGAGCAGAACCCGCGATAGTGCGTACCGCTGCATCAAGGTCAGCTGCAGTAAGGTCTGGCTCTTTAGTTTTTGCAATCTCTTCCAACTGAGCGCGAGTAACTTTACCCACTTTTTCAGTGTTAGGACGGCCAGAACCACTCTTAATGCCAGCAGCTTTCTTAAGAAGGTAAGATGCAGGAGGAGTTTTGGTTTCGAATGTGAAAGAGCGATCTTCGTAAACAGTGATTTCTACTGGTACTGGAGCGCCTTTCTCAAGGCTATCAGTTTTCGCGTTGAAAGCCTTACAGAATTCCATGATGTTTACACCGTGCTGACCTAGTGCAGGACCAACCGGTGGACTTGGGTTTGCAGCACCCGCTGCAACCTGTAGCTTAATTAAGCCAGTTACTTTTTTAGCCATTTTAATGCTCTCTTTTGGGTCTAACGCCTCGCAAGTAATGAGTTTACCTGCTCGAACGGCTTCCCGTTTCCGTATAAAAGGGCGCGTAGTATATAGGGTGATTAATTGCTATGCAAGTTTGAATATGGTGAAAAAACGATCTTTTTAATTGTGTGCTTTCTACTGTATCAGGAGCAAAGGTGCCGTTAAATTCTGACTAGAGTAAAATACTCTGTTGGCTAACTGACGCGATTTTTCGTCAAACACCATAGACTCGCCAAACAAAGTCATCGGTGAGTAGGTTAATTTATCGCTGATACACCCTAGAGACACTTGATCACATGCGCTAATAGCACTATCTAGCCACAAGGCATTAATAAAACCTTCAAACTGTCCACGCGTGAGCTTTGACTCCTTATTCTGCGCAAGTGCTCTAAACAATCGACACTCGTCGTAATCACAAGAATTTGGATCGGGCACTACCTCAGTAAAAAACCACTTTCGCTGAGTCTGGAATATGCGGTAACACGTGATCACTCGCAGCAAAGGACACGCTCGTATATATAAGATCGGGGTTGTCTGAATACGTTTGATTGATTATCTCAATTAGTGGCTCGTAAGTGCCGATAAATACGACAGCTTCAATATCCGCGGTTTTTAACGCCTCAACGGCTGTAGATACGAACTGACTGTTCCGCTTCACCCGCGTTAGTAAAACTGGCGTTAAGTTATTCGCCGCAAGTTCCCTTTCAAAATATTTGGTAAAACTCAGCCCATAATCATCTGCTTGTAACACTATTCCGATTTTTCGCAGCCCTAACTGATTAATCAAGTAACGAGAGTGAACCTCAGCCTCTTGCTGATAGCTCGCACGTAGGTTAAACACATGTCGTGCCTCTGGCTCTCTGAGAAAGTCAGCTCCCGTAAAAGGGGTGACGAGAAGAATCGGTAAATGGTGAATGTGATTTGCAATAGCTTTAGTAGTTGGTGTGCCAACAAAGTTGAATAGCAGTGTATGTCCCTGCTCCACAAAATATTTGGTATTTAACAGAGCTTGCTCTGGTTCATAACCATCATTTTGAAACTGAAAGTTAACATGACTCGTTGTGGACTGAGAAAAATACAGTTGTGCACCGTTATTCAAATCTTGACCCAGCTTTTGTGCGGGCCCCTGGGTAACATTCGAAACTGCAAGTGTGGGTATTGCATGGTCTGCAAATACACTACCTACATTCAAATAAACCACAAAGACAGCAAACAACAATTTGTGCACAACAACTCCAATAATGACTGCTTTTGCACGCAGCAATAGCTCTCAGTATAGCGAGTAATGATTATCTTACCCGTTACCTAATTGTCCATTATAGTACGTTCACTGCTTTCTGCGGCTAAATATACTTCTCTTTACTATCTAAAAAATTGATATAGAACAGATAAATAGGCACAAAAAAACCTGCCGTAGCAGGTTTTTAAAAAAGGTGAATCGATTGTTAGCCTTTCTCGACTTGACCGAACTCTAGATCTACTGGTGTAGAACGACCAAAGATAAGCACCGACACTTTTACGCGGCTCTTTTCGTAATCGACTTCTTCTACCACACCGTTGAAATCTGCAAACGGACCGTCGATAACGCGAACCACTTCGCCCGGTTCGAACAATGTCTTCGGCTTAGGCTTGTCTACAGACTCTTCAAGACGATTCAAGATAGCATCAGCTTCTTTTTGCGTAATTGGCATAGGACGGTCAGATGTACCGCCAATGAAGCCCAATACACGAGGAACGCTCTTCACTAAGTGCCATGAGTCTTCATTCATGTCCATTTCTACCAAAACATAACCTGGGTAGAACTTGCGCTCAGATTTACGCTTTTGACCCGCACGCATTTCAACGACTTCTTCGGTAGGTACTAGTACCTGACCAAAATGTTCTTCCATGTTGTGCATCTTGATGTATTCAAGCAGGGTCTTTTTTACTCGTGACTCGTACTGTGAGTAGGCTTGTACCACGTACCATCTTTTTTTGCTTTCTTCAGACATACGCTTTTATGCTCCTATACTCATAACAAAGCCAACAACGCGAACAATAATGCCATCCAATCCCCAAAGGATCAGTGCCATTACTAGTGTAGCTGCTAATACGATAAGCGTTGTTTGATTCGCTTCTTGACGTGTTGGCCAAATAACCTTACGTACTTCGATACGCGATTCTTTAGCAAAACTTAAAAATGCAGCACCTTTCTCAGTAGTGGCTGCAATAAAGCCCGCAACTACAACAGTAACCACCGCGGCAATAGCACGGTAAAGCACTGATACGTCATTGCCGTACATTGAATTAGCAGTAACGATTCCTGCTAACAATGCAAAAACCACTACCCATTTCAACATGTCCAATGGGTTGGACTGATTTTCCGTTTTTTCGCTCATGTCACGATCCTAGCACTACAACGTCAGTAAAACTCACGCTTGCTACGTAAGTTAGTAATTTGGCAGGGGTGGAGGGACTCGAACCCCCAACCATCGGTTTTGGAGACCGCTGTTCTACCAATTCGAACTACACCCCTTTGGCGTTTTTCAACAAATTTTATTTACACTACCCTTGGGAATATTGCTGCTTTTCGTTGGAAAGTGCGGTATCGCAAGGGAGGGACGCGTATTATACTTAACCACTAACAAGTTACAAGGGGTTTATTTATCACGCGTCGTCTGCCTGTCCCGCTACTCTAGCCCAATAAACCCACCGGTTTGATGCGCCCAAAGCTTGGCATAAATCCCGTTGTAGGCAATGAGTTCACTATGCGTACCTTCTTCAACGATTTGGCCTTTGTCTAACACAAGCAAACGATCCATCTGAGCAATTGTTGAAAGCCTGTGAGCAATGGCGAGTACGGTTTTGCCTTGCATTACAGTATCAAGGCAAGTTTGAATAGCAGCTTCTACCTCAGAATCCAGAGCGGATGTGGCTTCGTCCAGTACCAGTACGGGTGCATCTTTTAATAACACACGAGCAATGGCTATGCGTTGGCGCTGACCACCTGAAAGTTTTACCCCTCGCTCACCCACGTGAGCATCGTACCCAGTGCGTCCCTTACTATCTGTCAATGACTGAATGAATTCATGGGCTTCGGCTTGTTTAGCCGCCCGAATCATATCTGCTTCTGACGCGTCCGTTCTACCGTAAAGAATGTTATCTCGCACAGAGCGATGCATCAGCGCAGTATCTTGCGTAACCATACTGATATTCGCTCTTAGGCTTTCTTGTGCAACTTCATCAATCTTACGCCCGTCAATTGATATGCTTCCATGCTGAATGTCGTAAAAACGCATTAAAAGATTAACTAAGGTTGATTTGCCCGCCCCTGAACGTCCCACGAGTCCGACTTTTTCACCCGCTTTGATACTTACATTCAGCTTATCAAACACCTTGATGGGTAGATTGTTCGCCCCTGCATAGGAAAAGTCCACCTTGTCAAAGGAAATTGCACCTTTAGATACGTTCACGGACGGCGCTTCAGGACGATCTTTTACCGAGATGGGCTTGGCTAGTGTGTTCATACCATCTTGCACGGTTCCCAGATTTTCGAACAACCCCGACACTTCCCACATGATCCAATGAGACATGCCGTTTAAACGCAAACAAAGACTAATTGCTATGGCGATATCGCCAGGAGAAATACTGTTTTGCAGCCATAGGTAGATAGACATAGCACCCACAGCAAATATTAAGATTGCATTCGCCATCTCTACACAAAATTCGAGTACAGTCACCAATCGCATTTGCGGGTAAACCGTCTTTAAAAATCCGTCCATGCTCTCTTTGGCATAATCGGCTTCCCGTCTGCTATGTGAGAATAGCTTTACTGTGGTGATATTGGTGTAGCTATCGACAATACGTCCCGTCATCAATGATCTGGCATCGGCTTGCTTCTGCGATACCTCTTTGAGCTTTGGCACAAGCACCCGCAGGATGCCTAAATAAACAAACAACCAAATCACTAATGGCATAGCCAAGCGCCAATCTGTACTCATGACAAGTACAACCACAGAGATAAAGTACACACTCACGTATACCAATAGGTCTAGTACTTTAGTGACTGTCTCTCGAACAGATAGCGCGGTTTGCATAACCTTGGTCGCGACCCTACCTGCGAATTCATTGTGGAAGAAGGCTAGACTTTGCCCTAGCAAATAGCGATGGGCCTGCCAACGAATACGCATTGGGTAGTTACCCATGAGGGACTGACGGGAGAATAACGAACGCAGCAGTACAAAGAGTGGAATAAACACGACTACCGTTAGGCCCATGCCGATGAGTGTCCACTTGTTTTCACTCAAAAAATCTTCTCGATTATATTGAGCGAACAAATCCACCAGTTCACCCAAAAAACCGAAAAGCGCGACTTCTAGAATGGCTACCGTTGCGCTAAGCAACGAAACAGTCAGAATGACTCCCCACATGCCCTCTGTGTAATACTTACAGAAGGCAACGATACCCGTGGGTGGTTGCGCTGGCTTTTTATCTGGAAAGGGTTGGGTGAGCTTTTCGAAAAAGGAAAACATGTATATCTCGTGTTGCCTGAGCTTAACTGCATTTTGGCAATATTCTACACGAATAAATGACAAGCATATGAGTAAGCACTAGATTTATTCGTTAAGTCCCCAAGTGGCTGCGACTAATATACTTTTTACCTGTAGGGAATTGCTGCATAATGCGCCGGCTCAAAAATCAATCAAATTTATCTTCATGGAAGTCAGTGTGATCAAACGTTTATTTATTAGCGCGCTTTTCTCATTGGGTGTTATGTCTACCAGTGCTGCTCAATCAACTGAGGATAGCCACACGCCAGAATCAGGAAAGATTCACGTCCCCAACATACAAGAATCGATTACCCTAGATGGCGTGCTCGATGAAGACGTTTGGCAACAGGCTCACGAAATCACCTTGGGCTATGTAACTCGCCCCTTCGAGAACACTACGCCACCGGTAAAAACTACAGCCCGTATTTTCGAAAACGGCGAAGCTATTTACATTGCCTTTGACGCACAAGATAACAACCCAGAACTCATCCGCGCCATGTTCCGAGACAGAGACAGAGTGTGGGACAATGATGTTGTGGGTCTAAAGCTGGACTCTTTTGGCGATAGCAGATTGTCGTACCAGTTTTTTGTCAACCCAAACGGTATTCAAATCGACGCCATCGAGAACGAAATGACCCGCAGCGAAAGCACGAGCTGGAATGCTATTTGGGACTCAGCGGCGCAAATTACCGAGTCGGGCTACACAGTGGAAATGGTACTTCCCTATCGCATTCTAAACTTTGTTGATAGCGATGGCCCGAAACAATGGCGTGCTGAATTTGTTCGTTTTTTCCCGAGAGAAAACAATCTGCGTATTTCCAATATGCCAGTAGACAGAAACAACGCATGTACGCTTTGCCAAATGGGTGACATTGAGGGTTTTGCATCAGCAAAACAAGGTAAGAACTTGTCTATTACACCCTATGGTGTTGCCGCAGTTGCTAGAACGCGAAGCCCTAGTACTCCAGAAAATTGGGACTACCAGAACAACCAAGAGGTAGGTGTTGATATTAATTGGGGGATTTCCTCAGACATGATGCTCCAAGCCACCATTAACCCTGATTTCTCTCAAGTGGAGGCCGATGGCGGTCAATTGGCAGTCAATAATCCCTTTGCGTTATTTTTCCCCGAACAACGTCCGTTCTTCCTTGAAAATGCAGACTTTTTTAGTACGCCCTATGATCTTGTATACACCAGAAACATCGGCGCCCCCGACATAGGCACCAAGCTTACCGGTCGAGTCAACAACCACACTTTTGGATTGTTGGTCGCTAATGATGAAAGTACGACGTTTTTAGTACCTGGGAACTTACGCTCTAGCGTTGCCCGCATTGACGATGAAAGTACTAATATGGCAGCGAGGTATCGCTACGACATTTCCGACGACTTATCTATTGGTACTGTACTTACTGCCCGTAAGTCAGACAACTATCACAACCTAGTTACTGGTTTAGATACTCGTTATCAAATCACTCCCAGCGATACATTGCGTATACAAGTGTTGGGTTCTGAAACCGAATATCCAGAACCCCTTTTCACCGACTTTTGTAATAACGACTGTAGCAATGCTGATGACTTCAATGAAATCGCGTTACGCACCAAGCAAGATGACGCATTCACAGGTGGTACGTATCGCATAGACTATCGTCACGAAGAGCGTGAATGGTACTTTACGGCAATACGCGAGAGTATAGACGCTGATTTTCGTGCCGACCTTGGGTTTGAAAGCCAAGTTGACCGACATAAAGATGTTATCGGTGGCGGTTACGTTTGGTGGAATGAAAATTCATGGTGGAATCGGTTTGAGTTTGGCGGTGATTGGGATATTACCCATAATGATGACGGTGAACTTATTGAACGAGAAGTGCAGGCGCAAATTGAGCTTAGTGCCGCCTATCAGTCTTACTTTAATTTACAATGGGTTAAACGAGATACGGTAGGTTTGCGTCAAGACCGCTCCTCTTTGGCTATCGACGGAAACACAACTCGCTTTGTGGAAGAGCAGATATCTTTTTATTTCGAAGCTCAGCCAAACAAAACGATCTACTTCGAAAACTTCATTAATATTGGTGACCGAATCGACCTCATTAACAATCGCTTGGGTGACCGCATTGTTGTTGAGCCAGCCATTTCCTTAAACTTGGGAACCCACCTTGAGGCTACACTGGCTCACGAATATGTTCGAATGGATGTAGACAACGAAGAGCTTTTTACCGCGAACCTTACAGACCTGCGCTTGAGTTATCAGTTCTCCGCTAAACAATTCATTCGTCTTGCGCTGATTTACTCTGATGTTGAGAGAAACACCAGCAACTATCTTATCGACGTTGATGCTACCGACCGTAACCTGGGAACTCAGTTGGTTTACTCATACATGATAAACCCACTTTCTCGTCTATTTATAGGGTATGGTGACTCGGCATTTGCAGACGACAATAACCCAGGACTGCTTCGTACGGAACAAACAGTCTTCATGAAATTCAGCTACGCATGGTTATATTAGTAGTTAAAGTTGAAACTAGGCGCTGAATTATCAATCAGCGCCTAATTGATCGAGAATTCAGTCCTCAAAACCGAGTCTATCGAGTATCCCTTCCACATTGTTGAAGTGATTGGCTTGCCACTGTTCTAGCGTCATTGAAGCATCTTTTTGTGCTCTGGCTTTGGCAACCTCATAGGCTTGTCGTGCCTCGGCTTTTGGAATGACCGCAATGCCCTCCTCATCAGCAACCACAATATCACCCGCATTGACCTTCACACCGCCGCATCGAATAGGTTGATTTAGAGGTGCAATACACTTTTTTGCGCCAGGCTTGGGTACAACACCACGAGCAAATACTGGAAATGCATTTTCTCTGGTTTCTGCTAAGTCTCGAATTACACCATCAACGACAAAAGCTTTAATGCCTCGCTGTTGTGCAATTGCGCAAACGTTGCCGCCTGCTACAGCAAATTTATCATCGGCTTCGACCACAATAATATCCCCTGGGTTAGCGCGATAAATAGCAGCATGAAGCATTAAATGATCCCCTGGCTCACATTTAACAGTGAATGCTGGTCCACTAACCCGTGGGATACCGTCCCAAAGTGGTTTGATAGCGTAATCCATGAATTGCTCTCTCGGTAGTGCATCGGCGTAGTCACAAGGTGAAATTTCACTGTAATTTGGCATGTGGTCCTCGCTACAAAAAAGGGGTTTTACTAAATTCGCTGTGACAACTATATCTAAAGCTCGAGCTTAAGTTGTTACAACCTGTGAATTTCCACTATAAATACTTTTTCTACCACTAGACTCGTGATAGAAAAAAGATACGAGATTCTGTCTTACATAATTAGAAAAGGAACGACAAACAATGTTACGAAGTGTACTTGGTCTAAGCGTAGCGCTTGCGCTTACAGCATGCAGCCCTCAAAGCACAACAAATGAGTCTAGCACTCAATCAGCACCTGAAGCGAGCGCCGAACAGGTTGCGCTTAAGTCAGGTATCATGACTGACAACATGGATCTTTCAGTTAAGCCGGGAGACGATTTCTTCCAGTACGTGAATGGTACTTGGGTCGATAACTTTGAAATTCCCGCAGACAAATCGAGCTATGGCTCGTTTATTGTGCTTCGCGATGAAGCTCAAGATCATGTGATGGACATTATTAAGTCTTCTGCAGAGGGTGATTTTGCTGCGGGAAGTGACGAGCAAAAAGTAGGTGATTTTTATCGTGCCTACATGGATATGGAAACCCGCAATGCGTTGGGTGTAACACCTTTGGCACCGGAACTAGAGCGCATTGATGCAATCTCTAGCTACAGCGAACTAGCTGCCTACTTTGCATATTCTGCTCGTTATGGGTTTGGCTCTCCGTTTTCTCTTACTCAGTACCCTGACTTAAAGTCACCCCAAGAGTATTTACTATACACTTGGCAAGGAGGTCTGGGTCTTCCAGAACGCGATTACTATTTCAAAGACGATGAAGCGTCGCAAACCATTCGTGACGCATACGTGAAGCATATTGAAACCATGTTTACCATTGCTGGCTTCGATAATCCTGCAGAAAGCGCGACCATGCTTTATGCATTAGAAGCGCAAATTGCCGAGCTTCATATGCCTAAGGAACTCACGCGTAACTTTGCCGCAAACTATAACAAGCTAACCATTGAGGAGCTTACCGAGTTAATGCCTAACTTCGATTGGGCAGCATACTTGGCACAAGCCGAGCTGAGCGAGTTACCAAACTTAGGTATCCTACAACTCGACTTTATGCGTAACATTGATGGTGTAATTGCTTCGACTTCACTAGACGATTGGAAAACCTTCCTTAAATGGGGCGTATTAAATGCTACGGCTTCTCGCCTTACCGAGGAGTTGGATCAAGCAAACTTCAACTTTTACAGTAAAGTACTTCGCGGTGTAGAGGAGCAAGAGCCTCAATGGCGCCGTGCAGTTAACCTGTCCAATGCACACGTGGGTGAGCTAATTGGTAAAGTCTACGTTAAGCAGCATTTCCCACCGGAAGCCAAAGCTCGCATGATGGAGATGGTGAATAACCTCATTCTTGCGTATCGAGACAGTATTGAGCAACTCGATTGGATGACAGAAGAAACTCGTGCTCAAGCGCTGGATAAGCTATCTAAATTTAAAGTCAAAATTGGTTACCCAGACCAATGGCGTGATTATTCAGCGCTAAGTGTGGATGCATCTGATTTATTCGGTAACCTTAAACGTTCAGCTGATGTGCTTTACGAAGAGTCACTTAAGAAACAAGGTGGCCCTGTGTGGACGCATGAGTGGGCAATGACACCGCAAACGGTTAACGCATACTACAACCCACCTTTGAACGAAATTGTATTCCCAGCGGCAATTTTGCAGCCTCCGTTCTTCGATATGAACGCAGAAGACGCCGTTAATTACGGTGGAATTGGCGCAGTTATTGGCCACGAAATTGGTCACGGTTTTGATGATTCAGGCTCTACTTTCGACGGTGACGGCGTTTTACGTAATTGGTGGAAAGATGAAGATCGTGCCGAATTTGAAGCCCGTACTGCCGACCTTATTGCTCAGTACAATCAGTTCGAAGCACTGCCGGATCTCTACGTGAATGGTGAGTACACGCTGGGTGAGAACATTGGTGATTTGGGCGGTATCAGTATTGCACTTAAAGCATATCACTTATCACTAGAAGGCAAAGAAGCACCAGTCATGGATGGTTTTACGGGTGATCAACGAGTATTTATTGGTTTTGGCCAAGTGTGGGCAGGTAAATACCGCGATGAAGCACTTCGCAGCCAAATTCAGACTGACAGCCACTCTCCGGGTAAATTCCGCGCCAATGGCTCGGTGCGAAATGTGCCTGAATTTTACGATGCATTTAATGTATCGACCGAAGACGCACTATACCTAGCGCCTGAAGAACGGGTAAAAATCTGGTAAGTCTTCACGCATAGCAGAGAAGCGGCCGTTGGCCGCTTTTTTTATCTCTGAAGGATCTATTTTTGTTCTTTTTTCATAGTAACTAACATGAAAAAGTTACTATTCGCGCTGGCTCTTGTGCTAACCCACACACCTTCAAAATCATCAGAATATTTTTTGCTGTCATTAGCAAATGACACTCAGTGTTGGCGAATTGCCAACGACACAGTAATGGGTGGCGTCTCGCAGTCTGACGCAATACTAGAAAATAATGCGATGCATTTCTTCGGTACAATGCGATTAGAGAATAACGGCGGTTTTGTAAGTATTTCCAGATGCAGTCAAATACTGGGTTTAACCAACAAAAGGCCACTGCAAATTCGTATTAAGGGCGATGGCAAAACCTATCAACTTCGTCTTAAAACAAACAAGGCCAATGGTATTGCGTACAGCGCGAAATTTACGACCAATAACACGTGGCAAACCATCGATTTCGCACCTACTGACTTTGAACCTGTGTTTAGGGGCAGAGCAGTCGTTGGCGCTCCGCCTTTAAAGTATGAAGATGTAAACAGTGTTGGATTTCTTCTCTCAGATAAACAGGCTGGATCGTTCAGCTTAATGGTTGATGTGATTTCTCAATAACTACACAAGGGCGTGGGGCCTATAGCTGCAATTCCATCGTCCCTAAAGATGTTAGCAAACGACATGCTTCTTCTGCCCGCTCGCTGGGTACAAAAATATGGTCGTGGTAGTAAGCGGCTACCACATTGGCACTAATACCTGAGGTAGCCAGTACGCTAGCAATCGCTGCTGTCATCCCAACAGCCTCAAGACTTGAGTGCACCTTACAAGTGATACACTTATACGATGGCGCGGCAGACTCGCAAGCCAGCCCCTCAGTTTTGTGACGACGTAAAGCATCCGCGGTCATCACCAAAGTTACACCCTCAACTTCGCGATACATACATTTGACGTCAAGAATAAGCGACTCAGTAAGTTGTTCTGGTGCAATACTAACAAATACAAAATCGTCACTCGATAACTCAGGTTTTAAGTCCTGTAGTAACTTCGCTAAATCCGTTTCTCCAGTCATAAGACTCTCTCTTCAGTATGAATTATTTGGCGATATCAAAGCTTTCTTGCTCTTACTCGCTTACCCTTGATCTTACCTTCACGAAATTGGTTCATTGCTTTCTTAACACTTCGTGTTTTGACCGCAATGAAGCTTTGGCTGTTTTGTACGGCAATTTTACCCAAATCGTCACCCGGTATTCCGGCGTCTTTCGTTAAGGCACCGACCAAATCACCTGGACGTAGTTTTTGCTTTTTACCTGCGCTTAAACCAATACATGTAAACTCTGGCTGTTTAATGCGATTTTTGTGAAAACGTAAACTCTGCGCACCTTTTAAGGGGATATCTGACGCTTGCAATAGCTCTACTTTTCGCAAAAAGTGTTCATCTTCATCACTTACTAAAGTAATAGCGATACCCTGAGCACCTGCGCGAGCGGTTCTACCAATGCGATGAATGTGAGTTTCTGGTTCTTCACTCACTGTGTAGTTAATCACACAAGCAACGTCATCAATATCCAGTCCGCGGGCCGCTACGTCGGTTGCTACGAGCACCTGCAACGCATCGCTGGCAAATTGAGTTAATACCGCCGTTCTCGCATGCTGTTCCATATCGCCTTGCAAACCCGCGGCGCTAAAACCTTCATCAATCAGTGATTCGACGACTTCTGTTACCTGAACTCTGCGATTACAAAAAACGATGGCGTTCTTAGGTTGATGCTCGGTCAGTACCGCTTTTAATGCTTGTAAACGAGTATGCGCTAATACACTGTAGCCCAATTGTGTAATTTTGGGTTTACTAGATTCTGTTGATGCCACTTTACAGATTTCTGGTGTTGAGAGGTATTGCCCAGCAATGCGCTCAATCTCATCGGTAAAGGTAGCTGAAAACAACAGTGTCTGTACCGGTTTCGGAATAGGTGAAAAGATAATCCTAAGGTCATCCTCAAATCCCATATCTAACATACGATCAGCTTCGTCCAACACACGCAGTTTGACATTGTCTAAAGATAGGCGACGTTTTTGTACGTGATCCATGACTCGCCCTGGAGTCCCAACAATCACATGGGCTTCGTGTTTTAGCGACTGAATCTGCGGGCCCATCGGCTGACCGCCACACAGCGTTAGTACTTTGATGTTTCCAATATGTTTTGCCGCCATACGGAACTGCTCTGCGACTTGGTCGGCTAGCTCTCGAGTTGGACAGAGTACGATCACTTGGGTAGAAAACTCTGAGGGTTCAATAAGTTCGAGCGCAGGAACAACAAAGCAGAGGGTTTTTCCACTTCCAGTCTGGGCCTGCCCTATGACATCTTTACCCGACAGCGAGTGAGGTAGTGACAACGATTGGATCTCTGACAGCTCGTAAATTTTTTGAGCTTCTAAAGCGCGAGAGATTTGACTATTAATTGATAGGTCTTTGATTGTTTTTGCATTCACTACTGTTTTTTCCAAAGGTGGACCACCCCGTTATCAAAGTGGTGTATCACATTGTGTTCATTCATCATCATCTCGCTCCATGCGTGCGATGTTTGTCTAAATTCTTCACTGCTTTTTACAGCGACTGCTGCGAGCTTGAGCTGCTCGGCTACAATGGGAGATGTGCCTGACTTAGATAACACCAGGTAGGTGGTTGTTATTTTGTATGGCGCTACTAATTCCACGGATTCACAGGAATCGCGGAGTGACTCACAACCAAATCCGACGGCCCCTTGAGAGGCAAAAGCTGCATCAATATCGCCATTTAACAACGCCTGCATCAATGTATGCCACGACGTGTAGGTAGTCACTTGAAAGCCCGCATTTTCAGCGACTGTGGTTCGGTAGTCTTGATACCGAGTACCAATACGCAATGTTTTTGGTAGTTCATCGAATGACGAATAGCGCTCCTTGCCCACACCATACAAACCATGCAAGTTTCGAGATATAGGGGTAATCCAATCAAAAATGGGCTCGCGCTCTGGTGTAAGCGCGATTGCATAAGCGACCACGTTCGACTTAGATTGCGCTTCTTTTACAATTCGCTCTCTTGGTGCTGTCAACATTCTCGATGACATTCCCGCTTGGGTTAATACCGCTCTTACTAAGTCGGCAGCTATACCATTTACCGTGCCGTGCTCGCCCAAGTAACTAAAAAACGGAACTATGTCGGCAATCACCCATAAATCGCTGGTATCTGCATTCAACTCTCCAGAAAAGCTCAATACACCGTAAGACACACTCGCGTTCAAACCGTGCTCTTGTAACACTGACACTGTGCGTTGGGCTAATTGGGAGAACTCCGCCTTTGACTTATATTCAGGCGCAGCCAACGATAATCGCTCAGCCAATGCAGCATTCTCAGGTGTTCGAGGGAGAGCTAAGTAACCATAGAACAAGCCATACTGTTCAGTGGACACAATACTGGAACAATCAAGGGTGGCTTGCTCGCAAATAAGTTTTAAACCCGCTGCATTAAAGAAAGTTCCGTCAACTTCCTTGGCTAAAATCCCTTCAACCACAGCGGCCCAATCTGGATAAAACACCCGCTGCGCTTCAGTGGTATTCTCCATCGCAATGTGCTCGCGAAAGTCGCCCTTCACAATACCTACGTTAGCGCGAGGGCTAAGCACTTTGTTTTCCACCAGCGCTGATGTCGTGGTAAAGAACGACACATAGTTGGCCGTCAGAGGAGTGATCCAGTAGTACTGGTCTTCGCGTTCGGGCGTTCTGACGATACCGGCAGTCAGTGTATTGTTCTTCTGCTGGGCATGAATGAGACGTTCTGAGAACGACAAGGTCAGAAACTCTGGCGTCAGGTCTGCTTCTTCAAGAATGCCTCTTACTGCGCTGTAATAAAAACCCTCATCACCTTCAGCAAAAACCGGCAATGGCGAAACCAGAACCGGCTGGCCCTGGGCACTAGCATTTCCATGAGCCTGCAGAGTAATCAGGCTCAGTAAAATGCAAAGTATTAAGCGTTTTGAAACGCGCTTTCGAGTTTCCACTGCAGTGTTTGCCCCGCATAGAATGGTACCATGTCTGTGCCATCCGCTAGCGTTACTTGATCTGGAACCTGCCATGGTTCTTTGATCAATGTAGTTGTAGTCGTGTTGCGAGGCAAGCCATAGAAGTCTGGACCATACAGACTCGCAAACCCTTCAAGTTTATCGATGACACCCAATTGATCGAAGATTTCAGCGTAAAGCTCGATAGCAGACCACGCTGAATAACAACCCGCACATCCGCACGCGTTCTCTTTTTTGTGTTTGGCATGTGGCGCTGAGTCAGTGCCCAAGAAAAACTTAGGATTGCCACTAGCAACCATATCTTGTAATGCCTTTTGATGGGTATTTCTCTTCAATACGGGTAAACAATAATTGTGAGGTCTGACACCGCCAACCAACAAATCATTCCGATTGAGTAATAAATGCTGCGGTGTAATTGTTGCGCCGACCTTATCGTTTGCTCCGCTAACAAACTCAGCGGCATCGGCGGTAGTAATATGTTCAAAAACCACTTTTAAATCTGGAAACGCATCGACAATGTGTGACAGATGCGTATCAATAAACGCTTTCTCACGGTCAAAGATGTCAATGTGATGCTCTGTGACCTCACCGTGAATCAACAGTAGCAATCCTTGTTCCTGCATTGCCTGAAAAACAGGATAGAGGGCTTTGATACCTTTAACTGCTGCATCTGAATTTGTCGTGGCGCCTGCGGGATAGAGCTTACATGCCGTCACCCCAGCGGTTTTGGCGTCGACAATATCTTGTGGTGTCGTAGTGTTAGTTAAAAATAAGGTCATTAACGGCTCGAATGTACTACCTTCAGGTCTGGCAGCCTCGATACGACTTTTATATGCCATTGCCATTTCAGCGTTAACCACCGGCGGGACCAAATTTGGCATTACAATGGCGCGCTGAAAACAACGAGCCGTTGCGGGAACGGTTTCGGCCAACATCTCGTTGTCGCGGAAGTGTAAGTGCCAATCATCTGGAGTTACGATAGTTAAGGATTGCATAAACTGACAGTCTCTCTGTAATTTCTCTAACCAAATTTAAGCCTTCGTTTTTACGGATAAACAAAGGCCCTACTTGGACTGGAAGTATATCATAGTGAGCGACGATTCTAGACGCTAATAACGAGTCTAATTCACGGACTCAACAAATCCCATATAAGAAAATAATAAAATTCACTACTATTTCGTTATAAGTTTCAGTGCTCTAGCGCACGTTGCGTAATTTTCACCCGCATTTTCTTCATCTTTGACTATAATTCAAGCCATATCGAGGGGGTTTGTGCCACCGACATTTTTTGTGCTCGCCGAACGGAAGTGGCGACGAATACATCTACGGATTAAAAATGAAAACTAATGATAAATTAGAGTATCTGTGCCCGTATTGCGGCGCAGTAAACGAATTTGCGCTAAACATGATTCGTGATATGTATCAGGAACAGATTGAGAAGTGCGACTGCTGTGATAAGCCACTGATGCTTACGGCGGCGGATGGTGTTGAGGGTGCAATTAATCTTGTAATAGACGAGTACGAGTACGACGCACAAGTGAAATAGTGCGTCGCATTATTCGATACTTACGCAAAAAACTCTCTTCTTAAGTCTTTGTCGGTAAGAAATTGTCCACCAAGCGCTGATGTTCGTGTGAACGAATTAGTATCTTTTATCCCTCTGGCCTTAACACAATAGTGTGTAGCATTGATAGTTACCGCTACATCTTCCGTTCCAGCCAATGCCTGTATCGCTACTAATACTTGTTGCGTTAAACGCTCTTGAACTTGAGGACGTTGAGCAAAGAAGCTCACTAGCCTATTCAATTTAGACAAGCCGATGACCGTATCCTTGGGAATATAAGATACGGTTGCCGTGCCGTCGATAGTTACAAAATGATGCTCGCAGGTACTCGTTAAGCTAATGTCGCTCACTTGCACAGGCTCCGCAATTTTCATCTTGTTTTCGATTTGAGTTATCTTTGGAAAATTGCGATAGTCCAAACCACTAAAAATCTCGTTGACGTACATTTTCGCGATTCGTCTGGGTGTATCACACAGACTGTCATCAGTTAGGTCCAAACCCAACGTAGTCATAATGTCTAGCATAGAAGCTTCGATCTTCTGACGCTTTTGTTCGTCAGATAGGCCGTTCGAAACCATAGGAGTTTCTAGCCCAGCTTCTTCTAGTGCTTTCCTAACTAAAATCGCAGATTCGGATAATGAAGGTTCTAGTGCATCGCGCACGATAACCGCTTCTTTCGCTAACATTCGTTTAACCTGTTGTAACTACTGATGTAGGGTATACGGTCCATCATGCCTTTTTAGATTTGTTGGACTGCAAATTTACATTTGTTTAATGCTATTGCTGAATACAGTGGGTCTGTCACAATAAGCAAAATTTTTTGCTTAAAGGTTGTTGTATGTCGTTCCCTGTCTTAATCACTGGTGCCAGTCAACGCATCGGACTTGCAATGGCAGAGAGCTTACTCGCACTAGGTAAGCCTGTTGTCTTCACTTACAGAACTCACAAACCCGCAGTTGAATCGCTCATTTCTAAAGGAGCGACCGCTATTTGCGCTGATTTTAGCACTCAGTCAGGTATTGATCGAGCAATTGTAGAGATTAAGGCAATCAGTAAAAGCTATCGCGCTATTATTCATAACGCTTCAGATTGGGCAAAAGAGAGTGATGGAGTGGATGATCACGCACTGATGGATGCCATGATGACAATTCACGCCACGGCCCCGTATCGAATCAACAGAGCGTTAACTGGTGCACTGACTGAAAGAGAAGGCCCTGCTGATATCATACATATGACTGATTATGTACAAGATACAGGAAGCGCAAAGCACATGGCATACGCAGCTAGTAAGGCGGCATTGCATAACCTCACCCTATCTTTTGCGCAACAACTCGCGCCCAAAGTAAAAGTAAATAGCATTGCTCCTGCCCTATTGATGTTTAATGAAGGAGATGACGAGGCATACAAGAAGAAAGCCTTGAAGAAGTCGTTGCTTGAAAATGAGCCCGGCGCTATTGAGGCAGTAAATGCGATGCACTTCTTATTCAACAGTACGTATATCACTGGTCAAACTGTACACCTTAACGGCGGCCGTAACCTGAAATAACATTCCCAATGTAATATTCGAACATTTAGATATTGGTGGTGCTTGGGTGACTCGCTATAATTAGCGTTTTAGTACGCAGAGACACCCAATGCACACACAAAAGCGGTTAGCTCCTGAATGGGCAGATATTGATGCCGTAATTCTTGCTTGGCCCCACAGTGGCACTGACTGGGCCCCATGGCTAGCAAAAGCAAGACAAACCTACCTCGACCTCATCCAAGCGATAAACAATGCAAGTGCTGGCGTTATATTGCTGTGTTCAAAAGACGATATCGAAAGTGTTCCCTCACAACTATCGGATGATGCACGCGTACTGATAGTATCGGCCGACTTCAATGATACCTGGGTTCGAGACTATGGTTTTTTAACCGTCAATGATGAAAAAGGTTTGGGGCACCCCGTCGAGTTTACATTTAATGGATGGGGAGATAAATTTGACGCTTGCGCTGACAACCAAGTTAATTCTCGTTATTTGTCATCACTGTGCAAACAGCCTTTGACATCCATCAGCTTGGTGGCGGAAGGTGGTGCGCTGGAGATTGATGGCAATGGCGTACTACTCAGCACCAAACTGTGTTTGACCAATCCCAAGCGAAATGGCGACTTGTCGTTGGAAGCTTATGCAGAATTGTTTTCAGCATCGTTGGGCTGTAGCAAGGTTATCATTTTTGAGCATGGTCACTTAGAAGGTGACGATACAGACGGCCACATAGATACCTTAGTGAGGTTTACTCCTAACACTGGTTTAGTACTCCAAGGGGCGAAGAACCGCAAAGATGACAGTCACTTTGCAGGTCTTGAGGCATTAAGCCAAGAATGCACAGAAAAGTTACCCGAACACCGTCAATTCCACTTACCCTTGCCTTTCATTGAGAGTGAAGACGGTGACCGTCTACCCGCGTCTTACGCTAACTACCTTATTTGTAACGGTAACGTACTGCTTCCTGTTTACGGGCAGCCAGAAGACGCAGAAGCAATTAGTACAGTGAAAGAGGCTTATCCACACTTTAATGTAGTTCCGGTGGATTGCTCGGTACTCGTGCAACAATACGGGAGCTTGCACTGTATTTCGATGCAAGTCCCTAAAAATACATTAACCTCTGAAACACTGTCTTGCCTTAATCAAGGAGTTAGCATACATGCGACCATCAAGCCTTAACATTGGTTTAGTTCAACAATCGGTTGCCAGCAACAACAAATTAGAAAATTGGCAAAAGAGTGCCAACCGCATTGCTGAACTTGCAGAACAAGGGTGCGAGTGCGTTTTACTTCAAGAGCTGCACAGTACGCTTTATTTCTGCCAACAAGAAGATACTGGCGTTTTTGATCTTGCTGAACCCATTCCTGGAGAAGCGACAGAATACTTCGGAGCGCTGGCAGAAAAGCATAACATCGTACTGGTCACCTCGTTGTTTGAGAAGCGAGGCTCAGGGCTCTATCACAATACCGCTGTAGTGTTCGACCGTACTAAAGAGATTGCAGGGAAGTATCGGAAAATGCATATCCCTGACGATCCCGGTTTTTATGAAAAGTTCTACTTTACCCCAGGAGACATGGGATTTACTCCTATAGACACTAGCGTTGGTAAGCTCGGTGTGCTGGTATGTTGGGACCAATGGTATCCAGAAGCCGCAAGATTAATGGCGATGGCAGGAGCGGATATTCTCTTCTACCCTACTGCCATTGGCTGGGATATGACAGATACGCCCGAGGAACGTGCACGACAACATGGCGCATGGGAAACAGTGCAGCGCGCTCATGCGGTAGCCAATTCGGTGCCTGTTATTGTGGCGAACCGCACAGGCTTTGAAGCATCACCCGTAGATGGAGATCCCGGCATTGAATTTTGGGGACAGAGCTTTATCGCAGGGCCGCAGGGAGAGATTCTTGCCAAAGCCGAAGCAGGTGAAGAAGCCACATTATCCGTTACTCTTGATATGTCTCGCACCGAACAAGTGAAGCGCATTTGGCCCTACTTCCGAGACCGTCGTATCGATGCCTATGACGACCTCACCAAACGCTGGAGAGACTAGCTCGTATATAGGTTAGGTGGTGCAATTGCACCACCTATCACGATAAGCGTTAACGGGTTACCACTTTACTGGCGCCTTTCAGCAACGCTTCTTTGTCTATTTTATTCGGCACTTCTACCCCTCGACGAGCAGCTGGCCTTGCCTCAATACTATTTTTCCAACGTTTTAAGTGGTCAAGCCCATCAATACTCGCGCCAGACCATTCATAGGTCCGTACCCAACACCAATTCGCCATATCAGCAATACTATAATCATCAACCAAGTATTCGTGCTTAGCTAAATGACCATCTAACACAGTGAATAAACGGCGCACCTCATTTTGGTAGCGATCGATGGCGATGGGGATCTTTTCTTCGAGGTAACGATAAAACACATTCGCCTGTCCCATCATTGGCCCAACACCGCCCATTTGAAACATCAGCCATTGGGTGACTTTACTGCGACCGGTGACGGAGTTAGGCATAAATAACCCAGTTTTTTCGGCCAGATACAACATGATTGCACCAGACTCAAAGACGGTGTGACCATCTTCAACATCATGATCGACTATCACGGGAATACGCCCATTGGGATTCATCGCTAAAAAGTCAGCGGTCTTTTGTTCTCCCTTCATCAGGTTTACGGCATGAACCTTATATTCCAGCCCCATTTCTTCAAGGGCCACCGACGCTTTCCACCCGTTAGGGGTAGCTGCTGTGTATAAATCTATCATTAGGCTTTTGCACTCGCTCTGCTACTCACATTCTCATACCAGCGTTGTAAATTAACCTGCTCGTCCTTCATGCGAATATTGACTACCCTTGCAAAGTCCATAGAACACAATGCGGTAATGTCAGCAATGGTAAACTGATCTCCGGCAATAAACTCAGACTCACCTAGTCGGCGCTCAAGAATAGACATATATTTAGCCGCATTGATGCCGGCTTGCTTGCCGTATTCTGGAACGGGAACCATGCGGTCTTTAAAATAGCCGGTGGAGTGTTGAAAGCACATACCAATTTGCAGCATGAAGGCAAACTCAACTTGCCGTTGCCACATTGAGATTGTTGCTTTCTCTATGGGTGAAGTACCCATGAGTGGTGGCTCCGGTTGAATAGATTCAAAATAAGTGCAGATAGCGTCAGTTTCCGCGATACATGTGCCATCATCTAGTTCAAGGATCGGAATCTTTCCAATGGGGTTCTTTTTGCGCATCTCTTTCGAGAGGTTTTCACCACTTTGAATATCAACCTGAACATAATCAACGTCGATCCCTTTTTCGGCGAGAAACATTCTTACTCTGCGAGGGTTTGGGGCGGTACGTGTTTCATAGATTTTCATGCAAGCACACCTTAACATTCAATTAACAAACATCAAGATAGCAGACTAAGCGCCAACGAATAGAATAACAAATCACCATCTCCCACAGAAAACTATCAGAATGGATGATGGTTGTATCCCGCGCAGCAGTACGGAGAATTGAAAAGGAACTAGTCTACGTGTTCAAAGCACATCAAATAATTCACGGGAACGCCTGATGTGAGCTTCCATTGCCCTGATAAAGGGTTCAGTGACATACCCGTTTGATGACGTAGTACGAAGTTATTGGGAAGCCACTGTTGAAGTTCACTGGGCTTGACGAATTTCTTCCAATCATGAGTGCCTATTGGCAAATACCTTAGGACATACTCTGCTCCAACAATAGCAATGAGGTAACTTAGCCACGTTCTATTGAGCGTTGCTAGTACCAGCATGCCACCTGGCTTTACCAAAGAAGCGCATTGCTTAATCAGTGCCTCTTGGTCAGGTACATGCTCGACGACCTCCGCATTGATGACTACGTCGAATTGAGTTTTCTCGGCAACTAATTCCTCAGCAAGCATATGCCGGTAAGTGACTTCCGCTCCGGTCATCAATGCATGGCGTTTAGCCACCTCAACACTCACACTTGAAGCGTCGATACCTGTCACCTTTGCACCTTGAAGTGCTAGCGGTTCACTGATAAGCCCGCCGCCGCTTCCTATATCTACCACGCTAATATCAGTCAGCGCTTCGTTGTCGGACAAGCCAAACTTGCCGCGGATCTGACTTTCAATAACTCCCAAACGGGCTGCGTTAAACGACAGTGCGGTTTTATACTTACCATTTGGGTCCCACCAACTGTGTGCCAATGCATCAAATCGAGCAATTTCTTGCGAAGAAACATTAGCAGTACTAATCGAACCGCTTTTTACGCTTTTATCTAACATGGAAGGTTTGAAAAAAATTATGAACTAGTAAGACTATACTCGATGCGCTAATAGGAAGATCAGCTCATTCCAATGAGGCTTCCCACGCTTTTAGCTTTTCCTGAGTCGCGACATCTACGGCAGCTTTGTTGTTTGAAATCCACCATCGCTCCATGATCCTGACGTTTTTTTGATTCGCTTTGAAGAATACGTCAACGATATCTCCGACGATGGGGAAAAAGCCCAGAATAAAATCAATAACCGAGTTGCGGACCATTTGCGCGACTAACGCTTTAGGCATGCCCAGTGACTTCCCTAACCAAACTATCCTAAGAGAGACGAGTAACATAAGCGCGTCGCCTACAACGGGAAACAACCCGACAATAGAATCGAGACCAATGCGCAATGGAATAAAAGGCACTTTGATTGCTGTATCGAGCAAGTTGGCGAGTCGCTGAGCTTTTCTTAACGCTTTGGGCGCCTTTGCTTCCATGGCATTATTCCTCTCTAATTTGAAGCACCAAGCATATTCGCTAAACCGGCGCGTTTTGAGTTATCACTGCTCACGTGCCAGCCATGGAGATTGTCTTTGACAATAGAGAAAAGCATGTCTATGTGAGCTTCATCACTGTTTAACGCATCGATATATTGGTACTTTTCACCGCCTGCGTCCATGAAGTATTCGCGATTTTCTTCACCAATCTCTTCGATAGTTTCTAAGCAGTCAGAGGAGAAGCCCGGACACATCACTTGTATTGATTTGATGCCTTTTTCCGGCAAACCCTTCAAGGTCTCATCGGTATAAGGCTTCAACCACTCTTCTCGACCAAACCGGGACTGAAAGGTAGTCATATATTCATCGTGGGACAATCCCAGCTTTTGTGCAACCAAACGAGAGGTTTTGTGACATTCACAATGATACGGGTCACCGTTCATTAGATAACGTTTAGGAATGCCATGATATGACAGTACCAAGAGCTGTGCTTTCCCATGTTCCAGCCAATGCGCCCGCACCTTATCCGCCAGCGCCTCAATGTAATCATCTCTGTCGTTATAGCTATTGACAAAACGAAGTTCGGGTAGCCATCTGCGTTGGGTGAAATCTTTTGCAACCGCATCAAAAGTAGAGCCTGTAGTAGATGCGCTGTACTGGGGATACAGTGGCAGTACGACCAGTTTACGCACGCCTTTTTCCAGCATGTTATCTAGTACACTAGTTACTGACGGATTGCCGTAACGCATTGCAAAATCAACGATTACGTCGTCACCATAGGCGTCTTTGCACTTTTCCGCCAAGGCTAAACTCTGCGCTTTAGTAATCGTGAGCAGTGGTGAACCTTCATCGGTCCATACGGTTGAATAAGCTTCGGCCGAACGCTTTGGACGGATATTCAGAATAATACCGTTTAAAATAAACCACCAAAGCAACCTCGGTACTTCAACAACACGGGGGTCGGATAAGAACTCTTTTAAGTAAGGACGAAGCGCTCCCGCTGTTGGGCTTTCAGGCGTGCCCAAGTTGGTAATCAATACTCCAATCTTGTCTGCTTGAGAGTGGCTAAACCCTTTGTTGCTTTTGTATTTCATTATTCAATCCGAAGAATAGCGTTAATATGCATATTATACTGAATTAAATGGGAATTTGATCTCTTTGAAAAAGCAACTCACGATACCCATGCGGTCAAAATTTTAAACTCACCTCAGAGTATAGATACACCGTATTATCGCTGTTTACTTTCTGGTCAGCATTGTCAAAAAATCCACCTTTGGCCAAATAGATACCCCCTGTTTCTAACATTACTGTTGGATTGAATTGATATCTAAAACGACCCTCTAACTGATAGCCTAAGAAATCCTCATTACTGCTGTTAGATAAATTAAGCGATGGCAAACTATCATCCGCCGTTGCCAGCCATAAAGCACGGTAACTCATCGAAAGAGAGCTTTCGCTTGAAGGCTTTGCGCGAAACAGAATGCCCACACTTTTGTGATTCTTACGGGCAAAGAAACCATACAAGTTAGTAGCATTAAACTCAGCACGCCTAACGCCAAACAATGGGTCAAACTGCTGAAATTTATCATCTTCCTCATCTTTATCACCGCTGGCATAATTGAGCTCGATATCAACTTTCGACGACCAAAGATCATCGAACTTGTGGCCTAACGTTACGTAACCAAACCACGCGTTAATATCGAGGTCCATTAAATCTTCAGGTTTCGACGATGCACGAGCACGTCCTAATTGATATGCCCCCTCAGACTCCACGTGCAGAAAACCACTTAAAAATGACTGCACCAATCGTCCGCCAAATGTGTGCAAACGCCTGTTCCTTGTATTCACATCGTCTTGGTCAGACTCTTTTAATCCAAAGTAGTAAAGCTCATACAAATCTTTGTTAGTTAATTCTCGGGTCAGATAAATACTCCAAACAAGGTTTTCAGGATAGTTTTTATCGAGCTGTACCTTATTGGCATCTAGGTCTGCAAAGTTTCTTGGAAATCGATTGTCTGGCATGGCAATGAGCGATTCTATTTGTGTGCTGTCGCTCTTCCAACGAACGTAACCGCCAGTAAAGGAGTTTCTGGTGTTTCTGAAACGTGGCCGAGCAAACAACCTGCGATTTCCTAAATCAAGGGTAAAGCGCCCCAGCTTCACATCGTTTTCTTGCGAAGCCCCCCAACGATATCCCCAGTATGCTTGTATGGGTTCCAGTGTATTGACATCATCCGTACCTAAAGGTGAATTGGCATCATCCAAAAATACGCGAGCATCTTGAACTTCGAGCGTCCAATATGATTTGTCAGCAGTGTATGTCGAGACAAGTTCAAGCCGAGAGCCTAACAGCCTATCAGTAGTGCTAGCGTTAATTCGTGGAGAGTTCTTAATATATTCGTATCGCAACGCATAAGTACCAGAGAAATCCCACTGCGCTTCACACGACCAATGAAAAAAATACAGAGTAAGCAACAAGATTTGCTTGGCGTTCTTCAAAGACATTTGGGCTTCCTTGGCCGTTAAAAGTAGCGATAACTCACCTATTATATCGTTTAGCCATTAATACTTGTAATAACGAGTGAATACTAGATAGCGCTGAAAACACTAAAAAAAACACCAGCAATGCTGGTGTTTTTGAGGCTAAGTTTTGATAGGAATTAAGGCTGATAATAAGTTGCTGCACCTGGCCCAACAGGCATTCCTAAAACAAATACCCAAAGATAGAACAATAGAGTCCAGCCTACGATGAACACCATGGTGTAAGGCAACATCATAGCTATCAACGTGCCCATTCCCAGGTCTTTCTTGTAGCGGGCAGCCATGGCTAGAATGAGACCGAAGTAACTCATCATAGGAGCGATAACATTGGTGACTGAGTCGCCGATGCGATAAGCCGCTTGAATCACTTCTGGCGCATACCCCACCAACATAAGCATAGGGACAAAAATAGGAGCAGTAACCGCCCACTGTGCTGATGCACTTCCCAGTGAAAGGTTAACCACACCGCACATAAGAATGAACAAAATAAATATCGCTGGACCATCTAGGCCTGCAGCTTGAAGCATGGCAGCCCCTTTGACGGCAAGTACAGTACCTAAGTTAGTCCATTTAAAGAACGCAACAAACTGAGCAGCAAAAAACACCAAAGTAATATAAAGGCCCATGACCCCCATACTTTTTGCCATCGCATCTATGACGTCACGATCATTGCGCATGGTGCCTGTAATGCGACCGTACACAAACCCCGGCACCGCAAAAGTAATAAAGATAAAGGCTACAATGCCCTTTAAGAAAGGCGAACCTGCGACTTGTCCTGTTTCAGGGTGACGTAGAATACCATTCTCAGGTACTACCGTAGCCGCCAGCATCAAACACACCACGACAAATGAGACACCTGCCCAACGCATGCCTTTTTTCTCAATGTCAGTTGGCGCTTCCATGGTTTGCTTGCCTAAGTCTATCGAGGCATCTGACTCGTTAAACTTACCAAGTCGAGGCTCTACGATTTTCTCTGTAACAAGCGCCCCCATTATCGCCACAACAAAGGTACTAATAAACATGAAGTACCAGTTTACCTCTGGCCCAACAACATAGTCTGGGTCAATCATGTGTGCCGCAGATTCTGTAATACCTGACAAGAGGGGATCTACCGTACCCAACAGTAAGTTCGCGCTGTACCCCGCTGAAACTCCCGCGAATGCGGCGGCTAGTCCTGCGAGAGGGTGACGGCCCAGTGAGTGGAAGATCATTGCTGCTAAGGGAATAAGCACAACATAGCCAAGCTCTGATGCAGTGTTAGAAACAATACCAGCAAACACAATGGCAAAGGTGACTGCTCGTTTAGAGGCATTCATTACTAGCGCGCGCATGGTGGCAGACAAAAGCCCTGAATGCTCTGCGACAGAAACGCCCAGCAACGCTACAAGTACCGTTCCTAAGGGAGCAAAACCGGTAAAGTTTGTCACCAAACCTGTAACGATACGCTGTAGACCGTCGGCACTCATCAATGATATGACTTCGATCATGCCATCTGGATCTCTACCTTTTGCACCTTCTGGGCGAGGATCAGCTACGGCAATATCAAAGTAACCTAAGATACCGCTCAAAATGACGATAAATACCGACAATAGGGCAAAAAGAGTGACTGGATGTGGGAGAAGATTACCCAACCATTCAACGGTTGCTAAAAATCGCGAGAATAACCCGCCTTGCCCCTGAGCCTTCTCGGCTGGGCTTGCATTTGAGCTATTAGATGTCAAAGAAGTTCTCTCTGTCGTTTATTTCCCAGACAACCGGTATACCTCTTAATGGGCTACTCTTGATGGTGAATGGGGCTATTTGCTTTTTATGTTTGTGCGTATTTTACCCGAATTCTTTGCGTATTTGCACCCACGAACAAAAAAGCCAGTCTTTCGACTGGCTTTTCAAGGATTAATACTTAAACAAACTAAGCTTATTCGCCACCACTAGATACATTCATGTAGCGGAAAAATTCGCTATCAGGTTCAATAACAAGCACGTCTTGTTTGCTATTAAAGCTAGCTTTGTAAGCATCCATACTTCTTAAGAAACTATAGAAATCTGGGTTCTTAGAGTAAGTATCGGCATAAATCTGTGCAGCTGATGCATCACCTTCACCGCGCAACTGACGAGCGTTACGCTCAGCGTCAGCTAACATTACTGTAACCTTTGCATCGATGTCAGCACGAATAATATCCGCTTGCTCCTGCCCCTCAGAACGGTGCTCCCTTGCCACTGCTGCTCGCTCTGCACGCATACGCTGGAAGATAGAGTTGCTGACTTCAGTAGGTAGATTGATTTGCTTAACTCGCACATCGACAATCTCGATACCTAGCTCATCAGATGATGAAGATGCTTGTTCCATTGCTTGGTTCATCAGTGCAGAACGTTCACCTGACACTATTTGCGCGATAGTACGAGTACCGAACTCAGAGCGCAAACCGTTGTTTACTTTCTGTTTCAACAACGCTTCTGCTTGAAGCTTGTTACCACCGGTTGAAAGATAATAACGGGCGAAATCGCTAATTCTCCACTTAACGTAAGAGTTTACGATCAAGTCTTTCTTCTCGCTGGTCACAAAACGGTCTGGCGTGTCATCTAGTGTTTGGATACGTGCATCTAAATGACGGACAGAGTCGATAAACGGCAGCTTAAAGTGCAATCCAGGCTCATATACAAGAGTATCGCCAGTCGCATCGTCTCGTTGTACCTTACCGAACTGAATTACAATTGCTCTCTCGCCCTCTTTTACCACGAATAGTGATCCTGAGGCTAAAATCGCAACCAATACCAGTGAAGCAATAATTAAGTTTTTCATGACTAATTATCTCCCTTCTCTGTAGTTGTCACTGCGCAAACCACTGGTAGGCGAAGAATTTCGGCTACGAGCGGCGTCGTCATTGATTGGCATTTGCTGCAAACCTTCTAGTGTATTACGAGAACGTGGTGCAGTTGAATTCTGTTGACGCTCCATCATCTTATCTAAAGGAAGGTACATCATGCTGTTACCGCCTTGGCTATCAACCAATATTTTACTGGTATTTCCAAAGACTTCTTCCATCGTTTCCAAGTAGATCCGGTCGCGCGTCACTTCAGGCGCTCTTTCGTATTGAGGTAATAACTCTTCGAATCGAGCAACTTCACCTTGCGCTTCAAGAATTACTCGTTGACGATAAGCTTGTGCCTCTTCGTTCATACGGTTAACTTGACCACGTGCGCGAGGTTCAATTTCACGAGCATAGGCTTCAGCTTCACGAATAAAACGTTGTTCGTCTTCCTGCGCAGCAATCGCATCATCAAAGGCTTCTTTAACTTGCTCTGGCGGACGTGCATCACGGAAGTTCATATCGATAATCGAAACCCCCATGTTGTAAGGTTCAATAATCGACTGAAGCTCTTCCCACACACGTTGACGAGTCAGTTCACGACCATCGGTGAGCACATCATCCATTTTAGAATGACCAACGACGTAGCGAATGGCACTATCTAGCGATTGACTCAAACTCATCTCGGGGTTCTCTACCGCATATACCCAGCGATAAGGGTCGACTACGCGAAACTGCATTTCCATCTGAACGCTTACCACGTTTTCATCTTCGGTGAGCATTGAACCAGAGGACGACTGGTCGCGGATCGACTGCACATCTACTGGGACAATGGTATCTACGAAGGTAGGCGCCCAGCGAAGACCCGGCTCCACTTGCTGGTGATATTCACCAAAGCGTAAAACCACGCCACGCTCTGCTTCACGAATGGTGTAAAAACCACTGATAAACCAGATAATTGCTAGGAGACCAATAAGGATACCTGCGCCAATGCCACCTAGGCTTTTACCTTGGCCGCTGCCACCGTTACCCATTTTGCCAAACTTACCGAATAAGTTTTTGAATACATCATCCAAATCCGGGGGCCCTTGATCGCGGCCTCCACGGTTTTTCCACGGGTCGTTGTTATTACCACCCGGCTCATTCCAAGCCATGTTGATACTCCATAAATTACGGTTTTATTTAAGAAATCTTATACATTGTCACACATGTTGAAGATTTGTGTAACTCAATGTGATACCACGTATTCAGATATGCCGTTTTCTAACCGTTTTTCAAGTCTGTTCCAGTCAGCTGTAGGCATTCTCACGTCGACAACCCAATCGCCATGGTTATCGTACTGCTCTTGAGAGATACAATTTAGTTCATATAACACGCCACGCAATCGACTTTGAGCAGGAGGTATTTTAAGTGTGTAATTCACCATGCTCTTGCCCAAACACTCGGTAAGTGCTTGACTCAGCAACTCAACCCCTTCACCGCTCTGGGCTGATAACCATACTCGCGTCGGTACACCGTCTTCGTTTCTTTCTATACGTGGCGGGGTGTCTTCTAGTTTGTCTATTTTGTTACAAATTATTAACTGCTGAATTTCACCCGCATCGATTTCCTCGAGAACAAGGTTAACCTCGTCCATGGTTTCTCGATAATTTGCATCTGCAATATCCACCACGTGTAACAGTAAATCTGCCTCTTGAGTCTCTTGTAATGTCGCTTTGAACGCTGCCACAAGATCGTGAGGTAAGTGTCGAATAAACCCAACCGTATCAGCAAGTATGGCAGTTCCCACGTCATTCAGTTCTATTTTTCGCAGTGTCGGATCAAGTGTGGCAAACAGTTGATCTGCTGCGTAAACATGGGCATCTGTGATGGTATTAAAGAGAGTTGATTTACCCGCGTTGGTATACCCAACTAGGGAAACGGTGGGAATTTCAGCACGTTTTCGAGAGCGTCGGCCTTGTTCTCGCTGTTTTTGCACCTTGGCTAAACGCCTCAAAATGGCACTAATTCTTGCGCGAAGTAGTCGTCGGTCAGTCTCAAGTTGCGTTTCACCAGGTCCACGCAAGCCTATCCCACCTTTCTGTCTTTCAAGGTGGGTCCACCCTCTGATGAGGCGTGTTGATATGTGACGCAACTGGGCAAGTTCTACTTGCAGCTTACCCTCGTGAGTTCTCGCCCTTTGGGCAAAGATGTCTAATATAAGGCCAGTGCGATCGAGCACGCGACACTTACATGCGGCTTCAAGATTTCGCTCTTGAGACGGCGACAAAGCGTGATTAAATATAACGACGTTAGCATCATGTGCCTTCACCGCTGCAGCTATTTCCTCTGCCTTACCTGACCCAACGAAAAACTTCGCATGTGGTGCACTACGGGATGTAGTAATAACATCCACCGCATCAACGCCAGCAGATGACACTAGTAACTCAAGTTCGGCTAAATCTTCTTTGCTGTTTTCGTCAGCAAAATTAACATGAACAAGTACAGCCTGTTCACCGGCTTCATAACGGTCAAACAAGCTCGCTACCTTTTAAATTATTCACCTTTGCTATTGTCGGAATCTCCTGTTGCGCTTGGCATTGTGATAGCTCGCGCTGGAACTACCGTAGAAATAGCGTGCTTATAGACCATTTGGCTCACTGTGTTTTTCAGCAAAATGACAAACTGATCAAAAGATTCAACTTGCCCCTGCAATTTAATGCCGTTTACCAGATAAATAGACACTGGTATACGTTCCTTGCGCAAAGCATTTAAAAATGGGTCTTGTAAAGATTGCCCTTTAGCCATTTGATATCCTTAGTGTTTTTATTATTGTAGCGTTAACCGCAGCTACTCCAACTCTAATTGTACACTACACTGACAAATTAGAGAGCTAATTTTGATGCTATTTTAGTCGCATTATCGTTAGCAAATGTGTCCAGCCAAGTCAGATTCTCCCACCCTCTCAGCCAGGTGAGCTGACGTTTAGCCAATTGCCGTGTGGCGATAATGCCCCTTTCTCTCATTTCGTCATATGACAGCTCGCCTGTTAAATACTGCCACATTTGACGATAACCTACTGATCTTATTGATGGTAGGTCAGGATGCAAATCTCCTCTTTCAAGGAGTTTGCGAACTTCATTTTCAAAGTTTTGCTCTAGCATAATGTCGAATCTTTGTGCGATTCGCTCATGCAATATCGCGCGATCTTCGGGCGCTATTGCAAACTGTACTATGTCATAGGGGCAAGTTTCACCCTTTTCCTGTTGCCATTCAGTTAAGGTCTTACCTGTACTCCGATAGACTTCAAGTGCCCTAGTCAAACGTTGGGGGTCATTGGGGTGAATTCGAGCCCCACTCACTGGGTCTACCTCACACAATTGAACATGCAACGCGTCCCAACCTATGCGATTTGCTTCTTCTTCAAGGGCTTGTCGCATTTTCTTGTCTGACTTAGGTAGTGGCGATATTCCATTTATCAAGGCATTAAAATACATCATCGTACCTCCTACCAATATTGGTACACGATTTCTACGATGAATTTCGCCAATCAGACTAACTGCATCCTTACAGAATGCTGATACGGAATAACTTTCAGATGGGTCAATAATGTCTACGAGATGATGGGGAACCGCCTCTAACTCTGCCTTAGTGGGCTTTGCGGTACCAATATCCATCTGTTTGTACACGAGCGCGGAATCTACACTAATGATTTCACAATCAATGTCCTGCGCCAGCGCCAATGCTAACCCTGTTTTACCGGATGCCGTCGGCCCCATGATGGAAACGACAGGCAGGACAGGATAATTCTTACTCGCCATTATTGGTATCCCATAGCGCCATCACACTTTTCAGGTCGCGCACTTTACCAAAACGCTGAATGTATTCCCATTGTTCAGAAGGACTAAATTGTTCTAACCATTTCCAAATTAGCATAGTACTTTCTGGTGCTAATGCATTGGAAAATTGAAAAATTTTTCGCGGAGTATTTTCTTCACTGGCACTGTTAATCAACATTAACTCAAACCATCGCAACCAAGGTAGGTGGCGCGTGCCCGCGGGTACCTGCTGTAGTCGATATTTACCTGCCACATAATTAATGTCGAAATGCATTTTTGCGAGCGTCTCTAGGGTCTGCTCTGAGACACTATCAAATGCAATCGCGACTGGCATTAACAAAGGTTGACTGTTCGATGCCTGCTCGCACAGTGAGGTTAACCACTCCGGTTGCAACGCATTAGCGGACAGCAAAAATACACGCTTATCTTTAACGTATAAACGCGTACCGTCATCGAGCGACAAATAGGCCACAGCGCCTTCATCCACGTCTCTTTTTTCATCAATAACTTTCGGTGTCATTAATGATTGGAAGTGAGTGTTGTAGCTCTCGCCTATGCGAGGGGCGCCAATACGTCCAAGGTTGTTGGTAGCTCTCGCTCCAGATTCGCTCACAGAATTAGCCGCACCGTGTGTCAGTGGTCGAATGTAGTCATGACTCGACTCAGCAGGCGTAAATGCGAACGTAGATGGCTCGCTCGAAACGGTCTCTTGTGTCAATTGTGAGTCTTCGGGAGTTAATGAATGCAGCGCATCACAAACGGCTTTACAAATAAAATCGTGTACCAACCGGCTTTGCTGAAAACGCACTTCATGTTTTGCTGGATGTACGTTCACGTCGACTTCTTTCGGATCAATGGTTAAGTACAGTACAAACGAGGGTTGCTCCAAAACGCCCCATACAGATTCATACGCTTGACGTACCGCATGCAACATCAGTTTGTCTCGCATACCTCGACCATTAATAAAACTGAACTGACAATCACTGCTGCTGCGAAGTAGACTTTCATTACCTAACCACGCTTCTAGGTGAATCCCTTCATAAGCCACTTGTGTATGAATCGCATTTTTTAAAAACTTCTGGCCCACAACGGAACTGATTCGATGAGGCAAACTGCACTGGCTATCAGGCATATGTCTGCGCATCGCTTTACCATTGTGTTTAAGTACAAACCCTACATTGGGGTGACTCAACGCGATACGCTTAATCACATCTTCTATATGATGAAACTCAGTTTTTTCAGTTCTTAGAAATTTACGGCGAGCGGGAGTGTTGTAAAAAAGGTCTACGACATCTATTGTCGTGCCCACAGGATGTGCTGCGGGCTGAATGCTAACGGCCATATCTCGGCCTTCACAGAAAGCCTCCCATGCCTGTTCTTGATTCGCAGGACGAGAAGTTAGGGTAAGGCGGCTCACCGAACTGATACTCGCCAGTGCTTCCCCCCGAAAACCCAGCGACATTATTTGCTCTAAATCATCCAGCGTAATAATTTTACTTGTGGCATGGCGACTCAACGCGAGCGTGAGTTCATCTTTTGCAATACCACTACCGTTGTCACGGATGCGAATACGCTTATGACCACCTTTCTCGATATCGATTTCAATGCGGTCCGCGCCAGCGTCTAAACTATTTTCAACGAGTTCTTTTACGACCGACGCAGGACGTTCGACAACTTCACCTGCCGCTATTTGGTTTGCGAGCTGAGGAGACAACAATTTTATTGGCAATGGAAAGTACCTGTTCGCTAAAAGATATCGAAGTGTGACTCGATTAAGTGCTAGGTATGGTCAAAACCTGACCTATACGAACCACATCACTATTGAGGTTATTGGCTTCTTTTATCCGACTCACAGCCACATTATATCGCTGTGCTAACAAAGAGAGAGATTCGCCACTTTGCACTTTATGAGTACGATTTGTCGCTCTCTCAGACGCCCACAATGTCCCATCAGGTGGTACTTGCTTAAAGTAGCGCTTAGTAGCAGTAAAAATTGACTGGGCTAAACGTTCGCGATGCTTGGACCAATTGAGGTTCTTTTCTTCTTCGGGATTAGAAATAAAGCCAACTTCTACGAGTATCGAAGGAATATCAGGAGATGTTAGCACCGCTAGACTTGCAGCTTGAGGAGTGCGCTTGTGCATACGCGTGATTTGCTTTAATTCACTAATCACCTCATTGCTGAGGTCGAAACTCGTAGCCATACTGTGGTCCATCGATAAGCCGAGAATAGTTTCCGCGAGATACAACTCACTCGACTTGTCACTGATAACTTCGGCTGCGCCACCTAACAGCTCAGAGTGTCGCTCAGTTTTTTCCATCCAACGACCAAGTTCTGTATCAGCTCTTCGCATGGACAGCACCCAAACAGAGCCTCCTCTGGGCTCTGGCTGTGTGAAAGCGTCTGCGTGCACTGAAATAAACAGATCAGCTTTTTTCTCACGGGCAATTTCAGGCCGTCGGTTCGGTGAAATGTAGTAATCAGCTGTGCGGGTCATGATAGCTCGCATACCGCGCTCATTGTTGATCATGGCTTCAAGCTTCTTGGCTATACTCAAAGTTATATGCTTTTCGTAGGAGCCAGATGGCCCAATAGAGCCTGGATCTTCACCACCGTGCCCAGCATCGATGGCAATGATAATGTCTCGGTCTCGATTGTTGCTCGATTGGTCAATAACGATAGGGGCAGGCGCAGGCGGATTACTATCCAGCAAATCTATTACGAGCCTGTGTCCGTAGGGCGCTGTAGGTGTCATGGCGAACAACGTAGGGTCAGCCTTGCGACTCAACTCAACGACAATTCTGGCATCCTTGTTAGTTTTTGGCGTCGAATACCTCACTCGTTTAACTAGCTCCCCCATGTCTTGCGCCACCGATAAGTCGGTATCACGACGAGTGTTAGATAAATCGATAACTAGACGATGTGGGTTACTCAAAGTGAAATAGGTAAATTCTGGCGCAGCATCTAGGTCGAGCACTACACGAGTACTCGCGGGGGACGGCCAAATTCGCAGACCATCAATGTCATTTTGCGCAGCATGCAGTGGATAAGCCACGAGCAAAATACACAAAATTAGCCCTATATTGCGCACCATATTTATTCTACTTTTCTCTTCTTATTCTCTCGAAACAACGTATACAACTATCAACTTAAGGATATTCAAACCATTATCTATCATTAGGCACACTTACAATTTTGTAGAATTCGTGCACCCTTTGCACTTTTTGCTTGGATAGAAAACTGTCGTCCCGTCGATGTTATTTCAATACTGATCACTAAATCTGGCGAGGCCAAAAATTGCCCACCTTTTTCAGACCACTCTACCAAAGCAATGTTCCCTTCGCCAAAATAGTCGCGTATCCCCATAAATTCCAATTCTTCTGGGTCGGCCAGACGGTATAGGTCGAAATGGAAAATAGAGACTTCTGACAATTCATACGGCTCTACCAGCGTATAGGTTGGACTTTTCACACTGCCAGTATGGCCAAATGACTGAATAAAATAACGACTAAAGGTTGTTTTACCTGCCCCTAAATCTCCATCGAGATAAATAACCGCTTCAGTAGAAGACTCTGCCGAAACAGCGCTCGCCAAGTCTTGCGCTAGTATCGCTGTTTCTTCAGGCGTATTGGCAAAGAAAGATGTTTCTGGGTATGACATAAATCCGAATTCCTGCAATTTACCGCGGTATTTGATCAACCCAACGCAACATCAATGACTAACCATGGTGATTGATAAGTGCGCGAACTGCATCAAATAAGTCACTCGCAATCATACCACGTTGACCATATAGCTCGGCAACATCATCACCCGCTTTTGCATGCAATATAACACCATATTTAGCTGCCATATCCACATGAACACCTTGGGCTAACAATGCGCCAAGAATACCACTTAATACATCACCGCTTCCGGCGGTTGCCATTCCCGGGTTACCATGTCTACATACCCACGTGGCCTTTTCGTTATCGATCAGTGTTCCAGCCCCTTTAAGAACACATACCGCATGATAGCGTTGTGCGCATTGGCGAGCGGCATTAAATCGATTACTTTCGACCTCTTCCACCGTCAAACCAAGTAATCTTGCGCCCTCTGCAGCATGGGGTGTTAGTATACAATCACTCACCGTATAAGCCGTGGATTGCTTGCACAATAAATTGAGCGCATCAGCGTCAATAACAACAGGCGTGTTTGTAGACTGACAATATTTCATTGTAGTTTCAAAGGCGTTCTCTGCCCATTCGTCCTGCCCTAAACCAGGGCCAATGACCACACATGTGGCCCACTCAAGCCCAGCTTCTAAATCTGAATCTGTGACCATTAATTCAGGGCGTCCTGAGCTCACTTGGACGACAGAAGACTCATGCACATAAGTACGAACCATACCAGCACCACTGCGCAATGCTGCTTCACCCGCAAGCCTAATCGCACCAGCAGTTCCCTTATTACCACCCACACAGAGTAAACGTCCATACGTCCCCTTATGACTATGTATGTCTCTGGGTGCCAAGCCCTTAAAGTGCTCTATCTTGAGCAAAGTGGCAAAGGGTCTTGCCAACGCCTGAAAAGCTTTTCCAATGTCTAAATCAGCATAAACAAGCTGCCCGCATGACTGCTTACCCGCACCAGTGACCAAGCCAGGCTTAATTCCTACGAAGGTCACAGTAACATCAGCTTGAACGCAGCGTCCCAGACTCTGCCCCGTATTGGCATCAAGGCCAGAGGGAACATCGACTGCCACCACATAGGTACTAGACTTGTTTATCACGTCTATAACATCAGCAAACTCATTGCGAATAACACTATTAATACCCGTACCAAGTAAAGCATCGATAATAATGTCCGCTTTCTCTACCAAGGCCTCGCTAAACTCAACGAGTTTACCTCCAGCAGCAAACCAGTTTGCTTGAGCAGTACCTGCATCCCCTTCCAAGATTCGGTCGGGTTCAACGGCACACACATAAACTTGTTTGCCCGCTTTTTTAGCATTTAATGCGGTAACGTAGCCGTCACCCGCATTGTTACCTTGGCCAACGAGTACCAAAAAGATATCTAGATTAGGGAATAATTCTATACAGTGCTGAAATACAGACTCGCCAGCCCGTTGCATAAGCGTAAACATGTCGCATCCCGAGTTTTGGGCTGCGGCCTCCTCATTTGCGCGAACTTGATCGGCGCGAAAGAGTTTGTGTGATAAGCTGGTAGTGAGTTGAGTATCTAACATAAATGCATGTCCGCGATAAATTCCATCGATTTAAACCAGTTGTCCAACGATATCAAGGCTTGGGGTCATGCGCTAGGCTTTCAACACGTTGGCATTAGTGATATTGACCTATCGCAACATGAACAACACTTAGTAAAGTGGTTGGAAAACGGTTATCACGGTACTATGGCCTACATGGCAACCCACGGGCTCATGCGAGCACGCCCCGCGGAGTTAGTGCCGGGCACATTAAGAGTGATCAGTGTAAGAATGGATTACCTTCCTCCCGATGCCTCATTCGCCAAGCATTTAAATGACCCCAACATGGGATACATTAGTCGCTATGCATTAGGGCGTGACTATCACAAAGTCATCCGCAAAAAGCTCAAGCAACTCGGTGAGAAGATATCTGCGAGGTTAGAAGGAACGGCTTACCGGCCGTTTGTCGATTCTGCCCCCGTACTGGAACACGCCATTGCGGAGAAGGCGGGTATTGGTTGGACGGGTAAACACACACTGACTTTGAGTAAAGAAGCCGGTTCATGGTTCTTTCTGGGAGAACTATTCATTAACTTACCCCTGCCGACAGATACGCCAGTGGAGGCGGAATGCGGAAGCTGCAATGCATGCATTACCATTTGCCCCACTGACGCTATAGTTGCGCCTTACCAAGTCGATGCAAAGCGCTGTGTATCGTACTTAACCATAGAGTATGATGGCGAGATCCCTGAAGAACTGCGCACGCTGATGGGAAATCGTATTTATGGCTGTGATGATTGCCAGCTTATTTGCCCATGGAACCGCTATAGTTCAGTAACCACAGAACCAGATTTTCATCCGAGAGACAAACTCCACGGTCAATCCCTACTCACCTTATTTTCTTGGACCGAGGAAGAGTTTCTCAAATATACTGAAGGTTCAGCGATTAGACGCATTGGTTATGCAAAGTGGAAACGCAATATTGCTATTGCGCTTGGAAACAGCCCCTATTCATCAAAAACACTAGATGCGCTAAGTGAGTCACTAGGGAAAGTGGACCAGAACGTCGACGTGCACATCAAGTGGGCAATGGAGCAGCAAGCGCAAAAATCGATAGCGAGCACGTCAGAAAACCGAAAACACCAGCGGTTAGTACGTACTGTACAAAAGGGCCTTCCGCGAGACGCATAAAAAAGGCAATGAGTATTATGTCATTGCCTTCGTTCGATTATTTTGCGTGATACGGCTTACTGAGCTCGTGAACTGCGTTGACGAAAACACCAGCATTTTCTGGCGGCACATCTAGATGAATGCCGTGGCCCAGATTAAATACGTGACCGGTACCTTCACCAAAACCTTCAAGAATGGTACTCACCTCTTGTCGAATTCGAGAGGCTGGCGCATAAAGCATTGACGGATCCATATTCCCTTGAAGTGCCACTTTGTCGCCAACACGAGCTTTAGCATCGGCAATGTCGATGGTCCAATCTAAACCAACAGCATCACAGCCAGTCGCGGCAATAGCTTCTAACCACATGCCACCATTCTTGGTAAACAAGGTCACAGGCACTTTTCTGCCATCCGCTTCTCGGGTAAGTCCGTTGACGATCCGCTCCATATATTGCAACGAAAATTCTTTGTAGTCTCGAGGTGACAAAACGCCGCCCCAGGTATCAAATACCATGACAGATTGGGCACCCGCTGCAATTTGAGCATTGAGATAACTTGTCACAGAGTCAGCTAATTTTGCTAGCAATGCGTGAAGCGTTGCAGGTTCAGCAAACGCCATTTTCTTAATTTTAGTGAACGCCTTGCTCGAACCACCCTCAACCATATAAGTTGCCAGCGTCCATGGACTACCTGAGAATCCTATAAGAGGTACTTCACCTTTTAGTTCTCGGCGAATAGTACGCACTGCGTTCATCACATATTGCAACTCACCTTCAGGATCAGGGATACCAATTTTATCTACATCGGCCTTACAGGTGATCGGTGACTTAAAGCGTGGGCCTTCGCCCGTTTCAAAGTACAAACCCAGTCCCATAGCATCTGGGATAGTAAGAATATCGGAAAATAATATCGCCGCATCTAACGGGAATCGGCGAAGAGGTTGTAACGTTACCTCACATGCTAGCTCAGCATTTTTACACAATGACATGAAGTCACCGGCCTCTGCGCGCGTTGCTTTGTATTCAGGAAGATAACGACCGGCTTGGCGCATCATCCACACGGGGGTAGCGTCTACTGGCTGCTTAAGCAGCGCGCGAAGATAGCGATCATTTTTCAATTCTGGCTTTGCAACACTAGAAGCGCTTTGTGACATGGTTTCACCTAAAACTATTCGATGATAAAAAACCGCCGAAGTATATCAGCTATCCCAACACCGTGTATTAAAAACCTAATGAAAAATTGTGCTTTGGAGCAATGATAACTTGCTAGAGATCAAGTTATTGCTCAAAGTATTCTCTCAGGAACCACTTGAAGACTTTTCTCGGATAATCGAGATTGTCCTTTCAATCAATAGTCCCGCAATAGAGAGCTTAGGGGGGATAATAGGTAGATCGTCAATATCGAACCACTGGGCGTCATCAATTTCGTTTTCCTGACACTGAATCTCTCCGCCATCGTATTCTGCGATAAAACCCACCATTAGTGAGTGAGGAAAAGGCCAAGGCTGGCTGTCAAAGTACTGAATATTTTTCACTTTCACACCGACTTCTTCCATAACTTCCCTGTGGGTAGCCTGAACTAGACTCTCGCCACTTTCCACAAAGCCAGCAAGTGTGGAGTACATGTTTGTTTCTCTATGCCTGGTACCTTTGGCGAGTAAAATGCGCTGATTGTCATGAATAGCAACAATGATGCACGGAGACACTCTGGGATAGCTTCGGTGGCCACATTGATGACACTGTACTGCCATTTCCCACGTCACTAGCTCGGTTTTAGCACCGCACTGCCCACAGAATCTATGAGTACGCAGAAAGTGAGTATACTGCCAGGCTCGCCCTATGATTGAAAAACCAATATCTTGGTTGGCCATTAAAAGTGCTCTCAGTGATAAAGTCGTCCAGCCCACTGACTCTACAACTTCACCTCCCAAATCGACAACAAAGACTGTTTCATCATTTTCAGCGGCCTCTGAGAGCGGAGGTAACTCGTGAATATCATCTTGGTATTCCGATAGGAAAGCCATCTCACTGACATCAGCGTGAGGTAAACTAGACTCATTTTCTCTAACAACTACGCTTCCTTTGCTGAAAATAATCCATAGTGCACTATTATTCTCTAACTGAGCGCGAGTTTTTCTTATCATCATAAAGAGAGTCGTCCCCATATCCAGTAATGGCATAAAGATAACACAATAAATGACTTAACCTTCTTCGTTTGTTCATTTGTGTACCGTTAGTAGGGTGTTATACTAGCGTAAACATTGCGTTTATTGGTTTTAAAGGACACCTTGAGGTTACTATGGTACTGACGAATGAATAGTTCGACCTTAATACAAAAGGCCCGCACGTATTGCGAGCAAAGAGGCGCTCGATTTACGCCACTACGTGCTAAAGTTTATGAGATACTCGTTGATAAGCACGGCCCAATGGGCGCATACGATATGCTTGATGCACTTAAAGAAACCGAATCAAGTGCGAAACCAGCGACAGTATATCGCGCGCTGGATTTTCTTTTAGATTTTGGACTGATTCACCGACTTGAGTCCACGAATGCTTTTGTCGCTTGCTATCATTTTGGCTGTCATCATCCAGTACAATTTTTGATTTGCGACAGTTGCGGTGATGTAGCAGAAATACAATCAGAAGGACTTAAGGAAACGCTGGACAATCAAGCACAGGAAAATGGCTTTAAAGTGATAAAGCAAACCATTGAAGCTCACGGTTTGTGCGCTGAATGCCAAAATGCTGAGGTAACTTCTCCCAAGGAGCATGCAAATGAATGCTGAGTTCGTAAACCCATTTATTACTGGGTTTCTCAATGTCATGGAAACAATGGCGCAAACTAAGCTTACGCCAGGCAAACCGAAACGTAAGCAAGACGATTTAGCGAAAGGTGATGTATCTGGACTCATCGGAATGGTTGGTCCTGAAGTGAAAGGCTCTATGTCTATCACGTTCGACGAATCTTTGGCATTAACTATCATGGAGCGCATGGTAGGAGAGCGTCCGGAAAAAGTAGATGCCGAAGTTGGCGACATGGTAGGCGAAGTCACCAATATGATTTGTGGCGGTGCCAAAAGGGATCTCGCTGACAAAGGGTTTGAATTTGCCATGGCAACCCCCGTTGTTGTATCAGGGAAGGAACACTCCATTAGTCATCAGGTAGATGGCGCTAAAATTATCCTTCCTTTCCAATGTGACGACGGCTTTGCACATTTGGAAATCTGTTTTGACAAATAGTATTTGGTGGTCCGAAACAATTACACTGCCACCAAAACCCAGAGGGTTTCATTTAATAACCCATCTAATTGTTGAAGCATTGCCACAATTAAGAGATATTGACGTAGGTTTGGTACATCTTTGTTTACAACACACTAGTGCAAGCCTTACTATCAATGAGAATGCGGACCCAACGGTGCGCCAAGACATGGAAGCGTTCTTTAATTATTGCGTTAAAGAAGATTTGCCATTTTATCGACACACATATGAAGGCAGCGACGATATGCCTGCTCATGTTAAATCGAGTATACTGGGCTGCCAAGTTACCCTTCCTGCACAAAAAGGAAGGCTGCAACTTGGAACATGGCAAGGTATCATGCTAGGAGAACACCGCGACCACGGTGGGTCCCGCAAGATCATTGCCACAGTTCAAGGGCAAGTAGCAGTATGAGCACAATAATAATAGCTATATGCCATGAATAGGTTTCATAACGAGACCTACTAAAAAATTATGTGACAATCAATCACTCAACATTAAACAGGATGTGACTATGAAAAAGCACTTTACACTGGCTGCACTGACTGCCGCTATGTTGTCTTCAACTGCTATTGCTCAAAGCTCAGATGAACCAGACTACTCTAGTTGGCTTGGTATTTCAGGCATGCATTATCGAGCATCAGGTGAACATACCTCTAACGGAACTTCGTTCAACAATGGCCGAGCTATTACATTAGAATACGGCTATCGCTTTACCCAAAGCTGGGCTGCGCGTGCTGAATTCTCTTCAATGGATTTAGACTACATTAGAGACCTTGGTAGTGAAGACGGCGAAATGACAGGCGTAGACTTAATGTACTTCCTACCTGAAGACAAATACTACCTGTTCGGTGGTGTTCGTCGCCAAGCGGTAGGTGACTCTACGACACTACTTGACTTAGGTCTAGGTAAGCATTGGCGCCCGAATGAGTATGTAACTATCATTACCGAACTTGCCACTTACCGCGACCTAGACTTTGATTTCACTGATGTAGGCGTAAAAGTGGGTCTTGCAATGCCGTTTGGTAAAAAATCTGCAAACACTACCACTTCAGCTACCGCATACGATACTGACAATGATGGTGTTATTGACCGTTTAGATCAGTGCCCTATGACAGCAGCAGGCGAGGCCGTTGATTCTGTAGGTTGTGCGGTAATGGCTGACGATGACAACGATGGTGTTAGTAATGATATGGACAACTGTCCAAGTTCACCGTCTGACGTTAAAGTGGATGATAAAGGCTGCACAGTATTTGGCAACGAAACTGTCAATATCACGCTTCGCGTATTGTTTGACAACGAAAGCTCTGTAGTTAAGCAACCTCGCGATCCAGAGATCGTTGAATTTGCGGAGTTCATGGCGCAGTACGAAGACACAACTGCGGTTGTAGAAGGTCATACATCAGCGCCTGGTTCTGCCACTTACAACCTTAAGTTGTCAGAAGAACGTGCAGAAGCCTTCAAAGCGGTACTTGTTGATATGTATGGTATTGATGCGGTTCGTATCGACACTGTTGGCTATGGTGAAACTCAGCTTCTAGACACTGGAAACACTGCGGATGCTCACATGGTTAACCGTAGAATCTCTGTAACTGTTGAACAAACAGTTAAAGTACCAGAAATGAAATAACCGCTTAGAAATTACGGTTTAAGATAGTAAAAAGGCGCCTACCGGCGCCTTTTTTAATAGTCATCTGAAACCGCAGGTCCAGCGTAATTATCAAAGCGGGAAAACTGGCCTTGGAAGGTCAAACGAGAAGTACCAATTGGGCCATTACGCTGCTTACCGATAATAATCTCCGCGACGCCCTTATCTTCACTATTTTCGTGATAGACCTCGTCTCGATAAATGAACATGATCAAATCGGCGTCCTGCTCGATGGAGCCCGATTCACGTAAGTCCGAGTTTACCGGTCGCTTATCTGCACGCTGCTCCAAGCTACGGTTAAGCTGAGAGAGTGCAACCACTGGCACTTCGAGTTCTTTAGCTAACGCTTTTAATGAGCGAGAAATCTCCGCAATTTCTAACGTACGATTATCGCTAAGGGAAGGTACACGCATAAGTTGCAAATAATCCACCATGATCAGGCTGATTCCACCCCGCTCTCTGGCTAGCTTACGAGCACGGCTTCTAACATCCATAGGTGTTAGTCCCGATGAGTCATCAACAAACAAAGAATCTTTGTCTTTGAGCATGGCCATGGTATTTGAAATTCTGGCCCAATCTTCATCATCGAGTTGTGCAGTACGAATTTTGGTTTGGTCAACACGACTCAAACTGGCCAACATACGCATCATGATTTGCTCTGATGGCATCTCAAGACTGAAAACAAGAACAGGCTTGTCTTCTGCCATCATGGCATTTTCAACCAAGTTCATGGCAAAAGTGGTTTTACCCATCGACGGACGGGCTGCAACAATAATTAAGTCTGAGGGTTGCAAGCCACTAGTCTTTTTATCAAGGTCGGTAAACCCTGTGGTAACCCCTGTAACCTCTTTGTTGGTTTTCAATAAGATCTCTAAACGATCTATGGTTTTACCTAATACAGACTCTACATTTTTGGGGCCTTCGTTTTCACCTGTTCGTCGCTCGGCGATTTCAAAAACTTTACTCTCGGCCAAATCGAGAATATCGGCACTATCACGCCCTTCAGGGTTGTAGCCTACTTCAGCGATATCATGTGCCACACCGATGAGCTCTCGGGTGATGGCTCGCTCACTAATGATTTTGGCGTAGGAAACAACGTTAGCAGAACTCGGGGTGTTTTTAGCAAGTTCACCTAAATAAGCAAACCCACCTGCGTCTTCAAGCTCATCATGTTTTTCCAGTTCTTCAGATACGGTAATCAAATCTACCGGCTGACTGTTATTCAATAATCGCAAGATAGCGCGGTAAATTATCTGATGTGAACGATTGTAGAAGTCAGTGTCAGTAACTTGCTCGGCAACTTTGTCCCATGTGTCGGGATCAATGAGCATACTTCCAAGCACAGACTGCTCGGCCTCAATACTATGAGGAGGAATTTTAAGCTTCTCTACCTTATTGTCGCCTTGAGGAGGAGATACCGACGCCACTAACAATCACCTGAACAATTAAATTAATCTCGTATTATGCGCTTTTGCAAAGTACAGAACAATCTAAACAACAGCATTGATGTAAATAACAACGGAAAGAAGGCACAAAAAAAGGCAGCTGACTTACCACTCAACTGCCTTTTTAAAGGATTAGCTAACTACTCGATATCGAGTGAAACGCGACCATTGACCGTCGAAACATCCACATTCGCATCACCCGAACCGTGAACAAATTCTAACCAACGGCGAGGGCCGTACTTTGCTTTTTGCATCTTATCGCTGGTAATGTCATTCGAAATGCTGCCACCAGCATGGGCTTGAATGTCGAAGCGCGCTGAAACATCTGGTTGGAACGTTAGGTTAATACCTCCACCTACAGAGCTTGCGTAAACCTCTCCGTTTTTGTTTAACGTCATCTGAGCAGATAAGCGCCCGTTAACCGTGTTAACTTCAAGCATATCAATTTCAGCCAGCTTTAATTCAATCCTCCCGTTCACCGTCTCTACCTGAACTCGTGGACTCGTAGTACTGACAGAAATACCGCCGTTCACAGATTCTAGAGATGTTTGTTTATCACCAGAATGGGTACCTGAAATACTACCATTCACTGTTTCTACCGCTAAACGACCGGTAACATTCTCGAGAGTGATATCGCCGTTAACTGCATCTGCTTCAACCGCAGCATCTACATTTTCAATATCCACATCACCGTTGACAACTTCTACACTTACGCCTTTTTTAACGTCTTCAATGCGAACATCTGCATTAATCGAGTCGTAGTCAATGTAACTGTTGAAAGGTACGTAAATAAGCAAATCATCACCGTCAGTTTGATAGTTACCCCAACGTCTATCGCTGCGCTCCACTTCTACATGAATAAGAATAACGTTACCTTGTTTTTCGAATACGAACTCCTCGGTGTTATCCCCGAGGGTGCCGCTTACTCTGACTTCTGATTTGTCCCAACCTCTGATTTCCGCCTTTCCATTGATGTGTTCAATGTCTACGCGAGGACTGTCACCAGTTTCAATCGTACGGTCTACCGCTTCTTCTGCATAAACGGAACATGGCAAAGCAATCAGAGTCGCCACGGCTGACGCACTTAATGCGTACTTTTTAAAAAAACGTGTGAAATTGTTCATAGCGTTACTCCTTAAATTTGTTGCCATTTTGGCGCGTGCACTTGCTCTATTAAGGCAATTTGCTGGTTGTATACTTGCTGCAGCATTTGCAAAAGCGCTGGGTTAGATGGGTCTTCCTTTAAAACCAACTTTATAGCTTGCGCCGCGTCTTCTAATTCTGCTAACTGTTGTTCCCAGTTCTCTGTTACTGGTTCTGAGCTTTCGTAACTAGCCAACAAGCCTGATAGCTGTTCACTTTGTTGTTTACTTAATGATTCTACAAGGGCATAGCCTTCAAGTTTACCTGACTGAGGCTCAAGTACAGAAGGAACAAAAACCCACAGCACGCTCACCAATACCACACTTGCTGCCATCGCTACCCAATGGAGTTTTGTAGGCTCCTTGTTAGCCCCGTCCAAAGACGCAATTTCCTCGGCAGCGATTCCTCTATCAATACCTCTCCACAAATCCTTTTCAGGATTAACCGTGTCAGGTAGCTCATTAATCTTTGCTTGTAGCTGTTGTTCAAAACTATTCATCGTCATAACCCATCCACGTTTTGAGAAGCTGCTTAGCGCGATGAAATTGCGCTTTACTAGACCCTACGGCCATATCCAGCATTTCAGCCACTTCCTCATGTCTGTAGCCTTCGATGGCGTGCAATACAAACACCATTCGAGCGCGCTCCGGGAGTCTCAACACGAGGGATTCTAAATCCACATCACTGGTTGGCGCCTCTGCTTCAGCATTCATAGCTGAAGAGGTTTCAATATTCATCATGCGTTGAAACCAGCCTCGCTGCTTGCGAATGTAAGATATCGTCACATTCGCGGTAACACTATGTAACCATGTTGAAAACTGACTTTGCCCTTTGTAGTTCTTCAACTTTGACCAAAGTTGAATAAATACCTCTTGAGTTGCATCCTCTGCCAACCCACGATCGCCCGCCAAGCGAAGACACAGAGCATACACTCGCCCTATATGTGCATCATAAAGTGCCCGATATGCCGCTTTATCTCCCTGTATCGCAGAAGATATCAATGCGTCTTCCCGTGCTTTGCTGAAGACCTCATTGGCATTAATTACACGTTGTTGGCTAGTTTCCATTGCTCACCAGTTTTAGCAACTTAGTCACCAGTTTATGTGTTACTGTTGAAGAGTTAGTCGTAGCCTAAGTGATTAAGGTTTAAATCTATATAATTTTTTTTGGAAATTTATAATGTTTGTTAATGATCTTTTTGCTGGTAAGCCACAACCATTGGGGCCTAGAGGGGCGCCAAGTAGTATTGTAAAAACGCCTGTAGATTACCTGACGGTTGAAATTGATGGCACATTAGAGGACGAGCAAGCCAACAAGCGACTGCACGGTGGCCCAGAAAAAGTCCTTCATCAGTTCGCGCCATCCCATTATCAAACACTAGCTGAGCGCTACAGTAATACACAGTTTCCTGTCGGCAGTATTGGCGAGAACATCAGTATTGAAGGTATGGACGATAGTAACGTATTTATCGGAGATATATGGAAGCTAGGTTCGGTAGTACTTCAAGTAAGTGCTCCCCGTGCCCCATGCAACAAAATTTCACTACGCTTTGACGTTAAAAACCTAGATAGATTTGTTGGCGAAAGAGGAATTACCGGTTGGTACTATCGCGTTATCGATACAGGAATCATTCGTCTAGGTGACGAGGTGAGTTTAGTTGATCGACCTGCAAACACGGTAAATGTGCAAACACTGATGCAATGCGCCTATGTTAAAGATGATCCTTCAACAGCCAAAAAACTAGCGGCAATGAATGTTTTGGATGATGAATGGCGAGAGAAATGTGAACGGGTGGTAGCCAAACACAGTTAAAAAAACGGCCCCTCAAAAAGAGAAAAAGAGGGGCCCAAAAAACCCGGGGAGGTTAATTTCTTACTGTGAGAGTGTCAGCTCCTCGTTCGTGGCGAACTTTTTGACCTGGTCTCAGGCGTTCAGCACCACGAACTACAACAAGTGCGTCGGGGTCTATATCACCAAACACTTCAATGCGATCCCCCATACCCACACCTGTTTCCACTTTAATTTGCTGTGCTTCATTCTCACTATTAAGCTGATAAACAAACGTACCAGCTTTTCGAAGTACCAATGCATCGCGAGGGATAGTCACACCATTGTGTTCATGGCTGCTTGGCACAGCGACACGCACTGCACTACCAATTGGGAAATCCCCTGACTGCAGCGCAATACGCATTTCCATCATACGGGACCCTTCATTACCCACGGGCACAATGGCGCGAACCGATTCGGTGACCATATTGTCTCTACTCGACACATTGACGCGCATCCCTCGTTCAATAAACGGCAATACGTTTAGCGGTGCTTTCACCTGAACTTCAATCTGGTCTGGATTAACAATTCGCATGACATTTTGACCCACTGCGGTGTACTCTCCAGGCATTTGAATACGTTCAACGACCAGTGCAGAGAAGGGCGCTTTTACGCTACTTTGCGCTATTTGGTAATCGGTAAAGCGCTTATCCAGTTTCGCTTGCTCGAGGGCTTGACGAGCATTTTCAAGCTCGGCAACAACGGTCTCTAACTCACCCCTGGAGGTATTGTTATTCGCTTGCAGATTTTCGTATCGCGCTAAGCGCTTTTCATACATATCTACCTGAGCTTCCCACTGTGTAATATTGGAAAGGTTTTGATTTAAAGTAATTTGAAGTCGGGTATCGTCTATGCGAGCCAGTACCGCGCCTTCTTGAACCACATCTCCCACTTGCGCCATCCACGTTATTCTGCCATCGACTTCAGAGGCAATGTTAGAGTCGGTTTGGCTCAATACAGTACCGGGAACCCACGTCAGCTCTGTAATTGATTCAGCACGGGCCTCTTCTACTTGAACTAGTACCGGTGGTGGTGTGTCAGACGCCTCCTGTGAAAGTGAATGAGTACTGATTAAGCATGCAATCACGCCAAGAGTAGCTTTAAACGTTTTCATAATGCCGTGTCCTTAATTCAAATCTGTAAACTTATTGAGCTTTGCAGTTGCTGTTGTCATACCACCTGCTTTTTCTTCGCGAGGTTTGATACCAAAATCAGCTGTGCTCATTCTTAATAGTGTGGGTAGTAAAACAAGTGTGAATAGTGTGCTGATAGTCATCCCACCAACGATAACTGCAGCAAGACCACGATAGATAACACTGCCTGCTCCCGGGAGTAACAGCAGTGGCAACATGCCAAATATTGACGTTAACGTGCTCATGAATATTGGGCGAAGGCGAAGTTCAACGGCTTGCTTTACCGCATCGTCGCGACTAAGACCCTCTTGCTGGCCTAATCTTGTTTGGTGTACCAGAAGGATCGCGTTGTTTACTACTAGTCCAAGAAGAATGATGAAGCCAATCATGGTCAACAAATCCATAGGCTGGAACATGAAAGTGTTCATAATGCGAATGGCAATAATGCCTCCCACTGTCGCAAGCGGAATCGAAAGTACTACAAGAGCACTGTCCTTAAGCGACTTGAACAAACCAGCCATCAGAAGTAGCAACAGAATCATGGCGAATAGAAAATTGTCAGCCATCGAAGCAATAGCTCCTTTCAGGCTATCCGCACTGCCGCCGTAATTAATAGCGCCATCAGGTGGCATCATAGCCATAATGGCAGGCTCGACTTCGGATTTTACCTTTGTCATCGCTTCTTCTAAGCTCATGCCCTCTGGCGGATTAAAATTGAGTGTGAGTGTTCTTTTACCATCTACGCGCTGAATACGGCTTGGGCCTACTGCCCTTTCAATATCGACTAACTCCCCGAGTTGTACTATTTCCCCTGTAGGCGTAGTGATTGGTAGGGTAGAAAGCTGCTCAGGGGTATCCCATGTCTCAGAACGAAAGATAATATTCATTCGTTTAACGCCATCGAAGTATTCACCAACGTACATACCATCACCCATGGAGCGAACCAGATTTGCCATACGTCCGCGGTTTAGCCCCACCTCAACCATACGATTATCGTTAGGGTAAAACTGCAATTCTGGTTCTGCTTGCTCAAGTGGAGGGTTGGGTCGGGCGTTAGCTGTTGGAAACACTTCGCGGATCTTATCTAAACCCGCTTGCGCCGCTACGCTTAGGCCGTCTTGGTCAGTGCCTTGTAAATGAATAGCAATAGATCGACCGTTGCCAAACCCGCCAAATAAATTGCCTTGTTGTGCAAATGCTCGGGTATCAGGAAGGTCTTTTAGTACCTCATCTCTCACGACAGCTTCGAGTTCTTTAACTTTTGATTGGTCTTGTGCGCGAACGCCAAGGGTGCCGCCATTTGGCCAAGTAATTATGTAGTAGTTCTTAAGGGCTGGTTGTTTTTCGCCATCCATATATGGCTGTAAACGCTCAACAACAAGGGGTAAAACCTCGTCAGCAACAAAGTTTTCACTCGCACCTGCGGGTAAATTCAAGAAAGCATCAACCGCATCTCTTTTCACCGGCGGTAAATAGTCCATTGAGGGCATAAGCATAAAACTGCCACCAATTGGCACGCCCATCAGCACGAGAACGAGTACTACTCTGCGCATCCCCGTGGATGATAGCGCCATAACCTTATTAGTAATGGTACGCCACAATGGTACAAGCTTATCCTCAGGAATATCCTGTCCCATCCATCGACTTGCAACGACAGGAAGTACAGTAACGGCAACTACCATGGAAATACTTACGGCAATAGCAATAGTAAGCGCTAAATCGGCGAATAACTGACCTTCGACATCGCTCAAGAACATTACCGGAACAAAGATGGCCACTGTTGTTGCAGTAGAGGCCACAAGAGCGCCAAAAACCTCTTTAGTCGCCGTGTATGCCGCATCCATGCGATTGTTGATTTGCTTGTTCTTACGCACAATATTTTCGAGAACCACAATCGCAGCGTCTAACACCATGCCCACAGCAAAGGCCAATCCCGCCAGTGAAATAATATTGAGCGAGCGACCTGTAATTTGAAGAACCACAAAAGTACTGAGCAACGAGATAGGAATAGCCAAGGCGACAATCAAGGTGGCGCGAAGTTGTCGCATGAACAACCACAAAATACCAATAGCCAACGCAACACCGATGAACAAGTTGCTAGTGACCAAATTCACCGCACGATAGATGAATACAGAAGCGTCAAACGACTGCACCATCACTAATTGCTGAGGTGCCAACTCTGATGCGTTGATTTCGTCAACACGTTCTTTAACAGCTTCAAGCGTTGCAAGCACATTAGCGTCATTCTGACGGTCAATGCGTATAGAAATAGCGGGATTGCCATTCTGTACACTCGCGTTGGCACTGTCTGCACGGGTAATTTTAATTTCCGCGATATCATTTAACGTTACTGGGCTTCCATCCCGCCACTCTAAAATCATCTCGCCCATGCGCTGAGGCTCATACTTACCCTCGAATCGCAGGGTGTAGCGTCGACGCCCCACATCCACAAAGCCACCAGAGACGTCATTTGCGGTACCCAGCATATTGGTTACTGACGTTAAATCAATTCCCAGTTGAGCGGCTTTAAATGGGTCAAATACAATTTGAAATTCCTCCTCACCGCCAACGCCGCTTTGCATTTGTGCGCGAGCCACACCGGGAATCGACTCAAGCTGTGGTTTTATAACATCGGCAAAATATGTGGTGTAAGTGTTTATTTCATTGGGGTTACCCGGCAAACGTTGGAGGAAGAAATACGTGAGGGCAGGCATATCGTCGCCACTACCAGACAAAGTAATATTAGGTGATAACGCATCTCTCGGCAGAGGTGGAATTCGATTCATTCGGCTGATGACTTCGATCAACGTCTGCTGCATGTCAGTGTCTAAACTGAATTGTAAGTTAATCCATGCATTACCCTGATTCGCCCATGCACTCATAGACTCTAAGCCGGGCAAACCTTGAAGCACCTCTTCTTGAGGTTCGATAATTTCAGATTCAATTTCTTGAGGTGACGCCGCTCGCCACGATGTTTGTATATTAATGTTAGGCCGTTCGATATCTGGGAACAGTTGAATCGGCAAATTCATCAAGCTGTATAACCCAAGGAAGGTGAGTATGGCGATAAAAATCCCCACACCAGAGGCGTTTTTTATTGCTGCACGCGTAATGTCCATCTTCGCAAACCTGCTGTTTTTCGTTTCGGCTTACTATAGGTCGAGAAGATTCCACAGAAAGTTTAAAACTACAGTTTGATGGTTTGTAGCGGTGGATGACATAGGATTTCTACTTCGTCAAAAAACTGCAATTTACCGCAGATAATTGGTCGTAAAAAATCGACAACTTAACAAAGTTTTAATAATCCTTGCAGAATTGTTAGAAAAGTCACTGATTTTTATTAATTAGGTTAGAAACTTAAAAAGTTGATGCCTTTTGGGGCACCTGTACACATTCCAACTCTAGGATCGAAATGATCATAAAGTGATATTCAATGACTTATATTGTACATACCCAAAATGCAGCATTCTTTTGCACCAATATGATGAATATGCACCAACTTGGAAGCGACATTATCCATGGTAAGCTTTTTTTTGTTTAGCTCGCGTTTTTAGAAAAACAATAAAATTGTTATTAATTAATTAGTTAAGGATAAAAAATTGATTTTTCTTGATGTTCCATAAATGGGCATCAACTTTGCGTTAACCAGTTCAAAAAATACTACAGACAGAAAAACGATTTACAACAAGTTAAATTTTGACTGGAGAACACACATGAAACTAGCTACAAAAACACTATTAGCTGCTGCTATCTCATCAGCAACTCTAATGACTGCACTACCTACCTATGCAGAAGTAACTGCAAACGCTGCTGTTGCAAACAACTACATCTGGCGTGGTCTTACTCAGACGACTAACGAACCAGCGGTTTCAGGTGGTATTGATTACGCAAGTGAGAGCGGTTTCTACGCTGGTACTTGGGCGTCAAACGTAAGCTACGAAAGCGATGACATCTATTCTTACGAGCATGACGTTTATTCGGTTTCGCTGGCGAAACTGAGAGCTTTAGCTATGACGTAGGTTACCTTTACTACAACTACGATGCAGAAGCTAACTTCGACTTCGCGGAAGTTTACGGCTCAATTGGTATGGGTGGCCTAAGTCTAACTCTTTCTCTTCTAGCGCACACAGAAGCGGATGAAGCTGATGGTCAAGATTTCGGTTTTGGTAAAGCAACTTATACTTCTCTTGATTACAGCACTGAGATCCTTAACGGTACTGAGCTTGGTTTCCATGTTGGTTATCACGAAGGTGACTTTGCAGAAGCGTTCAACGGCGTTGAAGGTTATGTAGACTACGGTGTTAGCATTGCAAAAGACGGTTTCAGCTTTGCAATCACAGGTACTGACCTTGACGATGCTGGCCCTGATGCGCTAGACAACGACGAGCTTAAGTTCACTGTAGGTTACTCTGTAGACTTCACTCTATAATTGATTTTTGAACTTACACAGGACGTGTATTTCAATTGAAAAAGCGAGTCTTGGACTCGCTTTTTTTATGGCTGTTTGGCTACATCAAAACAAAAAAAAGCCGCTCTATTGAGCGGCTTTTTCAAACTTAACGTCAGCGATTACGCTTCAGCAATGATGATCACTTTGATTGAAGTGATAACGTCAGAGTGAACTTGTAAGTCGATGTCGTACTCACCAGTTTCACGAAGTGTACCAGTAGGAAGTTTAACTTCAGCTTTTGATACTTCAACACCAGCAGCAGTGATTGCTTCTGCGATGTCACGAGTACCAACAGAACCGAAAAGTTTACCTTCGTCACCCGCTGGAGCAGCGATAGTCACTTCAGCAAGCTCAGCAATCTTAGCAGCGCGTGCTTCTGCAGCGCCTAGTTGCTCAGCGATTTTCGCTTCAAGTTCTGCACGACGTGCTTCAAACTTTTCTACGTTGTCTTTAGTTGCAGGAACTGCTTTACCCTGTGGGAAAAGGAAGTTACGTGCGAAACCAGCTTTAACTGTTACTTGGTCACCCAAGCCGCCAAGGTTGGCGATTTTATCTAGTAGGATGATATTCATCTTAGCTAACCCTTATTTTCGCCAAATTACTTGTGTGAATCAGTGTACGGAAGCAAAGCCAAGAAACGGGCGCGCTTAATCGCAGAAGATAGCTGACGCTGATACTTCGCGCTTGTACCTGTAATACGGCTAGGGACAATTTTACCGCTCTCAGTGATGTAGTTTTTCAAAGTAGCGATATCTTTGTAATCGATTTCAGTCACACCGTCTGCAGTGAAACGGCAGAACTTACGACGTCTGAAAAAACGAGCCATGAGTGATCTCCTTAAGCGTTGTCTTCAGTGGTTTCAGTTTTCTTTTCTGCGCGCTCTTGGCGAGGAGCAGAATCGTCACGACGCTCACGACGAGGCTCTTCTTTCATCATAGGAGAAGGCTCTGTTACAGCGTTTTTAGTGCGCATTACCATGTTACGTAGGATAACGTCGTTAAAACGGAACGCGTTTTCCAACTCGTCAACAGACTCAGCAGTCGCTTCAGCGTTGATAAGTACGTAGTGGGCTTTGTGCAGCTTTTCGATTGGGTATGCCAATTGACGACGGCCCCAATCTTCTAAACGATGAATCTGACCACCGTCTTGCTTAAGAATTGTGGTATAACGCTCGATCATACCAGGTACTTGTTCACTCTGATCAGGGTGAACCATAAATACGATTTCGTAATGACGCATTATAGCTCCTTACGGTTGTAGCCTCGACAGTACAGCCGACTGTATAGAGACAAGGAACGGTTGAGTATGGCTGTAAGGGCGCGCATTATACGCATAGTTGTCTTATTGTACAAGCAGTAATCATTGGCTTTGAAGATTGAAAAAGATGAGCTGTTGTCTCTGACACGCGTGAACCCGTCCTTGGGGCTCTGCCACAGCATCCATGCTATGGAAGGTCAGAGACAACATCCCATCTTTTATTCAATATTTTCACTGCGACGTTTTCCAGATCGCTGAGTTATTTGGAACAGTGACTCACCTAATTTAGCCAACCAAATTGATTTCTTTTCTATCAATACATGTCCTTTTAAACCATAAAAACATTTGCGAAGTAAAAACACCCCCAAATACTGTTTATTTATACAGATAAATATTGTACAGTGAATGTGTTGATTAAATACAGGGGACCTACCATGGCCATTACCGTACAGTATGTAGTAACACATAAAGGGGTAGAAAAATTGGTAACTACCGACAAGAAGGAAGCGGATCAGTACGATAAAATGCTAGATGCAGCAGACAATCTAGCTGAGTACATTCAAGCGAAAGGCATTAAGCTAGATGACGAGATGACCGAGGAACTCACCATCATGCTAGCCAAGAACAAAGACAAGATTGGTAAAATCTTCAAGGGCGCTACCGCGCAAAGTGTGCTTGAAGAAGAAAGTGCAGACGTGGTGGCACTAAAGGCTTAATTGCCTCTAGTAAGCAAAGTTTTATACCTATGGTTTCACGGGGTGCTTAACCATAGGTATTGGCGGGTGTTACTTACTCTCCCACCCGCTTTTCTACATTAAAGCGATTGATCAAGGAATTAACCTCTTTGACCGTATCACTCAAATCATTACTTGCTTGAAGTGAAGATTTTGACGCCTTCTGAGTTTCTTTCGCGCCTTCGGCAACTTCTAGCAGCTGGTTGTTGATATTGTCTGCTACTGCACTTTGTTGCTCTACTGCCGAAGACATCTCTAACGTCGCCGATGCTATTCCTGAAACCGCGTTATTGATTTCTTGCAATGCTCCACGAGTTTCCTCAACGATCTCCGAGCCATGCTCAGCAGATGCCAATCCCTCAGTAGACACTTTCACAGCACGAGCTGAACGTTCCGATAACTCTTGAATAATATTATGTATTTTATCGGTGGATTCACGAGTTTTAGACGCGAGTGTTCTTACCTCATCAGCAACAACGGCAAATCCACGCCCTTGTTCTCCAGCTCTCGCCGCTTCAATAGCTGCGTTCAATGCCAGTAGATTCGTCTGGTCGGCAATTGTAGAGATAATACTCGCTGCTTCACCGATATCATTGGTCGACTGAGCAAGCTCGGTGACGGTATGAGAAATAGACTCGACAGCCTCTTTGAGCGATAGAATTGCCTGCATAGCTTGCTCTGCTTTTTGATTGCCCGTCTCCACGTTATGAGCTGCAGTGCTAGCGCTATCAGCATTACTCTCTACACGCTGCGCTACCTCTTGAATCGCTTGGCTCATTTCGGCTACTGCATTGGCAATTTGCTGTGTCGCTTGGTTTTGCTGCTCTACTGCAGCGCTAGTAGACATTGCTAAATGATGAGTACTGTTAGCAACCTCATGTAACCCGCCAGAGGCATCACCTATACGAGTCAGCGCCGTTCGCGAACGGGCGAGCTCACATCCGAGTGCCAATTTACCGCGAGCAACATAGGAAATATCATCAAAATAGGTTTGTGCGACTTTGTCGTTGCTGTAACTTTCTGGGCTCATATTAACAAAGTCCGCCCACACACTGCGTTGCTTCAGGTCTTGAAAAAACGCTGCGGCGACGAAGCTAGCAAATGCGATCGCTGCGGCGAGTACTCCATACATTACTCCCATAGCTATAGTCAGTAGTAAGCCAACAACAATAATAGGCATGAGTTGCCCGACTACATTGATTGCGCTTGTGCCAAGCGACACAGGCATCTTTCCGGCACGCATTCTTGCATAAACTGCATCAGCACGTTGGATTTCAGAATCTAATGCAGGTACACGTACAGATTCATACCCAACGATTTCGCTTTTTTCATATACGGGCGTAACAAACGCCGACACCCAGTAGTGGTCACCATTCTTTCTGCGGTTTTTAACTAAGCCGATCCAACTACGACCAGAGCGCAGTGTTGACCACATTTCTTTGAAAACCGTTGGCGGAATATCGGGGTGACGAATCAAATTGTGGTTTTTACCAATGAGCTCATCTCGTTTGAAGCCACTCACTTCAACAAATTCGTCGTTACAATGTTGTATTACACCTCGGGTATCCGTTGATGAAATAAGACGATAGTTGTTGGGATATTTATATTCGCGCTGGGTTACAGGCTGGTTGTTTCTCATGAATGCGCTCTCTTGTTCCTGTTACTAACTACGCAGTACTGGCTAAACCTACGTTACCGCTTAACTATTTAAGCGTAGAACATAATTCTATTTATTAAACTAAAGTAGAATAAATTGGTGAGAGACTATAAGAAAATGGAAGAAAACTAAAGCGTTAAAAAACAAAGGAAATGCAACAGATAGGTACAAACCAATCTGTTGCACAGTTTCACATTTATGCCAATGAGTCTAGCAAACTCAATACACGCTCACTTGCACGCTCCATGGCCACAATACGACTTTCAACAGCCGCTTGGTCACCTTTCTGATGCGCTTTGAGTGCTTCGATACCATTTTCATAAACACTTCTGCTTACGCCATCTAATTCACGATACGCAGAGGTTTGAGAGACAGGTTTACCAGCATTGGCCGAATGCCATTGACCTAATCGGCTAGAAGAGTGATCAGAAAACTCTGAGATAGACTGTTCGCTTTGACCACAAAGTACGGCGTATACCTCGGACTTCCAAACTACATTATCCAACTTAACCGTTTGAATAAAAGTTCTCTGAGTACCATCACCGATAGTCTGCCTCATACTGTCACAATGCGTCACCATTTCATCGTAGCTGGTGTTTAAGGTATTTATTCCACCTTCAAGTTCTTCATTGTTGCTTCTTAACTCATTAACACCCGACACCGCTTGCTGGGTAGATTGGATAATACCGTTAACCAACTCGGAGACTTCGGTGGCTGATTTGTTAGTTTCTGTAGCAAGTGCACGAACTTCATCAGCAACTACGCTAAACCCTCGACCTGCATCACCGGCTCGCGCTGCCTCGATGGCCGCATTAAGCGCAAGTAAGTTAGTCTGGTCTGAGATGCTCGTAATCGTAGTAACAAATTTATTAATGTTGTCCGCAGTAGTAGACAATCCAGAGATACGCTCGCTCATGCTACCCATCTGCGTGTTGAGACCACTCATGTCTTGGACAATTTTCTCAAGTACACCTGACGATTGAGAAAACAACTGATTGATGTCGGCAATGGAGTGATTCTCGGCATCTATTTGTTCATAAGCCGCTAAAACAGTGTCTCGAATCGTTGATATTTGCTTCAATGAATCAATCACACACTGCATGAGTACTGAGGCGTTTTGTCCGCTTCGCGTTGACTCAGCTTCATCTATCTGTCGCTGTAACGCCGTATTATCGGCTTCTAGCTCACGCATTCTGGAGAGTGTTTCCTGATGGTCGCGTTTTAGTTGAGCCAACTCTGCTTCTTTTTGTTCATATCTAGTGCTGCTGACAAACATTCTTATTACCTGTGTATTGTTTCACTTAAGATTAACAGAAATATCAATATTTTCACTATTAGCCGGAAGTTGTATCTAAACGCGGTCTGCCGTAGTACCTCTAACAATGACATGTGGCTTTAGAATATGCTTCATACTCACTTTATTGTTGCCGTAGGCTTGATTTAAGATCCATCGAGCAGCCATGGCACCAATATCTCTTACAGGATAGTTCACTGTGGTGAGTTTTGGGGTTAAATAACTGGCAAAGTCAACATTATCGAATCCGATCACAGATACGTCTTCGGGTACGCGCTTACCATGCTTACGTAGTGCATTAATAGCACCAGAAGCCATTTCATCGTTTGCGCAAGCAATCGCCGTGAAGTGCACACCTCTTTGTAACAAGGTTTCTACGCAGTTCTCACCAGAGTAAGCTTGGAAGTTACCTTCAGCCATGGTGTTTTCATCATAGTAAATACCCGCTTCTTCAAGCGCTTTTTTATGCCCGGTTAAGCGGTTAACACCATCTGCCTTAAACAACGCACCAGCGGCATAGGCTATTTCAATATGACCACTATCGATTAAGTGTTTAGTCGCTAAATATCCGCCTAGGACGTTATCTAAACTGATACACTTCTCACCAATGGCTTCTATGTAGCGGTTGACAATAACTATGGGAACATCTTGGTTAGCAAGATCGATGAGGTAGTCATCACTCACTGCTTCGACATGCAGTATTAGCGCATCGCATCGACGACTGAGAAGGGCTTCTATTTCCTGTTTTTCAAGGGCTTCATCACTGTGTCCGGTGACAACGAACATATGTTTGTTTGCTTGGCGTAAGACCTTTTCAGACCCTGCCATCATAGCACCAAAGAAAGAACCGTGAAGTTCAGGTACGACATAACCAACCGTGTGAGTTTTATTTGAAGCTAGCGCCGCAGCGATAACATTGTGGCGATAGCCCAACTCTTCCATGGCATTGAGCACAAGTTCTCGCGTTTTTTCTTTCACCGAGTCGGCGTTGTTAATAACTCGAGATACTGTTGCTGACGAAACGCCAGCACGTTCACTGACTTGTTTAATGGTTACCATGGATAAACTACTTCACACTTACTTAGGGCAAAATCGTTGAGAAAGCCCTCAACGATCTACCAGTTTTATTGTGCTGCCAACCCGAGTTTTTGCTGAATTGACGCGACCTTATGTTCGTCTAATGTATACCAGCGCATAATAATCGCAACACATATTGATGCGATCGCAGGGCCAAGACAGAATACGGCAACGATTCCGTTTGCCACTACTGCATCATAGCTATCGGCTTGGTAGCCCATTGTAGCGAGTAACCAACCAGCCAGCGCTCCGCCCAAAGCAAGCCCAACTTTGATGAAAAATACGACAGTGGAATACGTTAAACCCGTCATTCTCAGGCCTGTTTTTATCTCTCCGTAATCAACAACGTCGGCGATTTTAGACCAAAGCAATGGTGTAGCCATTTGAAGCAATAATCCCCACATAAAGTGCAAAGATATGGCAAGTAGCCACGCTTGAGATGGAATGAAGTAATTAATAATACAGATTGCCGCACTGGCAATCTGTAGAAAGGTATAAGCTTTTATTTTCGAGACTCGTTTAGCTACCGGGTTTGCCAATGCACAACCAATAATACTGCCAATCATTCCCGCGGTAACAAACAAGGTAGCATCATCCGGTCGCTGCAATACATACTTCACATAATAAAGTGCAAGGGTATTTCTCAACACCATACCTGTAAGCAATACTACAGCAACCAAGCAGAGCACTCGACACTGATCATTCTGCCAAATCGACGTTAGCTGAGCCTTGATAGGTGCAGGCGTTTCTTGCGTCACGCTGATTCGCTCTTTTGTGCCCGCAAAACACAGTACAAACAACACCATGCCTACAACACTCATCACCAGCATTGCTCTTTGGTAACCCAAAGCATCATCCCCTTGCCCGAGATAAGAAACTAATGGCAACATGAATGACGTAACAAGTAGGCCTCCTCCCATGGCAAACACGAAACGGTAGGACTGCACCGACACTCGCTCAGAAGCATCAGCAGTAAGCACACCACCCAAGGCTGAGTATGGGATGTTGATTGCGGTGTACATTACCATTAATAGCGTATAGGTAATGAAGGCATAGTAGAGTTTCCCTTCCTCGGTTAGCCACTCCGGTGAGGTAAATGCCAACACGCTGCACAGGGCAAATGGCAGGGCTAACCATAATAAATAAGGTCGATATGAGCCCCATTTAGTCTTGGTTCGGTCTGCCAATGAACCCATCAGTGGATCGGTAACCGCGTCAAATACGCGGACGATAAGGAACATGCTTCCGACTGCTGCTGGTGACAACCCAACCACATCTGTGTAGTAAAATGTCAGAAACAACATCACGGTTTGAAAAATAAAGTTACTTGCCGTATCGCCTAGACCGTAGGCTATTTTTTCCTTTGCACTTACCATCAAATCAACCTCTATCCTTGATTATTTAACGCCTTTCGCTTTGCTAGCATGGTTTGAAGATATTTCGCACTGTCTTTCAAAGTTCTTTTTTGCGTGTCGTAATCTACGTACAAAATGCCAAACCTTTTTTCGTACCCAAGGGCCCATTCGAAGTTATCCATTAGACTCCACACAAAGTAGCCGGTAATATTTACACCTTCGGCCATTGCAGCAGCAACTGCATTCATATGGGTATTCAAGTAACCTTGCCGTTGAATATCGTGAACGTGGCCATCGGATGTCATTTCATCATCACTTGCCAAACCATTTTCAGTAATGATGATGGGTGGAAGTTCGTAGTCTCGATGCAGTTGCAGCAACAAGTCAGTGAGACCTTGTGGGTAGACTTCCCACCCCATAGCTGTGGTCTCTGTTCCCTCAGCTGGAGGCATTTGATAAGGATCTTCTCCGCCATTGTCTTGAACGCGAGCACGGGTGTAATAATTTACCCCAAGAAAATCGATAGATGCCGAAATAATCTCCATATCTCCTTGATGTATGTCCGGCTTTTGGTGGTCTGGAATATGATCGATTAACTCTGGATAATCGCCGTGTATCAGTGGCTTAATGTACCAATCATTGTGATGATCGTGAGCAAGCTTGGTCGCGACAACGTCTTTTTCATCATTACTTGCCGGATAGAAGGGCGTGAAATTAAGCACAATACCGGATTCAATAGTAGGTGCGTGCTCTCTAAGCACTCGCATACCGAGTCCGTGGGCAAGTAAAAGGTGATGTATGGCTTTCTTTCCGAACTCTTTACCGACCAAACCCGGAGCGTGAATACCCACTTCATACCCCAAGTAAGCACTGCAAAAAGGTTCATTGAGTGTGGCGTAAGAAAACACTCGGTCACCAAAGGCTTTAACCACTACTTCCACATATTGCTCAAATGCAAATGCAGTCTGTCGATTTAGCCAACCGCCTTCATCTTCAAGGTATTGGGGTAAATCCCAATGATAAAGCGTTACATAGGGCTTTATCCCTTTTTCATTGAGCCTGTCGAGTAATGCGATGTAAAAGCTCAGACCGTCATTGTTGACACTACCATCTTGGCGTATAACTCTTGGCCAACTAATTGAAAAACGGTAAGCATCAACATTCAATGAGTCGATAATATCCAGGTCACTTTCCCACCTTTTGACATGCTCACAAGCCACGATACCATTGGAGTTATCAGCAATTTTTCCGGGTGTATCACAGAAGGTATCCCAGATACTCTTTTCTCTGTTTTCCCCGTCGCCTTCGATTTGAAACGATGAAGTCGCCACACCAATAGTAAAATCTGCATGCGAAAAAGGTGAGCCCAGCTTTGCAATAATATCCATAACGCCTTCCTTCAGGCCAATCAAACCCGTTGAAACTCAATAGCAATAAAACCAGTATGATTTCTTACGCGCCAGCACAAGCAACATATTGCTCTGAGGTTCTTTGTTATTAATGAAACTTTGATAACAGAGTACCACAAATTGTAAGCGCTTTCATTATCAAAATTGATAATGTATTTACATTTTTTTACAGCAGTATTGGGAGGCAAATAAGAAAGCCGAACCCGTTGTTGGAGTTCGGCGTACAGAAGAGATGATGTGTTTGTTGTCAGCGCAGTTTAAACGTCTTTTTGGCTTAAAGAACTTGCTGCAATGACTAACTGGCTTTTTTGATACCCAGCTGGTCTCTCGCTTGATTGGTTTGTTGTACAAGCGCCTTTCTAACGTCCATTCCCGATTCACACACAAGGTCAAAAGGTACAAAGTACACGATCTCATTACTTAGGTAGTGTGCGCCCTCTGGAAATACACTCAACATCTTTACATTCGTGGGGTCAATATTAAACTGCGCTCTCAAAATCAACTCCATTGCATCAACATGATCTTCGTTCATATGAGTAATCATGCCCTCTGATGCACTGTGCCAATCTTGGCGCTCTACTTTCCACAGTGCTTTTTCAATCCAGTGAATTTTACCAAAGCCGCCGATGAATCGAACACGTTGAGTACGAATGAGGTAAAAATTGAAATCGTGAGTTTGCTCATAAGCTTTTGCTTGAGGAAACAAAGCTAGGTATTGCGCGGATACTTCTGACGCTTCAATCGGTTCAGCATCACCCAGTATAGTGACACGCCCATTAGCCTGAGAGTCATCTTGTCCAGCGTCGTAAATCGTTAAGCTCACTTTCGGATCGGCTTTAATATTACGGGTATGCAATGCAATATTACTGATGTATATAATGGCATCTCCCTGTGGCGTCAGAAAAAACGGCACTACAGAGCCAAAAGGATAGCCTTGCATAGATGTTGAATGTGTACTCAATACACCGCTGTGTTGTGTTCTTGAAAACTGTTTAGCTTCAAGGGCAATCTCTCTAAGACCCATAATTTTCTCTCTAGTTATACTAAATCAGGCATCAGCCAGACTTACGCGTAATTGCTGTGCTTATATGCTGAGTGGACAGTTTTACTGCCCCTCAAAATGAATGATAATGATTAGCATTTAGAATACGATAAAATCATTATCAAAAGCAATAAACAAATATAGAGAGATGGGTAAATGGAAAATACGCGCTAACTGCAGTAGCGCGTAATGTAATCGTTGTGAGGAGGGAGTTTGCCTACGGTTCTATCAATTTGTTGCGTTACACCATTGAGTAAACCTTTAAGTTCCTGCAGGCTCATAGTGTCTACAATCGGATGGTAGCTCGTTGGCATTAAGCCTTGACCAATCATGACTTGCTGCCAGGAATCATCGAATAATTCACTGCCCTCTCTGAACACTCGCCCCGTTTTCTGAAACAAATCGATACGGTGTTTTAAGGAGTCAGGTACATCCATTTGACGACAATGACGCCAAAACGGCGTGTCGGTTCTTTGGGTAACATGGTAGTGCAAAATAATAAAATCACGGATATGCTCAATATCAAAATCCGCTTGTCTGTTGAATTCATTCACGTCCTCTTCAACAATTCCAGCGGTTGGGAACATACGTAAAAAGCGCACAATACCCTGTTGAATAAGGTGAATACTTGTTGACTCCAAAGGCTCTAAAAATCCACTGGCTAAGCCAAGCGCCAAACAGTTTCTATTCCACTGTTTACGGCGTCTTCCCGTTCGAAAGTGAATAACGCGAGGATCATTTAGAGGCTCTCCCTCAACATTCCCAAGTAATTTAGTTATCACCTCATCATCAGAAAGATAGTTGCTGCAATACACCATACCGTTGCCCACACGGTGTTGCAGCGGAATACGCCACTGCCACCCAGCTTCGTGGGCAATACAACGGGTGTATGGGATCGGCTCAGATACTGATTTAGTTTGCACTGCTACTGCACTGTCACAGGGTAGCCAATGAGACCAATCCTCATACCCAGTGTGTAATGCTTTTTCGATGAGTAGACCTCTAAAACCTGTGCAATCGATAAAGAAATCACCGTGAACAGTTTCGCCATTGTCTAGTGTAAGACTTTCAATAAAGCCGTTTTCTTCGTTTAGGTTTACGCTGCCTATCGTCGCATCAATGCGTTTCAGACCATCTTTTTCTGCATGCTCCCTCAGAAAGCTTGCATATTTACTAGCATCAATATGGAACGCGTAATTCAGACCATTGTTCGGTAGATGTGCAAACTTATTGGCCTCAGCGGCCTGCCGCTCTAAACAGTAATCACCGAAGTCAGAGGCAATCCCTTCTTTTAGACCGCGCAGCCAAAAGTGCTGAAATCCAGCGGCCCAGCAATCTTTACCCGTAACACCAAAGGCGTGTAAATAGGCGTGGTCAAGAGACTTCCAGTTTTCGAAATTGATACCAAGCTTAAAAGTGGCGTTGGTTGCCGCCATAAACTCTTGTTCACTGATTTTCAGTAGTTTGTGAAAGAATACCAACGTAGGAATAGTTGCTTCGCCAACCCCCACCGTTCCGATATCGGAACTTTCTATTAAGGTAACATCAACCTCTTTACCCAATATTCGGGAAAAGGCTGCTGCAGCCATCCATCCCGCGGTACCGCCACCGGCTATCACCAAGCGCTGTTTTCTATTTTGGGATGATGTATTCATATCTACCTCTACTAAATCACTGTTTTAAGCTGTTTTGAAGCCAAGCAGAAAATTGGCGAAATGCATTTTCATCAAGGGTGCCAAGGGGGCCTTGTTTGTCTGACGGGATATGTTCAAAGTTTTTACTATGATTTTCATCGAAAACATAGTGGTCGAACAGATGTCTCCATGCAGCTCTCTGTGACGCCGGCAACTGCTTAATGGTCAATAGTGCGTGAAAAAGGGCATTATCAGGCCGCCCAACATGGGCGGGAACATCACGCCACCAAAAATTGACTAAAGTATTTACACTGTCCAGTCCTTCAATGTGGTGCCACCACATTGAAGGAATATACAAAACGTCTCCTGGCATCAGCTCGACTACCAAGGCATGTTTTATCGCTTCTTTAAATTTTGGAAATTGTGAAAAATTTGGATTGTGAAAATCAACGAGACTTATTGCTTGACCAGCGGGTGTGACATGCAAAGGCCCAACGTACAAATTCTTTGCTTGCTCTGGCGGAAATAATGTCACTTTACGTTTACCAGATACCACACAAATAACGTTATCAGGCACATCGTAGTGAGCGGCGATTCGACTTTTATTTCCGATCCAAAGTGTCGCTAACGGATTTGCTGTTGTTTGTCCTAATGTGTTTTCTGACAAGAAACCGGGTAAACAGGCGTCTACTGAAGTCGAACCTACATAAAAACTCTGTGGGTCTGACTGCGCTTCTAAATCAAGTAGCTTCGATAATGCATCTTGAAACGGTAACCGTTGTCGAGAAAAATTAAAACCCGTCATATCGCTGTTGTAGAAGACTCGACCATTCTCCTCATGGGACAGCTCGAGCGCATCTACGGTTCTATGGTTATCAAAGGCTAACAAGTAATCAACAAACGCTCGGCTACCTTGCTGCGCCACTTTTACCGCGGGCCAATCAGCCACGAGTTGTCGCATTACCATGGGTTGTGACCATACACTTGCCATGGTAAAGACGTCACTAGGAGACGACTTTAATGCATCAAATGCTTGCCCTGTGAGCGCAAGTGGAGAAGAACACTGATCAAACGTCGACACTAAATAGCTCTCGTATTACTGGGTAATTTTGCGCTTTTTAAATTCAATCACTCTGCGAATCTGAGCCATAGACGCAAGAATCATATAAATTGCCTGTAATTGCCCCTGTTCGAAAAGGCCGGCAATATCCTCTTTGCTCAAAGCGTTAAATTTTTCCTCGTTTATGGTGTAAAAACCAGACAGGCGCGCAGCATTGCTACCTCCAAGATTAATGTCGAGCACAAACGATTCAATTAAACCAAGGGCGTTACACGCTTCCACCAAAGCATTATTTTCACCTTGTCCTGCGTGAATAGTACTCAGCACATTAGCGATATTATCAATGTAGTCACTATTGCCTCCATGGGGCAAAAATACACTATCTGAATCGCTAACATCGTCGGCAGAGTCAATGATACGAGGATCATCTAAATCAACATGAATAGACAGTGTATTGTCGTCTGCATTCGCGTTTCTGCCAATTAGAAATGGGCCTTTCTCAACGAGCAGAGGCTTATAAGATGCTAGCCAATCTTTGCCATTCAGGTAAAGGTTCTCTCCCTTTTCGAGCCCTAACAAGGCAACAAGCTGCATATTACCCTCAGCGTCTTTGGCAAAAACGATAGGGTATTCTCCTTGAGCATGGCGAAGTTCAGCAGGGAAAACGGGAACACACATTTGGTCATTGCCAAATCCAATACTGTAGTCCTGTTTAACTTTTAGGTTCTTGTGCTCAACGTTATTCAATAGCGCGTGATTCATTGTGTAACTGCTCGTTTATTTGTGAATAGGTTGTTATGTAAAGATAACACAGGTGCTGTTTTTTGGAGAAAATGGGCAACGATTTTCATCGTTACCCCGATTTAAAAGTCAAAACGCAGATTCATCCATAAACCTGCGCTTCGAAGTTACAGCTTCGGGGACAATTAGAAGCTGTAACGAGCTCCGATGTTGTAGCGTGGTTCAACATCGTAGATACCCACCACCATGTTTTCATGACGGCCATGAGAGCGAACGTACTCACCCGTTACGTTTATACCCTCAACGAATACCTCAAGGTCTTCAGTTACTTGATAACGAACGTTAACATCTAACTGGTTGTAAGCCTCGATGTAAGTAGGGTTGTTACCACCATTTCCATCGATAGTTCCTGCAAGGAACTCGTCTCGCCAGTTCCATGCAGCACGAACTTCCCAACCTTCATTTTCATAGAAGAGTACCGCGTTTGCCGTGTCACTCAGACCCAACAATACGAACTGGGTGTCTTGACTGTAGTTGTCATAGTTCACGTCACCATCAACCGCTGTATAGTTAAGGATGACACCAAAACCAGTCTCACCGAACAGGTGTTGAACCGCGAACTCAAAACCATCTACCGAGCGAGAAGTATCAGCGTTAACGGCCTGAGTCACTGTGATTGGTAACAACGGATCTTCACCATCGATACCTACAATTTCACCCGCATCATTTACCCAACCTTGGTCGAGGAAATATTGACGAATCGTGCCAAGGTCTTCTGAGCCCGTTGCATCAACAGCTTCCAAGTAACGAGGACCACCAATCGGATTGGCAATGTCAAACAAGGTATCTGTGAACGTTGCCTGACCGATAAAGTTATCTACGGTTTTCTTGAAGTAGCCCGCAGATACATAGCTACCTTCGCCATAGTAATACTCTGTGGATAGGTCATAGTTGGTTGACTCATATGGCTGTAGCCCTGGGTTACCTGATTGACCTGTGCCACCATTGAATCGAGCGAGTTGATTTACCGTTAGACCACCTTGAATATCTGCATATCCCGGACGTGTAATTGTCGTGCTGTAAGATGCACGAGCGATCCAGTCTTCCATCACCTCAACTTTAAAGTCGATTGACGGTAGTAAGTGGTCATAATCACCTTCAAGAGTCGTAAAGGTGAAACCTTCTTCACGAATACCAAACTCGTTCGCGCCATCCCATGCTAGGTAAGACACGTTTGGAACTTTTGCGCTGGATTCAACTTCTGTATCTTCGTAACGAAGACCGACTGAAAGCCAAGCTGGCATTTCGCCCAAATCAAATTCAAGGTTAGCTTGTACGTAAGCTGAGTACTGAGTTTCCTTTACCGTACGGTCGACAGCATACTCAGGGTCCATACATAATACCGTACCGCATGGACTGATGGTTTCACCGTTGGCCGTTGCTACCGCAGATATTGCGTTGATCAGATCGCTCATACTAGAGGCGTAGTAGAAAGGCTCTAAGTCAGCACCATTGCTTCCCAACACATCATCAAACATGCTAGGGAGATCTTTTTGAACAAAGATATCGTCTGGATAGTCTTCTGGCGTACCATAACCACCCCAAGTATCACGCTGTGCGTTTGAGTAAGCAGAACGGTTTTTCGCGTCCATAACGGCGATACCGAAATCAATACTTGTCACTATGCTATCGTCGAAGTAATAGTTACCACGGAACTGCATTTGGTCAATTTCAGACTTCATGTAACTATTTCGAATAGACAGACCTGACGTAGACATGCGTGCAGGGTCAAGACCACTTACACCATCTACATAGGTAATATCCATCACAGGGAAGTCTTGAGAGTAATCCACTTCTGTTGATACGCGGTCAAAGCTAACCGCACTAACAACGTTGTTTGAACCTAGATTATTCTTAGGCCCACCTTCTGCTTGTGAAGAGTGAACGTCAAGCTCAAGGGTTAGGTTATCAGAAGCAATCCACTCTACGTTAAAGCCAAGCGATTTGTTCTCATTAACCGTAGTGTAATCACTTGTACCTAGGCCCACGTCACAGCATGTCGCATCTGCATAAATAACCGGACCAATGATTGAGCCTACAGTGTTGCTTCCTTGGGTATACTCACCATAAGTTGGAACGCCGTTAAACCACGTCGACAGTTGTTGACGTTGGGTATGAGTCTCGAGCTCTGAATAGGTATAGTCTAAAGTTGCAGTAATGTCGTCGTTCGGTGCATATTGCAACGTAAGCTGACCGTTAACACGGGTACGACTTACTTCATCAAAGTTGTATGCCAGGTTTCTTGGTACAGAATATAGGTCATTTTCGCCCGGAGGATTAATAAAACTGCCATCCTGAGGCAATGAACCCCAGTCACCACCGTTCCCTTTGATGGTGTACCAACCACTGCTCGTTTCAGCGCTTGCTAAACCGCTGTCACGTTGCTGATAAGAACCAATAAGTTGAATACCAAAGGTGTCGTCATTGAATGTTTTGCTGTAAATGCCCGAAACTTCTGGTGTAACTGTGTCGCCTTCTTGTGACGAGTTATCAACTACACCTTTTACACCGAAATTCGCCGTAACGCCTGGATTACTTAATGGTTTAGCAGTCACCAAGTTAATGACTGAGCCGATACCACCAGTAGGCTGACCGGCTAAGCTGGTCTTATACACTTCTACCGCTGCAACACCTTCAGACGCAAGGTTACCAAAATCAAATGAACGAGATGCAGACGCTGATGTTGCTTCGATATTTGCTGCTGGCATTTGACGGCCGTTTAGAGTGACCAAGTTGTAGTCAGGCCCCCAGCCACGTACCGTTACTCGGCTACCTTCACCATTGCTACGGTCAATAGAGACACCTGAAATACGCTGAAGTGATTCAGCCAAGTTTGTATCTGGAAACTTACCAATATCCTCTGCAGAAATAGCGTCGACGACACCTGATGCTGCCTTCTTGGTAAGCATTGCTTTCGTTAAGCTTTCTCGAATACCGCTAACTTCAATCACCTCAAAGTCTGCAGGTTGTGCGCCATCGCTTTCAGCTTCCTGCGCAATTACAGGCAAAGACATTGCCCCTAATATAAATGACAGGCTTGTTGCAACCCGCGTTCTCTTGAATGTAGTAGATTTCATTTTTTTCCCCAGTCGCGTTTTTGAGGCGTTCCGACCGTGCAATTGTGGTGTGCACTCGCCGCCCATGCGTCACTTTGGTTCTATGCAATTGTGTCCGTTATTGTGTGTAAGCTTGAGTACCCTAATAACCAAGCTCTTAATGAAAGCGCTTACAAATAAAACAACAAAAACTTGTAAGCGCTTTCACTAAAAATGTACGAACAATTGAAATGTAATGCAAGTGTTTTCCTAATGTTAATTACAAATAAATTGTAAAATACTTGTTAATTGTAGTGCTAAGTGTGAAAAAATTTGTGATTAACAGTACTACTTTAGCCTAATAAACCTCGCTCAAAATAAGCAATTAAAGCAATGATAATTATAGATAAAGTATAAATATCAGTATATCTCTACAGATTAAATTAAAGATATTTAATATAGGTAAAGCTATTCACTACAAAACCTTACCCATTCACAATAGAATTACAATAAAGTTGACATAATCGTTATCCAATTAAAATGTAAGCGCTTGCATTTATATCAATCGCATATATACTGACCAACAAGTTATTAACACTTTTACTTGGTAATTTTTTCAAAAAGTGCTTTAAAACCAAGTACCTAAACTAGGGTTAGATCATGACTAATACAACGCAGGTAACATCAGCGCCTGCTCCTTCTCGTTCTCAAATGGCGCTCTGGGCGCTAACGTCTTTATTTTTCATGTGGGGATTTATCACAGCACTTAACGACATCCTTATCCCACACTTAAAGGCACTTTTTGACTTAAGTTATACGCAGGCCATGCTAGTCCAGTCATGCTTTTTTGGCGCATACTTTCTTGTATCAGTACCCGCAGGCAAGCTGGTTAGCTCGATCGGCTATCAGAGAGGGATATCCATAGGGTTATGTACAGCGGCAGTTGGATGTATTCTCTTTATTCCATCTGCCATTTTTACGCAATACTGGATGTTCTTGGGTGCGCTATTTGTGCTCGCGTCTGGCATTACGCTCCTGCAAGTTGCCGCTAATCCGTTGGTTACATTAATGGGCGATCCCAAAACCGCCTCAAGCCGCCTAACCATGACGCAGGCCTTTAATTCTCTGGGGACAACTATTGCACCCATCATCGGGGGCATCCTTCTATTCGGTGCAGGTGAACATATAGCAGCTGATGCTGATGCTGACGCGGTGAAAGTTCCTTACCTTGTACTCGCGACCGTCTTAGTCTTGCTTGCATTGGTTATGGCAAAAGTCCCTTTGCCTGAAAACCAAACGAGTAATGACTCTCATAGTAATAATCAATCGTCACTGAGCGCACTAAAACATCGCCATCTTAGTTTGGGTGTCGTAGGGATCTTTTTATACGTAGGCGCTGAAGTAGCTATAGGCAGCTTTCTAGTCAACTATTTTGGTCTGACAAACATTATGGGGATGAGCGAAGGACAGGCGTCAACTTACATAGCGTATTATTGGGGCGGCGCTATGGTAGGACGATTTATTGGTGCGGCTGTGATGCAAAAGGTAGCCGCTGGCAAATTATTAGCATTCAACGCGGTGGCGAGCTGCTCGCTTATTTTGTTATCAGTAATGAGCTCGGGTCCCCTAGCTATGTGGTCTATCTTGGCGGTAGGCTTGTGTAATTCCATAATGTTCCCAACAATTTTCAGCCTTGCGCTCAAAGATCTGAACAACCAAACTGCTCAAGCATCTGGCCTTCTATGTCTAGCTATCGTCGGTGGCGCAATCATACCTTTGCTTCAAGGCGTAATTGCAGACATTTTTGGCGTTCAGCTGTCATTTCTACTTCCATTACTTTGCTATTTGTTTATTGGCTACTACGGCCTCAGGGGTTCAAAACCCCAAACCAGCGCCGCGCAATAAACAAAGGATACTAACAATGAAAAAAAGAACACTTTCACTCGCTGTAGCCGCACTAATAACGGTAGGTTGCCAAAAAACCACCACGCAAAATGAGGTGACGACAACTACAATGCCACCTGTAGCTGACAGTCAAGTTCCAGACTTTTGGCCTCAAATCACATTTAAAGCGCACAACAGAGAGGAAGTTGAAGCCCGTGTAGATGCGCTACTTGCTACCATGACTGTGGAACAGAAAGTCGCACAAATCATGCAGCCTGAAATTCGAGATGTCACCGTTGAAGACATGAGAACGTATGGCTTTGGCTCGTACTTAAATGGCGGTGGTTCGTTTCCAAATTTAGATAAACATGCAACCCCAGAGGATTGGGTGGCGCTTGCAGAGGCCATGCATGAAGCTTCCATAGACGACAGTATCGACGGTATTGCGATCCCAACCATGTGGGGCACGGACGCCGTACACGGTCACAATAACGTGATCGGTGCTACATTGTTTCCGCACAATATCGGATTGGGCGCCATGCGTGACCCTTCACTCATTACTGCAATTGCCGCCGCTACTGCAAAAGAAGTTAGAGCAACAGGTATAGACTGGGTTTTCGCACCTACCGTTGCTACCGCTCGCGATGACCGCTGGGGAAGAACCTATGAAAGTTATTCGGAAGATCCAGAGGTTGTTGGTCAGTATGCCCATGCCATCGTTACCGGTATGCAAGGTGATATTAGCAGTGGCTACATTGATGACAGCCATGTGATATCAACTGTTAAGCATTTTATTGGCGACGGCGGTACGCAAAGTGGCGACGATCAGGGCGACAATATTGCTAGCGAAGAAGAACTCTTCAACATTCATGCGCAAGGCTATGTCCATGGCTTGAACGCTGGTTCTCAATCAGTGATGGCGTCGTTTAACAGTTGGCACGGTAAAAAGATCCATGGAAGTAAGTACCTGCTAACTAATGTATTGAAAGAAAAAATGGGCTTTGATGGATTCGTAGTGGGTGATTGGAATGGCCACGGTCAGATTGAAGGTTGTACCAACGAAAGCTGCCCTCAGGCCATCAATGCAGGTTTGGACGTTTACATGGTTCCTACCGGCGCATGGAAGCCCCTTTACGAGAATACCGTAGCTCAGGTGAAATCTGGTGTTATTCCGTTGTCACGCTTAGATGACGCGGTACGCAGAGTGTTGCGTGTAAAAATGCGTGTTGGCTTGTTTGAACAACCTTCACCGGCAAATCGTGCGTTATCTGGCGATCAGAGCGTCATTGGTGCACAAGCCCACAGAGATATTGCGCGAGAAGCAGTACGTAAGTCATTGGTTATGCTTAAGAACCAAAACAGCCTACTACCTTTGTCGCCCGACATGAACGTTGTCGTTGCAGGTGACGGTGCTCACAACATTGGCAAGCAATCTGGCGGCTGGACAATTACTTGGCAAGGCACAGGCAACGAAAATAGCGACTTCCCCGGTGCAACATCAATCTTTCAGGGTATAGAGAGCGCGGTAAACGCTGCGGGCGGGAGTGCTACATTACTAGAATCAATGCCAGCAAATTACACCGATAACGAAAAGCCCGATGTGGCAATCGTAGTATTTGGTGAAAACCCTTATGCCGAGGGTAATGGCGATATTTCTAACGTTGAATATCAGCGTGGTGACAAATCTGATTTAGCCCTTCTCAATAGTTTTAAAGCACAGGGTATTCCTGTGGTTTCTGTATTTATCACCGGTCGTCCTTTGTGGGTAAACCCAGAACTGAATGCAAGCGACGCCTTTGTTGTCGCTTGGTTACCCGGGTCAGAAGGGCAAGGTATTGCTGACGTAATTTTTACCAATCAACAAGGCGAAGTGCAGTACCCTATGCAAGGAAAGCTGTCTTTTTCTTGGCCTGCGTCTCCTACACAAGTGGTCAACAAGGGAGATGGTCAAACTCCTCTATTCGCCTATGGGTATGGTCTTGGATTTGATGATATAGACCCACTGAACGAACCACTTTCAGAATCCCACGACGTTGATCAACAAGGACAATCTGAACCCCATGGTATTTACGTGCTTACATCACAAAAACCATGGCAAGTCATTGTAAAAGACGACGCTGGCGACACATTAATGCTAAGCAACACAGTATCAGGCGATCAGGTTTCTTTGAGAACCACCGACCGAAACGTGCAAGAAGACAGCTTGCAACTGACGTTTAGTGGAGCAGGTTCAGTTGGATTCTATTCACCGTTTCCTGAAGATCTTCGCGACTTTGCTGGAGAATCAGCCGCATTGGTATTTGATGTAAAGCTAGACACCAGTGCCGACAACCTCTCTGTTGCCATGAACTGTGGAGGTGATTGCGGTGCCACACTGCCACTATCGAATTTCGTAGATGCCTCCACAGAGTGGCAGACCGTGGTTGTTCCTACATCCTGTTTTGCTGATAAAGGTATGTCTCTTTCAGAGGTTTACTCACCTTTTGCACTATCAGCGATAAAAAGCACTAGCTTAACGATTTCAAATATTCGCCTGGAACCATCAACAACGGGAGATATGGCGTGTAACTAGTCTATTTTGTTAGCGCGCTGGTTGTGGAGTTATGCAACCAGCACTCACAAATGTAAGCGCTAACATAAATTAACACCGGCGCGGTTGTATATGCTCACGCTGCGTCGATAAAACTCACTGAGGGCACAATAATGAACTTGAAAAAACGTCCCTGCGCAGTCGCCTTACTTGCTGCGCTGACCACAACACTCTATGGGTGTAATGATGTTATCGAAAGCTCGGGCACGACTGTCGATGAACCAGTAGAGACACCGACACCAGCGCCAGAAACTCCGCAAACTCCTGAAGAAGCAGGTTGGGAACTAGTTTGGGCTGACGAATTCGACGCAGATACTCTCGATGACGCCAATTGGAATGCATTGGTTGGTGATGGTACTGAATATGGCATCCCAGGCTGGGGTAACAACGAACTTCAATACTACGAGGCAGACAACGCATTTTTGCAAGACGGTAAGCTCGTTATTCAAGCCGAATCTGATTCAGTGGGCGGCTACAATTACACCTCTGCACGCTTAACAACGGAAGGGAAAGTCGATGTAACTTTTGGCCGAATCGAAGCAAGTATTAAGCTTCCTGCCGGTCAGGGTACATGGCCAGCGTTTTGGCTACTTCCCACCAACTCACCTTACGGCGCATGGGCTGCTGGTGGTGAGATCGATATTCTTGAAGCCACCAACCTTGGTGTTGATGGTAAGAATGAAATTTTGGGTACTGTTCATTACGGCTCTCTTTGGCCTTTAAATAGATACAGTTCAGATACTTACACACCAAGTGAGACTATTTCTGACGATTTCCATCGCTACGCTATCGAATGGGAAGCTGGTGAAATTCGCTGGTATATCGACGATACTCACTACGCTACTATGACTAATGACAATTGGTTTAGCTACTATTGGGGTGGACAAGATACTGGCTTCACCACTAACGAAAATGCCCCGTTTAATACACCCTTCCATATCATTCTGAACGTAGCCATAGGTGGAAACCTACCTGGTGCACCGTCAAACGATTTAGCCCTTCCACTACAGATGGAAGTCGACTATGTACGTGTTTACCAATGTCCAGCTGACAGTGAAACGGGTAGAGGTTGTGCTTCAAATCTCTCCGATGCTGCCGATGTGCCTGCATCAACAGTGTATTCAGAAGAAGAACATACTCTCTTTGCCGACGGTATTGGCGCATTAACTTGGGAAGGCACCGAAACCCAAACTCGTGCACTGGGTATAAATTCATGGTGGAACAACGATGGAGCATTATCTTTCGATACACCTGATATTGGTGGCGACCAAGGTACTGTGCTTGAGATTATTACCACCAACAGCGGTAACGTATCTATTTACGCAGATGATGCAGAGACCTTTGAACTGTACGGTGTAGGAACATCGGCTGAACCATGGGCACCACACAATGGTGAGCTCTCATTCGACCTATATGTTGATAGTGCATCAACCGATCCTGAGGGTGTGATTGCAATCAAAATGGATAGTGGCTTCCCCAACCTCGGTTACATTAACCTTCCTGTAAGCGAGCTAACCATGGATGCATGGCAGCCGATACACCTTAAGCTAAGTGACTTACTCGCCAATCCAAACAATGGCGGTGGCAACCCTCTTGACGTAAACAGCGTAGTCAGTCTATTCGTTGTAGAGCCTACGTCATCAGCACATATTATGCTCGACAATATCAAGTTTAAGTGTGGCGCACCGGGTAACAACAGCTGTGGTATTCGCCCACCAGCACCGCTCGTAAGTCAAGAAGAGCTAAACGTGTTTGTTGATTCTGTTGACGAAGCGTGGACACGAGGTATTGGGGCATGGGATTCTCGAGCAGGATTTGACTACTTTGACGGTACGGTTGATGGCAATAAAGTAAATTGGCAAACCGTTGATCTTGATGGCAATACCGTTCTTGAGGTGAGCTTTGATGCCGATGCTAGTGTCAATGGTGTGTTCTACATTCAATCACTAGCAACGATAGACCTTTCTGCATACACCAATGGCTACGTAAGCTTTGACATTCGCGTTACTGACTACGGTACGAATACCACAGGTATGGCAATGAAAATCGACTGCTTCTTCCCGTGTACTAGTGGCGATCAGTCTCTCGGTGTTGTGGGCGACGGTAATTGGGAAACAGTTAACGTGCCTGTACAGCAACTTATTGCCGGCGGTCTTGATGTCACCAAGGTCAACACTGGTATAGTGATATTCCCCGCGCCTGACGACCAAGGTGGAGTTACCTTCCAGCTAGACAATATTGTTTGGACAGCGGGAGAGCCTGTTGAGCCTGAAGATCCAGTAGACCCTGCACCAACGCCTAGCGGTGACCTACTCATATTCAATGGTACCGACACACCTGATCCAATGTTTACACCAACCTTAAATGGTGTCACAGAAACATTATTGGAAGACGAAGATACAAGTTACGGTACAGTTGCTGAATATGCGTTCAACATCAACGAGACAAACCTAGCATACTTTGTACAACCTGCTGGTTCTACTATTGACCTGTCGGCGTATAGCACAGGAACCATTGAATTCGATGTGAAGTTAATTGCCGAACCAGAAGTTGGTCTTGCAAACACCAACTTCTATGTGAAGTTTGATAGCGTGTACCCAAGTACAAGCAGTGCCTTCCCTATCGATCCACCAGAGATAGGTGTTTGGAAACGCTACGTTATTTCAGTGGCCGATTTACTGGCAAACCCAACACCAAGTTGGGAACAACCAGCCAACATCAACGGCGTTGATGCAGCCTTTGTTATTGCACCTGACTGGGGTACAGAGCAAGGTACTGTTATCCGTATCGACAACATTGTTTGGAAGCAATAGAACCTAGTTCCTTTGGTTAAAGTCCCGGCACCTGCCGGGCTTTTTTTTTGATCAAACTCCAGAAATGATGGGAAAGAAATGCACTTTTTACTGCACGCCGAAATCCCATCCATGGGGGCTCGGCTGCGGCATCCGTGCCGCAGACGGCTGTAAAAAGTACATTTCTTTCCCACCTATATCTGACGTTTTCTTATGCTCCACCGTTAACTCCTGTAATAAACTAGTATTGCTCGCCAGTACCATCCATGGGGCTCAGCTTCGGCATCCATGCCTCAGATGGCTATAAAACGTTCATCGCTCCCTCTTTAATATGCCGACTGTAAAAAGTGTAGGCCTTTCCCACCTACATCTGACTTTCTCTTGTTATCTACCGATAACTTCTGCAATAGGCGAAAGCCAAGGGTTACAAGAGTTTTCAAGCAGTAAGAATTGATTAAATCGTTAAAAAAGAGGATGCTTTTACTCATTAATCCCCGACATCTGCTAGTTAGGAAAAATGAAGAAACCTCTCAACTTTCTACTGCAAGCCATACTTGTATGCTTCGCAACTCTTACTGCACATGCATCTGAACAAACACATACAAACGAACAGACTACTCGCAGTTATGAAGTGGTATTTTCTAGCTTGGCATTGGATTGCATTCACAAAGAGTACACCAATAAAATCGCCCACTTTATTACTAGCGATGCTGATATAAAGCCACCGCGAGAACTTTATCCCGCTTTTTATGGCTGTTTTGACTGGCACTCATCGGTGCACGGTCACTGGCTGCTCGTTAGATTGCTGAATACAAGTAGTGATAAAGTTGATGTCAAAACTATTGTCACCAAACTCACTCAGAGCTTAAGTGCCGAGAATATCGCTGGTGAACTGGCAAACTATCAGCGTGATGGAATGAAATCTTTCGAACGACCTTACGGTATTGCTTGGTTGTTTCAACTCACCGCAGAGCTTCGTCAATCAAATAGACCAGAAGCCAAACAGTGGCTTAAAAACCTAATACCTCTGGAAGCACAGGCGGTAAAAAATATTGCTGAGTGGCTACCCAAACTATCTTTTCCCATTAGAACGGGAGAGCACAGTCAAACTGCGTTTGCCTTTGGCTTGATGCTCGATTGGAGCCGTGTTTCAGGAGATACATCATTTGAAAACTTACTCGTTGAACGTATCAATACCCTGTACAAGAGCGATATCAATTGTCCGCTGTCTTACGAGCCGTCTGGACAAGACTTTTTATCTCCCTGTATTGCAGAAGCAGACCTTATGCGACGGGTGATGAATCCATCAGACTATGCTCAATGGCTTTCCACATTCTTCCCAAATCTTACGGCTAACACCACTGACGATTGGTTGCTCCCCGCAGTAGTCACGGACAAAAGTGATGGCAAACTAGCCCATCTAGATGGACTAAACACAAGTCGCGCATGGATGTTAGAGGGAATCGTCAGTGGCTTACCCCATGACGATCCTCGCATACAACCGCTTCAAATGGTCATTGAATCTCACAGACAAGCGGGGCTAAATGCCGTATTGGGCGACATGCACTACATGGGTAGTCATTGGTTAGGTAGTTTCGCCACTTATCTTCAGACCAAGCGCGGACTGAACTAAGTGATTGAACAACACTCATTTTGGCCAAAATTAGTCGTCGTGTTGCTCACTGCAATCTGTGTAGTCTGTTTTACCCCAGAAGCTAATGCCGTGAATGAGGAAACTATCATAATCGATGGTTCGACAGGTGTAAGGCCGCTTGTTGTTGCGCTCACCGACCGTTACACAGCGCAAGACAATACAGCCGTAGCTTTTGAGGTGGGTGATGGTATGAACCCGACACTCCGCATTAAGGCACTGGCCAATGGTGATATAGATATTGCTATGGCAAGTCATGGTATAGATATGGATAAAATTACCGAGCTGGGCTTGGTAGTATATCAGTTTGCCAAAGTGGCCGTGGTTATCGGTGTAAATGAAAACACTTCGATTACCACGCTATCCCACCAAAACCTATGTGACATATACAGTGGTAGGTTTACGCATTGGCGGAGTTTGGGCTCCAATACTGAGACAATCACCCCCTTAATACGTCCTCACTCTGAGATAGATGCCGAAGTGGTTATGAAACACATTCCTTGTTTTTCTTCATTAGACATAGCTCCGACTATTATCGAATTTGAAAAATCAGGACAGATGGCAAGAGCATTGGCTCAAACACCTGGTGCAATCGGTATAACTACCATGGTAAGGGTCGCACAAAGTCATGGAAAAATTAGCGCCCTCGCACTCAATGGTGTCGTACCAAGCGTTGATAACGTCCTCAATGGAAGCTACTCGTTAACTAGGAACATGTATTTGATCACCCGAGCAGTGCCCACTCCAAAAATTACTGACTTTTTGACTTTCTTAACAAGTGATGAAGGCAAACAAGTTATTATTGACAATAATGCTGTGCCCAATGATTAACACTGACCGTTTAAAGACGCTTGACGCAGAAAGGCTTCAGCCTCTTTTGGGCTTTTTAGCTGTACAAAGTTGATATTAGGGTACGCCTGTTGCTCGAAAGCTTGTAAGTAACGCTCACGAATAGTGGCGTGATTAGTGATCATCCAAAGCACCACTGAATCTTTGCTGAAAAAGGACCGTCGAAATGTCTCGAATGTCCCTTCTTTTCCCCACAATTCTTGCTTCGTGTAACATCGGATAAATGCACGCTTTAGTGCTTGATACAAAGTCCGAGTGAATGAATAGTCTAACCAAATCACCGTATCAGCACGTTGCCACTTTACTGGCGCAGTGCGACTGTAATTACCGTCGAGCACCCATGACTCTTGTGATAGTAGTGTACGAAGTTTATCAATAAACTCTTCGTCATTTGACTCTTGCCAATAAGGCTTCCAGTACAATCTATCCATCTCTATGTGAGGTATTTCAAGCGCTGAAGACAATCGCTTAGCAAAGGTGCTTTTTCCACTGCCACTCGACCCAACTACATTGATACGTTGCATCTCAAAATCCTTCTTAAAAAACGGGGGCGCACATAGTACGCCCGAGCAATTTTTAATCAATAGATTTATGAAAAAAGCAGTTAATTCTAAAGCGATTTGTCACATTCACTGTATCATGGTAAAAAACTTTTGATTATTCACATGTTAGACGTCGATCTTATTTTGCTGCTCGGCCTAGTGTCCATTGCCACGCTCATTCAGTCATTAACCGGATTCGGTTTCGGCTTACTCGTCATGTCTACCTTTACCGCATTCAATCTACTACCGATAACGTCGACAGCATTACTAGTTTGTGTGCTGAGTGTTTTCAATTCGCTTGAGCTGGCTTATCGCGGACGACATCACGTAGATGGAATCACAGTAAAGCGCATATTAATCGCAGCATTTCCATCCATTTTAGTGGGATTTTGGCTGCTTGAGTGGTTATCCAGTGCGCATATCAGTGCACTAAAGCTCACTTTAGGTATGTGCATTTTAGTTGCAACTGGTCTGCTTTTGGTCAAAAAGTCAGTTAAAACACAGCAAAGTGCACCCTTTTCCTTCTACCTTGCGGGGAGTTTAGGTGGGTTACTCGGTGGACTTTTTGCAACTTCAGGACCGCCAGTGGTTTACCACCTGTATCGTCAGCCATGGGAATTGGAGCAAATCAAGTGCACACTATTAATGGTGTTCAGTATTAGTGCCACAACACGAATACTCTTGGTTCCCTTCGGTACCTGGCCTGAACTCACCACGCTTTACACCATTGCGTTAGGCATACCCGTTGTAATTGTTTCAACAAGATTAGCCAGAAAGGTAGCGCCGAAGGTTAATATAATGTGGGTAAGAAAAAGTGCTATTGTGCTACTCATGCTAAGTGGGGTCTCACTTGTCTCCACTGCCGGCTAGGTGCTGCCAATACTAGAGGCCGACGCAGTCATTGGCTCCGACAAATCGATAGTCTTCCCAGAATCCAAACTGTCAGGAATAACGTGGCTGGCCACGACCACGAGTTTTTCACCGGCAAAACGATTCAGTGCATGTGCAACTACATTTTGCGTGGCTTCATCCAACCCTTCAAAAGGCTCGTCTACCAATAATACATCTGGCTTAGCGAGCAAAGCTCTAGCTAGCGTAAGGCGCTTTGATTCCCCGCCAGAGAGCAATCGTGCCTCATTACCTACCCATTCTGACAAATCGCTGAGGGTATTCAGGCTAAGCGCGGCTAACACATTGCCCATTGCACTCTCCGTGATTCCAGAACCCGAGGGATCTAAATTGAGCTTTATGCTGCCGGATAAAACTATGGGCTGCTGTTCTACATAAAGCCATCCACTCACCATTCCTGTTGATAAGCTTCGCCCATCAACTGCCCTAGTACCCGAGTAGGGTAACATCCCCGCGATCCCTTGCAATACACTCGACTTACCGCAACCAGATTCACCAGTAAGTACCACACACCCCTTGGCAGGAAACTTAGTATTTATCGGGAGTCGATTGCGACCATGAATGGAAAACTCCTTAATTTCAAGGTCATTTTTAGGCGGTATTGGGCACAGCGTTAGCAGCGGGACTGCATCAATACTTTGGAGTTCCTTTTTACTCTGAACCCATTCAGTCCATTTAAGCAAAGCGCCAAAGCTACTCCCTATCCAGTCGGGCGCCGCCAACAACACCATTGGTACAACAAGCATTATGGGTGTATATACGCCATATCGATTACCTACTACGACAGCACCCACAGCCAGTGCGAGTGTCATGCCTTGGAACACCCATGTGGTTATCAGCAGCCCTGCTATCTGGTGGCTGCTATTGATCCACACTTTTTCAGCGCTAGGTGTTTGAGGTATAAAATCTTCATAGTCCTCATGCTGCTGACACACGAGATGCCAGAGAGCGCTGTTGCTAAAAAAATCCTCTGACTGCTGGCGAAACTCAGTCTCGTCATGAGAAAGGTTACTAACCTTACCTATCGCAAAAATCCCCATCCTACATAGGCATACTGTCCACGCAAATAGTAATGTCCACAAAAAAGCTACACCGGGTAATGCAAACAAAGTGGCTGTAGTTACCAAACCCAACATAATCAGAGAGACAGAGCCCAAAGGTGAGACCCAAGCGATCCAAGCCGATGCGAGTCGCTCGGTGTGATTAGCCAATGCTTCAATGGTCCATGCTTTATTGTTTAGCTTTTGCTGTTTCAATGTGGCAAAAACCGACATTCGTTGCTCAGCAACACGTCGGAGTAAATCACTGTGCCCCAGCCACATGTAGGCATAACCAGAAGCTATCCTCAACAGGGCAAGCCCTCGTATTACAACAGCCGGGATAACATAGTTAAAGCCCACCGGCGCTATGGCGCTAATAGCAATAAACCAAGATGACACAATCAGGATAGTAAGCCCTGCTGCACCGTGTATCAGTGCAAGCAAAGCAGTAATAAGCGCGTGTTTATTCATCGCAATTTCCCTCACTTGGGCAACAAATAATATGTTTATTGCTGATGATCCAATGCTGGCTAAAATAGTTTGCTGGTAAGTACTTATGAGAGGCCCAAAAGACGGTTTTATCGCGAGTAATGGTCGCTATTAATGCAGATAATCTGTGATGCTGATTTTCTGGTAAATGAGCCGTTGGCTCGTCTAAAAACCAAATATCAGCATTGCTCAGTAAAGCTCTAGCCAATGACAAACGCTGGGCTTCGCCCCCCGATAACGCTGGGTAATTCGACATTATGGTATCCAGCCCCTTTGGAAGTACTTCAAACCACGCAGTCAGCTCTACCTGATGCAAGGCATCACGCAAGGCATTATCGTCAAGGACTCTTCCAACGGTTAGGTTACTTCGCAAGCTTCCCGGCATGATCAAAGGTGACTGATGAATCCATACAAACGTGCCCGCTAGCTGCGCTGAAGCCAAACGCTGCCCTGCGAGTGCTTCTAACAAAACCGTTTTGCCAGTACCTGATTTCCCGCAAACCCTAATTTTATCCCCTCGCGTTACACTCACATTAGTGCCCGTGAGTAATCCGTCGACGGAAAACTTATTAGTGAAAAAATGGGTAAATCGCTCTTGTTTATCGTGATTAGAAGGAGGAAGCTCACCAAACACTTTGTCTAGTGGCGCTCTTGCCGCTTCTACCTCTGCTTTCTGATGATATACCTGTCCCAGCCTTTTCATTTCGCTGAGTAACAAAGGCACGGTGAGTAAGATCCAAAGCCCGTGGTGCAACGAGATTTCGGGTCCAATTTTTAGCTCACCTAACAAGGTAAAGCCAATAAACACGGCAACAAGTGCTACGGAAAGGGTGGCAAAAAAGTCGAGAACGGTATTCGATAAGAAAGCAACGCTCACCACTTTCATCGTGCGTTCGTTTAACTGGGTACTGGCGTTGGTAAGCAGTTGAGACTGTTTGTTGTGCGCTTGGTAACTGGCCAGTAACGGTAAAGCATTAAGTCTATCAGCGAACAAACTGCCCAAACGGTTTAGTGCGGTAAAGTGTTTCTTGTGTTGACTGGCCGCACCTTTGCCAACAATGATCATAAACAACGGCACCACAGGAAGAGCGAATATCAAGCCAATACCAATGACGTAATTTACTGAGAAAATCACAGCAAGTACTAATAGGGGCATCACTGTTGCCACCAACTGCTGTACCCGATATTCAAAGCACCAATTTACCAATGAAGGTATATGCTTCAACCAAAGCGACTGCCAATAAAAGGGACTCTGTTGTCGGATAAGCGCATGCTGTTGCCAGGCCAATGACCGGGCTAGCTGATGCTCTAAGCGTATAAGTAAGCCTTGCTTGTATCTTTGCACCAATAGGTGTGACCCCCCTTGAATGAGCCAGCTTACCAAGAAGCACAGTGCCATTTTTAATATGGTATCGCTGGAAAACGGCAGTTGGTGCACTATCCAAGTGTGTATCCCAAGCGCAAAAAAATAGAAACCTAAAATCAAAAAAACAAGAGACAGACAGCGCACTAGCCCCACAGCGGCTAACTGCCTAGACACGCTCAACTGATGTGCCCTATCAAATTGCTTGAACCATGCGCTTAGTGTCTGCTCTTGTTTTGTTGTCATCGATGTTTATCCTACTGACGATTATTCTACGCTGTCTGATCTATCCATGTCTTCGGTAGACTCTAGCCACATCACGTTGATAATGCCGAAAGCGCAGGCCAGTGAAACACCCAGGATCCAAGTGAAATACCACATAGTATTCTCCTTAATAAATCGTATGAGATTGGTCTAAGTCTGTAGTTTTAATGCGGCCACGCATTACATAAAAACCATAGGCTGTATAGCTCAGCACTATTGGCACAAACACACATGCCACAATAAACATGATGTTCAGTGTCATTTGGCTAGAGGTTGCATCCCATACCGTTAGGCTGACCTCGGGCATGGTGCTGCTGGGCATCAAGAATGGAAACATGGAGAACCCAGTAGTCAGAATGACTCCTGTGATAAATAAGGCACTAGACACAAATGCTAGCCCGGCATTACCCACTTTTGAGAAGTATGCGCAAGCTAATCCTGCAAAAATACCGAGCACAGGAGCCACTATCATCCAAGGAAATTCGCTGTAGTTACTTAACCAACCACCCGCGGCTAGGGCTACGGTTTTATTTAGCGGGTTTGACGTTGCTGAAGTATCAATAGCCGATGTTAGAACATATCCGTCAATACCAAATGCAATCCAAACACCTGCCAGCGCAAAAAACACCACGCCTGCGAGGCTTAGTATCACAGACACCACGCGAGCTCGAGTGGCGATAAAACCGTCGGTTTTCATCTGTAACCAGGTCGCACCGTGATTTAACAGCATGGCGACTGATAACAACCCTGCCAACAAGGCAAATGGGGTGAGTAAACCAAAGAAGTTCCCTGAATAGGTGGATTTGAGAGTGTTGTCCATCTCGAAAGGAACGCCCAACAGCAGATTGCCAAAGGCCACCCCAAAAATCAGCGAGGGCACAATTCCGCCAGCAAACAAGGCCCAGTCCCATGCATTACGCCATTTTTGGCTGGGTAACTTACTGCGGTAGTCAAACCCAATAGGACGCATCCACAAAGCAATTAAAGTAAGTGCTAAGGCCAAGTAAAAGCCCGAAAATGCGGTGGCATAAATCAAGGGCCAAGCTGCGAAAATTGCACCACCCGCCGTAATAAACCATACCTGATTGCCATCCCAATGAGGTCCTACAGTATTTATCATCACACGACGTTCTTTGTCGGTTTTTCCGATAAGCGTCAGTAATGCGCCTACACCCAAATCAAAACCATCGGTAACCGCAAATCCAATCAGTAGTACACCTACAAGGCACCACCAAATGACGCGGAGGATCTCGTAATCAATCATGCGTTTGCTCCTTTCACGTTAACATCGATGAGGTCATCACTTTCTAAGCTGGTATCGCTCGGTGGAACAGGTCCCCTCTTAGCGAATTTTTTCATTAAGTAGAAAGCAGCAATAAACATCACGGTGTAGAAGGCGGAATACGCAACCAAGGTAGTCACGACCTCACCAACGGATAAATTAGACACAGAGGCATGCACAGGAAGTACTTCAGCAATAGACCACGGCTGGCGGCCATACTCAGCAACAAACCACCCAGCTTCCGACGCAATCCATGGTAATGGGAGGGAATATAAGCTCGCTTTCAACAACCAACGAGGTTTAGTAATGCGATGCTTTGTACTGTAGTAAAAAGCACACGCAAAGAGCACCAACATGGCTAACCCTGCGGCTACCATAATTCGAAAACTCCAAAACAATGGCGCTACAGGCGGAATACTGTAGTCCACCGCTTTTTGAATGGCGGTATCAGTAGGATTGGTAATATCCGTGGTGAAAGGTTCTAACAGCATGGCGTAACCTAAGCTGTCTTTGTACGCTTCAAAGGTTGCACGTTGCTCTGGTGTGGCAGTACCTGCACGCACTTCATCGAGCACTGCGTAGGCTTGCACTCCTTCTAGAATACGACCCCGGTTAACTTCTTTTAAGTCTTTAATACCCGCGACTTCCTCGGTGAGTGAACGAGTAGCGATGATACCCATGGCCCAAGGGATTTGTAATGCATACTCTGTTTCTTGCGTCTCGTCGTTGGGAAAACCTATCACGGTAAAAGGTGCGGGTGCTGGGTGAGTCTCATATTCTGCTTCTACAGCAGCCAATTTGACTTTTTGCACGTCTCCAAGCTCGTAGCCGCTTTCATCTCCCAAGACAATTACGGACAAGGTTGCCGCTAAACCAAAACTTGCAGCAATGGCAAAAGAGCGGCGGGCGAAGGCGATATGCTTGTGATTGAGGAGGTAGTAGCTAGAAATCGCCAGAATAAATAATGCACCTGTGACGTATCCGGCAGACACAGTATGAACAAACTTAACTTGAGCTACGGGGTTAAAGATGACCTCTGAAAAGCTTGTCATCTCCATGCGCATAGCTTCAAAATTAAACTCCGCGCCCACAGGGTATTGCATCCAGCCATTAGCAATAAGGATCCATAACGCTGAAAAGTTTGACCCAAGGGCTACCAACCACGTGGTCATTAGATGTTTGACCTTAGACATCTTGTTCCAGCCAAAAAAGAACAAGCCAACAAAGGTAGACTCTAAGAAAAAGGCCATTAACCCTTCAATGGCTAAAGGTGCGCCAAAAATGTCACCAACGTAATGGGAATAGTAAGACCAGTTCATACCAAACTGGAACTCCATAGTCAGACCCGTCGCAACGCCAATCGCAAAGTTAATCCCAAACAGCTTTCCCCAAAATTGAGTCATCTGCTTGTATATTTCTTTGCCAGTCATCACGTAAACCGATTCCATAATGGCAAGCAAAAAACTCAGTCCCAGGGTTAAGGGGACAAAAATAAAGTGAAACATGGCAGTTAACGCAAATTGCCATCGCGACAGTTCAACCAACGTATCGCTCATGTTAACTCTCCCTATAGGTTCAATGTTTAGTGTGTGAAGTATGTGTGGCTGGTACATGTTCAGCCCCTGCAGAAAACACTGATATTCTTCCACGCTATAGGGAGGTAAATTTTGATCTATGCCAAAAAACAAAATGGTGAATGAATAGGGAAGTGGTGAATCAAAGAAAACATGACCTAGATCAAAACAACGAGCTCTGGTTACCTAACGCCTTAGATTTACAATATTTTTACAACAAAGCTGGCGTTATAATAGTTGTCGTGTATTAATATAGTAATACTGTCTAACAAGAGCTTGGTACATTGAAACAACGCTTCGTCGTCACTTGGTTAATTTGCCTGTCGTTGCTAATGCAAAATGCAATGGCGATGGGCTTGGCCGCGTATTCGATGACATCTGTTTCGGCGTTGGCAAGTGATGACATAGAGCTTATTTGTACCGGTAAAGACATGCACTGGATTTCTGTCAGTGCTACTCAATTGCAAGGTAAGTTCGTCTTTGTTACTCCAGACCTTGACGAAACTCACTCAAAGCACGTCGACTGCACCAACAGCGTCTTGGCCGATACACCGCAATCAACACCAATTCCCAGTGATATTTCAGTATCCACCCACTTTGTAGAATACACGTCATATAGTGCACGAATTGCGCAACGCCCCTACATATCGTTTGCCTACGCGGCACCACTTTCTCGCGCGCCACCCACAATATAACTGCCGAAAACTCACCATAATGGGCGCATGAAGCGCCAAGGTTTTACAATTTTTTTGGATCAGTTATGAACAAAACATCAATAGCCGTTGCAGTGCTTGCGGCGTACTCTATTGCTGCGCAGGTAGCGCATGCCGACCATGATGACAATGAAATAATTACCGTGATTGGTAACCCACTCCAACATATCAGCAACGCTCGCGTTTCCTCTAGCAGTAACACGGAAGCGGATTTTGGCGACCAACTTTCTAATATTGCGGGTATATCTGTGTCAAGAAATGGCCCGGTCACGGGGCTCATTCAGTACAGAGGATTGTTTGGAGATCGCGTTGGCGTGAGCGTGGATGGCGTGGATATCCAAGGTGCAGGCCCCAATGCAATGGACTCTCCCTTATCCCATGTGCTTCCTGAACTTGGCATGCAAGCGACGCTCTATCGAGGCATCGCTCCTGTTAGTGCGGGTATTCAGTCTCTGGGTGGGCAACTGGTTATGCAGTCAGATATGACTATGTTGTTTTCACAACCAAACGGACTGCAATTATCAGGAAACGCTGCGTTAATATCGCCTGGTGAGGGAGCGCAATATCAAGTTAACGCATTTTATGGCTTTGATGATGGTTTTGTCACAGGTGCATTTACTCACCAACAAAGAGACGAAAGAGAAGCTGCTGACGGAACCCTCATCCCGAATACCAACTACCAACGCAATGGCGTTAAGTTAGGCGGCGGATTTACCACAGGAAAACATAGTGTTGAGGTACGCTACCAACAGTTAGATACCAATGAGAGTGGTACTGCGGCGCTTGCTATGGACATAAAATTTATCGATGCTGCATGGTACAGATTGGGTTATCGCTATCAGCAATCGGATAATCAATACCTCACAGTGAACTGGTTCGGTAACAGCAATCAGCATACGATGGACAACATCAGTCAACGTATGCTGATGATGGCGTCGATGGCGCGTCAAAATGACACTGATTCTCTTATGCAGGGCGGTGACATAACCTATGTTACCCCACTGATGGACGGGGAACTCACTGCGGGATTGGCACACAAACACCTAGGGAATAACTCCATCATTTCTAATCCCAATAATGCCATGTTTTTCGTCAATAACTTCATGGACGTAGAACAAGATACCTATAGTGGTTTTGTTGAATGGCAAGGCACAGTGGGCCAAGCTGCTGTGACAATGGGATCCCGTTTAACCCAAATATCATCAAATGCGGATGACGTAAATTCGAGCATGGTGATGATGAGTGACGCCGTTTCAATGCTGGTCAATGCATTTAACAGCACGGACAGAAATCAAAGCGACACTATGGTAGATATTGCTATTACTGCGCAATTTGAATTGTCTGAGCGCAACTCTGTGTTTGCCGGTGTTTCACAGAAAAATCGCGCGCCAAACTACTTTGAGCGCTACACTTGGTTGCCTTTGGCTATCTCTGGTGGCATGGCTGATGGATTCACTTATATCGGAGACGTAAACTTAACTCACGAAACCGCTCATCAAGTAGAACTTGGGTTTACCTATACGACAGAGCATTGGACTTTCTCGCCTCGCTTGTTCTATCAAGACGTAAACGACTATATTGCTGGCACACCTACCACCAATGCCGCAGCTATTATGGTGGCAGGGATGATGGGAGCATCAACACCTTTCCAATGGACCAACACCGACGCCACATTGAAAGGATTTGATGCTCAACTCTCTGGTGTTATCACAGAGAATGTGAACCTAAATGCAGTCGCAAGTTATGTGCATGGTACTCGAAATGACATTGATGATGCGTTATTTCGCATCACTCCATTTACCCTAGTTTCCCATATTAACTGGCGTACCCGTATGGGCTCGATACCTTTAACACTGCAAGCAACTTCAGAGCTTGTCGCCAGTCAAGATCACGTGTCAGCCTTACAAAACGAAAGTAAAAGTGCTGGGTATGGATTGGTTCATTTAAGTGCAGACTGGGAGCTGGGACATCAATGGACTTTCACAGCACAAATTCGAAACCTATTTGACAAAAATTACGTACCACATACAGCAGGTATAAATCGTGTATCAGGAGTCTCAGTTCCTGTAGGCGAAAAGCTACCGGGTACTGGTACCGAATGGAAGTTGTCTGCAAGCTATCAATTTTAATCAAACCATTGATAGATATATAGATTTAAATTTATATTCAATATTAAACGACGCAGTGAAAATTGCGTCGTTTTCAGTTGCTTTTTCACTATAAAAAGCGTTATAAAACGGTAACCTATAAAACATTTAAGAGAGTGAATCGTGCAAATCTCTGGGCCTTTACAATTTAAGCTGTATAAAGCGTCTGGTAACGTTGAAAACATTCGTCACTACGTGAAGAATGGATTCGATCGAGTCACTTTCTATGTGGACAAGACCCTTATTGCTATTGAAGAAAACGAACAAATACCGTTGGAGAATGGCGACGATGTATTAGTGGTTGGAAACAAAAGTAGTAAAGGCGTGATTACCCCCATAATATTTCAAAATACCACTCGAGATGTCAGAATTATTCGTGGAAATATCAAATTAGGAAAAGTAGTTTCAGCGCTACTTATCTTGATAGGGTTACTCTACGGTAGTTATGCTGTCTACCAAGATGCTTACCTTTATACTGCATTTCCCGTCGCACTTTTTCTCCTCGGTGGGTTTAAAATAATGCGCGGAACGCGACGTCTAAAAGCTGCCTTGAGTATTGCCAACCAACCGTCTCTTTGTGAGAAAGCGGGTTAAGATTCAAAACGAAGCGCTCACTGCCTGCCATAAAAGACGCAAAGCCAGTAAGGTCACAACCCATTTAAATAGTACTGAAAATATTTCTGATGATATTTTTTTGAGTACCTTTAAGCCGATGTAAGTTCCCAAAGCGCCACTGGCAATCATTGCTACGATAAGCCCAGCCCACTGAACAAATGAAAACCCAACTGCCGTAAAAACAAATGCTTTAAGACCGTGTTGAAAGGTCATGCAGGTAGCAAAGGTTGCCGTAATTTGCATTTTACTACTGTTATTTCTGTGTACAAAAGCTGCCACTAACGGACCTGTTGCGCCCACAAACATCGACGCCAACGTGGTGAAAAAGCCCGACACACAGCGCCCTAATGCACTAGTTTCTGCTGCTTTAGGTTTTTGCCCCCACACCAAAAACAAAATAAACCCGGCTACGGCATATTGAATGATCACTAAAGGCAATTGAACAACAATAAATGACGCCAGCACGGCCCCGAGCAGTGCGCCGATACAAAAAACTTAACCATACTCCAATCGCAATACTTGTAGGTCATCAGCGCGCGATTGCCGTTTGACCCAAGCTGTACCAAACCGTGCACGGGTATAAGCGCAGACACCGGCATAGTGCTAGCCATGACGGCAATCAAGAATACCCCACCACCAATGCCTAGGGTTGCCGTAATCAAAGAGGTCAATGCCGACATACCTATCAACAATAACGCAGTAGATGACTCAATAGCACCAGACCCCGTTATCCAATCAAAAAGTAATTCCACAATGTCCCCTAATTAATCATTCATCACTCTGTGTCCGCCCACAAAACTTCGGACAGTGCCGGACACACAACCGTGTCCGATCGGACACGCCGCAATAACCCAATCAAAATAAAAACAATAAAATTCATAAACTTACAAAAAACAAAAAGCTGGCACACAGACTGCAGTTGATAAAAGAGGCCTCTGCGTTTTTAGCAAGTGTACGTTCATACGAAGCATTGAGCCATTACGAACACTTATGTTCACTACAGTAGGCCACCAAGTTTAAAAACAGTATTAAGGACATTGAGATGATTGCTAACACTTCCGGACAAGACGAACAAATTGTCGCCAAGCGCTCGCCTTGGTTGAAAAACGGCATTATCGTATTCGCCATCATGACTATTTGTATCGTGTTCTTGTGGCCTTCGTTTACGTCATGGAGAGACGGCGTAAAACAAGTAGATATGAGTAAAGTCGTGACCGCGGAAGTTGTTCGTGGGGATCTTATTCGCGATATTGCGGTATCAGGAAAACTGGTAGCAGCAAATGCACCGCAACTCTACAGCACAGAGAGTGGAATAGTGACCCTGCACGTGAAGCCGGGTGACCAGGTCATGCTCGATGACGCGGTAGCCAGTATTGCGAGCCCAGAGCTGACTGCACTGCTTCAGCAACAGCGCGCCCGTATTACACAAATGGAAATTGATACTAAGCGTGGCTTGCTGGCAGATAAAGAAACCGAACTCGCGCTTGAAGGCGCACTGGGCTCAGCGTTAGTAGCATTAAATGCAGCAAAGCGAGAAAAACAACGTGCGGACCTGAGTTTTGAGAAACAGGTCATTAGCCAAGTAGAGTGGGCAGAGGCGCAAGACTCACTTCAAGAAGCACAGCTCCTCTATTCTCATGCAAAGGATAACGTTGACCTTACTCGTGAAAGACTTCAGTTTGAGCAACAAATACGAGCCAATGCCGTTAACGCTGAAAAGCTTGTACTTGCCGAGCTTGAGCGCCGCCAGCACGCACTTATCATTCGTTCCCCTGTAGATGGCGTAGTGGGTAATTGGTTGGTCGCGCAAAAAGAAAATGTGGCTTCATCAAAAGCACTAATGACTGTGGTCGACCTTTCACAATACGAAGCTGAGCTCACGGTGCCAGAATTTTACGCCGACGAATTACAAGTGAGCTTACCCGTAAACATCACGCTATCAGGCCAAACAATCAATGCACAAATAGCGTCGGTCTCTCCAGAGATTGAAAACAACCAAGTGGTGGTGCGTGCGCAGCTTATCGGCACACCAACGAACTTAAGACTACGCCAGAACCAACGTCTTAATGCTCGCATTGCGTTTGAAAGCAGAGAGGACGTATTGATGGTAAAGCGAGGCGCTTTTTTACAGTTTGAAAATGGTACACAAGCCTATCGATTGAACGACGATGGCCGTGTGTACAAGCACCCTATTACTACCGGTGTAAGCAGCGTTGAATACGTTGAAATTACGCAAGGTTTAGCAGCAGGTGACCACATCATAGTGTCAGCCTACGACGAATTTAATCAAGCAGACGTTTTGCAGCTTACTCAATAATTTATCGCGTCTGAGAATCTACAAGGAAAAGATCATGCTTAAAATGAATAACGTTAGTCGAATTTACGAAACAGGTACGGTAAGAACTCATGCACTGCGTAACTTCAGCTTAGATGTACAAGAGGGAGAATTTGTAGCGGTAACCGGGCCTTCTGGATCAGGAAAATCTACCTTTTTGAATATCGCGGGGCTGCTAGACAGTTTTCAGCAAGGGCAATACACCCTTGATGGCGTCAATATTCAGGGGCTCAATGACAATGCGCTCTCTAGCCTACGTAACGAGAAAATCGGTTTTATCTTCCAAAATTACAATCTGATCCCTGACTTTTCTCTGTACGACAATATTGACATGCCACTTCGCTATCGCGGTTTTTCTGCCAAAGACCGTAAATACCGCATTGAAAAATCACTAGAGCGCGTAGGCTTAATTGCTCGTAAAGACTATTACCCAAAACAGTTATCTGGTGGTCAGCAACAACGGGTGGCCATTGCTCGCGCATTGGCAGGTGAACCTAAAATCCTTTTAGCTGACGAACCCACCGGAAACTTAGACTCACTGATGGCAAGTCAGGTAATGACGCTACTCGAAGAGCTCAACAGTGAAGGCGCTACGATCATCATGGTAACTCACGACCCTGATCAAGCCCGAGCCGTAAAACGCAACGTGCAAATTATTGACGGCGAAGTCTCTGACTTTAGCATTTATGCACCGTCGCAGAACGTTTCACCTATTGAAGCAAGCGCATAAGGAATTGTCATGTTTCAATATTATCTTCAGCTCAGTATTAAGAACCTCAAGCGATTTCCCACTCTCTACGGGTTGGTTACACTCACTCTAGCGATTGGCGTGGGTGTGTTTACTGCCAATCTTGCCATTTTGAACACCATGGCAAGCGATCCGATTCCTGAAAAAAGCGCACAGCTTTTTCATATCAGCATAAACACATGGCCGGTTGAGACGAACCGAGACCCTATCACAGATATCTTGCGCTACTCAGACGGGATGGCGTTAAAACAAGGGGAGTTCGCCGATAGTACGGTGCTTCACTACCGCTCTCACGCATATATTCGCGACGCCGAATCCAAAAGCCTGACTCGCTTTTCAAGTGCGGTTAGAGCTTCTTCCCATCAATTCTTAAACATGGTCAATGCGCCATTCAAATACGGTAGTACCTACACCGATGACAACAGTCGAAATGTCGTCCTTGGGGCGACAATGAACAACACCCTATTTGCGGGCGAAAACAGCGTTGGAAAAACCTTAGAAGTGAATGGCGAGCTTTATACCGTAGTAGGTGTGCTTGACGAGTGGCCTCTTCGCCCCATGTTTTATCATGTACATGAAGGACTTGAGTTTCGCGGAACGGAAGACTTATTCATTCCCATCGAAACTGCCCTCGACAGCAACTTAGCGGCTACTGTTCGAACCGTCTCTACTGACAACTTTGATACTATGGCTGAAACCAGAGACAGAGGGGTTTACTATTTACAAGGATGGGTAGAACTGACCAACGATGCACAAAAACAACGCTTTATTGCTGCCATGCAAGGGCACTCTCAGGCACTCAAAGACGCTGGTCAGTTTCCGAATGAAATCATTACTCAATTGCATGATGTAAACGAGTGGCTAGCGCACAACGAGGTGGTCGATAACCGTGTGGCAGCCTTTGCCATTGCAACAAGTTTGTTCTTGGTGGTGTGTATCTTTAACGCCAGTAGTTTACTACTGGCTCGCTACAGTGCTACCAACTTTGATACCGCGCTCAAGCGTGCCTTAGGTGTGAGTAAGCAGCAGTTGTTAATGCAAGGTATGGTTGAAGGTGCTGTTACCGGTGTGATTTCTGGCTTAATTTCTCTACTACTCGCCTATGCCTTTCTCCACGTTTCTGTAATGCTCCTTCCCAACCTAGAATATGTGGCGGTAATGGGCGCAGACATGCTCCTGTTAGGCTTCCTTTTAGCGCTTTTCACTACTTTGCTTAGCTCACTGTACCCCGTAGTACGCTCTCGTACTGTTGCCATTTCAACTGAATTAAAAGGATAGCATCGTGAATATTAAAGCTTTATTGAAGTCACTCCTTTTACGTCGTTTCACTTCTAGCCTACTTGTGCTTCAGCTCGCACTCACCCTTGGACTCATTGTCAACAGTGTAGTGTTAGCGCTGGATGCACGGGAGAAGTTGCTTCAACCCACGGGTTTACCTCTCGAAAAACTACTCGTGCTAGAGTCATGGCCGACATCAGGTGCATACAAAGACAGTGACTACTATCGCTCCATACTCGACGAAGACTTACTCAAACTGTCACAGCTTGATGGGGTAAACGCAGTATCGCCACAAATCCAGGTACCCATTCAAAATGGCGGTTGGAACATGAATATGGAAGACATAGACACACCGCCCGATGCCGCTCTTGAACGTCTACTCAACTTTGTGGCTGTTTACTACTCGACACCCGATGTTTTCGATACCTTCGAACTCGAGCTTGTTGATGGCAGAAAACTCACTTGGGACGACGAAAATGCGGGCGAAACGGGCAGTGAACGAAACATAGTCATCAGTGAATCTTTAGCAAATACTCTATACCCTGACGGAGCTGTCGGTCGAATTACTAATCGCGGGCGTGTAGTGGGAGTGGTTAAAGACTTCATCAATAACCCGTTTCTTGACCCAAAAAAGCAGTTTTTCTTCTTTGCTATTGGACCGGTAACCAACAGTTCATTTACCCAGTACTATGTATTAAATGTAGATCCTGCGAAAATGGATGCGGTTAGACACGCAGCCAAAGACACAATATTAGGTGTACAAGCAGAACGCGATATCTCTAGCGTTTACACATTTGAAGAACATCACACTGAGTTTTTTGAGCAAGACACAGGACTTGCCGGTCTGTTTGCTATGCTGTGCGTGTTGATGCTAGTCATTTCTGCTATCAGTAGTTTTGCCCACGCGCAATTTCACATTACTCGCCAAAAGAAACTCATTGGCATTCGTCGCGCATTGGGTGCGAAAAAGCGAGATGTATTGCTTTATGTGCTCAGTGAAAACTGGCTAGTGACTCTGCTTGGCGCGGTTATAGGAATGGGCTTTATTGTTGGCTTTAATATGTTGTTGGGTGAGCAAATAGATATCAGCCAACCTTCGATTGCACTGGTATCCTTGTCGATTATTATCGTATTTGCCTCTGGCACCATTGCTACCTGGTTCCCTGCATGGCGAACAAGTAAGATCCCCCCCGTCATTGCTACACGCACGGTGTAATACTTTGAACTAGAATAATGCTTTCGCCCCACCTGTAATAACATGTAGGATGGGGCTAAAGCGTTAGCTGCATTATAAAAACGCGCATGGAGAGAAAATGGCACGCGTATTAGTCGTAGACGACAACCCCGATGTTTTAGATGCATTGGATTTGCTACTGGGGTTACACGGTCACACATTAGTGCTGGCGAGCACTGTCAAAGACGCCATGATGGCGGTCCAACACCAACAGATAGATCTTGTCATTCAAGACATGAACTTCACCGAAGACCTCACATCCGGTAATGAAGGCAAATCTCTGTTTTATCAGTTAAGGGAGGTCACACCTAATATTCCCATTGTATTGATGACTGCATGGACTCACCTAGACACTGCCATAGAACTGGTTAAAGCTGGCGCAGTAGACTATCTGCCCAAACCTTGGGACGATGAGAAGCTGCTTAGCTTGGTTGATAGATACGCCAATACCACGGTTAAAACTCAGAACAAAACCACTCTCATCTACGACAGTGCAATAATGGGACAACTGATAGGTCAGGCGCAGCGTGTCGCCAGTGCCGATATCAACGTCATGATTACAGGTGAAAATGGCTGTGGTAAGGAAGTACTGGCGGATTACATTCACCAACATTCAACTCGACAAAACGCCCCATTCGTAAAAGTGAACATTGGTGCCATTCCGCCAGATTTGATGGAAGCCGAACTTTTTGGTGCAGAAAAAGGCGCGTTTACTGGCGCTAATTCACAGCGTATAGGTCGTTTTGAGGCTGCCGATGGTGGAACATTGTTCTTAGATGAAATTGGTAATTTGTCCTTAAATGGGCAAATGAAGTTATTACGGGTACTGCAAACTGGTGAATTTGAAAAACTTGGTGCAAATACCACACAAAAAGTGAATGTAAGGGTACTGTGTGCGACCAACGCCGACCTACCGGCTATGGTTAAAGCCGGCAGCTTTCGAGAAGATTTATGGTTTCGATTGAACGTCGTTGAACTTCATTTACCGCCATTGCGTGAACGAAAAGACGACATAGCGCCACTCGCCAAGCACTTTCTACATCCCGAATTTTCCTTGAGTGATGATGCGCTAAGTTTTCTCCAACAACAATCCTGGCCGGGTAATGTCCGTGAACTGCAAAATGCCTGTGAACGGGCCAAGGTCTTCTCTTCGTCAAAGTTATTATCTCCGGAAGATTTCCAACTTGAAGCCTCGGTAAATGTTGATGAAAAGGCTCAGATTGAGACTGCACTTAAAGCGCATAAAGGCGTTATTAAACAAACCGCGCTAGCACTCGGCCTGAGCAGACAAGCCCTTTATCGCCGCATTGAAAAATACAAGATTGATGTAGAGAGTGAGTAAATGGCACTAGCAGCACTGGTTGTTTTTAATCTTGTATGGGTACTTGGGCTAGTATGGTCGTGGCACCAACATGTATTACTTTTCGTGTTACTACTCGCAGCGGGAGTCGTCACCTCGGTTTTGTTTTTACGACGAACCTTGCTGCAACAAGCGTCTACAATACATTTATTGGAAGATGGCCTACTACACATGTTGGACAACAACTTTGCCATTAGTTTGCCCTCAGAAAACGCGAAAAACTCTGCCAAAATACTCTCCTTGTTTAATCAGGTTACCGACAAACTTCGCGTAGAGCGTCAGCACATTTTTCAACGAGAATTACTGCTTGATAAGGTAGTGAATGAATCTAGCGTAGTTACCGTGCTCGTTAATCACAACGACATTATCGTGTTCGCTAATCACGCCGCAAAGCAATGGTTCGAACCAAGCTCTAAAGCCATGATAGGTGCCAATTGGACGCCACTATTTCAAGAAATTACACCGCTTTTTTATCAGCAGCTTAGTGAACAAGGCAGCGCTATATGCACAGTAGAAATGGGAGACGCTCGATCCCAATCGTGGCATGTGAGTCGTTCGCCGCTTAAACTCAATGGTGCTTCTCATACTCTGTATTTATTCAAACCCATGACCGAAGCGCTGAACAAACAAGAGCTGGAGATTTGGAAGAAAGCCATACGAGTGATAAGTCACGAATTAAACAACTCTATCGCACCGATCAGCTCTTTATGTCATAGCGGGCGTTTATTGTCCCAACCCAATGCAGTGGAGTACGACGCAGAAAAACTAGAAAGAGTATTCAATGGAATATCTAGGCGCGTCAATCACCTAAATGATTTTGTGAAAAGTTATGGAAAACTCGCCAGATTGGGCACTCCCGACAAAGAGCGAGTCAATACTCTTGAGCTACTGCAAGATATACAACTACTTTACCAGTGTGCTTTGCACGTACCTGAGCATTTACCCCCATTACATATCGATAAGGCACAGGTTGAACAGGCACTCATCAACCTAGTAAAGAATGCCAACGACGCAGCCAGTGCAGCACCTGCCGTTGCCATAACAGCAAACGTCCTGCCGACTATGGTAACGATAATGGTAGAAGACGACGGACAAGGCATTCCCGATGATGTCATCCATCAAGTGATGCTGCCATTTTTCAGTACCAAACAAGGTGGCACAGGAGTTGGACTCGCCATTTGCAAAAATGTTGCCGAAGGCCATTGTGGAAGCCTCACCTTGCGCAACAAGGAAGGTGGCGGCCTGATTGCCAGCTTGTCGTTACCTTTGGAAAACTGACCACGCAAAAACAGTTGACTTTACCACCAGCCAGATCAACACTGACCCCGTTGAGTTACACGTAAACACAGGTTTCAAAAAGGTATAACTACGCCATGCGCTTAGTCAATTGCAACCCAATCACTATTCTGATTCTCGTCATTATTAGGCAATGGCGGGTGTGCTAGTGTGTAACTAAAGAATCACTAAAACCCGCCGCAACGGCGGGTTTTTTAATGCAATGTCGTTGCGGTAATTTAAAAGAGAATGATCACAATGACAGACACCATCACCCAATTGTTGGCAAAACTACATACAGCCGTTAACTGTGGCGACAGCCAAGTCGTTAATAGCTGCTATGCCGAAAATGCTAAAGTTGTCGCCTCTCCTTTAGCGCAGTCTCAGCATAATCCCCATGACTGCGTCCGCGCGCTCCTAGACTTTCAACGCAAATTTATGCCTCAGCATAATGTTACCCAAGGCGATGAAATCGTTATCGAAGCGGGAGATATTGCACTAGTTATCACTAAACTCTACCTAGTGCCTAAAGCAACACCGGATGCGCTGCCTTGTGAGCCTAAAAAAGCGGTATATGTGATGCAACGGCAAAGTACTGGTGAATGGCGCTGCATCATCGATAACTTTTTTGGTACTGACCTGCTCGACTTTGCCTAGGAATACAAAGTAAGAGGAACGATAGATTGAAATACACACTAGAGCAGGCTGCTACTGTTCAGCCTGCTCATTGTTGTGTCATTCAAATTCAACAATCACTTCAATTTCTACCGCAGAGTTCAAGGGTAATGACGACATCCCCACGGCAGAGCGGGCGTGTTTACCCTTTTCGCCAAAAACTTCTACCATTAAGTCGGAAAAACCGTTCACCACTTGTGAGTGTTCAGTGTAATCAGCAGTGGCATTAACCATGCCCGTGACCTTTACAATACGTACCACCTTATCTAAGCCGCCCACATGCTCGGCAATAGTGCTCAATAGCGAAATACCCGCTTGGCGAGCAGCGGCAGCGCCCTCTTGTGTGGTAAGGTCATCGCCCAGTTTCCCAGTCATCACCTGACCTTGCTCATCAAGGGGAATATGTCCTGCGGTAAAGAGTAGGTTGCCAGACTTCACCGCATAAACATAGTTTGCCGTTGGCGCTCCTTTTTCGACTAAAGAGATACCCAAGCCGGCCAAACGTTCATCTACGCTTTCATTGGCCTGTGAATGCATAGCAGACAGGAGAAAGCCTAGTAGCAAGATTACTCTCTTCATTTCAGTTCCTTTTAAATTACTGTGCCGGCGCGCTGTCGCCGTCTACCAATGAGAATGGTAAAATCTCACTGTGCGACGTGCGATCTAAAAACATTCTTGCTGCCATCGCCCCTTTTTTCACATTAAACTGCTCAACCGTCGCCAACGTAGGATGGTAACGGCTGCCCTCGTCGATCCCATCAAAACCTACAATACGAATATCTTGGGGTACACGCAAACCCAGCTTCAGTGCTTCTTGCATTGCGGTTAATGCAATTACATCACTCATACACAATAAGACATTCGGGCGCGGCGTTTGAGATAAGACGTGTTGAGCCGCCACTTTTGCATATTTCTGTGAGCTCTCAGGGATATGCCATATATCCTCTTTCGACACAATAACTTTACACTCAGTGAGCGCTTTCATATAACCATCCAATCGACGGTGTGATACTGAGAACTCTGAATCAATTAAAGGACTATCATTGACTGAACAGGTATATTTTCCCTCAATTAATCGAAGGCCTAAAATTGCGACGCGTTGGGCACTATCACCAAGGGCGACTTTTCCTATTTCATAGGCGGCTTGATAATTATCAATATTAACGGAAGGGGCAGTTCCAATATCAAAGTCGGCGGTGACGACGTGTTTGCTAATACTAGAAAGCTGTTTTAGCAGATTATGGTTTCTTGGCGCTCCATAACAAATGAACCCGTCAACGAAATCAACAACATCGTTAACGCTGTCATTGTTACCAGAAAACAAAAGCAAATTTGCGTCGGTATTTTTGAGCTCTTGTGCCACACCACGAATAAATTGGCTTGCTACTGGATCGCTCACCATGTAATCCAAACTATCGGGTAAAACGAGAGCGATAATATTGGTTTGCCCCCGACGTAAAGAACGAGCGGCTTTGTTAGGGCCGAAATACCCCATTTCCTCGCATGCTTTTAGAATGCTCTCTCGCTTTTTTGCAGACAGCTGGTCAGGTCTATTAAAGGCGTTTGAAATAGTCGCAGTAGAAACGTCTAGCCGCCGCGCTACTTCTTTTATTGTTAGTTTTGCCGAAGTCACGTTATTCCTATGGATCAATTGCAGCCAATCTTGGACTGATCTTTAAACACAATACCCTTATCGTCAGTCGGGTCAAGATTTGGCTGCGTTTTTAATCCTTAGGCAGAGAGTAAGTGACTAAGCGAAATATTACTTCTAACACTATTTTTTTCGATATCAATATACGCTTCCAAATTGGCCATATTAACGGTCAATTGCGCGGTTTCCTCACCCTGCTCCCAACGCAAAGTTAAGTAGCCTTCGTTCAGTGACACGCTAAACTCTCCGTCAAATGCTGGACTTTGGTTACGAAGCTTTATCAGTTTAACCAATGCTTTTACCACTGGTTTTTCCATAGCCCTTTCAATGTAATCGGTGTTCAAGTGAGGACGATTAATATCACGGCCCACGTTCGTTTTAGCCAACAAGTCCATGTCGTTTGTCGCCGCTAAAAAACCACCGTAGTAAACTTGTGGAATACCAGGACTGAAAAATTGAATCGCTCTAGCCAATAGATACTGATAATCATCTTGTCCAAGTGCATCGTAATAGGTGCAGTTGATTTGATACAAATCCACATTGCTCGCCGCAGCGCCTGTCGCCTGCTTTGATTGCTCTTTTGAGTTTTTGTGAATACCCTCAACAAGTGCGTCGATTTGGCTTTCAGTGAGCAAGCCAGCTTTATCACCACTGGGGCCAACATCTACAATGCCAATGCCATCGTGAGTGTCCAATACCGTAAAACAATTGCGAGGTGAAATAGACAACCAATGGGCCAATGCATCCGCGTTCTTGCTGAACAGCGTATGCAAAACCAATGGCGGTAAGGCAAAATCGTACACACTGTCACAACGCTCGGCGATAGCTATTTGCGTTTCATAATGACTGTGTATTTCGACCAAACATTGCATATCCATTTTTCTTGCACGATCGCTCAAGTCTTCGATGAAGGCAAAGGTTTCTTCTAACATGAAACAACTGCTACCTGCTCGCTTAATCGCATAACCGGCCGCATCAAGGCGAATCAGATCAATATTGCTGGTAGTAAATGCTTTAAGAATGGATGTTAGGTAACGCTGTCCCAAATCAGACTCTACGTCGATATCAATTTGATTCGACGTAAATGTTGTCCAGAAAGGTACAGTCTCATTGTCGCCCACAGTGTAATCAGAAAAACAGGGGGTTGGACGGGGACGGAACACCTTGTCGATATCTGACGCATTGTCTTCATTGAATATAGACCCTTTTGTCAGGAATAAAGGCCAATACTCAGAGTGAGTGCCACGACTCAAGACATCTTGAAACTCGTCACTCTGCGCTGACATATGATTAACGATGAGATCGGCCATAATATTCACCGAAGATCCCATTTGTTTCACGTCTTCCCAATTCCCTAACCTACTGTCGACAGCGGTGTGATCTATAGGATCAAAGCCGGCATCTTCACCATCAAATGGATAATAAAAAGGCAGAATATGAACACCCGTGAATAGCCCCTGAAACTGCTGGTTCAGGAGGGTATTAAGCCCAGAAATAGTGCCCTCGCCCAACCTATCGGCATAGGTAATAAGTTGAACGCCGTTACGTACAGACATGAAAAAATCTCCAATTACGCTGGCGCGATGTTCTTCGCGAGTGCGAAAGCGCCGAAGAGGCCACTGATATCTCCCAATTGTGGAGATACAATGACGTCACTGATAGACAAATGAGATGGCAGCGTTAAATAGCCATTAAGAGACTGACTCGTCGCCTCGATTACTCTAGGTAACAGGTGAGACTGAGACATAACTCCACCACCCATAACAATTTTTTGTGGTGATAGACTCACAAGCAAGTTGTGACAAACTTGCGCAAGTACTTCTACCTGACGTGTCCACGCGGGGTGACTCGACTCAAAGGTATGTGCTGGCTGGCCCCACATATGCTCCATAGCGCGACCAGAGGCGTATCCCTCTGCGCAGTTTTCATGGAACGGACAATGCCCTGTTACTCCGTCGATTTTGGGGAGTAACATGTGCCCAATTTCAGGATGAACCAATCCATGTAGTGGCTTACCATTGATAATAACGCCACCGCCTAAGCCGGTACCGACGGTGATGTATACTAAGCTTTCGCAGTTTTGCCCTGCGCCCCAAGTATACTCGGCAAGACCAGCGCCATTAACATCAGTGTCTAGTGCAACAGGACAATTCAAAGCGTCAGCCAGTGGGCCAATCAAATCAACATTCGACCAATTGGGTTTTGGCGTTGCTGTGATATACCCGTAGGTAGAAGAACCTTTATCTAAGTCCAGTGGGCCAAAGCTAGCTACTCCAAGCGCTTCAAATTGCATACCCTTGTCACGCTGGGCTTGAAAAAAGTCGATGACCCAAGCCAAAGTTTCATCTGGCGTAGTAGTGTCTAACCGTATGGAATCCAACTTATTTCGATTTTCGTCAAAAATAGCACAATTGAATTTAGTACCACCGGCTTCAATAGCTGCGTATATCTTCATTATATTTCTCTATTACCGTACTCTTGCTGTTCAATAAGCGCGAGTCGCTCTTTAGTGGGCTGAACAATCGCGTTATAAAGCAACCCAATAAACAACAGTATCGAAAACCCAGTTGCGACGATGAATCCGTACTTGGCATCACCACCATTAGCATCACTTACCACCCCCATGATAAAAGGGCCCGCCGCAGCGCCAGCCGCAGTAAAAAACAAGATCACACCGGCTACCGACCCATGCTGTCGCTTCTCAAAGCAGCTGATACCTTTTGAATTAAAGGTTGGATAAATAACAGACATGAAAATACCGCTGAGTGGGAATAGATAAACAGCCATTGTTGGACCTGCGATCAACCCAATCGTGAAGCATGCCATGATGGCAAAACTGAAAATCAACAGTACCTTGGTCCATTCAAAATGTTGCATCATCCAGATACCTACAAAGCGACCCGCCGCGCGCAACGCAAAGAAAGCCGACACAGAATATATGGCTAACATCTGAGTACTTGAATTGCTATAGCAGGCATAAATGTCAGCGCCACTAGTAGCATCGCAAATAAGGTAACTAGGCATCCACACATATATTGCGCTTTCAGCTGCAACATAAAGAAAGGCCCCCAACGAGAACCCAAGCGCATATGGGTCTTTAAGGAGCTTTAAGCTGTCAATGAGTCGGGTAGGCTTAACTTGCTTGCTTTGATGTTCTGGGTACTTCACTAACAACGCCATTGCGATCAAAACGGTGCATAACCCCCCCGCTATTACGTATAGCCAAGTCCAATGAACGCCTTGAGATATCAACCAAGCGACCAAGATAGGGCCAATAATCGCCCCAACACCAAAGAAAGCTTCAGCACCATTCATAGTGCCGGTATGCTCCTTGGTAGAGCGAGATATGTCGCCAATTAGCGCAAGTGCGGCAGTTTTAAACACGCCTACCGCAAGACCCGACAGAGTGATTAAACTTAATATAAACGAGAAAGTGCTTCCCACTAGAAATAGGTAACAAGACAAGGCAAAGAGCGCTAGCCCCAACACTAAAGTCTTCTTACGACCAAATTTGTCGGCCAGAAACCCTAGAAATAACCCTGAAAAGGCAATGCCAATCATAAACAAAGAATGCATCAAGCTCGCTTGAGTATTCGTTACCCCAAACTCTATCTTTACTTCTTTGATGATTTCACCGACAGAATCCGACGTCATCGCAAACATCATGAACATTAGATAGGTTAGCCAGCGGATAAGCGTTAGGTTGTGCTCACCTGTGTTATGCGTTGTCATGAATTACCTATAAAAACTCAAGATTAACAGGACAGTGAGCCACGAGATTATTCCCGTGACTCTTACTCATTTAGTAGAAAGTGTATTTCAACTGAAGTGAAGACGTTCTACCGTTAATCGGTCTTGCTCGAATAATGTCACCTGCAAGCGCCGATGCTTCCTCAGATTCTGTAATAACAAACTCATCAGTGGCATTATTGACATTCAAAGACACAGAGAACTGGTCTGACACATACCAAGTAGCAAACAAGTTGGTGACTACATATGCGTCTTGTTTAAGCTCGTTTGAGTCTTGAACATAGTAATCTGTCGAACCTTGGAATGACGCTCCCACTATAAAGTCATCAAACTCGTATTGAGGGATAACTGTGTAGATAAAATCGGCTTGACGGCGTGGTGTTTTACCAACAAGTGCTGGGTTAAACTTATCGTCACTGATTTCAGCATCTGTCCAAGTTGCATTACCTGACACAGAGAAGCCATTATCAAAATTATAGCGGCCTTCTAATTCAAGCCCGGTAGCTTCGTATTCACGAATAAACGTTAGTCCACTTGTCACTTCCGCTTGAGTGTCTTGGGTCACTGTATTAAACAAAGTGGCGTTTAGATGGAAGTCACGAGTACCATATTTCACACCCACTTCTAGCTGTTCTGTTTCGTCGAAACCTGATGTGGTGCTTGTTAGGCTACCATCGCCATTTAGCGTGCCAGCAATCTGCAGTAGTCTATCTGCAAGTGCACGGCCACCTTCACTGTAACGACCAAAGAGAGTGATCTCATCACTTAATAGGTACGAGCCACCTAAAGAGAATGAGGTATTGCTCGCTTCGTAATTCACCATTTGACTCGCTGCACCAGCGCGATTTAGGTTAATGACACCACCGCCAAAACCAAAGCCATTAGAGGCCGAAGCATCTTCTGTGTTGCCAGAAATAACACCATCACCATTGAGATCGTAATCCGTGTTACCACCGCAGCAAGCGTTAATAAGTTCACCATTGGCTTTCACTGTGTCGCGGCGCGCACTCACATCAAACAACCAATTATCACCAACTTCAAAACCAATGTTCACATAGGGTGCAGTGGTCGTGTAATTAAGGTCCCAATCCCAAGATAGGAAACCAGGCGCCCACAAACCTTGATTTACCAGCGCGTTACCGTCTGCATCTTCAATATGAAGGTACTGAGAGTTACTGCCGTCTACCGTTTGAATGAAGGTATTCCAGCTATTCCAGCTAATAGCAATGTCTTGTTTCGAATAATAATAACCAGCCGTTACTGACACACCATTGTCGAACTCTTTGCGTAGGCTTAGGTCGTTGATCATGTTGCCTAAGTCATTGAATGTCGTGTCGAATAACAGATTGAGAAACGCAAGACCGTTATAGGCCTCACCAGCACCTGGGCCATTAGCCAAAGTCACAGACGTAGATGAGCAGTTGAATGGATTGCCATCGCCATCAAGTGCGGATGCACAAATACTATCGGCCATGCTGCTCGCCGATTGTGGACCATATGCACCAAAGGTATCTGTGAACGGCGATACAAATCCACCACTCACGTCCGACGTACGGAATTTGTTGAGTAAATAAAGCTCCTCAGCAACTTCAATATCGGCTTCAAAGCCAAAAGACGTCACTTGTGATTCAATACCGTCGGTCAGATCGCGATTCACTGGATTTCCGAACGCATCAAAGGTAGAGACGTTAGTGGTATATGCAGAATGCAGCGTTTGACTACTTGCATCAAAGTTTTCAACGGCACCGTAGCTACCATTACTTTCAACAAGTACAGGTGCCGGAAGATAGGTGGTTACTCTGTCATCTAAATGCTTGAAGTAAAAACGCAAGTGGCCATTGTCTAATAGCTGAGTAACGTTGATCTTAACTTGTCCGCCTTGATCACCATTGAACCCTGTTTCGCGTGGGCCTTCTCCACCTCTTGCAAAACCACCAATATGAAAATAAAGGTCGTCGTTGATTTCGCCGCCGTAGGCAAAATCTAATCTAAACTCTTCGTAATCTAAACCAAAGGAAGTACCAATGGCACCGCCACCTTGTTCACCTGTAGCGCTGATCATATTGATAACACCACCAGGAGAATTGCTGGCAAAAGTAGACGCAGAACCGCCACGAACAGACTCTACCCGCTCGACGGACCAATCGTAACGCAAAAAGTTATCGGCATTACCAAAGTTAATATCGCCATATTCTAATACTGGAAGGCCGTCTTCATGAATTTGCATGAACTTTGAGCCCCCAGTGGCGAGTGGAATTCCTCGGATAGTGATGTTGGCATTACCGCCACCACCCGAAGATTCTGCACGGATACCTGGCAGCGCTCTGAATACTTCAGCAGTAGAGCGCGGAGCAAGTTTAGCCACCGCTTCTTCATCAAAGGAACTTACAGAAACGCTAGCCTCTTGAGCGGTAACGCCCGCTGGACTGGCGGTAACAACAATCTGTTCGAAGCTTTCGGTAGCTTCTTTTTCTTGTGTATCTTGAGCATAAGCCGCGCCGTTTAAACCAACTAAAACCGCTACGCTCAGTGTGTGTCTTTTAAATGTGTTGTGCATCGGTATTCTCCAAAGCCATACGAAGCTCTCGAACACTCAGGAAATATTATTGAGCGAAATGAGAACAGTATTGTCAATTGTGAAAACGTCTTCTTAATCGATTAAGTTAAAGTTATCAGGCATTGTTTTTTTTGTAAACAACTTGTTTTAATTCGTTCATCAACTTAGGCCTAAATTATTATTTTTAAAGCATATAATTTTAAATAAAATTGTTGTCACCTAGTACAAATTGTCTATGAGTTGGCCTGAGAAGTAGTTCAAGAGCATTAAAAAATGAAGGTTAATTGGACAGTAAAAAGACTTTCACTTGTAGCAGTATCATAGTAAAACTTAAAATTGCCACCGGTGGCAATTTGCGAGGGATAAAATCATCATGTATAAAAAAAATCTATTTTCACATTGCTAGGCCTGTTTGCCTTACCTTTAACAATGAGTGCCAATGCTACCAACCCACTCGACTTTGGTAGCGATTTGCTTACCGCAGATCCATCAGCTCATGTATGGAATGATGGGCGAATGTACGTATACACGTCCCATGACCTCAACTGTCAACCAGACTTTTTCATGCAAGATTGGCACGTATTTTCATCAACCAACCTCGAAGACTGGACTGCACACGGTTCCGTGCTTTCTGTGGAAGACCTTACTTGGGCGGATAATTTTGCTTGGGCACCAGACGCTGCCTATAAAAATGGTAAATACTACTTTGTGTTTCCCGCTGGTACCGGTTTTAAAGATCGAATAAACCCAGAAAATAGTACTAAATGGATGGGTATTGGTATTGCGGAAAGTAACTCTCCCACAGGGCCATTTGAAGACAAAATTGGTGCCCCACTTTGGCAAACTCCCTACGCCAATGACCCTGCACTATTTATTGACGATAACGGAAAAGCCTATCTCTATTTTCATGGCAAAGACTTCGACTACAGGGTTATTGAGTTAAGCGATGATTTGCGCAGTGTCAAAGGTGACTTTATCAAAATGGATATGGGGGGATACGAACCCAAAATGGAGGGTCCATGGGTATTTAAAAGAAACGACCTATATTACTTCACCATGCCAGAAAACAACCGAGTGTTGACTTACTACACTTCCCAATCTCCTACTGGACCATGGGAATACAAAGGGGTGTTTATGGAACAGGAACATGAGAGTAACAACCATCATTCAATCGTAGAATACCAAGGGCAATGGATATTGTTCTATCATCGCTGGGTAGAAACGCCCGAACTTGAATGCGAAACTCGCAAACGCCAACGACGATCCGCCGCTGAATTCATTGAGTTTAACCCAGATGGCACAATAAAACCGGTTGTCAGAACTGACGAAGGCGTTAGCCGATTTAGCCAACGCCTTCTAGAATCTACCGCTCAGTAAAGGGTTATCCTCTACTACCCTTGCATATTCTCAAGCTCAGTGCCCTTAGTTTCATGGACAAACTTCACCACAAACAACACAGAGATTAGCGCACTCAACCCATAGAAACCGTAAGCGCCGGCTAACCCTACCGAGGTGAGTAAAATTGGGAAAGTCATGGTAATAGCGAAGTTGCTTCCCCACTGGGCGAAACCGCTCACGGCGAGCCCTGAACCGCGAATTTGATTGGGGAACATCTCGCCTAACATTACCCACATGACCGGCCCCCAAGAGATATTGAAAAAGAACACATAAATATTAGCGGCCACTAGCGCGATAACACCATTATCGCCAAGTACGAGATCACCCGCAGTATCTACAGAGGCAGTAGCGAATACATATACCATGAGCCCAAGTGCTACTGTCATTCCGATGGAACCCCACTTTAACAGTGGTTTACGGCCTATTTTATCGATAACCATAATGGTCACGATACAAGCGGCGATACTCACAGCTCCGCTAATAATATTAATAAGTAGTGCGTCTGATTCAGAAAAACCTACCGCTTGCCACAGTACAGCACCGTAGTAGAAAACCACATTAATACCCACGAGCTGTTGGAAAGTAGCGAGTCCGATGCCGATCCACACAATGGGTCGAATTCGACCTGCCGCCTTATCGACAAGGTCACTCAATCGAGGAGCATGATCGTCAGCCAATGAAGCCTCTATTTCGCTAACTTTAGTACTGCCCTCTTCCTCTCCAAACAGCTTACTGAGTACCTGAGTAGCTTGCTCACGCTTACCACTCGACACCAGAAAGCGTGGGCTTTCAGGAATAAACAATAGCATTACAAAAAACAGAAGGGCGGGCGCTAACTCCATCCAGAACATCCAACGCCATGCTTCATAATCTAGCCAGAATGCCTCAGTGGATAAACCGGCAGCCCCAGCGAGTAAGTAATTGCTAACAAACGCACAGAACAGCCCAGAAATAATCGCTACCTGTTGAATAGTGATAAGCATACCGCGGTATTTTGCCGGTGCTATTTCGCTGATGTAAGCGGGAGACATTACCGACGCGGCGCCTACAGCTAAACCGCCAATAACGCGATACACAACAAACTCCATACTACTTTGCGCTACACCAGAGCCCCACGCAGAAACAATAAACAGTATTGCTGCGACAATAAGTAGACTTCGGCGACCGAATTTATCGGCTAACCTACCCGCAAAGAAGGCCCCGAATGCGCACCCCAACAACATGCTAGATACATTAAATCCAGTGCCTATACTTTCAGAGTTAAATGCTTGTTGAAGTCCATCAACGGTGCCATTAATCACCCCACTATCAAAGCCAAACAAAAAACCACCAATGGTGGCGACTAAACTGATAAGTACAATAAAACCAAGATTATGCGATTGGCTATCCATAGAGTTCTCATTTGTAACCGATTACTTTTTACAAAAATATAACAATGACAAACTAAGTAAAGTTGTTTTGCCGTTTTACGTAACGGCAAAACTAAAATTTACAATCATTTGGGGGCTGTAGCGAATAAAAACTCCAGTGGAATGTGGAGTCTAGCTGCCCAGGCTTCTTCGGTATGCGCAGCGCCTTCAAAGCGTTTAGATGCCCATTGCGCTTTGGGAAAGTCTCGTGCGATGAATACCTCATCTACTTTTGCTTGTAATGGCGGGTAAAGGGCATCTAGGGTTTCAGTGCCAAAATCAAAGTAGATTTTTTGATAAGTGAGCGTTTCAAGTTTACTGTCGATATAGTCATTAAATGCTTGAGGGATGGGATTGCCATTAACCTCAAAGCTTCCAGGCCAATGGGTAGATAAACAGGCGGCTCCCTTAAACTCTGTGGGATACTCTAGCAAGCCATACATGGAGATCAGGCCTCCCATACTTGAACCAAGTAAGTAGGATTCCTCAGATTTAACAGGGTAGTTCTGCTGAATGTATGGCTTTAACTCTTCCACCAAGAACTTAAGGTAACGATCTGAATACACCTCAGCAGCGAACAAAGGTTGGGTTTCACTGCGCTGTAACTCATACTGCTGAGCTTGCTGAGATTCACTAAGGGATTCAAAAGGTTTTTGCGGAAAGTATTCACTGTGACGGTTGACCCCACCGTTGAACACCCCAACCACAATAAATGGACGAACTTTACCCGCAGATATTAACTCACCCGCAACTTCGTCCACCCGCCACTCTTGACCATTCCATGTAGTACTGGCATCAAATAGCATTTGCCCGTCGTGCATATAAAGCACTGCATAAGAATTTGAGGGATCGTAACTAGGCGGCAACCACACATCCACGCTTCGCGCTGGAATATATTTTGATTCAAACGCATCAACACGCTCTACACTGCCCGTCGACACCTGGGGAGGCTCGCTGGCAAATACACCAGATACCACTCCCATTGTAACTAGCCACACCCATTTGATGATTTTATTCTTCATACCAACGTGCCCTTATACTAGCGAACGTTCATTGTGCTAAATGTTCAGCCTAGGCTTGATTGGTTAATGAAACAAGGGCTATTTTATCAATCCAAGTTCACGCTCACTTTTCAATCCACAAACGTGTTTGAAGAACAAGGTGGCTGGGCAAAAGCCAGTGAAACTCTGTTGAAACAAATTGGCACCAACAAATACCGTAAACCATACAAAGTTTGGGTGAACCCACAGTGTAAGCAGTACTGAAAGTAACACCATAAAACCTGCAAAGGCGGTCAACGCACGTTCTTGAGACATAACGACAACTCCCATTAAAAATAATAACGATAAGACGCATAGGCATTGGTGGCGTCTTTAAACTGGGAAAAGAATGTATGTGATTCTTCTCCCCAGAACATATTGCCACCCACAGCTAACTGCCAGGTATCGGTGGGTGAATAAGACACGCTAAACTTAGCGTAGCCATCTGAATCGGTGGGCGAATAGAAGACAAAAGCATTGGTTTGCCAGCGTTGTTGCATACCTAGCCAAGTCACACGCGTAGTGACCCAATGGCGAACTTTTTCTTGCTCATATTCTGGAAACGGACTATTGGCAACCAATGCGCTGTAATCATGTTGCCACTCGGCATACCACTGCACCGCACCGGTAACATTCATAGATAACTCTTGTTGATAGCCAATAAGCGTTCTTGAATGTGTGTTGGGAACCATTGGGTCCTCTCCGGTAACATCCTCTCGGCTGTCATAGTAGGCGTATTCTATGTTCCCCAATCCTCGTCCCACGGGTGCAGACACACTCGCACCGTACACATTGAGCCTCGCGTACCTTGGGTCACCATTGTCGTCCATTGCCAAGGGTTGTTTCGTGTAACCTCGATACCCAAAAAGGGCGACTTCATAACTACCTAACGACCTGTGTAGACGTATAGCCACTTCTCCATCATCTGGCCTGTTATATACTTTCACCCTAAGTTCTGGCGCGATGTTTTGCTCAAGCAGTGGGCTGTAGAAAGAAAAACTATCGCCGGTAATACTGATATCGGGTTCAAACTCTGGCATAAGCACCAGATCGATATTAAAAGTATCAAAATACCCAGAAAATTTTGCCGCCAAGGATGGCGCTTTGAGGTAAGCATCTGCCCTTCCAGCAAAAAACGACTGATAGTCCTTTGGGAAGAGGTCGTTCAAAAATACATAGTCGCCTGTGCCCCATGTGAGCACTTGTTGGCCTAGCTTGGCATCCCATGAACTCCCCCATTCACCCAATGAAGATAGGCTCCCCTGCCATGCTAATTCTCGCAGCTGGGCTCGGGTTTGTTCGCGTACACCATCAATCCAAACATCCCCTTTAAACACAAATGAGGACTCAGATAAAAGGTATTCTGTTTCTAGATGAAGGCGAAGGTCTCGCAGTGTTTTTCTGGTAGGGGTAGCACTGTCGTCTTGCAAACGAAGACCTGCATCCACGCTGAGAAAACCACTCACATCACTGAAACCAAGATCATCTTCAAGCGTTTCATCATCCCAAGCGATAAACTCATCATCTGGCCATATATCTTGTTCTTGAGAGTATGCGGGCAACACCAATAGACCAACAACAACCATAATAAGCAGAGTTGTTAGCTTGGCAGTTTTTTGATGCAAGGGTAACGCATTCATCAGTTTAACAGTGCTCTTGGTGGCACACGCAAACTACGTTCAGTAAACAAATCGCTAGGAAGCGTTAAGTTGTACTCTACGCCACGAAACTCCATCAAGGTATAGCCACCGGTTACAAGGTCAGACACCTTACTTCTAACTACTGTGTGAAAACCTTGAATAGCTTCCACCGCCAGTGCCTCAACACGTCGGTAATTGGCGTCATTCTCGTTAAAGAAATCAATAGTGGTAGGAACAAAAGTACGCTTATCGATACTCACAATATAGTAAGCAAACTCAACCGTTTGCACGTATTTTGGTACGGCTTTTAGGACATAATGCGTAGGGGTCTCTTCTACGATTGCAAATGTGTCTTCCTCAATAGAACGTCCAGACACGTCTTCATAGAAAAAGTGAGAGCCCACAAATGATGTTCGCTTGTCACCAGCAGCAATACGCTTCACCAAATCAAGCGCCGGAAGATACAACCAGCGATTGTCGTCAGTGTTTAAGTCGCTGTACTTTTCTACGCGAAAGACCATGCCTTTGACTTCAGACGGGCGTGAAAAGAATACCAACATATCTTGATCGCCAGACTCGAGTCCCGAAGCATCAGTGCGATCTTGTCTGAATATCGTGAACTGGCGCATTTGTTTACGCCCTTGGCTATCAACAATCATCATGCGTGCTTTAGAGCGTCCATTATCTCCGGCATAGTAAGCGGCTTGTTCAGCTTTTTCGATAATATCTATCGCACTCAGCCCTGCTTCGGATTGTGAAGCAGTCAACAGTGTAGATACCATCATTAACCCAATACCTACTAGTGCGTTTAACGATCTATTCATGATGGGCTCCTAAAATACTCTAGACTTAAGCAAAGTCAGTAGACTTGGTAAAACAAGTAACGTAACTAACGCGGAAATTGCCATGATACTGGCCAAAAATATGCCTACCGTTACGTAAGGCATTAAGGGCGCGAAAAGCAGTGGAGTAAATCCGAAAGCAACCACAAGAGCATTGCGGGAAATCGCACTGGCCGGCTCTTCGAACAGCGCATTTAAGGTAGCTTTAACACTGTTTGTTACTTGATGAAGCGCTTTTGCACGAGCTAAAAAGTGGATAGCAAAATCCACGGATAAGCCCAATGTTAGCGCACTTAATACGGCTATAGGCATATCGTAATCTTTGCCCACAATACCTATCATGCCGTAAATAAAAACAATGGTAATGGTCAGTGGCAACATAGCTAACACACCGTAAATCACCGAGCGGAACAACAGGACCATCATAATAAAAACAATAACAAAAGCGCTAAGTAAGCTTTCCATCATGCCCTCTACCATGTTCTGCTGCCACACCACGTTCAGGTAAGCCTTGCCTGCCCACGAATAGCTTATGTTTTCAGGTAACGGATACATCTTGAAGTAATCGTCAACTAATCCAATAACGCGGGTCATGTCTTGATTGTCACCACTGGTTAGCTGTAACCATACCAATGCTTTTTTGTAGTCTGGCGTCACGAAATGCCATAAATCGTGGGGGCGATGTGAAGACTGAAATTGCATCAACGTCTGTGCTACCCCTGCTTGCGTCGAGGGAATAACATAATCTTGGTCATCACCCGAGCGAAGCTCTCGATTGACTACTTTTACTACGTCACTCACTGACTGACTTTTGCCTACCAATGAAGTGCCATCCAAATACCTTTGCAGTGCATCTATTTGATTCATCACTTCAGGTTGCTGAAAAACGAGTTGAGTAGACTGTATTGCTTCTAGAGAGCTATATACATGCTCTAATGCGTATAGGTCACTGCTCGAACTTGCTTCGAAAATGGCATCATCAACAGCAGATAGCGCAAGGTCCAGTCTATCCTCCATAGGTGCCCCAGAGAGCGAATGGATAAGACTGTTTTTCCATACAGCCAGATCATCCGAGAGCGTTAGCTGGGAAAAAACGGTAGATAATTCTGGCCCTCGTTGGGTACTTTCCAACACAAGATAACCATTGTAAGTGCCTGCAAACTCTTGATTTAGCGCGTGGTCTGCTCGTCGTATTTCATGATCTGATTTGAACCATCGCACTGGGTTGTCATTAATTGAAATGTGTGTGATTCCCCATGCTGAAATCAAGGTTAGCAGAGCGAAAAAAGCTAAAACAACACTGCGATAATTTAAAGCCACATGTTTTATTTTGCCAATACTAAGGTGCATCAAGCGAATTGTGCCTTTTGGCTTGGTATGAACTGCTTGTTGCAGTGCAACTAAGGATGAGTCAGACATGCGGGAAATATACGCGGGAACAAACAGTAAGGTAAAAAGAAACGCTAAAAGGATGCCACTTCCAATAAATGCACCAAAAACCTGGACTGGAGGAATAGGTGTCAACATCAATGAGAAAAAACCAGCAGCTGATGTCAATGACGTATAAAACATTGGTGTGAAAAGATGCTTAACAACTTCCGTGATAGTGTCGCTGGCATTCTGACCAGACTTATATCTATCTGTAAACTCAGACAATATGTGAACGGAATCTACAACGGCTATTGGCATAAGAAAAATGGCAATCATTGATGACATGATGTGCACCGTGAAACCACAGCCAATCAGCGCTCCCATGGTGACTATGACAGTGGCCATGGCAACCACCATGGGGGCTATCACTAATGTCCAGTTTCTGAAGAAGCTATACAAGAGTAAGAAAATCATCATGCCCGCAGCAGGCGCTGCCAAGCCCATTTGAATAAACATTTCCACACCGAATTGGTCCTCGGCTACAGGCAGTCCAGTAATGTGCCACTCCCCCACCAATGACCGCTCTGCAATAAATTCGCGAATTGACTCTGCGATCCTGTAACTTTCATTTTTATCTTCAATGGGAATATATATTGCTGCCGCCTTGCCCGATTCAGCAGCAAGCGTGTTGTAAAGCATGGGTAGACGTTGTACTGCGGACCAGATAGCAGATGCATCATCAGTGTTCGATGGAGGAGAGTGCATCAACCAAGAAAAAACGAGTTCCCCATTTTCTCCCTGAGAAATATTGTCTACTGTAGAAAAAGACATGAGGTCATGGGCAATGACACTCGGTAGGTCAATTGCATAACGACTTACCTCATGTATCGCTTTTAATACCTCAGGGGTATAAACGCCTTGTGCACTATCGCCCGCTATTACCCCGACAACTATAACGTCGTGCATGGAAAAGTCTGACTTAACTTGATTGTGATGCACTCGTGCAGAGTGATCACTAGGCAGCATATTTTCAGGATCGGTATCAATTTCAATGGCACCGAACTGAACTGCTGAGAGAAGGGTAATTGCCAACAGTAAGCCATAAACCCACAGACTACGCTGGGTACTTAGCCAAAGTAGCTTTTTCTGCAAAAAGTTCATACTCACTCCCATATAAGACAAATCTAATATTAGATTAAACTAATATATTTATCAACACTAATATCGAGTACCTAGAGTAAACTTATTAAGTCATGAAAATAGAAAAGTGTAGGCGTAGCAATGGAAAAGGAAGATTTCCAATCTATTAGGTATGAAAAATATAACTGGTTATTATTTAAACGACGGAAGTTTTTTCAAATTGGTTTATATTTATACACATCTAAGGCAACAAGTGTGTGACTCCCTTAGTGTGTGTAAATGTGTTTTCCAAGTAATGTTGTGGTTGATTCGGGGGCTAGGTTAGCCCCCATTTTTTTGCGCGAAATTTTTATCTGCCCAAAACTAGGGTTGAGCTATTACATTACCGCCCACACCGTAAATGGTGGTGAGGGTAAAATCTCCACTCGTCACAACTCCTGAAGTTGAAGTTCTCGTCGGCAATAATTCTGCGCTTATCGCATTTTCCGCACCAAATATTGTTTGTGGTACCAAGTGGGGTACGCTGACCAATTCAGACGACATTTCATTTTCTGTAGGCGCAGACAAGCCCACGAATTTTCCGTGCGACGTCATTGGTGCAAAAATTGTTGTTGAATTGACTACAGTATTACTATCGAGATCAGTAATTCCACTGTCCGTTGAAGAATTACTTGTTTGTTGCACACTTGAATTTGGTACAACTTCGTTTGCCTCTGGTGGATTTAACCCAACAGAAATGGCAATAGCGATAAACAACACCGTAGGAATAGCATTTGAACGAGTCATGTTTTTCGCTTCCCTGATTATTGGTAAAAAGATAAAAACTTCACCATATCGATGTATTTTCATCCGAATGGTCAATATCTTTCTAGCAGTATTTATACTTTAGGCGAAAGGGCATCAAATATCTACTCTTTTCCTCAACGATTTCCTCTCACTTTGGCGCTTTTTAGCATCAGATCGACGTACTTTCGTTGCTCGACTCAAGCGAGTCGGGCGTCGGGTCTTGTTTACTTTAGTTGAAGATTCTATCCAACGAGTCAGTCGCTCCATCGCGTCTTCTTTATTCAGCGCCAACGTTCTGTATTGCTGCGCTTTTAGCACAAAAACACCGCCACTGGTAATTCGGCTATCTCGTGTTGCGAGCAACCGCGCTTTCACCGACTCTGGCAGCGAGGACGCTGGTATATCGAACCTGAGATGTACAGCAGAGCTCACTTTATTGACGTTTTGACCACCCGCGCCCTGGGCTCTGATCGCGGTCATGACTACATCATCAGGATTTAATTGCATTAGAAGAACACTCTTACACCCGGTGCATAGCGAAAAGGACACAATATACCGCCTCTCGCTAAGACCTTATGTATTTTTAATCAAACTTATGTCTATTTTATGACGACTAATACCTATAGGTAACACTCGCCATAAAATTGCGTGGTCGTCCCGGGAAATATCTGTCGCCGGTAAAATTAGTATAATCAGCTCTCTCCGCATAATCAGTATCTAACAGATTGTTTATACGAAGATTAACTATCCAATCATCGCCAAGCATGTGTGCTAAGCGCAAATGCACCAAATCGTGTCCATCGTAACGCGCTGTATTTTCAGCATTGGTATAATATGAAGACACGTGCTGCCACTCTAGCTCAGCATGGCTATTCGCTGTCACTTGGTATTGCAGTCGCGTATTAAACTGAGTTTTTGGCGCGGTATCCATATCGTTGCCCCGAATATCAGTATCACCCAAGACTTGAGAGTGCTGATAGGTATGCTCGGCTAACGTACCCGCAAACTGTAGCCGCCAATCCGCCGAAATCTGATAATCAAAGGATAACTCGACTCCCTTGTGCAGGGTTTCTCCGCCGTTAATATTGAAAAAGTCGCTATCGCGATAAATCACATTCTCCTTTAGCAGTCGATAAATAGCTAATGTGTAATCAATATTTGATAAACGACCATCAACTCCAATTTCGATGTTGTTGCCTGTGACCGTATCGAGTTCTGTCACTTGTTGCTCTCGCTGCAATCGATAGAGTTCACTTGCTTGCGGAGCTCGATAGCCCCTAGATACCCGCGCAAACCAATGAGTACCTTCAGATGTTATATAGCCTAATGAAATTTTTGGACTAAACGCATTAAAGCTATTTTTACCACTCTCTGGACGAGAGTAGCGACAGCCACCAAATCCACACTCAGTACCGTCCTCTCTTGTTCGTCCTGAGAGCATATTGTTGGTGTAATCATAGGTAATTCGCTCGTAGCGCCCGCCCAAGTCTAGCTGCCATGGTCCCTGGGTCCACTGTAAGGCAAAAAACGGCGCAATCATATTTACATCAACATCATAATCGTAGTGTTTGCCAGAGGGTACAGTCTCTACCAGAAAAGCAGAGCCCAGCGTAGCACCCTCTTGATACTGTAGCAGGCTACCTTTTGAATACTCGGCATCGATCCCCCAATCAAAAACAGTATTGTGACTCATCTCGACCCTAAATTGGCTGAGCAATCCACCGCCCGATTGTGAATTTTCTTCAAACGGCGTACCCGGTAAAAAATGCATTCTAAATGTCATGTCTTGATCGCGAATATAGGGCGTTAGTGATAAAAACTTATCGTCAGATACTTGCCACTCAAGTCGCGACCACAGGCGAAAACTGCTCGCATCGCGAAACGCTAGTGGGTCGAAATTTTGCTGCGCAATTTGTCTGTCTTTGTAACTGTCTTTTCCCGTAATGTAGCCAGCCGTATCTTGATTCAGATTGGTGTAAGACAACCCGGTTGTAACAAGCATGTCACTACCAGAATAGCGATGGCGCACATTAACTTTTTGCTGATCAACGCCTTCTCCGTCGCGATAGCCGGTATCTCGCGTTAGGCTCGTATTAATGCCTACACCAGTATCGCCATAGTCCTTTCCAGCGCGAAGCTTTGCTCTATGGTATCCATAAGAGCCGTAGTCGATACCTAGCAAACCGCCATCAACTGTCGTATCAGGTGTAATAACGTTGATAACACCGTGAATGGCATTAGCACCAAAAAGAACTGACGCAGGTCCTTTGACAACCTCAATACGCTCTGCCATCTCACTATGGGCCTCGAACAACTCATTGATATTACACAAGCCAGCAGCTTTCAAAGGTATACCGTCTTCAGCAGATAAAATCCCGCCACAAGCGCTTGCCCCTGTAAGCACAGGTGAGCGAAGCGCAGGCAAATATTCTTGACCATTTCCCCGTTGAACACCTGCACCGGCGACATAATTGAGCAAGCTTTGAGTGTGACTGGGTGCGACGAATTGAATCGTCTCCTCATCAACTTGTACAAGATTATCTCTTAAACGCGCAGTGTCATTACTCAGCCGAGATGTTGTAACTACCACATTTTCGATAGATTCAAGGTTTGTTTCGTCGATAGATTGAGCTGATACCATTGAACTACCCACAAAACACAGCATCAAGATGAACGAAGACGGAGTAACATCAAACTTCACAAAGGATTCCTTTTACACACTTTTAATAGTCAGTCGGCGCTATAGTAAACTGTTAACACTCGACCCTGAAAGCAGTAATCAAAAAAAGTTAATACTGTGCCAAAAAACAAAAAGACCAAGGTTACAGTGAAAACCTTGGTCTTTCTTTCAAGCTATTTATGTCGACTACTTAGCGAGTTCGTCCAATAAAGCGAACAAGACTTCAGCGCCAATACGCGATACTTCTTTATCGTACTTATTTTCAACATTGACGCCTTCTTGCCCGCCCGCTAAGTCACTAATTGCACGCACTATGACCCAATCAACCTCGTTGATTGTGCATACCTGACCAATAGCAGCTGATTCCATTTCAGTGACTTCAGCGTTAAAAACATCTCTTGTCCATTGACGATAATCTCTATTATCTAGGAACACAGACCCAGTAACTCCGTTTCCTCCTACGAAGAGTTTGGCATCTCGCTCGTCAAGCACTCTCTGGGTAGGCATGGTGCTTATTGCTCTAGATGCCGCTTCCAATAAACTAGTTGTCGCCGAAAAATACGAAGTATCTTCAGGCTTATCCATACCAGATTTGATAATTAACACTTCATCAGGATGAATAAATTTAAACGGCTTATAGTGAGGTGTATGAGGATCTAATGCTCTGCGAGCTTCTTGTTCTGATAAAAACGTTTGATAGTAATCAGGCAAGATGTACGAACCAGGGTTATTTGGGTCTTCGTTGCTGTACACACTTTCATCATGGTAGTACCAGCGGGCTGGAACGATAACATCTCCAGGGTGCCACTCAGGGTTGATAGCACCTGCTATTCCCATATACACCACTTGTTTTACCGGGAAGTAGTCTAAAGCCATCTGCATAGTCATCGCAGCGTTGGCAATACTCATTCCAGTGGCAAAAACAACGATAGGTTCGTCATTGTAAGTACCCAATCGATACTTAACTCCCTTAAACTCAAGGGTAGTGTGGATAGCAGCGTCTGGATCCGAGTCTATACGGGCTAAAATCCCTTCCATTTCCGGCTCATAAGCGACAACAACCGCGGTTAAACCCTCACCCGAAAATTGTTGAGGCCCATAATTTGGTTGTGTTGAAACACAACCTGATAACGCGATGATGCAAACCGCAGAAAACAAGATAAGCGCTTTTCTCATTATTATTGATCCTAAATTGGTCGCATAGCTTTGTAGGCAATGCGCATGACAGAGGAAACGTTACGTTAGCATATTTTAATCAATAGGATAGGGAGCAATGCCTCTGTGCGCCCATCAAAACTTGGAATTGCGATTTTTGTCCTTGTCCCATCCTCAAAATACGATATAACGGTGCAATATAGACTAAGGTATAATGCCCATAGTATTTAAAGGACGAAAGCTAGCATTGTACCAAATGTAGAAATTAGCGATTACCTTTGAAATATTCGATGGTGGTGTTGGTATAGGCGGTACAAATGAATATTAAATTACTCCGTTCACTCCAAGTATTTATTGAAGTTGCAGACAGCGGGAGCATGAGTGTAGCGGCGCGTAACTTACAGATGACGGTGTCGGCAATCAGCCAGCAATTAAGAAAGCTCGAAAACGATATCGGTTTGAGCCTTTTTAACCGCAATACTCGCAATTTGAGTCTCACCGAAGCAGGGCACATCTATTACGATACGAGTAAGAGCATGCTGTCTACCGCACTCATTGCTCAGGATAAGATAGCATCATTGCAAGACGCACCTTCAGGTCGAATAAACATTGTTGCGCCTGAAGGGTTTGGCGGCGGTTTATTGAGTCAACCCATTCAAAAACTGGTAAGTGATTTCCCTCAAGTCAATGTATCTTTGACCCTTACTGATGAGTCTACCGATATCATTAGTTCAGGTGCGGACCTATTGCTGTGTTTTGCACCAATGTCTGATAGTAATTTCAGTAGTTTGAAGTTAGCAACGTGGAAGCAGATCCTGTGCGTTGCTACTGATCACCCTCTAGCCGATGCGGACCACACAGACCCTCGAGTACTGCAATCCCATACTTACATCGCTCACCGTCACATTGATGATTATCAGATGAAGAAGGACAAACAAGAAGACGTTTCACTGACTTCGGCTCGCATCGACGTAAACTCAATGCAAACTATGATTCAGCTCACACAAGACGGACTGGGTTACGCTGTGTTACCTGAGCCAGAGGTCCGTCATTTACTTGCTAACAAACAGATGTGTCATTTGTTTCCGTCCTGGTCACTACCCGACTACACGGTATACGCCGTAACACCGAAAAGTGACAGAGTACCCGCCAAAACTAGAGCGGCGGTGTCGTACCTACAAGACTGGTTTTCATCTATCTAACCTGTTTTCACCTAATAAGTTTGGTTTTATGTATCGCTGAGCGTCGAGTATTTTGCAGTTAGCTAAATACTCGTTGTTTTGGAGTTAGTGAAGCGTAACGAGTAAACTTTTGCGCAATGCTTCAAGAGTGACTGGCTTTGTAACTACGTCATTCATGCCTGCTTGGATGAACACTTGATGTCGTTCGGTGAAGGCTTCTGCGGTTAAACCGATGATTGGGACACTAGCGCTGTTGTTTTTAGCTGCTCTTATACGTTGAGTCGCCTCTACCCCATCCATTACTGGCATATGAATATCCATAAAGACGGCGTCGTAGGCATTTGATTCTACTTTAATTGACGCTTCCAATCCGTTCTCTGCCGTATCTACATGACACCCTAATTGCTCGAGCAAGGCTTGAGCCACCACAGCATTTATCGCATTGTCCTCAGCCAACAAAACCCTGAGCCCTGATGATAATTGTGCTTCACTGGCATCAAATTCTTGTAGCTGCTCTTGTTGCTGTTCGTCGGCACTGCGCACTTTCACTTGCACATTCACCGTAAAGCAAGACCCTTCACCTTCGCGACTAACAACCTTGATGTCGCCCCCCAAAAGTTGTGCAAGCTCTTTTGCAATTGATAACCCCAAACCCGTTCCACCGTAGCGGCGAGAAATAGATGTATCAGATTGCATAAATTTTTCGAAGATATGTTGTAGACGCTCAGGGGCAATACCTATACCCGTATCTTTGACTGCCACTACCAGTTGAGGGTTTTCAGTTTCTCTTCCTTTCAGCTTTGCAGAGACGGTTACCGTACCCTCACGGGTAAACTTGATCGCATTACTGGTGAGGTTGATGACTATTTGACGGAGCTTAGTGATATCTGACGTGATCACTACATTACCTAAATCGCGACTGCGGTACTCTAAACGCGTGTTGTTAGCGCTGGCATTAGTACCTAGTAAGGTCACCAGATCTCTTAGCATGTCATCGGGATTGAACTCGGTAAGATCCATTTCCGTTCGACCCGACTCAATCTTAGATAAGTCCAGTACATCATTGATAACTTGCGCTAGGATTCCCGCAGAGGTTTTCAAATCAGTAGCGTATTGCTTTTGTTTTTCATCCAGAGGGGTTTCTAACAACAGTGTTGCAAGTCCTTGAATACCATTAAGAGGCGTTCTAATTTCATGACTCATTACGGCCAAGAAGTCGGTTTTGGCCTTGCTAGCAGATTGTGCTTTAGTGACATAATCTGCAATATCTGCTGACATCACCTCTACATCTCGGGCTAACTCACCAAGTTCATCGTGTTCTTGTACAGAGATAGACACTTGAGATTTTTCTTCTGCAATATGGCCGGTCGCTTGTTTTATTTTGCTCACAGGTTTGAGAACAAAGTGATGAATTACCCGCCCCAATAGAAAACTCACTAGTATTAATGACAATAAGGTGACTAGTAACGCAGTCCAGGTGATTTTTACCAATGAGCGCTCTAGTGCATTAGTGGGTTGTGAAATGGTCAATTTCCAATTCCAAGGCGCAAAACTAGTACATGCGAAGAGCACCTTTTCACCGTTGAGCTCTGCTTCTCCAAAAGCTACCTTGTAACTATTAACACTAACGATACTCGCGTTATCCGTAGGGGGACGACTCCATGTTTCCTGGGTTGAGAAGAGAATTTCATTAGATGAAGCATTTGTCACTGTGTAGTGTTTACCTGTCGATCTGTGCAGCAACTTGAGTTCGTCAAACACCTCATTTTGATAGGCGTCTCGAAAAACAGGCACATTCTCTAACCCTGAATTTACCAACAGAAAGTGTCTCTCGTTCACTAATTCCATGAAAGTGAGAGACAGAGTTTGCGTTAGCAACTGGTATTCTTTTTCTCGAACTGACTCATAAGCAGTAAGGTAGGACCAATATCCCGTAGTCGTCATGCCTATAAATAGAATGGGTACGAAAGTGGCGAGTAGTTTGAACTTAATCTTCATTCCTAGAAAACACCCTTTATTGATAAACGTGATGTTTTGCCAGCTTGAGGTACGCTGACGGAATTGGAATATTCAAAGTAATCGCTGTCGATATATTGACCGCCATAGTGTATTTGTCCATTCGTTTCACTGGAATACTGTTTGGACTTTCTCCCTGAAGAATTCGCTTTGCGGTATTCGCCGCTGTTTGTCCAATGCTCTCTGCATCTGATACTACTCCCATAAGAGCACCTTGTTGTACCGATGTGATATTTTCACCAAAAATAGGTAGTAATGAGGTTTTTGCATAGATTGCCTCAACTAATCCCTCTGCCTGAGACAAAGGGCCAGTAGATAACCAGTATCCGTCCAATGCTTGAGCACGCTCAGCTAATTGATTAACGATATCTGTACTCATATGCGATAACGCATTATCGCCTGTTAAGAATGGCGTGCTTACATTGATGAATTCAACATTGGGATAGGCGGTATCTAAGGCGAGTAGTTCTCGCGCAAGGTTACGTGATGAGGGATAACTCGAGTGAACCAGGGCAATTTTTACTGGTTTGGTAATATCAGAGGCGGATAGCAAGCCGTCGAGCATATCAAGTTTTACACTGGCCGCCAGAACATGAGATTGGCCGGTGATATTTTTAGCTGACGTTTGCTCGAATGCATTGACAACTCCCTCACCAATGGGATCGGCAACCGTCATAAACAACATGGGGGTGGTGCCCGTATCTGAATGATTAAATGCGGCACTGGTAGCTAATGTGGCGACGGTAACAAGAAGATCTATGTTCTCATTCGCTATCACTCGTGTGACTAGTTCGGCGGCTTTTTCGAATGAGCCCTCTGCATTCACTGTGACGAACTCAAAATCATCTTCGGGCATTATTCGGTCTAACTCTTTAATAAACGCATCCCGTGAACCTTCCACAATAGGTAAGCTCACAGTATCAACAATCCCTATTCGATAAACTTCTGCGTGTGTCACGCTATGAAAACTGCAAGCTACGAGAGTTAGCAGAGCGCCTAATATTCGCTTCATTGATTAGTTCCAGGACAAATGCAGTGACAAAATCTCACCACCCAATAATAGTGTGAATAAGATCGTTTGACTACAGGAACAACAAAGTATCATTAGTCGTTAAAAACTGTGGGTATTTCATTGTTTTACAGATGGGAAGTTAAGCAACGCGCAAAACACAGTTAGTTTATTTTTGTTTAGGGTGTATAGTTTTAACACTGTGTTTAACTTTACGCGTTATCCGTAGGAAAAGGGATTTGAAATGAAGCGCATAACCTACCAGGCAATAATCGTCAGCTTATTATTGTCTGCACCTGTAGCAGCAAATGATGACACTCAAGCGTGCCTCAACGCGCTGTTTGCAACTGGTGACGACAGCTTAACACTCGCCGAAATGCGCGAGATGTGTAAACCAGAAACCTTGATTGAAGAAGAGGTTGCTAAGATCGAGCGCGCGGCCCCTGAGGGTGCTCCTCTCGAAATGGGTAGTATTTCAAGACGTATTATTGGCGAGCGTCAGGCTGAGAGAAACCCTTACGTACTCACACCACACAAGATGAATTATATCTTGCCGGTAATGTCCACAAACGGCATTAATACCGATGCATATAGTTCATTTGAAGGCTACGAAGAGAACCTCGCTGATGTTGAAGCTAAGTTCCAGCTAAGCCTCAAAGTACCGCTGTACGACAAGAGCTTATTTATAGAAGGCGATGGTTTATATCTGGGTTTTACTCTAGAAGCGTGGTGGCAAATATATTCCGAAAATCTATCAAAGCCGTTTCGTGAAACAAATTATCAACCTGAGGTTTTTTATATTGCACCACTGGAATGGCACCCCTTTGGAGGTAACACCGGCTTTGTTGTTGGTATAGAGCATCAATCCAACGGACGTGGCACTTTATTGTCGAGAAGCTGGAATCGAGTTTACGGGCACTTGTTGTTCGAAAAAGACGCCTTTGCTCTATCAATCAAGCCTTGGGTTCGACTATCTGAGGATGAAAAGGAGTTTGAATTCGACCCCGACGGGGACGACAACCCAGATATTGAAGATTTTATGGGCAACTTTGAGCTGGGTATGGTTTATCAATGGGAAAATCTGGAGTTCACTTTTGGTGGCCGCAGAAATTTCAGTACAAAAAATGGCGCTGCTGAGCTAGGTATTACCTTCCCGCTGTGGGGTAAGCTTCGGGGCTATGCCGTTGCATTTAATGGCTACGGTGAGAGTTTAATTGATTACAATCACAAACAAACGCGTTTTGGCATAGGTGTGACATTAAATAATACACTTTAAGAACGAAAAGGAATAAAAAAGGGACGTTTACCACACTGGCGAACGTCCCTTTTACTTTTGGGCAAGCTGCTACTCGATAACAGCTTGGTAAGTCAGGTTACGCAGGTCATCGTGATAACGATGAAAGCCGATAGGAACAAATTGTGCCATGCCCAAAATAATGAGATTTTCGACCGGGTCGATTCGCATATATGTTGACGCCATACCTCCCCAGCCGAAATTACCTGTTGAGGCCATAAAAGGGGTTTGTTCAATATCTACCGTTACAGACACCCCCAAGCCATAGCCTTCTCCTGGTGCCGTGGCTTCATAGGGAACCAGTTCACTTGGCAGATGATTAGTCCGCATATACTCGACGGTTTTCGGACCTAGAATTCGATTGCCCTCTAACTCGCCACCATTCAAGAGCATTTGTGCAAAAACGCAGATAATCAGACATAGTCGATACCAAGCCACCCCCACCATTCTGGCTGACGGGATCAACAGAGTAATCACCGAGAGGTTCATTCTCCATCCATACGGTTTTTCCCGTTTGGTCTGGCGTATACACCTCTGCAAATCTATCCATCTTTTCCGCAGGTACATAGAAGGCAGTGTCATGCATTGCCAAAGGCTCAAAAACTATTCTCCTGCATGTACTCGCCTAACTTTTTACCTGAGAGGCGCTCCACCAGAAATCCTAAGACATCAATGTTCACGCCGTATTGCCAGGCGGTTCCTGGTTGGTGACTCAAAGGTAGTGTTGCCAGACGCTTGAGTACATCATCTGACGTCATAGATCCCATAAGAGGAACGCTTTCGCGATATAACTTATCTACCTCACTGTCTGTAAACCCATAGCTAAAGCCTGCGGTATGAAGAAACAGATCAATAATACGAATCGGTTGCTCAGCATCTTCAAGCTCCATATTTTCGCCGCTGCCACTCACATACACTTTTAAGTTAGCTAGCTCAGGCAAATACCAAGCAATAGGATCGGCCATGTGAAACTTACCTTGCTCCCACAATGTCAGTGCTGCGACTGCTGTAATAGGCTTAGTCATGGAGTAAATGCGGAAGATGGTGTCTTTTTCCATAGGGAGTTGTTGCTCAATGTTTCGCTTTCCCTGAACTTCAAAATGAGCGATTTTCCCGTTTCGAGCAATTAGGGTAGACATACCCGCTAACTTGCCACTATCAATATAACTCTGCATCGCCGGCGCTATGCGCTCTAGACGATCAGAAGACAAGCCAACTGCTTCTGGTGATACATCTTCGATGGCCGCATTTGCAAATAACGGCATCACTGACAAAGCAAAAAGGTATTTGCGAAAAACGGAGCTTTTAAAGCGCGTCATACCGAGGTTCCTGTGTTGAATAATTCCATAATTACAAGCGTCTAGCATATCTTGTATGCACAAACACTCCCATGACAATTAATGATTAGGGATGATAAGCAAAGTCAATAAGGTATAGCAGAAAGGAGAGGCTTAGACCTAACAGTTAGGCAAAAGAAAGGGGGCTAAAAAGCCCCCGAAAGAAAACACATTTAACAAAGAAAACACACTTTCACACAGTAAAGCCACCACACATTAACGACCTTACATATACTCTGACGACACAAAAGTGAGTTAGTTCAAAAAAGTTTTAAATAAATATAAAAAAATTACGTTCTAGCTTTTAGCAGCTAAAGAAGCCATCTCAACTTTGATTATCTTATTCATTGCATCCATGGTCTTACTCGCCATTTCAAAGTAATCATTACTCGACAATTCGACCTTTCCATGTCGGATAAATTCACTGTTGATGGTGGAGACTAGATTCTCACACGCTATCTTCGCGCCCGTTACATCAAATCGGCTGCCAGAGTAATGTCCAGACGCTGAAAGTCGTCTGAACACAGCCACAGATAGCTCATCTATTTTTTGTTTTAGATAACCTAGTTTCACCCTATCTATCTGTGAACTTTCGCCCTTAACGGTAACGGCCACACCTATTGCCCGAGCCTGCCCAACAAACTCGACACACATTGGCATTTCACGCCAAAGCATATTAGTCGCATCCGCAGACTTACCTCTAGCCAGCGTGAGCGTTTGAGTATCGGCGAGGTCTTCCAACAAATATAGCAGGTTTTCTATAAGCGATTTGTGAGCACTAAAACTCTCTGGAGGAGTCATAGTTTCGCACTCTCTTTCCAATGCAGGCCAAGCTTTTTCAAATGCTTTCCATCGATGCATTTCAACTAGCGTCTCACTTTGTAAAAGCGACTGGCGAAGTGTAGTAACCTCTCTGCGAATATCTTTTAGTGTGTTGAGTACACTTTTATTACCTTGAAGATAGTTGGCTGTCATCCCTCGGTGCTTTTGCACAAAGCCGATCAAACGGTGCAAGCTCGTTAAACTCGTTACGGTTTCAACCTGTAAACGTTTGAGCCTCGACTTACGGGAAAAAAACAAAATAATGCCAACGATTGCCAGTACACCATAGAGTCCATAAATCATAACTGTTCTCCTAAAAATACCCTCTACTACGCAGAAATAGCGCGTAAGTAATTGGCAACCTCGTTGGTTTCATTGGCAATTGATGCATTAGCCGCTGCTCTGCCCGCCACTTTTTCGATGCTATTGGATATTTCAGCAGTGGCTTGTTGTTGCTGTTCGGTATTCGTCGAGATTTCCATGATTTGCTGCTGCACTTGTTCAGACTCTTGATGAATACCCTCAAGTAATCCGGTCGCAGACATCGCCCGCTCGTGACAATCATTTGCGTGTTCAATCACCATGTTCAAACTCGAAATGACGTGTTGTCGCTGTTCATTGACTGAGTTAATACTTGAACCAATAGTCTCTGCACATGTGCGGCTATCATCTGCGAGCTTTCTCACTTCATCGGCAACTACCGCAAATCCACGGCCCGCGTCACCTGCACGAGCGGCTTCAATGGAGGCATTTAAAGCAAGTAAGTTGGTTTGTTCAGCAATGCTTTGAATTGACGCCGTAAGTGTCAACATTTCATCTGAATATCGACCAAGCACACCCATGGCTTGTTGGGTTTGCTCAACGTCTTTGTACACCACCTCAAACTCTTTCGACAAATCGATGATAGTACGACTACCTGCCTGGGCATTATTTTTCGCAGTTATCGCATTTTGGTTAACCCGCTGAATATTACTCACCACTTGCTCTAACGACACTGTCATTTCAGAGATGGCTGCTGCAGTAACTGTTGTTGCCTCGGATTGATGAGTGACATTTTCTGACACCTGCGCAGCAGATTGAATCACTTGCTCTGAGGAAAAGCCGATTTCAGAGGCCTTCTCTTCTAGCTTATTGAGCAAACGAGATTGGGATTTTATGTAGTTGTATACAGAAGGCAGTTCTAGCGCAATGAACGATGTAGATTTAGGGAATAGAGCAAGATTATCACCTTCAACAAGCGTTGCGATCTCCCGTTCGTAGTCTCGAATCCCACCTATGATGGTGATTACGTAACTTATTATCAGATAGGCAAATAATAAGACTAGCGAGAAATGCGGAGACAAGAGCTGGCACGCAAGGGTTACTAGACATACAGCCAGCAGTAAATATGATCCTTGACGCAATCCGAAGTGCTTTATCAAGAACTGACTTGGAAATGTAAATATAGTCATGGTAATCCTCTACCAATCACACTGATATACAGTAAGTAGTAATATTACTACCACAAATTTAACAAAGAAAACAAACGGTTATCATCTAACAGATGAATAAACGCTATAAAGAAGATGAATATTGGAACAAAATCAGGGGCAACAGTGGGGACTCTACTGTTGTTGACGCCGCATCTATCTGCACTACACCTTATAAAGTGTAGTGCAGACGGTGGAATTATCACCTTTAAAGTATGAAAAAAATTACAAAAAATTTAAAGCTCGACCGGATAGTTGATCTTACGCCATTCTCCATTGTCGTACTTCATCTCATAAAACGGCCAATAGCGATAATCTAACTTCATTGTCTTGACCATTGGCTTGTTATTCAAGTCGAGTAACTTCAATGTAATAGCTTCGCGGTGATCTCGGTTTTTTACCAAGGCGATAAAATCATCCAAACTATTCACCGCCTGACCGTCAATCTCTACTATGCGATTTGTGGCGTAAATACTAAATCGCTCTGCTGGAGAGCCGAACTGATAGCTCGCACTATAAACACCGTCATTAGCAATACCGCGCTGAAGCATAGCCATTCTATGCGGTTCGTGCAGACGCATTCCAGACCAATAAAGTACGCGATCAATATCAATCCCAGTGAGTGCAGAAGTCGCCACTTCCACAGAGTGAACTTCACGCTCCCTTAGCACAGATACGATGACCGTCGGCTTCTGTGAAAGCTGTTCAATAGCTCGGAAGGTTGATACAGGCACGTCATCAACGGCAAGAACAACATCACCTCGGCGAATACCTGACACTCCATCCTCTTGGTAAGGCGCGTTTACCACATAAACGACTTTTTGGTTGTCTTTGTCGCTTTCGAGAATCCTATTTAACCAGTGGTCGGGAATGCCTAATTGAATCGCTTCATAGGGAGCGATATAGGTCATCGTTAAATCTAAACTATATAGTGGTGCTTGTGTTTCAGCGAGCGCAATGGTTTCTCGAATCAAGTCGGCGGGAATACCCGCAGCACTGTAAGAAGAGCCGCTTCCTTCTTCTTCTGCATGTTTAAATGAGGACCAAAGACCAATGACTTCCTCCCGCTCGTTAACTATCGCTCCCTCAATATCGTAATTGGCATCAACTATATGGATAACATCAATATTTTGATCAATGTATTGTGGTACGTTAAAGCGGTTGAGCCATAACTCATAAGTCGTTTCGATATAAGTTTCTCTCGTTTCAAATCGGCCGTCGTAATCCAGACCGACTTGAATAATTTGTGCTCCTATTTCCACAGGTTTATCACTGATGACGGCTTCTGCAATGTAGTCTGAGTCTATTTCTTCCACTGGGTAGCTCACTATCGCTAGGTTGTGCAGTGGGTGTATAAAAACCACTTTTCCTTCGACTTTGAGGCGATTGTTAAAAATAACTTCTACATCACCTAAAATGCTAGACACAGATGACTTATCAACAATAACCCAGCCTTTTTCTTTGTCGATAATGAGTCCCGTGCCTGACGCATGACCAACACCAGACGTGCCCTGAGTAGCAAATGGTCTGAAGAACTGCACTTTTACCAGTGATTTTGCAATTTCCCACTCTTCATCGAATGAAAACTTTATTTGGTGAGGCTCTGTTACCTCTGCGGCTAAAGCTTGACTCGTGTCATCAAGAAATTCACAGGTCCACAAACCGTCTTCATCATTCTTCCGACATTCTCGTTGTGCAAACCACTTATCGTCTTTTCTTACCGAAGCAGAGTGTGTTTGCTTTGGATCTCTCAACGAAAAGTAGCGAATGCTCATTTCGCTTCCTTCAGGCTTTTTCGCCAACTCCGCTTGAAAGTCTTCAACAGAATTGAGTGTCACCCCATCTAAACTCACTATTAACGTACCCGATCCGATTCCCGCTTTTGAAAATTCAGAGGAGGAATTAGCGACATAGACCCCTGCGACAGGACGGTTAAAGTGTCGTGCCTGCTGATAGGAAAGTGTATGGAACGTGCTGTCGTCAAACTGGAATAACTTGACCGGATTAAAGCTAATTAAATCATCCACGGCAATGACGCCTTGCAACACTTCAGAGTGACGAAGCACAGTTACATCAATGTTGCCACCCACGTTACTTCCAAGAAAGGTCTCGTAAGTGAGAAAGTCTGTGATCTTGTCATTGTTAACCGTTAGGAGAATATCTCCGACTTCTAAGAATTCACTGGCAGGTGAGCGGGGAATAATACTGTCAACGACCAACATACCTGATGCGCTAGGCTTAGCGCTTCGATATTCATTTGCTTGTTCATCGGATAAGCCCAAGCGCTTCAGTTCTGAAAATGGTGTATGGCTGAAAGTGGTTTGAATTGTTCCCCTAGCTACAGATTCATTGTTCTGAATACGGGTTAATGCCTCTACAATTTGCTCAAGAGGCAAGTAAAAAGCGGTTGATGAGTTTCTTCGGCTACCTGCGTTTAACGCAACAACATCACCATCAATATTCACTACTGGAGAACCAGATGACCCTCCTGTTGAGGCGGTAGTCGCTTGAATATAAAACGTATTAAAGTCGTTATATCCGCTCGCTCCGTAATTTGGCGCATTTCTGTCTAAGCGAGAAATGGTACCATCGAGAATAGACAGCTTTTGTCCGGCATCATTACCCACAATTCGTATTTCCTGTCCCACCTTAATGCCGTCAGGGTTTAGCGTGAGCTCGTAAGGATTGATATTTTGCAGTGTCTCTGGCTTGTATGAGAAAAAGCCAAAATCATGTACTGGGTCGAAATAGAGTGGAACCAGCTCTACTTCCTCGTTATTAGAAAAAATAGCAACTGATGTGGCTGGTCCTGGCGTCACAACGTGCCGGTTAGTGAGAATAATTCCGCGCTCAGCATCGACGACAAAACCCGTTGCTTGACTAGAGGCATTTCGTTTTCCATCAAAGTAAACCGGAGTATCAAATTGTATGTTGACGATACCTGTGGAGATTCTATCGAGGGTGTCGTTCCACGTTTTTGTCTCATTAGTACATGACATCAGACATACGGAGAACACGATAAATAGGGTTCGAATGCTCAAGTTTTTCATTCCTTTTTTAGCTTTGCCCAAATCACTTTGAGTCAACAAATAGTGCACTACGTCAGTATTCACCATGGAGTCATGTCAGACAATTGATTTTACTCTTTATTTCTTAAATTTTAGCAATCTTGACGGTGGATTTTATTTAGGGCTTCACGTGATAAACCACAACCTACATCAACCAAATCAGAGCAAAATTGTAAAGACAATCTATACTTAACCTCAGGATCAATTGGGGCAGTTACCAATGTTAAAGGGTGTTAAAACGAGTCTTTACCTCTGTGTTTTATTGATTTCATTCACAAGTATCAGCCAAGAAACCAACATCGCAACCGTAAAGGTACTCAGCAGTAATGCAAATCAACAAGACAGCGTTGATTATTTCAAATTGGTATTGATACATGCGCTGAATGTCACTGAAGAAAAATACGGCCCCTATCAGCTCGAAAACGTCGATTTACCCTATTCCCAAGAACGGTCACTATCTTTTCTCGATGACCCCAACGGTTTAGATGTCATGCATACTATGACAAATCAATCACGCGAAGAACGATACATAGCGATAAAAGTGCCGCTGCTTAAAGGCCTAATGGGTCATCGCCGATTGCTGACCAATGTATCAAATGTAGGGCGACTCAACAGCGTAAAAAACCTTGATGAATTACGCTCCTACATCGCCTGTCAGGGCACTCACTGGCCCGACTCAGATATACTTGAATACAACGAGATGATTGTGGCGCGGGTACTCAAGTTCGAGGCCATGTTCGATATGGTTTCTCGAGGGCGCTGTGATTATTTCCCTCGCGCCATCCAGGAAATAACACCAGAGTTTGAAGCCTTCAGAAAAGACCATCCAAACCTGGCCATTGTTCCTGATGTTATGTTGCAATACCGCTCTCCCACCTATTTTTTTGTGGGGAAACGCAACCTGGCGCTCGCGCAACGATTATCCGAGGGCTTGTCAACGCTAGCAGAAAGCGGTCAGCTAGACGAGCTAATCAAGCAAAGTCCCATCGGCAAAGGCGTATTCCCACTTTCGCAATGGCAAAATACTCGCATTATTCGACTGGATACTCCTACAGCACTTGGTACCGAGAACCCGAATTATTGGTTTGATGTTGGTCTGTAAACTAACGTATCAGATGGCTTGTTAATTTTTTGAAACGTAAATTGCTTTGACAATATTACCGCTCAATTATAATGTTTACAGCCAGCTATTAGGAAATAGGACGTTTCGGTCGTTAGCGCATTATGGACATATTACTACGCGAGCTTTTTAGCTTCCCCCTAATTGTATATACCTTTCCACTACTGATCATTGTGCCTTTTTGGCTTATTGCCGCACTCGGAATGATTGATTTGGAGATCCTCGACGTTGGCGATGGCGACATTGACGCCGACGGAGAGTCCTTCTTTGGTGACTGGCTTAACAAGCTTGGTCTTGACGGCGTTCCACTTACCGTTGCTATTACCTTTTTGGATGTGTATGGCTTAGCGTTTACCTACGTGGGTAAGAAGTTTTTTAACTCCTTTTTAGACCCGATTCTCACTGCCACGGCAGCGGGTGCAACAATAGCTTTAGTCTCGCTACTGCTTGCCATTCCAGCTTCGGCTATTTGTATCAAACCGCTCAGGCGCTTTTTTGCTACTCACGAAGGTGTACGCAAAGACAGCCTGATTGGCACTGTGTGCACAGTTACAACAGGCTCGGTAACAGATACCTTTGGCCAAGCCACTACCGACGACGGTATGGTACTGACCATACGCGCCACACTTCCCAATGAAATATCAAAAGGTACCCGAGTGGTGCTGTTAGAGTATCAACCAGAAAACGACTGGTACTCAGTGGTAACGCATGAAGAACTTATGCGTTCATCATCAATTTAATAAATCACTTAGTTAACAGGAGTCTCTTCGATGGGCACTGATTTTGTATTTTGGCTAGCCTTAGCTGGTGGAATATTAGTCTTTTTATTGATTCTAATCTTTTCAATAGCAAGCTTGTACAGAAAGGTAGAGCAAGGGAAAGCAATGATCGTAAACACTATGCGTTCAGAGCCGAAAGTCACCTTCACAGGTTCCGTGGTACTGCCTGTATTCCACAAAATGGAAGAGATGGATATCTCTCTGAAGACCATCGAAGTAGACAGAAACGGCTCTGACGGGTTGATTTGTCGCGATAACATTCGGGCCGACATTAAAGTAGGCTTTTTCGTGCGCGTGAATAAAAATAGCGACGATGTACTAAAAGTTGCCCAAGCCATTGGTTGTGAGCGAGCATCAAATATAGAAACACTTGAAGCGCTATTTAGTGCCAAGTTCTCTGAGGCACTTAAAACCGTAGGTAAGTCGCTAGATTTCGAAGACCTATACGCCAAGCGTGACAAATTTCGCGATCTGATTATCGATAATATCGGCACAGACTTAAACGGCTATGTACTTGAAGACGTGGCCATTGACTACCTTGAACAAACGCCTGTAAGCAAGCTCGATCCAAACAACATTTTGGATTCTCAGGGTATTCGTAAAATCACTGAACTTACCGCTGAACAGCACATTCAAACCAACATTTTTGAGCGCGATGAGCAAATGAAAATCAAGCGCAAAGATGTGGAAACTCGCGAAGCGATTCTAGAATTAGAGCGTCAGCAAGCTGATGCAGAAGCGAAACAAAAGCGTGAAGTAGAAACCGTACAAGCGCGAGAAGCAGCAGAAACCGAGCGTGTTCAACACGAAGAAAAGCTAAAAGCAGAGCAAGCTCGCGTACAAGCCGAGCAAGAAATTGAAGTACAAGAGCAAAACAAACAGCGCGAAATAGAAGTAGCTGAAAATAACCGATTGCGTGCTGTAGCGATTGAAGAAGAGCGAGTGGTAAGAGCCCGCGAGCTAGAGCAAATTGACCGCGAAAAAGAGGCGTCATTGCAACGCATTGCCAATGAGAAATTGGTAGAGCACGAAAAACGTGAAATTGCTGACGTTATTCGCAGCCGAGTTGAAGTAGACAAAACAGTAGCGGAAAAAGAAGAAGAAATTAACGAACTTCGCGTAGTGGCTGAAGCTGACCGCAACAAGCAAGCACAAATTATTGCTGCCGAAGCGCAAGCAGAAGAAGCGTTAGTCAAAGACATTAAAGCAGCAGAAGCAGCAGAGAAATCTGCTGAACACATTGCCAAAGAAAAGGCCATTATTGCTCAAGCCGAATTAGAAGTGGCTGAGAAAAACGCTATCGCTAAGCGCAAAGAGGCGGAAGGTTTAGAGGCCATTGCCGCAGCGGACGGTTTAGCCGAAGCCAAAGTTATGGAAGCCAAAGCGTCTGCCACTGAGCAAGAAGGTATGGCAGAAGTTCGCGTAAAAGAAGCCATGGCAGAAGCTATCGAGAAGTCGGGTGTGGCCGAAGCAGAAGTCACTGCGAAGAAGGCAGCTGCTGAAGCTGAAGGCATGACGAAGAAGTTTGAAGCCATGAGTACCATGTCTGAACAACAGCGCAGTCACGAAGAGTTCAGAATGGAACTTGATAAGCGCCACGAAGAACAAATGGAAGCCATTCGCACCAATGTTGATATTGCCTCGCATCAAGCAAGTGTGCTCAGTGAAGCACTTAAACAAGCCAATATTGATATTGTGGGTGGTGACACCGCTTACTTTGATTCATTCGTAAAATCTCTGTCGGTAGGTAAAGCGATCGATGGCACCATCAACAAGAGTGATACCTTAACCACAGCACTTACACCACACATGGAAGGTGACGCCAGTCTTGTGGATGACGTTAAAGAGCTCGTCGCTGGGTTTGGACAGTCGAGCGGTAACGCTAAAGACACCGCCATTACTGCGTTGGTCGCCAAGTTTTTGCAAAACAATGGTGATTTAGACCAGTTGAAATCATTACTTGGGAATAAAGACAAGTAAGCTGTAACCAAAGTTACAGCCCCCAGTTAATGAGTATTCACAGGGAGTAGCGATGGCTTCGACAGATTCGCAACCAGATGCCACTGAACAGGTCACCTCAGCTGTTGCTGAGGGTGGCGCTTATGAAGTGATTAGAGGTCGTCTTGAACAACAAGGCAACCAGCTAAAAGTCCATACAGACAATCTTAATCAGCAACGTATTGATGAGTTTGGCCAAGCCCGTTTAGACGTACTTGGTCGAGTGCGGGTGCGTACAGAAAACAACTGTATTGCCCGCGATATTGTGCCAGTTGGTGACTACTTACTGTTTGGCTATAACGTTTATTTAGGGCTCAAAAAAGAGACCCAAGTTAAAGACGTATTTTCACTGTATAAGCTCAATCAGTCAGACAGCGGATTTGAGTTAGAAGAGCAAGACATTGCAAGTACCTTCCTCGACCAAGCAGAGTTTGTAAAAGAATTTGCCGAGCTTTACGTTTACTATAAAGAAGCTCGACTTATTCAACTCAAAGTACAAGGCGACTTGCTTTTCGCCGTATTTCAAATTGGCCGAAAGATAGAGGATGTTCGGGTTTTCCAGTGGCGAGTCAATAAAGACGGCACGGCGAATTACATCGACAATCGGGGTGAACGCGCCATTAAACGAGCACCTTCTCACGATTTTGAATGGCACTCCACTGGTCGTGAAATGCACGAAGCGGGCAGCCATCCTCATATCAATATTCTCGATACTGTATTTGTTGAAACCATAGGTGGCAACCTAACGGTAAAGGTTGAAAACAATACTCAAGACGGTTTGGGCATTTATCAAGAACCCGTTGAAGACAAAACCCAGTCTCTTGCAGATGCAGATGTGTCATATGCCCAAGTGGGCAGTTTGATTCTGCTAAAAATTATTCCTTATCGCGAAAAAGAAGCCCGTTACTTGGTGTACAACAGCCGTACCTTACAAGTACAGCGAATAGATGCTATTGGGCATGCCTGTGTCTCTTTACCCGAAGACCACGGCATTATTTTCCCCGGGGGCTATTACCTTAAGAGCGGTGAGAGCAAATCGTTTCCTGATCGCATTGATGGGTTGAACTTTAAACGCAGCATTCGCTCTCCCAATGGCGAGGATGTGTTGTACATTTTCTACGAGCCAGAGAATGGACTCGTTGGGCTATATTCCTACAACCTTATTCGAAAAGAGCTTCAAAACCCGATATACGGTCACGGATACAGCATATTTAAAAATGGCACTGCGGTAATATTTAATGCAGAAGCTGAGGCCACTCGAATTCACCCCATGCAAGTGTGGGAAACACCCTACAGTAGTGAGGAATACGCCGCCGCTCAACCCACCACCGATAGCTTTTTGAGCCGTATAGGCAATAAAGAGTTAGTACGAGGTATTTCCGACCTCACCAGCATTATTCGTATGGTTGCCAATCCAACGCCTAGCAAAAATCTATATGAAGATCTTATCAGAGGGGCAAAAAGCCTCTTTGATAGCTACTACTGGTTAGAAAGTGATGAACTGCAAGGCGCAGCCGAGGTAATCAAACAGATCGTTGAAACCGCGGAACTGGTTATCGACGAATTTGAAAAAGTTGAACAAATCCGCGCACAAGCGGCAGAAGCGCTTAAGCAAGCTGAACAGAGCCAGTTATCATTGCTATCCAGTATCAGCATTGCAAATTGGGACACTCCTCAACAATATGTAGACTGCCTGACAGGATTGAGAAAACAGCGCGGTCACCTAATAACGCTAAAAGAACAACGCTACATTGATTTACCTCGCATCGAAGCGATGGATGAAGAAGTTACCGAAGCCTTCGATAAAGTCAGCGATGCCACCGTAGATTTCTTATCGTCTGATGAAGCACTCGGCCCCTTTGAACAGCAAATTGCCGATCTAGATAAGCAGATCACTGAAGTTACACTTGTGGTCGAAATTGACCCTATCAATGAGCAACTCGATACCTTGTCTGAAGGCTTAGATCTACTGATTGAAGTTCTCAATGGTCTGAAGGTAGAAGACGCCACCGTTCGTACGCAAATTCTAGATGCGATTTCAGAGCTTTATGCCAAACTCAACCAAATCAAAGCCAAAGGTCGCAAACGCCGCTCTCAACTGGGATCGGGTGAAGCAAAAGCAGAGTTTGCCGCCCAATTTCGCCTATTTTCACAAAGTATCAATAATGCATTGGCAGTGTCGGATACTCCTGAAAAAGCCGACGAACAGCAGTCTCGTTTGGTTATCCAACTTGAAGAGCTAGAGTCCAAGTTCAGCGAATACGACGAGTTCCTCGATGAAATCATGGCACAGCGTGATGAGCTTCACAGTGCTTTTGAAAGCCGTAAACAAAGCTTGATGGAGGCTCGTCAGCGCAAAGCGCAGAATCTATTTTCTGCGGCAGAGCGCATTCTCAAAGGCGTAACACGCCGCGCCACCAGCTTTCAGGATAACGACGAACTCAACACCTATTTCGCCGCCGATCCTATGGTACTCAAATGTGGTGAGTTAGTTGCTAGCTTACGCGAAATAGATGACCAGATAAAAGCAGACGATATTCAAGCCAAGCTCAAAGCAGCAAAAGAACAAGCTATTCGCAGCCTTCGCGATAAGTCAGATATTTTTGAAGACGGTGGCTCGGTCATCAAGCTCGGTAAGCACAAATTCAGTGTTAATAGCCAGCAACTCGACCTTACCTTACTGCCTAAAGATGACGGCTTGTACCGACACCTAATTGGTACCGACTACTACGAGGTCATTGAGTCTGAGGAATTGCTTGCTTTGCAGCCCTACTGGCAGCAAGCATTGGTGTCGGAAAATGACAAGGTATCGCGGTTTGAATACTTAGCGTTTCAGATCATTCAAGATGCGGAACACAGTCGCAACGGCATTAGTTTAGAAAAGCTCTATGCTCTAACATCTGAACCACAAGCACTCAATAAGCTGATACGTGAATATGTAGCAGAACGCTATCAAGAAGGCTACGAAAAAGGTATTCACGATGCCGACACCAGCGCTTTGCTGCAAGCGATGTTACCCGTTCATCAGCAAGCAGGACCATTGCGCTATTCGCCCAAAGGACGAGCGCTTGCAGTGCTATTTTGGCAATTTGCAGGGCACACTAAACAGCAACAACAAATTTGGCAAAGTCAGGCCGCCAGTGCCGCCATACTCGCCAAAACCTTACATAGCAGAAATGGCTACACCCAGCTCATTGCCGAGTTAACATCAAGTATCGCGCAATTTACTGAGAACTTCGGTTTACCTTTTTCTGCCACAGACATTGGTATCAGCGCAGACTACTTGAGCCTAGAACTCGCTCAACCTCAAGTTGATTTTGTGACGAGCACCAGTGCGAGAACGCTAGTTCAAGGCATGCAGGATACTCTAAAAACACTAGGGCACGAGCGGGAGTTTCAAACCGCTTTATCACAATTAAATGAACTGCATAGTCAGCACCAGGGACTACTTGAGCAGTGGAACCTCACACAAGCATGGTTGGTCGCTTTATGTGAACAGAATGACCAATTTAGCCAACTCGCCCACTATATCGATGAGGCTACTTGTTTGGTGTTGTGTGGTGAAGGGCTTGCGACTCGCCCATCTGATATCAAACTGCAGCTCACACTCAGTGATTTGTTGTCAGATCACAAGCGCATTGTCGATGGAAAACTGACCGTGGCACTGGACGAATTTAACGACAGATTAAACCGTTTTGTTAACCACGACATTGTTCAGTTTAAGCGTTACCACGACCTTCGCCACGAACTGATGGAACAAGGCAGAAAAGAACTTCAGCTCGAAAGCTTTATGGCAAAGCCTTTGAGTTCATTTGTGCGAAACCAGCTCATCGATCAGGTATATTTACCTATTATCGGTGACAACCTTGCAAAACAAATGGGTACCGTAGGCGAAAACAAACGTACCGACCTCATGGGTTTGTTACTGCTAATTTCACCACCGGGTTATGGTAAAACCACATTGATGGAGTACATTGCTGACCGCTTAGGGCTGATTTTCATGAAGATCAATTGCCCGTCGTTAGGGCATGATGTTACCTCTATCGACCCGACCAACGCACCTAACGCCACAGCGCGACAAGAACTAGAAAAACTCAATCTTGGCCTAGAGATGGGCAACAACGTCATGCTATATCTTGACGACATTCAGCATACTCACCCTGAGTTTTTACAGAAATTCATTGCGCTGTGTGACGGTACACGTCGAATCGAAGGTGTGTGGAAAGGTCAGAGTAAAACCTATGACATGCGCGGCAAAAAGTTCTGTGTGGTAATGGCAGGTAACCCATACACAGAATCCGGTGACGTGTTTACCATTCCAGACATGTTGGCCAACCGTGCTGATATCTACAACCTAGGTGATGTGCTTGGCGGCAAAGAAAAAGTTTTCGCACTCAGCTATTTAGAGAACTGCTTAACCTCTAACCCTGTACTCGCCCCATTAGCCCTTCGAAACATGGATGATGTGTATAAACTCATTGCTATGGCAGAAGGCGAGCAAATAGCCTCAACCGATTTATCACATCAATACAGTGGTGCCGAGTTAAACGAGATCACTCAAGTACTCAAACACTTGTTAGAGATTCAAAAAGTGATACTCAAGGTCAACCTTCAGTACATTGAATCTGCGGCAACGGCTGATGATTATCGGGTAGAACCCCCATTCAAACTTCAGGGAAGTTACCGCAACATGAACAAAATGGCGGAAAAGGTTTCCGCTGTTATGAATCATGAAGAGTTGATGCAGTTGATTGGTGATCACTACGTAGGTGAAGCGCAGACCCTCACCACAGGTGCAGAAGAAAACTTACTCAAGCTCAGTTATTTACGAGGCGTTATGAATGCCCAAGAGCAAGAGCGTTGGGAACACATATGCAACACCTACTCAAGTAAGCAAAAGCTTCAAGTTGAGGGTGACCCTACGGTACAGGCAGTTCAGCAGTTAGCGAGTATGGCCAACACCTTAGAAGTCATTAAACAAGACATGCTTCAATCAGACACTGGAGACCTCATTCGCCCCATAAATCGCGTGGCTGCGGCAATGAAATTGCTCAGCGATACGTGGGATGGAAACAGTGAAAAATAATAACCTCAGTTCGCTTAAAAAAATGTAATCAAGCTCCATCGTTAACAGAAAGTTAAAAAAAGGAGTTGTGTATTTCACAATTTTGATTTAATTTACATTCATGAATAAACCGGTTCACTTTATCTTCACTAGTGCTTCCGGTTTTTTTAAAGAAGCAAAGTGAACCGGTTCACTTTGCACAACCACGAAGAAGCTAGATGCCAAAATAATGCTCAATGGCCCGGAGCAAAGGAAATGCGTCGAGTTTCTCTGAATAGTGAAAAGCGTTGAGGTAAATAATTAAATGTTTAACCAAGCAAACCAACTCACAAGATGGTTCGGTGTATCTGCGTTAGTCGTCTCGCTAACCGCATGTTTAGGTGGGGAATCTCTCAATACAGAAACCGCAGTTTACGAACCAGAATCGAAACCTCTCAATGTCATTGCGCCAGAAGGGCAAGAAGTGAAGCCTGGCGATTCAGTCACTCTCACTAGTCGACTGGTTGGCACCGTTTCAGGTCAATACATTCAGTGGGAACAAGTCGCCGGCCCAACTATGGATATCGGTGATATCAATTCTGACTCTATCTCTTTTACCGTACCTGACACAGTACTTGCAGCTACGTTGGTATTTAACGTTCATGCGTTAAATGACGACGGTAGCGCGGCAACCGATGAGAATGGTGATGCACTGGTCGACACTGTTAGCATTACGGTATTCGACCCGGATTCAGTGGTGCAATTGGATGTAAGCGATACATCTACCGTACTTAATGGTGCGTCGTTAGTCGTTGAAGGTGATGACCAATTCATCTTAGGCGCTAACATGGATACCCACACCGCTGATCTAGAGCCTGGTATGTCTGTTATCTTCAATATAGATGACGTGCAAGGTGCATTCACTCTGAATGTCCGCTATGCAATTCCGTCAGACTACGGCGGTAAAATGGCCGGTGTCAGTGTTAATGGCGTAGACTATGAACTTAGCTTCGATGCCACAGGTTCATGGGAAGAAATTCGAGTAGGCGTTGTTGAACTTAAAGATGGTGCAAACACCATTGAAGTAGGTGGTGGCTGGAACTACTACCGCATTGACAGCATTTCTTTGATTCCTTCAGCGGAAACACCACCGCCTAAGCCTGTAGTACCAGAGCTAGTTAATGCCAATGCAACGCAAGCTGCAAAAGATCTTGTCAGCTACCTTGGAGAAAACTACCTCAACTACACCCTGACAGGTCAAACTGAGTTTCCGACCAAAGAAGGCGATGAATTCCCACTTATCGAAACTCAAAAGATCCTTGATGCCACAGGTGATGATGCGCCTGCAGTTGTAGCGTTTGATTACATGAACTACTCATCATCGTATGCAGGCGGCAATGGCAGTTTTGAAGGGTTATCAGAATCTATCATTAAGCACCACAATGAGCGTAATATTATCGTATCAGCCCTGTGGCATTGGCGTGCGCCAAGCGGTAACACAGCTACCGGCGATGGCAGTTTCTACAGCGATGGTACTACTTTCGATTTGGCCGCAGCATTGGCTGATACCGACAGCGCTGAATATCAACAGCTTATTGATGATATGGATATTATTGCCGTTGAATTGAAGAAGCTTGCTGATGCTGATATCCCGGTATTGTGGCGTCCAATTCACGAAGCTGAAGGCGCGTGGTTCTGGTGGGGTAACTTTGGTGCCGATACGTTTAAAGACCTTTGGGTATTAATGTACGACCGCTATACCAATACTCATGGTCTGAATAACCTTATCTGGACATTTACGCATACTTCAACACTAAGCAACGATTGGTACCCAGGTGACAATTATGTAGACATCGTTGGTTACGACGGCTATGCCGAACCTCGTAATGACACATCAGCGACTTTCTTTAGTCAGTACAACACATTGAAAGATCGTCACGACGGCGTGAAGCTAGTGGCGTTAACAGAAACTGGCACTATTCCAGACGTTACCTTAATGCATGAACAAAAAGCGTACTGGTCATTCTTTATCACGTGGAACTCTGAAACCTGGAACCCAGACTCAGTTATTGGTCCACAAGGTGCGAACCCATCTGATATTGATGCCTTCTATGCTGGCGATAAAGTACTTAACTTAGCCGATGTTCCTGGAGGTAGAGAGCAAGTTTCAGGTACCTATACCGATTTCGAAGCTGACACTTACCACTGGGAAGGACAGGTTAACTGGTCACCAACGGACGGCTTAAATGTAAACAACATGTGGGCAATGTCTGGTTCGATGGCACTAAACCTTACTAAAGACTTAACCACGTACGATGCTGTTGAAAACGTCGTGTTCCAAACCTATCCAGCGGGCGGCTTAGACGTTACAGACAAAGTTGCAATCAACGTTTATGTGGGCGCAGTTGACGCTGGCAGCGAAGTTAATGCTCATATTTTCTATAAAGCGGGTGAAGGTGACGCTGTGCAGAGCTGGCCTGCAGCTGACGCACTTGTTGACGGTATGGCAAAACTCACTATCTCTTTACAAGATGTGATTGACGCAGGATTGACCTCATTAAATGGTCTTGGCGTGCGCTTCCAAGGTATGGATGCCACTCAAACCGCTGCTAAATTCTACGTGGATCGCGTGGAAACAGTAGATAATGACGGTAACCTGTCTATGGTGTACGACTTTGAACCCGAAGTCCCTTTCTGGCACGGTCAAATCAACTGGGGACCTACCAGTGGCACCACACTTTCATCGGCATGGTCTGCCATGGGTGGACAGTCATTTGGGCTCTACAAAGACTTAACTGCCTACGAGAGTGTTGACAATGCGGTACTACAAGCCTATCCAGAGGGTGGCATTGATGTAACAGGCTTCACTGCACTTAAGGTATATGCAAACGCCATTGACGCTGGCCCTTCAGTTAACGCACATATCTTCTACAAAGCTGGCGAGGGTGATGCGTACCAAAGCTGGCCTGAAGCTACAGCACTGACTGACGGTGGCACTGAGTTAATGATTGACCTTACGGATCAAACTGATGGTGATGGTAACGCGGTCAGCTTAACTTCATTGAACGGAATGGGTGTTCGTTTCCAAAGCATTGACGGTGCAAACACGCAAGCCAAATTCTTGATTGACGCCATCATGGGTGTAAATGCAGACGGTAATGAAACACTGCTATACAGCTTTGAAGACACAGGTGAATTTGAGCTGCAAATCAACTGGGCACCAGTGACAGGACTTCAACTTTCTGATGCATGGTCTGCTTCGGGTAACCGTTCACTAGCTGGCTACACCACGATTGAAGATGGCCAAGAAGTCATTCTTCAAACCTACCCAAGTGGCGGCATATTACTCGCTGACGGTGTTACCTCACTATCACTTACGGCCAACGTTGCGGATGCAACAGATGGTGTAACCGCTAAGTTGTGGGCAAAAGACCAAGATGGTGTATGGCGAGACGCTGGTGCGGTCGCAGTGACAAGTGGTGGTGTTGACCTATCACTGGATATCTCTGATTTGAATGAACTGCAAGGTTTTGGTGTTCAATTCCAAGGCCTTACCAGTGAACACTCTAAGTTTTACATCGATAACCTTGTTTTCAATTAACCGAGCTGATTGGGCGGGTGTCCCGCCCAGTCTTTAAATCTATAAAACGACAAGGTTTAAGCACACGATGTATAAGGAAAAGAATATGAAATATTTAGTATGTCAGGGTAAAAAAAGCCTAGTGGCATGTAGTGTTGCTCTCGCTCTAATGAGCACAGCAACAACAGTGAACGCGCAAAGTGACGAAACCAGTGCATCTTCAGAAGACGTGGTTGAGGTAATTCAAGTACGTGGTCTGCGTGGCTCTTTGGTCAAGTCGATGAACGAAAAGCGCTACGCAGATTCCGTATCTGACACAATCTCTGCGACAGATATTGGTAAGCTGCCAGACGTCACCATCGCTGACTCTCTTCAACGTATTACGGGTATTCAAATAAACCGTTCGGGTGGTGAAGGTTCATCGGTCAATATTCGCGGTATCAATCAGGTGGGAACGACCCTTAATGGCGAGCAAATGTTGTCCGCGGGTAGTGTCACTTCTGTTCAACCAGACTTTACAGACATTCCATCGACCATGGTATCTGGGCTAGACGTGTTTAAGTCTAGAGAGGCAAATATGATTTCCTCGGGTATGTCTGGTGTTATCAACCTAAGAACTTATCGTCCTTTTGACCTTGAAGAAGGTTACACGGTTAACGCGAGAGTTGAAGCGACTGATGGCTCCATGGGCGATGAAACGGACAGCCTTTTTTCCACCTTTATCGGCTATAACAAAGACCGTGAGTTCGGTGCGACACTCACGGTAACAGCATCAAAGAAAAACCTCGCTGACTATCTGTTTGGCTCAACCGGTAATGATTGGGGCTTTGCTGCAGCAGAAGCGTCAAATTTCGCAGCTGCCAATGTAGATGCTAACGGCAATGGCTCAACAGACGACGTGTTCTATGCCTTTCAGGGACATCAGGCGTCTAATCAGTTTATAGAGCGTGATCGCATAGGTATAAACGGCTCTGTTCAATGGCAACTTACCGACAATATTGAATTGTTAGGTGAAGTGTTTTACACCGATATGGATGAGTTTCGTACTCAAGCCGGTTTTATTGCCTCTCAAGCTTGGCAGAATGTGACAGGCTGGTTCAACCCTGATGCAGACGGATTCACCTCTCACGAGAACTTCACCAAAGACGATGATGGTAACGTAGTCGATTTGGGCGGAACACTGAACTCTTTTCATTCAGGTGTGCTACAAGCGCGCAGAACCATGGTGCACTCTGAAGCAGACGCTATAGAAAAGGAATCTATAAATACTAACCTTGAGCTACGCTATGACAATGGCGACAACTTAACGGCATCTTTCCGTTGGGTTCATGGTGAAGCAAGAAACGACAATGCGCTCAGTGTTGTTGACGCCTATATCAATAGCGGTTCACAAGTAGGTGCAACATACAAAGGCGAAGGTGGCGTAGATATTGATGACGTAAACCCATGGGGATACGACGGCGTGGCACCTACCCTACCTGACGGTAGCACTGTCGACGGTTTCACTGTGATACCCGTTGGCATTCGTTACTCAGGAGATACACAAATATGGTCACTCCCGACTGAGCAAAACATCAATGGAGAGATGGTGTCGGAAGTCTTTGGTAGTAACGTTAATCGCTATTCACTAACATCAACAAACTTAACAGGTAGTCAACGAGAAGCTGAACTAGACGTGTTGCGCCTCGATGGTACCTACATGTTTGACCTAGGCCCCGTGGTATCTGCGGACTTTGGTGTGCGCTATGGTGTTCGCAACATTGAACAAAATGCTTGGATTGGTGGTGTAGCGCGTACCAATGCCTACGGCGACGCGTTCTTATCTCGCTGGAAAGATTCGGCAAGTCAGGCGCCTGAAACGCTAGAATCGTTTATTGACCCTATCTCATTTACCTCACTGCAAGAAAAAGGGTTCATTACACAAATCAGCGACTTCCAAGGCGTCAGTGGTCTAGGCTCACTGTATTTTGCAGATCCCAATGCAATGTCAGACCCTCTCGCTTGGCACAATGAAGTGTACGGTCAAAACATTCAATCACCTGATGGTGCAAACTCGTATGATCTTGAAGAAACGTCTACCGAGGCTTACGTTCAGTTTAACTTAGACGGCGAACTAGGTGATATCACGTACCGAGGCAATATTGGCCTTCGCTACGTCAAAACCGAGCTAGACATTAATCAGTCTGATGTTGCGAGTAACGGTTTTGCCACCTACAACGGTGTTGAATACGCCTTGTCTGGGGCGTTAGGCATGCTTCCACCTGCCTCAGCAGTGATTAATACGACAAGAGATTATGACGACCTTTTACCGTCGATCAACTTAGCATTCAACCTCACTGATGATCAGGTGCTCAGAGTGTCATTCGGTCAAACGGTAACCCCTCACAATACTAATAACTTGGCAGGCGGTATCAACGTAACTCGTATATTAGCGTGTAATGTGCAAGCCCCAGACGGCTCAGACGTTTTCTGTGCAACCTCTGCGTCGCAGCAAGGTAACCCGTCACTCGAACCTTGGCGTTCAACTAACTATGACGCGAGTTACGAATGGTACTTTAGTGACACAGGCATGCTTAGTGTTGCAGCTTTTGCCATCGAGATTGAGTCGTTTATTACTAATACGACACTGATGCTACCTATCCCTGATAGTGACGGAACAGTGCGTGGTTATGACCTAGTCACTGAGGAGTTTACCGGTCTAGTACCAACTACCACCATCGGCAACGGCGAAGGCGCGAGTGTTGAAGGTATCGAATTCGGCTACCAACAAGGTTTCGATTTCCTTGATGGCATTTGGCAGAACTTCGGTGTAAATGCAAACTACACTTACTCACCTAGCACCAGTGACGAGACTGACTACTATGGTGAAGACACGCCTATGTTTGATAACTCTGAACACCAAGCCAACCTAGCGTTGTGGTATGAAGACGACAAGCTTCAGTTCAGAGTGGCAGGTAACTACCGTAGTGAGACCTTCTTGTCTATTCGTCGCTTAGGCGAATACGAATTAGCACAATATCGAGAAGCGACTTTCTATCTCGATGCGTCAATGAGCTACGACATCAATGACAACTTTACTGTGTTACTACAAGGCACCAACCTGACCGAAGAGACTCGTCGTCAGTACTATCAATGGGAAGACATGTTAGACAAAGTTTTCCTCAATGAACGACGAATCACCCTCGGTGTGCAGTACCGCATGTAATCATCAACAAACGGGGCTGTCGCCCCGTTTTTTCTTCAAGGATCTACAATGAACTTTCGAACTGCCATATTTCTCTTGGGCTGTTCTCTATCTTTTGCCAGTTGCGCAACGAAAGTTGAGAAAACCGCCCCTGCATTTGAACACTTTATTACCGTAGAGGGTACTATGCTTTATGACGGTGATGAGCCTTTTCGATTTTTATCTTTCAACGTGCCTACACTCAATTACGTTGAAGACAACATGCAATTTACCAATCCCAACCCCTATGGATTGCCATCATCATTCGAATTGCACGACGTATTTAAAACCATCAACCAACTTGGTGGGCGCGTAGTACGCTCGTATACCATTCCCGTACACAACAAAAATTTTCCTAAAGAAGCGATCACTTATGTAGAAGCTCCTGGTGTTTTCAATGAGGAAGCATTTCGCAAACTTGATGAGGTTATCGCACTGGCGGGGGAGTACAAAATAAGGCTTGTCATTCCATTACTTAACAACTGGCAATGGATGGGCGGAAGGCCCAATTACGCTGATTTTCGTGGTAAAACTGAAGATGAATTTTGGACTGACGAACAACTTATCGCTGACTTTAAACAGACCATTGCCTTCGTACTTAACAGAGTCAATACAATCACAGGGATCCCTTACAAAGACGACCCTACTATTATGGCATGGGAAACAGGGAACGAGTTACAAAACCCACCAGAATGGGGAGTTGAAATAGCCCGCCATATAAAATCGATAGATCCCAAACATCTCGTCATCGATGGGTTTCACGCCATTCACTTGGAAGATCATTCGGTATGGATACAGCAGTACTCAATCGACGAGCCTGCAATAGATATGATCAATACCCATCACTACGAACCGAACGCTACTGAAACAATTGCCAATCTCAAAAAAACCGTCGAAATGATTGGTGGTAAAAAGCCCGTATTCTTGGGCGAGTTTGGTTTCATTAGCACGACTGGCATTGAGCGAATCTTAGACTATGTAATCAGTGAACCTGCCATTCCAGGCGGTTTTATTTGGAGCCTGCGTAGGCATCATCCTGAAGGAGGGTTTTACCACCATTCAGAGCCTGTAGGTTATGGTCTGTATCGAGCGTATCACTGGCCTGGTTTTGACGATGGGGAATCCTATGATGAGCGAAACTTACTGGCGCTATATCAACAGAAAGCATTTGAAATTCAAAACCAAAAGGTGCCAGAAATCGTCCCGCCGGAGCCTCCAACACTCCTCCCCTTCTCTGAATCACCCATTTTTAGTTGGCAGGGGTCAGTAGGTGCTTATGGCTATGACATTCAACGTTCAACCTCCGCTGAAGGCCCTTGGAAAACCATAGCTCACAATATCGATGATATCGAAACACCGGGGTTCGCACTGTACAGTGATACCAATGGATCAACAGGCGCCCATTACTTTTATCGTGTGGTAGCACGTAACCAAGCCGGTGAGTCTTCACCCTCAAACTTTGTTGAAATCACGATAGATTACAAAACGTTAGTTGATGGCGCTCGAAATTTATCTGTTTTGGATGACAGTGAAGGAGTTGAAATTAAAACCCGAGACTATCGCTCATTCAAAGAAGCATACAGTCGATTACACGGCAATGAGGGAAGCAGTATTCGCTACATTGTACCTGGAGAAGCAATAGGGATGACTGTTTATGCCTATGAGCGAGGCGATACTAATTTACTCAGCTTTGCGTTGGGTGATTCAAAAACACCAATTAATTCTGACCAGCTACAAGTCGATGATTTCGCCCTTGCAGAAACTAACTATGACTACCTTATTCCCCGTCGCTACAACTTGTCTTTAGACGGACACAATAACGTGACTATAAATTTTAGCGATACGGCTGATATTGTCAGAGTGGAGATGTTTTATCGTGACTAATACCAACCCCCTTACTTGTTTTAAAGCCTACGATGTGCGCGGCCAACTGGGCTCGCAACTAACACCCGACGTTGCCTATAGAATTGGCCGTGCCTATGCAGAGCATTTCAGCCCAGAATCTGTTGTTGTGGGCGGAGACGCAAGACTCACATCAGAGGCACTAAAGTTTTCTCTTGCTGCTGGCCTTATTGATGGCAACACAAACGTTATAGATATTGGCATGTGTGGCACTGAAGAAGTGTATTTTGCCACTATGCACCTGCCAGTTAATGGCGGTATCGAAGTTACCGCGAGTCATAATCCCATTGACTACAACGGCATGAAATTGGTGCGAGAAAAAGGCATACCTGTCAGTGGAGATACAGGTTTAAATACCATAAAAGCGATTGCTGAAAACTACGACAGTGAATGGATAGATGCTCAACTAGCCTATTGGCTCCTCGGCCAATACGCTGAAGATAATTTCATCAGTGGCAAGGACGTCATCAATGAAGAAAAATTACACACCTCAGGAAAGTATATACGTGATAGTAGTCGTAGTGCCTATGTCGACCATTTAATGACCTACATTACACCCAGCAACTTGTCTCATTTAAAAATCGTCGTTAATGCGGGGAACGGCGCTGCTGGTCCAGCACTAGATGCTGTTGAGTCAAAATTCAATGAGCTGGGTGTACCTATTACTTTTATCAAGGTCCATCACGCACCTGACGGCAACTTTCCTAATGGCATCCCTAACCCCATGCTAGAAGAGGGTCGAAAAGCAACAGAAGACGCAGTCATTGAACACGGCGCAGACTTCGGTGTAGCTTGGGACGGTGATTTTGACCGTTGTTTCTTATTTGATCACAAGGGCAATTTTATAGAAGGCTACTATATTGTGGGTCTACTCGCTGATGCCTTCTTAAGTAAGAATCCTTCTGACAAGATTGTTTTCGATCCTAGGCTGTATTGGAATACTCAAGGGATCATTACTCGTCACAATGGTAAGGGCGTTATGTGTAAAACAGGGCATGCATTTATCAAAGAACGCATGCGTAAAGAAAACGCCGTGTATGGTGGGGAAATGAGTGCACATCATTACTTCAAAGCCTTTTCCTATTGTGATTCTGGCATGATTCCATGGTTGCTCATCGCCGACTTGATGCGTCAGAAACAGACCACCTTAGCAGATATGATAGAAGCTCGTATAAGCGCGTTCCCTACGTCGGGAGAAATTAATATCAAGCACAAAGCACCTGACGAAGCGATGGAGAGAATCAAGCAACACTTTGAAAAATCCGCAACAAGTGCAGACTTTACCGATGGTATAGGGTTCAATTTTGATAGTTGGCGATTTAATCTACGTCAGTCAAATACCGAACCCTTGCTCAGACTCAATGTTGAAACAAGACAAGACACTGAACTATTGAAAACACAAACTCAGATGCTGTTACAGTTCATTGGTACTGAGTAAATTACCGGCCAACGGCGCTATCTTTCACTGATAGCGCTTTTTTCGGTCATTGCGACGCACTAGGTTAGAGAAAGCGTATCATTTCAACGGTGTGGTACACCGACTTTCCAATGCTACCTTTTAACTCTGAAGTGACAGGCTGGTTGTGTTCATCAAGAAAGAAGAACTCACCGCCATATTCCTTATCGAAAAAATGCGCAAAGAAAAACGCGAGCAATGCATCTCGTTCGTTGTGATATTCATCCTGTAGACTGAGCGCTATAATCGCTTCACAATGCTGCCACCATGCTTTTCGTATATCACTTGGTTGATTCGTTAACGGGTTAAAACCGCCAGCAAAACCTTGCGCTATTCCGTTCTCGCCATAAATAGGCTTAGCAAGAGTGGCCTCAATAATTCTCTGCCCTTTTTCTTGCAGTATCACACGCTTTTGCGCCGCTATAAACGGCCACTCTGAAGCCCTTAAAAACAGCGCAGCCAATTGAAAATTATGACCTGGGCTAACACTGCTACAAGTATTATCTTGAGTAGACTCACAGGGCTGCCAGCGCTCGTCAAACTTAACGTTTATCCAGTGTAAATCCTCATTCCAACCAATATCCCCGAGAAGTGTGATGTGCTCATTAAGAATGGTTTCATATTCTCGCCGATATTCTACATCTGCCATCCACAAATTCGCCATATACGCGGTCACTGGGTACATTAATGACTGAATAGATTTAGACTGAGAGATTTGACCTCGACCTATTTCGTACGCGCCGACAAAACCGAGGTTTATGGGGTCTCGAAATCGCTTAACAAAGGCTTTATGCAACTCTCTTATAGTAAACAAAAGCTGTTCGTTTTTAGTCTGTCTGTACAATTCGACCAAGCCATTCAAACCATAGGCTTGTTGCCATACATCTAACTGTTGACTCTCATCTTTCAACACACCATTGCCATTGAACGAGCTGTTGTTTGGCACATTCACCCAAGACAAGAAATAACTCCCGTGCTCATCTTCTCCTAACATATGATTTAGTTGAAACTGCGCGGCTAATTGTGCTTTTAAAAGATTTTCCGGATTGGTAGGTGAGCTATATGCCAGGCCATATATCATACGACTTAATGCAACGGTGTAGACTTTATCTGAAACTACCTCACCGCGATTATCAATTTCGGAATAATATGCACCAGAGCGAGAGTTGAAGGCATTGGCATTAAAAAAGCCAATGAGCGATGTCATTTCTATTCCTACTTGTCCTGCTGTAACCTCACTGTGATGTGAACTGATACAACTCTGGCTTACGATACAGAACAATAGAATTAAAGTATTCGACAGTTTCATAGGGGTATCTCGTTTTTCTGTTAAATAAAAACCAAGGCGTAGGTTACCCAACTAAGAGAACTCATTGAGATACAAACGCAAAGCCTCCCTCAACGAATCAAATGCGATTTCATCGAAGGGGACGTTATTCTTATCAATCCAAACAATATCGCTAATTTCTGCGTCCTCTTTTTGTATCTTTGGGGCCGACGTTAAGGTGGTGGTAAACACAGCGTCACAGGTGTGGTACAAGACGTCCTTGTAGAGGTAATCGTTAACACCGGATGATAAGTAACTCCACGAGACTATGTTAAGACCGAGTTCTTCCCTAACTTCTCGAGTCAATGCAGCTTCTAGGGGTTCAGAGTGATCAACAAAGCCCCCAGGTAAATCCAGCATGCCTTTCCCAGGTGTTTTTTCTCGCCGAGTAAATAGAATTTTATCGTTAAACTGAATGATGCCTGCCACAGCGGCAGCTGCATTTTGATAGAAGGTAAACCCACAATAAATGCATTCAAAAGGCACTAAATGGCGACAAGAATTCTGGTGTTTCCCGCAATGTGGGCAATACTTGAAGCCATTTTTCATAGACATGAGCTCGCGGATGATTAATAGGGGTTAGACAAAGTGTCCAAGGTAGACTGCTCGCCGTCTTTTATCAGGATTAAACGCCTTAATTTGGTAATAGCGCTCCATGGCTTAATGCTGTTGTTTTGCACTACAGAAAGCTCTAGTGTCATTATGCCCACAGGTACATCAAAGCTACCAACATACTGCTGAGGACTTCCATCAAACTCAATGACTTGTTGTTGATTACCCAAACTAAACGACACTGCAATGCCTGCCGCGTCTGTGCTTTCTTGAGTAACATAAAGATGATACTTCCCCGCCCTCTCGCTTTCCAAAGTGTATACCGCCTTGTCACCTGCTGACGACATACCTGATAAATGATGTGCACGACTGCGCGTATTGCCAGACGTTGAACTCGGACCAAAGCCGTTGATAATGGCGACGGGACTGTCTTTCTTAATTACGTACACTGGTACTTGAAAGCTAGTTTCACTGGCTAGTATGTCGCTAAATACTGAATCAATTTTTGCAATGAGCGTTTCAGCAATCTCTGGTGAGGTAGCAATAATATTAGTGGTTTCCAGTGGGTCAGCCTGCATGTCAAACAATAGATAGCGCCCCACCGGCTCAGGATAATGTGGCCTATCCATCGCAGGGTTTAAAATCAATTTATGGGTTTCGGTGCGAAGGCCAATGATCTGAGAAGCAACAAGCATTTGTGCTCTGGCATCATCGTCAATAGGCGTCCACTGATTAAACAAAAGTTTACCAGACCGTACGTCATGAGAAGCAAGAAGCGTGGTCCGTGTATTTTCACCATCGGTATTTCCCAGTAAGTAAGGTAAAAACGACTGACCATCAATCTGTGGGGCGTCGGCGACAGGTCTAGCGCCAGTTAACTCTAGTACTGTGGGTAAAATATCTTGTACATCAATGTATCGATCGACATCATTAGGAGTAAATCGAGACGGCAACGACACGAACAACGCTGACTTTACGCCGTTTTGCCATATCTGTCCTTTGTTTCCATGCATGCCACTCGGATTGCGCTCTGACCACTCTTGTTTTGTCATAGCGCCATAATTACTACTGTCCCACCATGGACCATTGTCACTGAGGAAAACTCACAACTGTGTTGTCCAGCTTACCGCTCTTCTCTAGGTGAGCCAGTAATCTGCCAATCTGAGCGTCCATTTCCTCAATCATGCCATACAAGTTGGCAATCGCAGGTCGGTAGCCTTTTTGAATATACTTATCAACAAATTGTTGAGGAGCGAGCCATGGCTCGTGAGGTGCTAAATAACTCGCATAAGCGAAAAATGGTGAATCATCACTAGCGTCAATAAAATCAATGGCATAATCGGTAATAACTTCACTCACCCATTGACCATGTTCTACGTACTCACCATTGTGCCAGCCAAAGCTATTCTCGTGTTGATAGAGCTCTGCATAGTAAGCGTCATCAAAGCCTCTGTTCCAAGGAAAGTACCCCTCAGTTTTTCCGCTATGCCACTTTCCCCACGTGCCGGCGCGATATCCTTCGGCGCGAAGATAGTCAGACATGAGTAATTCGTCTTTGCTCAAAAAATCTCGACCACCATGTACACCTGAAACGCCAGTTTTATAGGGGTGTCGCCCCGTAAGTAAAGCCGCTCTGGTAGTAGCGCATACTGGCGTAACAGTAAAATCAGAAAACCTCACCGATTGAGAAGCGAGGGCGTCTAAGTGTGGCGTTTCAATGGACGGATGATCGTGAAAAGACAAATCATCATGCCCAAGATCATCTGCCATAATGATCAAAATATTGGGTTTTTCGAGTGTTGGCTCTGCCAATGTTTGAAAACTCGCCAGAGCGAGCATACCCACAATAACGGCGTATATTTTGTATTTATCCCACATAACTCAAGGCCTCAGCATGTGCCATTAGCAAGTGATAAAGCGTACTCGCTGGTGCTTGAGACTCAAGCGGTTGATTATCAGCCCCCAACTGATCGATATACAGTGCAGGGTTTTGAGTATTTCTATACTTAGTTAGCAACACGTTAAGCGCCCACGCGGCATGACTCTCATAATCAAAACTGGTATCCCCTGCTTTAGACAAGGCCAACGCCGCTTTGACCCACTCTGTCATTGGCCAGCAACGTTTAGTCGCCTTGAGTATCTCTCCTGTTGGCGATACCTCATCAAAAAGCACACAGGCATCTTCATCAACACCAATCTGGATGACTTGCTGGTACAATGCTGTGCAGTAGTGCAAGACTGGTTTTTTAGTGAACTTGTGATATTGCATCAGCAACCAAATCCACTCCATCATGTGACCAGGCTCTACGATATGCCCTTTGTAGGCATTTAGCTTCCAATCCGCGTTGAAGAATTCTCGAACTACCTTGTTATCTGCATCAAAAAATACAGTTTCAAACAAGCTGAACATCTCTCCAGCATAGGCTAACCATCGACCATCTTTGGTGAATTGATACAAAGTCAAAAAGGCTTCGAACAAATGCATGTGTGGATTCTGTCGACGTACACTGGTTTCTATCGTGCCTTCATCCCAGCCACTTTTAAGGCCTTTGAGCTGCAACTCAATCTGACTGATAAGCCGCTCTGCGTTGTTTAGCGCATTAAGGTCGTTAAATACGTGATAACGCCAGCCATAAGCGAGTAAGAAAAATGCACAATCGTATAAATCTCGGTGGGGAAGAATAACCGTATCTGACGCATCTAGTGCGTGAGGATAAAACCCGGGGATCTGGCTATCCGTCTTGGCAGTCAGAAAACTCTCTATTTTTTGAACAAGCGCCGGACCATTGCTTATCCATCCATGGTGCTGTGCGTAGGAAAATGAGAACATCTGCCTTGCCTGCACACGAATACGCTTGTTCGCATAAATGTCTGGCTCACCATTTTCGAGAAAACGCTCAATAGCAGCACCATTATCGGAAAAACCACTTTCAACCCAATGAGGAACAACCTCTTCTTTGAGCCACTGATCATACTTGTAAACCGAACGCATTAAGTCTGCGTTGAACTTTTCGGCCAATTGAACCATTTGATGTTACCCACAATCGTACTGAATGTGTACTATCATACATAAAAAATGAACCGGTTCAATTTTTGTTAATAATATTTTACCTCGGAGGTGCAGTACTCTCTCTGATCACAAATTCGTACGGCAAGATGTGGTCGTCGACAAGTATAGGTTTATCTTGGATCATATTGAAAAGGAGTTCTGCTGAACGTTCACCCATTTTCTCCGCGGGCTGAGAAACCGTGGTTAGTGTAGGAACAACGTACTTGGAAACGTCCATATCGTCGAACCCCGTTATCGAGATATCTCCGGGGATTTCAAGGCCTTTATCAATAAAGCCACGCATGGCTGCAATGGCCATTTCATCGTTCATACAAAAAATTGCGGTGGGCCTATCCTTCATTTGGCAGAACTGTTCAGCGGCACTTAAGCCAGACCAATAATTAAAATCACCTTCGATAACAATCTGCGGGTCGAAATCAATATTAGCTTTTGCAAGTGCTTGTTTGTAGCCCTGCATCCGGTCCACTGAGTGAGGGTTATCTGCTAAACCGGATATTACGCCGATTTTCTTGTGACCCAGGCTAATCAGATGGTTGACCACTTTTTCAGCCGCGCCAACATTATCAATTCTCACCGAGCAATAGGGCGTATGGATACTACTACTCGCATTCACCGCAGGAACGCCTTTTTTGGGTAGTAGAGAATCTGACGCTTTATAGGGACGAAGGTTAACTAAACCATCTGCCAGACGTGTTTCAACCATTCTGATAAAGTCTTTTTCCCGGTCTGCAGAGTCTTTTGTATCACCGAGTAATACGTTGTATCCCTCTTGTTGAGCAACTGACTCAATACCACTTATCACTTTTGCAAAGAAGAGGTTAGCAATATCTGGAACCATCACCACAATCGTGTTTGACTGCTTACTTCTGAACTTTTGCGCCAGCATGTTTGGCTTATAGTTTAGCTTTTTGATGGCAGCTTCTATTTTAACTAAGTTCTTTTTTGTCACTTTTTCAGGGTGACTAAGCGCCTTAGAAATAGTACCTGTAGAGAGTCCTGCTTCTTTTGCAACATCGCGAATGGTGGCCACTAGAATTCGCTCCTTAACCAGTGTTTATCTTTGTTGTTCTAGTACTGAATTTACCACATTACCAAACATTTTTACGAAAATAATGATACGGGTTCATATTTACACTACTTTCAATAATAAATTCCATTCGAAGTCACACCTTTAACTATAAAATTTGTGGCTAAAACAAAATTCAACTTGATAAATGAACCGGTTCACTTTATGTTATTAACATGTTACATTCAATCATCCTTTTCTAAGTGTGAACGCTAGGACGTTAACGCATGAGCTTAACCAACATCGACATATTCATTATTGGGCTGTATTTCCTTGCCGTAGTAGGGCTTGGAATTTATGTCTCCAGAGCGTCTCAAAAAGACTCAAAAGGGTATTTTTTAGGTGGAAATTCTATTTCATGGCCTTTTTTAGGCCTTTCTAATGCTTCAGGCATGTTTGATATCAGCGGCACCATGTGGATGGTGTATTTGCTATTCATTTATGGATTAAAGAGCGTTTTTATCCCCTGGCTATGGCCAAGCTTTAACCAGATATTTTTGATGGTATTTCTTTCGATTTGGTTGAGACGTTCTGGGGTAATGACAGGTGCTGAGTGGATTACTTTCCGCTTTGGTCAAGGTAAAGGAGCAACCTATAGCCATCTTATTGTGGTGCTTTTTGCCCTACTCAGTGTGCTCGGCTTTCTGGCCTACGGTTTCGCGGGAATTGGTAAATTTGCAGCGGTATTCCTACCTTGGGAGCTTCACGCTGACCCTCGTACCAATGAAATTATCTACGGCTTAATCCTAACCTTTTTGACCGGACTCTACGTGATAAAAGGTGGCATGGTCAGCGTGGTATTCACCGAGGTTCTTCAGTTCGTAATAATGACCTTCGCTTGTATCGCCATTGGTATTATTGCCATGCAACAAGTGTCGCCAGAAATGCTTGCCAAAGTCACTCCAGAGGGTTGGGACAAGCTCAGCTTCGGTTGGTATGTAGACCTAGATTGGTCGGGTATTTTGGATGAGGCAAACAAACAAATACAGACGGATGGTTGGAGTTTGTTCTCCATATTCATGATGCTTGTGTTGTTCAAAGGCATTCTACAAAGCATGGCAGGACCAGCACCTAACTTCGACATGCAAAGAGTTCTGTCTTCAAAATCTCCTACGGACGCAGCAAAAATGAGTTGGTTTGTTAGCGTTGTGTTGTTGTTTCCCAGATACATGATGATAACTGGCCTTACTGTACTTGCGTTGGTGTATTTCATGCCCGAACTTCAAGCCATGGGGCCTGATGTGGACTTCGAGCAAATTCTCCCCTTCGCACTCGCTAACTTTATTCCTGCGGGTCTATTGGGCTTGGTCGTCGCTGGCTTACTCGCTACCTTCATGTCGACGTTTGCAGCAACCACAAACTCAGCGCCAGCTTATGTAGTTAACGATATCTATCGTCGCTACATGAAGAAAGACGCCGACGAAAAACACTACGTACACCTCAGTTATGCTGTATCAGCCTTTTTCATTGTGGCCGGTACCGCTATTGGCCTATTTGTACCGTCGCTCAATAGCATCATTATGTGGTTGGTGTCGGCCCTTTATGGTGGTTATACCGCCTCAAATCTACTCAAATGGTATTGGTGGAGATTCACCGGCATGGGTTATTTCGCGGGTATGGTGGCAGGCTTGCTAGTTGCAGTACCTATGATGTTTACCGATATATCCCCACTCTTCGGATTTCCTATCTTGTTCGGCATTTGCTTAACCGCCTGTGTCGCAGTGAGCTTACTTACGCCGCCTGATGACATGGCTACGCTCAAAAACTTTTACCTAAAAACTCGCCCTTGGGGTTTCTGGGCACCGGTTATCAAAGCACTGCAAGAAGAAGATGAAAACCTCGTGATCAACAAGGACATGGTACGGGACCTATGCAACGTATTTGTTGGTTTGATATGGCATACAAGCCTAGCTGCAGCCCCCATATTTATGGTGATTCAGCAGTGGCAACCGTTTGCCCTTAGCATGATCGTTATCGTTCTAACCTCCATTTATCTGAAGTTTTTCTGGTGGGACAAAATGGAAGATTACCCAGCTTGTTCAAAAGCACATTAACAACCAGATTCTCAACCTTATTAGAGTATTTTTTATGACAGCAGAACACTCATTTATCGACAGAAAGAAGCGCATCGAAACTAGCTTCGACAATTTGATTTTGAAGCAAAACAAGGCAGAAGAATTAGGCAACGGCATTTATCAACGTTGGGAAAACCCAGTGATTACTGCAAAGCATATTCCACTGACCTGGCGTTATGATTTTGATCCTAATACCAACCCGTTGCTGATGGAGAGAATTGGCGTAAACGCCACACTCAATGCCGGCGCAATATTTTTTGAAGGACGCTACGTACTTGTGGTTCGCGTTGAAGGGAGTGACCGCAAATCATATTTCGCCGTAGCCGAAAGCGAAAACGGCGTAGACGGATTTAAATTTTGGGACAAGCCGGTCACCATGCCAGAAACCGATGAACCAGACACTAACGTGTATGATATGCGCCTTACCCAGCATGAAGACGGTTGGATTTACGGACTATTTTGTACCGAGCGAAAAGATCATACCCAACCTGACGATACATCTGCTGCTGTGGCCCAATGTGGTATTGCTCGAACAAAAGACTTAGTGACTTGGGAGCGCCTACCCGACCTTATCACACACAGTGGACAACAGCGCAATGTGGTATTACACCCAGAATTTGTAGACGGTAAATACGCCCTCTACACTCGTCCACAAGACGGTTTTATCAGTGTTGGCGGCGGCGGTGGTATTGGCTGGGGTTTAACTGACTCTATGGAAAATGCCCATGTTGAAAAGGAACTGATCATAGACAACAAGGTTTACCACACCATTTCTGAGCTCAAAAATGGACAAGGTCCAGCACCAATAAAAACCAATAAAGGGTGGCTGCATCTCGCTCATGGTGTGCGTAATACGGCAGCAGGCCTTCGTTATGTTCTGTACATGTTCATGACTGATTTGCATGAGCCGTGGAAAATCACTCACAAGCCAGGTGGTTTATTTATTGGGCCTGAAGGGGAGGAGCGCGTCGGTGACGTAAGTAATGTTGCCTTTTGTAACGGCTGGATAGCCAATAGCAACGACGAAGTATTCATATACTATGCCAGCTCAGATACCCGCGTACATGTGGCTACATCATCGATAGAACAACTTATCGACTATTGCGTTAACACGCCTGAAGACGGATTGCGTTCAGCAGCCTCAGTTCAAACGATTAACGCGTTAATCGACAAAAACCTAAAGGTGATGTGATGGAAGCGGAAAAACTACAGCTTTCCTCATTCAACAGGCAAAGTATTAGCCACGAGCTATCAAGCATTAGTGAGTGGTGGCAGTCGAGAGCGTTAGACAAGTTCAATGGTGGCTTTGTCGGCGAGGTAGACTTTTTTGGTAAACCAAATCACACCGCGGAAAAGGGTTGTGTTTTAAACACGCGTATTTTGTGGTTCTTCAGTGAACTTGCCGGTCAATCTGGCGAGGCTGAACATCTTCAGCAAGCCAAACGAAGCTACAACTGGCTATTAGACAATCTCGTCGACAGTGAGTACGGCGGGCTGGTTTGGAGTGTAGCACCAACGGGTGAAGTTGCGGATGGCAAAAAGCAAACTTACGCCCAGTCCTTCGGCATTTATGCTTTGTGTAGCTACTACCACCTTACCGGAGACCCAAATGCACTGGCTATTGCTATGTCGTGCTTTGGTTTTGTTGAGAAGCATGCCAGAGACCATGAATCAGGTGGCTACGTCGAAGCGTGTGATAGGCGATGGCTTCCTATTTCTGACTATAGACTCAGCGATAAAGATTTAAACTTGCCTAAATCCATGAACACCTTGTTGCATGTATTGGAAGCATATACGGCATTGTACAAAGTCAATCCAACACCCCAAGTTGAAGAAGCGTTTAGACATGTGCTGAGTGTTTTCTTGGATCGCGTAGTATGTGATGAAACACACCACCTAAAACTATTTTTTGAGATGGACTGGGAAGACAAGTCTCAAACCTATTCTTTTGGTCACGATATTGAAGCCAGCTGGCTACTCTGGGAAGCTGCGCTTGTACTTGGCGATGCGTCAGTGACCGAACAAGTTAAGGACGTGAGCATTAAAATGGCAGAAGTCTGTGCCAACGAAGCTATTGGTAGCAATGGACAGGTTTGTGATGACTATGACTTTTCTTCTGGTCACAAAGATGAAAAAAGCTATTGGTGGGTCCAGGCAGAGGCCTTGGTTGGTTTCATGAATGCTTATGCTCTCACCTCTGACCCACGCTATTTTCAACTGTGCATTAAAATTTGGGAGTTTATCCAACACCAACATATGGACAAAGAACACGGTGAATGGCATTGGGTTGCTAAGTGTGACCAAAACAGTGCAGAGCAAATCTATAAAGCTGGATTCTGGAAGGCGCCCTATCACAATGGGCGGGCCATGATGGAACTCCAAAAGCTATTCGTTCAGGTAGAGGCAAGCCAATAATGATGAAACGTGTTCTCGCCCTCATGCTGTTGACTTGTTCATTTTCAACGTGGGCAAACTTCACTCACTTTATCACCCGTGACGGTAGTGTGTTATATGACGGTAGTGAAGCATTCAGATTCGCTGGAATTCATGCGCCAGAGCTTCATCGTATAGAAGACGACGCCCGTGGAAAATGTATGGCCGATGACCGAGGGTGGGGGCAGGTTTTTTAAATGGCCTAGTGCAGATGAGCAAGAAAACTGGTTTGCTTCACTCAATGCCACCGGCCACAAAGCGATGCGCATTTACGTGCTGTCGGTGGCTCATCCTTCTGATAAAGCATGTGGTAGACAGACTCATGTGCTAGCACCAACCCAATACGATGATATGCCCTCGCTTAATGAAGAAGCAATGGTGGTTTACGATCGTATGATTTCACTGGCAGATAAGTATCAAATACGATTGATATTACCGTTTATCGACCATTGGAGTTGGTGGGGAGGTAAAAAAGAGCTTGCAGATTTCTACCAAGAAGATGAAAACGCGCTATACGACACTACCAGCAAAACGTATCGAGCGTATCAACACATTATTCATCAGGTAATCAATCGAAAAAACACCATCACTGGGCGTTATTACTACCAAGAAAAAGCCATCATGGCGTGGGAAACAGGTAATGAATTAAAGGCATCTACCGCTGAATTTGTCGCTAAAACTGCTGCTCTTATTAAAGCATTAGCACCACAACACTTAGTTGTAGACGGGAACTATTTATCGATACTACCTAGCTCACTAGAGGACCCGAATGTAGATATTATCAGTAACCATTTTTACTCGGTTAACGGAAATAACAAGCCACAAACCATTATTGATAATCTTAGCGCTATTGAAGGTAAAAAAGCGTACATGGTGGGTGAGTTTGGGCTGCTACCTATTAAAGAAATGACGCAAATCATGGACACAGTAGTAGATGCTCAAGTAGATGGGCATAAAGCCTCGGGGGCGTTCATTTGGGGTATGAGAGGACGACGTCATGATGGTGGTTTTTACTGGCACTACGAAGGTGACAGCGGATATACAAGTTATCACTTACCGGGCTTTGCCGAGGGCGATGACAACGAAGAATTAGCGGTTATCTCTTTAGTTAGACGCTCACAAGCAAGAATGAATGGGCTAGACAATCCTGAGCCTCTTTCTGTCCCAACACCACCCACACTTCGCCCCATTTTTCAGAATAGGAAGATAAACTGGCTCGGCTCTCCAACAGGAAGAACTTATCGAATTGAGCGGCGTAAAGGCAATAACTTGTCGTGGGAAGTCATTGCTCCTGATATTACTGACGGTATCAAAGACTTTGATCCAGCCCATGACGCGCTGTTTATCGATACATCGACGTTAGAGGCCGGTGTCACTTATCACTATCGCGTCATCGCAAAAAACGAGTCTGGTGAGTCAGCTCCCTCTAATACGCAAAGCATTACAATTGTAGAGGCAGCGCCAGACAGATTTGTCTCTGTGGTTGATGGACAGTTTTATCGCTACGGTGCTCCGTATTATTTCACTGGCACCAACTATTGGTACGGACCACTGCTCGGTGCAACTGAAGCAGGTAAGAAAAGACTCACTCAAGAACTTGACCAGCTCAAGCAATATGGCATCACTAACTTGAGAGTGTTAGTCGGTGCCGAAGGGAGTGTAGGAAACGCTGTCATTAAACCAGCATTACAACCCGAGCAAGGTAAATACAATACTGACCTACTGAAAGGTTTGGATGTACTCATTGCCGAAATGGACAAACGAGACATGGTTGCCGTGCTGTACATGAACAACAACTGGATTTGGTCTGGCGGGTATTCTCAGTACCTCAGCTGGAATGGTTATGGGCCGGTACCCAATCCATTTGACGCGGAAAATGAATGGCAAGATTACATGGATTACGCTGCTCAGTACTACTCCTGCCTAGCTTGTGTTGAAGCCTATCACGATCATGTAAAATTCATTATGGGCCGAACCAATACGGTATCGGGTAAGCACTACAGAGACGACGCCACCATAATGAGTTGGCAACTGGCTAACGAGCCCAGAATATTCATTCCAGAAAACAAAGCGGCATACAGACATTGGTTGCACTCGAGCGCCTCGCTAATCTCAGACCTCGCCCCTAATCAGCTTGTGTCAACGGGGAGTGAGGGTGCCGCTGGGAGTTTGAATAGCCCAACGCTATTTGCCCAAATGCATCAACACCCTGATATTGATTACCTAACCATGCACGCGTGGCCCAAAAATTGGTCTTGGTTCGACCCAAAAAACCCAGAGGCTTCGCTTGTGGTATCCATTGACAACGCACGAGACTATATTGCAACCCATAGTGAACTCGCCACCCTGTTGAACAAGCCTATCGTGTTGTCCGAATTTGGTTTTCCTAGAGACGACGAGTCTCTGTCACCAGATAGTTCTGTGACATATCGAAACCGCTTCTATCAGGCCATTCTCGATACGCTTCTAGAGAGTAAGAACGCAAATAAAGTATTTGCGGGAATCAACTTCTGGGCATTCGGTGGTATGGGTGTAGCGAACAGCGATGACGATGGGATCTGGCAAGCAGGCGATGACTATCTTGGCGATCCTGCACAAGAACCACAAGGATTGAACACGGTGTTTTCAACTGATGTATCCACATTGAAACTTGTAGAGCAAATGGGTAAGCAGCTGTAGGAAGTGGGGGGAACTCCCCCCACTAAAACGAATAGTTTAGGGTTATCCCATAATCAATATCCGTTTTCTCGACGTCGATAAAGGGCGTCGAGTTATGCGTTATTTCAAACTCTAGCCCGATAGAAAGCGAAGGCTGAATGGGAAAGCTGATACCGGATACCACCAGGCCTCTTAAATCTTGAATATCATCTACAGCTGGCTGAATGTAGGTTGAAATATAAGCTTTGAAAGGAAACTCACCCATTTTTTCATAAACGTAACGGGCATAAATATTGGCTCTTACCAAACTATCTGACAGCGTGGTTTGCTCCGACTCCTCACTTTCATGAAATGCGCCTAAACCAAGAATAATCTGTGACTTTCTGGCATCAGAACTAAATTCATTCCGCCATCGCACGTTCGCCCCAACCAGTTCTCTGCCAGATAAGTCCGCAAAATCATCATACTGATATTGAACGAAAACCTCAGAATCTAATGAATCACCGAAGAAGTTCAGGTTCACCCAACGACCGTGAACATACAGTTCGTCCTCATCTTTCACATTGTTAGTTTCTGAGTAATTATAATCACCGATGAAAACAAATAAATTGTTCCCCTCTGCGTACTGCAGTAATGCATCAACGCCGTATTCTTGTTCATCTTTATTGCCTGATTGGCCGTTAAGGCTCAAGCCAAAAGTACCAGACAGACCTTTTTCAACGTCGATCAAGTCGTTAACCGGTACAATGGCGAACGCATTTGTTGTGACCAACACAGAAGTAAAAAGTGTTGTAGTTGTGAGAGTTTTACTACCACTAAAAGTTTTCATTGTTCACCTAGTGTTGAGTGAGATTAAAGATACACAACCACATTAGCGAAACCACCGGGCCAATTGGGTGCACGTTGTCCTAGCGCTGAATTTATGCCATCACCGGGAAAAGAAACTGAATACCCCAGAGTAATAAACACAGACTCAGATTTTAGATAGGTGTATTCGAGGAAAATATCATCCGCCAAGTGGGCTTCAGTTACGCCAGAAATAACAGTAGATAAACCGTCTGAAAAATCTACCCTCGCTGCTTGACCAAATTGAACAGGGCTTCCCAATTCGTTAACGCGAATATGAGCGGCTCTAAATGTCAAAATATGTCGGGGAGACGGTATAACGTTAAGCGCAAAATGATGCGCTTCCACATTAGAGTTAATAAACACCATAGATGACTTAGAGCCTGTTGACCATGCAGATGGCGAGCCTTCGTAGTAAAGGGGATCGAACCGCTCCACCCCCTCAGTTAGTGGGTCATCACCAGAAAAAGCCTGCCAAGAATAGGTAAACGTAGGTACCCACTTCTTTTTAAGCAAGGTGACACCTAACTTAATTCTTCCACCCCATGATGTTAGATCAAGGTCATCATTCCACTGGTATGCACCATCCCATTCAGCGACATACTTGATGTCTTCGTCTTGATAGAGTGTTGCTTTTCCGTAGTGATTAACAAAAGAAAGATTATCGCGAGCGTTTTCAAGAATTACAGGAGGGCCAATACCATTGGGCGCCGCTTTTGGATATGGTGCGCCAGACTCTAGTACGTGCCCGTAGGTTAGTCCCAATATTCCGTCGCTTTTGGTCAAAGGAAGATTGACGTCAACACCGTAAATTTGAGTGTTGGTATTATTAGAGTCGAGTTCATTCGGGTCGATGTAATAAGCAGTAGCTGCAATAGAAGGCGAATTGACCCTCACAATCGCACTGCGTTCCCATGCTTTTCGCGGACCAAGTTTTAATGCTCCGCGTTCAAACCCGCTCACGCCACCATTCGCTATGAGCATTCCTGACCCGAGTTTAAACTCGCGAGCACCAACGGAAATATCTAGGGTCAGATTATCATCAATAGACGCTGTATAACCCGCGTACGCCTCTTCAAGAGTGAGCCGTCCCGTATTTCCCTCGTCGTAAGGATCGATCCCTGAGGTATATGACAGTACAGCAGACCCCTTACCATACCATTTTGCCGATTCCGTCAGATACTCAAAACTTGCTCCGGGTTTTACATACCCTTCTAAATACGTGGTGTTTGTTGAATAGTCTACGTTGGGTGCGAAGGTCTCTGATAACTTCCAAAACAAGTTATCTTCAGCAACGAGATTTACACCCGCCTGAAGATGTTTTTGGACTTCCACTGATGCACAGGTACTGAACGCCGCCAAGCATCCAATGCTCATTAAGATTATCTGTTTATCTTTTCCCCTCAGCATCCTTTTCACGATAAAACCCTTTTGGTGGAGGCTCATAAACCGATTACGAGTTACATACGTTTAATGTTCTGAAAAAGTCTAAAACTTATGTGAAACAGCCTTAAGGAACCAAGCATGAATTCGAACCATTCAAAGCGTCTCATACTATTGTTCACAGTACTGATGATATGCTTGTCAACTTTAGGCTGTGCTAAGCGTTCTACAATCGCCGAATCTGCATCAACCATTTTGTATACCAACGGTTATGTATTAACGATGGAAGGTGAAGAGCCAGAGTATGCTGAAGCCTTGGTGACAGAGGGAAATAAAATAGTATTTGTTGGCGATAAGCGTATGGCAATGGAACAGTACAATAATGCGCAGATCTTCGATTTAAATGGTCAGACCTTACTACCGGGGTTTATTGATCCACATAGCCACTTCGGTATGGTGATAAACGCGATTGGCCAAGCCAATGTTTCACCGCCGCCGGTGGGTACAGTGACTAACTTTGAAGGTGTTATTGAAACACTGAAAAAATACCAATCAGACTTCGGTATCAAAAAAGGCGAATGGATTTTCGCATGGGGTTACGACGAGACCCAGCTAGACGAGCAGCGCCATATTTCCAGACATGAACTAGATAACGCATTTCCTGAAAATCCTGTCTATCTGCAACACACCAGCGGACATTTAGGTATTGCCAACTCACTCGCACTTTCTCTTGGTGGGATCAACGAGACAACCCCCGATCCTGAGGGCGGCAAAATCATTCGCTTCCCCAACAGTGATGAACCTACTGGACAAGTTCAAGAAGTCGCTATTTACTATTTTGCAGGCAAGGCCATTCAAGATTTTATTCCATTAAAAGGCGCACTGTTTCCAAAAGCTCAGGCCTACTACTTAGAACACGGTGTTACCACCGCTCAAGACGGTATGACCGACCCACTCAATATGGGCTTTTTTCAAAGTGTTTCCCAATCAGGTGATCTCATAATGGATTTGGTTACTGTGCATGGCATGGATAGCATGCTTTCCAATGATCTTGATTTTGGTACTTATCAAAACCATTTAAAACCTCAGGGGATAAAATTAATCGCCGATGGTTCTCCACAAGGAAAAACCGCCTTTTTCACCGAGGCGTATTTGACTGAGGTCGAGGGTTGCGAGCACGACTGCGTGGGTTACCCACATATGAAGCAAGAACAGCTAGACGCATTGATACTGCGGGGTTACAAAAATGGCTTTCAAATGTTTATTCATGGCAACGGTGATGCTGCCATAGATATGATTATCGAAGCTCACGAAAAGGCGAGTACCGCTCTAGAGCAACCGCTAGACGCAGACCGACGCACTGTGGTCATTCACTCTCAATTTATCAGAGAAGACCAATTACAAACCTTCCAGCGCTACAACATAATGCCCTCATTTTTTACTAACCACGCTTACTTTTTCGGTGACGTGCATGTAAACAATCTTGGAACAGATCGCGCATACTTTCTGAGCCCAATACAAACTGCCAGTAGTCTTGGACTCATTTACACTAATCACTCTGACGAGACTGTCACGCCTATCGATCCATTATTTAGCGTGTACACTGCGGTAAATAGGACAAGTAGAACGGGGCAGGTTATCGGTGAACAGGAACGTGTATCTCCTTATCAAGCGCTTAAAGCAGTGACGATAAATGCCGCGCACCAGATATTTGATGAAGCCTTAAAGGGCAGTTTAGTTGAAGGCAAGCTCGCTGATTTCGTGATTTTAGATAGCAATCCACTCAGTGTAGAAGCCACAGAGATACAAGATATTAGCGTAACGACCACCATTAAAGATGGCGTGGTAGTATTTAACACAAACGAAAGGCAAAACTAGCTACCGACAACTGGTTCCCCATTTTTTACTAATATCGGCGATAACGTTTTCTGATTGAAGTTCATTAAAGGCGTTGAGAAACGCCTCGTATAGCTCTGATGAAGTATCGAGACCAAAAGCCAGACTCAAAGGGTTATCCATATCATCTAGCTTAAATACTGGAACAAAATCGTTTGGCGCAAATCCATGTTTGGCAATTTTCTCTGCCATCATGAAATCGCTGGTAATGGTAAAGTCAACACGCCCTCGGAGGATCATCCCCAATATTTGCTCCTGATTTGCCACCGACGTGAGTTGCTTCACGCGGTGCTGCTTTAGATACGCATCCATTCTTGAGCCCTGCGTCACTACGAAGGACTGTGTTCGTAACTCTTCAAAACTTTGATAGTTTGCATCAGCATGCTCTTGCGTGCCCCAAACAAACATCGGCGTCTGACAAAGAATACCTACCCAAAGAAACTGTTCTTCGCGGGAAGGGGTTCGAGCAATTGAAAAAATCAGCGTATTACTCTGCTCTTGTGCCACTTTGTATGCACGGGCCCAAGGCATCACGGCAATATCTAACTCTACGCCGGCACGCTCTGCCACAGCACGAGCTACATCGGTAGCAAATCCTGTCACCTGACCATTGTCATCGACATACTGTAGTTTTCCCAAAGACTCAGTAACTGCAGATACGGTTTCACTGCGCGCCATACTCCAGGGCAGCAAAAACCATACAGTGATGATTGAGATGAAAAACTTTGAGTATTGTCGGGTCATAATGAAACTAGCAAGAGCCTGTGATTTAAGTATAACCAAATACAACAGCGGGTAAATTAATTAAAAATAGTGAATCATATATTGCCAGTAAAGATTAGCGCCTTATTGTTGCGTTTAAAAAACATGCAACTTAGTATTTGCCCTTCATTTGCCATGGAACGTCAATAACACTCGATAACCATCGGGTATAACAGGGAGTTTATTCATGAATGCTTTTCACATAATAGTGGCCTGTAGCTGCTTACTATCTCAATGCATCTTTGCAAAAACGACTATTCAAGACCTTCAACAAAACACCCGCACACAAACAAGAGTTATGGTCGTAGGAAGTTACCACCTCAGCAATGTGACCACGCCGTTGAATGCCAGTTCACTTCAATCAGTAGTGAATACAATAAATAAATTTAACCCTACTGCAATAGGTGTAGAGTCACTTCGCCCGCAAGATATCATCACTATGATAAATAGCGGTGACACTTATCAAGACGTTATCACAGGGTTTGTTGGCTCTGCACTCATCAAACTAGCCAGAGCAACACAAGAACAATTGGGTATAACGGCCAACCAAGCAATACAGCAACTAGAAGCGCTAACGGCGCAAAGTGACCTGTCAGAAGAACAACGCGCTCGGGCTGTGTCGCTAGCTATCGCGAGCTACAACAAATATGTAGCGTTGCTGCACTGGCAGAGGTTAAACACCCCGATAGGAAGCGACGTTATATCACCGGAGATTAATCGTTATTTAGAACAACTTGCCGAGAAGAACAATGAGATAAATCATCTTGCAAATCCACTTGCAACAGCGTCAGCGATCAACACACTTTATCCCATCGACGATCATTTAGATAAAGATATGTATCCTACGGTAGTTGCCCAACTTATGGATTCTTACAAAGCATCAGAATACGCTGTGGAATTTGCCAACAGTGAGTACGTATCAAAGCCCGTAGCTCTTGCCGCTGAAGCAGAGAAAACTGGGGATTGGCTGTCACTTTATGCATGGATGAATTCCGAGGAATATATCTCGCAGACACTGGACAAAGAGTGGCGGATGTTTATCGATAAAGATCTCGATGTAAATCCTGCATTGGCACGAGTAGCACTTTGGGAGGTAAGAAACCTCAATATGGCGTCTAACATCATGCGAGTGGTCGCCAGCCACATTGGCGGCAATATCGTAATTATTGTTGGCGCGAGTCACAAAGCATATTTAGATCAATATCTTGAGAACATGATCGGTGTCAGCGTAGTTCAATTTAACGACTATCTACCTCAAGAGTAACTACAAACAAAAACGGCGCTGAATTCAGCGCCGTCCGTTTCAACATGGGTTTGGTCGGGATTAACCGTTGAACGTTTTGTTGAAGCTCTTAGCAAAGTCAACCAAGCTCTCACCATTACAAGCAACAGTAGCAGTGTTTATGCTACGACCGATGCGGCTTAGTTCTTGAGTGTATGCTTCGTTAGATGTTGCCGCAGCAATACACAAACGCGCTTCTACTGTGCTGTTAGCGTTTTCAAAAGCAACTGCCTTTTGTGGCTCAACAGTTTCTGTTGCACGGTAAGTAGCAATAAAATCTTCCAAAGACATATCGTTACAAGCAATGCGCTTCATCTCTTGACCACTTACAGCGTCAAGTACTTTGTCAGACTCAACAGCAGCAATACAAATTTGGCTAAGTGCTGAACCATCTGAGTTTACAAACTCAATAGCGTTAGCAGACATAGAAGCAAGACCAAGTGCGAAAGTAGCGATCAAAGTTTTCATTACAATAATTCCCGTGAGCGTTGAAAGATTTGGGTAAACAATTTGGTGGCTATTCTAGGCCCGAATTTCATTTCGACAATTGAGAATTATTCCCACATAAGCATTAGTTTTTCTAATGCATCTGAAATACAACATTGAATAACAAACATACAGAACAATAAATAATCACAGTGAGTGAATAATTATTTATACCTATTTTTCATCGACTTGAGAGCTGAAAATTAACATAATTTTTACTTTGGAGCTGAGAAATACATTCATTCGAGCAATATTCATACACCACTAAGAAAAAAATACATCGCAAATACAATAGAAAAACTCAGTAAAAAGCAGCCAACCACCACGAGTATGTATAGGAACAATATGACGTGCTTTAAAGTCGATTGAAATTTCTCATGGTAAAAAAATGTTAAAAAAATTGGCGGAAAATAATTTCTGCGTCGTCCTTGTTATCGATGCGACGGCATCAAGCCATTCAATCACGAACGTGAGTGCAGAGACAGGTACCACTCTCCACTTACTCAACAAGACGAAAAAACGTTACGTTTTTTCTCTTGTGGATTTAACAGGACAGGAAAATGTATAAAAAGTCTAAACTTGCTTCTGCTGTGCTTACGGTACTTGCAGCATCAGCAGCACCGAACCTACATGCTCAAGAGAGTGACCCGGCATTTGAACAGATTCAAGTGACCGGTATTCGCGGTAGTATGTCGCGAGCAATGGATGTAAAACGGGACTCGAGCGGCGTTGTCGACGCAATTTCTGCCGAAGACATCGGTAAGTTCCCCGACACCAACCTTGCAGAATCATTACAACGTATTACCGGTGTTTCAATTGACCGCTCAGGCGGTGAAGGCCAATTAATTACAGTGCGTGGTTTTGGTCCTCAATTCAATACCGTGCTGGTTAACGGCCGTCAAATCGCTTCTGAAAACGACTCCCGCGCATTTAGTTTTGACACCATAGCATCAGAGCTTGTCAGCAGTTTAGACGTATACAAAACATCCACAGCTACAATGCAATCAGGTGGCGTGGGTTCAACCATTAACATCAATACAGCTCGTCCTTTTGCCATTCGCGGATTTAAAGTGGCGGGGAGTGTGAAAGGGGTTTACGACGAGAACAGCGAAGAAACCACACCACAAGTATCTGGTCTCATCAGCAATACCTTTAATGACGACACCTTCGGTGTTTTGTTTGCCCTGTCACACCAACAGCGTAAAACCCGTTTGAACCAAGCCCAGATGGACGGATGGTTAGAGAACGTTGGTGTACCCAATCCACAAACTCAGTCTGGTGGAGATTGGACCGGAAACGTATTTTCACCGCGTAACTACGACCACAAAGTCACCTTTGAGGAACGTACGCGAACTAACGCCAACCTGGTATTGCAGTATGCACCCAATGATTCTGTGGTTATTACAGGTGACGTACTTTACTCTGATTTTGACGTAGAAACTGATGCTACGTCTTACGGACACTGGTTTACTGCACCTAATATCCAGGGTGTAGGAGATGATGGCAGTCTATTTGATGACAATGGCGATCGCCGTCGTCCAACGGTAGATGCCAACGGCACTATCGTCGACATGTATCAAGAAGTGGGTTTAGCCACTGACATGCATGCCAAAAAATTTGATCGTCTAACGGAAAGCACCTCGGTTGGATTTAATGTAGATTGGGAAGTGAATGATGATTTAAATCTTTCCTTCGACCTTTCTCACTCAACCGCTGAACGCGAAGCAAACAATGGGCGCGGAAACCAACTTTCACTGATTGGTTATGCGAACCGCGTTCGATTTCAAGTAGACGATAACATCTTGCCTTATGCGAGCATGTTCGCTGGTGCCAACGCTAACATCTATAGTGGTCAGCAGGAAATTGATGGCGCTATAGGTAATGCAACAGATGGTTTTGCTGCCTATGACCCCAGTATTGCGCCAGACGGTGTCTCTAATCATTTAGACACAGCCAATAGCCGTGCACACGTTATGCTTCGCCGAGGCTGGGCGGTAGAAGATGAAGTTTCTCAATTCCGCATTGATGGTGATTATTTTGGCGGCTCTAATGGTTTTGTCAGTGCAAAATTTGGCGCTCAATATTCCTCTCAAACTAAAACGCTGACTCGTTGGGATAACGAAGGCGTTGGTATCCATTGTACTTATTGTGGTTATCCTGATTTACCTGAAATTCCTGCAGCATCACAATACATCTTCGATGCTGGCGGTGATTTCTTGTCAGATGTGAGCGGCAGTGGACGTATGCCCACCCAGTGGCTAGCCCATGACGGCGAAGCACACTTTGCATTTCTTGAAGACTACTACGCCAGCGTAAATGGCGAGAGTATTTCGTTTGATGCTGTACGTCGCAACAACAGCTTTGAAGTAGAAGAAGAAACACTATCGGCGTACCTTGAACTTGAATTTGAAGGTGAACTAGCAGACATGCCTATTTACTCCACCACAGGGTTGCGAGTAGAGACCACTGACGTAACAGTCACTGGCACGCAAGCCCCGATTCAAGGACTTACTATTCTGGATCAGACAGAGATGCTCGCACAATTTGGCGACGCTCAAGGCTTTGATGTAGGTAACGATTACGATGCGATATTGCCAAACATTAGCTTCAAACTCGAAATCACCGATGATTTGATAGCGCGTATGGCAGCATCGAAGTCACTGACTCGCCCTACACTGGAAAGCATGTCACCGGTCACGGTAATCACTACGACTCGCCAAGGCGGCGACTTAACTTCGACCAGTGGTAATCCAGCGCTTAAACCTTTTGAGTCTGACAACTTTGATATCTCTCTTGAGTGGTACTACGGCGAAGCAAGTTACCTATCCGCCGGCTATTTCAAAAAGAACGTATCGAACTTTATTGTTAATTCTCAAGAAGACAGAACATTCACATTAGCTGATGGCTCTACACTGACAGACCCATCAACCGGCAGTGACGCGGGTGCACCAGACGCAAACGATGCTGAAGCGGTATTTACTAATACCCTGCCTAACAATGGTGAAAACGCCAGCGTTGACGGTTTTGAACTTGCTGCTCAACACTCTTTTGACTCTGGTTTTGGTTTTATGGCCAACGCCACCTTTGTCGACAGCGATGCGGAACTCGACCCAGCAAATATTAATCAGGTCTTTGCGGTTACGGGCTTAAGTGATTCTCTTAACCTAGTGGCCTTTTATGAAAGTGGCCCGTTCCAAACGCGTTTAGCGTGGAACTGGCGTGACGAGTTTGTACAGTCGCTAACCCAAGTACAAGGTGACGGCCCAACGATTGTTGAAGCCTATCACCAGTTGGATATTAGCGGCAGCTATGATGTTACTGAGAATGTATCTATATTCTTTGAAGGTATTAACTTAACAGAAGAGTTCGTGCACAAGCGTGGACGTTATGCCAACCACCTGCTTCTGGCTGAAGACAGCGGACGCCGATGGGCATTTGGTGTAAGAGGTAGCTTCTAAACGAGTAACTCCTTGGGCTGGTAGTCGTGTCCCTAAGCTACCAGCCCGTTTTTAGGAACGAAACATATGACTGAATCAATAAAACATATCGTTGTTGTAGGTGGAGGTACTGCCGGTTGGTTAACCGCAGGTCGTATAGCCGCTGAGCACAAAGAAAACCAGGCTATTCAAGTCACTTTAGTAGAATCGCCTAATGTCCCTATTGTGGGCGTGGGAGAAGGTACCTGGCCGACCATGCGCTCAACCTTGATAAAACTCGGGATCCGAGAAGACGACTTTATCAATCAATGTGATGTCAGTTTCAAACAAGGGGCAAAATTTGCCAAGTGGAGCAAAAATATCGAGGAGGATTTTTACTATCACCCTCTGGTGTTACCCCAAGGGTTCTCCAAAGTTAATCTAGTGCCTCATTGGCAACAACAAGGTGTGTCTCAATCTTTTTCTGACGCCGTGTGTTTTCAGGAAGCACTGTGCGAAAAGGGGCTAGCCCCAAAAACCATTCGCAACCCACAATATGGCGCTGTTGCAAATTACGCCTACCACCTTAACGCGGGGAAGTTTTCTCAGTTTCTGCAAAAACACTGCACTAGTAATTTACGCGTCAAACATGTACTTGCCGATGTGCGCAGCGTGACCGAAAACGAATTGGGCGACATAGCCCACGTGACAACCGAGCAAGCTGGGGATATTGCTGGCGACTTATTTATTGATTGTTCTGGCTTTAGCGCACTGCTCATTGGCAAGCACTACCAGATACCCTTTAACTCCTGTAACGATGTACTGTTTGTCGACAACGCATTAGCCGTTCAAGTACCTTACGAACAAGAAGACGATCCTATCGCCTCACATACTATATCAACTGCCCAACAAGCCGGTTGGATTTGGGATATCGGATTACAGCACCGCAGAGGTATTGGTCATGTGTATTCCAGTGCCTTCACCAGCGAAGACCAAGCTTACGCTGATCTCAGCCGCTATATTGGTCGGAATATTGATGATTTATCGGTGAAGAAAATCAGTTTTGACAGTGGATACAGAGACAAATTTTGGCACCGAAACTGTGTTGCCGTTGGGTTAGCGGCGGGTTTTGTTGAGCCCCTCGAAGCCTCTTCGCTGGTCCTCGTTGAATTGTCTGCACAAATGATTGCCGAGCAACTCCCCGCTTGTCGCAGTGTAATGGACATAATAGCTAAGCGCTTTAACGACACTTTTACTTATCGCTGGCTGAGAATCGTCGATTTTCTCAAGCTACATTATGTACCCAGCCAACGTGAAGAAGCTTTCTGGCAGGAAAACCGCGCTGCACACTCTATTCCCGAATCACTTAAAGAGTTGATGCATTTGTGGCGCTATCACCCGCCCTACGATCACGACTTTACCAGCAACAATGAGGTATTTCCTGCGGCTAGTTATCAATACGTACTCTACGGTATGGGCTTCAAAACTGATTTATCGCTTTACCGCACCAACGACGCTGAAATGGCACTAGCGAAAGAGCAATTTCATCTCAATAAAATGAACATCGCCAAAGCGGTAGATATGTTGCCAACCAACCGCGAGCTCATTAATAAAATCAAAGCTTTTGGCTTACAAGCCATTTAAAGGACACTCCTATGACTGCACATGTAGCACTTGACGCAAACTTACATAAACATCTAAAGCTTAATAGCGCCAAAGTTGAAGAGATGGGGGCCGATTTGCACATGATCCCCGTTGTAGTCTCTGAATTTATGAAATTAGTGGTGCAGTTCCCCATATTATTTACCAAACATGCAGACACGGGCGCCTTTACCTGTATTTGCCTTACCGGTTTTGAGGAAGGGGAAAACCTATTTTGGCAAAACGCTGAATTTGATGCGCTGTACATTCCGTTAAATGTGAGTAGACACCCCTTTTTCGTCGGCAGTGACGACACTCAAAACAATGACTATGTGATTTGCTTTGATACCGACAGTCAGATACTGAACACCGAAGAGGGCGACGCTATTTTCAACGCCGACGGCAGTGCGTCGCCCGTATTAGTGAACGCGCAAGAACAACTCTCTGAATTACTCATTGGTGAAAAGCAAACCTCGGCATTTATCGAAGTATTACTCGCGCTAGACTTGCTTGTACCCTTGGCCCTTGAAATCACATTGGCCTCTGGTGAGAGCAAGACGATAAAAGGCCTGTACAGTATTGATGAAGACAAGTTAAACGCACTCAACGAACATCAGCTAGTCCAACTTCAAGCCAACGGCTACTTACAAGCCGCCTATACGCAGGTAGCATCGCTGGGACAAATATATGGTTTGATTCAAAAGAAGAACCAGCGAGACAGCGCGCCGAATCCTTGGATGCAGCAGTAGCCTGAGGACGCCAAACAATGAGTCACGGCGAGGCCAAAGGCAACATGCAGTTAGTACGCTGGGGGCAAGGTCAGCATCCTGTTTTAATCATGGACAACTTTCACCCAGCGCCACATGAGCTCATTGGGTCGATAAAAGACTGTGCCGAGTTTACTCATCAAAGCCAAGATCTCTATCCCGGAGCCCGCGCAAAAGCGAGTACTGAGTACACTGTATTTCTTAGTGCTATGATGAACGACGTGGCACTACCTCTATTGAAATTTCAACGTGCGGTTGATACCAACGTCAAACAAACCACCTCTCCTTTTTGTTTGTATTCAAGGGCTAACACGCCAGTAAAAGATCTACTACCCATTCAGTGCATCCCACATTTTGATATTGCTCAGGATACCGATCCTCAATCAGACCAACCTACGCAATGGGCGCTGGTGCATTATCTTTTTGATGCGCCACTGGGCGGAACGGGCTTTTTTCGTCACCGAAGCTCAGGACTAGAAGCAATCACAAAACAATCACTTCAGCGCTATCAACGCATGTTAAATGACGATATTTACAAATCGGGAAAACCCAAACAGGCCTATTTACAGTCTGACCACCCTCTTTTTGCATTGCAGAGTAAAGTCGAAGGCAAGTTTAATCGTGCGGTATTGTACCCAGCACACGTGCTGCACACTGGATTAGTGAATGACAAGCATATCGTTCAGTCTGGCCATCAACGCCTCACTGGAAATGCCCTTTTTACCCTAAGTTAAAAAGTACCTCGGACCCCAAGCGAATAGCGAGCTCCGGGAGACTGAGCAAGAAGCAGCTGATTATCATAGCGCCCGTGTTTGAGTACCGAGGCCTCGGTAATATTAATACCTTCAACAAACACACTCATGTTATCGCTAAGGGCATAACTGACACTGGCGTCAATTTGGCTGTAACTGTCTACGTAGGTTGGCTCACTGCTTTGACGTTGATTCAAAGATTGTAAGAATTCTCCTCTCCGATTCCACGCCAAGCGCACCTGCAATGGTTGGCTGTCGTAGAACACAATGACATTTTGTGTGTCACTCAGCCCGGTAAGGGCAAAGGCTTGGCTCAAATCATCTCTATCTAATTCCGCATTACTGTTGATGAGCGTAGTGTTGGCAATAACGCCAAAGCCATTATTAAACTGATATTGCAGCGCTAACTCGAGCCCATCGACCACCGCTGTTTGCCCATTGATTGGGCGAGTAACATCGAAAAGAGCTAGCTGGTCCTCACTATCAGGCGCCGTAGCATCAGAGCCCGAGCTAGGATCCACCACGTTGTCGAAGGGCTCTTGCTCCACTTTACTCACAATAAAGTTATCCACCGACTTTCTAAAGTAAGCCAAAGACGCATAACTTTGCGCACTAAGATACCACTCTAACGAAACATCGATGTTGCTCGCTTCGAAGGGTTTGAGCATAGGGTTTCCTTGGCTTGCGCGAAGATCTCCCCCTTGTCGGGTGGTGTTAAAAATAAGGCTAGGTGACATTTGTGTCAGCGTCGGACGAGTAATGGTTTTTGCATAGGCTAACCGCATCACAACATCATCGTTTAACTGCCATTTAGATTGCACACTCGGCAACCAATGACGATAGTTATTCTGATGAGTCACAGGCTGGGTATTTACGGTAATGGGTGCAAGCTCAGTTTGATCCAGAATTTCCAGTCGTTCTAGTTGAGATGCAAATCCTGTAATCAGCGTATCGGTAGCTTCGTATCTCATTCCCACTTGGGTTTCTATCTCTATGTCGCCGAGTTGATGATTCAACAAAAATTGTGCATAGGCACTGGTAATATCTTCTTTCACGGCGAAAGAGCTATCCCTTAATACAGGGGCGAAACTCACACCATCCACACTTTCCAAATAATCGAGTAACTGGTTACCGTTGTGCCTTAGCCATACTTTTGGTGCTGCGCTGTGTCCGCTTATACCGGCTAAAAAGTCCTGCCCTGTATTAAAAACAGTTTGAAAGCTGTCGGGAATATCGGGGTTAGAAAAATAACCACAGTAAGTACAATGAACAGCGTTTGCCTCATTATCCCAACGGTTATTTTGCTTCTCTTGAGAAATAAACATGGCACCAAATTGAACATCAAGTAGTGAACCACTCTCACGGGGGGAATACACGCCATCAAAGCGTACTTGGTCTACCGTGTCTTCTATTTCCCATCCTCGTCGTAACATGACATGTGCCCGCCCATTGGCTGGGTCAAGGTAGTTCGCTACACCCGCAGCACTGCCCTCAGCATTGACAATAGTAGGGTCTGCTGATGCGAAACCCGAGATGGTTGGCAGAGTGTCGCCGAGGGTATGATCAAAGGTCGAGCGGTTCAAATAACCAATAAGTGTAAGTGCATTCGCACCACCAGCGGTATCGTCAATAGTGTTCTTTGCACTTCCAATATCAAGCTCAACTGCCAGTGTTCTAGTCGCCTGCCATTCGATGTTAAATCCAACGGCATCCATCTTAGAAGGGCGGTTAAAGGTGCGTGCATGAAAATCTGTGGCGTGACCGACTTGCTGACTAAAATGCACTACAGTGCCATTGTCATCGGTCAACACATCTTCGAGATTACTAGAGGTAAACCAATGCCCCATAGACGTGGAGTCGGTCTGAATATCAAATGACGACGCCACATAGTCGAGGGTGATATCGACATCAGCATTGGGACGATACTGCATCACAAGGGCACCACTAGTGCGTTTGCGAGTATCGAAACGTACCCTATGGTCATAGTTTCGCGGCACGAACAAATGGGGCGCTGAGGTCGTCAATTCCTCTGGCGGAACATCAGTATTAGGTAACCATCCATCTATCTGCGCTTCGTCAATACGCGCTTCCCGCTCCTGATGGGATAATGACACCAACCAGCCAAATCGCTGATTACTGTGACTAAGCACCACGGCCCCTTGGGGAGCACTCGACCGACGATTGGTGTCATACATAGCTTTGACATGACCCGACACCTTAAACCCTCTGGCTTGCATCGGGCGAGCAGTTTGAATATCGATAACAGAACCCACACCACCGGTGACTTGACTTGCGTTGGTTGTTTTAAACACAGACACACCACTAACCAACTCCGAGGGTAAAGTATCAAAGCTAAATTCCCGCCCTAAATTATCGGTAGGTAACTTACGCCCGTTGATGAGCACAGCGTTAAATTCAGGTCCAAATCCTCGCACTGTGACAAACTGCCCTTCACCTTCGGACCGGTCAATAGACACCCCAGTGATCCGCTGTAACGATTCAGCCAAGTTTAAATCTGGAAACTTACCGATTTCTTCCGCTTGAATAGAATCTACAATGCCTAGTGCATGATATTTTACGTCTTGCGAACGTTGTACACTGGCTCGAATGCCTCGCACTTTGACGTACTCAATTTGGGGTGGAGACGGCTCAGGTGTCGTGAGCATTTTGTCGCCATCATCGGTTAAAAGTGACTTAATTGCAGATAAAATGTCGACATTATGCTCAACTTTACGTTCAGATATGGAGACTACGCCTTTGTTGCTAAAGGTTGCTTCTAACTCTGTCCCCTCAAGCAATTTATGCAATGCTTCTTGCGGTGAAAATTGGCCATAAACCGCAGCAGACTGCATGCCTTCCACACGCTCAAAAGGAAAAATGATAGTTAAATTGGCTTGCTGAGCAAATGCAATGAGCGAATCTCCTACAGGCATTGAAGCAATGGAGAAATCCGTAACGGTTTGTGAGTAAGGCCCTTCAGCTAAAGATTGAGTATTTGCGGATTGAGCGACAACTGTATTACTGCTGAATGCCAACGCAACTGCAAAACCCACCCGCGACAACGTCGTTCGCAGTGAACTTTTTGGGTTTGAAAGCGGTTGAATTCTAGGTGTCATTTCACGTTAGCGTTATGTGTATTATTGTTTTAATTCAATTGATTACATGCTAGCAATCACAGCCTTTTTGACAAGGCAGGCAAGCTAAAGCCATAGAGCCCAGTGTTTCGACCATAACAAAGTTAACAATAAAATTACAAACATCATGTTTAGGCCATCATGTAATAAAACTCTATTCTCAAGTGTACTTTGTCGATAGAAAACATACGTTGCCTATCAAACTTGTACCAAATTCTTTAAAAAAACATTAAATTCTATGGCGGATTATTTAACATCAATCGTCATAGACACTGTGAACAGAAAATGAAGCCACCAAAAACGAGCGAGTATGCACAAAGTCGTTACTGAACAGTCCACCATGCATCAAGTATTTGTTGCCGCGAAAGACAGCATTGTCAGGATGGTGTCTCGTATTGTGCCCCCAAAAGAAATCGAAGACATAGTGCAAGAAACCTATGTGCGGGTTTGTCAGTTGGGACATGAAGATGAGATACAGCAACCACGTTCGTTTTTGATGAAGACTGCACGCAATCTTGCCTTTGATCACCTCAAGCGGGCGGAAACTCGCTTAGCGGAAGACATTGGTGAAGAGTGGCAATTCAACACAGCAGAGTTTGACGAGCCCGATGGCATTTTTGAACAAGTGGCAAGCTGTGAGGAGTTTGGCCATTTTTGTGAAGCGATTAGACAACTCCCCGTGCAATGCCGAAAGGTGTTTGTATTGAAAAAAGTATATGGCTACTCACAAAAGGAAATCGCCAGCAAAATGAACATCAGCGAAAACACCGTTGAAAAACATATCTCAGCAGGGTTCAAACGCTGTGCCAGCTATATGCTTCAGTTCGACACATCAACAATGAGTACCACGCAGAACAAACGTCAGGCAGTCGCAAGGGGGAATCGTGCATGAACAACGTTATTAACCTCAATACTGCCAGTATTGAAGATCAGGCCATTGATTGGATAGTCAAAATCGACAGAGAACTCAGCCCAGAAGAAAGCAAAGCTTTTCGCTCTTGGCTACACCAGTCACCACAACACCACACGCTATTTTTTAAATACGCCAAGTTGTGGGACAAAATGGACGCAGTTAGTACCCTCGCAGAAGTATTCCCAGAGCCAGAAGCAGAACCTGAGCAAAATGGTTGGGGCACCAAGGCTAAAGCTATGGCTGCCAGTTTTGTGCTCGTTGCCATGCTGGTAAGTGGAGTGTTCTTTAAACTTGGCCAAGAGGTATCTCCAGCCCAATCGATTATTGTTCAACAAGAGTTTGAAACCACATTGGGTGAGCAAGCCACTTTTTACATGCAAGATAAAACTAAGGTAGTACTAAACACCGACAGTAAAGTCAGAGTCACCTATACCGACAAACAACGCTTATTTGAATTAGAGCGCGGGGAGTTACACGTCACTGTTGCTCATAATAAAGCGCAACCCTTGTCGGTCTATGCGGGTGGTCAGATAATTCAAGCGGTCGGTACTGCATTTAATGTAGAGATTCAAGATACTGAAGTAGAACTCATTGTTACCGACGGTAAGGTACTTGTAGCCGAAGAAAATCCCGCTCAAAACCCGTTAATGTTGGACAACGTAGCACTCCCCACTAGCTCACTGGCCGTTAGCCAAGGGCAAATGGTGCAGCTCGGAGAGTTAAATGCAGACGTTACGCCAATCAGTAATGAGGACATGAATGCCAATTTATCGTGGCAACAGGGCAGCTTAATCTTTCGTGGAGAATCCTTGGAAGACGCGCTACAAGAAGTGAGCCGCTACACTCAATACGCTTTTGAATTTAGTGACGATGACATCAAAGCGCTGCGTATTGCCGGCCTATTTAAAACTCAAGACGTAGACACTCTTTTAGCAGCTATCGAGCAAAACTTAGATATCTCTCACCAAAAGCTCGAAGGCGACGTCATTCGCTTGCATCGCTAACCTATCTCGAGGCCCAAAGCACTTCCGTTTTGGGCCACTCTTTCAGCATAATTCAATGGATAATTGGGGATTCCTCATGAGCAATAGCGCCGATAATATGAAGTTTGTTGTACTCATCTCTTTGGTGGCAACTATTGGTGGCTTCTTATTTGGGTTCGACAGCGGTGTGATCAACGGCACGGTCGATGGTTTAAAACTCGCATTCAACTCAGACTCAGTTGGTACAGGGTTTAACGTAGCAAGTATGCTATTGGGCTGTGCAGCGGGCGCACTAGCTGCAGGCCGATTGGCAGATAAATTTGGCCGGAAAAAACTCTTGCAGGTTTCGGCAGTACTTTTTGTGGTTAGTGCCTGGGGTTCTGGTATTGCCGATTCTTCCATGTCATTCGTCATTTATCGTATTTTGGGCGGTCTTGCAGTCGGTGCCGCTTCGGTAATGGCACCTGCGTATATCAGTGAAATCGCTCCCGCCCAATACCGCGGTCGCCTCTCTAGTTTGCAACAAATTGCCATCATTGTTGGGTTGTTTTCTGCTTTTATCAGCAACTACTTTTTAGCCGAAATAGCAGGCCACTCAACGACAGCTTTCTGGCTTAACTACGAAGCTTGGCGTTGGATGTTCTGGATGGAACTCATACCGGCGACCCTATTTTTTGTTCTGCTCTTTGTCATTCCTGAGAGCCCCCGTTATCTAGTAGCTACCCATCAGCACGGAGAAGCAAGTGCGGTCCTCAGTAAACTTTACGGAGAGGTTGAAGCTCAACACAAGCTCAACGACATCAAACAATCCCTCGATAATGAAGCGCAGGGCGCACTTGGATTTTCGGGGCTTATTGCCAAAAGTGGAGGTTTAAAAACCATAGTTTGGGTCGGCTTGGGGTTGGCAACTTTCCAACAACTCGTAGGAATCAATGTCGTCTTTTACTACGGCGCGGTACTGTGGCAAGCGGTGGGCTTTGCCGAATCAGATGCATTACTCATCAACATTATTAGTGGTGGTGTGAGTATACTCGCCTGTTTGATTACCATGGCGCTTATCGACAAGTTAGGACGAAAACCCTTTTTAATCATTGGCTCCGCGGGCATGACAGTATGCTTAGCTGTCATGGTATTTACCTTTACCAATGCCACTGTTGATGTGAACGGCAACCTTAATTTAGGGACACAAGGCGCGTTGACCTTAATTGCGGCCAACGCTTACGTCTTCTTCTTTAACCTATCGTGGGGGCCAGTAATGTGGGTCATGTTGGGAGAGATGTTCCCCAATAGTATTCGCGGTTCAGGGCTTGCAGTAAGTGGGCTAGCCCAGTGGGGAAGCAACTTCCTTATTGCCATCAGTTTCCCAATACTTCTCACCAGTGTAGGTTTGGCAGGTGCTTACGGACTCTATTTACTGGGTGCCGCAACGTCTATTGTATTTGTTTACCTCATGGTGCACGAAACCAAAGGCATCGAGCTTGAGGATATGCAATAAGACTGTACTACTTCAATACCGAAACCGTAAAGTTCTTGTAGAGTGCGCTTCTTGTATACATATGGCGAAGACCAATTCTACCCGCTTCAACATTTGGGTGGCTATTGGTCTGCCATCGATACACTTGTTTTTGCTCTGCATTCTCAACCTGCATCCATAAGTTATCGCCCCGCTTAATCACGGTAATATGGTGGGGTACGCCCTTCTCGAAAAATCCGGTGTTGATATTGTCACCCTCTAGTGCCGTCCCGGCTAAACGCCTTTTTGCTAACGGTAGGTAACGGCGTGCGCGAACATAATCATCAGGAGCATCTGGTTCACCCAAACCAAAGGCAGCATAACTGATGTGATAGGTGTTCATATTGTCGAAGTAATGACGCATGTAGGGCTCATCGCGATAGTTGCGCCACGCCATAATATCTTCATCAAACCCAAGTGCTTTCTCTCCCGTTGCCAGTAGATACAGAATGTTCACGTAGAGCTCTGCGTCATCGGTACGGGTGAAGTCGTACTCAACTTTGACATCTCCACTAAAGGCTTGCTTTGACCACACGACAAAATGATGCGCGTGATTTTCCGCTTCAGGGCCTGCACTAATATGCATACCATCTGGCGTGTTCTCAATCGTTCCCACAAGACCGTCAGAAAACCAATGATCCTGCCAATCACCAGTACCTTCATCAAACAAAACCTGCTGCCAAGGTGCACCACTCGCCTTTTCGAAAGCTACATTGGGATCGCTAGTATCATTACCAATCTCATAGTAAGCCCGTTGTGCCTCAGTGGTGTGATGGGCGGTAGCAGTGCTGCGCTGAACGGGACCATTTTCCCCCACCAGAAACATTCTTCTCAAATGTGTACCTTTAACCTTTTCTGAGGCAATCAGTAATGCATCTGGGTGAGCATTACGGATAAAAGAACTCACAGCAAAGCTACCTTTGGCGGTTGATAGCACTTCATCTCCTTGCGTAAAGGTATTCCCACCATCTGAGGTATTCCACCAGGAGATAACATGGGTGTTGTTTTTGCCTTTGCTTGCTAAAAGCAAACTGGTGTGAGTATCAGACATAACATTGGCGTCACCCTTTGACACTGGGAGTTGATTTGGTTCACTGATGTTCCAACGCTCACCATCCCAACGAAAATAGCGAGGTTTCAATTGGCTCACTTGGTGACGATTGCTATGATTGCCGAACGAAAACCTAACGTGCGGGTGATTGAGTTGGTCCCAATATACGCTTGAGTAACCTGTCCAATCGTCTGTACCTTCGGTATTAACGACCTGGGTCATCTCGTTTGCAATATCTCGTGTTACAGGTAAAGACAGAGGAACATCATTCACATTACTCCACGTATCCGTTTTAGTATCAAGCTGCATGTAGTAACCATTAAAACGCGCACCTAGATGACGTCCATTTGGATGACTATTTCCACATAGGTGATAGTTATAGGAGACCAAAATGTTGTCGTCTGCAGCCTCACCAAACCAAGCGTACCAAGCATCGACTCCTTGCCCATCCTGACGACGTTGAGTTTTCAATATAGATACCGGTGGTGAAAACGTGCGGCCATGATCTGTCGACTTTTGATAAACCCAGTCGCTTTGATGCGCGCCGTGGCGATATATCAAATAGAGATCGCCATTGCTCATTTTCACCCATTGATTGTAGGTACCAAAAGGCGAGACATTATCAAGATATTCCCACTCTGTAATATCGTAGGGGCGCTTGGATACTACATGCTGTAGCCGCCCATAATTGTAGTTGCCAAGGGTATTTTCTCCCATTGAGGGAACGCCACCATGACCACCAAAAGCGATATGAATATAACCTAGGTCGTCAATGATCATGGCGGGCTTACCGTGATTGTCTATCTTGCGATTGGGATCTTTTCCCATATCGCTGACTCCCGCCTTAAAAGGCCCCTGCCACTCACTGGTGTGGTGATTATATGCCGCTACGTAAGGGTCTTCGTATAGGCCTTGGTAGGTGATGTAAGTCACACCATTGGCGTGTTCACCGGCGGGATGTTGTAAGCTTGCTATTGGGTTGCTCAGACCGGTGTCGGTAAAATAGTCGACAGTTTCCACCTGTGTTGGTCGTAATGTGGTACCTACCTCATTTTGAGTGCTACCGCAGGCGAACAACCACAAAGACCAGATAAAGACTAATCCAATAACTCTAATATCGCGCATACATTCTCCGCTAAGCACTACATTTTAATGCTGAAATCGCATTGTTATGTATGAAAAGCGCAAATAGCGATAAATTGCTACCCTAGTGAGCGACTGCTGCACCATCTCGTCTGGAGTCAGATCCAGCCACATAGCCTTTTTCTAATTTTAAAACACCTTGACCACCACCAAATATCAGGCCTCGGTTGTTGCCTAGGAATACCCTTTGCGCGGTAGACATGAGAGGATCTTGGGGTGCATGACCCATTGATATCAATGTATCAACGGTGCTTTGAGGAATGGATTGTTCAAAGCTTACGTTGTTGTCTTCCCAGTGGCGAAACCTTGGAGCATCAATGGCTTCTTGAACGTCCATACCAAACAACACGATGTTCAACAACACTTGTACATGGGCTTGAGGTTGCTGCGCACCACCCACGATACCGTAACTCAACCATGGGATTTGCTCACCTCGCTCATTAGTCTTAGTGACAAATCCTGGAATAATAGTGTGAAACGGTCTGCGACCAGGCGCTACTGAATTAGCGCGATTGGGCTGCATCGACAAACCAACCCCTCTATTTTGCAACGCAAAACCCGTTCCCGGTACCACAATGCCTGAACCAAAAGATCCGGCCAAACTATTGATAAACGACACCATATTTCCCTCACTGTCAGCCACGCTTAAATACGTGGTTTCACTGGTATTTAGTGAAGGGTCGGGATTTGCTCTTTCTAATGCCATCTGCGGATTAATCTGAGCACGTCTGTTAGCAATAACCTCATCTGATAACATTTGCTGTGGGGTGACTTGCATAAACTCAGGGTCGCCAACAAAGGCTTCTAAATCAGCATATGCCAGTTTTTTCGCTTCAATTAAATGGTGTAAATACTCGACTGAGTTATGTCCCATTTTAGCTAAATCGTAGGCTTCAAGAATCTTTAACATTTCCAATGCAGCGATGCCTTGACCATTCGGCGGAAGTTCCCACAATTGATAATCTTTGAAAGGTACAGATAGAGGCGTAACCCATCTTGCACGATAATTAGCAAAATCCTCTTGGGTTAAAAAACCGCCCAACGCTTGCACTCGGTCTGCTATTTTTATGCCCAGTGCCCCGCCATACAGAACCTCTGGCCCTTGCTCTGCAATCAAGGTTAATGTATTGGCATAGTCTGGGTTGTAAAACCACTCACCGACGTGGGGTGTTCTCGCTTCATTCATCAAAAACGTGGCTCTTGCCCCTTGATCCCAGTTAAGCTTGCTCTCAAATAGCGCCCACTCAGTAGCGGTAACATCAGAAATGGGAAATCCGTTCTCTGCTAGTGCAATTGCCGGCGCCAAAGCTTGAGCCAATGAGATCGTGCCGTGGGACTCTAACAACATTGCCCAACCACTCAACGCCCCCGGAAGCGTAATAGACTTGGCACCGTCATCAGGAACTCTACCCCTATCACCAATAGCTTCTCGGGTCATGAGGGCGCCCGCATGACCACTGCCGTCTACACCGATTAAACGCTGCTCTTGTTGGGACCATAAAATGGCAAACATGTCGCCGCCGATACCCGTCATGTGGGGCTCTACTACGCTCAACACTGCCGCCGCGGTAACTGCTGCGTCCACTGCATTACCGCCATTTTTCAACACCGTTAGCCCAGCTTGACTTGCCAATGGCTGACTGGTTGCTACAACACCGTTAGGGGCATACACGGCATTTTTCTTATAGTTGTCGGAGGGGGTGCCTAACCCTGCTTTAAATGATAATCCAGCGACAAGGGCAGATACCGCTACTAGTACTAAAATGGCGACAAACCATAACAAAATACGTGTTATCCGGTGCATCTTTTTATCCTACACCATGAGATCGCAACGAGGATTCACATTGCTCTCTAGTCGTAAAAAACACACCGCTATCTTCCTGCTTATACCGTCTGGGTAGCCATCGGTATGTTTCAGGAACTTCAATCCTTTCAAAAGCTTCGCACTCCGGTGTGTCATAGCTTTTTAGATGCTGATCGTCCATGTATGCAAACACATGAACACCCATAGGTGCCAACAGGGCACTAATAAGAATGCATTGTGCTGTACGCTTCTTCATTGGAGTAGTCCTTATACCTACTACTAACAGGTTCGATTGCAGACAACTGTCACTACTGACAAGTAAAACAGCTTCTATTCATCATCCAGTTTAGTTATCTTTAACCCTAGAGCTTGGCATTATAATGTGCTTAGAAATATCAAAATCTTGTGGTTATTGAATCAAACAGCGCTCAACAACTTCTATATGGACACTAGACATTTTAATACGTTAGTTACACCGCAAACCAAGGTGAATTCTGAGCTGAAGAGTGATATTGGTCTAAAGCACTGGCAAGTAGAAGAAGGCCACAACGTTGTTTATCAAAATGATGACTTCCATACTTTGAGCCTGTATTTGCAAGGCGGCGAAAACAATATTCGACTTGATCAACCTTCGAAGAAAGGTAGCGCTGGCCAATTTTGCTTCATGGCTCAATCACAAGATTCAACCTGGCAAATTAAACAACGAACTGAATTTGCACACATTTATTTTAGCAAAACACTAGTCAACCACTTTGCCGCAAGCACGCACCAAATGGATACTCGCTTTATCGAACTCACCGATAAAGTATTTTTGAAAGACGACGACCTACACCAGTTATTTCTGAAATACTTTTCAGCAAAACGTTTAAATACCGCCAACGGTGAGCTATTTGCTGAACAAGTAAGCTACAAACTACTCGACAAGATAGTCAGCGAATTTAATGGATTTAACGTTAAATCCAGAGAAGTTGTAGGTGGACTTTCACCACAACATCGCCGTCAAGTTTTCGCTCATATCATGGACTCACTGGGCCATAAAATTACTATTGCGGAATTGGCAAAGGAAGTTAATCTAAGTCCGCACCATTTTGCCAAAATGTTTAAGCTCAGTTTTGGTGAATCCCCGGCAAGTTTCGTTAGCTGGTTGCGAATAGAAGAGGCAAAAAAGCAGCTCAAGACTAAGTTGCCTCTCTCACAAATCAGCGCTCAGTTGGGTTTTACACATCAAAGCCACATGACGCAGAGTTTCAAGCATATGGTTGGTGTAACCCCAGCGCGCTACCGAACGTTTTTTAAAGACTAGCAGTCTAACAGACTGTTAGTTTTCTTTGTAAATCGCCACCGTTACTTCGCCGTTTACATCAACAGAAGCGCGATACATTCCTTCGGTATTGAACGGCATGGCAATGTTTCCTTCGGCGTCGATAATAATCACACCGCCGGTACCTCCCATGGGCAAGAGTACGTCTTGCATCACGGTTTCACCCGCTTCGGCTATGGTCACACCTTGATACTTCACTCTTGAACAAATATCTGCGGCCACGTGGTTGCGAATAAAAAATTCACCATGCCCTGTGGCTGACACTGCACAACTGCTATTGTCTGCCCATGTTCCCGCACCAATAATTGGCGAGTCACCCACACGTCCCCACCGCTTGGCAGTCATCCCCCCCGTTGAGGTGCCCGCCGCAATATTGCCATTTGCATCTAGGGCGACCGCGCCCACAGTGCCGAATTTGTAATCCACCGTAGCTGGGTCAACAATTAACGATGCATGGTCATTCTCGAGTAAACGGGCTTTAACCTTTTCAAGTGCACGCATTCTGCGTTCGGTATCAAAATGACTATTTTCAACCATAGCCAGCCCTTGCTCTACTGCAAATGCTTGCGCACCTTCACCGCTAAGCATGACATGTACTGAATGATCCATTACTGCACGGGCTGCGGCAATAGGGCTTGCGATAGTTTTCACACCCGCCACAGCCCCTGCGTTTAAGGTATCACCTTCCATAATAGAGGCGTCTAACTCGTGCTCTGCCTCCCAGGTATAAACCGCGCCTACCCCGGCATTAAACAAGGGTGACGCTTCCATGATTTCAATGGCGGCAATAATGGCATCGGTGCTTGAGCCGCCGTTTTTCAATACTGCATAGCCTGCGATTACGGCTTCATTTAACTTATCGCGATACGCCTGATCTTGCTCAGGCGTTAAGTTAGCTTTCAAAATAGTGCCCGCGCCACCATGAATTGCGATAGCAACAGGCGCTTGCTCTTCTGCTGTTGCCGCACCTGCCATACTCAATGCGCTAGTTAACAGCGCGGTTAAAAATAATCGTTTCATCACAATTCCTTGTTTACCAAGACATGCCAATAAGAATACCCAGAGTAAACAGCAACAGCGAACTATGCAACTGACTGACTTTTAGGGTTGCTCTATAGCCATTCTGACCAATCTATAGGCCAGCATTTGAATTTCACCACGGCTTCTTTGTCCTTTGCCATTGGTTAGGATAGCCACAGTAATATCGTATTCAGGCACCAGCATAAAAAAGGCATTGGCTCCCACAGATACGCCACCGTGATGAATAATATCGACTTTGTTGTTTTCATCGAAGATCCGACTGGTTTCATAATGTCGCCACCCTAATCCATAAGATTGTGGGTTTTCACTACCATCGAACATGGGCTGCACTGTCACCATTTCGGTAAGTGTGGATGTTTGAAGCAAACCTCCATTGAGTAGTAAAGCGCCTAACTTTACTAAATCTGTGGACGTAGACACCAAACCTCCACCCGCAACCTTGTTAGATAGGTTTTGCTCGGGCGTTACGCCATATAGTCCGTCATCGGAGGTGTAAAAGTTGGCAAGCTGCTCGGTACTCGTAAGCAAATGCTCGGCGTACGTACTCGATAGGCCACTTGGTATTGCAACCAACTCATCAATAAGCGCTTCGAAGCGCTTACCACCCGCCGCCTGCATTACTGCACTTAGTAGGGTGTAGCCATGTGTGGAGTAAGCAAAGCCTTGTCCCGGTGCGAACAACAGGTCGTCACATTTAAACTGATCGAGAGCGGCAATACTGCTTTCATACTCGTGGTTTGAGTAGCCATCGGTAGGTGGGAAACGTGTGAGATCAAATTGGTAGTGGCGCACGCCAGCCATGTGACTCGCTAGCTGCCTAGCGGTCATATCGCCTCGAGCGCGAGGATAGTCGGGTAAGTAACGCTGTATTGGCGCATCTAGGTCAATGAGACCTTCTTCTACCATGCGCATAAGCACTACCGCAGTAATTGCTTTAGACACGCTACCCACTCGATACTGTGTATCTACACTCGCTGGTATTGCTTGTTCAACGTTCGCTAGCCCTACACTTCCTGCCCATACCAGATTGCCTTCTTTTATCATTGCGCCCGACATAGACACCGATTGTAATTCTGTAGCTAGCGCTATCATTTCTTGTTGTGCGTTGTCGGAAAGCTCAATGTAACCTTCACTTACATTGGCTAAATCTTGATGGCTTAAATGATTTGTCGGTAGTGGTGTATGTGGAGTGTCCCATTTCCACATCCAATATTGCATCGCGCCGAAATACATCCCCACAACGAATAATACTGCACCTATTCCCCAACCTAGTTTTACAAAGATTCGTTTGCGTGAACTACTGCTTGTTGTCATATGATTGCTACCTTTTGTTACTAACGTGTCCCATCGAGTCGATTTACATATCGAATTGATGAATTTATATTGTCGGTAAATCAATAAACCCCACGCGCCATGGGAACAAGGACAGATGGACCAATGACTCGGAAAGTGGATGAGTAGCTCACAAAAAAGGGTTAAACGCTCATTGAGCATTTGGCAATTTGCCCTATTGCTCACGTTGGCTTATGGGCTCGGACTCGTAATTTCACACCAAACCACGGTATTTGAAAAAATCTACTGGTCAGGATATTCCCTTGAGCAACTCAATGAGCAAGGTGAATGGGTAGATGGGAATCGATTCAATATTGGTGACACAGTAAGTAGTCACGATGTTCGATTTTTGGTGACTATTGACCAGTCGGAAAAATGGCAACGCCCGGTAGGATTATTTATTGGCGGGCCGTTCTCTGCCGATATTTATTGGGATGGAGAAAAAATTGGTGACAAGGGAGCGGCCGGAGATACCCGTGAACAAGAGGAAATCGGTCTTATCGACGTTAGTGTGTTTATTCCCATTCGCATGCTAACCCCCGGGCAGCATGAAATTCGTCTTCGCATTTCAACACACCACTTAATTCAACCTGATGATTCAGTATTCCATTACATTTGGCTAGGCCCATACCGAGAAGGTGGTCGACGGGATATCCGCTATTACTTTGCACCTCTATTTGTTCTCAGTGCTTTAATTGTGTTGAGTTTCCAGAGCTTTCGAATTGGCCACAACGCCGGAAACCCAATGCATATAGGGCTAGGACTTTTCGGATTCAGCATTGTTGTTATGTTAATGGCTGAAGTATCACGGGCCATTGTGAACTACCCATATCACTACCATGAGTTACGCGGTATTTTTGGATGGGTGAGCAATATTGCTGCTGGCATCGCGCTCATCTACACCAGCGCTAAAGTCACCACGGGTCGGCTTCGCAAATTCATCCTTATTACAGGCATACTGATTGTTGTTGCCAGCCACGTCCTACCTATGAGTAGTGGCGATATGCGCTTAGCTATGGATTTCGTGCTATTTGTACTTGGGCCAGCAGCAGTTTTCTTAGTGTTGGCATTCAGAAAGCAGGTAAACTACTTCTCCACCTTACCTCTGTTTTTCTTTGCCTGCGCGTTATCTTGTTATTGGTCGGTGGGGCTATTTTTAGACAGCTTTATTTTCATCGCTGCATTAATATTGATTGGTGGTGCATGGGTATGGGTGTATGTGGAAGTAAAAGCAGACGGACCTGAAATCACCCGTCCCGAAGAAACAAAACACTTCGTTATTAGAACTGCCTCGGGTGAAACGTCGATCTCTGTAGACCAATGCTTTGCACTCAAAGGGGAAGGTAATTACACCGCTGTGCTTCTAGCCAATGGCGAATCCCTGCTTCATCAAGACGGTTTAGGTGCCATCATGGACTCCCAGCCCATCGGTTTTGTTCGCGTACACAAATCATATGCAGTAAACCTTGGTGCTGTGGTAAAACTTAAATCGGCGACTGGCAGTAAATACTGGCTCGAAATGCAAAACGGCGAAACCATACCGGTAAGTCGCTATCGCGTAGCCGAATTGAGAGGGCAGCTTGAGTGAAGCCCGCGCACAAGTGTAATATCACCAGCTAAAACTATTATTATAAAAATTGCGGTAAGAAAGAGGTAGGTATGCAACAACACGACAGTGCACCGTTAAATGATTTCATCGAGTACCCTCAAAGCGAAATGCTGGAACGCTCTGCTGAGTTTTTAGACCATATGAAGCGCAGGCACAGTATTCGAAGCTTTAGCGACAGAGCGGTACCGAAGGAAATCATTGAAAACTGCATAAAAACTGCGGGAACTGCGCCTAGTGGGGCAAATCACCAGCCATGGCATTTTGTCGCGATTCATTCAGATGATGTAAAGAAGCAGGTGAGAGAACACGCAGAACTGCACGAGCAAGGTTTTTATGATGGCCGTGCCGGCGACGAGTGGCTAGAAGCACTAAAGCCATTAGGCACCGATGCAAGCAAGCCCTACTTAGAACACGCTCCTTGGCTTATTGCCATATTTAGCCAAAAGAAGGGCGGCGTGAATACGGAAGAGAAGAAAACCAATTATTATGTTCACGAATCCGTAGGTATTGCCACCGGCATGCTCATTACTGCACTTCACAATGCTGGGCTGGCAACCCTGACTCATACACCTAAGCCCATGCAGTTTTTATCGTCAATTTGCCAGCGCCCTGACAATGAAAGACCCTATATGTTAATCATTACAGGATACCCCGCTGAAGATGCCACTATTCCTGCTCATGCACAGATCAAAAAAGACTTAGGCGAAATCTCCAGCTTTTTATAAGGCTGACAATCATCACATGTCGGCACTCACTTGTCGGCATTCACATATCGGTATAGCCCCAAGGTGGTGCCGGCGCGGGAATCGGCTGTGTTAAATCAAAATCAACACGAAACTCTCGACCCTCTCGTATCAACCGATAGGTAAATTTTTCAGGGTAGATATACATTTGCCAGATGTTCGTCAGCGATTGTGGTAGCCCTTTTTCAGCGAACATATGCTTTGAATAAGCATCCGCTGGAAACGACTGCACTTGGGCAAAGCCTGCGTCAACGGTATGCCCACCGTACATGGTAACAGGATCGTCGGTACCATCTTCATGCCTGTGGTCGTGCTTTAAGCTCAGGCCGCTACCAGTTTTTGTGATGATCCATGTGCGAGAAGCATTTTCACCCACATGAAACGGGATTTGCAGTTGGCTATCCGTACACTTTCTTACATGCATGACCAATTTCGCTTGTGAGAAGCTGCTCGGCCCTTGGTTATCAACTGTAACCTTACCTTCAAAGGCTTTACCACAATGCTGCCTAATAGCCTCAAAAAATGCGTCTTGGCTTGGCACCGACACCAAAGGCGCGGGTTTAACTATGCTACTTGCCAGCACCGATGTACTCGATAAAAGCGCTAAACAAATTACAGTATTGATGAGTTGATTCATTTTTGATTCTCTTTTTACTTTCACCGGATGACTAATAATTTGCCGATGCACTTCTCAAACGGAGTTGATAGTGTGGTATTTCGCGGCCGGTTGCAATGCCGTGGTAAAGCTCAGTAAAAAAGACAAAAAAGAAGTGAACGAATTAAGATATGGCGCGCGTAATAAAACACCGATAACGTCATACAACAAACAATAAAAACCACATTCAAACAATAAAAGGAAAAAGCATGCGCTTAATCACGTTTATGTTAGTGCTTCTGGCTTCCAGTGCCTGTGCTGTCACTGACATCACATCGCTTTCGGCTAAGCAACAAATTGACCTTATGCAAAGCGGTGAACTTACCTCTGAGCAGATAGTGGCCGCTTACATTGACCGTATTCAAAAGATGAATCGAAATGGGCCGAGTATACAAGCCATGATAAGCCTGAACCCAAATGCGCTAGCCCAGGCCAAAGCACTAGACGCTATGCGAAAAAGTGGCGATATCATGGGACCATTGCACGGGGTGGTAGTGATTGCGAAAGATAATATTGAAACGAGCGAACTTCCTACCACAGCCGGCTCGCTAGCGCTGATAAACAATGATACAGGCAGAGATGCCCCTATCATTCAAAAGCTGAAAGATGCCGGAGCCATCATCTTAGGCAAAACTAACCTGTCAGAATGGGCGAACTTTCGCAGCGAAAGTAGTATTAGCGGATGGAGTGCGGTAGGCGGCCAAACTAGAAATCCACACAGTCTAGACAGAACGGCATGCGGTTCATCATCGGGCACGGGAGCAGCTATCGCAGCGAACTTTGCAGCAATGGGCATAGGCACCGAAACTAATGGTTCAATCATCTGCCCTGCCGCCATGAATGGTATTGTGGGTGTTAAACCGACGGTAGGTTTGTGGTCTAGATATCACATTGTTCCTATTTCAGTGACTCAAGACACGGCAGGCCCAATGACGCGTTCTGTGTATGATGCCGCATTGCTTCTCGAAGTGGCGGCAGGTAGTGACGAAGCTGACCCAGCAACAAAAGACGCCGATGGGAAAAAGCAAGCCTACACCAATCTGTTGGGGCGTTCAGTAGAAGGGGTAAGAGTAGGCGTGTTGCGAAGCCGACAGTCTAATCATCCAGAAATTATCGATGCATTTAACAGCTCATTGGCCGCGTTAGAGGCAATGGGTGTAGAGTTGGTCGATATTGATAGCTTTGAAATGCCAGAGGAATTTTGGAGCAAAGCCTATGATTTGCTTCTAATAGAGTTTAAAGAGGAGCTAAACAAGTATCTAGCGTCCACTGGTGACAATGTGAACGTAAAAACACTGGCACAGTTAATTGCTTTCAACAGCAGTTCACCCCGAGAATTAGCGCTTTTCGACCAGAATATTCTTGAAAAATCACAAGCCACCGATGGGTACAATGCAGCGTACGAAGATATTAGAGCCTTCTTACGCAAAGCTACCCGTGACGAAGGCATAGATAAGCTGCTTCGTGAATATGAGGTCGACGCCATCGTTGCACCATCTCAGAACCCGGCGTTTCTTATCGACGCAGTGTATGGTGACAACTTCAATGGTGGTACTGGCGCTGGTTGGCTTGCGGCTATTGCGGGCTATCCTCAGGTGAGTATACCCATGGGTACTATGAAAGGCTTACCTGTTAATTTCAGTTTTATGGGTACCGCATGGTCAGAAGGGTTGCTACTCAACTTGGCTTACCAGTTAGAACAACAGACCCAAGCAATAGTACCACCCACTTTTGCCCCCAATGCTTTTGAGCATGACGCTACCAGTGAAGCGTTGCGAGTCTATAATCAATAGACTCGCTATTTAGCACGCTCTATCAAGGTGTATCTGGCTGTAACCCTCGCCCGGTTGCAGCCCAGTAAATGCCACCATAGAGATGATTCAAAAATTGTGGGTTGGAGTAGGTTGCTGGCAAATGCCCCAGTGATGTATAGAAGCTTCGCCCACCATCAAATTCGTGAAACCACGCCACAGGGTGGAACTCACCCATGCCATCGCCTTGGGTATGCCCCCAATCTGCTGCTGGCGCATAAGTATTCTCGTCTACCGTCATAAGATAGTTGAGTGATTCAATGTTCGCTGGCTTGAATTCGTACCACTCATCGGTCCATAGCTGGTTGTCATAGAAAAATTCCATCCCAGGAAAGTCTGGTTTAAGCACATTAATTCGCGCGGTTTGTATCTGGGGATGAATCAGAAAATAGTGACCAACAAGTTGGCCATACCAAGGCCACTCATATTCCGTGTCGGCCGCGGAATGGATCCCTACAAAGCCTTTCCCTGCACGGATGAACCTTTTGAATACCTCTTGCTGCTTATCGTCAAGAATGTCAGCGGTGGTATTGAGAAAAATGATCAAATCAAATTGTGCTAAATGCTGATCTGTAAAGAAATCAGTGTTTTCCTGCCACTCAACATCAAAGTCATGCATACGGCCCAAACTTTCAATGGCATCGACACCTGCGCTGATCGACCTGTGGTGCCATCCAGCCGTTTTAGTAAACAAGAACACTTTGAATTGTTCAGCGTAAGCCGACAACGAGAAGCCTAACAGCACTAAGAGCACACTAGTTTTGAAAAAATTCATCTTAATTAACCCAGCAGAATATACAATTGCGTAACACGATAGCATCATCATAGTTACATGTATCTGGTTACTTGTCAGATTGGTGTTTTTCCAGTAAACAGGTAAAGTTGACCTAGTGAAATAATGATCACATCGAATAAGCCTGAGGCGAACCTACTTTATGACAGAGAGAGTTGAGCAGTATACCGACACTTTCCGCCAAATCCGCCGCCAGCGGTTAATGCAAATATGCATTGCCACCTCGATCGGCTTGATTATCTCTTTGTTGGTTGCACGTGGCGTTACCCTTTATATTTTTTGTGCGGCCCTCAGCTGCCTCTTCATTGCTCTTGTTTTTGCATTTAAAGACCGCTTGCATCTCTCTGCCTACATCATGCTGGGTTCGCTCGCCACTATGCTGTTCTCGTTGGCGCTCACTGGCGCAGGTATGTTCGACTTAGCCATACTCGGATATCCGGGCTTGCTTATTTTCGCTGCAACCTTGGGTGGCGTAGGTGTGTTCTTTACTGTGCTCTCGTTCGTCATAATACAATGCGCGTTGCTCACTTGGCTGACGCTTGAAGGCGTTATTAACCCAAATATTCCCACGTTGACATGGGCACATTTGGTGTTTTCCACAGTCATCATCACTATTACCGGTTTTAGTGTTTACATTTTGGTGAGAGACATTAAAAAGCTGATGGTGTCTTTGCAGAAAGAGAATGCCAAGGTTCAAAAATCTCAGAGAGAAGTGCAGCACTTGGCTCACCATGATGCGTTAACTGGCTTGCCCAACCGATTTTATGCCGAAAATCTTTTCCACAATGAATTAAATAACATGCGCAGCAAACAGCAAAAGCTCGCGCTCATGTTCATAGACCTAGACAATTTTAAACCAGTAAATGACGCCCTTGGCCATGCGGCAGGCGACGAATTACTCCAACGTTTGACACATCGAGTAGCCAGTATGCTCCCCCCGGGCCACCATTTGACTCGATTTGGTGGCGATGAATTTATTGTATTAGCGCCGTTTGACGGTGACAGACACCAGTGCGACGAACTCGCTCAAGCCATTATTAAGCAGTGCGCTTCAATATTTGAAATACTGCATACGCAAGTCGTGGTATCTGCCTCTATTGGAATCGCCTGCGCCCCTGATGACGGCAACGACTTTAGACAACTTTGCCGAAAAGCAGACATAGCCATGTATGAGGCCAAGCAAGATGGCCGCAACACTTTCCATTACTACGATAAAAGTCTCGACCAAACCAACGACGATAAATTTAGGCTACTACAACGACTACGTCCCGCGCTGAACAATAAAGAATTTGAAATCTATTACCAGCCCATGATGTCTTTGCGCAACAGCAAAGTTACGACCATTGAGGCGCTACTGCGCTGGCCTCAAGCCGATGGCAGTATGATAAGTCCAGACCGATTTATCCCTTTGGCTGAGAGTAGTGGCCTGATTAACGAGCTTGGAAATTGGGTTATTGAGCAAGCCTGCGTTTTCTGCGCACAACTGCGATCACAAGGCATGCCTGACCTGCGAGTAGCGATTAATTTATCGGTGGTGCAGTTTAAAAGTGGGCACTTGCAAGAGACGGTTGAAAAAGCACTGAATGACGCAGGCTTACCACCAAACGCATTAGAATTAGAGCTTACCGAATCCTTACTCATCGACAACACACTACTTATCAGACAGCAACTAGAAAGGCTCAGTCAACTTGGTATTACTATCGCCATAGATGACTTTGGCACAGGCTACTCTAACTTGGGTTACCTGCGAGATTTCAAAGCCAGTAAACTAAAAATTGACCGTTCATTCATCAGCAGCCTATGTGAATCAAAAGATCAAGAATCGCTGGTAAAAGCGATAATCAACATGGCCGCAAGTTTAGGGCTAAAAACCATTGCTGAAGGAATCGAAGACCAAGCAACACTGGACAAATTAATGGCGCTGCAGTGCGACGAAGGTCAGGGTTTTCTTTGGGCTACGCCTTTGCCGGCAGAGGAATTGGCTGGGTGGTTAAGTTAATGATATTGTAATTTTCATAAACTGAGGAGTAGCTTATATTTTACACTGTAGTGTTGTATCTGCTCCAGATAGTTTTTGATTTTGCGGTGTATCAAAATGAGTGTTTCTAAAACAATAGCAATAGTATCGCTTCTAATGACCTCATTAGTTGCAAACGCCAGTGTAATGTCTTTTCGAATCTCTAGTGATGGTTCCGTTCAGTTGATGAGCGACAGATTTTATTCTGATGGCAGTGCTTATTGGCGACTAGATGACTTAAATAACACATTTGGAGTCAATTCCTCAGCGAACACATCGTTAAACTTCAGTTCTTCCGGCCTCTCTATCGAAAATCAGTTTTCGATAGCAGACATTACCGATGTAACGTGGGCCAGACAGACTGATGCGTTTGTTATTACCGACTCTGGCTCATTTCAAATTTCCAACAACGGCTCTGTTCAGTTAATGAGCGACAGATTTTATTCTGACGGCAGTGCTTATTGGAGATTAAACGACCTAAATAACACATTTGGAATTAACTCTTCTGCCAATACATCATTGAACTTCACCTCTTCTGGAATCTCCATACAAGATCAGTTTTCAATATCAGATATTATCAATGTGACATGGGCTAGACAGAGTGATGCGTTTGTAGAGACAAACACAGGTTCTTATCGAATTTCTAGTGATGGTTCTGTTCAAGTAGTGGCCGATAGATTTTATTCCGACGGCAGTGCCTATTGGAGATTAGATGACCAAAATAACACATTTGGAATCAATTCTTCCGCAAATAGAACATTAAACTTCGGTTCATCTGGACTCTCCATTGAAGACCAATTCTCAATATCTGATATTCAAGATGTAACATGGGCAAGACAAAGCGATGCATTCGTCCTTGTCCAACAAAGCGCTGTGACCGTTGATAGCCCTAGCTCTCAGCTTTTAGTCTTTGCTGGCTTAGCACTCTTTGCAGCGTATAGAAGAAAGCCAGACAATAAAATTTGAATAACAGCAGCTGAAGCAATAAAGAAATTTCTATACTTTCAGACAGAAAACTTCAAATCGGTCGATAATACTAATGCTCACAGTATTGTGAGAAATCGTAATCAGACATTTTTGTCAAATATCTATGGGAAAGTAGAAAAGTTGCGCTACGCGTAGAAAGGCTCAATTGGAGCCTTTCCAAATATTTCCGTTTTCCATTAAACGTCAATCACTCAACCGTCACACTCTTCGCCAAGTTGCGCGGCTGGTCTACATCAGTACCTTTAATCAAGGCAACGTAGTAAGACAACAACTGTAGTGGAATCGTGTATACGATTGGCGCGATAGGCGCTTCACAAGTGGGCACTGAAATAACTCGCATGGTGCTGTCACCAGAAAACGGCGCTTTCTTGTCGGCGAATACATACATAATACCGCCACGAGCGCGTACTTCTTCTACGTTCGACTTCAGCTTTTCTAAAAGCTCGTTGTTTGGCGCTACAACGATAACTGGCATTTCGTCGTCAATCAGCGCGAGTGGACCGTGTTTAAGTTCACCCGATGCGTAGGCTTCGGCGTGAATATAAGAAATTTCCTTAAGCTTAAGCGCACCTTCCATTGCGATGGGGTATTGATCGCCGCGACCAAGGAACAAGCTGTGATTTTTGTCGGCAAACTCTTCTGCGAGATCTTCGATACCTTGGGTAATGGCTAAGGTTTCTTCTAGCTTGGCAGGCAAGCTGTGTAACGCCGATACAATAGAACTGGCATCTTCATCACTCATACCATTTTGCTTGCCAAGGGCAAGAGTGAGCATAAGAAATGCGGTTAATTGAGTAGTGAAAGCTTTAGTAGATGCTACGCCAATCTCTGCGCCTGCTCTTGTCATGTAAGCCAAGTCAGATTCACGCACCAGTGATGAACCAGGCACGTTACATATTGTAAGGCTCGCCATGTACCCCAGTTCTTTGGCTAGGCGAAGGGCCGCGAGGGTATCAGCGGTTTCACCCGACTGTGAAATAGTGATTAACAAGCTGTTTGGATACACCACGGATTTTCTGTAGCGGAATTCAGAGGCTATCTCTACGTTACAGCTTACGTTGGCGTATTGTTCCAACCAGTATCTGGCGGTCATGCCAGCGTGATAACTGGTGCCACAGGCCACAATTTGTACGTGTTTTACGTTTTCAAATATAGCATCTGCCCCTTTACCGAATACATCAGCGGCAAGGCCAGTGTCGGTCAGTCGGTGTTGAAGTGCATTTCGCACAACCACAGGCTGTTCGTGAATTTCTTTGAGCATGTAGTGGCGATAACCACCTTTGTCACCTGCGTCGTGCTCAACATTTGATTCAATGATTTCACGGGTTACCGCATTGCCGTCTTTGTCAAAAATACTCACTTTTCTACGAGTAATTTCTGCAACGTCGCCTTCTTCGAGGAAGATAAAACGGCGAGTAACCGGAAGTAGTGCTAGTTGGTCAGAAGCAATAAAGTTTTCACCTAAACCCAAACCTATAACAAGTGGACTGCCTGAACGGGCAACGACCACGCGGCTCGGGTCAGCTTTGTCCATGATGACTGTGCCATAGGCGCCGTGAAAGGTTTTAACTGACTCTTGTACCGCGGTAAGCAAGCTGTCGGTGGTTTTCATTGCTTCGTTAATAGTATGAGCAATGGTTTCTGTGTCGGTGTCACTTGTGAAGGTGTAGCCTTTCTCGGTAAGGTCGGCACGCAGGGTTTCGTAGTTTTCGATAATACCGTTGTGTACTACCGCAATGCGATCACTTGAGAAGTGAGGGTGAGCGTTGGCCTCTGTTACACCACCATGGGTAGCCCAGCGGGTGTGAGCAATACCTGTAGAGCCAAGCGCTTCTTCGGTAGAAATCGCGTCGGCGAGTTCTTTTACCTTGCCGGTACGACGCATACGCGTGAGTTCACCGTCGCGAGTAAGCAAGGCAACACCTGCTGAGTCATAGCCGCGATATTCCAGTCGCTGTAATCCTTCAAGCAGAATTTCTACTACATTACGTTCTGCTACTGCACCTACAATTCCACACATGATTATTCTCCACTGGGCGATGCGATAAGCACCGTTACACCCTGTTGTTCAATAGTTGTTTTGTCTTGCTCACTGATACCGTCGTCGGTGATCAACATCGAAATACTTTGCCACCCCAATTCTAAATTGGGCATTTTATAAGACAGCTTACTTGAGGTTGCCATAACGACCACCTGCTTGGCTGACTTTGCCATGGTTCTCGACAACCCCGTTAGCTCATTAAAGGTCGTTGTGCCCCGTGATACGTCAATACCCGCTGCGCCAATAAATGCAAAGTCATAGTCATAGGCCGATACCAGCTGTTCAGCCATCGCCCCCTGAAATGACTGCGAATTAGCGTCCCACGTTCCGCCAGTCATTAACACTGTAGGTTCGGGTTCACGCTTTGTCAGGTAATTTGCGACATCCAGCGCATTAGTCATCACCACCAAATTAGCCACTTTGTCTAAAAAGGGCAGCATGTGTTTAGTGGTTGACCCGCTGTCGATAACAATGCGAGCACTATTGGCTACTTGTTTAGCTGCAATAGCGCCAATGCCTTGTTTCACCGAATGAGATTCGTCGGTATCGTCCAACAAAGATTGTGGGCCATTCAGGTTATTCTGTTCGCTTTTGGGTAGTGGTGCGCCGCCGCCAAACTGACGAATTAACCGCCCTGCTTTAGAAAGCATAGACAGATCTTTTCGAATAGTAACAGCCGATGTATTAAACATAGCGGCTAATGCGTCGACTTGGGTTAACCCATTCGCGTTAACCCAATCAACAATGCCGTCTTGTCGTTGTTTCAATGAATACTTCTGACTCACCGCATGACTACCTTACTTCGCCAACACCAAAACTTTCAAAACGAAAGAAATAAAATATCAATATGAAATAAAATTAGATCGATAATTTACACAATGCAAGAAATTAGATCAAAAAATTTCGTTTTGACCAGATTCATTCGCACGAATTGCCGCTTCAATTACCTTAATCACCGCGACAACTGAACTTGCATCAGCTGGTAAATCAATGTTTTCATGAGAATTAACAATAGCTTCTGCCAATTGATTGAAGAATCCGAGGTAATTGCCAGGTAAGGTTGGCACTATTTGACATAAACTTTCATTGCAAAAGTTTCCATGTTCATCCTGAGGTGTTTGTGCCCAGTCGCTGTGTTCAAAAGCGAGGCTAGCTTTCAATTGGTCTTCTTGTGGGTCTAAGCCAAATTTTCTAAAGCTACCCAGCGTGCCTTGCATATCAAAACGCAAAGTGTTGCCCGCTTGAAACGCCGAGCTACCTAACTTAACCACAAGATTGTCGTAAAAGAGTGTAATATCAAAGGTATCATCTGATTGGCCGTTTTCTCGCAGCGTGAGAATATTCGCGCTCACCTGATTAGGTTCGCCAAATAGCACAAGAGCTTGGTCAATAAGATGAGGTCCTAGGTCCCAAAAAATACCGCTGCCAGGCCCAGCATTTTCACGCCATCGGTTTCGAGGTACGGGTCTGAATCTATCGAAACGACTCTCGAAACGGGCAATGCGCCCAAACTTTCCTTGTTCTATTAGCGCGCGAAGCGTTAGAAAGTCACTATCAAACCTGCGATTGTGGAAAACACACAACTTCTTCTGCTTTCTTCGGGCAAGGTTCACCAAGGCTTCGGCCTCTTTGCTACACAGAGTAAAGGGTTTCTCTACGAGCACATGACAACAGTGTTCTAGAGCTATACGCGACTGCTTGGCGTGAAGCACGTTAGGCGTAGTAATGATCACCAAATCAAAACTGCTTTGTTGTAGCGCTTCCTCTAGCGTGGGATACACGTCAACATCAGGCAGAACAGCATTAACATCATTTGCTCTTGATGACACAACGCCAGTAATGCCATAGGCGTCTAAATGACGTAAAAACGGTAAATGAAAGGTTGTGGCGGAAAAACCAAACCCTACTAATAAGGTACGTATCATGTGGCTTAGATCCTTTGTTAAGTAGGGTTTGTTATTTGTTTTTATTGTGTTGTTTTTTGCTCAGTTTTATTGGCTAGCTTTTTGAGACTAATTCTTTTTAGTCGGACGGGGCCAGTTTGCAATATTACGCTGCTTACTTCTGGCTACCGCGAGGGCATTGTCTTCCACATTTGACGTAACAATCGACCCAGCGCCCACCGTCGCCCCTTTGCCTACAGACACTGGCGCAACGAGCGCTGAATTCGATCCAATAAAGGCATTTTCACCAATTTCGGTTTTAGATTTGTTCACGCCATCATAATTACAGGTAATAGTACCCGCACCAATGTTTGCACCAGCACCAACTTCGGCATCGCCCAGATAAGTTAGGTGATTAGCTTTTGCACCCTCACCTAACACCGCCTTTTTCATTTCAACAAAGTTGCCCACTTTGGCCTTGGCGAGCATTTTAGCCCCCGGGCGCAAACGCCCAAATGGACCAACGGTGCAGCTTTCACCGACACTCGCTTGCTCAATGATAGAATTAGCTTCAATGACGCTGCCGTCTGCAATGGTGCAATCTTTTAAGATACAGTTAGGGCCAATAGTCACATTGCTACCTAGTGCTACCTTTCCCTCGATAACAACGTTGATGTCGATCTCAACGTCAGTACCGTGAGTAACTTCACCGCGTAAGTCAAAACGATGCGGATCAGCCAAATATACGCCGTCGGTCATAAGCGCTTTGGCTTGTCTGAATTGCAGAGCACGCTCTAAATTAGCTAGCTGAAGGCGGTTGTTGATACCCTCTACTTCGCTCACCTCTTCAGGGTGCGCCGCTCTTATTTGCTTGCCTTCAGAAGCGGCCATTTCGATAACATCTGTTAAGTAGTATTCACCTTGCGCATTGTTATTGCTGAGGCTACCTAACCAGCGTTTTAAATCAGCACCTTGCATCATCATCATGCCAGTATTGATTTCGGTAATAGCTTTTTGCGCTTCTGTGGCATCCTTGTGCTCAACAATCGCGGTAATGTTCTCGCCTTCGCGAATAATACGGCCCATACCTGTTGGGTCGTCAAGATTCACAGTGAGCAAGGCTACGTCGCATTCAGCCTTTACCGCTTTCAATCTCGCTAAGGTATCTTTTTGGATCAGTGGTGCATCACCCACCAGAACAAGTACATCCTCGTTGTCTTGTATGAAAGGCACGGCCTGTTGCACTGCGTGCCCAGTGCCCAACTGTTCTTGTTGTAAACACCAATTGAGGTTGTCGCCAGTGAGTTCTGCTTGTAGTTGCTCTCCACCATGTCCGTATATTAAGTGAATTGCGTCAGCATCGAGTGCATCAACGGTATTGATAATGCGCTGTACCATGGGAATACCACCGATTTTATGCAGTACCTTGGGCTTAGAAGACTTCATACGCGTACCTTTACCGGCCGCTAGAATCACCACTGAAAACGCCATGTTTGTTCCTTTAGAGCGAATAGATGAGAATTAGCACTTTATAGTAGTTTAACCAAGGAAAGTACTTGTGTCGTGTTAGATGCCGTTTTTATTTTTAAGCGTTGCTTTAACAAAATCCTCATAAATAACACATTATTAGAAGGTAATTTACACCTTTGCTAGCGGTGCACTTATTGAACAGGTATAATCCGCCAAGCAAGGCAGCAAACATATTATGTGCAAGGGAGATGCAATCACAGTGAACACATTTAGAACACTACATCGAAGTATTCTTATATTGTTTGCCGTGGTGGTTATTTCAATTGTCACTCTTGTACATTTCAGCATTTCTAAAATTGTTGCAGAGCAGAGCCGCGCTCAGCAACAGTCTTTATCTCCTGCAATTTCCCTTATTGTTGAACAAATTCTTAAGCCGCTACACACCTCCGAAGCCCTTGGAAACTCTCGCGAACTCGTTGCCTTAATGGAAGGTAACATTATTGACGAGCAAACGGTTTTGAGTTCGTTGAGCCGTATGGAAGATGAGTTTGGGTTATCTTTTTTTATTGCCAGTGAAACCGTACGAAAGCAATTTAACTCTGACGGCTCGGTCATTTCGTTGGTCGAAGGTGATGTGAGTTGGTACTTTAAGTACAAAGACTATCCGGCAGATGCCGTTGCCGATATAGGAAAGTGGGAAGACACTCACTTTTATATCGACATAAAAATCTACAATGACAACGAAGAGTTCCTTGGATTTTTTGGCGTAGGTAAAAGTCTCAAGAGCTTTTTAGAGATTTTTGAAACGTACAAAGAGGAATATGGCTATGACTTTTTGTTCGTCGATAATACTGGCGATATTATGCTGTCGTCTGACGCATCCCTCAACGCTAGCTATTCGAATTTCACAAACTTGCGTGAACTGCCGTGGTACACCGAGCTACCGCTTAACGTACAAAATGACCAAGCGTTAAATAACAAATTGGTAACTATTAACGAAAAAGATTACCTCATTGCCGAAGTTAAGCTAAATCAGTTTGGTTGGACCGTATTTTTATTAAGCCCGCTAACCGATCGCCAAGCTGAAATATCTCAAGCATTTATCTTTAGCGTAGTGACTATTTTGGTCATTATTTTTTCGCTGTTCCTGCTTATCTACAATCTGCTGTACTACTTCAGACGTGACATGCAGCCAGACATTATCGTTAGACACGCAAGCACATTACCCGAAAGAGAAAACCTCGAATTAGCCTATGACTCACTCGTGAAAGATCAGAAGTCTGTCAGTATTGCACTCATCAGTATTGATGATTACTACACCATGTGCGACACCTATGGCAAAGAAACGGGCGAGGAAGTATTAGACAAAGTCGTTGCTTACTTGTCAGACAATGCTCGTGAGCAAGATATTCTGGGTCGCTGGAATAAAGACGAGTTTATCTTATTACTGCCGCAAACCGGACCACATGAGGCACGGGAAATGGCGCAAAACCTGCGCCACGGTATAGCAACACTTACTCCAGTTAGTTCTCATCCTCAGCTTCCGTTAACGGCGTCGTTTGGTATTTCATTTACTGCAAGTATGCGCCCAATGAACGAAGTAACAGCCCATGCAGAAGATGCCTTATACCAAGCTAAACGTGATGGCAAAAACCTAGTGCGATTACAGCTTATTGATTAGACGCATGACGACGACCTAATGAGCCTTTTAGTCGCTGTAACACACCGGTTGTCATAGCTACCCCTAACAGTATTAATCCACCGCCAATCAGGGTTTGTAGTGAAATATGCTCCTGTAAGAACAACACGCCCCACAACAAACCAAACAGCGGAACCAGATAAGCAACGGTAATGGCCTTTGCAGGTCCCACATCAGCGATTAATTTAAAATAGAGGATGTAAGCAATACCAGTCCCACCAATCGCTAGCGCGATAGTATTTAACCACGCTATTTGACTCGGCATAGTTTCTGGCAGGGTAGCTAATGCGAACGGTGCAAGCATAACCGTAGCAAATGCCTGGCTTCCTGTTGCCACTACCAGTGGACGTACTGAATGTAGCCACTTTTTCATCATGCTGGCGGCAATACCGTAGCCCAGAGTGGCTAATAGGGCGGTCAATATTGGCAAAAAGCTAATACTTCCCTCACCCAATTTATGCTGGCTGATAACTGCAACACCAACAAAACCAATGAACAAGCCTGATATAGCTGATTTAGTCAGTTTGTCACCTAACCATAACCACGCAACCATGGCACCAAACATAGGTGCTGTAGCATTTAAAATGGCATTTACGCCAGCCTCTAAATGCAAGCTGCTGTAGTTGAACAACATGAAAGGAACCGCTGTGTTGGCTAGCCCTACCAGCGCAATGGGCCACCAATAACGCACAACATCACCTAGTCCACGAATGGCGAGTAAGAAGGGTAACAACACCAATGTTGCCAGTAAGGTCCTTACTGCCACTAGGCCTACAATGCCGAACTCTGGCGTTGCCACTCGCATGAAAATAAAAGAGCCGCCCCAAATGGCGGCCAATAGTAACAACGCAATGAGGTCTTTTAATCCCATAATCCCTGTTGTGCTCCCTCTAAATTGAGTAGAAATCGTTTGCGATCTAATCCACCAGCATAACCAGTGAGCGTGTTGTTGCTGCCAATCACTCTATGACATGGCACTACAATAGCAATGGGGTTTTTACCATTGGCTGCGCCCACCGCTCGGACAGCTTTTGGGTTGTCTATAGCATTAGCAATAGCTGCATAACTTACCGTCTCTCCATAGGGCACATCCACTAACGCATCCCATACCTGACGCTGAAATTCAGTCCCGTTTGCAGCAAGGGGAAAATCAAAGTCAGTGCGCTGTTTATCAAAGTATTCCTTTAACTGCTCACATGCCAAGGCAGTAAGCTCATTGGATAAGGTAGCAACAGACGCTTCAACAAACGCGATGGAGGTTACGCCGAGCTCATTGGCTCGTACTTCGAGTAACCCGATGGGCGTTGGCATTAATTGATTGTATTCCATGGGTTTACCTATTGTTGTACCTGAATATTGTATCGTTCCCACAACTGAAGGGTGAGATAGCTTCGCCAAGGTGCAGCAGCGTCAGGTACTAAATTGTATGCCTGAGCCATCTTCTTCACGATAAGATCCCCCGCTAAGTAAACGTCTGGATTACGCTCACCTCGCATTTTAAGGTAATCGAGGGTCCAACCGCCAATACCTTTAATGTCTAAAATGTCATCATGGCTGGGAGTCGCTCCGTGAAGGAACAGTTCAGCAAAGGCTTTAAGCGCCTCTTTGCGACGGGACGGCATACGTAAAAACGAAAGATCACTAGCCGCTATGGCTTCGGGCGAAGGGAAATACACGCCAGATTGATACTGCTCACCTAGGGCTTCTATTACCTTGTTGAGTTGTCCAACGGCGGCTTTCACACTGACCTGTTGACCAAGTATGGCTCGACACCCACTCTCGAACACATTCCACGTAGTTGGGAGTCGAAGTCCCTCACATATATCCGCGGCTGGGTAACCACTGGCAATCAAGCTCTGACGTATCATCATGGGATCAGCGTCGGTGTCTAACATCCCTTTCAGCGCTGTGATAACGGCATGAATGATTTTTAAGTCATCCACACGAATCACCACATCAAATCGGTTTTTATCCGGATTGATGGTCGCTTTCAAATAGCCTTTGACCCCTTCATGAATAAAGTATCGAGCGTAACTGTTTAGCGTAACGTCCTCCACACCATGCATTGCACGAAGGGCAAGAAATTCGCGAACCTTGTCCCAGTCATACGGCGGGCGAAAGTGTATGGACACGTGAATATCAGTTTTCAGCTCAGTACTAGGCGACGTGTTTTTTCGCATGTCCGACGGCGTTACTTTTAAATACTGTTTTACCGCACGCTGAAACTGGCGCATGGATTCATAACCCGCAATAAATGCAATATCACCCACAGGTAAACGTGATTGCTGCAGCAATTGTTTTGCAAATAGCACCCGTTGGATATCTTGATACTGCTTGGGAGAACAGCCAATGTGTTTAGTCACCAATGAGTGTAGGTATCGCTCACCTATACCTAATCGTTCAGCCACGCGTGCGACAGATTGGAGGGGAATTTCACTGAGCAACTTTTGAGCGCGAGCTAACGTTGCTTTACTGCCTTCCCATGCCGGAGACAAAGGCGCACTGTCGGGTCTGCACCGCAAACACGGACGAAACCCTTCGTTAACGGCTTGAGCGGCTGTAGTGTAATAGTCCACATTTTTCTCTTGGGGCAAACGTGCAGGGCAAATAGGGCGACAGAAAATCCCCGTAGTTTTTACTGCTACAAAGAAACGACCATCAAAGCGCGGATCACGACTCATTCGCGCCTTGTGATACTGCTCTATATTGTCCAATGGCTGCATCTTGTTAATACCCAAACTCTACCATTCATCATTCTTGATTGAGTTTATCGCGGAACATAACGAAATACGCGACATAATCGGAGTTTAATGTTGTACGTCGAGGGTGAGTTGATAATCAACAACACTCACCGCATAATACGGCGCAAATATTATAAAAAAGACACCCACCTTCAGGGCTGTCGTTTTACGAGCTCTGACAATGTTACCCATGTTGCGCGCAGTAGGTTCGCGTTTATTACACTCAACAATGCTTCTCAGCGTATGCGCCCTTTGTGCATTGCAAGCCAATGCCAGCGACTGGATTACTGACTACGCCAATTACGTAAAAAAAGAAGCCCTCAAGCACAATGTACCGGGTTATGCCTTTGTTTATTATGAACAAGGCAAGGTTCCCAAGGTCTTTGTTTACGGCAAAACCCACAAAAACGGCGCGCCGATCACCGAACATACCGTATTTAGGTTGGCATCGGTATCTAAAACATTTACCGGCCTATTAGCTGCCAAAATGGTAGAGCAAGAGCGTCTTCATTGGGAAACACCTATAACCACACTTCTCCCCGACATCCCCTTTTCTGCAGAGGGAATGGATGACTTACAACTTCAGCATATTGTGGGTCAATCCAGTGGATTTATGCGTAATGCCTACGACAATTTGATTGAGGCAGATTATTCACTGGAGCGTGTGCTCACCGCTTTGGGCAAACTTGATCCCATTTGCGCGCCCGGAGATTGCTATACCTACCAAAACGCCTTATTTGGCGCCATTGAATACTATTTGAGTAATCAAAATACGTCGTATCACAGTGAACTTCACACACAACTATTTTCGCCATTGGGTATGTCCACGGCAAGTACTGGGCGTGCAAGTTTGCAAGGGTCTGAGTCATGGGCTAGACCTCACATTGCCATTACCCGCGACCGCTGGCGCGAAGGCAAAGTCGAAAACAACTACTATCGCTTTGCACCTGCGGCAGGGATTAATGCCAGCATCACCGATATGACGATTTACTTACAAGCGTTACTTGGCGAGTTTCCAACGGTAATTTCATCAGACATGATAGACGCCGTGACTACTCCACGAGTAAAAACAGTTCGCGAAAGAAATCGCAGGGGTTGGCGAGGCTTTTTAAAAGATGCCCATTACGGTTTAGGTTGGCGAATCTACGATGTTGATGGCCATCGCATTAATTATCACGGCGGCTGGGTAAAAGGCTATCGCGCCGATGTCGCATTTGCCCCTGACTTTAAAACCGGGTATGTGATGCTGACCAATGCCGAAACCAACATGATCAACACCACTACCGCAGAATTCTGGAAGCGTTACTTCGAACAAGTAGAAGACAATTAACTTACTTGTTTTTCAAGTAGGTATAACCGCCTAGGCAATCTTCGTAAAAGTCGGTCCAGCGCACACCTTCTCTCGGCTTAATAGTACCTGCTGCCACTTGCTTATCAATGGCGCGCTTCACGTCAGATGCCATGGCTTTCGGATTGTATTGCATGATATTGAGTACATCGTCTACCGATGAACCTTTTACGACTTCTTCGATGTAAAAATCTTCAGGATCGTCGTCATAACTAAAGATATGTACTTCATTTAAACGACCGAACAGGTTGTGCATATCGCCCATCACATCTTGATAAGCGCCTGTAAGAAACAACCCCATAAAGTACTTTTCGTCTTCTTTCAATGGATGTACTGGCAGTACGTCGGTAATTTCACGACCGATAGTAAACTGGTCGATTTTGCCGTCGCTATCACAGGTAATATCTACCAATGAGCAATTAACCGTAGGCTTCTCGTCCAAACGGGTAAGGGGCACTACTGGCAGTAACTGGTCGATCGCCCATGTATCTGCGGCCGACTGAAACACAGAGAAGTTACATAGATACTGTGAAGACAAGCTGTAATCTAGCTCTTGTAGCTCTTCTGGTACATATTCTTGAGTACTGTACCAAGCTTGCAAGCGCGCCATGATATTCCAGTACAGGGTTTCGATTTTTGCGAGCTCTTCAAGAGACAATACACGTAGCTTAAAGGCGTCTAGCGCTTGCTCTTTGTATTGAGTGGCGTCATTGAAAACCTCGTGCATATTTTTGTGGTCTTCAAAGTGCTCAGCAAGCTCTCGAATATTCTTTAAAAATACGTGTTCGTTGTCGCACTCGGTCACATCAACAGATGCTGCATCTGATTTGATTTCACCAACAATTTCTGTGACCACGCAACTGTGATGTGCGGTAATCGCACGACCACTTTCACTCACAATATTAGGATGAGGCACGCCTTCTAGGTCGCACATTTCCTTAAGGCCATATACTACATCAGACACATATTCTTGCATGCTGTAGTTGCGAGACGACTCGTTAGTCGAGTTACTACCATCGTAGTCAATACCCAGCCCGCCGCCAACATCCACATAGTCCAGTGGAAAACCCATCTTATGTAGGTCGGCATAGATACGTGCCGCTTCGGTCATTGCTTCTTTAATAGCGCGAATATCGGTGAGTTGGCTACCAATGTGAAAGTGCAGCAAGCTGAGGCAATGTGCCATACCTTGAGATTCTAAGTAACGGGCCGTTTTAATGATTTCAGAAATCGTCAAGCCAAACTTAGCTCTGTCGCCTGCAGAACCTTCCCATTTTCCACGACCTTTGACCGTCATTTTGGCGCGAACACCGATAATAGGCTCTACATCTAGCTCTTTTGCTACTTTAACCAACAGAAGTAGTTCGCTGTACTTCTCAACAACAACCACCATTTTACGACCAAGCTTGCAGCCTAACATGGCGAGGCGCATGAATTCTTCGTCTTTATATCCGTTCAATACAGTTAACGAATCTTCGTTAGTATTCATGGCGAGCACTGTGATGAGTTCAGCTTTTGAACCAGCTTCAAGACCATAGCTAAACGGTTCGCCCGCATCTACGATCTCTTCTACCACTTCGCGCATTTGGTTTACTTTTACTGGGTAAACACCTTGATAACGTCCTTGATATTCCGCCCTTTCAATGGTGTCTTTGAATATGGTGTTTAAGTTGGCAACTTGCGAACGCAAGATATCGTGAAACCTAACTACAACAGGAAACTGCACACCCTCTTGGTGTATTTCGTCTAATACCGACTTAAAGTCGATTCGAATACTCGGGTTAGTGGGTACTGGCGTTACATGAACATTGCCATTTTCACCAATATGAAAATAGCCTCCGCCCCATTGGGATACGCCATATACACGCTCTGCAGCGTCAATGCTCCAATCAGACAATATCGTCACCTTACAATAGAAACTTTACCCGCTAGGACATCAGTGACCTAGGCAGTAATAAGAGTTTAATACCAATAAAGATCGGTATTATAGACAACAATTTAAAACGCGCTACGCAAAAATATCACTTGATTCAGAATTCATTAAATAGTTGTTATTTTGCAACCACTTAGCGACTCCTTGATAAGTCTCTTTAACGCAATTTTCACTAACAAAAGTCAGTAAATCAGAGGGAGAGCGAGACCGAATAAGTGAAGCGTTCTTCATGGGCTTTAGATTTTGTGCGATATAATCTGCACGAGTGTGCTCGTCTTCTAACCAAAACTCACCTTGTTGATTCCGGCTGTCGAACTGAAGGGGAGATACAACTTTTTCGATAAGTTCAGGTTCAGGCGGTTGCCAACTGCGAATATCCGCAATCAGAATATAGGCTTGCCCTTTCTTGCTCTTCGTTTCTTCAGCAAGCGTCGCAAGATACTGAATGTCAGTCGCCAAACTCCACTTTCCACGAAGGGTACAAAGCAAACAATTGCCAGCATGTTCTATACGAAAATGCGGTGATGACATGGCGAACTCAACTCCATTTGGGTGCGGGAAAATCAGGCTGGTTAAAAATCAGGCGCCATAGTAGCGTGCAAAAATGAGATTGCAACAAGAATCTAGTAAGCGCGTACATTAATTCGACAATCACGTCGAAAATTGCGTTAAATGTCTGGTAGAAAAAAGAATGGCGAGCTGATGCTCGCCATGGGTATGAATTTATTCGTCGCCAAACTCACGAATAATAGTATTGATAGTGTCTTTTGCATCACCCAATACCATGCGAGTGTTGTCTTTGAAAAAGAGCGGATTATCAACACCAGCGAAACCAGCGTTGGCAGATCGTTTCAGCACAAACACGGTTTTAGCACGGTAAGCTTCGATAACTGGCATACCGTATATTGGACTACCTTTCATCTCTTTCGCCGCAGGGTTGACCACGTCATTCGCACCAATAACGATAACAACGTCATAGTTCTCCATTCGCGGGTTAACGTCGTCCATTTCATAAAGTTGGTCATAAGGAACATCTGCCTCGGCAAGCAATACATTCATATGACCAGGCATTCTGCCCGCCACTGGGTGAATGGCGTAGTCTACGGTACAACCATTATCTTCTAGCAATGACTGTAACTCACGCACCGCATGTTGTGCTTGCGCAACCGCCATACCGTAACCAGGAATAACCAATACCGCTTGAGCTGCTTCTAATACATAAAACGCATCTTGTGCAGGCAAAATTTTAACTTCGCCTTCGATTTTTCCAGCGGCTTCCACTGGTTTCGAGAAGCCAGACAGCAATACATTCATCAGCGAGCGGTTCATAGCCTTACACATAATATTGGTTAGGATAAGACCCGACGCACCAACAAGTAAGCCAGTGACTATCAAGATAGTGTTGCCTGTTGCCAAACCAGCAGCCGATGCAGCGATGCCTGAATAACTGTTAAGCAGCGCAATAACCACTGGCATGTCAGCACCACCAATAGAAATAGTGGCCCACAAACCAAAACTAAGTGCTAGGCCAATAGCGCAGTAAAGCCATACTGGATTAGTAGGGTCGGTCACAAACAAATAGGCTACGACCACCATTGCTACTAAATGCAAGATGCTAAGCTCGCGGAGGCCAGTAAATACCACGGCTTTCGATGACATGGTGCCAGACAACTTGCCCCAAGCAATGACAGAGCCAGAGAAAGTGATACCCCCGACTAGTACGGTGAAAAACAGAGTAATATAAACAAACGCGCCCGCCGTTTGCGCGCCAAGCAGTGAACCTTGTAAACCGTTTAGCGTTGCCCAGCCCAGCAATAATGAGGCAGCCCCACCAAATCCGTTAAACAAAGACACCATCTGAGGCATATCAGTCATTTGCACCGACTTGGCTTTCCAGGCACCAAAGGCCCCACCAAGCACAAAACCTAGCAAGATATAGTGATAGCTAATGATTTGTTGATCTAGAAGCGTTACAACAACAGCTAACAACATACCTAAAGAAGATACAAAGTTACCCTTTTTCGCGGTATCAGGATGACTCAGTAACTTAAGGCCAAGAATGAAAAGTGCAGCCGCTACAACGTATGCAATATTGATTATGGTAATGATATCATTCACTTGCATACTCCTTACTTTTCTTTCTTCTTGAACATGCTAAGCATGCGGTCGGTAACCAAATAACCACCAACCACATTGATGCTTGCCAAGGCTACAGCAGCAGTGCCCAAAATAGTCGTCAGTAAGCTCTGTTCAGCACCTGCAGCCGCCAATGCGCCAACTAGAGTAATGCCAGAGATAGCGTTTGAACCAGACATTAGCGGGGTGTGCAATGTAGCTGGTACTTTCCGGATAAGCTCAAAGCCTAAGAAAGCTGCAAGCAATACAATAAATAGAAGGTAGATAATTTCCATTGCCTTAAGCTCCCTTGTAAGCGTTAGTTAGCATGTCACTAGTGATTGCACCGTCGTGAGTAATCACGCAGCCTGAAAGAATATCGTCTTCGAGATCTAGCCCGAATGCCGACGATTCTGCGTCATAAAATTCATCGACTAGGTTGTAGACATTGTTCGCATACATATCAGTAGCAGCGCGCGCTACGCTTTGACTCCAGTTGCCTGTACCAACCACGGTAACACCATTAACGTTAGCTACTTCACCGGCAACAGAGCCTTCGACGTTTCCGCCAGATTGCGCTGCCATATCGACTACAACACTACCCGGCTTCATTAAGGCAAGGGTGTCTTTTTGAATCAACACAGGAGGTTTGCGGCCGAACAACTGAGCAGTAGTAATGACAATATCTGAGCTCGCTATGGCATCGCGTTGTGCTTCCTGTTGAATCGCTTTTTGCTCTTCAGTTAAGGCTTTGGCGTAGCCATCTTTTGTTTGACCGGTTTCGCCAATATCAATATGCAAGAACTTACCGCCCAATGATTCCACTTGTTCAGCGACAACAGGGCGGGTATCGTAAGCAAGTACTGACGCACCTAAGCGTTTTGCCGTTGCAATCGCCTGCAAACCAGCAACACCAGCTCCAATAATAAAGACCTTGGCAGGCTTAATAGTGCCGGAAGGCGTCATCATCATTGGCAAAATTGATGGCAATAAGCTCGCGGCCTGCATCACCATAACGTAGCCAGCAAGACTGGCTTGTGAACTCAACGCATCCATTTTTTGTGCACGAGAGGAACGCGGGATCATTTCCACAGAAATCCCTGTTAAACCTTTTTGTGCGATGGATTCAATTAGCGGTTGCTCAAAGAAAGGGTCTAGATGCCCAACAACGATTGCACCTTTCTTAAGCAAGGCAAGTTGTTCTTCTGTGGGCTTATTTACGGCAACAACTATATCTGCCTCAGGTAACATATCATTCACATCATCGATGATAGATGCTCCTGTTTCTTCATATTCTTTATTTGAATAACCAGAAAGCAATCCAGCATTCGATTCGACGTATACCGAAATGCCTTTTTTACATAGTCGTGTTGTTGTCGCGGGTGTTGCTGCACACCGTTTTTCGACGTTACCTGTGGGATCAGGCAAAGACGAATCATTTAACACAATGATTTTCATGCTATTTTCCTTACATCCAGGCGACAGAAGGAGACACGCCAACTGTGTTTCCTAGCCTTTCAATTCACGTTATCTATTATTCCGTTAAGGACTAATATCCTAATTTTTATTGTTATTTTTAACTTTTGTCTGTCGATAAGGATGCAACGATGAGCCTACATTACTCATCATCCGGTCAATGTACGGCATTAAAACAATCAAAACCAGTATTATTTAATCACGCTTCATAACAATGGGTTATATAAAATGCCGATACCATCATTGATACAATAATATCATCTGGTGAGAAATGGAATACATATCTTCTCATTCAACAAATGAATGAGAAAAAAGAGTTTGGGAAGATTAGAGGAAGGATGCCACTTGAATGTTACAAGTGGCTTATCACTAGTGTTTTATTTAAGAAAAATTCAAATATTTATTGAGTCAATCGAATAATTGATTGCGCTGCATCTTTCGGTTGGTTATTTCTATCGAACAATAGTGGGTAGTCGCTACGGCCTTGCATCGGCCAATCATTACGCCAGGTTTGGCGGTCATTTACGCCCCAAAAAGTTACGCGAGATATTTTATCTTGATGCTTCAAAAACAGTTTGAACAATTCCTCGTACCTATCGCTCAATTGCGAATTTATGCTCGAAGGTAAACCATTGGCATAGGGATTAAACTTGGATTGTAATGCTAAGTTGATTGACACATCAGCGCCCATTTCTTCCTCTTCAGGAAAAGGTAACACTGATACATCGAGCTCCGTAATCATTACCTCTACGCCTAAATCACCATAGGCAACAATCGAGTCTTCTAGCAGACTCAAATCTGGATAATCCAGCGCGTAATGCCCCTGTAATCCAACACCATCAATTGGAATATTTTTGGCCTGTAGTCGTTTGACCATATCTATAACACCAGCGCGCTTTTCTGGTTTAAACAAATTATAGTCATTGTAATAAAGCTTGGCGTTAGGTGCGGCCTCATGAGCGAATTGGAAAGCCTTCTCTATGTAGTCAGGACCAATAATTTGCAGCCACAACGAATTTCGTAGTGTTCCATCTTCGTTTAATGCTTCATTAACGACGTCCCACGCTTGAATTTTTCCTCGATATCGGCCTGCAACGGTGTAAATGTGCTCTTTAAGCAAGGCTAAAAGCGCTTCTCTATCTTTCAGATTACCTTCTGGCGTTTTAAATACCCAATCAGGTGTTTGCGAATGCCAGGTGAGTGTATGGCCAATTAAAAAGAAGTTGTGCTCATTGGCAAGCGCTACAAGTTGGTCAGATGCGGCAAAATTATACTCATTGGGAGATGGGTGGATGACCTCCCATTTCATAATGTTTTCTGGAGTTACCGCATTAAAGTGTGACAGTGCTAACTGAACATCTTCTGTTGCTTGACCAGATATTTGTTGTTCGTTGAAAGCAGTGCCCATCATGAAGTGAGGCGCAAAGGCGTCTTTCAAGTAGGTTGATGAGTTGTTATTGGTCGTGCTCACGCAAGCTGCGCACGCCAATCCTGTTAAAAGTAGTGTGGTAGCAAGTTTAAACATAATCTCTTATTGTTAATGTGACAATAACATATTATTAACCGCGGTAGTTTATTACTGCAAGAGATTTTTCTCTGCGAATGATTTTGTGTAAGCTTGTAAGCTGCGGGTATTACAGGACACATGCTATGAGCGACAGAGGCGTACTTCACTTAGAAGAAGAGATACTAGGTGACGATTACATCGACAATATATCGGTAGACAACCTAATTTTCTCTATGCATGAAGGAAAGCTAAAAGTACTCCTTGCTAAATACACACAGGGATACGCCAGTAATCAATGGGGTCTTATTGGTCATTGGGCACGACTAGACGAAAACTTAAATGACGCGGCAGCGCGTATCGTGAAGCAAACCAGTGGTGTAGAGAATTTGTTTCTTGATCAACTCGGAGCTTTCGGACAAGTTAATCGTTACCCAGAGCGCAGAATTATCACAGTCGCCTTTTACTCCCTTGTTATTTATGACGACGCAAAGCTTGTTGGGGGCAAAAATACCAACGAGTTGGCGTGGTTCGACGTTTTTGAAGTACCGAACCTTATTTTTGACCACAATGTCATTCTGTCTTCTTGCCTTGAACACCTAAAATACAAAGTCCGTCACGAACCTATAGGTTTTAACTTATTACCTGAGAAATTCACCCTCTTACAACTTCAAGAAATCTACGAAGCTATCTTACAGAAGCCGTTAGACAAGCCGAATTTCAGACGTAAAATTCTAAAAATGAATCTGCTCATAGACTGTAAAGAACGCCAGAAAAACGTGGCTCACAGAGCTGCGTCTTTGTATCGCTTTGATCTAGACGTATACCACAAACTCAGAGAGTTTGGGTTTAGCTTCGAATACTAATATCTCTCTCCTACGCTGACTTTGTCTGTTGACATCGGGATCTTTTTCACGCAAATTACACATATTGTAAAATTGACAATAACAAAGCTTTCACAATGAATGATTTGCCTAAGCCGCTATCGGTGGTAGAAAAAGTGGGGTACAGTTTAGGGGATCTAGCCGCTAACCTGATCTTTCAAACCCTTGTTGTTTTCCTTGCGTTTTTTTACACCGATGTTTACGGAATACCAGCAACAGCGGCCGCCACCATCATCTTTGTGGGTGGTTTAGTCGGTGCCTTTTTTAACCCCATCATGGGAATTATTGCCGACCGAACTGTATCTCGTTGGGGTAAATTTCGACCTTGGATCCTTTGGACATCGGTACCATTTGGGGTAAGTGCATTACTTGCCTTCAGCACTCCCGCGTTTTCTCCAGAAGGCAAGTTGATATATGCCCTTACCACTTACGTGTTACTCGTTATTATCTATTCTGCCAACAACTTACCCTATGCTGCGCTAAGCGGTGTAATGACCAGCAATATGAAGCAACGAAACAGCCTTTCTGCTTATCGTTTTGTTGCTGTAATGATTGCCCAGTTTGTGATTCAAGTACTGCTGCTTCCTTTAGTACTAATACTGGGTGACGGAGACAAAGCTGCGGGATTCAATAGTCTGATGACAGTGTTTTGTGTTGTAGGTACTGTTTTCTTTCTTATTACCTTTTTCACTACTAAAGAGCGGGTCATTTTACCCAGTGAATACAGCGGGTCAGTATATCAAGACATTAAAGACCTCATAGGTAACAAGCCTTGGCTGATCATGTTGTCTGTTACCGTATTGGTCTTTGTAACTTTGGCTCTTAAAGGCGGAAGTAGTATCTACTTCTTTCAATATTACTTAGACCGTTCTGCCACGAGTGACTTTCTCTCAGGTTCAGGTTTCAACGGTGGAATTACGGCGTTAAACCAATGGTTAACACAAGTAGGTCTGACCAAGTTCGAATGGCCTTCAGACCCAGCAACCTCCGCATTCTCGTTGTTTAACGCTGTAGGCATAATCACGTCTATTGTTGGAATTGGATTTTCAAAACCACTGGCCGATAGGTTCGGTAAAAGAGACGTATTCATGACTGCGCTCTTTTTCTCTACACTGTTCATTCTTGGGTTATTTTGGGTGCCTAGTCATAATCCAGCGCTGGCCATTGGACTCAACCTCGTTCACGGTTTGTTTTATGGCGTTACTATTCCACTGCTATGGGCGATGATTGCTGACGTTGCGGACTATTCCGAATGGCGCTATCGACGACGTGCTACCGCCATCATTTTCTCAGCCATGATATTTGGGCTCAAGCTAGGGTTGAGTATTGGCGGTGCAAGTGTTGCTTTACTGTTAGCGCACTTTGGTTACGACCCACTACTGCAAACACAATCTGATGACACCATACAAGGTATTAAGCTCATCGTCAGTGTATTCCCGACCGTTCCATTCTTTGTAGCCACAGCATGTTTGTTCGCTTACAAGATTAATCGGGCGCTAGAACAACAAATTGAAAACGAACTTTCTATACGCCGCGCGGCGTCTTCTTAAGCATCATTACATCGGATAGCTAAATGACCGACCTTACTCACGATCAAAAAGCACAGTTTGAATCTGCTGCCATCTCTAAACCTCTAGTAACCCACGTGTATACTGCCGATCCGTCAGCACATGTATTTGACGGACGAATATTTGTTTATCCGTCACACGACATCGATGCTGGGATCCCATTTAATGACAACGGTGATCACTTTGGTATGGAAGACTACCACGTGTTTTCAATGTCTGACGTCAACGGTGAAGTCATTGACCATGGCGTGGCATTGCATGTTGACGATGTACCGTGGGCAGAGCGACAAATGTGGGCACCGGACGCCGCCCAAAAAAATGGTAAATACTATTTCTATTTTCCGGCCAAAAAAGCCGACGGTATTTTTCAAATAGGTGTAGCTGTAGGTAATAGCCCAGCAGGCCCATTCACAGCCCAGCCGTTACCCATTGAAGGCAGCTACTCTATCGACCCTGCAGTATTTGAAGATGACGACGGCAGCCACTATTTATATTTTGGCGGATTATGGGGGGGACAGTTAGAGCACTACCCAGAGAATACTTACGCTAACACCCCAGTCGATTTGAAAGCAGAGGACCAAGCCCTTGGTCCGCGTGTTGCTAAACTTGCAGACGATATGTTGACCTTCGAGCATTCGCCTAAGCAAATTACCATCTTAGATGAACATGGAGAACCACTGACTGCTGGAGATATTCAACGTCGTTATTTTGAAGGGCCTTGGCTACATAAATTCAACGACCTTTACTACCTGTCATATTCCACCGGTGACAGCCACCTTATTTGCTATGCCACCAGCGAATCTCCTTATGGTCCATTTAGTTACAAAGGGGTCTTGTTGGAGCCTGTCGTTGGTTGGACTACCCATCACTCGGTTGTTGAATATCAAGGCCAGTGGTACTTGTTCTACCATGATTCGGTAATGTCTGGCGGTATCACCCATTTGCGTTCGATGAAAGCCACACCTATCGAACATCAACCCGATGGCTCAATAAAAACCGTAACGCCTTATCCAAATTTAACCAAATAACGGGGTAGATATGAAGGTATTCAACTGGCTCTGCTTACTCTTGCTCCTGTCATGTAGTACAAGTGGTGAAGCACAGGAAAGGCAAAAAGAGATAGATTTGGCGTATTCCAAAATAGTGAGTTTGTTACCTGAGAGTGCGCAACTCATTCACAGCCCCTACGCAAACGCTTGGCAAACCTATGGCGACAATTATTCGGTAACGTCTTTAAGTAACGGAGAAGTCACTGGCGGAGATTCATTACTTGTCGACGTGAAGCGTAAAGGAAGAAATCCGTGGGATGTTGGTGCGTTTTCTAACATTCAAACAACTATTGAAAAAGACGACATCATTTACATGATTCTATGGCTCAGACTAGCCGATAGCTCAGTCGATGCGACAGCAGGCCTTCAATTGTCAGCCGAGCCCTATAGTTACCTTGTTTCCGAGGAATTAGCACTTAATGACCAATGGCAAACCTATGCAATGGCGGTCAAAGTTGGACAGTCTTACCAAGAAAATGAAATTCGTTTACACGTGCAGCTATCCCAGCAAAAACAAAAATAGAGCTAGGTCCAACCTTGGTGTTCAATTTAGGAAAAGGGGTGGATGTAACTGGTTTGCCGCTGCTGTAGATTTAAAATAGTAGTCAGTGATTCGTAACAACACACCTATCAGTTGAAGAGACTCACAAGCGCATATGTGAGTCTTTTTTTGCGTTATGAATTTCTGCTTTAGACAAAAAGCGGTCGTTCATATTATTGATTTTTGAATGGATATTGGTCCGATTACTTCGCCTTCTCTATTCCATGCGAAAATCCTCGAAGTTGGGCGTGAGCAAACCGCCACAACGATCTCGGTGACTTGTAGCTATTAGCGAATAGCAGTCAGTTGATTAAATCAAATGTAGTGATTGTATCTTTGATTTGACTGATTCCTCACTGGCTGAAAAAACAATTAGACTGTGCTATCGTCTTTTTAGAGCATAAGGAATGTGCACTATCTTTGTATCCTGATGCATATATGGACCACTGAACTGAAGGATATGGAAAAATGAAAAAGTATTTGTTTCTGATTGTTTTATGGGGAAACTCATGTCACGCAGCTTTAATAATCGATGTTTTTGGAGATGTTGGAAGTGGTGTAACGAGTTGGTTTTTTGAAGGTAGTTATGTCACAACGTCCTCAACTTCTTTTGATCAAATAACCGTAAACCCGTCTCAATCTTCTACATCTTCAACCAGATTATCTACTGGAGTTAATTACTTTCAACATTCGTCTGGAGAAGCAACAAGCGAACTTGCAGATGCGGAATTCTTTAATGACACTTCTTCACTATTAACGGGATCAGCGCAGGTTAATGGTTCAACGTCGGGTCAGCACATAATAAATGGGCTTTATATAGATTGGGATTCAAATATAGGTGATGATGACTTTGGCTGGTTTGCAGGTGGCAGTTTTGACGACGGAGAAACTCTGACGTTCTCTGGGAGCGGAAGTTTATTGCGTGATATTTCCGAATTCGGTATTCCCCAGTTAGCCGCTGGTGAAAGTTTTGTTTTCTCTTCGACTTCTGAAATAACACCACTAACTATCACATTCTCCGCTACAGATTCAGTTGGCTCAACATCTATACGCGAACCAGGGAATATTACTCTAATGACTCTGAGTATTTTGCTGCTTTGGAGTCTCAAAAAATCAAAGCTAGTAAACTTAGTTAAATAGTGTGGGGATTGTAATCAAACAAAAGGGCTAGTCTCATATCAAAGCTACAAGTGAGGTCAAGATTTAGCCCTGTTGTTTGTTATGTTTCATATTTAAACAAATATTTTTAGATGTAGGCTATTATAAAATCTGGCAGGTTGTTATACGCACATAGTAATCACTGAATACATTTTGCTCGAACTTCCGCTTCTCACAGTTTGCTGACCACTGGCGGTAAGGCAGAACATGGGCGTTAGCGGTCAGTCGTCAACTTAGGATTGCCTGATCACTTTAGACAAGAAGCGGTCGTTCGGCTACAGCCCCCAAATTCCAATGAATTAATTTAGTGATTCTGTCAATCTACCGTAAGAGATGTAAAACTACTAATCATTGGATTTATCAGTTATGGGTTATATGTTGAACTACTTTATATCTTTATTCTTATTTGCCCTTATTTCTCTCCCGATTTTTGCGACCGAAAAACAGGAAATAGTGGTGTTGGAATATGGCACTAATATCAACGAGGATATGGTTAATACAGCAATCCGAGTATTGCAAGACAGAGGTTGTAATGCATCTAAAATCTATCGAGGAAAATTGCTTTTTAATACTGTCAAGGTTATTTACGGTGATGAATCCCAAAGATATCGAAATCCAGCGGATGCCGCAGGTTGGGCGCTAGAGAAATGTCAGGATGTAAGTGAACAAGATGGGAAAACACCATCGAGTCATCCAGTTAAATAGAAATACGGGATAGGTTATGACGAAAAAACAATCGCAATCATGGAGACGGCGGCTAGAGTCTTGAGTGAGAGAGGTTGAAAGACAACTATTGAATTTTCCGAAATGTTCATGCCCGAAACTGTAGAGGAGTGTACTAATGGGAAGTCACAGTTTTATAGCAAGCCCGCAGATGCTGCTGGATGGGTACTAGATAACTGTATAGTTGATTAAATTAAATCTATTAATGCCCTCTACTTGAGAAAGGTGGCAACTTCCGCTTTACGTACACATCAGCCGTTCGGACTATTCAGCATATCTGCATCACAACCTCGCGTCATATAAGAATCTCAACTGATATGAGTATTACCCTACGTTGCTTCTGTGCATAAACGTAAAAAGAGCGAGTAAAGCTTGTCAAAGCTGTACTCGCCCTCTTAATTACAGGCACGTTGTGCTTTCAATTAAACAACTTGTCACTCAAATCAAGTCACCCCAAAAGTGATTCACTCATTTCAGGGCAACTTGGTCTAGCTTCTAGAACTTGTAGGTAATACCCGCTTGGAAGCGGCGATCGTTAATAAAGCTAGAACGCTGGTAACGTTTGCCAGACGCGTCGATTTGCGTTGAAGACTTAATTTTTTCATCGGTGATATTTGCAATTAATAGGCTGAAGTTCAAATTCTCAGTGGCCTGGTATCTTATCGATGCATCCAACTGCCCAGTGGCATTTTGGAATACTGGGTTACCGGTCACAAACTCTCGATAAGAGCTCAAGTGTTCTGAGCGCCAGTTGTACGCGAGTCTCACCTCTAATTTGTCATCCTGATAGATCCCGATGAGGTTGGCGGTATGCCTAGATTGCCCCAACAAGTTTGTGGGTGAAAAACGGAACTCCTGCCCATTTCCGGTCGGTGGTACGGCATTGGCATCGATGTAGGTGTAGTTAGCCTGAACACCAAAGTGTTGCCAAATTCCCGGCAGCGAATCAAAAAAGTCTTGATAGGCGATTTCAGTACCCTTTAGATCAGCCTCTGATAGGTTTATCTGGCCTCTATAAACAGTGTTTACTGTAACGCCATCAATGGTTATTGGGTCTCGAATTTCGTCACCAAACTGAATGATGTTTTTCAGATCTTTCTTGAACAAACCCACAGTGAGAAAGCCGCCATTTTCCCAGTACCACTCATACGAAATATCGAGGTTTACCGCTTCCGTTGATTTTAGATTTGGATTTCCACCTTGAATCAAGAAACGTTGAAGCGTGATATCTTGTGCCCCCCTAGCGACTCCCGCGTTCGGGTCGTTAGGATCTGCAGGTGGGAACTCTACTCGTGATGTTTCAGCTTGTATGGTTTGTCCAGAGCGAACATCGCCAATGTTTGGACGAGTAATTCCCTTACTTGCACCAAATCGAATTAACATATCGTCATTCAGATTTAGCTTAAGATTAATAGACGGTAGTATGAAATCTTCTTCATCGTCGACTATCCGGTCTTGCGTGGGTGATAACAGTAGCGCTGTAGTTTCGGGTAGAAAGTCTTGTGGCGCATCTCTATCTTCCGCCGCTTGAGGGTATAGCGGGTTCGGTGTCCCATCGGGATTTACCGTATTGTCGACGTCAGGAGCGAAGGCTGTAGATGACAACTGACCTTGGCTTTCTATTTTTGTTTTTACGTATCTAACACCAATGTTTCCATCCAACCACATGCCGTTATCGAATTCGCCTGAAAAGTTGACCATGGCGTATAAGTTAGTGGTTGTTTCAACGATATCCGAAACCGAGCCACCATCGTAAAGTTGCGTAAATGAGCCATCTTGAGAACGTCGAGGAGCACCGCTCGCATCTGTGTACGGACTATAGTCAGCCCCTTGAAAATCAGGTTCGTTTAACATGAACTGCCAGTATTCTTCTGGATTAGTCACAAATCTATCTTGTAGGAATACGAATTGTCTATTGTCGCCCTGTACCACTCCACCTCTAAAGAAATCAGAGAAGTCGACTAGCTGCGCAACGTCTTGCTCGAGGGCATTCAAAGGCGTATAGCCTCCGCCGATCCAAGGCTGACTCACCCCTGCCCAGTTTTCTGCAACCTCCTGATTTAACTGCTCGCGCTCTGAACGCCTTGCGCCAAATTTGACCGACTCAAACCATTCGCTATCATCAAATTCATAGGTGAGATCGAGTTTGGCTGCCGTGAGATTTCCGTCACCTTCGCGGAAGGTATCGCTAGCAAAACCATTGCGGTAACCCGATAAATCAGTAGGAGACGTCGGGTTTTGGAACGGCACCTGAACCGAGCCACCATCGCGAACGTTACCGGTAATGTTCATTCTAGGGTCAATACCAAATTCAAGCACAGGGTTGTCTAAATCTGGACGGTGGAAAAAAGTAAGATAACCTTGCGTACCTACTCTTAATTCATTGAATGTCGCTTCTGCGGTAGTGTGATGCGCATCGAACTCTACCACCCACTGATCCGCTGGTCGCCATTTCAAGTTGATGCTCACGTCATCAGTTTGTGAGGTATCGTCACGACCGATAATCTGGTTGGTAACCTCGGTTCCATAGGCACCAAACCAAGAGCGGTCAGTATCAGTGACCATACCTTGTTCAAACAAACCACCGTCAATGCCAATCAACTGGTCGCAGTCCCCTTGTGAAGGCTCATTACTACCATTACATCTAGCGACACCTTCTGAATTAAAGGGAGTAAGAACCACGTCACTCACTTGCAAACTATTGACGGTATTGGCATCAGGTAACCATTCGGTGGTTCGTTCTAAACGGTCTATCGCATTTTCTACGCGGATATATTTGACCAATGCTTCAAAGTTACCGTCGTCGCTTCTGAACTGCCCTGCAAAATATAGGCTGTCTCTTTCGCGATCGACCTCGTTAGTTCTGAGCTGATAGGCACCGATGATTCCCACAGTTTGTCCCGCCGTCGGAATAGTGTCTCCAACAAACGCCGATTCGGGAATATTACTTCGTGGTATTGGTGCACCCGATTGGTAGCCGTGAATCATTGATTTCAACTCTGACGTTGATACCGAGGCAACAAAGCCAAGCTTGCCAGATTCTAGCTCAAAATTCTTACCAAACACGCCACTGACCTGTGGCGCCCACTCGTCTCTTAAATCAGTATAGGTGCCATCTACAGCAACTAGAGCAATGCCATCTTGATTGTCAAAGGGCTCAAGAGTACGCAGATTAATCGTGCCACCAATACCACCTTCAATGAGATTAGCAGCTTGGTTTTTGTACACATCTACGCCACCAATTAGCTGTGGAGGAATTGCAGACCAATCAAGTGCACGACCACCGTTTGCAGAAAACGCATCTCGCCCATTAAATTCTGAGCGTACAAAACCCAGGCCTCGAATCAAGTTACCTGAGCCTTCAGGTGAAGGAAAATCCCCTGAGTTCCCACCCAGTCCAACACGAGTAACAGTCACCCCTGGAACACGAGAAAGTGCCTCTGCGACCGATAAATCAGGTAACGCATTTGCGTCTGACGCTGTAATTGAGTCCACAAAAGTACTAGATTCTCGCTTTAATTCAGCAGCCGTGGCTAGCGCACCGCGGATACCTTTTACTTCGATGATTTCGACGGTTTCATCGCTAGTCTCTTGATCTTGATTTTCCTGCGCGAAGGCCATGTTTGCGCCGAGAACGGATAGCAATGCTGTAGTGCCATATAGCGCCGCTTTCACCGACGATGCTATTAGCGTTTTGTTCTGTGTTTTCATTTAAGTCTCCGAGTGTGTTTCCCATTCACCCAGCTCGCTGGGTATGCCTTGTGAATTTTTTGCAAACTAAAATCTTTCTCTAATCGCTCAAACTGCAACTTGGTTAACATGATATTCACATACCGGAATAGTTGTTGTCAAATGTACTATATGTAAAATATTAGAGGTTTCACTTTTCAATGATGGGTATATTGACATTTTAATGGGATATACAGCTTAATTTGGCTGTAAAAGGCTTAACTTTCTACCAGCTTTACATTATATTCACTTTTACTATAAGATTTTGTCATATGTACTATTAGAGGTGGAAATAGACTTTGATTTTTACTGAGTTGATGAGTAATGCATGTATTTTTTTAACAACCTTAACTCCTGAGGCGTCAGATTAATCTTATGGAAGTATGTATTGTCGGCGGTGGTACAGCTGGCTGGATGGCTGCCTCTGCAATGGCGAAAAAGTTTGAAAATCAATCAATAAACGTAACGCTAGTAGAATCTGAAGATATAGGTACGGTGGGTGTGGGTGAAGCAACACTGCCACACATTCGATTTTTCAACCAAGCCCTCGGCATTGATGAACGAGAGTTTATGAAGGAAACTCGCGCAACCTTTAAGCTAGGAATAGAGTTTGTCGATTGGGGGAAGATCGGACAAAGCTACATCCACCCATTTGGTGACTTTGGCCAGTCAATAAACAACATAGATTTTTATCAAGCGTGGCTTAGTCAACCAAGTTCACGTAGTAATTCAGACTTATCGGATTACGCTTTCGGCACAGTTGCAGCGACACAGGGCAAATTTCAGTTTCCTCACAGCGGCCAAACACGCGCACAGCGTTCGTTTGGTTATGCTTACCAATTTGATTCAGGTTTATATGCCAAGTTTTTGCGGCGTTTCGCTGAAAACCTACGTGTCACACGAATTGAAGGTAAAGTGGTTGATACCACCATTGAACCCAATTCCGGCAATGTTACAAGCTTAACCTTGTCGAATAATCGGGTAGTAAAAGCCGATCTATTTATCGATTGCTCCGGCTTTAGAGGCCTTCTGATAGAGCAAGCACTCCAAACAGGTTATCAGGACTGGTCTTCTTGGCTCCCCTGCAACAGAGCAGTAGCAGTACCTTGCGAGCGCCAAGATTCCATACCACCATACACCCGGGCAACAGCCCAGGAAGCAGGGTGGATTTGGCGTATACCTCTGCAACATCGCACAGGCAATGGTCACGTTTATTGGAGCGAATTTACGTCTGACCAAGATGCACTAGATACACTCATCATGCAGTTAGATGGAAAACCTACCGCCGAGCCTAAACAGCTTTATTTTAAAACAGGTCGTCGCAATGCATTCTGGAAAAACAACGTCATAGCAATAGGCTTATCCGCTGGATTTTTAGAGCCTCTGGAGTCTACCTCTATTCACCTGATACAAGAGGGTATTACCGAGCTATTAGCGCTTTTTCCTCATGAAAATTATGCTCACATCGACGGCGCACGAGTTTTACAAATCAATGAACTAGACAGCGACGAATACAATCAGCGAATGGCATTACAATTCGAACGGATACGAGATTTCTTGTTACTGCATTACGTGGCTAATGACCGTAATGACAGCGAAATGTGGCGATACTTCAACAGTATGTCTTTGCCCGGTAGTTTGGTAGAAAAGCTTCATTTATGGAAAAAGCGCGCATACGTTCAGCGTTATGAGCACGGTACATTTTTACCGCCAAGCTGGGTCGCTGTGTTGCTAGGTCAGAATATCTCTCCAGAAAACTGTGATCCTAGGTGCGCTTCAATTTCATCGGATGAATTCCATCGACATGCAGCAACGATCAAAAAAGACATCAAAAACGCCGTTGATGCAGCACTTCCTCACGAAGCTTTTCTGCGCAAATTTGGCGCATACTACGGTGAGCCTGTATAAAGATGAATCAGAAAGTACAGCGCATTTTAATATACGGCAACACTATCGCAGCGAGCTATACGGCACTTGCGCTGGACGTTGCTTTAGATACATCAATTGACATTGTGCTCGTTGAACCCAAAGCAAGCGCGTGCAACGACATCTTGTATGGCGGAATCGCTCCACCAAACTTCTATGACTTTCATTTCAAACTTGGAGTTAGCGAGCCCGACCTGCTACTTAAAACCAATACGGGATTTTCGTTTGGTACTGAATATAAAAGCTGGGGACCCTCTTTAAGAAATTGGATTCAGTGTTATCACCTGCCATTTGCTACTGATCACGGCGTTGATTTTCACCAGCTTGTTAACCGTTTAGATCTAAACATGGGTGAATATCTGGTTAGCGCAGTAGCGGCAAAGCATGGCGTGTTTGCCCATCCCCCCACGAATAATTCGAACAATGCGTTGTCACGGGCGGAATACGGATACCATTTTAATGCTCAGAGACTAAAAGCCTTACTGCGGGAAAAGCTAAACCATCGCCGTGTAAATGTTATGCAAGCAACAATAGTCGACGTGAAAACCGGTGAGCAACATATCAAAGAAGTCAGGCTCGATAATGGGAGTGTAGTGAATGCGCAGTTATTTATTGATTGTCATGGTCCAGACAGTCCGCTACTAACGGCTTTGGCCGGAGAGTTCGAACACCAACACGCTAAGCAATACATTCATCACGTCGAACAAAATAGAGTAATAGGTGCTGCATGTCGCGTTGCCCAAGCAACTTCGAATGGCTATCAAGTTGAATGGTCGCTTCAAGTCGAGCGTCACGTCATTGAGTTAGCTGAGCAGTTTGACGTAGGGTCGCCCAAACACGCTTGGGCAAAAAGTATTACTGTTGGCCATCGCAACTGTGCCTGGCACGGCAACTGTATTGGCATTGGTCACTCTGTGTGTGTTGCCGAACCCTTAACAGATGCTCCAATGCGACTCTTACATGCAGACATCCTGCGGTTAATGGAGCTTTTTCCTATTGATGTTGATATGGCAGTCGAGCGTAAAGAGTTTAATCGGCGTTATCAGAACGATGTTGAATCCTCCCTGTTATTTCACCAAGCATTTTTTGATTACAGAACTGACGGTAAAACGTTAGCGACAAAACTAGACAGAAAAATCTCTCAATACCTCCATCGCGGTGTGCTTGTTAGTTTCGATTTGGAATTGTTTAACAAAGAAGACTGGGCTGTTCAGCATGCAGGTATGGGGCGCACACCTATGTTTCATGACAGGCTTGTTGATGAGCTTGATCTTGCTTTGGTTGACGAGCATTTCAAACAGCAAAAAGCAGGGTTGCGTCATCTTGTTTCAAAAATGCCAACCCATGCCGACTACCTTCACAAACTTTTAATTTATTTGAGAAATAAGCAGTTTTAATATGACGAAAAACACCATAAAAACATTTGTCATTGTGGGCGGAGGTACAGCAGGTTGGATGACAGCAGCTGCACTCTCGCGCATGCTGCAACCAGAGCATGTTAGCGTCACATTAGTTGAATCTGACGCCATTGGAACCGTTGGTGTTGGCGAAGCAACTATTCCCGATATTGCTAATTTCAACAAAATGCTAGGGATCCAAGAAGCTGACTTTCTGAAAGCCACCAGTGGTACTTTTAAGCTGGGTATCGAGTTCTCCAACTGGGGGAAATTGGGAGACAAGTACTTCCATCCCTTTGGGACACACGGTGTGGACATGAATGGCATTGACTTTCATCAGTATTGGCTGCATTCCTTGTCTGACTCGAACCACCCGCCGCTAGAGTCTTACAGCATGTGCGCTGTTGCAGCCAAACAAGCAAAATTCAGCTTCCCCAGTAGTAACCCCCGAGCAGTGACATCATCTATACGATACGCCTACCATTTTGATGCGATTAAGTACGCCACCTTCCTTCGGGAATATGCTCAACAAAGAGGAGTGAATCGCGTTGAAGGCACCATTCGACAGGTATCAACCAACCCTAAAACAGGCAACATTGACGCCCTAGAGTTAGAAAGTGGCCAACGGATTACAGCAGATTTTTTCTTTGATTGCTCTGGCTTACGCGCATTACTTATTGATAAAACGCTGGGTGTTCAATACAAAGACTGGTCTCATTGGCTACCGTGTAATAGCGCTCAAGCTATACCCACTGAGCGTACTGAACCTTTATTGCCTTTCACCAAAGCCATTGCCCAAAAAGCCGGTTGGCAGTGGCGTATTCCCACTCAACATCGTACAGGTAATGGTCATATATATAGCCGAGACTTTCTTGATGACGAGGAAGCCACACAGATATTGCTTGATAATGTAGATGCTAAACCTATCGGCGAGCCTCGCACTATTCGTTTTACAACCGGATGTAGAGACCAGTTTTGGTATAAAAACTGTGTGGCTATTGGGCTTTCCGGAGGTTTTTTAGAGCCATTGGAGTCCACATCCATCTACCTTATTCAGCAAGGTATTAGTCGATTCATGTCGCTGTTTCCTAGCCTTAACGCCAGTGAAGTCATTATTGATGAATACAACCGCTTGATGTGTCGCGAGTTTGAACAGGTAAGAGACTTTATTATTCTGCACTACAAGGCAACTGAAAGAGATGACAGTGAGTTCTGGCGCTATTGCAGTGCCATGACAATCCCTGACACGCTACAACACAAAATCGATCTGTTTAAAGCAGGAGGGCGAGTATTCAGAGACGACAATGAATTGTTTACCCGTCCCAGCTGGATAGCCGTCATGCTCGGCCAAAATATCTATCCAGACAATTATGATCCCATGTTGGCGAATATTCCTCGCTCAGATATACAACGAAGCCTCAACTCTATGTCGGTATCTATGACCGCAGCGGTTGAAAAGATGAAAACTCACGCTGAATTTATTAAACAATATGCAAAGTAACGACATTAAGAACATAGTGATAGTAGGCGGTGGCACCGCCGGTTGGATGGCCGCTGCGGCACTTTCTAAATTGCTTTATGCAGACGATATCAATATTAGATTGATCGAATCAGAAGCCATTGGCACCGTAGGCGTCGGTGAAGCCACCATTCCGCATATTTTGTATTTCAATCGCCTTCTTGGGCTGGATGAGAACGACTTTATCCGTCAAACCAATGCGACCTTTAAACTCGGAATCGAGTTTGTTGACTGGGGCAAACTCGGCGACAGCTATATTCATCCGTTTGGCCCCTATGGATTCGATATGGAAGGCATGCATTTTCACCATTTATGGCTTAGGCAGCATAAACAAGGCAAGGCCAAGCCAATAGATGAATTCAATTTGCAAATTCTGGCGGCAAAAGCGGGCAAGTTTATGCGGGATAAGCCAGACATGAAGGGCTCTCCGTTAAGCACCATTGCGTACGCTTTCCAGTTTGACGCCGCCCTATACGTTAAGTTTTTGCGCAATGTAGCCGAGAAAAGGGGCGTCATCCGCAAAGAGGGCAAAATCACTCATGCATCTGTAAATAGTGACAATGGGCATGTTTCCTCCGTACATCTAGAAAATGGTGAAGTGATATCGGGTGATTTGTTCATTGATTGCTCGGGGTTCGACGGACTCCTAATAGAAAAAACACTGAAGACTGGTTACGACGATTGGTCTCATTACTTGCCGTGCAATAGCGCAGTGACACGGTTGAGCGAACGGCTAGATGATTTACCACCATACACCCGTGCCACAGCAAAAACGGCGGGTTGGCAATGGCGCATTCCATTGCAGTCTCGTACTGGCAATGGCTATGTATTCTCTAACCAATTTATCAGCGACGAAGAGGCACTCACTACCCTAAATGCAGGGCTGGACAAAGCACCCACTTCAGACCCACGCTATTTAAGATTTACCACTGGGATTCGTAAACAGGTATGGAATAAAAACGTCGTGTCACTCGGGTTATCCGCAGGTTTTCTGGAACCCTTAGAGTCCACCTCTATTCATCTTATTCAAACTGCTATTGCTCGTTTGATGACAAATTTCCCAGACAAATCTTTCAATCAACCGGATATCGACTATTACAATGCGCGCACTAGATTGGAATATGAACAGATTAGGGATTTTCTGATTTTGCACTATAAAGCCACAACGCGCGATGACAGTGAGTTTTGGCGCTACTGTAAAGATATGGCAATCCCCGCTTCATTGGAGCAAAGAATAGCTATCTACAAAGAGAATGCCCGACTGTACCGACACGATAATGAACTTTTTAATCATGTCAGTTGGTTTGCCGTTTTTCACGGGCAAGGGATTATTCCTAAAGCTTATAATCCGATTGCTAACCAACTACCTGTCTACGAATTAGATAAACGATTAGAGGAAATACATAAGGTGACCAGTAAGTGTTTAGACCACATGCCAGATCACCAATCATATCTCTCTCGAATAATTGCTGAAAGCTAAACACGTTTAAGAGAGTAACCCAGAGCGTGCATTCACATTCAAACACAATGTGAATGCACCGACAAACATCAGCATAGTTTTCATCACCAATCCTTAGTATTCTTGCCGAGTAGCTGAATAAGCCGAATGTCGGAATCAGTCTTTAATAAATCTACACTTTCAAATTTAAGAGTACACATGCGCCTATTGTTCTGCTGTCTATGTTTGTTGTTTTCCAGTCAAAGTCTGGCGATGAATGCCGGAAGGTACTACTACATCATTGCCGACCAATGTGAAGCACGCGGGCCCAATGACCCTGAAGCGCTGGACAAAGTAACCCCCGATGTTTTGCTATTCGACGTTATTCCTGCTGGGATCAGCGACTATTACGTGAATATGAACACAGATGCACTGAGCGATTACACCCAAGATGGCGTGGACTATCTTTCTGGGCTAGAGTCAGAACAAGCCTATACCGTTGGCAGAGATACTGATGGGGTATATCACAGCTTTATGCTACAGCGCGAAGCAATAAACCGCACAACACTGGTAGATTTGCTGGCGAGTTTTTCTCAGCGCCAATCTGATAAGGGATATTTTTATCGTAAGCTGTTAACACTCGACCCCGCAGTCAATCGCTTCAAAGCCGTATCAAGTGTGAAGCTTGTCGAAGATACCCAATTACCTAGCGCACTGCTACTTACCGAATACACCACCAAATACTACCTATTTGATAGCGCTGGCAATGCAGAGCAAGAACCCTATATTGAAATTAACCACTTAGCGTCGATAAAGCGTGGATTGCACCAGCCTAGAGATCCCTTCTACCCATTGATGGCCAATGGCTTATGCGGAAAGGAGTGGAAACCCGTTCAAGATTAATTGCGGTACAAAGTTTTAATGAGGTGATAGCCAAAGCGGGTTTTAACTGGCCCGTGAACAGTGAGAATTTCTTTTTTAAAAACAACGTCGTCAAAGGCTTTAACCATTTGACCTCGTCGAAATTCGCCTAGGTCGCCACCTTTCTTACCCGACGGACACAACGAGTGGCGCTTAGCCAAGGTGCCGAAGTTCTTACCCTTTTGTAATTGGATAAGTATTTCTTTTGCCTCTTTTTCAGTTTTCACCAAAATGTGTAGTGCTGCTGCCGTTGCCATGATCTTCTCTACCTCATTGAATTATTCCAATTATATCCCACTTGCGACGCTGTTGAGATGTTTTTACCTCCTTTAATGTCCAAGCGATAAATGTAAACCGCAATTTTGGCCTTGCCATCTACCGATGCAATTTCTATCCTATCCCCACCAATAGATCCTGCTAATCATAGGAAAAGCCGTGCAGTTAGAAATTGTTAAAACACAACGTTTGTACTTAAAAGTGGCAGAGCAAATCACCCGTTTGGTTAACGACGGGGAAATAAAGCCCGGCGAAAAACTTCCCTCTGAGCGTTTACTTGCTGAAAAACTCGGCGTTAGCCGCCCAACAATACGCGAATCGATGATTGCATTAGAAATTGCAGGTATTGTCGAGATTAGAACGGGTTCCGGAATTTATATTACCGATCAAAAACCGGCACTTTCCATTCAAGATGGTGGTGTTGGACCTTATGAAATTCTCGACGCTCGTTATGTAGTGGAGTCAGAGGCCTGCGCCATGGCCGCCAAGCTGATAACACCCGACGAACTAATGGAACTACAACGAGTAATAGAAGATATGGAAGAGGAAGAGAAACGGGCGGATGCGTCTGAGCGAGCTGATATGAACTTCCACTTGATTATTGCCAAAGCTACTCAAAATTCGGCTATCTATGCCATGGTCAAATGGTTGTGGGAACTACGAAATCAATCACATCTTAGCCAAGTATTTATGGAGCGACTACGTAAAGAAGGGATACACCCCTCTATTCGCGAACACAAACGTATTGTCACCGCATTAGCGAAGCAGGATCCAGAACGGGCAAGAGAAGCAATGAAACTTCACATCGAGGCTGCCACAGAAGCAGCGACTACCTATTTTGACGGAATGTCATAGTAGGTAGGCTACGATAAAAAACCATAAAACCAATCAAAAATAATCATATTATTGTAAATTTCATCGATAATGTGCTTTAATCAATCAAGCGGCCTTACCAATTTAAGGCCGATGATGATTTATTGCACAAGGTAAAATGATGAAAGAGACTTGGCGTTGGTTTGGTCCCAACGATTCAATTACGTTAGACAAAATAGTTCAAGCCGGTGCCACTGGCATAGTAACAGCCCTTCACCATGTACCCACTGGCGAGTGTTGGTCATACGACGACATTTGCACTATAAAACAACAAATAGAAGATGCTGGATTAACCTGGTCTGTGGTGGAAAGTGTTCCTGTTCACAACGACATCAAAACTCGGACAGGTAACTATAAAACCTACATTCAAAATTATAAGCAATCTCTCATCAACCTTGGTAAAGCAGGCATCGAATTCGTGTGTTACAACTTCATGCCTGTTGTCGACTGGACACGCACGAACCTCAATTACAAACTCGACAACAAAAGCTATGCGCTGCGTTTTGAGATGAGTGATTTCATCGCCTATGACGTTTTTATGTTGCAACGTGAAAACGCTACCGATGATTACACCACTGAACAACTCACCAAAGCCAAAGAGACCTTCGACCGTCTATCAGAAGAAGAGCGACAACTGCTCGAAGAAAATATTATTGCTGGTCTCCCGGGCGGTGAAGGGTCATATGATAGAGGCTCGATCAAAAAAGCGATTGGTGAATTTATTACTCTTGGAACCGAGGGCTTACGCGCTAATCTTAATGCGTTCCTTGCTGAGGTCATTCCTGTCGCAGCGCAAAGTGGGGTGAAAATGTGTATCCACCCTGATGATCCTCCCTTCTCTTTGTTCGGACTACCTCGAGTGGTGTCTACCCAAGATGATGCGCGACGAATACTCGAAGCCGTGCCTAGCCCATCGAATGGTCTCACTTTATGTGCTGGGTCTTATGGTGCTAGATGTGACAACAACTTAGTAGATATGGCGAATGAATTCGCTGACCGTATCTATTTTGTACACTTGCGTAACGTTATTCGCGAAGCTGACGGTTCCTTTTATGAATCCGAACACTTAGACGGCGACAACGATATGGTCGGTCTTATTGGTGCACTACTAGACGCCGAAAAACGCACAGGTAACCAAATCCCAATGCGCCCAGACCATGGTCATTTGATGGCCGACGAAATTGGCGCTGACGGCGTGAAACCCGGTTATTCTTATATGGGACGACTTAAAGGGTTAGCTGAACTAAGAGGCGTCATCCACGCCTACTCTGCACTAAAACAATAACAGAGGTGTGAACACTATGAGCCATGCGTACTTACATCCTGATCGCTTGTTTCCCAGCGAAACCAAAGCCCGAGAAATAGCCCGTACTTTGTATGGTCAAGTGAAAGACTTACCTATCATTAGCCCTCACGGTCACACCGACCCGAGTTGGTTTGCCCAGAACGAAAATTTCAGCTGCCCGTCGAGTTTGCTTATTCAACCAGATCATTATGTGTTTCGCATGCTCTACAGCCAAGGTATCTCGCTCGAGTCACTGGGTATAGGTAGAAAATCACTCACCGTCGAACAGTCAAAGCAAATATGGTCGCTGTTCGCCAAACACTATTATCTATTCAGAGGTACTCCCAGTAAATTATGGCTAGATTATGTGTTCGCTGATGTATTCAATATTAGTGAACCACTATCAGAGCAAACCGCTGACCATTACTATAACGTCATAAACTCTGCATTAAAGTCTGAAGCTTTTAAACCTAGAGCACTATTTGACCGGTTTAACATAGAAGTACTTGCCACCACCGAGCAACCGCTCGATACACTTGAACACCATCAAACTATTAAGCAAAGCAGTTGGCAGGGAAAGGTGGTGACTACCTTTAGACCCGACAATTTAACCAATCCAGAACATCCTTTATTTACTGAGAGCGTTACCAAGCTTGAATCAATGACAGGCATGGACATCAGTGATTTCGAAGGCTTTCTTGCTGCCATAAAGTTACGAAGGGCATTTTTTAAATCTCAAGGTGCAACAGCCACTGACCACAGCCACCCAACGGCATTTACTGCAGATTTAAGTGACACAGAAAAACAGGCACTGTATCTCAAAGTTCGGGCAGGAAATTACACCCCAGAAGAAGCCGAACTGTTCCGCGGCCAAATGATTACCGAAATGGTGGCAATGAGTCTTGATGATGGTTTAGTCATACAGCTGCACCATGGCTGCTATAGAAATCACAATGATTGGGTATTCGAAAACTATGGGCCCGACAAAGGGGCGGATCTTCCACTTGCTTGTGAATACATCGATGCACTGAAGCCAATGCTTAATAAGTATGGCAACAATCCCGACATTACGATTATCTTATTCACACTTGATGAGACAAGTTACAGCCGGGAGCTTGCTCCGCTAGCAGGGCACTATCCTGCACTTCGTTTGGGGCCTGCATGGTGGTTTCACGATAGTCCTGAAGGCATGAGACGCTTCAGGCAACAAACCCTAGAAACCGGTGGTTTTTATAACACCGTTGGCTTTAACGACGATACCCGCGCCTTTCTCTCTATTCCCGCTCGTCACGACCTGGCTCGCAGAATGGACTGTAGTTTTCTTGCTGAGTTAGTTGCTGATCACAGATTAACGATGAGCGAAGCTGAAGCACTTGCTTACGATTTGAGTTATCGACTAGCGAAAGAGGCGTATAAGTTTTGATTATGCCAGCGTTATTAAATAATGAGTTACTTAAAGAGCTTCCCCCTCATTTAAAAGGGCCATCTTATCGACCATCGGAACATGGTGCCTCGATTGTTCACTTAGGTATTGGCGCTTTTCACAAAGCGCACCAAGCTGTGTACACCGACGATTTACTAAGTGCATGTGGTGGTGATTGGCGTATCAATGCGGTGAGCTTGCGCAGTCCAACTGTGCGAGACCAGCTTGCCCCGCAAGACTATCTCTACACAGTCACCGAAAAGCATAATGGTAAGAGTGAACACCGTGTTATTGCCGCCATCAACAAGGTCTTAGTTGCACCAGAAAATCCTCTGTCGGTGATTGAATTACTCGCCGACATAAAAACTAAGGTGGTTACTTGCAGCATAACGGAAAAAGGCTACTGCCTTACTCCTAGCAACACGGTTCTCGATCTACGCCATCCAGACATCGTCCACGATATCAATAATTTGTCCTCACCGAAAACCATGGCTGGCTACGTTGTTGCCGCGTGTTTAATTCGTCGTCAACGAGGACTTCCGGGATTCACTTTCCTCAGCTGTGATAACTTGCCTGACAATGGTAAAACTGCGGGCTATGCCATATCTCAACTCGCCGAACGTATCGATAGCACATTGGCGGAATGGATAGCGCTGAATGTGAGTTTTTGTAACACCATGGTTGACCGTATTGTTCCTGCAGTTACCGATGCGGAAAAAACTCAGCTGCACGATGCTATGGGGTTTTGTGATGATGCTTTGGTGAGCTGTGAACCTTTCAGACAGTGGGTAATTGAAGATAATTTTATCGACGAAAAACCGCCATGGCATTTAGTTGGAGCACAGTTTGTTGCTGATGTGTCCGACTACGAAAAGATGAAGCTAAGGCTACTTAATGGCAGTCATTCCGCGCTGGCGTATATGGGTAAGCTACTCGACCATGATTATATTTATCAAGCGATTCAAGATGAGGATTTGTCTGTATTTGTCGATACATTAATGGAAGATATAGCATCAACACTGCCCGCCATTGAAGGTGTCGATTTTGATAAATATCAGTTGTCTATCAAAACCCGATTCGCCAATACAGATATTCCCTATACAACACAACAAGTGGCTACCGACGGCTCCAAAAAGCTGCCGCAGCGAATTTTACAGCCTCTATTAGAGTGCATTAACAAAGGCCGGATCTCTAAACCTTTGTGTCTAGTTATTGCCGCTTGGATCCATTATCTCAAGGGAAGTACTAATACGGGTAAAGCCATCACCATAAACGACCCACTCTCTGCTCCATTAAACACATTAGTGGACAAGTACCGCTACTCATCAATGGCACTAGTAAAGAATTTAGGTAGTCAAACTGGGGTATTTCCTGACGAACTCATGTCAAATCAGGAATTTCTAGCGCTAGTCAGTCGCTATGTATACACCCTAGACGAACTGCCACTTAGGCAACTCATTGTAGAAATTAACCAATAATGAAAAAGTTACTCATTCTTTTACTCACCCTCTGCACGCCTGTATTAGCTGCACCATTGATTCTTACTGATAAAGCGGCGCTGGAACAGGTTAAAAAAAACCATACGCACTGAGCCACATTTGCAAAACGCCCTCAGTGAGTTGATAGCCTCGGCAGACAGAGACTTAGCCATGCCATTGTTGTCGGTTACTCAAAGCGCCCCTTTGCTACCCGACGGGAATGCCCACGACTATTACAGCGTTGGCCCCTATTGGTGGCCTAACCCTGAAACGTCGAATGGATTACCATGGATAAAGCGTGACGGTGTGCGCAACTATACCTATCGAGGTGAAACCTCTGACAACAAGATGTTTTATCGTCTCGCTGATGCCAGCATGCGGCTATCACTCGCCTATTACTACACTGGCGAGTCACGGTACGCTGAAAAGGTTGAGCAACTCATTCATTACTGGTTTATCAATGAAGACACAGCAATGTCACCTCACCTAAACTTTGGGCAAGGTGTTCCCGGTGTGGCTAATGGTAGACCTTACGGTATCATTGAATTTCGCCATTTGCTGGCCATTCTCGATAGCGTTACTTTAATAAGTAACACAACAAACAAGCGCTTTGATGACAGTCTTAATGCCTGGATGAGCGACTTTTTAACCTGGTTGCTTGAAAGCCCATTGGGGCAGGAAGAAGCCAACCAACACAATAATCATGGCACGTATCACGATACGCTAGTGGCTGGCATTGGCGTGTACCTGAGCAAATCAGACGTTGTAATGCTGGCCATTGAACGCAACAAGGCCCGAATTGTTAGCCAAATCAAGGTTAATGGAGAGCAACCACACGAACTATCTAGAACTCGCCCATTTCACTACAGTGCATTTAACTTACTTGCCTTTAGTCAACTAGCGGCGCTTGCGACGCATTTTGAAGAAGATCTGTGGCGCTACCCTAGTGATGACGACAGCCGTCTCATCTCGGCCATAAACTACCTTCTTGCTAACAGCGACAATAAAGCCTTGTGGAAAGGCAGCGCTGAACAAGAGATAGATATGAGTCACCTTGTGACACCGCTCATGCGTTTAAAAGGCCTGAATAAAACTAACGTTGAGCCACTGCTTGAACACAAGTCAAGTCAAGCGAATCTGCTGTTTTGTGGGTTGTTCTTTGATGCTCATTCACTCGTCCCAAATACCGAAGTTGAACAAACATTTGACTGTACCTTATAAATCAAAGGTACAGTCAGTCGTTCAAGTGAATGCCCGTATTACTCTGTCTCGTGTAGCAGCAGTACGCTTGGCTTAGAGATAACACTGTGTGCTCTGTCTCTGTTGCCGGGTTGACTAAACCAAGAGAGATAAAACTCAGTTCCATCTGGCTGAAGATCTCCACGACCTTTAAATACCTGATGCTCTAGTGGTAACTGAGCGGTACGAATGACTTCTTGGTTAGCGCGTTCAGTGACAGGCGTAATTGCTGAGGGGTAGAGTGAAGTTTTAGAAACTTCAAGGGTTGCAAGCGTCTCTCCCGACACAACAAAGCGAAGTATATCGTCGTTCTTTCGCACCAATACATGCAAAGTACCATCATCTTGTAACTGGGGTGGATAAGGTTTTATTGGAAAGCGACCCAGTGAGCCACCACCACCAAATTCCCAGCGAAAATCCTGCCATTCGCTCATTTGCACAGTGTTCCACCCACCCGCTTCTCTTCGAGCCAAATACATTTGGGTATTACCCTTGTCATCGTACTTGTGGTAGCTAATGACAGGGCGATTAACCCCATCAAAACCGAGTTTAATATTGCCATTAATCATTCCCTCGCCGGGCTTCACTGGATCCACGATTTCGGTTGTTGCGTGGGTAAGAGGTAAAGCAATCGGTTGACCACTGGAATCTTCCCAGTTAACGAGATCTTCACTGCGCGCATACGACAAGCTGTGATTAGTCGCCGCGTTTGGTGTATTTCGCCACACCCAAATAAGATGAAATCTGCCATCGGGCCCCAAAGTAGGGCCTTCAAAGTACCCACTCATGAGTCCTTCACCGTCGAGAAAATTGTTTTCGTGTAGTCTTGCCCATGCTTTGGTTTCAGTATCGTAAATATTATAAATTTCGCTGCCGTTGCCACTGCCACCGTCTCGATATTTAACGAGCAGCTGTTTATCTTTATTGAGCATAAAAATTGGATAAGTCATACGCTGCTCTAGCGATGGGTCCACCATGATGTCAACCCGCTCTAGGGAACGAACACTATAGGGCTTGCGTGTACGGAAGTATTCCAATGCATCACCGTGCATGTTCCCGATGAGGTGAAGGTGACCTTTTGCATCTACTTCCATGGTGACATAGTTGTGGCTATCCCAGCCCAGCCAGCTGTCGACTTTATAGTAACGCCATGGTTTACCCAACATCCGTTCTGCAACGGTCATTTGGCGGTTGGCATCAAAGTACGCTACGTATTGATAGTTACCACGAGTGAGCAAGTCCGGCTTAATACGATGACCTGACCACACATTGTCCACCGCTATGGATTTAATTGAAGAAGTGTTGTCTTCGGCACTGACCTTAGACGCTGTGAACAAGAAAGAAATAAAAAAAGAGAAAGCGTATAAACCACACTTTTTGACGACAAATGCAGGGGTTTTATCATAAGTATGTTGCCCTTTTAACAACGCGAAAAACTCCGACCTTTCAGACGGAGTTTCCAGTTAAAGTTAACTAGGCACACACTAAGTGCCTAGTCGTAGTGATACAGGTTTTACAACTTACCAGTAATACCGATAGTGACTCGGCGGTCGGTAAGGTTTTGCTCACACAAAAGCGCGCCTTCGTTGAAACACCAACGAGTACGGTCTTCGCGAGTAAGGTTCACACCTTCAATACCCACGGTGTACTGATCGTTAATTTCATAGCTCAGGCTCATATTAAGCTGACCACGCGCACCCACAATTGGTGGAATGTTAAAACGCATACGGCTTAACTCTTCAGAGAATGCATCTCTCCAGGTGTAGCGCAAACGGGCACTAAACCCATACTTGTCATAAAACACAGTGAAGTTGTAAGCATTTTCAGACAGTTTATTTAACGTAATACGCTGAGTAACCACATCATCAGCCAGCGTTGGGGTGCTGTTGTCGGTATCCGTTCTTCCTAAGATCTGGTTGATGGGTGCAGAGGCAAAACGGAACTCATCCAACGCCTCGCCTGACTCTTGGTAGGTATAGTTTGCGATAATACCAAAGCCTGACGCCCAACCTAACGAGTCTTCAAACTCATTGAGGTCGTATTGCAACGCCACTTCAACACCTGACTGAGTTTCAGTACCGTCAGCATTGATGTTGGTACTTACCGGTACACAAATACCAAAGGTATCAGTGCGGCTAGAGAATACATTGTAGTTCTCGGGTGGAACGTTCGGGTTAAAGATACCGCCGCCTTCACAAGGGTCTGTAACGTCACGCTCGATCTGTCCTGTTGGGCCGATTGGCTCGTCTGGCTCTTCGCGCACTTGAGTAATCAGGTCGGTTCTTTCTTTGTGGAAGAACCCAATACTCACCATACTTGAAGGTGTGAAGTAGTATTCAAGTGACAGGTCATACGACCAAATTTGTTCTGGCTGTAGCGCAGGGTTACCAATATTTACAGTTGCAGAGGCACCTGCACCAAATGTTGCAGAAGTGGAGAGATCTTCAAAGTTCGGACGACGAATATCTTTACCCACACCCAAGCGAAGAATAACGTCTTCAGCTACTTCTGCATTCACGTTTAGTCGAGGTAATACAAAATCATAGTCGCTGGTTTCGGTGGTAATTACCGTTTGACCATTAACTTCCTGAGCACCTACAGAAGTAATATCTGTGGCGACATAGCGCACACCAAGATTACCGCTGACAAAAATATCGCCAAATTCAGCTTCGTAGTCACCTTGGACATACAAGGCTGTAGTCTCTTCTTCAATATCAAAGAACGACGATACGTTCACGACTTGCTCAGACAGCAACTCGTTCACATCAGAACCACGTAGCGCATTGTTCGCCACAATAGCGTCATTGATTGAGTTTATGACAGACTGAGGACTATTGAACGACAATTCTGGGTCAACAATAAGGTAGTCTGAAATAAATAAAGTACGATTATCCCCACCGTTAAAGTTGTTTGGTCCGGCCACAATGATGTCGCTAAACAAATCTGCTCGCGGTCTATCCCAGTTACCAAAACTATTCGATGCAGAAGAGCGGTCAAGAGAGTTTTCGATGCGACTCCAACGAAGGCCCGCATTAAGCTGGGTGAAGAAGGGAACGTCTTCAAGGTAGTACTCAATATCAGTGCGAGCTGCAAGCTCACTTCCTTCTCGCTGTGTTAGGCCTTGCCCGACCGAACGCAATGCATAATTGGCAGGGTCAAGTAGTTGTCCAGTGGTTGGTGTCTCGGGTAAACCTTGAGCAATGCCAAACTCAAAGGTGTTGTTTGATATATTGAATATTGCCGGTGTACCATTGTCATTACGCGTATCAGGACCGACTTGCGGACCATTAGGATTAATGAAATCTAGCGTGGTGTTCAATGACGTATTGTCGGTTTCTGAGCCTGAGTAAGCGAGTTCTGCCGTTAACTTGTAGCTCTCTCTTTGCCATTCTGTACCCAACGCAAACACTGTACTTACAGTTTCACGAGCACCAGTATTGTTAGACGCACGTAGGTTCGGGTCAATAACACTGCCGTCATCGCTTACGCCAACACCCAAAATACCACTAGTGACTACTTGCACTTCACCTAGATTTAATCGACCAAACTCACCATCAACACTGCCCAAATTCACGGTCTCAAAGCCAGTGTTTGTAGTGTTATTAATAACGGGGTTACCACCAGTACCAGAGAACAGGGTTCTCGCACCGCGGTTAGCTTCTTGTTGATCATTGATCGTGGCGTCGAAATAGAACTTTAAGTCTTCGGTCGGTTCCAACTCGAATGATGCTGTAAGGTTTTTAGTTTCGTAAGAACGTTTCTGAAAAGGCTGGTCGAGAAATTGCGTACGCAAAAATGGAAATGCTTCTGCGCTGTTTAAACCAGAATCAGGCATGACCACACGGTCTCGGTCAAAGCGAGGTTCTGCTGACGCCACTTCCTGCTCAGCATAGCTACCCGTGATTACAACACCTAGTTTACCTGCATCCGTTTGCCAATTGTCACCGAATGTTCCCGATATACGCGGTGTGGTTTCGTCTGCGAGGTTGCTATTTTCAGCTTGTACGCGGAACTGCATTAACGTGTCTTTTAAGCTGTTACCACGAAGCGTTTTTAGATTAATTGTACCGCCCACAGAACCTTCAATGGTTCTTGCCGTTGGCGCTTTGGTCACTTCTAGTGATGAAATAAGCGCTGCGGGAATATCTTGGAAGCTTATCCCAGTTCTTCCTGCACCTGATCCTACCGTAGAAACACCATTAATTTCGATTCGGTTCGCGTCGGTACCACGTATTTGAACGCCAGTACCCACACCACTTGTTCTATCAATTTGCACGCCTGTGACGTTTTCAAGCACTTCAGCCAAGTTTTGGTCAGGCAGCTTACCAATATCTTCTGCTTGAATAACCTCTTTAATATTCGAAGCGCCGCGTTTTTCGTTGAGTGCGCTGATGAGTGCACTTCTGATCCCCGAAACCTCAATAATCTCTACGGTATCATCTGAATCCGCGCTATCTGCTTGTTCTTGCGCGATTACTGGCACTGATGCCAGTGCACAAGCAATAGAGACTGCAATGGTCGTTCTATTGAAATAGTGACTTTTCATTATGTTGCTCCCAAGTGTGCGTACGTGTGTCATGTGTTCATAATTCGCAAACATAATGTAAATACAATTTGCATAATTAACAAGCATAATTAACAAAAAGTTTTCATATCCAGTCAAATATTCCGTAAAAAGCCTTAAAAAGACCAATTTTTAACCATGCTACATAACTGGCCTTACCATCATATATCTATGGTAATACGTCGCTAGTTTTCAATCGGTCTGCTGTGCTCGATCGGTTAATTCAGTAAAGTAATCATTTCCACGGTATTGAGAGACTGAGGACCACTGAGCGTTCTCTGTTGGAAGATAAGCTTGTAACTCCGCTTTTATCTGGAAGTAACTGGGGTCATCGGCAACATTGTCCCATTCATTGGGGTCCCTCTTGTGATCGTAAAGTTCTTCAGAACCATCTTCATAACGAATGTATCGATACTGCTCAGTTTTCACAGCATGATTATTGGGGCCGTAAGTCGTTACCGCGGCGTGTTGCCAAGGCGCGTTCGGGTTATCAATGAGTGGACTGATATCTCGTCCTTGGTTAAGTGGGTTAGGCGGTAAACCACACATTTTGACTAGAGTAGGGTAAAGATCGAGCAGACTCACAGGTCTATTGGTAACTTGCGCCCCGTCTTTCCCCCATTGGGATCTAGGTGGTTGAATGATAAGTGGTGTACGAGAAGCTCTGTCCCATAGGGTCATTTTGGCAAACTTGTCTTTTTCACCAATGTGATAACCGTGATCTCCCCATAAAACCACAGCGGTGTTATCTGCGTACTCACTTTGCTCAAGGGCATCCAAAACCATGCCTACACACGAGTCGACAAACGATACACTGGCCAAATAGCCCTGAATAATGTTTTCGTATTCATTATTCTCAATTGCCCACTGGGTAGTGGGCATCATCGGATGGTCGGTAATTCGTCGTGCAATTTCTGGCACGTCATCGAGATCATTAGCCAAGTATGGAGGGCGTTGAATTGTTTCGATAGGATGCATATCGAACCACTTTTTGGGCACATGCCATGGCACATGAGGTCGCAAGAAACCGCATGCCATGAAGAAAGGTTTATCGTGCTGCTCGTTTAATTTGCCGATCATCCATTTCGCAGAATCATAATCTGGCATTTGCTCATCACGTTCTGGAAATGGTCCCCAATCCGTGCTGGTTTTTGGTTGGTCCCATTTAAAATTCTCTTCTGGGTATGGACCAAAGAGCTTCACTCGACCGCCATAATCATCAAAACTTCCACCAGCAACCTCTTGGTGAAACACCTTGCCCACTGCAGCGGTGTAATATCCATGGGACTTAAAGTACTCGCTTAAAAATATGGATTGAGCAGCTTTATCATTGGCTTGTTTGATATCATCATCGTGAACATGGCCATAAATGCCAGTCGTGGCGGGAGCCAAACCTGTCATTATACTCGCCCGTGAGGGTCCACAAATGGGCGCGGGCGCGTGGGCATTGGTAAATACCGTTGCCTGACTCGCTAGCCTATCTATATTTGGGGTGCGAGCGTTGGGGTGTCCTCCCAGAGAACCTACCCAGTCATTTAAGTCATCCACAATAAGCATAAGAACATTTGGGTATGTCTTTTTTAACTCAGATAGCCAACCAAACTGGTATGCCGCTGCTGCGGCGGCCACACCAGCACCACCCAAAATAAAACTGCGTCGCTTCATCTTATACCTCTGAACACTCAGTAGTAGTGTAGGCGCCAATTTAACAAATCGGCAAACTTAAATTGCATTTCCAGTCACTATAATGCAACATCAATCACAAATACATAGTTTTGAATCATTGCATGCGGCTCGTGGAGCTGAGATTACGGGAAACCCTATGACTAACAACATGAAATTAAAGCAAAAAGTATTAGCGGCCATTCTTGGTTCAGGTGTACTACTCACCGGATGTCAAACTACCGAAGATATGAGTACAACAGCGAGTGCCGAACCATCGATCCCAAGCGTTATGGCGTACGGAAGGTTTGTCCCTGAACGAAGAGACGACTTTGCGTGGGAAAACGACAAGGTGGCATTTCGTGTATATGGTCCAGCGGCGCCGTTAAAGGGTCATTCAAGTGGCGTAGATGCATGGTTTAAACGAGTAGACTATTCAATTATCGACAAGTGGTACAAAGCCCATACAGAAGGGGTTTCTTATCATGAAGATCACGGCGAAGGTTACGACCCATACCACACCGGTATTAGTCGTGGCGTCGGTGGCACTGCCATTTGGGTGGAAGGGAAACCCTATACGGCACACAGCTATAAAACCTATGAAGTACTCGAAAATGGTGGCGAAAAAGTTGTTTTCAGACTGCAGTACGAGTGGTACACACCACTGGGTATCGTTAAAGAAATGAAAACTATTTCCTTACCCCTTGGTACACAGCTTTTCCAAGTAGACTCTGTATTTACACTCGATGGTGAGCCTGCTGCTCTACCCATTGCGATTGGTGTGGCAACACATGATGAAAAAGCTACCGTTGCCTACAATAAAGACACAGGCCGTATATCAGCATGGGAAACTATCGATGATCTAGGTGTGGGTACAGGTGCATTGTTATCGCCAGCCTTAGTCGAAGGCATTGAACATATGCCAAGTGACGTAAAAGACGAAAGTCACATTTGGATGTTCACTACTACCGATGAAAATGGTCACTTGTCGTACAAGGCTGGCTTTGCATGGCAAGGTGCTGGCGAGATAACCACAGATAGCGCTTGGCAGTCTTACCTAGATGGCATGAACTAGTTACAACATTTTCATCAATAAAATTAAAACTATAGCCTGCCCAATCGCAGGCTTTTTTAGACTCAAAATATTGGACGACAACCATGGAAAAAATTGCTTTTGTAATGCAACTTCTGCCCGGTTATGAAGCAGAATACGAAAAACGTCATGACGAGATATGGCCAGAACTGGTGACTGCATTAAAAGAAGCAGGGGTATCCGATTACTCTATATTTCATGAGCCATCATCAAATAAGTTATTTGCCGTACTAAAGCGCACTGACGATCACGGTATGGACAATCTACCACTCACCCCAATCGTTAAAAAATGGTGGGCCTTCATGGCCGACATCATGGAAACAAACGACGATAACTCTCCGATAGTAACCCCTATCAACAAAGTGTTTCATCTAGAGTAGTTTTAACTCTTCCAAATCAATCACTGGCCAAGGGTAATACCAGTTTAGGCCGCGTTGAGAGGGAGCTATGGGTCTTTTACTGCACGCCGTAAACCCATCCATGGGGGCTCGGCTTCGGCATCCATGCCGAAGACGGCTGTAAAAGATCCATTACTCCCTCTCCAATATCAGAAACGTTATTCCGAGATACTGAGAGTGTAGTGCCCTGCGGTGTACCATTTTGGTTCATTACCGTTTACATCAACAAAGCCTTGAGTGTTATTGGGTATTGTGAATTCCCATGTGACTTTTCCAGCTTCGCGACGCCAACGGCTTTCAATGACACCATATCCGGTTTCATATGATACTTTTACCCAGTCTAATCCCGTTACGAATTGAGGCTTTAAATGGAATTGCTGATAGCCTACGGTATCGTCGAAGGGACGAATACCGCCTAAACCTTCATAAAACCAGCCGTCGTAACCACTATGAAATGGGTGATTAAGCGAGAAGCCTGGACCTATTGTGCCATCGGGGTCTTGTTTAGGATCGTAAAAACCTTTGCGTTCCCACAGCGTGGTCGCATTCAACTCTTCAAATAAATATTGATATCCGGGGTAACCTTCTGCTTTAAAAATGTTGAAGGCTGTGTCTGCATACCCGTAGTCACTCAGTGCGCGATAAACGTAAGTTTGCCCCAGTGCGCCCACAGAAGCATGACCGCGCCAGTTATTAACTACATCATCATGAATCGCTTTAGCCACTTTGGGCTTAATCTCGTCTGGTGCTATATCTAGCATAATCGCCAGCGCGTTCGCTGTTTGACTACCATAACTGCTGCTCTGCTGATCAAAAAACTCCACATTGAATTGATTGGCTATGGTGTTAAATAGTGTCGAGAACCGCTCAACGTCATTGGGTTTGTTCAGTACATTCGCTATCTTCGACATGAGGTTGGCGGTATGGGCATAAAAAGCTGAACTCGTTTGTGTAGGCGTTGTATGCTGAGGGCTACAACGACCATTCACTCGAGGCGTACCCGGCGTTACTACTGGATCGCACCAATCGCCATACCCTTTGCGAAGTAAATTGTTTTCTAGCTCTGCTTCGCCCGCATTCATGTATTCCAACATACTCTCGTACTGCTGCTTAAGTAGTTGGATATCACCGTTATGACGGTAGTGCTCCCATGCAATCATTACTTCGGCCGCAGCCCAATCAAAATTGGGTCCATGGGTACGCTTTCCGGGAACAACGGCTGGTGCAATAAAGGCCGCAGTTCTAAAATCGCCAAGGTACTTTGACCAAAAGTTCGTCATATCAAAATTGTAATTACCGGTAATTAGCGCCGCATGAGCATCTCCGGTCCAGCCTGCTCGCTCTCTGATCGGACAATCCATAGGCAGTGCCATGAGGTTGCTTTCATAACCCCATAAAGCAGTGTCGTGAATACGGTTGATTAACGGATCAGAGCTTTCGAACTGCCCCACAGTATCTACATTGCTGCGCACCAAATGTGCTGAAATCGCATCAAGTGGCGGCGCTTCTGATAGACCAGTTACCTCCACATATCGGAAGCCGTGCCACGTAAAACTCGGCGTCCACGTGGTATTAATAGTATCTGACGCTATATATCCGTCAGCTTGCTTCAATAAGGGTGCGCCACCGCCTGATTTCAGGCTCACATTGCCATAAGCATCAACCCACTCACCGTATCTTAAGAACACAGCTTGCTGAGGTGCAAGGCCAAGCTTAGCGATATCGAGCGTTGGAACTCCAGTAAAGTTTTGCCCGAAGTCATATACCCATACCCCTTCTTTAGGGTGAAATATCTCAACAGGGGTTAACTGCTCTTGCGCAGTAATTGGTGGTAGTCGCTGAGGCTCTAGTACCTGGGTAGGCCAGTGTTCTAGTGCTTTGGCATTAACCCAAGTACTTACGTCAATATCAGTGTTGTCGTTCCAGCCTTCTATTTGCTGGTTAGCATCAAAAAGTTCACCAGAGAAAAGCCCTTCTTTGAGCACTGGCGAAGCGTGGGTTAACCATTTATCACTAGTCGCAACCACTTGGGTACTCCCGTCACTATAGGTGAGCTCTAGTTGCGCAATAAAGGTAGGCTGCCCGAATGACAACGAACGGGTACTTGAAGAGCCTGGCGCAGCATCTGGATTATCCCATTTACTAAACGCGATGGCTTCGTCATACCACCCACTCCCTAAGTGCACCGCGATCACGTTAGTCCCTGTCTCCACCAGTTCCACAACATCATCGGTGTTATACAAAATACGTTTGTCAAAGTCTGTTTGCCCAGGGTCCATAATTCGGTCATCGACTTTGCTACCATTGATAAAGATCTCGTAATAACCACCCGCTGTACTATGCAGTCTCGCCTTTACAATTGTGGCTGAGGCGCTTACATCAAACTCATATCTGAATAAACCCGCGGTTGCGCTCGCTTCAAGTTGTTTTAAAACACGCTCTTGTGTGGCTACTTTTGAAGCTGGCAGTTTAGGATTTTCTAAGTCAGCCGCGTAACGCATCCATTGCATAACATCAGGTGTTGTTACCGCTTGCTCCGGCAATGCCACTTGGAGCCACTTTGCCTGCCAATCACTGTGATTGACCAGACCTACTTCCCAGACACCAGTATCACTCCACGGTGTGGGCGTAGCATTTTCACTGCTCCATACTCGCACACGCCAATACGCAGTATCACGAGAAAATAGTGGTTCACCACTATAAGGGACATGAAGTGATTGCTGGCCTTTAATCTTGCCGCTGTCCCACAGATCAGGTGCACCACTCACTAGAAGATCGAGACTTGATGCCACTTGGATCTGATAATGTGACTGAGTAACAAGGTTGGCATGCCACGATAAATTGGGTGTTTCACTGTGCACATTGAGAGGGAATACAACATCTTCTACCCTTAAATTACTGGGCTGCAATACATTATCGACAGATTCGGTAGCCGTGGTACAGGCGAATAGCGTCATAGACAGCACAACCAAGCTAATAAGCTTGCTGAATCTCACTCGCTTTATTTTCATCTTTTATTACACCTTACTAGAACGCAACAGTACTTTACTAAAAAACATAAAATGATTAATCGTGATTGATAGTGACTATATATGACTTTTATTGTATAAGATACAGTTGTTACAAATAAGTAAATGGTTTTCACATTATGAATCTAGTTTTCAAGCGCATCGGTTTTCTTGTGCTTCTCCCCTTTGTACTGTCGGCATGTGTTAGCGATTCCGCATTACAACACAGCAACAGCCAAACCGTATCTGCTAACAATGAGAGTATTCGCGCCATCCAGCTATCTGCTCACGATATCGGTAGTCGCGCAAGTCAGTGGCAAGTCAACCATTTAGATAACTACGATTATTTAGCAGAGCGCTATCGCATTGGCAGTGCTAATCCTAAAGGTTGGATCCAAGCGGCGTTTTACATCGGACTGACGCGCTGGACTGAAACTGTGGAAGATCCAGCGCTACTTGCGCACATTGCACAAATGGCAAAAGCCGAGAACTACGCTCTGCGATTATCTCGAGGAAAACACGCAGACGATCATGCCATAGGACAAACCTACTTGTGGCTTGCTGAGCAAACCGGTGATCACAACACTTATCAGCCTACTCAAGCACTGTTTGACGAGATTCTTGCAAATCCTTCAACAGTCAGTTTAGAGATGGATGAATCGCTGCCAAAGCGTCATGCCTATGAGAGTCCTTGCCAGGACAGGTGGTGTTGGTCAGACGCCTTGTTTATGGCTCCCAGAACTTGGCTTAAATTGGGCAACATCACACAAGACCCTGCTTATTTTGCGTTTGCAGATAGTGAGTTTTGGGCCACGGTAGATTATCTATTTTCAGAAGAATATGGCTTATTCTTCCGCGATAGTCGCTATTTTGAAAAGACCAGCGACAACGGCAAGCCCGTATTTTGGAGCCGAGGTAATGGTTGGGTGTTTGCTGCACTACCGTTAATTATCGACGATCTCCCGCAAGACCACCCATCAAGAGCACGCTATATTGAACTGTATAAGAAAAATGCAGCTGGATTACAACGTATTCAAAACGCCAATGGTTACTGGCCGGCATCGCTACTAGACCCTGACAAGGTAAAAACGCCAGAGGTGAGTGGTACTGGCTTCATCACGTTTGGTTTGGCGTGGGGCGTCAACAATGGCATTTTAACTGAACCTAAATATCGTCAGTCGGTACTCAATGGCTGGAGCGCGATAGAGCGGGCTGTAGAACCTTCGGGACGAGTTAACTGGGTACAGCAGGTAGGAAAATCGCCTGATCCAGTGAGCAAATATGATACCCAATTATACGGTGTAGGGGCTGTACTTCTTGCTGCCTCTGAAATGACAAAATGGGGACAGTAGTTGTGAGTAAATACGTAAAAAACGCCTTTCTCGTTGCATGTACTTTGGGCGTTTTTTCTTGCACCAATACTCCTTCAACCTCGACAGCAACCCTTGCCATCGAGGCTGAAGATTATGCTTCGCAACATCTTTCCGATAAGCGCGCATGGATAACTTTTCCCTCTACTGAATCAATCCAAGACCTCATGGACGCGGATCCTCCTCACCTGGAAGACGCTAGTGGCGGAGCATACATTGAGCTATTGCCAGACACTCGACAAACCCACGACCATGCGCTTGTAAGAGGTGAAAACTTTACGAACGAAGCAGGAGCAATGGCAGTGCTTCATTACCCAGTGTTCTTTGAAAAACCCGGTACCTATTACGTATGGGCCCGAGCTTACAGCACTGGAAGTGAAGACAACGGTCTCCATGTGGGTATCAACGGTAGGTGGCCTGCGTCGGGTCAAAGACTTCAGTTGTGTAAAGGGAAAAAGCAATGGACATGGTCGTCAGCACAGCGAGTAAAAGACAATCATTGTGGTGTGCCGAATACCATTATTCTTGAAGTCCCCTCAGCGGGTGTACACACAGTAATGGTGTCTATGCGTGAAGATGGATTCGAGCTAGACAAGCTACTGCTCACCCAAGACATTAACTATGTACCTCAAGGCCACGATGTTCAGGCCACAAAAGTATTGGCGCAGAATAATACGCAAACATCGCCAATTACTAATGACGATAAATCCCGTCCAAACATATTGTTTATCCTTGCCGATGATCATCGCTGGGACATGCTAGGCAAGTACCATCCTATAGTTAAAACGCCTCAACTTGATGCACTAGCTAACGAGGGAACGGTATTTCGCAACGCTTTTGTCACTACACCTATTTGCGCCTCAAGCCGCGTTAGTATTTTAAGCGGCCTCACCGAACGTACTCACGATTTTACTTTTCAACAACCGTCCACGGGTGTTCAAGAGTCGGCAAACATGTATCCGAACCTATTGAAGAACGCAGGCTATCGCACCGCTTTTGTTGGTAAATACGAGATAAAAATTCAGGGCGACAACAACGAGCGATTCGACTTTTTCAAACCCCTACTGCAAGCAAAAACCGAACAATATGAAGGCAGCACACTGCCGCAAACTTACTATATTGCCGAACTTGCCAAAGACTTTATTGAAGATTCACGTAATGACGAAAAGCCATGGGTAATGGCGGTTAATTTTTGGAACCCTCATGCACACGATATAGATATTGAGGATCAGTACCATTATCCACCCGAATTCGAATCTATGTACACCGACGTAACGATTCCACAAGCGCGGTTATCTGATGATGAAACCTTTAACGCACTGCCCGATTTTTTAAAAGCATCCGCGGGCCGGGTACGCTGGGCATGGCGATATGACACCCCAGAAAAATATCAGCGAATGATTAAGCGTTATTACCGAGCAGTGAGTAGTGTCGATAAAGCCGTAGGAATGATCAGAGAGTCTCTTGCGCAGCAAGGTATGGCTGAAAACACCATCATTATTTATATGGGTGACAATGGCTACAGCCTCAATGAACGTCAACTGGCTGGTAAATGGTTTGGGTGGGACGAGGACCTGCGGGTACCACTCATTATCTACGACCCGAGACAAACGCAGCCAAGAGAAATCACAGATATCGCACTGAACATAGATATCCCTTCTACCATTGTAGATGCTGCCAATCTTACACCGCCTAAAACTTACCAAGGTGAAAGCTTATTCGCGCTATTGGACAATGTTCAACAACAGCAGTGGCGCGATGGTTTTTTTCTTCGAGCATATGTATCAACCGAGCCGAGTATCGATTCCCCCTACCGTGGGAGTGCGAACTGAAAAATGGAAGTACGTTGATTTTTATAAACACGATTACGAGCAACTTTATGACCTCGAAAACGATCCTCAAGAGGCGCGTAATCTAGCTAACGACCCTGCATACGCATCTATTGTCAATGAATTGAGCCAAAAGGTAGACGAATACATTGCGTATTACGAAGCCGCGCGTAGCGAGGAAGTCGCCGAGCGCAACACCTTCATTAACGTTCGACGAGACTAATAAGAGAGCCACAATGGAAAGACGTAGTATTTTGAAGTATGTCGCCGCTATGACAGGTGCTGCAATATGCTCACCTTTATCCGCAGCAAACCTTCTTAACACCCCAACGACAATCACAGGTGTGCCCACATCTAGGCAACACTTCTCATCGGATACCTTGTCACACATCGCGAGTATTATGGATACTATCCTGCCAAAGACCGATACACCATCAGCCACCGACGTTGGCGTGCACATGGTTATGGACGGTATGTTTCACAACGTGTTTGATGACAATTACCAACAGCGCTTTGCAAACAATTATGCGGCCTTCAGAGCATATTTAGACGCTCAAGGGTTTAGCTCACTTTCTGGTGATGAGAAGAAGCAGCTGCTCATTACATTAGAACAACAGAAAACCCCCAGCGACGTCTATAAAGCGTACATTGATGTGAAACAGCAAACTCTTTCTTACTACTTGGCCAACGAAGTAATCGCAGAAAATCACTTAAATTACCTGCCTATTCCTGGCAGGTATGTGCCACGTATATCAGTGTCCGATGTAGGCGGTAAAGCATGGGCGGAGTAAACATGACGAATTCATTTGATGCAATAGTAATAGGCTCTGGAATTTCAGGCGGATATGCCGCCATGGAGCTGTGTAAAAAGGGTTACAAAACGGTCATGATCGAGCGTGGTCGTATGGTAAACCACGGTGACTACCCAACGGCGTTTCTCGACACTTGGGATATGCCAAACCAAGGGCAAATTAGCGAAAAGGAAAAGAAAGAGCGCTACTTCAAACAAAGCCGCCTAACCTGGTGGGCTAAAGAAGAAGTCAAGCACTTCATGAATCGAGATGATGAGTACCCCTACGACGAAGACGCGCCGTTTGCTTGGATCCGCGGACATCATCTAGGTGGGCGTTCAGTGAACTGGGGACGACATTGCCCCCGGTGGAGTGATATTGATTTTGAAGCCAATAAGAAAGAGGGTATAGCGATAGATTGGCCCATCCGCTACGCTGATATTGAGCCTTGGTATGACTACGTAGAGACCTTCGTAGGTATTGCAGGTCAAGCCGAAGGTCTTGAGCAAGCACCCGACGGTCAATTTATCGCACCATTCCCACTCAACCATGTTGAACAAACATTGCGAGAGGCGGTGCGAGAAAAATACCCAAACCGCGTTGTAACACCCTGTCGTACTGCGAACTTGAGCGAATATAATCCAGAGGTTCACAAGGGAACTCGAGGCCCTTGTATGGCACGGAATCGCTGTAAGCGAGGCTGTCCGTTTGGCGCATTTTTTAGTACTCAGTCTGCCACATTGCCAGTGGCCCAAGAGACAGGCAACTTAACAGTAGTATCAGACATGATTGTGATGGAGATCATCTACGATAGTGCAACGGAAAAAGCCTCTGGTGTCCGTGTCAAAGATGCCAATACCGGTGAAATCTCCGAATATCACTCTCGCGTCATCTTTTGTAATGCGAGCACAGTTGGAACCACAGCTATTCTTCTAAATAGCCGTTCAGAGCGCTTCCCTAATGGCTTAGGTAACAGTAGTGGTGAGTTGGGACATAACCTCATGGACCATCACTATGGTATGGGTGCGTCTGGCATACTTGAAGGTTACGATAACGAATACTACCTCGGTCGCAAACCCAAAGGGTTCTTCATACCACCATTTACCAATATAAACGAAGAAACAAAACAAAGTGACTACGTGCGAAACTTCAGCTATCAAGGTGGCGCCTCTCGCGTACGTAACACGCCAGCGGGAGTCATTGGTACAGAACTTAAGGACGCTATTTTTAAACCCGGCAAGTGGCGTATCAACATGGAGTGCTTTGGCGAAATTCTTCCGTATCACGAAAATCGCATGTATTTGAACTTTGATAAACGTGATAAGCATGGCATGCCCATCATAGTATTTGATGCAAAATTACGTGAAAATGAGCTTAAAATGCGGGAACACAGTGTAAAAGCAGCAGTTGAAATGCTAGAAGCTGTTGGTTGTACCGACATTCGCGCGCGAAATAACGAATTTACCATCGGTGCTTGTATCCACGAAATGGGTACCGCGCGAATGGGTAATGACCCTAAAACGTCAGTACTCAACAAGTGGAATCAGCTACACGATGTTGACAATGTATTTGTGACTGACGGCGCTTGCATGACCAGTGCAGGCACACAAAACCCCAGCCTGACCTATATGGCGCTTGCTGCTCGTGCAGTAGATTACGCCGACAAACAAATCAAAGCAGGCAGGCTTTAATCTTGAAGTGTTAGGGTTGACTATAAATAGTCAACCCGTCTTTGAGCATTAAACCTATCGATGTCAGCTTGAGTAACACATCCTCGGTATGCACCCGGCACGAGCATAAAATTGGGGTTAGCCTCTTCCGATGTGTAGTACAAATGAAACACCAATTTTTTCAATTTACGATAGTTCTCTGACAACGCAGTCGCTTTATTAGCAAATGCACGCTCATCTAATGCACTGATTAATGACAATCTATCCCCTTTCGACAACGAGGTATAAGACGCAGAAAATGTATCTTTAGCCACAGACTCAACTTGCTTTATGATAGTTCTGAATTGAGTTCGAGTCTTTTCCACCGCCCACGTTAGCATCATGGCGTCCAGTACAGGTATCACGTGTGCGGAAGTCGCCCCCGGCGTATCCGTTTCTGGAATCATGATTTCTGCAATATCAACCAATGCCGTCATTTCTTGCGCACTAAAAAATTGTCCGTTTTCTGTGACTTTTCTCAATCCATTGCTGACGTCGAGAACCGAGGCAAGCAAGGGCGCAGTCACTACGTACGCCGTCGCACCAATAAATACTCGGCGAGTTATTTGTGTGTGAAGCATAATATGCTCTCCTATTTCAATGGATTAGCTTACAGCTTACCTTCGGTTAGTAGTTGCGCAGCGTAATTGGCCGAGCGCGCAGTAATGGCCATATAGGTCAAACTCGGGTTTTGTGTTGCACAAGAAGACATACACGCACCATCAGTAACAAACAAGTTATCCACGTCATGGGCCTGCGCCCATTTATTGAGTACTGAGGTTTTAGGGTCACTACCCATACACGCGCCCCCCATTTCATGAATGCGATCACCAATTTGAATGTGACCGTCTTCAGGCGTTACATCTAGTTTGATATCAACGCATCCTCCTGCTTCGAGGATTTCCTCAGCATCAATGGCTGCCTGCTTGATCATTTTTCGCTCGTTCTCTTTAATCTCTGCGTCAACATGGAGTAGTGGAATACCCCATTGGTCCTTTTTGGTCGGATGTAGAGACGCTTGATTTTCCCAGTACGGTAGCATTTCTCCGTACATCAGAGTGAGAAAGCGCCATGGCCCAGGTTGCTTGCTCGCTGCTTTGACATCAGCACCAATCCCTACTTTATTTGCTGCTGTGCCCGTGTTCGATCTATGCTGCGCAGTAGCTTGGTAGCCAAAACCACGAATAAAATCGGCATCGTCTTTTTGCTCATGGCGGTAATTGGGAATATAAGTAGCAATAGGACGTCGACCGATAGCGTGAGTATCTTCAAATCCGGGGACTTCGGCATTCGCAATAACGCCCGTAAAGTGGTCCATGATGTAGTGACCCACAGCACCACTGCTATTCGCCAGACCATTGGGAAAAGTTGCAGACTTGGAGTTAAGTAGGATTTGTACTGAGCCCAATGCCAAGGCACACAGAAAACCACTCGGGCTTTATACTGACGTTTCTCTTTGCTGTGAGCATCGATAACCGTCACACCACTCGCTCTACCCGTTGTCTCGTCATAGTCAACAGTTTCGACGATAGCGTCAGTCACCACAGTCAGATTACCCGTGCGCTCTGCCGCAGGTAGGGTTGCAGACAAAGAACTGAAATACCCCCCAAAAGAGCACCCTCGTTTACAGTAGGAACGAGCCTGACATTGAGTTCTTCCTAATGATTGTTGTTCGGGTGTTGGTTCAGTGATATTCGCTGCACGTCCGATAATTAGATGTCTATCGGTATATTTTTTCTTTAAATTGTCTGAAATAAATCGTTCAGCACAGCTCATTTCCCACGGTTTCTGGAATACGCCATCGGGAAGCACGTCTAATCCATCTTTGTTCGCCGACACACCAATAAAAGATTCTACGCGATCATACCAAGGCGCTAAGTCATCATACCCAATGGGCCAAGGTACACCATGACCATCTTTGGCGTTAGCCTCGAAGTCTTTTGGTCCCCAGCGAAGTACTTGTCTGCCCCAGGTAACAGAGCGTCCTCCGAGTTGATAGCTACGAACCCACCGAAAGGGCTTGTCTTCGGGATAAGAAATAGGATGCTCACTTTCATCAGCAAAAAACTGCTGAGTGGCTGGCTTAAAGAAACCTTTATTGATGATATTGCCGTATCGCCCTTCTTCGGCGATACGCTCGGGCACTAGGTTGCGGTTGTCGATCTGCCATGGCGCCTGCATGTCAGTATACTCAGGGCCTCGATGAGTAATGTGACGACCCCGTTCAATCACCAATGTCTTGAAGCCCTTTTCACAAAACTCTTTTGCTGCCCATCCTCCGGTAATACCAGAGCCCACTACAATTACATCGTACTTATCCATCGCTTTAGCCTTTACCACTCGGTAATCGTCAAATTTCGAAACATCACAATATTGTCGGTGACACCCGACGTAACTAACTGCTTACTTCCGTGATGCTGAATACCAATGACCCCCTCACTGTCTCTCGTATCGCGAACATGAGTCGTTAGCACACCATTTACATATATTTTTATATCAGCGCCCAAACATTCGATGCGGATTTGATTCCACTCGAGATGCTTGTATGCAGTCCCCTGAGAATCTCCCCAAGGTGGCAAAAAACTGGTTTTAAAATCGTCGTCCCTATGACTTCTCTCAGGGTGGAGTGGGTATAACCACTTGCGACGCCCTTGATCGAAAAGACCACCTGTCCAACGTCGATCACTAGGGTCTACCTCTGCTTGATAGCCAATGACATAGCTAACATCGAGGTCATCAACAATTTGTCCTCTAAAAATCACGCCAGAATTACTGAACTCTTCTACATCTGGCATTTTCACATCGAGAGTGAGTACAAAATCCTTGTAGCGTTTTTTTGTTGTGAAGAACCAGTTTTTGGTGGATTGCAGATAAACCACTCCGTCCTCAAATTCGGCGCTGCCGTGGTCATAAATGTTCTCAAACTGACTCAGTGTTGGCTCGAAAAGATGTTCTGTATTTTCAGCCGCCTGCACCTCATTAAAAAAGCCGGCAACTACCAATATCAACCACAAACGGTTACTCATCAGAAAACTCAGATTTAGTCGTAGATGCAAAATCATGCTCGATAAATTAGTTATTGAATGACCTTCAGCTCAATAGATTTGAACTGCACGTAACTATTTTCCGCCTGAATAGCTATATAACCCGAACGCATTGCACTGCCTCCGTAATAAGGAGCAAGTTCTTGTGATTTTTCATCCAGCTGAGGGGCGCTATATTCCATGACTAACTCGCCATTTATCCAGTGCTTGATTACCTCATCACCTCGGACTTCTATCTCTACATCAACCCATTGGTCACCGCGGTAGGTTTGCGAGGTCGACTTTATACAGTGTTTGGTGATGAGTTCGCCGTCGATAACAACGTGGGAATTTGGCGTACAAATATTCGCGGTAGGACGAGATTCCGTGTCTTCATTCGCCCCCAAGAGTTGCACTTCAATACTGGCTGGAAATCGTTGTTCGAGGCCCATAGATTCTGGTGGCTGCGCTAGAATCATAAATCCATTGTTTTTCCACGCATTGCGATACCCAGGCAACTGTTGCTCTTGGAATCGGTATGTTGCCCGTAAGCGATAATGTGAGAAAGGTTGCTCGTAGTAGAGATGCCCAAACTCAAAGTTAAACGCGTCGTACTGGTCATAGTTTGTTGCTAGATAGCCATCTTCTACACGAAATGTATTTTTGTAGTTCGTACCTAGGGGATACCCTGCAAACTTCGGCACCCATCCATCGAGAGATTCTCCGTCGAAGAGTGCAATCCACTCGTTCTCTTGAGGTTGGGATACACATGATACACAGCCTATTCCAGCTACAAAACCCAGTGAGATATAACTAGCAACTCTCTTCACAACAAAATCAACCACAAACAATCATTTGCAGTCAATATATATCATTTAATTTCTTAACACCACAGTAACAATCCAGAATAAGATTAATTTTTCACCACTACTGAAGGACTTTCATTAAAACCCAAACGATGTGCCACAGCCGTCACTGACGTTTTACTTGGAACCAAAAAGGGACCGGTGTACAAATGCCACTGTGCTGAATCATCCGAACTCAATTGGTAAGAAATAACCGCGCCCTCGGTATCACTAGAAAGCACAAACTTATTATTCATCGTGCTGAACTCAGGCGTCGCAGTTGTGGGCTTTTCTGGCTGCCCGCCCCACAATGCGTTTATTAAATCAACCTCGGCAGTATTTGGAACATCACCAATGTCCGCAAGCCAACGGTCCATTTCCAGACGAAGTTGGCGCAACTCATCTTGGTATCGTTCTTCACCGGCAAGATTAACAAGTTCATGTGGGTCGTTATGGGTATCAAAAAGCTCCTCCACGGGTTTACTCGTCCGAAACCACTGTGCTTGTTCTGGCGTTAGCCCGTTGCTATCTCGCAGTCTCAGTAGTGCTTGCATCGTAGGGATCCTCTCACGATATACCACAGGTAAATAGTAACCCTGCTCAGGCCGATAGTTTCGAATGTACTTAAATCTCTCGTTCTTCACCGCTCTTATCACGTCGGTAAAACCATCAAATCGGTCTGCCGCTGCATGAATGTATTCTCTCTTTTCTGTATCAATCGCCAAAAAATCCTGACCATGCATGTGCGGTGGTGCGTCGATGCCCGCCATGCCTAGTGTGGTTGGTGCAAAATCAACGAAGCTAATCAATTGGTCGTCTGTACTTCCCCCTCGCCGCGCATTGGGAAAACGAATAATAAATGGAACCTGAAGCCCGCTATCGTAAATGAGTCGTTTTTGACGAGGCAGGGGACCGCCATGGTCAGAATAGAAAACGACAATGGTAGAATCATACAAATTGTCATCAATAAGCTGTTGAATAATCGCACCAATTTGACGATCTGTTTCGACCAAATTGTTATACATTTTCCACAGGTCATATTGTACTTCAGGGGTATCTGGAAGATATGGAGGAACTTTGAAAACCGTATCAATTGGTAGGTGTATAGGCGTGTCGATGACACTGGTTTTCTGAGCATGATGCTGTGGAAGTTGGGCGATACGCGCAGCATCATCAGAAAAGTAGTGTCTCGACTCTATATGTCTTATTCCATACGGCTCAAACAAACCTGACTCATGGGTTGTTGTAAAATTGAACACCGCGTAGAAAGGTTGGCCAGCAGGTCTATTACGCCAGTGGGCAAAAACACTACTCTCGTTCCAAGCGGCCTTAGGTGGTAAAAACTGATAATCAGTTTTTACATTGTTAGTGGTGTAATAGCCCGCCTCGCGCAAGTACTGACTCAGTATTTTCGCGTGTGCTGGCGGTACCGCTTCATAAGCAGGTAACCCAGTATCTTGGGTATTTGATGACGTACGCATATGGTTAGCACCCACGGCTGAGGGATACATTCCTAGCGTAATTGCAGCTCGACTCGGAGCACAAACACCGGATGTGGAATAAACGTTGGTGTAAGTAACCCCCCTCTTTGGCCAATCTATCAATGTTTGGTGTGTCCACCGTGTCATCACCATATGCAGCAATGATTGGACTCATGTCTTCTACGACAAGCCAGAGAATATTAGGTCGAGTGTCTGTATGAGGTGTACTCGCTGTCTGTGCAGATGTCGAATTACAGTAGCTCAGTGTGGCAAACGCTATTATACCCCAAAGTAAATGAGCTTTTATTGTTAACGTCACTGACAAAATCCCCTTAGTTCATATTCAAATTTGTATTTTCCAGCTCGCACTTTAGCTTGGTTACTTCAATGAGTATGTGAACATTATTTAGTAAAGCTTGATCCTTTGCTAACAAAAAATTATCATTTTCAATCAAATCCAACAATATAAAGTCATCAATCGATGTTTATCAAAACAAGCCGTATCGCCGTCACTTCACTGCTGTTTGCATTAGTCACCTCTTTTGGTGTGGATGCAGCGACCCAAGCACCTATTGTATATAACGCTATTGAAGACTTTGCTATTAATGCCGATGCAGACGCGCCCTACTACCATGACCGTAGAAATAATGCACTAGCGATTGACGCGCGTCGTGTTGAATATCGCAATTTATTTGCCCAAGCTTCGGTGGAATATACCGGCCAATCAGGTCGATTCGATATTCAAATTACTACTATGAGTGAAGAAGATGGTGAGCCCATTTATCGACTGTTGGTGAACGGCGTGGTCGTTGGAACATACCGTGGTGCCTATATTGGCAAGGGGTCTGAGTTAGATTTAGCACCGGCGCCACATACATGGCGAGACATAACACTTAAGTCAGGCGACACTATCAGTGTAGCGTCAGTAGCGCATACCAATGGTGAAATACCTGAGCATGGCGGTACAGCGTGGTCAAGAGGTCGTTGGCAATCACTAACCGTATCACCTTCAGAAGCGGCACAACGACCGCGGGCCTACTTCAGCAAACACAGTGATATTCTTGTATCGCAATTCGATTTGAAGCCAGATGCTGATGACATTCACGCCATTGCCGCGCTAGGTTCAATGTTTGCCCATGAGGACATGAATAATACAAACTTTATCGCTGTTGCAGGCACTTACGGCGAGCAAGTAGGCGATTATATTAATGCAAACGGGTTGCTTGAGCTTGCTTTCGGTAAAGAGAACTTTAACTGGGTAGACGCTCATCATCACCGAGACAATGCGATAACACTGGTAAGAGACAGGGTAAAGGCCGTTCTTGCCCAAGGTGGTAAAGCGTGGGTACAAGAGGCTGGACAGTCAGACTTTACGCGAGACTGGCTAGAAGCACTGCTCTCGGCGGGTATTCATCCATCGGTAATAAAAAACAACGTTATTGTTGTTCAACATAGCGATTGGAATGAGAGTAAAACCAACCCCGAAGCACTCGCTCGAGTGAAAGCATTAACACACTATCAGCCCGTATCAGACGGTAACAAGCCGCGACGGATCTTTGATAGAAATAATCGAAGGGGTCCTGTGACGCCCATGTATGTTGCAGAGGGCAATAAATGGATAAACGCGGCTACGAGTGAAGAGAACAGCTTCGCCGTACCAAAAGCGCTTTGGACGCTCGCTGATAGTTTGATAAAAGGTACCGAATTTGACGCATCCTACTCGGTCATTCCCAAAGGCGGTGTAGACTTTTCAGACCACGCAGAGATTTGGTGGATCTTCGACCAAGATCACAGAACAGAGTCTGTCCATGCGTTCTGGGAACGTTATGTAACCGATACAGAGTTAGATACTGTTAAGGCACCCCAAGGCAGACTAGCGGTGGTCATTGACGGTAATTCACCGGATCCTGATGATATTGGTGCAACACCAGTGATGTTTGCGTTATTACAACAAACGGGGCTATCTGATCGCATAGTACACATATCTCATTCTTGCGATTTAGACCCTTTCAGAAACAAGGCTCGCTATCAAATAGACCCAGAAAACGAAGCACGTCGCCAGAAAGTACTTCATTACCTGAGTGGAAAAAGTATCGAGCTTTTCGGTCCTTTTCCACAGCTGCGAGACTATTACAATTGTAGAACGCACCAACAAGAAGCTACTCAAGACTTGGTAGATGCAATAAACAATTCAACATCTGACGATCCTTTATGGATTATTGAGGCTGGAGAGCCAGACCTTATTGGATATGCATTAGCAGAAGCAAACCCCGACGTAACCAAGTACGTCCACGTGGTGTCGCATCACCCTGCAAATGACAACAGTGGCGACTTCTTTACGTGGGAGCAAATCCTTGAGCACGGTGTAACAGAACACCAAATTGGCGACCAAAATTTGGGTTTGCAGGGCCCGATTCACGAGTGGGACTGGGCTAAAGAATCAAATAACCCTGGTATGAACTTTATATGGGAAATGCTCGCCTATGCAGAGCAAGACGGCATAGTTCCGTTCCAAACCAATAAATTCGATTGCTCAGACGCCGGTATGATGTATTGGTGGATCACTGGCGCCAATAAAGGCGGAAACAACTTCGCCACCGCGGCCGACATTACTGACATGTTGACGGGTAAATATACTCAACAGTAATCATCTATCTACACGTGGGCATGCTCAAACCGTTCAGCACGCCCACAAGTCACAATCAATCAATAAAAATCATTTACAATCTTTTCGATTGATCTTCACACCACGGAATTGTTAGGATTGCACTGGTAAGGCCGCATGACCCATTTATGAAATTGCGTGCATCAGCTGTGCTAACTACAAACAATAACAAGGTGTACCCATCATGTTAAACAAGCTAAGTAAACTGACGTTACTTCTGCTATTTCCTGTTTTTTCTGTTATTTCCTCACCGCTATCAGTGAAAGAAGAAGCTGAAATATCGGCGAAAGTGGAGCGACTTGTGGCGCAAATGACACTAGAGGAAAAAGTGGGTCAGATGCGTATTTTTCATGCTAACAAAGGTGTTGAAGCTTCAGAGAGCAACGAGTTAATCTTGTCAGAGGTTGTTCAGGAAAAGCTCAAGTACGGAATTGCAGGCATTAAAAACCCAGGGGAATTCCTCAGCCCCGAGCAAGCCGCGATACACAATAATTTGCTACAAAAATACATCATAGAGAATAGCCGCTTGGGTATTCCTGCCCTATTTATCACTGAAGCCTATAACGGTGTGGATGCTACAGGCACAACGCGATTCAGCCGCCCATTGAATATGGCTGCAACTTGGAACGAACCTCTTGTTGAACAGGTATGGGATACGATTGGTCGAGAGGCGCGTTTACGAGGGCTTCACATCTGCCACTCACCTGAAGCTGATATCATGCGTGACCCCAGATTCGGTCGCATGAGCGAAGCATATAGCGAGGATACTTATCTCACCACACGTATGGTAGTTGCTGCCGTCAATGGTGTACAGGGCCGTTTTGAAGGCTTATCGGCCGGAACACACATAGGTGCAGTGACTAAACATTTCGCAGGCTATGGTCAAGTAGAAGGCGGACGTAACTTTGCATCTATTCAAATCTCAGAACGCACGCTTATTGATGAAATTTTTCCTCCCTTTAAAGCGGCGGTACAAGAAGCGCATACACTAGGCATTATGGCGTCTCATGGTGATCTCAATGGTATCGCAAGTCACGGCAATAAAGCGTTACTCACCGACTTACTACGAGATCAATGGGGGTTCTCAGGATATACCGTATCAGATTCTAATGACATCGCACGTCTGCATTATTTTATGGGTGTTGCCGAAACGCCAGACGATGCAGCCCTTATGGGTTTAGATGCAGGGCTAGACATCGATTTGTACAGTGAAGATGCATATGCATACCTACCTCGCTTAGCTCGCGAAAACCCTGCAATTGTGGAGCAAATTGATAATGCCGTTCGTCGAGTACTAAGGGTTAAGTTTATTCTTGGGCTATTTGATAATCCGTTTATCGATGTATCAAAGGTCGCCGCTGCCGTGCGAAACGAACAGTCCTTGTCACTCGCACATGAAGCTGATCTTGAATCTATTATTCTGTTGAGGAACGCTAACAACACACTTCCACTGGAAAACATCAACAATGCAACCATTGGTTTGATTGGCCCATTAGTGGGCGACAACACCGAACAGCAATTCAGAGAAGTTTTAGGAGATACACAGGCACTTGTTGTTGAACCGGGCTTCTCTTTAACCGACGAACAGCCCTTTGAGCCAAGATTACTCACCAACAGTGAGAATCAAGAAGGTTTTGACAACGCAATCAATGCAGCAAAACAAAGCGACGTTATTGTGCTTTTCTTGGGCGGCGACAAATTCACTGCTAAAGAAGCCTACTTTGCCCGTGGATTAGGCGATCGCGCCTCTATTCAGCTCGTAGGTTTACAAAATACGCTAGTAGAGCAGGTTAGCGCACTTGGGAAGCCTGTTATCGTTGTACTCAAACACAGACGTACGCTGGCAATACCTGAGGTAAATGAGCATGCGGATGCCATTCTAGATACATGGGATTTAAGTGAACAAGGTGATCTTGCGGTAGCGAAAATGCTCATCGGCGAAGCAATACCCTCTGGAAAACTGCCCGTGACTGTGCCTCGTCATATTGGCCAACTGCCCTTCCATTACAGTCAGAAAAATATCAACTTTAAGAAAGAGTATATGTTCTTGGGAGCACAACCTCTTTACCCCTTTGGTTTCGGGCTGAGTTACACCACATTCAACTACAGTGATTTGGTACTATCGAAAAATGAGGTATCTAAAGATGAATCCTTTACTGTGTCAGTAACAGTAACAAACACGGGTAATTATCATGCCAAAGAAGTGGTTCAGCTTTATATACAAGACGTTATCGGTTCAGTGATCCGCCCGGCGAAAGAACTCAAGGGGTTCGAAAAAATATCGCTAGCACCTAACGAATCCAGAATGGTCTCTTTTACAATCACCCCAGATATGTTGGCCTTTACTGGGCTAGATATGGAAACAAAAGTGGAAGCAGGAGATTTTGTTGTCGAGGTTGGCACATCCTCCGCTGACACTCTTACCGAAACATTTACGGTAACTCCCTAGTTTTAACAAACTAGTTTTGAAAGCTCTCTCATCCCTTCGAGAGAGCTTTTTCAACAGCACTATTCATCAAATAAAATACAAATTGGCTCAGGGACATTTATCGTATTACCGGTTTGATATTGCAGTAAGCCTGAGGACTGATCGATAGCAAACACCGATACCGTATTTGAGTGCTGTCCCGCTGCAAACAGCCACTTACCTGATAAATCCAAGTTGATATTACGAGGGAATGCGCCGCGTACGTGTTCATTTTCTAATAGCGATAGCGCTCCGTCATCATCTAAAGTGAACACACTCACCGAGTCATGACCGCGGTTGGCTGAATAAACGAACTCGCCATTGGGATGCACTAAGATTTCAGAGGCTGAATTGAATGCTTCTTGTGATTTCGTCGCTTCCGATAAGGTAGGTGTCACCGAGACACGTTGGGCAGTACCTTTCGCCGCGTCATAGTCAAAAGTTGATATACTCAAAGTGAACTCATTGAGCAGAAAAATGCGTTCCCCATCCACCGAAAATCTCATATGACGAGGACCACCACCAGCAACTGTGACTGCTTCACCATGATGAGTAAGTGTATACTCACTTTCATTGACTTCATATATAATAGCAGCGTCGAGTCCAAGGTCTGGAACGACTGCGTACTCTCCATCGGGTGAAAATCCAACCCAATGTGGATGCGGGCTATCCTGTCGATTCTTGTAGACTTTGCTACCGCCTTGGTGCTCAATCAGTTGTGTGCGCTCAACGATTTCCCCGTCTTCACCAAGAGAAAATACCGCTACTGACCCACCGCCATATTGAGCGGTAATTAGAAACTTGCCAGACGGATGCACCGAGATATGGGTACCCGAGCCATCGCCAATCGCTACACTGTTAATGAATACGAGAGAACTGTCTTGGGCTTTTTTGTACGCCGCAACCACGGGAACATCCTCAGCTACTGCCACGGCATAGATAACATCACGCTTTGGGTGTTTAGCTAGAAATCCAGGAGCATCAATGTCGGCGACCCGCGTAGCAGCTGAAAGATGACCAGAAGTCTCGTCAAATGTCGCATGGTAGATCCCATCGCCCTGCTTATTCCCAGTACCAAAGTAAACATCTTGCGCAGCGAAAGCAGAAGTTGCTGTTGTAAGTGTAATAGCAATGGCACTCAATGTAGCGCCAATAGACTGGCTGAATTTCTTTGACGGAATACTGTGCGGCATTTCCCTTCCTTTATTCATAAAAAAAGCGAGTGACGTCATACACTCGCTTTAAAACTAACACACATAGCGTTGTAAAGTATTAGAGGCTTGCGTCAAGTGCAATCTTCAACATATTTGCTTCAATAAAATAGAAGTCGCCGTAGATAATCGGCGTGTCTAGTTCGCCTCCGTTGCCCATGTCACCTGTAGCTTCCGCAAGTACAAAACCATACTCAAAACTATTAGGCCGGCCGTTTTTGGCACGGTCTGTTCTATAGTTCGCAGTAAGTTCAGCCATAATGCTATCGGCTAAATCGGCAAACTTTTGTTTATGCGCCACATTATCGGTGAACAGTGCGTAGCGATAAAGTGCTGCGGCATAAATTGCTGCGGCAGAACTATCACGAGGTATCTTAGTGTGAGATTCAGGGTAGGGTTTAGTACCGCAAGGTAATAACTTGTCTCCTTGCAGTATGACTTCACCGTGTCGCCCCACTTTACCTTCAAGCCGCGTTAATGACTCTTGCGACATCATAGACGCATCGAGAGTCATAGGGCGATACCCCTTATACGGCTTTAAGTGCTCTTCAATATCTTTGTCGCACAGCGCGAGTATACCGGAGAAAACCGTCGTATCTGTGGATATATTTTCAGCATAATCAGTCGCGTTATCACGAGCTGCAAAGAAATCCCAGTAAGGTACCAAGCCATCTTCAAGCAAGTGCTCTACACTACCGTATAGCTTGTGTACATGAGCCTCAAAATCTGGGTAATCCGCCAAATCGATATTCGCATTTTTCATAGCTTCAACGACAGTTACAAATCCGTAAAGGGACCAACCTTGTCCTCTAGCCCACGCTGAAATATTACCAACGCCCTGCCAGTTACCTGGTTTAAACTCACCGTAATCGAACACATGGTAAGACAGAGGATATTGTTGTGCCGTGTCACCTTCATCATAAAAGTAATGATTTAGCGCAGTATTTTTCGCGTGGTTGAAAGCAATTTCGTGATAACGCTCGCTGTCGCTATCGAACAAATACTCCAAGTTCATCATATTGTCTACGATAACGGGGTAGGTCCAAGGATTAGACAGTGTGTAGCGATCTGCGACCGGCTCTCCGTCTTCCATGGTGGTAATACGCATACGCGGTGTCCAATCCCATGAGCGTATGACGCCTTGTTCATCACCATATCGAGTAGCAAGTGTTGCGCGCCCAGTCGTTAATGCCTGTTGATACGAGGCACGAAGTTCATCACTTAATGCGTCATATGAAAGAGCTTCGCCAAAGGAATCATAAAGAATAAAACCCAAGTCATGGGTTGTTCCGCGCAAAGCCTCTGAGAAAAGTGTCGCTTGATAGTATTGCGCAGAAGAATAAAGCTTAGCTTCTTCTTCTGCGGTTAGGTTCATGTGTGACTTCGCAGACAACAACTTCCAAAGCACGCCAGGGAAGAAGCCATTCGTCCATTTTTCAGACTGCTCCATGAATATGCCGTCATGTTCTTCCGAGCGAGGCACGCAAATCATCTCAGGTGACGCAGCACAGTTAGGTCTGAGTGTAAGATTTTCGCCCTTTTCCACATGACCAATCATTTTCAAGTACTGCTGCTTAGCAAACTCGAGGTTTTCTGATGCTTGTGATGTACTAAAAACAGCTGATGTGGTCACCTCTGGTTCGTTAGGCGCTGCAGCATCGTCGGTAACAACACTATTGTTTTGATTATTACATCCTGACACCACGAGTAAGCCAGCAACAATACTGCTCAAATAGCGTTTTTTAATCATTTTGTGCCTCAGTATTTTTAAACTCTCACCTTGCTACACACAAGGTTCACATGAACCACCATAGCACAGGCAGGTGGCCTTACCAATTTTTTATTTCTTTGAATTAGGATTTATCAACGATATCTAGATCAATGATCTGTAAGTAAAGTGGTTGAGCGCTCCCTGATCCTCTTTCCATCAAGTAGTAGTAAAGCTTCCCTTGAGAGATATGTACTTTACCGTGATCAAAGCGTTTACCACCGCGCCCCTGATAAATTCGGCTAAATTCGTTCGTGCCACCTTGCGCTTTTTCAACAAACGGGTAACCGTCGCGGGTCAGGCCGATAATGTAAATATCATCGCCCGCGGTATATATCTCAGACGCTCCAGCAAAGTCAGTTGAGGTGATAAACTCTGACGCGCCAGCAGGCTTATAGGTATGAACGTGAACAGTGTCTTTATTTTCTTTGTCGATAACCGTACCGATCAAATGCACATCGCCTTTTTCAGTGACGTTCCAATCGAACCCTCTGACAATAGAAACTTGGTTCGGTGTCGTCGTTTTTACTAAGTCACCCGGCTCAAATATTTTAATGTCGTCTGCGTCGACAAGTGGGAAAGGGATCACTTCACCATTGTGGGTTTTCCATTCTCCAAAACCGTCAGGGTGATCGGAATACGCGTAATAAAACCCGTTTTGATATTGGTATTTGTCGTTGTTGTTGCTCGATCGGCGCTGAAAGCCAACACGTAACTTGCCATTAACGTACTTCATGTTGCCATAAAGACCCCAGTCATACGCTAGACCGTGATTTGATGCATTGAGTACATTAAACTGGGTAAAGTCTGACCACACCTGATTCTCTGCATCATAGCGATTGAAAACGTATCCACCATTGTTGTTACCACCCTTGCGCATATACATGAGTAAGGTGCCGTCGGTATTGGTGAAAAAGGTAGGGTAGGTCAAACCTGCAAACTGACTAGGGTCTATCGTCCCTGTCATAGTCAGGTGCTTGTAATCGTAGTCACCTGTGCTGATCGGACTCTCATCAGGGACGAACTGCGCTAACGTGAAGTCCTCGTCAGCGACAGTTGCTGCGCCAGGAACAGAATAGGAGTAGCGAAAATAATCTGTAGCCAAGCTTCCGTCACTGGGTTTTTTAGCGCTGTAAGCGTGCATGTCGTATAGCAGATGAATCGTTTCATTGATTGGACTAATAGCCACTGCAATAGCGTTATGTGATTCACCAATCCACCACATGTTTCTGAAACCCGTATGCCTGTGAGGAAAAGCAATATGTTGAATACTTCCCGTTTTGGTATTTAAGCGCGTTAGCATGACTCTGCGGTCGAACTTACCTCCTCGATACCACGTCATAAAAACGTATTCTTGATACACTTTTATGCTGTCGCCGTGCGCCGAAATGCTGCGTCCAAAATAGTAATCATAGGTGTTGGTCGCAGACGTTTGTGCATCTTTGCCCACCTTACGTCCATCAAAGTGCAACCCCGAATCGGTGATCAGGACTTCATTCAGTAGTGTGACTTCTGCATGTAACCACTTAACATGTAACAAAACAAAAGACACTATTAGTATCTTAAGAGGCAAGCTCATGTGACGTTTTAATCGTATTTTGAACATAACATCTATTCTTCTTTTTTGGGTTTACACTCGAACTATTGCAATACCTCACGCTCTTTCAGGGGGTACCACTCAGTCAATTTTTGTGACAGGCGCTCAACGATTTGGGGATGCTCAGAAGCAAGGTTTTGTGTTTCATGCTCGTCTTGCATGAGGTTGTATAACCTTGGTGGAGCAAGAACGTCTTTGTGGTATTTCTGATAGCTTACGTTCTTGCCGTCGTAGCTCAAAATGAGCTTCCACTCACCTTCGATGACCCAACGATAGAGCAAGGTAGATTCTGGATTGTTCAAGTCATCCATGTCATGAGCGAACCCCTCTCCGAATATGGCGGTTCGATCAATTGGCGACTGCTCTAACATATCAGGCAACAGATTTTCACCCGGTAACGTGCTCGGAACTTCAATACCTGCGGCTGCGAGTACTGTAGGAACAATATCAATACTGCTCACTACCTCGGCACGCATTTGCGGGGCTAGGCGCTCTGGCCAAGAAAACATGATAGGTGTGCGTACGCCGCTCTCACCAGGACTCTGTTTTGAGCGCGGTAGAAAGCGCTCAGACATCGAAGGATTAGTTACCCAACCGTTGTCAGACACATAAACCACTAAGGTATTGTCTTTAACACCTGCAGATTCAAGGTAGTCGAAAAGCTGCTGATTGGTCTCATCAAACCATTCCACCATGGCAAAATATTTAGCTACAGATATCGGAAGTGGGTTTCCCCGATACATCTGGTCTCTGTATTTGGCCAGTATACGCTCAGGGGGTGTATGCGGGGTGTGAGGCATAAACGGCGCGTACCACACAAAAAAGGGTTTATCCTGTGCTTTGGCTCGGTCTATAAAGTCCGTGATCTCACCAATACCATTTCGACCAATCGTCAGCCCGTCATCGCCATGACGCCCACCCGGATTGGGAAAACCTCGAGTCATACCTTCATCGAACCCACCTCTGGCGAAGCTTCCTTCCCACCACTTTCCGGTTTGCAAAGACACATAGCCTTGTTCACCTAATAACTCAGCAATCGTGTCTAATTCATCAACCTTAGCAATAATTTCAGCGCGTTGTTGTTGATAGGTCTCGCCCTGCTTTCCACCAGGTAATAAGCGAGAAGGGTCATTCCCTGTAATTCCATGCTGATGAGCGTAAAGACCTGTTGCAATTGTGGCGAGTGACGGGCGGCACAAAGATGTAGGTACATACCCTCGAGAAAAAGTAACCCCTTCGCTGGCAAGTTGATCAAGAGCTGGGGTCTCGATGAGTTCATGCCCCATAAACCCATAATCGTTCCATGCATGGTCATCGGATAAAATGAAAAGAATGTTGGGTAGTTTTTCCTCAGTCGAGGACGATGAAACCGCACTTTGCTCCGCGGTGCCCGTACATGAAACTAACGCAGCTACTGAACTAAGGAGTATCAGGCGGAACAGCCGATCTTTTTCTGTGACAAGCTTATCTGCTAAACCCAATGTTGTACTCCAATGTCTCATGATTTCACCCAATGGCCCAAGTTTTGCGAATAATCAGAAAATTTAACATGAACAGAAAAGATTTAACATGATTAATTATGACCAAATTAGACTAAATACAATTTTTACCATTACTTTTTTTAGTTTTGTAAATAGGCTGATATTTCATAGCCCCCCGTTCGCAAATTGTTCAGTCGTGTTGGCTCCACAGGTACCCCATTAAGTGTTAACTCTTGCAATGATGGATCAGGAATAACAACGTGACCTTGAGTATTTGGTGGAATTTCAATGTGAATAACAAGATGATTGCCCTGTTTTTTCCATTCCACACCGACTTTTCCTTGTGGGGTGTTATAGCTGCCTTTCGCTTCTGTCAGTCGAGCACCAATTTGCGGTGCTATGAGTACTTGCTTGAATCCGGGACTCAGTGGTTTTATCCCCAAAATCCCCTCGTAGAACCAGCGCGACACGGTGCCGTAGGCATAATGGTTGAGTGAATTCATTCCCTCAGAATTAAAGCCATCTTCTAATGAGTATGAATTCCAACGTTCCCACGTTGTGGTAGCGCCGTTATTGATAGAATAAAACCAAGATGGATAGGTCTCTTGAAACAGTAACTCATAAATAATGTCACTACGTCCTGCGTCTTGAAGCACTTGGGTGAGTAGTGGAGTACCTAAAAATCCGGTACGCAAGTGCATATCTGCTTGCTCCAATAGACCAATAAGCTTATCTACAGCTAGGGGAGTTTGGTGTGGAGGGAACAAGTCATAGGCTAAACCCAATAAATAAGTAGTTTGTGTCGGGATAGCGTTGATAAGATTGAGATTTTCATCAAAAAATGTCGTTGCAAAGGCATGTTTAACCTTCTGATGAAGCTCATATAATTGGGCTTCGTCTTGTGTACGGCCAAGTACTTGTGCGGTTTTCATCGTAAGCTCAACGGAGCGCGCAAAATAGGCAGTGCCAATTAAACTAAAATCCGTGTTTCCTCGATTTCCGTTGTCCCCCTCTTTGGTAATAACAGGATAAGGTTGAAGCCAGTCGCCGAAAGTACTCATTGAGGAAACAAATCCTTCACTTTGGCTGTGATGATATTGCACCCATGACATCATCATGTCGTAATTGTCTTCTAGCACGGATTTGTCACCGGTGAGCATGTACAGCTCCCATGGAATAATAGTGACCGCATCTCCCCATCCCGAAGAGGCAAAGTTCAACCATTCAACGTAAGGTATGTAAAGCGGCACCTTACCATTCTCTGCTTGCTCTTCCCGAATACTCTGTAACCACGCTGACCAGAACCCATAAACATCCGCCATATACATAGAGGGTGTTACAAATACTTGGGCATCACCCGTCCAACCCAAACGCTCATCCCGCTGTGGGCAATCCAAAGGAATATCAAAAAAGTTACTTCTCAGTCCCCACACAATGTTTTGTGATAGTTGATTTAGCTTTGGGTGGCTTGACGTAAAACTCGCGTGAATATCAACGTCTGAATGTTGAATTTGCGCCGTTGCCCAAGAGATATTTGGCACATAACGGGTATCAAACCCCGTAACTTCTAGGTAGCGGTAACCGTGGTAAGTAAATCGGGGCTGATACTCCAGCAACCCGCTTTCGCTGGGCATAATGCGGTTTTCAGATTTAGCACTGCGATAATTGTCGGTATAAAACTCACCTTTGTGCAAAGCCTCAGCATATCGAACCTGGACCTCTTGTCCCTTAAGCACTGGCAAAGCGAGCTTAGGCACACCAACCATGTTCTGTCCAAAATCAAAAACGACTTTATCCCCTTCAACACTGACGATAGCCTTTGCTGTCATGTGCTCTGTAGTACGAATAGGGTTGTGGCGTTTGGGAACGATTTTCACATCGCCGTCCAGCGGAGAAGCAGTAGCGCTTACCCAGTTTTCATCTACAAATGCTGCTGTTGTCCAACCCTCGATTTCAAAAGATTGATCATAGTGCTCACCATCATAAATACTGGCAAACCTGATTGGTCCTTGTTGAGAGGCTCGCCAGGAGTCGTCAGATACAACTCTCTGAACGCGACCATCTTGGTAAGTAATTTCTAGCTGAGCTAAAAGGCGGGCGGGAAGCGTATGATCTTTCTCTGTAAATTTAAAAATTCTGCCCGCATACCAACCACCAGCAATGGTTGCCGCCAATGCATTCTCACCCTGCACGAGCGATGTAGTCACGTCATAAGTGAGAGATTCAATTCTTTTGTCGTATGGTGTCCACCCAGGTGTCATCACATCATTAGGCGCAATCTCTACCCCATTCGCAAAAGCAGAAAATAAGCCTTTTGCTGTGATATACAACCTAGCTGATTGTACTTCACCATCAATATTAAAGGTCTTGCGCAGGTATTGAGGTGTGGCAAGTCGCTCTTGGGAAGGGTGTGCAGACAACGCCGTTTGAGGGTGTCCTATCCAATGCGCTCTCCAATCCGTAGTGGCGAGTAAACCCATTTCAATCGACTGAGGTTTACTCCACTCAGACACATTTCCATTGTTGTCCCAAATTCGTACTCGCCATAAGGCGATATCTCGCGAATCCAGGGCATTACCTTGATAACGCTGCCACGCATTATCCGTTGAGAATACCTTTCCGCTATCCCATAAATCGGGATTAACACTCAGTGAGGCGACGGTCGAACTCACCTGAATTTGATAGGCCATTTGATAGCCAGAACCCAAGCTATCACCTAGCTGCCATGAAAACCTTGGTTCAGCTTCGTAATAGCCGATGGGATTGACAAACCCTTCACCGACTTTTAGCGCAATAGGGGCTGGGAGTATTTCTGGAGTTTCAGTGGTGTTACAACTAATTACAAACCCTATAACGATACTCGCTACTAGCAGTTTTCGTAAAAAGCCCATGTATCACCTCCTAACTACCGGTGTTTCAGTTGCCGCTTAAAAGCTAAACTCAAAAGGTCGATGAGTAGATTGCATTTCGGTGGGGAAGTCCGACGGTACGGGAATAGTAACTTCTCCGGTCGCAGCCCACTCAGTGCCTCGTAAGAAAGTGGTAATAAACCCAACACTCTCAAATGACACCTGCTGGTGCCCTAAGGTGGTGTGGAATATCCGACCTTTACCATAAGTAACGGTCATCAGCATGGGCTCATGCTTTCCAGTACCTTTTTCTTCAAGGGGACACAAAGCGCTGGCGATGATGGTCAAGTTTTCGGCAGGGCCACGTAAATTACCGTAGCACTCATCTTTCGTATGCATCCAGGTCGTTGGCATATCTTGAGTAATTGGATGTGGTGTCCGTGCTGTTATTTGAAATTCGTGCTTCGTGCCATGAGCACCAGCATTGCCATGGCCAGTATCACGTATTTCATTGCCTTGCTCATCGAAGTAAACGTAAGGACCATGATTCTCGTTGCGACCACCCCAGCCGCTTAATCCAACAATCTCGTTGTATGCCTGCCAGTCAGGAAAAGCATTATTTGCTGCATGAACAGCAACAAATGCACCACCGCCAGCCATGTAGGCTTCAAATGATTGCTGCGTTGCCTCTGGCCAATACGCAGCGTTGTAACCAAAGTTAGATACCACGACATCGTAGTTTTCAAAAGTTGGATTAAACGTGGGATCAGTTACAGGCTTATCAACAGCAAAATGCTCACGATGGTTACAGTACGCCAGAAACGCAGGGTGTTCGTGGGCTCGCCACACAGGATTAGTTCGGTAAACATCGACCGTAAACAACCCTGTCTGCTCTAGATAGGTTTTCATCATTACCGTACTTTTTGGCCATACGGTATGATTATTCTGCCCATCAATAATCAGTACCCTGATGGTATCTCTTGTTTCTGTTTGCTCATACACCATGGTACAAGCCGTTGAAACAAGCACCGAAAACAACAAAAAGAAACGTTTAGTCGCGCTCAGCATAGATACCTCTCAAGCCTCGAATAAAAAAAGGGCCAGGAGCAGGGACATACTCTAGGCCCTAAAGCGACAGCTATTGCCACTTAGCCATTTCTGATGCAGCGAGAAGTACTGCGCCTACACCGTATAGCTGTGAATCACTCTCTTTCACTGGGTCAGGGGACTTACCCACGTGTTGTACCCAATTAACCCGTCCATTCTCAGACACTGCACGTTCTAATGCCGCCCAACCTTTCTCAACGATTTCTTTTGCAGCAGGGTCGGTAAGCACACCATTGTTGACACCCCAAGCGAGGCCATAAGTAATAAATCCGGTTCCGCTCACTTCTGGCGTTTTCACCTTGTTCGGATCCATTAGCGAAGCGGGCCAGTAGCCATCTTCAGTCTGCAGTTTTAATAGTCCAGCAGCGTTCTTTTTATACAGTTCAAGGTATCTCTCACGTGACGGATGGCCAGCTGGAAGATCATCAATGATTAGCGGAATGGCCGCAAACACCCATCCGTTACCACGCCCCCAAAACACTGGTTCACCGTTATCACTTTTCATCTCAAAGTAGCGACTATCTCGGAAGAACAAGCCGTAATCATCAGAAAATAGATAATCTGCCGCCGCCCAAAACTCGCTGTCAGCGTATTCGAAATATTTTGGTTCGCCTGTAGCGTTACTCAGTTTTAGCCAAGTTCTCGGTGCCATGAATAGCGCATCAGCCCAGCACCAACGGAGTTGACAATTTCCTTCTTGATGCACCTTACCTGAACCACTTGCCGTGCTATCTAACATCTCCAAACCTACATCGGGTTTATTCGCTAGGATCCAGTCAAAGTGCTCTTGGGTGGGTTTATAGGCATCTTGATTGCCGGTTTGCTCGGTTAACCAAAGGTAGGTTTGACCAATGGTATGGTCATCAGCATGATAAGGACGGTCGGTAAGTAACCCATATTCTTGCTCTTTCGCCATATTCTCTACGTACGCCATCAGCGTTGGGTTTTTGTCAACCTCGAGCCACTTAGTCAGACCGATGTAGAAAGCCGCTTGTATCCAGAACTTAGGATTTTCAGACTTTGCTCTGTGTGACTCAGGAATGTAATCTAGATTGCCAAATTGCTCTATTTGCCACAAACCAGAACGAGTAGCGATATCATGAGCAGAGGCACGAATAACCTCAGCACTGGACATTTCCATCACTTTTTCAGTGGCTGGTTGAGCCACTGTTTCAGCTACCGGAGCTTGACTCGACTCACCGCAACCAGTTAATAGCAAACTTACGGTGAATGGTATTGCTGCTACTTTCGAAATCTTGTTAAACATAATCACACCTTTTTTGACTACAGAACGTCGTGATAAATCGGGTTTAGTAAAAAACAGAGGTATCTTTCTCTAGCGTCGCCTCTGACAACGGCCTTCCAATAGGCCCTTCGTTACCCAGTAAGTAGATTTGTCTATGTGGGCTTGCTTTATCTTTAATCGCTGCAATCACCAATGCATCGGGGTGTGCATTTTTAATAATTGAAGTGATCGCAAAGGTTCCATTTTGTGTGGTCAGCAGTACATTGCCTTTAGTGAAAGTTTCACCATTGTTATTGCTTAACCATTGGGCGACTTCACCTGACTCATCATCTGCCAAAATAACTTCAACGTTACTTTCTCCGCTAAGAATAAAGTCTCCACGTGAATTTCCCGCAGCCAAGCCATTAACAGAATTGCCTCCGAGCCATTGCTCGCCATCCCAGCGCAAGTGTCGGAGCAGTTTAGGGCCGCCAGTTTTCAGTCCAAGATCAACGCCCACATTAGTGGTGATATGAGGGAAGCCTTGTGTATCTAAATAAGTACTTCCATTAAATGTCCAGTCAGGACCGGTACTCATAGCAAGCGTTTTCACTTCCGCTTCTTCCCGAGTCAGTGGAATGTTGAGCGACTCCCCTTGCACGTTCGTCCAGTCACCTGTCACCGTATTAAACACCATATAATGTGCATCGTGACGCTCAGTGGTATGCCCACGCTCATTAGCGTCCCAGTCCCAACATAGGTGATAATCGAAGGTCACGATAATTTCGTCTTTCTCGCCGTGCCCTACCCACGCATACCAACTATCTTCCGCCTTCAAATCAGTGCGACGTTTGTGTTTCAAGAAGGATACTGGAGCCTCAAAGGTTCTTCCGTTGTCGGTAGAACGCTGATAAACCCAGTTGCTGCGATGGGCACCGTGACGATAAAACAAGTAGATATCGCCATTGTCCATTTTCAGTGCTTGGTTGTAGGTTCCAAATACTGAAATATTGTCTACTTCATCCCATTCAGTGATATCGAATGGACGCTTTGATATAGAATGCTTGTTCGCTCCATGGTGAACGTTACCCAGCGTGTTTTCACCATGGTGTCTGTCACCGCCGTGACCACCGTAAAAAATATGAATGTAACCTTCATCATCAATGAGTAGCGTAGGCTTACCATGGTTATCGAACTTAGTGCGGCCTTCCCTGCGACCTAACTCGCTAGTACCTGCTCTAAAGGGGCCTAACCACGTTTTTGCTTCATGGTTGTACGCTGCTACATAAGGGTCTTCAAACGGCCCTTGATAGGATACGTAGGTTATTCCATCGTGATATTCACCGGCTGGGTGCTGTACCACTGCTAGCGGATTACCTGTACCGTTGTCAGCAAAATACCCAGCGACTTGTTCAGAGGGTTCACTCGATGGCGTAGCATCACATCCGGCTAAACCTAATTGAACTAGGCACAAGGTGGCAATTGATAAGAGCGTCTTTTTCATTATTTATACTCTTCAAACAGCGCGTAAAACATCGCAGTGAGATCTTTATGCGTTGCCGATAAGTCATTGGACTCACCGGGATCATTGTCGATGTTGTAAAGCTCTACGTCAGCGTCGAAACCGTAACGAACTGCTTTCCACTGACCTTTTCGTGCAGCCTGAAAAGTATCGCCGATTACTCCAGAATTAGGGTCGCCCACCTGCTTGGCAAACTCCCAGTAAAGTACACGTTCCTCCATAGCTTCAGGGTTGTCGCTCAATAAGCCATCAATTGATACACCGTTAGTGTGCACACGGGGAACATAGTTTAAGTTAACGCCAGCAATTTCAGCGAAGGTCGGTAGTACATCTGCGAAAGCCCACGGTGTGTTATCCACACGTCCTTGCTTGATGCGAGCAGGCCAATGCACAATCATTGGTACGTGAATACCACCATCGTATAAGTCTCGTTTCTGGCCTTTATAAGGGGCCGATGCTTCAAAGAATTCTGGATCAGCACCGCCCTCGTCGTGTGGGCCATTATCCGAAGTGAAGAAAATCAGAGTGTTATCTAGTTCGCCTTGAGCTTCCAATGTGGCAACAATTTCACCAATGTAATGATCAAGCGCTGAAACCATACCCGCTAAAACAGCGTTTGGCTTATCTACCGGCTCAGGATAGTAAGATGCGTACTTATCTGCAGGAACGCCACCTTTCATACCTGAGTAAGGGTTTTCCTCAAATGCGTAAGGCTGGCTAAATTCTTCAGGTACCCCAAGCTCGGCATGAGGCGAAGAGTACGTAAGCATCATGAAGAAGGGATTTTCTCGGGGTTCTACAATGTACTTGATAGCCTCGTCGGTGAATAAACGCTGCGCGTATGCACCTTTTTTACCACCTTCGTTTGCTTCTATACGGATCTTTTGTCCATCTCGCCACATAATGTGCGGGTATTGACGATGACCTTCCAATATAGAATACATGCCATACCAAGTATCAAACCCCATGGCGAGTGGGTCAGTCACCCCCATTTGTTGTCCAATGGAATACTTACCAATGAGCGTGGTGTCATAGTTCGCGTGCTTGAGCACGTGAGCGAGGGTGATATCTTTGTGATTGAGCTCAACCGTATTCGAGTTGTTAGTCATATATCGACCATCACGACCAGTAAACAAAGACACGCGAGAAGGTGAACAAACCGTATTGCCCGAATACGCCTGATCGAAGCGGATCCCACTGGCAGCCATAGCATCAAGGTTGGGCGTTTGAATAGGCGTATCACCGTATGCGCCTACTTGGTTGAACCCTAAATCGTCTGTCAAAATGAAAATGATATTGGGCTTTTCAGAAGCAAAAGTAACAGAAGAGAGAAGTGCACAGGACGCTGCAATCGTTTTCAGCAAATTATTTATTTTCAATTTCATATACTCAGTACCTAATATGTTTTACTCACGTCACTCTAGACTCTGATGGACAGGCAAGGAGCCATAAATCAAGCGTGGTAAATCTATCAGTGATAGTTTTAGTCCATGTATACTACATGAATAAAATAGGTTAAAAAAGAGTTAAACTGATAATATATGATTGATTTTGATTATATCTGTTTTAAATTTCAGTGATACTGGTCTAAAAAAAAGGGACAATGACTGATAAATTAAACATTTCGTTAACAAGTCTTATCGTCCCGTTTATCTATTTGTCTTATTTGGAATATCGATTTACACAGTTGAGTTCGGTAAATGCGAGGATCAGACGCTCTGCCATTGATTGCTCAGCTTTGCGTAGCCATACGCGAGGGTCGTAATACTTCTTATTGGGTGCATCCGGGCTTTCATTATTACCTATCTGAGACTGTAGTTTGTCTTCGTTAGTGTGGTAATAGTCGTAGATTCCTTGCCAACTTGCCCATTGTGTATCGGTGTCGATATTCATCTTGATAACACCGTAGCTTATCGCTTCCTCGATTTCTTCAGGTCGCGAACCTGAGCCGCCGTGAAAAACAAAATTAAGCGAGTTTTGGCCCAAACCGAATTTTTCAGACACATATGCCTGTGAGTTTTTAAGAATAACGGGGGTTAACTTCACGTTCCCTGGCTTGTAGACGCCATGAACGTTCCCAAAAGAGGCCGCTATAGTGAACAATGGCCCTACTTCAGCGAGTTGTTCGTAGGCATAGCTAACGTCCTCGGGCTGAGTGTAGAGAAGTGAGTTGTCGATATCGGTGTTGTCCACACCGTCTTCCTCACCGCCAGTGCATCCGAGCTCGATCTCTATGGACATGTTTAACTTGTCCATTTTGGCAAAATACGCTTTAGAAATTTGGATATTCTCTTCGAGTGGCTCCTCTGACAAATCTAACATGTGTGAGCTAAACAAAGGTTTACCTGTTTGCGCAAAGTAGCGCTCACCAGCATCGAGTAAACCATCGATCCACGGAAGCAGCTTCTTTGCTGCATGGTCTGTATGCAAAATCACTGGCACGCCATAGTGCTCAGCTACACAATGCACATAGTGTGCGGCCGCAATAGCGCCCGCGACTGAGGCATCGTGCCCAGACACATTGGCGCCTTTGCCTACAAAAAAGGCCGCGCCACTATAGGAAAGCTGAATAATAATTGGTGATTGGCTGTTTTTAGCCGCTTCCAACGCAGCATTAATTGAGTGAGTGCCAACAACATTTACCGCTGGGTAAGCGAATTTATTCTCCCTTGCAATCCGGTATAGCAAATCCAACGCTTCACCACTTACTACGCCGGGAGGTACTGCATCTAACAAATTCATTCTAATACACCTAATTATTATTCAATCCGTGTCTGCTTTTGCCCTAGCTTTTTAGCCCAAATCGCTAATCGCTAGATGGTCCATGTCATCAAACTCTTGGTTTTCGCCACCCATTGCCCAAACAAAGGTGTAATTCGTCGTACCCACACCACTGTGAATAGACCAACTCGGTGAAGCGATCGCTACCTCTGGAGGTAAAGACAACGCACGCACCTCTTTAGGCTCTCCCATCATATGAAAAACACGCTCATCTTCCGGTAGATCGAAGTACATGTAGATTTCGGTGCGTCGGTAATGGGTGTGTGGCGGCTTAGTATTCCAAACACTGCCTGATTTAAGCTCGGTAATTCCCATGACCAACTGACAGCTGTCTACAATACCAGGACGAATTGACTGGAAAATGGTACGTTCGTTAGACGTCTCATTGGCACCTAGGTCAATGGTCTGTGCTTTGCTCTTTGGCACATGCACTGTTTTAGTAACACGGTGAGCAGGGTAAGACACCAAGTAGAACTTAGCAGGAGCGCTTGCATCATCAGAGGCAAAACTTACCTCTTGGCTCTCTTTAGCAATGTATAAGCTGTCTTTGTTCTGCATGGAATAGGTTTCACCATCAACGACAATGCTCCCATTACCACCAATGTTAATAACACCTGCTTCTCTGCGCTGACAAAAATAGTCGGCTGCCAACTCTTTATGAGTGGGAAGCGCTATCGCATCGCTAGTGGGCACGATACCCGCAACAACACCGCGATCTACATCGGTGTAAGTCAGGTTGATTTTACCTGCTTCGAACAGTGGCTTGGTTACAAAGGCTTCACGCAATTCGTCATTGCGCATAGTTTTGTAACTTCTAATGTCTGCGGAGTACATGAAATCCATAACTATTTCTCTCGTTTAATTTAGATAAAAAGCAACGAATTAACGTGCCATCCAGCCGCCATCAACCAGCATGATGTGACCATTCATATAATTTGAGGCATTGCTCGACAAGAAAACTGTGGCACCCGCAAGGTCTTCTGGTTTACCCCATTCACCCGCAGGAATACGTGCAGAGATACTCTCGAAACGCTCAGCGTCTTGGCGCAGATTGAAGGTATTGTCAGTTTCAAAATAGCCAGGCGCTATTGCATTGACTTGAATACCATGAGAAGCCCACTCATTTGCCAGTGCCTTAGTGACCTGAGCAACACCACCTTTACTGGCAGCATAAGCCGGCACAGTGATACCGCCAGAGAAACTCAATAGCGACGCTATATTGATAATTTTACCTGAGCCTTGTGCAATCATGTGCTTACCGGCATCACGACAGAACTGGAATACACCGTTAAGATTAACGTTGATAACTTCGTTCCAGTCTTCGTTACTAAACTCATGGGCAGGCGCACGTTTAATGGTACCGGCATTGTTGACCAAAATATCGATACGACCGAATTCGCTGATGGTCTTTTCAATCACTGCACTGATCTGTGCGCTATCACTTTGGTCGCAACCTAAGGCTAAGTTTTTAATGCCCTTCTCATCTAAGAGTGCAATGGTATTGGCTAGGTTTTCAGGCTTAGAACCAACGGCAACCACAGTAGCACCTGCTTCGCCTAATGCCACAGCCATGGCTTGACCCAACCCACGTGTAGCACCGGTAACAATGGCAATCTTGCCGTCCAAACCAAATTGTTTCTGTAAGTATTCTTGCATTTGATTAACACCTAACTGAGGTTTAAGTTCGCGTATGGGTTTGCTATATCAAACCTAATAGTCGCGGTAAAAATTCGCTTATCGCTGGGAATGCCGACACTAAAATCAGTGCCAGTATCATTGCGCCATAGAGCGGTAAAATAGGTCGGATAATTTCGCTGATATTGACCTTTCCAATACTGCATCCCACAAACAGCACACTTCCCACCGGTGGCGTGCATAGTCCGATAGAAAGGTTAAGGATCATCATGATGCCAAAATGAAGTGGTGATATACCTAGCGACTCTGCAACAGGAAGGAAGATAGGCGTAAAAATCAACACTGCTGGTGTCATATCCATAAAGGTGCCAATCAATAACAGGGTTAGATTGATAATCAGCAGGATCATTAGTGGGTTATCAGATAGATTGAGTAGAGTCTCACTGATCGATTGAGGCACAGACTCATAAGACATCAACCATGACATTGCCGAAGAGGCACCAATAAGCAGCATAACAATAGCTGTGGTATTTACCGACTTAAGTAAAATGGGGTAAAGGTCTTTTACAGTAAGCTCTTTATACATCAGCAGCGATAGTGCCAGCGAGTAGAGCACAGCCACAGCGCCCGCCTCAGTTGGCGTGAAAAAGCCACCAATTATTCCACCAATGATCAGCACGATAAGCAGTAAACTTGGAATAGCACCAAAGAATGATGGCCAAAACGGTTCGATAGTTTCCGCTTGTAGTGGCTTTATATCCTGTTTCTTAACGTACAAATATGCCGCCGCAATCAGTAGCAAAGTCACCAGAATCCCTGGTAAGTAGCCTGCAATAAATAGAGCAGCGATAGACACTCCACCACTGGCCAGTGAATAGATGATAAGGATATTACTCGGCGGTATAAGCATGCCGGTAGTAGCCGCTGTCACCGTTACTGCGGTGCTGAATGGTCTGTCGTAACCTTCTTTCTTCATCGCAGGAATCATAAACCCACCAATAGCAGAGGTTGAGGCCACGGCAGACCCAGAAATAGAGCCAAATAACGCACATGAAATTACATTCACAAATGCCAAACCGCCGGGAAGTCTTCCAACCAACACTTTGGCAAAGGCAATCAATCGATGGGCTATTCCCCCCTGACCCATCAAGTAGCCAGACAATATGAAATAAGGAATAGCGAGCAGGGCAAAACTATCGATACCCGTTGATAAACGCTGTGCAATAGTGGTCAATGCTGGCAGACCGTCAATGGTCATGAGCATAGTTACCAGGGTCGCGAAGATGATCGCCAAGGCGATAGGTAAATTAATAAGGAGCAACAGGGCAAAAATGCCAAACAATAACAAACTAACCATTAGCTTTTCCCTGTGTATCGTCAGAGCTTGATGTATGTGTTACGTGCAATTCAGCATCGACAAAAAAGACAATGCTATAAAGCAGGAATAACACACCACTGAAAGGTATTACCGCGTAAATGTATGCCATAGGCACATTGAGTACGGGAGAGAATTGCCCTAGTGTCCACGTAAGGTGAACTAGGTTCCCGCCACCAATAATGAGTACAGCTATCGCAAATATCGCGACTAACAAACAGGTTAATCTGAACATGAATTTCGCTTTTGCAAGCGAGAGGTTCCGAATAAGAAGATCAAAACCCAAGTGACTTTTCAGTCGATAAGCGTAAGCACCGCCAATAAGGCTCACCCATATCAACAGGAACCTAGCCACCTCTTCGGTAAATGAACTCGGCTGTGTCAAAATAAATCTTGTAGTGACCTGCCAAGTAACGTCTAGAACGAGCAATGCCATTAAGGTGGCGAGTAATACTCGCAAACACCTATCAACATGCTCCACCAAAGTGGATAAAAACGTCATTACTGCTGCTCTCCCAACATTTTAATTGCGGCTGCCAACTCGCCTACAGGCTGCCCCTCTAATTCTTGGTATAAAGGTTCTACCACTTGCTGAAAGGCTGTTTTATCAGCCACAATCACTTCCACACCCGCGGCCTGCACCTCTCGAAGGGACATTTCAGTGGATTCGGCCCAAAGTTTTCGTTGATATTCTGTGGCCAATCTCATTGCTTCATTCAGCCACTCTTGCTGTTGGGCAGTCAGGCTATTCCAACGGTGAGTACCTATGACAATCACATCAGGTATTGAGGTATGTTCGTCGAGCAAGTAATACTTACTGACTTCATAATGTTTGGAGAAAAAGAAACTAGGCGGGTTATTTTCAGCACCTTCAACTATGCCTTGCTGTAATGCAGTATATAGTTCTCCCCAGCTTACTGGGGTAGCGGATCCACCGATGGTATTCACCATATCTACGGCAGATTGACTATTCATTACGCGTATTTTCAGACCGTCTAAATCAGACGGCTTGTCAACACGTACATCAGTGGTATAGAAGCTTCGGCTACCCGCATCGAAGTAACCTAATCCTTTAACGCGGTATTCGCTGCCAGCCTCCAGCAAACCTTTACCAAGGTCACTGTTCAAGGTTTTCCAAAAATGCTCACTGTCGTTAAACAAATAGGGCAAACTAAAGACTTTCATCTCTGGTACGAAAGCTTCTAGAGAACTAGCAGAGACCTTAGTCATGTCTAAGGTACCAATCTGCAGCAACTCTACAATTTCCCTTTCTGAGCCCAGTTGACCTGAAGGGAAAATCTTCATGTCCATAGTACCGTAAGACAAGCGATGTAACTCTTCTCCCATGTACACCAAGGATTGATGTACGGGATGCTTGGTATCAAGGCCATGGGCTAATCGTATAGAAGTGACACTTTCATCTTCGTTATTACAGCCTGAGAGCTGTGTTAACGCGGCGCACAACAAGATACTTCTGAGTAAGAGCTTTTTCATCACTGCTGCCCCAGTACAAGGTTAATTTCTCGCGGTACAATTGCACCTTTGTGCATAACAACAACACTTGCGCAAAAGTTGGCTGCTTTGACGCATTCTTGTATGGATTTGTTGTTCAACTTATTCGCTAGATAAGCACCGTTGAACGAATCTCCAGCAGAGGTAGTATCAACCGGCTTAACAACGTGCTCTTGATGGATAACCTCTACACTATCGTCACTTGCAACCACACAGCCTTCAGCACCTCGCTTCACGATAACCTCATTGGCACCACCGTTCTGCCAGCGTGCAATACAGTCAACAACGGTGTGTTCGCCATACAGTTCCAATTCATCATCAAAACTGAGCAGCGCAATGTCCGTACATGACATCATTCGCTTGTAATTGTTAAGCGCATGATTCATCGAGCGCCAATTCTTAGGTCTGAAATTGTTGTCGAAAGCAACGATGCCGCCGTTCTCTCTATACCCAGAAAGAAAGCTATATAAAAGCTCTCGGTCTTCATCATTGAATAGGGATAAGGTGATTCCAGTCAGAAAAACAAGGGGATAGCGCTGAAGTTCTTGAAACACTTCCGGCGATCGGGATAGCAGCTGCTTCACTGGCGCATTCTGACGCCAATAATGAAAATGTCGTTCCCCATCATCATCATTTTTAATCACGTACAAACCAGGTAAACAATCTTTGTAGACTTTGATTTGCTTGGTGCCGATGCCTTCTTCAGCCCAATTCAACATCATGTTCTGACTATATTCATCTTCACCTAGCGCGGTGAAGTAGTCACATTGCCCGCCGTTTCTCGCCAAGTACACGGCAGTATTCAAGGTATCGCCACCAAAGCCCATGTTAAACCGCCCATCAGCTTGCTGACTTAGCTCCACCATACATTCGCCGAGAATTGCAATTTTCAAAGTGCTACCTTATTTTTTCGTTCTTGTTACTAACAATTATTGGCCTTACCTGTTCACAATATTCATGTGTACTAAATGAACAAATACTCAAAAATCGCTAAAAAACACAGGTTTTTCATTCTAACCACTTAAAAATTGATTGTAAATGAGCGGTGAAGATTATTTATGAAAAATAAAAGCTAATCATGACCAATTAATAATGCTCGGGCTGATCCTGTTTCAGGGCTAAATATCTGAAGAAAAACGGTTAAATCGGTCTATTTCACTCAAAAATTAGATCATATGCTCAACATTCAGTCACTAAAATAGTCACAAATTAACAACAAATAATCAACACCTGTCTTATTTAGTCATAAGATGTTATATTAGGATATAACTGTACATAACTAGAATTGCCGATAGAATATGAGCAAACTGATGGAAAATAACGATAGCTTAGGAAACGCCTTACCCATGCTTGAAAAACATAGGCAACAACTAATAAAAGATATTCTTGATCAACAACAGTTTGCTAGTGTTCGCAGCTTGACTGAAAAGCTTAACGCGTCCGAAGCAACTATCAGACGCGATATCACCAAAATGGCAAAGCGTGGCGAAATTAATAAGATCCGCGGTGGCGCAGAATCTATTAATAGCCAACCTAAGAAAAAGCACTTAGCAAGTTCTGCTTTTATCGTTGACAAAAATAAGCGCGCAAATACCAAGCGATTGATCGCTGAACGCGCAGCTCAGCTTTGTGAAGAAGGTGATTCCATCATCATTAATGGTGGTAGCTCTACTTATATGATGGGTGAGTTTCTCACTGACATTCACTTGAACATTCTCACCAACTCTTTTGTGCTTGCCAATTACCTCACTGAAAACAGCGACAGCCAAGTGAGTCTTCCAGGTGGTGAAATTTATCGCGAGCAAGGTATCGTTTTAAGTTCATACGAAAAGGATAGCACTGAGTACTATCACGGCAGCATGATGTTCATGGGGACGCCTGGCATTGGCAAGTTTGGCGTGATGGAATCAGATCCACTACTTATTCGCTCAGAGCAAAAACTTAAAAAGCAGACTGAGAAATTAGTTATTTTGGCTGATAGCAGTAAGCTAGGTAAGCGTAGCAACTTCATTTTGTGTCCATTATCTGACGTAGATATTTTGATCACCGACACAGGTGCTAATGCTGATCTTGTTGCTTATTTCGAAAGCAATGGAATTGAAGTTATTCTTGTTGAAGAAGCTGACGACGAATAAAACGTCGTCAGTGAGTTTATCAGTGGTGGTCGGCTAGTTGTTGAAGCCATTGAGCTTTGTAGTCAGTCAAGCCAACCACATCGACTTTCGCAGCCATCTCAGTGTCGATTTGGCTTGACGCCTCCTCCCAACACGTAAGATATGCAGCTCCAAGTACAGTACCCGTAGCATCCTTTGACAGCAGAACCTGCTGGTGACTTCTCAGTTGATTAACTAAAGCACACAGAAGTGGATTTTTGAGGAAAGCTCCCTCGATATAGATGTCCCCTTGCGCATCAAGGTTATCAAGTTGATGGTCGATCATCAGTGCACAATAAAGCGTAGCTAACGCTATACCACTCACTTTATCGACTTGCCCAATGAACTCGGCCTTTCGTCCACCAAACGGACCGCTTCCATCACTAAAGTCCGGCAGCGCAAATACTTGGCTATCAATCACCTTTTGAATGTCATCTAAACCAAATTGTTCGCCCAACCATGATCCAGCCTGCTCACATATTGCTTCAAATTCTCGTCCCCCCATAAAACGGGCGCAAGCAATAGGAGAGCCAAGAGCATCAATATTGGCAAGCATATCGCGACTCGCATCAAGATTTGATAGCTCGACTTGCGATGCCATGAGAATGGTCCAGGTGCCAGTTGAGATTACCGTAAAGGGTGTGCTCTCTTGCGCTAAACGGTAGCGCAGAAAACTCGCATTGCTGTCGTGAATACCACTGAAAAATTCACAGGTTTCAGGTAACCCAAGCTGATTGGCTAAGTCCGGAAGTATCACACCACAAGATTGCCACGCCGGCGCCATAGGTGGAAACTTGTCACGACAATCAAGGGTATCAACCAAAGCTGAGTAGTCGTTATTTTCGATTGACCATAAGTCAGTATGACAACCGAGTGAAGTTATTTCGGAGTAACGGGCACCGGTGAATCGCCATGCCCAGTACTGAGGATACATCAATATATCAGTAGCCTTGCCGAAACTATCTGGATAATGTTGCTTCAGCCAAAACAGTTGCCTTCCCAAGTTCAAACCAGCAGGCAACGACGGTGAGTAGGTATGCTCAAAAGGACTACACGCTGTTTGATAAGCTTCCGAATTGCTAAAAGTATCGGTGTATTCGTAGTCCAATACAGGAAGTACAAGCCCATTAGTTCCTTGCTTTGTATTGTCTATAAGTGCAGCGGTTGCGCCGTGGGTAGTAATTGTCATTTTAGCGATGAAGTAATCACTTGAAGCTTCGCATATAGCGCTGCAAAGCCAATCCCAAATATCTTCGACACGAGCACTCGGGAAAGGCCCGCTTGTGTCCACCGTATTCGACATTTGTTTTGAAAACACACTTTCACAAGTACCATTTAAGATATGAAGCTTAACGTGAGTCTTACCAATGTCGATGATTAGCGCATGTTCATTATTGTGTTTTGTCATAGCAGTGGTCTTTCTGGGCGTTGGGTTAGGGTAATTACAGCACTAGCGAAAACGCAGGTTTCCACGAGTAAGTTGGTCAAGTGATGTACATCCCATGAGCTTCATTGCACGCTCAATTTCCGCACGCATTTGACCAAGGGCTCGTTCTACACCGGGTTGACCCGCAGCAGCCAAAGGGAAAAGATAATAACGACCGAGCCCAACGGCTTTAGCGCCTAGAGAAAGGGCTTTGAGTACATGAGTTCCGCGCTGTACACCACCGTCCATCATAACGTCTAGCCTGTCTCCCGCCGCATCAACAACCTCGGTAAGTTGGTGGAATGCAGTGCTTGAGCCATCCAATTGACGTCCGCCGTGATTCGACAGAATAACACCGGTACAGCCTACATCTGCCGCACGCTTTGCGTCATCACCCGACATAATACCTTTGAGGCAAAATTGACCATCCCAGAACTCTGCCATTTCGGCAACGTCGTCCCAGTTCATGGAAGGATCTAGCATCTCGGTAAAGTAACGCCCGATAGACAACGCACCACCACTCATATCCACATGGCTATCAAGTTGGGGAAGTTTGAAACTCTCGTGAGTAACGTAGTTGATGCCCCACATTGGCTTAATAGCGAACTGGAGCATACCAGCGAGAGTGAGTTTAAATGGAATTGAGAATCCAGTACGTAAATCTCGCTCTCTGTTGCCGCCGGTAATACTATCAACCGTTAGCATGAGCACTTCCACGCCAGCTTCCTTTGCTCGCTCAAGCATAGCGCGGTTCAAACCACGATCTTTATGAAAGTAAAACTGGAATACTTGTGGGGTAGAGTAGGTTTTACGTAGCTCTTCCATACTCACCGTACCCAAAGACGACACGCCAAACATGGTACCGTACTTAGAAGCAGCTGCCGCTACTGCACGCTCACCACGGTGGTGAAACAGCCGCTGTAAGGCAGTTGGCGAACAATACACGGGTAGGTCGAGCTTTTGTCCCATCACAGTGGTAGACATATCGACAGACTCAACGCCTCTGAGAACACTTGGGATCAAATCACATTCTTCAAAACTCGTGGTATTGTTTCTGTACGTTACTTCGTCGTCTGCAGCACCATCGATATAGTTAAAAATTGGCCCTGGAAGTCTACGTTGGGCGAGCTTTCTGAAATCTTTAAAATTGTGACATTGCTTTAAACGCATAGGGTACTCTTAACAACTTAATAAAAGCGTCATTGCGTGCCATGAGATGGCTTTTCGAATAACAATGACGCTCTAGAATAGATAATTAATACTTTGAACTAGCGGTTAGTTCGATTGTACCGCCTCACCAGCCGATGCATCTGAATCTTCCTTCGAAGCAAGATATGCATAGGTCGCTGTAACGAAATAAGTCAACGTAGGGAAAATCAACCACGACGATAATAGGGTTGAATCCCCCTCTAGATAGGCCATTACGCCCATACCAACGCATACAATTAGTGCAGACCAAGATACGTACTTTGCTAATACCGCCATCATCGGCTCTACACTTTCAATCGCCACACTTTCACCATCCTCACCTTTGAGGTAGCGAACTTCTGCAATTTTTCGTTTAACTTCTTCTCGCTCAGCATCTTTTGCTTCAGGGTAATCTGCTTTTGCCCCCATCATCGACGCCAAACCAATATAAAGCGCAGTCGCAAAGACCCAAAGAGGAATAAGAATGAAGAACAAGTGCAATAGACCGGCTTGTTCAACGGCAATACCCGCAATCATCGACACGATCCAGGTAGAAAAAGCCGCCCAGTTTGTCGTATTACCCTTGTATTTCGACCAGTAACGCGTGAAGCCAATTTTAGGGAAAATCCAATGTTCTGTGACTATGATGGCACCTACTGGCGCAAGTAATAATCCCATGTAACCGACAAACCCGAGCAACCCCGAAAACACAAAAGGGGAGCAAGCAATTATAGTAGTGATTACGCCCACAACTATAGTCACACGGGTACGTCCCCATTTGTGGTTCAGTGAGCTAAACGCAAGACCAGCGCGATAAATGGTGGGGTTAGATGTTGTCCAACCGGCAATAATCACCGCCAAAATGCCCGACGCACCGAGCGCTGTGTACGCTACTGATCCTGGGTCTATAGCAGTGATGGTGGTTTGCAATACGATTGCGCTACCCGCTCCCATAATGCCTGCACACACCCACGCGAGGTAGTGACCGATAAACATACCCAGAGCTGAGAAGTAACCATACTGAGGCTTTTTGGCAAAGCGCAATAGTGTCATGTCACCAAGGCTTCCGTGCATGGCTAAGTTGGCAACCCATGCGAAGGCCATTACATGCCAGAAGCCTACTTCGCCTTCCGTATCACGCCAGATCGATTCGCTAGCAACCACCAAAAAGTCACTGAAGCTATGAATACCTTCAACACCGGCAGTCGCACTCACTAGTATGGGCATCATGGCGAGAGCGCCAATAATAAACATCAAAATCATCCATGGCGCGCAGATTTCCGCAAAGGCTGCGAGCTTCTTGAACCCTTTCACCGCCATGTAAACCACAACGGCCCCCACACCAAGGACCACCAGCACAAATCTGAGGTCGCTCGGGAAATAGCCGACCTGGTCTTCAATACCGAAGAGGATCCTTACTGCTGAGGCGGATACGGTGATCATTGCGCCTGCCAGCACGCAGAACAAAATACCATTGACCACACTGTATAATTTGATGGTGCCCGGACCTGCGATTTTTTCCAGATAAGCGTAAAGGGTGAGTCGAGTGTCTGTGGCGATGGGCGCTGTTATTAGACCCCAGGTAAGTACGGCAAGTAAGTTACCCCATAAAAGGCCCAATAAAATATCTGTTGCACCTACACCCCACGATACAAACAGAGCACCGATAACGAATTCAGTCCCTGCAACGTGCTCGCCCGCATAACTTGCAGCAAAAGGCTTAGCGCCTTGCAGTTTTTCAGGTGATACCGGCTTAGATTCAAACTCTTCAGCTGTCGACATGATGTCCTCCACACTCGCCTCGCACATGGCAACTCTGCGCGATAGACGAACTTATTATTGTTTTATTCTGAATTTTTGGTTTTATCTTCAGCGCATTACGCTTAGCAAAGAAGGAAGTATTTTCTCCCTTCACAAATAAAAAAGAATCACAAAAGCAGCCACCTTTGTGATTCTTTACCTACTCAACACAATTTCATTTACACAATGCCAGAGCCGTTGCCACCACTATTAGGGCGCTCTTCTCCAGCCTGAGCGCGGTAACCCGACGCTCGGTAGACGGCGATAGGATCAATTGCGCCGCCTTTATTCATGCGAGCTTTCGCAAGAATAGGTGAAACATCAGTATTGAAGGCTTGTTTTAGCGTATTGCTAGCCATTAATGCGTCATTCTCATACTGATATTCGCTAAGTTTTACACGGTCAACTAGAAGTGCTGCTACGTAGGAACGCTGTACACTTGCTGCCGAGTTCATCAGGCTCTCAATAGGATCAGTCACGTTGTGTGATTGGTCTAACATATAGTTAGGGCCAAAACCCTCTTGATTGCGATATTCTGCATCAACCAGCTCGTTGAAGATAAGGAACTGCTGGTACGGATGAAGACTACCACTGTCTAAATCGTCATCACCGTATTTTGAATCGTTGAAGTGGAAACCACCCAATTTCTTGAATTGAATCAAACGCGAAACAATCATCTCAATGTTTACGTTAGGCGCGTGGTGACCTAAATCAACCAATGACTTCGCCTGTGGACCAAGTTCCATCGCAGCCAGAATGTTACTACCCCAATCTTGAATGATGGTGGAGTAAAAAGCTGGCTCGAACATTTTGTGTTCAATGTGCAATTCCCAATCAGCAGGAAGACCAGCATAGATTGTTTTCATGCTGTCGAGGTAACGCTCAAATGCATGTTGAAAGTGCTGCTGACCTGGGTGGTTTGAACCATCACCTACCCAAACTGTAAGAGTTTTTGAACCAAGAGTTTTACCCCATTCAATACAGTCTAAGTTGTGTTGAATCGCTAGTTCTCGTGACTCAGCACTAGTGTTGCTTAGGCTGCCGTACTTGAAGCTATGTTCTTGACCCGCTTGGTCTTGGAACGTATTTGAGTTAATAGAATCCCATTTTAAAGACAGGTTATCTGAAAACTGCTTGAGTTCAGAAAAGTCGTCTACCTTGTCCCAAGGAAAATGCGGAGATACGCGTTCAGTACACTGAGATAAGTCGTTGATGACCGCGCTATCTTCAAGCTTTTCCCAAATGTTACGAGGTTCGCCAATACCAGGGAACCGAGCGAAACGCGTCCCACCCGTGCCTGTTCCCCAAGAAGGAACGGCAATTTGAAAGGCTTCTGCTTTTGCAGTAATTTCATCAATGTTGATGTTTTGGCGCGCTAGCTTTGAGGCTAATGCATCATAATCTTCGTTCAAGTAGCCTTCTAGCTTTGCGTTTTCTTCGGCAATAAGGCCTTTATCAATACGTTGAGTCATTATTGTATTCCTAAACTGCTTGGATTAGCGCAAGAACGCTTCATGTAATCCGCCATCAACACTGATGATTTGACCGGTAGTTTTGCTCAACTGGCCAGACACCATTAAATAAGCCGCCTCGGCTTGGTCTGCCGGCGTAATAGGCTGCTTGGTTAGCGTGCGCTGTGCATAGAACAGAGCTAGCTTGTCGCGTAATTCGTCATCGCTATCAGACTCTGCAAACTCTACATTGTATTTGGTTAATGAGGCGATAACACGGTCACGAGGGAACATGGTGCTGCCCTTAACTACAGTAGCAGGTGCCAGTCCGTTGACATTAACTAGAGGTGAAAGCTCTACCGCTAACTCACGCACTAAGTGGTTTGCTGCTGACTTACTGGTGTCGTATGCCAATGAGCCTTTCTTAGCGACAGCAGCATTAACACTTGTGGTCAATACAAGCGCGCCTGGAAGGTTTTGAGCCTTCCAAATCTTGTTAGCTTCAGTGCCAACAATATAGCCACCTTTAACGTTTACAGCAAAGCTCACGTCGAACATTTGATCGTCGCTCATACCTGCTTGTCCAGGCGCCAAGAATACTCCCGCGGTAACGATAACTTTATCGATACCACCGTAAGCCAGTAGTACCTTGTCGAACATCGCTTTTACGCTTTCACGATTTGTAATATCAACGTCTAGCGCAATTGATGGACCACAGCCTGAAATACCTGTACCCGCAACACCGATACCTTGACCGTAAATTGCGGTAAGCTCGTCGGAAGTAACTTGTGCAGCGTTTAAGCGCAAGTCTGCACATACTACATGTGCACCTTCTTTAGCGACGCGGAACGCTGTCTCTTTACCAATACCGTCACCAGCACCGATAACTACAACAACATCGCGTGCGAGTGGTGCTTCTTTTGGCATACGCTGAAGCTTGGCTTCTTCGAGTAACCAATATTCAATATCGAAAGCTTCTTGCTGTGGCAATGCGATGTACTCGTCAATTGCCTCTGCACCGCGCATAACTTCAACCGCACAGTTGTAGAACTCAGCAGTAACACGTGATTCACTCTTGTTCTTACCCCAGGCAACCATACCAACACCAGGTATTAAGCAGATTGAAGGTGATGAAGCACGCTGTGCTGGAGAATTGTCATGTTTACACTGCTCATAGTAAGCACTGTAATCTTTTTTGTACTTGCTTACGCCTTCTTCAAGTAGTGTTTTCAAAGTCTCTACAGAGTCTGTCTCTGGATTCCAATCAACATACAAAGGCTTGATCTTCGTGCGTAAGAAGTGGTCTGGGCACGATGTTCCTAAATCGGCTAAGCGAGGTGCATCAACACTGTTTACAAAACGCAAAATGGTGTCGTCGTCTTGAACAGTACCGATAAGCTTTTTCTCACCAGAAACCAATCCGCGAAGGAAAGGGAGTACCTCAACAAGCACTGCTTGGCGGCCTTCTTCATCGAGCTTCGCATACTTTTGACCACCAAAGGTCATTTCGCCTTTGTCGTGTTCTTCAATGAACTTTGCAGCTTTTTCGATGATATCTAGACTTAGCTCGTAGCAAGCTTTGTTATCGTTGTCCCAGTTGATAACACCGTGCCCAGCAAGAAGAGCCCCTTTAGCGTCAGGGTAATCACGACAAATAGACTGAAGCTGAAGGCCAAGGTCGAAACCTGGACGTTGCCACTCAGTCCATACAAGGTCGTCACCCCATATTTTTGTTGTTAGCGCTTTAGAGTTCTTACTTGCTGCTACTGCAATTACAGAGTTAGGGTGCATGTGGTCAACATGCTTGTAGGGTATAAAGGCATGCAGCGGTGTATCAATTGATGTAGCTCGAGGATTTAGGTTAAACGTAGCGTGGCGGTACATTGCTACCATATCGTCTTCGATTTGCGTTTTCACGCCCACTTCATCGGCATTGTTATAAATGTCTTGAAGTGCAATAAGCTTGTCCATGTAAAGCGATGAGAAGTTTGCCGCTTTAGAGGTTCTCAGGTCACCACCTGAGCCTTTCACCCACAACACTTCGACTTCTTCACCCGTCAGAGGGTCTATTTCCATTGCTTTTGCTGACGTATTACCACCACCGGTATTTGTAATACGCTGGTCATCACCCAGAATATTCGAGCGATAAACTAGAGCATCTACAGGAGACAATCCTTCAGCTTTAGCGTCATCCCAACTGTAGTCTACGTGTAGATATTCTTTATTGTTGCTTGGCATTTAAAAAACTCCCACTTCTCGTGAAACAAGCCATGTAAATAATATGGGTGTATATATTACCGCCAAAGCCTCCACAGTCAACCATTATCACTCATAATCAATCATATTTTTACAAAAACAAAACAAAAACAGCCTTAAAGCTGCTTTTTGTGATTAAAAAGTAAACAAAATGTACTGATCAAATAAAATTCATCATTAAACGGAGGCTATTGTGTACTGATAGAAGCTCAGCGCCTCTGTTTGATTGATGTAGAGAAATTATAGAAGTGGATATGAGATCCAGAGGTGACTAAGTTGAGTGGGCGACAATATTTAGGCGCTGAGGATTATTGAATATCTTCAATAATCCTCAGCCAGTGCTAGTGTACGTTTTATCAATGAGAAGCAAATACTGGCACTATACGCTCTGCTGTAATTTGTTGGGTAATGTCGTTGCGCTCATGGGCGGTCACCACCACAATCAAATCCAAATCTTTAATTACCATGATATACATGCCACCGCCGCCTTGTGCCGAAAAAGTATAGTACTGCTTGTCACCATAGCGAAGCTCCGTTCCCCACCAGAAGAACCCATAGCCTTGCTTGGAGACAAGGTCACCGCCTCCGTAAATGTCATCGTCACCAGTGAAGATTTGTCGGCTAGTCGCTTTGTCTAGATAAGCCTTAGAAATTAGCTGCTCACCTTGCCAAACACCGTCATTGATAACCAACATACCCATTTTCAACATATCCCGTGACGTTACACTTACCCCGGAGCCTGAAACAGGCAGGCCACTGGGTGCTGTACGCCAGCCATAGTTTGTAATGCCCAACTTGCCAAATACTTCCTTGGTAACAAACGCTCTTGCACCGCCCGGCACTACAGCATCGATAACTTGCATGACAAATTGTGGCCCCGTGCCGTAGTTGAATACTTGTGATTCATCAGTGATTGGCGCACTTTCCTCTAATATGGCTTGGATCTCACCTTGCCCGTTTACCCGCTGAGTATCTTCGCGAAGGGTATCCCACACTTCCTCTTCAATCTCTATACCCGTTGTCATGGTAAGCGCATTGAAAAGTGTGACCTTTTCAGCACCACTGACTAAGTTAGCTCGATCAATATTGTCTAAAAAGCTAATCACCGGTTTATCTAAATCGGCCATGGTTAAGTAACCCAGCTGAATAGCGCGGCCCAGAGCAAGCGAGGTATAACTTTTTGTCGCTGATGATTGGGGATGGGATAAATCCACTCGCCCGCGTTTAAAGTAAGACTCAAACAACAGTGTGTTGTTTTTGGCAATGAGCAACGAGTCATAAGCGCCTCGCTCACCAGTAGATAGCTCTAGTGCAAGGGCGGCAATGGCTTTGCCATCTTTACCGGTTAAGCTACCCACTGGAATACCGTCACCTCGATTTTCGGGCGACCTACTAATATAAGGCGTTTCTAGTTCGGAGATATCCATAAATCTGCGTTCAATTTCTGGCATGCGCCAGTGTTTGATCGGCGCTTCTTCAGCACTGGCTGTTGGTGCTGTAGCGCGAGTTTCTGCCAATGCTATGGTGCTATTCAAACTAGTAACAACAGCAACACACAAACCAAGCAACCCGGCGCGTCGAGAATGTAGTTTTACCCTCATAAATCATTCCTTATCTTCATTGAAAGCCAATCCTGATATTGGCGCTATTCATCGAATTTGTGTTTTCAACATACGCTTACTGGCATAAAACACATGAAAACAGCCTGATTTTTTGCTGATTTTTGAGTGATCACGTGCACTTAAATACTTATCAGGGAGTTATAGTGATACCTTAGCTATCGCAGAAGTTACTCCATTAGAATATAAGTGCACGGTTAACATAAGCTTGAGGTTTTATGGCAGAACAATATTGGATTGGCGGCTTTTTTGTAGACGTGTCGCGCAATCAAATTACCCACAATAAAACTGCACAGACAATTCCACCCAAAGCTTTGGCGGTGCTCACTTACCTTGCCCAGCGACAAGGCCAAGTAGTTAGCCAAGAAGAGCTCATGGATAATGTTTGGAAAGACACGATTGTTTCTCCTAATTCATTACAGCGCTGTATTGCACAGCTGCGTAAAGCCTTTGGTGACGATGGTAAATCGCAAGACTTTATTAAGACTCATGCTAAAAAGGGCTATAGCTTAGAGACGGATATTCGCTGGGAACAGGCAACCGCTTCGAAAGAAGATGAAGTTAAATCTACGCATGACGCTAGGGCGGAAAGACCGAAGAATAAGTGGTTTGTTACCGCCTGCTTGTTTATCGCTATTTTCGCAGGGCTTATTACTGTACTAAATACACCACGGTCCTCGGACGATATAGTGATAAGCGACATTCGCCTGTTGACCTCTACCGACAACAGAGAACTCGCCAGCACCTATTCGCCAGACGGACAGTACATCGTATTTCAGCGTTTTCCCGAGGTGCTGTGTACCAGTAATTTGTGGGCAAAGCATATTCAAACTCAGGAAGAGTTTCAGTTAACCCAGGAGTTAGGCAATTACGGAAACTTATCATTTTCGCCTGACGGAAACATCCTCACATTTATCGAACAGAATAACTGCACACCACCCGCTCAGCAAAAGAACTGTTTCAGCTTACAGCGTCTCGACTTTGCAGCAGCCCTAAATTCCCCCCAATCACCCACGACGGTGGTGGAATGTACCAATACTGAAATACGCACCCCTATTTGGTTAGATTCGAGCACTGTTGCCCTCATGCGTAAAGCAAACCAACGCTGGCAATTGATTCGCTACAATATTGAAAATGATTCCACGAATAGTCTGCACGAGGTGATTAATGGCAGTGTGGTGTCGTACGACGTGTCTAGCTCAAACCGGGAGATAGCAGTCACATCAGTACACTCCGACAACAAACTATACATTGAAAAGGTGTCCTCTGATGGTGAACTGCTCTCGAGTCATGTTATCGAATTTCCTGCAGATATTCCCAAGTTCACCTTTATTTCCCCGAACTTTTCGCCTATCGAAGATCAGCTTATCTTTAGTACGGGCAAGCAGTTATTTACACTAAACTTTGAGGGAGAAGTGTCTAAAGTCAGTCTGCCCCTTACCGATGCTATTGGCACTCCAGAGTTTCATCCCGATGGGCAAAAAATGATAGCCATTAAAGGGCATTATGACAGCGATATTGTGTCTATTCCTTTTGCTGACCTACCCAATCAATTTGAGCAGCTAAACAGCAATGTCATTGTACGTTCAATGCTTGAGGAAAACCGAGGGAAGTTCCAACCCAGTGGCAATGCCGTTGCATACTCGTCTGAAGGAGACGGCACCTCTCAAGTGTGGCTTTCGGATCTCAGTGACAGTGACTCTAATTCCCGGCCACTTAGTCAGTTCCCGGTTAACACGTATGTGAGAAACCTGTTGTGGTCGCAAAGTGGTGAAAGTTTACTGGTGAACGGATCGTCACAACTCTTCACGCTACAACTTAATGGCGATATGCAACCTTGGGCCTCACAACATGCCGTAAGAGACTTATATCACTGGAACGAAAGCACGAACACTGTACTCGTGAATGTTCGGATAAACGGCGCACTAAAACTAGCCGAAGTTGACCTAGTGAACGGCGGTGCAGAAGTTCTCACAGATAAGCCGGTAAAGTGGGCAGGGAAATACAACAACCAGGTGATATTTATGGATAGCCAGGGCGTATTTTGGCAAATAGGTGCACTAGAAGCAGCAGTGATCCCAGCACTCGAAGGGCAAGGTAGCGACAAGCGAGCAGTTATTAAAGGCAATGTGATTTACAGTATCAATGATAGCTTTCAATTGTGGTCATATAATATCGACGCGCTAGAGTTTAAGGTGTTGGCACAGCTACCAGACGAAGTCGACTACATTACCGACGTGAATGATTCGCACATACTGCTCACTTATCGAATAGCGGCCAGAAAAGACGTAGTAGAACTGACACTCGAACAACAAAGGTAAAAATGCACAGTAACCGTTCACAATAACTACAAAATCAGAAAGAAGTCAGGTGGAAATCAAGCGATAAACTCGCAGCTCACTATAGTAGGCACTTCAATTACACCAAGTTAAGAGTGCACGATGATCAAACACCTACTGTTACTTACTATGGCTAAGCTCCTGCTCTGTCATACTGCTTTAGCGGCCACTCAAGCCTACCCAATGCCCAGAACCCATGTGGCTCCCATCACCAACTCAGTCACTGGCGGACTGTACGAGCTCTATATCAAACTTCCAGAGAGTTACGATGCTGATACGGACAAAAGCTACCCGGTTGTTTATACCACCGACGCCTATTGGCACATGGACCTACTGTCTGGTGCCACTGAGTTTTTAATGCCCGAAGTCATTTTGGTGGGAATTTCATGGCAAAAGAACATGCCTGCAACTATTGATTACGGACATCGCCGAGCCTTCGCCAGCCGTTTTAGAGACTACTCATTTGTGGCTCATGAAAAAGAAGACATCCAAACTAAGTATCAATTTGGTCAAGCAGACATGCACCTAGCCTTTATTCGTCATCAAGTCATGGGCTACGTTGAAGATAACTACCGCACTAACATCGATGAAAATGCCTACTTAGGGTACTCGATGGGCGCAGAGTTCGGCGCGTATATTTTACTCTCGCACCCCGATACCTTTAAGCATTATATTCTCGGCAGCCCATCGCTCGATCTTATGAGCTTTGATTCTTTAAAGAAACTTGAAGCCCCTACAGCGGAGCAAACTGGTGACGTTCAGGCTAATGTGTTCGTTTCCATTGGCGAACTGGAAGAATCACGCATGGACCTTACCCAGCAATTTACCGCGCTACTTAAAAGCAGGGAAGGTAATGGGTTGTCAGTTTCTGGTCTGGAAGTGGTTAAAGATTCTGATCACAGCACAGCGGTACCAGAGACTTTTGTGCGAGGGATTAAGTGGTTGAAGCAGCTAATATCAAAAGACTCTGATACGTAGCGTATAAATTAGGACTCCATCGAGTCTCCGATCAAATCAACTTTACAGATTTCTAAATCGGAGCTAAGGTTTAAAATGAAAAGTATGGTTATTTATGTTTTTCATTTTTACCTATAAATCACATTAGTTATGTGAACCATTACCAAATAACGCAAAATGCCCAAACGTGCCTCATCAACATGTTTGGGCATTTTTATTTTTAGGAATATTCAGAACCATTAAGACGCTGAATCTGCACCTTGAGACGCTTCACAATTACTACGCTTATACTGAGTCTCTACTGCTTCATACTTACCTTTCAACAGGGCATACTCTGAAGCCTGAGCACCATCACCACCTTCTAAGAATAGTAAGGCAGGCCAGAACAAGACTAAACCAACACCCATTTGCCATGTATCTGCATCAGCTTCCTCGTCAATTTGACCAGTAAGAATTCCAACGCGTCTTGAGATCTCTCTCATCTCTCCCTGCATTTGCTCACATGTAAATCCGGCATATTCTGTTGGGGATACATATGTAGCTTGAATATCTTTTGAGTGGCTTGCACATCCAGACAAACCAAGAATTGCTAGCGCCGCAATTAGCGTACTTTTTGTTTTCATTATTTTCCTTCCGATGGGTAAGTTCTCTTTTTTTAACAAAGAGATTCCAGCACAAGTGTACGGAAAAAATGGTAAAAATTAAACTCTCAGTAGAGTGTAAGTTTAAAGATAGAATACTCTTTTCAAATCCAACACCGGAGATTGCTCTTCAAAAGCTGAACGAACACAATCAGTGAGATAGAAGTTCACAACACAGAGCAATCCGTCTTCTCAAGAATGTAAAGTGAGTTAAGAAAAGCAACAGTTAGTTTGCGGCAGGGCAAGAGTCTACTGACTTAGGTCTGGGAGAGGTTGCGTTGTATCGAGAGATCCAGCAACGCTCGTACAAAGAGCAATAACATACCTCAAAATTCATTACCCAAAAGCTATCCATAAATTCTTGAAGCTTTGGCTGCATTTCTGAGTTATTTGGCCACGACACTTGCCAAATGACATTTTCCTCGCCAGCACCCAACAGGTAGCTATCAATTTGTCCTTGGTACTCGTCAACGGTTAGCAGCCCTTCTGGGAATAGCGCTTTGATCTCAGAGGCATGATTAATTTTTACACCCTCTATATTCCAATCACCATGCTCTATAAAGGCTGGACCAACCCCTTGGTTACTGGCAGACAGCTGTAGTACGCGAATTGAATCCCCGCTTTCAGTTCGTTGGGTTACGTATTGACTGGTCAATTGCACAACTGGAAACACGTCTGCGTGCTGTTGCGCTCGGTAAATTCTCGACTGATCCCAACCAACATATAGTGCGACACAGGCCACAATAACAGCGGCATAACTTGCAACATCCTGTACAGTAATTTTGCTCATTGATTCGTACCTAACATTTCTACCAATAGCTTTCACCGTTGTTCAATATTTACAGCTATTTCCCACTAAGAGTAAAAATATAATAAATGGCAAAATGCTAGAAAATCAATTTTCCTCGTTACTTGAGATAGGTCAGACAAAACAAAAAAGGCGCTCATAAGAGCGCCTTTCATAAGCATTAAAGCAGAACACTGATTACATCATGCCGCCCATACCACCCATGCCGCCCATATCAGGCATTGCAGGAGCAGCTTCGTCTTTAGGTAGCTCAGCAACCATAGCTTCAGTAGTGATCATTAGTGAAGCAATTGATGATGCGAACTGAAGTGCAGAACGAGTTACTTTAGTTGGGTCAAGGATACCCATTTCTAGCATGTCGCCGTAAGTGTCGTTACCTGCGTTGTAACCGTAGTTACCTTCGCCGCCTTTCACTTCGTTAACTACTACAGACGCTTCCGCACCCGCATTTTCAGAGATTTGACGTAGTGGAGCTTCCATTGCACGTAGCGCTAGCTTAATACCGTGTGTTTGGTCTTCGTTTTCACCAACAAGATCAGCCAGTTTTGCAGTGGCGCGAACAAGTGCAACACCACCACCAGCAACAACACCTTCTTCAACCGCTGCGCGAGTTGCGTGAAGTGCATCTTCAACACGGTCTTTCTTCTCTTTCATTTCAACTTCAGTAGCTGCACCAACCTTAATTACTGCAACACCGCCTGAAAGCTTAGCAAGACGCTCTTGAAGCTTCTCTTTGTCGTAGTCAGATGAAGACTCTTCGATTTGCGCACGGATTTGTGTGCAACGACCTTCGATTGCCGCTTCTTCGCCGTTACCGTCAACAACAGTTGTGTTGTCTTTGTCGATAACTACGCGCTTAGCAGTACCTAGGTCTTCTAGTTGTACTTTTTCAAGGTCAAGACCAATCTCTTCAGAGATAACAGTGCCGCCAGTTAGGATAGCGATGTCTTGAAGCATTGCTTTACGACGGTCACCAAAACCTGGTGCTTTAACCGCAGCAACTTTAACAATACCGCGCATGTTGTTAACTACTAGTGTAGCTAGTGCTTCACCTTCAACGTCTTCAGCAATGATAAGCAACGGCTTGCCTGCTTTTGCTACACCTTCAAGGGTAGGAAGCAGTTCACGGATGTTAGAGATTTTCTTATCAACCAATAGAATGAATGGGCTGTCTAGTTCAACGGCGCCACTTTCTTGGTTAGTGATGAAGTATGGAGATAGGTAACCGCGGTCGAACTGCATACCTTCAACAACATCTAATTCGTTTTGAAGTGCTTGACCTTCTTCAACGGTAATAACACCTTCTTTACCTACTTTTTCCATTGCTTGAGCAATGATGTCGCCTACTTCTGCGTCAGAGTTTGCAGAGATGGTACCTACTTGAGCGATAGACTTGCTGTCTGCACACTCAGTAGAAAGGGCTTTAAGCTCTTCAACCGCTGCAACAACAGCTTTGTCGATACCGCGCTTAAGGTCCATTGGGTTCATACCCGCAGCCACCGACTTAAGACCTTCAGTTACTATAGCTTGCGCTAAAACAGTTGCAGTAGTAGTACCGTCACCCGCTTCGTCGTTCGCTTTTGACGCTACTTCTTTAACCATCTGTGCGCCCATGTTTTCGAACTTGTCTTCAAGCTCGATTTCCTTCGCTACAGATACACCATCTTTAGTGATGGTAGGTGCGCCAAATGACTTGTCTAGAACAACGTTACGGCCTTTAGGACCTAGTGTAACTTTAACTGCGTTTGCTAGAGTGTTAACGCCTTTAAGCATTTTTGTACGAGCGTCATCACCAAAACGTACTTCTTTAGCTGCCATGATTAATTCCTCTTAAATTCGATTATACGTAAATGTCTTATTCAACAATCGCTAGGATGTCGCTTTCGCTAAGGATCAGAACTTCTTCACCATCTAGCTTTTCTGTTTTTACGCCATAACCGTCACTGAAAATTACGGTGTCGCCAACTTTAACATCCAACGCTTTTACGTCGCCGTTCTCTAGAATACGACCATTACCTACAGCGATAACTTCGCCACGGGTAGATTTCTCAGCTGCAGAACCAGTAAGTACGATACCGCCGGCAGATTTGCTTTCTTGCTCTGCACGCTTAATGATTACGCGGTCGTGTAAAGGACGAATTGCCATTTTCAAGTCTCCTGAAAATTTCACTATTCAAGTTTAAGTGTTAAAAACTGTAGTTTACGTACAGTCGATTGTTTATGACCAACCCGATGATCGAGTTGTTAAAATCTTGTCTGCGAAGTTAGATGGGGGAGTAACCTGACAATCTCAAGGGGCATTGAGGAAAAAAATCGAAAAAGATAAAGAATTGACTGACGCGAAGGAAGAATAACCCACTATTGCCAGCCAATTAATCCCGAAACATCTACTCTATGCGTTTGTTTGGGTCGTTTTTAGTGGTGTCTGTATATTCACCGTCAATCACGTCGCCACGGCCTTCGTTAAACGGATTGCTGTGTTGCTGAAATGGGCTTTGCTGTTGATGAAAACCCGTTTGTGAGGTTACCACACGCATTTTCATGTGCTTACTGACTTGCGCCGCAATAGCATGACGACTGCCAGGCAGTACTAATAAAAAGCCAAATACGTCAGTGATAAACCCGGGTGTAACCAAAAGTACCCCCGCAACCACCAACATCAAGCCTTGCACCAATTCGTTACCGGGAAGCTCATTACGCTGCATTTTAGCCTGCGCCGTTTGCAATGTACTGATACCTTCCCGTTTGACTAAAAACGCCCCTAAAAACGCGGTAAAGATAACAATAGCAATCGTGTTCCATCCGCCGATAGCACCGCCGATATTCACTAATAGTGCAATTTCTAATATCGGTAATACCGCAAACAGTAAAAATAAAATGGGCAAATCTAGGTACTCTTTATCTAACAACTCACAAATAATGTATGGGGTAAACGCCTAATTGCAAGTCGCGGTTACATACGTTTAGTAACAGAATGATACGATGGGTATTTTTAATTACCGCATAGTTTATGAAAGAATAGGGTAACAATAATGGTCTATTCGAATTGTTGTGCTCGTACTCTCATAACAATAACTTACTTTTTGGGAACACATCATGACCCTATGTGTAGTGCTTTGTACCGCACCCGATGAACAAACAGCACAGACGATTGCAAAATCGCTTGTTGAAGCTCGCTTAGCAGCCTGTGTGAATATAATTGCTAACGTTCAGTCTGTATATCGATGGGAAAATGAGGTAACCACTGACAATGAGTATCAACTCGTTATCAAAACCACAAAGGAAAGAGAGAAGCTCGCCTTTAAAATGACCAGCGAAATCCATCCGTATACGGTACCGGAGTGGGTGGTCATTAAAGAAATTGGTGCTAGTGAAGAGTATACGCGATGGATCGAAAGCGAAGTGGATTTCGATCAGTAACCTTTATAATTATTCGGCAGTTATTATTAGTATGAAATCAGTATTGCTACGCGCGTTGTGCGCTCTGTGTTTGCTAGCGGCAGTGCCGCTTACCTACGCTCAAGTTAACGAGAGCTTTGACGATGTATTTTCGGATACGCCCACGTTTTTGAAAGTCGATCAGGCGTTTGTTTTTGACTATGCCCAACAAGGCGACAATTTAGCAATCACCTTTGATATTGCCGAAGGTTACTATCTTTATAAAAAGCAATTTAAGTTCGCAACAAAAAATGCAGAGCTGGGTGAAGCAACTTATCCTGAAGCTAGAATCATTGAAGATGAATTTTTTGGTGAATCAGAGGTGTTTTTTGATGGGGTAAAAATCAATACCCCCATTGTTTCATCGCTACAAGACGGTGTAGTGAAAATTCGTTACCAAGGGTGTGCTGAAGCTGGCCTTTGTTATCCGCCAACCACCAAAGTTATTTACTTATCGAGTATATCTGCCGAGCAAGAAAGCCAAGTAGAAAGCACCGCGAGTTCTCAACCGCCGGTTTCTCAGCAAAATGAATTACTCGACCGCTTGGTAAACAACGAAAACTTAGCGCTAACTTTGCTAGTGTTCTTTGCGCTGGGTGTAGGTTTGGCGTTCACTCCCTGTGTATTCCCTATGTATCCTATCGTATCGGGTATTGTGATAGGTCACGGAAAGTCTGTCAGACTTGGGCACGCCTTTAAGCTTACTTTCGTTTACGTTCAAGGTATGGCAATTACTTATTCTTTACTGGGTCTAGTAGTAGCATCTGCGGGTGTTCAATTTCAGGTAGCACTGCAGCACCCTATTATTCTTGGCATTTTTATCACTATTTTCGGCGCATTAGCATTGGCCATGTTTGGTGCGTACGAAATACAACTGCCATCATCGTGGCAAGAGCGTCTGACACAACTGAGTAATAATCAGAAGCAGGGCAGCTTGGTGGGTGTTTTTGTGATGGGTATATTGTCGGGATTAATTGCCTCACCCTGCACTACCGCACCACTGACAGGTATTTTGCTATTTATCGCACAAACAGGCGATATGCTCGTCGGTTTCCTTTCTCTTTACTTACTAAGCTTAGGTATGGGCTTGCCACTCATTATATTCGGTATGACAGGTGGAAAACTGCTGCCTAAAGCAGGCGAGTGGATGAACGTGGTCAAAGTTATCTTTGGATTCATGATGCTCGCCGTGGCGCTGATTTTTGTTGAGCGTCTTTGGGTAAGTGAGTACACGGATCTACTTTGGTCTTTGCTAGGTTTAGCTGCTTTTGTCTACTTACTCAAAAAGAACGCTGCAACTCAAAGTTCAGCGGCAAAGTTTGTACGCACCATATTTGTTGTGGCCGGACTCGTTGGTAGTGCTTACTACGGTTACAGTACAATGAGCACTATCACCACAGCACATACGACCAATGACGCTGGTCATCCTCAGTTTATGGTTGTGAAAAGTGCTGAAGATTTAGCACAAAAAGTCGCTGCGGCAAATGCGCAAGGTAAATCAGTCATGGTCGACCTTTATGCTGACTGGTGCGTTGCCTGTAAAGAGTTTGAAAAATACACCTTTACTGACCCCAAGGTTATCGACGCTCTCGGTAATACCGTATGGATGCAAATTGACCTGACGGACAATACACCAGTGAATATCGAGTTCCAGCAACAACTCGATGTACTTGGGCTCCCTACCATTTTGTTCTTTGACACCCAAGGTAACGAGTTATCCCATGCAAGAGTGACTGGATTTATGAAAGGTGAAGACTTCGCCGCACACGTCAATAACATCCTTCAAAATTAGGCCATATCCTCTCATGATGTGAATACAGCACAGGTTGTATTCACATCATATTTACACTCAAACCCGCTGCAACCACCCTATCTCACTGGCCTGAGCAATAAAACTTTGCGCCGAAAACACCTGATTAGACCAGTATTTTGCTGCTAAATCTTGAACTCTTATTATAATCGTTGTCCAAACTGGCAACAGGCATAAAAAATCGTCTTTTTTCGTGCAACTGGCGCGAAAGTTTGCTCAAATGACAAGTTAAGTGAACGTTTACAGAAGTTAGCAGCATTTTCATGAATATTTTGTTACTTAACGGCCCAAATTTAAATCGTTTAGGCCAACGCGAACCAGAAAAATACGGTGCACAAACCTTAGACGACATTGTTAGCGACTTAACGGCGCAAGCAGCATCTTCTGATGTAGTGCTATCTCACTTTCAGTCTAACGCTGAATACGAGCTTATTAACCGTATTCACCAAGCAGCAGACGATGTAGACGCCATTATTATTAATCCAGCCGCTTTTACTCACACAAGTGTAGCGCTGCGAGATGCCCTGTTGAGTATTGATGTTCCCTTTATTGAAGTGCACTTATCTAACGTGCATGCCCGGGAACCTTTTAGACACCATTCTTATTTCTCAGATGTCGCTGCCGGCGTCATTGTTGGCCTAGGTGCGATAGGCTATTCATTGGCACTCACCGCTGCGATTAATCTTCCTAAATCGAACAAATAAACACAGAGACAGATCATGGATATTAGAAAAATCAAAAAACTCATCGAACTCGTTGAAGAATCAGGTATTGCTGAGCTTGAAATCACTGAAGGCGAAGAGTCTGTTCGTATTCATAGAGGCGCAACGGGTGCAGCTGCACCTGTAAGCTATGTAGCAGCACCCGCAGCACAACCTGTTGCCGCACCTGCTCCAGCAGCGGCTCCAGCGCCAGCTGCGGAAGCACCAGCACCGGCAGCACCAACAGGTCACGTGGTTAAGTCTCCAATGGTAGGCACTTTCTATCGTTCTTCATCGCCTACCGCTAAAGCGTTCGTAGAAATTGGCCAGTCAGTAAACGTTGGTGACACCCTTTGTATTGTTGAAGCAATGAAAATGATGAACCAGATTGAAGCGGACAAAGCGGGCGTTATCAAAGATATTCTTGTTCAAAACCAAGATGCGGTTGAATTTGACCAGCCAATGTTTGTTATCGAATAAGTCAGGTGCTGCATCATGCTAGATAAAGTACTTATTGCAAACCGCGGCGAAATAGCGCTGCGTATACTCAGAGCGTGTAAAGAGCTGGGTATCAAAACAGTGGCGGTGCACTCCACCGCGGATAAAAACCTTAAACACGTTCTTTTAGCTGACGAATCTATTTGTATCGGTAACGCCGCTGCAACTGAGAGCTACCTTAATATTCCGCGTATTATTGCGGCGGCTGAGGTCACTAACTCAATTGCGATTCACCCAGGTTACGGCTTTTTGGCGGAAAACGCTGACTTTGCTGAAGCTGTGGAAAAGAGCGGATTTATCTTCATAGGCCCAGATGCCGACACCATCAACTTGATGGGTGACAAAGTTTCTGCGATCAACGCAATGAAACAAGCCGGCGTACCTTGTGTACCTGGTTCAGATGGCCCGCTGACTGACGATGAAGACAGAAACAAAGCGATCGCTAAGCGTATCGGCTACCCAATTATTGTTAAAGCTGCCGGTGGCGGTGGTGGTCGTGGTATGCGTGTTGTGCGTAGTGAAGACGAGCTAATTAACGCTATTGCGACAACGCAAGCAGAAGCGGGCGCAGCCTTCGGTAACGCCACGGTTTACATGGAGAAGTTCCTTGAAAACCCGCGCCACGTAGAAATTCAAGTACTCGCCGATGGTCAGGGTAACGCTATCCACTTGGGTGAACGTGACTGTTCAATGCAACGTCGTCACCAAAAAGTGGTAGAAGAAGCGCCAGCGCCGGGTATTTCAGAGCAAATGCGCGCCAAGATTGGTGATCGCTGCCGTAAAGCCTGTATCGAACTTGGCTATCGCGGTGCCGGTACGTTTGAATTCTTGTATGAAAACGGTGAGTTCTACTTCATTGAAATGAATACTCGTATTCAGGTAGAGCACCCTGTGTCTGAAATGATCACTGGTGTCGACCTTATCAAAGAGCAATTGCGTATTGCTGCCGGTCAACCACTAGCGATCGAACAGTCACAAATTCAAATTCGTGGCCACGCTATTGAATGCCGAATCAATGCTGAAGATCCAGACACTTTCATTCCAAGCCCAGGGCAAATTGATATGTTCCACGCACCGGGTGGTATGGGTATTCGTTGGGAGTCTCACATTTATTCAGGCTATACCGTACCGCCTTATTACGACTCAATGATCGGTAAGTTAATTACCTTTGGTGAAAGCCGTGATGAAGCGATTGCTCGTATGCGTCACGCACTAGACGAGCTAGTGGTAGAAGGCATCAAAACTAACGTGCCACTTCAACGCTCAATTATGGCCGACGAAAACTTCTTTGCTGGTGGAACCAACATCCACTACCTAGAGAAAAAGCTTGGTCTAGCCTAGGTAACTTTTTTAGGCTTAGCAAAGACATAAGCGGCTAAAAAATACGAGAGGGAAGGTAAGGAACTTTTTATCTTCCCTCGAATATTCTCCAGCTCGTATGTTACTGGGTATCTTGTGTGGTGTTTTTAGCCACTAATCCTGAGCTCCATTTTTCACCGGCTTGATTCAACAAGGATTGTAGCTTTACAAAGCAAGCATCTAGCACTTTGGCTTTATCGCCACTTCCTGTTAGCTCAAATTCTAATTCTCGCTTTAAGTCTTTTAATGCGTAATAAGTTGTGCGCTCGTGTATCCACAACTCGTCGGCTTTTCGTATCCCCTCAACAGAGGATAAAAAGCCAGCGATAGCGGTAATAGCGAGTATGGAGATATTAAAGATGGTGGAGTTTTCTGGGTAGTACAAAGCCAAACCAGACAGGGTAGACAAAACCGCTGTTAAACCGAATGCCCAATAGCGAAAGTTTCGATGCATATCCTTGTGCTTTTTAGAGTCTCTCTGAAAGTCTTCTATTTTCTGATTGATCTCGCTAAACAAAAACGCTTCTTTGCTGTCTTGTACCATAACGTCACTCCCTTTGTTTTATGTGTACCTTCGCACACCTTCAGTATGCTTGTTATTGAAGGGCAAACACCACATATTTTCAAGTCGGGCCTCCACTCCAAATCAGTTTTTACTATCAGATAAATCAACTTTATTAATTTTTAATGATTAAAACTGTTTCTTATAATAATCCCAAGTTGCTTAATCGGTCTTCTAACGACATTTTTTTCAACCATGTGTTTTCCCTTCATTGGAGTCCTCCTCCATACCTTTCGCCGGTGATTATTCACCGGCTTTTTTTTATCCGATCCTCGCCTAAACTTATACGTATCAAATAGTAACAAGAGGAGCGCAATTCATCGAACTAACAAAAAAACGTATTACGTTCACCGCAGCATTACTAGTTTCAATGCTCTCTATTGATAGTACTATGGCTTCTTCAATCAATTTTAGCCATCGACTAGACGCGCAAACACGATTGGACGACCGTTCAAACAGAGATCTTCGCGCTCAGTATCGCTTCAGGTACTACCCGACGATTCACTTTGGCAATGACAATACATGGTCACTGAACAGCTTTGTGGTTACAGGAGACCGCTTCTCTTCCAGTCATAACGTAATAGACAGTGGCGAAACTAATCACCTGTATGTCAGAAGGCTCTTTGCGAGATATGAAAACCAAGACGGCAAAGTAGAACTAGGTGTAATACCGACATATAAAGGTCGAGTCTCGTCATCTGGTCTTTCAAGTTTTGGTTGGATCAAGGGGGTGCGTGGTGTACGACAACTCGCAAGCAACACAGCTATCGAACTCGTTGTAGGTCAACTCGATGACATTAATGCCAAGAATGCTTTGGAACTCCCCCGCGATATAGACTACGCCGAGTTAGAGTACTCAACAGGGATAGGTGAAGACCAAAGCTTTGAAGTTAGCCTTGAATACATGACCAACAACAGTTATCTGCGCGGTGAATATCGCTGGCGAGTGGCCGAACATCAAACATTGTTTTTGGAAGCTATTCGACAAAAAGACCAATCTTCGACCAAACTCGTGGCTGGCATGAGTGGTGAGTTTTTTGTTGAGCAATATCCCGTTGAATACTTCGCTCATTATTCTTACGTGAGCGAACGATTTGGATTACGCGCCGAACTTACTGAGGATTTTTTGGGAAAGGGGCATGGCGTATCCGCTGAGTTTTCAGGAAGCTTATATTCGCAGTATAGCGTTGAATGGTTTGTTCGCTTTGATTCTGCTGATGGTGTAAGTCGACTACTCACAGGTGTAAAAGCGCCTCTTTTTAAATAAAAAGACGGAAATAAAAAAGGCCCACCAAATTGATGGGCCAAACAGCAAGAACGCGTACACACTTTCACAGTGCATAATAAGTTACGCGGCGATCTCTCATTAGGTTCACCAACAATCATTACTTTTGTGTAATGAAAAACCTATAAAAAGCGTCGTATCTTTTTACACCATCCAACCTAACATACTTACAACCGTATAATAATCAGTTACCTATAAAATAGGTGTAGCATTTGCTTAAACACTTTTTAGTTTTACAGTCACTCGACGCTCACACAGCGAATAAGGTACGAGTTATGAAAAAAGTCTTAATAGCATTTGCACTCCTAGTAGTTTCAAGCGCTGCAAATGCCGGAGTAATAGTTTACACATGGGAAGATGGGAACAACCTTGTCTCTGAATATTCAGGAACACTTAACTTAAACGGCCTTTCTTTTGCTCAAGGAAGCACGGCGATCAGTCACCGTCTGTTGAGACCATCTCGAAACTTTTACTTCAACATGGACGACTACATAGGCTACTTCAATGCAAGCGTGTCGGTTGTCGGAGGAATTTCTTCAACCGCACTAAGCGCGGTGGGTAATCTTGCGAGTACCTCTTATTACGGCGACGCCTTTGGTTTCGGTAACACCTCTAGCCTGAATTTCGGCGGCGCAGTGTATGTTGCTGACGACTTTGTCAACGGGTCATCAATCAGCGGTGGTTCTACCATAGCCAATGCATCAATGGCCACTTTGGGCCTCTCTGCCCCGGCAACTGTAACCTTTAGCTGGAGCTCAGACAGTATTGTGCATTACTACGGAGTAAATCCCTACGCTACGGTTTCAGCGCCGAGTAGCATTCTATTGGCAATCGGTGGGCTTTTTACGCTCGTTCTTGTTCGCAACCATCGCCAACAATAAAAGTTATCTACGCTTGTTGGCCCCTTTCACCTTGTATTGAGAGGGGCAATAACCTCTGCCAACTTCGTCAGAACGAAGCTTAAGGTGCTTGGTTTTGCGTCCGGTCACTCTTGCTCGCCAGTTTTTAAACGCTTTTTCTTTGACGTTAGCTCGCATTAGCGCAATAACTTCTTTTTCAGACAAACCATATAAGCGCTCAATGGCTTCAAACGGCGTTCTGTCTTCCCATGCCATTTCGATCACTCTGGACTGGGCTTCTTCACTCAACACAATATTCGTTCCGCAAAAACTCTAGAGACGTTGTAATACGTTTAAGTTGGCTTTTAGGTCACATGTCTAATAGCAGTGCAGTAAATAGCGAATTTAATTGCACAATGGAGGGAGTGATAGACTTTTTATAGTCATCTGAGGCATGGATGCCGAAGCTGAGCCACATGGACGGTAATGGCGTGCTATAAAAAGTCTTTCACTCACTCATGTATTTCTATTCCAAGCGCTGAGCTCAACTAAACGCATATCTCATATATGCAACAACTACTGAGTTTCTGCGGTAAAACTGCACATTGATTCAATATGCTGGTGGTAATTTCCTCGTACCACCAACATGGTTGAATCGACAAATGACACTATTTACCAAAAAGAACGCCCTTATATCGGCAAGTTTGCTGCTATTACTCGGTGGCTGCGGCGGCAGTAGTTCTGAAGACACCAATACCGTGAGTGTGCCGGATTCTTCAACCGACTCAGGCGATACAGACGGCTCAGGTGATTCTGGAAACGCTTGTGAGAACCCAGTCTCTGCATTGCCTCCTATATTTCTAGAGTTCAACACATCTCCGAATGTCACTGCTACACTCTCAGAAGACGGTTGTTTTGTTACGATTGAAGCAAATGGAAGGCCCAACCATACATCGTCCTACTGGGATGCGGGCAACGCTAGTGGTCTCTATGTAGAAGCTGAAGACCCCGAACTATTTAATCAGAGACGTTCTCCGGGCGATATCGAAGACTACAATAACCTTTTTCAGCTTACCGTCCCCATTGAACCTGAACTTGCACAAACACCATCGGCTACACCTCTGGGAGCAATTGGTATTGCGATCAGCGGCGCGCCAATTTTTAATGACTCAGAAGGTAACGGTGATGTCTCATTGGGAGTAATTCAGGGTTTTGATAGAAATGGCGCGCATACTGGACCTTCAACCTATCACTATCATTTGGAACCCGCTGCGATTTCTTATGACGACGATAAACTCGTTGGTATTATGTCTGACGGATTTTTTATTTATGGCCGTCGAGACTACGAGACTGGCGAATACCCTACTGATGTAGATGCCTCTAACGGACACGTTGGTCTAACACCCTATACCGGTACTTCATCTGAAGACGCGGTATATCACTATCACATTTCACCCGAACAATATCTTAATGGTGAGAACTACCTGATTTTCCCCGGGGATTTCCAAGGTACGCCAAATGGCGTGAATTAGGTTGAGTTTTGAAAGTTTGTATTGCCTTTGCGCTGCTTTTATTACTGATTAACTTTGGGTGTTCACAAAGCAACAAAGTCATTCGAGTTCATGGTTCAGAAATTACTTTGAATAATTCGGGACTCCGTACTTATGATGCAAAGCTTTTTACCGGACAAGTGGTGACCTATTACCCCAACGGACAATTGGCCTCATTGGACGAATTTGCCGATGGTCGAAGGCACGGAATAGCACAAAAATGGTTTCGCGACGGTGTGCTCTCTTTCGAGTCAAACTACCGCAAAGGTGTTAGAGAGGGTTATACCCAGAGTTGGTGGTATAACGGCAACATTCGCTCGTCGACTTTTTTTGAGGCGGGTAAAGCACAAGGAGAAGCGTGGAGCTGGTATCGCAATGGCAACAAATTCAAACGCTATAACTTTGTCGACGGACAACCGTCTGGTATTCAGCAAGCTTGGCGTTTAAATGGAAAATTGTTTAGTAATTTTGAATATAAAAATGGGCGTATATTTGGGCTCAGAAAATCAAATACCTGTGTTGGACTAGAAGATGAAAATATTTCCTTGGATTACTACCGTAATCAAGCTGGCGACTCTTAGCATTGGCTTACTTAGTTGCCAGATAAATTTAGCCTATAGTGAGGAGCTACCTTACTACAAAGATCCTTCGTTCGAGCCTTTTTGGGCGTCGCTAGATGAAGTGGATTTAGAAGACTTTCACACCATCCCCTCATTCAGTTTTACTGACCAACAGGGGCGTGAGGTTACCGACGAAACTCTCGATGGCAAGATCTATGTGGCTGGCTTTTTCTTCAGTACCTGCCCGGGTATTTGCCCGTCTATTCGCTCTAAACTGATCAAAGTACAAGAAGCGTTCGGCGATGATCCACACGTGAGAATTGTGCAACATTCAATTCGGCCGACCACAGACACCACAGAGGTACTGCAACAATATGCTCAGAAGAATAACATCGACAGTTCGCACTGGTTCTTGTTGACCGGAGACAAAACCGAAATATACACCATTGCAAAACAGTCCTATTTTGCCAGTGAAGATTTGGGTAATGTGCAGCAAAATCAGGATTTTTTGCACACAGAGAGCCTTCTTTTGATAGACCAGAACAAGCATATTCGCGGCATTTACAACGGACTAAATTCGGCGTCGGTGGGTTACCTTATAAGAGATATCAACACGCTTAAACAGTCACTTGAAAACTGATTCCGGTAGCGGTGAGAAATGTGAAAAAGCCAGTAACAAAGGGTATTGTTGCTGGCTTTTTAGAACGGGATATTAACGACGAGGATGGTCGTTAGGTACAGCGGCGAACTGCTCTTCTATTGTCTGGCACGTTGCCTCAATGGTATCGCCACGTCGCGTTTCAAACGTTACGCTTTCGCCTTCTTCTTTGCCCTCACAGGCCTCTATCGCTTCTGGAGGAGGTCCTCGTCTATCGCCACCACGACGTTCGTCTCTGTCATTAGCCAATGCTTGGGTACTACCTATTAGTCCCATGACCAACAGAGCAATTACCGTATTTTTAACTTTCATGATGAACTCCCATAAAAATGTTCAGGAATAGCATGACATAGGATTGTGGAGAAAGCGTGCAGACTGTGGTTAGTTTACGCACAATTAGCTGCTTACTTCAAAAGCAATGTTGAGTAGTTCGGCCGCAGCTCTGGCGTCTGATAGTGCTCGATGATGCCGCTCCATGGTAATACCAAAATGCGCGGTTAGATTAGCTAAAGAATAAGACGGTAGACCTGGTTTAGCCTTGCGCATCTCTCGTACGGTGCAAAGTTTAGGGCGCCTAAAGGGTAGTTCGAGTCGCGCAAACTCTTGTTTAATAAACCCATAGTCAAAATTCACGTTATGGGCAACGAACACGGCGTCTTGCGTGAATTTATCGATGTCATCCGCGATTTGTGAGAATAGCGGCGCGTCAGCCACCATATCATTAGAAATACCCGTTAATCGTGTTATTGATGATGGAATAAATCGCTCTGGGTTCACCAGACTCTCGTAAGTATCAATAACCTTACCCGCTACCAGCTTTACCATACCAATTTCAGTAACGCGATGATTGGAACTGTTGCCGCCAGTGGTTTCAATATCTACAACAACGTAGGGTTGATTAGGGTCTCGATACCATTCAACGGCAGTGATACCCACATCAAATCCCGCCTGTTGCATCCGTTGAATCGATACTAACTGATTGCGACGCAGTTGATCGCCGGGCGCTTTAATTTCTTCAAAGCGCAATCCATCGTCTAGCACCATAATATCTGGGAAGCCGTCTTTAAGTGATGCGAAGTCTCTCGCCATCATCCTGAGTAGCGTGATGATGACAGTCAACTCACCATGGGTTATTAAGGCTTGTATGGGGTCGAGGATCTTGCTCGACCACATGAACATACTATTCACCTTGCCATAATGAGCAGCAGCTGCTTTCCTCACGTGAGCAGCAAGGTCCTCTTTGTTGGTGAAAGATGCCAGCAGATCTTCAATGTGAAGTTCAAATTTTTGGTAGAAGTTATTTTGTTTAATAGACGTAGGACGCCTATCAAATTCGGTAACTAGCGCGTCCTCTTCATACAATAAACGCCAAAAAGTAAGCCCAAATAAACTCAGCCACAGGCGATTTTCAGTGCGCCAGCAGGTTTTACCCTGACGTTCGTAGTGCGCCATCACACCTCGCTCTACTTGCTGATTGTTACTCTCATCAATAAGCAAGGTATGTTGAGATGCGCGAAGCATATCGGTTAACGCACTGGTGCGCTTTTTATGATATTTTCGCGCGTAAAAGTCCTCGGCAAAGGCTAAAAAGGTATCTGAAGGCGGCTCGTCTATGTAACCCTCTAATACCTCCTTAACCTTATCAACTTCTCCAGCTTTGAAGCTCTCCCGTACCCACTTTTCTCGCGCCTTATCGCTGGTTGCCATACCCAATACGTTTAACCCATGGGTAGGTTCGTCTTCAAGTAGAGCTGTACCCAAAGCGAAAAGGAAACTATCGCGGAATACGGTTGCAGCAACGTCTTCAGTTTTGGGCAGTTCGCTCGTAGCAAGTGCGAGTAATTCATCGGAAGAAGCTGAATTGATTAAGGCCCGCTGACTTGCATAAAACCACGCTAATTCGGCGTCTTGTAATGAAGAGAAACGCGCAACATCGTTAACCGCATCTTGTCGCGTGCGCATGACTCCCAGATCGCGCATAGAAAACTGATTTAGTCGCCCTCGGGTATGGCCAAAGTGAAGAAACAACAAATACTTCAGTGGTTCTATAAAGGCACAATGCAAATAGTCGTGCTCAGGCATATCTTCGGGCCATCCCTGATGTGAAATAATCTCAAGGAATCTCGCCAACAACGCACTCTTAGATAGGGACTTTACGCCAGAAACCACGCCCATACTGGCCAAAAACGAGAGGAGTGCATCTTTTGTCAACACGCCCTCTAATGCCTCTTGTTCAGCATTTTTAATAGTATCAAACCAACCCGATGCAATGAGTGCATCGATTTGTTGTTGCGGTGCATTAATTTCATCGTAATTGAACTGGCTACGATCGATAACGGCGTATTTTCGATTAGCGGCTCTGGCAATAATGCACTGTTTATCTGCATCTAATTGATGGAACCGTTCAATGAATGCTTTTGCCTTCTCAGTCAGCAGCGGCGCGTTTTGTCCGTCGAAAAAAGCTAAAAACTCGTGGAAGTGAGTTAGGTAATAACGAGGAGGTAAGGTTTTTCTCATTCCAGGAACCAATGCCAACACAGAACAACAATATTGAATTACATGTATATATATACATGAATTAACATAAGATCAATCCACAGGCGCCATTTCGACGTAATACCTCGTACGTTAAAACACTGAGTTGTGACGCCATGAGCCTAACCCTACCCATGTATTTTTCTTGCCCTTATTGCATGGCCCCCAATGATGTTGAGGTAGACGAAGTGAATGACATTGACCAAGAGCAAACAGTGGACTGCCAGATTTGTTGCAGCCCCATCACACTTACAGTCACCACAAACTTCAACGACGACATCGAACTAAGAGTAGAACAAGAGAATGGATAACCAAGAGGACTTTTTCGATCGTTCACGCATTGAGCAAATGCCACAACGATTTAGAGCAAACTTTATCAATAGCCTTTCAGGCTTTAAATCTGCCTCTTTGTTGGGCACATCTAATGGAACTACAGCGAATTTAGCAGTCATCAGTTCAGTGGTTCACGTGGGTGCCAACCCGCCATTATTAGGTGTCGTTATGCGTCCGCATACCGTTAGACGGGACTCTTTAGAGAACATCAAAAACACTGGAAGCTATACGCTAAATCATATTGGGGTAGCCTTTACCGACAAGGCACACCAAACTTCAGCGCGATATGAAAAAGATGAAAGTGAATTTTATGCCACGGGGCTAACACCCTGGTATAGCGAAAGCTTTTCAGCGCCATATGTGAAGGAAAGCTCAGTTAAAATAGGGCTCACAGTTACCGAACACTTTACGCTGTGTAACGACACAGAATTCGTTGTTGGTGAGATCAAAGAAGTTTTTCTGTCGTCATCAAACAAAGATGCGTTGAAAGACGATGGATACATAGATATCGCATCCCTTGGCAGTGCATGTATTTCGGGATTAGATACCTATCACTCCACGCAACATATCGCCAAATACAGTTATGCGAAGCCAGACAGTGATTTAGCAAAAATGAGCTGATCAGCGCTAGATTAAAAAGTAATTTAATTTTTTTAATACAGATCAATGATACTTACGCTATTCTCAACGTATTATACATACAGAAAGACCTGCCCCCGGGCAGGTTTTTGCGTTTTAGAAAGCGAATAAAAAAGAATCATTCTTGTTAGCATCTTGGGAGTTTACAATGAAATCTGTGAATCGCCGTAACTTTTTGAAAATGTCGGGCGCAACGCTTATTGGCTTAACGTGCGGTAGTGTTGCACTGCGCAGTCAGGCACAAGAACTACTTCAAACTAGCGATCCAACGGCACAAGCGCTTAAGTACGTACCTAAGTCAGAAGTGGCTGGGTCTATGTGTAGTAACTGCATGTACATTCAAGGCAATGAAGGCGACGAGAACCGCCCATGCGCCATCTTCCCAGGAAAACTTGTAGCAGCAGACGGATGGTGTAGTGCTTGGGTCAAGCGTCCGGGTTAAATAGGTAATCCTAGTCCCCAGACTTAACTTGCTCTTCAAATAAGTTTTCCAGATGATATTTGTCGAGAAGAACTTGATAACGACCATCTTGCATAAACTGGTGCAAGATGGCGTTAAATTTGGTTCTTAAATCTGCATCTGGAATTGCCGCTCGGTAACCATTACGTTCAAACAAATTGTGCATAGTTACGGGCTTTTGAATCTCGTCAGGTAAGGATGCGCTAATCCAACGATAAATATTACCGTCCATTACCGCAACGTCGTAATTACCTCGCAACATGGTAATAACCTGAGCTCGTTGGTCAGCCACTTCGGCGTAATTAGAATTATCGTCAGTCACTCGAGCAAATTCTTCACCCAACACCCTAGATGCCGTCTGAAATCCCACTACGCGATATTGAGCAAGGTCTGAAATATTGTTTAGCTCAATATTTCTACTCTTTAGCGTTACGGCAACATTTTGAAATCGTACGTATTCGTCTGTAAGAATATCAACATCGACGTCATGGCGATAATTGAGAGTCAGCGCAATATCCAACTGCCCATTGGCCACTGCCCGCTCAATTCTTCCGAAGGGTAAACTAGTTGGGCGTTAGCTGATGCCCCATCTCATTGAAAATAGCTCGTGCAAGGTCTAGTTCAAAACCACTGTCCTGATCCATCACTACATAAGGAGGTTTGTGCCAACTCACTACAACATCCAGTTCGTCAGCTGTACAAGCGACAGAACTTAATATCGTCAACATGAAAACAATAACCCGTTTCATAGCTATGCGTTATCCTCGAAGTGGTGAGAAAGTGCGTTTCGCTTTTTTACCTCAACCTGTACAATACCGCCCAAATCACCTATCGGCAATATCCATGGCTTGGCTACAACTTAGAATAGATACTTCCCCTGAATTTGCAGACGCCATTGGCGAAATGCTGCGTGCCAACGGGTCTCAAGCGGTGACCTATGTGGATGCGAAAGATACGCCCATGTACGAGCCTAAGCCGGGCGAAACCATGTTGTGGCCAGACACTCAAGTGGTCGGTTTGTTCGAAGCAACGGTTGATATGCCTGCCATTGTTAAGCGCTTAGAAAAATCTAAAATCCTTGGGCCGGGTTTTAAACACAAGCTAGAGCCTCTCGAAGACAAAGACTGGGAGAGAGAATGGATGGACAACTTCCATCCTATGAAGTTTGGTGAGCGACTATGGATTTGCCCAAGCTGGCGCGATGTGCCAGATCCAACGGCGGTAAACGTGATGCTAGACCCAGGTTTGGCCTTTGGTACAGGAACTCATCCCACAACCTCACTTTGTCTACAATGGTTAGACGGTATCGATATGGCAGGGAAAACCGTGGTCGATTTCGGCTGTGGCTCTGGGATCTTAGCGCTAGCGGCGTTAAAACTCGGCGCCAAAGAAGTCATTGGTATTGATATCGACCCACAAGCCCTACAAGCGACTCAAGAAAATGCGCGACGCAATCAGGTCGAAGACCGACTTAGCGTTTACTTGCCAGAAGACCAGCCTACACTGGAAGCAGATGTGGTTGTCGCAAACATTTTGTCAGGTCCATTACTGGAATTACAAAGCGTCATTGCCGGGTACTGTAAAGTGGGAGGAAAACTCGTGCTTTCAGGTATTCTCACCGAGCAAATCGAGAAGATAGAAACAGCCTACCAAACCAACTTTACGCTGGATAAAAGTGCCACTGAAGGTGAATGGGCACGAGTTTCGGGTATAAAACATCAGTAAACGGTATTTTATACCCCACTTAAAACCCTTTTAAACCGTGCTCCCCAAGCAATTTTGATTATTTTTTAAACCAAAATCACTCATAGACGTCTAATGTGACAGATTTTTTTCACTGTCAAGACTAAGAAGTGAAATTTTGTGTGATTTTTAGCCTTTTCAAGCAATATGAAAACACGTACACTTAGCGCCCCGTTTTGGCCGGGTGTATATTTTCTGTGCGATATTTGATTCGCCAGGTTAGCGAGACTGATTGAGCCCCATGCAGATTGGACCTTACACATTAGAGAACAATTTGATGCTTGCCCCTATGGCTGGCATCACAGATCGTCCGTTTCGTCAATTGTGTAAGCGTATGGGTGCTGGTTTGGTGGTATCAGAAATGTTGTCGAGTAATCCCAAAGTGTGGAATACACCAAAATCGATGGCAAGAATGAATCACGAAGGCGAAGAAGGTCTTCGTTCAGTGCAGATCGCGGGTGCAGATCCAGAGCTTATGGCACAGGCAGCACAGTTTAATGTTGATAATGGTGCACAAATCATCGACATCAACATGGGTTGCCCTGCAAAGAAGGTCAATAAAAAGCTCGCTGGTTCAGCATTACTGCAATATCCAGACACTGTGGAATCTATAATCAAAGCTGTTGTTTCAGCGGTTGATGTTCCAGTAACGCTAAAAATACGCACCGGTTGGGACCCAGAAAACCGCAATGGGGTCGATATCGCCCGCATTGCAGAGGAAAACGGCATACAGTCGCTAGCAGTTCACGGTAGAACGCGAGCTTGTATGTTTAAAGGAATGGCTGAGTACGACACTATTCGTCGTATAAAGGCGGCGATCTCTATTCCAGTGATTGCCAACGGAGATATTACTTCTCCAGAAAAAGCACAAGAGGTGCTCAATTACACAGGTGCGGACGGTGTGATGATTGGCCGCGGTGCACAGGGTAACCCATGGATTTTTAAACAAATCCTTCATTACCTTGAAACCGGCGAAAAGTTATCTGCGCCACCAATGACGGAACAATATGACATTTTGCACGAGCACGTGGCGAATGTTCATGAATTTTACGGCGACGTCACCGGTGTAAGAATTGCCCGTAAACATGTGGGCTGGTATCTCGCGGAGCATGATACGGATCGTCAGTTTCGTAAATCGTTTAACGCTATCGAAGACGCAAACGCGCAACTCGAAGCATTAAACGTTTATTTTCAAGCGCTGCAACAACGAGAAACCCGACAGATTTCTCCCGCAGCATAGTGATGACTAACTTAAGAGCAAAAGACAGTATTATGTTCGATCAAAATGTGACTTCTCCTTTCACTACTACAGTTACAACGCCTTCACAGACTCAGGCACAAAAGCCACTACGTGATTCAGTAAAGCAGGCGGTTAACAAATACCTTAAGCAACTAGACAACGCCAACATCGACAACCTTTACGAGATGGTTTTGGCAGAGGTTGAAGCACCGCTACTTGAAGAAGTCATGACTTATACCCGCGGAAACCAAACACGCGCGGCAATAATGATGGGCATTAACCGTGGCACGCTTCGCAAAAAGCTTAAGCAATACGGCATGAACTAAGATTTCTGGGCTTTGCCCACCTCAAGAGCACCAACAGGTGCTCTTTTTGTTTCACACTCCAATACTGAAGCTAAACATTTATGCAAACACCAAAACCTATTCAACGTGCTCTTTTAAGTGTCTCAGACAAAACTGGTATCCTGGATTTTGCCACAGCGCTGCATAACGCTGGCGTAGAATTACTGTCGACAGGTGGTACCGCAAAGTTACTGGGTGAAGCTGGCCTTCCAGTTATCGAAGTCTCTGACCACACAGGTCATCCAGAGATTATGGCGGGGCGTGTTAAAACACTTCACCCCAAAATTCACGGTGGCATTCTTGCTCGTCGTGGTACCGATGAAGCTGTAATGGCAGAAAACAACATTGCGCCCATTGATTTGGTGGTTGTTAATCTGTACCCATTTGCTGCAACCGTAGCTAACGAAGACTGCACCCTTGAAGATGCTATTGAAAACATCGATATCGGTGGCCCTACTATGGTTCGTGCAGCAGCGAAGAACCACAAAGACGTTACCATAGTGGTAAACGCATCAGACTACGACACTGTACTTGCAGAAATGAATGCCAACGAAGGTTCATTAACGTACAAGACGCGTTTCGACCTTGCCATTAAAGCCTTTGAACACACAGCAGAATACGACGGCATGATCGCCAACTATTTTGGTGCTCGCCTTGAAAGCGCGACGTGTGAAACAGGTTGCTGCGAAACAGAAAGTGAATTCCCGCGTACCTACAACGTGCAAATGAGCAAAAAACAGGACTTGCGTTACGGTGAAAACAGTCACCAAAGTGCCGCGTTTTACGTTGAAAACAACATTCAAGAAGCCTCAGTTGCTACTGCTCAGCAACTTCAAGGCAAAGAGCTGTCGTTCAACAACATCGCAGATACAGACGCAGCACTAGAATGTGTGAAAGAATTCGATCAACCAGCTTGCGTTATCGTTAAGCACGCTAACCCGTGTGGTGTAGCTATCGGTGATGACATTTTGTCTGCTTATGACCGCGCGTTTAAAACCGACCCAACCTCAGCATTTGGCGGCATTATTGCCTTTAACCGTGAACTAGACGGCCCTACGGCTCAAGCTATTGTTGACCGTCAATTCGTTGAAGTTATCATTGCTCCAACCGTTAGCGAAGACGCTAAAACTATCGTTAGTGCCAAGAAAAACGTTCGCCTTCTTGCATGTGGTGATTGGGCAGGCCAACTTACCGACGGTTATGACTTCAAACGCGTTAACGGCGGTTTGCTAGTACAAGAGCGTGACTTCGGTATGGTAGATATGGACGACCTTAAAGTGGTTACCAAAGCTCAACCTTCAGAAGAAGAGCTACGCGACCTTATGTTCTGCTGGAAAGTGGCCAAATACGTTAAATCAAACGCCATTGTTTATTGCAAAGACGGTATGACGGTAGGTGTGGGCGCAGGCCAAATGAGCCGTGTTTACTCTGCAAAAATTGCTGGTATTAAAGCGGCAGATGAAAACCTAGAAGTTGCGGGTTCTGTCATGGCATCCGATGCTTTCTTCCCGTTCCGCGACGGTATCGACGCTGCAGCTGAAGCAGGCATTAAAGCCGTCATTCAGCCTGGTGGCTCAATGCGTGACGAAGAAGTTATCGCTGCTGCAGATGAACATGGCATTGCCATGGTATTCACTGGCATGCGTCACTTCCGCCATTAATAATATATAAAACCAGCGTTTGCTTAACACCAGTCAGTTAAGCAAAGTGATTGGTTTACGAGAGGAAGTAATGGGCTTTTTACAGCCGTCTGAGGCATGGATGCCGAAGCCGAGCCCACAGGGATGTGCTTGCGGCGTGCGGTAAAAAGCCTGTTGCTTCCTCTCAACGAAGCTAATGCAACCTGAAATGCTTAATTGACTGGTGTTGAGCGTTTGCTGGGGTTTTGTGTTCTTCTATTCTGTTAAAATTGGCGATAACTCGCTGATATTTCTAGACAGGAAGTCAGCTAGGTGCAATACAATCTTGCTATGCTTAATCTAAATCTGAGTCCGCTCAGTACAAGCCTAGAACCAATAACACCTAATAACGACGTATGAAGGAATACAACAAGATGAAAAAATTAGCGCAAGTTATTCTCGCTGCAACGCTAGGAATGTCTGCTACTTACGTATCTGCAGATGCCATTAGCGATGCTGCCATGAGTGAAGCTCGCTCAGCGGCTGCAAAAGTTCGTGACGAATACCGCAACCCTCAACAAACCCTTCGCTTCTTTGGTCTTCAGCCTGAAATGACAGTTGTCGAAATTTCTCCGGGTGGTGGCTGGTATACCGACATTCTTTACCCAGTAGTAAAAGCAGAAGGTCAATTTGTTGCTGCGCACTTTTATGTAGATGAATCTAGCAACGAATATTACAAAAAGTCACTGGCTAGCTTTGTTGAAAAAACTCAACCAGGCATGCGATACGAAGGTACAGAAGTTACAGCATTCGATCCAATGAAAGCACTTGAAGTTGCAGCACCAGGTAGTGCGGATATGGTGCTAACCTTCCGTAACGTTCACAACTGGTATATGCGCCATGGTGACGAGGGTATCGACAATGCATTTGGCGCTTTCTTTGCAGCGCTTAAACCAGGCGGTGTACTTGGTGTAGTAGAGCATGAGCTACCAGAAAGTGCGGATGATTCAGCCATGGAAAAGAGTGGCTACATGAAGCGCTCTTACGTTATTGCTGCAGCACAAAAAGCGGGCTTTGTGCTTGAAGCGAGCAGCGACGTAAATGCTAACCCAATGGATACTGCCGATCACCCACGCGGTGTTTGGACACTTCCTCCGCGTTTAGCACTAGAAGACCAAGATAAAGAAAATACCTTGCGATTGGCGAGAGCAATCGCATGACATTAAAATTTGTAAAACCTAAAGGTTAATCGGAACACTTGATGAACGTACTTGTAATTGGCGGCGGTGGCCGCGAGCATGCGCTAGCATACAAAGCAGCGCAGTCTACCTTAGTTTCAACCGTATTCGTTGCACCGGGTAATGCTGGTACAGCCAATGAGCCTAAACTCGAAAATGTTGCTATTAGCGTAGATGACATTGACGGTTTACTTGCCTTTGCTAAAGAAAACGGTATTGAACTGACAATTGTTGGCCCTGAAGCGCCGCTAGTTGCAGGTGTAGTAGACGCCTTTACCGAGGCTGGTCTTACTATCTTCGGACCCACTCAAGCTGCAGCACAGCTTGAAGGTTCAAAAGCGTTCACTAAAGATTTCCTTGCTCGTCACGCTATTCCTACAGCAGAGTACCAAAACTTTACCGAGATTGACCCAGCCCTTGCTTACGTTCGTGAGAAAGGTGCTCCCATCGTGGTTAAAGCTGATGGCCTAGCTGCTGGTAAAGGGGTTATTGTAGCAATGACCTTGCAAGAAGCTGAAGACGCTATTCGCGATATGCTCGCGGGTAATGCTTTCGGTGAAGCAGGCAGTCGTGTCGTTATCGAAGAGTTCCTAGACGGTGAAGAAGCATCCTTTATCGTGATGGTTGACGGTAAAAACGTATTGCCGTTTGCCACCAGCCAAGACCACAAACGTGCACAAGACGGTGACCAAGGTCCTAATACCGGTGGTATGGGCGCTTATTCACCTGCGCCTGTGGTTACGCAAGAAATTCACGATCGCATCATGAATGAAGTGATTATGCCTACCGTTAATGGCATGGCGTCAGAAGGTAATGATTATGTGGGCTTCTTGTACGCTGGCTTAATGATCATGGCCGACGGTACACCTAAGGTGATTGAATACAACTGTCGTTTTGGCGATCCAGAAACACAACCTATTATGTTGCGTTTGCAGTCTGACATTGTTCCTTTGTGTCAGGCAGCGTGTAAGGGCGAACTTGCGGGTAAAACTATTGAGTTTGATGAGCACGCAGCGGTTGGTGTGGTACTAGCAGCTGGCGGTTACCCGGGTAGCTACAACAAAGGTGACGCGATTCACGGTTTAGATGCCGCGGCTCAGCTCGAAGGTAAAGTTTTCCACGCGGGTACGGCACTTAAAGACGGTGAAGTAGTGACCAGTGGTGGTCGCGTATTGTGTGCAACGGCACTAGGAAATACGGTAACCGAAGCGCAACAACAAGCGTATGAGCTAGTGAAAGCAATCGAGTGGGAAGGCGTGTATTTCCGTAACGATATTGCTTATCGCGCTATTGCTCGCGAAGCTGAGTAAAGCTTTCTAGAAATGGCATCGAATCTTCGGTGCCATTTTTTTGCCCCTCTTCTCTACCAATATATCCTCACTAATCACTGCGTAATTTGCTATGGTAAATGCATAGTCAGCAAATTGTATCAGAGTGAATGTCACTGAAAGCTACGTGTTATCAGATCCTTACGCCCTATCAGGAGGCGCAAACTCACCGTAGTGCCAGCAAGTGGTTCGACATGGCACTTATTGTACTCATCATCATCAACGTGACGGCAATGATGGTATCTACCGTGTCTGATATCAGCCAGCATTGGTACACTGAACTGGTTGTCATTGAGATAGTCTCTGTGTTTTTGTTCACTGTAGAGTACGTTCTAAGAGTGTGGAGTAGCGCAGCAGCACCGCAACAAAATGCCCCCCATTTGTCCGAGCGTCAGCTTCGCTGGCGATACTTAAAGAGCCCCATGGCGATTATCGATTTACTCGCCATACTCCCATTTTACCTAAGCGTGTTTTTTACCTTAGATTTGCGCATTTTACGTATTTTCCGAGTGTTCAGAATCATGAAACTGGGTCGCTATTCTCGCTCAGTACAAACCCTAGTGACGGTCATTAAGAACGAAGCTCACGCTCTACTGGCAGCGCTGAGTATATTGATGTTGTTCACGGTTATTGCCGCTACCTGTATTTACTACATCGAACACGCTACTCAACCAGAAGAGTTCAGTAGTATTCCAGCCTCGTTGTGGTGGGCCTTAGTGACACTCACCACAGTAGGCTACGGTGACGTTGTACCTATCACACCGCTAGGAAAAGTGTTTGGCGGTTTGATTACCGTCATGGGTATTTGTTTCTACGCGTTACCTGCGGGTATTTTGTCATCGAGCTTTACCGCACAAATTCAATTGCGAAGGGAGCGTTTCAAAGCCTCAGTAGAAACTGCCCTAGCCGATGGTGAACTGAGTCGCCATGATGTGGAGCACATTGAGAAGATTCGCGATTTACTGGCTATGGATGAAGAAGAAGCACGATTAATCATTCGATTGCTACAACACCATCACGGAGATCCTCACGACAAAAAAACCTACAAGTAACATAGAAGCCATCATTGATGTGAGCCCTTGCACTGTAAATCTCAGTACATAAGTCGAACAATTATGCTATAAATTACAAATATTTACATTTGCGAGGGATTGCAATGGAAGTTTTTGCCGCACTCATACTGATACTTTTCGTGTTCATTGGCGTTGTAATGGCCTACACGCACAACGGAAAAATTAGCCGACTTACCAGCGAGATTGCCCAGCTAAAAAAACAACAAGAATGGTTAGAGAAACAACTGGCGGCACTAAAAACGTCAATTGCGTTAAAGGCACCTTCTTCCTCTTCCGCGACGAATATCAGTGTAACTTCTGAAGAGCCTCAGACGAAACAAACAACACCAGTCACAGCTAATATTGAGCTACAAAAGCCAGCGCAAACGTCACCTGTCAAAACAAGCTTTGCATCTAGCGTGACACCTAGCGTAACCACTAACACAACATCAGCAGCACCCACCCCTAAATCTACCGACGTATTGGGCCCGTCCTTTGCCGATACTTTCACGGATTTTATCCGCGCAAACGGATTGTTATGGCTGGGTGGTTTGATTTTAGCTATTGGTGGCGTATTTCTCGCTCGCTACGCTATCGAAGCGGGTTTATTGCCTCCAATCGTGCGTATTATTGCTGGCGGCACCTTTGGCGTATTTCTTATTGCAGCTGCGGAATATCTGGCGAGAAACAAAGTACGGTTTAATATTAATACACCGTATATCTGCGCTTCGATTGCTAGCGGAGGCGTAGTCACTTGTTATGCCATCGTATTGGTCGCCTTTGATTTTTACCATTTTCTATCACCACAAGCCGCCTTTATCGCACTTGCCGCAGTAGCACTCGCTGCAAGCTCACTGGCCTTTAGGTTTGGCCCTTTATTGGCGTGGATAGGGATCATCGGCGCTTATGCGGTACCTTTGCTGGTATCTACGGGCAGTAACAACGTTACTGCACTTCTTATTTATACTGCGGTGGTTTCAACCTCTGCAGTCTGGTTGTCACAAGCCGTCAGACAATCATGGTTGTGGTGGCTTGCCTTTGCGGCTCATTTTAGTTGGTTTGGCATTTCCCTGACCTTCGCTTCCAACAGTGATTTCAGCTCACTCTTACTATTTTCATTATTCAGCATTTATCTGTTTGTGCTCAGTGATATTGCCGGTTGGCGCTTACTTAACACAATGTCAGCCCCTCTCACTACAGCACAGTTACTCATGCCTAGAAAGGAACACTTGGGCGTTCTTTTTTCACTGATTATGCTTGCGATAAGCATTGCGTTATTCGATAGCGTGAGTCACATTGTTATCGCCAATATCGCCATAGCTGCAGTATTACTGGGCGCAGCGCATCGATACAGCGCGCTGGATACTTGGCCCTACCTTGCACTGACATTTTCCCTGTACAGTTACCTGCTATTGCCCAAAACTGCGCAGATTGACGAGTTAAGACTACTCTTTAGTGGTAACTATCTTTTTGTTCAGCTCGCAGCTCTCGTCGCCCTTGTGTACAGCGTGGCTATGATCACCCTTACTCAACGACCTGCTTACTTACTGCTACTCATTGTTAGTCCAGTGTCTCTACTAGGGATAAGTTACGCCTTGTCTCCGAATGAGGTTGCCCCTCATCTTTATCCAGTGTGGGCTCTCGAGCTAAGCTTAGTCGCCATAGTCAGTACGCTCGCTGTTGGGCGCTCCAACGTCACGGTAAATCGCCTTACTTACGCCTTGCTCGCCAACGCCTGTGTGACTCTCACACTAACCATGCTTTTGGATGCCGCCACACTAACATTGGCGCTCAGTGTGCAAGTCGCTGCAATGAGCTTTCTCAGCAAAAAGTACGAGGTGGTTCTACCTACGTGGCTCTACAAGGTGGCATTGGTATGTATTACCAGTCGACTCACTTTTGCACCATGGCTCAGCGATTACTCTGGTGAACACATTATGGGGATTCATTGGAGCATTGTGGTTTATCCCGTTGTACTAGGAATATTTTGGTTTGCTCGCAAGCACAACCCTATTAACGAAGTAAAACAATGGATTGAAGGTGCTGGTGTGCATGTAGTAGCCCTATTAACTACCACTGAAACCAGTTATTTACTACTAGGAGAATACCCCAGTATATCGATGGGATATCAAGGGTACGTCCTTTTAGCATTTAATTGGTTGGTTTTGTCAGGCGTATATTTGTACCGAGCACAATTCTCCTCAATGGCAAAATGGTACAGAGGCTTTGCCATAGCGCTGGCTTGCGGCGCAGGTTTGCTGCATGTGGATGTGTCAGTGGCCAACAACCCGTTCATTGCACCTCAACCCACCGGAGATGGCTTTATTTTTAACTGGCTATTGGTGCAATGGGCACTAACCGCTGTTGTCTTAACAGGGTTAGCCAAGTTCAACCTTATCCCACAGCGTTTACATACATTATGCTTTTGTGTGGTTGGTGCTTTAGGGTTTCTATACATCAGTGGACTTATTCGCGGTGCTTACCACCCTAACGCGCTCATGTTTAACGACAACATTTTGCAATCCGAACTCTATACGTATTCGTTAGTGTGGTTATTAATCGCGTCGTTGATGATTTTTGTCAGCCAAATCAGGCACTACAATAGTATTGGACGAGCAGGTTTCATACTGCTGGCTATCGTGCTGCTCAAGGCGTTTTTAGTTGATATGTCGAACTTAGAGGGCTTGTATCGCGCCATTTCATTTATAGGCCTAGGACTGTCTCTAGTAGGTATTGGATGGCTATATCAACGGCTTAATAGCGCACCAAAACCAGAAAATGCATAAAACTCAATTATGAAGACTATTGTGTTCTATAAGCCTTGTTGCAGCTCGTACCTCTTGATTAAAAGGGTGACACAGCTTATAACTAGTCGTGTCATTTTCAAATCAAACGCTTATGTCTGTTAAACACCCAATAATTGCAATCACCGGCTCGTCTGGCGCTGGAACGACGACTACCACCAATGCCATTCGACACATATTCAGAAACTTGAGTGTTAACGCCGCTATTGTTGGTGGTGACAGCTTTCACCGATTTACTCGTCCTGAAATGGAAGTAGAAATCAGAAAAGCACAAGAACAGGGCAGACATATCAGCTACTTTGGCCCCAAGGCTAACGATTTTGAATTGCTAGAAACCTTATTCAGAGAATACGGAAGTTCAGGTACCGGCCAGTTTAGGCAGTATTTACATACCTTTGATGATGCGGTGCCATTCAACCAAATGCCAGGCACATTCACGCCGTGGCAAGATTTACCGTCGAATACTGACTTGCTCTTCTACGAAGGCTTACATGGCGGTGTGAAGACAGAAGAAAACGACGTAGCAAAGCACGTTGATTTGTTGGTGGGCATGGTACCTATCGTGAACTTAGAATGGATACAAAAAATTGTTCGCGATACCACAGACCGTGGTCACTCTCGAGAAGCGGTAATGAGCAGCATAGTGCGAGGCTTAGATGACTACTTCCACTATATTACCCCGCAGTTCTCTCGCACCCACGTAAACTTTCAGCGAGTGCCAACAGTTGATACGTCAAACCCGTTTAGTGCACGAGAAATCCCCACCCAAGACGAAAGCTTTGTGGTTGTGCGCTTTAGACGGGAAATGAAAAACGTAGATTACCCTTACCTGCTCAAAATGATTGATGGCGCATTTATGTCGCGTATCAACACGCTAGTGGTTCCCGGCGGTAAAATGGGTCTCGCTATGGAGCTTATTCTTACACCACTCATTGAGGATCTTCTCGATAAAAAACGCCGTGCTGGTCATCAAATGGATTGGCTCAGCCACGAGGACGATTAACGCCCAGTGGACAAATCTCATCTGTCCATTGACCCAAACTATATATAAGTATTGTCATCAATGAGTCGAAAATCTCATTGAGTTGAGCCAAGGTTATAGCCTAACCAGCACAACGAGATGGGAACAATGACAATCATAAATAGCACCCAGATTTGGGTTGATAAAAATCAACTCAACAACACCAAAACCGTAAGCCATTCCATTGATACCGCCACTCTTGGTGACGATGAAGTTGTGCTAAGTACCGACAGTTTTGGCTTTTCAGCCAACAATATTACCTATGCCGCACTTGGCCACGGAATGGGATATTGGGGCTTTTTCCCCGCTGGTGATGGCTTTGGTATTGTTCCAGTATGGGGGTTTGCGACAGTCGTTGCGTCAAAACACGCAGATATTAAAGAAGGTGAAAAAGTATTCGGTTATCTCCCCATGGCAAGCCACTGGGTGATTAAAGCGGGGAAAGTAGCCCCCCATGGCTTCATCGATATACACACCAACCGTAAGAGTATCAGCCCAGTATACGATCAGTATTTACGCTGCGCTGCCGACCCGGGATACAACCCAACACGAGAAGCGTGGCAACTTAACTTTCGTCCGCTCTTTATGACCTCCTTCGTACTCGACGATTATGTAGCTGAACTATCTAATGGTGAATCACTGTTATTGTCTAGCGCTTCAAGCAAAACAGCGCTGGGTACTGCACAACTGTTGAAACAGCAGAAGTCCGCTCGAGGCGCGAGCTATCGGGTTATTGGATTAACCTCGCCGTCGAATGTTGACATGGTAAGCGCCTCTGATTGCTATGATGATGTAGTGAGTTACGACGATTTATCCAAGCTTGATAGCAACGACAGCTATTGGCTCCTTGATTTTGCCGCTAACGGCAGCTTAATAAATGCCTTAGGTAGTCACTTAGGGGAAAAACTATCGACAGTTACGTTAATTGGCGCCACTGATTGGAAGGCCTCAGAGAAACCTAACAAGAAAGCCTTAGATGCCGAAATATTCTTCGCACCGGCACGGGTTAAACTGCGTCAAGGGGAGTGGGGACACGACGCATTTTTAACTAAGTACGCTGGTGCATGGCAACAATTTGCAAGCAAAGTTCAAGACACTTTTTACGAAAAAGGTGTGGATGGTGCCGGCAACATAGTCCAGCTTTATCTCGACACACTTAATGGTAGTGCAGATACCAAAGCGTTGAATGTACTTACATTTTAAGCCGTTTGACACTATTTGTAACAAAGAGGTGTGGTGATTAATGCCATCGCCTCTTTAGTGTTTGTTCACTTGTGGTTATAGTGATAAAAACGGTAGTAAGGTAAAGTTATGGGACAGGAAACCTCAAAAATTCTCGTTGTTGATGACGACATGCGTTTGCGCAGTTTGTTAGAGCGCTATCTCGTTGAACAAGGTTATCAAGTGCGTTCTGCAGCAAATGCAGAGCAGATGGATCGTTTACTTGAGCGAGAAAACTTTCACCTTATGGTCTTAGACCTCATGTTACCTGGCGAAGATGGCCTGTCTATTTGTCGTCGACTTCGCCAAGCGGAAAACGAGCTGCCGATTATTATGCTAACGGCAAAAGGCGATGAGGTTGACCGTATTATTGGCCTAGAGATGGGTGCAGACGATTACCTTCCCAAACCATTCAACCCACGTGAATTGCTTGCACGAGTTAAAGCGGTTCTTCGTCGTAAAAGTACTGAAGCACCGGGCGCGCCAACCAAAGAAGTGCAAATTATTGAGTTTGGTAACTATCGTCTTAATTTAGCCACCCGAGAAATGACCGCAGACGGCAACCCGCTAACTCTTACGAGTGGAGAATTTGCTGTACTCAAGTCACTAGTAACACACCCTCGAGAGCCCCTTTCTCGCGATAAACTCATGAACCTGGCCCGTGGCAGGGACTACAGTGCATTAGAGCGTAGTATCGACGTTCAAGTGTCAAGACTACGTAGAATGTTAGAGGCTGATCCAGCTAATCCGCGCTATATCCAAACTGTGTGGGGATTAGGCTATGTATTCGTACCCGATGGTGAGACTCAAGTATAAATAATCGAGTCTGACGCCGTGCGTATCATTCCGCAAAGTACCTTTGCTCAAACAGTAATGCTCATCGGGGTATTGCTATTGATTAACCAAGTTGTGTCTTACTTGTCGGTAACCTATTACTTTATTCAACCCAGTTACCAACAAATCAATAGCCTGCTGGCCACACAAGTCAAAAGCGTGCTGGCCAACGACCTATTGGTAAGCAATGAGGCGAGAAGACTCAGATACGCCGACAAAACTAACGTTCATGTGTATGACACTAGCGACGCGAGAACCCACGGTTTAGACGATGCCGTGTACTATCAATTTATGTCTTCTCAGGTGACCAACCAACTCAACCAACTGGCTGATGTTAGGATAAGCACTCAACCTCGGTCGGAAGGCAAAAACGCCCCTTATACAGTGTGGATTTCACTTGATCGCTATCCAGATACCTGGATTGCCCTTCCAATTTCAGGTTTAAATAAGGCTAACATTTCACCATTAACTATGTACTTGATGGTGATAGGTATATTGAGTGTGGCAGGCGGCTGGTTGTTCGTAAGACGTATGACCCAGCCCTTACAAGAACTTCAAAAAGCTGCACTGTCGGTAGGTAAAGGAGAACATCCTGCTCCGCTCAAAGAGCTTGGAAGCTCTGAGATGATTCAGGTCACCCGTGCTTTTAACCGCATGAATTTGGGTATCAAGCAGCTTGAACACGACCGTAATATTATGACCGCGGGCATATCACACGACCTGCGTACACCACTCACCCGAATCCGGTTGGCTTCAGAAATGTTGCCCGATGAGGAGAGCTGGATTAAAGATGGCATAGTTAACGACATAGAGGATATGAATGCCATTATTGACCAATTTATTGACTACGCCCGTCTCGACAATGAAGAAGTACACGAAAACACTAATCTGAACGACATTATTAACGCTCTTGTACAAGCGCGTCAGCTCGACGATAAGCATCATATCAGCCTTAATCTCAATCCAATCCCAACATTGAGCTTGCGCCATATCGCGATGAAACGGGTGTTAGATAACCTAATCGAAAATGCCTTTAAGTACGGCTCTGATCATATTGAGGTCACCAGCTATTACAATAAGCAGAAAAAGAGCGTGTACTGTAAAGTACGAGACTTTGGTCCGGGGATACCTGAAGAAGAGCTGGACAGTCTGTTTATGCCCTTCGCGCAAGGGGATAAAGCAAGAAACTCTACGGGCTCTGGTCTTGGCTTAGCCATTATTCGGCGTATAGTAGAAGCTCATGATGGACGAGTGGCACTGCGAAACCACCCGCAACAAGGGCTAATTGCAGAATTTTTTATTCCTGCAAAGTAACAAGACTGGTCGCCCTTCCTCGCTAACACGCAATTTTTGGTCGAGTATGGATCCTCTTAACCCTATCAACCTCATTCAATCAGGTACGGCAACGGTTGCTATTCTCGGTGGGCTTCTCTTGTGGAAGAAGCCCGAATTTAGAGGCATTGCGGCGCTATTCTTTTTTACGCTAGTCGCTTCCCTTATTAATATTCTTGAAGAAACAGGCATTACTCGCGATATCTACCTGATCAGTCCCATCTTTATCATGCTGTTTGGCCCAGCATCGTATTTAGCCATAAAGTTATTCGTGGAAAAGTCACTACCCAAGGGAGCACTGTGGCACTTTGCGCCCGTTGTACCGGTTTTGTTTTTTACTACTTTCACTCAAGAAGTGATTGCGATAGGCACATTGTGGCGATTGATTTACGCGGGCTTAATCGTGCACATGCTAACCCAGTTTCAACGCACTATAAGCCAAGAGCGTTCAGATGCAGATGACTACTCACTGACTTGGCTGGTATGGATAATTATTGGCCTTGCACTGTTTAACTGTGTTGATTTAGTGAGACTCAATCTGCAACCTTACATTCCTCATCAGCTGAACCTTATTGGTCAAGGACTCAATAATGTAGTGTGGTTAGTCGCTTGTATGATCATCATCGTAAAGTTGGTTGAGAGAAATCAATTACCCGCTCAAACCCACCAAAAGGCCGTTGTAGAAAGCACAGAGTTACCAGAAAGTTTCGAGGGTATCTATGCAGATCTCGACGCACAAATTAAAGACAAGCAATGGTACTTGACACCACGGCTTACACTCAGTGATTTAAGCGAATTGAGCGGATTGCAAACCCGTGATATTTCACGGGCGATCAATCTTCATGCAAAGGTCTCGTTCAACGAATACATCAATCAATGTCGTGTAGCGTACTTCTGTGAGCAATTGAAACAGGAATCGCCTCATACTCTTACCGATCTAGCCCTTGCTTCGGGGTTTAGCTCTAAAGCCTCGTTCAATAAGGTGTTTAAAGCCGTTGTCGGTGTTACTCCAAGTGAGTATAAGCAACAAATAGGTACAGGATCACGATTGTAGACGTGAATTATCGCGTTATTAGACGATATAGCATGCAGTCATAGATAGTCTGGCACCGTAATTTCTACGGAGCTATTTATGAAACCTTCAACCACCACAAAATACGTCTTGCTTGCACTGGCGCTATTACTTTCACTTCTGCATGAACATGCGAATGCCGAGCCTACCCATTACTCAGACCGTGAATTTGTAATCACTAACGTTAATGTAATTGATATTAAGCACCGGGTTGTGATTCCTCATCAGAATGTTCATGTGGGCAACGGGAAAATACTTGATATCAGTGAGTACAACCCAGCAAATTTACCGCTAAACATTTCTATTATCGACGGTGACAATGGCTACCTCACCCCTGGCTTAATCGACATGCACGTTCACATGTATGAACCTGCTGCCTTTCCGATTGCGCTGAGCCATGGTGTGACCCATGTTCGAATAATGAATGGTATTCCTGCACATCTTGAGTGGCGAGAAGCATTAAACAACGGTGCTATGGTAGGTAGCACGGTGACCGTGAGTAGCCCTATTGTTTCTGGATACGACAACGCGCCGATGCACCGCACGGTTCACACGGCTAGTCAAGCAAGAGAAGCGGTGAGAGAGTTTAGCGAGGCTGGCTACGATCTGATTAAGGTATATGGCAACCTAAATCAAGATGCGCTGACCGCACTCGTAGACGAAGCCCATAAATCAGGTATGCCTTTGGGTAAACATGGTCCCCACGCCTCTGGCGATATGCCAGTATCTACCCTCATTGGTTTTCAATCTTTCGAACACGCAGAAGATATCTATCAAGGCCCCCTCAACTATCAAATGGACGAAGCACTGCTTCCACCGATTAGTGATGACCTTAAGGCAACGGGAGTACCTATTACTCCTACACTTAATATCTTCAATCAACTGACCATGATAAGCGCACAAAAACAAGCGTTTCTCGATACCCTTCCCGATGAATACACCTCGAGTATTATTGCCTTAGAAGCTAAGAATAATCAGGTCTCTCGCTGGCTTGAAGCCTCCGATGCCATGGTCAAACACAATCAAACTACCATGCAATTTCTACTCACTATTACCCGCGTATTACATCAAGCCGATATCCCGCTGTTGGTGGGCTCTGATTCGGGGGTGCTATTGTCACCTCATGGATTGGCAACCCATGGTGAAATGAAACTACTGGAGCAAGCAGGGCTCTCTCGGTTCGATGTTATAGCAGCGGCGACAATAAATCCTGCGACGGCACTTGGTATGGAGGAAGAGATTGGTCAAGTTGCTGAAGGGTTTAACGCTGATGTTATCTACTCTAGAGGTAATCCACTGGACAATCTAAACATACTGACAAACCCAGATGCAGTCATTAAAAAAGGAACATGGTTTGATGCTATTCAGCTGACTGAACTGCGCAACAACGCCATTGCAAGTCGAAGTTTTTGGAGCGAGCTAGGCACACTCATCGAAGCTTACTAGATGGGTTAAAAGCGCTACAGGACAGGTGGTAACCAAAGAAGGTTATCGCGCTGCCTTCATCTTGTAGGCAAACCCAATACTAGATAACCACAAGACTAGCCCAGCCATAGGAATCACCCAAAATGCCACATTAATAGTGGCACTGTTTGCCCAAACGCCTGTGGAAAATGATGCGATTTGTACACCCATGGAGTTCGCTACAATGCTGACGCCCGACAGTACTGGGCCGTTGTCGCTGTCAATGTTCATGGCCGACGACAACACCAGTGGGAATAAGGCACCTAAACTAAAGCCAAGAATGAAGTTACCTAAACCCAATAGATATAAGTCGGTAAACAGCTTGATAGAAAGGGTACCCAACAAGGTGCCTGTGGCGAGTACCATAATGAGATGGTGAACTGTGACGAACCTTAGAAAATAGGTATACACCAAACGACTGATAACCATTCCACCCGTAAAACAAGCCAGTAGGTTACGCGCTTGCTCACCTGTGTATCCCAATCCGGTTTGGGCATAAGTCACGAACCAGTTAGCGTTGCCAAACTCTATCGCGCCATAACCAAAAGTCAGTACAGCCATAAATAGAAAAACGGGTTGGCGCAGTACCACTTTGAATGACAGTGTTTTCCTCTCTGTCGCCACATCGCCAGAGACTGATTTAGATGAACGTACGGCGCACGCAAGGGTATAGGCACTCAATAGAAACATAATGCCGGCCATGACCTGCAGTGGAAGTCGCCAATTTTCGCTCAACAAGTACAACCCAGTAACGTAGAAAGAGGCTGATAGGGCACCAAAACTGAACATAAAGTCCATGATGCCCATCATTTTAAAGCGCTTTTCTTCGTATAGGCGGGCAATCAGTGTATGACCTATGGTGATGATAGTGGCCGCCACAATACCGATGATTCCCGCATAAACGAGCATGAGATACCAGTGAGTCACCAAGGACATAAACACCAAGGTAACCGCATTCACCACTATGAGAACACTCAATAAGAATAGGTAGTCAAAGCGACTTGCATATTTACCTCCTGCGATAGCACCGGCCATAGAACCTAAAGAAAACAGCGTAAACAACACACCGGCATCCGCTTTAGTGACATTCAAATCGACGATAATGTCTGGCAGAAGTATACCCCCACAATTAAAAACAGCAAACCAAGTAGGTAGAAGCCAGTAAATATCACAATGGTTATTGGGCGGCGGTCCATGGGTAAATCCTTATCTTTAATCAAGACGAATACGCTCTCACCTGTGTTGCGCAACCCAGTCTATGCATTTAGCAAATCGAGCAAGCAACCAACAGTGATGACTATTTGATTATGAGTAGGGGTAAAAAGCCAGTGGCGGCCTGAAAAACAGTAGAAATCGCAAGTCTATTGCTTGCTTAGGTAATGGGCGCTACTTTACGAACAATCGCTATGTTTAGCAACAACAATTGCATGCCGGTTTGTCAAAAGCCACAGCGCAGTGCACTAGGCTGTGGCGCGATAAAAGGCGGCAATAAGCTTATCCAGATAGTCCTTATGGTCGAGGCATTTGGAAGCACTCACCTGAAGTGCTGCGAAGCTTTTATCCAGAGCTTGCGCAACTAACATATCATCTGAGTTGTTTATGGCGGGGTCATAGCTTCTGGGTCTTACGCCCATACCTTCTAACACGGCGTACCAGCTCTCATGAGAGAACAAGTCATAGTAATTGTCCATGAGTCGCCCCTGACATTTGAAAAGCTCAAGCTTGTACTTTAGCGAATCGGGTAGCTCCATGTGTTGCCACATTCTCCAAAAGTCGCTGTCTTGTCGTTCAGACACGCAATAATGCAAGATAATAAAGTCGCGAATATACTCGTACTCATTCACCATGAGGCGATTAAATTCGTCGATGGTGGGTTGAAACAATTGCGCACTTGGTAGTGACTGAACAAACTTAAGCATCGTCCGCATAACCAAGTATATACTCGTGGATTCTAGTGGCTCCAAGAAACCACTCGATAGCCCTACGGCGACACAGTTTTTGTCCCAAATTTTTTGTCTTACGCCCGTAGTAAAAGTGATTTTTCTCGGTTCTGAGGTTGGACGTTCTATATTGGCAAGCAAGGTTTGACGTGCATTCTCGTCGGAGCAAAAATCACTGCAATACACATAGCCATTACCAATTCGCTCTTGCAATGGAATACGCCAACGCCACCCATGTTCAAGAGCAACGGATTCGGTATAGGGGGGAATTTCTCCTCGCGACTCAGACTGCACGGCAATGGCACTATTTACCGGTAAATGGTGCTGCCAGTTGGTGTAACCTACACGTAGGGCTTTGCCAATTAACAGGGCACGTTGCCCCGAACAGTCAAAAAAGAAGTCTCCTTCGAGCTCTTTCCCTTCATCGGTGACTAAGCTATATATACTGCCGTCGTTATGTTTCGTCACATCGCAGACCTTAGCAGGCACATACTCCACGCCGTGACTTAAACAGTACTGTTTAAGAAATTTCGCCACCTTGCTGGCATCGAAATGCAAGGCAAACGTGGATTTAGAGAGATTGGTTGGATGTTCAGGGGATGAAATGAAGAATTTATGTTGTTTTGCTAAAGCAACGGCTGGGGAGAAATCGGTAAACTCATACTTTTGCGTGGTTAAATGATGTTTAAGCCAATGCTGGTAAAAATCCACTCCGTCAATTTTGTTTCCCACTTCACCAAACTGGTGCCAGTAGTGGTGGCCTTTTTGTTTCCAGTCGACAAATTTGATACCCAGCTTAAACGTCGCCCCCGTTTTTGCGACAAATTCCGCCAGAGGGATCTGTAGGTATTCCAGTAAATCAACGAAAGAAGGAATCGTGGCTTCACCCACACCTATGGTGGGGATATCTGGTGACTCAACCACCGAAATTTTATGCGGCTGATTTCTGAGTGCTTTTGAAAGAATAGCGGCGCTGATCCATCCAGCTGTACCGCCCCCAACAACAACGTAGTTAGTTATGGAATTTACTTCATTCATAGTCATAGCCAATAAAACGTTGTTCACCCGAGCCAAAAAACTTTTAACTCAGGTGAACAACTAAGCTCACTGCGCTTAGAACTTAGCTGTTACGCCAAGTTGGAAACGTCTCCCGGTATACTGAACCAATGAAACACGCTCGCGAATATCGGCGAATTCCAGAATGTTTTCATTGGTTAAGTTAATGATCTCGCCACGAACCGTGAAGTTCTCCGTAATGTCGTACGAAGTACTGAAATCAAACTGACCATAATCATCTACATGCTTAGGTAACAGTCTTAAATCAGCCGCTGTACGCTCTTTCAAGTAACCTTCACGCCAGTTGTACGCCAATCGAGCTTGGAAGCCGTCTTTGTCATAAAACGCCACTAAGTTAAATGAATTTTTCGAGAAGCCCTCGAGCCCGTCTCCAGCAGAACGTACATTAACTCGCTCCGGAATATCACTTGAGCCCAATTTGTCTTCAGTGTCGGTGTAGGTGTAGTTAGCTTGCACACCAAAACCACTCATAAAGCCAGGAAGATAGTCGAAGAAGTGCAGAGCTGCGGCTTCAAAGCCTTGTACGGTACCGCCAGGACGGTTAGACGGCTGAGTAGCTACCTGAATAAGTTCTTGCTCACCATTGTCAAAAGTATCAAAGAACTGGCCCGTGCTGATGTTCTCGGTACGCGTTGAAATAAATGAACTAATATCTTTGTAGAACAAGCCTACCGAGTAAGCATTACCATTGTCTTGGTAGTACTCAATGGACAGGTCGAACTGATTAGCTTCATATGGGTTCAAGAACGGGTTATTGCCGGTAGTGAAGTATTGGTCTAAGCGAACCCGATCCACTGTGGTGGTATTTACCCCAGTGTCTTCAATGGCTGGACGGGTAATCACTTTTGCCGCTGCAGTCTTCACAAAGAAACCGTTATTCAAGTCAACTGACAAGTTGAAGCTTGGCAAAAACTCATCATAGTCTCGACCGAGTGAGGTTGGTTCTGGGTCGAAGTAGGTAAATTCAAGAATAGTACCTTGGTCCGGAGTAATACTCTCAATTTCAATGTTTTGAATATTTCTACGTTCACCTGTCGATGTAGTCTCGGTGCGAATGTAGCGCAAGCCGACATTACCGCTCCATGTCCAATCACCGTACTCGCCCTCTAGATTCACTTGGGTGTATAACGCAATATTTTCTTCTTCATTAATTACTGAATCAGAAGGACGAAGTGCTTCAGTAGTCCAGTCATTTGAACTGCCCACTTCTTGATTTCTAATCACGCCCATAGCGCGTTTAAACGCTTCTATGTTGTTAATTAGGGTAAAGTTACGTGGGAAGTTACCGGATTCATCCGCCAGATAGTTCTCGTTGTTTACGCTAAACAGGCTATCGTCTAAATCCCAATCCTGACACGTGTTGTATGGTTGCAGGGTATTTTGACCTACAAACTGCTGGAAACTCTGTGCGCTTCCGCCTAACGCTTCAAGTTGAGCGATATCATCGGCCGACAAGCCGCTTGCAAGGTCTGGTACTGGTAACCAAGGTGTTGTGGCAGAGTTATCTCGACAACCGTTAGCAATTTGATACACGTCGCGGGTTTTAGTTCGCTTAGTGTAGGCCAAACCAAATTCCACTGAGCGGAAAACTCCATCGTCGATGTCATAGTCGAAGTCGAGTTTCGCTTCTTTCACTTCATCTTCAAGTTGTTCGCTACGAATGTTGGTCCACCATGAACGTACAGCAGCAGGGTCAGTAAAATCTATGGTCGTCTGCGTGATGTTAAGAATATCGCCTGTGTTATCAATTGCGATAAAGTCACCGTTTACCGGTACCAATTGACCATCAATATTCGCTATAAACGGATCAGATGAACGCCCTTTGATTGAACCGTTCAGATAATCTGTATCGCCCGCTAGGTAAGCCTGATAAAACGCAAGGATGTCTTCTGGCGCATCGTTATATGCGTCAAAGGGGGCAGCAACGCCGTTGTGGTCAGTGTTGCCATAGTGAAACGTCATTTCGTTGAATCGTGGTGTAGCTTCTGCTTTTGAGTAAGCTACATCAGCCTCGATGGTCCAACGTCCAACATAAGCTTTGGTATTCCAACCTAGCGCGAGTGTTTCTGAATCTTGACCGCGCTCAATGGGCAAACCATCAATTGGTTGGCCTAAACGAGTACCACCCGCCAAAGTAAATGAATCAGTAACAGTAACGTCTTGCCACGTTGATGCTGCGCCTTGCAGTGGTACCTGCATACCACTCGAGTCAGCTTGACGACTTAAATCCGAATAAAGTACATCGAAGGTTGTTGTAACATCGTCGTTTATTTGCCACTGAACAGTAGCGTTGGCGCTTAAACGTTCGCGCTCTTCTTGGTCAATGGAGTAAACTGCACGGCCAGGTGCGTGAATAACTTCATCTGCTGCAACGGGCGTTCCGTCGAGGTAGCGCGCATTGTAGTCACCAGCAGCAAATTCAAACCAACGGTTTGTGGCCGCCGCATCAATCCGGTTAGTGACATCAGAATAGGAAAGTCCAAACAATACACCCACAGTGTCATCGGCAAAGGTATTGCTCACGATAGCCGAGGCTCTTGGGCCAGTATCACCCGCTAAGTCGTTGTAATAACCTTGTACTGAACCGGCCGCATGAAAGCCAGCATTGTCGAGAGGTCGGGCAGTACCAATGTTAACGTAAGCACCTAAACTACCCTCGACTAAGTCCGCCCGCGACGTTTTGATAACATCAGCGCCAGAGATGAGTTCAGCCGGAAGGATCTGGAAATCAAACTCTCTACCTCGTTCTGTGGTAGCTAACGTTCTATTGTTAACGAGTACTTGGTTAAACTGTGGCCCCAAACCACGAACGGTGATTTTCGAACCCTCACCATTAGTTCGGTCAATGGCAACACCGGTAATACGTTGGAGCGACTCTGCCACGTTTTGATCAGGGAACTTACCCAAATCTTCAGCAACAATACTGTCCTGAATTGAGCGCGCATCTCGCTTCAAGCTTATTGATTCTCTTAGACTACTTCTTATACCGCGCACCGAGATAACTTCGACCATATCGTCGTTTGTTGCCTCAGGCTCAGCTTCTTGAGCGTATGAAATCTGCACATTCAGTGCAGCAATAACAGCAAGACTAACTGGTAATAACCGCGTTCCAACCTTGTTTTTCATGTGTAATCCTAAACTAATATAAAGGTAGTATGTTTATATTGTTATTATTATTGTGCAGATCTTATAAATGAAAAAAGATCGTATAGCAAGTGTTTTATTTATGTAAACAGAGTGTGATTAGTAAGGAATTTAAGCGCGCGATAGGGCATACAAAAAAAAGCCCGCGAAAATTCGCGGGCGAAAACATCAATCACGTAACGTGTGATGAACGTTGGGAAGGGGTAGGGTGCAACCCCTTATCCTGACTATAGTCCCCTGACTATATTCAGAACGCTTTTCGAGGTCCTGCGTTAACAATGGCCTCACTAACTTGGTATTTTTTAAAGTTTTGTTGGAAATCTTTCACAAGATTTTCAGCATACTCGTCGTATAACTCTGGGTTGTCCCAGGTTTGTTTTGGTATTAACAGCGTTTCATCAACACCAGGAATACCCACGGGAACATCTAGATTCAATGCATCAATGTGTTGCGTATCAACATCGGCTAGCGCACCGGAAACAATTGCATCAATAATGGCTCGGGTTGTTGGAATATCGAAGCGCTTACCTGTGCCATAAGGCCCACCTGTCCAGCCGGTATTTACCAAGTAAACCTTGGCACCAAATTCTTTGACACGCTTGATCAACAGCTCGGCATACTCTCCTGCTGGACGCGGGAAGAAAGGTGCGCCAAAGCAGGTCGAGAATGTGGATTCAATATCTGCAGTTGAACCTATCTCCGTTGAGCCCACTTTCGCGGTATATCCGCTCAAGAAATGATAAGCCGCGGCTTCTTCACTCAACACGCTCACTGGAGGTAGAACGCCGCTCACATCACAAGTTAGGAAGACCACTGAACGTGGTTCTCCACCTCTATTCTCCTCAACACGCTTATCGATATGCGTCAAAGGGTAGGCTGCGCGAGAGTTTTGCGTTAAAGACGTATCGGTGTAATCAGGTGTACGAGTGTCATCAAGCACAACATTTTCTAAAATCGTACCGAACTTAATTGCATTCCAGATAACTGGCTCATTTTTCTGAGACAAGTCGATGCATTTAGCATAACAACCGCCTTCAATGTTAAATACGCTACCGGGTGCCCAGCCGTGCTCGTCATCACCAATCAAGAAGCGTTTTGGATCGGCTGAGAGTGTAGTTTTACCTGTACCCGATAGTCCGAAGAAAAGTGTAACGTCGCCCTCTTCACCTACGTTAGCCGAGCAGTGCATAGGTAAGATATCTTTTGCCGGTAAGAGGAAGTTCTGTACTGAGAACATTGCCTTCTTCATCTCTCCGGCGTAGCGCATTCCCGCAATTAACACTTTCTTCTGCGCAAAGTTGATAATCACAACACCGTCACTGTTGGTGCCATCGCGCTCTGGCTCACAAGCGAAACCGGGAACATTGAGTACCTGCCAAGGCTCATCATCGTTAGGGTTCCAAGATTCGGGAACGATAAATAAGTTACGTGCAAACACATGCTGCCACGCAGTTTGCGTGCGCACTTTAATAGGGAGGGCATGTTCTGGATCTGCGCCTACTTGTAAATGCGATAAAAAATGGTCTTTAGTAGCAATATAGGCTTCAACACGATCCCACAGAGCATCGAACTTATCGCTGTCAAACGGCTTGTTGACGTTACCCCAGTCTATTTCGCTTTCAGTTGAAGGCTCTTTTACGATAAATCTATCGTTGGGAGAGCGCCCTGTTCTCGCTCCGGTCTCTACAACTAATGCGCCGTTTTTGTCGAGAACACCCTCGCCGCGTTTCACTGCGATTTCGATCAATGCGGCGTTAGATAAATCAGTCAACGGACTCACTTTTAAATCCGTGTGTAGCGAAGTTGCTGCACTCATACCCAGAACCCTCTAAGAAATATTTCAACATAACTTTCAGAAAACTAACATTGACTTAAGTCTAAAGTAAATAAGGGCCAATCATCATTTAGCTGACACATATCGACTATAAATCAAACAAAATTTTCATTAATTTCGTAATAAAATTACAGAAATTGACACGAAGAATTTAGGCAACTACAGAATAGGTAGTTCTACAGAGCAGATTACGAGAGATAGGAAGAAATAGGCGTTTAATACAAATAGGCGCTAAATGAAGTATTTTTTCATCTAAACGCCCACCGAAAATAATTAAAAAAGTTTTTTCTTTTATTGGTTGGTAGTTGAAGCGACGTGATTACCACTGTGAATCGCCTCAACATCTATGCTATCGAAGCGATATTCAGCGTGGCAATACTGGCAATTCATCTTAATTGCGCCCTCTTCAGCGATAATCGAAAGTAACTCCGCTTTTTCTACATTTTTTAATGCTTCAGCGCTACGCTCCCGACTACATGAACAGGAAAAAGTGACAGATTGTGCTGGGTACACTTCAACTTCTTCTTGGTGATAAAGGCGATACAAAATGTCATCAACAGGCAGATTGAACATTTCTTCTTCAGTCAGCGTTTCGGTCAGTGTGCCGATATGCTCAAATTCACCGGTATTAGCCTTGTCCGTTGCTTCAGCACTAGTGGGTAGCACTTGGATAAGTATGCCTGCCGCCTTAGTATTCTCGACCTGCTGAAGATCTGTCATCAAGCGAATTTGCGTCGCCAATTGCTCTGATTGCTCAAAGTAAGCTTCAAGACATTCAGCCAACGACGGTTTATCGAGAGCTACCACGCCCTGATAACGCTCACCTTCTTCAGGAGTAATTGTAATAACGAGTACTGCTTCTTTAAGCAAATCAGAAAACGCCTCTGGCAAACTTGGCAAGGATTCATCCCAACGCGCAACGCCGCGCAAGGTTTGATTGTGAGTGGCATTGATTACCGCATAGCTCACCGGCCCTTTGCTTTGTATTTGCAATCCGATTTCACCTTCAAATTTAAGTGTTGCAGTAAGTAATGATGTAGCTGCAGCCATTTCACTTAGTAAGCGCTGGATTTGCACAGGGTATTCATAGCTATGCACTATGTGATTGAGACTTTCATTCAGTCTTACTAACTCCCCACGCACGTTGGCTTTGGAAAATAGAAATCGATGTAATTGATCAAACGTACTCATTAATACTGCCCCAATGTTTGCTCGTACACAGCAACACTACTACTGTTGCTTAAATTTAATAATCTGACGACGCTGTTTTTTATCAGGTCGCTGTTCTGGTCTTGGGCTATGAAATGCGTTCACTTTCCTTGCCGCTTGGTTGTCTTCACGTTGTTGTATGCTCTCTTGAGTTTCTTCATACAACTGCTGCGCCAGTGGAGCGCTCAACCGCTTTTCGCTTAACCCCAGCACACAAATTTCTCGAATGTCCCAGCCTGCGGGAACTTTTAGCATAGCACCTAGCTCTACATGTTTACCGGGTTTCGCGCGTTGGCCGTTGTAGTGCACTTTGCCTGCCTGCACCATTTCCCGTGCAATTGAACGAGTTTTAAATAGGCGAGCAGCCCATAGCCACTTGTCTAGCCTCACATTTTGTGTTGTATTGTCGGTTTGCTGTTGACCCATGTAATAATTTCGTAATGGTGTGGCTTTAGTGTTGAGACCCCCGCCTTGACTAGGCTATTATGGGTTGGCTAAAGCGCGGTTAACCTAAATTTTTCAATTATAATAAAAGCAAGTACCATCAGTGGCGGCATGACTTTCGATAAACTAAACACTCACTCCTTGGTTACCTACGTAACCCAGCACCAAAAACAACTGCATACGCTTATTGTGGTGCTTTTGAGCTTGTATCTCATTGCCTTTGCTGCGGAGCTTTTGTGGCGTATTGCGCCAGAACCGCAGCTCACTGCAACTCGCTCTTCTCAAGGCGCTCAACCATCTCGCCCTTCGACTGCCCAAAGTGGGGTCAATATTGCGAAAATACAAGCGTTAAATTTATTTGGTGATGCACAAGCTGCGCCACCAGTGGTTGACACAACCCCAGTGTCAGATGCACCTGAAACCCGTTTAAACCTTACCTTAACTGGCGTAGTTACAAGCTCAGATCCCTCGGCAGCTACTGCTATTATAGAAAATAGTGGTACCCAGCTAGTATATGGTTTAGGTGAAAAAATCGAAGGCACTAATGCCACACTTCAACAAGTATTTAGCGACCGGGTCATCATCAAAAATGGCATCAGAAACGAAGCACTCATGCTAGATGGTGTTGATTATAATACGGCGCCTCAACCTGCAACAAGGTCTGTGCCACGTTCAGCAAACATTAGACCGGATGCTCGTCGCCCTTCGAGCGGCCCCACGCAACGAAGAACGCTAAGCCAAGAAGCGCAAAGAGCCACCGCTGAACTTCGTTCTCGACCAGCGAGTTTTACCGATTTCATCTCAATATCTCCAAAAACCGAAAACGGCCGACTTGTGGGCTATCAGGTAAGCCCGGGAAGTACACCTGCGTTATTCAGGTCTGCTGGGCTAAAAGCAGGAGATGTTGTTTCAGCGATTAATGGGCTAGATCTCACCGACCAACAACAGGCGAGTGAAGCATTGTCGGAATTGCGCAGTGCTGAAAGTCTAGATTTGACCGTCATTCGCGACGGCAGTGAAACCACCATTTCACTAGACTTACCGCAGCCGACAAACGAATAAGCACCAAAGGAAGACAGAAATATGAGGCGAACCAGCCAGAAAATGTTAGCGCGCTTAGGTTCCGCACTTTGCGGCGCAGTGCTCTGTGTATCTGCAACTGCAGCAGAGTATATGCCTAACTTCAAAGACACTGACATTAACGAATTCATCAATATTGTGAGCAAGAACCTTGAGCGCACAATTATTGTCGACCCGAATGTGCGCGGTAAAATCAGCGTTCGTAGCTACGATATGCTCGATGAAGAACAGTACTATCAGTTCTTCCTGAACGTGCTCCAAGTATACGATTATGCTGTGGTAGAAATGCCGAGTGGTATCTTGAAAGTAGTGCGTTCTAAAGATGCCAAAACTTCCAACATTCCTGTAGTGGAAGGTTCAGCGCGAGACGGCGACGAAATGATCACTCGTGTTGTACCTGTCTACAATGTTCCTGTTCGAGAGCTAGCGCCTATTTTACGTCAGCTAAATGACCAAGCTGGCGGTGGTAACGTAGTTAGCCATGACCCATCAAATGTAATGATGCTTACCGGTCGAGCTGCTGTGGTAAACCGTCTTGTAGAAATTATCGAACGGGTCGACCAAGCCGGTGATGAAGAAGTGGAAATTGTTAAGCTGCGCTTTGCATCTGCTTCTGAAATGGTGCGTATTATCGAGAGTATTAATAAGTCTCAAGGCAAAGCAAACACAGGAGTTAAGTCTGACCCACGTGTTGTTGCCGACGACAGAACCAACTCAGTTATCGTCAGTGGCGATATTAAAGCTCGTCAACGCTTGGTTAATCTTATCCAACGAATGGATCAAGAACTAGAAACTAGCGGTAATACACGGGTAATGTTCTTAAACTACGCCCAAGCAGATGAATTAGTGCAAGTACTTCAGGGCGTTTCTGCGAGTATTCAAGCCGAAGAACAAAGCTCAAGTACTTCTAGCCGAGGTGCAAACCGAGAAGTGAGTATTGACGCACATGAAGATTCTAATGCCTTGGTAATAACTGCCGAGCCTGACATGATGCGTTCACTTGAAGAAGTGGTACGTCAACTGGACGTTCGTCGCGCGCAGGTACAGGTTGAAGCAGTTATTGTTGAAGTGTTTGAGGGCGACGGCACCACTTTGGGTGTTCAGTGGATCTCAGAAGAAGGCGGCGGTACCCAATTTAACAACGGTGTTATTCCAGTAGGCTCACTAGGTGTTGCACTGCGCGAAGCGGAAGATAGAGAAGTTACCGTAACCACTACCACAGATAACGGCAATGCCGTTGAGACCGTTGACACTATCGAAGGTAACTTAACTTCACTGGCGTCACTACTTGGCGGTGCCAACGGCATGATCGCTGGTATAATCGAAGACGGTTGGGGTGCAGTGGTTCAAGCAGTAAGTAACGATACGAATTCGAATATTCTTGCAACTCCCCACCTTACTACAATGGATAACGAAGAAGCTTTCTTCATCGTTGGTCAAGAAGTTCCTATTATTACCGGTACGACCACAGGTGCTAATAACTCCAACCCTTTCCAAACCGTTGATCGTCAAGAAGTAGGTATCAAGCTTAAGGTCACCCCGCAAATTAACGAAGGCGACGCGGTACAACTTCTTATTGAGCAAGAAGTATCAAGCGTCAGCGGTGCTACTGCTGTAGATATTTCAATTAATAAACGCGAAATAAAAACCACAGTTATCGTTGATGATGGCGGCACGATTGTACTTGGTGGACTAATCGATGAAGACGTTCAAGAGAGCGTATCTAAAGTCCCTCTACTCGGCGATTTGCCATTGATTGGTCACCTATTTAAGACCACGTCGACGAGCCAGCGCAAACGTAACTTAATGGTATTTTTACGCCCTACGATTGTGCGTGATGCTGCGACCATGAATTCTATTAGCCATCGCAAATATAATTACATGCGCGCGTTGCAGCTACAGCGACAGCAAGATGGTGTATCGCTTATGCCAAATGCTGAAACGCCAGCCATGCCAGCGTGGGATGATGCGTTGAGTTTGCCGCCTTCGTTTGAAGAATACTTGATGGAACGCGACCAGCTTGAGCAAGGTGACAATGACTGATTCGAGTATACAGGCTCAAGCAGACGCCATTGAAGCAGAAGCAGAAACGCTGGAAGAACAATCAGCCGGCAGCAATCAGCTGTCGTTTAGTTTCGCTAAACGCAATCAAGTCTTACTAGATACTGAGCAGACGCCGGCAAAGTTATACTTCACCGAAGAGACTCCGGTAGCGGTGTTTGCAGAAGTGCGTCGCTTTTTAGGCGCGCCTTTCGTCCCCCAAACCATTCCGGTGGACGATTTTGAAACGCTTCTCACTGATGCTTTCCAGCGAGATAGTTCAGCCGCAAAACAGTTGATGGAAGACTTAGGCAACGAGAGTGATTTGTTTGCGTTAGCCGAAGATTTACCCGACACCGAAGATCTCCTCGACAGCGAAGACGATGCCCCCATCATCAAGCTCATTAACGCCATGCTTGGTGAGGCGATCAAAGAAGGCGCGTCAGACATCCACATTGAAACCTTCGAAAATCAGCTCGTTGTGCGCTTTCGCGTAGACGGTGTTTTACGTGAGATATTACGCCCTAACCGCAAACTGTCTTCTATGTTGGTGTCGCGTATTAAAGTAATGGCCAAGCTGGATATTGCTGAAAAGCGGGTCCCGCAAGACGGTCGAATTACCTTACGTATCGCAGGCCGAGCCGTTGACGTGCGTGTGTCTACCATGCCTTCGAGTCACGGTGAGCGTGTTGTATTGCGTCTTCTAGACAAGAACAATGCTCGACTAAACCTTGAAGACCTGGGAATGACAGGGCATAACCGCGAACACTTTTCTTCGCTTATTCGTAAGCCCCACGGCATTATCTTGGTGACCGGTCCAACAGGGTCAGGTAAAAGCACCACCTTGTATGCAGGCCTTACGGAAATTAACTCTCGTGACCGCAATATCCTCACCGTAGAAGATCCTATTGAATTCGACTTGCCCGGTATCGGTCAAACACAAGTCAATCCTAGAGTAGACATGACATTTGCTCGCGGATTGAGGGCCATACTTCGTCAGGATCCTGATGTGGTAATGGTCGGTGAGATTCGTGATATTGAAACGGCGCAAATAGCAGTTCAGGCCAGTTTAACTGGTCACTTAGTGTTATCAACACTGCATACCAATACTGCTGCTGGCGCAATTACTCGACTGGAAGACATGGGTATTGAGCCCTTCTTACTGTCATCAAGTCTACTTGCAGTATTGTCACAGCGTTTGGTTCGTACGTTGTGTAACGACTGTAAAGTCGCCCACACACCTACACCGCAAGAAGCTGAAATTTTAGGGATTAACGACCCGAAAAATACCACGATTTATTCGCCAGGAAGTTGCAGTAACTGTAATCATACCGGTTATCGTGGTCGTACAGGCATCCATGAATTGCTTATTGTAGACGAGCAAGTACGAGAAATGATGCACGAAGGTCAAGGTGAACAAGCCATTGAGAAGTACATTCGCAAGACTACACCAAGTATACGAGAAGACGGCTGTAACAAGGTACTTGAAGGCGTGACAGCGCTCGAAGAAGTGCTTCGTGTAACAAGGGAAGACTAATATGGCGGCCTTTGCTTATAAAGCCGTAAATGCTCGCGGTCGCAATACTAATGGCGTACTTGAAGGTGACAATGCCCGCCAGGTGCGCCAACAACTGCGTGAGAAGGGCCTGATACCATTAGAGGTTAATCAGGTCGCTGAGCGAAGTAGTGAAGGTAGCAAAAAGTCTTCTGGATTTACGTTATTCAAACCTCGTATCTCTGCTTCTGATTTAGCATTACTCACTCGCCAATTAGCTACGCTAGTAGAATCGGCACTACCTGTAGAAGAAGCTTTGCTTGCTGTTGCAGAGCAGAGTGAAAAGCCACGCCATAAAAATATGATGATGGCCGTGCGCAGTAAAGTGGTTGAAGGGCACGGGCTAGCCGATGCGATGGCAGAATTCCCCAGTGTATTTGATGACTTGTACCGAGCAATGGTGGCCGCTGGTGAAAAATCTGGGCACTTAGATACCGTTCTCATGCGCTTAGCTGATTACACTGAGCGACGTCAGCAAACCCGAAGCCAGATAATACAAGCAATGGTGTACCCGTCGTTAATGCTGTTTTTTGCAACGGGTATTGTGGTTCTACTACTTACCGTAGTGGTACCCAAAATTGTTGGGCAGTTTGACCACATGGGTCAAGATCTACCAACCCTGACTCAATTCCTTATTTCTATCAGTAATTGGCTGCAGAACAACGGTTTATTGCTACTCATGATACTCGCCGCACTTTTGGTAGTGTTTCAGCGATTACTGCAGCAGAAGCACATGAAGCTCAAGTATCATCGGCTACTGTTGTCGCTACCTATTATTGGCAAAGTGTCTCGCGGCTTAAATACCGCACGCTTCGCCCGTACCTTGAGTATTCTCAACGCTAGTGCTGTTCCTTTACTTGAGGCGATGCGAATCTCGAGTGATGTACTCGAAAATCAACATATTAAGAGACAAGTGGCCGAAGCTGCGGTCAATGTAAAAGAAGGGAGCAGTTTACGAGCTGCGCTTGATAACACTAAGATTTTTCCGCCTATGATGATGCATATGATAGCGTCGGGTGAAAAATCAGGAGAGTTACAACAAATGCTGGCTCGTGCCGCCGACAACCAAGACCGAGAATTTGAAGCCTTGGTAGGTATCTCTTTGAAAGTATTCGAACCATTACTGATTGTGACTATGGCAGGCATAGTTATGTTTATTGTAATGGCGATTTTACAGCCAATTCTGGCACTAAATAGTATGGTAAATATCTAATGAAGACCTTATCTAGACACTCTGGCTTCAGCCTAATTGAAATTATGGTAGTGATTGTGATCATTGGCATTATTGCGTCAATGGTGGCTCCTGCAGTACTCGACAATCAAAAAGAAGCGCAAATCAAAGCGGCGGCCACAGATATTGTTAGGCTCGAAGGCGCGCTTGAAATGTACAAACTGCGCACTAATCGCTTCCCAACAACCGAACAAGGATTAGACGCATTAGTGAACATCCCAACACTGGATCCTATTCCTCGTAACTATCCTGATGAAGGCTTTATCAAGCGTTTACCTGAAGACCCTTGGGGAAATCCGTATACATTGATTAGCCCGGGAGAGCTAGGCGCTATCGATATTTTCTCTAATGGCCCAGACTTTGAACCGGGTACCGACGACGATATTGGTACTTGGAACGTTAACGATTACTTGAACTAATCACAAACATGTACCGCAGCAAACGTACACACTCATCAGTAAGAGGCTTCACCTTGCTTGAAATCATGCTGGTGTTGCTGCTTATTGGTATTGCTGCGGGCTATGTGATGTACAACGCGTTTGGCGTCAGTCAATCAGACCTGCTCAAGAATCAAGCCAAACGTTTACAAGTCATTGTGACTATGGCGAGTGATTTTGCTGTGCTCAATCAACAACAATTAGGTATTCGATTTGAGCAAAAAGATGCGAGTTATTACTTCGTACAGTTAGACGAAGAAAATGAATGGCAACGCATCAGTGGCGAGAAAATCTTTGAACCACACGAGCTACCTGAGCAATTTACATTCGAACTGAATATTGATGATTTACCCTGGGAAGTAGAAGACCGCTTATTCGACCGCGATCTATTTGATGAATCCCTGAGCGTATCAGAAGACGGTGTAGAAATAGGCAACGAAGAGGAAAAAAAGCTTCCTCCCCCTCAAATTCTTATTATGTCTAGTGGTGAGGTCACGCCTTTTAGTTTGAACTTCGTGTTTGAAGGTGATGTACAAGAGTTCCCTGTGTACTTCGCACTTATCAACAAAGACGCGCCTCCATTGGAGTTGTTAGGCCCGCTTGAGGATCTTTACAGTGGGGAATAAATCTCAACAGGGCTTAACGCTTATCGAGGTTATGGTTGCACTCGTCATTTTCGCACTCGCTGGCACCGCGATACTCAAATCAGCAAGTGACCACTTAAACAGCGTCGGTCAAATCGAAGACGTAACAATGGCAAGCTGGGTGGCGAATAACCGTCTAAATCAACTCCAACTCTATACCCCATGGCCGCCGAAGAACAATGTGAAGGGTTCTGCAGAGTTCGCTGATCGCACCTGGTACTGGCAGCAAACTGTGACTAAAACTAACGACAATGATTTACGTGCAGTCACCATAACTGTGGGGCTCGACGCCAACTATAATGGCAGCGTTACCTCAGTAACGACCTTCATGGCACAGCCGGGTGACAACTGATGCAGAAGGGATTCACCTTACTCGAAATTCTTATCGCCATGGCTATTTTTACGCTGATAGGCGTTGCATCGACAGCCATGATGACAACGGTAATCGACAGCAATACGCTATCAGAAGAGCGATTCGATAAACTTCAACAATTACAACGGGCGATGCTCATTATCGAGCGCGATATTCAGCAAGCAGTACCTCGGGCCATTCGAGTGGAAGGTGAAGTACAAGAAGTGGTCATGGCTGGAGGCGATGTGGGGAGCCGTGAAAGTGAAGGGGATGGCCTTGGCTTTGTTCGTGGTGGTTGGCACAACCCTCAACACATGCTCCCAAGAAGTACCTTACAGTACGTAGTTTACCGACTAAAAGAAAACCGCTTAGAACGCCTTCACAGCAACTATGTGGATAACGTTGTGGGTCACGAACCCACCGTAAGAGTACTACTAGAAAACGTAGAGGGCTTTGAAGTTGAGTTTGTAGAGCCAGACAAAACGATTACCGAAGACGACCATGGTAGCTGGGTTGAACGCTATCAGGGCAACAAGCTTCCTCAAGCAGTAGCCATTGAAATTGACAGTATCGACTTTGGCCTTCTGCGCCGCGAATTTACATTGAGCGGGGGTGCTTAATGCGTCGCGAAATGTCGTCGGGAATGCAACGTCAGCAAGGTGTCGCTCTCATTATTGTACTGTTGATTGTTGCACTGGTATCCATACTCGCCACCGAGATGGCTGGACGATTACAGTTACAAGTTCAGCGTACTATTAATATCAAAGACAACAACCAAGCCTATTGGTATGCCCTTGGGGCCGAGGCATTTGCGCGCAAGTCAATTCAGACCCTAATTGAAGAGGAAGGTGAAAAGATTTCCCTTGATCAACCTTGGGCTCAAACCTTTGCTTACCCTTTAGATGGCGGTGGGATCCAAGCGGAGTTAGAAGACCTTCAAAGTTGCTTTAATTTAAACGCTATTTTACAAGGGCCACCTGCTAACAATAGAGATAACTCGCTGGCGATGGATGCGTTTCACGATATGTTGCTTGCCGCCAATATCGAAGAGATAGATAGTTATACCGCAGAGACCGTACGCGATAGCTTAGCGGATTGGGTGGATGAAGACGACAATATGCGTCCCTATGGTGGAGAAGACAGTGAATATGAGTCGAGAGTTCACCCCTATCTTGCGGCCAATGGTTTACTCGCTTCTCAAAGTGAGTTGAGACAAATTAACGGTGTTAGCGCAGCATGGATCAATGAGATACTGCCATTGGTGTGTGTCATTCCAGACAGCGACGTACTCAAAGTCAATGTTAATACCATTACAGAAGACAGAGTGGCACTATTGGCAGGTCTTACTGGGCTTGATGTTTCCCAAGCCAGCCAACTTATCGGTAATAGACCTCAAGATGGCTGGGACGATGTACAGGATTTTTTAACCGACCCTGCCGTTCAAGCACTGAATTTGTCGAATACCCAACAAGAGTGGTTCGGCGTGACTACAGAACATTTTATTTTGCATACAAAGACCCGCTACAATAAGTCCACCTTTAAGCTATCTACCGTGTTTCACGTAGTACAAGGTGATGGGGTGAGTATTCTAAAACGCGAGTTTGGAGAGATAGAATAATGGAACAATTATTGGTCCGGCTTGGCGCACAGTATGATGCGCCCATCAACTGGCTCGTATGGTCTTCCACGGAAGAAGAAATCATAGCCTCTGGGGAACTCCCTGATGCAAGTGCACTATCCACTCTGGCAGAACGGGCCGGTCAGCGACCTATTATTGCCCTGGCACCGAGCAGTGAGATATTACTCAAGTGGGTAGCCCTTCCTCCTAGGGCTGGTCGTAAAGTCATTAGCGCATTGCCTTTCATGCTAGAAGACGAACTGGCCAGCGACATCAGCGAGCAATTTTTTGCTATAGGCCCCAAAGAAGGCGATCAGCAAGCAGTGGCGGTTGTGAGCAAAGAAAAGCTCTCCGCTTGGCAATCATGGCTATCAGATGCTGGACTATTTTGTGACAGGCTGATTCCAGATGTGCTTGCTGTACCACTCAATGACAAAGGTTGGTCGGTCATGACGTTGGGCGACAACTTGCTGGTGCGTCAACAGAGCTTTGGTGGAATGCAAGGAGAGTCAGCGTGGCTACTACCTATGCTTTCTCACTTTGCCTCACAAGAAGAAGAAACCGTACAAATTGCTAATTTCTCAGATAGCGACTTATCTGACATTCCTAACGCAGAAGTTTCCGCCGCGCCCCTTGAGTTGCCTATGCACCTACTGGCTAAAGAAGCCATGGCAACCAAGTTCAATCTGTTCCAAGGGGATTACAAGGTCAAACGTCAACGCTCAAACCTTTGGGTACAGTGGCGTGTTGCTGCGGTATTGGCAGTGCTTGCGTTGTCTTCGTCACTCATTGATAAGACGGTAACCTTGTACCAATTGAAAAGTGAAAATGCCGCTCTTAGTGCAGAAATCGATAAAACCGTAAAAGCGGGGTTCCCTCGTATTGGCGTGTATCGCAATGTAAGGCTTAAGGTGCAATCAGAGTTAGATAAATTGCAACAAGGTGGCTCACAAGCCTCTATGTTGTTAATGCTAGATCAAATTTCAGGCGCATTTGAAGCAACCAACGTAAAGCCGCAAACACTGCGCTTTGACGCTTCACGCACTGAAATTAGGCTCCAAGCCGTAGGTAGGTCATTTGATGCGCTTGAGCAATTTAGCAATCGCGTAAGAGATGTGGGGTTTGAAGTTGAGCAAGGGGCCTTTAATAATCGTGACGACGTCGTTGTTGGCACAGTATCCATTAGGAGCGCATCGTGAAAGAGCTTATCAACAAATTCAATGCGCTGACCGCACGAGAGCAACTACTCGTTAAAATAAGCGCGGCATTAAGCGTTGTCGCTTTGTTTTACTTCGCTATTTGGCAGCCTTTGAATAGTGCTGTAGATCAACAACAAACACTTAAAGCTAGCCAACAAGAACTACTTACTTGGGTAAGCGAAAGTGCAACTAGAGCTAATCAACTGCGACGTAGTTCATCGAATACGCGAGCATTTTCAGGCTCACTGTCTCAAGCCGTCAATCGCACTACTGGCCAGTTTGATATTGCGGTATCAAGAATGCAGCCTCAGGGTAACGAGCTTCAAGTATGGGTAGACCAAGCCCCTTTTGATAGCGTGCTGGGTTGGCTTCAATCACTTGAAAAAATGGGTATTGTTATCCTGCAAGCAGATATTGCCGAAACCGACACCGCCGGGCATATTAAGATTCGCCGACTACAGCTAGGAAAAGCATGAAAGTAAATATTCGTTGGATTTTAGGCGGCCTATTCGCTTTTATCGTTTTTGCAGTAGCCACACTTCCTGCCATACAAGTGATTGGTAGAGTCGCGTTGCCCAAAAATGTATCCGTTAGTGGCGTATCAGGGACCATTTGGCAAGGCAGCGCTCAAACGCTTATGGTTGATGGCCTACCAATCAATAACATCACTTGGGATATAAGTGCGTTATCTCTTCTTATCGGAAATCTAAGTGCTGAGGTTAAAGGTGGTAATCTACGTGATGCTGGCGCTATTGCCTTTACAGGTCCAGTATCACTGAGCCTGTTTAATCCAGAACAGATCAATACAGAAGACTTTGTGTTGTATTTACCTGTGGATCGCGTGCTTGCTAAAGTGCAGCTTCCACTGCCTGTATATGCTGGCGGCCGCTTTAAAGTAGAGCTCGATACCTTGTCTTATGGCCCAACATGTGTGGCGTTACAAGGTAAAGGCGACTGGTTAAACGCCACTGTCGCAGGTACACAAGGCCCTATCGATTTTGGCACTTACTCAGCAACGCTTCGATGCCAGGGTGACAGCATTGGTGTAACCGTAAGCGAACCAAACTTATTGGGCTTATCTATGGATGCCGTGGTTCGTCCAGACTTCAAAGGCGTGCAAGTATCCGGCAAATTTAAGCCAGATGAGAGCTTGCCTGCGGAAGTTCACCAAGCAGCTGGATTCTTCGGTCAGCCAGACAATTCAGGTTACTACCCTATTCAGCTCTAGTCGCTTGGGGTAGCCAGCATTCTGCTATACAGCCTGATTCATCTGAACGATTGAGCAATTGAATTGTGCCGTCGTGAGCTTCGGCAATTTGGCGGCACAAAAACAAACCAATACCATTGCCGTGCTCTTTAGTGGTGTAAAACGGTACAAACAAATTATCTGACTTAGGCAATCCCATGCCACTATCAATAATGCGAATGCGCACCCCTTGTTGATAGCTTTGCCACTGCAGAGTCACTGGGGCTTGTGGGCTTGAGGCTTCCACCGCGTTTTTCATTAAATTGATAAGTAACTGTTCTAGCTGATCAGGGTCAGCATTTAGACTAAAAGGCTCATCATTGGCAATATCAAATTGTCCCTCCACCAATGTTGTTAGGCGCTTAAATGTGCTCAATAACTCTAAGGGTTTCCGATCTGGTGGGGGTAGCTTTGCCAATCTGGTATATGCGTCGGTAAAACGGAGCAAACTGCCACTACGCTCATGAATCAAGTTCAGCGCTTTTTCAAAACTGGCTTGCCACTTTTCGGTTTTTTCTTCATTCAAACGGGTGAGTAGCGTCTGACTCACTGAAATTAACGACGCTAACGAGTTATTCAGTTCGTGACCCAAAACCCTGATAAGCCGAGTCCAGGCTTTGCGCTCTTCCTCTCTCAGGGCACGGGACAAATCATTCACCAGGACGATTGAATAGCGTTGCCCTTGCTGAATGAAATAGTTTTTTCGAAGCTCCCACCGTCCACCTTGATTTGGAAACCAATGATCTATCACTTCACCGGAGTTGTGAGAAAGTAAATGTTCGAGTTGCAGTTGCTTGGTATTCAGTCCAAGCAACCTAGATTTATCCTTACCGAATAGGTCACTGCCTTTTTGATTACAATTTTTAAGAATGGCGCTGTGGTCGAACACAAACACAGGGACATCAAATTCTGCGAGTAATTTGTCGAGTAGAATATCCGTTTCTACGTCATGTAGCTTTTGCTCTTGTTGGCCTTCAGCGAGTAGGTTTATTTCTCGGTACACCTCACTCCATGCACTGTCTGTATGTTTGGGGGCAATACGCATGCTGAAATCGCCTAAACGCAAACTCTCAATGACGTTAGCTAGGCTGTAAAAATGTCGAGACAGCATATTCTTGATGTGAAAAGTCACATAAAACCAAAACAAAAATAGCGCAGGATAAACAGTAAAGAAGACCAACCAACTGACCTTGGCTTGCCACATCAGCAGGGCAACGACCAACAAAAACACTGCGCCAAAGGCACACATCCATTGGAATATCGTGGTTTCGAGTGGCTTGTCGCCTTTAGTGTTGAAAATGGTCGTTTACTCTTCTACATCGACTTGTATGTCATCGCCGTATTTCTCTAATCGACGATACAGGGCGGCCCGTGAAATACCAAGGTTTTTCAGCGGCGACGAGTATATTGCCACCGTTGCTCTCTAATGCATGACTAATGAGAGTTTTCTCGGCTTCTTCCAGGGTCATTTGCATAAAATCATTGTCGTTAGACGACGCTATTAAACCCAAATCTTGCGTGGTAATTTCGTCACCCAGAGCCATTAAGGTAGCACGTTCAACACAATGAGATAACTCACGGACATTTCCCGGCCAATCATGCTGAACTAACGCCGCCTTGGCTTCATCTGAAAACATCAAATCGGGGCGGCGATATTTTGCTCTCAGTTTAAACAAGAATGAATCAGCAATAGCGACGATATCTTCTTTGCGATTTCGCAGGGGTGGGATATGAATCGTGATGGTATTGAGTCGATAGAGTAAGTCTTGTCGAAACCTTCCCGCATCGATTTCTTCTTTAAAGTCCACATTGCTGGCAGACACAATTCTGACATTGGCATGTTTGGTTTTTGACGAGCCCAACGGCTCGTATTCGCCAGATTCAAGCACTCGCAATAGCTTGCCTTGCAATCCTTTGGGGATATTGGCGATTTCATCGAGAAACAGTGTGCCTTTGTCAGCCATCTCGAAACGCCCCATTCGATTAGCTTTAGCATCAGTAAACGCGCCTTTTTGATGGCCAAACAACTCACTCTCAAATAGCGTATCAGAAAGAGCTCCCATATTTACACTCACCATAGGTGCTTTACTGCGTGTACTGAGATTGTGAATTAAACCAGCGAACAGACTTTTTCCTACTCCGCTCTCGCCCGTTAACAGTATGTTTGCATCACTGGCGGCAGTACGCTCAATAAGCTGTATGACTGGTTGCATACTAGGTGCATTGGCAATAACAGAGTCGATAGCGCTGTCTTGCTTAGCTGCTTCACTTAACCTTTTATTCGCTTGTTTTTCCTGCGCCAGATTGATTTGGTTGTTCAGCAAAGACAACAGCCGAGCATTGTTCCACGGCTTTTCGATAAAGTCGTTGGCCCCTAACTTGAGCGCATTCACACTCAGCTCTACATTGGCCCACGCAGTCATAACCACAATGGGCAGCGCTTTGTCGTGCTGCCTAATGTGTTTAATGAGCTCAATACCCTCTTCACCTGAGGTGGTATCTTTGCTGTAGTTCATGTCCATGAGAATGAGATCGAAACTGTCGCTACTCAACGCGCTTGCCACAGCCGCTGGGCTAGCGGCCTCGACAATGTCGTAGCCTTCCGGCTCTAGCATGAGCGACAAGGATTCACGAATGTGAGACTGGTCGTCAGCAACGAGTATTCGATATCCAGACATAAAGCTTTTCCTTGTTGTAGCGCTTTTATTCGTAATGCAATGCTTGTTGTGGATGTATTCGAGTAGCCCGTCTGGCAGGTAACCAAGTAGCCACTATTCCCACCACCATCAATACCACTGGCACAGATGCAAACGTCATTGGGTCTAGTGCATTAACCCCAAACAGCACGCTAGCTAAAAACTGTGCACTGATGAAGGCTATCACTACGCCAAACAAAGCACCAATAATCACTGGTTTAGACGTGTCGATTACAATCCAGCGTCGTATTGCATTGGGGCGAGCACCTATCGCCATACGAATACCAATTTCATTGGTACGTTGGGTAACCATATTGTCGCTAATGCCGTACACGCCAATACTTGCCAGCAACAATGCAACTCCTGCAAATATGCCCAACACCGTCAGTAGTAGCTTCTCACTTACAATCGAATAAGCGGTCAAATCTTCCATGGTTTCCAGCAATATCATAGGTGCAGTTGCTTCCATTTCTACTGAAGTAGTGAACATTTGATTTTTTACTGCGCCAGCATCCATGCTGCTCTTAACCAAAATAGTCATACCTGCGTAAGCGCGTTTTGTAACGGGTAAGAAAAATTCAGGTGTTGGCACAGATCGTAGCCCACGATGTTTTACATTACCTACAACGCCAACAACGGTATAGTCGCCTCCCATCCATACAGGCAAACTTAAGGTATTGCCTATCGCCGACCCGTTTGGCCATATGGTATTTGCTAAATACTCGTTGATTACCACTGCATTTGGGCTGTCTTTGGTATCTCGGTAATCAAATTCTCGACCTTCGATTAACGGGACTTCTAGCAACGAAAAGTACCCTGGTGTAATGGAGCGACCATTGGCCGATGGTTCTTCACCTTTAGGGACAAGCGGAGCGCCTGGGTAAGAATAGTTTACAGGATAATCGATACCTGTCCGGCCCATAGGCATCGTAGATGTAGCGGCAACAGCGGTGACACCGGGTTTGTTTTCAAGAGCATCTACCAGATTTAACCAATAGCCCGCGCGATTGGGTTGAGGCGTAAAATTATCAGGTAGCCAAATATGACCCGTCACTATGTTTTTAGCATTGAAACCTGTGTCTTGATCCGCCAATGAAAAATAGCTTCGCATTAATAAGCCAGCGCACACAAGCAATACAACGGCTACACACACTTCACTAGACACCAGCAAACGTCTGACTTTCTGACTGTTTTTGTCACCTGTCATTTTTCTACCCGCTTGCTTAATGGCATCAGTCAGTTTATTGGGGTTTACGAGTGAATACGCAGGAATTAGGGCGGTAGCGATAGCGGAAATACTGATCAACGCTAATGCCGCTAACACCGCACTTTGATCTAAACCGATTTCATGCAAGCGGGGTAACCTATCGCCCATAAAATCGCGGATCCATTCTAAAGACCACGCTGCCAACAACAAACCAACTACACCACCAATGGTACAAAGCAAGGCACTCTCTGTGAGGAGTTGTTTGAGTAACCTTTTACGCGACGCACCAACCGATATACGCACCGCAAGCTCCTGAGTTCTATTGGCGTACTGGGCAAACGTAAGATTCACCACATTGAGCACTGCAATCATAAATACCGCGAAAACAGATCCCAACAGTAGGTAAAGAGACTGCTTTGAATCACCTACCATGCTGTCTAAAACAGAGGTGTATTTGATTTCCCAAACACTGTCGCTTTCGCCAATAAGTTCATCGAGTAAACGCTCTATTGCGGTGGACTGTATTTTGGCTTGATTGACATCTAGGCCATCTTTCAACCGAGCGACAATATTGACGGGGCGATCGAGCTCGTTAATGGGTAACCAGAAATCTACAGAGGTAAACCCTGTCGAAGAATAGTTCGATGGCATAACACCAAGCACGGTAAATTCTTTGTTGTTTAGTTTGATGTCTCTCGACAAAATTTGAGGGTCACCAGCAAATTCGTTCTGCCATATATCATGACTGATCACAATTGATTGAGTGTTAATGTCTCGTTCTTCATACCAACGCCCGAGTGCAGGCTTAACACCGTACATAGACAAGAAGTTTTGGCTGGTAATCAACATAGTGAAAGGCACTTGAATGTCACCTTTACCCAATGTGACTTGATCGTACGCGTAATACGCAATTTCCTTAACGGGTACTTCCAAGTCTTCCATGCGTTCAACAAAGCCGATACGCGTATTAGTGCTGAGCTCACCCGTCTTTCGGTTTTCCAGCGTCATATGCACCAATTCATGAGAGTTTGGGAAAGGTAACGGCTTTAACAGCACGCTATTCACCAGCGTAAACATGGCGGTAGTCACTCCAATACCTAACGCGAGGGTGACAATAGCGATAAAGGAGAAAGTGGTATTCGCACGTAAGTTGCGAAAGCCATATTTTATGTCATCAAATAAACGGTCCATTTTCGCCTCCTACTGATTTGCAGCCATGGGATGAATAGGCACTTGCTCGTCGACCATTTTGCCGTCAAACAGTTGCACAACACGCTGCGCTAAGTCGTTATAGCGAGAGTCATGGGTAACCATACAAATGGTGGTGCCTTGCTGGTTTAGTTCACCTAATAGCTGGATAACTGCTTCACCATTTTTGGAATCTAAGTTACCGGTTGGCTCATCGGCCAAAAGCAATGTTGGTTCGCACACTAAAGCTCTAGCTACGGCAACACGTTGCTGCTGACCACCAGAAAGTTGACCGGGGAAGTGCCGTTTGCGGTGATCCATTCCTACCTTTTCTAAGGCCAATGCTACTTTGACTTTACGTTCAGCTTTGCTCATGTCATCGCGGTAAGTCAGCGGTAGTTCAACATTTTCAAATACACTTAAGTCGCCGATTAGATTGAATGCCTGAAATACAAAACCAATAGACTTACAGCGAAGTTGTGCTCGTTGATCTAAGTTAAGATTCTCTGTTGGGCTACCGTTAATTAAATAGCTCCCCTCACTTGGCACATCTAGTAAGCCAAGAATAGAGAGTAAGGTAGACTTTCCGCACCCCGACGGACCAGAGATAGATAAGAACTCTCCCTGTTGAATATCAAAGTTAATCTGAGACAAAGCGTGGGTTTCGATCTCGTCGGTGCGAAATATTTTGCTCACGTTTTGCAGTGAAATAATAGGCTTTGAAGTTGTCATAGTATTCTCCGTAAAACGTTGTTTATTGAACAATTTTGATGGCTTTGTGTTGATTAAATTCTGTCATATCCGACACGATAACAGTATCACCAGGTTGCAGACCCGCAATCACTTGTATTGACGAAACAGATGCTTTGCCCAGTTTAATATTGCGTAGCTCTGCTAGGCCAATATCATCGGTTAACGTAAACAGGCGAGTATCAGACAGCGCCGCTGCACCTGCGGGCCTGTCGATGTATAAGGTATCTTCAATTCTTTCGACCACTATGGTGCCAGTAACACTTAAGTCAGGGCGAGCACCACTGGGTAATTCTCCCGTAATTTCTACGTCAACTTGAACGTTTCCGTTGGACACTCGGGGATCGATGCGTTTTACAATGCCATCAACCAACCCATTGCGTGTATCTAAGGTAACAGGAAGGCCTAACTGTAGGTCCTGCACACGATTTTCCTGAATCTGCAATTCAGCCATCAATGAATCGGGGCGGGCAACACGAGCGATATTTCCACCCACTTCCACTCGTTGGCCAACGTCTACAGAAACTTGCTGTAGCACGCCATCAATATCAGATTTAATGGTTAACGCAGCAAGTTGGTCGTCGTACAGTTTTACCATGTTTCTGTATTTGCGCACGTTGGCTTGTTCTGCCAACAGCCTTGCTTCTACCACTTGGGTTCTGCGATTTTGTGTTTGTAAGCGTATCGCTAGCTCAGCTTCCGCTTGCTCTGTATGCAGTTGAGTATTGGCAAAATCCAACTCTGAGATGATGTTCTTCTCCGCAAGCGGCTTTTCTGCCTTTTCTTTTAGCTTCGCCGACGCCAAGGCCATGCGGGCTTGTGTGACGCGCAACTCTTGTTCGAGTGCTTCTTCTTCAAATTGTGCTTCTAATGCAAGTAAGTTAGCCTCTGCTGCATCCAACTCCCAACGGGCTTGTTGCAATCTGTTGCGTAAATCTGGATTAGATAGCTCAGCAATTACCGTTTCGGTTGTTACCAAGGCGCCGGGTTTAACAAGTACTCTTTCTACACGACCTGCACTGTTTGCCGCAATCCAACGAATTTGTGAAGGGGCTAATACACCAACGCCTCTGACTTTACGCGTAAAGTTACCTTGCTTAACGCTGCTGATCCAAATATCACTTTGATTCACCGTTGGGGCAGCAGATTGTAAATAGCGACTAGATAGAAATGCCAACGCTATTAATACCAATACCACTGCGCCGAGTTTTACATTTGGCTTTTTAAAATGCCGCTTTGTTTGGTTAACTGGAACATCCATTTGTTTCTCCAATGAGGTATACATGGTTGAGTTAACCTAACTTTGCTAAGACTGTGCCAACAGCACTTTAATTTCATAACCATATGAAAAATATAACAAAAAATACATTTCCAAGTTAATATGTAGGGTTTAATAGATCGTAGAGTGTCCGATATCAAAAATGACCTCTGCGATATCGGACAGTATGAATGTGTGGGGCTTTATACGAAAATGAGACGTATGGTGAAGAACTAGAATGATGATTGAGTATAAAGGTTCAAATGAGCGCGTATCACCATTTAAACGGCATCATCAATAGTGTTTTATAACTGGGTTGTGTATCACTAATTCCCGTGTCTTGCGTGCTAGCATCTTGAAAGGTCCCAAAAATTCGATCCCAGATAATGCACATACAGCCAAAATTAGTATTACTTTCACTCACGACTTGTGAATGATGGTGAATATGATATCGGTTGGTTGTAAAAAACCATCCAATCACTGCTGAATTGAGGTGAAGATTGCTATGCGCCAGTATTGCAGTAACAGTGGTTAGCGAGACTATCCCTGCGCCAACGGCTTCTCCTCCAAACAAAAAACCCACGATAGCGCGAGGTAGAATAAGAAAGAATGCTTCTATGGGGTGATTAGCAATGGCATTGAGCCCAGTTAACTTTTTAAAGGCATGGTGAGTGCCATGGCCAGACAATTTCCAAAACCATGCCCAGCGATGGGTCGCCCTGTGATACCAATAATTAACGAACTCATACGCCACAAAAATAAGCAAAACTTGAGCTAGTACTGGCCATTCAGAAGGCCAAAAATCCAATTGCCAAGCATGGCTTAAGTCAGTCAACCATTGAAACAAAGAAACTGCATACAGTGTTTCAACAGCGACATATGCACTACCGGCGACAAGCACAAAGCCCAGAAGCTTAATACTCTCACCTGCATTTTTCCGCCATTCGGACCTTCCAGGTAACAGCACTTCCAGCAAAGTGATAGTGCAAAATGCCAAAAGAATAAACAATGAATGTGTATCTAATGATGCATTGGTGTGCGCCAAATACAAAGACATAGCTATCAAACCAGGCTGCAATGCCCAATAGATAATTTCCCGCAATAACCACTCAAATGTTCCTAAAGCGTTATGGTAAGTGCTCATCACTAGTCCTTAGCCTGAATTGCTATATGACAACTGTATTCGCAAGTAATAGTTTGCTTCCACTACTAAGAGACTACCGTCCCACTAATCACTATAAAGATCAGGAAAGTGAAACTTAGCCATAGCCAGCGATAACGCCACTTCGTAAACGCTTTGGCGGGTAACGTGGTGATGCGTCAGCAAACCAATTGCACCACCTTGCTGTTTAATATTATGGGTATTGAACAACGCGTCCATTACAGTGCCCAACTCTTCCCCTTGTTGAAGGGCTTGGTACACACTCACCGGTAAGGGCAAGTTTGCGCTACGCCCTACCGACCAGCGGCCATTGTTATAAATTACCACATAGGCAAAAGTGGCGGGGCCGTCTTCAAACACGTCCACTCCACCTTCAATGGCCACATACCATGCGTTATTCACGCCACCGTCGTGAGCAATTAAACACGCCTCAACACGGTTGATAGCGCCTTGACGTGTTTCTTCTTCTGTCATGGGTTGATCAGCAACACCGCTAGGCACTGCCAAACCCACTGCTTGAAAATCTGCCTCAAGCACATCATTCAATGTATTGAGTGCCGCATCAATTTTAACGGGGTTTTGCGACCCCACATAAATAGCAGAAGTCATGCTTTTGGCTCCACAGGATTTGCTTTTATATCTTCAAGAAAGACGGAATAGTCGGTAACCGCTGGATAATCCGTAATATTTCTGTGAGGCAATTTGCTGTCAGGGTTATCCACTGCCAACAAGTGTTTAATACCGAATTGCTTTGCCGCGCCTAAGATGGGCAAGGAGTCATCGACAAACAAAGTGCGCTCAGGGTCAAAGTTCAGTCGACCATGTAGCTTTTGCCACAACAATTGAGATTCTTTGGTCACGCCAAATTCATGGGTAGAAATCAGTGTGTCAATATGTTCATCGAGCTGGGTATATTCTACTTTCAGTGACAGGCTACCCGGATGAGCGTTAGTCACCAATACAACCTGCCTACCGGATGCATGCAACGCGTGTAAAAAAGGAATGGTGTCGGGTCTCAACTCGATAAGATGAGCTAATTCACGCTTTAAGGGCATAATATCTAGCGCTAATGTCTCGGCCCAATAATCCAAACAATACCATTGAATTTGTCCACTCACGCTGTCGTAGTGTTCCATCATCTGCTCGCGGCATTCATCTTCAGGAATGCCTTTTTTCTCAGCGACCTTTTTAGGTAAGTAATGCATCCAGAACTGATTGTCATAGTGCAAATCTAACAATGTGCCGTCCATATCTAACAACACTGTGTCTATTTCGTTCCATGGCAGAAAGGGCAAGCGATTTTCCTCATAATGAAGTAAGCTAGTTACAGTAGGATATGATAACAAAGTTGTAGCCAAGCACATGGGAAAAATCGACCCGAATAAACCGTTGCCTCAAATTCACAGCCGCGAAGTGGTTGCTAAAAGCCGACTGTTCGCTGTTGAAAGTGTTGATCTCGAATTTTCTAATGGCGCCACCCGCCAATTCGAACGAATGACAGGTAACCATCGCGGTGCCGTAATGATAGTTCCCATGTACGACCCTGAAACACTCATACTCATTCGCGAATATGCCGCTGGCACACATTCATATCAATTGGGCTTTCCCAAGGGGCTCATCGACGCCGGTGAAACTGCGTTGGAAGCTGCGAACCGAGAACTCCAAGAAGAAGCGGGATTTGCCGCACGTTCGTTATCTGAGCTCCACAAAGTCAGTATGGCACCGACGTTTTTTAACGCATCAATGACTATTGTCATCGCTCAAGATCTCTACCCTCAGCAATTAGAAGGGGATGAGCCTGAGCCACTAGAGGTCATACATTGGCCTCTTAGTGAAGTTGATGCTTTACTTGCAAGAGATGATTTTATAGAAGCTCGCAGTATTGCCGCGCTGTTACTCGCTCAAAAGTGGTTTAAGGAGCAATAACCCATGTCAGAAGATACCCACGAAGACCTACTTGAACTCGCCAAAGCCGTTGCCATTGAAGCTGGAGAAGCCATACTCACCGTTTACGATAAAGGTGATTTCGACGCTTATCAAAAGGAAGATGACTCACCAGTAACTAGCGCTGATTACCTCGCGAACGACATCATCACTCAGCGATTATCAGAAGCAACGCCTCATATTCCTATTTTGTCGGAAGAAAACAAACACGCGAGCCTTGAAGAGCGAAAGACATGGGAAAGGTATTGGCTTATTGACCCTATTGACGGTACTCAGGAATTTATCGCCCGCAGTGGTGACTTTGCTGTGAACATTGCGCTTATTGAAAACAACCAGCCGAGTATTGGCGTTATTTTCTGGCCACCAGGACAGTCGCTGTACTATGCGCAAAAAGGTAAAGGTGCTTTTAAAGCCTGCCCTGATGAAGATAAGCAGATTTCGGTAAGAAAACTCGATGATCCTAAAAATAGCGTAGTGATGATTGCTATTAGCCGTCGACAGTCTCGAGAAAAAGTACTAAACCGCATGTGCGCCAAGCGCGTATACCAAACATTACCGCTGGGCAGCTGTTCACTAAAAGCCTGTTTTATCGCCGAAGGTAAAGCCGACGTGTTCATGCGTATAGGTGTGACTGGAGAATGGGATACGGGAGCAGCCCAGTGCATAGTATCAGAGGCAGGCGGAGCTATTGCGGCAGCCAACTTTGAGCCTTTGACCTATAACCAACGCCATTCATTGGAAAACCCAGACTTCATTATTATGGGCGACCAGCGAGTAGCATGGCAGGATGTTATTCAATACAACGACTTTGTTAACCCGCACACCCACTAAAGGAGTTTTTCATACAATGAGTTTACGTCACCGCGTTGCGTTATGTGCGATTGCACTTTCCTCGGCATTCCCGGCAATGGCAGATTGGAGCCTATCGCCAGACGAAAGTACGCTGAACTTCCTTAGCACTAAGAATGCGCAAATAACCGAAGTGCACGCTTTTGAGCGCTTATCAGGCACCTTGTCAGACAGTGGTGTATTGGAGGTTGTGGTTGATTTAACTTCGGTGAATACCAACATCGATATTCGCAATACGCGTATGCAAGAGATGCTGTTTAATGTGGCGAGCTTTGCCACTGCGTCATTTTCTGCCACGCTGCCCGACACACTCATGCAGTTGAGTGCAGGGGAATCAGTAAGCACTATGGTTGACGGCACCTTGTCATTACATGGCAACGACGTTGCGACTTCATTTGCGGTGCAAGTGAGTAAGCTTGATGAAAAGACCTTCTCAGTAACGACGACTAAACCAACCTTGCTGTCAGCAAGTGCGTTTGGGTTAAGTACTGGTGTGGAGGCACTTCAAAAAATTGCTGGTCTACAGAGTATTACTAGCACAGTGCCGGTCACCTTTACGGTCACTTTCACCGGTTAATTGTTATCGTTAATCGTCGTGCGCTGGATCATCTTCCAGCGCCAAATCCCGCTTCATTTTTATATCTACACTTTCATGTAGCTCCGAATATACCAGTACGGCTTCATCACTTTTGAGTAGCGCGAGCACTTGATCAACTTTGTCTTCTAGGCTCGTTTCAATTTCGCCGTAATCCGTGCCTTCTCGCAGTACAAAGGCTTCAGCGACGTTGTACAAGGTATCTTGGTCTAGCGCATCGATGGGAATGATCATACGCGTCCTTCATACTGACAATCAGGGTCCACGGGCAAAACGTCACTCACAAAACGCTTAACCCGCTCGTGCAGCCATACACGAGTGTTAAATATAGATCCTTGCATAAAGCCTACGTGACCGCCTCGCTCACTGAGTTCCATAGTTACATTGCGGGCCAACTCATGTTCTTTGGGTACAATAAGATCATTCATAAAAGGGTCATCAATACTGTGAAGTACCAATGTTGGACAATGAATGGCACTCATAAAGTGATACGCACTGCATTTTTCGTAATAGTCTTGGGCATCTTCAAAGCCGTGCAGTGGTGCCGTGATTTTCTCGTCGAAGTCGGAAAAATGCTTCATTTTTTCAACATCATCATCCGTCAACTGTATGAGTCGACGATAGTCAATGTATTCCATTTTTTGGCGCAACGTCGATTTCATACTGTTCAACAGATACTTTTGATAAACCCGTGAAAACCCCTGATTAATGGATTTAGCACACTCTGCAAGCTTGAGTGGTGCAGAGATAGAGACTGCTCCTTGTAGCCATTTTTGTGCTGGGTTTTCACCTAGAAGCTTTAACAGCATGTTCCCGCCCAATGAAAAACCCACCGCGACCTTAGGCAACTGAGGAAACTTTTGATGGATCCATTCTAAGAAAAAGCTGGGGTCTTCGGTTTCACCAGAATGATATGCCCGTGGCTTAAGATTGGGCACACCGCTACAACCACGATAATGCATCATGACTACCTGCCAGCCATTCTGAGATAGAGTTGCCATCATGTCGTTGGCATAATGCGAGCGAATGCTTCCCTCTAAACCGTGAAACATAGTCACGATCCCCGTTGGTGACTTGGGCTTTGGCCCCCACGCCACATCAACAAAATCATCATCAGGCAAAGTTAGCCTTTCTATGCTGTAGTTCAACGGCTTACGCTTTTGAATAAAACGCGGCCAAATAGTTTGTATGTGGCGGTTTCGTGCCCATGACGGCACTTTAAAACTGCTCTTAATTATTCTTCCGTGAGATTGGGGGACTTTGCTCATTACTCTTTCTACTTCTGGTGCTATTGGCACAATACCTGTGATATCAATGAACGGGCAACTTTTTGCTCTCGAAGGCCATACAGGTTCACAAAACTGGCAATACTTGCATTAAACACGCTACTTTGAGACTGGCCAACTTGGCTGGGTAAGCCATGCAAGCCCAGGGCTTTGGCAGTGGTAACAATAATGCCTTGCTGTTCTCGCTCCAAGTCTAATTCTTGCGCTTTAAGTGCCGCATAATTTGTACTGTCACCACTTTGATTTGGATGCATTTGCTTGCGTTTTGCACGGTGCAAAATAAGCTGCTGATCACTTTGTTCTACCGCGCTCGCCAGTGACTTAAACTGGGATAATATGACAACCACATTGTTTTCGGTGCACCAACAAAGAAACAGTAACAGGTTTACATTAACGCCATAGGTATCTTGTAACGTAAGGGCAAGTTCTTGCGTCTTTCCTCGCGCATACCGCTCGCACGTATAAGACCAAAACGTCTCACTTGTTAGGCTAGTTAGCGGCATCGTATTCTTCTCTCGCTTGCTCCATTTGCTCCTGCGCATCAAGCCAAGCCATTTCTTCTTCTTCCAAAGCTTGCTTATACGACGTTTGTTTGTCTAACCACGACATGAGTTCGTCTTTCTTATTGTCGTCGTACAAACTAGTATCAGCCAATGCGGTCTCGGCTTCACTTAACAAAGCACTGAGTGAATCCATTTTCTTTTCGTGCTTTTCAATGGCTTTTTTGAGTGGTGCAACTTGTTGACGAAACGCCGCTTCACGACGCTTTAATTCTTTGCGATCTACCTTAGGTGTAACGTCAATTTTGGTATTTTCAGAGGCTTGCGCATTTAAACGAGACTTCTCTTCAGACTGTTGCTTTAAAATCCAATCGCGATAGTCATCCAAATCACCACTAAAGGGGTTCACTTCACCACTGTCTACCAGATAAAAATCTTCACACACAGAAGACAATAAAAAGCGATCATGCGACACCAATACCATGGCGCCTTCAAAGCCTTGAAGCGCAATATTGAGGGCATGGCGCATTTCTAAATCCAAATGGTTGGTCGGTTCATCGAGCAAGAGTAGATTAGGTTTTTGATACACCACCAAAGCGAGTACCAGACGCGCTTTTTCACCACCTGACATGGGCGCTACGGTGGCGAGCGCCTCATCACCATGGAATCCAAATCCACCGAGGTAGTCGCGAAGTTGTTGCTCAGTGGCCTTTTCATCAAGGCGCTGAAGGTGCAACAAGGGGGTAGCCTCAGCATCTAGCGTCTCTAGCTGATGCTGCGCAAAGTAGCCAATGGCCAAGCCTTTTGCGGTTGAGAACACACCGGTAGTGGGCGCGTGTACACCGGCTAACAGCTTTATCAAAGTAGACTTACCTTGACCATTTCGCCCCAGTAAACCAATGCGACTCCCAGGCACTAAGTTTAGCTTTACTTGCTCTAGCACGACTTTGGTGTCGTAACCTAATTGTACCTCTTCCATCTGCGCAAGGGGATTGGGTAGTGCTGAGGGCATAGCAAAGTCAAAACTGAATGGACTAGCCGCGTGCGCAGGCAGGAGCGTTTCCATTTTTTCCAACTGCTTGATACGACTTTGCGCTTGCTTAGCCTTACTCGCTTTGGCTTTAAAGCGAGTGATAAAGGACTCTAGATGAGCAATTTTGGCCTGCTGCTTTTCAAATTCAATATTCTGCAAACGAATTCGTTCAGCACGCTGCCTTTCGTACGCCGAGTAGTTACCTGTGTAGGTAATCAGTTGCTGTTGTTCAACACTGATGATCTGCTCTACGGTATTATCAATAAAGGCTTTATCGTGAGAGATAAGAAATAGCGTACCTGCATAACGTTGCAACCATTTCTCCAACCAAATAACCGCATCTAAGTCCAAGTGGTTGGTCGGTTCGTCTAGTAACAATAAGTCTGATGGACACAGCAGTGCTTGCGCTAGGTTCAAACGCATACGCCATCCACCCGAGAAGTCAGTGACGGGTGATTGTAATTGTGGCGTAGAAAACCCAAGCCCAGATAAAATCGTTGCCGCGCGCGACTCCACATCATAGGCGCCAGCTTGCTCTAATTGCCCGTGAATTTGCGCTATACGAATGCCGTCTTCGGCAGCCTCTGCTTGTGCTAATTCTTTTTGCAATCCACGTAGGGCTTTGTCGCCGTCGATAACATAGTCGATGGCAGTGCGTGAAACTGCTGGGGTTTCTTGTGCCACGCTTACGATGCGCCAGTCTTTCGGTACTATGCAATCCCCAGCATCAATGGCGAGCTCACCCCGCAGCAAGGCAAATAAACTCGATTTTCCGCAACCATTGCTGCCTATAAGAGCAACTTTGTGACTGGGAAACACCTGCGCTGATGCACTATTAAGAAGTACCTTGGTGCCGCGCATAAACGACACATCAGTAAGCTTTATCATTAATGACCTTTTTTGAACCTGATTCCGCCCGCTATAGTATCAAAAAACCAAGCGTAAAAGCCGATCGCTATATTAAGAACCGAGGTATAATACCTCATGTGTCTACCAATACTTTAGGTTTACCCATTTTTATCGGCTAACCCGAAGCTCCAACTCAGTGCAGTAACCTTATGCAAAAGAAACTAAAACGACGTTTTGTGGCCGGTGCAACCTGCCCCAAGTGCCAAAAGCTAGATACCATATCATTGTACTATGAGAACAATGTGGAAAAACTTGAGTGTGTTGCATGTGGTTATCAAGAATCACAAACCGAAGAACAAGTGAGCGCGGCAACCCGTGAAAACGAAAACGTTATTGGAATTTTCAAGCCTCACTAGTACTAAACCGCTACGCTGTTATCAAAATTGTGGCAGGGAAGCGATGGACTTTTTACTGCACGCCGTGAACCCCTCCCTGGGGGCTCGGCTTCGCATTCATTTAGTAATGCGGTGGCGGTGTTTCTTCCGATTGCTTAGCAATATTCGACGGCTCAATAGATTTAACCCTGTCTATGACGTGGGTCAATTTGAAACGAAGATCATCCAATTGGTTCTGCTGAGAAGACAAAGCATCATTCAATGCTTCGATAGTGTGCTCTTGAAACGCGACTTTGGTTTGTAATTCTTCTATAAATTCGTTGGCCTGTGCCAAGCTCTCGGTGAGATCTTTAATCTGCTGTGCATCGCTCATGGAATATCTTACTCGTCTTTTTGCCAGACCTCAGCGAGGCCACTACTGCTTTCAGTGACAATGTTACCATCGGAGTTAAACCCAACGCCATAGACCACTGCCGTTGGTGGTGTAGAAGATTCTCGAGCAGCCACTTGCCACGATTGTTGTTGCATGCCCGTTTGGATATCCCATAAGTAGACTTGCCGTGCTGGCGAACCAGTAAGTAAATACTTACCATCTTCAGAAAATACGGCGTCGGTGAACATTTTCTGCCTAGAAATATACTTCAATGAACTGACAGGCTCTCCGGTTTGCACATCCCAAATTTGAGATTTCCGTTGGCTATCAGCGGTAAACGCAAAGCGGCCAAGATCGTCTAATACCACCTTGGTCACACGGGTAGGGTGAGTAAATGTATGAATGATTTGTCCGGTTTCGGTACTCCACAAATACGCGATGTAGTCGTTACCACCAGTGAGTGCAAACTTTCCGTTAGGTGACAAATCAATACTGTTCACTTTTTCTTGATGCCCCAAAAACTCTAAACGACGCTCGGTTCTTGGCTCGAAATACATCACATGCCCATTTGAGCGGGCAACTAATACACCGTTGCCATTATTAGAGACTGCAACGTCACGGATACTGGCTTCATCGATGCGCCAAAAACCCTCTGGCTCGCCTGTCTCCAAACTCCACAGCGCGAAGGCTTCTCTATCGGCGGTAATTACATATTTGTTGTCTGCAGAAATATGTAACGAGCCTACCGTATTGTCCGAACCGCCTTGGTGGCTCCAATTGAAAAGAGGCTCAGCTTCTCCAATTCGCCATACTTTAATGCCATTACTCACACCAGAGACAACGGCTAGGGTACCGTCAGTGGATACATCAGCGGCGTATGCGCCGTCGTCAACATGCCGCCATTGCGCAATTGGCGTAGTTTCAGGGTAGGTACATCCTGCCAACGAAATAATAAATACGACGAAAAGTATAAATCGAGGGAACAAATTGAGCCTAAACATAATCAAACGGGTTTCGCTTTGTGAACGCTAGGTTTACCATAGCACGTATTAGGGCGTGGTGATCCTTACGGTACGCCTTTTGTTCAGTCCAAGCGAGTCTAAGGCAATAAACGAGGCGCGAAGTTTGGTTATTCCAAATAAGCAACGAGTGAAGCAGCATTGGGCTCGCTTGGATGAACCTTTCAGGCAGCGATTGTTTGTCATTTATACAGCGTCAACACTCACTCATGTAGATTACTACAAGTCGTGAGAGTTTCCTTGTCTAAATGACAAACACTTCGCTGCAAAAACGTACAGTAAGGATCACCGCGCCCTATTTTTCTTATAACTATCGTGCAAATTGTCTTGGATGCGGCAATTTATAGTAATTGCACACAGAATAATTAATGGAGAGTTTTATGCAGAAGTCGCTCATAGCCCTGTCTACCTTTGCAGCACTGGGCTTGATGGCTTGTAAGCCAAGCACTAATGAAGAAGTATCAACTGAAGCCGCAGCAACCCCAGCCGCTGTTGAAGCGGTAGAAATGACCGAAGCTCAAAAGCACGCGTATGCTATGGGTGCAAGCATGGGTTTGTTCGCCAATGATCGTGCCGAGCAACAAGCACAGCTAGAAATGCCACTAGATCTTGAAGCATTAAAGCAAGGTTTCAACGATGGTCTTGCAGACCAGCTTAAATTCACGCCTGCTGAAATTCAGCAAATCGCACAAGAAGCACAGCAGGTAATGATGACTAAGCAACAAGAAATGGCTGCAATGGCTGCTGAGAAAAACATCGAAGCAGGTCTTGCTTACCTTGAAGAAAACGGCAAGCGTGAAGGCGTTGTTACTACCGAGTCAGGTCTTCAGTATGAAGTTCTTGAAGCGGGTGAAGGCGCAAGCCCACTGGCTACAGACACGGTGAAAGTACACTACCGTGGTACTTTGCTAGACGGCACTGAGTTTGATTCATCGTACTCTCGCGGCGAGCCTATTGAGTTCCCACTGAACCGTGTTATCTCTGGCTGGACTGAGGGTGTACAGCTTATGAAAGAAGGCGGCAAATTCCGCTTCCATATTCCTTCAGAGCTTGCATACGGTGAACGTGCTACCGGTTCTATCACACCTAACTCAACATTGATTTTCGACGTTGAGCTACTCGAAGTTATCAAGCCTGCTACTGAAGAAAGCGCAGAGTAATTTAACTTCCTATCAAACAGAAAAAAGCCGACGTTACCGTCGGCTTTTTATTAAAGATCACGTCCGTGACTACCTTATTCCTCAGGTGCTAATTGCGTCATTTCGCGGCGCACCAACCCGGCTAGTAAGTAGGGTTTTTCGCTAATAAAGGTATTCCGAATCCTCACTGTAACTATAGTCAAAATTCTAATTTCTGCCTGTCTAAAACCTGCGTTTTTTAAACGCATTTTATCTAATAGCGACCCAGTTATAACGAGAAGTTTTAACGCTGAGGCGCTCTTCTACGCTCTGGGTGTACTTTGAAAACCGCAAAGTGATTTAACAGTGCATGACCTATTTTGTAGCAAGTTACACCAACCACTAAGTAACCTGCTGTTATTAAACTATCAATTCGTACGACGATATCTAACAGTCCGTACAACACTAAAATTGCACCACTAATAAACAACAAAAAACCAATAATAGTGCCGCCTGCCGTTAACGAATTTTCGTTTCCATCCGGTGTTTCGTTATCGTGCATTCAGCTCTCCGAAGAAGCGAGACACTTACGCCAGTCTCGCGATACTAAAGGTAAGATCAATACTGCGACTTGAACCATGTGGCTCAATATCAATGTAGCGCGCAATTACCTTACTGTCATGTACAATTTGTGAGCTGTTTATTGGTTTTTAGAATATGTAACCCCATAACTTAAAGCATCGGTAATCAACCATTATCACTATTTTGAAAACCCCATTAATAACGCGCAAAGGCTATTTAAAGCTAAAACAAGAACTTGACTACCTTTGGCGGGAAGAACGTCCCGAAATCACCAAAAAAGTCACTTGGGCAGCCAGCCTAGGAGACCGCAGTGAAAACGCTGACTACCAGTATAATAAAAAAAACTTAAGAGAAATCGATAGAAGAGTCAGGTATCTGAGCAAGTGTTTAGAGCGCCTCAAAATAGTCGATTACAACCCACAACAAGAGGGAAAAGTGTTCTTTGGCGCTTGGGTAGAAATTGAAAACCATGACGGCAAAGTACTCACACTGCGTTTGGTGGGATACGATGAAATTTTTGACCAGAAAAATGTCATTTCTATAGATTCTCCCATGGCAAGAGCCCTTGTTGGTAAGCAAGAAGATGACGAGTTTGCAGTCAAAACCGAATTGGGTACCAAGGAGTGGTGGATCAACCGAATTTGGTACGACACCACAGACAAACTCTAGCCAAAGCTTCCCTAATATTTATTGGTGTTCAAGGGGCTTTATCTTGATATTGCGATAGAAAACTTCAGCCCCTTCGGCTTGTAATGCTATTTTTCCTTCAATCAGTGGTACCCAGTGCTTTTTGTTATCATCCCACTTTTTAAAATCACTCACTTCCATTACTACAATACCGTTTACCTTATGGATTGCGCGGTCACCTTCAACAATAATTTCCATTGAGTTCCATCCATCGACTTCCTCGTCTTGATTATGCCTAAATCGCAATATCTTATTTGGCGTTCCCAATGAAAAATAACGCTGGTTTTGAACCGTCTCATCAAATGTGTAATGGGTCACTGACTGTGGAGGATTAATCGTCAATGAACATGGATCAACCCAAGCACTCATTTTAGTGCCTATCGCATAAGCATCACCACTCTCGGATTGCTGTATCTGACTCTCCATACTCAGTGGCCAAGCGGGTTTTCCCATCCCATGCACATGATACAAGAGGCCGGCATCACGCAAAAGATCTAAGCGTGGTTCAAACTTTGCCTCTCCCCATTGATATTCCAGATACATATGAAAATGAGAGTAAACTTGTTGTGAGACCATAGCAGCATAGGGTTGTGCAGTAGCATGCTGTTTGCCCGCGTAAACGTGAATTACACCATCATCGACAACAAAGTAGTCTTCCGGTTTATGGTCGTCATTATAGTGCTTTACCAACATCAGGTCCCAACCATCTAAATCTACCCCATTAAACAAAGGTTCCCAGTGACCTTCCGAAGCAGCATATAGAGATGGTGATACCGAGCAAACGATGACAAAAATCAAAAGACGAGCCTTCTTCATGATCAGCAATTTTCCATCGAATGACTATACAAACACTACATTTATCAGTATTAAGTAATATTTATTAAAAACAAATAACATTATAGTTTTTATATAAAAAACAATTACTTATAAATAATAAAAATAACTTTCTCGCATGAGAGAGTAAAAAAAGCTTGATACTCTCTCAAAAATTGAAATATATATTAATATAGTATTACAATTATGTAAACCAACTGTGAGAAAACATGAAGATGAAAACACTTTTAAAATTGGCTCTTACTGCTTCAACTATTTTGATATCTACTTTGAGTTACGCTGGGGGGACTCTCGTAGTGTCGAATCAAACGGGTACTATTGTCATCGATGACAACAATGACTATGACGAAATAGTCATCCCAGCAGGCAAAACCCTGTCAGCAAATATCCATATATTAGCTGGACGTACTGCGGATGTTCTCATTAGGGGACAAAACAGAAACACATCAATAATTGCACCAAATGGTTTGTTCGGGCATGCCGATGCAGATGCGAAAGGTACAGCAGCGAAAAAGCGCAGTAATATCTATTCAGACTGTAACTGCACCGTTTCAATATCTACACTAACTAGCCGCAACCCAGAGAAGTACCATATACTCGGCGACACGAACAACTCGGTAATGCTAGCTGATAATATCAATATTCATACTAGAATTGGGCCAACTAGCGATATTCATGACTACCACACCACAGATGGATTTGGCGGAGGAATAGGTTCATCAATTAGTAATTCTGAAATTGATACATTCGATGATTCAATAAAGGTCTATCGTCAAGAAATGACAGTAGAAAACGTCACGATTTACCATAATCAGTACGGTGCACCATTTCAATTTGGTTGGGGAGGTTTTAATTACGCAAAGCTTATTCTAAAAGGCAATAATACAGTTATAGATAACGCCGCTAATTACCGACACGGAGTCTTTGCTTGGGTCTCAACTAACACTACTGGATTAGTTCGAAGAGTTGATTATAGAGGTAACTTCAATCACTTAGTCGCAAATGGGAAAGATAAATCTAAACTATACACCTTTGGTCACCTTTCTAATAATGCGCTTACCATAAATGGAGCTACTTTGAATCTTTTTGGTAGCAATTGTATTGCTTCAACGAACAGCAATACGGAATTTCGACTCACGAGCAATGCCGCTATTACCAATGGAATATATTGCCAGTAACCATGATAAATCACTGAGGTGTTAACCGTGAATTGCCCGTTTAGACAAAACAAATTCAGCGTCCTGTTGATAGCGCTAATCGGGCTATTTTATTATCTTTCTGTTTTTTGTACCCAGGCAGATGACACCCCTGATAGTCAACCAACCAAAAATAATCCGCTTGCGTATGACATTTCACTAGTGACTGAAACGCCGAACCCGTCATCACCAAAATCACCCGTAGATGACACTCATAATACTGAACTAAACCATGACTCTCGTAGCTATTTAAGAAATCTACTGTCTCATTCGCCCAGAGCACTCTCTGAGTACATAAAAAGTCACCCATCACTTACATCTATTCAAGCGTTTGCACTTTTCGACGTATTGAAGCAACTAGATACTCAGCACAAACGAAATGCATTTATGGAGTTAATTAACGCTGAAGGATCTATTTATCGCGCTATTGGCTTCAAACTAGCGGTGTTGTTATATTCTACAGAGCAAGATTCAAAGTATTTGTACTCAGAAGCATTGATCAATGGACTGTATCAAGAAACATCCGTGGAAGCGTCAATTGAAGTCATGCATGCCTTGAAACTAATAGGACCAGAGCATTTACTCACCAGTGATATTCGCACCGACCTTATGTTTAAACTATCACACAGCAGCAAAGATATTCGACTGAGTGCTCTCGAGCTATTATTAATGCTTCCTGAAGAGAGCGATACTACGAGATTGGCCACGGCATCACTTCATTCAGAAGATCATGAAACCGTAATTAGTGTCCTTTACGCCTTATCGAATTACCCAAGAACAGCACCACAATTATTAAGTAAGCTTCACCAGTTGTGTGATTCAAATGTGGAGCAGATTCGAGCGCAAGCAATACACTTGCTGAATACTGAATAGGTATTTGCCTGCAAAGGTCTTAGTTAACGAACAAAAATTTTTCTTCAATGTAGATCACTCTCTAGCACTCACGGCTCGCGGTGCTATACTGCGCCCACAAATGAGATCGCATGCCATACTCAGCAAAGATTCGCACAACGACGTGGCATATTTACTTTTTCACTGGCCCAGAGCGGACTATGATCAACAACAAAATTGCAGAAGAACTCGCCGTCAGCGCATCGCAAGTTGACGCGGCTATTTCACTACTTGACGGCGGCGCTACAGTTCCATTTATTGCGCGATACAGAAAGGAAGTTACACAAGGACTGGACGATACTCAGTTGCGTCATCTAGAACAGCGTCTTACCTATCTGCGAGAGCTAGAAGACCGCCGAGGCGTTATCCTTAAGTCAATTGACGAGCAAGGCAAGCTCTCTGATGCGCTAAAGCAAAGCATTTTGAATGCAGACAATAAAACGTCTCTTGAAGACCTTTATCTTCCGTATAAACCACGTAGAAGAACGAAAGGACAGATCGCTATTGAAGCTGGCTTAGCGCCTTTAGCTGATGCGCTGTTTGCCGACCCTGATTTAGATCCACAACTCGAAGCTGAAAAATTCATTGATGCAGAGAAAGGTGTATACGACACCAAAGCAGCACTAGATGGCGCACGCTACATTCTTATGGAGCGCTTTGCCGAAGATGCAGGGCTGCTGGGCAAGATTCGTAACTATTTAACCAATAATGCCGATTTAGTCGCTACCGTGGTGCAGGGTAAAGAGCAGGAAGCCGTTAAGTTTAAAGATTATTTTGCTCACACCGAGCCATACAAAAAAGTACCGTCTCACCGTGCACTTGCCATGTTTAGAGGCCGTAACGAAGGTGTGCTACATATTCAGTTAGACGCTGATCCGAACAACGAAGACAACACAGCGCCATCCCATTGTGAGCATTTAATTGCTGAGCACTATGATATTAAGCATCGCAATCGCGCTGCAGATAATTTTCTAAAGCAAGTAGTGCAGTGGACATGGAAAATAAAAATTGCGCTGCATATGGAAACTGAGCTTTTCAGCGCCCTTCGCGAACGAGCGGAACAAGAAGCCATTGACGTATTTGCGAAAAACTTGAGTGACTTGTTGATGGCAGCCCCCGCAGGTGCAAAGACGACCATGGGTTTAGACCCGGGTTTACGTACTGGTGTGAAGGTTGCCGTAGTTGATAAAACCGGTAAAACCGTGGCGACGAATACAATTTTCCCTCATGCGCCACAAAATCAATGGGAAAAGTCGAAGCGAACACTCGCCACACTTTGCAAACAATACAAAGTGGAACTCATCAGTATTGGCAACGGTACCGGCTCCCGTGAAACCGACAAGCTGGTTGCCGAGCTGTTAAAAGCTGAAGATGCTGTTAACGCCCAGAAAATCATGGTGAGCGAAGCAGGCGCTTCGGTGTATTCTGCTTCAGAGCTAGCGTCGAAAGAGCTTCCAGATCTTGATGTATCGCTACGTGGCGCTGTGTCTATTGCCCGTAGACTACAAGATCCCCTCGCCGAACTCGTAAAAATTGAGCCAAAGGCCATTGGTGTTGGCCAATATCAACACGACGTAAGCCAAAGCTTACTTGGCAAATCACTCGATAGTGTCATCGAAGATTGCGTAAACGCGGTTGGTGTAGATCTAAACACGGCGTCGCCCGCATTGTTAAGCTATGTATCTGGCTTGAACAAAACTCTAGCTCAAAACATTGTTCACCACCGAGATACAAATGGTGCATTTAGCGATCGTAAAAAGTTACTTAAAGTAGAGCGCTTGGGGCCAAAAGCTTTCGAACAAGCAGCAGGCTTCCTTCGCATTGTAGGTGGAACTAACCCGCTTGATGCGTCTGCCGTTCACCCTGAAGCTTACCCAGTGGTAGACAAAATCGTGGATACAACAGCAGTTGCCGTCAATGATTTAGTGGGTAACTCGGCGTTACTGAAGTCCTTATCGCCAGACACCTTCGCCAACGATGAGTTTGGTGTGCCTACGGTAAAAGATATCTTAAGTGAACTGGACAAACCGGGACGTGATCCACGCCCAGAGTTCAAAACTGCGGCATTTAAAGATGGCGTAGAAACCATCAGCGATCTTAAGCCAGGTATGATCTTAGAAGGCGTAGTGAGTAACGTTGCCAATTTTGGCGCGTTTGTGGATGTAGGCGTGCATCAGGACGGTCTGGTTCACATTTCTGCCCTCACCAACAAGTTTATTTCAGACCCGCGTGAAGTGGTTAAAGCCGGTGACATTGTAAAAGTGAAGGTGCTTGAAGTTGATGTTCAGCGCAAGCGTATTTCATTTACCATGCGTTTAGATGATACGCCGCAAGCCAGCAAACAACATAATGGTGGTAAAAAACCGGCTAATAGCGGCAAGCCGAGTGCGAAGAGCCATCAAGGTAAACGTGGTGGAAATCGCTCTTCAGAGCCACAAAACAGTGCAATGGGTAATGCATTTGCTGATGCTTTTGCCAAAGCGAAAACTAAATAGCGTATTGCGTTAGATAAAATAGAAGTGTTACGCCTGAGCTGAAAAGCCTTCCGAGAGAGGGGTATAAGCTTGGGTGTACGCCGATTGAATACGACCTTTGCGCGCTTGCATCAACGCGTCTACTGCGGTGTCAAGTTCAGCCTCTACATCAAGAGAGCGGGTACCCACATCGCCGCCATCACTGCTACCAATATCGGCCTCAGCAATAATGTCTTCAAAGGATTGGGCAAAAGATGAAGCAACACCGCCACTTTGCGCTTGGCTAGACTCAGACTCCCCGCTTTCCACATTATTCTCGGCAGGGCTCGCTAGAGATTCACGTTTTTCCTCGCTTAGCTCAACACGCGCTTCAAAGGCTTTTTGTGCCGCTTCCGCAGCTACTTTCAAATCTTGAGCAGAGGGTTGTGCAGGCGCTAAGGCAGCAGCTCGCACTTGTTGCATCTTACGCACAGTTTGCTCAGGGGTTTGTTCTTCTGAGATGTCGATAGACACCTCGCCACCCGTGACATAACGCTTGTTATCAGGGCCAGTGGTGTACTCGTACTTTGGTGAGCCCGCATATTGGCCACCGGTGGCTGCATGAGCTTGCTCGTGGGCACGAACCTCTTGGTCACGCGCCTTTAACGATTCAATCTGTTTTTGTTCGGCTTGTTGGCGCTGTTGCTCTTGAGCATCATCTTTGCCAGCACTTTGATCACTGCCGTTGTCACGATCTTGAGTAGCGTTTTCAGCACTTTGTGGCGCAGATTGAATTTGAGGTCTTTCGTAGGTCACCGGAGGTGGTGCTTGACCAGGCGTTTTTGCTCTATCACTTTCAGAGCCTAAACCTTTCTGCGACGCGCCTTTTTCAGCATCGCTGGTTTGCGGAATGGTTTCGCGAAGAATATTGTCACGTCGCGCAGCCTCGGTGCTAATGTTAGCCGTGGGTAACGTTGCCGCGGTGGGAATAGGAGTGACGATATTCATTAGCTGTTATCCGTTAAGCTAACGTATCAATGATAGTGCCTACTGCATCGTAAGCTGTGTCTAATACCTTCGCCGATGCTTGGGCATTTAAACTATTGATTTGTAAAGATAGTAGGTCAGACGTAAACGTGTCTGTAGCACTAGGTAGGGTTTGCTTGAGCGTAGATAAACCACTCACAGACGCGTTCGCCAACACAGCGCCAACACCGTCGGTTTCTAACGTTGATTGTGCACTTTTTTGCGCGATGTTTACCGATGCGGTCGTAATACCATCACTGGCCCGCTGTAAACCAAGCTGACCAGACACAATGGCAGAATTGATATTGTTGTCAATCATACCTAAAAACACTACCTCTACTCTCTCATGGTTAATTATTAACCAAAAAAGACAAAATAGAAAGTATGAATTGCTTTTAGCTTTGCACGCCTGTTAGGCAATGTTGACGCTTTTCACCTTATCCAGGCTGGCTGCAAAGCGCATCAAAATATCGGCACACTGCTGAGGATGGGAAATAAATGGCGCATGGGCAGCGTGAGGTAACACAACAGTATCGGCTTGAGGCTGTAACTCACAAATACGATCAATGCCTGATGTGGGCACTAAACTGTCTAACCTTCCGTACAAACGCAGTGTAGGGGCTTCTATTCGCGAGATTTTCTCGCGGATGTCTTCACTAGAGAGAAGCTTCAAACCCTCTTGCAGTGCAACCTGCGATGGTTCGGGAAAGGCCGTTATCTGACTTTTAATCTGCTTGATATCTTGTCTTGCTGTTTTGCTACCCATCGCTTGAATCGCTAAAAAGCGCTCAAGGGTTTTGCGATAATCATGCTCTAGCTGAGCTTCAAACATGGCCAATAAATCGGGGGCAATTCCCGGCCAACAATTACCCGCAACAAATCTAGGGGTAGACGCAATGGTCACTAAACCATCCAATTCACATTGCTGTGATAAGGCTAAATACTGGGCTACAAGCCCTCCTAATGACCATCCGACTACAATGCTATTTTTAGGAAGGTGAGGCGACAAACAGTCTGCTAACGCAGAAGCTGTGTATGGCATAGGTACTACGTCTTTGTTTTCGCCAAAGCCCGGTAAATCGATAGTGGTAACGCGAAAATATTCACACAAATAAGGTACAAAGGACGAGAAGGCGCCGCTGTTCATCCCCCAACCATGCAGTAAAACTAGATCTTTTCCTGCACCCTGAGTACAGCTAACAATCGTTGAAGAGGTGTGTGACTCTTTCACAGTAAATACCTTTTAACTAAAGCAACAATGAACACCAAACACCATAATACATGGCGTAAACGGTTACAGCACTTATTACAACGCGCTTTCAACTTTTCCTGTTTACTATGCTATCAGCCAAGCGCCACTACAGTATGTCATTGGTGTGAAAACGATCTATTTTTTTTCGACGATACCACTTACGACGAAAACTTACTGTCTTGTGGGTTAGTTTCTCGTCATGTTAAACACTGCCACTATGACGCTCTCTCAGTGCTAGGTATATATACTGGGAGCGTTGCACACCTAATACAAAAACTTAAGTTTAGTCACTCTCTTGCCGCTGGGCGTATTCTCGCTAACTGGTTTTACACCAAGCGAATTCATTCATCAAGACAACTACCTCAGGTATTGCTGCCGGTGCCCATTCATCCAACGCGATTATTCTCTCGGCATTACAACCAAGCCACTGTGCTCGCTGACGATATTGGAACGCTTGCAAACATCCCTGTAGAGCAACATTGGGCAATAAGGACGGGAAGAAAAACTCAACACCACCTCAATCGTTCAGACCGAGCAACGAATGCTAAATCAGCGTTTTCACTGTCGACCCGCTGTTTAGATAAGCGGATTGCTACTTCAAATATCAACTGCGTAGCCATCGTCGATGACATCATTACCACCGGCGTTACGGTAAATCACCTCGCTCAGCAACTTCGAAAACGCTACCCCCAACTCACTATTCATGTTTGGGCAATGGCGTTTACGCCACCGCCGAAAAGTGCGTTGTTGAATGAATAGTAGTATTGAATAGCAAACAGGCTATTGCCAACAACAAACCGCTAAGCGTATGCTTTAGCGATAAAAATGAAATAAGGAATTCGTGCGTGGCCACCGCTAATTTACTTGCTCTTCTTGATGATATCGCCACTTTGATGGACGACATAGCCACCCTGTCTAAGGTCGCAGCACAAAAGACAGCCGGTGTCTTAGGTGATGACCTTGCCGTAAATGCTGATCAGGTTAGGGGTGTCAAAGCGGATAGAGAACTTCCTGTTGTCTGGGCCGTCGCTAAAGGCTCTTTGCTCAACAAAGCTATTTTAGTGCCCGCAGCATTAGCTATCAGTACCTTTATTCCTTCGTTGATAACAGTATTATTGGTAATAGGTGGATTGTATTTGTGCTTTGAGGGCGCTGAAAAGTTATTGCATAAATATTTGCCCCACGAGGATGCCATTGAATCAAGAGAAGCACGAATAGAAGCTTTATCGCAAGTTGATGTAGATATGGTTGCCTTTGAGAAAGATAAGATCAAAGGAGCTATTCGTACCGATTTCATTCTCTCTGCAGAGATTATTGTTATTGCATTAGGTACAGTAAGCGATGCCCCGTTAACCACACAAATCGGTGTGTTGGTAGCATTGAGCTTAGCCATTACCGTAGGCGTTTACGGTCTTGTGGCTGCATTGGTAAAAATGGATGATGTGGGCTTGTACATGCTACGAAAATCATTAACCGGCACAATGAATGGGTTTCAAAGAGTGGTTGGCCGAAGCTTACTGATAGCCGCGCCAGCACTAATGAAAACCTTGGCGGTTGTGGGTACGGTTGCCATGTTCCTGGTGGGCGGTGGTATTTTAACCCACAGTATTGGCATGCTACATCATGTATCAGACTGGTTTGTTTCCATTGCACCCAACTTTTCACTAATCATGTCAATTTTGGCTGACGGCGTTGTTGGCATTGTTTCAGGAGTGGTAATTGCAGTGATTGTGAGCTTCGCGTCTAAGCTAAGAGGTATCACAAACAACAAGACTTAGGCGACGGTCTCCATTTTTTAATGGTTAGTAGTGAACTGTCTAGCAACCTAGCAATCAATAAGGCGATAAAATTCATTCCTGACGATAAAAATTTGTCATTTCCCTTTCATGTTTATTGCGCGTAAAAAGCGCTTAGTTTCCCGTAAGCTAAACATGAAACCATATGAACAAACCCCATCAAGACACAGTTGAAGTCACTGTATTGGCTGACAAAGTCCAACTCACGCTCATCGAGAAAGCCTTGGATAAGCGCGTGTTTTCACACCGCTATAAAGATGTTTTATTTGTTGGCTACCCAAAATCTTTTACCTACATTTTCGACTATGGTGTAGTCGTGTTTTGGTCTGTCACAGAAGAACGCAAAGATTATCTGATAGATACTCTCAAAGCCAATACTCAGCTACATGTTGAACAGCAAAGAGAAATCTTTCCATACAGCGTTGATTCTGATGCAACGGTAACTATGGTCGATGACGAGATTCTGATAAATGCAAAGGAACAGCGTGCCCTTTTAGCTGTTAGCCATGCGTTAGCGCAGTCTGCCAAGCTTGAACAATTTGAAAGCCGAGCAGAGCGAACTATTAAAGATAATGCTTATTTGTCTGCAGGTTTGGCAAAAACTGGCAAAATCCCACTTTCGCGCAAAGAACTGGCAAAGCTCAGAGGCAACTTATTCAAAACAAAAAGCGATATTTTGCTTCACTACAATTTGCTCGATACACCCGACTTTTTCTGGCAGAACCCTGATCTGGAATCGATTTACCAAGCGTTGGCCAAATACCTTGAACTGGTTCCACGCGTCGAATTGCTGACATTAAAGCTCGAAACGATTCACGAACTATTAGAGATGCTAGCAGCGGAGCAAAACCATAAGCATTCAGCTTTTCTAGAATGGATAATTATTGTCTTAATCGCCGTAGATATTGCTGTTTACTTTGGCCATTAACTATGGGTGACATCTTCCTAAGCACTAGGGTAAATCATACTGAGACTGCATTTTCCATTCACGAATTGCTTGGTTGATTTGCTCAACAAAAGATCTATTGACCTCATTGTCATGACACACAAATGCCTCGCGTGAGGTGTGGATGGGTCTGTCTTTTTGGAACTGTGGGACAGCGATCTGTAATCGCTCTGCAGCCCCTTGAATATCTATTAGGTAACTTATTACGGCATCTACACGCCCAAGAGTTAAGAATTGTAAAATAGTTACGTCGTCGTCCAATTCTATATACTCTGCTGGTAGAGATTGACGAATGCCACCGAAGGTAAAACCGCGACGAATAGCTATTCTTGACTCTGTATTAAGCCCCGCTTGGGGTTGCTCCCCAATAGTGAAAACATAAGCACTCGTTACTTCAAGTGGATGACTTTCCAGTAACGTATGCTTTTCCTGCATGGTTTCTCTACTGGCGGGGAAAATACAATTCAAATAGCCTTTTGGAAACTCAACTTCAACCCGAGTTGGAGGCATAAACACCACATCTATGTTGTCTAACGTCGACAGAAAACGATTGTATTGCCCCTCGGGAGCGGGTGGCTGAGTGAGTGCATTCCCTATTTCTGAAACAGCAATGGCGTATCGGTCACTGGTTTGCGCAACCGAAATAGTCGTTAGGGCAAATAGCAATACCCCGAACACTGCGTATTTCATTAAACTTGGTTCTCCGAACTCGCAAATCCAAACACCACCGATAGTATATTATCTACTCACTACTAGCCACTTTGCTTAGTGCTCCGTTGCTTGCACTCAACGCATAAATGGCCACATATAAATAGCGTTGGCCATCATTTTATTAGTGCCATGCCAATAGCCTCTGAACTGAGTGTTGTCGACAAACCCTATGACTAACCCGTTACCTACTCGCGTTGTTACCACCGCCGGAGAATCTGCAATTAGGTTAACCATGGCCTTATCGCTAAAGCCTGAGAGCAACGGAGCACCAGAGTAAACCGCAGGCGTAGTAAACGGGGAATAATCATTACTGATGATCATATTACTTGTTTTGAACAGAGGGAGCGTATCAGAATCAAAACCGTAAAACAGAGGATGTGACACGTCGATATTGGCTTGATACACAGTACCAGCAACGAGCTTGCGGGCATACAAGGCATCCTTTTCAGCAAACGCAAGATCATCGGTATCAAATGCGGCATCTATCACACTATTATCTACTACCTCTGCGTCAAGCCAGCCTTGTGCTGATAAAAATCGTAAGGCGGACTTCTGACCAATGACCACACCACCTTGGTTAATCCAGTGTTCTAGCTTTTGAATCGCCTGTTCCGACAGTTGATAACGACCATTGGCAAATACGATATGTGTGTATGGCATGAAAGAAGTACTGGCGAGCTTTGCTTGTTCAACAATGCTTGTAGCTAGGCCAATGCGAGTATCAAACAAATGCCAAATTTCACCCACATCGTATTCACGGGTACCTTCACCGCCAACAATAAGTACACTAGGCGGCGTGGTAGGTACAATCGAGCGGCTGCCCAAATCGACACCTGCCGGGGTTAACCCCGACTTCAATGCATACACTGGTACATCAAACTGCTTGGCAAGATAAACCAAATACTCAGCTAGCGGCTGTCCTTCATTACCACTTCTAGGTATCACAACACTTCCCGGCGCAAATTGATGACGGCTACCATCCACCAGAGTCGCAGTAAATGACTTACTGGTAATTCGCGTGGATATATCATGCTCTAAAAGGGCTTGTAGAAATGCCGGTGCATAATACTCATCCCAACCAAACCCATAGGCATATGCACCCTCTGGAAGCGCATCAGGAAGCTCTGGCTTGGCTAGCTCAATATTAGCAGCAGTTTTTACGCCTCTTGCATCACGTTGCGAAACTGACTGATATTCCAAGTTAAAAGCGTAGGCAATATGCCAGCTAGACACATCGTAAAAGGTATTGTTTTCGAAATTTGTTTGCGTTGAAAACAACGACTTAATCAAGCGGTATTGAGGCTGGTCTAACGGGATATAAATCGCATTTTTCGCCTCAAAGGTTTTATCGCGCAACGTGATGTCTCGATTGACTACGTCATAACGGATATTGTGCTGAGTAAGTAGAGCGAGGAATCGAGTAAACCTACCTGTGTCCTTGGGCTGCTCAATCAGATAGCCAGCATCGGTATCATTCTCTATTAATGCTTCAGTGCTTTTTACAAAGGTCACTTGATAGTCAAGTAAGGCCGCTTTATTGGCTACAGCCCCCTCAAACGTACTGAGCGAGGTAGTGACTTGGTTCGCAATAGTATCGGCAAAGGCGACTGGACCATTGATAGATGATTGCAAATGCCCACGAGAACTGGCTTGTTCGAACAAAATACCAACGCTGCCGTGAATATCTGGATAGGTTGACCCTTTGCCAACATAAAAATCGTCAAAGGCTTCTTCGGTAAAGTAAAGCTCTCCTGCAGTATCTAGGGCCTTAGCATGGTATTTTGCCAAGGCTTCAGTGAGGGTTACATTACCATCGGGCGTTAATGGGTTCTTACGAGAGCGTACGCCGGGTTGGAAAAAGTAAGTGCTATTGGTACCCATTTCGTGAAAGTCGGTGAGCACATGGGGACGCCATTGGTGAAATTTCGCAATACGGGCACGTGACTCAGGGTGAGTAAGTAATAACCAGTCTCGATTTAAATCAAACCAATAGTGATTTGTTCTGCCGGAAGGCCAGCCTTCGTCGTGCTCTCTGTGTTGAGGGTCGGCAACAAGCTGCTTCCCTTTATGCATATTCGCCCACTGTGCAAATCGCGATAAACCATCAGGGTTAAATGACGGATCGAGTAAAACCACATTCTCGTTTAGCATCTTTTCTACATCTGCCGATTGTGCTGCGGCCAAGTAATAAGCAACGATAAGAGATGCGTTTGCGCCCGAAGGCTCGTTACCATGTACGCTATAGCCCATATAGATAACAAGGGGGGCATCACCTGCTGGACGATTACCACTGACAACCGAATTAACATGAGTCGATTGAATAGCGTCAATATTTGAATGATTTTCGGGAGCAGTGATCGTAAGCAACAGTAAGGGGCGGTTTTCGTGAGTGCGTCCGGTTTCCTCTATGGTTACCCGAGGCGACGCGTTGGCGAGTTGATACATGTAACTCACTAATTGGTCGTGTCTAACGTGCCATTCACCAACATTTGCACCCAACACTGACTCGGGCGTGGGAATACTCGGGTCTAGCGGTGTACCTTCTGGTAAAAATGCGGCAGCAACTCGTCCGCCTTTATCTATCGATACCGCAGCGTAAACGCTTCCGACAACAGTGCTAAGTAGTACTAAAACATACAAACAGGCGGTAACAACCCGCCGAATCAACGTGGTAACCATGATTTTCCTGTCTTTTATTTTTACTCTTTCACGGAATTTAACAATACTTGACTGTTTTAGTCAGGTAAATTTGTTATTATAGCCGTATTCATCATTATTGTAGGACTTGCTAATGATCACTATATCAGAAGACGCGCAAGCTCACTTTGTAAAATTGCTGGGTAATCAAGAAGCTGGCACAAACATTCGAGTTTTCGTTGTTAACCCGGGTACATCTTCCGCAGAATGCGGTGTTTCCTACTGCCCACCAGACGCGGTAGAAGACAGCGACACTCGTTTGCCGTTTAATGGTTTTGATGCTGTGGTAGACGAGGAAAGCGTACCTTACCTTGATGAAGCTGAAATCGATTACGTCACTGATCAAATGGGCTCTCAGTTAACACTTAAAGCCCCCAACGCTAAAGCGAAAAAGGTGTCAGATGATGCACCTTTGGTTGAGCGTATCAACTATATGATCGAATCTGAAATTAACCCTCAGCTAGCCAACCATGGCGGACAAGTCATGCTTGTTGAAGTGACTGACGATGGCATTGCTATTCTTCAGTTTGGTGGCGGTTGTAATGGTTGTTCAATGGTAGACGTAACGCTGAAAGATGGCATTGAAAAGCAAATGCTAGAAAACTTTGCTGGTGAACTTAATGGCGTGCGCGATGCCACAGAACACGAAGCTGGCGAACACTCTTACTACTAATACCCCCAATGATGGACATATTAAAAAGCTGGCAGCGCTTTAAGATTGGTTTAGGCCTTTTCGCCGTTGGCGCTGCGCTTTTTATTTTCACTTCATCGATACACATCGCTACTCACTATACCTCTTTGGCTTTGTTACTTGGTGGATTTGCATACGCCATGTTTGGCTACGCAGGAATCTTTCTCAATCGCTTTAACTCACTCAAGAGCAAAAAACCGCCACCACCGTTTTAATCACCCAATTGCCATTGTATGATGAAATTCACTTTCAACATTCCAATGGAACATCCAGTGAAAACAATCGGTTTAATTGGTGGAATGAGCTGGGAATCTACGGTGAGTTACTATCAAGCCATCAATCGTGGCGTAAATCAGCAGCTCGGCGGATTACACTCCGCAAAACTTTGCCTCTACAGTGTGGACTTTGAGGAAATACAGTTACTTCAACATCAAGACAAGTGGGCTGACACTGCAGAAATCCTCTCTCACGCGGCACAAAGTACTGTTGCTGGCGGTGCAGATGCTGTCCTCATATGTACCAACACCATGCATAAGGTTGCGGATGAAGTCGCTAGCGCTGTTAATGTGCCCTTGCTTCACATTGCTGATGCCACCGGCGCGGCTATCAAAAAGGCAGGTTATAGCTCCATTGGTTTGTTAGGGACACGCTTCACTATGGAGCAAGACTTTTACAAACAGCGTTTGCAAGATGAGTATGGTCTAGAGGTATTAACGCCCTCTGAAGACGACCGTACTAGGGTACATGACGTCATTTACAACAAGCTTTGCCAAGGCATAGTTGAACCAGGTGATAGAGAAACCTATCTTGCCATTATGGATAAGATGAGCGAGCAGGGCGCTCAGGGTATTATCTTAGGGTGTACTGAAATAGCCCTACTCGTAAAACCAGAGCATACCGCTATTCCACTGTTTGATACGGTCGCAATACATGCTCAAGCTGCCGTCGATTTTGCATTGAGCTAGCTAAATGAATCCATTAAAAACTGGTAAAGCCTACGATACCATTACCGAGCGATGGACCTCATCAACATTCAATCGCCACAATGGGATCGCTCAGCACAAGCGTGCTCTAAAGTTTTACGGCAAACCCATAGAACATGCAGTAGCGCTAGACGTAGGTTGTGGTTGTACTGGTCGATTTTTTGAGCTGCTTGGTGAAGAAGGGTTCGCTTTAGAGGGAATTGACGCATCTGAGAAAATGTTAGCGCTACTTGAAGCGCAAAACCATAAATGCACGCTCTATCACGGTGATATCTGTACGTTTGCTCTTCCCCGTCAATACGACTTTATTACCGCTTGGGACAGTATCTGGCATGTTCCGTTAGCTCATCAATCCGCTTTGATTACCAAGTTATGCAATGCACTAAAACCCGGTGGGGTGCTTATCTTCACATGTGGTGGGACCGAAGAAGCTGGAGAGCATACTAACCGCACTATGGGGCCAGAAGTTTACTATGCGTCTGTTGGAATCAACGGTTTTATACAGACAGTGCTAGACACAGGCTGTTACTGTCGCCATGTTGAATACGATCAGCATCCGGAACTACATACTTACATTATTGCTCAGCGACCGACACTAGCTGGTTGCGACGATTAAGCAAAGCAAAGGCTATCGCAAGTGTCACCCCTCTGGCAACGAGGAACGCCAACAGTGCATACCAGAGTGCTACGTTCCCCAATGACTGGGTGACAAACCACACTGGAAAAAACACGATAAGTGCACTGAACACCATAGAATTGCGCATTGATGACGCTCGAGTGAGTCCCACAAACACGCCATCATAAAGAAAACACCAGTGCGCAAGAATGGGCAAAACCACCATCAAGGGCAGGTAGCTAAAAGCTGCTTCTATGATGTCATTGTGTTGGGTTAGTAACTGAATGATGTCAGTACCAAACATCCAAAATAACAAGGTATAAGCAAGGGCGAAAAAGGAAGACCACACGAGTCCTTGATTCGTTCGCTGCACAATAGCCCTTTGATTTTTCGCGCCAGAGGCTTCACCAACTAAGGCCTCAACGGCGTGGGCAATACCATCGAGCCCCAGTGCTATCAATACAAAGAACTGCATTAGTATGGCATTTACCGCTGCGTGTGTTTCACCAAGCCTCGCGCCTTGAAGCGTTAGAAATGCCAAACAGCCCTGTAGCGCTAGGTTTCTTATGAGCATGTCTGAGTTGAGCTTTAACAGTACTCGCCTTGCGGCATCGTTAAACCACTCAGTACTGGGCAAGCGCCAGCCAATCTGTTGAAGCCCGCCAACAAGCGCCATTGTTGCCATTGTGTACTCGGCAAACACACTAGCCAATGCCACGCCCTCAACACCCCAACCTAAGCCATACACCAATCCAACATCCAACACACCATTGAGCAGGTTGCCCGTTATTTGAATAATCATAACCAGGCGTGTTCGCTGTTGACCCACTAGCCAACCAATCATGGCGATATTAACGAGCGCTGCTGGCGCTCCCCATACACGCACTTGATAATATTGACTGAGCCATTGTTCCACCTGTGTTGAAGGATCAGCTAAGGCGATACCAATGCGTAAAATAGGTACTTGTAATATCAACAGCAACATACTGATAGCAATGGCAATACCCACGGTTTGCCACAATACTCGAGCTGCTGCATCATGATCTTCTACTCGGCCACGGGCCTGTGCACTTAACCCAGTAGTAGACATGCGCAAAAAGCCGCACACCCAGTAAATTTGGGTAAGTATTAATGCGCCAATGGAGGCCCCCGCTAGCATTGAAGGTGATTGCATGTGTCCCAACACGGCGGTATCCACCAACCCGAGTAACGGCGTGGTAATGTTGGCTAAAATCATTGGTACTGCTAGCACAATGAGGCGACTGTGGTCATGCCAAAGTGTATATTGGTTCGTCATGAGTGTAGTGGGGGCTGTTGATTCTAAGTTATTGTATAATCAGTACAGAGCATATCACGCTACTTAGTTGGGTTGTCCCGTTTGTCCTTTTTCTTTTTAGGTCGATTGAATGATGAAGACGTTTTTTCTTACACTGCTTGCCAGCCTGTGCCTTGCATTCAGCTATCAAGTGAGCGCAAATATTCAAAGTGCTGACACTTCATCGCCGGCAACATCAAGTGCAACAGTGCTGCTTTATCATCATGTGGCTGACAATACACCAGCGAGTACAAGTATTTCCCCAGATCAATTTAAACAACACATGGAATACTTGTCGCAACATCACACTGTAGTGCCATTACAACAGGTCATTGAGGCCATTAAAAACAGTCAGCCGCTTCCAGAAAATGCCGTGGCAATTACCTTTGATGACGGTTATCAAAATATTTTCGACAACGGACACCCTGTTTTAAAAAGCTATGGCTTTCCCTATACCATATTTATTAACCCCCTAGAAATTGGCAAGTCTCGCAGTCAGTTGACGTGGGAAACGATCAAGAAAATGCAATCAGAGGGCGCGAGCTTCGCTAATCACACGCTAGATCACCTACACATGTTGAACAAAAAAGCGGATGAAACTCAGCAAAAGTGGTTAGAAAGAGTATGGAACAATGTGGTTCGAGCTGAAGCGATGATCACACAAAATACCGGCGAATCTTTGCGTTACTTAGCTTACCCATTCGGCGAGTTTAATAATTTACTCGCAGAAAAAGTGACATCTGAAGGGTACATAGGTTTTGGGCAACATTCTGGTGCCATTGGCGCAATGAGTGACTTTGGCCAGCTACCTAGATTTCCTGCTGCGGGTATTTATGCAAATTTAAATACCTTGAAAGTAAAGTTGAACAGCTTAGCCATGCCGGTAATGGCGAACTCGCTAGGGGATCCTGAGCTTGTCGACAGGCAACTCAATGATAGAATCTCCGTAATTATCGAGACAACTGACGTACGTATTAATCAAGCAACTTGTTACTTCAATGGCTCACTCATTCCTACCCAAGTCAGTGATAACGTTATTTCGTATAGCATTGAACAAAGGCTCCCAATAGGTCGTTCGCGGGTTAATTGCACTGCGCCTTCGAAAACACAATCGGGAAGATACTATTGGTACTCACAGCCATTCTTTATTGCTGATGAGCTGGGGCGTTATCCTGACTAGTAAATTTTAACCTTGTTTCACATGTCACTAGTGACTGCTTTTGCGAAACGTATGAACTGCCCATTCACTTGTTGTTCTTGAAAACCAAGACGTTGATAAAACCGAATAGCGGGAACATTCTTTACGTGTACGTCGAGTACAATTGAGGTCTTTTCAAAGCGTTTTGCCAATGGGTACATAGTAGCGACTAACTTTCGCCCCACCCCTTTATCGCGATGCGTGGGTGCCACTGCAACATGACCTAGCATCCATTCATGGCCTTCCGGCGGTGTGAGTTCAGCACTAATCAACTGGTTCTTAACTAACACATCTAACGACTCATCAATATCATAGAAAGCCGTAATACTGTCGAGTGTAGCGCGATCAAATTCTCGCCCCAAATTAGTATGCCACGCCGTAATAACTCCCACCACTTCGCTTTCACATTGCGCAACCCAATGAAACTCCGAACCGTATTGACCTCTACCATGATGCCAGGCGTGTACTAAAAACTTGTACGCTTTGGATTTACATCCATCGCCAAACAAATCAGTAATGACCTCTTCAGCGGCAGAAAGAATAAGGTTAGCGGCGGCCTGTGCATCTTCTGGGCGCCCTCGGCGAATTTCGACCAACATGCCCTCACTCCGACATCAGAATCGGCATGTCGTGCAGTATTTGCTGCGCGTCACTTATCGCTAACTGTCCTGGCTCGCGGTGCGGTTTAAAGCGTCCAACCACTTGTGCTTGGGGGTTTACTACCACCACTGAAGCACTGTGATCGACGAGGTAATTTGGATTGTCAGTACTGTCTGACATGGAATACATCATGCCAAGGTTTCTGGCGAGGGGAAAAAGTTGTGTGTGCTCTCCAGTAACCGCAACAAAGCTATTGTTAAAAAAACCAATGTATTGGGCTAATCGCTCTGTGGTGTCTCGTTTTGGATCTACCGACACAAATACGACTTGGGGTGAGTGTTCAGTGTTTATTTTCTGCAACGATGGAAATATGCCGTTGAGCTCGGCCATAGTTGTGGGGCAAATGTCGGGGCAAAAGGTATACCCAAGAAAAACAAGACTCCAGTGACCTTTTAGATCTTCTTGGGTAAACGCCTTATCCGTATGGCTGGTAAGCGTAAAAGAATTAATGTCGCGAGGCGTTGGGTATGCTTGAAAGTAACTGGGCTCTGACGTGCTAGGTGGGGCAATATACAAGGCCCCAACAACTCCCGCACACAAGGCGATAAACGCGACGACTCCGACAATAATTCGTTGATTCATAGACTTAATGGTAAATAATGATCCAATAGAAGTACCACAAACAATAACATGAGATGCACAATTGAGTAGCGAAATGTTTTAATTGCGGTGTCTTCTTTTGCTAAAAACTTCAATTTGTAAGCATAGTACAAGAAGCCAATATTGAGCAGTGTGGACCCAATTAAATAGATAAGGTCGCTCATACCGACTAAGTAGGGCAACAAGCAAACTAAGGTTAATAGCACTGTGTACAACAACACCGACGTCTTAGTAAAATTGACACCATGAGTCACCGGAAGCATAGGTACCTTAGCTTTTGCATAGTCTTTTTCACGATGAATGGCCAACGCCCAAAAATGGGGTGGAGTCCAAGTGAAGATGATTAACACGAGTAATAATGCATGAGCGTGAATTTCTCCCGTCACTGCTGTCCAGCCAAGTAGTGGCGGCGCAGCGCCGGCTAATCCACCAATGACAATATTTTGCGGCGTTGCTCGCTTTAAAAACAAGGTATAAACGCCTGCGTAACCTACTAAACTCGCCAATGTTAACCATGCAGTAAGCATATTCACTAGTACAGCAAGCAAAGCAAAGCCAGCAACTCCCAATACCAAAGCGAACGTAAGCGCATTATTAATCGACACCTTCCCTTTGGCGACAGGGCGATTGAAAGTACGCGCCATTTTGCTATCAATCTGGTGATCCACCGCATGATTAATCACTGCCGCAGAGGCTGACAGAAACCCTATGCCCACAAGCCCCGCAGTAAGTGTTAGCGCATCGACCCAAGTGGGCGTAGCCAAACACATTCCCACCAAAGCAGTAAGTAGTAGCAACATAACCACATTGGGTTTAGTGAGTTCATAATAGTCGCGCCAAGATGCTTGCGTTGATCGGCGAGAGGTATTCGAAACATAAGCAGCAGATTTAGCCATGAGAAACTCCAGATTCCATATTTATCGAAGCAACACGAGAAGAGAAAAGTGTCCAACTTAGCCAGACAAGAGAGAGTAAAAGTAGAGCCGCAACGGCATTATGCGCTACCGCAACCGCCATTGGTAAACTGAACACTATGTTACTCACGCCTAATCCCACTTGAGCGAATAGTGCGATGAGCATTAATCCACAGATGCGTTTAATTCCGGTGGAAGCCGTTTTGCTGAGTAACCCCATTACCCCCAGGGCTAACAAGTACGCAAAAGTGACAACAGCGCCAAATCGATGAACTATGTGCATAGTCATTCGCTCACCATAGTCGTGCGCACCGTACTCATAATTTTCAGCGTCAGGTACGCTATACGCGCCTGAAAAATCTAAACGCTCTTGCCATCCGGATTCACACACTGGCATCTCTGTACAAGCTAGCGCAGCATAGTTCGCGGATGTCCAACCGCCCAGTGCGATTTGCCCCACTAGCACAACCACTCCAACGATACAGAGCTTAAATCCGCGAGAACTCATCAAGGTACTTTGAGCATGCTCATTATGAATCTCTGGCTCAACTACCGTGTTTTGCGCTTTAGGTAATCGCAAATACAACAAGAATAAACAGGTAAGCACGGTAAAGCCGCCGAGCAAGTGCCCCATAACAACGACTGGTAGAAGGTTGAGTGTGACAGTCCACATACCAAGCATGGCCTGAAAGGTCACCAAAGCTAACAAAAATAAGGGGAGCTTGACTGGCGTCCCATTGTGACGACCACGCACCGCAATAACAGCAATGGCTAAAATACATAGCCCCAGCGCTCCGGCAAAGTAACGGTGAACCATTTCGTTCCATGCCTTAAATGCTTCCACCGGACGTTCAGGATAGGCTTCATTTGCTTGGGCAACGGTTTGTTCAGACGACGGTACGGTTAAAAAACCATAACACCCGGGCCAGTCAGGACAACCCAGGCCAGCATCGGTTAGGCGAGTGTATGCCCCCAAGATGATGACCACCACAGCCAAAAATAAGCTAAATACCACCAGCTTTCTCATTGAACTTCTCCTAACCAATACGAGATAACTTAAGCAACTTACGCATGTCAGCGAGCATGTTTCTACTCTCCATTACCGCCACGTCTTTATCTGGAGCAATGGTGTAAAACAACATGGCGTTGTACTGAGTGTCCACCACATATACGTTGTCACTACTCAACCCATCAATGGCGTCGTTAACAGAAAGGGTACGTACATTGGGGTACTCGCCTAGCTGAGCAATTGCAGACTGGTCGCTCGATGATGTAGTGAGTACGAGCGCCTCAGCACGATCAGCGTTTTTCCCTAAAGCTAGCCACACTTGGTTAATACTAAACAGAGCGTTTTCACAGCTGGCATCACAGTTTTCTGGCATGACATACAAGAGCCGCCACTTGGGTGATACGCCTGTTAACTGATTGCTGAGGTCCAAGGTCGGTGCGATTAGTTGTCCTTTATTTGTTGCCCCCCGATTAAACCATTCGTTGTCTAGCGCTACTTTCGCAAGGATCACTGGTAAAACGAACACGGCTAACATGCCGATTAAGGTTTTCTTTGAAGAAGAGGATGTTTTATCAGGCGTCATGAGTACGTCCTTTTTTAATAATTGCTATTCCACCAATGAGAGCAGCTGCAATTGCTAACCCAAACCATTGAATGGCGTAGCCAAGATGTTTCTCAGGAGACATTACAACGGGGGTGTAATGCCGAACGAAGAAGTGGTCAGGCTGGGTAAGCACAACCACATAGGGTAAAAGGTCTCGATTTAGTAGAGGGGCAACTTGCTCGGGTAAGGCTTGTTGTATTACTTGGGGAAACCCAGCATTGGTATCTAGATAGTTGTCCACTAATGGATTGTTGCTTGGTAGCGACACTACGCCTTCAAATCTGTTTAGCGCAACGTTAGCTTTATCTAAAGTTGGAATCTGACGTGTTAGGTCGGCTGCGGGCATCCAGCCAAAGTTAACCAACAACCAGCCAACATTTGTACTCACAGGGGCAAACACATTATATCCAACCTTCTGTTGATACACCTGATTGTCCAGAAACATCAAATGCTCAGTGTCTACTTGCCCTTGAAAGTTGACCGATAGATCTCTTGGGTCATTTTGTGCAAGCGCCTCTATTAGGCTTAAACTTCCTTTAGCCTGCTTTTGCGTTATGCTTGAAAGACGCTGTTGCTTTTGTGTCATCCGTTCAAGTTGCCAAAACCCAAGGCTACACATAATCACTACGCTAAGGGCAGTAATGGTCAAAGCAGCGAGTGAAGACGGACGTAACAGCTTCATATCAAACAGTACACACTCCTGAGGACAGTAGAATGATAATAAAAATCTTGCTCGTAGCCCTGGTGATTTACATGCTGGTTAATTTGTTTCTTGCGATGCGCGTTATGATAAGAAACAACCCTGAAGACGGACCAATGAGCAAATATATAGGCCGTCGTGTACTTACCTCCGCCGTTATCGTCGTTATCATCTTACTGGCAATAAGTACGGGATTAATTACACCCAACCCCCGACCTTACTAGGATTGGGTGTATGTCTATCTAGAGTACGTAAACAAAGATGTAGAGCATGACCCAAACTACATCGACAAAGTGCCAATACCAGCTACCTGCCTGAAACGCGAAATGATTTTCAGGGGTAAAATGCCCTTTCAATACACGGAAAAACAGAACGATGAGAATGATGGTTCCCAATGTGACATGCATACCGTGGAAGCCCGTGAGCATAAAGAAGGTATTACCATACACGCCAGACTGAAGTGTTAGCCCCAAATCGCGATAGGCGTGAATGTATTCTTGTACTTGCAGCGTAAGGAAAATTAAGCCCAGTAAAATGGTTACTCCCAGCATCCACGTCAGTTGCTTGCGCTTTTGCTGTTCTAATCCTGTATGAGCAAAGTGAAGTGTGACAGACGACACTAACAGTATGATGGTGTTAATCGTCGGTAAGCCAGCTGCACTCATCACCTGCGTAGTAGTACCGTCTGGCGTGTTGATGAGCGGCCACATGGCCTCGAAAGTTGGCCATAGCACAGCGTTTGTCATTTCATTATTTGATGCGCCACCTAGCCAAGGCACTGAAATGAAGCGAGCGTAAAACAACGCGCCAAAGAAGGCGGCAAAAAACATCACTTCTGAAAAAATAAACCAGCTCATTCCTTGACGGTATGAACGACCCAATTGGTCGCTATAGAGCCCTGACATACTTTCATCAATTTGGTTTTTAAACCAACCAAAAAGCATCACCAACAACACAAGTATGCCGGCAGTTAACGTATGTGTACCATAACCCGACTCGCCTTTAGTAGTTTCCAGCACCACAGTGCCAGCCCCAACGGCAATTAAAAACAGCGCCACCGCCCCAACAATGGGCCAAGGGCTTTGCGCGGGTACGTAATAGCGTTCATATTCTTGCTGCATTTTTTTCTCCTCTGACTAAGGGCGGCTACTCGCCACTCTCAGCGACCGAAACCATAAACGGATTGGTAGTAGACGTGTCATCTGTTCTCTCTGTCACGTCATATAGGGTGTACTGCACTGTGAAATAACTGATGTCCTCAGGAAGCTGAGGGTCAACGTAAAACTGCATGGGCATGTAGGCTTCAGCACCGGAATCGAGTGGTTGCTGGTTAAAGCAAAAACACTCTGTCTTGTTCAGGTAGAGCGCCGCTTCTCCCGGCGATACTGAGGGAATCGCTTGCGCTACCATATTGCTATTCGCTGGATTTCTGACGTAGAAGCCAACGGTACTGAGTTCTCCCGGATGTACTTCCATACGGAAGGTTTCAGCACGGAATTCCCAAGGCATACCTGTCATGGTTTTGGTAATGAACTCCACCGTAATGCTTCGGCTTTCATCCACCTCAACCATTTGATAGCTAGCTGCGGTATTGTCTGTTTTGCCATTAATACCCGTTAGGTCGCAGAACACGTCATAGAGCGGCACCAGCGCAAACCCAAAGCCAAACATACCCAGAACAATCACTACCAAGCGAATGACCATTTTGTTGTTTTGCTGCGTTTTGGTTTGCATAGGTGCTCTCCTAACGTTCGCGACTGTGTGCTACTTCACTTCTGGGGGTGTTTCAAACGTGTGATAAGGCGCTGGTGATGGGATTTCCCACTCCAAACCTTCTGCACCTTCCCACACCTGATTCGACACGGCTTCACCTTCTTTGCGACATGCTTTAATAAGTAGCGCCAAGAAAATAAGCTGAGACAAGCCAAACGCGAAACCGCCTATACTTATCCACTTGTTAAAGTCAGCGAATTGAAGGGCGTAGTCAGGAATACGTCTCGGCATACCCGCTAAACCAACAAAGTGCATTGGGAAGAAAAGTACGTTTACTGAAATTAACGAGCACCAGAAATGCCATTTTGCCAATGCGGTGTCGTACATTTTCCCCGTCCATTTAGGTAACCAGTAATACACGGCAGCCATAATTGAGAATACGGCGCCAGTAACTAGCACGTAATGGAAGTGAGCGACCACGAAATAAGTGTCATGGTATTGGAAGTCCACGGGTGTTATCGCCAACATTAATCCCGATAAACCACCAATGGTAAACAGAACAATAAAGGCTATTGCAAACATCATGGGCATTTCGAAGGTCAATGACCCACGCCACATAGTCGCCACCCAGTTAAATACCTTAACCCCAGTTGGCACCGAGATAAGCATAGTGGCGAACATGAAGAACATCTCCATGTACACCGGCATCCCAGTGGTAAACATGTGGTGCGCCCAAACCACGAAGGACAGCAGTGCTATTGATGCAGTGGCATAAACCATAGACGCGTAACCGAACAGCTTCTTGCGAGAAAAGGTCGGTACGATCTGAGAGATAATACCAAAGGCGGGCAATATCATGATGTACACTTCTGGGTGACCAAAGAACCAGAAAATATGCTGGAACATTACTGGGTCGCCACCACCGGCGGCATCAAAGAAGCTAGTGCCAAAGAACTTATCAGTAAGTACCATGGTCACGGCTCCTGCCAGTACGGGCATTACCGCTATCAATAAGAAGGCTGTAATTAACCACGTCCATACAAACAGTGGCATCTTCATCCACGTCATACCAGGTGCACGCATGTTGAAGATAGTAACGATGACGTTTATGGCACCCATGATGGACGAGATCCCCATGATATGTACGGAGAATACGAACAAGGCCGTAGAGTCATTGCTGTAAGTAGTTGATAGCGGCGCGTAGAAGGTCCAACCGAACGCAGGACCGCCACCTTCCATAAACAGTGACCCTAGTAAGATTAGGAATGCACCGGGTAAAATCCAAAAACTCCAGTTATTCATGCGCGGCAACGCCATATCTGGCGCGCCGATCATCATAGGAATAAGCCAGTTAGCTAAACCAGTAAACGCGGGCATGACGGCACCAAATACCATGATAAGGCCATGCACCGTAGTCATCTGGTTGAAAAAATTGGGTTCGACGATTTGTAGCCCAGGTTGAAATAACTCCGCGCGAATGACCATAGCCATCGCACCGCCCACCAAGAACATGATGAAGGCGAACCACAAATACAAAGTACCAATGTCTTTGTGGTTAGTCGTGAACAACCAACGTGTTATCCCCTTAGGTATATGATCGTGATGGTCGTCATCGTGATGCGCCGTATCCGGCGTAAGAACATCTGTTGCTTTACTCATAACGGGCTCCTAATTTCCATTCACGACGGCATTAACATCTTTAGCCTGCACAGCATCACCAGTGTTGTTGCCCCATGCATTTCGCTCATAGGTCACAACAGCAGCAATCTCTTTTAAGCTGAGCATTTTTCCAAATGCCTGCATGGCCGTACCTGACTTACCATTGAGAACGATCTCGATATGTGCGTGCTGATCTTCCAAAACCATCTCACTCCCTTTCAGTGCAGGGAATACACCAGGAAGACCTTCACCATTGGGCATGTGACAGGCGGCGCAAGCAGCGTTGTATACACGCTCGCCTTCCGTCATGAGTTCGTCCATAGACATATTCATCGCCAGTAGACGTTGCTCTTCTTCTCGAGCTCGCTTAGCTATAGCCTCTTGTTCGTCAATCCAAGCGTTATATTCGGCAGGCTCTTTCGCGATAACGACCACGGGCATAAATCCGTGATCCTTTCCACAAAGCTCAGCACACTGACCGCGATAAATGCCGGGCTCATCAACCCGTGTCCACGCCTCATTGATAAATCCTGGGTTTGCATCTTTTTTGACGGCAAAGTCTGGCACCCACCACGAATGGATCACATCATCCGACGTGATCAAAAAGCGAACTTTTTGTCCGGTAGGAATAACCAAAGGCCGATCCACTTCGAGTAAGTAGTTTTCACCTTTATCAAAGCGATTTTCGATTTGCTCGCGTTGAGTAGCCATCAATGAATAGAACTCAACATCACTATCCATGTACTTGTAGTGCCACTTCCACTGAGAACCAGTAACCAATACGGTCATGTCGGGCTCACTGGTATCTTCCATGGCAATAAGCGTATTTGCTGCCGGCACCGCCATAAAAATTAGAATAAGAAAAGGCACTACGGTCCAAGCAATCTCCACTTTCACATTTTCATGAAAGTTCGCAGGTTTCGCACCTCGTGATTTGCGATGTAAATACATCGACAAGAACATCACACCGAAGACCGCAACAGCAATCGCCACGCAGATGTAAAACATCAGCATGTGTAAGTCGTATACCTGGCCGCTTATCTCAGTAGCACCAGGCCGAAGATTTATTGAAGAGATTTCTTCAGTATCTGAACTTGCGCCGATAGACAACGCAGAAAAACCCAGTAAGGGTAAAGAATAAAGCCAAAGGGCTAGCTTGTTTGTTAACCCCTTTACGGCAGAAACCGTAAGTCGTTTCACTCAGCACCTCCATTATGGTGGAACCATGTCGCTAAGTTGTAGCGCGTTGTTCTCACCAAGTGGTTTCCATGAACTCGACCCAGATCTGCCCGCATGTAAATATAGATTTGAGTCGTTGTTATTATTTTGTAAAATGCTGTATAAGAATTGCTCAATAAACAACGTACGTCTAGTCTTTTATTTCAAAAACTTCATATTTGGTATGTTTTTTAACCAAATGTATAATTCTCGAAGAAATTTACGGGCGAATAGTTGCAGTTACCAATAGCGTACAAATCAAACTGGTGATAGTTGGCAAAAAATCGCGAAAACTGCTTTAAAATCAGGATGAAGATGGGAGCTAAGCGTGGTTATGTCAAAGTTTAGACAAGTAAGAAGCTGATCCAACTCATTAAATTTGTCAGACCATTCATTGATTTTTCCGCATCTAACTAAGCATGCTAAAAAGTTTGGTTAGTTGATCGTTTGCGGGTCAAAAGTGAATAAAAAATCAACAAAAAACGGCCTTTCGGCCGCTTTTCTTAATTAAATTGGTTTAATGAGGATCTTAGCTACATCCAATCAGCGTTTCGAATGACACCAACAGCGATACCTTCGATATTAAATGGCTCATTAGCCAAATCGACTTTAATTGGCGCAAATTCCTCGTTTTCAGCGTGGAGTAACACTTCACGACCACGTTTTTCTAAACGCTTGACAGTAACGTCCTCATCAACACGCGCAACCACTACTTGCCCGTTATGTACATCGGTTGTGCGATGAACGGCAAGTAAGTCTCCGTCCATAATTCCAATATCTTTCATACTCATACCGTCAACGCGAAGTAAGAAATCAGCGCTAGGGTGAAATAAGTTAGGATCAACCTTGTAGTGAGTCTCAACGTGTTCTTGAGCTAAAATTGGCTCGCCCGCGGCAACACGCCCAATAAGTGGAAGACCTTCTTCTTCTGATTCTACATCTTCAACAGGTACATTGAGCTTTATACCTCGTGACGTTCCAGGAAGGATTTCGATAACGCCTTTTCTCGCTAAAGCTTTCAAATGCTCTTCTGCAGCATTCGCAGAACGAAAGCCTAATTGACGCGCTATTTCTGCCCGTGTAGGCGGCATACCCGTCTCTTGCATCGTGGATTTAATGAGTTCGAGTACTTCGGTTTGTCGTGCAGTAAGTGGGCGCATAAAAGACCTGTTTTTCTATACAGTTCCTGTAAGTATATACACCCATGATTAAATGGCAAGCAATGATTAATCCGATAAACCTAGATTACGTATGAGTAAATAGTCTAACTTGCGCGTGAAACACTTTAAATGCACTCGTTTTGGGTGTATTAATTAACGTGAATTCACGAGAGTATAAGCGTTGTAATCTATGCCTCTAAATCATGGTCACTCAGAAGTATTCCTCAACAACAATATTATTGTTTCGAAGATGAGTGGTGCGTTTAACAAAACCGGCATAGAGCAGTACAAACAAAAAGTCATTCAAGCGCTTGACTCTCTTGAGGGTGAAGCTTTTGCGATGCTGGTCGACAACACCTTAGTGGAAGGCGGTACTCCAGACGCCTTTGAAACCCTTGACCAGTTTAATACTTGGATGGCGACACAACCCTTGATTGCCAAAGCATTTGTATATAATAGCGCAGTGCTAAAAGGGGTAATGGAACAGAGGCTTTCTTCCCTGCACTCTGTTCCCACAGAATTTTTCTCAGACTATCAAACGGCACTACGTTGGTTAGAGCAATTCTAATCACTGCAGTATTTTGTCGTTACATTTAGTTTTTCGTATGTGGTCATGTTGAATTTCCTGCGAGAATATTTGTCAAAAAGCTAGTTCGACTATTGAAGCTCACGTAAGCAGCTACAATCATTGTATCTGACACCCATGTGACATAATAAACACGGGTTATCTGTGGTACACTTCGCGCGTAACTTTTTCATAGGATCACACAATTCATGACGTGGATGCGAAAAGCATTGGTATCGGTTTTCCAATATCCGGTTAAATGGCTTGTTAAAGCTCATAGTATTCCAGTAAATGTAGAATCAGAGCTAGGAATCGATAGAACCAAACCCATCGTTTACTTATTAATGACGAACTCAATTACCGACCAGTTGGCGTTGAGAATGTCTACCCAGTCGCTTGGTCTCCCAAGCCCCACTGAACCGCTAACACTTGCGGGCAGAGAATATCCATCAACGTTATTTTTGCGCAATTCAAAGCCTTTAATGCGTTCTAAAGCTAAAGATACTGGCATCGAAGAAGTTTTTACCGATCTGTTCCATCTTCATCGGGATAATTTAGATTTAGATTTACAGGTTGTTCCTGTATTTATTACGTGGGGTCGTGCACCTAGCACGGGTAACCCTGGTCTTAGTGATTTGATTACTGACAATGCGACTCCAAGCTGGTTGCGTAAACTGTTCATCGTGCTGTTTTTAGGCCGAGACAATTTTATCAACTACAGCAAAGCCGTTTCAGCTCGTGTGATGGCCAATCAACACGGCAGCGATCAACGCATTGCCCACAAACTTGTGCGTGTGGCAAGTACTCACTTTCAACGTAAGCGCAAGGGTATGACAGGGCCAACATTACTTGAGCGCCAAGAACTCAACAATAGCTTGCTGGGTTCTGACTCTGTTCGAAAAGCCATTAGTGACGAATCTAAAAATAAGAAAATATCTCACGAAGAAGCCAAACAGCGAGCGCAAGGTTACATTACAGAAATTGCTGGTGATTATCGCGAAGGGCTCATTCGCGTAGGTGATCGGGTACTCGGTCGAATTTGGAATAAAATTTATAACGGTATTAGTGTTGGTCATGCCGATCGCATTCGGGAATTAGCAGCGAACGGTCACGAAATTGTTTACGTGCCGTGTCATCGTAGTCACATGGATTATTTGCTACTGACCTACGTTATTTACCACGAAGGTATGGTAACACCGCACATTGCCGCGGGTATTAACCTTAACTTTTGGCCCTTTGGGAAGATATTCCGTCGAGCGGGTGCATTCTTTTTACGCCGCAGCTTTGCTGGCAACAAACTCTATACCGCTGTTTTCAGAGAGTACCTCGAGCTGCTTTTCAACAAAGGGTATTCAGTAAAATATTATCCAGAAGGTGGTCGAAGCCGAACAGGTAGGTTGATTCCTCCCAAAACCGGCATGCTTGCCATGACAATTCAAGCCATGGTGAAAGGAGTTAATCGCCCAGTGAGTATTGTTCCGGTCTATATCGGCTATGAAAACGTCATGGAAGTGAAAAGCTACCTCAACGAATTGAAAGGCTCGAAAAAGCAAAAAGAGTCTAACTGGCAGATATTCTCAGCGATCAAAAAACTCAAAAATTACGGTCATGGTTACGTGAACTTTGGTGAGCCCATTCAACTCAACCAGTTCTTGGAAAATAAAGTACCCGACTGGCGTGACTGTCGCGAAGACGACGCAGACAAAAAGCCTACATGGTTAACACCCGCAGTAAACGAGCTTGCCAATAATGTGATGACAAACATTAATACAGCGGCTGCCCTCAATGGCATGGCGTTGACGTCGCTTTGCTTGTTGTCTTCTAAAACTCAAACCATGAGTGAGCGTGAATTAGAGCAAGCACTGCAAGACTTTATGCACCTGTTCAATGAAGTGCCCTACAGTGCAGACGCCACTATTCCTGACGTGAGCGCGCGTACTTTGCTTGACCAAACCCTTCAGCTTAATCGCTTTGATGTGCAAGAAGACGACTTTGGTAAACTCATTAGCCCTCAACCAAAATCAGCGGTTTATCTCACCTACTATCGCAATAATATATTGCACTTATTCGCCCTTCCGGGATTGGTGATGGCCTCGGTATTTGCCAATAAAGGGACAACTAAAGACGCCTTACTTCGCCTTGTGGCCGCGCTTTATCCATTGCTACAGCGAGAGCTTTTCTTGTACATGACGCAAGACGAAGCCTTGGCATATACCGACAAGCTAATTACTGCGATGCTTGATAAAGGTCTGTTGAGAACTCTGGATGGCAACGTGTATCCACCACAAACTCAGAGTAAGCAGTTCCACTCTGCATGGTTATTAAGCCGCTGTATGCAGGAAACTTTCCAGCGCTATGCCGTGGTATTAACCATGTTAGACAGAGAAAAAGTCATTAGCCGCAGCAAGCTGGAAAAAGCCAGCCGTAAAGTGGCTGAGCGTTTATCAGCCTTATATGGTTTAAGTTCGCCAGAGTTTTATGACAAGAACGTATTGTCTAGTTTTATCACGGCACTCAAAGAGAACCATTGGATCGACACGGCAGAAGACGGCAGCATGAAATACTCTGAGGAATGTGAAGCCCTTAGAGAAGACGTTATGGCACTCGTGTGGCCTGAAATGACCCAGCATTTAGAGAATGTAGTGCTTAGCCACGAGCACTAGCCTAAAACTAGTCTTCCAATAAAAAATGCCCGACATCGTTCGGGCGTTTTTATTAGGGCGCTTCAGATCGCCCCACAGTAAACAATGTTCAATGTGAAGCGATGCGAAGCTAGAACTGGCTTACTAATTCGTATGAGACAAAAAGAACTGATACGCAGGGTTATCTGTTACTTCTTCTGCGTCATAACCTAATTCGGCGACATAGGTGTTGAAAGCATCGCGTTGGGAAGGGTTGATATCAAAGCCCGCCAACACCAAACCATCGGCAGCACCGTGATTGCGATAATGGAATAAGGTGATGTTAAATCGCTCACCTAGCGTATTGAGGAAATTGAGCAATGCCCCCGGACGCTCGGGAAAGGTAAAGCTAAAGACGTGTTCGTTAAGTATGGACGGCGGTCTCCCTCCTACCATATGACGAACGTGAAGCTTAGCAAGTTCGTTGTCTGAGAGGTCAAAACAACCGTAGTCTTTCTCAATCAAACTTTGCTGAAGCTCGGCTAGCTCTTGCTTACCACCTTTGAGCTTAACGCCCACAAAAATGTGTGCTTCTTGGTCGTTGGCATAGCGATAGTTAAACTCTGTGATGGCCTTCGCTCCAACACACTCGCAAAACTGTTTAAATGCACCTTTGCGCTCAGGAATTTTAACCGCGAAAACCGCCTCTTTTTGCTCGCCTAGCTCGCAACGTTCAGACACATATCGCAGGGTGTGGAAGTTGATATTCGCTCCACACAAAATTCCCCCCAGCTTTTTACCCTCTAAGTTATGCTGCTTCGCATATTTGCGAATAGCTGCCACTGATAGGGCACCAGCAGGTTCAGCAATAACGCGAGTGTCGTCAAAGATATCTTTGATGGCTGCGCACACTTCATCGTTGGTGACTGTCATAGTCTCATCAACAAAGCGCTTGCAGAGTCTAAAGGTTTCTTCGCCCATAATTTTTACAGCAACACCGTCAGCAAATATACCAACAGTATCCAGAGGTACAGGCTTACCTGCTGCCACTGCCGCCTCAAAACAGGCAGACTCGCTGGACTCTACACCAACAATTTTAATGCTTGGCTTTAGCTGTTTGAGATAAACGGCAATACCCGCCATTAAGCCACCGCCGCCTATCGCAACGAACAGGATATCGAGGTTAGGGTTTTGCTCTAAAAGCTCTTTAGCAATGGTGCCCTGACCGGCAATCACATCCGGGTCGTCAAAGGGTGGTACAAAGGTTAAGCCATGCTCTGCACCTAAGGCTTTGGCGTGATCGCTGGCTTGGTCAAAACTAGTGCCATGCAAGACAACATTCACGTTGTCGCCACCAAAACGGCGCACAGCGTCTACCTTAATATCGGGCGTAGTTTCGGGCATGACGATAGTCGCCTGAATACCTTGCTTTCGCGCACCATAAGCTAAGCCTTGGGCATGATTACCCGCCGATGCACCAATGACACCCGCCGCTTTTTGCTCATCACTGAGCGCACTCATTCGAGTGTATGCACCACGTAACTTGAACGACTTAACCGGTTGTTGGTCTTCTCGCTTTAAGAAAACGTCATTGCCTATCTCGGCTGAAAAACGAGATAGGTACGCTAAATCACTATTAACTGCTACGTCGTATACGGGTGCCAGTAAGACTTTTTTTAGATAGTCGTGGTCGCTGACACTCATAAATTTTCCAGTTTGGATACATCTCGCACTGCGCCTTTATCAGCACTTGTCGCTAATGCTGCAAAGGTTTTCAGTGATGTTGAAACTTCGCGCACGCGATATTTCGGGCGCCATGGTTTATCGCTCTTATTCATGGCATCACGACGTGCGGCCAGTTCTTCGTCACTAATGACAATGTTGATACTGCGGTTAGGAATGTCGATCTCAATCTTATCGCCATCTTCAACCAAACCAATACCACCGCCACTTGCGGCTTCTGGCGAACAGTGACCAATAGACAAACCACTGGTACCACCGGAAAAACGACCGTCGGTAACTAGAGCACAAGACTTACCTAAGCCTTTTGATTTCAAGTATGACGTTGGGTAAAGCATTTCTTGCATACCCGGCCCACCACGAGGTCCTTCGTAGCGAATAAATACGACATCGCCCGCTTTCACTTCATCACCAAGAATGCCTGCAACGGCGTCATCTTGGCTTTCATAAATACGCGCAGTACCGTTGAATTTTAGAATAGACTCGTCAACACCGGCGGTTTTAACAATACAACCATCCTCGGCAAGGTTACCAAACAATACGGCTAGGCCACCTTCTTGACTGTAGGCATTTTCAACGGTTCTGATACAACCGTTTTCGCGATCGCTGTCAGCATCGTCCCAACGACAACTTTGACTGAACGCTTGCGTTGTGCGAATTCCTGCAGGACCCGCACGATAAAAGGTAATTGCATCGGTATTTTCTGGGTTAGTGATATCCCAGTCGGCGATGACTTCAGCCATAGACTTGCCCAATACATGCTTTGAGTCACCGTGAAGCAAACCCGCTTTATTAAGTTCGTTTAGAATACCCAATACACCACCTGCGCGGTGTACGTCTTCCATATGGTACTTTTGTGTAGATGGTGCGACTTTACACAAGTGAGGTACTTTACGAGAAAGGCGATCTATATCTGCCATAGTGAAAGGTACTTCGCCTTCCATTGCCGCAGCGAGCAAGTGAAGGATAGTGTTAGTTGAACCACCCATGGCAATATCTAGGCTCATGGCGTTTTCAAACGCATTGAAGTTAGCAATATTACGTGGCAGTACGCTTTCGTCATTGTCACCGTAGTAACGTTTACACAGCTCAACAATTTGTGAACCTGCTTTTTTAAACAAGCCCTCACGGTCTGCGTGAGTTGCTAGCATGGAGCCGTTACCCGGTAGGGAGAGTCCAAGGGCTTCGGTAAGACAGTTCATTGAGTTAGCGGTGAACATACCTGAGCAGGAACCACAAGTAGGGCAAGCTGAGCGTTCGATTTCTTCAGAGTCGGCATCTGATACTTTGTCGTCAGCAGCGGCAACCATAGCATCAACCAAATCAAGCTTAATAAGCTGATCAGATAACTTAGTTTTACCCGCTTCCATGGGGCCACCAGATACAAAGATAACCGGCACATTAAGGCGCATCGATGCCATTAACATTCCCGGAGTAATTTTGTCGCAGTTAGAAATACATACAATAGCGTCGGCGCAGTGGGCGTTCACCATGTACTCAACTGCGTCAGCAATAATTTCACGGGAAGGCAAGCTGTACAACATACCGCTGTGGCCCATAGCAATACCGTCATCTACCGCAATGGTATTGAACTCTTTTGCCACACCACCTGCTGCTTCTACGCTGCGAGCCACCAATTGACCGAGGTCTTTGAGGTGAACGTGCCCGGGTACAAACTGCGTGAATGAGTTGGCAATGGCAATAATAGGCTTACCAAAATCCGAATCTTTCATTCCTGTTGCACGCCACAATGCGCGAGCGCCAGCCATATTGCGACCTTGAGTCGTCGTTGCAGAACGTAACTTGGGCATAAATCCTTCCCGTTTCTTAAATAAAATTGCTGAATACCATGCATCTGCATTGCTGGGGTGAAGGAAAATCAGTATGAGAAACGCCGTGAATACTTCCTTGTAGTCTCGGCGCTGGCATCCATGCCAGCGACGCTCTCATTCTAATGTTTCCTTACCCCAAAATTGTTGCAACGCGTACAACAATGGAATTTTTACTTATAAACCGGTGTTAACCAGTTCCATTTATCTTCGGTGGTACCGTTGAAAAGACCGAAGAACATATCTTGTACTTCTTTAGTGATTGGGCCACGGCCACCTGCGCCAACTTCGATGCCATCTACGCTGCGCACTGGTGTAACTTCAGCAGCCGTACCACACATAAAGATTTCGTCGGCTAGGTACATAGCTTCACGAGGAATGTTTTCTTCGCGAATCTCATAACCCAACTCTTTCAGTAAAGTGATACACGTATCACGAGTGATGCCAGGTAGAATTGCCGCCGTTTTTGGCGTTGTACTTACTACACCGTCGCGAATAACAAAGATGTTTTCGCCAGCACCTTCACTGATAAAGCCGTTAGTGTCTAAAGCAATACCTTCACCGTAACCATGGCGACGTGCTTCCATAGAGATAAGCTGAGAAGACAGGTAGTTACCACCTGCTTTAGCGCCAGTTGGCATAGTGTTAGCAGCTAAGCGGTTCCAAGAAGAAATACCGGCATCCACACCGTTTTTAAGGGCTTCTTCACCTAAGTAAGCGCCCCATTCAAAGGCGGCAATAGTCACTTCCGCTTCTGTGCCAAAAGGTACGGCTAGACCCATACCGATATCGCCGTAGTAAGCGATAGGGCGAATATAAGCTGATTTCAGATCATTTTTTGCGATGATATCTAGGGTCGCTTGATTGATTTCTTCCAGCGTGTAAGGAATCGTCATGCGATAGATTTTCGCTGAATCAAATAAACGGCGGTTGTGATCATTCAAACGAAATACGCAGGTGCCTTTGTCTGGGGTGTTGTATGCACGAACGCCCTCAAACACAGATGAACCATAGTGAATCGCATGTGTCATTACGTGAACAGTTGCTTCTTTCCACGGTTTTATTTCGCCGTTAAACCAAATGTAATCAGCAGGTTGCTTAGCCATGTAAAATCCTTCCAATTGTGGGTGAAAACCCCAAGCCGCCGTAGCGGAATATTAATACCGTGACAAATGATACATGACAGCCAGCAAGCGCCCAACTATCGCGCGTGACTGATAGTCAAAACGGACATAAAAATTTACAGCTAAATTTTTTCTGGCCAAGCATCAAAAGCGCATTTTGTGACAACAGTTTTCTCGCTGAAATTGTTCAGCACTGTGCTATCACCATCGGCATAGAAAGAATAGGCAACTGCTTCAATGCAGTTCTAAAAATGACAAGCAGCACGTAATCCATTGATTTACTGCTATAAAATGTAATGAAGTTCGATAATGAGCGTTGCAACACGAAGGCTGCTTAACTAACAGTTGGCCTGCTGTCAGTACTCTTGCGCAAAGAAATAGCACAAAACCATCTGCACAATCAAGTGATTTACCTCTCAATTGCGTCATCTAAAAAACTATTAATTGGTTCAGTAGTGGTCAATTCCTCCCTGCCGTAGAGTCCTTTTTTATTTGAGGAGCGCATCATGGGCACTGCCGTGATCAAAACCTTTGCAGGGCAGGGAGTAACGGCTTCTGAAATTCTGGTAGAAGTGCATTTAGCGAATGGTCTTCCCGGGTTTCAGCTGGTTGGAATGGCCGAAACCAGTGTTAAAGAAGCGCGAGAACGAGTGAGAAGTGCGCTGGTAAATAGTGGTTTTGAATTTCCAGCAAAGCGTATTACTGTCAACCTCGCTCCTGCAGATATTCCCAAATACGGTGGGCGATTTGATTTGCCCATAGCGGTTGGCATCATGGTGGCTGCAGGCTACATCAATGACAGTTGTCTGCAGAATCACAGCTTCATTGGAGAATTGAGTTTAAACGGAGAAGTTAGACCTATTACGGGTATTGTTCCGGTACTTATGGCTGCAGCGCATCAAGATTCTGCACTGGTATTCCCGGGGCAAAATGATGTAGAGGCTAGCATTGTATCAAACGCTAAGCGCCTTCCTTGTTTTGACCTCACCAGTATTTATCATCATCTGTCGGGTGAGCAGCCACTCAAACCCGGGCGCCCCATGCCGCAAAACACAGCGAATGAAAACCATCATCAATGGGACGATATAATAGGTCAGCACCAAGCAAAACGAGCGTTGATTATTGCTGCGGCAGGTGCACATAACCTATTGATGGTAGGCCCACCGGGTACAGGAAAAAGCTTACTCGCAGGTCGTATGCTCTCGTTGCTACCCAATATTTCAGAAAAAGACGCCCTCGAAGTAGCGTCCTTGCATTCCATAAAAGGTCTGCCGGTCCAGCACGATCGCTTTTTCAGGCCTCCATTTCGCTCTCCCCATCACACGTCGTCTGCGGTTTCGCTGACGGGAGGCGGCTCTCACCCAACGCCGGGAGAAATATCACTAGCCCATAATGGCGTCTTGTTTTTAGATGAGCTTCCAGAGTTTGGTCGTAAAGCCCTTGATGTGCTTAGAGAACCCTTAGAAACCGGTGATGTGAATATCGCCCGTGCTGCATCACACGTGTGCTATCCGGCGAAATTTCAACTAGTGGCAGCGATGAACCCAAGCCCTACGGGAGATATTGACGACAACAGAATGTCCCCCCAGCAACAACTGAACTATCTCAATCGGTTATCAGGGCCATTCCTCGACCGGATTGATATTCAAGTAGAAGTACCTAAACTTAAAGAGTTTGAGCTGAGTCATGGTACTACATCGTCAAAAGACTCTTTCGAATCAGCCCGCCTACAAGTGAATACCGCACGACAAATTCAACTAGATCGCCAAGGCAAGGTGAATGCCCACCTTTCTCCCAATGAGCTTGCCCATTTTTGTAACCCTACGCCCAAAGATCTGGCGTTTTTGCAATCCGCAGCAAAACACCTCAACCTGTCGATGCGAGTATTTCACCGCACACTCAAAGTTGCCAGAACTCTCGCGGATATAGCACAAGAGCCGCGAGTAAATCAGGTGCATATAGCAGAAGCACTGGGCTACAGAGCGTTAGACAACCTTATTCGTCAACTCACAGCAAGCTGAAGAAAGGCATCGATGAGAGGTTCTTTCTGCTTGTTCTGCAAGCAACACACACCCAATGAATAGGGCTCAATATCCTCCACCTGAACTTGTGTCACCAGCCCAGCCATACTTGAATGGTCGAGTACAACTTTGGGTACAAAGCCTACACCGCACTCTAACCCAACCATACTAACGATAGCCTCGTTACCACCTACCGATGCATACACATTGGGGCGTATGCCGTGTTCGGCGAACCAGTGGTACACTGTTCGACGGGTAGGACCGTGCTCCGGCATTATTACTTGGTGTTTTGTCCAATCGACTTGGTCTATTTGGGTCAAACGCCATTCTTTGGGGGCAATCAACAGCAGTGGCACGTTCGCAAGAGGCACAAAGTGCAAGTCAGTTGGGAAGTCAGGCGTGTGAATGGCCAACGACAAATCGCACTCATTGGATTTCACTTTGTTGATAGCGAGAGCAGGGTCACCTGTGACCAAGCGAATATCAACACCTGGGTGAGTTTGCCTGAAACGACGCAGCAAATCTGGCAGATGACTTTGGCTCGCGGTTACAGAGCAGAACAAACTAAGCTCCCCCTGTAAGGCTTCGCTATCTTCTTTTAAATCGACTTTGAGTTGTTGCCAGTCTTTCAGTGCATGCTTTGAAAAGGCGAGTAGCTTATGGCCACTGTGGGTTAACGCCACTTTGCGATTGTCCCGTTTAAACAAGGTACACCCGAGTTCATCCTCAAGTCGCTGAATTACGCGACTCAGGGTAGACGGAGACACATACATGGCCTGTGCAGTGTCGCCAAAATGTAGGCTTGTCGCTAGGTGTGTAAAGAGCTGTAGGCTTCTAAAATCCATGACGTTTCACATTTTGCAATATTATCTTGCAAATATATCATTTTTCAAAACAAAAGAAATGCTCTAGTCTTCTCATCAAGTCGTCATAGACGAGGTCATCAACGCCACGGTTGGACGTTGATAATGACGAAAATGAATGTTGTTCGGAAATTTTTATGGCTAACTATTTCAACACCCTTTCTCTTCGCCAGCAGTTAGATCAGCTTGGCCGCTGTCGCTTTATGGCAAGAGACGAATTCTCTGAGGGTTGCGACTTTTTAAAAGGCAAGAAGATCGTAATCGTAGGTTGTGGCGCACAAGGCCTTAACCAAGGTTTAAACATGCGTGATTCGGGTCTTGATGTTTCTTATGCATTGCGTCAAGCCGCAATTGATGAGAAACGAGACTCTTTTGTACGTGCTAGCGAAAACGGTTTTGCGGTAGGTACATACCAAGAGCTTATTGGCGACGCGGATTTGGTTTATAACCTAACGCCTGACAAGCAGCACGCAAGCGTTGTTGAAGCAGTGATGCCGCTAATGAAGCAAGGTGCAACGTTGAGCTACTCTCACGGTTTCAACATCGTAGAAGAAGGCCAGCAAATACGTAGCGACATCACTGTTGTTATGTGTGCACCTAAGAGCCCCGGCTCAGAAGTACGTGAAGAATATAAGCGTGGCTTTGGTGTTCCTACACTAATTGCTGTACACCCAGAAAACGACCCTGAGGGTAAAGGTTGGGATACTGCAAAGGCACTAGCTAGTGCAACTGGCGGTGACCGTGCGGGTGTTCTAGAGTCGTCTTTTGTTGCTGAAGTTAAGTCTGACTTAATGGGCGAGCAAACGATTCTTTGTGGTATGCAACAAGTTGCTGCCGTTCTAGCTTACGAGAAAATGCTAGAAGACGGCATTGATGCAGGGTATGCGGGTGCACTTATTCAGTACGGCCTTGAGGCGATTACTGAAGCACTTAAGATTGGTGGCGTAACCAATATGATGGACCGCCTATCTAACCCAGCAAAAGTTAAAGCGTTTGAACTGTCTGAACAGCTGACCGATTTACTTCGTCCACTGTTCGAGAAGCACCAAGATGACATCATCAGCGGTGAATTCTCTAAAACCATGATGGAAGACTGGGCAAATGGCGACGCTAACTTACTTAAGTGGCGCGAAGAGACTGGTGAAACTGGTTTTGAAAACGCACCTGCTTATGAAGGTGAGATTAGCGAACAAGAATTTTTCGACAACGGCATTTTGCTTGTTGCCATGATCAAATGTGGTGTTGAAGTAGCATTTGACGTAATGGTAGAGGCAGGCATTTTACCTGAGTCAGCGTATTACGAGTCACTACATGAGACTCCACTAATTTCTAACACTATCGCGCGTAAGCGTTTGTATGAAATGAACGTGGTTATCTCTGATACAGCGGAATACGGTAACTATTTATTCGCAAATGCGGCAATCCCGCTTATGCGTGAAAGCTTTATGCCTACCATCGATACTAGTGTTATCGGTAAAGGCTTAGACGCTGCTTCAAACCAAGTTGAGAATAAGCGCTTGGTAGAAGTGAACGAAGCAATTCGCTCACACGGCGTTGAGTCAGTAGGTAAAACCTTGCGTGGCTACATGACTGACATGAAGGCCATTATAGGTTAAGACAGTTTCTGTCGTTAGGTGCTTAACTAAGCCCTCTTGCCCGACCATTTTGGTCGGGCTTTTTTATGCCTGTAAATCAGTGCCCACTAGCCACACTATCTTTTTCTGCGTAGTGCATCAAAACACCAGCAATAGCAAAAAACACTACAAAGCCAATACCTATTGGATATAAATCGTCCTCTAAAAAACTGTCGATAAACAAAGCAATAGGTACGGAAAACAAACTAGACAGTGAGCCAATGATTGCAGCACCTACTCCAGCCATTTCACCGAGAGGTTGCATGGCTAAAGCATTCAAGTTTCCGAATAAAATACCAATAAAAAAGAAGCCAACAAAAAGCGTACAAACAGTTACCCAAAGGTTGGGAAGTCCATCGTTTGCGAACAAAAGCACCAGGAAGAAAATAGCAAACACCATGACGCCTTTAATAGCAACTCTACACAGCTTGTGCATGCCAAATTTCATCACCATTTTGCCATTAAAATAGGACGCTAAGCCGATAGAAAACGCTAGCGTGGCAAAAATAATTGGGAACAAATCACCTACGCCATAAAACCCTTGGAAGATAGTTTGAGACGCGCTCAAGTAAGCCAAAAAAGCGCCAAAAATAGCCGCCATAGAGAACGAATATCCCATCACAGAAATATGCGTCAAAATAAACTTACATGACGTCATCAGTGCAGGAAACGAAAATGGCTTACGTTTTTCTTTTGGTAAGGTCTCTTCTTGACGGCTGAAAAACCAAATAGCCGACATCAAAGCAACGATAAGAAATAGGGTAAAAATGTGAAACCACGAAAACATGATCATCACGGCTTGCCCTACGATAGGCGCGATCATGGGGACAAGAATAAACACCATCATGATAAATGACATGACCTTAGCCATGGCGTCACCCACATACAAATCACGAATAATAGCCATTGCTGCTATACGAGGGCCCGACACACCAAACGCCTGAACTACACGGCCAACCAACATAGTTTCGATGTTAGTGGCTAACATACAAATCACCGTACCAACAACGAATATACAGAGCCCCAAAAGCAATGCGGCGCGGCGCCCTTTACTGTCAGCATAGGGGCCAAAGAAGGGCTGACCGATAGCCATACCGAGAAAAAATAGCGTCACAATAAGGTGGGGTTGATGAGGATCAGAAACGTTTAAGGATGCACCAATTTGCTCAAGTGCAGGCAACATAGCATCAATACTCAGAGCAACTAGCGAAGTCATCGTCGCCATAAGTGCAACAAACTCAACCAATCCCAAACGGGGTTTTATGCGCACGTTGGCGCTTTCTGTATTCGACATGACCTTTAGCCTGAGTGACTTTATGAGGAAACACTGACCCGTGAGTCAGCAAAGAGGCGAGATGTTACCCTAGTTGTGATGAAAAATCCGACAATTAATAAAAATTGACGTTTCCAATGTGGAACAGAAAACGCGCACGATCATTTGAAGGTGCGCTAAGAAAGCCTTTTAATGAGACAGATACTCTTCTAAGAAGGCGTCCATTTCTTCAAACATTCGATGTCGGTTGCGCTGTATAGAAAGATAGTGATCTCCAGATTCAAGCTCCACATAAGTAAACACCTTATCAGCGTCGTCTAGTTCGTCTTCCATAATACGACTTTGCTGTACACGAACTACACGGTCCTCTTCACCGTGAATCAGCAGTATCGGGGTTTTAATTGGCTCTACGTTGTAATAGGGGGACCGAGATTTTAAATCCGAACGATCATCACCAATTTGTTGTTCTACAAGCTCGCCATTAAAAAACTTCCGGCTATGTATTACCAAGTGATTCAAGCTACTCACTCCAGCGAAACTCACAGCACATTTAAATAGGTCCGGCGTTTTTACCGTTGCCATAAGCGCAGCATACCCACCATAACTTGCTCCGACGATACACATCTTGTCTTGTTCAGCGTAGCCCTGTTCCACCATCCAATTAGCGGCGTCCGTGATATCGTCTTGCATTTGTAATCCCCAGGCCTGCATCTGGCTTTGTGCAAAAGAGAAACCGTAACCCTCTGAGCCTCTAAAATTAGGACGTAAAACTGCATAGCCTTTACTCGTAAAATATGATGTCCAATAGTCAAAACCATCATAGTCTCTTGAACCAGGGCCACCGTGAGGATGAATAATCGTTGGGAAAGGACCCTTGCCATTGGGAAGAGACAAGTAGCCTTGGATTTCCATCCCGTCTCTTGCCTTGTAGGTTATTAATCGATGAGGAACTAACGTATCGGGTTCAATACTAGGATACTGGTCAAAGATAAAGCTCAGTGAGCCATCATCTCTGTTGCCAAAATAATAACCACCTGGCAATACATCCGACTCTGTGTAAAGAATGTACTTTCTCTCGTCTTCGCTAAAACTCACAATGCTATTGGAAGTGTCGGGTAATGCCTCATCTAACCCATTCTCAAATGCTTCATATTCGTCATTCCAATAGTGACGACCATTATGAAAAATCCCAACTACATCTCGCGTCTTTGGCGAGTAAATCAAAGCGCCGTCAACATCATAATTATCATCAGACAAGACTTCAGTATGGGTATCCGTGTTTATATCTAAGGTATACAAAGCAAGAAAATCCCCTTTATACGCTCTGTAGTAAAGTACATTGGGATCTAACCCAAACCCTAACGGATAAAATCCTTTCTCAGTCATTGTGTTGTACTCATAGAGCACGCGCCATTCCTCTCCATCTTTAAGATACACTTGCCTTTCTCCGGTATCGTAATCAAGAGAAACACCCACCCTTAAATTACCCTGTTGATCGGTAATCCATTCCCTTATTTTTTTTCGACCTTTCTGAATACGTGTTGTTCTTGCCGTCTTTACGTTCACCTTAAATACTGAAGGCAAAGCTGGCACCTCCACATCAATGGACATTAATATGTGATCGGGATCATCGGGGAGCCAATCTATCACCCTATCCTGAAACTGAGGAACGTGATTTAAATCGTCTGACAATCTGCGTAATCGCCGCCAATTGATTAAGTTAAGTGGCTTTGCAGATTCATCGTCATAGTCCAACGCAAACAACCGTGTGTCATAGACTTTTGTATTACCGCGACGAGACTCGTACCTGGCGCTAACGACAATCCGCTCATTGCTAACCCAGCGAAACCAATTAATCTTAACCTTTTCATTGTCAGAGAAGAGCAAAGAGTAGGTTTTGCCCTTGTTTAAGTCGTACGTCATCAACAGCGACAAATCTTTGGGTTGAACAATGTTTCTTACGTAGACGACCTTACCGCCGTCTGGTGACAACCTTGGTCTTTGATAAGCGGGGAGGGCACTAAAAGCACGATAGTCAAAAGCAGACTCGCTTGCCACATCGGCAGAATGGCTAGATACTGAAAACATCGCAGCGAGCAGTGCGATGAATAAAACTGTCCCTGTTTTATACATTTATCGTCCTTTATAAATATAACATCTGAAAATCCATAATGACGCCATGCAGAACCAGTGTCAAACTCATGGTTGAACTATATCAGCTTATGTTTATCAAAAAGCTTTGTATCCAAATATGACTTAGCTATCGACGTTATCACACAATACTATACTATTACCGATACCCCCCAAACGGGCAGGACGATTAACCTTAGGAACTCACAGCGAAATGCGACGGGCTGCATTGCGTCTTCTTACTTTCATCGCTCTACATCTCTTATTTTTGCCGGCGATTGCTGCGGAAAAGTTAAGTTATGTCGTTCAAGGCGTGGATAACGAAGAAGTACGGAACAATATTGCATTACACTTAGCCAGTGTGGATATCACTGAAGACCAAATAGGTGATCCATTTTGGCAAGATGAGCTATCAAAAACCATTGAAAAAGCTGTGGAGCCCTATGGTTATTACAACAGTAAGACTGAATTTGAGCTAGATGGTCCCACAGAACTAGCGCTAACTGTCTCCCTAAACAGTCCTTTGCGTGTTGCCAATATCACCCGTGAAATTATCGGCGAGGGGAGACAAGATCCTGACTTTAAAGCCACATATGACGCCTTTCCTTTAAAAAAGGGCGATGTACTGCTGCAACCACGCTATTCAGCCTATAAAACCTCTATGTTCAACTACGCGTTAGAGCATGGCTACTTTGACTTTTTCTGGCAAGCTACCCGCCTCGACCTCGTCCGAGAAGATCGCGAGGCAAATATTCTACTGATTGCGCAAAGTGGTGCTCGTTATCAATTTGGAGAGCTGGTTATTGTGGGCGACGATAAAGCTTCCGACATTATCAATAGGCTAAGAAACTTTACCGCGGGCGAGCCATACAATGGCAACAGGTTGCGCGAATTTAATCGTATTCTCAATAAATCGGGCTATTTTGACCGCGTTATCGCCAGACCAGTTGTGAGCAACGCTGACGGCCTTTTAGTACCCATTGAAGTGTCGGTTACACACAAACCTAAAGACAAATTTGACGTGAGTTTAGGTGCTGCCACCGATACTGGAGCTCGTGTCCGTTTAGGCTGGGAAAGACCATGGGTAAATAGTAAAGGGCATTCCATTACCTCAGATATTTTTGTATCACAGCCTGAGCAAGCAGTATCCGTGGGCTACCGGATACCTATGAAAAATACCACCGATGACAGTGTGAAAATTGAGGGTGGCTATCAGTTTATTGATTATGCCAACACGGGATTTGAAAGCGAAACACTGTCTATAGCTGCCCATCGGTATTGGCGACCCGATAACTCCGAATGGCAACACGATGGTAGCATTACGCTGCTGCGAGAAACCTACGACCAAATACAGCTCACCAATAACACAACCTTATTGGCGATGCCTGGTTATGCAATTACTCATAAGCGAAAAGACGACGACCTGAATATCAATCAAGGGCATTACATCAATATGTTTGTGCAGGGAGGAAGCGCTGATCTTGGTTCAGATATAGACTTTTTCAGAGCGCAGGCATCCGCCCTGTATATCAATACCTATCATCAAGTTCACCGCATTAGCGTGCGAGGAACACTGGGCGCCTTGTACACCAATGATTTTGATAAAGTACCTGCGTCTCTTAGATTCTACGCAGGTGGTGACCAAAGCATTCGCGGCTTCGACTTTAGAGAAATATCTCCTATTGAGAACGTCCTCGACCCAAATACTGGAGAATCAATTTCAGCTTCTGTGGGCGGTAAATACTTGATGAATGCGAGTGTTGAATATACCTATGCTATTGCTGAACAATGGCGAATCGCACTATTTACCGACGCAGGTACCGCGAGTAATTCCATTGATACTGATTTGACCTTTAGTGTGGGCACAGGTGCGCATTGGATTTCCCCAATAGGTCCAGTAAGGCTTTACTTTGCAGTTGGTTTTCCACCCGATAACGGCAATACACGGCAATTCCATCTTATGCTGGGGCCTGAAATATGAAGCGCCGTATTGTTTCAATTGTATTGGTTGCGCCTATCGTGGTTGCTGCCATTGTATTCACATTACTCATCAGCCCAGCTGGGTCGAAATTTGCGGCATACATTGCCACTAGATTTACACCAAATCTCACTATTGAGGGTGCGAAAGGCGGGTTAATCGATACCATAAGCTTCGATAGTATTCAGTGGAAAAACGAAAGTTTGTCCATAAGCATTGAAGATATATCTCTGGATATCACATGGCCTAACTTGCGAGAGCCTCATCTATTTATCAATGATTTGTTGATAGAAAACGTTGCAATCGCCCAAATGGGTGAGAGTAGTGAAGACGCTCAACCAGAAGAACCAACAGAGCCCCTTTCGCTTCCAATTACACTGTCTTTAGTAGCACCAAAGATTAGTCATATTGCTTTAGACTTACCTCGATTTGGTATTCAACTCGATAAACTTTCCATCGACAACGCAAGCATCAAAGATGACCTGAACATCACGCAAATCAACTTGGGCAAATTGACTATCAATGAAAAGTCGTTAACTCATGCCGTGCAGCTACCGGATATCCCTACCTCTTACGCGCTAAGTTATACACCTCCAGTGCTGCCAGAGGTATCCACTCCACTGCCTATTGCAGTATATGGTGTGAACCTCAACGATATTGTGTACCTGTCAAAACTAGAGGGTGAGCAAAGATTCAGTGTATCGCTTGAAACATTAGAGTTTGCACAAAATACCATCGCCTTAAAGTCATTAGGTATTGAGCATGATAAAGGCCAGCTTGCAGGTGACATTGATGCTGAATTAAAAAATGAATTCATGTCGCAAGTCTCGTTGGATGCGAACTGGCAGTGGCTCGAACAAACCCAATCTGCCAGAGTGTTTTTACAAGGTCCACTCTCTAATTTAACGATAAACACGACCTTATCAGGTGCCTTTGACGGTGAGCTCACCGCACAAACCAATTTCTTAGACGCTAAGCTACCCATTTCACTCGATGCTAAGTGGCAACAACAAGGTATTGCTCAACAGTCTGACACGCCGGTAGCCATAGCCCCTGGCGTGCTATCTCTTAATGGTGAAATGGGCGACTACAGCTTAATCAGTAATGGCGACATCACACTGCCCTCAATCGGAAACGTTGCATTAGATATCGATGTCTCATTGAAAACAAAGTACGTGTACGTTAACCGGGTCAATGCTGGCTTGTTGGGTGGCGAGGTGATTAACACAGGAAGCTTGTACCTTGACGAGAGTCTGTTTTGGGATGGGCTTACTCAGTTGAATAACATAAACGCAAAAACCTTTTCAGAATATGCTCCGCAAACCATAAGTGGCAGTTTCTCTAGCTTGTTTCAACTATCTGACAAAGGCATCGATGCCAAGCTTTCTGAGATTAACTTTAGTGGGGAACTTAACAACCACCCCATGATAGCGACTGGAAATCTTGTGTATTCCAGTGTTAGTGATCTCGCAGTGGGCTCGTTAAACCTAGTACAAGAAGAGAACATTGTATCCTTGTCAGCACAGCTATTTAACAAGCGTCACCTGAATGCCACGTCATCACTCAACCTACCTCACTTGGCCCATCTTTATCCAAACGTTGAGGGTCGTCTTCGCGGCGATATTCAGGCCAGCGGGCCTTGGGAAAATCCCACAATAAAAGCTGAAATAAACATTGTAGATATGGACGTGTCAGAAGCGTTAGTTTCAACGAGCGCTGATTTAGGCTCCATTGATGGTAGCGTCATTTTTGAGGGCACATACGAGGATCACAAGCTAACTACAGACATTGCGCTCAAGGACTACTCGGTACAGGCCATTGCCCAAGGGGCATTGCTAAATGGAGATTGGGAAGGACAAGTATCAGAAAGCGAAATTGATATATTAGGGTCTCACTGGGCGTTAGTTGCTCCTTTTGATGTAAGCTTGAAAACTGCGGCTCAAGCATTTGACGTTACCTCTCATTGCTGGAGTAACGTCAACAGTGGTGAGCTATGTGCTGACCAATTGGGTTATTCAAGCAGTACTCTGTTATGGAAGTTACATGGCAGCCAGCTCCCGGCGGGTCAATGGCTATACAGTGCAGCACCAATGCACTTTGGAGAGCCGGCGAATACCTTGCTATCTTTTTCATCCGATGGAGAATTCACCGATCTCGACACAATGACTGCGGCATTTTCCACATCCTTGTCACCGGCAAAATGGCATTTAGGCGAGCAAGGTATCGTTGAACTCACCATAAACGAGTTCAAGACTGAAAGCCGGTTCAGCAGCGGCTTGCTAAATACTAGTATTTCGTTATCCACTCAAAATGCCGGTCGCGTAAATCTTGAATTAGCCGCTGACCCTTTCGATATGGAGTACCCTATCGAGGGGTACGCCGAAATTGAAGATTTGAACGTCGCGCCATTAAAGCCTCTGTTCAACTCGTTTCGGATCTTTACTGGTACACTGAATGGTGAAATGACAGTAACAGGGCAAGCATCTGCACCTTCGATTGCAGGGCAACTCGCCATATCCAATGGCGGTATTGCCATTCAAGACGCACCACTAACGTTAGAAAATTGGGAGCAACAGATACGACTCGAAAACCAGCGAGCAGAGTTAGAAGGTCAATTCGTTCTCGGTGGTGGACAGGGCGAATTAAATGGTGTCATTGATTGGTCTGACAATCCACTGGCTAATTTGTCATTAAAAGGCGAGGCATTTGAAGTGCTTCAACCCAATATGACACTGCGCCTATCACCAGATATCACCATAGTGTCAGATATTAATCGAACTGACATAAGCGGTCGCCTGGACATACCCTTTGCTCAGATTGAGATCGATACCTTACCTGAAAGTGCGGTGTCTCCTTCAAACGACGTTTACTTGCGTGGAGAAACCAAGGAGCCTAGCCCCTTAGATACTATCTTCGCCAATGTATCGGTAGGTGTAGACCCAAGCAAAAGCAGCAGTGTATCTATTAATGCTTTTGGCTTAACCGGACATTTGCACGGTTTAATCGACATTAAAACTCAGCCAGCACTTGTCGCTTACGGCGATTTACAAGTGTTAAATGGTGAATATAAAGCCTATGGACAGCAGTTACTGATTAACAAAGGGGAAGTGCAGTTTAATGGCCCGATAGAGAGCCCTTCACTGCTCATTGAAGCCATAAGAGACCCTGAAAAGACAGATAATAATGTGGTAGCGGGCGTGAGAATTGATGGCAATGCCTCTGCTCCCTACATTGAGCTGTTTTCTACACCATCAATGGACCAACAAAACGTATTGTCTTACCTGCTTACCGGACAGGGGCCAGACGGCACGAGTAGCGACCCTAATTACGCAGCGTTACTCTTAGGATTTGGGCTTTCAAATACCAAAGGGGTGACCAGCCAAATTGGTGATACGCTCGGTATTGATAGCTTACAGTTGGGCACTAATGAGTCTATGTTGTCGGTGACAGGGCAAATTAATGATCGCCTGTCTGTGCAATATAATGTTGACGTAGGTTTGAGCAACGACGATTCAAATAATGCCATACGACGTCGCCAGGTTCCTCCAGATCTCGCATTGAAATACAGCCTATACCCACAGTTATTTTTAGAGGCAGTGCAAAACACCATAGAAGAGCAAACTGAGTTTGCCGTCGACATCTACTATGAATTCTTCCGTCATGAAGACCCGGCTGCGGATTCAGAGGAAAACTAGAATACCTTTTTGGTATTTAGCTACTGCTGCATAGACTCAAAGCGCTTTAACCGTGACATAGCAAGTTGTTGACGACGATTGGCCCAACGATAAACAAACACCAAAACCACAGCAGTGAGCCCCATAAACACTGTAAACTTCATCATATGTTCGGTCGATGTCATCTCACCTTGGTGATATAGAACGGCACTAAAAACTAAATAAAAACGCCATGGCAACCCAACAGGAATGCTTGGTCATCCATGCGATGCGAGCATTGTTCTTCATCTGCTTAATGAGGCTCTCTAGGTAACCTCTAGTTTGTAAATCACCACCAAAGGCCGTCACTCTTCGCAGCCACAATTGATAAATGAGCACCGGCACACATAGCACTAACATCGCTAAAATCATTCCACCCGCCACCAAACTGAATGATGACCACTTCCACCAAATAAGCACCATAGGTGGCACTACCCCAAGAAAGTCGAGTACCATGAATAGCCTTTGCTTTTTACGTTCGGTAAAAAAAGTGCGCTTTACTTCCTCAACATCAATGGCGTTAACGGGTTGTGCTTGCCACAGTGCTGACAAGTCATTGTCGTTATCATTCATTGGTTTGCCCTTTTGTAACTGAAGCTTTCGCTCGCTTTAAAATTACCCCTACATGCGACTTGGTTAATCCACAAACGTCTGCAATTTCGTCGTAGGATAAGCCCTCTAGTGACAATGTAAGTACTTGCCTTGATTGCAATGGAAGCTCGCGAACCGCACTCAACAAGGTGTTAAGAGACTGCTGTTGACTGGCTGTTAACTCAGGGGTTGCATGATGCCCGATAAACGCATCAGCACCTTCGGGGTAGGCTTCTGTATCAATACGCTTCACCTGGCTAGCAACATGAGTTACCGCACGATTATGTGCAATTTTCAACAGGTAGGTTTTTATACTGCTATCGCCATTGAATCGCCCTATCGCTTGCCATACGGCTACAGCAATCTCTTGCAATAGCTCTTGTTGCAACGCTTCATTTGCCTCGTAACTACTCGCAACACGACTCAGTAAACCGCCATACTCTGAGAATATTGCTTCAAACTGCTGCGACAAATGAAATCTCCAAATCAACAATCAAGGTGTTTGTTATTGATAGTCGTGGGCTTTTGAAAAAAATTACATTTGTTGTGTAATTTTTTTTGGGGAGCAATGACTACTAGAGTAAATATCGTGAAATTCCCTGTGTGTTCTTTCTAATGATATTTACGCGTTTGTGACCAAATTACAGGAGACCTATTATGTCTACAATCGGTATTGTTTTATTGATGCTTGGCCTAATTTCGATAATGTTGCTAACAAACTACATTGACGCGAAATACCAATATAGATTCACCGATTGGTTTAATGGCAGATGCGTTAACCCGTTCTTAAAAAGTAACGGCGCGTCTAGTCAAACCATGAAAGAGAAAGATCAAAAAATTGCAGAGCTAACAGAGCGTATTCAAGTACTAGAGAAGATAGTCACTGAGCCTGCATACGAGCTGAACCAAAAAATCAATGCACTTAAGTAAAAGTATTGATTGAAGAGCTCGCATTGAGAGAAAGCATAGGTCTTTTCACTGCACGCCGTAAACCCATCCGTGGGGGCTCGGCTTCGGCATCCATGCCTCAGACGGCTGTGAAAAACCTACGCTTTCTCCCGACTATGTCACTATCGCGCTTACAGTACACAGATGAATAATGGTGACAATTACTCAGCGGGTTTACGCACGAACATCGCCACTTTGCCCATGGCGATGGCATTACCCCACAACACCACGGCTACACCTAGCACCGATAACCAGCTCCACGAATAACCTTCGAAAAAGGTCGATATGATCAGCGCAACAATGGGGTACATTAAAACAACATAGGCGGCTTTATCTGCCCCTATCTGTTTTACCAGCTTCATGTATGCCCCAAAGGCAAGTACAGAGCCGAACAACGCTAAGTACAAGAGTGACCAGTAGAATGATGGCGAGGTAGGAATAACCATGCTTCCACCACTGATTAAAGCCGCGATATACAAAAACACCGTCGCATAAGTCATGGCATAGAAGTTCATTGGCATAACAGGTACGCCCAAGTTCAACACGCGCTCTGAAACCACACCGCCAACGGCTGCAGAAACGAAAGACACCATGGCAATGACTAATCCAAAGATTAACCCCTCACTCATGGATACCGTAGAAAACTCTGGGGCAAATAAACAACAAATTCCCACAAGCCCAAAGGTTGCCCCTATAACCACCTCTCGCTTAATCGGTTGTTTCAACCACCACCAGCGAAGCACCACATTGAAATAGATAATCGATGAACTGAGTAAGGCTAAAAGTGCACTAACAATATGCTCTTGGGCTATGTACAACAGGGTATAGTTCAAACAAAAGAGGAATAATCCTACTGCCGCCATTTTAATATGCATGTGCCTTGGGTAAGACAATGTATCCCGCTTAACCAAGCAAAAAACGCCTAAACAAACACTGGCAATAGTGTAGCGCCACGCGACGGCGAGTACTTCGGAGGTTTCACCAATTTGAAATGTAATAGCTATCCATGTTGAACCCCAAATAAGGGTACAAAGCACAAACAATAGTGCACTGTTCATCTAATTGAGTACCACTAAATAGTGTCGATATGAATATCAGACAAGCAACGTTGGATTGATGCAGGAATAGGCACAGCTTTGTCCGTTTTTTTGTCGACAAACACGTGAACAAATTGGCCGTGAGCCACTCTTCGCTTTTCTTCACCGGCGTATACGGAGATACCGTAGGTCACAGAGCTTCGGCCAATTTTTATTACTCGTACTCCCACGTAAATGGTTTCAGGATAAGCGGCAGGTGAAATGTATTGGCATTGACTACTCACCACGTACGCCACGGTTTGGCTGTGATGTATGTCCAGCTTGGCCTCTTCAACTAAAAAGCGATTAACTGCGGTATCAAAAAAGCTGTAGTAAGTGACGTTATTGATGTGCCCGTATACGTCGTTATCTTGCCACCGAGTTTCGATAGCAATGTGATAAGGGTAATCTGTTAATGCAGGTGTTATATCCGTCATTGTTTACTCGCCAAAGTTAATGGGGTGACTTAGCTAGAAAACCTATGGGATTTACAGCAAAACTAAGTCATCTCTGTGAATAATAACTTCACCACTGTCATACCCAAGTACGTCAGCGATTTTGTTTGATTTCAAACCTTTGATTTGCGCCAATTCTTGCGCGTTATACAGTGCCAACCCCTTGGCTATCACCGTATTGTCACAACTAATATTTACCGCTTCGCCCTTTTTAAAGCTCCCTGACAGTGAAATAACACCAGAGGGCAACAAAGATGCGCCGCGTTCAATAAGGGCCTTTTTTGCACCAGCATCAACATTAATGTTTCCGCTGGTTTTCAAGGTATGAGTTAACCACAAATGGCGTGCTTTGGTGGCGTTGACCTCTGCGCTAAACAAAGTACCTGGGACATACCCTTCAATCAGGCTGTCAAAAGTATCGCCTTTTCGACCGTTAACAATCAGCGTTTGAATACCACTTTGCGCACACTTATCCGCCGCTTCAATCTTGGTGCGCATACCACCGGTACCCACCGACGTTCCTGCGCCACCCGCTAAACCGTAAATACTTTCATCAATGGTATCGACCTTGGTGATTAAGGTAGCCGAATCATCCTTTCTAGGATCGGCGGTATAAAGACCGTCGATGTCAGAACAAATAATCAAAGTATCAGCTTGTGACACCAAAGCTGTGTAGGCCGCTAGATTATCGTTGTCGCCAACTTTAAGTTCATTGATTGCAACCGTGTCGTTCTCATTCACAATGGGAAGGGCATTGTGGTTAAGCAACTCTCGCAAGGTATTTTTAATATTTACATAACGCGTTCTATCCCGAAGGTCACCCGCAGTCAATAGAACTTGAGCACACGGAAAGTCAAAGAAGCGTTGCCAGTTAGCCATCATTTGGGTTTGTCCAATAGCGGCCATGGCTTGTTTTTCCGCAATAGAGGCGTTGTGCTTTACTGGCACCATACTGCGCCCAGCTGCAACGCTCCCCGATGATACTAATATCACCTCTTTCCCCGCTTCTCTGCTCGCGGTGATAAATCGGGCGATAGATAGTAAATAACGTGCGCTAACCCGATCGCCCTCGGGTGCAATTAATGCACTTCCCACTTTAATAACGGCGCGTTGCCAAGAAAATTGCTGCATAAACGGAAAAGAAGATAAAACAATCGGTTAAGAATACGTCAGAAGCGCTAGCAAACAAATGCCTCTGATCAAGTTTTTTGCGTTAAACACCGCTTAAGTTACGTTCAAAAACTAGGATTAACCAGAGCAGCCTTATATACTAATCGGCTAACGTATACGAAAAAGTAGCAAAGGAACCTCAATGAGTAAGCGCACACGACAGAAATACTGGTTAGCGCCAGTGGTGGCATTGCTAATACAGCTGCCCATCGCTAACGCCGCTATTCAGCAAACCAAAGGGGATTTTGAAGACAAGTTTAGACAGCTTGACGAATCTCTTCCCACACCTAATGTATACCGTAATGCGGCGGGTGAACCAGGCCATCAGTACTGGCAGCAAAAAGTAGACTACGATATTGATGTAACGCTTATCGAAGACACTCGTCGTATCGAAGCTACTGAAACCATTACTTATCAGAACAATTCTCCAGATACCCTAAAGTATCTTTGGGTTCAACTAGACCAAAACAAATTCCGCGATGACTCTATGTCTGCCCTTACCACAACCTTTGGCGGTATTGGTAACCGAGGCCCAGCAACACAAGGCGCGAGTGGTGATTCACCAGCGCGTTTGAGCATGGGTGCGCTTCGTCGCCAACAATTCGTTGACGACAACGAGTTGGGTTACGTTATTTCACGCGTTGAAGACAGTAAAGGTAACGATTTAAACCACGTTATCGTTGGAACGCTAATGCGTGTAGACCTCACTACGCCAATTAAATCAGGCGAGTCTGTGACTTTCGATATTGATTTTGCATTCAACATTGTTGAAGAAGATGCCGTATCTGCACGTGCAGGTTACGAGCACTTCCCAGATGACGAGCGTGAAGGCGGCAACGATATCTTCTTGCTAGCCCAGTGGTTCCCTCGTCTTGCTGCGTACACAGACTATGAAGCGTGGACCAACAAAGAATTCATCGGTCGCGGTGAATTCACGCTAGAGTTTGGTAACTACAACGTTGATATTACTGTTCCAGCGGACCACATTGTTTCATCAACAGGCTCGCTTCAAAACCCGAATGACGTACTAACGCGCACGCAGCGCAACCGCTTAAAAGAAGCGGAAACTGCTGACCGTATCGTTTTCATCGTGACTGAAGAAGAAGCGCTAGAAAACGAAAAAGAAGGTACTGACGATGTTAAAACTTGGACCTTCAGTGCTGAAAACGTGCGTGACTTTGCATGGGCTTCTTCACGTAAGTTCATGTGGGATGCCCGTGGCTATCAGCAAGGTGGAAACACACAACCACTAGTAATGGCCATGTCTTTCTACCCGAAAGAGGGCGGCGATCTTTGGAAGAAGTACTCTACTGAATCCGTTATCCACACGATGGAAGTGTACAGCCGCTTTAGCTTTGACTACCCATACCCAGTAGCCCAATCAGTCAACGGTCCTGTAGGTGGTATGGAATATCCAATGATCACCTTTAATGGCCCGCGTACAGAGCTTCGTGATGACGGTACACGTACTTATTCACTGGCTGAAAAACGTTTCCTTATCGGCGTAGTTATCCACGAAATTGGTCACATTTACTTCCCAATGATCGTTAACTCAGACGAGCGCCAGTGGACGTGGATGGACGAAGGTCTTAACAGCTTCCTAGACGGCGTTGCCGGTCGCGAATGGGATCCAAACATTCCATGGGGTGTTGAGCCGCGTGATATCGTAGACTATATGAAGTCAGAGACTCAGGTGCCTATTATGACCCAGTCTGACTCTGTACTGCGCTTAGGTCCAAACGCCTATACTAAACCAGCAGCAGCGCTTAATATTCTTCGCGAAACTATTCTTGGCCGTGAGCTTTTCGACTTCGCATTCAAAGAATACGCGCAACGCTGGATGTTCAAACGTCCTACGCCATCTGATTTCTTCCGCACCATGGAAGAAGCGTCAGGTGTTGATCTAGACTGGTTCTGGCGTGGTTGGTTCTACAGCACAGATCACGTAGACATTAGCCTTGACCGTGTGTATCAGCTTCGCTTAGACACTGAAGATCCAGACATCGACTTTGCTCGTGAGCGTCAAGCCCACGAAGACAAGCCTTGGTCACTGACCGAAGAGCGTAACCAACAAGAAGGTATCGAGCTTTGGGTTGATCGCTTCGACGATATCTCTGACTTCTACGATGAAAATGACCGTTACACAGTAACTAACAAAGAGCGCAATAAGTACAAGAGCTTCCTAGAGAAACTAGAGCCTTGGGAGCGCACTGCGTTTGAGCGTGCTGTTCGTGAAGACAAAAACTACTACGTTATGGATTTCAGTAACCTAGGTGGTTTGGTCATGCCTATTATTCTTGAGCTTGAGTTTGAAGATGGCTCAACACAAGAAATGCGCATTCCTGCAGAAATTTGGCGTCGTACACCTAAAGCGGTAAGCAAACTTATCATCACTGAAAAAGACCAAGTGTTGGTAAGTGTAACGGTTGACCCTCGTTGGGAAACTGCCGACGTTGACGTAGAAAACAACCACTACCCACGTCGCATCATTCCTTCGCGTATCGAAGCATATAAGTCTAAGCCTCGTAACACTTACGAGTACCGCGACATTATGCACGACAGCACCACTGAACTAGATACAGACGACGAGAGTGATGACGAGTAAGTTTTTGCCCCGTTTTGGCCAGCAGAGCGTTTTCGCTCTGCTTGGTATTGTCGCCTGTTTAAGCTTATTCAGTAGCTTTGCTCAAGCGCATCAAATTAAAGCTGCCATCACCACAGTGTTGTTCAATCCAAGAACAGAAAACATCGAAGTGATGCATCGCTTTAACTTGCACGACGCAGAGCATGCCGTTAAAGCCTTGTTTGATAAAGAAGCCGACATTATGAAGTCTGCAGACACTCAACAAGAATTTGCTGACTATGTGGGTGAACATTTTGTATTGCTTGGTAATGATGACCAACCACTCGAACTCTCGCAGGTGGGTTTTGAAGTGGAGGGTAAGTTTTTTTGGGTATACCAAGAAACTGCACAAACGCCGAGTTTAGAAGGGTTAAAGATTCAGCACAACGCACTGCGTGACTTGTGGCCAGATCAGGTCAACACGCTGAATGTTGAGGGTAATGGCCCACTGAAAACCTTAACCTTTACCGACAACGTTACCTTGCTAGAAGTATCATTTAGCGGCCATCACCACTAAACAGTCGCAACGTAACAACAAAAGCCGAGCCTTATATCTGTATGTACTGCAGAGTGGGTTCGGCTTTTTTATTAGTACGACTACAGGCTCTCCATAATCCGAGGAAGCCACATCATGCTACTTGCCGCAAATACCCCAATGGCGGTGATAATTGCTATGAGGGATACAGCCACGGCGCCAACAAAGAGTGCTTTTGGCGATTTTCGCTTCTCTGCCCAAAACGCCAACTCTGCGGTAGCCATAGGCAATAAGTACGATGCAAAAGAAATAGCGATATCTGCTGGGCCATCAATATTTCGAGTATTGCCATAAGGGCCTTGGTTAATCATATACCAGCCCATTAGGTACAAACGAACACTCCACACACCATTGATCAGGATAAACACATGCACGGCTAACCTACGGTGCAAGGTAAACTGCTTTTTAACAGCTGTACGCCACGTAAAATAGACGAAAGGCAGAATGAGCAAACCATTAAGCGTAACACCAATAGCGCCTATATCACTTAATCGGCTGCCAATTCCCCACGTCATATAGAGCCCACTGACCGCCCCAAAAAAACCTACCGCTAAAAACAGTCGTCCATTCCATCGGTGAAACTTTCGGTATCTATTTCTAATCGCTGGCACCAGTTGTAGTGTGGCGCTCATGCTAATAACCATAACGGGGATCACGTGTAAAAGCAGAATAGCGTTGTTAAAGGTTTCTCCGTTTTTATAACCACGGATCATATGAATAAACTGGGACTCATCTATGGTGTCGAACAACCACGGAAGCGTAAATCTAAACAGGATGTAAATACCAAACATCCATTGCCCGACTAGCACAGCACTCACCCAGGCTTTTATACCGCCAGAAAACCATGAATGAAGAAAAGGAAACAGGGTGTCCTCTGTTGTTTTGGGAGTTGTTTGGGGTGTTGCTGAAAGCGGAGTATTTTCGCCCATTGTGTGACCTCATCGTAAAATCTCAAAGAGGTTTAACATTGGCGTTAAAAGCAGCGCAAAACTCTGCAAATTCTGAATTTGAGGATATAAACCTCATGGTTAGATACATTTTTTTACCAATGTTCTCACGAGTAAACGCAGAGGCCATTGCACTTTGTGATAGCATAAACTTCGTACTTTAAGCCATTCGCAGTTATTACTTCATGTTGCTAGATGCCATACACACGCTGTTGCTAGCTACTGCTTTATGCAGCATAGTCGCCGTAGTGTTTATGCGACCAAGAACAATGGCGAACCTACTTTTCGCCATTTTGGCAATATCATTATTGTTTCTTGCAGTTGGCGCTCTACTACCCGCCACCTTCGTTGTAGAACAGCAATTTATTGCCCTAGGTACATTTGCCACCTGTAATGTGTTTTGGTTATTAACTCGCTGCTTATTCAGAAAGGGGACCTCACTCACCAAGGTACATTACTCACTAGCGGGCGGCATTGCGGCACTCATTTTAATCAGCAGAGTAGTGGATATATTCGTTGGCGTAGATTGGTTATCACAAGATTCAGTAGCATGGTTTAAACAAATACTTTCTGAATGCCTTCGCTTACTCTCGTCAGGTGTACTATTGATGGCGTTCTGGGAAATCATTCGTGGCTATCAAACCAGCAACAAACGAGTTCGCGGTCAAAAACTACTCCTTGCTGTAACGATGTTTATTGCTGTTTTTAGCACACGGATAGTAGTACCTAGCCTTCCTTTGGAACCCGACACTAGCCGTTTTGTGTACCTTACTGTTCGAGGTATCGCCGCATCGGCAATGCTCATTACGTTGCTTCTCGTACTTTGGATACAACACAAAGATAGGCTCGCTCATTCATTACATCAGGCCCAGAATGAAGATGACATTGATGAAGATGAATTACTTTATACCGCTCTTCAGCAACTCATGATTGAGCAACGGGTGTACTTGAATAGCGAACTAAAAATGCTCGACGTGGCCCATGCGTTGTCACAACCAGAGTACAAAATTAGTAAAGTACTGCGTGAGAAAACCACCTTTGATAACTTCAATCACTTTGTAAATCACCATCGCATTGAGCATGCTAAATCACTCCTCACTGACAAAGACAGTCAGCGATGGACGATCTTAGTGGTGAGTATGGAGTCGGGATTCTCATCACTTGCCACATTCAATCGCGTGTTCAAACAGCAATTAGGCTGTACCCCAAACCAATATCGCAAACAGCTATCTGCAACCGTATAAGCCTGAAGTCTTATTGCTGTGTGTAAATGTAGTGTGTAAGGATGAGATTTTGGCGTTTGAATAAAGGGTAAAACCATGACCGACAATCCAGCAAACACCGCGTTTTCAAACAAGAAAAACTTTACTTGGGTAGGTTTGAGCGGCGCTATGGCACTCACCTTTGTCGTCATGTTGTTTCTGCCTGATACGGGCACAGGTGGCGGTATGCTATCAGTGTATGCTGCAATGCTATGGTGTGGCCTGTTTGGCGCGTCACTGGCAAGATATCGACAAGCCAGCGGCTGGACAGGCTTTGCCATGGGTAGTGCTGCCGGTTTTATCATTCAGCTCATTTCACAGTTTTTCTGAATGCGTCACGTTGCTAGCGACGGTAATGAACAAGATGTAAAGTGAGTTCGTATAAACGCTAAAATATTACTTGGCTAAACATGACGGATCACAAAAACAACGACCTGTGCCTACTTCTCGACTCGGACGGGTAGGTCGACTCGGCCTTCTCGCAGGCAAGCTAGCAGGTAACGTGGTTACTTCAGGCGCAGAGCAGTGGCTTAAAGGCAATCGCCCTCAACTCAAAGATCTAGTACTGACGCCTAGCAATATTACTCGCATCACCGACCAACTCGCCACAATGCGTGGCGCTGCAATGAAAGTCGGTCAATTACTGTCAATGGATGCTGGAGACTTTCTTCCAAAAGAGCTCGCAGATATTCTCGGCAAACTTCGAGATGATGCAGACGCAATGCCCAAGGCACAGCTTCAAGAAGTACTGGATAACGAATGGGGAACTGATTGGAACGACGATTTACTTACTTTCTTTTGCTCCCGTTGCTGCGGCATCCATAGGACAAGTGCATAAAGCAATCACGCTTAAAGGCCGTATGTTGGCCATCAAAATTCAGTACCCAGGCATTAAAAAGAGTATTGATAGCGATGTAAACAACGTGGCGACCTTAATCAAGCTGGCAGGTGTTATTCCAAAGACGTTAGACACTCAGCCACTGCTTAATGAGGCGAAGGCCCAGCTACAGCAAGAAGCAGACTATCAACGTGAAGCCAAAATGCTAAGTGCCTACGCCGCTAATCTCGAAGGTTCAGAATATTTTATAGTACCGTCGATAGCACCAGAGCTTACCACCCAGAATGTGTTAGCGATGGACTTCATCAATGGTGTTCCCATCGATGAATTAATCGATGCGCCCCAGGAAACCCGCAACACTTTAATGACAGCGCTCATGGCTTTGTTTTTTGATGAATTGTTTTCATTCAAGTTACTTCAGAGCGATCCGAACTTAGCCAACTACCTATACCAACCCGACACAGCAAAAATAGTGCTATTGGATTTTGGTGCGACTCGCGTTATTCCCGATGAAATAGCTCAGGGTTATCAAGCGCTGCTAAATGCGGCCTATCACAACGATCATGAGGCAATGAAGTCTGCGGCGCTGGCAATCGGCCTGATACTACCCAGTCACACCACCGAGCAAATAGACGCAGTGGTCAGTATTGGCATGCTTGCCTGTGAGGCAATAAGAGCTGACGCTAGTTATGATTTTGGCGAAAGCGACTTAGTCACTCGATTACATGACTGCGGTATGGCGCTAACCTACGAACTAGACTTCTGGCATACGCCACCAGCGGATGCGATTTTTATTCATCGCAAACTTGGCGGCTTGTTTTTGCTCGCCAAACGCTTAAAGGCACAAGTCGATATGAAATATGCCGCTGGCGCTTGGCTAAATGATAGCGCTCAATAGGGCTCTTGCATGCTAAAAGGCAGTGCCATTTGCTCTTTGCTTTTGGGTGGGTTACCAATCATTTCATCATAGGGTGAATCGTGCTTCATCACAGAACGCACCACATCACAATGAGAGAAAGACTTTCGAATATGCCCAGCGCTGTGAAAGCGCATGGGTTTATCAGTGTTGTCGTACACCATACCGCTGCGACCATTAATAGTGGCGTATACCAGATAAACATTCATCTCAAAAGATTGCACCTCTAGATACTCAATGCTGGTGGGTGTATTTTCGATGTCACGGAAAAAGAGCTTGTCCACAAGTACCTCTGGGTTTTGATAAGGGGTCTTGAGATTTTACGGCGGTAAACTAAGTTCAGTTCAACAAAGAGAAGAGTATTAATCCCTTGTTCAGCTAATTTCATGTAATGTAATAAACGTCATCATCGCGAGTGGAACGAAGATAAAAGACAAAATTCGCGATGTAAGGAACATTTCTTGCGCTTTATATTCTAAATTTAAGTGTTATCTCTGATAGTATTATCGAAAGGAATCATGAGTAGTGGAGACATTATGAGCGAAACATCAGAAAATCGGAGCTTTACCCCGTATTTAATTATCGCTGCAGTTCTGCTAGTGGGCGTTCTCGCCGTTGCCTTTTGGCCATCGCCAGAGGCTCCTCCTGTTGAGCCTGAACCTGTAGTAGCGCTTCCTGAGCCTGAACCAGAGCCAGAACAAGAAGTATTTGCGCCAGCACCACCACCGCCAGTGTTAGAGCTAGAAGCCACTGACACGGTAGATGATTTGCCGGAGCCCATGGAAATTGAACCAGAGCCATTAGATACCAGTGACATTGCAGTACGCAATGCGCTTATGGATATTTCGGGTAGCGAACAGGAAGAGGCAAATCGCATTCTTGTGAGTGACAGTTTGCTTCAACGCTTTGTAGTAACCACTACAAACCTAGCTGACCATGAAATGGCCCCTAACCATCAACTGCTTACACCACCACAACAGAGCTTTAGAGTGTACTCTCAAGCAGGCAAACAGTGGATTGATGCTGCGAGCTATAAACGTTATACGTCATACGTAAATTTGCTGGAAGGTTTTGACACAGACGCACTATTAGCGCTCTACCAAACCTACAAGCAAGATATTCAGGCAAAGTACGATGAAATTGGTGATCCCGGTCGAGATTTTGACCGCGTATTTGTTCAAGCGATTGATCACCTGCTAGATACACCTGAAGTACCCGTGCCTGTTGAAGTGTATACCGATTCGGTAATGTACAAGTATGCTGATGAGCGTTTACAAAACTTGGATGAGCCACAAAAGCAATTGCTTCGCACCGGCCCAGACAATATGAGACGCATCAAGGCCAAGCTACGTGAGCTAAAAGTTCAGTTGCTAGCGAATGGATCTAACTAAGTTTCAGCACCAACTAACGTCCGCGGCCTCGAATGGCCGCGCGCTTCCTCCTGTTGAGGATTGGAACCCAGATTTTTGTGGTGACATTAATCTAGAAATTAAACTAGACGGTCGGTGGTTTTACGAAAACAGCCCAATTGGCCGCGCTAGCCTAGTCAAGCTGTTTGCCTCGGTACTTAAAAAAGAAGGCGACAGCTATTTCCTCGTCACTCCCGTCGAAAAAGTCGGTATTCGTGTTGAAGATGTTCCCTTTCTTGTTACCAAGTGGGAGCAACAAGAAGGTCAGTTAATTCTTACTACGCAAACCGATGATAGCATTACCCTCACCAATCAAGCTCAGCTAGCACTGCGAACGCCACCAGCAGCACTGCAAGACACAGATGCCACACCCATACCTTATGTAAAAGTGCGCCGAAATCTGTGGGCAAGGCTCCATCAAAACGTGTATTACCAACTTATCGATACTGCACGCGTTCACGAAAGTGAAGAAAGCACGTTACTGATGATTGAAAGTAGCGGTACTGACTTCATTATCGGAACACTTCCTAATACCTAGCTTCACTGTTATACACAGCCATGTTATTCATCCTATTTTAATGCAATGATCTTTGCGTTGTAGACGCCTGTGCTCTACATTAAAAGCTCTAACATTCAGGTAATTACAAGAAGAATATCCATGAAACCAGATCACCCCTTTTTACGTCGATTGTTTAAAAAGCTTCCACTCGTCTTCATTGGTTTAACTACCGTGTCACTATCTTTGTCTAGCCATAGTGCAACGCTTATTCACGCAGGAAATGCATTCACTGGCACCTCAAGCCAACTGTCTGGGCCGGTGACTATCACCGTTGACGGAAACAAAATTACCAGCGTTGTCAGTGGCTACACTGACGCGACACAAGAAGACACCGTAATCGACTTAAAGCACGCGACCATTTTGCCCGGTTTGATGGATATGCACGTGCATTTGTCGTCCCAACACGGCGGCCCCACCACTTACTTAGAGCGTTTTACTCTTAACGAAGCCGATCGTGCGCTGCGTGCAGCAGATTACGCACTAACCACCTTAGATTCGGGTTTTACTACGGTGCGCAATCTCGGCGACAGCTACAACGAGACCATCGCCCTGCGTAACGCCATAAACCGTGGCATCGCCCAAGGGCCACGTATCTATACTGCCGGTAAATCTATAGCGACAACGGGTGGCCATGCTGATCCTAGCAATGGCATGTCACACATGCTTCGCCCTGATGTTGGCCCAGAGCAAGGGGTAGTCAACGGAGAAGTGGAAGCCCGAGAGGCTATTCGCTCCCGTTATCAGAACGGTGCTGACCTCATCAAAATAACCGCAACCGGTGGTGTATTGAGTGTGGCAAAAAGCGGTCAAAACCCACAGTTTATGATGGATGAACTCAAGGCGATTGTAGACACCGCAAAGGACTATGGAATGACAGTGGCGGTACATGCCCATGGTAAAGAAGGTATGGAGCGAGCGATTATTGCCGGCGTTGATTCTATTGAGCACGGCACCTATATGGACGAAGAAACCATAGCCCTCATGATTGAACATGGTACCTACTACGTACCAACAATATTGGCCGGCAAGTTTGTTGCCGATAAAGCCAAAGTCGACGGATACTTTCCTGCTATTGTGCGCCCAAAGGCAGCGGCCATTGGCCCACTAATACAACAAACCTTTGCTAGAGCCCATGCTGCTGGTGTAAATATCGCCTTTGGTACCGACAGTGGTGTATCTGCTCACGGTGACAATGCACAAGAATTTGCTCTTATGGTTGAAGCGGGTATGTCAGAAGCTGATGCCATACTTAGCGCTACGGTAAACACCGCTGACTTGCTTGGAATCAGCGAAACCTTAGGCACCATAGAGGAAGGAAAGTTAGCAGATATTATCGCGGTAGCCGGAAACCCACTCAACGACATTACATTACTCGAATCTGTGAGCTTTGTAATGAAAGACGGGGTAGTTCATAAGCTATAGCTAAACGTCCCCTAAATTAGTGCTGGATAGTGTCGCTATCCAGCCATCGAGCAACCTCTGCTGCTTAGTACTATTATTACCTTGCGTTAAAACAAATTTGTCTAAGAGAAGTGCAACACACCAATTGATAATAATTATCATTTGCAATAATGTAATTAATAGGAGGTGATGCTATGAATCAAAACGCACTTTGCCCAGTTTACAAAAAATGGCTACACAAGAACGTTCACAACGCTCGGTTACACCGCACACAAATGCTACAACAGGCACAAGGTTTGTGTAAGAACGGAGACTTTCAGGCTGCAAGCAGTGTGTGCTCTTGTGCCTACGAAATCGCAAAAGTTGTCCTTCTAACGCCCTTTGCCACAGAAGAGGACCAATCTCACATCAGGCAAGACTATTTTACCTACGTTACCTTGTGTATTTACTTGTCAGGTATTTTCGAGCGAACAGGGGATTTACTTCAGAGCAGTGAATTGCTCTCTGATTGCCAAAAACAATTGCTAGCACTGCTGCCGCTGCATGCTTTACTGCCACAGAACTGCGAAGTCATCAGCAAACTATTACACGTAGTAGAACAGGCAGAAAATCAGTCTAAATACTCTGTGAACACTAGTTGTATTCACTAGACAAAACGTCAGGCTTTGCCTTTTTGAATCACAAACTGGTAGGGCATTACTTCGGTTTGCGATGCTACTAACGTGTGATCCATAAAGCGGCAAAAGCTCGGGATATCACGGGCAGTGGATGGATCATCGGCACTGATTGCCAAGGTTTCGCCATCTGCCATTTTGCGAATAGCCAATCGCACCATCATAACAGGTTCAGGACAGCGCAATCCTAGCGCATCTAAGTGGGTTGTGGCGCTGCTAAACAGCGCCTCAAAATCAGATGCCATAAGTTTCGCGATACTTATTGATAGCGCTAATTTGCTCGTCGTGACCGCCCAGTTCGGTGAGATAATCAACAACGTCAGCCAAGCTCACAATCGAGATAACTGCAGTACCAAAATCACGTTCAACCTCTTGAATGGCTGACAGTTCGCCTTTACCACGTTCTTGACGATCAAGGGCAATAAGCACACCTGAAAGCGTAGCTTGTTGCTGTTCGATGATAGTCATAGACTCGCGAATCGCGGTACCCGCGGTAATAACGTCATCCACCAGCATTACTTTGCCTTCAAGAGGACTACCGACTAAATTACCGCCTTCACCGTGAGTTTTAGCCTCTTTACGGTTAAAACAATAAGGCACATCTTTGTCATGATGGTCGGCTAGGGCTACCGCGGTTGTCGTTGCAATGGGAATACCCTTATAGGCTGGGCCAAACAGCAAATCAAACTCAACGCCAGCGTCCATTAACGCGTCGGCATAGTAGCGACCTAGCTTTGCTAGATCGCCGCCGCGATTAAACAAACCCGCATTAAAGAAGTAGGGGCTTACACGACCAGATTTTAGAGTGAACTCACCGAATTTAAGTACACCACGCTCAATGGCAAATGCGATAAATTCGCGCTGAAACGACTTCATAATGACTCCTTAGGCCAATGCAGCTTTTTGAATATCGAAAAGTTCGCGCAATCCGTGTTTCGCAATAGTTAGCATTTCGTCCATTTCTTCAAAAGAGAACGGCTCGCCTTCAGCAGTACCTTGTACTTCAATCAGCTTGCCTGTTTCTGTCATGACTACGTTCATGTCAGTTTCTGCTTCTGAATCTTCTGTGTATTCCAAATCAGCAATAGGTGTACCTTCGTAAATACCTACCGACAATGCAGCAATCATGTGCTTAAGTGGGTTGGCCTTCAAAATACCTTTCGCACGCATATAGGTGAGTGCGTCAACGAGTGCAACGCACGCACCAGTAATAGACGCAGTACGCGTACCGCCATCCGCCTGAATCACGTCGCAATCCAACGTAATAGTATTTTCGCCAAGCAGTTTTAAATCAACAGCAGCGCGTAGCGAACGAGCAATTAAGCGTTGGATTTCTAGCGTGCGACCACCTTGCTTACCGCGTGCAGCTTCACGACCACTTCGCGTATGTGTAGCGCGTGGTAACATGCTGTATTCAGCAGTGATCCAACCTTTGCCTTGCCCTTTCATAAAGCGAGGCACGCCTTCTTCAACCGTTGCATTACACAAAACTTTGGTGTTACCAAACTCTACCAACACTGAACCTTCAGCGTGACACGTGTATTGACGAGTAATAGTAACCGGACGAATCTGGCTGGCGGTTCTGCCGCTTGGACGCATAGTGTTCTCCACAACGTAAATGCTTTAAATAGGGACGTGTTGTTTCCATTTATTTGAAACAACACAATAGCTCCGAAGTATAACCCACTAATGCTGTGTGTTAAAAATCAACTTTTACCCATTTACATATCCCTAATCACTGCTTTTAGGCTACTATTGTCGTTTACGGGCACCAGCCAGCTTCTTAAACCACACAAGTTTGACCGCAACCTTGTTTTTCTGGTGCTTTTCACACAGAGGTAATTACATGATTTACAGCATGACCGCGTTTGCGCGCACCGAAACTAAAAAAGAGTGGGGCTCTGCCGTCTGGGAAATTCGCTCAGTTAATCAGCGTTTCTTAGAAACCTACTTTCGCCTTCCCGAACAATTCCGCTCGTTAGAACCCGTACTCAGAGAACGTTTTCGCAAGCGTTTAGCGCGAGGCAAAGTGGAATGTGCGCTACGATTCAGTGCCAATGATGCTGCAGTAAGTAAACTCAACCTCAATGAAACCTTGGCCAAACAGGTGTTAAACGCGGCTGAATGGGTGCAGTCTCAAGGGCAATCGACCGGCGTTAACCCGTTAGATGTGCTGCGTTGGCCAGGTGTTATTGCCGCTGAAGAGGCTGACATGGATGCCATTCACGCCGACGTAATGGCCGCGTTTGACCAAGCCCTCAATGACTTTATCGCAGCCCGAGCATCCGAAGGTGACGCCCTTAAAGCCATGATAGAACAGCGCCTAGATGCCATTACTCAAGAAGTGAGTGTGGTGACTGAACGCATGCCTGAAGTGATGGCATGGCAACGAGAGAAAATTCAAACCCGTTTCGAAGAAGCCAAAGTAGAACTCGACGAAGGGCGTTTTGAACAAGAGATGATTCTACTAGCCCAAAAGGTAGATGTGGCCGAAGAACTAGACAGACTCAACGCTCACGTTGCAGAAACGCGTAAGATCATGAAGAAAGGCGGCGCGATTGGTCGTCGTTTAGACTTTATGATGCAAGAGTTTAATCGCGAATCAAACACCCTCGGCTCAAAGTCTATCAGCAAGGACATTACCCAGTCTGCGGTTGAACTTAAGGTGTTGATTGAGCAGATGCGAGAGCAGATTCAAAATATTGAGTGATGTTTCATTTTACTTATTGCGGCCACTTTTTACAAAAATCAATAGCTTGCAATGTTTGTAGAATTCATTTGATTTCATGCCTCATCTTTTAATTGCAAGTTATTCGTGACAGGGATAGTGAGAGATTTGAGGGATGTATATATAGAATAAAGCCCTTCCGCCATAATTTTAAAGCGCTCCAGTAAGCGGAGGTGTTATATCTTTGATGATATGCTTAATTATGCGTTGAGGAGGCTGTTTAGGACGAAGGTTTCTATGAACGATAAGACTATCTTCAAAAGCGAAGAGATTCTTTGAGAAAAGTTGCGACTTTGATTGCGCCTTTTCTAGAACCTTCGCCATTGTTAAGTAACAGGGAAGTTTTGTTTTCCTATACTGAGAATTAGTTTGCGTAACCAAGTTGGTTAGATCTGGATTTGAATATTTTGTCGTAACTCTACAGGAGCCAGAGTCTGATATTTTTGTCGAATGGCGTTATAAACCCCTGGGGTGTTTTTTATATTCATGGTTACAATAAGGGTGTAAGGAAGAGGTGATAACTCCTCAAGCTCAGCAGGTTGCCCTTTTTCTCTTGCCTGATATACAACATCAAAACAGGGGTTATCTAGCGAGGTTTTCCTATAACATTGCTCATGGTGAAGAGTTGTCTCCCATTTGTGACCGTCAGATCGGTGTTCCTGTTCAGTTGGATATAAGTTCTTCAGGCTGAAGAAGCTTCTTGTGTCTTTGGTGTTAGCTTTAGGATGAAATGTAATGACTAAGCCGCTTTTTGTGTAATTGATTGGATGCTCTGGGTCGACGTCAGTAGCAAAACAGAATGTGCCTTTAAGTGTAATATCACCTTTAAGCTCTATATCAGGGAAGGGGATGGGAATCCTGACATATTGAGACGGTATTAATTCACCTCTATAGATCACAGTTACTTCGTTATTGTCGCAGTGTATCATATGGTCTGGATTGTCGCTAAATCGTCCCCAGCCAGCTTCCGCCTTGCTTAATGAAGACTTCTCTGCGTTGTGAATTATTATTGCTTTAGATGTCAGTGGACTAATGTCGCCGTCTAGCAGAGTGTTTATGGCAATGGCATTTCTAAGAACAAGGGGTGAAGCAAAGCTTGTCCCGCCAGTTCCTACTATTGAATTGCTAAATGGGGAGTAAACTGTAAAAGGTTCCTCAATTGAGCCTCCAAAAGCTAGACCGTCAGGCTTTGTAACGCCTGGGCTGCGCCCTGGGCCAATACAGCTATATGGTGCCCTAGTCCAGTGCTGAGAATATGAGTTTGCGGAGCCAACTGATAAGGCATTCACCAAATCAGCTGGTGGTTGAATGCGGTTTTGGCCCATTAATTCACCGTCATTGCCAACGGCAACAGTAGCTAGAGTTTGGCCACTAGATAGGTACTTTTCTAACGTAGATGTCCAAACATTTACGTCATCGTCCTCGATAGGGATTCTTGGCCCTAAACTCAAATTTATGTATTGATAATCCTTGTTATCAAGAGCATCCGTAATTCTTAATAACACGTCAAAGAGGTCGGGATCATTTCCTGTGACAGTATCTAGTACCCTGTAGTGGTCGACATTGCAGTAAGGTGTAGGAAGCTGTCGTAAGCTATCATGAGCCAATCCAAAAAGGATTGTAGAGGTAACCTCTGACCCATGAGAGAGTAAATCAGGGTGAGTGCGATGTCCTGTGTCGTAAACTGTTTCAGTGCACCACTGATCAACAAGACTTGTCCCAATCCCGCCATCAAAAATAGCAACATTTAGGTCTGGGTTTATAGCATTTACGGTTGGGAGAGTTGGGGCGTTTGAGCTAACAGTTGAGCGTATTATGGTAGGAGTATGCACTCTTAAACTGGGCATATCTCGCAGAGCTCTTAAGAAAGTGAATTGAGCCAGTGCGTGAGCTGCGGCCTCATCGCCGATAACAGGAATAAAAGTTAAACCCCCCGTTGATATTTTTCGGTCGATATGGACATCAACACCGCAGCTTTTAGCAAATTCATAAAAGCTATCAATAATGATGATGTCCTTATTCGGCGTGTGTAGGGCGACTTCAATTTTTCTTTCAACGTGCTCTTCATTTAGCGATTTGATTTTTTCTTCGGGATCAAAGTAGTCAAACTCTTCAATTTTAATAATATCGCCTTGAAGGCCTTTATTAAGATTGTCAGACTCTACGCTATTTCTTAGAGTTTCGAATGAACATTCATTTCCCGCAATATAGAAACAAGAAGTCTCTAAGTTTTCTCTCTTAACTTTTGTCGTTTGTTTTCTCGGAGTAACTCTTACGGACTTACTGCCAAGATCTACCAAGCCAAAATTATGCAGTAAGCTCTGAGGGTAGTACGACTTTGCTAGGTACGCGGGGTGTAGTGTCACTTTTGCGACCGCCTGTCCTCTTGGCTTGGCTTGTTCGGGCAAATTACTGATAGCCTCAAGAAAATTATCCGTTTTAGATATAAGGCCAGATTTTGCTTCTGCATATGTGTAGGGATGCTTTTTGGGCCCACCGCCGCCTGGGGTAGGGATGTCATATGCTAAAGTTTCGCCATATCCTAAAAGTAAGTTCATATTATCCATTAGCTATTTCCTTGCTCAACTCGGACTAAGTAGTTCTTAATGTAGCCTCGAGATACTCCTAACTTCTCTGAGATCTTTCTCTGAGAGTAACCCTCGTTTGTCATTTTTATTATATTAAACTCTTTTTTGAGCTTTTCACTATCACCTAAATCAGTTTCACTTACATTAAAGATTCGAAGCAGTTCACTGGAATAGGAAGAATTCTGTAAAACGGTATTTTTCTTTGCTTGGTTCAGTTTTTTCTCAATTGCTGAAAAAGAACAGCCAGCAGTTGAATGGCTTATCAAATCTGCTAAAAATTCATTAACATCATTTAGTACTAAATAGTTTTTTGTTGTGGCTGAGTTTGGCACTTGAAAGCTTACTATCTTGTCAAACCTTCTCCAAACAGCAGGGTCGAGAAGCTCTGCATGGTTTGTTGCCGCAATCATGATTGATGAGGCAGGCCAATCATCAATGGATTGAAGTAAAACTGTGACTAGTCGCTTGAGTTCCCCTACATCAGAATCATCATCTCTTTTTTTAGCTATTGAATCGAATTCATCTAGTAGCAAAACGCAAGGGAAAGACTGTGCATATTTGAGAACAGCTCTGATGTTATTTCCCGTTTTGCCTAAGAAGCTACTCATTACTGTTGCTAAATCGAGAGTTAAAAGTGGCATATCTAGAGTGTGAGCCAACCACTTGGCAGCAAGAGTCTTTCCTACGCCTGGAGGTCCCTCTAGTAGCATGGATCGAGCTGGAAGAAGCCCTTCATCTATAAGCTTATCTGAAAATTGTCTCTCTCTAACAAACTCAAGGAGGGTTGAGAAAGTCCTTTCTTCCCACATTGGTTTTACATCCATTACGACGGGATAAGTCTCAACAAGTAAGTTCTGTCGAGTATCGTTATCGACAGGTAATGGAAGTTTGTGGCTTTGAATTCCTCGTATGTTAGAGGAATGGCCAATAGCCTCTTGAATTTGCGAGGCGAGCTCAGGGTTATCTTTCCTAATGCTGCTGGCTAATCTTCTCCCTCGCATTGCAAGACTATCCAGACTGCCTTTCATACCGTCTCTGAGTATTTCAATTAGCATACCGTCTGCTATGGAAACCTTATTACCCATTTTGGTATTCCTCAGGTTAATTTATGGCTTTATTTTTATAATTAATGCAAGTTATGGCTTACATATTTTAAATTATGGCACTCAAAACGAAAAAAGTGGAGTTTTTTCTTAAGGTATTTGACCAATTAATACTAATATTAAGTGAGGACTTTGTTTTGAAAGCAATTGTACGTGTACGAAAACTAAAGGCTTATGTGCTATAGGTGTGAGAGTAAAAGGTGGTGCTGTAGTGTTGGGGTGGAAAGCGCAAAGGATAAGGGAGCAGAACTGAGTCGGTTGAAAATAGAGCTTACCTCAAAAGTCGAATTTGATAGAAGAAATGGTGAGAAGTTTGGTGGTAGGTGGAGAAAGGTTTTGGGTTTCTTGCTTTAATATTCTGATTAAAATCGGATTTTATGGTAATTTCGCGAGTAGATCCAAAGCCATCAGCACGATGGCTTTTTTATTTAGCTATCGTTTAAGATATCGCCTAAACGCTACTACCCCAACACCCGCCAATAACAGAGCAAGTGGAGAAGGTGAGGTGACTTCAGTAGCTGCGCTGCTTGATACAGTATCGCGAACCAAAGCTACTCCGTAATCATCGTAAGACCAATAATCCTCTTCGCCGGACCAAACTCGGTAACCAACGTACTGCCCTTTTTCTATTAAATGAGCGTTGTTAAATAGGTAGTTTGTTGTTGCTTCCACTTGCGCTCTTGCGGCGTTATTAACACCATTCTCAAAAGACTCATAGAACCACGCGTTGGTGGATTCCCATGGATCATCGACACAAGTTAGGCTGACATCTTCATAACAGTGGCTATTCGTTTCACCAAACAAAGATATAAATGCTTCGCTTTCTGCACTACCGTGGCTGTAGTCCCACGTATTTCCATCACCTAAATAGAGATTTGCCGTTGAAAGAGATACATCAAATATATTGCCGATCAAGCTCGCCATCTCAAATTGAGTAGCCACACGCCAACCCGCCGTTGCATGCAGAGTCAACGCGCTAGAAATAGACATTCCAATGGTTTCGTCCCATTGCATCCATTCTAGGTTTTGATTCGAATCGGTAACGATATTAGTCGTAGTATCTAATTCGTAAGCACCAATAGTGACGATTGACGCGCTTACGTTAAATGATGCCAATAGAGGCAAAAGAAGGGTGCTTACCGCTTTTTTCATTTGACCTTTCCATAGTACTTATTATTATCGGGTAAATTATAAACAATTGAAAAATAAGAATTATTTTCGGCGGGAGAGGTTAATCAATTCGCATTTTAAAAATCAAGTGATTGGCAGAGCATTGAATACTGAGGTAGCTACGACAGGGTGTATCCTTCATCGAGAAGCCAAGCAATTGCCTCTAAGTGGCTTTTAAAGAACTTGCGTTCATAACCATCTAAGGTTGGGGTCATCGCGTGTAGTTGCGCCATTGTTAGTGAACCTTCATTCAAGCCAGTAACAAAGGCCTCTTTGAGCATTCCCTTGCTGTGCATAATCTTAGTGCCATTCATGGTGAGTTGTTGCATATCGGGGGTGCCGAGCACCCAATCTTTTACATCGATTAGCGTAGCCCAGGTACTCGTTGTTATCTCTTTTCGTAGAATATTCACTTCGGAAAATAGCTGATTGGCAGTCACATCATTCCATTCATCGATAGCGATGACTTCAATAATATTGCCTTTTCTTGTTACACGGTATGTCCCGTGTGGACCAAATTTCAAAAGCCTTCCTAAACGCTACATCGACTTATTATCCAGTGTAGTCCAAAGGGGACAAAATAGGATCAGCTTTCACCTAGCTTTAAGCGCCCATCCTGTGTTTTAGAAAATCACTGTGTTGGGGTAATTGAGACACATGGTGATCAACATGTTGTTTTAAACCAGCCATGAAGCGTTGTAGCTCTTCAGTACTCATCTCATCGGCCACGCGGTGATACTGGCGAGGTGTAAGTCCTTGGCCAAGCATAACTTGGGTCCATGAATCCACACGGAATATATCGCCATCATCCAAGAACACGCGGCCCGTGTCTGCAAACAGTGCTATTTTATGTTGGAGTGATTTAGGTATATCCATGGTTTGGCAGTGTTGCCAAAACGGAGAGTCCATTCGGTTGGTCACTTTATAGTGCATGACGATGAAATCGAGAATCGCGTCCATCTCACTGTTAAACTTATTGTTGTATTCGTCTATCGCAGACTGTGTAATACCATCGAACGGGAAATTACGGAGTAACCTAATAATACCCGTCATTATCAGGTGAATACTGGTAGATTCCAGCGGTTCAATAAAGCCACTGGCTAACCCCAAAGCAACACAGTTTTTGTTCCAACCTAATCGGCGTTTACCTGGCGTGAAACGTATAATTCGAGGATCGTTTATCGGCGCGCCCGTAACCTGAGCAGTTAGGGTTTCCCTTGCTTCATCGTCGGTCATGTATTTAGAGCAGTACACCAAGCCGTTACCCACGCGACTCTGTAGGGGTATTTTCCAACGCCATCCAGCAGTGTGGGCCACGCTTTTGGTGTAAGGAGGAGGTGGTTCAACGGCTTCAGTTTGCATGGCCATTGCGGTATCGCATGGTAACCAGTGTTGCCAGTTTTCATAACCCGTATGCAATGCTTGCTCGATGAGTAAGCCTTTAAAGCCTGTGCAATCGATGAATAAGTCACCCTCAATCACTTCGCCGCTCTCGAGGAGCAACGAGGTAAGATAGCCCCGCTCAACACACTTGTTAACTTTAGCAATGTTGCCTTCTATACGTTTTACACCCGACTGTTCGGCAATAGATCGTAAGAACTTACCATAAGCTACAGCATCAAAATGATAGGCAAAATTTAATGGTGCTTTGTCACTGGTTGCAAACTTGTTCTCAAGTGCTGCTTTTAGTTCAACACAGTAGTCGCCAAACTCTCCTCCAAACCCTAGTGACTGTGCTCGTAACCAAAAGTGATGAAATTCCCCAGCCCAACACTCTCTACCCGTAATACCAAAGGAGTGAATGTAGCTATGACCTTTGTCACGCCAGTTTTCGAATTCTATGCCCAATTTGTAGGTAGCTTGAGTTGCTTGCATGAATTGTGATTCATCAATACCCAACAATTTGTGTAACGTTCGGATAGGCGGGATTGTTGCTTCTCCAACACCCACAATACCGATATCTTTTGATTCAACTAACGTTACACTCACTGATTTTCCAATGAGCCGAGACAATGCTGTGGCTGCCATCCATCCGGCAGTTCCACCACCAGCAATAACCACTTTTTTTACTGCGTTGGCGCTAACATTGTACTGTGCTGACTCATTAATCATTTTTTTATTGCCTTGTTACTTACTGTGCATTGCAACTAACTGTTCAAGAAGCTGCCTGTTGGTCGGAAGCCCTGCCATAAACTGAGGCCGTTGTTGCTCTAATTGCTTTCGAATAGCCATGGCTTTTTTGGCTTCTGGCGTTGTGCTGAGCAAATGATTTACCTGAGTGTGGTAACCCATGCCATAGAGCACATATTGGTAGCTTGCCGAAGGAAAGATTTCTTCGTTTTGAATAAAGTCGAAACGACTGGGAGGTTGGTATTTCCACATCTCCATCATTTCTTTGAGTGAATCGGGAATACTCATTGGGTCTCTTTGCGCTAACCAATATGGGTCGCTTCGCTCACTCAAAATATAGTGAAGTTTGAGGAAATCGATTACCCGTTCCCAACGATAGGTAAAGCGATCATTGTAGCGCTTTGACAAACGTTCCATGTGAAACATATCTTTCGGGAATTGTTCGTATAACATACGCAATCCCAACTCAATCATGGCGATTGCAGACGCTTCAAGGGGCTCGATAAAGCCAGATGACATTCCCAAGCTTAAACAGTTCTTCACCCAGAATTGCTCTCGATAACCTGGGTCAAATGAAAGCGACCTTATGGTGCATTGATCTATGGTGGCTTGCGAAGCACGCTCACCCACATGGGCAAGTAAGGTACTTTGTACTTGGTCACTTGAGGCAAACTGGTCGTTATACACCATGCCTACACCGCGACGGTGTTGTAAACCAATGTCCCATGTCCAACCAAAAGGCTTTCCGGTGGCAATTGTTGTAGATGATATGTCGTTATCAGAATCTTCATACGGCACTTGCACCGCCATCGCCCTGTTATTCATAAGCACGCCTGACATAGAGCGCCAGTTAACACCGAAGTGTTCGCCAATCAGTAGGGCTTTTCCGCCGCTACAGTCGATGAATAGGTCGCCCTCTATCACGTCACCTTCATTAGTGGTTAGTGACGCAATGTTCCCATCTGCTGCGCTATTAACCGAACTAATATGCGCTTTAATATGGTTAACCCCTAAATTACTCACGCAGTGACTGGTGAGTAAATGAGCCAGTGCCGTGGCATCAAAGTGGTAGCCATAATTAAGAACGTACGCATAGTCAGGGGTTTTTACCTGTTTAGGCGCTTTTCCTAAATCACACATTTCAGGTTGAATGCAAAAGCTTTGCTCGAAAGATTCTTCGGCACATAAATTTTGCCACTGCGCATGAATATCCATTTCCACATAGCCCGATGGAGTAGTAAATGGATGTTGGTATTGATGGGGTTTGTCGTCGTATTTCCAGCGACTAAATGTTGACCCTTGCTTGTATGAAGCGTGGCATTGAGTAATAAACTCAGACTCTTTTATACCAATATCAAGAAGCGTATCTCTGAGCGAAGGCCAAGACCCTTCACCCACGCCTATAGTTGAGACCTCTGGAGACTCCACTAAGGTTACGTTTATTGCAGATGTTTTTTGTAGTGATTGCTGGCCGAGTTTCGCAGCTAACACACCAGCGCTTAACCAGCCTGCGGTTCCACCACCGACAATCACAACATTTTTAATAGATTGTTGACTCACATGCTTTCACTTTTGTTGTATTTAACATCAATATGACAAAAGTGCCCGCCAAAAAGCAACCTACTCTCGCTTAAAGGCGGGCAAGGCACACCACACTTTTTAGAACTTGTAGCGAACACCTAGTGCATAACGAGCACCAAGTTCGTCAATATTCCACACCATAGCGCTTGTTCTACCGTGACGACGACGGTTCTCTTCAGTAATGTTTATACCTTCAAATGACACGGTAAGGTCTTCCATTACTTCGTAAGAAACACTGAAGTCGATTTGCGAATAAGCTTCTGTATACCCCGGCTCATTAACGTATTGAGACGTTGTATCTAGGAACTCATCACGCCAGTTGTAAGCGATACGTGCTTGAATTTCATCCATTTCATACATCAAGATAATGTTTGCGGTATCGCTCAAACCAACGAGAGCAAACTGTGTAATTGATGGGTCGGCGTTGTTGTCAAACCCTACATCACCCGTTACCGATGTGTAGTTAGCCATCACACCAAAACCTGAATCACCGAAGAAGTGTTGACCGGCAATCTCGAAACCGTAGATGTTCGCACTCTTGTTGTTTACAGGTTTAGAATTAATAAATATTAATTCTGGGTCACTGCTGTTTGGAAGCACATCATAAGCAGCTTCAAACTGTTCATCCGTTAATGAGAAGTAGTCTACGTTGTTTTCCATCGCAGCCACCATGTTGAACAAGGTAGTATCGCTCAATGGAATGCCAAGACGCTCTAGTTCCGCTTGCGCAGCAAGTGCGCGAGGACCTGCAGTGGCATCGGTTAAACCAAAGATGCTCTCTTCTACCTGCTCATTACCAATGAAGTTCTTAACGCGTTTGTCGAAGAAACCTAACGACACATAGCTTGTCTCATCGAAGTAGTATTCAATTGAGATATCTAGGTTATCAGACTCTAGCGGAACCAATGATGGGTTACCTGAGCTTGCTGTAGCGGTAGCCTCACCAGTGATCAGTGTAGGACCGCTCGGTGGTGACACTGTCGCTGCTGCACTTAAGTTATTGTAGGTTGGTCTAGCAATAGTTTTGCTGTAAGAGAAACGAGCAATCACGTTTTCTTTCAGCTCAATATCGAAGTCCAATGCAGGCAATATGTGGTCATAGCTCGAATCTACCGACACATCTTCCATATCGCTACCGAAGCGTACGTTAAAGTCGTTGTTACCTTCCCATGCAATACCGCTAGGTAAACTGATGTTAGCAACTGAAGTTACATCAGTATTCTCATAGCGCACACCGGTAAGAATGTTATATGGCATACCGCTGAGTTCGCCTTCAAGGTCGAACTCGAAGTACACTGCCGTGATGTCTTCTTCGATGGTACGGTTAGTCGCAAATGGGTTGTCTGCAACAAGGTTGAAGCCGTATGCCTGACCAGCGAATGCACCAATTTCAGATACACTTCCTGTAAAGCCTTGAGAAAAGATACCGTTAGTATTGAAGTCACTGAACTCACTTGCAAGATCAAGAGGCGTCAATGAACCAGTAGGTAGTTCGCCTGGGTTTTCAATACCCCAGTTACCCATAGTATGACGAGTTAATGACTGGAGTGATGTACTCTCCATGGAACGAGATTCAATACCAAAGTTGATGCTACCTGTATCAAGGGTGTAGCTACCGTCGATACGTGCTTGAGTGATTTCAGTATCTTGGTTACTGAAGTTCATATCCAAAATAGAGGTACCAACATCAGACTCGTCAAGAACACCATTACCATTTAAGTTAGTGCGAGATACGTCATCGAAGTCCACAAGCATGATTGGGAAGTCGCCACGGAAATCAACACCTTGACCACGCACAACGTTTGCACCAAGACCAAGGTTAGTCCAAGTACCATAAGGTGCATCTGGACGGCCTTCTGCAGATGAATTGTGAACGTCGAATACTAGGGTTAGGTCGTCGTTAACGAAATATTCAAGGTTAAAACCAATCGATTTGTTTTCGTTAACTTGGTTTAGCTCTTGGATTGCCAAACCTAAGTCACGAGGCAATAGGTCACGACGTTCTTGAGAGATAAGAACCGGTGTTTTCACCGTTTCATCATCAAACGTAAGTTCGGCAAAGTAACGGTCATCCATCCAGATAGACTGTTCTGCGCGAGCTTCGAATAAGTCTTGGCGTGAGTAGGTGTAGTCAAGTGTTGCAGTCATTTTATCGCTTGGTGCAAACTGCAATGTTAACTGAGCATTAGTACGGTCACGCTCACGGTCTGCCATGTAGTAACGTAAGTCAGATGGGATTGCGAATAGTTGACCCATAGCTGGTGCGTTGTTAAGTACTACAGGATCGCCACTTGCTGGGTTATCAGCACTTGGTGATTGTGGAATGGTTCCATCAAAAGGATTCACACGCCACTGGTTAACAAATGCGCCTTGAGCAGCACTGTCACGATCTTGGAATGAGCCAGTAAATGTAACACCAAAGGTATTGTCGTCATTGACGTAGTTGATGAAGCCTGACACTTCTGGGGTAACGTCGTCGCCAACACGATTGGTCGTATCTGCTAGCGCTTTTGCACCAACGCTTGCAGTGAAACCAGATTCAGAGGATGAAAATGGACGTGCCGTTCTAATATCAACAACTGCACCAATACCGCCGCTAGCAATACTTGCACGACCGGTTTTATAAACACTTACCGCACGAACACTTTCTGAGGCTAAATCAGAGAATGAGAACGCGCGAGAGTTTGGTGTACCGCCACCACCGGGTAACGCTGAACCTGGCATAGTACGGCCATTCAACGTCACCATGTTAAAGTCTGGACCAAAACCACGCGCTGTAATTTGATCACCTTCGCCGTTATTTCGGCTAATTGAAATACCAGTGATACGTTGTAGTGATTCGGCTAAGTTGGTGTCTGGGAACTTACCAATATCTTCCGCAGAAATTGCATCAACGACACCGGCTGAGTCTCGCTTGATGCCCATTGATTCTTGAACACTTCCACGAATACCCGTTACTTGGATAACCTCTACATCATCATCTTGTGTGTCTTGCGCATACACTGGTGCAAGCAGACTAGTCCCTAGTATTAAAGACAGACTCGTCGCTAATTTGGATTTATGTAATTTCTTCTGTGTCACGGTCTTTCTCTCTTGTTGTGTTGCTGTGTTGAGTTTTCGCGCTCCCAAGAAAGGGCTTTCTCAACCGCTGAAATAAAAACCCCAAAAGAGAAAGCGCTTTCTCAAGCTAAGGGATCAGGAAACAAAGATCAACATCTTTTTTACAATTATTTCACTACAAAGAGTATAGCAGCATAATAAAATTTACAAAAAATACACATTAACCGATTAAAAACAAAGACTTATTGACATTCAGATTCATAGAATTTATTTAGGAAATCAATGAACATAATCACGACTCTGTACGTCAACATAAGAAAAGTTTTAACAAATTTAAAGAAAGCGCTTTCTCAATAAGAGTTGTTCATGTTATAAACAGGCCCATTGATAGTAAGAGTCAAAAGGTTTACCCAAATTATGAAAGATATCGTTATACCTTCTAACAGCGAAATGAATAGAAAGTCATTTCTATTCGGCACTGCCACATCGTCATTTCAGATAGAAGGTGATATTGCAGGAAGAGAGCCCTGCATTTGGGACACCTTTTGCGAGAAAGAGGGTGCTATTGCTGACAAGTCTGATGGTGTTCGAGCTTGCGAGCACATCGAACGTTGGAAAGATGACGTAGCACTACTTCAAGACTTAAACGTAGACGCGTACCGTTTTTCGATATCTTGGCCACGTGTAGTCAGTGCCAGTGGTGAGCTTCGTGAAGAAGGGCTCTCGTTCTATATTCAATTGCTTGATTCTTTAAACGATGCTGGAATTAAGCCTTTTGTCACCCTTTACCACTGGGATTTACCGCAATATCTTGAAGATAAAGGCGGTTGGGTTAACCGAGACACCGTTTTTGCATTTGAGCACTATGTGGATGTAATCACAAAAGCTTTAGGTGACAGAGTGTATTCTTATGCGACCTTTAACGAACCCTTTTGTTCGGCGTTTCTAGGCTATGAGATTGGTGTTCATGCCCCTGGAAAAGTGGGCCGTAAACTGGGGCGTGCTGCCGCTCACCATATACTACTTGCTCATGGTAAAGGTATGAAAGTACTGAGAAAAAATGCTCCCAAAGCATTGAGCGGTATCGTACTCAACTTTACACCATGTTACGCAAGTTCTGACAAGCGAGAGGATTTAGAAGCGACTAAAAATGCTGATGAATATATCAACCAATGGTATATGCAGCCGGTAATGGAGGGCGCGTATCCAGAGGTTATAGACTTAGTCGATGACAATGACAAGCCTCCAATAGAGCCAGGCGACATGCAGGAAATCTGTCAGCCTATCGACTTTCTCGGCATTAACTTTTACACACGATTACATTACTCAGCGGCAAAAGACCAAAGCAAGCTTTATTTTGAGCACGAGCACAACCAACCGAAAACCGATATTGGTTGGGAAATTTATCCTCAAGCCCTTTATGATCTGTTAACGTCTTTACACAGCCGCTATCAGCTTCCCCCCATTTACATTACTGAAAATGGAGCGGCCATGGCCGATGAAATGGTAGATGGAGAAGTTAATGATATGGATCGTATTGAGTATTTTTCAGGGCACATGACTTCGGTCTCAAAAGCGATTGATCACGGTGTAAAAGTAAGTGGTTACTTTGCGTGGAGTCTCATGGATAACTTTGAATGGGCAGAAGGATACTTAAAACGATTTGGTATTGTTCACGTAGATTTTGAGACTCAAAAGCGTACGTTAAAAGCCAGTGCAAAAGCCTTCAAGAAGCTGTTAGTAAGTAGATACTAACCTACTTTATAGAAAACGATAATTACAATATTTCTAAGGAGAGGATCATGCAAACATCCTTGTCACTGAAAGAAAAGGTAGGTTATGGCCTAGGTGATGCAGCAGCCAATCTAGTTTGGCGTGGAGCACTCGCTTATCTTGCAGTTTTCTATACCGATACCTTTGGATTAACGGCTGCCGCCGCAGCCATGCTTTTTTTAGTGGTTCGATTGTCGGATGGTATCACCGATATCATTATGGGTATGATTGCCGATCGAACGAATACTTCATTGGGTAAGTTTAGACCGTGGATTTTAGCCTCTACACCATTTCTCGGGCTGTTTATGGTGTTGTGTTTTACCACACCTTCGTTTTCAGACACCGGTAAGCTGGTGTATGCCTATTTAACCTATATAGGTTTGACTCTGGCGTACACGGTAAACAATGTGCCCTATTCAGCACTCATGGGCGTTATGACCACAGACGATAAAGAGCGAACCTCATTGTCTGGCTTTCGGTTTGCAGGGGCATTTGCAGGCGGTTTGCTTGTTATGGGCTGCCTTCCCATGCTGGTAGAATTTTTTGGTGAAGGGAATTCTGCCCAAGGGTACCAATATACCATGTATGTTTTTGCAGCTTTGCTTATCGCTTTAATGCTCACTACCGTGGCCACTACCAAAGAACGAATCTCCGTTCCGCAAGACACAACGACGACCTTGTCTAAAGAATTAAAAGACCTTTCCTTCCAACTGCCCTTAATACTTATTCCGCTGGGCGCTATCACAGCATTCTTTTACTACCGTAACGTAGAAACTGGTGCCGTTTTTGTTGTCGTCATGATCGCCATGACATTGGCTATCCGCAAACTCATTAAGCGTCCGGAATCGCAAAATAGCCGTTCACAACAAGACATCATTGACCTACTTTCCAATAAACCTTGGTTAATTTTATTGGGAATGGGCTTTCTCACAATGATGTTCAACGGTATTAAGTATGGGGTTATTGCCTACTACTTTAAGTATTACATGGGCGATGAACTGTTAACGGGTTACTTTTTCATAGCATTATTAGTGGTATCTATATTGGGCGCGTTAGCCACGCCAATACTCGCCAAAAGAATGGGAAGAAAACCGCTTTTCATACTCTCTTTACTCGTTAGTAGCGCATTAACAGGTGCCATCTACTTTGTTCCGGAAAACGCAGTAATGGGGATATTTGCTCTTGGATGTGGCGCTGAGTTCTTTGCCGCCATAATGCCTACACTGTTCTTCTCTATGCTGGGTGACTCTGCCGATTACAATGAATGGCGAACGGGACGAAGAGCTACCGGGCTAACCTATTCCGCCGGTTCATTTGTTCAAAAAACAGGTGGTGGTTTCGCGGGAGCACTGGTATTGCTGGTTCTTGGTAGCTATGGATATAACGGCATGGAACCCGAAACTATTACACAGTCTTTGGAAGGTATGAAGGCACTAATGAGCTGGATCCCCGCATGTTTCGGTATTGCTGGTGCTGTTCTCATTTGGTTCTACCCTCTCACTGATGCCAAACAACAAGAAGTAACGGACACACTTCACAAGCGCCGTAGCGAAGCACAGACAATCACGGCATAATAGTTCTCTTATGTGCTCAATAGTAACGTTGAGCACAAGTGTGAACCTTTTAATGTAGTGGGGAATAAAACGCGTGGCAACAATCTATCAAGTGGCAGAACGGGCAGGAGTTTCACTTTCTACCGTGTCTCGTGTTCTCAATGGCAAAACAACCGTCAATAAAGCGTTAAAAGCCAAAGTAGAGCAAGCCATGCGCGAGTTAAACTATCGCCCCAATTCGGTAGCGCGAAGTTTAGCGACCAACCGCTCAGATAGTATTGGTGTTCTTGTTTCAGAGTTAAACACTCCCTTCTTTGGCGATTTGATGCAAGCCATTGAATCAACCCTTCGCAATGCTGATAAGCACGTAATTATTACGGTAGGTCACAATAATTTAGAAACTGAGAAAGATGCCGTTGAGTTTCTCATTAGCAGAAATTGTGATGCGCTAATTATGCATGTTGAAGCCATGCCTGATGCCTACTTAAAAGAAGTTAACGACACCCGCCTGCCTATTTCTGTGGTTAACCGCCAAGTAGAAGGCCTAGAAAATAGCTGTATTAGCTTAGACAATGAAATGGGTGGTTATCTCGCAACCCAGCACCTCATCAGCTTAGGCCATAAAGATATTGCCTACATATCCGGGCCATCAGACAAACGAGATGCGAATCAACGTTTAGCTGGCCATCGTCGCGCACTAGAAGAAGCAGGTCTTCCCGTGAATCCAGCACTTATCTATGAAGGGCACTATAACGAAGATGATGGCAAACTTGGGTTGCTCGAACTCCTTTCTCAAGATATCCCTTTTTCAGCCCTGGTGTGCGCGAATGACTGGATGGCCTCGGGTGCGATGAGTTGCGCTCGAGATTTGGGGATGAGTTTGCCACACGATTTGTCAGTTGTGGGGTTTGATGACGCGGTATTTGCTCACCATATATTTCCTAGATTGACCACAGTGAGTAACCCTATTTATCAAATGGGGGAAATGGCCTCTCGTTTTATTCTCAATAATGTATACAACCATTCATTGAGTTTACGCCCAGTATTCGAACCGCAGTTAATCTTACGCGAGTCGACTATGCGGTTCGAAGGCTAAGCGTTAATACTAGGTTTTATACTCTTCTACCATGCTTTGCATGTCTTCTGAGATGGCGGCGAGTTGATGAGCCGCATGACCAATTTGCGTTGCACCGGCCACGTTTTCTTCCGCCTGATTATCGATGCTGTGAATTTTATCGGTAATATTTCGAACTGCGGCGGTTTGCTCTAAAGCAGATTTGAATACCGTTGCGGTTGCACCGTCAACGTCTTGCATCTTATCAACGATATTTTTCAATGAAGTAAGAATATTCGTGGAGTCGTCCACTGCGGCACTTGCTTTGTGTTTGCTTCGACCGATGGCTTCATCTGCTTTACGTGAGCCCTCTTGAAGCTCTTCTACAATGGTTGAAATCTCTTCCGTTGATTGACTAGTTCGCGCCGCCAATGCTCTTACTTCGTCGGCCACCACTGCAAAACCACGACCTTGTTCACCAGCACGTGCCGCTTCGATAGCTGCGTTCAATGCCAAGAGATTGGTTTGTTCTGCTACCGATTGAATAACATCAACCATAGAAGAAATGCTGTCAGTTTTAGACCTCAAGTTGTCGATGGTGCCAGACAGCGCGTCCACCTCATTCGACAATGCTTCAATACCGCCAACAGACTGCTCCACCGACATATTACCTGCTTGAGTTTCATCCTTCGCAAGATTCACGCTTTCTGAGTTAAGTTGCATTAGATCGATAATACGTTTGGCACTCGCACTCATTTCATCCGCCGCTTTGACAATGTCTAAAACATCGCGCTGCTGCTCTCTTAAGTTCCGCTCACTTTGATCCACAGACGCTGAGGTCTCGTGGGTCGCAGAGGCGATTTCATGACTGTATTCTTGGAATTTTTTGAGGTCTTTTTGAAACAAGCTCAATATGTAGTTAATTCTTTCTGTTGCCTGACCTAATGCATCATTGCTGATACGAGCCACCCGCGCTGATACATCCTTTTTATTCACGATATCATCGGTTACTCGCGCAATTTCCTCTGACTGTAACTTGGTTAGATTGAGGGTTGCAAAAAGTGCATAGCTCAATCCAACAGACAAAGACAGGATGACAGCATACATCAACAGCATAGAGTAGCTACTTGCTACAGCTGCATCTGACTGTCCGATGACATAGTTAAGTAGGTCATCTTGAGTTTTCTTCAGCACATTGATTCGCTTTGTACTGGCGCTGAACCACTCTTCAGGATTAACCCCAAAGCCAGAGCGTTTGTTGTCTAACAAAGCTCTATATTCCAATACAGCTTTATGTTCAGAAGATGAAAAGAAACTATCAATAGCACGTTTCGCTTCTCCCTCACTAAATAGGCTTGCTTCGCCTAAATATGAGCTCTGTTTGGTAGTGAGTTGAATAAAGCGGGTAAACAGATTGTCGCTAAAACTATCTGCCCCAAAGCCATTACTGAGCACGGCGCGTTCAATACCCGCTTGTTCTTTACCAAATGCAAAATTAAACACGGTGATCAATGCCTGTTTTACTTCAGGATCTTGTGCATAATCGGCAAGCACGCCATTGAGCTCGAGAATACGAGTATTATTTGATGTGTAATAGCTAAGTGCTTCACCTAGGCTCATCGACAAATTGTCGACTTCCCGCCTTACCTTGGTACGTTGTTCCAAGGCGCGGAACACGGCGTTTAGCTCAACGGTGACTTCTTCACTGTATGTTTGCTCTGAGAAAGCTTCTGTCAGATCTTGTAGGGCACCGTCGGTGAGTTGTCGTTGCTTAGGCAAAAGATCAGCAAATTTTCGACCACCTGATCCAATATAACCGGCTGACATCCCTCGCTCTTTTTGCAGCTCGTGTACAAGCTGATTAGTGACAATTGCCAACGACACGTGATCTGAAAGTGCGTTGGAACTTTGAATACGTTTAACCGCGTTGACTGAGTCAAACAACAACATGATCAGCAAAATCGACGCTGGAAGCAAAATTACGTAGTTGATGTACTTTGAAAATAGTTGTCTCACACCTTGCCCCTACATTGAGTAATAACCCATAAATCGACAAAAAGAACATATATTTTTCATTACGTTACACACTAATTATGAGATAACAACTAACAATTAGGCTAAGACCACAATGTTTATAAAATCAGCACATGGTCGCAACATGGTTAACAAAACCTTTAACTTACAAAACGATACCATGATTAATTCTTAGCCGTTGCGTCTAACTCTTTGCAACTCATCGTATTTTTTGAACAGTCCTCATCAGAGTTGTTGATTTTAACTACGCAAACCACCTAACATATGCAAATCGTTATAATATAACATTTCATGAAATTACTGAGTGAAACATGCCTAAAGACATACTCAAAGCTTCATCTTTAACTGTAAGTTTTGCAGATCATACTGTGCTAGATTGCGTAGATTTTTCAGTAAAACAAGGTGAAGTATTTGCTTTACTGGGAGGTAATGGTGCCGGTAAATCCACAGCGTTGAAAACGTTTTTGGGCACGGTATCTCCCACTTCCGGTGATGCATACGTGCTAGATAGGTCAGTCAAAAAAGACATTAATAGCATTCGTAAAAACATCGCCTACCTTCCAGAGTCAGTCACCTTATATGGTCACTTGTCGGGTATTGAAAACATCGAGTACTTCCTCTCGCTCGGCGGTATCAACCGAACTGAAGATGACATCAAACAGGCACTCAATCGTGTTGCATTGCAAGTTAATGCGTGGCACAAGCCTCTATCGAGTTATTCAAAGGGGATGCGCCAAAAGACGGCTATTGCGTTAGCTTTACTTCGAGAAGCGCCGGTATTGTTTCTCGACGAGCCAACATCGGGTTTAGATCCCAGTGCAATTGATAAATTCAACCAATTGGTTGCAAGTTTATCGGAACAGGGCACTACAGTATTCATGGTCACTCATGACGTTTATGGTGCATGTCAAATTGCTCACCGTATTGGACTGCTTCACAAGGGCGGCATAGTAGGAATGTTCGAGCGCGGCTCCAACGACACCATAGATACCGAAGCTGTGCACACTGCGTTTTCTATGCGAGATCACTAATGGAAACGATAAAGCATATTTTTGCTGACGAGTGGCGGTACTGGCAACGAACCAAACTGGGTATCACAGTTTTGGTGATCGGTTTACTACTTACACTCGCAGCTGTCGTAGTAAACACCATAAATATTCAACACGCAGCTAACGAGAGAACACAGCTGCAAAAAACTGCCGAGGCGAGGTTTGTCGATCAACCAGACAGACACCCCCATCGCATGGTGCACTATGGGCATTATGTGTTTCGTGCACCGTCTCAGCTAAGTACGGTAGAGCCCGGTGTAGATGCCTATACCGGAACATCGATATTCTTGGAAGGTCACCGTCAAAACTCTGCAATGTTCGCCGATCAGAGACAATCGAGTGGCATGACGCGATTCAGTAGCTTATCACCAAGCTTTTTGTTGCAAATCTTGGCGCCACTCTTTGTGATTATTATTGGTTTTGCGGCACTTACTCGTGAGAAAGAAGCGGGAACCCTCAATATTATGATCACTCAGGGTTTGCCAGTATCACAACTTATTTTGGGTAAATACCTAGCGCTATTCTGCGGCGCTTTGCTGTTTATTTTACCCGTGGGCATTGCCAGTATTTTAGCAACACTGAGTGGCGAGGCCGCGCTGATCACCCTAGGATTTTTTGTTGGATATTGCTTTTACATGGCCATTTGGTGCGGCGTGGTAATTGGCATATCGTCGCTTTGCGGTAAGGGTAGTGCGAGTTTTGCATCATTGATCAGCGTGTGGGTGCTGCTTTGTATTTTGGTACCTCGCATTGGTAGCTCAACAGCTGCGGCCCTTGAGCCCTCTCAAGGAAAACTAGAGGCAGACTTTGCAGTGCTTGAAGAGCTGAGAAAACTCGGTGACGGGCACAATGCACAAGACCCCGCATTTGCCGCACTAAAAGCGAATTTACTTGCACAATATGATGCAGATGATGTTGATGAGCTTCCCGTTAACTTCCGTGGTGTAGTAGCACAGTATTCAGAGCAAAAGCTTACCGACGTACTCAATCGTTTTGCAGAAGCTAGAATGGATACCGAGCTTGCACAAACACAAGTTTCACGATGGTTTGGATGGTTATCGCCCACCGTAGCCATTCGCACCTTTTCTATGACAATGGCGGGAACCAATATCGAAACCCATCATCGCTTTTTACGGGAAGCAGAAACCTTGCGATTCGACTTTGTTCAGTCTCTCAATAAAGTTCATGCAGACCATTTAGACTATGGCCACGACGTGAATCGATATAAGAATGAGGATACTGCGAAAGCAGCAAAAGTTGATGCCAGTCACTGGCAGGTCTTGTCATCGTTTTCGTTTACTCCTGACCCTGCTGCAGCTCGAATACAACAAAGTTTGAGCGCTGCAACACAACTATTGTTTTGGGTACTACTTACTGTCGGCCTCCTTGTTGTTGCAGTGAGGAGGGTTAAACCATGAGCTATTTCAAAGATATAAAACGGGAAGCTGGTTTCATCGCCAAGCAAAAATATCGTGTAGCTTTCATTTTTGCGGCATTTCTATTATCAGTTTTTGCCGTATGGAGCGGTATTACTGAAACACAGACGCAACAAGAAACCATTGAAAGACTGATTGCAAAGGACCACACAGATAGAGTTAATGTACAGTCTCACCAGAGTGATTTTGGTAGTGCAGCTTACTACACCTTTCATTTAACTTACGACGAACCATCGCCAGTGGCATTCGCAGCTATGGGGCAGCGAGACGTATATCCCTGGAAGCATAGAGTTCGTATGCTCGCCCTCGAAGGGCAAATTTATGAGACCGACGCTGATAATCCAGAGTTATCATTAGTAGGACGTTTTGACTACGCGTTCTTGATCAGTGTACTCATGCCATTATTCGTCATATTGCTGCTTCATGATTTGCGTTCGGGCGAGAGAGAGGCTGGGCGATATGATTTGCTAACCGTCACCACCAGCAATCAAAAAGCGTTGTGGCTTATTCGCGCAGTCGTACAAAGCGCAGCACTGGGTTCGGCAATAGTGATTCCTTTTGTGATTGGCGCGATAGTCAACGGTGCTAGTGCATTGAACATAGCACTCATCGTTGGTATCACCATCGCACATCTTGCACTGTGGACCGCTATCGCCTATGCAGTGAGCGGGTTCAAACAGTTTGCGTCGATGAACTCGGCGCGTATTGCCTCTTCGTTACTGGGAATATGGTTGCTAATTACTGTTGTCATTCCGGTCGCAGGTGACAATATTATAAAGTCTGCCGTGCAGAGTCCCAGCGGTGGCGAAATTGTATTAACGCAACGAGAGGCCGTAAACGGTGCTTGGGATTTACCTTTTTCAGCAACGTGGGATGGGTTTCTCGCAACTCACCCACAATGGGCAGACAAAACAGAAATGAGTTCGCTGTTCGAATGGAAATGGTACTACGCGTTTCAGCAAGTAGGTGACCAAACTGCAGCGCCTTTGTCTTCTTCATATAGAGACGCTATCAAGCAGCGCGATAAGCTCGCCAGCTACATTGCTTGGATGTCTCCGCCCATGCTGACTCAACGAGTAATGACGGCTATTGCGAATACCAATACCGAAGCAATGATGACGTACGAAGCCAAGATCAGAGAATACCACGCTGATCTCAGACAGTTTTACTATCCATTACTGTTTAACGATGTGGAGTTTTCTGTGGATGTGTTGGAAGATCTCCCGCGCTACACCACGAATAGCGATGAGGCGAAACACACCCAACAGTAATTGTGTGTTCAGTGTCGTACGAGGTTTCGTGCGACACTGTTTTTCTCGTTGTGACATTTCTCTTGTTTTGCCGCATTATTGAATAATCAGTAGAGCGAATCTCTTAGGAAATTTATGCGCGCAATCATTCTATTTTTTTGTTTTTTTACATCAGCCCATGCACTGTCGCACGAACATGATGACGTAGCGCAAACCATCGACGCCCTTCACACTTATGCATCAGAAGCCAACGGAAAAGCTTACTTTGCATTGTTTGACGACAGCGCGATTTTTATTGGTACAGATGCCAGTGAAACCTGGACCGTCGATGAGTTTAAAGCTTACGCCACGCCCCACTTTGATAAGGGTAGGGGATGGACCTACACGGTAACAGAACGAAATATCTACTTCTCTGCTAATGGGAACGTTGCTTGGTTTGACGAGTTACTTTACAACGAGAGCCTGGGTGTAACGCGAGGTACAGGAGTATTGGAGAAATCCAATGGGCAATGGAAGTTTGCTCAATATCACCTAGCCATTCCCGTACCTAACGCATTGGCCGACGATATTGCCGACCAAATAAAAGCGTACACTCCTTAAAGTTTGCTTAGGTTAGCGGGTGGATCTCTAGCTCTACACGACGGTTAATTTGTCGATTTGCATCAGTAGTATTTGGCACTTTAGGTTCGTATTCACCCATACCCACCAAGGTAATACGGGTTGGATTAACGCTAAACTGTGTGAGAATGTTAGACACTTCTCCAGCTCTACGTTCGGACAGCCCTTGGTTGTATTCTTCTGAACCAACGTCGTCTGTGTGGCCTTTAATCATCAGTATGGTTTTCTCATACTGATTGACCACAGTAGCCACATCTTGCAACACTGGGTGGAAGCTGGTGCTAATAGTTGAACTGTTGGTAGCAAAAGTAATGTCGCCGGGCATGATAAGACGCAAATTATCGCCTTCTCTTACGACTTGTACACCCGTATCAGACAGTTGTTCACGCAGAGCTTCTTCTTGTTTATCCATATAGCTGCCAATTGCACTTCCAGCGATGGCGCCAACAGCTGCTCCCCATGCATACCGGCTTTTATCGTGGTCGCCAGTAGCTTTACCTAGCACAGCACCCAAAACCGCGCCAATCATTGCGCCTCGCTGTGTATTGTTAGTAGTGCTCATACACCCACTTACGAACAAGGTGGAAACAACAATTCCAGTGAAAAGATAGTGTTTCATAATGACTCCGTTGAAAATAAAAATTGTGTTGAACCACGGGTTGGATAAAGAACTGGGTTTAGTCATCCTTCGCTAACCTGAAATAAGTATACGTTCGTGAAGATGAATGCTAGCTAAACGAAAACTATCAAGCAATAGACACTGAACGCTCAAAGAATGCATTGATATCAATATTATAATCACCCGCTTTTACCGCTTTAACAATAGTAATACGAGGCTCGTTGCTCAGCGCTACATCTTTGGCTTCTAAGAAATGATTATTTCTCGCCGAATAGAAGATCTTCACCTTTGGGGTTAACGGGTTATCACTTTGTGCGATAACCATTGCTAATCTTTCGTTCGACAATAAAACAACGCTACCCACGGGGTATACGCCCATGCACTTAATAAACTGTTTAACTAGTACCTCATCTAAACGATTGGGCGCATCGCCAATGAGAATGGCAAACGCCTTTTGACTCGGCATGCCTTTTTTGTAAACCCTATCGGCAACTAATGCATCGTACATATCCGCAATAGCAAGCATTCGACCTGCTTTACTAATGTCTTGTCCTGCTACGCCGGCCGGATAACCCAAACCATCCAATCTTTCGTGATGTTCACTGATAGCCCGGATGAGCGGAGGCGCAATATCGGTCTGCTTTAAATAATCCACACCAAACGCAACGTGACCCCGCATTACTTCCATTTCCGAATCAGTTAATCGGCCAGGTTTGTGCAATATTTCATCGGGCACTTTAATTTTACCCAAATCATGAAGAAATCCGGCATAAGCCAAGTCCTGCACATCGTTATCCGACATTCCTAGATAACGGGCAAAATGGGCGAGTAATATGGCGACGTTTAATGAGTGTTCAAACAGGTAGTCGTCTTTTTCGCGAATTTTAGTTAAACACAGTAGTGCATCGGGGTTTCTGTCTACGGAAGACACCAAGTTTTTTGAGAATGTGCGCGGTATTTTATCGTCAAACGGTAGTCCTTTTTTCACACTCGACAACAATAGCTTTTGTATTTGTTTACCCTGATGATGAAGCTTGGAGGCTCGGGTTAGCTCATCTTGTAACGATACCTTTGGACCACTTTGTTGTGGTTCATCACATTGACTGTTGTTGTGACTGTCTTCTCCTGGAGTGTCGTCCATACTGAGGGTTTTTGACGTATCAATCGTTAATGCTTTGACACCGCGCTTTTTTAATAAATCAGCAGAGGCCTGCGAAGAGATTCTCCCCTGATTTGTCACTGACAAACGGCCCTTTTGTTCATCAATATGATGCACATACATTCCAGGCTTAAGCTCATCGATAGTAATCTTTTTCAGTGGCGACGATGTCATATTGTCAAATTCATTCTTCTATTTTTGCGAGTAGCGGTCGATGGCGAACCGCATTAGTATTTGAGTTGAGAGAGAAGAGTATAGATATCTGGTCTCCATCCAAAACGCTTCATATTCACCCTTCCATTGACGACGTCAACACCCTCAGAACACAATTTCTCGCACTGTATACGATAATTCAAAGTGTTCTCTGGAAAGGCAATATGCCCGTTTGACCTCAATACACGATGCCAGTTCACAATGTCATTAGTTTGTTTAAGGCATTGCCCCACGTAACGAGCGCGCCCCGGTAAGCCTGCTAAATCAGCTAACTGACCGTAGCTAACAACAACACCACTAGGTACTAGCGCTAGCGTAGTAGTGATTTTTTCAGAAAGGGATACTTCACTCATAATAGCGAGAGACTCTATTTCTAAAAAACATCACCGATGCATTACAATTGTAGCCAATAATTCTAGAGTGGGTGAGTTTAAAACAAAAATGAGAGCTTATTGTGAGCATTGTGCTTATCCGTTATCCACCTGTGTTTGCAGTGCATTGGTACCCTTTGATATTCCGTTAGATATCTATATTTTACAACACGCTAAAGAAGCATCTCATGCTAAAAATACAGCGAAGCTGGTTGCCATCAGTAATCAACGTACACATATTGTTGCTCACAACGACGCTGAGCGCATTAACGCACTGAAACAAACCCTATCACCTAACACATCCGCCATACTCTATCCCAGTGATAACAGTGCCGCCCTTGAAGACCACAAAGATGCACTTGCACGCAGATTAACGCACCTTGTAGTCATTGACGGCAGTTGGCGTCAGGCCTTCGGAATTATGCAGCTATACCCTTGGTTAACTATGCTGCCCAGTTTTCACTTTAACAGCGCACCTCAAACTCAATACGCAATAAGGCATACACAAGTAAAAGCAGGGCTTTCTACCCTCGAGGCAACGGCATACGCCCTTGGCTGTGTGTATAACATTGACGTATCGCCACTTTACAATCTTCAACAGGCCATGCAACAACATTGGCAAGGGCCAAAACATCACCGACGAGCAACAAAAAAGACTAACCTTGCAAGGGGATGAATCCCTTCTGATCTTTCACGAGTGATATCCAATTGCGTACTGCAGGGAAGGGCGTCAAATCAAAACCGCCTTCATGTGCCACATGGGTATAAGCAAATAGTGATATATCAGCAAGGGTTAAGCTGTCACCCACTAAAAAAGGTGTTTCGGTGAGCTGTCTCTCCATCACCTCTAGTGCGCTATAGCCACCCGCCTGTTTCGCTTCAAACTCTGCTTTTTTCTCTTCGGGTAGCCCTAGATATATATTGATATATCGAGCCACTGCAATATAAGGTTCATGGCTGTATTGCTCAAAGAATTGCCACTGAAGTAACTTGGCAAATTCATAGGTAGATGACGGAATAAACGGTGAACCAGCGGCGAGGTAGTGCATTATTGCATTTGACTCAGACAGCACACGGCCGTCGTCAAACTCTAAAATAGGAATTTTGCCATTGGCAGACTTTTCCAGAAATCCATCAGTACGCGTCTGACCTTTGAGAATATCTACATCAATCCATTCGCATGTTTTACCCTGTAGAGCGAGTAACAACTGAAGCTTGTAACAGTTCCCTGAACGCTTGTCGCCATAGATACGCATAGGCTTCCCTCCAAAATTCGTCAATACAACAGACTACTGCGTAATGGGGTTTGCTACAAGCCACTCTAACATCTTAATTATTCCCCAAGATAAGGGCACAAGCATGGCCATAGTGGCGAGTCTCGCATGCTCTTTAAACATTTGGGCATTTGAAGAGATATTGGTAACCGCCTCTTTTTCGCTTTCCAATATTTCAAGTTTGCGGCTGATACCCCCATCTTGGGATTTTCTATATTGCTGTATTTCATCGCTCATTTTAGATTCGATGTCTGCCAGCACTGATTGTTGCTCTTCGCCCAATTGAACTTTAAAGCGATAGATGGGTAAGCAAAGGTATAAAAGTAACGCCCCAGAAAACAGCGTAAGAATAAACAGATCAACGGAAGGGATATCTTTCTTAAACCAAAAAATCGGCACTATGATAACTGCTCCTACTGAGATGAGTGCATTAGCAACACCAAGCCTAACTAATACAATCAACGCCGTCAGATAATCACTGCCTTTACTTACATTAGGCAATATCTGTTTTGATAAATAGCGAATGTTTGAGGTCAGTTGAAATAAGTACAACCACATTAAAAACCAAAAGGGGACTGCGGTCGCAGTTAAAATAAGCACATGCAGTTCTTGTTTAGTGGAGAGTAAGCCTTCAACGACCACATAAGATACCGTGATAAGAATAGAGATGACGGCGGTGTTAAAAATGTGGTGTTTAAACTCAGTAGCAAGTCGAGAACGATGCCGAGCAAACTGCCCTAACTGATTAGACTTCACTAACAGTGAAATCAACGCGCTTGCCACGTTTTGATGGAGCAACCGAATGGCAAACCAAAATAACCAGTAAGCGCTGACATGCCGATGGCTGAATTGAAGTCACGTTGCGCTTTAATGTCGCCTTCGGAAGGCCAATCTAATGCGCCAGTATAGTAATGAATAACAAGCAGCAATACCGTTGTTACTAGCGGATAAAAACCGATTGATATTGAGTTTTGACTATGGGAATAAAGGTTAAGCTTCATGAATACAGCGTGCTATCTACACGTAAATCTTGGCCTACAATAGCACTGGGTAGTACTGAACGTGTGTAACACTAAGGCGTGGTTATACCAGTGGCATACATTAAGCCATGTGAGGTTTTGCTGCAAACAAAAAACCCGCCATTTGGCGGGTTTTTAAGGTAAATGCTCATTTACTTACGCAATTTCTGTATCAAGCGAAGCTGTGCGATGGCCTCTGCCAATTCGTGAGCCGCTTCTGCGTAATTAAAGTCTGCGCCTGGGTTGGCGATATGCTCTTCAGCACGTCGTTTGGCTTCTTGTGCCGCCTGCTCATCAAGATCTTCAGCTCGAACAGCAGTATCAGCAAGAACGGTGACATTGCCTGGTTGTACTTCTAGTACACCACCAGCAACGTAAATCATTTCTTCTTCACCGTGCTGTTTAACCAAACGCACCATACCAGGTTTAATAGCACTGATAAGCGGGGCGTGACCTGGGTGGATACCCAATTCACCTTCGCTACCTGTCACCTGAATCGTTTCAACAAGACCAGAGAAAATTTGCTTCTCTGCGCTTACTACGTCCAAATGTACTGTCATTGCCATGTGAACCTCCTGATTAGGTACATTCGCAAAATTATGGGCTGGCTAGGCCAGCCGCATGATTATGCTTTTTTGGCTTTCTCTACTGCTTCGTCGATCGAACCAACCATGTAGAAAGCTTGCTCTGGCATGTGGTCGTATTCACCGTCCAAAATGCCTTTAAAGCCGCTAATGGTATCTTTTAGCGATACGTACTTACCTGGAGAACCAGTGAATACTTCCGCTACGAAGAAAGGCTGTGACAAGAAACGCTGAATCTTACGAGCACGTGTTACCACTTGCTTGTCTTCATCAGATAACTCGTCCATACCTAGGATCGCGATGATATCTTTCAGCTCTTTGTAGCGCTGAAGTACAGTTTGTACACCACGTGCAACGTCGTAGTGCTCTTGACCAATAACTAGCGGGTCAAGCTGACGAGACGTTGAATCTAGTGGGTCAACCGCAGGGTAAATACCCAAAGATGCGATATCACGAGAAAGTACAACCGTTGCGTCCAAGTGAGCAAACGTTGTTGCTGGTGACGGGTCAGTCAAGTCATCCGCAGGTACGTATACCGCTTGGATTGAAGTGATTGAACCAGTCTTAGTAGACGCGATACGTTCCTGAAGTACACCCATTTCTTCAGCAAGAGTAGGCTGGTAACCTACCGCTGATGGCATACGACCTAGCAGTGCTGATACCTCTGTACCCGCTAGTGTATAACGGTAGATGTTATCAACGAAGAAAAGTACGTCACGACCTTCGTCACGGAACTTCTCAGCCATTGTAAGACCAGTCAGTGCAACACGTAGACGGTTACCCGGTGGTTCATTCATCTGACCGTATACAAGCGATACTTTATCAAGTACGTTTGATTCGTTCATTTCATGATAGAAATCGTTACCCTCACGAGTACGCTCACCAACACCAGCGAATACAGAGAAACCGCTGTGCTCGATTGCGATGTTACGGATAAGTTCCATCATGTTTACGGTTTTACCTACACCAGCACCACCGAATAGACCAACTTTACCACCCTTAGCGAATGGGCAAACTAAGTCGATTACTTTGATACCAGTTTCTAGTAGTTCTACCGAGCTAGACTGTTCTTCGTAGCTAGGCGCTGCACGGTGAATAGACATACGCTCTTCTTCACCAATTGGGCCAGCTTCGTCGATTGGGTTACCCAATACGTCCATGATACGGCCTAGTGTAGCTGTACCTACTGGAACTGAGATTGGTTTACCGCTGTTCTCTACTGTAAGTCCACGACGTAGACCATCAGTAGTACCTAGTGCGATGCCACGAACAACACCGCCACCTAATTGCTGTTGCACTTCCAGGGTTAATCCTGACAAGTCACCTTCGGTAACTTGTAGTGCGTCATAAACTCTTGGTACCGCATCTTGTGGAAACTCGATGTCCACAACGGCGCCAATGATTTGGACGACCTTACCTTGACTCATAATTAGTCCTCGTTATCTTTTCTAAACCTTTGCCTACACCGCTGCGGCACCACCAACAATCTCACTAATTTCTTGTGTGATTGCGGCTTGACGCGCTTTGTTGTACACCAGTTGCAACTCATCAATAAGGTTGCCTGCGTTGTCGGTTGCTGCCTTCATGGCAACCATACGCGCTGCTTGTTCTGAAGCTGCGTTTTCTACAACACCCTGATACACCTGAGACTCAATGTAACGAACCATTAATGCTTCCAAAATTTCCTTTGGATCTGGCTCGTAAATGTAGTCCCAACGATGCTGATATTCTTCGTCTTCCGACTTTGGCAAAGGCAATAACTGATTGATCACAGGTGCCTGTGTCATCGTGTTTACGAAGTCATTGAATACCAAGAACACTCGGTCCAATTTACCTTCGTCGTAAGCGTTAAGCATAACGCGTACAACACCCACTACATCGCTTACCGATGGCTTGTCACCTAAACCTGATTCAGCGGCTAACAACGTACCACCGAAACGGTTGAAGAAAGAACACGCCTTCGAACCCAATGCAGCGAAATCTACTTCTACGCCTTGTTCTTTCCATTTCTGGACGTCTTTGGCAACGAGCTTAAATTCGTTGGTGTTCAAGCCACCACATAAGCCTCGGTCAGTAGAAATCACGATGTAACCAACACGCTTGACTTCACGCTCTTCCAAATAAGGGTGGCGATACTCCAAGCTACCATTGGCAATGTGACCAATCACTTTAAGCATATTTTGTGCGTATGGACGACCAGAGGCCATGCGTTCCTGCGCCTTTTTCATTTTAGACGCGGCAACCATTTCCATCGCACTGGTAATTTTTTGAGTATTTTTAATACTCCCAATCTTACCTTTTATTTCTTTACCGCTGGCCATGACTATCTCTCCGATTACTCAACGAATGCGCTGGTGGTTAAACACCAGCACCATTGATTACCAAGTTTGTGTCGCTTTAAAGTTAGTTAAAGCGTCGCTCAACTTGCCGGCAATCTCGTCGTTGTAGTTACCTGTTTCGTTGATAGTCTTCATCAGCTCAGCATGTTCGCTGTTCATGAACGAGTGAAGAGCAGCTTCAAAATCTAGGATTTTGTTAAGCTCGATGCCCTTAAGGAACCCTTTCTCTACTGCGAACAGTGAAACACCCATGTCAGCGATAGAAAGTGGAGCGTACTGCTTCTGCTTCATAAGCTCAGTTACGCGCTCACCGTGTTCTAGCTGTTCACGAGTGGCATCATCAAGGTCAGAAGCAAACTGCGAGAACGCAGCAAGTTCACGATACTGAGCAAGTGCTAGACGGATACCACCACCTAGTTTCTTGATGATTTTTGTTTGTGCAGCACCACCAACACGAGATACCGAGATACCAGCGTTAACCGCTGGACGGATACCTGCGTTGAACAAGTCAGTTTCTAGGAAGATCTGACCGTCAGTAATTGAGATTACGTTAGTAGGTACGAATGCTGATACGTCACCCGCTTGCGTTTCGATAATTGGAAGCGCAGTAAGTGAACCAGTTTGACCTTTAACTTCACCGTTAGTGTAGCGCTCTACGTATTGCTCGTTTACACGTGCAGCACGCTCTAGTAGGCGCGAGTGAAGATAGAATACGTCACCAGGATATGCTTCACGACCAGGAGGACGCTTAAGTAGCAATGAGATTTGACGGTAAGCAACTGCTTGCTTTGACAAATCATCATATACGATAAGTGCGTCTTCACCGCGGTCACGGAAGTATTCACCCATAGTACAACCAGAGTAAGGCGCTAGGTATTGAAGCGCAGCAGACTCAGAAGCAGAAGCTGCAACCACGATAGTGTGATCTAGTGCGCCGTGCTCTTCTAGTTTACGTACTACGTTAGCGATAGTAGACGCCTTTTGACCAACCGCTACGTACACACACTTAATGCCTGTACCTTTTTGGTTGATGATGGCGTCGATAGCCATTGCTGTTTTACCACACTGGCGGTCGCCGATGATAAGCTCACGCTGGCCACGGCCAACTGGAATCATAGCATCAACTGACTTATAACCAGTTTGGATTGGCTGATCTACCGATTGACGTTCGATTACACCAGGTGCAATTTTCTCAACCGGCTCAAAGCCGTCAGCTTCGATCGCACCTTTACCGTCGATTGGCTCACCAAGCGTGTTTACAACACGGCCTAGTAGCGCATTACCAACAGGTACTTCTAGGATACGACCAGTAGATTGTACTTTTACGCCTTCTTGTAGGTCGGCATAAGGACCCATAACAACCGCACCAACTGAGTCACGCTCAAGGTTTAGTGCAATTGCGTAGCGGCTTCCAGGAAGCTCGATCATTTCACCTTGCATTACATCTGCAAGGCCATGAATGCGGATAATACCGTCGGTTACACCAACAATAGTACCTTCATTGCGTGCTTCACTGGTTACATTGAACTGTTCAATTCTTTTCTTGATCAGTTCAGCAATTTCAGTGGAATTAAGTTGCATGCTCATATCCCCGTTATGCTTGCAACGCGTCTGCGAGACGGTTCAATTTCGATTTTACGGAACCATCAATAACTGTATCACCGGCTTTTACTACAAATCCGGCAATCAGGGCAGGGTCCACGTTACAATTAAGCTTCACTTTACGTGCCAAACGTTTTTCTAAAGACGCACTAAGCTCAGTTTGCTGTGCATCAGTCAACTCAGTCGCTGACGTAACGTCTACTTCAATTTCTTTCTCGTAATCTGCTTTTAGCGCATCGAACAAGGTCGAAATTTCAGGCAACGTAGATAAACGTTTATTCTCTGCCAACACCTTAACTAGGTTTTGGCCGTGTTCGTCGAGCTGCTCGCCACAGATGTTAATAAAAACATCCGCCAGTGTTTCTGCAGCAACTGAACCCGTTAATAACGAGTGCATTTCTTCGTTGCTTGCTACTGCACCGGCAAAAGCCAGCATGTCTTGCCATTGGGCAATAACACCTTTCTCGACAGCGAAATCGAAAGCTGCTTTAGCGTAAGGACGAGCAACGGTTGTCAATTCAGACATGGCTCATCTCCCTCTTAAAGCTCAGCGACAAGTTTTTCAACAATGTCGTTTTGCGCTTCAGCATCGATTTCACGTTGGATGATCTGTTGTGCACCAGCGATTGCTAAAGCAGCAACCTGTTTGCGCAGATCTTCTTTGGCACGATTACGTTCAGCTTCAATTTCGGCATAACCAGAAGCGATGATTTTCTCGCGTTCCGCATGGCCTTTTTGCGTTTCGTCGTCAACCAATTGGTTGGCACGCTTTTTAGCCTGCTCGATAATTTCAGCTGCTTGCGCTTTCGCATCTTTAAGCTGCTCTGTAGCTTTCGCTTGAGCTAGCTCTAGGTCTTTCTCCGCACGTTCAGAAGCTTCAAGCCCATCGGCGATTTTCTTCTGACGTTCTTCAATCGCTGCAATCAGCGGTGGCCATACATATTTCATGCAGAACACCACGAACACAGCGAACGCGACTAATTGACCAATAAAAGTGGCGTTAATATTCACTATCGCCTCTCCTCATAAAAGTTCGCTAGAGTATTGATTAAAGTAGGTACTGAGGTGGAGCGAACAATAGGAATAGTGCGATACCAACACCGATCATCGCGATCGCATCGATTAGACCCGCTACGATGAACATTTTTACTTGTAGTTGTGGGGCTAGTTCAGGCTGACGCGCTGCAGACTCTAGGAATTTTCCACCTAGAAGACCGAAGCCGATAGCGGTACCTAAAGCACCCATACCAATTAGGATAGCAACTGCAATTGCAAGCATGTTAAATCTCCGATTTAAAGTTAAGTTAAAGTTAATGTTAAAAGTTAAACCCGTTTATAAACCGTGCTGATTGTTTCCAGGCGAATCAACACGGCTCAATACTTTTTTAGTGGTCTTCGCAAGCTAAGCTTAGATATACAATCGTCAACATCATGAAGATGAAGGCTTGTAGTGGAAGTACCAAGATGTGGAATACCGCCCACGCAAAGTGAAGAGGCAATTGGAAGTAACCAATTGTCGCAATCAAAATGAAGATTAGCTCACTTGCATAAAGGTTACCGAAAAGACGTAGTGCCAATGAAAGTGGACGTGCAAGTAATGTCACCGTTTCCAGAATAAAGTTCACTGGAATGAAGATAGGATGACCAAAAGGCTGTAGCGTTAGTTCTTTAGTGAACCCACCAATACCTTTCATTTTGATAGAGTAGAAAAGAATAAGTACGAATACACCTGTGGCCAACGCAAGCGTTAGATTAAGATCAGTGGTAGGCACTGCTTTCATGTACACGTCGTGAGGATCCATGCCAAATGCCGTAGAACCTACAAGACCAGCAATCGTTGGTAGTAAATCAACCGGAACAAGGTCCATCAAGTTCATTAGCAACACCCACACAAAAATGGTCAGTGCTAATGGTGCGATGAGGCCGCTCTTACCGTGAAACGTGCTTTTGACGTTGTCGTCAACAAACTCAACAACCAACTCAACGAACGCCTGCATTTTGCCGGGTACGCCTGTAGTCGCTTTTGAAGCAACGCTGCGGAAAATCCAAAGGAAAAGGATACCTAAACCGATTGACCATGCCAGTGTATCAACGTGCCATGTCCAGAAACCTGCATCAGAACACGCTTTGTTAAACGCAATTCCGTTGTCGGTTGAACACATTGAGGCATTGGTCAAGTGGTGCTTGATATATTCTGAGGTAGTGTATTCAGATGCCATTGTTTAACCCAAATTGTAAAGTGTAGAAATCGTTAACTGTTCTATTGCGCTGATATTGTAGTGATAGCCGTTGTTATTCTTTTTTATTGCTTATCAAAACACAGCATGGCCAAACTATGGCTGGCCGTTGTTACCGCATAAGAAATAAACACAACGATCGGCAATGCGTTTAGTCCTGCGAAAGCGATAACAAATAATATTGTCGTAAGTGCCAACTTGACCTTTGAGCCCTGGCTAAAGCTCTTTGCCACTAGATTACTTTGCGTTGCACCGCCATAACGGAACGCAAATAGCGTGAAAATACAGGTAGGGAGAATACTCGCCATTGCCCCAGCTAATGCTGATATTGCTGCATGGCCGCTCAACAAAACACCTAAAAAAAGAGAAAGAAAAAGCGCTATTACGACTTGAACCAAGATCCCTTTCTTCGCTAAGTTTAATCCTTGTTCAGTCAGCTTGTTTGTCACTTTATCCCGTAGCTTGTTCACGTCTAACAAAAAGCGTCAGAAGTATACTGTTTTACCGAGATTTTTCAACCATTCAACGCATCTTGAAAGTTATTTTGAAAATTTACTAAGTGTATAACTGGAAACTTGTCTATCCGCCTTGGCGATTTTACCGATGATGCATCGATGCACAAGGCGGAGGAGGGGCGTTTAATAATTCTTTATAAACTATTGTATTTTATTAATAATACCGTCTAATTGCTCAAGGTCATTGAAGCTTATAACCAGCTTACCTTTACCCTTATTGTTGTGATTGATGGCCACTTGAGCACCGAGATTTTCTGAAAGTCGAGTCATTAAACTTTCAACATCGGGATCAACTTTTTTCTCAGCTTTTGGCTTTTCTGGTTCAAGTAGCTTCTTAACAAGCTTTTCGGTATCTCTAACGGTGAGGCCTTTTCCAGACACAGTTTGCGCTGCGGTTGATTGCTCCATACCTTCGAGCGCAAGCAAAGCACGTGCGTGCCCCATTTCAATATCACCGTGCTCAACAAGAATTTTTACATCCTCGTTCAGATTGTTTAAGCGAAGTAGATTAGTGACCGTCGTTCTGGATTTACCCACAGCCTCAGCAACTTGCGCGTGAGTTAGAGCAAACTCATTCATTAATCTATCTAACGCTTGCGCCTCTTCCATGGCATTGAGGTCTTCACGTTGAATATTTTCAATGAGTGCAATCGCGACAGCAGCTTCATCCGGTACATTTTTAACCAAACAAGGCACTTCATCGAGCTGCGCCAATTGTGCGGCACGCCAACGCCGTTCACCGGCAATAATCTCGTAACGGTTCGGTTCGATTTCTCTTACTACAATGGGTTGAATTACCCCTTGAGCACGGATAGATGAAGCTAACTCTTCCAGAGCCTCCGGTGACATATCTTTTCTTGGTTGATACTTACCTGGCGTCAAGTGCTCGATGGGAAGCTTGCTCAACTCACTTTGAGCGAGTTCATCAGCTACTGCATCTCGTTCTCGCTGAGAAGAAGATTGACTGGTCGCAAGTAGCGCATCTAACCCGCGACCTAGCCCTCTTTTTTTGGTGACATAGTTTCCTCGATGATGTTAACCGAAAGGTGTCTATTGTTCGTTATTTTTGTTACTAGCTAGCTTTGGCTGGAACAGGCGCCGTTTTATCTCTGCGACGTAAAATTTCCCCAGCAAGCGCCAAATAAGCCTTTGCACCCGTTGAAGACTTGTCGTAATACATGGCAGGCGCTCCAAAGCTTGGTGCTTCTGCAAGTCTTACATTTCGAGGAATAACGGTGCGGTAAACCTGCTCGCCAAAATGGCGTTTAAGCTGCTCTGATACATCGTTGGCAAGCCTATTCCGAGGATCGTACATGGTACGCAATACGCCTTCTATCTTCAAATCAGGGTTAACGACAGATGCTAACTTTTGAATCGTATCCATAAGTGCGGTCAATCCTTCCAGCGCATAGTACTCACACTGCATAGGGACCATTACTGAATCCGCAGCGGCAAGGGCATTTACTGTTAATTGATTGAGCGAAGGTGGACAGTCAATGAAAATAAAGTCGTACTTGTGTTTTATTGGTGCGAGGGCATTGCGCAGCCTTACCTCACGAGCAAACATTTCCATCAATTTGATTTCAGCAGCGGTAACATCGCCATTAGCTGCGATAAGGTCGTACTTACCAGACGTATCTTTGACAACTACGTCTTCGACAGGCTTGTCTTCGATCAAGAGTTCAAATGCGGTAGCGTCAACCTCGTATTTGTCGACGCCGCTACCCATGGTTGCGTTGCCTTGCGGATCGAGGTCGATGAGCAGTACTTTTCGTTTTGTAGCTGCCATTGAAGCCGCGACATTAACCGCCGTGGTCGTTTTACCAACCCCGCCTTTTTGATTCGCTATTGCGATTACCTTAGCCACATTGAATCCTGTTATAGTTTTTTAATCCAGACCAGATGACGTTCGCCAACAAGATTAGGCACTGTTAGGTTTTCTGTTCTACTAACATGGTAGTGACTACTTACTTCTTCAATTTCATCTTCAGGGTATTGCCCTTTCAGCGCCAGAAACTGCCCTTCTGAATCTACCAGATGTTGGCACCAGTGCAACATATCTTTTAAAGATGCGAACGCTCTGCTCAGTACAATGTCGTACACAGGTTCTGGGTTATGGGCCTCAACACGGCTTTGAATTGGAGTAACATTAGGGAGTTTAAGCTCGTGAACGCATTGTTTCATAAAGCGAACACGCTTGCCTAAACTGTCTAGTAATGTGAAATTCTTTTCTGGAAATGCAATGGCCAATGGCATACCCGGTAAACCAGGCCCAGTTCCCACATCGATAATTCTGGAGCCTGTCACAAAGGGAATAATTGCCAGTGAATCAAGGATGTGTTTCACCATCATTTCTTTTGGATCGCGAACAGATGTTAAGTTGTACGCTTTGTTCCACTTGTGCATGAGTAGCACATAACCGACTAACTGCTCTTGCTGAGTGTGACTCAGCGACAACGCTAGTGCATCAATACCCTTGGCAAGAATCGCTGATAATTCTTGCGCTAAATTTTCATTGCTCACGCGCTCAATGGTTCCTGTTTTCTCAACATGCCGTGCTTTTTCAAATACACCAATAACAACGAAATTGCCGCAGGAGTTATTCCAGAAATACGCGATGCTTTGCCAATGGTTTCAGGGCGCGCATCGGTAAGCTTTGCGACGACTTCGTTAGACAGACCGGATATTTTACTAAAATCTAGGTCGACAGGTAACAAAGTATTTTCATGTCGTTGCGTTTTTGCAATTTCATCCATCTGACGGGCAATGTACCCCGCGTACTTGATCTGAATTTCCACTTGTTCAGCAGCGACAGGATCATTCAAACCCGGGCCTAATGATTCTACCTGCATCAGTTGGTCGTAAGACACTTCAGGACGCCTAATCAATTCTTCAAGAGAGTGTTCACGACTCACGGGATTCTTCAGAAACGTATTGAGTGATGGCGTAGCAATATGATCAGGATGGATCCATTGACCGCGTACGCGCTGTAGTTCTTGCTCAACCGCTTCCATTTTCGTGTTGTACGCTTGCCAACGAGCATCGTCTACTAGTCCTAGTTCTCGACCAATACTCGTTAAACGGCTATCAGCATTGTCTTCGCGCAATAGTAATCGGTATTCAGCGCGGCTGGTAAACATGCGATAGGGCTCTTTTGTCCCCATGGTTGCGAGGTCGTCTATGAGTACCCCCATATACGCTTGGTCTCGACGTAGAGTTAATGGATCTTGCTCTTTAACTTGCAATGCCGCATTTGCTCCGGCAATTAACCCCTGTGCACCGGCTTCTTCGTAACCTGTAGTACCATTGATCTGACCCGCAAAGAAAAGCCCGTCGATAAATTTGGTCTCAAGGGTTTGTTTTAGATCCCTTGGATCAAAAAAGTCATATTCAATGGCATAGCCAGGGCGAACCACATGGGCATTTTCAAAACCTTTGATCGAGCGAATGAATGCCATTTGTACATCAAAAGGTAAGCTTGTAGAAATGCCGTTTGGATACACTTCAATACTGTTTAACCCTTCCGGTTCAACAAAGATCTGATGTGAGTTTTTATCTGCAAAACGGGTGATTTTGTCTTCGATACTCGGACAATATCTTGGGCCAACTCCCTCAATAACACCAGTGAACATAGGCGAGCGATCGAGTCCGCCTCGAATGATATCGTGGGTATTTTCATTCGTATGAGTGATGTAACAGGGGATTTGTTGTGGGTGCATAGTACGGTCACCCATGAAAGAAAATACTGGCGTTGGATCATCACCCGGTTGAGGCTGCATCACACTAAAATCAAGAGTGCGGGCGTCAAGACGTGCAGGAGTTCCGGTTTTTAGCCTATCTACTCTGAAAGGTAATGCACGTAAACGATCGGCAAGTGCAATTGAAGGAGGATCACCAGCGCGACCACCACGGTAATTTTCAAGCCCGATATGAATAGTGCCACCAAGAAAGGTACCTACAGTCAATACTACGGTTTTTGCTGAAAATTTCAGCCCCATCTGAGTAACAACACCCACAGCACGATTATTTTCTACAATGAGATCGTCTACACTTTGTTGGAACAAGGTAAGGTTTTCTTGTTGCTCTACAATAGCGCGAATAGCCTGACGGTAAAGCGTTCTGTCGGCTTGCGCTCGCGTAGCTCTTACGGCTGGTCCTTTACTCGAATTAAGGGTTCTAAACTGAATACCCCCTTGATCTATTGCCAGTGCCATAGCACCACCCAACGCGTCGATCTCTTTAACCAAATGACCTTTACCGATCCCACCAATCGCTGGGTTACACGACATTTGTCCAATGGTTTCTATATTGTGTGTTAATAGTAACGTGTTAGCACCCATACGAGCAGCTGCTAATGCTGCCTCTGTACCAGCATGTCCACCGCCGACAACGATGACATCAAATGCTTGGTGATAATACATGGTTAACCTCACTCTATACTTGCGTTGGATTTTTAAGGATGTCCGAAAAAAGGGCGCGTATTTTATCTGACTTAGAGACTAATTAAAATGGTTAAATTTTCTTCAATTATGTGCTTGATCGGTTTTAATGATCTTAAGATCTCTTTTAGATCTGTTTATTTTTATATTTATTAGGATCGACAAGATCTGTTAGTAACTCGATAAAGCTAATTGAGATCATAGTGTTACACGATCAATAACATTGGGAAACACAGATCTATAACCACTGGATCTTCTTGTGTATAAGCAGGGTATTTATCCACAAGCGCTTATTTTTAAATTTCTATTCAATCTTCAACCAAAGCTTATTCACAAAGGCTTGTATGATCCTATCCACAGGTCTGATCAAGTTGTGATCGTGTTGGGGATAAAGTGTAGGTTAGATCACTAGTAGTTTAACCATTTCCTTTAAAAAACCTGTACTGTAGAGCGATCTGTTTGTGGAAGAGATCTTTCCACAATTTACCTTTGTGATCCGATGATCGGTCGACTTTGGTTTTCACTTATTTTTTACTGAATTTAAAAAAGGCGCTGTTTTAGCGCCTTTCTCCAAAATTTTATTGGGTTATTTAACCTGATTAGGTTGATAACTGTGCTGTGATGACGTGGTTTGATCCGTATCGTCTTGGTATAAATTGGATCTTCGACTTGGGCCCGAGAATTTTACCTTGTAAGTATCGTATTCTTTAATTGATTCGAAACAGTAGCGTCCAAGTGCTCGCTCAAGTTCTGTAAGATTATGATTAGTGATCAATATACAGTTTTTCTTGTTAACTAAGCGTTGCCGTAACACATTGCCAAGCCAACTCTGTGCATTCTTTTTTAACACGGTTTCGTTGACACATACTTCGTCGAGAATCAACAAATCGACATTTAATAGTTCTTCGGTCGCTTCTCTAAACTTCTGACCAATATTGTCCTGTGCATTAAAGTCGTAGGAAAAATATCGCATTTCTTGCAGTGTAGAGAGTTGTCGGTAAAGCACAGAAATTTCGTATTGATCAATAAGCTGGTGTGCAATAGCACCTGCTATATGAGATTTTCCTCGACCATAATCACCGTAAAATATCATCATGTGCGAGCCACTGGCACGCCATGAGGGATCGTCGTGAGCAGCAATAAACGACTGCGCAATAGATACTGCTTCAATCACATCTTCACTGTCTTCGATGAGATTACCAAACGTCCACTTGGGGTTCAGGTCAGAACGGCCGTGAATAGCCTCTACACGGGCTTTTTTGGTACGTTGCTGTAGCGCACTGACCTCTTTATTCGCTTGCGCTTCGTAGGTCGCTCTTAAGGTTTTATAGTCGGTGTAACTATCACTGCCTACTACGGGTTTGTTTAGCGCTTTTGCAAGGTTGGCTATTTTGTCTGTAATGCGATCCATAGTGCTAGGTCTTCTTTACTGTAGTGGCATATTTTTCAACAAGGGCTTTAGCATTATCGTCGGCTTCCAGTCCCGCTTCAACTTTTACGGTTTGTGTGCCTATTTGGGCTGTTGGGTGGTAGCCGCTTTTTATCCGCTTTTGCTTCAAGTTATTAACGAATTTTTGAGTCCACTGAAATTGAGTGAATCGTTGGTGGGGCTTCCCCAGCCAGTACGCGATAAATTCGCCTACATCATGTTCATCGTACGTTTTATCTATGATCCCCACCAGCACAACAAGTTCATCAAACAATGCATTAGTGGGTTTCCATTGGGTGCTCATTGGTGTGGGAGATGTGTGCAGAGAAGAAAAGTTGTCAGAGGTTGCATGCAGTAAGGGCAGTACGAGTGACATACCATTGATTGAATGGGTTAAATCAATGGTAGATGGCACGCTTACAAGTCCTGCGTCTTCTAAGTGACGCAGTAAACTGTTGATCTGTCGTCCCCTCAAAAAGTCTTCGGATTTGCTGTCACCGTTGAGAAGGTCCAAAAGCGGTTTGTATTGTACAGGTTGCGTCGCGCCAGTATCTCGGTTAGCTGAGGGGCGCAACCCAAGCATATATAATACCCGTGCTGCATTGCTCAGAGGTGATGAAAGGGCAGCGAGTTCAGCGTCGGTGTAGGCTAATGACATTAGCGTTACGCAACAATGGTGTCTTTAAACCATTCCACGGCGTTTTCTTCTGGAATAGGGTGGTTGAGTACGTCAATGAGGTGAGGCTCAGACAGCAAAGTCGCCCCTTGTGCTTTGAGTATAGATGCCATCGACAATGCTCCATGACAGAAGGTGTCGTAACTTGTGTCACCTAACCCAATGACATAGCTTTTGGTGTCGCTGAGATCAGTGCTTTGCAATTCGTTTGCAAAGGGTTGAATATTGTCGGGAAGCTCTCCTGCACCATGAGTTGATGTACATACTATCCAGGTAGAAGCCTTGTTAATGTCTGACAACTTAGGATCGAAGTGTAATTCACAGGTATCGCCCTTGGCAGTAATCTCTGCTTCTAATGCTTCTGCGACATATTCAGAGGCGCCGAGCATGGATCCGACAATGATTGAATAGTGTTGTGACATGTGGTTACTTCCCAATACAAAACGATGAGAATATCTTACCAAGGAGATCGTCAGAGGTGAATTCCCCCGTAATCTCGCAAAGTGCTTGGTGTGCTAATCGCAAATCCTCAGCGAGTAATTCACCAGCAATAGCATCGTCTAGTTGTTGTTTGCCTGTGATCACTAGTTGATGTGCTTGATCTAGTGCGTCAAGGTGCCTGCGTCGTGCAGTAAACTGACCTTCTGTTGTTGCATCAAAGCCCATGGTTTTGGCTAAATGGGATTTTAGTGTATCCACCCCACGGTTTTCTTTGGCGGACAAATTGATAACAATAACGTCACCATGCTCTGTATTTACGGTCTGCTGACCCACGGTAATATCTGATAGATCAGCTTTGTTCTTGACGACTGAAACCGGGATTCCTGCGGGCAGGCGATCCATAAATTCAGGCCAAATGTGATAGGGGTCTGACGTTTGGGTTGTGGTGGAATCGGTAACAAACAACACGTGATCAGCTTCATTGATAGCTTGCCATGCTCTAGCAATACCAATTTGTTCTACTTTATCTGGGCTGTCTCTGAGTCCTGCAGTGTCAATAATATGAAGAGGCATTCCATCAATGTGAATATGCTCTTTGAGTACATCTCTTGTTGTTCCCGCAATATCGGTAACGATGGCACTCTCTTTACCTGCAAGCGCGTTGAGTAGACTTGATTTTCCAGCATTCGGCTTCCCAGCAATGACCACTTGCATACCTTCGCGCAGTAAAGACCCTTGCTTTGCTTGCGCTTTTACATCGTCGAGTTTGGCGAGGATGGCGTCCAGATCTCCAGCAACTTTTCCATCAGACAAAAAGTCGATTTCTTCGTCTGGAAAATCAATTGCAGCTTCTACATACATTCGCAAATGAATGATTTGTTCAGAAAGCATTTGGATTTGTGTAGAGAACTCACCTTGTAGTGATCGCAACGCACTTTTAGCGGCTTGCTTAGAGCTTGCGTCTATTAAATCAGCAATTGCCTCGGCCTGCGCGAGATCCAGTTTATCATTTAAAAACGCTTGTTCACTGAATTCGCCTGGGGCCGCCATGCGCGCTTTTCCCGTGGCTAATACCGCATCAACGAGCATATCCATAACTACTTGACCGCCGTGACCTTGTAGCTCTAATACGTCCTCTCCTGTGAACGAGTGAGGCGCTTTGAAATATAGCGCGATGCCTTGGTCTATGGTGTCATTGTCACCATTCACGAAAGCCGTATAAGTGGCAAAGCGAGGGGACAAGGGCACAGGTACAAGTAGCTTTGCTATCTCGTTTACGTTGGGGCCAGACACGCGAATTATACCAACACCGCCACGTCCTGGTGCCGTGGCCTGTGCGATAATTGTTTCAGTTGCAGACAAGGTCATAGCTAGGCTTAGTCGCGGAAGTTTTTATACTGGAAAGGTTGGCCAAGATCGGCGCCCTTCACGAGTGCAATCACTTGTTGAAGATCATCGCGTTTTTTACCAGTAACACGAAGTTCATCACCCTGAATAGAAGCTTGCACCTTCATTTTGTTGTCTTTGATTAACTTGACGAGTTTTTTTGGCAACAGCTTGTTCAATACCTTCTTTAAACCCAATGCTCTGGCGATAGGTTCTTCCATGGGCGTCATAGGGTTTAACGTCCATTGATGAAGTATCGACGCCACGTTTTGCACAGGCACCCCTAAACATGCTTTCCATTTGCTGTAATTGGAATTCTGCTTCAGCAGTCATTAATACGGTTTTGTCTTTGTATTCAAATGACGCCTCTATTCCGCGAAAATCAAAACGGGTTGATAGTTCACGGCTTGCGTTTTCTGTAGCGTTACGCACTTCTTCCATATTAATTTCAGAAACGATATCAAATGAAGGCATTTACTCTGTCCTCTTAAACAACACAGCCCGCGATGGCGGGCTGCTAATTAACTTATTTAGTGTTTATTCCCCGCTTCTCCATAGAAGCATATATCATTTTAGCTTGTACCAAGGTAATCACGTTACTCACTAGCCAGTAAAGTACGAGACCTGCTGGGAAGATAAAGAAGAATAGACTCATTGCCACTGGCATCCATTGCATTATTTTTTGCTGCATAGGATCTGTGACAGTTGTGGGTTGTAGCTTCTGGAGCAGGTACATACTCGCACCTGTTAATATTGGCAATATAAAGAATGGATCTTTAACAGATAGGTCAGTGATCCATAGTGCGAAGTCGGCGTGACGAAGTTCGACACTTTCCATCAATACCCAGTAAAGCGCTAGGAAAATTGGCATTTGTAGCAATAATGGTAAGCAACCACCCATTGGGTTAACTTTTTCTTTCTTGTACAACTCCATCATGGCTTGTGACATTTTTTGTCTATCGTCACCAAAACGGTCTTTAAGCTGTTGCATTTTTGGCGCTAGGTTGCGCATTTTGGCCATCGATTCGTATTGCTTTTTGGTCAGCCAGTACATGGCGCCTTTCACTATAATAGTGATAAGAATGATAGCCACACCCCAGTTGTTAACAAAGCTATGAATCAGCACGAGTAATGCGAACAGATACTTTGAGATCCACCAAAGGAAGCCATAATCAACAGTAAGGTCCAAACCTCTCGCCAACTCAGCAAGTTTATCTTGCTTTTTGGGTCCCATGTATAACGTGGTGTTGAGTGAGGCAGTATCTCCCGCTGCAATAGTCGCTGATGGCGTAATAACCCCGATAGATGCATATTGACCATTGCTATTACTTGAATAGATAACGTTTGTTGCATCTTGAGGAGGTACCCATGCCGCAACGAAATAGTGCTCTAGCATTGCAGCCCAGCCGGCAGGAGTAGTTTCTTTCAGATTTTCATCAATGATGTCATCGAAAGTGTACTTCACATAACGATCGTCAGCAGTCGAGTAAGCTGCTCCGCGATAGGTTGGCATAAACATGCTGCTGTCATCTTCAAAGTTGAGAGACTGCTTTAATTGCGCGTAAGGTTGCACGGTAACAGAGGCACTAGTGTTGTTAGTGACTTGATAATCAACTTTCACATCGTAGGCATCTCGTGTGAATGTGAAAGTTTTTACAACCTTCAGACCTTGATTATTCATCCAAACTAGCGGAACAACTAACGTGTCTCCAGTGAGTTCGTAGAATGCTTTATCTGCTCGGTAAACAGGGCGACCGTCTGGACTTGCATCTGGCCCTTGTGCGCCAGTAAGACCACTTTGAGCAATATACGAAGCGCTACCAGAGCGCAGCAGACTGAATGGAATGTCTGAACCTTGCTCTACAGGGTATTTTAATAGGTCAGTGCTAATAACGTCACCGCCAAGTAAATCAATGCGAATGTCAAAAGTGTCAGTTTTGACTTCGATAATTCTGTTAGTGGCTACAGGTTCGCTTAGTGCTGTTACACCTGGTACGTCATCGCTAACGGGTACATCCCTATTGGTTGCTGTTGCTTCAAAGGAAGGTACACCCTGAGGCACATTGGCTGCTTGCTGTTCCAATTCAACTTGTTGAATGGGTTGAGGACCATAATCCTTTTGCCATTGTTGCCAAAGCAAGAAACTCACTAGCGCTAAGCCAATGACGAGAAAACTACGTTGCGATTCCATACTGGTCTCTTTAGTCTGATTGTTTATTTTGTTGTTTTTCCGGCACTGGATCGTATCCGCCGGCATGCAAAGGGTGGCATTTTAATATGCGTTTAATCGATAACCAACTGCCTTTTGCAATTCCATGTACTTTTAATGCTTCAATAGCGTAATGCGAGCATGAAGGGTGAAAGCGACATCGCTGCCCCAGCATAGGGGAAACAAGCCATTGATACAGCTTTATGAGTAAAATTGGAAGCGCAATTAAGATGCTTTGCAACGCTTTGCTAATTTTTTCCATAATTTATCTAATGTGGAAAACACTTCTTGATTAGTTAGGGTGTCAGCTCCACTTTTCCCGATGACGATTATATCTACATTGGGGAGGTTGTGCTGTTTGTGGCGAAAGCTTTCTCTGACCAAACGTTTAAGTCGGTTTCTATCATGGGCTTTGCGAATACGTTTTTTCGCGAGTGTAATACCAAGTCGGGGAGTGGATTGACCACTAGGACGTGCTAATACAGTAAAAGAAGGGGATACAGCTGGAGTTGCGTCGTTAAACACATGGGTAAAGTGGGAGGGAGTTAACAGACGTAACTCCCTGGAAAATTGATTCTCGCCCACTTCGGCATCTTTCCATTAAGCAGAAAGACGAGCGCGGCCTTTTGCACGGCGAGCTGCTAGTACTTTACGACCATTTTTAGTCGCCATACGAGCACGGAAACCGTGAGAACGCTTACGCTTAAGATTGCTCGGTTGAAATGTTCTTTTCATGACCAAAGTCTCACTTTATTAAGTTAATAATAGGCGTTTCAATAGACAAAGATATCTTCAACACTAAAGTTAACTTTGCTCATTGTTTTTGGGCCCATCCCAAAAGGACGCTGAATTCTAGAGATCTCGGGCCTCTCTGTCAATATGAAATAGCACTGTGTCGTGTAAAAAGTAGGCATTTTTATACAGTTTTTTGATTTATTCTCAGTTTACTTTTCACTTTCATTGTGTATAACGACTTTTTCTTATACAAGTTATCCACAGAAAATGTATTTTTCTGGGCAAGGTCACTAAAATTAGTATTGATCAAGTAAAGTTTTCCACTGTTTAAATAACAATTTAGAATGTCACCGTGATCAATTGTTATATTGATTATTTTCTTTTATTACAGTTAGTTGTGAAATTGATCCTTAAGATCTATCGTGATCGCTGTTTACTTTTTTTGTTCATCGTTAGATAATCCACAGCTTAGAAGATTAATAATAGTCTCGCTGATACCCAACAAAATAAATTCCATTCAAGTCATTCGCTTTGACGAACTATGGTGCCTGTCATCCCGGTGTGTTGTTGGTAATAGTAGTGAGTTACGGGAGCAATTTGTACCATGTCGTTATGGAACCAATGCCTAGAGCGTTTGCGTCAAGATTTGCCTACGCAGCAGTTCAGCATGTGGATAAGACCACTTGTATCACAAGAAGAAGAAGGACTTGTTTCGTTGTATGCACCTAATCGTTTCGTACTTGATTGGGTTCGCGACAAGTATTTAGACAGTATTACTGCGTTACTTCATGAATTTGCTGGTGCCAATGCACCGCAGCTTCGTTTAGATGTCTTGAAGCGTGAAGCGATGCAGGCTCAACGTCCGGCGTCTATATCTACTGGCAATTCGCCTATTGTTGCTCCCGTTAGTAGTAACCCAGTTTCACAAGCGCCTATTTCTATGCCTGCGGCAAGTGATCCATTACCTGAACCTACTGCACCCATGCCTCTGTCGTCGTTTTCGACAAATACTCCAGTCAGTAGTGCCAAGCCGGTAAATTCTTCGCCATCAGTGGTACCTATTCCGGAAGCGATGAAACATAAGAGCAACATTAACGGTACTTACCAGTTTGATAACTTTGTAGAAGGTAAGTCAAACCAACTAGCACGAGCTGCAGCAACACAGGTGGCTAATAACCCTGGTGGCTCTTACAATCCGCTGTTCATCTATGGAGGCACTGGATTGGGTAAGACTCACCTGCTCCATGCGGTGGGTAATGGTATTGTTGCTAATAAGCAAGATGCAAAGATTGTGTACATGCATTCAGAGCGATTTGTCCAAGATATGGTTAAAGCGCTACAAAACAATGCTATAGAAGACTTTAAACGTTTTTATCGTTCGGTAGACGCGCTTTTAATCGATGATATTCAGTTCTTTGCTAATAAAGAGCGTTCTCAGGAAGAGTTTTTCCATACGTTTAACGCGTTGCTTGAAGGTAATCAGCAGATCATTCTAACGTCCGATCGCTATCCAAAAGAAATTGACGGTGTGGAAGACCGACTTAAGTCACGTTTTGGCTGGGGTCTGACTATCGCTATAGAGCCTCCAGAGCTGGAAACACGAGTTGCTATTCTTATGCGTAAAGCGGCTGAGAACAGAATTCACTTGCCCAACGAAGTTGCATTCTTTATTGCTAAACGACTCCGCTCGAATGTTCGTGAGCTAGAAGGCGCACTCAACCGCGTTATTGCAAATGCGAATTTTACTGGCCGTCCAATCACTATCGATTTTGTTCGCGAAGCATTGCGAGATCTACTAGCGCTGCAAGAAAAGTTGGTTACCGTAGACAATATTCAAAAGACGGTGGCCGATTACTACAAGATTAAAGTTGCTGATATTCTCTCAAAACGAAGAAGCAGAAGTGTTGCGCGTCCTCGTCAAGTCGCTATGGCGCTAGCCAAGGAACTAACTAACCATAGTCTTCCCGAATTAGGTAACGCTTTCGGCGGTCGTGATCACACTACTGTTTTGCATGCTTGCCGAAAAATAGAGCAGCTAAGAGAAGAAAGTCATGATATAAAAGAGGACTATAAAAACCTCATACGGACTTTGTCTTCGTAAATCGACTTTTAGAGGCGAGATAGCACAGCGATGAAATTTACTATAAGCCGCGAAACGTTTTTGCAACCTCTTCAATTAGTGTCTGGCGCTATCGAGCGTCGTCACACACTGCCTATTCTTTCCAATATCCTTATTAAGGTGAGTGAAGGTGCGCTATGGCTTACCGGTACCGATTTGGAAGTTGAGCTTATTTCGAGCGTCAAGCTTGAGGGCGATTCCGTCGACGGTGAAATTACTGTTCCTGCAAAGAAGCTTTTCGATATTATTCGTGGTTTGTCTGACGGTACGAATATCGTTTTCTCTGTAGATGGGAACAAAGCACTTATACGTGCAGGGCGTGGACGCTATACCTTGTCTACGCTGTCGGCGTCGGATTACCCCAATCTTGAAGATTGGGAAGGCGAGGTTGAGTTTGAGATAACCTGCAGTAACTTGAAGCGTCTGATTGATGCTACTAGTTTTTCTATGGCTCAGCAGGATGTTCGTTACTACTTAAACGGTATGTCCCTCGAAACCGAAGATACTACAATTCGCACTGTTGCTACTGATGGTCACCGCCTTGCGTTGTGCCGTTTAACCTATGACACTGCGTTGCCTTCTCGTCAGGTAATTATTCCTCGTAAGGGTGTGTTAGAGATTTCTCGCCTAATAGGTGAAGAAGATAAATCTCTTAAAATTCAAATTGGCGCTAATCATTTACGCTTGTTTTCCAATGACTTTATTTTCACAAGTAAGCTTGTTGATGGTCGTTTCCCTGATTATCGTCGTGTGTTGCCAAAAGACGGTGACAAAGAAATTTTGGCGAGTAAAGCTGTTTTGAAGGATGCATTTTCTCGGGCAGCTATTCTATCTAATGAAAAGTTTCGAGGAGTTCGCTTAAACCTTTCGTCAGGTGAAATTAAGATTACGGCAAATAACCCGGAGCAGGAAGAAGCGGAAGAAATCGTTGATATCAATTATGAGGGAAGTGACTTAGAGATTGGTTTTAACGTTGCTTATCTTATTGATGTCTTAAACGCTTTAGGCTCAGATGAAGTGAAGTTAAGTATGTCAGACGCCAATGCTAGTGCGTTGATAGAAGACGCTTCAGATGACGCGGCACTGTACGTTATTATGCCAATGCGTTTATAGAGTACAAACAGTATTCAGTGCTTAACAATATTTTATTCTTTGAGTGGGTGTACAATAAGTGTGCACCCACTTCGCTTTAAGTAACTTATAAAGCTAGTACACAGCAGATGAAGTTACGTCGCCTCCACCTTGGTAATTTTCGAAATATCTCGTCACTCGATATTACGCCGTCGCCATCGTTAACTGTCATTATCGGTAAGAATGGTAGTGGAAAGTCTTCTATTCTCGAGTCCATTTATTATCTCGGGTTCGGTCGTTCTTTTCGGACAAAAAAGCATGAGTCTGTTATTCAAGCCGAGAGTAATGCCTTTAGCGTGTTTTCCCTCGCTAGAAGGGATGACGGGGAAGAAGTCAAGGTTGGTTTACAGAGAGATAGAACCGGCGGATTTACTTGTAGTATTAACGGCGAACATTCAACAAAGTTGTCGGACTTAGTTAGCCTAGTACCAGTTCAATTGTTTACGCCACAAAGTACCGATCTAGTTTTAGGTTCACCTTCTGAACGTAGACGATTCTGTGATTGGGGATTGTTTCACGTGGAACATGACTACAGTTTACTAACGTCACAGTTTCAGAGTTTCCTCAAGCACCGCAACGCATTACTCAAGCAAAGAGCCAATTTGGCTAGTCCAGAATACGGCTATTGGGAATCGTGTTTTGTACAAAAGGCGCTAGAACTTCACTCTCGACGCGTTGATTATGTTGCTGCACTTGCCCCTTTCTTTGAACAATACATCAGTGAATTCCTTCCAGAGTACGAAGTAACGATTTCTTACTATAAAGGATGGGAAAAAGATGCCAGTTTAGATGAAAGCTTAGTTAAAAAACGTGAGTATGATGTTAAAATAGGCCATACATCTTCTGGGCCACACAAGGCTGATATACGCCTAAAAGTAAACGGTCTTAATGCTCAGGAACTTTTATCGCGAGGACAGCTCAGAATGGCTGTGGCAGCGCTGCAATTGGCTCAAACAGCGCTGTTTAATAATCAAACATCTCGGAAGAGTGTTTTTCTACTTGACGATGTAGGGGCCGAGCTTGATGCCGAAAAGCGAGAACGATTCATCGACGGTTTATTGCGAATGGACACGCAGGTTTTTGTAACTGCAATTGAATCATCACAATTAGAATTTATCGCTAAATATAATGAAAAAAGAATGTTTCACGTGGAACATGGAAGCGTGAAAGAGGAGTAAAAGACAGTATGTCAGAACAGAATAACTACGATTCGTCCAGTATTAAAGTACTGAAAGGATTGGATGCTGTACGTAAGCGCCCTGGTATGTACATTGGAGACACCGATGATGGTACTGGCTTACACCACATGGTATTTGAGGTGGTTGATAATTCAATCGACGAAGCATTAGCAGGACACTGTTCTGAAATTGTTGTTCAAATTCACACTGATGGTAGTGTATCAGTATCAGATAATGGTCGTGGAATTCCTACCGAAATTCACCCCGAAGAGGGCGTATCTGCTGCCGAAGTTATCATGACTGTACTACACGCAGGCGGTAAATTTGATGATAATTCATATAAAGTATCGGGTGGTCTACACGGTGTAGGTGTATCGGTAGTTAATGCGCTATCAAGTAAACTTAAGCTTCGTATTCGTCGAGCGGGTAAGAGTCACGAACAAGAATATCAACACGGCGTACCTCAACAACCTCTAGCGGTTGTTGGCGAAACTGAGAAAACAGGTACCAGTGTACGCTTCTGGCCCAGTGAAGAAACATTCTCTGATACCTTGTTCCATTATGACATTTTAGCAAAACGCCTTCGTGAGCTATCTTTCTTGAATTCTGGTGTTTCCATTCGTTTGAAAGATGAAAGAGATGGCAAAGAAGACCACTTTATGTATGAGGGTGGTATTCAAGCATTCGTTGAATACCTAAACCAAAACAAGACACCTGTACATCAAAAAGTTTTCCATTTTTCTTCAGAACGCGAAGATGGAATATCAGTGGAAGCCGCGCTTCAGTGGAACGATGGCTTCCAAGAAAACATCTTTTGTTTTACCAACAATATCCCTCAGCGTGATGGTGGTACTCACTTAGCGGGTTTCCGTGGTGCACTAACACGTACGTTAAACAACTACATGGAGAAGGAAGGGCTTAATAAAAAAGCGAAAACCAATGCCAGTGGTGATGATGCACGTGAAGGTTTGACAGCTGTTATTTCAGTAAAAGTGCCTGATCCGAAATTCTCTTCTCAGACAAAAGATAAGCTTGTTTCTTCTGAAGTTCGTCCAGCGGTTGAATCTGCTATGAATGAAAAGCTTGCAGAGTTCTTGCTAGAGAACCCAAGTGACAGTAAGACCATTGCTGGAAAGATTATTGATGCTGCTCGTGCTCGTGAGGCTGCGCGTAAAGCACGTGAAATGACTCGTCGAAAAGGAGCGTTGGATCTCGCTGGCTTACCTGGTAAGTTGGCCGACTGTCAAGAGAAAGATCCTGCGCTAAGTGAGCTGTACATAGTGGAGGGTGACTCTGCGGGCGGATCAGCAAAGCAGGGTCGTAATCGTAAGAACCAGGCGATACTGCCTCTTAAAGGTAAGATTCTAAATGTAGAAAAGGCACGCTTCGACAAGATGCTTTCGTCGCAAGAAGTGGCGACACTGATTACTGCACTAGGCTGTGGTATTGGTCGTGACGAATATGACCCTGAAAAACTTCGTTACCACAGCATCATTATTATGACCGATGCTGACGTAGACGGCTCTCACATTCGTACCTTGTTGCTGACCTTCTTCTACCGTCAAATGCCTGAAATCATAGAGCGCGGATACGTGTATATTGCTCAGCCTCCGCTCTACAAAGTGAAAAAGGGTAAGCAAGAGCAGTACCTCAAGGATGATGACGCGCTTACTTCATACTTAACGTCAATTGCATTGGATGGTGCTTCGCTTCATACCAGTGAATCAGATCCAGGTATTAGTGGCGTAGGGTTAGAAACACTAGTTACTCAGTATCAAACCGTTGAAAAAATGATTGGCCGCATGAAGCGTATGATGCCCGAATCATTGCTTTATCGTATGCTGTACACCTCAGTAATTAACTTAGAAGACTTGAAGCAAGAAAGCACGCTTACACCTGTTGCTGAGGCCTTCGTTGAGCAGCTAACGGCAAATGAATCTGATGGTGCGACTTATCGTTTTGAAATTCGTAGAGACGCAGAACTGAGTGAGTTCTACATTACAATTATCATGCGCATGCACGGTATTGACTACGAATATAACATTAACCACGAATTTATTGAGTCAACAGAATATCAACGTATTAAAGACCTTAACCTTGCGATTAACGATATGATGGCTGAAGATGCATACGTGAAAAGAAATGAACGTAAACAGCCTGTGAGCGCGTTTAAGGACGCACTTGAGTGGCTAATGACTGAGGCTAAACGTGGTCAATACGTACAGCGTTATAAAGGTCTTGGTGAGATGAACCCAGATCAACTCTGGGAAACCACTATGGATCCAGATAGCCGAAGAATGCTTCAAGTGACTATTGAAGATGCTATCGGATGTGATCAGTTGTTCACTACGCTCATGGGTGATCAAGTAGAGCCTAGAAGAGAGTTTATTGAAGCGAACGCGCTTAAAGTAGAAAACTTAGACGTATAGAGCAGTTCAGCGCAATCACAAAAAAAACCGGTCTCAGAAATGACACCGGTTTTTTTATGGGAATTTCTAACTAGCGAATACGAGAAACGGTAAGAAGAACTTCACCGCTCTTTGGCTGGCTGATTTGAAAGCGATAGAAGCCAGTCACCGTAGGAGTGAACTGTAGGTTCTGAGAAGACTGTTTACACGTTAGAACTGACTGAGTTCCTAAAATCACTGGCTGACTCTTAATCACGGCACCACAACTTTGAGAAGGGGTCCAGTTCTCGTCAGATAGCCTGAAATCGTAAGGCTGACCATCCGCAATTAACTCTACGTCAACAGTCCACTGGCTATCGTCTAACGGCGTAAACTTATAGGCCGGTAATGCCTCCCACCAATTAAATACACCGCGAAGATACAGAGTACTGAAGTTCACTGGCGTGGCACTACTGCGGCCTGACAGCGACGAACTAGACGTGCAACCAGTAATCAATACGCTAAATATCAAAGCTACAATATATTTGCTCAAGAAGAGAATTCCTTTTAAAAATAAAAAAGCCCAAACAAATGTTGGGCTTAAATAATTGCTTAAGTTGCGACGAGTCGGTTAACTCTTAGCTAACAATGAAACATCAGCTGTGGTTAAGAATATGCCTCGGAGCAATTGGAGCAACGCCAAACGATTTGCTTTAATCGCTTCATCGTCTGCCATTACCATGACATTGTCAAAGAAGTTATCGATAACGTCACGTAATGTAGACAGCGTCGAAAGAATACGAGTGTAGTCTGTTGATTGGAGACTTTCTGCTACCACAGTATTGGCTGCAGAGAGTGCTTCAAATAACGCTTTCTCAGCATCTTCTACAAGTAGTGATTCTTCTACTGAATCATTAATCGCGTCGCTTTGTTTGGCGAGTATATTAGCAACACGTTTATTGGCTGCTGCCAACGCTTCCGCTTCAGACGCAAGCTTAAAGCTATCTACTGCAGCGATACGTGCCATATAGTCAGTAGGCTGAGTAGGGCGACGAGACGCTACTGCTTGAATAACATCTGTGCCTATACCTTTGTCCTGAAGGAAGGCTACAAATCTACCTAGCACAAAATCAACCACCTGAGTTTGGGTATCGCTATTAGTTAACTTGTCACCATACACTTCAATAGCCTTAGCAACCAGTACTTCTAAGTCCAGTGATAAAGACAGCTCGGTGATAATTCGTATAGCGCCGATCGCTGCACGACGAAGCGCAAATGGGTCTTTGTCGCCCTTGGGTAACTGGCCAATACCGAAAATACCTACCAGAGTATCGAGTTTATCAGCGAGTGCTACACTTGCAGCAACTGTGTCGGATGGGACCGCATCACCTGCAAAACGAGGAAAGTATTGTTCGTATAGCGCGTTAGCAACTTGAGGATTTTCACCATCATTAAGTGCATAGTACTTACCCATGACACCTTGAACGTCTGGAAATTCCATGACCATGTTCGTCATTAAGTCTGCTTTAGCAAGCAAACCTGCGCGAGCTGCAAGCGACGAATCAGCACCAATGTGCTCACCGATAAATGCCGCTAGCGCAGAAATACGTTCAGACTTTTCTTTTAGCGTGCCCAATTGCTTTTGGAAAAGCACGGTAGAAAGTTTGTCTAAACGGCTTTCTAATGTTGCTTTCTTGTCGCTGTTAAAGAAGAATTCTGCGTCTGCAAGGCGCGGGCGTATAACTTTCTCGTTGCCTGAGATAACTTGCATCGGGTCGCGACTTTCAATGTTACTCACAAATAAGAATGTGTTAGAAAGCGCACCAGCGTTGTCCAGTAACGGAACATACTTTTGGTCGTCTTTCATGGTGTAGATGAGTGCTTCCTTAGGAACCTTTAGGAAAGACTCATCGAAGCTTGCTTGCAGAATGACAGGCCATTCTACTAGTGATGCAATCTCTTCTAACAGGGCATCGTCAAAGTCAGCAGTAAGCGAAAGATCCGCTGCGGCATTTAACAAGCCCTCACTGACCTTTGCTTTACGTCCTTCAAAATCTGCGAGTACATATTGGGACTGTAATGTATCAAGATAGTTATCTGCATGGTCTAGTTCAACACGACCGACGCCGTGGAAACGATGCCCTTGAAGTACTCTATCACTTGAAAGACCGAGAGCGGTAACAGGGACAATTTCACTGCCATAAAGTACGGTTAACGTATGCACAGGGCGAATGAATTGCGTGCTACTACGTCCCCAACGCATAGGCTTAGGAATGGGAAGCTTGCTAATTGCTTGATTAATGATGTCGCCGAGAAGCGCTGAAACAGACTTGCCTGCAACTTCAGCTTTATGGAGCAGCCATTCACCCTTGTCTGTCACAAGACGGTCTGCTTGGCTAACTTCAATACCATTGCCTCGAGCCCAGCCTAACGCCGCCTTAGTGGGGTTACCGTCAGCATCGAATGCGGCAGTAACCGCAGGACCACGTTTCTCAACCACTTTATCTGCTTGTTTTTCGGCAAGTGCTAGTATGCTAACAGCTAGACGACGCGGAGCAGCATACCATTCAACTTTATCGAATCCTAAATCAGACGCTTCAAGGGCCGCTTGAATCTGCGCTGCAAAGCTTTCACCTAGGTTTTTGAGCGCCTTTGGTGGGAGTTCTTCGGTCCCTAGTTCTACTAAACAGTTTTGAGTCTGCACTATTTAGCCTCCTTATTACATAATGGGAAGCCTAGTGCTTCACGGGCGTTGTAGTAACTTTCTGCACACGCTTTTGCCAATGTACGAACGCGAAGGATATAACGTTGGCGTTCAGTAACCGATATAGCATGACGAGCATCCAGAAGATTAAATGCATGAGATGCTTTCATGACTTGCTCGTAGGCAGGCAATGGCAAGTTGTGCTCAATAAGCTTCTGGCTTTCTGCTTCACACTCGTCGAAGGTTCTAAATAACGCCTCTACATTTGCATGCTCAAAGTTATACGCTGATTGTTCTACTTCGTTCTGATGGAAAACATCACCGTAAGTGACTTTACCTAGCGGGCCGTCTGTCCAAACAAGATCGTAAATCGAATCTACTCCTTGAACATACATGGCAAGACGCTCTAGACCATAGGTGATTTCGCCAGTAACAGGTTTGCACTCTAGACCACCTACTTGTTGGAAGTAGGTAAATTGAGTAACTTCCATACCGTTAAGCCACACTTCCCAACCTAAGCCCCACGCGCCAAGCGTTGGTGATTCCCAGTTGTCTTCTACAAATCGAATGTCATGGGTGAGAGGGTCAAAGCCGAGCTCTTTAAGAGAGCCCAAATATAACTCCTGAATATTATCTGGAGAGGGCTTGAGCATGACTTGGAATTGATAGTAGTGCTGTAAGCGATTGGGGTTTTCACCATAACGTCCATCAGTTGGGCGACGGCATGGTTGTACATAAGCGCTGCTCATTGGCTCTGGGCCAAGAGAACGAAGAAATGTCATCGGATGAAATGTGCCTGCACCAACTTCCATATCTAGAGGTTGTATGATGACACAGCCCTGACGAGCCCAATAATCCTGTAGCGCGAGGATTAACCCTTGAAAGGTTTTAATATCGTATTTCTGCATACATTCGCTGCTTATTGGTTAACGGTATAAAAAAGATGCATAGTATACATTTTGTGAAGGGTAGTATGTAGATGTAATACATGAAAATGCAGCATCTATTGAGGAATAATGCTAGAAGGTTTAAGCGCAAAATTGCTAAGTGAGAACACATGAATAAAGTGACCAGGTGCAACTGGGTGAGTGAAGACCCTTTGTATCAAAAGTATCATGATGAAGAGTGGGGACGCCCAGTGTTAGACAGCCAACTTCTTTTTGCAAAGCTTTGTCTAGAAGGCCAGCAAGCCGGGCTTTCTTGGATAACCGTACTCAAAAAACAGAAGAATTATGAAGCTGCTTTCTTTGACTTTGTCCCCTCAAAAATTGTTGAGATGACTGAAGACGATATTGAATTACTCATGACAAATACAGGGCTTATCCGACATAGGCTGAAATTGAATGCTATCGTAAAAAATGCAAAAGCGTACCTGTTGATACAAGAGGAGCAGTCTTTCAGTGACTATGTTTGGGCATTTACCGAGGGGAAGACTATTCGCGGTGAAGTAGATGGGAACCAAGAAGAGTGTGCCGCTGTGGCAAAAAAAATGTCCAAAGACCTCAAAAAGCGAGGATTTACCTTTGTTGGTGAGACAATTTGCTATGCGTTTATGCAAGCCGTTGGCATAGTGAACGACCATGCCAAAACGTGTTTTTGCTATCAAGAGGTGAGTGAGCTAGCTCGATAATAGGAAAGGGCAGACCTGAGTCTACCCTTTCATTAATTCTGCGCTGTAGGCCTTTATACTGGGGAGTTCATTTAAAACATTAGATTCGAACTCTGATTCTATTTGTTCACGGGCGGTATCTTGTTTGCGCTTTTCCTTCTTAGAGAGCGTTTTTTCTGTCTTCTAAGGTGGCAAAACCGCTGATTTCTCCGAACAGCGCGTGAGTGTGTGGATAGATGGTTTTTAAAATCGGGCTGGGGGTCAATAGGTAACGCGTTTAGTAAATTAACGATACGAATGACTCCCTCACTCAACTCACACTGCTGCTGCTCCATTGCCATGGCAATTACGTGAACACTTTCACTGATGTTGTAAATACGTTTACTGCGCACACTGTTTTGACGCTCTTTTTGTTGCTTAAGCAAGAAGAGTAAGCGTCCGGCGTAAAAACTAAGTCCTATAATAATGAGTGCAGCAAAACACACTGCGAGATAGATCCAAGGCATAAGAGTACTCTAGAAAGTTAATAGTTGACTGAGTTAATCTTTGAAGTCGTCTATATCAATAGCGTCGAGAGAGTCGAATGGATCGTTTTCTTCTTCTTCATCTTCCACTTCTACGATACCAAGTAGATCGCAGAGAATGCGGTGTCTCGCCATTTTTTCATCCACGTAAGCTTGTTGCTCTTTTGTAAGCGGCTTATCGTCATCGAGCTTGTCGAGCAGTGATGCAAGGCGTTGGTCTGCTTCTAATGCGGCTAATTCTTGCGCTGGCGTCGCATACTTTCGTTTTTGTGGCTGATTTGGGGTTGGCGTCTCTACTTTGATCAAGGAGATAGGCTTCTTACTACCTAACCTGGGGTCTTTATTCTCTTGCTTCCTGCCAACGGACTTGGATGGTTGCTCAACATTGTTACGGGTACCGGCTGGTTTGCCCTTGTGCTTTTTCGGGCGAGCATCGTTATTGCGATGTGAACCAGGCTTACGATCGGGATCTTTACGAACGCCAATGAGACCAATTTTGCGGGATTTCTTACTTTTGGTTGCCATAACAAGAGAGACAGTACTTTATTGAACAGTCCCATATTATAACCTGTATTTTCTAAAGCTTCTTCATCAATACAACATCATTCGTTGGGAACTGTACGTCATAATGATATTTTTGACCTAAATAACGAAAAGTAGCTTCGCTAAAAAAACACACATGAGTTGGGTCGTTCTTGTAGTGCCAGTGCTTAAAGCGCTCTCTATCTAACACGCGCTTAGTCATTATTAAAATGACGCCATCAGAAGCGATTAAAGACTGCCAAAGTTCCCACTCTTTGTGAGGATGATGGAAATGCTCGATCGCTTCAGTACATGTGATTAAAGAATACGACGTATTTAATACGTCGCGAGAGGGAAAGAAGAATGGGTCGTAAATACTCGTTTCTATACCGTACTCTCGAAGCATTATCGCGAGTAGTGGTCCAGGACCGCAGCCAAAATCTAATGCATTGGTGAAAGAGTCAACCATGGGAACTAAAGGTGATAGTGCGCGGTTTAAAAACTTTCGGTAACCGGCGTCGTCAACATGGTTTTCATGAAGCTTATATTCTTCGAGTTCCTGATCTGGTGTGAGACGTTCTTCGGGCGTGACGAATACAAGACTACATTGAGGACATTGATGGTAACAGCGTTTCTTATCCTGAAAGAATACATCTGTACTTTCAAAATCATGAACACATAATGGGCAAGTAAGTGAATTCATAGGCGCAAAAAAGAAAAAAGGCGATGGGGTTAACCATCACCTCGTTTTGTATGAGTGTCGTATGACACCTCTCCCGTTATTTACACGTCAATGTGTAGCTGGCTTCCATGGATTTGCTCTACTTATTATTATTGTTCACAGAGCTTATTGTTGTTTTTGATCTTCTATGATCGTTTTTTAATGTCGTCCGTGCAGTTTATTTTTATTGTTATTCTTTAACTGTGTTCGTAATGTTTTGCAAACGGTTACAAACTAAGCCGCTAGATTACACGAAAATATTAAAAACACAACCCATTTTGTTACACCATATTAACAAAATGGGTTAAAAAACGGCCTTGTTAGTGTAAGCCCGCGATATAGTTAGATAAAATTTCTATATCTTCGTCAGTTAATTTCATAGCGATATCGCGCATCATGCCGTTCATATCATTATGACGAGTACCTGCTCGGAATGCTTTAAGTTGTGCCGCTGTGTATGCAGCATGTTGACCACTGATATCTGGAAAGCCCGCTAAGCCCATACCGTTACCCTGTGGACCGTGACATGCGATACAAGCTGTCACGCCTCGTGATTCGTCTCCACCTTGATAAAGTGCACGACCCGCTTCAACGTACTGTTCTGGTGTCTCGCCGTCTTTTGCTGTTTGGCTAGAAAAGTATGCCGCAAGGTCTAGCATGTCTTGCTCTGACAGTGGTGCAGCCATACCGTTCATCACTGCGTTATTGCGGCCTTCTTCACCACCAGTTTGTGAAGCTAATTTAAACTCTTGCAACTGCTTTACGATGTAGCTTTCGTGTTGACCTGCAATCTTAGGATTAATATCAATCATGCTGTTACCGTCCATACCGTGACATGCGGCACATACAGCGGACTTAGCTTGACCTGCTTCAGCATTACCTTCTGCCATCGCTGTGGCAGACAAACCTAAAGACATACAAAACAACAAACACAGTTTTTTCATAATAAATCTCTTAAATGGATCCAACGGCTCGCGTGATATACGTGATATCATGCGTATTTTACACATTTAACGCGTCAGAAAAACCTATTCCATAATAAAACTATGGTTTTACCTTAGTTTTGACCATTAAAAAGGATTCATTTTAGGTTAGTGATGCGTACGGAGTAAGACTATATGTCGTATTACACTAAAGCAAAATTTCTTATTAGTGCGCCAGATATTAGGCATCTCAAAAATGATTCGGGAATAGAAGTCGCTTTCGCTGGTCGTTCTAATGCAGGTAAGTCTAGCGCGCTAAATACATTAACTCGACAAAAAAACCTTGCTAGAACGAGTAAAACTCCGGGGCGTACCCAATTGATCAATGTGTTTGAACTTGAAGAAGACAAACGCCTTGTGGATCTCCCTGGATATGGTTTTGCGCAAGTACCTATTGCAATGAAGAAAAAGTGGCAAGCATCGTTGGGTGAATACCTACAAAAAAGGAAGTCACTTAAGGGCCTAGTGGTTCTAATGGATATTCGTCATCCTTTTAAAGACCTTGACCAAGACCTTATTCATTGGGCTGTAGATGCTGGTATACCGGTTCTAGCGCTTCTCACTAAGGCCGATAAGCTAAAGTCAGGAAAACGCAAAGCACAATTACTCATGGCTCGTGAAGCTGCGCTTGCGTTTATGGGTGATGTAACCGTGCATACCTTTTCTTCATTGAATCGACATGGTTTACCCGAATTAGAAGGCGTTCTGAATCAGTGGCTATCGTTAGAAACAAAAGAAAGTAGTGAATAGATAAAAGAAAGCCCCACTTGAAAGCAGGGCTAAGGACTGAGAGAAAAACACATAAAAACCGATTAAATAGAGTCGCACAACAGTAGTAAGTTCAATTTAATTCGAATATTTTTCAAATGAGTTTCTATGTGGCTGAATTATATATGCTTTTTTTGTTGATTTTTATTTGGGCATAAAAAAACCCCGGCAACAATGGCCGGGGTTAAAGCAAAGGTTTGAAAACAGCTTTCTCACCTCTGTACCCTACGCGACTAAGGTTACAATAAGACAAGAAAAAGGCAAGGCTAAATTGTAATTAAATTACCAAATTTAGCGTACTTACCAATGCTTATATCCAAAATATGTAATCAAATTACGATTAATGAGCCTCATCCCAGTTTTCACCCACACCAGCTTCAACCACTAAAGGCACAGATAACGCAGCGGCATCTTGCATGATGTTGGTGATAGTTTGAGTGTATTCCTCAACATTATCTGTAGCGATTTCAAATACAAGTTCATCGTGCACTTGCATCATCATAGTGACGGTGTCTGATGCTGAATCTTGAATCCAGCTGTCGACTGCAATCATCGCTTTCTTGATAATGTCTGCCGCAGTACCTTGCATAGGAGCATTAATTGCAGCTCGCTCTGCACCTTTACGACGAGCGCCATTACTCGCTTTAATGTCTGGTAAATATAAGCGGCGTCCAAACACTGTTTCAACATAGCCATTAGCTTTAGCAAACTCTCGAGTCGATTCCATGTAATCTAGTACACCCGGATAACGCTCAAAATAGAGGTCCATGTACTTTTGTGCTTCTTGACGAGGAATATTGAGTTGTTTAGCCAGTCCAAACGCAGACATACCGTAAATCAAACCAAAGTTTATGGCTTTAGCACTACGCCGTTGATCAACAGTAACCTCTTCAACTGATACGCCAAAAACTTCAGCCGCGGTGGCTTTGTGAATGTCTTTACCTTGTGAGAAAGCGGTAAGTAGCCCTTCATCTTTAGATAAGTGTGCCATTATTCTTAACTCAATCTGAGAGTAATCGGCAGCAACTATCTTATAGCCGTCGCGCGGAATAAATGCTTGTCGCACACGACGGCCTTCTTCCGTTCTGATGGGAATGTTCTGCAAGTTTGGATCAGTAGACGATAAACGACCAGTGGCAGTTACGGCTTGATGATAAGAGGTGTGCACACGACCTGTGCGGTGATTTATCATCTTTGGCAATTTATCGGTGTAAGTGTTCTTAAGCTTTGTTAGACCTCGGTAGGTCATGATTTTCTCTGGCAGCGGATAGGTGAGTGCTAGCTCTTGCAATACTTCTTCCGACGTAGACGGCGCACCTTTTGGTGTTTTCTTGATGATTGGCAGTGACATTTTTTCAAACAAAATGTGCTGTAACTGTTTTGTTGAACCCAAGTTAAACGGTTCGCCCGCTTCTTCGTGTACGTCTGCCTCTAGTTGAGATATTCGCGCAGCTAGATCTTGGCTTTGCTGCGCTAGTTGTTGACTGTCAATAAGTACACCAGCTTGCTCCATTCGCGCGAGTACTTGAGAAGCCGGAACTTCAACTTCCTCAAGTAGCGACTTTAACGCAGGGACATCATTAAGCTTTTCTATTATGGCATTGTGCAAACGTAGCGTTATATCAGCATCTTCTGCCGCGTAAGGGCCTGCTTGCTCAAGTGGGATCTGATTGAAAGTAAGTTGTTTCGCCCCTTTACCCGCAATTTCTTCAAAATGCACAGTTTTGTGCCCCAGATAGGCCAAGGCCAGCGAGTCCATATCGTGACGCTGCGCGGTGCTGTTCAAAACGTAACTCTCTAGCATGGTGTCGAACGCTACACCATTGAGAGTAATATCGTAGTTAGCAAGTACGTTTTTATCATACTTGATGTGCTGGCCAACTTTCTTGATGTCTTGAGATGACAAAATAGGTGCAAGTGCTTGTAGCACATAGTCTCTGTCTAGCTGTTCTGGCGCATCGGGATAATCATGGGCAACGGGTACGTAAGCGGCTTCGCCTGGGGTAATACAAAATGACACCCCAACTATCTCAGCATTCATGTAGTTCAAGCTAGTTGTCTCAGTATCAAACGCAAAAAGTTCAGCGGTCTCTAACTTTGACACCCATGCATCAAACACAGCCTTGTCATAAACTATTTCATACCCGCTTTTATCTATACCGGGAAACTCATTAGTAGATGTGTCCTCTAGTGCGGACGAGGTTTCATCGGTTGATGAAGTTGAGGTTGGCTCTGATGCGCTCGTTCCAGAGACCTCTGCATGCCACCGTTTGAATTCGTACTCTGCAAAGAGTGCAGCAAGGGCATCGTTGTCAGGAGCAGTAGGGGTAAGATCTGAAATGGCATAATCTAGTTCAAGATCAATCGCGATAGTCGCGAGAGTATAGGACAACCGAGCTTGCTCTTCATACTGTTGCATTTTCGCTGCCATAGTTTTACTGCCGCGAAATGATAGTCCTGCGATATCGTCGAGATTCTGGTAGATGGCATCAATACCACCAATACCATTGAGCAGAGCTTGTGCGCTTTTATCACCCACTCCAGGTACGCCCGGAATGTTATCCACTTTGTCACCTTTTAGCGCAAGGAAATCAATGATAAGTTCCGGTGGTATTCCAAATTTCTCTTTTACGCCCTCAACGTCCATAAGTTGATTGGTCATGGTATTGATCAAAGTGACGTGCTGATTCACCAATTGGGCCATGTCTTTATCACCGGTACTAATAACAGTATCGATGCCTTGCTCAGACGCTTGTTTTGCAAGCGTACCAATAACATCATCGGCTTCAACACCTGACTCTACGATAACGGGTAATCCCATCGCTCGAATAATGTCATGTAATGGAGCGATCTGACTTCTTAGTTCTTCGGGCATAGGAGGACGATTAGCTTTGTACTCGCTGTAGATGTCATCTCTAAACGTTTTTCCCTTGGCATCAAACACTACACCTATATGAGTCGGACCATATTGTTTGATCAAGCTCTTAAGCATGTTAATTACACCGTATATAGCACCGGTATCTTGTCCTTTCGAATTGGTTAATGGCGGTAAACCGTGGAATGCGCGGAAAAGGTAGGAAGAACCGTCTACAAGAATAAAAGGAGGTGTTTTTTGATCTGTCATGCCGTGTAGCTATTAAGGAGTGATTGTGGCGCAAGAATGCCATAGGACAGGCTCGATCGCCATAGAGTACGCTACGAATATTTTAGAACAGGGCTTGTGGATAACTTTGTGATCTGTTTTGTAATAAGCGGGATCTTTATGATCTTTACACATTGCACCGATGAAGTGCAATCGTAAGTGGTATGGGGCCTTCGAGGAATAGTCACTCACTACTTGGCTTACTATAAATATTGTCGATAAATGTGGATAACTACCGATGCTTCAAATAATAGTATTTCCGAGCGGTTTGCTAATGTAGCACAACATATTTATGCTCTTACATGAATTGTTAATAATATTTTTAAATTTACTGACTGAATTATAGCCAATATGGGTATAAGCCAACAAAAGCGAGGAGTGTAGCAAGATGAAGAAGGTTGCAGTTATCTTAAGTGGGTGTGGCGTATTCGATGGTGCTGAAATCCATGAATCAGTATTTGCGTTATTGAGTATTGCTCAAGAAGGCGCTCAATTTTCCTGTTTCGCTCCTGATACTGAGCAACTGCATGTAGTGAACCACTTAACAGGAAGTGTTGAGGAAAACGCACAGAGAAATGTCCTTGTAGAATCTGCTCGCATTGCGCGAGGAAGTATTCAACCCGTTACTGAATGTAATGTGGAAGAGTTCGATGCGATTATTGTTCCTGGTGGATTTGGAGTGGCGAAAAACCTTTGTACCTTCGCACTTGATGGTGACAAGAGTCGTGTGAATGAGCAAGTCTTGGCGGTTTGTAAGGCTTTCGCTGTTGCTAAAAAGCCTGCAGGATATGCGTGTATCTCGCCAGCATTGGCGGCGTCTGTATATGGAAATGGTGTTAAGCTAACTATTGGTAATGATGGCGATACAGCCAATGCACTCAAAGCCATGGGCGCGGAACACATTGACAGTATTGTTGATGAAGTTGTCATAGATGCATCGAATAAACTGGTCACTACACCTGCATACATGCTTGCAGAAAATATAGTAGATGCTCATAAAAGTATTTCAGCAATGGTTCAAACTGTGTTGTCGATGAAATAAGTCGTCAAACAAGGGGTTTCTCTGTGCAGGCATTCACCCTATAATCAAAACTCAAGAAACCCCACTGAAGTTAACGCGTCCATTAGCTTGTTTTACTGAGCGTTGATAAACACAACACATACTAAGTTGAAAGACGTTTGCGCACTGGTTATGGAATATACATGCGAACAATAATAAGGCCGCAGCTAACATGCACTATCGTGCGATAGTCCGTATTCTTGGACTTCTAATAGCGCTGTTTAGCGTAACAATGATCCCTCCTGCCGTGGTATCTTTGATTTACCAAGACGGTAGTGGTTTGCCTTTTGCCTTAGCATTCATCTTGTGTGTACTGGGAGGCATTGCGCTCTGGTATCCAAACCGTAATCAAAAACACGAATTACGGGCTCGAGAGGGCTTTTTGATTGTTGCGCTGTTTTGGTCGGTACTTGCCAGTGTGGGTGCAATTCCCCTGATCCTTCTAGAACAGCCAAGTATGACGGTAACCGACGCATTTTTTGAGTCGTTTTCTGGGTTAACGACCACAGGCGCGACCGTGATCGAAGGTATTGAGTTCTTGCCTCACTCAGTGCAGTTCTATCGTCAACAACTACAATGGCTCGGTGGTATGGGTATCATTGTACTTGCCGTTGCCATACTTCCTATACTTGGCGTTGGAGGAATGCAGCTTTATCGCGCAGAAACTCCAGGCCCAGTAAAAGACAACAAGATGACACCTCGTATAGCTGATACTGCGAAGCATCTGTGGTACATCTATCTGAGCTTAACCATTGCTTGCATGGTGTCTTATTGGTTGGCGGGAATGAACTGGTTTGATGCAATTTGCCACTCATTTTCTACCGTCGCTATTGGTGGGTTCTCAAACCATGACGCGAGTTTGGGCTATTACAACAGTCCCATGGTTAACTTGGTGTGCGTAATTTTTCTCTTGATTGCTGCACTGAACTTCTCGCTCCACTATGCTGCAGTGAGTTCGCGAACGGTAAGAGGCTACTTTAGTGATCCTGAATTCAAAGCCTTTTTCATGATTCAAGCAGCGTTGATTTTAGTGTGCTTTTTAGTGCTTACACTCAGTGGCTATTATACCTCAGCTGAGTCAGCCCTCGATCAAGCCATGCTGCAAGCTGTATCTATTAGTACCACAGCAGGCTTTGCAACCACTGACTTTTCTGTGTGGCCTACATTCCTGCCTATTATGCTTATTTTCTCGAGCTTTATTGGTGGATGTGCGAGCTCTACAGGGGGCGGTCTTAAGGTTGTTCGCGTATGTTTGTTGTTCTTACAAGGTAAGCGAGAAGTCGATCGTCTTATACACCCAAAAGCCGTGTACGCCGTTAAGTTTGGAGAACGTGCAATGCCCGACAGAGTCGTTGAAGCGGTGTGGGGTTTCTTTTCGGCCTACGCCGTCGTCTTTGTGATCATTATGATAGGTTTAATTGGCACGGGGTTAGACAACTTGAGCGCCTTCACCGCTACCGCAGCTATGTTGAATAACTTAGGCCCTGGCTTGGGTAGCGTCGCAGCGAACTACGCCGATGTTACCGATGCTGGAAAATGGATACTGGTTATTGCGATGGTGTTTGGTCGTCTCGAAGTATTTTCATTATTAGTGCTGTTCTCGCCCACATTTTGGCGCAGTTAAGTAATTAACCGTTAGCTAACCAAAAAAGAACGCACTGGGCTGGAAGAGTTTTTCCACGTCACCGATATATTTTTTGTCGACCAAAAATAGAATAACGTGATCATTGGCTTCTATTTTTGTATCGCTATGGGCAATGATCACTTGTTCTTCACGTACTATGGCACCAATGGTGGTTCCTGGTGGTAACTTGATGTCGCCAATCTGACGACCAACCACTTTTGAGGTATTTTCGTCGCCATGTGCAATCGCCTCAATAGCTTCTGCTGCACCTCTTCGCAATGAATATACATTTACAATATCACCGCGACGTACGTGGGTAAGCAAGGCCGAAATAGTGGCTTGTTGCGGAGAGAAGGCAATATCAATTTCGCCACCTTGTACAAGGTCAACATAAGCGCTGCGCTGAATCAGTACCATTGCCTTTTGCGCGCCCATACGTTTGGCTAGCATAGCTGACATGATGTTCGCTTCATCGTCGTTAGTAACCGCAATGAAAGCGTCAACTTGCTCAACATTTTCTTCACTGAGCAACTCAGGATCAGACGCATCACCACTGAATACAATGGTTTTGTCCAAATTAGCCGACAAATATTGCGCTCGCTCATGGCTGAATTCGATCAGCTTAACATTGTGCTTGTGTTCGAGCTTTTTCGCTAAGCCTGCACCGATAAGTCCGCCACCAGCAATCATAATACGCTTATAACTCGACTCTAGCTTTTGAAGCTCGCTCATCACCGCGCGAATATGTTTGGTGGCAGCGATGAAGAAGACCTCGTCATCAGCTTCAATAACTGTAGTGCCTAATGGACGTATGGGGCGACCACGACGATAAATCGCTGCCACACGGGTTTCTACATTGGGCATATGATCTTTCAGCGCCGACAATGCATGACCTACCAATAGGCCACCGTAGTAGGCTTTAACTGCTACTAGGCTCGCTTTACCATCAGCAAACTCAACGACCTGTAGTGCACCTGGATAATCAATCAACCGCTTGATGGCTTTAGTTACCAATTGTTCCGGTGCAATAATATGATCAACAGGAATATCTTGCTGCTTGTAGAGTTGTTCTTGGTAAATGATGTATTGCTCTGAACGAACACGAGCAATTTTAGTGGGCGTTTTGAATAAGCTATAAGCCACCTGACATGCCAGCATGTTACATTCGTCACTGTTGGTCACAGCAATCAACATGTCTGCGTCTTCTGCGCCCGCTTTTCTGAGCACATCAGGATGAGAGCCAAGGCCGGTAACGACTTGTAAATCTAACCTATCTTGCAATGAGCGAAGGATATCAGGGTCTGAATCAATAACGGTGATTTCGTTTTTTCACCGACAAGGTTTTCAGCCAGTGTACCGCCAACCTGTCCTGCACCCAAAATGATGATTTTCATCGTTACTTACAATACCTTACTCTCTTATTAGCCTTCTGACTTTACCAGCCTCGCATAATAGAAACCATCCATTTGTGCTTCACCAGGCAGAATCTGTCTACCTGGAATGTCATTGGAATCATTCTCGTGCAGCGGTAACAGGGTAGCGTCATCGTGATTAGCTAAAAATGTACGTATTTGTTCGACGTTTTCAGCGGGTAAAATAGAACAGGTAGCGTATAACAATGTGCCACCGGGTTTTAGCGTGGGCCACAGCGCTTCTAATATTTTTGCTTGTAATAGTTTTAGTGCATCAATGTCAGATGATTTTCGCAGCCAGCGAATGTCTGGGTGTCTGCGAATCACCCCAGTAGCGGAACAGGGGGCATCGAGTAATATGCGATCAAAGGCTTGCCCGTCCCACCAATCGGCAGGTTGAGAGGCATCTCCGTGGATAATCACCGGGGTATGCTTGAGCCTTGTCATGTTCTCCCTGACCCGCTGTAAGCGCTTTTCATCAAAGTCGAGGGCAATGCAGGTTTCAAGGTCTGGTGTGAGCTCTAATACATGGCCCGTCTTACCGCCGGGCGCACAGCAACAATCTAGAACTCGCTCACCAGATTTTGCGCCCAAGTAGGCAGCGGCCAATTGTGCAGCACCATCTTGTACTGCAAACCATCCTTTCTCAAAACCGGGTAGCGACGTAATGTCTTCCCGTTTCTTCAATATAACCGCGCTAGGATGCTGTTCGCTGGTGGTGTAGGGGATATCTAGCTTGTCTAATGCATTACAAAAGGTGGTGAAGTCAGTTTGTTGTTGATTCACTCGAAGCCACAATGGGCCCATACCATTTGAAGCTTCTCTTACTTGCTGACTATTATCGGGATACGCACTGTCTATAGCTTTGTATATCCATTTGGGAAATCCACTTTCGATAATAGGGTTGTTTATAGGTTTGTCAGCCAGTGCTTCACGTTGAAAGTTTCTTAGTAGCGCGTTAACTAAACCCTTAAGACCACCGCCGCCTAAATAGGGAGCTGCATTGACTGTTTCGCCTACCGCTGCATGAGCACTTACTCTAGAAAACGCTAGCTGATAGAAGCCGACCAGAATTAGATGTTCAATAACCTTCTTGTTACCTTTAAGGGGGCGATCTAACAAGGCACGTAACCAATGCTGCAAAATTGGCAGTTTACGCATTACCCCAAGAGACATTTCCTGAAGCCAAGCATTGTCTCGCGGGTTGTGGCGACGTTGAACTTTCTCAAGACAGTCGCGCGAGGATTTGCCCTGTTCCAATACCTGATAAACCACCCATGCGCAGTCCGCCCGCAGGTTTTTTTGTTTTGGGAGTGGAAGCGGCTTCACGAGTCTGATGCACTCGCGATAACACTGCCAACCTCAAACCACGACTTACGAGCATTAATAACATCAGCAGCGGGTAATGCTTTTTTACCGGGAATTTGCAATGAAGTGATGCAAAGACCTTGGTTACCCGTAGCCACTACTATGCCGGCCTTGTTTGCTTGAATAATAGTGCCCGGAGCGACTTGTTGTTTAAGAGGCACCACGGTTGCAGACCATAATTTGATGTTCTGGTCTTCTACCTGCGTCCACGCTACCGGCCAAGGGTTAAATGCACGTATGTTTCGCTCTATTTGTTCAGCGCTCTCATTCCAGTCAATCTTGGCTTCATCTTTTGATAACTTTTTGGCATAGGTAGCCGATGCATCGTCTTGCTTTTGAGGTTGAATACTTTCCAACTTACTCAGTGTAGTAATGAGTGATTTGGGCCCCAATGCCGCTAGCTTTTCATAAAGCGTCGCACTGGTGTCTTCTGTGGTAATAGGTAAGGTTTCAATAGCCAGCATGTCTCCGGTATCTAGACCCTCGTCCATTTGCATGATGGTAACACCGGTTTCAGCGTCACCTGCCCAAAGCGAACGTTGAATGGGGGCTGCACCACGCCATTTAGGCAAAATGGAGCCGTGTACATTAATACAACCTAAACGCGGTGCATCAAGCACAGCAAGAGGAAGCAATAGCCCATATGCAACAACAATCATAACATCTGCATTAAGGTTAGAAAGCGTCTGCTGTGCCTCTTCATCTTTCAGTGACTGAGGTTGATAAACAGGGAGATCGTTTTCAAGGGCAAGAACTTTGACGGCACTAGGCGTGAGCTTCTTACCTCGACCCGCAGGTCGATCAGGTTGGGTGTATACCGCAATGATCTCGTGATCAGTATCGAGAAGCGCAGCAAGATGCTGCGCTGCAAAGTCCGGTGTACCGGCAAAAATTATACGGAGTGGCGTAGACACGAAATTCCTTACGCGCGCGCAGCGAGGCGTGCTTCTTTCTCTAGCTTTTTACGAATGCGTTGACGCTTTAATGGTGACAAGTAGTCAATGAAAAGTTTACCTTTAAGGTGGTCTAACTCGTGCTGAATACAAATTGCCAAGAGACCTTCAGCATCTAAAGAGAACATTTCGCCATTCTCATCTAGAGCTTCTACAGTAATTGTCTCGGCGCGTTCAACTTTAGCGTAATTACCCGGTACCGATAAGCAACCTTCTTCACTGATAGTCATACCATCACGAGCAGTTATCTTAGGGTTAATAAACACAAGTGGTTCGTTTTGCTCTTCAGACACATCCATAACGACAACTTGAACGTGTCGATTGACCTGGGTAGCAGCTAGCCCGATACCATTTTCGTCTTTCATGGTCTCGAACATGTCGGATACAAGTTGTTTAATTTCGTCGTTGACTGACTCTACTGGTTCCGCCACCGTGCGAAGGCGTTCGTCAGGAAAACTAAGTACGTCTAAAATGGCCATGTTTCGCTTACTTCACTTTTACTCAGTATAAAAAGATATACGATCTCATTGTCAGCACTATTTACAGCGCTAGTTAGGTTACTATTCTAACGTATATAGCGCGGTTAGGTGCAGTTTTTTGAAGCGACTTAGTAGATTGCTTTGATTGAATAATCTGTACAAATGGCGAGATATTTTCTTTGAACTACCATTACGAATAACAACAAGGGTATGTTATGGCGAAATTCATTCTACGTATGCTCTGTACCATGGCACTGCTGCTGGGGTCTTTAGTTGTATATGCTAGTGTAGAAATTAATGAAGATGCGCCAAGTACCTATACAGTGAAAAAGGGTGATACCCTATGGGATATTGCCAGCCAATTTCTCGCTCATCCCTGGCAATGGCCAGAGTTGTGGCGCAGAAATACACAATTGAATGACCCTCATCTTATCTACCCTGGCGATATTCTGAGTATCCAAATTGAAGATGGTGTACCGGTTCTCACTGTTGTAAGGGCCAAGCCTCATCGGGTATTAAGTCCACAACGGGTTGTCACCCAAAAACGCCAACCAATTCCTATGTTCTCCGCAGAACAGTTGGGTATATTGACCAATGCTTTGTTATTCATGGGTGAAGAGGAGTACGAGGATTTACCGAAGGTTCTCGGGGAACACAATGGTAAAAGCCAATTCAGTGTGGGCGATCATTTAGTGAGTGAGTATCAAAGCAATGCCGAAGGTCAGTTAAATATACTTCGTCGTTACGCTAGCATTGAAAACATGCAAGGTCAGGTGGTTGGATTGCGAGTTGAACGTGTAGCGCAAGCGTTACAAGAAACACAGTTATCGGACACTACTCAGATGGTGACTATTGTTTCTTCTCACCGGGAAGTTCGACAAGGAGATAAGCTGGCACCTGCATTACCAGAAACTTTTGATGACATTGCACTTTCTGCTGCGAATGAGCAAAAAGGTTTTGTTATCGGCGACCTGCACGATTACGAAATGTTGGGGTTATACGATGTTGTTGTACTGGACCTCTCATTGCACCAAGTAACGCCAGGCACTGCTATGGGTATCTATCACCAAGGCGCAGATATTATCAATGGCGATGCTCCACGCTACCTCAGTGATACATCGCTTCAAAGGTGGAACCCTATTACTGACATTGTCGAGCAGCCAGCGTTAAAAGTAGGGGAGCTTGTTGTACTCAAAACATTTGAAGGCGCGAGTTTTGGACTGATTACGCGGGCAGACAAGGGTATTAGAAGGGGAATGATAGTCGCGCATCCTTAAACTCTATCGCCGTGTGAACACCTTACACGAAGGAAAGACATGGCGACTCCAGAGGTACAAAGCAAAGCGTATTCGTGGCTCACACTAGCCTCTTCAGACAAAGTCAATGCCAAGCAATGGTTAGAGTCGATAGCTTACACGTCACTGCCGGTGGAGCGGTTTGTAGCTTCACTGCCTGAATTGGTGTTGGCAAAGCAACTGCCCAATGAGTTCAACGACACTTTGTCTTACCACAAGGTTCAGCAAGCTAAGTACTGGGAAGCAAGCAGTCCACAACATCATATCATTACCTATGACGACCCGAATTACCCCAGTGTGTTAAAGCAACTTTCACAGCCTCCGTTAGTATTGTTTGTTACTGGAAACCCCTGTCTTTTGAACCGCTCTCAAATAGCGATAGTTGGGAGTCGCAATGCTAGTTTGCAAGGTAAGGAGAATACTCGTCATTTCTGCCGCGAACTGGTTCAGCAAGACATTGTGATTACCAGTGGGTTGGCACTAGGTATCGATGGTGTGGCTCATGACGAAACATTGAAAATGGGCGGAGCAACCATAGCGGTTACTGCCACCGGCCCAGACAGCATCTATCCCAAGCGGCATCAGCGATTGGCAAATAACATTATCGACGGTGGTGGAGCTTTAGTGACCGAGTTCTTTCCAAATACGGCGCCGCTCTCTTGGCATTTTCCGAAACGCAATCGAATAATAGCGGCGTTGTGTATGGGAACCTTGGTAATAGAAGCTAAAATTAAGAGTGGCACCTTGATTACTGCCAAGTTGGCCGCAGATCTAGGGAAAGAAGTTTTTGCAGTTCCCGGTAATATTTTACAACCTCAATCTGAAGGTTGTCATTGGTTAATACAACAGGGCGCGTCATTGGTGACCTGTGTTGATGACATTCTGTCAGCCCTACCTTCATATATTTGGCAACCTGCATTAATCGACGTCGAAACAACGAAAAAAAGTGAAGTTAATAGCTTGGCAACCGATAAATTATTAGATAGTGTGGATTATGACATCACCGCTATTGATGTTATTACCGAACGCAGCGCCATGCCAGTCCAAGACGCTATGGCAGTATTACTAGAATATGAGTTGCGTGGCTTGGTAGCTTCCGTCCCAGGTGGCTACGTTAAATTGAGGGGCAAATAACATGTTCGACATCCTCATGTACCTTTTCGAAAACTTTATTCATAGTGAAACGGAAATTCGAGTCGACCAAGATGAATTAACTGAAGAGTTAGTTCGTGCCGGTTTCCATCACGACGAAATATACAAAGCCCTAGCTTGGTTAGAGAAACTCGCTGCTTTACAAGAGACAGATATCAAGCCGTATTTTTGCAAGGGTATGAGCGCCAGCGTTAGCCGTATTTACACTTACGAAGAACAAATGCGTTTAGATGTTGAGTGTCAGGGATTCTTATTATTCCTAGAGCAGGTTAGTGTGTTAGACGCGTCAACACGAGAAATGGTGATAGATCGTGTTATGGAAATCGATTCCGCTGAATTTTGTTTAGAAGATCTCAAATGGGTCGTGCTCATGGTGCTATTTAATGTACCTGGAAAAGAAAAAGCGTACGCACAGATGGAAGACTTATTGTTCGCAGAACCGGACGGTACACTCCATTAATCATGTCTAAAATCGACCATTCTTTGTTTTCAGCGCATGAACAAGCGCTGGAATCCTACGGCGATTGCCCAGAATGCAACAAACCTCTGCAAATTAAGCACAGTAAATCAGGCCCTTTTTTGGGGTGCTCTGGGTATCCAGAGTGTGAGTTTAGTAAGCCGCTTCACGACAATCAAACATCAGTATTAAAAGTACTAGAAGGCTCTTCTTGTCCAGAATGCAGCGCTAATTTAGCGATAAAAAAGGGGCGTTACGGCATGTTTTTGGGCTGTACGCAGTTTCCCGATTGTCACTATATATCCCCGTTAAAAAGCCAAGAGGATACCCAGGTAAATTGTCCCAAATGCAGCGATGGACATTTACTGTCTCGAACAAGCAAGTACGGGAAGCAGTTTTTTGCCTGCAATAATTATCCAAAATGCCGTTATGTGCTAAATTTCACCCCTATCAATAAAGCGTGTCCTGCATGTGGCTGGGCCGTGATGATCAAAAAGAAAGGTTCACTTTGTTGCCCTCAGCCAATGTGTGGTTACAAAGAAGAACTGTAATTCGTTTAGAGAAATAAATAATGACTAACGTTAGCTCTGATACAGGTGGCACTACTGATCCTATTGTGGAAGCGTTTAATGCAGGTAAGCTGCTTGTTTATCCCACTGAGGCTGTGATGGGTATTGGTTGCGACCCTGATAATAAGGAAGCTGTTTACCGCGTGCTTGAAGTAAAGCAGCGCTCTGTAGACAAGGGAGTCATACTCATAGCGGCAAATTACTCACAATTACTGCCCTATGTTAATGACAGCGCTATTAGGCAAGACAAGCGTACAGATATTTTCTCAAGCTGGCCGGGCGCCAATACGTGGTTGCTGCCCAAATCTGATACCGCACCTGTATGGGTTACCGGTGTTCACGACAAAATAGCGGTGCGAGTCACAGATCATCCAGTGGTTAAGGCCCTGTGTGAAAAGCTGGGCAAACCTTTAGTATCTACAAGTGCTAACATTTCTGGCGAGCCGTCTACGCGAACCATAGAAGAAGCAAAAGCGGTGTTTAAAGATAGTGTTGAGTACGTCTACGGTGAAGTCGGGGGAAATAAAAACCCTAGTGTAATTCGCGATGGTGATACAGGTGAGGTAATTAGAGCATGACAACAGTGCCAATGACGTTAGATGGTATTGATGCCAACGAGGCTATTCAAAAAGTAAAAGCTTACTTGCTATCACTGCAAGACAACATTTGCCAAACCCTTGAGTTAGCCGACGGTAAGGGACAATTTCGCGAGGATACGTGGGAACGTGAAGAAGGTGGCGGTGGTCGTTCTCGTGTTATTAAGAACGGCGGAGTAATAGAGCAAGGCGGCGTTAACTTTTCCCATGTTTTTGGCGCATCTTTGCCTGCGTCTGCCACAGCGTCTCGCCCTGAGCTTGCGGGTCGAAGCTTTCAAGCTATGGGGGTTTCATTAGTTATTCATCCTCACAATCCTTATATCCCCACGTCTCATGCTAACGTGCGCTTCTTTATTGCAGAGAAAGAAGGCGAGGCCCCAATCTGGTGGTTTGGTGGTGGGTTTGATTTAACCCCTTTTTACCCTTTTAAAGAAGATGTAGTGCATTGGCACGAGGTGGCGAAGAAGCTATGCAGTCCTTATGGTGATGGCGTATACGGCAAATATAAAGCGTGGTGTGACGACTACTTTTATCTTAAACACCGCAGTGAGACTCGTGGTGTGGGTGGCTTGTTTTTCGATGACCTCAACGAATGGGGATTTGATAAGTCTTTTGCGTTCATGCAAGCCGTGGGTAATGGGTACGTTGATGCGTATGTGCCTATTGTCGAGCGCAGAAAAGATGCACAATACTCAGAGCGAGAGAGAGATTTTCAACTTTACCGCCGAGGTCGTTACGTCGAATTTAATTTGGTGTTCGACCGAGGTACCTTGTTTGGGCTCCAAACGGGCGGCCGTACTGAATCTATTTTAATGTCTATGCCTCCGTTGGCACGCTGGGAGTATTGCTATACACCTGCGCCGGGTAGTGCTGAAGACAAGTTATCTGAGTGGCTAAAACCCACAGACTGGTAAGCGAGTGTTAAGAGGCGATTCTCACAGGTGTGATTTTTGATCCACATCAATGGGGGTTGCCGATACTTGTGTTGTTGCTATAGGAAGTTGCGCTGGATCAAATGAACTTTTGGTTCAGGCGGTAAAGTAGCGCTATCTTCTTTGAACACAAGAGAGAAACACAATGCACACACGTAAACTCGCAGCAACCATTATTCCTCTTCTTCTAGCAACTCCTTTGGCTTCAGCACACGAAGCGGGAGATTGGATTGTACGCGGAGGCTTGACCACCGTTGCACCAGACGAATCATCATCAAATATTATGGTAGGTGGTACCGACCTTGGTGTTGGTCTTACTGTTGACAACAATACTCAGTTGGGACTTAACGTTGCTTATTTCTTAACTGACCGTATCAACGTTGAATTGTTAGCGGCTACGCCCTTTACTCATGACGTGAACTTCTCTGTTACCGATCCTCTCGGTACAGGCAATAAATTAGGCGAAGTTACTCACTTACCTCCAACAGTGTCGGTTAACTATTACCTCAATGACCCATCATCTGCTTTCCAGCCTTATGTTGGTGCGGGCGTTAACTTTACTATTTTCTTCGACGAAGAATTTACATCAGCCAACGAAGCGGCTGGCCTAGACGACCTCTCGCTTGACAATTCTTTTGGTTTGTCTGCACAAGTGGGCTTTGACTATCAGTTAAACAAAACATGGCATGTAAACGCGTCTGTGCGTTACATCGACATTAATACTGAAGCAAGCTTCAACCTAAGTGGTACTGAAGGTAGCGTGGCTGATATCGATATAAATCCATGGGTTTATACCGTTTCTGTGGGTTACACATTTTAATCGCACCCAAGGCGTGTAACCTTTGGCCCCTACTATTGCATAGTGGGGGCTTTTTTATTGGGTGTTAATCATATGGTCAGCTAAAGTGTTTAGCGCTTCCAGTAATCTATTTGCCAGTGTCATATCATCTACAGTGGTTAGCATGGCCTTGCGCATACAATACATCCATTGTGCTTTGAGTTCTGGTGTTACTGTGAAAGGGAGGTGACGGGCACGCAGTCGAGGGTGGCCAAATTGCTGTTGATACGTATCAGGGCCGCCTAGCCATAAACTTAGGTACAAGAAGAATACCTCGCGAATACGATCAAGGGGTTGCGGATGGATGGCAAGTAGCTCTGAAGCGTAGGGGTCTTGTTCCATAATATCGTAAAAACAATTCGCCAGTGCTCTCACTTTATCCTCTCCCCCTATGAGATGATATGGTGTAGTCTGTTCACCCATCGTTTGTTTTTTGCCTTTTTTAAATAAGTTAGATAATCCCATGAAGAAGTTCGCCGTTTTCGGTAATCCAATTGCACAAAGTCTATCACCAACGATTCATCAAATGTTTGCTAAACAGTGCGACGAAGTTATCTCTTATGAAAAAATATCGGCGCCGGACGATGGTTTTATTGAGGCTGCCGAAGCGTTCTTAAGTCAAGAGGGTGCGTTAGGATGTAACGTAACAATGCCATTTAAGCTGGATGCCTACAACTTTGCCCGTGTTGAAGACAAAGCTGCGCAGGATGCCAAAGCGGTAAATACGTTAATGAAGACTACTAACGGAGAAGTCTTAGGATTTAATACGGATGGTGTGGGCTTAGTGAATGACCTCATTAACAACGGCGCTAAACTAGCAGGTGCGTCTGTTTTACTGATTGGCGCGGGTGGGGCTGCACGGGGTGTTATTGCACCATTATTAGCTGCGGGCGTGTCAACGCTAACCCTTGCCAATCGAACATTGGAAAAGGCGCAAATAGTGGCCGACGAAACAGCTCCGGGGAAAGTAGAAGTAGTCTCACTGTCCGATATCGCAATGGTAAAGCCCACTGTTGTTATTAACTCAACTGCAGCGAGTCTGCATGGTGAATTACCGTGTGCGCTTTCGTCCGAGTTATTTGAGCGGTGCGATGTGGCTTATGACATGGTGTATAAAGCAGAGCCTACCGTATTTTTAACAGAGGCATCTAAACTAGGCGCGAAGAACACGCTGGACGGTTTAGGTATGTTAGTCGAACAAGCGGCGGCTGCATTCACTATATGGACGGAAAAGCAGCCAGACACTAAAGAGGTTGTTGTTGCTTTACGAGAACTCGTAAGCGCACAATAACTGTGCTTTATTCCTCCTGAGCTAAATACTCATCTTTGAGGTTAACGTAATTAACTGCCGACTGTTTGAGGAATTGCATCTCGCTGTCTTTAAGCGGTCGTTTCTTTTGCATCGGGTTTCCCACATAAAGAAACCCACTTTCGAGTGTTTTTTTAGGTGGGACTAAAGTACCTGCGCCAATAAACACATCGTCCTCTATTATCGCACCATCCATAATTATCGCTCCCATACCTACGAGTATACGGTTACCCAATTGACAGCCGTGTAACATGCATTTATGTCCTACAGTGACATCGTTACCGATAATAAGAGGGTAACCATTAGGATTTGAGGGAGACTTTCTTGTTACGTGCAGTACTGAACCATCTTGAATATTGGTGCGCTCACCAATAGAAATACGGTTAACGTCTCCTCTGGCAGCAACGAGTGGCCAAATGCTGCTATCACTACCTAGAGTTACGTCACCAACAATGACAGATGATGTATCTATATATACCTTGTTACCGACAGAAGGGTAGATGTTCTTATAGTGGCGTAATGGCACTGTTATCTCCTATAACTCTTCAAAGTAGATTTGACGTTAGTGTAATCACTTACGTGCCTATCTCAATGATGATCTCCTCTATTTTAATATATCGGAGGAGTAGACACATATTTAGTACGAAATTAGGGCATATAGGGTGGTTTTTGACCGATTAATTTAAATATGACATTTTTTTGAAAATACTTGTTGACGTGGCCGTTTAAATCCCTAAAATGCGCATCCGCTTCGACAGGAAAGCAAAACAACTTCCCTGACAAAGCTAGTCATTACTAACCTTATAGGTCAATAATGGCGAGGTTTTCAGAAAACACA